>NZ_FTMN01000004.1 GCF_900155945.1 Marinobacterium stanieri
GAAACTCAGATAAAGACTATCACCAAACAGATCGATGAAGCCGTTATACAGGTCAAGCATTGGCGTACCAAAACCGAGATCCTGACCAGCGTGCCAGGTGTCGGTAAAGTCCTCGCGTACACCTTACTCAGCGAGCTGCCAGAACTTGGCAATCTCAACCGTAAAGAGATCGCCGCGCTTGTCGGTGTCGCACCCATGAACCGAGAAAGCGGCACCTGGAATGGTAAACGGCGTATCCGCGGAGGCCGTCACCGTATCCGTACGGTCATGTTCATGGCGATGCTGTCATCCATCCAATGTAACCCTATCTTCAAACGCTTCTACGAGCACCTGAAAGCCCAAGGTAAACTGCCCAAAGTGGCCATCATTGCCTGCATGCGCAAGCTCATTGTGGTGCTGAATACCATGCTCAAAAACGAAGAGCTTTGGCGTCATAGAACAGCCTGATTATTTATGCTGGACACCACAGTCACTTGTTAGGCCTTTCCTCGTTTGCCAGGAGCTTGTCCCGGCTCTCATAAATATGAAAAAGCTCATCTAATGTGTTGGACCAACTCAGAAGAGCCTGTGCAAGCTCTCTAACGAGTTCCTTTGGCGCCTCTAACTCGTGCAGCCAGACTCCAATCGTCTTCTCTTTCGCGGGAAGATCTTCGCAGGGAATGCTGAATCGGTTTTGGTCCTTCGACATCACCAAGTCGTGGGTATACATATGAACATTCCTATTCAGATGTATATTCCAGCCGTTGACTACCCCGACAACCTTGCGGTCCATGCGATGTTTTCCCTCTGCCTAACAGTCCGTTTATGAGGTCTTCGACCTCATAATAATTATTATCGGGTATACCTTTTAACCCTTAAATCAAAACATAACCTATTGATTCCCATAGAAGTTCAAAAGGCAAAAAGGTATATCCGCGCAACGCTCCCGACTCAGCGGGTATCGCCCAATACAACGCATGACAAAGAACAAGCCCAAAACGGCTCGAAAAGAAGAAGAGAAACAACAGAACTACAACTAACCATCCCTGCCATCGACCCATCCCCTTTTCCCTGTCATTGCGGACACCGACTTCCTGCTGGTGTACTTCAAACTTAGCGAAGCTGTACCTAAAGAGCAACGCCCAAAAAGACTAATGCTGCACTAGTACAGTGCGCCTTCAGTTTCGCTATCTGGGCGCTTCCCAAGCTCTACACGAAAAAAAGGCCACCAATCGGTGGCCTCAAAGGCAGAGATGTGCAAGTTAAGGCGTATCAGAGCAGCTCGACTGCGACGGCTGTCGCTTCACCACCACCGATACAGAGGGATGCAACCCCTTTCTTCAGGCCGCGCTGCTTCAGGGCATTAAGCAGCGTGACGAGAATACGTGAGCCGGAGGAGCCGATCGGGTGTCCCAGGGCGCAGGCGCCGCCGTAGACGTTGACCTTGTCGGCATCCAGGCCCAGTTCGTTGATCGCCAGCAGGGAGACCACGGCGAAGGCTTCGTTGATCTCGTACAGATCCACGTCGTCCTTGCTCCAGCCCGCCTTGTCCAGCACCTTCTGGATGGCGCCGATCGGGGCGATGGTGAATTCAGCCGGCAGCTGGGCATGGGTGGAGTGCGCCACAATGCGGGCAACCGGTTTAACACCGCGCTTGTCGGCTTCGGCCTGAGTGGCCAGTACCAGTGCAGAACCACCATCGCTGATGGAGCTGGAGTTGGCGGCGGTTACGGTGCCGTCTTTCTTGAATGCCGGTTTCAGCTGCGGGATCTTGTCCGGACGGGCGTTGCCCGGCTGTTCGTCGGTATCAACAACGGTGTCGCCCTTGCGGCCCTTGATGGTGACCGGTGCAATCTCGTCCTTAAACCAGCCGTTTTCGATGGCCGCCAGGGATTTGTTCAGGGAGCCGATGGCGAAATTGTCCATCGCTTCACGAGTGATGTTGAAATCATCAGCGGAGCGCTGGGCGAATACACCCATCAGGCCGCCTTCGTAGGCGTCTTCCAGGCCGTCGAAGAACATGGAGTCGATCACCTGGCCGTGGCCCATTCGCATGCCGGCACGGGCTTTGGGCAGCATGTAAGGCGCCTGGCTCATGTTTTCCATGCCGCCGGCGATCATGATGTCAGCGCTGCCGGCCTTGATCTGGTCGTGCGCCTGCATCACGGCTTTCATGCCGGAGCCACACATCTTGTTGATGGTGGTCGCGCCAGCCGCATCGGGGATGCCTGCTTTGCGAGAGGCCTGACGCGCCGGGGCCTGGCCCAGTGCGCCGGGCAGTACGCAGCCCATGATCACTTCGTCGATATCGTTCGGCTGCAGGCCGGCACGCTCGATGGCCGCTTCAATGGCCACGGCACCCAGGTCCGGTGAGCGCACGTCGCTCAGGGAGCCCATCATGCCGCCCATGGGAGTACGGGCCGCGCCCAGAATCACAATGCTGTTGTCTGACATCCTGTTGCTCCTGTTAAGTCTTTTTCTTGTAAAGCGTTATTCGTTTCAATCCGACTGTTTAGCGTCGCCCGGTTAGCGTCCGAGTACTGAACGCGCGATCACTTCCTTCATCACCTCAGAGGTGCCGCCGTAGATGCGCTGTACACGGGCGTCGATAAAGGCACGGGAGATCGGGTATTCGGTGGTGTAACCGTAGCCGCCGAACAGCTGCAGGCAACCATCGGCTACACGGCACTGCATTTCGGTGGCGGTATACTTGGCCATGGACGCACTCGCTGCATCCAGCTCGCCACGGGAGTACTCAGCGATGCACTGGTCGATAAAGGCCTTGTTGATGCGATAGTCGGTTTCCATCTCGGCGATACGGAAGCGGGTGTTCTGCAACTCCTTCAGCTTCTGGCCGAACAGGGTGCGTTCGTCGGCATACTGGATGGTCATATCCAGCGAGCCGCGGGCCGCGCCGACACCGATAGCACCAATCACCAGACGTTCGCGGGGCAGTTCTTTCATCAGGTACATGAAGCCCTTGCCCTCTTCGCCCAGCAGGGCCGACTTGGGCACGCGCATGTTCTCGAAGAACAGCTCGGAGGTATCGCCGGAGTGCTGGCCGATCTTCTCCAGGTTACGGCCCTTGCTGTAACCCGGCAGCGTGGTGTCGACCAGGAACAGGCTGACGCCCTTGGCACCGGCCGCCGGATCGGTCTTGGCGGCGACGATCACCATGTCGGCGTGCTGGCCGTTGGTGATGAAGGTCTTGGAGCCGTTGATTACGTACTCATCGCCATCCAGTACAGCGGTGGTACGCAGCGCTGCCAGGTCACTGCCGGCACCCGGCTCGGTCATGGCGATGGCGCCAACCACGTCACCGGACACCATGCCCGGCAGCCAGCGGTATTTCTGTTCGTCGTTGCCGATATGGGCGATATAGGGCGCCACGATATCGGAGTGCACCATTACGTTGGTGGCCAGGGCACCGTAGCCCAGACGCGCCATCTCGGTGACCAGCATCACGGAGTATTCAAAAGGCACACCGCAGCCGCCGTGGGCTTCAGGGGCGTCGACGCAAAGCAGGCCGGCTTCGCCCAGGGTGCGCCAGAGTTCACGCGGGGTGATCTCGTCCTTTTCCCACTGTTCGTAGTGAGGTTCCACTTCGCGCTCCAGTGCGCGCAGCACCATTTCGCGAAAGAGTTCCAGTTCTTCCTGGTCGATTACAGCTGCATTCATCTCGCTCACCTTCTTATACTCGTGCGTCTTGCTCGTCCGTCGGCTTACTTCGGTGCCATGCGCAGGGCACAGTCCAGACGGATAGTCTCGCCGTTGAGCAGCGGGTTCTTCACGATCTGTTCAACCAGCATGCCGTACTCGTCCGGATGACCCAGACGCTGCGGGAACGGCAGAGTGGCAGCCAGGCTGTCCTGCACTTCCTGCGGGAAGCCGGACATCATCGGGGTCAGGAAAAGGCCCGGTGCAATGGTGTTCACACGTACACCCTGACGCGCCAGTTCACGTGCGGCCTGCAGCGTCATGGACACCACGCCACCCTTGGACGCGCTGTAGGCGACCTGACCGATCTGACCTTCGTAGGCCGCGATGGAGGCAGTGGAAATCACTACACCACGCTCGCCATCGGCGTTCGGTTCGCGAGTTGCCATATCGGCAGCGGCCAGACGCAGAATATTGAAGCTGCCTACCAGATTGACCTGAATAACCTTGTCAAAGTTCTCCAGCGGCATGGGGCCTTCCTTGCCGACGATCTTGCCCGCCGGAGCGATACCGGCGCAGTTCACCGCAATACCGCAGGCACCATGCACTTCACGTGCAGTGGCAAATGCCGCTTCAGCACTCTCGGCAGAGGACACATCGCAACGTACGAAGATACCGCCCAGCTCTTCAGCGATCTCGCGGCCACGCTCTTCATTCAGATCGAAGATGGCAACCTTGGCACCGGCTGCCGCCAGCGCACGGGCAGCGCCCTCGCCCAGACCAGAAGCACCACCGGTTACGATTGCAGGTACGTTTTTGAAATCCATGACTCACACCTTTGTTATTCGTTTGGCTGCCGTTTACACGACAGCGCTTATAAGGGAATAACCTTAGTGTGAATCAGGACCGAGACTGCTGCCATGACAATATTCGGCAGCAAATTTGGCAAAAATCGACAGCTCAGGCGAGGAAGTGCTTTTGCAGCTGCCCTTCCAGTTCGCGGTTGAAATGTTCAGCAGACTGCATGTGCTCTCTCATCAATTCACGTGCGAGATCAGCATCGCGCTTGCGAAAAGCATCCATCAGCTGCTTGTGATAGTTCAGGTTGGCGCAGGAAAACTCCTGCTGCTCTGGTAGCTGTGCTTTTTTGAATATCACCAGGTCGCGAATCATGTCGTTCAGGAAACGGCCAATGAACGCAAGCATGGCATTGTCGCAGCACCCTGCCAGCACAACGTGAAATTCCAGTTCAGCTATACGCTGTTGCATTCGCTCATCAAAGTTGCTTGCAGGCGTCTCGCAACAGGCAACCAGTGACTCCAGTCGAGCAAAATCCTCATCCTGCAGTCGCGGCGTCGCCAAAGCCGCTATCTCCGGCTCTACCAGAGTTCGCAAGGCGTAAATTTCAGGCCCTGTCGGTTGGTCGAAGTGCAAAAAATTTCGCAACAACTGACTGGCTTTTTCATAGGGAACTCGCTCCAACACTGCTCCGCCGTTGGGTCCTGTCTTGATTCTGACCAACCCTTGCACTTCCAGCGACTTGAGAGCCTCGCGCACGGTTCCTTTGGAGCATTCAAACTGCTCCATCAACTCGCGCTCATTGGGTAAACGGTCACCGGGCTGCTTGCCGTTAACAACAACCCACTGCTTGACGGATTCAACTATCTGATCAGCGCGCTTGATACGTTGCGGGGCTTCAAAGTCTTGTTTTTGCATGTTTTCGAGTGCCTTTGGAGGGATGTCCATCCTGCCACAAACTTGATGATTTTTCGATCTTGGTTGTTTAATTATATTTATTAGTATAAATAGTATAGTTAAGACTTGGCCTGACAGCCGAGCTGCATGCTGGATCTGATATAAAAACAAACCAACAGAGACAACGACTATGCAAACCAAAGGATTGATACGAACTCTGGGCGCCGCAACTCTGACGGCAGCTCTTTCCATGTCTGCACAGGCATCCGACTACATCAACGTGCTTACCGGTGGTACGTCTGGCGTGTACTACCCAATGGGCGTTGCACTATCCAAGATCTACAACGATGAAATAGAGGGGGCAAAGGCCTCCGTACAGTCCACCAAAGCCAGCGTGGAAAACCTCAACCTTATTCAAATTGGCCGAGGCGAACTGGGATTTGCGCTGGGGGACTCTGTGAATTCAGCCTGGAATGGCGACAAGGAAGCCGGTTTTCCCAATAAACTGGATAAGCTGCGTGGCTTGACCGCCATATACCCCAACTACATTCAAATCGTGGCGAGCAAAGCCTCAGGGATTAAATCTCTGGCGGATTTGAAAGGTAAGCGCGTTTCGGTTGGCGCGCCCCGCTCTGGTACAGAACTGAATGCCCGCCGGGTATTTGGTGCAGCCGGCCTGAGCTACGACGACTTCAGCCGAGTGGAATACCTCCCCTTCGGCCAATCAGTGGAGTTGATCAAGAACCGTCAGATCGATGCAACGCTGCAGTCGGCTGGGCTTGGGGTAGCATCTATTCGCGACCTGAGTACTGCGCTGGATATCACGATCGTTCCGGTTGGCGCTGATGTTGCGAAAGCGCTCAACAACCCGGCCTATATTTCTACCACTATCCCTGCCGGAACCTACGATGGCCAGGACACCGATGTCTCCACCGTGGCGGTGGTTAACTTCCTGGTTACTTCCACAAATGTTGCAGATGACACTGCCTACAAGATGGCTCGCGAGCTGTTTGATAACCGCGATCGCCTTGAAGCCGCTCATGCAGCGGGACGCCAGATCAAGCTGGAAAATGCACTGAACGGCATGCCCATTCCTCTGCACCCCGGTGCCGAGCGGTATTACCGTGAAGTTGGTTTGATCAAGTAATAATGCCAGGGGCCTCTCGGGGCCCCATGATCTGCGGATATTAATATGACGGATGCAAGCACTCATCCGGTGCCGGATACGGCGCCGGAGGTCGAGACACGCGCAGCCATGCTCATTCGACCGCTTTACTGTATCGCCATTGCCTTCTCCCTGTTCCAGCTGTACACCGCCGTGTTCACACCGCTGTCGAGTCTGGTGGTGCGCTCTGTTCACGTAGGTTTCCTGATATTGCTGGCTCTAACGCTCTACCGGGCAAACGGGTCAGGTCAGAACAAGGTTCCCTGGTATGACTGGGCTCTGGGTTTAACCGGGTTTGCGCTCGGTTTCTATCACTGGATTTTTGAAGCGGACATCATGCTGCGCTTCTTGCCGGAAACCCAGGACCTGATCGTGGGCACGCTGATGGTTGCACTGGTGTTCGAGGGTGCTCGACGTTGTATGGGCATTGGTCTGGCTGTGGTCTGCGGTCTATTCCTGCTCTGGGGATTGTTCGGCCAGTACCTGCCCGAACCATTGGGGCATCGAGGTTATGCGCCTGACCAGGTATTGCAGCAACTTTTCCTTGGCACCGAGGGAATTTTCGGCATTCCCACCTTCGTGTCATCGACCTATCTGTTTCTGTTTATTCTGTTCGGCAGTTTTCTGCAGCAGGCCGGCATGGTTGGCCTGTTTAATGATTTGTCGTTAGGCACTGTCGGCCACACCAAAGGCGGCCCGGCCAAGGTTGCAGTGGTTTCCTCCGGCATCATGGGCACCATTTCCGGCTCAGGCATCGCCAATGTAGTAACGACCGGGTTGTTTACTATTCCGCTCATGAAGCGTTTTGGCTATCGTCCCGCGTTTGCCGGTGCTGTTGAAGCAACCGCTTCCATGGGGGGGCAGATCATGCCACCGGTGATGGGTGCCGTTGCCTTCATCATGGCAGAAACCATTGGCGCCCCCTATGTAGATGTGGTCAAGGCTGCCGCCATTCCAGCTGTGCTCTACTTTGCGACCGTCCTCTGGATGGTCCACCTGGAAGCCGGCCGCTGTAACCTGAAGGGCTTACCCAAAGCGGAATGTCCCCGGCCTTTGCTGGCACTGAAAGAGCGCTGGTATCTGCTACTGCCACTGATGACGCTGGTCTGGTTGCTGTTTGGCGGCTATACCCCTCTGTTTGCCGGTACTATTGGCCTGCTGCTTACGGTTGTGCTGATCCTCGGCAGTGCCTTATCCGGTCCATTGCGCCAAACCTATATGAAGGTAGCCTTCTGGATTATGGTCGGTCTGGCATGCTCGGCATTCTTTAAGTACGGCGCCGGCGCCATCTTCGCCCTGATTGGGGTGCTTATCCTGCCGCAACTTATTCTCAAGGGAGGCCGCGACACTCTTAAGCTCTGTCTCGACAGCCTTGCCCAAGGCGCCGTCAGTGCAACCGGTGTCGGTATTGCCTGTGCCGTGGTCGGTGTAATCATCGCGATTCTGACCCTGACAGGCCTGCCCATTACGATCGGCTCGGCTATCGTCGACATTGGTCAATCAAGCCTGTTTCTGAGCCTGGTGCTAACAATGCTGACCTGCATTGTATTGGGCATGGGTATTCCGTCGATTCCCAATTACATCATTACCAGCTCTATTGCCGGGCCGGTGCTGGTTCAGCTCGGTGTGCCGGTGATCGTCGCTCATATGTTCGTGTTCTATTTCGGCATCATGGCCAACCTTACACCGCCGGTTGCACTCGCCGCCTTTGCCGCTGCGCCCATCGCCAATGCCCCAGCCATGCGCATTTCGATGATCTGTCTGCGCATTGCCATTGCCGGTTTCCTGTTGCCATTCATGGCGGTATACGCCCCGGCGCTAATGCTCCAGGGCGACAGCCTCTTGATGAGCGCCTGGGTAACGTTCAAAGCAGTCTTTGCAATCGCACTCTGGGGCGCGGCAGCCATCGGTTATCTGTATGCGCCTCTAAACTGGCCGGAAAGACTCTGGGCCACTGCTGCAGCAGGTTGCATGGTTGTCGCCATGCCGATTACGGACGAGATCGGACTTGCACTTGGGGCAGCCTTCCTGGCCTGGCACTGGTTCCAGGTTCGACGCGGCAACAGCCTCTCTACGGAGCCCGTTTGATATGAACCTGCTGTGTATCGGATTACTAACCGCAGCAATGGAAGTTCGATGTATTGAGACCGATAGTTTCACCCTGCGGTGGCAGCACTCCGTAGAACATAGCGGTTGGTATGAACAATACCGCCTCAGGGGCAAGCAATTTTTGCTGGTGGAATCAGCAGTGCAGCAAAGTGGTGCGGGCATGGAGCCCGCACCTGATGCCCGCCTGGTCGATGGCTGGTGGATCAGCCGCCCTGCTGCCTCCTTAGGTATACCTGAGCTGATCCTGCCGGACTCAGCATTCACAAGCCCCATGCAACTTTGCCTGCAGAGCGACTGCCAGCCTCTGCGCAGCTGGTTAACGGGCAATAAAGACTCAACAACTCCGGTGCGGCTGTTCGCCGGAACACAAACACCAGTAGATAACGAGCATTAAATAAATCGGGAGTACACAGATGTCCAACTTTGCAAGCTTCAATTGGGACGACCCCTTGCTGCTGGAGCAGCAATTAACTGAAGAAGAGCGCCAGATCCGTGATGCGGCCCATGCTTACTGCCAGCAGTCGCTGCAGCCCCGAGTTCTCAGTGCTTACCGCGAGGAACGTTTTGACCGGGAGATCATGAGGGAGATGGGCGAAATGGGCCTTCTCGGACCAACCGTCGCTGAAGAATACGGCGGCGCCGGTATTGGCCATGTCGCTTATGGACTCATCGCCCGTGAGGTTGAGCGTGTCGACTCTGGTTATCGTTCAGCCATGAGCGTTCAGTCATCGCTGGTTATGTATCCCATAGAAACCTATGGTTCCGAAGAGCAGAAACGCAAATACCTGCCCAAGCTCGCCAGTGGCGAATGGGTCGGTTGTTTCGGCCTGACCGAGCCAGACCACGGTTCTGACCCGGGCTCCATGATCACGCGCGCCAAAAAAGTAGATGGCGGCTACCGCCTAACCGGCCAGAAAATGTGGATTACCAACAGTCCCATCGCAGACCTGGCCGTTGTGTGGGCCAAATCGGAAGCCCATGACGGCAAGATCAAAGGCTTCATCGTCGAGCGCGGCACCGAAGGATTCTCGACACCCAAAATTGAAGGCAAGCTAAGCCTGCGTGCCAGTATTACCGGTGAAATTGTGCTGGATGAAGCCTTCGTACCCGAAGAAAACCTTCTTCCCAATGCAAGCGGTCTGGCAGGCCCCTTTGGCTGCCTCAACAAGGCCCGCTTCGGTATTGCCTGGGGCGCCATGGGCGCCGCCGAGTTCTGCTGGCACGCAGCACGCCAGTACACACTTGACCGCAAGCAGTTCAACCGACCGCTGGCCGCTAACCAGCTGGTCCAGTTGAAACTGGCCAACATGCAGACCGAAATTTCACTGGGCTTGCAGGGTGCACTGCAGATCGGGCGTTTAATGGATAGTGGCAATTGGGCACCCGAGATGGTCTCGCTGATCAAACGCAACAACTGCGGTAAGGCACTTGATGTGGCACGTATGTCTCGTGACATGCACGGAGGCAACGGGATTTCCGACGAATTCGGCGTTATGCGCCATATGGTCAACCTGGAAACCGTCAACACCTACGAAGGTACCCACGATGTGCATGCACTGATTCTGGGTCGAGCCCAAACAGGTATTCAAGCATTCTTCTAACGCCTGGCGGCGGCTTCCGAGCCGCCTGCTTTGGAGGTGTATTATGGATAAACCCCTGGCAGGTGTCAGAGTGCTGGACTTGTCCCGTATTCTGGCAGGCCCCTGGTGCAGCCAACACTTGGCTGATCTGGGTGCTGAAGTGATCAAGGTGGAACACCCTAAGCGTGGCGACGATACCCGCAGCTGGGGTCCACCCTATTTGAAAAATACCCGAGAAGCGGCCTACTTTCTGAGTGCCAATCGTGGCAAGGAATCGGTTGCCATCGACATTGCTCACCCCGAGGGCCAACAACTGATCCGGGAACTGGCCTCTCAGGTAGACGTGGTTCTTGAAAACTTCAAAGTAGGAGGACTTGCCCGCTACGGGCTTGATTACGAGAGTCTTAAAGCCGTCAAACCCGACCTTATTTACTGCTCTATTACAGGGTTTGGCCAGGATGGCCCCTATGCAGAGCGAGCAGGCTATGACTTCCTGCTTCAAGGCATGGGTGGTTTGATGAGTTTGACCGGACAACCCGAAAGCGTCCCCGGCAGCGAACCGGTCAAGGTCGGCGTAGCCATTACCGATCTGTTTACAGGCATGTACGCGGCTACAGCCATACTGTCCGCGCTGCTGCAGCGTGACAGAACCGGCGACGGAGTCTGGATTGATCTATCGTTACTGGATGTACAGGTCGGCGTTCTTGCCAACCAGGCGATGAACTACCTGACAACCGGAAATTCCCCGGAGCGGATGGGAAATGCACACCCCAATATTGTGCCCTACCAGGTGTTTCCCAGCGCCGATGGACACATCATTCTGGCCGTGGGAAATGACACGCAATTCCAGCGTTTCTGTGAGGTTGCCGGCATACCCGAGCTGGCTGGTGATTCTGACTACGCTACCAATAATAGCCGTGTTGAAAACCGCGAGCAGCTCATTCCACAGCTGAGTGCCTGCATCGCAAAACACCCTTCTGCCTTCTGGCTGGATGAGCTGGAAAAAGTTGGCGTACCCTGCGGCCCTATCAACAACCTGGCTCAGGTGTTCGCAGACCCTCAAATATGTCACAGAGGCATGCGCATTGAGCGCCAACACCCTGAAGCAGGGTCAGTGCCATTGGTCAGTAACCCTATCCGTTTCAATGGACATGCTCTAAATGCCGAAACAGCCCCCCCGGCATTGGGCGAGCACACATTAGAGGTTCTGCAACGACTGCTGCCGAATCAAAACTCCAGGCTCGATCAGCTTAAAATTGAAGGTGTCATTCGCTAGGCGCTTTGACGAAGCAAACCACATCATTATGCGGATACTCGGGCACACAGCCCCAGCGCTCGCCCAGCCAGCTGAAACTCTCTTCGGCAAAGAAGGTGATGTGGGTGGGATCATTGCGGTAGTGCCAGCTGCGAAAGCGCTCATCGTCCAGCACCCGTTTGGTTTGCAGTACCAGCACGCCCTCAGGTGCGAGCAATGACCAAAGCTGGTCCAGTACGGGAAGCGGCTCGGCCAGGTGCTCCACCACCTCGGTGCTGGTAATGAAGTCATACGGCCCGGTCAGCACCGAGGTGTCGGGATGGAAGTACTTGTCGTACTGCGCCATGTCATAGCCGGCCTCCCGCGCCATGGCCACCAGTGCCGGGCCGGGGCCGCAGCCGAAATCCAGCCCTTTGGCCGGGACCGGTTTACGCGCCAGCACCTCATCAAAGGCACGAGACAGAAAACGGCGATAGCCCGGGTCATCGATGGCATTTTCATGGTCATCGTATACGGCTTTTTCATCCGCATCCGATAAGCGCTGTGACGGTTCCAGATGGACCATTTTGCAGGCTTCGCAGCGATGGTAGGTCTTCGCTTTGCAGGTAATGGCATAGAGCGTAGTCGAACTGCACAGCGGGCAGGAAAGGTCTGTGCTCATTGCAGTTGAAACTCCACCGGTTGCAGCAACTCTGGTGCCGGGTCACCCAGGGCTTCGGCGACGCTGATTTCATGAATGCGGCAGATCGCATCCAGCGGCAGGTCATTGGTGTGGCGTCCGAAGGGAAACTCCAGCTGCTCAGACAGGCGGTCCAGGCCAAAGAAGGTGTAGGCAACGATGCCGGTAAAGACAGGCGTAAACCAGCCAGCAGCTCCCACCAGCCCAAAGGGCAGCAGGTAGCAATAAAAGTAGGCTGTTCGATGCGCCAGCAGTGTATAGGCAAAGGGCAAAGGCGTTTGTGCAATGCGCTCGGAGGCGGCCTGGACACCGGCCAGACTGTGCAGGTGCTTATCCAGCGCAGCAGCGGCAACGCTATCGATCTCCCCTGCTTTGTACGCATTTGCTACCAAATCCCCGGCACACTGCAGCATCTGCGCAGCGGGGTTACGAGCGCTTAATATGGCGTCCAGTTCGTCCTGTGGCAGCACCTGATTCAAGCCCTCCGGCAGGTCCGCACGCACATCTTCTTCACGTAACTGGCCACGCAGCAGATGTGTATGGGCCAGTGCCAGCACTAACAGGCTGCGGCGACGCTCAGGATTCAGGTAGATGCCACTGGTGCGGGCCAGACTGCGCATCTCGACTACCATCTGGCCCCACTGCTTGCGCGCTTCCCACCAGCGGTCATAGGTCGCGGTGTTGCGCACACTGAGCAGGATCGACAGCGCAATCCCCATCAGGGTAAAGGGCAAGAGTGTGTATTCAACGATGCCATCAAGGTAGTGATGTCGGGTTACCCAGGTCACCACAATGGCGAAGAGTCCGGACAACAGAATATGGGGCAGAATATGCGGGAATACCGAGCCCTTCCAGGCCAGCATCAAACCGAGCGCACCGGGACGGTTGCGTACGATCATGTAGAATTCTCCAGGCGACCTTAGGGGCCATGGATGGTGTCACAGGCCGCCTGAAGAGGGAAGCCTTCTCACACGCTGGAGAAGAATCTAACTCGAGATAGAATGATCCGCCGACGACTCAACTGTGAAAGCCTGTACATCGATGCCAGATCGATAATACCGGCCCACATCAGCAATTCCATTGTGCTGCCGCGAGTTGAAAAAGCGGAATGGAGGTCTGTGCCTTGGCCTGTCATGAGAACAAAAAAAGCCAACACGACAATAGCAGAAGCAATCAGGGAAATGATTTTGTATTTGATCAGGCGCCGCCCAAGGATGGCAACTTGATCCGGTTCTTTGGTTTTCATGGCCTACCTCAACCTGTTCACTTTTTGAACAAATCAGCGGCTGAATTTTAAGTCTGAACACCTGAACCCACTAGTGTCTCAAAAACAAACACTAATTATATTTTAGCTGAAACAGCTGTTTATTTTCCGACCAGAACACATAAAAAAGGAGGTTTTTTCAAACCTCCTTTTGGAACAAAGCTAGCAAAGTGTAGCTTTTCAGCGAATTTGCCCCATTTTGACCCACAAAGTTTCGCCAGAACTGTCGTCAACTCCGTCATTGTCGGTGACAAAAAATCCATTTCCGTTCTGATCTATGGCAAAACCTTCCACTTTATCGGTCACATAGCCGTTCAGAGACGCCAGTTCGGGAATCAAATCACGTACCAGCGTCTTCTGCACCAGCGGCAGTGTTGAGCCCAGCTCAGCGGTTTGCAGGCCATTCAGCTCGACCGAGTAGAGGCGCTTGATGGCGGCATTGGCACCGATCTGGTTGTCGCGCTCCAGAATGTAGGCCTTGCCATTGTGGATTTCGATCTCGGACAGACCAACCCAGCCTTTTTCAGTTGCATCCAGCGGGTAATGCGCAGCCGTCCACTCCCCTGTCTTCAGATTATGCTTGAGCAGTTTTACCTGCTGTTCGCCATCGTCCTTCCAGGGACGCTGCATCACAATCCAGAGGTTGTCGCCATCCAGTGCAATGCCCTCGGCACCAAAGCGAATCTGGTGCTCCAGCAGCTCAGCCGGGAATGCCAGGGTCTCGTCGATTTCACCGGCAGCATTTACATGGTAAATGGCGTGAGGCACTTCCTTCTTGGCATTGCCTTCAGATGCCAGCCAGAAACCGCCTTTGCCATCAGCTGCCACACCTTCCAGATCCAGCTTCTTGGCTGGCTGGCCATCACGGGTGATGTTCAGGGCAGCCGTAATACGTGCCGGGTGAGCGCTGGCATCGATGGTGAAAATGCGGGGCTGGTTCTTATAGAAGCTGTCATTAACCGCGTAAAGCACATTCGGCTTGCTCGGATCAGCCGTCAGACCGGACAGCGCGCCCCAGCCAATGGGTGCGCCAGTGGCCGCTTCATTGCCGGAAACCAGCTGCGGATAAGCCGGTGCGTCCTTGGTAAGGCTGAACAGCATCACATGGGCACGCACGCCGCCATCTTCGATCAGGTCCTTCTCGTTGGCGCTGACCAGCAGGTTGCGCGACGGAATGGCAACAGCGGATTCCGGTGCAATACCGGACGGCAGCAGCTGCATGAACTCGGGGGCAGCACCGGTATCACGGTACACACCGATCACAGAGCCACGCTCGGACATGACGAAGATATAGGTGTCGTCACCGAAACGGCCAACTTCCAGACCTTCCGGCTCGGCACCTTTCTTGCCGGAACGCTTGTCCGGGTAATGGCCGGCACGTACGACTTCGTGCTCAAAGGCGGCACCGGATTCAAACAGCAGCTTGCCGTTTTTATGGAAGATGCTGAAGCCGCGTGAACCACCGTTATAGTCACCTTCGTTGGCGATGACAAAGCGGTTGTTATCCAGCCACTTAACAGCGTCCGGCTCGCGCAGCACGTTGTTCAGTTCGCCGGTGAAGTGCAAGGCACCGTCTTTCTTTACATCAATCTGCTTGAGATCGACCGTACCGGCGGAGAAGTGATTGCTCACCTTGCCGGTTTTGGCATCGACGATCACCAGGTGGTTGTTTTCCTGAAGCGTGACAACGACTTCACCCTTCTGGTTGAAATCGACAAATTCCGGCTCTGGGTCGGACGGTGCAATTTCGGCCAAACCGGTCAGATCCACACGCTTGAGGCCCGAGCAAACCAGTTGGCCCTGTTTCAGCGGCACCAGCACCAGATCACCGGCGGGCAGCTGCGGAATGACACCGTCGTTCAGGTCTTCATCGCGCTCGTTTTCAATTGCGACTGCAACCATATCGCCCTGCTTGGAAACAGCAACCGAGTCCGGCTGGCCGCCCAGGTCACACTGGCTCACCACTTTCTTCTGCGCTGAATTGACCAGCGCCAGGAAGCCTGAAGGCGCCGTGTAGCTCTCGGAGGTATTCACACCGACAACGGCATTCTCGCCAACCGCACTGACAGAGGTCGGCTCACCCTTGAGCGGCATAAAACCGGCGGGCTTGGGCTGCTGGGCATCACGGATATCGATAAAGCCGATACCCTCACGCGGGCTGTCACTGTAGATCAGGGTATTACCGCTGGCAGTAGCGGTAATGATCTCGGCAGAGGTTTCCTGCTCCATATTGGATGCAAGCAGGTTGTCTGCAGTCGAGAAGCTTTGAATACGGTTAAAGCTGTTGGCGTGAGCCGAAGTCGCAGCGGCGACCGCCATGGCCAGGCAGGATGCGCGCAGCAGGCGAGAATCCATACGGGTATACCTCCAGATGTATTTAGGTGAAGACAAAACTCTAGAGGCGTTTTATGACAGTCTGGTTATAAAACAACCCGCTAACAAACAGATGTTTAATTTATATTACCGGAAGAATACCAAACCTTAATATAACTTAAACCTCCATGTAACATTTGAAAAATAACATGCACCGGAATTTAAAAAACACAGACAAATTTCGGTACAAAAAACATGCAATCATTCTCCAAAAAAATAGCACTACTGACCTGTTTTATCCCTTCAGTGGTGTTTGGGGATGTAACCATCAAGCTGAACCAGGGCACCGATATTCTCGCGGTAAATGGCAAGGCAGTGGAACGTAGCAGCCTGTTTGACAGCACCGGTAGCCTGCGTCTGGAAAACGGAAAAAACCAGATCGTTGTTGAGTATACCGCTGAAATTGAAGAGTCTTCCGACGATTCAATCCTGGAAACAAGCGAATCCTATGTGCTTCTTTTTGAAGCAAAAGATACCGAAATCAAGCTTCAGACACCCAAGATCACCAACCATTATGATCTTAAGCAATTCAACCAATCACCGCAGTGGATGCTGGTTGATTCGCAAGGACGCACCCTTCCTTACCAGTCGGGCATTCTGAAAAAAGAAGGCTTTCAACTGGCCCGCGATTATACCGCGGAGCTGATGAAATTTAACCAGTCCGGAGCGGCAGCTGCCATGCCCGCACTGAGGGTTGAACGCCATCAGTTTAATGAACAGCCTGTGGTTAAAAAATCAGCAGAACCTGCAAGCAATGCTGATCAGAAAATGATCGGAGAAATGTTGCAGTACTGGTATCAGCAGGCTGATGAACCTACTCGTAATAAATTTAAGAGCTGGATTAAAACCAGCCTTTAAATAATCAATCACTGAAAAGACATTTGAATAACGGAGTCTCGCTCATGAAAAAGCTTCTTCTGGCTGTTGCAGTATCTGTAGCTGCTGGCTCTGCCAGTGCCGCCACTATCTATGAAGGCAATGGTTTCACTTACAAGCTGAACGGCGACCTGCAGGTTCAGCTGCGTCAGGACGTTGGCAATGACCAGAACGCTGAGATCGAATTCGACGATCTGGAGCTGAAAAACTACGTCAGCTACGACCTGGGCAACGACATGAAAGCGTTCGGTCGTGTCGATTTCGGTTTCAAGGATGCTGCTGAAGACAAGCAGGACGGCAGCAAGCTGGAAGAAGCGTACGTTGGTATGGCTTTCGGCAACACGTCCGTATCTTTCGGTAAGCAGAACTTCGCATCTGACGAATTCGGTGTTGAGAAAGCTTACGAGCTGGTCAGCGACGAAGACCGTTTCGACGCTATGGGCACTTCCGGCGACGACACTATCCGTGTTGACGTTGAAATGGACAGCGCTACTTTCATCGCTTCCTACGAAATGGACGCTGAAGGCGAAGCAAGCGAAAACGGCGAGTACTTCGACGTATTCGCATCTTTCGACATCGCTGCTCTGAACATCGGCGCTGCTTACCAGAACGCTACTCCGAGCATCGGTGCTGATGACATCGATACCTGGGGTCTGAGCGCTGAGTTCGACGCTGGTTTCGCTGAATTCGCAGCTGACTGGAGCTCCACCGACGACATCGCTGATCAGTACAACCTGGCTGCTGCTTTCAAAGCTGGCCAGACTACCAAGATCGCTGTTGGCGTTGTGAACACTGATCCGGAATCCGGTGACGACGTAACAGAATGGTACGCAAACGTAACCTACAAGTTCGCTACTCAGAAAAACGTTAGCCTGTTTGCTGAAATCGCAGACACTGACGAAGACGATTCTGACATGGGTTACCTGGCAGGTATGCGCGTCAAGTTCTAAGGGATTAGCTGGGGCCGTTCAGGCTTTACCCCCTTCAGTCTGAACGGTTGCAGAGTTTTCCAGCCGGCCCCTCGGGGTCGGCTTTTTTATGTCCGCTCTAACTGCGCTCAGCAGCGGCCCTGAAGCACCGGCTGACGGCCGATGTAGTCCTGCATGAAATCCCGCAAGCGGCGCGCTCGCACGTTGAGCAAACGCCCATCCGGCCAGACCGCGTAGATATCACGCTCTGGACCCGACCATTCCGGCAGCACAATTTTGAGCCGCCCTTCCTGCACCGGCCGCTGTATCTCGTTGGCAGGCAGTAGCGAGATCCCCAGGCCATCACAGACAAACTGCTTTACCAGTGTCAGATCATCGACGGTGGATGTCGCCGAGGGGTGCAACGTGACTTGCCGGCCACTGGACTGGTGCTGAAGACGCCAGCGACCCAGCTGCTTGAACACGGCCAGGCGATGCTGCTGTAACTGTTCCAGCTCCACCGGTTCCCCAGCCTCGGCCAGATACTCCGGCGACGCCACCAGGCGGGTGCGCACCCAGCCCAGTTTCTTTTGATACAGGCCAGAGTTGGTTTGCGGCCCTATACGCAGGGCGATATCGATCCGTTGCTGCAACATGTCTTCGGTGCGGTTGCTCAGCATCAGCTCCAGCCTGACTTCCGGGTGGGCCTTCATGAAGTCGGTCCACATGGGGCTTAACAGGCCGGTGGCCAGATTCGTGGGGGCCGAGACTCGCAGCGGCCCGCTCATCTCCTGCGCATCACGGCTTAACTGCGCCGACACCTGCTCCAGCTCGTCGAACAGGGCCGCATAGCTGGCGTAATACACCTCCCCTTCTCCGGTGAGGCTGAAGTGCCGGGCAGAACGGCGGACCAGCTGAAAACCGAGACTGGCCTCAAGGCGCTTCAGCCGGCGCGTCACGGTGGCAGCGGGCAGCCCAAGGTAGTCCGCTGCTGCTTGCAGGCTGCGGAGCCGTACAATCTGTACGAACAGGGCTAGATCATCGTAGCTTGATTTCATTTTTGAAATTATAGATTGAGAATTACATATCTATTTGACGTTTAGACAATTATATACACTTAGGCACATTCGATTCACTCAAGGAGAACACGGCCATGAAGCAACGCCTCTGGTTTACCGCACTGATGTCATTCGTTCTGGCGTTTCTGATGACCGGGTATGTCACCTGGCTTAACCTGGGCTTTAATGAGCAGTACCTGGCCCAGTGGATGCGTGCTTTCAGCCTGGCCTGGCCCGTTGCCGCCGTGATCTCCTTCCTGTTCGGACCGACGGTGCACAAGTTGTCACTTCGTTTGTCGGGCCAGTCGTAATACCCTGAAGACCGGCTTTTCTCACTCAATAACAACAAGCATGAGGCCCAACATGAAATTACTGGAAAATTCCGCAACTCCCAGCGCGCGACGCGTTGCCATTTTTCTCAACGAACTTGGCATCGAAGTGGAGCGTGAAGACGTGGACATTCGCGGCGCTGAAAACCGCAGCGAAGCCTTTCTGGACAAGGCCCCCAACGGCCTGATTCCGGTGCTGCAACTGGATGATGGCACTCACATCTGTGAGAGCGTGGCGATCTGCCGTTATTTTGATGCCAGCACACCCAACGACAAGGCGCTGTTTGGCGCGACCCCGCTGGAGCAGGCACAGGTTGAAATGTGGCAGCGTATCGTTGAGTTGCAGGGCGTAGTGCCGGCGTTTCAGGCCTTCCGTAACCTGTCCGGCTTTTTCAGTGACCGTGAAAACTGTGTCAAAGCCTGGGGTGAGGAGTCTCGCGAGCGCCTGGCGCAGTTCCTGCCGGTGGTCGACAAGCAGCTGGGTAAAACCGATTGGGTCGCCGGCGACCGCTTCAGCATCGTCGACATTACCCTTTGGGTGCTGTGCGGTTTTCTCGACCGCCTGGAGCTGGAAGTCAATGACAGCCTGCCCAACCTCAAACGCTGGCATGAGCAGATGAGCCAACGCCCTTCCGTTCAGTAAAGCATCAGCTCAAGATTATCCCGCGCAACACAGACTGCATCCGGCAAGCTGTGTTGCTGCAGCCAGACGTCCATCTCATGGCCCAGATGGGTCAACCAGGTGCGTCTGGGCTGCAGTCGCTGATGAATCCCCAGTACCAGGCTCAGGTCGTTGTGGTTACGCGGAGGCTCCGCACACGGGGGCTGGCTACAGTCGATCACCACTTCCAGATCTTCGTACTGTTTCAGAAACGCCTCGGTTTCAGGCGGCAAGCCCACCGTATCGGTCAGATAGGCAAGACGCCGTCCATGGCGTTCAAACAGATAGCCAAACGTGGGTTTGGAGTGGCGCAGTGGTAAGGGAGTGATCTGAACATCGCCCATAATCAGCGCCACAAAGGGCACCAGCGGTGCGCGAAAGTCCAGAATACCGGGGTGTTTGAGCAGGTCGGCACAGCCATCCCGATCATCCGGGCCGTACACCGGAATACTGTCATTCAGCCCCCAGCGCAGATGAAACAGTCCCTGCACATGATCGACGTGGTAGTGGGTCAGCAGAATGGCATTGAGATCACCCGGCGCAAAACGCTCGGCCAGATCGGTTAACCCGCCATCGATCAATACGCGTTTGTCATCCGACTCCAGCAAGGCACTGCAGGGACGACGGCGCAGGCGATCATCCTCACGCGCTGCATCACAAGCGCCACAGTGACAGCCGTAGACTGGCACCTGGCGTACATCACCGGTGCCAAGAAAGGTTAGTTTCATACCACATCCATGGATACATCAACGGATTGCAGGCTGTTCTGCCTGACCACATCGAGCAGTGCCGCCACGCCCTCCTCCAGCTTGCCATCATTGCTGACATGCAGGGTGCAGCCGGGCATGTGCGCCACCATCTCAGCATGGCGTGCCAGACGGCATTCGATCTCCTCTGCGGTTTCCCGCCCTCGCTTGATCAAGCGCTGCCGCAGCTTGTCCGGGTTCACATCGACCAGCACCGGCACCAGCTCGTCATACATGGCCATGGCATGGGGCAGGTATTCACGGGAGCCGTTGACCAACACATTCACGCCGGAATCCAGCCAGGTATCGATCTCATTGCCAATGGCGTAATGATAACCGTGTGAATACCAGTTCATGGCAAAGAGCCCCAGCTCCTCGCGCAGATGAAACTCCGCTTCGCTCAGATGAATATGGTTTTCACCGCCCACATCCGCTGCACGGGTGATATAACGGTGTGCCACACAGCAGCGCAGCTGCGCCGGCAATTGCCGGCGACAGCCTTCCAGCAATGAATCCTTGCCGGAGCCCGAGGCTCCGACAAGATAAAAAAGTGTGCCTCTGATCATCAGAACACCCGCTTGCCCTTACACCAGACCCGCTCCACCAAAGGCATCACCGAGTGGCTGTTCACCTGAACCAGGTCGGCTCGCAGGCCCACTTTCAGCTCACCACGATCATGCAGGTTGGCCGCCTGTGCCGGATTGGCTGTCACCAACCCGATGGCACGCGCCAGGTCGTATTCGTTGTCTTCCATGTTAGCCACCATAAAGGCTGCCTGCACCAGTGCCGAGGGATAATAGTCGGAACTGAGGATATCCAGTACACCGGCACTGGCCAGATCCTTGGCGGCTATGTTGCCGGAATGAGAACCACCACGGACGATATTGGGTGCGCCCATCAACACCTTCAGGCCCAGCTCATGGGAGGCCCTGGCCGCTTCCAGCGTGGTCGGGAACTCCGCCACCTGCATGCCCAGATGAGCCGACTCCTGCGCATGGGCCAGGGTGGCATCATCATGACTGGCGATGGCGATGCCTCGGTCATGGCACACCTCACAGATGCGGCGGCGGAAAGGATCAGCATACTGGGCACTGTTGGCCTGCTGCAGCTTGATGAAATCATCCATCTGATCATCGCTGAGGCCGTACTTGATCATGTAGTACTCGCGGTACTTGGGAATGTTCTCCGGCGGGAATTGGCGCTGGCCGGGCGCGTGGTCCATGACCGAGACCAGCTTGACCAGATCTTCGCCGATGTAACGCTCGAACAGCTCCATCAGGCCCGGATAGCTGACTTCACAGCGCAGGTGCAGCAGGTGGTTGGCGCGGTTGAGGCCGACGCGCTCGGACTCGATGATCGCCTTGATCATCGCATCCAGTTTCTCGACGCGGGTGCTCTCGCCGATGATATCGCCCAGCGCCACCGAATCGAAGGAGGTGGTGATACCGGCGGCGATCAGCTGGGCATCATGGGTCGCCATCGCCATGTGCGCCGGCCAATCCACCTTCGGGCGCGGGGTGAAGTACTTTTCCTGGTTGTCGGTGTGCAGCTCCACCAGGCCGGGCATCAGGTATTCACCATCCAGGTTATCGGCCTGGGGCAGCTGGCTGATCTCCTGATTGATTTCGGCGATCTCGCCGTCGCGAACAACCAGGGTGCCGGTGACCACTTCGTCACGCAGGATCAGGCGGGCGTTGGTCAGAATCTGTTCTTTCATCTTTATCTATCCAGTCTGTGTATCAGATCGCGCTAACTGTTCAAATCGCTTTGATGTCGACGAGGCGATCAGCGACCGCTTCACGTACGTCTTCGTCGTGGAAGATGCCAACGATGGCAGCCCCCCGATCCTTGGCTTCACGGATCAGCTCCACCACCACCTTGCGGTTGGCGGCATCCAGCGAGGCGGTAGGCTCGTCCAGCAGCAGGATCGGATAATCGACGATAAAGCCGCGGGCAATATTGACGCGCTGTTGTTCACCGCCGGAGAAGGTGCCCGGTGCCAGCGACCATAGCCGCTCCGGCACATTCAGGCGCTGCAGCAGGTGTTTCGCCTTTGCTTCACAGAGGGCGGCATCCACGCCCAGATCCAGCAGCGGCTGCATCACCACCTCAAGCGTGGAAACACGGGGAATCACGCGCAGAAACTGGGATACATAACCCAATGCCTGGCGACGCAGAGCGATAATACGGCGCGGCAACGCCGAGGTGATCTCCACCATCTGCTCACCGTCGCGCAGGCGAATCTCGCCGCCGTCCACGGAGTAGTTGGCGTACAGCGCCTTCAGAAAGGTACTTTTACCGGCACCGGACTGACCGTGCAGCACCACACATTCTCCGGCCTGCACCTGCAGACTGGCATTATCGAGCACGCCAAAACTGGCGCCGCCCTGATTGTGCAGGGTGAAGGCTTTTTCCACTCCTGACACATCGATCATCAGTTGGTTTGCAGTCATGACAGGCTCCTAGTTCTGCAGAATGGATGACACCAGCAACTGGGTGTACGGGTGCTGGGGATCGTCCAGAACCTGATCGGTCAGACCGGTTTCCACGACTTCACCGCGACGCATCACCATCAGCCGGTGCGCCAGCAAACGCGCCACCGCCAGGTCGTGGGTGACGATGATTACTGACAGCCCCAGACGCGACACCAGGTTGCGCAGCAGATCGAGCAACTTGGCCTGCACGGACACATCCAGCCCGCCGGTGGGCTCATCCATGAAGACCAGCTTGGGGTGGGTGACCAGATTGCGGGCGATCTGCAGACGCTGCTGCATGCCGCCGGAGAACTGGCTGGGGCGATCATCGATACGGCCGGTATCGATCTCCACTGCGGTCAGCCATTCTTCAGCCTTGGCGCGGATGTCGCCATAGTGACGCTCGCCCACTGCCATCAGCCGTTCGCCGATGTTGGCGCCGGCGCTGACGTTCATGCGCAGGCCATCGCGGGCGTGCTGGTGCACGATGCCCCACTCGGAGCGCATCAGTACCCGGCGCATCGACTCCTCACAGGCGTACAGGTCCATTTCGCCGAACTGTTCGCTGTTGTAGATAACGTTGCCGGAATCCGGCGTCAGGCGTGCCGACAGGCAGCTGAGCAGGGTCGACTTGCCGGAGCCGGACTCGCCGACGATGCCCAGCACTTCACCCGGATAGAGGTCGAAGTTGATGTCGCCACAGCCTTTACCCGGGGCGTAGAACTTGTTCAGTTCGCGCACGCTAAGCAGCGGCGCGATATCCTGCCATTCGCTGGCTGAAGTCAGCAGGTCTACTACGGTATTCATTAATTGGTCCCCACTTCAGCAATGGGCAAGTCAGCGGCCGTGCCAACAAATCCCTGCTCAACGCGCTCGCGGCAATAATCGGTATCGGAGCAGACAAACATCTTGCTGCCGTTGTCGTCGGTAATAACTTCATCGAGGAAGCTATGGTCAGAACCACAGATGGCGCAGGCTTCGTCCCAGCTCTGCACCTCGAACGGATGGTCATCGAAGTCCAGGCTTTCTACCTGGGTAAACGGCGGCACGGCGTAGATACGCTTCTCGAAACCGGCGCCGAACAGCTGCAGCGCCGGCATCATACTCATCTTCGGGTTGTCGAATTTCGGGATCGGTGACGGGTCCATCATGTAGCGGTTGTTCACCATCACCGGGTAGTCGTAGCTGGTGGCGATATGGCCGAAACGGGCCACGTCTTCGTACAGTTTCACCTGCATGGCGCCGTACTCGCTGAGCGCGTGCATCTTGCGCGTCTCACTCTCGCGCGGCTCGATAAAGCGCAGCGGCTCGGGAATCGGCACCTGATAGATCAGGATCTGATCCGCCTGCAGCGGGCGTTCCGGGATACGGTGACGGGTCTGGATCAGCGTCGCTTCGGCAGTCTGCTCGGTGGTCTCCACGCCTGCGGTGTGGGCGAAAAAACGGCGGATGCTGACCGCGTTGGTGGTGTCGTCGGCGCCCTGGTCGATCACCTTCAGCTTGTCGGCTTCGCCGATCACGCTGGCGGTGACCTGCATGCCGCCGGTACCCCAACCGTGGGGCAGCGGCATTTCACGGCCACCAAAAGGCACCTGATAGCCGGGAATCGCCACGCCCTTGAGGATGGCGCGTCGGATCATGCGCTTGGACTGTTCGTCCAGATAGGCAAAGTTGTAGCCGGTGGCAGTGCTCATGCGTCGGCCTCCTCTTTTGTAGTGCTTTCGGTACGCTGCACCTGCTCCTTGCGGAGACGGCGGATCATCTCCAGTTCGGACTGGAAGTCGACGTAGTGCGGCAGTTTCAGGTGTGAGACAAAACCGTTGGCGGAAACACAGTCGGTATGCGACAGCACAAACTCCTGATCCTGGGTCGGATAGAGCACCTCTTCACCCAGCTCTTCGGCCCGCAGGGCGCGCTCTACCAGCGCCACCGACATCGCCTTGCGTTCGGCCCGGCCAAAGGCGATGCCGTAGCCTCGGGTGAACTGCGGCGGCAGTTCCTTGGAGCCGTGGAACTGGTTGACCATCTCGCTCTCGGTCAGCAGCACTTCGCCCACCTCGATCGGGAAGCCCAGCTCTTCCGGCACCAGCTCCACACTGACGCGACCGGTGCGCATTTCGCCGGAAAACGGGTGGCTGTCGCCATAGCCGCGCATGGAGGCGTAGCTCAGTGACAGCAGGAAGCCCTCGTCGCCGCGGATCAGGTTCTGCAGGCGCACGGCGCGTTCGGCCGGGTAATTGACTGGTTCGCGGGTCAAGTCACGGGGAACCTCATCAGGCGTCCCGGCTTCCCGGCTCTGTTCGATCAGGCCTTCCTTGTTTAACAGTTCCAGCACGCGCGGGCAGCTGTTGCCGGCAGCCAGCGCTTCAGACAGGGCATTGGCTTCTTCCGGTGCCACTTCCGCCTCGCCGGCCGCCAGCAGGCTGAAGTCCAGCAGACGGTGGGTGTAGTCGTAGGTGGAGCCCAGAATCTGGCCGCCCGGCATGTCCTTGAAGGTGCCGGAGATGCGGCGTTCGATCTGCATCTGTTCGGTATCCAGCGGCTCGCTGTAACCGAAACGCGGCAGCGTGGTGCGGTAGGCGCGCAGCAGAAAGATCGCTTCTACCGCATCGCCGCTGGCCTGTTTCAGCGCCAACGCCGCCAGCTCAGGGTCGTAGACCGAGCCTTCATTCATCACCCGGTCCACCGCCAGCGGCAGCTGCTGACGGATCTGGTCAACACTCAGTTCGGCAATGGCGCTGTCGCCACGGCGCTGGGTGCGCATGAGGGCATGGGCGTTGTCGATCGCCTTTTCCCCGCCCTTTACGGCTACGTACATCAGCAGGCCTCCTGTGCTGTGTTAAGTGGCTCTATTGCCGTGGTGCGCGGCAGAGCAGTCAGCTGATTGCCGCAGCACCAGAAGGTGTCGATGCCCAGCGGGAAACGCTGGCGGCTTTTGATCAGCTCGGCGCGGAAGGCATCCGGCAGTCCGGCAATACGCAAAGAACGCGTGTGTTCGATACCGGGCCCGCTCAGGGTCCAGAACGGCTCAGCGCTTAAGGCTGGCACCTGCACCATCAGCGTGGTGGAACGGTCCGGATATTCCGCCGAGCCCCAGTTCAGCTCGGCCAGCAGCGGCAGTTCGCTGTGCAGGGCGATGGCAAAATCCGCCTCGCCGTGGTTCTCCACCAGCGGGCACTGGCAGTGGAAACGCAGGTTGCTGATCACGGCGTCATTGGCCGCCAATGTCGGGCTGAGCCAGACACGGGTATCGGGATCAAGCAGGCTCAGCGTCAATTGCCAGGTGGACTGGTCCAGCCCCTTGGGTGCTTCTTCCACGTAATCAACGTCGACCAGTGTGCCCGGCTCGCTCATCACCTTGAGTGCAGCGCGGAACACCTGCTGAGACGCCTGTACCGGATCAGTAAAACCGGCGATCAATTCATGACTGGAAACGGCCATCAGTCCTCTCCTCGTACCAGGGTGAAGAAATCAACGCGGGTGCTGTTGGCCTGGGCTGCACGCTGCTGACGCTCTGCCTCCAGATCGGCCTGCAGTGGCTCGATCAGCTCACGCTGCAGCAGGCTTTGAGTACTGCGCTCCTGCAACAAGGCATCAGCAAGTGCGGCGGTAATGGCATGCTGGCAATTGCGACCGGATACATAACTGACGCCAAGGGTGCCGCTGGCCAGACGTACAGCACAGCGCGTCAGCGTCATTTCGCCCATATTGAAGGGCTGGCCGCTGCCGCCGACACGGCCACGCAGCATGGTCAGACCGGTTTCCGGCTTGCGGATAAATTGATATTCAGGCTCCAGCGAAAGTGCCTGCCAGCGCTGCTGTAGCGCCTCGACACTGGACTTGGCCAGTACACCCATCCAGTGCTGGCGAGAACGGGTTCCCGGGGTTTCCTGCTGTTGTTCAACAGACATGTTGGCGATCCATTCAAATAGGTTTGGATGACTTGGATGGCGCTATTCTGCGGAGGGAGCTGGCGGATAAAAATGGAGGGTTTCTGTGCGAATGACCGAGAAATTCTAATGCATGGCTTAGACGCCTGATCAGGTGTGGCCTGGGGCTCTAAGGCAGGTGTTGGGAGCGCTCAAAAGTTTTTTTGCGGCGAATACTGACACATTTCTGCCATAACGATTTGCTACTGCATTGCACACTTGGAAATGCTCACTTGCGCCCCCGAATACTCATCCGCGAATAGCACATACTCAGCAGTGATTCATTGCATTACAACTCCGTACATCCGAGCTGTTATCATCCTTGCTACATTTTCCGAAAGACATCACACAATGAAGAACACACTCCAAACTCTGGACAGAGGCATCAATGCACTCGAGCTGATTTCCAAAGCCGAGCACGGGATAACAGTGGCTAAGCTCGCAGAGGAGTTGGAGATTAACCGGGCAATTGCATACCGCATCATTGCCACTCTGGAAGATCATGGCCTGGTTGTCAGATCAGAATCAGGACAAATCCATCTGGGTGCAGCAGCCCTGATGTATTCACACCGTTTTCTCCCGCAACTCAGATCCCGAGCCCAGCCGCTACTGGAAGTTCTGGCACGTAAAGCCGGCGCTACTGCTTTTGTCTGTGTAGCCCAGGGGAATAAAGGCTGTGTGATCATGGTAGAAGAGAGTGATGCGGGGATTCTACGAGTGGGGTATCGCGTGGGTAGCCAACACCCGCTCAGCCAGGGTGCTGCCGGAATCGCGATCCTTTCCAGTCGCGAGCCCAGTGCTGATGAGCCGGAAATGGTTACTCAGGCACGCAAGGATGGCTACAGTCTGACGCGGGGGCACTTGCAGGCAGGTGCTGTAGGCGTTGCCAGCCCGATTAAAACCCGCAACAGCGAATCCTTGCTGGAGTGCTCTATTGGTGTCGTGGCAATGGACAACCTTGATACAAAAAACGCAATTGAAGCCGTTCAACACACGGCCAGGCAGCTCGCCGAACAGCTAGGCATTTGAGGGTGCTGAACAGGCGGGAGGGACAACCTGCCCCTCCCCCTGCCAAGTTGGACTTAGGAGTTGTGCGCTTCGTAGTACTCTTTTGCGATAGCGCGCAATTCATCCAATGCCGCCCGGGCATCCACTCCCGAGTCTTTAACTGACTCAATCCACTCCTCATCCAGGCCTTTCACCTTGTCAGCAAAGTCTGTGGTAATGGCATCCGTTTTATTGAGCAGCGTTATATTGCCACCCTGTGCCTGAGCATATGCCAGCGCATCCGTGTCCGCCGCATCCCAGGCCTTACCGGCCATAGCGGACAGTTTTTCACCGGACACACTCATGATGGCTTCACGGTCCTGCTGGCTCAGCCCTTCCAGGAAGTCAGGGTTCATGAACATGACAAAGCTCCCCATATACATGCCGCCAGGAAGCACTGTGACGTTAGGGGCCACTTCAGCCAGACGCTGAGCTTTCTGCTCACTCAACGGCATGAATACACCATCAGTTACGCCCTGCTGGAGTAGTTCATACACCTTATTACCGGGCGCCGACACGGGAGTAATATCAAGACGCTCACCAATGTCTGACTGCACGCCGCCGCCAATACGGATCTTTTTACCTTCAAGATCCGCGAGAGAATTCACAGGGAAGTTTGTTTGAATGACACCCGGCCCATGAGAGAAGAAGGCTATGGGCACCAGGCCCTCATGTTCACCCGCCTGTTTCAGATACTTTTCATACACGCGCCAGTGTGCCACTGAAGCCGCTTCGGCATTTACCCCCAAACCCGGCAGTTCCACGATCTGCTGTAAGGGGAAGCGCCCTGGAACAAAGCCGTGAAACGTAAAGGCAGCATCCGCGACACCATCTTCAACCAGCTGAAACAACTGACCCGGATTATTCGACGTGCGCTCAATATTGACTTTCACACGCCCTTCAGTCGCGTCTTCAACCCATTTGGCCCATGTTGGCCAGACGACGGCATTTTGTGCATGTGTCGGCGGCAGCCAAGTAAACACATTCATTACCGTTTCTGCTGATGCAGCGGCGGACATGGCAAGGCCAAGACCCATTGCCGCGATATTTTTAGCCAGTTTCATTTTTATCATTATTATTGCTCCTGTTTTTCACACAAAATCTACAGCATAGGATGCTTACTGATCAGATACTGTTTAGCAGTCACACATCGAGTGCCTATTCAAAAACGATCCTTTTTATAAAAACCTCCTGAATAAACTCATAGTGCAATCTTTATTGATCGTGATTTAGCCCGTGAACAGCATGTCACCATGCGTTTGTTTTCAGCTTTTTCAGATCGGGCCAAAACGTTATCTCGATGATCAATTTCACCTTCAAGCACTTCAACTTCACAGTTGCCGCACAGCCCTTCTTCACAATCACTTTCAACATCCACTCCCGCAGCTTTGAGAGCACCAAGCGCGGTCTGACCGGGCTCAACCGTCACAACCATCCTGGAGTTGGCCAGCACAAGCTCAAAAGCCTTGTCATTGCTGGTATCGAAGGTTTCATGCTTGGCAGTAAAGTGCTCGAAGTGAAGAATGTTGTCGGGCAGCGGCTCACACAGCTGCTCCAACTCTTCTATCATGCGGTCCGGGCCACAGACATAAATTCGGGTGTTCGCATCAGCCGTTGCTACCAGAGACTGCAGATCAGCTCGCCTGGCTTCCGCTTTTGGATAGAGTTCAAACCGCCCCGCATGATCCTGTTCGATCCGGTTCAGAAATGCCATGGAGGCTCGGGCAGCACCCGCGTAGTGCAGGCAATAGTCCTTACCCAGTTCAGCCAACCGGTCTGCCATGGTTAAAACAGGCGTAATCCCTATACCGCCGGCAATCAGAATATAACGCTCGGCTTTCTCATCCAGCCTGAAATTGCTTTTCGGCCCTTTTATTTTAAGGGCGTCGCCCTTTTTGAGGCTATCATGAATATACTTGGAACCACCTCGACCATCCTCTTCTCGTAAAACAGCAATATCGAGGGTTTTACGGTCAGTGTTATAACCACATAATGAATACTTACGCGTATATTCACCCACCATCACATCAATATGTGCCCCGGGCGACCACCTTGGAAATTCACTACCGTCCTGATTCTTGAAGCTTATACCGATAACGTTGTCTGCTTCATGGCGGACCTGATCAACAAGGACTGAACGGTAAATATCATCCTTTGATGGCGACCCGATTTTGATCGCCTCATGCGTCGCCAGAATCTCGGGATTTGTTTTTTCAGGATTCAGGCTGACATCCCATTCTACAAACAGGTTCTCAGGGCCTCGGAAAGCGATGTTAGGCAGATACTTGAAGTCCTGATCAGGCACCAGTTGCATATGCGGCAGCCGTTTAGTCAGTTCTTCAAGAAAAATACACATCTCCATGCGTGCCAGGTTTTTGCCAAGGCATTGATGGCTGCCATAGCCGAAACTCAGGTGCTCTGATGCGTTGTCACGGAAGATATCGATGCTGTCAGGGTCTTCAAAATAACGCTCATCATGGTTTGCCGAAGAGTTCACGATCAGCAGTTTCCCGCCTTTGGGAATACTGACACCCCCGACTTCGGTATCTTCAAGCGCAACACGACGCCAGGCAACGATAGAGCCCGAGTGGCGTAGACACTCTTCAACCGCCTGCGGAATCAGCGATGCATCCTGACAGATGCGATCCCAGGTCATTTTATCTTCCAGCAACAGGCGCAGGGCATTGGCCGTGGCATGCGCAGTTGTCTCATGCGCCGCTACGATGCCCGCCATCATCATCGAATGCAGATAGGAGTCGGTTATAACTTCGGGCAATTCCTTTTGGCGCCGAATCGCATATTCCATCCACCCGTTGCCGGATGGGTCTTCCCGCATCTTTTCCAGCACCTTGCCCGCATAGTTCCAGAATTTGCCTACCGAATCGGCCACTTTCAGCTGCTGATCGGGTGTGGGGCGCCCCCAGGTATTCACGGTGTGGGCAATGGAGTACTCACGCAGCTTCCCCATATCTTCTTCAGGGACACCGAGAAAGTGCAGCGCCACCGTGAGCGGGATCTCCCAAAGCATCTCGTTGACGAGGTCCGCGCTCCCCTTGTTGACGAAGCGGTCCACATATTCTCGCGTCAAACGGCGCACCATGGGCTCATGGTGCAACAGTTCTTCAGGGCTGAACGAAAACATCAGCGCACGCCGGCGCTCCAGGTGCGCGGGTTCGTCTTCGTTTACCAGGGTACGTGCCATACCGTAGTTGTGTTGCTTCAAAATGGCATCGGCTTCGCTGGAGAAGGGCGTAATTTTTTCCAGTGCGTTGGCGGGCGAAAAGACCCTGTTATCCCGAAATACGGCCTTAACATCTTCGTAACGAGTTACCACCCAGTAGCCCAGTTTGGGGCTGAAAAAAACCGGCTCATCATCACGCGACCAGCGCAAAACTTCGGCCGGGTCTGCCTGATAGGAAGCCGCAAACGGATCAAAGGCCTCAGCATCAGACGAAACCGGGCAGCCTTTAGGGTCGGTGAACCGGGAGGACATTGCAGCTTTGGCGAACGGACAAACACCGGCAGGCGTTTCAGCTGCCTGAGTGTGATCAGTGTCTTTTTGCATGGGTACACCCTTATTATTTTACTTTTATCGATCACTTTATTCTTATTATCGAACACAAGGCATACTAAACCCGCCCGTTCCAGTGAGTCAACGCAGCTGAGAAAGCCTGATCGCCACTGTTTCACCTGATGAGATTGGAGCTGAGCTTCTATCGCAAGCGCCAGCATTCCAAGTCGACTTGACACTCATCAACAAAACAGGATATTCCACTATACGTAAATGAATTACAACATGTGATATTTATTCCGACAGGATCTGCCCCTTATGGACCTCTATACCTACTACCGTTCAACCTCTTCCTATCGAGTCAGAATTGCCCTGGCACTCAAAAAGCTGGATTACCGGCAGCTTCCCGTAAACCTGATTGGAAATGGCGGAGAGCACCTGCAGCCGGCATACCGTGCGCTGAACCCACAAGGCAGAGTGCCGGCTCTGGTGACCGACAGTGATGACATCATTACGCAATCGCCAGCCATTATTGAGTTTCTGGAAGAGCAGTACCCAAACCCGGCTTTACTGCCTGAAGACAAGGTCGAACGCGCCAAGCGCAGAGCAGTGGCAGCACTGATTGGCTGCGATATCCAGCCATTACACAACATGGCAGTTTTGAACCAGCTACGCGCACTGAATCTGTCCGAAGAACAGATTTCACAGTGGTTGGCGAAGTGGATTGGTGAGGGGCTGTTTGCAGTAGAACAGCTAATCGAGGACCAGGGGTTCTGTTTTGGTGAGCCTGGGTTTGCAGACGTATACCTGCTGCCGCAGTTGTACGCAGCACGCAGGTTCAATGTAGATCTGACCGCGCTGCCACGCATCTTACGTGTAGAGGCCTTGGCGCAGACGCACCCCGCTTTTGTGGCTGCGCACCCTGACGCTCAGGCGGACAAGCCTCAGCCGGTATAACTCCAAACAGATGTCATACGGCAGCCTGTGGCTAGGGGCTGCCGGGCATTTCTCCATTCATGCGTTGCGTAATGGCATTGGCGGCTGCCTGCAACTTTATTGCATGAGGCCCTGTCAGCTCGGCATTAAAGCTGGGCTCTGCCCCTACCATTGTGATTACACCTGCCAGAGTGTTACCTGCAGAAAAAATCGGCGCAGACAGTGCGTTAACCCCTGACATCAACAAGCCATGAACGGCATGCATGCCTTGCGAGCGGATGTGTGTTAACTGCTGCTCCAACTTATCTGCACTGGGCGCCATCGGTGTCTCCAGCTCCTGCTCCAGCAACGGCTGCGTATCAGCCTTGGGCAGGTATGCACTGAATACAAGCCCGGTGGAGGAACTGAGCAAGGGCAACACTGACCCTACTTGAGTAACAACGGTAATTGCACGTGCCGGTTTCTCGACATGAATTACCGACGGGCCCTGATTACCCCACAGCGCCAGGAAACAGGTTTCATTGAACTCATCACGCAGCTCAATGAGTTTAGGCAAGGCTTCTCTGGCCACATCCAGACTGCGCACGGCTGCCATCCCCACGAACAATGCCTCCCGCCCAAGGCAGTAATGCCCGGTCGCCGGATCCTGCTCTGCGAAATCACTGGCGATCAAGGCTTGCAGGTAACGATGCACCTTACTGGCGGGCATACCCAAATGCTGTGCCAGCTTTGACAGGGATGTTGATGGGCTCAGATCTGCCAGGCCTTTCAAAATATCGGTGGCAATCTGGGCTGACTGTACTTTCTGCCGGCGCGGAGCACCCCCGGACTTCTCTTCAACTTCTACTGCCAATGTGTGTCCTCTCTAACTGTCTACGAGTCTTCATCAACCGGTGGAATCGTCTGGCCGAGCAAACAAACCGCGCACCAATTCTAAAGCATTCCACGCCCCTTGACCCGAAGCCAGCATGTAATTACGCTTAACGTAATATGTTTACGCATTAATAAAAACAAAGCGAGACAACGATGGAACCCAGAACTTCAGAACTCAGCTACTTGAGTGGTTTCGGCAATCATTTCAGCAGTGAAGCCTTGCCTGGCGCCCTGCCCCTGGCACAGAACTCGCCCCAGAAGGCCCCTTATGGTCTTTATGCAGAACAACTGTCCGGTACTGCTTTCACTGTGCCTCGCGCCGAAATGCGACGTACCTGGATGTACCGAATCAAGCCTTCTGCCAGCCATGGCCAGTTCACCCGTCTTGCACAACAGATCGCAGGAAGCGCACCGGGCCCGGTAAATCCCAACCGATTACGTTGGAGCCCGCCTGAGATTCCTGCCGAGGGTAAGGATTTTCTGGAAGGCCTGTCCTGCCTGGCCGCTACGGCACATCCGGAGCAGGCATCGGGTATCAGCATCTATGTGTACGCCGCCAGTCGATCCATGCAGCGGGCGTTTTTCAATGCGGATGGTGAATGCCTGATCGTGCCGGAATCGGGCACCCTTCGAATCACGACGGAGATGGGTCTTCTTGAGGTCGGTCCGCTTCAAATCGCCGTGATTCCCAGAGGCATCAAGTTCCGCGTTGAGCTGACCGGCAGCTCGGCACGTGGCTATATGTGCGAAAACCACGGCACGCCCCTGCGTATCCCGGATTTGGGGCCGATTGGCAGTAATGGCCTGGCCAATCCGCGTGACTTTGAAGCCCCCGTTGCTGCCTATGAAGATAGCGAGAATGAGACTGAACTGGTGCAGAAGTTCTGTGGTGAACTCTGGTCAACACAGCTGGATCACTCGCCGTTTAACGTAGTCGCCTGGCACGGTAACCACGTGCCGTACCGCTATGACCTGCGCCATTTCAACACCATGAACACGGTCAGCTACGATCATCCGGACCCGTCCATCTTTACTGTACTGACCTCTCCAGGCGCTGTACCGGGGCAGGCCAATGTTGATTTCGTGATTTTCCCGCCACGCTGGATGGTGGCTGAAAACACCTTCCGCCCGCCCTGGTTCCACCGCAATTTGATGAACGAATTCATGGGGCTGATTGAAGGCGAGTACGATGCCAAGGCAGGCGGTTTCCTGCCCGGTGGCGCCTCCCTGCATAACTGTATGAGCGCACACGGCCCGGACAACGCCAGTACCAAGCAGGCGATCGAAGCCGAGCTCAAACCGCAACGCTACGAAAACACCATGGCTTTCATGTTTGAAAGCGGTCAGGTACTGCGTCCCACCGAATTTGCGCTGGACTCACCCTTGCTGCAACAGGGCTATGATCAGTGCTGGTCCGGTATGGCGAAAACCTTTGACCCGACAGGAGTCTGATTTAATGAGTAACCCAACGACTACAACTACAACCAGCTGGATCAATTCAGCAAACGGACACCCCGATTTTCCGCTTCAGAACCTGCCGCTGGGTATTTTCAGCCTCAACGGCGATACCGCACGTGGCGGCGTTGCCATCGGCGACCAGGTATTGGATATCAAGGCAGCTGTTGAGCTGGGGCTGTTTGAAGGAGAAGCGGCCACAGCCGCCAAGGCTGCCAGTGAAGCGAGCCTGAACCATTTCTTTTCGTTAAGCGCAGCAACTCGCAAGGCATTTAGAGCCGCACTGACTCACCTGCTGCAGGACGGCAGTACTGACAAAACCCGTATCGAGCAGTCGCAGGCAAGCCTGCTGCACCCGCAGGACAGATGCACCATGCACCTGCCCGCGTCCATTGGCGACTACACCGATTTTTACGTCGGGATTCATCACGCCAACAATGTAGGCAAGCTGTTCCGGCCCGATAATCCCCTGCTCCCTAACTACAAGCACGTGCCTATCGGTTACCACGGACGTGCCTCATCCATCGTCAATACTGGCACCGATATTACGCGCCCCAAGGGACAAACCTGCCCGCCAGGCGCCGACGCACCGCAATTTGGCCCCAGCAAGCGGCTGGACTTTGAACTGGAACTGGGGATCTGGATTGGTACGGGAAATGAGATGGGACAGCCTATCCCAATCAGCGATGCGCCTGAGCATTTTGCCGGCCTGTGCCTGCTGAATGACTGGTCAGCACGTGATATCCAGGCCTGGGAATATCAACCGCTGGGCCCGTTCCTGGCGAAAAACTTCGCCAGCACGGTGTCCCCCTGGGTTATTACGGCAGAGGCACTGGAGCCCTTCCGGACTGCACAACCGGCTCGCCCTGAAGGCGACCCTCAGCCTTTGCCCTATCTACTGGACCAGAAAGACCAGCAACTGGGCGCCTGCGACATTCAGCTTGAAGTACTGTTGTGTACCGAGAAAATGCGCAACGAAGGCATGGCGCCTGTGAGCATCTCAGTCAGCAACAGTTTGAACATGTACTGGAGCGTAGCCCAGATGATCGCTCACCACACCGTGGGTGGCTGCAACCTCAGGCCCGGAGACCTGTTGGGGTCTGGCACTATTTCCGGCCCGGAGCCCAGCCAGCTGGGCAGCATGCTGGAACTGACCGAAGGCGGAAAGTCATCCATTGAACTGCCTTCAGGCGAAACCCGCACTTTCCTGGAAGATGGGGACGAGGTCATCCTGACCGGACGCTGCTGCAAGGACGGTTATCCATCCATCGGTTTTGGTGAGTGCCGCGGCATTATCAAACCGACTGTTTGAGTTGGCCGCCCTGCAAGCTAATAGGAAGCATTGAGCAAGGAAATGCCTCCGTGGGCCAGCCCACAGAGGCATTTTCGCATCAGATCTTGCCGTGAATGGCCGGCTCAGGATTGGGCTCACGGCTGGACAGGACTTCAAAGTCACAGCCTTCGTGGGCCTGGCTGACGTTATCGTTGAACAACAGCCCCCAGCCACGTTTGAAGTGAGGTGCCGGTGGCGTCCAGGCCTCGCGACGTTGCTCCAGCTCAGCCTCATCAACACAGAGGTTGATGCTACGGGCAGGAATATCGATCTCGATCTCATCGCCGTTCTGCACCAGCGCCAGCGGTCCGCCGATGTAGGCCTCAGGGCTCACATGCAGCACACAGGTACCAAAGCTGGTGCCGCTCATACGCGCATCACTGATGCGGACCATGTCACGCACCCCCTGCTCTACCATCTTCTTCGGAATCGGCATCATGCCGTTCTCGGCCATGCCCGGCCCGCCTTTTGGCCCGACATTACGCAGAATCAGCACGCTGGAAGGCTCCACGTCCAGGTCGGGCGAATGAATCCGTGCGGCCAGATCATTGGCATTTTCAAACACCACCGCCTTGCCACGGTGTTTCTGCAACGCCGGGTCTGACGCGCTGGGCTTGATGACACAGCCATTGGGCGCCAGATTGCCTTTCAACACCGCCAGTGCTTCGGTCGCCACCGGGTTATCCAGCGAGCGAATAATGTCATCGTTTTCGACACGAGCGCCCTCGATGTTCTCGCCCAGAGTTCGGCCGGTGACGGTCAAGCAGTCCAGATCCAGCAGATCCTTCATATTACCGAGCATAGCTGGCAGGCCACCGGCATCGGCAAATTCCGGCATGATGTATTCACCGGACGGCTGCACATTGGCGAGCACGGGTACCTGCTTGCCAATGGCATCGAAATCCTCCAACGTGAAACTTGTACCGGCACGACGCGCCAGTGCAATCAGGTGGATACTGGCGTTGGTGGACCCTCCAAGCGCGACACAGGTTTTGGCCGCGTTATTGATCGCCTTGTCATTGAGGATATCACTGGGCTTGAGATCGTCCCATACCATCTCCACCACACGACGACCCGCCGCAGCCGCCAGCTGATGCCCCATGGAGTCCATGGCCGGTACCGAGGACGCGCCCGGCAGCGACATGCCCATTACTTCCGCCAGTGCGGTCATGGTGGAGGCTGTTCCCATGACATTACAGGTACCGGGCGAGCTCCAGATCTTCTGCTCGACCTTCTGCCATTCATCGATGGACATCTTGCCGGCAATCAGTTCCGGCGCCCAACGGAAAGCACCGGTGCCACTGCCAAAGCGCTCGCCACGGAAGGTGGCCCCCATCGTAAAGCCGGCCGGGCAGTAGATGGTGGGAATATCCATGCTGATGGCACCCAGCAACAGGCCCGGCGTAGTTTTGTCACAACCGCCCAACAGGATGGCGCCGTCGATGGGGTGACAGCGCAGCAGCTCTTCCGTCTCCATCGCCAGAAAGTTGCGATACAACATGGATGAGGGTTTTACATAGCCTTCGCCCAGCGACATGGCCGGCAGCTCAACAGGAAAGCCCCCGGCCTGCCAGACACCACGCTTGACCGCTTCGGCCCGATCCTTGAGATGGGCGTGACAGGGATTCATGTCACTCCAGGTATTGATAATGCCGATGACCGGTTTGCCTTCAAACTCTTCACGACCGTAGCCGGCCTGGAGTGCATGTCCGGTGTGCTCGGTGGACTGAGGCGTTCCGCCAAACCAACGACGGCTGCGCAGCTGCTCGATTGTTTTTTTTGTCATGAGTGCAGACTCTTTGAGGCGGCGCTGCCGGTGCCAGACACCGACAGCCCGAATTATTTACATGAGGATTTACATGAGGAAGTGCGCTATCAGCTCAGTAGCCGCCGCGTGCCTTGGGCGCATCAGAGGCGTCACCGCCGCTGGCCGTATTCAGTGCCTGCAGCGCACCGGCACGGATAAAGCTGATATCGGTACCGATAGAGGCAAAGGTGAAACCTTTCTGCATGGAATCCGCTGCCATCTCGGCGTTATAGCCGAAGATACCGCTGGCCAGACCATGGGTTTCACAGGCCTTGAGGATGTTGCCAATTGCTTCAGCAAAGGCAGGGTTGGCGAAATCACCCGGTGCCAGGCCCAGGCCGTAGCAGAGATCCATGGGGCCAACGAAGAGGCCATCCACACCTTCAACCGCTGCAATGGCATCCAGGTTGCGCAGGCCTTCTTCGGTCTCGATCATCACCAGACAGGCCACCTGCTCGTTAGCCGTTGCCAGATAGCCAGGACCTTCCAGCATGGCATCACGCATGGGGCCACAGGAACGGCTGCCCATTGGCGGATAACGGCAAGCCGCAACCGCACGCTCGGCATCTTCAGCGGTATTTACCATGGGTACGATTACGCCCTGCGCACCCGCATCCAGCGCCTTGCCGATCTGATCCGGCTGGTTGGCCGCCACCCGTACCAGCGGCGTGGTCGGTACACCGGTGATGGCCGGCAGCAGGCGAGTCAGATCACTGTAATCCATTAGGCCGTGCTGCAGGTCGAAGCAGATCCAGTCCACATCTATGCGCGATAGCATCTCGGCCATATGGATATCCGGCAGGTTGGACCACACGCCCAGGCTGGATTCTTTGGCGCGCCATTTTTTCAATGCGAGGTTAAGCATGGGTAATGTCTCTATTTTGTTGTTATTCCCGGCAACTGCTGGCACCCAAAACATGGGGAGCAGCCGCCTTTTGCTGTAACCTAGCCCAAGCGGGGCAAGAAAAATGTCAGCTTGCTGACAATTAGCCCCGGATGCCGCGCAGCCAACTGACACAACGACGCCCGAGCCATGAAAACGATCCCGAACCTGCACGACTTTATCCATATGTTGCCGGATACCATTCAGCAGGAGATTCGTGCGCTCAGCCAGGACCGAACCCTGTGCAAAGGTGAAACGCTGTACTGCAAAGGCGACCCTTCCACTGAGTTGTACCGATTAACCCGGGGTGCAATAAAGCTTTGCATCTATACCAAGGACGGCCGTGAGAATGTCGTTGGCGAAATGCTGCCCGGTGATTGCCTGGGCGAGATGGGACTGATGGATGGCTTGCCAAGGGGTACCCATGCGGTGGCGACTACCGACACCGGTGTCAGCGTGCTGAGCAAAGCCAATTTCGACCTGCTCTACCACAAGCATCCGATTATCAGTCAGCAGCTTAACGTGATGCTGTGCCGGCGCTTGCGCTACGCGTTTACGCTGACTGAAGACAACCTCGGCCTGAGACTGCATGAGCGGCTCGCTCGCGCCCTGCACCGGCTGGCCTACAGCCATGGGATTGCGGATGAGCAGGGGCAGACCGCCATCAAGATTTCACATGAAGCCCTGAGCAAAATGGTAGGGGCCTCCCGCCAGACAGTCAGCACCGAGCTCAAATCCTTTGAGCGTGAGGGCAGCATCCAGCTGCAGTACGGCCGTATTCTGATCTGCGACCTCAAAGCTTTTGGTGAGCAGTACGAAACTGCTGCCGGCATTGAGCAGGTTGCGCCGCTTTACTGAACCCGCTGCACTGAATACATCTAAGACGCCACGGGGCTGAAACGCCTTCGACACATACTGCTGCTATAAGTATTCGCTTACAGCCCGACCGTCTAACTTTCTACGGGCTGGCCGATCCGCTGTACGAGTACCCGATGAAACACAACCCAAGACCCTTGCCCCCACTCAAAGCCCTGAAGTGCTTTGAAGCCGCTGCCCGTCTGCGCAGCCTCACCCGCGCTGCCGAAGAGCTGTATGTCACCCAGGGTGCCATCAGCCAGCAGGTCAAACTGCTGGAGGAATATCTCGATACGCAGCTGTTTATCCGCAAACCGCGCAAACTGGAACTGACAGATGCCGCCCGCGCCTACCTGCCGGTGCTGGTGGAAGCGTTCAACATTCTCCAGTCCGGCACCAATGAGTTGTTTGGCTCAGACCACCGTGCTTTGCTGACAGTAAAATGTGGCAGCAGCTTTCTACAGCGCTGGCTGATGCCCCGCCTCACCAGCTTCTATGAACAGCACCCGGGGATTCGCCTGCGCCTGATGTCAGCGGTCTGGCCATCGCAAGATGAAGTGGAAGAAGCGGATATCGAAATCTCCAACGGCTACGGTAACTGGAGTGGCATGCAAGTGGAGCGGATGACGCGGGAGCATCTGGTGGTCGTGGGCAGCCCCGGCTTTCTGGAGCGCTTCCCGGTCGATGAAGATGCGATGAAGATTCTGCAGGTGCCGCTCATTACTATCATCGGCGAAAAGGAAAACTGGCAGCAGTGGTTCCGCCAGCAAGGCCTGGCCAACCTGATGCCCATGCCCGTACTGGAGTGCGATACCAGTACAGCCGCCTTTGACGCCGCCTGCAACGGCATTGGCCTGCTGCTGGCCCGCAGTTTTAATCTCAAACCCCTGATTGATGAAGGCAAGCTGGTTCAAGCGCACCCGTTCACCCTCAAGGCCTCGGGCGCACACTACCTGGTATTGCCCAACAAACCGCCCTCCCCCAAGGTGATCGCCTTCCGCGACTGGCTGCAGGCGACGCTGGAGCGGGAGGAGCAGTATATTCGGCGCTGATTTGCGTCTTTTTAGCTCGCTTTAAAAAGCTAATACCATAAAAGGGTCGGGCGTGAAGAAAACCAACAGCGCTTCTTCGACAAAAGGCTCAGTTGAATCTTCACTCTGCCCGTGGCATTGTTTGACGAAAATTTTCCGCATAGTGCAGGATGCACTACCGCATATTCAAGGACAGAAATTATGCATTCACACTTTTCGTCTTCTCCGTTCTATAAGCCGATCCGAACCCTAAAATACATGCTTTTGGGGTATGGGCTTTCAACTATATTTTGCTAACAGCCAATTCACCTAGAAAGCACTTTTATCTGCTGTAGACGAGCTTGCGAGCTCACAACGTAAAGTAACAATACGGCCCGTGCTCTTCTACGACTGATAAGATCTATTTTTTCGACCTTCTTCCAATTATTAATCCGGTGGCAATTTAGGCCTGCTAAAAACCTCTGAAAGCCGCATGCTTGCTGGCATCTTTCCGACAGAAACCACCGCCGGGTTAATAAAGTAAGCCTCCCACACATAGGAGATAGCCATGAAATTATATCGAATGACTGGCCCCGCCGTCGCTGTTGCAACCCTCTCCCTAGCAATGACCGGATGCGTGACCACTCAAGGTGACGACACGTATGTGAACGGAAAATGTGTGACCTGCTGGGAGAATCCGCTGACTGTAGAAACACCAAGCAACCAAGGTTCAGCCACAGGTTCTACCACTTCAGCCGACGGGGTTACACTTAGCTGCCGCAAAGCAACATCCAAGTACGATCAGACCTGGCACTACCGTGATAAGCGCTGGTGTGATAACACCACTCTGCCAGGAGCTAGCTTATCAGACAGCGTGACGTACTCGGAGACAGTCGCGCTACCTGTCGATATGGCATACATCAAAGCAAAACGCTTTTTACGCTTCGCTGATCCCGACGACAACCGTGGGGGCAGTTCCCCATATGCCGCTCGCCGCTGGGATGCCATTCCCGGCAGCTTCTACAATGTCGTCGGCATGTACGGTGGCCCTATGCGCCAGATGCTTTGGTACAGCGAATACGACCTGCAGCTGGAAAAAGTATCAAGTAGCCGTACCAAGGTTAGCCTACGCCATCGCGTCTACAGCCGCGGCATGGACCCCTCCGAGTTTCGCAAGCAACTGATGAGTGCGATCAGGAGATAACCAACACTTTTTTATTCGATAAAAAAGCTCGGTTGAATATTCACTCTGCCCGCGGCATTGTCTTACAACAATTTTCCGCATAGTGCAGGATGCACTACCGCCGGTGTCTCAAATACCGAAGCTGCGTGAACAGCGTGTTTAGTATTCACAGCTAGGTAGCGACTATGAGTTGGGATACTTGGAAGATGGTCAATACCACCGGTATGTATTCCCTGAGGAAGGCCCTGCTCAGTTTTCCTTTTTGAGTGTGGATGCATGTCCCGAAATGCTGCTTTCCTATGGGCCTGAGCAGGCTTTGCTGTTTGACGGAACCGAGTGGATTGAAGTTATCGGTCCACCGCTGGTTTGAGGCAAGACACATACTCTACTAGAGTCCAATATTTATTACTTTTCAGCCTTATAAAGCTACATATTTAAGCGATTTTCCAACTCCACATAAAGCTGTAGACGATAAAGTCAGCAGTTGATGAGAAAGCGAACAGCCGCTGATGTAAGTAAGGATGGAAATGATGGAGCAAATGATTAATGAACCGTTCAGATTATGATCACCACATAAAGGGATTCAGCTTACTTAATGCATGTATTGTTAGTGAGAATTTTTTCGCTTTTACTGCACAAGAGTTGCCAAGTAATGATCCTGGTGCTTCTGATAATGATTATGACTATCCGACAAGAGTTATTACCATAAAAAATGGAAATGTCGGCAATTTTAACTGGGATAGTGGTTTTAAGAACCCTAAACTCATTCATACAGGTGATAATGGATATTTGATTACCAGTGAAGAAGGCCGTGCAAAGGAAACCCGCGATACACCCAAAGTATTCCCGCAATATACCTTGGATCAGGATGAGTTTCGTGGTGGACAGTATACTGAAGTTTCTGTTTATTGTTTGCGTAATATTGCAGGCCATATCTATGCCTGTGGATCGCACCACAAACTTTTAAAGCGGATTGACAAGAAGTGCTGGGTTACCCTGACAGATGAACAGCAGCATCCCATACTGATGGAACAGATGTGGGCTCGACAGAAGGCCTATCGGGAGACAGGTGTCGATGACAGCTTGCCTACCATTGCTTTCCTCTCATTTGATGGTTTCAGCGAACAGGATATATATGCCTGTGGTGGGATGGGGGATCTCTGGCACTACAATGGCGAGCGTTGGCTGCAGCTGAATCCTCCGGTCAATAGCATATTGAATAACCTTGTCTGTGCTGATGATGGCTATGTTTACATCACCAGTACCTGGGGGGATTTAATCAAAGGCTATTACCGTGACGGCACTGAGCATTGGGAATTGATACCCCATTCAGTCGCAACAATGAGTGTTGGCTTTGAAGATGCGACCTGGTTCAAGGGGCGTCTGTATTTGAGTAATAGCTGGGGTTTGTTCGTATTAGAAAATAATGAGGTCACAAGGGTTGACTTCAGTGGTCTTGGGCATGATGCCCAGTTCAGTTTTCAGCACGTGACCTCAGGGCATGGGTTTTTGCTTTCCTATGGGCCTAATAATGCTGTGTTGTTTGATGGTGAAACGTGGAAAGCACTGATTAACCCCTATGATCTTGAGGATTAACCTGGGCACATAAAGATAAAAATTACAGAAGCTTTAGCTTCGATCAAATAGTGGTCTCTAGTGCAATATGGCTTTCACCCACAAAAATGGTACAAACCTGTCAGACTTTAACATGAACCAGTATAATAACTTACTTTCTTCAATATTAATTACAACTATCCTTTTCATAACCCCTGAACATGTTAGAGCACAAGAAAAGTCAAAAGACATTAATACTCTAGAACAAGTATTTATAGCTGAGAGCGATTTTATAAAAGCGTATCAATTTGAAGAAACCCCTGAAGACATTCAAAAATTCATCAGATATGGTTTTAGTGAAGACAAGATAGCGAACTATGGTGAATCTTATAATAGAACCTCTTTAATCAATCCCAAATTTCCACTATTGCAGCATCAATTCACCACTTTCACAAGCAAGATATCATCATCCCTGATAAAAAAGGGAGGATTTTTTCTATCAAGTCATATCATAATTTATGATAGAGAAAACGGAAATGGCTGCATATATAATGTTAATAATGGATTTGAATTTTATGACTTATTCCAGGAGCTAATCAGGCAAAAAGAAGTTTTTATATCAAATGGTACTATCATCAAAGATTGCACATTTATAAGACCGGAATAAAAAGGCGGAGAATATTTCTGATGTTCACCAATTTAACATGATGTATATTACCGCCTGCTGTTTTAAACGATTAATTTTTATTACTTAACACATTCCCAGTTAACTATTGCCCAACCACGCTGTTTACATACCTCGGCCAGACGTGGATCTGGGCTGACACCAACAGGATTATCGACCTGCTCCAGCAGCGGCAGGTCGTTCTGGGAATCGGAGTAGAACCAGCTGCCTTCGGTGTTTTCGCCCTGCTGCTCCAGCCAGCGATTCAGGTGCAACACCTTTCCTTCTTGATAGCAGATAGGCCCGTCAGCCCGACCGGTAATACGTTCTTTTTCCAGCTCAATGCGGACGCCAATGGCATCGTCGATACCCAGGTGGGCCGCAATCGGCTCGACCAGAAAATCGATCGAAGCCGAGATCACCAGACAACGGTCACCGCGCGCCTTGTGACGACGGATACTTTCCACGGCGGATGGCCGGATACGTGGCTGCACGTACTCGTTGATAAACCGATCCATTTCACGCGTGGCCTCGGTCAGGGTCTGACCCAAGTGTGGGCGCAGCTGCAGCGCCAGGTAATCATGCATATCGAGCTGGCCCTGATGGTAGAGGCGGTCCAGTTCCCTGGCATCGTCCATGATCACAGGGTCGGTCAGGCCAAGGTCGATCAAGAACTGCAACCAGAGCAGTGAGCAGTCAGCATTGATCAGAGTTTCATCAAGGTCATAGATTGCCAAAGGCATGGAGGTTTCCTTTACGTTTACAGGGGGCTTTGAATAGCGGGTTTGGCCCGGCAGCTGAGCTGGCCGGGCTTGTTCGGACAGTGAGGGATCAGGCATTAACGGCCTTGATCAGCTGCGGCCGGTCAATCAATGTGGCCAGCGCATCCAGCTCCAGATGGCAGCGAATGCGGTTACCCTGATGGGCCTGCCAGGGCGGTAGCTGCTCCTTGCAGCGGGGTTCCGCCAATGGACAACGACGCTGGTAGGCGCAGCCGCGCGCAGGCGGATGCTGTTCGGGGCTGTCATCACCCGCAATAACGGGCTGATGATCGGGGTCCGGTTCCAGCACCGCATTCATCAGCGTCCGCGTATAAGGGTGGTGATGACCGGTGAACACTTCACTCACCGGCCCAACCTGACAAAGCCGGCCTTGATAAAGCACCGCCACCTGATCAGCAATCGCCTTAACCACTGCCAGATCATGGGCGATGAACAGATAGGTCACGCCGCGCTGTTGCTGCAGCTCCTTGAGCAGTTTCAGTACAGCCGCCTGTACCGAGACATCCAGGGCCGAGGTCACCTCGTCGCAGAGAATCAGGTCTGGTTCGCCGGCGAAACAACGGGCAATTGCCACGCGCTGCTTTTCACCACCCGAGAGCTGGCCCGGCATGCGATCCAGGTAATGTGGTGCCAGGCGGACCAGCGACAACAGCTCAGCGGCCTTGTCGCGACAGGCATCATGGTTGAGACCGAAGTAGAGGCGAAGTGGCTGCTGCAGAATCTCGAACACCGTATGGCGCGGGTTCAAGGATGCGTCCGGGTTCTGGAAAATCATTTGCACCCGGCGTGTCAGCGCCTTGCTACGCTGCTCAACTGGTTGGTTCAGGTCATCCTGCTTGAGCCGGATCTGGCCACTTCGGGCCGGAAGAATGCCGCTGATGGCGCGCATAATAGTGGATTTCCCGCTGCCGGACTCACCCACCAGCGCCAGCGTTTCACCCCTGTTCAGCTGCAAGTCGACACCATCAACCGTGGCTACCGGTGCCGGTCGCTGCAGCCAGGCGTCAATCAACCCCGGACGGTGGTAACTGATCTGCACCTGCTCCAGCAGCAACAGGGGTTCATCCGTGCTCTGTACCGGCAATGACACCACATTAGACGCAGCCTCAGTCTGCTCAAGATGCCCCGACAGATGACAACGAACCTGATGGCCAGCAAGCGCCATCATGGGTGCATTCTGCTCACTGCAAATCGGCTGGGCATGAGAGCAGCGGCTGGCAAAGGCGCAGCCCTGAGTAATCGAACCCACTTTGGGCGGGTAGCCCGGCAGTGACGGCGGCAGGCCCTCGGCATCAAGACGTGGGATGGCATTAAGAAGCGCACGAGTGTAAGGGTGCGCGGGTTCAAGCAGGACATCACGGCTGCTGCCAAGCTCGATCACCTCACCGGCGTACATCACCGCGATACGATCGCTGATGCGGGCAACAGCGCCGAGATCGTGACTGACGAACACCATCGCCATGCCCAGCTCCTGACGCAGGGTGCGCAACAGCTCCAGAATATGCGCCTGGGTCGTCACGTCCAAGCCAGTGGTGGGCTCATCCAGAATCAGCAGCTCAGGCTCACCCGCCAGTGCCATGGCCACGGCCACGCGCTGCTGCTGGCCACCCGAGAGCTGGTGCGGGTAGCGCTCCAGCATGGCCTCGGGCGCGGGCAGTCGCACCTGCTGCAGCAGCTCGATGGCATGCTGGCGCCACTGGCTACTAGGCAACCCGGAATGCAGTTTCAGTGCCTCATAGAGCTGGGCATCAATCTTCAGCGTCGGTGTCAACGACTGACCGGCGTTCTGTGGAATCAAACCGATGCGGCCGCCGCGCAGCGACTGCAGTGACTGCGGCTTGAGTGCAAAGAGGTCCTGACCATGGAAACGGATAGCGCCATTCTGTACCTGAGAGCCGGAACGCAGGAATGCCATCATGGCCAGCGCCAGGGTACTTTTGCCACAGCCGGACTCACCGACGAGCCCCAGCGCCTCGCCGGGCGCGACCTGCAGGCTGACATTGCGCAGCACGCTGACAAGCCGCCCTTCTGCGTTGGTGTATCCGAGAGTGAAGTTATCTACTTCAATCATGGGTGTCATTTTCATGTTCATGGTCTGGGGTTCACTCATACGGGAGCCTTGGCGCGGTCGAGACCAATCGCCTTGGCCAGTGCATCGGCGGTCAGGTTGATGCTGATAATCAGCGTGGACAGGGCCAGGGCCGGGAAAATCACAGCCCAGGGAGCGATGGAGATCATGCCGCGGCTGTCGGCAATCATCAGGCCCCAGTCCGGCGTCGGCGGCACCACGCCGAAACCGAGGAAGGAGAGCGAGCTGAATGCCAGCAGCATCCAGGCCCAGCGCATGGCCGCTTCCACCAGTAGTGCATCGAGCACGTTGGGCAGCAGTTCACGTACCACGATGTTCAGGCGAGACTCGCCGCGGGTACGGGCGGCAATGACAAAGTCACGCGGAACGTATTCCAGCGTGGCGCCACGCACCACGCGCACCACGGCGATGCCGAAGAAGAAGCCAAGGGTCAGCACCAGGGTCCAGGTTTGCTGCCCCACTAATGCGATCACCAACAGCAGGAACAACAACCAGGGGATGGCCAACAGCGCATCGATAAAGCGCATCACCCAGGCATCCACACGACCGCCGACAAAGCCCAGTGTCATACCGACCAGACCACCCCAGCCCACGGCCAGCAAAGTACCCAGCAGGGTTACGGTAATGGCTTCGCGCCCACCCATCATCGTACGGCTGAGCAGATCTCGACCCATATGGTCGGTACCAAACCAGAACGCCTCACTGGGTGGCTGCAGAATTTGATAGCCATCCTGCAGGGTCCAGTCATAAGGGGCCAGCCAAGGAGCCAGCAGCGCCATCAACAGATGTAGAGTCAGCATACTCAGCCCGATCATGCCGGAGGGCGAGCGACGCAGGTTGCTCCAGACCTGACGCCAGCGGGACGCCGGTTTGGCAACCGGCGTGTTCATATCCATTGTGATTGCAGTCATCAGGTTTCTCCTAGCGGGCGGTTCTCAGACGCGGATTCAGCGCCAGTGACGACAGGTCGGCAAGCAGGTTGCACAGCACGTAGACCGTGGCCAGGATCAGCGCGATCGCCTGCACCAGCGGCAGGTCGCGGTCGTAGATGGCACGGATCATCAAAGTGCCGATGCCGGGGTAGTTGAATACCTGCTCGATGATCACCGCACCGCCCAGCAGCCAGGCCACGGTCAGTGCGATGATATTGATGGTCGGCAGCATCGCCGAGGGCAATGCATGCAGGCAGACGATGCGCCAGAAGGGCACCCCCTTGAGCCGGGCCATCTGCACGAAATCACTGGCCATCACATCGATCATCGCCGAGCGCACCATGCGCAGGATATGCGCCATCATCACCAGCGCCAGGGTGATCATCGGCAGCACGATATTGGGTAGCAGCTCGCTCACCGGTGCGTTATGGCGCACCGTTGTGACCGCCGGGAACCACTGCAGCTGGATCGAGAAGATCAACACCAGTACCGTGGCGGTGACGAATTCGGGGATGGTCATGGCGAAGATGGAGCCGCCGGAAATTAGTACATCGGCGGGACGATCCCGCCGCAACGCCGCGATGACACCCAGGAAAATGGCCAGCGGAATCCCGATCACGGCAGCACCCAGCGCCAGCACGGCGGTGTTGCGCATGCGGGTGGCGACCAGATCGTTGATCGGCTTGTCGCGCTTAAGCGAGGTACCAAGACTGCCCTGCAATACGCCCGTGCCCCAATCGGCAAAGCGCTGCAGCGCCGGTTGATCGAGGTTGCGAGCCTGACGGCAGTTTTCCAGTCGGGTACCTTGAGCATCACGCCCAAGGTAAGCGGTACAAACATCGCCGGGCAGCGCCTCGGTGATGGAGAAGACCAGTACGCAGACGGTCAACAGGGTGAACAGGGCCATGGCAAGCCGCTGCAGAATCAGTTTCAGCATAGGTCGTGTGTCGCTTGGTTGTGCGGTACGTCGGAAGCCCTCTGCAAAACGGCCAGGGTGTAAGCCGGTTTGCAGAGGGCCCGACAGAAAAACCTGCGGGCTGCTCGTGTCGAGCGGAGCCCGCAGCTGTGTCAGTGGCGGCTTATTCCACGTCCACCTTGTGCCAGCGGATAGAGAACTGCTCTACCGGATCCAGGCCAGTCACGTTGCTGCGCAATGCGCGGGTCTGGTTCAGGTGATAGGGAATCAGCTCTCCGCCCTCTTCCCACAGAATGGTCTGCAGCTTGGCGTACAACGCCTTGCGCTGTTCAAAGTCCAGCTCGGAACGGGCATCGTCGAGCGCCTGATCAAACGCAGGATTATCGAAGAAGGTTTCGTTCCAGGCGGAACCGGAACGGAAGGCTTCATTCAGAATCTGGTCAGCCGGGCGCTGTGACCAGCGGGAGGCGGAGGCCGGGTGCTTCATCCAGACATCGCTCCAGTACCCATCGGACGGCACCATGTTCAGGTTGACCTTGATGCCGGCCTTGGCGGCCTGCTGCTGGTACACCTCGATCATGTGGATCCATTCCGGCTCGTTGTCGGCGGCGCTGATCGTCACTTCGATGCCGTTCGGGAAACCGGCCTCGGCCAGCAGCTTTTTGGCGCCTTCGATATCCTGAGCGCAGTCGATTTCGGTGCGGTACTGGTCACCGGACCAGACGGGATGGTCGCAGGTGATGACGCCTGCTTCAGCGCCGGATACCAGTGTCATCATCTCCTGACGATCAACCACCATACGCAGCGCCTTGCGCACCCTGGGGTCATCCAGCGGTGCCATATCGGTGCGGAAAGCCAGTCCGCGCCATTCACCGGTGGCGATGGTCTGCAGCTTGAACTGTGGATTGTTCTGGAACAGACGCTTCTGCTGCGCCGTGATGCTCTGTTCCAGATCCACCTGACCGGCCATCAGCGCCTGCACTCGGGCCTGGGAATCAGGGATACCGATCAGCTCGGCGCCGTCGGCAGCGGGTGCGCCTTCCCAGTAATGGGGATTAGCCACCAGTACGGTAGTGCCTTCGGAGTCCAGCTCTTCCAGCATGAACGGGCCGGAGCCGATACCCGTCTTGGCGATGTTGTCACCACTGCCTTCCGGGATGATGCGCACGCGGTAGTCCATCAGCAGCAACGGCAGGTCAGCGTGGGGTGCGGACAGTTTGATCTCGAAACGCTGGTCATCCAGCACGTTGACCTCGCTGATAATGCCGAGCACCGCAGCCACCGGCGAATCGATCTCGGGATCATTGATACGCTCCAGGGTGTACTTGACGTCGGCGCTGGTCAGGTCTGAACCGTCATGGAATTTCACGCCCTTGCGCAGGGTCAGGGTCCAGGTCTTGGCATCGGCTGAAGCGGACCACTCGGTGGCCAGTTCAGGGCTCGGCTGGCCGTCCTGCCCCTGACGGATCAGGCGGGAGTACAGCATCTGGTTGGCTTCGAAGAAGCGGCTCGGCGAGATCGGATCCAGTGACTCGGCGCCGGCGTAGCCGACATCATGACCGAGACGGATGGTACCGGCGGTGGCGACAGTGCTGGCCAGAGCGGAGGCCATTACCAGAGAGGTCATCAGCTGTTTCATCAGGGTGTCCTGCTTGTGTGAATCGAATGAATTTCAGGGTTGATCGGAGCGCGGCTCAGGCCGCGCTGGTTTCAGCTGCACCGCTCAACAGCGAGCGTGCGGCCCAGGGTGTTTCAATGCCGAGGATGTCGGCCAGGGTTGGCGCGAAACGGATGCAATCCGCGACGCCCAGTGTCTGCTGCGGGATATCGGGGCCGCTGAAAATACAGAAGCGGTGGTCGGCCTCGGTTCCAGGACGCATGCCATGGTTGGAGACATATTTGGAGGGACCATAAAGCCCCTCAGTGCCGGGAACGGCAACCTCGAAGCTGATGTCGGAGCCTTCCGGCACGACAAAGGCGAGCAGCTGGTCGCGCAACTCGGCGGGCATGAAGTCGGTTGCCCAGGGTTCCATTCCTTCGCTGACCAAGACAGCTGTGACACGTTTGGCTTCGGTTTCATCCTTTGGATTAACCATCAGCACGCCGCCTTCGCTGGACCAAGCCACTCCGTCACCGAGCAGGCGGTCTACATACAGCCCCTTGGGCATAGGCGCGTGGCCGTGATCGCTGCAGATTGCGAAGTTGTAATGCTGCAGCACACCTGACTGTTCCAGTCGCGTCAGCAGAGTACCGATCTGGGCGTCGGCGGTGCGCAGTGACCAGCGGGTCAGGTCGTGATCGGCGCCGTACTTGTGCAGGAAATAGTCGGTGATGGCGATCTCCAGCAGGATGAAGTCCGGTGCCTGCTCGGACGTCGCCAGGCCGGCAGCCAGATCCAGCAGTTGCTGATCCGCCAGCATGCCCAGCTGCAGCTTGTGTTCTTCAGAATGGTTGGGCGCTACCACCGTTTCAGCATTAAGCGCCGCCAGGCGGCCTTCAGGGTCATGGGTACCGGCGGCGCGCAGCCAGCCTTCATCGGCCGGTTCCGGCGTCGCGTCCTTGCCGCGCATCAGCATCTCGTCCGCCCACCAGGGACCAACATAGAGGCTGCAGTCTTCGAGGCGCACCATGCCGTAACCCAGGTTGGCCACATCCAGTCCTTGCTGGCGGGCCAATGCCGGTAGAGTGTCGACCCGTACGTCATAGGGGCTGGCCCAGCGGAAGCCGTCTTCGCTCCAGATCTGGTTGCCGTAGATGCCGTGCTCGGCCGGGGCTACGCCGGCAATCATCGAGGTGCGTCCGGGGCAGGAGGTACCGCACATCTCGGGGCGCAACGCAGCCAGCTGGGTGCCCGTATTGGCCAAGCGGTCCAGGTTAGGCAGGTGCTTGCGATAGTGTTCAAAATGATCGGCGCTGATACCGTCGATCATGATCATAATAAGTTTGCCCATAATGCTGCTTCCGGGTGCTTGAAATTGGATGCGGCAAGGTTAGGAATGGGCTGTGTCAAAAAGATGATAAAAAACGGTAATATGCGGGAGTTTTTCAGGGCCTTGGATTAGAAAATCTAATACCACCTCTATTCAAACGATTCGGGCACTAATTAAGTCACTGAATAATCAGACGGTTATGTCTGCTGGTAATGCTTCTTCCCTGCCTTTTCAAATCCCTTTTATGCAGAGCACTTAGCGCTCAAACATTAAATTAATATTGCACAAAAATGTCGAAAATATTTATTTTTGTACCTCCGGTATTGTTTTAACGGCGGAACCTCATATTTCTCGGTGAATTCAGTAAAGGCCGAGTTTTTCTATTACATCATTTCGTTTTTCTCCGTTTTCAAACCTGCCTTCCCAGCTCAAGAATGCGCCCCGAGTCAGGCCTGAAGCGAGACCTCCTCTTCATTCTCAAGCGGCCCAACGGCCGCTTTTTTTCAACCTGACTCCCAACGGATACCTGACACAAGGTATCGCGGATTCCAAACGACATTTTGACCAACCGAGCGAATGACAACGATGAAACAACAACTGAGCAGCCTGGCAATCGCAAGCGCAGTATTGGCTCCAATGACAGCGCAGGCGGTCGAAATCGCCGATACCGGCGTCGACTTCTACGGCAGCCTGCGCATTATGCTGGAGCATGCCGAATACGCTGATGACACCGAATACAAGGATGCCTCCTCCCGTATCGGGCTTAAGGGCGAGCGCGACCTCGGTGATGGCCTCAAGGCATTTGCCAAATATGAGGTTGCGGTAAACCTGGACAACGAAGGCGATACCCTCGGCGATATGCGCTACGGCTACCTGGGCCTGAGCGGTGACTGGGGGGCCATCTCAGGTGGCAAGGTTGCTTCACCCTTTTATGATGCCGTGGCTTACTACGGCGACTACATGTGGTGGGATTCCGCGCCGGTGTACTACACCCTGGATGGCGGTTCTCGTATCGGCCAGTCAGCCCTGTATGAAAGCCCTGACCTGGCCGGTCTGAAGCTCAAAGCCCTGGTGCAAATTGATGACGACGATAATGGTGAAGAAGGTCAGCATCAGCTCGGCGCCAACTACAGCCTGGGCAACCTGACACTGGGCGCCGCTTACACCGACGCCGCCAACGACAAGGATATCTACGGCCTGTCAGCGGCCTGGTCCGGCAATGGCTACTACATCAACGGTGCCTGGATGGACCGCGAAGACACAGGCTCCGGTTTTGATGCTCTTATCGGTGTGCCTGCCGGCAAGAACCTGTTCACCCTCGGCCTCTCCAGCCTGGATGACGACGCCAACGCTGACTTCGATGCCATTATCCTGGCCTTCCAGCGCAACCTGCATAAAGATGTTCTGATCTGGGTTGAAGCCATGGCCTGGGATGGCAGCCTTTATGGCACTGAAGATTCCAATGTCATTAACCTGGGTATGAATTTTAATTTCTAACCCGGCCGGTTTTCACAAGGAGGCTAACGCCTCCTTTCTATGTCTACCGCCCAAGGTCTCAAGGTATAATTGCTTTGCCACACACCCAACTAGGCCCCTTTGAACATGAAGTACTGGCTATTTTTATCTATCGCCATCGTGTCTGAAGTCGTTGCGACCTCGGCACTCAAATCCAGCGAAGGTTTCTCTCGCCTCCTGCCCTCGGCAGTCGTCGTGGTCGGCTATCTGCTGGCGTTCTACTTCCTGTCACTGACGCTGAAAGCTATCCCGATCGGTATCGCCTATGCCATCTGGGCTGGTGTCGGAATCGTCCTGATCGCGCTGGTAGGCTGGTGGCTTTATGGCCAGAAACTGGATCTGGCAGCGATTATCGGCATGGGGTTGATTCTGGCCGGCGTGGCGGTGATCAATGTGTTTTCGACTTCGGGTGGGCACTGACCCACCTGTAAGTCATAAAACCAGCCACTAGGATATGAGTACATATTCTCTCCTGACTCATTTTAAGGACAAATACAGATAGCCAAATACTTCAGAATTATCGAATTAGTGACAGCTGTTTTCTTAGCCCATTTCCATCCAATGTTTAACAAAAACACCCTTGAACATCACAACCACCTCCTTTATAAAACCCCAACATTAAGTGCATAAAACCAGTTACGGATCTCTGGTTTTTGTAGTCATTATCAGTCAGAACGAGCATATGGATATCAATACCCTCACCGGACGACGTACCCTGTCCCAGCAACACCTTCACGCCCAATTGGCAGTCAACATTGATCAGGAAAAGTTGTTTGCTGCACTGGATGCTGACCCAAACCTGGCCGGTGCAGGCGTTGTATATGTTGATTCAAAACTGACGGCCGTAACACTGCGTGAATTCACACCGGTTTGCCGGCTCAAACCCATTCGATTGATCATTCGCGAGCCAATGGAGCCGGTATCGGAACGTGAGCATGCTGACTCTCTGAGCACATCTCCTCGCGAGTCCAAGCTCGTTCTGGAGTCTGTTTCAGCTGGGCTGGCCTGTGCAGGTATGGTGATTAGCTGGTTTGTGGTCGTTGGCAGCGTAGCTACTATTCCGTTAACAGGTGGCGCAAGTACCGCCGTAACTGTACTGGGATATACCGCTGCAACCGCAACCACTTTACAATGCGTTAATGGTGTTGCTCGAACCTCTCTGGAGCATAGTTCCCCCGAGACACTGGACGCGCTTGATTCCAACGAGTGGTATGCCAATGCGCAATCTGCTGTCGACTGGATATCCCTGGCCGGCGCAACAGCTTCCGGTTTGGCAACCATTCGAATGGTGAAAATGATGCAGCGAAGCGGCAGCACTACCCGCGAAGCCCTGCAAGGACTCAACCGAAGTCAACGTCGCAGATTGACCGAAGAAGTCATTCGAATGAACCGCCCAGGTATCTCTAATGGAATGCGCAAATCTCTGGTCCGCTCTGGAGCCTTTCCCAAGCGCTACAGCAACGTTCAGATACAGCAAGCGACCAAGGTGCAAATATCCGATGCAGTTGCCGCAGGTTTAGCCTTTACCGGAAGCAGCCTGGCAGGAGAGGTTCGCAACCTGGCCATCGGGGTTTACGAAGAACTATGAAACCCGATATAGCACAAGAAGACACATCCCTTCTGAGCTCGTTTCGGGCATTACTACCCAAAGGGGTAAGTCTGTTAATTGGCTCAGTCGTGTTTCAATGCATCTCAGTTGGGGTATTGGTTGCAATCGGCGTAAATCTAAGTAAATCACAGGGCTTCTCATCAGACGATTTCTTGCCACCTGTGATGCTGGGCGGTGCTTTTGCTGTTATTTTGCTAGTAACAGGCGTTTTTCTGGTTGTGATGCAAAAATCTATCGGCATATATCTATGCAGGTTTAATGCGTGGCTTTGGACATTACTGACGGCAGCTTCTTGGATATACGACTGGATTTTTGAGCAAGCTAGCTCCTTCTCACTTTATAGCACTGGACTATTGTCAGCAGTTAGTGTGCTGGCTCTTTACTCATCTCAGTTCTTGCATGGCTATATCGCGAGAGCAAAAGCTATCAGGCAAGAATTCTGGAATGATCGTGTATAAGCCATACTAAAAGTATCTTACCTAGATTCCAATAAATACCCGAGTACTATACCAGCTTTAGAATATAATTTTTTAAAATAATCTTAAAAGCAACCTCTGGACGGCGCCCTTCAAAGAGGTTGCGGTTATTTTTATTTAAAATAAAAAAAACAACGATGCTTAATATTCAAGAATCGCTTATTCTATTTTTTCTAAAGCCCTCAGTTATACTGTAGATAGATAACAACATAAAACCTGACGCTATCAAGCCAAGATCATATTTCCCATTTTCAAGATTAACCTGGCCTTTTGAAATAAATAAAAGAGCCACACCACCAAGGAAAAATGAAGAGCGAAATATATACCTGACAGGCATATACCGCCTATATATAAATAGAATGAAATATCCCAATGATGTAAAAATAATCACAAAATAGAAATAGTGCTCATATGGGATCATAACAGACCTCTATCGAATACTGGAGTAGACATAAGAACACCTCCCAAAACCCGACTATATTCAGAATGGTTTGTGTGACATTGATTTTTTCTGCTCTAATCCTATGTTTTTTATTTTCGGGTGCGTCTATTTTCATTTCTTTGCTTATATCACTTCGATAGCGACTTGTACCTTCACTTAGGCTAATACTGACCGAAACAAGGTCTTTGTACTTCGTCGTCTGACCTAAACTCGGTGTAATAGATACCTGAAGAGTCTTTGCTCCATTATTCAGTTCCGCTCTGCTATGATTTTTCTTATTATCATACCAAAAATAACGACGGCTTTTTCCGGCTCTAATTTTGGCTTCATCGTAAGGAGTAAAACCCCACTTTTTGGATGATTAATTTTATATTTAGTGCATAACCATTCTTTTATAACATTTGCTTCTTGTGCTGGAGCAGCGTAAGAAATCCAATACTTACCTAAAGTGCTATCAGCATAAAATTCAAAATTATGTTCTACAACATTAGTTGATTCATTCCCTTTTCCAGGGTCGACTTCAGCCCTAAAAGTAAAATTCTTCTTACCGGTACGTCTTTCATTCAAATCACGCAGGTCATTGGGGAGATCAACGTACCTAACCTTGTTTGGAACAACTTACTAGCCAAAGTATCCCACAAAGTTTTTTACTTTATCGGAATCATTTAGAAGATCATAAATGTAAAGCAAAAAGTCATTATCCTCTTCATCATCCATCCCAAATTCCATCGACCCGATAATTGTACGATCATAAGTAAGATTGAAAATTTCATTACCATTAACAATCAAAGTAAACTTTCGCTCATTCCTGCTAACAATAAAATTCAGACAACTATAGGTGTTTGGCTTCAGCTCTTCATATCCTTGCTGATATTTGAAGCCCAACACTCCATCAATTACTACTAACGCTATTGGAGAGTCACCGAGCACTGCAGCAATTCCATTTTTCTTAATTGACGAAAAATCCAAAGAATCAATTTCGACCACTCTGAAGGCCCCAGATTGAATGTCGATATACAACAAACTATCCACGTCATCATATCTTTGAAATACTAGTTCATTCATAAATCTATCCTAATATTTAGACTCAATTCCGAGCAGGGTATTCATCACAGGATCTTTTTGCATAGATTTCTTAATTACTAACTCCCAAACTTGATCATCAGTCATAAAGTTGCTGTTCTTTATCTGCTGAGCCTGATAATGGCGAAATGCTTGATCTGGAGAAGGGCCAACAGGATCTTTAAACCAACTGGATAAATTTCGTTTCTCTAATTCAACAACCCCATCTTGGGTCATTAGAGATCGAGACTCCATTTTCTGAGAGTTTCGTTGAATTACAACTCTTCGAGCTATATCCTCAGAACTTCGTCCTTCGGCCCTCATTACCTGAATAACATTATCAAGCTCCTTTGAACCCTCCAAATAATCCAGCCTGATCACGCGGCCACTTTCTACTTTTTCAACGTCTGTAAAATCAAGCTTTGCATACTTAGAGTCTGGTCGAGGAACGTAGCCATACACACCTCGGCTATCAGGCTGAATTTCTTTCAACACTTTAGGATCGAGGCGATCAACTGGTATTGGCGTCCTGTTTGGAACAACACTTCCAACCTGCATCCTACCAGCAGCCCTGCCGTCCGTAACAGCTCCAACATTCTTCGAGGCTGTTTTTATTCCGCCCCTTACTAGTCCTCCCGCTCCAGTCAGCGCAAGTGCTGTGTCTGCTGCCGTTTCACCTACTTTGGATGAAGCGAATAGACGTTCTACGTTGCTCTCGGTATTGGCTACAGAATCAACGTTATTAAGGACGTTATCCACGGCAGCGTCTGCGGCACCAATGCCCTTGCTCAGGCTTCCGGGGATATCTTGAGCAAAGGCTTTCACAGCCTCACCTGCGCTGGCCTTTATCTGCTCAATGTTTTCGTGATTACTTTGCAGGGAATCGATATGACTGCCTAAGCCCTGTTCGCCGCCTAGCAAATCGTAAGCTGTTTCCTATGCCGCCATTCCGGCTAACTGGGCACCTCCGATTAAGGTATCGCCAACAGTTTTGGCTGCGCCCAGGGTCGTACCGAGAACTGCAACAGCTTCCTCTTTTGCTCCTGAACTGCCGGGTTTCTCAAGGAGATCGGTGGCAGCACCAAATGCATTGTCAGCCACTTCGTCAAAACCAAGCCGGTCAGCTATACCTCCAGCCAGAATAAGTGCGCCAGCGCCCGCTGTATCACCAATATCATTTAAAAGTCCCCCTTGTTCTTCCTGGGTTTCAGGCAGTTTATTCTTAACCGGAAGAGGGCCCTGTGATGTATGGGTGGGAGAAGAAGAGGAAGAGGGAGTAATCGAAATGGGGTAGGGGTCTTTCATTAACTCCTGCACTTCCGCTAAAGCAGCATCGCTTTGGAACACTACTTCACTGCGTTGTTGCCCCAAGAGCTTTCGAGCCCTTATCTCCAGCTGGTGCGGCAATTCGGAACGGACTTTGCCATGACTATCAACAACGTAGTGTTGGGGATGAAACCCAAGTGCCACAACCTTTCCTGATTGAATGTCATGACTGCTGACAATTGGAATATCGAAAGTACCAGTTCTGAATCTTTCCTGGAACGGAGCAGGTGATGTCACGGTTCGTCTACAGCGGCCGTATTCCAGTTTAAGGGCGCGAATGGCGTTGGCAGGCGATAAAATATAAGGTAATTCACGCTCATGCAGCGTGTACGTCCGCTTGACTTTGGTCATCACTCATTCCTTGAGTTGATCGTGCTCTGTAAGCCGTTAACGCAGAGATCTTAGCAATATTAAAACCATGAAACTACCCAGGGTGAGTGCGTGACATTGTTTAAGGATATCAGCTTCTCCAAATAGCCGATGTTCATTGCAGCCCGCGATGACAGAGGTGACGATCAGAAAGAGCATATCAAACAGCGAGTTGGAGACCTTGGCAGCTCGACGCGTATCGCATCATGCCGAAAAGGTCCTGGGCGTATCTGTCAGCATATGATCTACACGGACAGCCAACTCTCAATCATTAACTCATGCATGTAAGTGATACCGGAATCACAGCGATACCAACACCAGCCCCAGCAACATAACACCCAGCCCCTGTAACCGAGGCAGGCTGATACTCTCACGCAGCCAGAACACGCCGATCAGTACGCCCAGCGGGATGCTCACCTGGCGCAGGGCTACCACATAACTGACTTCGCTCACCATGGACATGCTGACCAGAATCAGCAGGTAGGTTCCGATGATGAAACTGCCTGCCAGCAGGGTCCAGCCGAAGTCAGGCACGGCTCTCAGCGACTCGCCAAGGCCCCAACGGATCAGCGGCAACATCCACAGCAGACAGGCGGCGGCTTGCAGGACGACGAAACTGCTGCCGGCTGCAAAGGCACTCATGCCCTGCTGTTTCATGAGCTGAATGGCGGCGCTGTCCAACACCGAGTAACCAGCGGTCGCACAGGCGGCCAGCAAGACCCAGCGAATCGCGGGGGTAGAATAGTCCCGCCAGTGCCAGTCTCGCCAACGGCTCAGCGGCAGGGCCAGTGATCCCAGCATGATCAAGGCCATCCCGACCAGATCCTGGGTCATGAGCTGGCTCTGGCCATAACTCAGGAACACCACCAGCGGCACGATCAATACGGGCAAGGCTCGGGCAAGGGGGTACACAATGTTCAGGTTGCCACGCCCGTACGCTTTGGCCAGCCCCGTCATGTAGAGGGTCTGGCATAAACCTGAAGCCAACAGCAGGTACCAGAAGTCAGCCGGTAAACGGCTTATATCCGTCCAGGTCAGCAGCAGCAACGGGCTGAACACCAGCATGCCCAGCCCCATGGCCCAGGCATAAAAACGCACCGTCTGAGCGGTGCGTTTTCCGATCAGGTTCCAGCCTGCATGCAGCAGGGCTGAAACCAGAATCAAGCCAATGGCGGTGGGTGTCACGGCTTCTCGCCCATGGCCAGGCGCGCGGCAATATCTTCCAGGCAGGGGATCACATCAGCGATGCTGTCGATGACATAGTGGGCGCCGCTGCCGATCATGCGCTGGTAGGCAGCAGAGCGGCGAAGTTCCTGCTCCTCGGTGCTCAGCGCCTGCCAGTCTTCCAGACTCATGCCGACTTCATTACCACTGACAGCGACGCCAATGGTCCACATGCCGGCGTTCAGACCTTCCTCAATACCGGTCAGGGTATCGTCGATCTTGATGCAGGCGCAGAGGTGCTGCACGCCCAGGTCCATGGCATTTTTCAGGCTCATGTGCGGGTATGGGCGGCCCTTGGGCACTTCAGTGGCGCAGACATTGCTGTCCGGGGTGTACCCCTGCTCGGCGGCTCGCGCCAGCAGCCCTTCAATCATGGTCGAGGCATAACCGGTATTGCCACCAATGCGGATCTCGTTGGCACGCATCCACTCCAGTGCTTCGGTCAGCCCGGGAATCAGCTCCGCCGTCTGGGCGATGGCATCAATCTGCAGGGGTACGAAGTCGTCATACATGCGGTCAATATCCGCTTCGGTCGGGTACTCCCCTTTCACTTCCTTCCAGGCATCGCGGATGCGCGGATGGGCGCACAGCTGGCGGATATGTTCACGCTTCTCGGTTCCCATGGGACCACGGGCTTCCGCTTCGCTGATCGGCATGCCTTCCTCTGCGAAGAGACGCTGGAAAGCGCGGATGGGGGCCATGGAACCAAAGTCCACGGTGGTACCGGCCCAGTCCATGATCACGGCTTCGATGGGGCCGACATAGCGGCGTTCAAACTGATATTTAGGGGTCATCGGGTTGCTCCTGTTAGCTAAAAAGTCAGTCGTTGATCAGGCCGGCACGGCTTCCAGTGCGTGCGCCGGTGTGCCATCGGCAACCTTCATATCGGCGAGTACCGCTTCGACAGCGGCCAGCACGGCATCGATCTGTTCATCGTAAAGCTGGCCAATGCAGCCCAGACGGAAGCTTTCCGCTTCTGTCAGCTTGCCCGGGTAGATGATGAAGCCACGTGCTTTCATACGGTCGTAGAAAGCCTGGAAATCGAAGTTGTCATGGCCCGGCGAGAAGAAAGTAATGATGATTGGTGATAGCCATTCATCACTGAGCAGGGTCTCGAAACCGAGCTGACGCATACCCGCCACCAGACGCTGCTGGTTGCGCTGATAACGCGCATGACGCCCTGCAATACCGCCCTCTTCGGCGTGCTCTTTGAGTGCCTGCAGGAAAGCCGCCACCACGTGGGTCGGCGGGGTGTAACGCCACTGGCCGGTCTTGGCCAGGTACTGCCACTGGTCCAACAGATCCATGCTCAGCGAGTGGGCATTGCCCTTGGACGCTTCCAGCGCGCTCTGACGGATCAGACTGAAACCGAAACCGGGCACGCCTTCAAAGCACTTGTTGGCCGACGAAATCAGGGCATCAAACTGAACCCTTTTGGCGCTGATCGGTACCGCGCCGAAGGCACTCATTGAGTCGATAATCAGGCGGCGCCCCTGGCGCGCCACCACTTCGGCGATCTCTTCCACCGGGTTGAGGATGCCGGAGCTGGTTTCACAATGAACCACGGCCACATGGGTGATTGCAGGATCTGCCGCCAACATCGCTTCCACTTCGACTGCACGCGGGGGCTCATAGTCCCCCTTGTCCAGCGCCACGTATTCGCGGCCCAGGTAGTCCATGATCTTGCCCATGCGCTGACCATAGGCACCATTCATCAGGATCAGCAGCTTGCCGTCCTTCGGGACCAGCGTCGCTAGAGTCGCTTCCACAGCGAAGGTGCCCGATCCCTGCATGGGCACGCAGACGTGGCTGTCTTCGCCATCAATGAGTTCGACCAGACGCTGGCACAGCTGCGCCGTCATGGCACGGAAGTCTCCATCCCAGGACCCCCAATCCTGCAGCATCGCCTGTTTTACGCTCAGGGTGGTGGTGATCGGTCCGGGAGTCAGCAGATAGGGCTGTTCAGTTTTCATCTCGTTCTCTCTTTCTGGTATAGACCAGTATTTCAAAGCAAAATTTTTTCGTCTGTCAGATATACGGGCGCCGTGAAGCGCCCCTTCTGATCAGCGCTGACGCCAGCGCTGGGTGCGTTGCAAAATCTGGTGGCTGATCATCCAGTGCAGGCCTTTGGCAACCAGTGAAGTCAGCATCAGCAGCACCGCCATGGCGGCTGCCGGCGCGATATCCCCTGCCTCATCCATATGCATGACAGCAACCGACGCCAGGGTCGTATCCGATGAGTAGAGAAACACAACGGCTGATACCGTGGTCATGGCGTTCACAAACAGGTATACCGAAATATCCAGTACCGAAGGCAGTGCCAGCGGCAGGGTCACCCGGCGCAAGGTGGTGTAAAACGGCACTTTCAGGGACGCCGATACCGCCTCGAACTCGTTGTCGATCTGCTTCAGGCTGGTAGTCGCAGTCAGATGACACACGGTATAGAAATGCACCACCGTGTTGAGCACCAGAATCGCCATGGTGCCGTAGATGCCGTTCATCGGGTTATCGGGGTGGTTGAAGAAGAAGATATAGGCCAGACCCAGCACAATGCCCGGTACCGCCATTGGCAACATGGCCAACAACTGCAACAGACGACGTGCAAACGGCATCAGCTTGATCTTTTCGTTCATGTACGCCACCAGGAATACCACGGCAGTACCAATCACCGCTGTCCAGGCCGACATCTGCAGGGAGTTGAAGTAGGACGCCCAGCCACCGCCATCCATCATGTCGAAGCGGTAGTTATTGAGTGACAACTCCATGTTGTAGGGCCAGAAGGTGATGAAGGAGGCATAGACAGCCATACCGATCACCAGCAGCAGGAAGCCGCATACCAGAGCGCAGAACAGTGTCAGCAGCGCATCACGCAGCGGTGACTTCTGCGGCTGCAGTGGCACCGCACGGGAGGTCAGCAGTGCGGACTGGCGACGCTGCACACGGCGTTCCACGGCAAAGGAGATCAGTGCCGGCAACAACAGCACAACGCTTACGACCGCGCCCATCTGGAAGTTCTGCTGCCCCACCACCTGCTTGTAGATATCAGTGGCCAGCACGTTGTATTGCCCGCCAATCACCTTGGCGACACCGAAGTCGGTAATGGTCAGGGTGAAGATCACGAAGATGGTGTTGATCAGGCCATAACGCACCGACGGCAACGTCACGGTCAGGAATACACGCCAGGGCGGCGTTTTCATCGATTTGGCGGCTTCGTACAGGCGCGCATCGCTGTTGCTGAACGCCGTGATCAAGATCATCAGCGCATGCGGGAAGGCCCAAAAGCTCAAGCCGATCACAATACCGACTGGCCCGTAGATACTCTCTACCGGCAACCAGTCCTTGAGAATGCCCTGGTTACCGAACAGGTAGATCATACTCAGTGCCGGCAGCAGTGAGGGTGCAAACAGCGGCAGCATGGTAACCAGACGGAACGTCTTCTTGCCCGCCATACCACTGCGGGTCAGTGCGTAGGCAAAAACAAAGGCAATGGAGACCACGATAAAGGTGGTCCAGAGCGCGATGGTAATCGAGTTCAGAATCGACTGGGTCAGCGCCGGGTTATCAAAGTAGGCAATAAAATTGTGCAGGCCGATAAACTCGCCGGCACCGTTTTGCAGGCTTTTCACCAGCATGGTGAGCAGCGGCGCCAGCAGGGCAAGCAGCAGAAACAGTACGCCCAGACTGATCACAAGTCGCTGCAACCAGCTCTCGGAATCAAAACTGCGACGGGCTGCAATTGTCAGGGTGTTCGACATCATCAGGCTCCTGCCACCTGCATCGCAGCCAGGCCCATATCCGGTGCCGTACGGCTAACACCGGGCTTGCTCTGGTTCAGGTGCTGAGCCGGGTAGAACTTCAGGTCCTTTTCCGGAATGCTCAACCAGAGTGACTGGCCAATGCTGGCATTCAGCTGTGCATGCTGTTCAACCGCCACGTCGACATGAACGCAGGGCAGTTCTTCATCCAGACACATTTCCAGACGAACAAAGGGTCCCATGAACTGGATCTGATCCAGCCGCGCTTCAAACAGCAGGTTTTCATCACGGTTCACGCCCCAGGGGCCATCCAGCAGCTGGACACTCTCGGGGCGGAAGCCCAGCGTACCCTCATCACAGGCCGGCAGAACCATCGGTGTCTGCACCTCCTTACGGCCCAGCATCAGGCTGCGCGCGCCAAGCACACGTGCCGGCATCAGGTTCATGCTACCGACGAAACGAGCGACGAACTCGGTGGCCGGCTTTTGGTAGATCTCTTCAGGTGTACCGATCTGGGCGATGCGACCATGATCCATGACCACAATCCGGTCCGCCATGGTCAGGGCTTCATCCTGGTCGTGGGTCACCATAATGGTGGTGATGCCCAGTTTGCGTTGCAGGGCACAGATCTCCTGGCGCAAGTGCAGGCGCACACGTGCATCCAGTGCGGAGAGCGGTTCATCCAGCAACAGCAAACCCGGCTCGGTAGCCAATGCACGCGCCAGTGCAACACGCTGCTGCTGACCACCGGAGAGCTGACCGGGATACTTGTTGCCGATATCCGGCAGATCGATCTGCTCAAGCAGGGCTTTTACTCGCTGCTGACGCTCACCGCGCGGCATTTTCATATTGGCCAGACCGTAGGCGATGTTTTCGCTCACGGTCAGGTTGGGAAAGAGTGCATAAGACTGGAACACAATGCCGAAATCTCGCTGCTGCGGCGGCAATGTGGAAATATCACGATCGGATTGAACAATGCGCCCCTCTTCCTGCAACTCAAGGCCGGCAATGGCTCGCAACAAGGTGGTTTTGCCGCAACCGGACGGGCCCAGGAAGCAGACAAACTCGCCTTCCTTGATCGCCAGTGAAATATCATCCAGTGCGGTAAAGCTGCCAAAGGACTTGCGCAGATGCTCGATCTGCAGGTAGTGGGTTGAATGCGTCATGTTCAGTCTCCGTAAAAAAAGCGGGAGGGCTGCTGTCGCAACCCTCCGTGTGTAACGAACCGTGGCGGCTTAGTTTTTCGGTTCGCTCTTGCCGTCGTAACGCTGCTGCCATTCCTTAAGAATACGAGAGCGGTTTACGGCAGCCCATTCGAAATCGTTATCGATCATGCGATCGGCAATATCGCTCGGGTAGTTCGGTACCGGCTTGGCAACACCCGGCATGGCCACAACGGCGTAGCTACCGTTGTAGAGCGTATTGGCATCTTTGGTGACGGCCCAGTCCATCAGGGTCTTGGCGGCATCCATCTTGTCGCTGCCCTTGATGATGGCAGCCGCTTCCATATCCCAGCCCAGACCTTCAGACGGGAAGGCCAGATCGATCGGCGCGCCCTTGTTGATCAGCTTGGCGCCACGGTAGGCGAAGGAGATACCGATCGGAGTTTCACCGGCAGCGGCCATTTTGCAGGGCTTGGAACCGGAGTGGGTGTAACGGTCGATGTTCTGGTGCAGGTCGTCCATGAACTTCCAGCCGTCTTCTTCACCAAAGGTCTGCAGCCAGCTGGCCACGTCCAGGTAACCGGTACCGGAGGAGTTCGGGTTCGGCATCACCAGATGGCCCTGATATACCGGCTTGGTCAGGTCTTTCCAGCTGGTCGGCATCGGCAGGTCGTGCTTTTCGGCTTCGATGCGGTTGTAGCAAACGGATGCAACCCAGGCATCCATACCGATCCAGGACGGGGTTTCATCCTTGTCGACGAACTGAGTGCTCAGCTGCTCAACACCAGCCGGCTTGTAAGGCTGCAGCATGCCTTCGCCTTTCAGAACCAGCAGACTGGTGGCTGCCAGGCCCAGAACAGCGTCGGCCTGAGGGTTGTCTTTCTCGGCCAGCAGGCGCGCAGTGATGATGCCGGTGGAGTCACGTACCCAACGGATCTTCACATCCGGGTTGGCGCTTTCAAACGCCTTGGCGTAGGACTTGAGCTGATCCGCTTCCAGCGCAGTGTAAACAGTCAGTTCTGTTGCAGCCTGGGCACCGGTAGCGGTCAGAGCGACGGCAGCAGCCAGCAGAGTCTTTTTCAGGTTCATTGTGCGGTCCTTTTACTTGATAGATGCGTAGAGAGTGCGCGTTTCAACTGGTCTATACCAAACAATTCTTACAGCACTCTGTTGCAGAACAATGAATGAAATGTTGCATGTTTTTTAACCGGACTTTTTTTGGCTGCGTGCCAGGGCACAGCGCACGCGAAATTCTTCAGCAAAGGGGTCAACGGAACCGAACCGATCCAGCTTGAACGGTGCCACATCACAGAAGGTATCGCGTTCCAGCGCCAGCTCCGCCAGTAAACGACCGATACCGCCCGACAACGCAATGCCGCCACCGGAACAGCCGGTGCCGACCAACAGGCCGGGAATATGAGTGGTATCGATCAGGGGTTTGCCGTCCGGGGTGTAACTGGAAACGCCGGTCAGGTAATGCGCGACACCCAGATGCTCGATAGCCGGAAATACGGCGGCCAGATCCCCCCAACCCGCTTCCAGGCACTCCCAGCCATCCGGGTCACAGTTGAACAGATAGCCATGGATATCCTCGGGGAGGTTGGCAGGGTCTCCGTATACCGCCTGCTGGTCACGCAAACCAAACAGCAGCCCGCCCACTTCCGGGCGTGCATAGGCGTTGATGTCCGGCAGGATGACCATGGGAGAATCAGTGGGAAAAAGCTCTGTGTTGTCCTCGGTAATCCAGTAATGACTGCGCACCGGAGCCATGGCCAGGTGAACACCCTGTTCTGCCAAAAGCCTGGTCGCCCAGGGGCCTGAGCAACAGATCAGATTGTCAGCCGGCATGGACCCCTGGCTGGTGTGAGCCCCCACAACCCGTCCCTGCTCCATGATCAGTGAATCGACACGGCAGTTCTGCACCACCTCAACGCCGAGCTTGCGCGCCGCCGACACATAACCCTGTGCCAACTGTACCGGATCCATGTAGCCATCATCTGCCACAAACAGCGCTTCGCTGTGCTGATCAGGTGCCAGCCAGGGGGCACGTTGCTTGATCTGCTCGGGGCCGAGACGCTCAGATGAAAGACCCAAAGATGCGGCCGTTGTCTCGGTGTCCTGCAGGTAGGCTTTACCCGATTCTGCTGTCGCCAGATGCAGGCTGCCGACCTTACGCAGAGGCAAAGGCTGCTCCAGTACCTGATCAAGCTGCTCAATGGCCGTGAAGGTCTCGGCGACCAGTGCAGCCATGGCCGGGTCCGGACGCACCCGGGTCAGCAGCGCAGCCGCCTGGCTGGTGGTGGCGCTTGCCAGGAGTCCAGCCTCGACGAGGCGAATACGGCTACCTGCCGGGGCCTGCTGCGCCAATGACCAGGCGGTAGCGGCACCCAGGATGCCGCCACCGATAATTAGATAATCTGTGGATGGGAACTGCATTATCTCTGCTCCAATCTGGTATATACCAGATTATGGAGTGGTAAAATGACAGTGCAGTGACAGATTTATTGCCGGGAAAGTAAGCGATTAATGGCGGCTACCGACATGCACCGAAATTTTCAGGGCGTCATGCAGCCAGTATTCCCGGTCCAGCTCGAGAAACTCACCCTCTTGGTCAAAGCTTAAGCGGTGAATATACAAACCGGCCGTACCCTGATTCACGTTCAGGGACTCGGCTTCCAGCCCCTTGAGCGCCAGCGGATAGATCTCGATATCACGATGGTCCGGTACCAGGTCGTATTGCTCCTTGAGCATCTTCCAGATCGACAGATCCGTACTTTCGCTCAGGAGCCCCGGACATTTGGCAGGGTTGATAAAGTTATGTTCCACCAGCAAGCCACGCTCATTGACGTAACGGCGGCGAAACACGTGGTAGATAGGCGTCCCGACAGGTAGTCCAGTAATCTCACTGAGCCAGGGTGGCATTTCCGTGAGTTCCTTGAACAGCGTTTCTGTGCGAGGACTGAAGCCCTGCTCGGTCACATAGTGGTTGAAACCGATATCTCGGCTGGGGTCATAACGCAGACGCTCCGGCGTGATGTACCAGCCACGGCGGTTGGAACGGAAAATAAGCCCTTCGGCTTCCAGCTGTGACAGAGCCTGACGGATGGTAACGCGGGTCGTGCCGAAGCGTTCTGACAACTCGCGCTCGGATGGCAATTTCTGCTGGCTGCACAATTGCTCCTGCTCAATCCAGGTCCAGAGGCGATCACGAAGTTGCAGATAAACGGGGTATTCGGCGCGGGACATCAATGGGTCACTCATGCATCAAAGGTTCTGGCAACAGGCAGGGCCTATCATGACAGAAAAGGGATCAAAGGCTAAATGCGAGGGCTTGAGAGGATACCGCCAGCCAGACTTTCTGGCCGGTTCGAGCGCTGAGTATGGATTGGGCTTCCGGGCGGCGCTCCAAAACCAGCTCTGGCAAGCCTGCTCCCAACCAGAGGTGCAACAGGCCCTGAGGCTCCGCATGACTCACCCGAGCTGAAAGCAGCAAATTGGAGCGAGGGTCAGGCCCCCAAGGACCCAGCAGCAGTACCGCATGCTGTGGCTCGAACAGCAGAAATCCACGCTTGCCCAGCGGCAAATCAAGCGGGCAAGGCAGCTCTGAACCTCCACTCCAGACACACCCCGAAGCATCCACCTTCACGGGCAGAGCGTAGCGTTCCTCGGCTGTCTGGCATGGATCGGTTCTGCTGGGTAGCATCATCTTCTTTCATTCTTTACTGTGTAGTCAGGCTAGGCTTATTCCATGACAAGCGTGTGACATACAGTGCAGTGGCTACGCAGGGTTTGCTTTACACGCCCCCCGCCACTGCTACAATTGCGGCCATTCCAAGGTGCTTGGATCCCGCCCTAATTTGCAGGACTGTGTTAATGAAATTTCGTTTTCCAGTCGTCGTGATCGACGAAGATTACCGCTCCGAAAACATCTCTGGCTCTGGTATCCGTAACCTCGCTGAAGCGATCAGCAACGAGGGTATGGAAGTGATCGGTTTCACCAGCTACGGTGACCTGACCGCATTCGCGCAACAGGCCAGCCGTGCCTCCTGTTTCATTTTATCCATTGATGACGAGGAGTTCGGTTCCGGCTCTGATGATGACGTAAACAAGGCACTGGAATCGATCCGCCAGTTCATTGGCGAAGTGCGCAAGCGCAACGCCGATATCCCGGTATTCCTGTACGGTGAAACTCGCACCTCACGCCATATCTCCAACGATATCCTGCGCGAGCTGCACGGCTTCATTCACATGTTCGAGGATACCCCGGAGTTTGTGGCCCGCCATATTATCCGCGAGGCCACCAAGTATCTGGAAAGCCTGGCGCCGCCGTTCTTCAGCGCGTTGATGGACTACGCCAGTGACAGCTCCTACTCCTGGCACTGCCCCGGTCACTCCGGTGGCGTGGCATTTCTGAAAAGCCCGGTCGGGCAGATGTTTCACCAGTTCTTTGGTGAGAACATGCTGCGCGCCGATGTCTGCAATGCGGTAGAAGAGCTGGGCCAGCTGTTGGACCACACCGGTCCTGTTTCGGCCAGTGAGGCCAATGCAGCGCGCATCTTCAACGCCGATCACCTGTTCTTCGTCACCAATGGTACGTCCACCTCCAACAAGGTGGTCTGGCACTCTACGGTGGCACCGGGCGATATCGTGGTGGTGGACCGTAACTGCCACAAATCGATCCTGCACTCGATCATCATGACCGGCGCCATCCCCGTGTTCCTGATGCCGACACGCAACAACTACGGCATCATCGGGCCGATTCCCAAGAGCGAGTTCGATCCGGAAACCATCCGCAAGAAGATCGAAGCCAACCCCTTCGCCCGTGAAGCCAAGAACAAGAAGCCGCGTATTCTGACCATTACCCAGAGTACCTACGACGGCATCGTCTACAACGTGGAAACCATCAAGGAGATGCTGGGCAACACCATCGATACCCTGCATTTCGATGAAGCCTGGCTGCCGCATGCAAGCTTCCATGATTTCTACCACAACATGCACGCCATCGGTGAAGGCCGCCCGCGCTCCGATGAAACCCTGGTGTTTGCTACCCAGTCGACCCACAAGCTACTGGCGGGCCTGTCGCAGGCCTCCCAGATTCTGGTGCAGGACGGCAGCAACCGTAAACTGGATACGCATCGATTCAATGAATCCTATCTGATGCACTCCTCCACCAGTCCGCAGTACGCCATTATTGCGTCCTGTGATGTCGCCGCGGCGATGATGGAGCCGCCGGGGGGTAAGGCTCTGGTTGAGGAATCGCTGATGGAAGCGATCGACTTCCGCCGTGCCATGCACAAGGTTGATGAAGAGTTCGGTGCAGACGACTGGTGGTTCAAGGTCTGGGGCCCGGATGTGCAGGCCGAGGAAGGCCTGGGTGACCGCGATAACTGGATCATCCACGACGATGACGACTGGCACGGTTTCGGCAAAATCGACTCCGGCTTCAACATGCTGGATCCGATCAAGTCCACCATCATCACGCCGGGGATCAACCTTCAGGGTGAGTTTGATGAGGTCGGTATTCCAGCGGCTATCGTCAGCAAATACCTGGCCGAGCACGGCATTATCATCGAGAAGACCGGCCTGTACTCCTTCTTCATCATGTTCACCATCGGCATTACCAAGGGCCGCTGGAACTCTATGGTAACCGAGCTGCAGCAGTTCAAGGATGATTACGACCACAACCTGCCGGTGTGGCGTGTGATGCCGGAGTTCGCCAAACACTACCCGCAGTACGAGCGGGTTGGCCTGCGCGACCTCTGTACCGAGATCCATAACGTTTACAAGCAGTACGACGTTGCACGCATCACCACGGAGATGTACCTCTCCAACATCGAGCCTGCCATGACGCCGGCGGATGCCTGGGCCAAGATGGCGCACCGCGAAGTTGAGCGTGTCTCCATTGATGCGTTGGAAGGCCGCGTTACCGCCATGCTGGTAACGCCCTACCCGCCGGGCATCCCGCTGCTGGTGCCGGGTGAACGCTTCAACCGAACCATCGTCCGCTATCTGCAGTTTGCCCGTGATTTCAACTCACGTTTCCCCGGTTTCGAGACCGATGTGCACGGACTGGTGCGTGAGGATGTGAACGGCAAAGATGCCTACTTCGTGGATGTGGTTAAGGACTAAGCCTGTCCGCTGACAGGTAATGCTCAACGTAAAACGGGTGGCCAAGGCCACCCGTTTTTTTGTACGCGTTTCAGGTCAAGCTGCCTGTCGATCTAGCCAACTTGCTGCACACGGTCTTCCAGTTCGGTCAGCTTGTCGACGATATCACCGGAGATAGCGGCTACTTCATCATAACAACGCTCAGCCGCGGCATGGTCGTTGGCATTCTGGAACTGAATGGCCTCGCGCACCTTGGCATGCAAGCGTTCATGTGGCGCCTCAATCGCACGAAACTCGTTCATTTGACCGTACTTTTCCTTGCCTTCGCTGTAGTACCACTTGCCGAATTTGCAGTCCATGTGGGAGACCGCTTCGCTCTCTTTCAGCGTCGCCTTGCCATCCAGATAGCTGCGCAGACGGGTTTTCCAGGACAGGTGAGCTGACTTGGCCGCGCTCAGATCCACCCCCTGTACATTGGTTTCAAAGCGGTTCACCTCCTCCATCAGCGCATCCACATGATGATTGATGCTGTGTGTCACATGAACGCTCTGCTGCGAAAAGATGGATGTTCTGCGCGCCTGATCCGCAATGCCAGTGATATGGCGATCCATATCCTGGGCCACCTGGCTCTGCTCTTCTGCAGCCGTTGCGATCTGGGTGTTCATATCGTTGATCACGGACACCGCATCGACGATACGCAGAATCACACTACGTGCTTCTTCAGCGTTGGCCACACTCTCTTCGGCCATCTTCTGACTGGTCTCGATGGAGTGCACCGCTGAAGAGGAATGCTGCTGCAGGCGCTCAACAATACGGGCAATATTGCTGGTGGACTCCTGAGTACGCTGCGCCAGGGTACGAACCTCATCCGCCACCACCGCAAAGCCACGCCCCTGCTCGCCCGCACGCGCCGCTTCAATAGCCGCATTCAGGGCCAGCAGGTTGGTCTGCTCGGCGATGCCAGTGATGACGTCCAGGATCTGGCTGACTTCCTCGCTGCCCTGGGCCAGTTCGTGAATAACCTGACCGGACTGGCGCACCTGATCCGCCACACTGCCGATCTGGTCACTGACCGTCGCCACCAGCTGCTGTCCACCTTTCGCCGATTCATTGGCGGCTTCGGCAGACGTGGCCGCATTGGCGGCACTATGTGCCACTTCCTGCACGGTGGAGGCCATTTCTGTAATGGCGGCTGCAACCTGCTCGACCTGCGCCTGCTGATCGCTGACGCCACGGTCTGTATCCCCCAGCGCCGAGTTAATCTGGCTGACGCCCGTACTGATGCGGCCAGAGGTCTGACCTACCTTGTGCAGCAGTTCACCAATTTCGAGAATGATGCCGTTGTAAGCGCTGTAGTTCTGGCCCACCTCGTTATTGGGGTTATCCACCTCAATAGGCACCGAAAAGTTGCCTTCCGCCAGTACTCTGAGATGGTCACGCAGGTTTTTGATTTGACGGAACATCACGGTCAAACCAAACATGCGGCCCATCACAATCAGGATCAGCACCACCGCAGTCACGGCAAGAGCCAGGTTCTGCAACAGTGCCTGCTCGGCAATGGAGCGCTGCTCCATCATGCCCACGGCCTTGTTCATTTCGGTTAACACCGAGAGGGACTGTTTCTGCAGGCGCCCCAGGGCTTCCGTATTGCCATCGGAGCCGCTCACCAGCTGCTCCACAGTGGCACGGTAGTCACGCCACAACGTGCCCACATGTTCAAGCTGCTTGCGAATGTCGACCTCTGACGCCGCCTTGATCCCCAGACCGGCATTGCCGTTCAACAGCGCCCTATGGGCCGTTTCAAAGCTGCGAATGGTCGCCTGGGCCAGACCTGTATCCACTGCACCCTGCTGAATCAACAAGGTCTCTTTGGCCAGTCGTTGACTCAGCATGCGCTGTTTACCCGCCACATTGATGGCGGTGGCATCGTCGCTACCGGTCATCCACACCGATACACCAATCAGGGCTGTCAGTACGAAAATCAGGATGTAGGAAAACATGAACTGCGCATCAAGGGTGCGCATACCGATCATTTCGAGGCTTTTTTCCAGTGCCTTGCCGATGCGAAAGCGGATTGATCTCTTATCCGGAGTGTACTTGAACATCAGACCCGTCCCAGGTTAATTAAGTAACAGCTTAATCACGAAGAATAATCGCCATGTACAGCGATGACCAGCGTAAAACCGGCCTCGATGGGGAAAAATGCGTGATCATTGATCCACCCCATAAGTGATAGAAGCTTGCGACAGTCTTTTAGCTATTTACACCACCGGCGTAAGCAAATACCCTTAATCCAAAAGAACACCCTTTAATAACAATAACTGCAGGGTTGCCATGAAGCTGTATATTACCCAGCGAATCATGCTCGGATTCGCGCTCCTCGTGTTATTCATCATTCTGGTGGGTGCCGCCGGCCTGTATGCCAGCCGCACGCTTGGCGATGGACTCAGTCTGGTCACGGACCGGGTTTTGCCGCTCACCGAAAACAGCTACGAGCAAACCGAAGCACTGAAAACCGCTACGACCAATCTATATGGCACCCTGGCACAACGTGAGCAATCGTCTTTCGAGGCTTACCGCGCGGATTATCAGGACAGCTACAAAGTGCTGACCCAAAAGCTGGACAGCTTCGCAGCGCAGCTGCAATCACAGGGTGAAGAGCAAACTCTGCTGAAACAGATGCAGCAGCAGGCGGTTGAGCTGGATCAGCTGGCATCCACCCTGTTTAAGTTGCATGAAGAAGAGCGTCAGCTGAGCCAGCAGGTATCGCAGCAGTCCATCCAGTTCTTCACCCAGAACGATGCGCTTACCAGCTGGGCACGCAACTACCTATCGTCTTCAGAAAACAGTGACGGTATTCAGCGCATCCGCCAGGTTACACGCACGGCCAACAGCTACCGTTTCATGTTGTTTAACTTCCAGCGTCATGGTGAGCTGGAACGTCTGAACGCCGATGCCGCCAGCAATCAGGGCAGCCTGCCTGAAGTACTGGAAAAGTTTGCCCAGGTTTCGCCCCGTGCCAAACAGATTGCGCCTCTGGCAGAACGCCTGGAATCCATGCTCTTTGGCGATGAGGGTGTGATTGCCCTGCACAACCGCGTTTTCGACAGCCGCGCCCAATTGAGCGAAACACTTCAGGCGCTTTCAACCCTGGTAGATGAATTTACCCTGGCCTCTCAAGCACTGGTTTCCCAGGCAAAAACCAGCGCCAACGAAGCACGGGACAAGGGTCAGCAAACCCAGTCATTCAGTAACCTGATCATATTGGTGGTCACCGGCTCCGCCATCTTGCTGGCTTCGATTATCGCCCTGCTGACCATTCAGGCCCTGCGCAAGCCGTTGAGCGCCATTCGTCAGCAGCTCTCGGCGCTGCGTGACGGGGACCTCCGCGTCAGCTTTGACGATCAGCGCAAGGATGAATTTGGTGAGCTGGCCCAGTCACTCAACGATGTGGTGGCCGGACTGAGAGAAATGGTGACCACGATTACACGTGGCTCCGAGCACCTGGCCAGTGTTGCCAGCCAGAGCTCTGCCGTCAGCGAGCAGACTACTCAGGCCATGTCACACCAGAGCGACCAGCTGCAACTGACTGCTTCGGCAGCCACCGAAATTTCCAGCAGCGTGGCGGAAGTGGCCAGCCACAGCCAAACCACCCTCAGTGCCGTACACGAGTGTGAGGGCCTGAGTCACAGTCTGACCGATAACCTGCAAGCTACTTTGACCAGCATTAACACCCAGGCCGAAGGTATCCAGCAGGCCGTCAGTGTGAGTGATCAGCTGGCGAGCTACAGCACTGAAATCGACAGCATCCTGTCCACCATCCGTGATATCGCCGAACAAACCAATTTGCTGGCTCTCAACGCTGCGATCGAAGCAGCGCGTGCCGGTGAACACGGCCGCGGCTTTGCCGTGGTTGCAGATGAAGTGCGCGAACTGGCAAGCCGTACGCAAAACTCCACAGGCCAAATCCAGTCCATGGTGGAGAACATGCAAACCAGCATTTCGCGTGTGGTAACAGTGATGAAGTCCAGCTATGGCCAGACGCAGCAATGTGTAGAGCACGCCAACACATCGCAGCAATCGCTGGAATCACTGAACGGCGCCATTGCCCATATCGGCAGCCTGAGTACCCAAATCACCGAAGCGGCCCGACAGCAGACCGACGCAGTGGAAGAAGTCAGCCAGACTCTGAACGGGCTGAACGATACCGCTCAGGAAACCACCGAAGGGGCTCGCCAGGCGTCCAGCAGCAGCCGCGAACTGCTGGAATATGCACGCGAACAGCAGGCCTTGCTGCAGCGCTTCTCACTCTAATCCCATTCTGCTCAGTGGGCTGCCAGAGCAGCCCCTTGCGCAGATTCAAAACGCACCCGACAACCGATACCTGCCAGTGTCAGCTGATCCGGGTTCTCCAACCGAATACTGACCCCAAGAGTGCCACTGGCGGCATCCACCACGCGGTCGACCACATGCACCACGGCCGCATACTCTCCCCCTACCGGAGGCGATGGATAGATTGTCACGCTGCTGCCTTTGTGAACCTTACCGATCATGGAGAGTGGCAGATAAGCCTCAACCCGTAGCGGATTGATTTGCGCCAGCGCCACCACCTTTTCGCCTTCAGTGACATACTCACCCGGCACCAGTGTCCGATCGACCACCAGGCCATCAATGGGGCTACGAATTTCCCGCTGACGCACCAGGGCTTCGGCCCTTCCCAACTCCAGCTGCTGCAACTGGTGCTGCACCTCGGCATCCTGTGTTTGCAGCCGTGCCAAACGGGTCGTGATGCGGGCCTCATCCACCTCCTGGTCCGAAATCATCTGCTTGCCATGCAGCTCCTGCTTGCGGCCCAGTGAGACGGCCTCATAACGCGCACGGGCACGTCCAATTTCAATCGGCAGGCGATTTTCAGCCCTGGCTTTGGCCAGCGCCAGTGTCGCTTCCTGAACATCGGTCACCAGCCTTGCAACCAGTTGCCCCTTGGTGACCTGATCCCCCCTCTCAACCTCAACCTCTTGTAAAATGCCCTGGGTTTCAGCCCCCAGACGCACTTCCACCCAGGGCTCGATCAGGCACTCGAAACTCGGCTCCTGTGCCATTAACGACATGGAGCCCGTCAGCACCAACACCGTTGTGACTGTTCTCAGCATGACTCAGCTCCTATTCCTCGTTGCCGGTAAAGCTCAACAAGTGACGATAGTGTTCATCTGCGGCCATCATGGAGTGCCTTAATGCACGCTGCTCTTTTGCTTCACGACGAAAGGCAGACTGCAGCAGACGAAGCGACCACCCACTGACGGCCTTATGCCCCGACCGCGGATTCATCAGGCTTTTTTCCAGCGGTGACAGCAATGACATGGGGCGTGCATCCCAGGCCGCTACCCAGTAGCCGTCCTGAACAAACAGGGGCTGGAAGCTATAAACGGGCCAATCAGCCAAAACGCCCTGTTTGAGCTTGTCGAGGCAATCGTGACTGGCACTCAGCACCCCGATACCCGATGCCGGGGTGGCCGTGCTTGTTTCATTCATTTCATCGAAGGCCAAACCTGACTCATCCAGCGCAGCCAACACTGGCAGTGCCTCATCGGCCGTGCGACCGGCATAGATCACCACGCCCGATCTCTGCGCTTGCTGCTTCACCTGTTCCAGCAGATAGGTAATCGCCTCGGCAGAGGTATCACAAATCACTGAGGGCAGGGGTAGATCAGTTTTGGTGCCAGCCTTAACCCTGAGGTGATAGTGCTCCTGAATTTCAGCAGCAATATCGTCTGCCCGGTCAACCAGTGCATAGAGGTGGCGATAGCGCTGCAGGAAGCGCCTGTAATTCAGGCGTCCCGACAGAGACAGATTTTGTCCGGGTCGATATCCTTCCCGAACGGCCAGATAGGCTTTTAAAGCAGCGTGTTCTCCTCCGGGAAACAGTCCTTCTCGCAATATCAGCTGCCCGTCCTGAAACTGATAATCCTGCTCTGGCTGCAGACATTTGAATGCCGTAAGTGCCAGCACAACCTGCTGTTCCAAACCGATCTGCTGACGCAGGCCCTGAGGCAGGGTTTCGCTCAATAACAACAGGCGCTGCCGCCCTTCGGCTGTCAGCTCTACAGCCCCATTTTCCAGAGTGTAGTCCCGCGAATCGGCCAGCTGCCCAGCAATACCTGCCAGTGCATAGGTGAGCATCTCCTCTTCATTCAGCTCCATTCGATCACTGGCGACAACCGAGGTCATTGCCGACTCACACAACAGGCTACGGCCATCCACCAAAATGGCATGATTCAAGCCGGGTAGAATCAGTGACCGACTGATGCCCGAATGAGTGAGACAACGCTTGATGCGCCGGGTTTGCTCACCTTCGTATGCATCACTGAGACGACGATCACGAAGATAATCCAGCATGAGCTCACTGATCGATACATGTGTGATCCCGTCGGCATACAGAGCAGTGCGTTGGCTCGCGCTCATTCGCGGCTGGATCAACCCCGCCTGCACCTCCAGCTGACGATAGAATGACTCTGCCACTAACCAGGTTTCCTGAGCTCCGGCCTGAGTTGCATGCACCACCTGAACAGGCGTTCCAGAGAGTGTGAGCGCTGCAGCAGCCATGGTCGCCACCCGCCAACGGCTTTCTACACCTGGCCAGGCCAGACATTCTCCATTCAGCAGCTGCTCTGCCAGCGCCAGTTCAGGCGTGGTTACAGAGCTATCAGGGTCCAGCTGATTCAGTGCTGGCGAAAGCAGCTGCAATGCCAATTGCGCCCGCTGCCGGGGCGTATCGGCCTGCTCAAGTAACAGAGTTTGAAGCCCTTTTTGATCCGCGGATGCCTTGAGATGCTTTAAAACCGAAGCGTCAGCCCTATCGTTTGCGAGCTGCTTACTCCGTCCCTGCCAAAACGCTCCCAGCCTTTCCAACAGAGGGGAGTGAGGCTCAAATGCATGTCGCTCGGGATACAGAATGGCACTGCGCACCTTCATCACTCACCTCACAACTGGAACCGTGACAAAAACAGCTGACGGGCACGCCGCAGCAACTGGTAGCCCACCGGCTCATACCCCAGAAGAAACTTCACATGTACACGCTGTCCCACTTTGGGCCTGTCAGGCATTTGCTCGAAAGCCAGCTCGACATGAAACAGGGTGTTCATGGCGCGGGCATCCCCCTCGGTGGCATCCGGCCTCAATACCACTTGTCCCCCACCCTGAGTGGACAACACCGGTGATGGCAGCTGGTCCGTTGCAGCGGGGGTCTGACGCACCATACGCGCACCGTACTCCTGCTGCAGGTTATCCGAGATCAAAACGCGTACGCCCTGCAGCCGGTCCCGCAATAGCCCGGCATCTCCCTGCTCGACCAGCGTGCGGATACGCACACTCTGCTCGGAAACAACAAAACCCAGTACCTCCCCCTTGTGGATGAAGCTACCGGGCATATCCCGGGTATTGCCCACCAACAAGGTTCCGCTTTTCTGGCCATAGAGGGACAGGGTCTCCCACCTGCGTCTCAGATCATCAATTCGGGTCTGGTTGTGGCGCAGTTCAATGGCTGTCAACTGTGAGCGAACACGGTCATGGGCACGGTCTGCAGCATAGCGAGCCAGCAATGCTTTTTGCCGGGCCAGTGCCGCCATCAGCTCCATTTCCAGTTGCTGATTGGAGAGTTGCAACACCAGCTGACCTTGAGTGACGAAGCTGCCGGAGGGATGAGGTACGGCCTGAACAAAACCGCTTTCGGAAGTGGTAACCTCGGCATCTTCCGATACCCATACCACCCCGTCCGCGTAAGTCGTTAGCGGGAAGGGCAGCATGAAAATGCCGGCTGCAATGACAGTAAACGCCAGGCCGGCTCCAAGGTAAGCACGCGCCCCCCGTCGATGCATTCTGGAGCTGGTCAGCAGGAACCAGAACAGTTTGGTAAGCGGGACAACAACCATCATGGTCACCGCCAGCAATGCCAACAGGACACCGATGATAAAAAACTTGCCCGCCACAAAGAGCGCGATCAGGCTCACGACCACGGCGCGGTAGCAAAAAGACGCCACGGAAAAAAAGCAGAACCAGGCCGCTTCCCCTTTCGCAATCGCGGGTGAAACAGCATCCTCCAGCCCCAGCAAATACCGCTGGCACAGATACTGAAAATGCTTGTTGGCTCGGGTGCCCAGGTTCGGAATGTCGATGACGTCGGCAAGGATGTAGTAGCCATCGAATCGCAACAGTGGATTAAGGTTAAACAGCAAGGTGGTCACGCTGCCGATCAGGGCGATATTGAACAGAATGCTGCGCAGCATTCCCGGCTCCATCAATGACCAGCCGATCACGGCCAGTGCCGCCATAAACATTTCCACATACATCCCCGCCGCCGACACCCAGGCACGTTGCCAACGGCTTCTGAAAACCGAGGCGGCGGATGCATCCACATAGGGAATGGGCATGAATACCAGAAACATCACCCCCATCTCGTGCACTTCCCCACCCCAGCGTGATACGGCATAAGCATGCCCAAACTCATGCACCAGCTTCAGTAAGGGAAAGGCAATCAGGATGATCAGGATGTTGTCCGCCGCCAGCACCCGATCAGTAAGGTTGTCGGTAAGTGCATCAAACTCGGCAACCACTACCCAGCCGCCCGCCAGCAATACTGCAAGCCAGATCAACGCACCGGGCAGGGAAAACAGCAAACGCCCCAGCGGACGTGTTTTCTGCAGGAACCGCTCAGGGTCAAGCAGGGGAATACGCAGCGCCAACGGGGAAAGGTATTGCTGCAAGCGTTTGCGCTTGCGGGTCTTGTTGGCACGTGTGAATACTTCTTCCGGATCAGGCAGCTGGTAGCCATCCAGCAGATCCGAAGAGTGCAACTGTGACAACAGACGGATGATGTCTTCCTGCTCTGGCGCCTCCTCTCCCAGCACACGGCGGGAGTGCAACCAGGCGTCTTCAACACTGCGCCTGCCATCCAGCAGTCCCAGAAATTGATAGGCTTGCGGGGTAAAACGGAAATTGCGTCCGGAAGCGGTGTCCTGCAGCACATACCAGATAAGCCCTCGTTGCTTCTGGCGATGCAGATGTGCATGAGGTCTAAGCCGTGGCCTAAGGCTGGCAACACGATACCAATAGGGGTTCTGCTGCTCGGCCATGGTTCACCCCCATTTGCCTAAGGCATCCATTTCCAGAGCTGCAGCTGTATCCAGCCGACCAAACGCCGGGTCCAGATCCAGATCAGCTTGCGCTCACCCACTTCGATTTTGGCTACCCCCTCCATGCCGGGCCTGAGCCCTTCCCCCTGGTTCTCCAGTCGGGCTTCAACTCGGAAAAAGTTGCCTCCTTCTTCCGCCTGAGTCACCGGTGTTACGCGCTCCACTCGAAGGGGAAAACGGTCATCCGGAAGTGCCGACAGAATCAACTCGCCCGTTTGCCCGCTTTGCATTTCACTGATATCGCGTTCATCCACTTTCACAACGATGCGGTACCCTTCCTGCGGCGTTAACTGAAACAGGGTGTCGCCCTGGCGCACGGCACTGCCAAGGGACTGGCTGAGATCACCGGCAACGACCAGGGCATCAAAGGGCGCTACTACGCGGGTACGCTCAATACGCTGCTCAAGCAGACCAATTTGCGCGTCAGCTTCTTCAATCTGAGCACCCAGAACACCGATTGCAGCGCGATCACCTTCAGCGCGGGCCTGCTGCATCTCGGTTCTGTACTGAATACGTCGGCTTTGCCAGGCATGTAATTCCAGCTGCAGGTCCCGATCATCCAGCTGTGCCAGCACGTCGCCCTGCTGTACTTCATCCCCTGCCCGCACATTGGCTTGGGCGATAAAGCCATCAAAAGGTGCTGCCGAAATTCGTTGTACTTCCCCTTCCAGCACGGCATCACTGGTGACCCGAAACGGCACCACGGCAAACTGGAAAAACACCACAAGCAAAAGCAGGCCCAGCAGAAACAGCTTACGGCCCAGGTAGCCCGGCCCGAAAATACGCCCCAGCCCTTGTCTGGATGCCCCCAGCACCTTGGCCGGTAAAGGCCGATCATTCTGCCACTTGGCATCCAGTATGGCCCCCACCAGCCCGGATGCCGCGCTGCAGGTATCCAGGTCATATTCACTCAGTTCACGCCCTTCCGGGAATTCAAAGGTCATGGCACCGAAAATCCGGTCACCTGAGACCAGTGGAATACTGAGAATACTGCCACCGGTTCCATGCAGGCGTGCCAATTCAGCATGGGCGCGACACACCGCAGGCTCGGTATCTTTGTTTTGGGGATAGATGATTTCACGCGACTGATCGACCGCCTCTTCCATAGAGTATTCCAGCGCACGCACCAGGTTCATGCGCCGGGTGAAATTGGCCGTATGGGATATTCCCAGCATACGGATATGCTGGCCATGCAGGCGTCCCAGGGAAACACGGTCGCATTGAAAGCGGCTGCAAAGCTCCACCAGGACAAGATTACCCGCGACGCCGAACTGTTCGTGATCTGTCGCCAAGGCTGCCAATTCCAGCACATGGCCGGCTCGGTCAACGACTTGGCGCAGCTCTCCCACTTCATCCTGAAGCAGGTGCTTTTCCAGCCATGCAGACCCCCACTGCAGCTGTCTCAGTGCCGCCTGGAGATCCGCGTCGTCTTCCCTTCGGACCAGAAGTGCCACCACACCACACACACGATCTTCTCCCATAACCGGAAAAGCCAGGCTATGAGTGGCATCCGTACTTTGGTCAGCTTCCAGGCGCCGAACCAACCCCTGACGTCTGGCCAGTGCCTGTTCAGTCGCCTGCATGAGTGTTGGCAAGGGTGTGCGGCCCGCGGGCCAAACCGCCACCGGGCGAAAGCGCTCTTCACCCGGCGGGGCAAAAACGATAATACCGCTGACAACACCGCCCACCATTTCAATCTGCAGTGTCAGCCAGCCCGAGAAAAACTCGCTGTCTTCCACTGAGTGGGTGAGTTGGCGCCAGCTGACACTATCAAGCAAGCCTGCCCGCTGAGCGGTCATGGCCTCAGCTCCTTCAGCCGTTCATTGCAGTCGCGGCCGGTTTGGCTGCGGTGGGCTCGATATTGATTTCGCCGTATCGACGCTCATGTTCCTTCATTACCGCCGCCAGCAAGGTGAGCAGGCGCTTGGCAGCATGAGGGTTGAGCATGATGCGGTTGGTGAGATGAACAACCAGCTCTTTGTCGCTGGCGTTCCAGGTTTGGTTGGTGCCGAAAAACAGTGTGAACTCTTCACGGCTGCTGACGGCATTGACGACGTTGGCATAACTGCTGGCCATTTGAGAGTCATCCCAGCTGACCTTGGGTGTTGTGGGGCGTTTTTCGCTTTTAGCCTGATCGAACGATTGAGCGTCTGAAGTTGCCATGATCTCGTATCCTTCATCTGGTTTATGCTGCTTCCACCACTTGAGAATCACTGCTTGAGTGATCACTCAGACTGCTTATTCACTATAGACCACTGAGACCTGTGTAACCGCCGAAATACGTGGGTTTTAAGGCTGAATTCTGACCCCGTTTGAGGTCACTTAAGGACGTTTATTTCAGGCTGTCTACACAAATCTGGCCACCCCGAAAGGTGGCCAGTGGACACAGTGTTCAGATCACCCTCCTGTTATCGTTTCAGTGGATGGTTTGCGCTCTTGTCTGCCAACTGATCCAGTTCAAACAGGAACTCGGGGAAGGCAGACACTCTGGAACCACTTGCGGCCTTGGCAGGCACATGGCTGCTGCCAGAGGTATCGGCCGATGACCAATCCACCAGCCCATCAGCATGGGCATATGGACTGCCCTCTGAAGACTCTCCTGCCACATCCAGCACATACTCGAATACCTGACCATCGCTTGGCCCAGTTGCAGGATCATCATCGACCAGGCTGGTTTCAACCTCGCGCTCACCCTCAGACAGGCTGGCCGACATCAGGTCTTCGCCATCACCGGCGTGACCTTCAACACCAATGGCATGGCCCATCTCATGCATGACGGTGCTCAGCAGATCCATGCCATCCACTTCGGACGTACCATCAAACTCGGCATCGTCCATCGGGGTATCATCCACAAACCAGCCATAGCCTGCGGCTGTGCCATCGATCAGGATGCGCCCATCCGGCAGTGCCATACCCAGGGTTTGTCCGGGCAGATCAGTAATGACGAAGTTATCAATGGTCAGCCCTTCCATATCGACACGATCGCCTATCATCTCCGCCCAGCGCAGTTTCCCGGCATCGATCATCAAGGCCAACTGATCCTCGGTGAGCATCTGGTCAGCACCGACAGGATCAGCCGCCGGCTTGTCAGCCACCTGGTTTTCACCATTCAGGTAGGCCGGGTCATCGGTTGCCAGAGTCAGGCTATCGAAGCCAAGGCTACCGCTGCTGACCAGCACGCCCATGTCGCCATCGTTCACCAGGCTGTTGTACACATGGCCGGTGACTGCAGTGCCATCCACACTAACGCTTACACCGCCGCCAAGTGCATTCAGGCTCAGGGTATGATCTCCATTACCTGTGAGTTTGACATCAATGCTGGTGTCAATCTGAGTACCCTTGTCGGTGACATGGCCCATTTTCAGCTCGCCGCTATCCATATCCAGGATGACGAACTTGTACTGGGTATCGCTGTAGTAGTCGTAGACCAGACCACCTTCACCACTGCCGGAGAGCACCGTCTCCATAACCAGCTTGGCAAAGGACTGGATCTCGAAATCGGTGGTTGCCAGGTCACCGCTGCTGCCATTCAACAGGCCGGCACTGACATTGAAACCACCACTGCTCAAGCCAAGCGGGTTACTGGCATCATCGAAGCTGTCCACTTTCTCCAGCGTGATCACCGGGGGCAGTTTCTGGATCTGCCAGTCATCGAAGCTGGCGCGGCCGCCATCGGTGGCCACACCCAGGTAGCCATCATTGATCGGCTCGGCGAAGTTATGGCTCAGCGGGTTTGCTCCATCCACATAGAGTGTGGCGACAGTACCGTGCATCACCAACGTCAGGTCGTAACTTTGGCCATCACCCAATTTCAGATTGGACTGGGTATCAACGGCCCAGCCCCACTCGGTGCGATGACCAATCTGAACCTTGTCGGTACCGGCTTCCAGACCGGCAAACTTGAAGTTTTGCTCATCCAGATAGTCGAAGATGATGTAGGCGTTGGACTTCCAGCCGGCGCGGTCTTTCTCCATATTAACGCTGGCCAGAATTTCCATATACTCCGGCTGATCCGCATCCAGGTAGTACAGGGATATGGCTTCAGCACCCTGAGTCTCCGGGGTTACGCTATAAGCGCCTGAACCTGTTGCCCAGCTGCCGGACAGCTCGGCAAAGGCCAAGATATTGTTATTGCCCTGACCGCCACCGTTGCCGCCGCCATTACCGTTACCGGATTCATCGGTGAACAGCTCACGACGCATGATTTCACGCGGTCCCTGCAGGTTGCCTGGCTGAGGATCAGATGGCGCGCCAGTCTGATCATTCCAGTCGTAGTCGCTTTGCAGCACCATGCCCAGCTCACCGAAGGGCTCGTAATTACGGGCCGGGTCCGGATCGTCGGTACGTACATCGTCGTTTTTCTGTTCTACGAACAGGCCGCCATCCGGCAAGGTCTGGTCAGCACCATCGCTTTCAGACAGGTCGTACAGGTAATCCTGCAAGTGTGGCTGCAAGCTGCGGCTGATATGGAAAGCACCGAAGGGGCTGAAGGGAACAATGTAACTGTTGTACTCACCCACCCAGTCGATGGAGCGATCAGCACCGGTGTTAAGGATCATCACATCACGACCGGAGCCGGCGTAGACGATATCCGAATAAGCCTGGAAAGCATCCGGGTCGTCATTAGCGCCGCCGTTAGTGGAGTGATCATCATCCATGTTGATCAGATCCGAGCCGCGGCCACCATACATGTGGTCACGTCCGGTACCACCGACGATCCAGTCGTTACCCAGGTCACCGAAGATACGGTCATTACCGTCATTTTTGAGGCCTTGTTCGAAGTTAACTTCATCAGCGCCTTCTGTCGCATCAAAGTTGAGCAGGAACTGGAACTCATCGCCATTAAGATCGGCCAGCTCAACACGCTCGCCGCTGGTATCGATCCAGATCTGTTCGCGAGGGAAGTACTCGTCGTAGAGCGCAAACTCATCCGGCTTGGCATTGCCTTCGAAGCGCAGGATGTCACCCGGGTTGTATGGTGCAATCGCGTACCAGAACGGGTTGGCTTGAGTACTGCTGCCACCGACACTAGGCGCCTGTTGCTGTTCTTTCAGCAGATCGTTCACAGCCGTGAAGGTAGTATCTTTTGCTTCGTAGTAGAACGGCAGGGCCTCGGCACCGGACACGGCATCGTCGCCATCGCCGGAATGAATCCAGTCTGTACCCCAGCCACCAAAGATGATGTCATTGAACTGCTGGGCACTGGCATCAGCGGTGGTGCGGAACGCGATCAGGTCCGCGGTGCGTTTCAGCTCGCCATCCACATTGATCACCGCACGCTGCAGGTTCCCCGGAGTGGAGATTTCCAGATTGGTTTCATCCAGAGCAGCTACGCCGTAGAGGGATTCACCATAGTCGGTGCTGTTACGGCTGGTATAGAGCAGACCGTCATCACCCAGAATACCGTCGTTGCCGGTACCACCGGAGATCCAGTCATTACCGTGTTCGCCGTAGAGGTCATCGTTCCCGGCGTTGCCGAAGAGCACATCGTCGCCGTGCATACCGCGCAGGATGTCATCACCAGCCTCACCGAACATCAGGTCGCCCTTCCCGACACCCTGGTCGAAGCTCAGGGTAAAGGTGTTGGTATCTGCGTCGTAGCCCACTTCATACCCGTAATCGAGCAAGTCGATTGAGCGGACACGGATTTCAGGATCGGTTTCGTCGTAGTTGTCGTAGTTGAACTGGAGATAATTCCCCTCACCATCCACCATTCGGTAGATATTGCCGTTATCGCCCAGCATCACATCGGCATCCTGACGATGGCCTTCGCTCTCATCGTTTCGATCCAGGCGGTCTGCATCACCTGAGGCACCGTACATCAGGTCGGCGCCATCGGGGCGCAACTCTGGTCCACCATCCGGGTCTTCCGGGTTATACAAGCCAAAGAGGCTTGAGCTGCCACCGATCATGTCATCCTGGCCGAGACCACCATACATACGGTCGTTACCGCCGTTACCTTCCATGTAGTCATCGCCATCCGTAGCGGCGTTTTCGACCAGACGCAGTCCCAACTGACCGGTACTGAGAAGGCCGGTTGTCCAGGCACTGACGCCCAATGCAAATGAAGGATCGATACCCATGCCTGCGACATAAGGCCCCAATGCGGTACCCAGCTCGACGTAGCCATCACCTTGCATGATGTCATCGCCCAGCTGGCCGAACATTTCGTCATCGTCGGCACCACCGGTCATCACATCGTTACCAAAGGTGTGGGACGCACCCGGATCGCTCACGGCTGCGGCTTCAATGGTATCGCTGTGATCCAGCAAGCGGATGTCACGGCCTGCACCATGATCCGGGTTGGCCTGATCAACTTCAGCAATGTTGGCCGAGAAGGATTCGTCCACCAGAGTGCCCGCTACATCAACCCGATTAAGCTCATAGAGCAATCCACCCTCTCCCACCATCTGGAAGCGCGGACTGGTGCTGCCACCATCCTGGCGAATAATCACGGCGTTATCACCGGCAACGGAGTCGTTGCCACCACCGGCGTCGAGGATGTCGTTGATATTATCCAGGTCGGTCGGATCCCAATCCTTGAGGTCCTGACCAGCGGCAAAGTCATAGTCGGCAGCGGTCAGCGTATCCTGCTCATCAATACCGCCCTCGACGTTATGGCCACCGATGAGGTCATCGTTGCCCAGACCACCGAAGAGAATGTCATCCCCTTGCTGACCGAGCATGATGTCGTCATTGCCGTTACCGAACATCACATCATTGCCGCCCAGATCGGCTTCGGCGGTATCGATGGCAAAGAAGTCATTGTTGAGGAAGGTGCTGTTGCTTGCGCCGATACTAGGATAGACCTTGGCATGATCACCAAAGATCAGGTCCTTGCCATCGGCACCATCTGCTCCCGTACCACCACCAAAGTCGCCACCATCACCGCTGTCACCCCAGAGGCGATCACCTCCAGTGCCGCCCATCAGGGTATCGTGGCCGCCGTTACCGAAGATCACATCACTGCCGCCGTCGGTGGGCGCAATGGTCATGATGCGGTCGAGGGTCGCCTTATCGGGAGTCTCGCCATCCAGGTCAAAGGTACCTAGTTCACTGCGCCCTTCTACAGAGTCGCTGGCCATTACCCAGTCGACACGACCGTTATCCCCCAGCAGGCTGTCGTTGCCTGCGGCACCTGTCATCAGGTCCAGCTTATCCAGCTGGGTTTCGCCGTAGAGGGTATCGTCACCGATGCCACCCATGGCCAGATCATCACCGTCATCGCCATGGATAACATCGTTGCCGCCGGTATCGGTATCCGTAGACTCCAGTACCAACGGCATTTCATTTTCCATCAGCAGCTGGCCGTTATCCCCCAGCAGCCAGTCCTGGCTACCAGCAATGGTTGACTGCCAATTGCCGCTGTTGGCGAACACATCGCCATGAATTTCATCATTATCGGCGCCGCCAAAGACGATATCGGAACCGCTGTTACCGAAGATGGAATCCTCGCCGCCCAGGCTTGGGCTAATCGTACGCACCTCATCAATGGTGAGTGGGTCACCATCATCTTCGGTTGGGCCGTTGTAGTGGATAACGCCCAGGTCACCCAGGATGATGTCATCATAGTGACCCAGCCCGAACACACTGCCCTGAGTTTCGCCCTCACCGGAGAGGTGGTCATCGCCAACACCGCCGACGATGAAGTCACGGCCATCGTTACCTTCGATGGTGTCATCTCCACCATCGCCGTCCAGGGCATCCGTCGCGGTTATGCTATCGACAAGTCCCAACACATAATCGACACGTCCCTGGTCACCGAAGAGGATATCGCTGGCCGGAGCGGCAGCAACGGTGTTGTTCTCGTTATCCCCCTGAATCCAGTCATCACCGGCGCCACCAAGTACAAGGTCCTCGCCATCGTTGCCATGGATTTCATCATCGTGCCCCAGACTGAATTCGGTGGAGCGTACCAGCACCCGCACCGGGTTTTCCGGGTCGTCATAATCGGCGCTGTAGATGACCTCACCTTCGTCACCGATGAGGATGTCATCGCCCTCATCACCGAACAGCTGGTCCGGCTCGGGGTTACCGTTCACACCACCGATGATCACATCGTCGTGCTGGTTACCGCGGATGACGTCGTTATCGCCATCCAGGTTGTCTGTATCGGTGGAGCGCACCTCGCGAATCAGTCCCAGGGTCAACAACACCTCACCCTGGTCACCAATCAAAATATCGGCACCGGCATCGGCGTCATCAATGGATGCGAAGCCGGTCGGATCTCCGCCTTCATTCAGGGTGAAGATATCGTCACCGTAGAGATGGTCTTCGCCGCCACCGCCGATCACGATATCAGCAGCGGCACCACCGGAAATCCAGTCATCACCGGTCAGATCAAAGTTAAGTGTGCGCACGAAGTCGAGGGTATCGATATCGTCATCATCAACGAAGGAGAGTTCACCGTTGTCACCGACAATGACGTCCTGACCTTCGCTACCGGTAACCTGGTCATCGCCGGGACCGGCAAAGACGATATCGTCACCGCCACCACCGGCGATCAGGTCATTGCCATTGACCCCGGGACCGTCGATATCGACGGTATTCATGGTTGCGAGCACCGCACGCAGATTATCGACATCCAGCTGTCGATATACATCCGCATGGTCACCGGCAATGATGTCATTGCTCTGCAGCTCGCCATCGGCATCACCATTAATCACATCACCATCACTGCCGCCGATGATGATATCGGCGCCCAGGAAGCCTTCAATCTCGTCTCGGCCACCGTGGTCATGGTCCAGCGAATGCAACTCGGTGAACAGCGAAATGCCTATATCTTCGTGATATTCGAACAGGGCTTCACCGTTATCCCCGAATATCAGGTCTTCACCACCGGCACCGGTAATATCATCCAGCCCGCTGCCACCAAAGATGAAGTCATCATCGACACCACCGTCGATCTCGTCATTGCCGCTGGAGCTGGCTGCATTGATAGTTCGCAACGTTTTGGGGTCAAAGGTGCTGGCGGTATAAGTACCGCCGGGAAGAATCGGGTCGCCCGCTTCGAAGATTTCCACTTCGCCATCATCACCGAAGATGGCATCACGGCCTGCCGCCCCTTCGATTACATCGTCCCCGTCATTACCGAACAGGTAATCCCCTGCTGAACCGCCGTAGAGGTGATCGTTGCCATCGTTCCCGAACATGGCATCCGAGCCGCGTCCACCGTACAGCCAGTCATCACCGGTAGCACTGCCAGCGCCCATATCAAAGCGGTCTGGGTCGGTAATACTGCCATCCCGATCACCTCGAATTACATCGTTACCGTCTTCACCCCAGATGCGATCATTCCCGGCACCGCCGGAAATCACATCATGACCTGCCGTATTGAAAGCGGTCAGATCCAACGTCGGTCGTGTACCAAAACTGGCGGTTTCTGTGACAATGGTTTGACCGTCCTCTTCGGTCGCAAAGAAGGAGTCACCCCAGATAAGGTCATTGCCCTTGTCACCGGAGATCCAGTCGGAACCACCGCCGCCACTGATCCAGTCATCACCGGTATTGGAGCTATTGATCAAGGCCGGCACCAGGCCATTCATGGCAACGTTGAAGTCGCCATCGATATCGAAGTCAAAGTCACCCCAAATCAGGTCATCGCCCTGATCACCTTGCAGGGTATCGTTGTCCTCTCCGCCCGCGATCCAGTCGATATCCTGGCCACCCCAGACGCGGTCATCACCGCTGCCGGCGCTGATAATGTCCTCACCCTGCTCACCCGTGATGATGTCATTACCGCCATCACCCAGAATGATGTCGTCATCCAGGCGACCATGCAGGATATCGTTACCCAGACCACCGCTGATTTTGTCATCACCGGAGCCACCATCAATGAAGTCGTTATTACCTCCGCCCAACAGGGTATCGATGCCGGTTTCACCGTAGATCACATCTTCACCGCCGCCACCGATCAAGGTGTCATTACCGGTTCCACCGGTCAGATCCGAGGTCAGGTATGAGCTTCCTGTCATGCCGGAAAGATCGATGGTGTCATCGCCCAAGCCGGCATGGCCCATAATGTGGGTATACTTGCTCTGGCTGCCGTAGTTTTTGGTCCAGGACTCGCCACCGATAGTGGCTTCCACCATGACATTATCGCCAGATAGATAGACGCTAAAGTCTTCTGCCACGTCATCGGTTGGGCCATGAATACGCTCAGAGGCGTATTCACCCATGTTGAGTCGCAGGGTACCGTCACCAATATCGGTTGCCAGCAACGGATCGGGCTCACAGCTGTATTCCAGATCCAGCAGTGGCAGGGACGGGCCGAACTCCCAACTTTTTTCCCATAGCCCCCAAAGTGCTTCCACGTAGACGAACAGCTTGGCCTCGATCAGCACCGAGTAATCGAAGATGCAGATCACATTTTCCCAGGTGAATTCACCCGCCGCTTCGTCATAGAGGTAGGACCAGATTTCAGCAGGCCGCACCTTCATATCGTCATTGGGGTCATTGAGGTTTGCAGCTGCGGTGGCAAAGATACCGCCCCCGACACCTGCTTCAGCAATGCCGATATTGATCGCCAGTGCAGCCGTGATTTGGCCAGACAGGACGATTTCAGGCACATCAACACCCGGCAACTGCGGGGTATCATCGTAGATATAGAAACCGGCCATCAGGTCGAGCGGATTGCTGAAGCCGTTGTCAGCAAAAGTACGGATACCGTAGGTGTCATAACCGAAGGCAAAGTCGATGAGGGCGCTAATACCCCCACCAATGGTAACCCCGATCGGGCCCCAGATACTGAAGAACTGGCTATATTCAAAACCGAACTCCAAGGGTGCCAAATCGAAGGAGATGAGCGTCATATCACGGCCAAACAGCAGGCCTATTAATTGCGTCGGATCTTCCAGGAAGGGGAAGATGAGGCCATTATTGCTCATACCACCAAAGGCACCACCGCTGGTACCGGCCTGGCTCATAACACTGCCAGAGATACTGCCGGAGCCAAGTAGAGTGGTACCTAAACCACTCAACCCTCCGTCACCCAGACTGGTAAGAATGCTGCCAAAGCCTTCACCCTGATCCTGGAAGGTATTGGCCGTGTTGGCATCAGAGAGATCTACCGCACCGGCGACATCACCGCCGAATTCGATCGGACCTATGCCCAGAATATCGCCAATATCAACAATGAGATCCCCATTGTTCAGGTCAAGGCCGCTGACGGTGTCATAGAGGTCGGTTATGAAGGTCAGCGCATCCACCAACCCCTGGTTGAGGTAACCGAACTGGGCCGCTATATCCAGCAGGGAAATATCCTGACCGGCCAGGTCCGAAATCACCGGTATCGGGGAGGTCAGAATATCCAGCAGCGGATCGAAAGGTCCAACGATGGTCTGGATGATATCCACCACCGGCGAGAGCACATCCGACAGGAATGAGCCCACATTCAAGGTGATATTGTCGATCACAACCGCTGCGTTTTCAGGCAACGCTGTAGCAAAGTCGACAATGTCGCTGAATATATCCTGGGAGCCAAAGCCCCATTGCAGGCTCAGGTCTGTACCAATACTCGGGAAGAGTGAGCCAAGAGTATCCAGGCCAATATCGATTTCGTCACTGAAGCCAAGGGACAGGCCCAAATCCAGATCGACACGGGCACCAAAGCCCACATCCAGATCAGCGTTGGGAATTTCACTGAAGGTGAGCTTGCCATCGCCATTACCGTCATCCAGGTCTGCAGCGAAGCGGGCAAAGAAGTCCTTATAGTCACCGACGTTATAGTTGGTCGCGGTAGCGGTAAGGAAGCCCAGGTTGGCTTGTACTTCATCCGGGAGGGATACACTCAAATCCAGGGCGATCTCTTCACCATCGTCCGGCGCAAACTTGAAGTAGAAACCTTCATTGAGGTTAACGCCCATTCCCAGGAACAGTGACCAGGCAAAGGCGGCTGTTAGTTCATCATCGATCTCCAGCCCCAGCACTGGCAAGCCCAGGTCCACATCCCCGAAGCCCAGTTCGTATTCGCCTCCCAAGTCAAGGGCAAACTCGAACCCGTCAGCAGAGCTGATCCAGTCATTCAGCTGTTGCCAGGCATCATCTGGATCCGGCCAGTCATCTACATCAGTCCAGGTGCCCAGCGTATCGCCGGCATCATCAAGGAACTCAATGAGGATATCACCGGCGTCATTGATAGTGTTCGGTAGTGCACCTATGGCATCAAATGCATTGTATATAAGCTCCTGCAACTGCTCGAATACATCTGCCAGGAACTCCGGGGTGCCATCAATAAGGTCAAGCAGCGGCTGAACTACGGCACTGCGAATGTCTTCAACGAAATCATCAGCGGCATCGAGGATATCGCCAAGGAATGGAATATCATCGATACCACTGATACCAAAGAGCTCTCCCGAGAAAAGATCCCCGATGGTGCCCAACACCATATCGAACCCTTCGACAAACACCTGAATGGTATCCAGCAAGCCGAGATCATCAAAATCAATCAGGTCAAAGTTGGGCAGGTTATCAACGGTGAACTGCAAGCCATCCACAAGATTGTCAAGTTCGGCCAGGAAGTCCAGGTTTCCCAGGAAGACCGATGAGCCACCCAACTGGCCGAAGACCGGCAAGACCGCATCAAAGTCAAAGTCCAGGTTAAACAGGTCTCCGTCAGCTGTAATGGTATCGAGTAATCCCCCCACATCTGAGAGTAATGAGCCTACCTCCAGGTCTACAAGGTCAAGCTCCGGAATACCTATTCCCAAGGCCACATCAAGGTCAAGGGAGCCGCCTTCTATGGATGCCCCCAAAGGCCCTATGCTGGCCAGGAAACTGACTTCGGATGCGGAGCCTCCGCCACTGACATTGATTCCGGTCTCATCCGGAAAAATGTATATGAGGGGATCACCACTGGTAATGCTGCTTACATCAACACCGAAGGAGAGCCCCAAACCGGCCGCAAAGTCGGCACCGATATTGGCCGAGCCCGCGAGATTGGCAAAGTCTTCAAACCCTGCACCAAGCAGATCCGAGAGCGCGATATTGACCGGCAGGAATACATTGGCCGCGCGACTGAAATCGATATCGAAGCCAAGAATTCCCGGGCTGTTGACCTCATAGGTCATGCTGATCAGGCCATCGGTCACCTGCTCCAGTGCTGCATTAAGTGTACCGACCAGCTCCTGTACCGTAGCCGCGTCACTGTCGATCATATCGTCGATGATATCGACCATGCCGCCAACAAAGTCCAGTGCATCTGCCAGGTTAAGCCCAACCAGGGGCAGTTGTTCACCCAGGAAGTCGATATCCACCAATTGCTCAAGGAAGCTGCGCGCCTGCTGGAACACATCCAGCACATCGGCAAAGGCAAAGTCACCGAAGTGTTTCAGCTCCTCCAGACCTTTAAGGTTCACGATAAGATCTGGATCGGCATAGTCAGTGCCTACTGGAATGCTGTCAGCTTGAGCCTCAAGGGTAATGCCATCACTAAAGCCGGTAATATCGCCCACCAGAATATCGATGGCAGGAGACGCCAGTCCTCCGAGGTAGGTCTGGAGGTCATCGAGCACACCACCAGCACCGCTTATGGACAAGCCTTCAAGGGCCAGATCCACATCACCGCTCACATCCACATTGGCGACGGCATCCATATCACCTAAAGAGCCCAGCAAGGACTCTATATCCGTTATGTCACCTACCCCTGCCAATGCCCGAGTCTCGAAGCTGCCGCTAATCGAAGCTGACAAGCCGCCATCAACATTGCCAAAATCCAGACCCAGGAAGCCGGCGTTCAGTGAGCCCGTACCGCTGGCATCCAACTCTATGGTGGCACCAAAGCTGGCATCACTGACGAAGGCCAGGCTCTCCTCACGCTTGCTGGCCGCCATATCATTTTCCAGACCCAACTCGGTCTGGGCAGTACCCGATACATTGGTAATACGGATCGAACGAATAGTATCGGCATCCACAGCCGAGAAGACGAGACGACCACTTTCTAGACCTGCAACGACTCCGGCAGGCAGTTCAGCATTGATATCTTCAACCAGGTCATACAGGGAGGCATTATCACCGGTATCAGCAGACAAAATGGTGACTGCTGTTGCAGTGGTAATACCACCGGAGTCTGTGGCTTCAATGGTAAATCCGGCATCCCCCGTTAGCTGCCCGGTTTCAGCAACACCGCTACCCTCAAGTACATCTGAGTCAGCACCAACCGATACCTCGGCGGCGCTGCTGCCATTGGTCAGCCCCAACTCTTTCTGAGCTACGGCGTTAATGCCTTCAATACGAATGGAAGAACCATCACTGGCAAGAATCTTGAAACCCTGATCATCGGGCGTCGATACATTGTCAACAACGTTCAACGGCTCGACACTAACAACCGTAGCGCCAAAAGCGGTGTTAATTGCTCCTTCCATGTCGCCCAGAAGATCCGACACACTGGTATTGGTGCCATCATGAGCGACTGTGATCTGGTGGCTGGTGCCATCGATGATCACATCGAAGATGGCTTCACCACTGAGAATGCCGTTTGAGGGCAAGGGTGAGGTTGTCGCTGACTGGCCATCGTTGAAACCCAGCTTGGCGAATTCCAGCGCATCTCCTTCAAGCAGTTCGATGGTGACCGGTGAAGGCAATACCTGAACAAACTCGGTCGTATCGTCACCGGGATCTTCAGTGCCGTTGTTATCGGTCACGATTTCCGCTGTATAACTATCAACGGTGATCACCAGGCGGCCGGTATCCGGATCCACGACCACATTAATATCACCGTCGGCATAAACTGCATCGATAGCATCCTGAATGGCCGTTGCCAGTCCATCCAGATCGGTGTAATTGCCGGCAGCAAGCTCAACATCAACGGCTTCACGGCCAGCGACTTTAAGGCGGAATTTGATATCTGATGAGATACTGGGAGAGGCTGCATTTCCGCCACTATTGAAATTACTGTAAAGCGCAAATAGTGCCTGAGTGGATGTAATTGCAACTTCAGCCGGGTCGGACAAATCCATGCCCAGGGTAAAGTCCATACCGAGATTTGAGTCACCGGTGAAACCACCAGTGGCATTGACATCCCCCACCTGTCCCAGGTCGAAGCTGAAGTCGAACCCTCCATCAATGGAGACCGTTTGTGCCAATGCAAAGTCGAACGACAGCACCAGAGTATCGGCATTGTAACTGGGCACGAGGTCGGCAAGGCTTCCGGGCAGGAGGCTATTGAGGTCAGACGCCAACTCCTGTACGGAAATGAACGTCGGAACATCGGCAGTACCAGAGATACCACCGGAAATCGTTGGTACTTCATCATACAGGTCATCGATAAGTGCATGGATATCACTGGTAAAGTCCAACGCATCCAGCAGAGAAGTAGCACTCACAAAGGGAAGGTCAAAGCCGAAGAGGTCGAGGTTGTTCTCAAGAGAAGAACAGTAGGTTTCCAGCTGGCGGAGAATATTGAGGAACCCTTCGTCGGTCATATTCCGGAAAGGCGTGAGTGCATCAAAGTCCAGCAAAGAAATTATCGGAGCGGTTCGAGGGTCGTCACTACCGGGAGACTGAAGCGCGGCATCGAAGGGGTCGCCACTGAGCTGAATAACCGGGTCGAGCAGGTCGAAGGCGTCATCAAAGCTGGCAACATCTATTGTTTCTACATCGATATTCAGCAGGACATTCAGTGCCCCATCAGTACTGACGGACACATTATCGGTTACATAATCGACATCACCGAGTTCGGTGAAGGTGATACCGTCACCACCACCCGGATCAGCAAATTCGGCCACTGCTTCGGCTGTAAGCTCAAAGGTTGAGCCTGCACCATTGCTGATTTCCAGAAAGCCTATCTGGAAGTCAAAAGCACCTACTGTAGTTGAGGTATCCACCCCAGCTCGGACCTGTGTATCACTGCCCAGATAGAAGTCGGAATTATTTGCGTCGACAAAGACATGTTCTTCATATACCGGATCATCATTTTCATCCACTCCGACTTGTACATCTTGTAAATCAACCGTAACGCTGAGACCGGTCATCGTTTCAAAGCCGAAATGACTGTCAATTGTCACTTCAGGCATTCCGGCAACACCATCAGCATCACTGGGATAGATCAAACCCAGCAGGTCGGCACCCCTGCCCAGATCGAAATGGAAGGTATCGCTTCTGCTCAGATCAACACCGACATCAAAGGTCAGGTAATAGGTTCCTTCACCGGCATCTGCCGCCGGGTCCATGACAAGATTTCCAGCACTGACGTTCAGTTCAAAATCACCAAAGGCAATGCTTCCAACGTCCAGATGGCTAATCAAATCTGAAACCAGTGAAGTCGGCGATACCAGCGAGTTCAAGTCGCTGAATAAAGCATCAATACCGCTTCGAATCACATCCGATATTTCAAGGGTGTCATTCCCATTGAAGTCATAGAAAGCGAAAGCGGACATATCGATGTCGGCGACATCACCAACAAAATCATTCTCAGGGTCAAAGCCGGCGTCGATCAGCTGACCGGTAAAGTCCATCAGTGACGCAAGATCTACAGCACGGTGATCATTTAAGAAGTTGCCATCGTTATTACCGTCCTCTCCTGCACCATCGTATTCACGGTCCAGCAGGGCTGGCAGATCAATATCGAGGTTGGTCTCCAGGTCCAGCGTTCCCTCAACTTCTTCAAGCGTATCAAACAGGCGGTCAAAGCCAGCTTCAAACGCCGTAGCAAAATCACTGGTCAGGTCCGGGTTATCCAGAAAATCCTGAATAGCGATGGCACCCAAATCCGCATTCAATAACAGGCGAGGTTCAAGTGCCTCAAGCATGTATCGATGTCGCGGGATTTGGGCGGCGGCTCGTCGCTCAGTCGATCGCTGCCACAGGTTTTGCAGAGGAGAAACAGCTGGTGGGTGATACGCACGTTTTTCACGTGAACGAATGCGGTGTCGACCTTGATTACGGGCGCTAACTCTCATTGGGTGCCTCCAGATGAGATTAACCGATGCTCGGTTTACTTAGCTCGCCCCTGAACCCCTCGGGATTCAACTACGGATAGCGAAACGACTTCTTTTCGCAAAACGGGTCAATGACACCTTTTAACCGGGTATAACCCTGGTGATCTGGAGTCGGGCTTTAAGCCGTAATCACTTGTACCAACTCTTTAACCAGGGCTTCCCTGATGTGCATCCTGCGAAACAATAATCAAAAACTGTATTAATCCATATACAAAAGGTGCCAACACGCTTGCGAACCCTTTTGAAACAAAATCTTATATAAACCGGAGTGAATGGTTTCATTCACGTAAATAATAAGATTCGGGATAAAGCCTAGTGAAAAAGTTCGGAAATAACAGAATTAGAGCGGATTATTTACGTAAGGATTTGTAGACAGTTAAAGCGGGATATCTGTAAAGGTTTTGGAAATCAGGGAGTTAAACAGGCGTTTACCCCCCCTTATCCATGTTGTCAATAATTCAACCAAATTGCTGCATAGCGGACGTTCATTCATACACCTTCAGAATATATGGAATATGCATGCAGCGAGCGACAACTTATTTCTGTTTTTTAACAAACTTGGTCAGAATCACAATATGCTGACCGTCAACACGGCCTTCAATCTGTTCCGGGTTATCCGGCACCAGCGAGATATTACGAACAGCCGTACCACGTTTCGCAGTCAAGCTTGATCCTTTTACATTCAGGTCTTTGGTCAGGGTAACGGTATCACCGGCTTCCAACACGGCACCGTTGCTGTCCAGGTGACGTACCTGTTCGTCATCAGAAAGGTGATCACCCGTGGCTTCAGCCCAGCTCTGGCTTTCTTCGTCCAGGTACATCATGTCCAGCAGGTCCTGGGGCCAGCCTTCGGCACGCAGACGGTTAAGCATGCGCCAGGCCAGAACCTGTACTGCCGGCACCTGGCTCCACATGCTGTCATTCAGGCAGCGCCAGTGGTTGGCATCAACCTGATCCGGATTTTCAATCTGGGTACGGCAGGTGTCACACAGCAGGACAGACTGATCCACACTGTCATCGGAAGCAGGCGGGACCGGAAATACCGCCAGCGCGTCAGTCGCGCCACAGAGTTCACATTTGGATTCGCTGCGGGTATGCAGTGCCTGTTCGATGGACATGGTCAAGCCTCCTGTTAATGAAGCCGCGCATTATGCCAGAAACCACGCACTTTTTGGGGCCATAAACGCAAAAGGCTGCCAACTGGCAGCCTTGATTACGCGCTTTACACAAAAATCAGTCTTCGAAGAAGAACTTCTCTTCGCCAAAGGCCGGTTTGAGGTGGTTCAGCCAGGTCGCCTTTTCATCATAGGCGGCAAAGAACGGACGCTGGACCCAATCCGGGTTGCGCCCCTGGATAAAGCGCAGCACAAACACTTTCTCGCCATTGATCTCGGTAACACCCTGAATCTCAACCTTACCAGGTGTCGCCGACATGGACGGACCACGGGCAGTACGGGCAATACCGCTCACCTGCTTCATAGCGTCACGGTAGGTGTTCCAGGCCTGTGCCAGCGGCACTTCAAAGTAGTGCTGGGCACCGGTGTCACGCTCGACGAACATGTAGTACGGCTGGATACCCAGCTCCACCTGAGTCTGCCACATTTTGGCCCAGTCATCGGCTTCGGTGTTGATATGGTTCAATAGCGGGCCCTGGCTGCGGATGTGCGCGCCGGTTTCACGAATGCGGGCCACGGCTTGACGGTGGATATCGGTTCCCATCTCGCGCCAGTGATTATAGTGCGCCATGAATGCCAGATGCTTGCCGGCAGCGATGATATCGCGGAACAGATCCATCAGATCATCGCTGTCTTCATCGGTGACGAAGCGGTACGGCCAGAAGGTCAGTGCCTTGGAGCCAATACGGATGGTGCGGATATGATCGAACTCCGGCTCCAGCAGCGGTTCCAGGTAGGCACGCAAGTTCTTGGTTTTCATCACCATGGGGTCACCACCGGTGATGAGCACATCGGTGACTTCCGGGTGTTCGCGCAGGTAGTCACACAGCTGACCGGATTCCTTGGCGGCAATTTTCAGGGACTGGTCACCGACAAACTGAGCCCAGCGGAAGCAGAAGGTACAGTAGCTGTGACACACCTGACCGGAGCTGGGGAAGAACAGCACGGTTTCGTTGTACTTGTGCTGGATGCCGTTAACGGGCTCGCCGTTTACGCGCGGGATATTGTGTTCCATTTGACCGGCCGGATGCGGGTTCAGTGCCTGACGCACCTCGTTCACCACACGCTTGATCTCGGCCTTGTCTTCAGTAGCAAGGGCAGCTTCTACCGCATCGAAGTGTTCCGGCTTAAGCATGCCACGCTGCGGGAAGGTCAGCTGGAACATGGGATCATTGATGGCATCATCCCAGTTGATCAGCTGTTCGATCACGTAGTTGTTTACCCGAAACGGCAGTACGGAAGAGACCACTTCCATTTCATGCTTCAATTGTTCGGGCAGTTGCTGCAGCTGTTCGATCTGCTGCAGGTGACGAGCGGTATAAACCTTGAACGCTGGAGCCAGTTCGGCTTCAGCAATTTGGACGGCATCGATGGGCGTATGTGAGTTCATGAGCTCCCTTGAAAATTGCGGTTAATCTGAAACCAAAACAGCAGACAAGCCAGACTGACATGCCTGTGTTGAAAACAGATGAAACGGGGACACTCAGGAGGGGCCTTGACGGAAGGTGTCAAGCCAGTGAGAAAGGTCCAAGTGTAACGGGTGGTTGCACAATGGATCTGCACAGCAAAAAAAGCAGCAAACTGGCAGGATAAAACCTGCAAAAACCGCGATTACCCGCTAAAAGCCTCCAATCAGCCTGAGTGACAATGGCGCGCATTGTCCTACAGGGCACCGTCCGGGTCAAGGAAGCCTCAGCTTCAGCCCTCGGGCGGAACCGCTAACCAATTGATTTCAATAGCCGTGGCTGAACCAATGACCACATGGCTCAAGCCGGGGGGCAACATTGCCCAGCCTGGGCTGACCAGCACCCTTCCGCCCATGATTTCAGCTCGGGTTTGCGGGTATAACGGCGTCTTCGTGGGGTCGGCAAAGCCGTCTGGCCAGAGTGGTTGGTTGGTGGCAGGGTCATACTTGTCACTTGCGCCCAGGGTATGCAGGAACTCATGCGCAGCCACCAGGTTATTGCGTCCCAGGTGATCAATCCCCGCCAAACCGTTGACCAGTCCGATCTTGCCGCGCTGCAGCCCAAGGGAGTGGCGCGGCAGTGCATCAGGACTTCCGGGCAGATGAAAGTTCATGAATATGCGCGCGTCGACCTCGCCTGAATAGGTATCCTGGCGCCAGACCCAAAGCCGCATTTTCAATGACCACCAGATCGCATCCAGAATGCTGGCATCATCCGGGACCTGAGGCGGGCTTGCCCTGACCTGAGGCGCCAGCGTCACCTGCACCGGTTGCTGCAACGGCAGGCGGTATCGTTCGGCCTCCCGGCTGAAAAACTGTTCGATATCGGAGAAATGTTCGGAGCGCAGCTGGCCGATAAAGGCCTCGGTCAAAGCCGCTCCGTCAGCGTTGATCGGGTAGATCGCCACCTGAACCGGTCGCTGCCACCAGAACTCATTGATGCGGCTGAACCAGATATTGGCCAGCAACAGCAACAGAATCAGCAGCAACAGAAACTGGATAGCACGCAGCAGAAAAGTCCGGTTCATCCCTTTCAACCCGGCAGGCGCCTCACGAAAAAAGACCGACAATCAAAGCATAGCGCAGAGCCTTGCCCAGTGTAATCATGACGAGACTGAGCAGAAAGTTGAATCTTAGCCAGCCGGCCACCAGACAGAGCGGGTCACCCACCAACGGCAGCCAGGCCAGCAACAGGCTTGCAGGCCCATACTTCTGCAGCCAGTCTCTGGCGCGCTGGTGGCCGGGCTTATCCAGTGTTTTCAGCGGATAGCGCCTGGCAATCCAGTATCCCATTCCCCAGGTCAGCAGGCTGCCCAGCACATTGCCCGAGGTAGCGGCGAGCCACAGTGTCCAGGCTGAATGCTGGTTCTGGTTCAGTAACCAGGCCAGCAGCGCCTCGGAGCCCCCGGGCAGCAGGGTGGACGAGATAAGGGCACTGAAGAACAGCGTCAGCGGTGCCGGTAATGCCTCGATCACATCTCCATTCCCTGACGAATACACCGCAGCACGCCGTAGTCGTACCGGCCTTCCAGTGCTTCATGCACGGATTTGAGCGAATCACCGAATTGCTGCTGACAAAAACGGATGGTGCTTTCGATCTCACTGCGCTCCTTGGCAGGCAGCTCAACCACGTCATCCACCGGGATGAGCCCATCTCGAATGGCCTGAGCCAGGTGTCCGTAGATGACATTGGGCGAGAGTTTCTGCTGCCGCGCCACCTGCTCCACTGTCATGCCGGTGCGGTAGAGCATCAGCGACTGTTCGGCCTGGTCATTGTGGCCCGCATCGGCTTGCTGGTTATGCTCGGCAATCAATTCGAGGAAAGGATCACCGTAAAGAGCCAGCTTGCGTTCCCCTACCCCGCTGAGACGGCGCATCTGCTCCGATGTAAGGGGACGGTAAAGCACCATCTCCATCAACGTCGCATCGTGGAAAATCACATAGGGCGGCACATCCTGGTCACTGGCAATCTGCTTGCGCAGTGCACGCAACGCTTCCCAAAGCAGCTTCTCATCGGCATCCAGACGCTGCTGGGCGGCAGAGTTACGCGGTTTGCTGCCGGCGCCGCCACCGGAACGGGTGCGGATATCACGGCGCAGCTCCAGCGTCTCCTCCCCTCTCAGCAGTGGGCGGCAGCGCTCACTCAGGTGCAGTACGCCAAAGCCCTGAGGGTCTACATTGAGGTAGCCCCGCGCCACCAGCTGGCGAAACACCGAGCGCCACTCACGGGCATCCAGATCCTGGCCGATGCCCCAGGTTGACAGCTGCTCATGGCCACGCTGCCGCGTCTTGTCATTGGACTGGCCACGCAGAATATCGATAATGTAATTCACCCCATACTGCTGGCCGCTGCGATAGACCGCGGACAGTGCCTTACGTGCAGCTTCGGTTCCTTCCCAGACCGGCACGGGTTCGAGACAGGTGTCGCAGTTGCCACAGGGCTCATGATCGTTCTCGCCGAAATACTCCAGCAGGGCCTGTCGACGACAGCTGGTGATTTCACACAGGCCCAGCATCGCCTCCAGTTTCTGCCGTTCAATCTGCTTCTGCGCATCCTCTGCCCCCGAGCCTTCCAGCATCTGGCGCAGAAAGATCACATCCTGCAAACCATATACCATCCAGGCATTGGCGGGCTGACCATCACGACCGGCGCGACCGGTTTCCTGATAATAGGCTTCGATGGAGCGCGGCAGATCCAGGTGTGCAACAAAGCGCACATTGGGCTTGTCGATGCCCATGCCAAAGGCAATGGTCGCCACCATGATCACCGACTCTTCGGTAAGAAATCGGTGTTGATGGTGCTGACGCAGCCCGGCATCCAGGCCGGCATGGTAAGGCAAGGCGTTGAAGCCCCGTTCACACAGCCACTCAGCCGTTTCTTCCACCCGCTTGCGCGAAAGACAGTACACCACCCCCACATCCTGCGGGTGTTCTTCGCGGATAAAGCGCAGCAGCTGCTCCCGTGCCCGGTCTTTCTGACCAATGCGATAGCGAATGTTGGGACGGTCAAAACCGCAGATAAAACGCTGTGCATCGGTCAGTTCCAGGCGATCGATAATCTCCTGGCGGGTACGCGCATCGGCAGTCGCGGTCAGGGCGATTCGAGGCACACCCGGAAACAGCTGCTTGAGTTGGTTCAGCTGCATATATTCCGGACGGAAGTCATGCCCCCATTGGGACACGCAGTGCGCTTCGTCGATGGCAAAGAGTGACAGACGGCACTGGCTGAGCAGGTTCTGTGTACGCGGTGCCTGCAGCCGTTCAGGGGCCACATAGAGCAGATCCAGCTCGCCCGTGCGCAACTGATGCTCGGTTTCCTGCAAATCCTCCAGTGTCATGGAGGAGTTCAGGCAACCGGCACGGATGCCCAGCTGAGACAGGGCACTGACCTGGTCCTGCATCAGGGCGATCAGCGGCGATATAACCACGCCACAGCCCTCGCGCACCAGCGCCGGCAGTTGATAGCACAGGGATTTACCGCCACCGGTGGGCATCACCACCAAAGCGTCACGCCCCTCGATGAGCGTTTTGACCACCTCATCCTGAGGCGGGCGGAAGGATTCGAAGCCGAAGACATCGGCCAGTATGTGTTGGGCACGCTCAATCATGGGCGGCATTATCCGCAATCACTGCCATGAAGTCATCCTGCACCATATCCCTGACCGACGGTTCGGGGTAGAATCATCGTTGTTTCTTCTCTTAGCGGATAGCCTAGCCATGACTGCCAATATTGCCCTGATCACCGAAGATGAACTGGATCGACTGGAAGAGTTCCTGTTTTCACCGGCCGTTTCCGATGAAGCGCTGGATTTGATCGGCGCACACGGTTTTCTCTGCGCCCTGAACATCAGCCCTGAAGCCACCCCTGAAGCCGAATGGATGGAGCAGCTGTTTGACGGTGAACCCCAGTGGTCATCCGACAGCGAAAAGCAGGAAATCCAGGAGCTGCTGCGCAAGCTGTACCGTACCATCGGTAACGACCTCTACAACGACCAGGAAATCCTGCTGCCCTGCGACCTGACCCTGGAGCCGGAAGACGACGAAGAAGTCACCGAGCTGACCACTTGGGCTCAGGCATTCATGGAAGGGGTTTTCCAGCACGAAGAAAAATGGTTCGGCGATGACGAAGAAACCGTCGCTGGCCTGCTGCTGCCGGTAATGGTCGCATCCGACCTGTTTGAAGATGAAGATGTGGAAGAGATCAGTCGTGACCGCGCCCTGCGCGAAGAAATGGCCGCTCAGATTCCGGAAGTCCTGATCGACCTGTACCTGCTGTTCCACGCGCCCAGCAAGTAACCACAGGCCGGGCATCTGTACGGGCCAGCCTTGGCTGGCCCGGTTCAGTAAGTGACCTTCAGGCCGCGTCCCTGACCCAATACACGCACCCTATCCCCGGCGTAAAAAAAGCGTGCGTCTTCCACTTCCTGCACCACCGACACCAGCCGGCCTGAGTCCAGGCGAATGGTAATCTCCTGTCCCTGACGCTTGGTCGCCGCCTGCTCAATGCGCTGCCCGGCCAAACCACCCGCGACCGCACCCACGACCGTGGCCAGCGAACGGCCACTGCCGCCACCGATTTGGCTACCGGCAATACCACCGACAACCGCACCCGTACCACTGCCAACAACACCATCGGTTCGCCCTTCAATGGTTACGGGGGTGACCGACACGACATTACCGTATTCAACGCTTTGCGCGCGGCCCACCTGGTCACGACTGTAACTGGTGCCGTAAAGCCCCTGCTGCGCACAGCCGGTTATGGCAAGCGACAACATCAGGGTCACAGTCCATTTGTGCATGGCATTTATTTTCATGGCATCGCCCTCACTTGATCTTCAACACTATCTGACTGATTAGAGCCCACACCAGTTCCTTCAACTTGCGATGCCAGGGCCGACGAGCCCAACTCTCGGCTGTGACTTCACTGCACTGCTCAAAGTCACGCGTAATCAGCTGCTCAACCTGAGCGGTCAATTCAGGCTCCATTACCTCCAGGTTGGCCTCAAGGTTCCAGCGCAAATTCCAGTGGTCCAGGTTACAGGAGCCGAGGGACACCCAGTCATCCACCAGCCCGACCTTGGCATGCAGAAAGCGGGGCTGATACTCATAGATGCGCACACCGGCATTGAGGAGACGGCGATAATAGCGCTTGGATGCATGATAGACCCAAAACTGATCGGTGTAGGGACCGGCCACCAGCATGCGCACATCCACGCCGCGCCGAGCCGCCTTGCGCAGGGCCGAGCGTATGGAAAAAGAGGGCAAGAAATAGGCGGTTACCAGCCAAACCCGGTCATTGGCCTGGTTTACATGGTTGAGGAAGGCCACCTTGATGTCCTGCTGGTAGAGGCCCTGAACAGTGGTGACCTTGGCCATCGCCTGCCCCACTTCAGGCTGCGGCGACGGTGGTGATAGACGCTGCGAGGTGCAGCGAAACCAGAGCTGATTGAATACACTGACCAGATCCGCCACGACTGGTCCCTGCACCTTGCACATCACTTCGTGCCAGGGGCACCCCGGCCGTTCCGACAGCCAGTATTCATCGGCCAGACCGGTGCCCCCGATAAACGCGATACGCTCGTCTACCAGCATCAGCTTGCGGTGGTCACGGGCAAAGTTGCGCGTCAGTTTGTTCAGCTGCAGCGGATTGTAGACCACCAGCTCAGCCCCCACGGCCTGAAGCCGCTGCCGGTCCACGCGGGACAATAAACGGGCACCAAAACCATCCACGATCAGCCGGGTTTTCACGCCACGACGACAGGCATCACTCAGCGCTTCGATGAAGCGATCCACAATTTTGCCGGAGATCACAAAATAGAACTCCAACAGCAGAGACGAACGCGCCTCGGCGATGGCCTCCAGCATGACCGGGTAAAAGGCTTCGCCATCCACCATCAGTTCTACATGGTTACCGCCTTGCCAGTTAAAGTGCTGCCGCATTCTGTCGTCCGTCTTGTTTACATCTGCCGTTGTCCGTACAGGCGGGCATACAGCCCTTTTTGATCCAGCAGCTCGCTGTGGCTGCCCTGCTCAATCACCTGTCCATCTTCAAATACATAGACCCGATCGGCCTGCTTAACAGCGCTGAGGCGGTGCGCCACAATAACCGTGGTGCGCCCCTGCAGGAATTCGGTCATCGCCTTGTGCAGCGCATGCTCGGTCTGGGTATCCAGTGCCGAAGTCGCTTCATCCAGAATTACCACCGCCGGGTCAGACAGCACCATTCGTGCAATCGCCAGGCGCTGGCGTTGACCGCCGGAGAGCCGCACGCCTTGACGCCCCACCAGCGTATCCAGCTTGTGTTCCAGCTCCATGACGAAGCTTTTCAGCTGCGCGACTTCCAGAGCACGCCAAAGCCGCTCGTCATCGTCTGTGCGTCCCATGGTCAGGTTGTCCCGCACGGTGCCATTGAACAGGGCCGGCTGCTGCAGCACCGTGGCAACGTGCTCACGAACACACTCAAGACCGATCCGCTGAACCGGAATGCCGTCAAAGCAGACATCGCCCTGCTGCGGCGGATACAAGCCCAGCAAAACCTGCACCAGCGTTGATTTACCGCCCCCACTGGCCCCCACAAGTGCCACTTTCTCGCCTGCCGGAATATCCAGTGAAATGCCGCGCAGCACCTCCTGCCCGGGGTAATAACTGAAGTGAATATCCCTGAGGCTGATACCCACGGTTTCACCCTGTTTGAAAGGGTTCTGGAGAGAGGGGTAGCGTGGCTCCGGGTGCAGTTCCAGCAAACGGTTTACACGCTCAAGCGCGGCCCGGGCGCCAAACCAGGCGTACTGCATGCCCAACACTTCCTGCACCGGCCCCATCATGAACCAGAGGTAGCCAAACACCGCCATCATCTGACCAACAGAGAGATCAGAAAACACCACCATCAGCATGGCTACGGCTCTGAACAGATCGACTCCGACCATAAACAGCATGAAACTGAGTCGGCTGGCAGCATCGGAACGCCACTCAAAGTTGGTGGAGTGATCACGCACCTTAAGCGCATGGTCGACAAGACGTTGCAGATAGTGCTTTTCACGGTTGCTGGCACGTATCTGCTGGATGGCATCCAGCGTTTCCGTCAACGCCGCCTGGAACAGCTCATAGGCGGAATTCTCGCGCGCCTTGAGGTGCTTGACCCGCTTGCCCACCGACATGGTCAACCAGATTACAAAGGGGTTGAGGAACAGAATCAGCAAGGCCAGCTGCCAGTGCATCCACAGCAGGATGATGGCAGTGCCGAATATGGACAGTACCGCCACCAAAAAGCGGCTGACCGACGAGCCGACAAAGCGGTCCACAGTATCCAGGTCGGTGACAAAATGGGATGCCACGCTGCCACTGCCCAGCGTTTCATACTCGGCCATGGAGATCCGCTGCAGCCGTTCCAGCAGCCCGGCACGGATGCGGTAGATCACATCCTTGGAGATGATGGTGAACTGGCGCGCCTGAAAGACGTTGAGCGCCAGTGCACAGAGTCGCAACACTACCGTGAGCAGCAGTACAGCGCCTATGTATAACGGTGGCCCGTGCCAGGACTCGGGGAACCAGCCATTCACGGTTGCCACGACAACACCCGGTTGCCCCAGCAGCACCTCATCCACCAGCAGCGGCATTAACAGCGGCAGAGGCACACTCATCAGCGCCGCCATAATGGCAATCAGATTGGCCAGAACAAGCTCGCGGCGGTGTTCCAGTGCAATATGGAAAATATAACGCCAGGTATAACGGGAGGGTGCAGTCACAGACACCGGGTACTCCTTGTACAAAGCGCCTCGATATCCGACCCGGCAATGCAATGAATGTCTTGTCTGCTGTGCGGTTCGGGGCGCCCTTAAGCGATAACTGAAACCGGCCATCAAACCAGCCCCACTGATGCTTTCAATGTACGCCACTGCTACATATAAAAACACCCGCAAAAGCGGGTGTTATAAGTAAAGGAATGCTGTTTACCTTAGTTGTCGCGCAGCATGCTGTAGAGTTCGTCCTTTAGCTGGAGGCGCTTGCGCTTGTACATCTCTTCTGTCTTGGTGCACACAGGCTCAACTTCCGCTTCCATACGTTCGACGTCTTTGGTCAGCTGGTGATATTCGTCAAACAGCTTGGCGAAGTGATCATTTTCCATTTTCAGCTGGTGGATCTGGTCACGGAATTCCGGCAGTTCATGGACGAGATCGTGATGTTCAATGCTCATAGAGGCTGTTCCTTGGTTGTTGTCGCTTCTTGAGTTCACTATGCTTCAGTTAAGGGTCACTGGCATTGACCCCCATCAACCAAGCTTTAGAGCCGTGGAGCTGCCATGATTCATACCCATATCATGACCGACACACCTGTCGGCCCCCTCACCCTGCAAGCCGATAAACACGGTCTGTGCCGGTTGGATTTTGGTGTGCGCGCAACGCCCGGCGACAGTGCGCCCTCCACATCCGTACTGAGGGATTGTGTTGACCAGCTGAATGCCTACTTTGACGGCCAACTGGTCGAATTCGACCTGCCACTGAACCCGGTCGGCACCCCCTTTCAGGGCGAAGTCTGGACCGCACTGCAGCAAATCCCTCACGGTGAAGTGCGCAGCTATGGCGATATTGCCCGTGCCGTAGGCCGTCCCCAGGCGTTTCGTGCCGTGGGCCTGGCCAATAACCGCAACCCCATCTCCATCATCATTCCCTGCCACCGCGTTATTGGCAGCAGCGGTGAACTGACCGGTTATGGCGGTGGCCTCGATATCAAGATTCGTCTGTTGGAACTGGAGAATATCCAGCTGCAACCTGGTGCGAAACCGGAACTGTACCGCGTTCAGACGCAAGAAGCGGTCGGTTAAGCACCAAGTAGTCTCGACCTTGGCGCCGAATAACGGTAGCTTATGCAGCCCACGACCTGCGTATACAAGTGAAGCTGCCACAGATGGAAACCCTGACCCTGCAGCCGTTGAGCCACGCCAGCGGTGAAGTCCAGATCCCGGGCTCCAAGAGCCTGTCCAACCGTATTCTGCTTCTTGCGGCCCTGGCCCAAGGCACAACCCGCATCACCAACCTGCTCGACAGTGATGATGTTCGGCATATGCTCAACGCATTGAGGGCGCTGGGCGTAGACTACGAACTGGCACAAGACCGCCGCAGCTGCTCGCTGTCCGGGCTGGGTCAGGCATTTGACGCCAGTGCTGCACTGGAGCTGTTTCTAGGTAATGCAGGCACGGCCATGCGCCCACTCTGTGCCGCACTCTGTGCCAGCAAAGGCGAATTCACCCTGACCGGTGAACCGCGCATGTACGAACGCCCCATTGGCGATCTGATTGACGCCCTGCGTCCCCTGGGCGCTCAGGTGGAATACCTGGGTGAAGCAGGTTACCCGCCGCTGAAGATTCAGGCCGCAGGCCTCAAAGGCGGTGAAGTCAGTATTCGTGGCAATATTTCCAGCCAGTTCCTCACAGCCCTGTTGATGGCTGCGCCTCTGGCAGAGGGAGACCTGGTGATCAATGTCGATGGTGAACTGGTTTCCAAGCCTTACATAGACATCACCCTGCACACCATGAAGCTGTTTGGTGTTGAGGTGGACAACCAGAACTACCAGCGTTTTGTCATCAAGGCGGGTCAAACCTACCGCTCACCGGGTGAGGTGATGGTGGAAGGCGATGCCTCCTCCGCATCCTACTTCCTGGCTGCAGCGGCCATTGCCGGCGGTACCGTGCGTGTATACGGCGTGGGTGCCGACAGCGTTCAGGGCGACAAGGCCTTTGCCGAAGTACTGGGCAAAATGGGCGCCGAGGTCAGCTACGGCCCGACCTGGATTGAAGTCAGCAAGGGTGCGCTCAAAGGGGTGGATCTGGATTTGAATGCGATCCCTGATGCCGCCATGACCATCGCCACAACAGCCCTGTTTGCAGACGGCCCCACGGCTATTCGCAACGTGTACAACTGGCGCGTAAAGGAAACCGACCGCCTGAGCGCCATGGCAACCGAACTGCGCAAGGTCGGTGCGGACGTGGTTGAGGGAGAAGATTTCATTGAGATCACGCCGCCGGCACAGCTGCAAAGCGCCGCCATCGATACCTATGATGATCACCGCATGGCCATGTGCTTCTCACTGGCCGCCTTTGGTGATGCTCCCATCACCATCAATGACCCGGGCTGCACCCGCAAGACCTTCCCCGAGTACTTTGATCTGTTTGCGCAGGTGACGCGCTGAGAGCCATTCGTTCGCGGAGCGAACTCCCACAGGTAGCTTCCAGATATTCAGGGATGTGACTGTGGGCCGGGAATGAATTGTGGGAGCTCACTCTGTGAGCGAAGGATCATGCCAATTTTCTTTCGCGCGCGGAGCGCGCTCCCACAGTTTGCTTCCTGAGGGCTGGAAGTGAGTTTGTAGGAGCTCACTCCGTGAGCGAATGAAAGCCCCTCCAAACAGGATCAATCAGCCCTGATCTGCCTTGGAGCCACCCTTGCAGGTTGGAGACAACGGCACTTCCCCATTTCTAGCCACCCACTCTTCAGGGGTATGCAGATGCAAAGCCAGTGCATGAATGGGGTTCTGCATCAGCTCGGCCACCAGTCCATAAACCTGCTGATGGCGCTGCACCGGGCGCTTGCCAGCGAAGTCAGGGCTTACCAATACCAGTTTGTAATGGCTTTCAGTGGCTGGCCCTGAATGCATGTGGCTTTCGTTTTCCAGCTGAAACTCTTCAACCTGAAGGCCTGCACGCAGCAGGTCTTCGATCTGTTGGGCTACGCTCATTCTCAACTCCGAATCAGGTCTCGTCCGCGCCGATACGGTCCTTGCGGGCGAGTTTTATAAAGTGGTGGTGAATCCGCCGGGTCATCAGCCATACAATCAGCAGGACCACGGGCACCGATATACCGGTTGCCAGCGTCTTGTCGATGGGCAACCCTGCATCATACATCGCAATAAACAGGAACTTGAGCAGGCCGACCAGATAGTAACTGATCGCGACCACCGACAGGCCTTCCACGGTGTGCTGCATCATCAACTGAATACGCGAACGCCGGTCCATGGAGCTCAATAACTGCTGGTTTTGCTCATGGATGCCCAGCTCCACTCGAGTACGCATCATATCAGAGACACGGTCGACACGCCGCGACAGGTCTTCCAGCCGCTTGTTGCTGGCCTCACAGGTGCGCACGGCTGGGGTCAGGCGACGGGTCATGAACTCGGTGATGGTCAGGTGGCCTGATACCTCGTCTTCACGCAACTCCTCCAGACGGGTCAGCACCAGTGCGTGATAGGCCTGGGTGGCACCAAAACGGAAGGTGGAACGGGCACGCCAGGACTCGATGCTGGACGCCATGTCCACCAGATCTGACAGCAACGCCTTCTCATTGACGCTATCTTCCTCCGACAGCTGCTGGGTCAGGTCCGCCAGGCGCGCATCCATACGCACCAGCTCTGGCGACAGGGAGTGCGCCAACGGCAGCGACAACAGCGCCATGAGCCGATAGACCTCAATCTCCATCAGGCGCTGGGTAAGTCGACCCAGCTGGCTGTCACTCATCTGCTTGTTCACTACCATCAGGCGGCCAAAACCATCGGAGTGCAGCTGAAAGCTGGTCCAGACGCGGGCATCCCCGTCCTGCGGGCTGCTGCCCACCAGACGCATATCTTCGAATGCCTCCTTCACCTCCGGCAAGGCCGGCTCCGGTGACTGGCGTGCATCTTCGATGCTGACATGAAAGGCAGCCACCACCTCACCCGGCAGGGTATCCACCCAGCCATCCGGCAAAGGTGTCAGGCCCGTGACCTCAAAGGGATCAGAGTCTTCCGGCACATCCAGGTTGATAAAGGTGTAGGTGGTAAACTCGGTATGCTTTTCGCGGCGCAGGCGAAAGTCACCACAGTCATACTCGAAACAGCTGCGATCCGTATGCCCCACCGGGCAGCCCAGCAGGTTTTGCAGCTCTTTCAGGTGTTCAAGCTGAGCCCGCTTTTCGGCTTCGGTGCACTGCAGTGCTATCTGGGTGACCCGTGCCGGGCTGGGAATGACCTGAAAGGGGCGCGAGTGCAACTCGTCGTACAGCTGGGATCGTAACGGGTGGATGTTCATTGCGGACTCTGTGCAAAATGCTAACCATAAAGAATCCACCGGGGGATGAACAGACCTGACACATCGTCAATACGGGCCGGTTTGCTTTATACTTGCGGCCCCGGGAGAGTGAGCCTTTATGATTATCCGAGTACTGCCACAGCTGGAAACCCGTGCCGAGTGGCTGGCCTTTTGCCGCCGCGAAAGCCCCTACTGTATGGTGGATGCTCCCCCCTGTCTGGTCGATTTCCAGACCCATTTTCTGCAGCTGACGCTGTTCACGGATAAAGACCCCGTACGTTATACGCTGGGCTCACGCCGCTCCATCGACCCGGCCTGGCAGCTGATTAAGCGCTGTAACTGGAGCCTAAAGGCGATGCTGGAGGGGCTGGAGACTCTGGATTTCGGCAGCAATGTGCGTGATAACGAGCTGCTGGGCGTGCATACGGACCTGAGTGCGCGTCGCTCTTTCCCGCGCGATCCGCACTTGAACGCGCCGGACTGCAGTCACCTGCTGACACCTCTGCCCCACTTCCCTGCCCATTGGGACGAGCATACTTTGCAGCGCTTGCTGATCAGCGGGCAGTTTCGCGACTGGCGGCTGGAGCAGGACACCATCGAACTGAGCCCGCGTTCACTGCTGGTTGAACTGGTGGAGCACCCCAGAATCTGGTCGGCACAGCTGACCGGGCCACGCTTGCAGGTCCTCTACAAACACCGCGCCCTGATCGCCAGCTGTATTCCCGATCTGAGCATGAGCAGCGAGGAGCCACCAAAGGGGCTTCCCCGCCTGCTCTAGCCCTAGCAGGCTATCGAAAATCTATCAGCGTTGCCGAATGCTGCGTTAAAAACAGGCTCAAAATGCTCATTTAGTCCACTAAACTGCGCTTTCTCGCCTGCTTTTGCCCGGGCGGCGTTCCGCTTGCTTCGACTGCCTCGATAACGTTTTTCAACAACCTGCTAGACGGTTTCGAGGTCTTCCTGCTCCGCCATCACCTTGTAGGGATGGTCAGAGGCAAGCAGCTCCTTGCCCAGCTCCGTCGGGAATTCCACATCCAGATCCACTACGCGGCCATCACGGCAGACGTTGATGATGGTATCCATGCAGGACGACAGCAACGAGTACTTCTCATCCGGTGCTGCAATGATGGTCTGCAGACCCAGATCAGACATGAAGCCCAGTGAGGTGACGGTGTTTTCGGAGTCCAGCTTGTTGAACGCCTCATCGAACACGGACAGGCTGAAACCGCCTACCGGCTGGCCATCACCACCTTCTTTCAGGCGGTAGGTAGCACCCAGTGCTGCCGCCATCGCAACATAGAACGGCACCTGGTGCTCACCACCGGAACCGGTCTTGATACGCTGGGTCAGGGTGGTTTTGCGATTCCCTTCCAGGTCTTTCACCACCAGTTCGAAGTTGTAGAAGTTACGGTAATCCTGCAACAGGCTGCTTTCGCCTTCATCACTGAGCACGTCATGAATCTTGTTCAGTGCTTCGCGGTGGGCATTTTCACCCTGGTGCTGGATATCGAACAGCGTGCCCACATTGGCCTGGTCCAGACGGGTATAGGCTTCAACCAGCTCAAGAATGTCCTTCAACTCGGGGTTGGGCATCATCTCGAAGCTGTACATCTCCTGATGGAACGGGCGGTTCTTCAGGTGGCTGTTCAGCTCGCGGATCAGATCCTTGATCTTGTTGATCTGGTCGTTCAGGTGCGCCACAAAGTCGGAACGGAAGGTTGTTTCCGCTTCCAGACGTGCACGCTCGGCCTTCTTGGCGTATTCGGCCAGCTCGGAGTCACGCAGCGCCTGCACGGTCTTGTTGACGTAGAACTCCAGGTCTTCGTGGCTGGAATCCGGGCTGATGTTATCCAGCTCCTGATGGCTCATGCCACCACCGTGATAACGTGCCTTGTACTGGGCAACGGAATCACGCACGGCGTTTTTCTTCTTCTCATGCAGCTGCAGCTCGGACTGCGCCTTTTTGGCTGCCTCGAAGATGATACGCTCCAGTTCGCCCGCACAGCTCTCGTCCAGGTAATCGCGCTTTTCCTGCGCAGACTGGGCATCGAAGTGCTGTTTTTCTTCGCAACGCGTACGTGCCTGAGCATGCTCGACCAGCTCCTGCTCCAGCACTTCCAGCGCGGCATTGTCCTTGATCATGCCGGTACGCACCTTCTGCAGCTTGTCCATCAGCTTTTTCTGCTGCTCTTCAATCTGCTTCTGGGCTTCGGCACAGTCGGCAATGCGTTTCTGGATACCGCTGTCATCGTGGTTGCGCAGGTCGACAACCGCCTGCTCGTAACCGCTGATTTCAGACGCCAGCTGTTCGCGCTGGTTCACCAGGTCGAACACGCTTTCGGTGATCTGTGACAGGCCAGTGGTCATACTGATCAGGGAGTCGCGCAGTTTTTCCAGTGCTGCATGACGTTTGCCCAGACTGGTAAATTCAGCGACCAGCTCATCCACCTGGCGCCCCTGCACTTCCAGCTGATCCTGACGACGGCGAATACCCATGATCGGGCTGAGCTCGTTAATGGAAGTCGTGGAGCCTTCGGTCTGCAGCATGCAGTCATAGGTCAGCGCACGCTCCTGACGCAGCAGCTCTTGCTCCGTTTCCACCGCCATAACGCCGCCAAGCGCTCGATTCATGTAAGCACGAGCGTGTTCGTTGTCGGTATCGACGAACTCGGCCAGAGAGCCACGCTTGCTGCGATGCAACCAGTCCTGGCTCTTGGTGGTGTTGATGATACGGCAGCCTTTCAGGTGACGACCTTTGCGACGGTAAAGCGTGATCGCTTCCTTCACCCGATCCGGCGCTACGACCAGGGCCTCACGGCGAGCACCCAGGAAAGATTCGATGGCGATTCGCCACTTGTCATCGTTGATATCTGCCAGCTCACAGATCGGCGTGGAATCGATGCCGTATTCGCTGAGCAGCTCGATCAGCTCGCGGGTGTTGTGGCGAATAGGCGCACGACCCTGCTGCAACTGTTCCACCGCACTTTTCTGATTCTGGATCAGGCTGCGGATATCGTTGATGCGGATGACCGATTCTTCATAACGTCGACCGATCGCCTTACGTACTTCATCCACCTGCGCCTTGAGGCCATCGATCACCTTGTCCACACGGACAGGCTCGGCAGGCCAGGCATCGCCCTGCAGGTCTTCACCGGAGCGCCAAAGCTCTACAGAGTCCTGCACCAGCGGGCGGAAATCATCCGGCAGCAGGTCCAGCTGGTCAGCAAACCCGACCGTCGTGCGCAGCAGGCCATAGACCTGCTGAATTTTGTCTTTGACGACGTTCTGTTCGTGCTGGCGGGCCTTAACAGTAGACTCCAGCGCATTGATCTTGTGCGCAGAATCGCTGCTGTTCAGTTCGGCACGGGCATCGGCCAGGTCCTGCATCGCCTGGTTCAGCTTGGCGCTGTTCTCTTCCAGCTGCGCCTGCAGAGTCTCTTCCTGCTCGGCATAGTCTTCCAGACGCTCGGCGGCATCTTCCTTGCGCAGGTCGGCATTCTCGAAGCGGGACTCATGCACCACCCACTCGTATTCCACCGCATTCTTCACGTTGCGGCTGATACCGCCACAGAGCTCCTGCACCTTGACCAGTTCGTCAATTCGCTTGGAGACCTCCTGGGTCTTCTGCTCCATGGCGCGGTATTCATCCAGCGACTTGCGGAAGGCACCAACGTGGACAATGTTCTCATCCAGCACAAACTCACGCACAAAGCGGGTTGGACTGTCGATGGGGACAAACTTGAGCGCGTTCTTGAAGTTCTTGATGAACTTGTCATCGTCGTTCGGCATCTGCGCATCCAAACTCAGATGCGTCACCATGTCGCGAATAAAGCGGTTGGCCCGCTTCTCCAGAATCATGTCCGGGCACTGCTTGAGCAGGCTCTCGCGCACATCATTCCAGGCACGCGGCATACGCCCCTTGCCTTCCTTCACCGAGAAGTCGTCCAGCGTGACGGAAAAGTCCGGCAGGATAAAACGCCCCAGCACATCTTCTTCGGCACTGGCCGTGGATGCACTGATGGCGATGCCGACACAGGTTTCCTTGGCGGTTTCGGTGTCAAAGAAACTGAGCGCCATATAGGTCAGGGAGTCTTCACGTGCCGTTGCTTTCTTGCCCTGGTCATCCATAAAACCGAGGCAGTAGGTACGCAGGGAGCGTTCACTCTTCTCACCCGCCGAAGCGTTGAAACTCAGGTGTCGCTTGTGGCCACCCATGAGGACGGTCTGGATTGCATCCAGCAATGAGGATTTACCGGAGCCGTTAGGGCCGACAATTGCTACATTCCCCTTAATGGGGATTTCGACAGCACCCAGGACATACCAGTTAACCAGTACGATACGGTTCAGCTGTTTCATGACTGGCTCTCCTCTTCTTCGCGCGCAGAGCGCGCTCCCACATCAGTCGTATCCGTTTCGGAACCCTCATCGTCACCAACACTAGCGGCACCCGGCTGGTGGGAGTCCGCTCCGCGGACGACGGGTTCGGCACTATTCTCGGTATTTTCTTGTTCGCGCACAGAGTGCGCTCCCACATCACTCCCATCCGCTTCGGAACTCTCATCACCACTGGCACTATCTGCATTCGGGCTGTGGGAGTCCGCTCCGCGGACGATAGGTTCGGCACTACTCTCGGTATCTTCTTGTTCGCGCGCGGAGCGCGCTCCCACAGCGGCCATAGCTGTTTCAGAATCTGCATCAGTGCTGGTGCCATCTGCGCTCAGGCTGTGGGAGTCCGCTCCGCGGACGATTGATTCGGTACTATCGTCGGTATTTTCTTGTTCGCGCACGGAGTGCGCTCCCACAGGCGCTCCCACAGGCGCTTCCAGAGGCTCATCCCCAGCATCTGCAATGGCATTAGCCTCGGCTTCAGCGCCGTCAGAGTCTTCGTCTTCATCCAGCTGATCGCGGATATCAACATCACAGAGCGCTTCCAGCTGACCGATGTAGTCTTCAACTACCACCTGGCGGATGGTCGGATTGATGCGCAGCGGCACATTCTTCGGATCCGTTTCATCCAGCTTGCCACGCTCAATCAAGCCATGACGGCTGAACAGGGAGAGGATTTCCTTGAGGCGGGTTTCGTTGGGAATGTCCTTGCCGGTCAGGTTGCTGTACAGACGTAACAGCTCATCGGTACTGGTATAGGCCTTGCCACTTTCGACTTCGAAGTTTTCCAGTTTCTGCTCGTACTGTTGACGCAGGCACAGCATCAGCAGTGATTCGTCCAGCTTCAGTCGCAGAACACGCTCTTCACCCTGGGGCAAAATACCCAGAAACGCCTCATCAGGCTGATAGATCAGGCTCCAGCCAATGGCTTCAAACAGGTTGCGGAAGTAGTCCAGGTTACCGGCCACAAGAAAGTAACTGTCGCGATGGCCCGAGCGGTCCGCATAGAGAAACTGGCAGCTCAGCAGCTGGCTGGCCGCACGCACGAAATCATCGGCATCGTGCTGATCATTGCGGGAAACGGTTTTCTGCAGATCACCTAACATTAGTTGTTCCTGTGGATGGTAAAACCACGACACTCCACCATATCGGAGACGTTGACGTAGTTGTCTTCAAATTGAATTCGGTAACGGTTGCGCATGCCACGCGCCTTTTTGCCCAGCGAGTTCATATGGCGCACATAACTGAAGCAGATATAGTCTTCGATGCATCCGATACGGAAATCGGTTGCTCTCATATGCTCACGCCCGGCTAGCTGGCTTTCCAGGTAGGTTTCAATGCGGTCGACATTGACTTCACGGCGCTCTTTCCACTCTTTGAACAGCTGGCGCAGCTCCAGCGCCTTGGGATCAATCTCCTGCTGCACAATGACACGCGGCTTGGCTTCAACGCGGCGACGAATGGGCGAGCGCACGCTGGACGCAGAGATAAAGCCCACTTCATCCAGGGTATCCAGCGCCGGTATACAGTGCTCTTCAACCTTGGCCAGCCCGGAAATAACACGTGACAGGCGTGCGGCCATACCTGGTGTCGTCTTATCCATGTAGCGCACGGTGTCAGCTACACGCTTCTCCAGCTGGTAGCGGAAGTCATCAATCGATGCCAGGCGCTGATCCACTGAATCGAAGATGCGGATAATTCGATTGATGTGCTGATGTACCTGAGCTTCCGCCACGTCGTAGGACAGGTCGAGCTGCTGCTGATAATGCTCAGCCAACTGCTGCAGACGCAGGGGGTCAAACTGCAAATCACGCAGCATGGCCAGGATTTGACGCCGGAAACGGAAGGGGTTGTTACGCGTCTTCAATGTTTTGTAGTCAGAAACAAGTATCTGTTCTACAAAGCGATCGAAGAAGCCCCGCACAATCTCCTGAGGGTTATTACTGGCCGTCAAATTGATCTTAAGCTCACGCAGGCCAAGCATCATGTCAGTCAGGTGTGCACTAAAGTCTGCTGCCGTCTGGGCCGCCTCTGCCAGCGTAATACCACGCCCGACAGGATCATTAACTGCAGATTCCAGAGAGCTGAGTACGTTAAGGACAGCACCGCCGTAACTGCGTTTCTCCAGCCGCGCAATGCTGACCAGTGAGCGCAACAGGTGACTGACTGAAGGCGACAGCAATATATAGGTACGGTAGACCTTCTGCTCTTCTTCCAGCCAGCCGGTCTGCACCAAACGGCGATAGATGCGGTTAGTGTACTCGGCGGTGGAACGAGGCAGTTCCTGGCCGTCGTCCCCCTCCTCCGCTTCCCAGCGGCGGACACCCAGCTTCACCACCGCACTTTCGATGGTGGAGCGAACCAGGTCACGCGGGATAAAAGGGTCGATCAGGTCTTCATCAAAGAAAAGGTCCGCAAGCTCCAACAGTACTGATTGGTAAACTTGTCGGTTCTGACCCGATAAAGGTAGAAAAATGTCGTCAGGAAGCTTGTTAAACAGCACTGAGTCATCCGGTTGTAGTCGCTTGGCATAAGCGGGCTATGTTAGCGAAAAACGGCTGGGGAGATAAGGGGAACAGACCGCTGCGGGCATGATGGAGATCAGAATGACCGAAAGCCGCCGCGTCAGGTTAAAAAACCGGCAAAATTACCCGTCTGCCCGGTCGTTTGTACATAAAACAACCTGCCCGAAGCTGTGAAGCTAGATCTTTGATACAACAGGAAAACTTTTTTCACTTTTCGCTTGACGACCTGCGACCTCATCACTAATATACGCCCCCACAGTTCAGGTGTTCCTCGATAGCTCAGTTGGTAGAGCAGTAGACTGTTAATCTATTGGTCGCTGGTTCGAGTCCAGCTCGAGGAGCCAACTGATTGAACTGTGAGAAAATTCGGTTTTCCTCGATAGCTCAGTTGGTAGAGCAGTAGACTGTTAATCTATTGGTCGCTGGTTCGAGTCCAGCTCGAGGAGCCAACCGAAAGTCGGAGCATAGCGCAGCCTGGTAGCGCATCTGGTTTGGGACCAGAGGGTCGGGGGTTCGAATCCCTCTGCTCCGACCATTTTCTCACCCTCCCTTTTCTTGTACTTCCCTGATTCAAACTCCAAGTTTTAGCTGTTGAATATTGCCATCCCTGGCGTTGTGCCTATTCACGCCAAAACGGTTTGTCGTACTCCCGCAAGGCTTCACTTCTACTCAGTCCAATATCTTTCAGCACCGAGTCTGACAGACTTGCCAGCTCATGACGCTGACGATCCCGCTGATACCAAAGCCTTACAAGCCTGCATAGCCGTGCCCACTGCACTTTAAAACCTGGAAATACCCTTTGCTGTTTCGGCGCCTGCGCCATCACCACTGATTTCATCATGTTACCCTCCAAAAGATGTGATATCAGGCTAAGGCGGCGCCCCCGTTGCATCCAATCGTATTTTCGAAAGGTAGTCTTCAGAGATTCCGATGACCCCATAAGGAGAAGCTGTGGTTTAATAAACCCAGCCTGCGAACCTGGAGAAACGATGGAACTCTATCAGCTGAAGACCTTTGTCAAAGTCGCGGATGAGGGAAACCTGACCCGAGCATCCGAGGCCCTCTTCACCAGCCAACCAGCCATTAGTGGCCAGATCAAAGCGCTCGAAGAGGGGCTCGGCATCCAACTGTTTATTCGCAGCTCCAAAGGCATGCTGCTGACACCCGCGGGTCGCAAGCTCTACCAACAGGCACGGGTGACGCTGGATGCCGCCGAACAGATGAAACGCCAGGCTCAATCTCTGCAAAACGAGCTGGTTGGGGAGTTGCGCATTGGTATGCATACCGATTATGACTTTCTGCGTCTCGGCGAGCTGTATCACTCAATATCACGGCAGTATCCGGCTTTGGTATCTCATTTTCTGCAGAGCAGCAGCGCGACGGTTATTCGTGAATTGCGTAACGACCAACTGGATGCCGGCTTCATGTTTGGCCCCTGCCGTGCGGATGACATGGTGCATTACCCACTGGCCAACGTGGAAATGCGTGTCATCGGCCCCAGTGACTGGGCAGATCGCATACATGGCAAAAGCCTGTCAGAGCTGGCGCGATTACCCTGGGTCTACACCACCCCAAACTGTCCATTCTTCCTGCTGTTTGAACAGCTTTTCGATACCGGCGAACAGCCACCGTCAGAAATCGTATGGTGTGATAATGAAGATGCAATCAGAGCATTGATTCGCGCCAACGCAGGCCTGTCACTGGTTAAGGCTGCCGATGCCGAGCGCGCCAGCAATGAAGGTTATGGAGTGATCTGGGAAGGCCAGGTGCCCGAAATTTCGATGAATCTTGTGCTGCATAAACAACGTCAGTACGAACCGGCCCTGGCCGCCCTTATCGAAACCACTCGGAAACTCTGGCAGCAGGAGCAGGTTACTGAAGCGGCGGGAGATGCTCTCATCACATAAACACACCACTATTGAATCACGCTTTATTGAGACTTTAGCCGGTACCCCACCAGCTTCCCACCGTACACAAAACAAACAACTTTCAAACAAACGTTAGCCTGATTGTGCTAGATTAACTTTGTTAGTGGCTGCGCAGGTGCGCCTGATCTCGGATGACCGATCACACACTCGCGCTTTTTTTCAACTCTCAGTTTGAGCGTGATTCGCATGGCCCCTGTCAAATATCTGATCGCAGCCATTGCCTCCATGTACCTGTTGGTGATGGGCACAAGTACACTTATCGACCTCATCAGTGACTCCTCTTCAGTGGAACCACAGGCCGAGTTCGCCTCAGAGAGCTCAGAGTCAGAAGAAGAGCTGCTTAAACAGCTTCTGGCGGGTGCAGACCCCACAGACCTGTTTGAACCCACCGCAGCCGGCAGGCCCGTTGCTCCAGCCTGTTTTAGCGGTGAACTGGAAATAGACGATAGCAACCTGACCAGCCTCAACGGTGCGCGTTTTGTCAGCCAGGACTTTCAGGGCGACACCTATATCACTCTGCTGACATTGCCACCGGTGTATCTGCATCAGACAGAACATCAGGCGGTATCGGCCACGCGAGTCGAAGAGTTACCGGACGGTTTGTACCTACAGGTGGGGCAGGTATTGAATCAAAAGGAAACCTGCGCTGAACGCAGTTTGTACCTGTCACGTATCGATTGATACTAACGTTTAAGTACACCGTTTAAGTACAGATATAAAGCCAGAAAAGGCGGCGAGGATAATAGCAGGCGGGATAGTAGGACGCGTTTGCTTGAAGGATCGTTCTTTACCCGGTCGACAACAGCCTCGACCCGTCAGTGTGCGTGACGGGTAAAGACGTTGTGTACAGCGTGGCTTACACTGCCTGCAGCAGAAACAACAACCTGCTTGACCCAGCTACCTGCGGCATTCAGCATCTCAGCAACATGCTCGGCACGTTCGATTTTGGCGAGGGCGACAGCATCATCTACACCGCTCAGACGCGCCAGTTCAACAGTGCTCAGGCTTTCGTTAGAATTACTCATTTCAACACCTCATTTCGTCCACTTTATCGATTTGTTTCCTGCAGCCCAATCGGGTCTTCGTCAGGAACGGTGTTAGATTAAAGTCCTATTGCCTGTGCATCAAACGATCAATCTTTAACTGATAGATCAGAAAAACTAAACTCTAATTCAACAGACTCACCCCACCCTCACCCCTCTCAAGCCACCTCAAGGCGTACTGACTCGCTGTCGCGCAAAAGCGGATCGGGTTACCATTCAGGCCCCTAACACACTGCTCAGGAACACCGCCTCTCGATGTTGACCGTCCTTGTTATCGGTTATGTGTGGCCAGAACCGGCCTCCAGCGCAGCCGGATACCGCATGCTGTCTCTGCTGGACACCTTTCGCCAGCAGGACTGGCGCGTTATCTATGCCAGCCCAGCAGAGAAAAGTATTCACCGTACGGATTTGCCAGCACGCGGCATCGAAGAGGTTACGATCAGACTGAACTGCGCCAGTTTTGATGACTATATTCGTCAGCTTCAGCCAGATATCGTCATGTTTGACCGTTTCATGATGGAAGAGCAGTTTGCCTGGCGCGTGGAAAAGCATTGCCCTGAAGCTCTCCGTGTTCTGGATACCGAAGACCTCTCCTGCCTGCGCCATGCCCGTCATCAGCAGTTCAAGCAGACCGGCCTTGTCGCCCTGGAGGCAAGCGACAAGCTGCTATTCAGTGAACATGCCAAACGTGAAGTTGCCGCCATCCTGCGCAGCGACCTCAGTTTGATGATATCGCCAGCCGAGATAGAACTATTGCAACGGCGGTTCAACGTCGCGCCTCAGTTGCTGCACGACTGTCCGTTCATGTTGCCAGAGCTGACAGATGCTCAGATATCGCTCTTGCCCCAGCGGGAGCAGCGCCACCACTTTGTGATCATTGGCAACTTCCGCCATGCCCCCAACTGGGATGCCGTACTCTGGCTGAAGCAACAGTTGTGGCCCCTGCTGCACAAGCGACTGCCGGAAGCCGAACTGCATGTCTATGGGGCCTACCCGCCCCCCAAGGCAACACAGCTACACAACCCGGCACAGGGTTTTCTGGTAAAAGGCTGGGCGGAAGATGCCCAAGAGGTGATACGAAGCGCGAGGGTTAACCTGGCCCCCCTGAGGTTTGGTGCAGGGCTGAAAGGCAAACTGGTCGACGCCCTGGCCGCAGGCACGCCTTCAGTCACAACAAGCGTGGGCGCTGAGGGCATGGCCGGCGAAAGCTCCTGGCCACAGCCGGTTGCAGACATCCCCGAACACTTTGTTGAGCAAGCCGTTCAGTTGTACCAGGACGCCTCAACCTGGGCAGACTGCCAACAGCAGGGCTTTAACCTCTACCGACAGCGTTTCAGTTTTGAACAGCATGCAGAAGCTCTGATCCAGCGGTTAACGGCCATTAAAGCCAACCTGCACGCCCAACGTCTCAGCAACTTCACTGGTGCCATGCTGCGTCATCACAGCATGAAGAGCAGCCAGTACATGGCCCAGTGGATCGAAGCCAAAAACCGACGAGAGCCCCCGAATGATTGAGATCCAGGATGTCACCGTTTTTCGCCAGCAAACCAGAGTGCTGGAAAACTTTTCTCTGCAGATCAAAGCCGGTGAAAAAGTTGCCTTGCTCGGCCCCAATGGCGCCGGTAAAAGTACTCTGCTCAAACTGATCTGCCGCGAACTTTACCCGGTTGTTAAACCCGATAGCTTCGTGCGCCTGTACGGCAGCGAACGCGCGCCCATTTGGGAGCTGCGGAGCCAGCTCGGACTGGTATCAGCCGATCTGCAGGACGACTACACCCCCTATACACGGGCCCTGGATGTCGTGGTGTCCGGGTTCTTTGGCAGCATTGGTCGCCATGACCACCTTCAACCGGAGCCTCAGCAGATCGAGACCGCTCAACGCCTGCTGGAAACCGTCGGTATGGCTGAGCAGGCAGAACAGATGTACCAACGCCTCTCAACGGGTCAGAAGCGACGCCTGCTGCTGGCACGTGCACTGGTACATGAGCCCGATGCTCTGATTCTGGACGAACCGGCCAGTGGTCTGGATATGGGCGCCAGTTTTCAGATGCTGCAATTGATGCGCTCTTTTTGCCAGGCCGGCGGCTCCATGCTGATCGCGACCCACCACATTGACGAAATCATTCCTGAGATCGAACGTGTCGTCCTGCTGCAGAATGGAAAAATCCTGGCTGACGGCCCCAAGGCTGAGGTATTGACCGGTGCCAATCTCTCCTCACTTTACAATACAGAGCTTGCCGTTACCGAGCGCAATGGCTGGTACCGCGTATGGCATGAATAAAGAGATCAACCTCTTTGGCTTTATATGTTGAATTTCTAATATAAAACCTTTTACGATGGTGTTTTTATTCTTCAAGCAGGACACTCAGAATGAAAACCGCCCACGATCTGGTTGCCGCCGCCAAACAAGGCATCACCGAAGTCAGTGTTGATAATGCCGATTCCGCCATTCAAAACGCCGACCTGGTGGTCGATGTACGGGAACCGGAGGAATACCATAACGGCCATATTACCGGCGCTATCAATATCCCTCGCGGCCTTCTGGAGTTCAAATTCAGCAACGACGAAGCACTGACATCTCGCGATCTCAATATTGTTCTGTACTGCAAGAACAGCGGGCGTGCTGCTCTAAGCGCCAAGAGCCTGGCCGAGATGGGCTACCTGCACGTGGTCTCGATCACCGGCGGTATTGAAGCCTGGCAGGAAGCGAATAAGCCCGTGGTTAAGCCTTCACTGCCTGATTTTGACTAAGTAGCCCGGCCACTTCATTGCAGATATATTCGGCCGGCAGGCACTGCTCCAGTGCCTCGGCCGCAAACCCCAGAAAGCCCTCCCCGGCATGCGGCAGCCGCCTGTCACGGCGAATGATGAAATGCCAATGACTTTCGATAGGGAAACCGGAAACGGGCAGCACACAAATACCCGGGTGAGCTGTCGGCAACACATGAGCCGACACCACGGCCACCCCCATCCCAGAAGCTACGCCCACTCGAATCGCCTCGTTACTCGCCATCTGCAGCCCTTTTGACCACTGTAATCCACGCCCCTGCAACCAGCTTTCAAACAGCATACGTGTTGCCGACCCTGGCTCACGCTGTAACAGACGCTCATTCAGCAAGGCATCAATGGGAATACTGCTTTCCTGTGCAAGCGGGTGAGTCTCGGGCGCAATCATGACCAGCGGGTTGCGCAAAAACCGCGCTGCCATCACCTGCGCTGAAGACGGGGGATGACTGAAGACATAGATATCATCCATCTGGCGCTCAAACCGTTCCAGCAGCTGCTGACGGTTGCCAATATGCACCGTCATGTCCACGTCTGGAAATGCCTGACTGTACGGCCCCAGCAATCTGGGCAGCACATATTGCGCAGTGTTCACCAGCGCAATGCTGAAACGCCCGCGATGACCGCCTTGAAGCTCGGCCAGATAATCCTGAAAGTCCTCAAAACGCCCGGTCACGTCCAGGGCGGTGCGGTACAGCTCCCGACCGGCATCCGTCAGCTCGGTCGTGCCTGATACTGATGAAAACAGCGGCTCGCCGACGGTCTCAGCCAGGCGTTTTAGCTGCTGTGACACTGTTGGCTGCGTCAAGTGCAGCTGCCGTGCCGCAGCGGTCACGGAGCCTGTTCTGACCACCGTGACATAGACCTCCAGAAGACGAAACGTGAGATGTCGCAAGTTCACAGGCACTCTCCATGGATAATTATCTATGAATAATGCATCAATAATTAATTAGCAACAATGCCTCATCACAAGCACAATCCGTGCCGCTTAAATCAATCAGAGAGGACATTTCATGCCGGATATCGTGGTGATGTTTTTCTTGCTGGGCGTGGTCGCAGGCCTGGTCAAGTCAGACCTTAATATTCCCAAAGCCGCTTACGACACGCTCAGCCTGTTGCTGATGCTGACCATCGGCCTCAAGGGAGGTATGGGGCTCCACGGCAACCTGACTCCGGCGCTGGTTCCTGAACTGCTGCTGGTGATGTCACTGGGTGCCATAATTCCCCTGTTGCTGTTTCCGCTCCTGCGCAAGCTGGTTAACCTGTCACTTGCCGACAGCGCCAGTATCAGTGCCCACTATGGCTCGGTCAGTGCCGGCACCTTCGCTGTTGCTCTGGCCTACGCAGAAAGCCACCAACTGATCACCGGCCCCGAAGTCACCCTCTACCTGGTACTGCTGGAGCTGCCCGCCATCATGGTCGGCCTCGCCCTGTTCCGCCATTTCAATCCGGACAAGGAAATCGCACACTCACGCTTGAGCCTGCTGCATGAAACGCTAACCAACCGTGGCGTTATTCTACTGGCTGGGGGCGTACTCATCGGTTACCTGTATGGCCCCATGAACGGTGCCCCGGTCACAGACCTGTTTACCGGTGCCTTCAAAGCGGTTCTGGCACTCTTCCTGCTGGAGATGGGCCTGGTGGCCGCCGAAACCCTGCGTCCCATTCCCTGGCAGCACTGGCGTCTGCTGGCTTTTGCCACGGTCGCGCCAAGCCTGCTGGCCTGTTTCGGCATTGCTGCCGGCCTGCTGCTTGAGCTGCCGGTCGGAACAACTCTGGTACTGGCCAGCCTTACTGCGAGTGCATCCTATATTGCTGCACCAGCCGCCATCAGGGCCGCCATCCCGCAGGCCAATATCGGACTGGCCATGCTGGCATCACTCGGGTTCACCTTCCCGTTCAATGTCATTGTCGGTATCCCGCTGTATCACCAGTTGATCCAGGCACTTTCCTGAGCACTGGTGAGACGGAGTTAAACCACCATCGACCCACACCACCAGGATCAATATACAAGCGGGATTCCTTATGCAATGCTTGAGGAATACCCGCTTGGACTCCCGGAAGGTGACGATGGAACACATCTCCGAGTTGGCTGTACTGGTCGTCGACGACCAGCCCATCATTAACGAGTTTTACCGCAAGATCCTGGAGCAGCTTGGCTGCAAGTGGATTTTCTCTGCCCTGTCCGGCCAGGATGCGATGAAGCGCCTGGCTGAACGGGGCGATATTAACCTGGTGCTGACCGATATCGATATGCAGCCAGGTAACGGGCTGGAACTGCTACAGGCCATTCGCTGTGGTGATATCGACAACACCCCACGAGACCTCTGCGTGCTGGTCGTCAGCGACTATAACTATCGACACAATGTAATGAAGGCAGTCGGGCTGGACTGTCAGGGCTTTCTCAGCAAGCCTCTCAATGCCGCCGTACTTGCGGAAAAGATCCAGGCCGCACTGCACCGCGCTATCCAGTTGGCAGACCCTGATACCTATCGCGGTATTTCCACCGAGATACGAGTCAATACTGCCACATCTAAAGCCAGTCAAAATCAGCCTTTGCAAGAGTCTGCTGCTGGCACGGCGCCAACCGATACAGAGACTGACGCCGAGCCTCAAACCAGGCAGTCTACAGAGACTAAACCGTTAACCCCGTGTAAGAATGACGCCCCCCCGGATCTGAGCCAGCAAGCCGTGCTGGAGGCGGCGGCCGATAAGCTTCTGCCTGCCGGCATGAAAGACAGCTTCCTGCACTACAAACATGACAGCATCCACGAGATTCTGCAGATGCTGTACAAGATTGGTGATGTGCTTGGCACGGAAGAGCCAGAGACGCTGCAGACACAGATCAAGCAACTGGAACAGCTCAGCTCGGACCTGTTCCAGCAGGAGTACCTGCACCAGCGCGAACATGGCTATCAACCCCTTTCCGCTCATCAGGCAGAACACGGTTTGATTTTGCAACGCACACAGATGCTGACAGGCAAGGTGTTCAGCCAGCTGCCTAACCGCGTCGAGCATCTGCAGAAGGCGCACCAGCAATTACTGGAGGCCTGGCACCGCCACATCAATGGTAAGGACCGCCAGTATGTCGATTACCTGCAAAACCAGATAGGGGTCAGCTGATGTTTGACTGGCAACCCTGGGAAACTCTGGTCGTGCTTGCAACCAGCGTTGTCGCCGCCGCATCGACCGGGTTTGCCCTGTTGAGAACACGCCAGCACCTGAAACAAACCCAACGCCAACAGCAGGTCCTGTCTGCCGTCTCTCGGGTGAACAGTAACTTCCTTCTGCACAAGGACCCCAAGCGACGCTTTGGCGAGCTGCTGGAAACACTGAAGACCCTTACCGGGTCACCTATTGGCCTCATTGGCGAGCGAATGGAAGATGCCGAAGGCAAACCATTCATGCGCTGCTACGCCATCAGCAACCTGAGCTGGGACAGGGACTCAAGAGCCCTCTACGACAACAATATCGAGCAGGGCATCGACTTTCATCAGCTCGACAACCTGTTTGGCCAGACCCTCACCTCCGGTGAAGTGGTGATTAATAATCATTGTGAGTTACGCCCACGGATCACACCGAAGGGGCACCCGGAAATTCTCAGTTTCATCGGCATCCCGCTAACCTTCCATGGAGAAACACTGGGCATGTTCGGGCTTGCCAACGGTCCGACACCCTATACCGATGAATTTGTGGACTGGCTGGAACCACTGACGAACACGATAACGGCCATCATGCATGCCTTTCGCATCGAACGCGCCCAACAAAGTGCCAGTCACCGCATGCTGGCAGCACTGCAAGACGCTGAAGAAGCCAACCAGATCAAAAGCGACTTCCTGGCCACCATGAGCCATGAAATTCGCACCCCTTTGAACGCCGTGGTTGGCATGCTCGACTCACTGGGCAGCACCGAGTCCCTGTCGGCCGTTCAGCGTGACTACCTGCTGACCGCAGAAAATGCCGCTGACACCCTGCTTAGCCTGATCAATGACGTACTCGATTTTTCCAAAATAGAAGCAGGCAAACTGCACCTGGAGAGCAAGCCGGTCAACCTTTGCCAGCAGCTGCACAGCGTTGTTCACCTGGCACATGCCACGCCGGGCGCCAAGGGCATACACCTGTATTTTACGCCCGCTCCCGAAACGCCCCTGGAGGTGCTGGGAGATCCAAACCGCTTGCGCCAGATCATGCACAACCTGGTCAGCAATGCGGTCAAGTTCACCCACGAGGGTCATGTCACCGTCAGCATTCACCCCTGGTTGAATGATGCTGAACACTATCAGGGCCTGCAGCTCGTTGTAGAAGATACGGGTATCGGTATCGCCGAGAGCAACCTGCCCATCATTTTTAACGCGTTCAGACAGGTCGACCATTCATCTACCCGTGAATATCAGGGTACAGGATTAGGCCTGGCCATCAGTCAGCATCTGGCGAAGGCGATGCGCGGCTCCATCGATGTCGTCAGTCGTTATGGTGAGGGGTCAAGGTTTACCCTGTCGTTACCTCTGCAGCACCACGGCAACGCAACGCTCGCCAGCCAACTAGAGCTGCTGCCACTGCACAATTGCCGGGTGCTCTGCGTCACCAACTCACATCAACTTTTTCACTATCTGGCCACACTCCTGTCACCCCATGTGTCCAGTATCGACTGCCACTTCAAGCCACTACTGGAGGATGAAACGGCGGGTGAATACAACCTGTTGCTGGTCGATGATGAACGCTTCCCGATTGATAATGACAGTCTGCGCAGCTGGATTCAGCAGCAATCGGAACAGGGAGAAATTATCGTCTTCAGTAATCGCGACCTGGCCGAGCTGTTTATACCGGTCAGCGCACAACTGCCCCACCCTCTTTCACCACTGGCACTGATCAACACCCTGACGGCCATCTATCGACCTGACTTGCTTCCTGCCCCCTCACCTGACGCGTACGAGCCAACAGATGATGACGCCACATCGATTACAGAGGGCCTCAACATTCTGATTGCAGAAGATAATCCGGTTAACCGCAAGATGATGGAAGTGCTAATGGAACGCGCGGGCGCCGAGTATCACCTTTGCGAGGATGGCCTTGAGGTACTTGAAGCACTGAATTCAGGCCAATCATTTGACCTGGTGTTGATGGATGTCCACATGCCCAACCTGGATGGTCTGGATACGACACGGGCCATTCGCCAGCTGTCAGGCCCCCAGGCAGAGATTCCCATTATCGCCGTTACGGCCGATGCCCTGGCCGGTGACCGCGAAAAATGCCTGGCCGCCGGTATGGATAACTACCTGACGAAACCTGTGCGACTGAGCAAGCTGCAACAGGTGATTGGCCGTACACTGGCCGCCGCTTTCCTCCCGACCGAGGATCGGTTTACGCCCGATGATGGAGCAGACGAAAACCTGGATTTTGACCCTGACACCCTGATTTCGGACCTTGGCAGCGTCGACAATGCCATTCTGCTGATTCACGAGTTTGCCCAAAGCCTGCACAAGGAGCTTGATCTGGTTGAACAGGCACTGCAGCAGGAAAACTTCGACAAGGCTGCGGCTGCGGCCCATCGCCTCAAAGGCAGTGCGCGCTCCCTGCAATGCCAGCAACTGGCCCACCAGCTGGAGAATATTGAACACCACGCCCGCTCACGCCAACCGCACAAGGCCCGGGACCAGTTTGCGGAGCTGGTAACTGAACTGCCAGCACTGGAATTGAAGCTGCTGCACTTCTGCTCCCAGAACCTGCACCGCAATTATCGTGATTAGGTGCTCACCAAGTGCCTGATAAGGCATTTCGAAGTGAACTGCCTTTAGCACTCCATGCGTATTCTGATGCATGAAATCTCAGGTAAATATTGTCTGGTTCAAGCGCGACCTTCGCCTGCATGACCATCCGGCACTGACGGAGGCTGCCCAGCATGGCCCGGTGTTGCCGCTGTTCATTGTTGAACCCGGTTACTGGCAACAACCCGACCATTCCGTTCGCCACTGGCAATTCTGTCACGACAGCCTGCTTGACCTGCAACAGGCACTGGCCCAACAGGGGCTGGCACTGCTGATCCGTGTCGGCGATATCGACCAGGCGCTGGCCGAGCTGAAAAACGTCTTCGGCCACTTCCACCTCTGGTCTCATGAAGAAACCGGCAATGACTGGACCTATCAGCGTGACCGAAATGTGGCGCGCTGGTGCCGTGAGAACGGCATTACCTGGACCGAGCGGCCCCAGAACGGTGTCGTCAGGCGCTTGCGCAACCGTGACCACTGGGCAGACCAGTGGGACCAGCGCATGCAAGCAGCAGCCTTGCCGGTGCCAGCACTACGGGCCGTTGAACCTTTCCCTACCAATGAACACCTGCCCTCAATACCGCCCGGAACCGGTTTTCAGCCGTGTAAGCAGCAACCGGGCGGTCGTGAAGCAGGGCTTCGTTGCCTGAACAGTTTTTTGAGCAGCCGCGGACGTGATTACCGCTTTGCCATGTCCAGCCCCAACACTGCTTATGCAGCCTGCTCCCGCCTGTCGCCACACCTGTGCTGGGGCAGTCTATCAGTGCGGGAAGTTTACCAGGCCGCCCTGCAGGCTCTGGAGCATGCCCTGACAGCGGCCTGGAAGCGATCGTTGCGCAGTTTTATAAGCCGGCTGTACTGGCACTGCCATTTTATGCAAAAGCTGGAAGACCGACCCGACCTGGAGTGGGCGCCGATCCATCCGCTATTTGCCGAGCTCGATAGGCAGCATGATACGGAGCGACTTGAGCGTTGGGCGAGCGGCATGACCGGCTGGCCTTTTGTGGATGCCTGTATGCGGGCCCTCAACAGCCGTGGCTGGATCAATTTCCGCATGCGCGCCATGCTCACGTCGGTGGCCAGCTACCAGCTTTGGCTGCCCTGGCAGGAAAGTGGCCAGATACTGGCACGTACCTTTATCGATTATGAGCCCGGTATTCACTGGTCACAGATTCAGATGCAATCCGGTACTACCGGCATCAACGCGCTTCGGGTCTACAACCCGCTCAAGCAGGGGTTGGACCTTGACCCCGAAGGACAGTTTATTCGCCGCTGGGTACCGGAACTGGCCGATGCTCCCTTATCAGCGCTGCACGAGCCCCGTCTGCTCAAGCACAGCCAATACCCCACCCCACTGGTGGACCTGAGCCTTTCAGCACGCAGCGCCAAACAGAAAATCGCCAGCATTCACCACCACCCTCGATTCAAGGAGCTCAGCCGGGATGTTTATGTTCAACTTGGAAGCCGCAAACGCAGCAAAGGCACCAAAGGGCGCACCGCCAAACGCAGGCAAATGGCCCCAGCAAAGGCTCCAGGCCCGCAAATGAATCTCTGGGATTGAACACACATCTGGAGCCAGCAATGCCCCGTATGAAACGCAAAGGCGATCTCCCCGAAAAAATATGCCCGGCGTGCCAGCGCCCGTTCAGCTGGCGGCGCAAATGGGCTCAATGCTGGGAGGAAGTTCGCTATTGTTCGCAGCGCTGTCGCAGTATGCGGCAGCCCAAAGGAGATTCGGCATCATGATTCGTACCGCACACTGGCTGGGATACGCCGGTTTGATCCCCTTTATTGGCCTGACACTTGGCAAGGAGCTCTCACCCCTGACGGCCGTTGCCTTCAGCACCTACAGTGCCATCATTCTGTCGTTTCTGGGCGGGATACACTGGGGCGTGGCACTCAGCAAACCGCAGTGGAGCACTCCCACACGTTTGTGCCTGTGCATGCTACCCAGCTTGCTGGGCTGGATGGCGCTGCTGCTGCCAATGAGCGGAGCACTGACCCTGCTGATCGGGAGCTATCTGATCTGGTGGCTGTGGGACCGTACCCAGCTGGATCAACCAGACTACCGCCGCCTGCGATTGCAACTGACGGCGGTAGTGGTGATCTGTCATCTGATCTGGCTGATTCAGACCTGATCAGTCAGCATGAAGCCTTGGAGTACCTTATACAGGCCGTGGGCGTCCTGGCTGCCGGCCAGTTCTCGAATGGAGTGCATGCCAAACTGAGGCACACCAATATCCAGGGTCTTTACACCCAATTCGGCAGCAGTGATCGGTCCGATGGTGCTGCCGCAAGCCATATCAGTGCGCACGACAAAACTCTGCACCGGCACCTCAGCCGCTTCTGCCAGATGACGGAACAGAGCACTGGTCTCGCTATTGCTGGCATAGCGCTGGTTGGCGTTAATCTTGATGACCGGGCCGGCGTTGAGCAAGGGTCCGTGGTTGCCATCGTGTTTATCACTGAAGTTGGGGTGCACGCCATGGGCGTTATCTGCCGAGATCAGCATGGAGCGCGCCAGTGAACGGTTGCGCTGGTCTGAATCCGGCATTACCCGCTCCAGCCACTGACTCAGCATGGGGCCCTGAGCACCGCAGGCACTCATGCTGCCCACTTCTTCGTGGTCGTTACATACCAGCACCTGCCCCGCAGAGACTTCTTCGGTATCGATCAGCGCCTGCAGGCCGATGTAACAACTGAGCAAATTATCCAGACGCGCAGACGCCAAAAACTCCTCGTTCAAGCCGACCGTTGCAGCCCCCTGGGTATCGTAGAAGCAGAGCTCGTAATCCAGCACTGTATCCACATCCACGACGCCCTGTGCGGCCAGTCGCTCCTTGAGCAGGAGACGAAAATCCGGTTTTTCATCCGTTTGCCCCATCACCACCGGCAGGTAGGTCTGGGCATTGATACTGCGGCTGGAGTTCGCTTCACGGTCCAGATGTATCGCCAGGCTGGGCAATACAGCCACGGGCTGGGCAAAGTCGATCAGCTCACTGCAGATACGGCCAGTGTTATCGCGGTAACTGATGCGACCAGCCAGAGACAAATCACGGTCAAACCAGGGGTTCAGCAACACCCCGCCGTAGACTTCAACGCCCAACTGAAAATAGCCCTGACGGTGCAGCTCCGGGCTGGGCTTGACCTTCAGGCAGGGTGAGTCGGTATGTGCACCGACCAGACGCCAGCCCTGTTCCAGAGCGGCTTCGGCAGCGGGTTGACGCCAGGCAATGATCGAAGAGCCATTGCGGCAGGTGTAGTAGCCCTTGCCCGCTTCCAGCGCCCAGTCATCGGCCTCGTTCAGCTCGGTAAAACCGGCCATTCGCAGCCGCTCGGACATGGCTTCAACCGCATGAAACGGCGTTGGCGCGCTATCCAGAAAGGATTTCAGCCCGGCATTGAAGGCATCCATTGAGATCAGCGTATTCATTATTCAGTCTCCTCATTGGCCAGGACTTCAATCAGTTCAACCTTGAAAATCAACGATGAGTTGGCCGGAATATCCGGTGACGGACTGGTTGCACCGTAAGCCAGCTCGGGGGGCATATACAGCATGGCAGTGCCGCCCTCATGCATTTTGATCAGCCCCTGACGAAATCCGCGTACGACCTGCTTAAGCGGGAAACGCGCGGGCTTGTCACGCTCATAGGAACTGTCGAAAACATGCCCATCAACAAGGCGCCCTTCATAGTGCACCAGCACCGTATCCGCTGCAGTGGGGCTCTCGCCCTCCCCTTTCACCAGAAGTTCAATCTGCAAACCGCTATCCAGTACGCTCACTTCGGCACGCTTGGCATTTTCCGCCAGATAGGCGTCACCGGCCTTGCGGGTATCATCGTTCAACGCCTGCTCCAGCAGTTCACGCTGACGCTTTTCCTGTTCCGGGTCCGGGCCACATCCGGCCAGCACACTGACACTGGTCAGAACAACCAGGATTGTTTTGCAGATCTGCATCCGTGATAACTCCGTAATCGCTGTAAGTGGGTGATTTTACATTACCTTGTGCGATGACTACACTCAGATGGCTGTAGCTGACGGAACTCAACGCGTGGAGCTCTGTCCCAATACTTACCGATGACGACACAGGGAGCCTGACGTATCGGTTTGCTCCAGCCACACGATCGGAGATCTGCGCCCCATGTCCAAGCTTTTTCATTCAGCCGCCGCCCTGTCACTGGTTGTTTCATTACAGGCGAATGCGGCCCTTGCCACGCTGTCGCCGGAGCCGGTGCACAGTCAAACCCTGATGGATGTTGTCAGTGCACTGCAGGAAGGTCACTACAGTGAGGTCGACTTCAACGACCAGCTGTCCAGTGCCGTTCTTGATCAGTATCTGGCCTCGCTGGACCCGGAACGAAGCTTCTTCCTGGCCAGTGATATTGAAGAGTTTGAACAGTATCGCAATGAACTGGATGACCAGATTCTGGACGGTCAGACCCAGGCTGCCTTCACCATTTTCAATCGCTACCAGCAGCGCCGCAGCGAGCGACTGGACTACATCCTGAGTCAGCTGGACACTCGTGAGTGGGACTTCAGCCGCGAAGAACACCTCAACACCAATCGCGAAGAAGCGCCCTGGGCAACCAGCACGGAAGACCTGGATGAGCTCTGGCGCAAACGCCTCAAAAGCGCCGTACTCAGCCTGAAGCTCGCTGACAAAACGGTCGATGAGGCACGGGAAATTCTGCGCAAGCGCTACACCAATCAGCTCAAGCGTATGGAGCAGGCCAAGAACGACGATGTCTTTGAAAGCTTCGTCAATGCACTGACCCATGAATTCGATCCCCACACCCAGTACTACTCGCCCCGCGGCTCCGAAAACTTCCAGATCAATATGAGCCTGTCACTGGAAGGCATTGGCGCTGTCCTACAGGCGGAAAATGACCAGACCAAGGTCGTGCGTCTGGTTCCGGCCGGCCCTGCCGACAAGGCAGGTCAGCTGCAACCGGCCGACGTGATTGTCGGGGTTGGCCAGGGCAAAGAAGGCGAGATTGAAGACGTAGTCGGCATGCGTCTGGATGACGTGGTCAGCAAAATACGCGGCCCTAAAGACAGCGTGGTACGACTGGAAATCATCCCCGCCGATGCCGTTGACCGCCAGACCCGCAAGGTGATCGAGATCACCCGCAACAAGGTCAAGCTGGAAGAGCAGGCTGCCCGCAAGCGTATTCTTGAAGTGGAACGTGACGGCAAGCCCTACAAGTTGGGCGTGATTGAGGTGCCGACCTTCTACATCGACTTTGCAGCCCTGCAGAACGGTGATCCGAACTACAAAAGCACCACCCGTGATGTGGAAAAGCTGATCCACGAACTGCGTGAAGAAGACATTGACGGCCTGATCGTCGACCTGCGTAATAACGGTGGCGGCTCCCTGCGTGAAGCCAACGAGCTGATCGGCCTGTTTATTCAGCGCGGCCCCACAGTCCAGATCCGCGACGCCTCCGGTCGCGTCGACATTCTGGGCGACTTCGATCCCAAAGTGGTCTGGAACGGCCCCATGGCGGTAATGGTGAACCGCTTGAGCGCATCGGCGTCGGAAATCTTTGCCGGTGCCATCCAGGATTACAACCGCGGCATCATTGTCGGCAACCGTACCTTCGGCAAGGGTACGGTGCAGACCCTGCAGCCGATTGACCACGGCCAGGTCAAGCTGACTCATGCCAAGTTCTATCGTATCTCGGGCGACAGCACCCAGCATCGCGGTGTCGAGCCGGACATCACCTTCCCGTCGCTGTTTTCCGTGGAAGATATTGGCGAAAGCTCGCTGGACAAGGCCCTGCCCTGGGACAAGGTGCGCCCGGTACGCCATGGCCGTTTCCCAAGCCTGAGTCCGTTCATGAAAGCCCTGCTGCAACGCCATGAAGCCCGCACTGCCGATGCGCCCGACTTTGTCTTCATGCGCAAGCAGGTAGAGCACTTCCGTGACCGCAAGGCTGACGATCTGGTCACTCTGAGCGAGCAAATGCTGCGCAGCGAGAAGGAAGAAAACGAAGCCTGGATGCTCAGTGTCGAGAACGAACGCCGCAAAGGCCTGGGCCTGCCGGTTGTCAGCGACCTGAACCAGGCCGACGATGACCTGCCCAAGGATGAACAGGGTCGACCGATCAATCCGGAAGCCGAAGCCATTCTGGCGGAAAGCGGTGAAATTCTGGTCGACCTGATCGACCTGACGCTGAGCCACACGGCGGCCAACGAAGCGCAAACACAGACATCTGACAGGGACTAACGGATGAAACTGGGCAAGGTCAGCCTGCTGTTACTGATCCTGATTCCGCTGGCACTGGCCATTGGCAGTGTTGCAACCTTTTTCGTGTACGAGCGGATGCAGGATCAGCATCAGGTCAACCTGGCTGACCTTGAAAAGTTCGGTTACGAGATGGTGCCCAGCCAAACCTATACCGAAAGCACCGGTGAGCTGGGCGCCCAGCAGCTGCCTGCCACCTTCGCCGAGAAAAAACTGACGCCCACCGAACGTGTCATTCGTGGCCTGATGCAGGACAAGGAAAACCTGCTGGCCGAACAGCAGGCGCTCAAGGACCAGATCAGCGCCTTGCATGATCAAATTGACGAACTCAAGCAGTACAAGGAGCTCAATCAGCACTTTGCCCCGGAAACCTTTGAGCAGGAGCTCAAGCGTACCAAGGCTCAGTTGAAAGCGACCCTCCTGCGCCTGCCTGAAACCGAGCGCTACTCCAACATCCAGGTGGAGATCATGGCCGCAGCCGGCATGCAGGAATATCAGCGCTTCGTGCGCGCCAACCGCCTGATGCTGGACCAGGAACAGCGCGGCGAAATCATCAAGGACCACCTGCCGGGCTACGCCTTCTGTATCGGCAATGCCGTGGAACTGGCCGCCAACAACCTGGATGAGTTGCGCCTGCTGATAAACTGGTTCAACGACCCCGACGCTGTCCGCTTGCCCGGCATGCTGGCCGCCGATCTGGACAAACTGCTGCCCGCCTGCCAGCAACCCCTTCGCCAGGCTCTGGATACAACCCTTCCTGCGCTTGACACTGCCGGATAAATTTATCCATCTACTGGCGTGACTGGCCATACACCTGTATAATTTTGCAACTTTACATTTCCCGCGCCGGGTGCACATAGCCAGCCCAGTGCTCCACAGTGCGGATATCGACAACCGACCCTGTATAGCTGGCATACAGGCTGGAAGCTGCCTCATTGTCTACGGGCAGCGACAATATAGGATACTTTCATGAGCGAAAGCTTTGCTGATCTGTTTGAAGAATCCCTACAAGACATTGCCATGACTCCGGGCACCCTGGTAATGGGTGAAGTTGTCGACATCGACAGCGACTGGGTTACTGTCAATGCTGGCCTGAAATCTGAAGCGGTTATCCCCCGCGCTCAGTTCCTGAACGACAACAACGAACTGGAAATCCAGGTCGGTGATTCTGTCAAGGTCGCACTGGAAGCAGTTGAAGACGGTTTCGGTGAAACTCGTCTGTCCCGTGAAAAAGCCAAGCGTGCTGAAGCCTGGGAAGTTCTGCAGGCGAAATTCGACGCAGAAGAAACCGTTAAAGGTTACATTTCTGGCAAGGTCAAAGGCGGTTTCACCGTCAGCATCAACAACATTCAGGGCTTCCTGCCGGGCTCCCTGGTTGATGTTCGTCCGGTACGTGACGTTGATCACCTGGAAGGCAAAGAGCTTGAATTCAAACTGATCAAGCTGGATCCGAAGCGCAACAACATCGTTGTGTCTCGTCGTGCCGTTCTGCAAGAAGCTAACAGCGCTCAGCGTGAAGAGCTGCTGGCTACTCTGGAAGAAGGTCAGATCGTTAAGGGTTACGTTAAGAACCTGACCAACTACGGTGCGTTCATCGATCTGGGTGGCGTTGACGGCCTGCTGCACATCACCGACATGGCGTGGAAGCGTATCTCTCACCCGAGCGAAATGCTGAACCCGGGCGATGAGATCTCCGTCAAGATCATCAAGTTCGACAAAGAGACCAACCGTATCTCCCTCGGCCTGAAACAGCTGAGCGAAGATCCGTGGGACGACATCAAAGATCGTTACCCGGCCGGTACCAAGGTTGCTGCTCGCGTCACTAACCTGACTGACTACGGCTGCTTCGCATCTATCGAAGACGGCGTTGAAGGTCTGGTACACGTGTCCGAAATGTCCTGGACCAACAAGAACATCCACCCGTCCAAGATTGTAAACATCGGCGACGAAGTGGAAGTGATGATCCTGGACGTCGACGAAGAGCGTCGTCGTATCTCCCTGGGTATCAAGCAGTGCACTGCTAACCCGTGGGTATCCTTCTCCGAGCAGAATGCTGCCAACGACAAAGTCAGCGGTACTATCAAGACCATCACTGACTTCGGTATCTTCGTTGGTCTGGACAACGACCTCGACGGTCTGGTTCACATGTCCGACATCTCTTGGGAAGCCGATCCGGAAACTGCTCTGCGTCAGTTCAAGAAAGGTGACGAAGTTGAAGCCGTCATCCTGTCTATCGACGCCGAGAAAGAGCGTATCTCCCTGGGCATCAAGCAGCTGGAAAGCGATCCGTTCGCAGAATACCTGGCCGCTAACGACAAGGGCAGCATCGTAACCGGTACTGTTAAGAGCGTTGAGCCGAAAGCCGCTATCGTTGAGCTGGCTGAAGGCATCGAAGCGACTCTGAAAGCTTCCGAGATCGCAGCTGAGCGCGTTGACGACGCTACCACCGTTCTGAACGTTGGTGACTCTGTCGAAGCCAAGATCACTGGCGCTGACCGTCGCAACCGCGTTATCAACCTGTCTATCCGTGCGAAAGACCAGGCTGACGAAAAAGCTGCCATTAGCGCTGTTCGCAACCAGGAAGTTGACGTTCCGGGTCCGACCACTATCGGTGATCTGATCAAGCAGCAGATGGCCAACCAGAACAACTGATTTTCCTCTTCAGTTGATCTTCCAGGGGATGCCTAAGGGCATCCCCTTTTTTGTGCCTGAAACAGCGCACCTCGGCACCACTGCCTGGCATTGCATGCTAGCCCGAGTATTCGCTCGCGGAGCGAGCTCCCACAATACTTAGCAGCTCTGCAACCAACGCCCCACCACCTGTGGGACCGCGCTCCGCACGGGAAGCGCCTCCCTGCCAGAACATCCCTATTCCACCACCGACAACCACTCTGCCCATTCACCAACAGAGTGAGCCCACACAAGCCTCAGAAACTCTGCAGCCAACGCCCCACCACCTGTGGGACCGCGCTCCGCGCGGGAAAGCCTCACTGCCAGAAAATTCCTACTCTGCCACAGACTAGCACTCTGCCCATCCACCAACAGAGTGAGCCCACACAAGCCTCAGAAACTCTGTAGCCAACGCCCCACCACCTGTGGGACCGCGCTCCGCGCGGGAAGACCTCCCTGCCAGAACATCCCTATTCCACCACCGACAACCACTCTGCCCATTCGCACACAGAGTAAGCTCCCACAATACCTAGCAGCCTGCAGCCAACGCCCCACCACCTGTGGGACCGCGCTCCGCGCGGGAAAGCCTCACTGCCAGAAAATTCCTACTCTGCCACAGACTACCACTCTCACCATTCGCTCACAGAGTGAGCTCCTACAAGCCCTAACAGCCTGTAGCTAACGCCTACACCACCTGTGGGACCGCGCTCCGCGCGGGAAACTTTCACTGCCAGAGCATTCCTATACAGCCGCCCAAAACGCAAAGAGGCCGCTCATTTGCATGAGCGGCCTCAACCGTCTTTGCTTACAAACTCTGTTAAAAACACTGCCGTCTCGAGACACCTCCCGCGCAGAACGCCTGTATCAAACCTGCCTTAGTACCCCGCTACTGGTATTCGGGCAGCTACAAAATTGCTTAACACGTTAAATTTAAACCAGACACTGAAAAATCAAAAATTGATATTTTTTCTATCTGGCATAAGTAATTACTTATAGTTAATCTCGCTCAGCCAGACCGTTTAAAACTGTCCGACTGAGCAGCACACTCCAGTTAATCAGAGATCTCAATCAGCACTTCACCCGGCGTCACACGATCGCCTTTCGCGACATATACCGCAGTTACCCGACCACCCACAGGGGCTTGTACCTCGGTTTCCATTTTCATCGCCTCGGTAATCATCACGGGCTGCCCCGCTTTCACCTGATCACCTTCAGCAACAAGCACTTCCACGATATTGCCGGGCATGCTGGTGGTAACATGACCCGGTGCGCTCGCCTGACGGCGACCACTGGCACCGGCCTCCACATAGGCATTCAGCGGTTCAAACAGGACCTCTTCCGGCATGCCGTCCAGCGTCAGGTAGACATGACGCTTACCCGCATCCTGTCCACCTACACCGGTTATGGCGACCTGATAGGTTTCTCCGTGGACATCGATTTTGAACTCGGTGGCAACGCCTTCATCCGTCTGACGGCCTGCCGACTCAATCGGCAGCAGCGGCTCGGGCGACAGGGTTCCGTCAGCACGCTCCTGCAGGAATTGGCGCCCCACATCCTGGAACATGGCATAGGTCAGCACATCTTCATCACTGGTCGCCAGCTCGCCAATATCCTTGCGCAGACGCGCCATCTCGGGAGAAAGCAGATCAGCTGGACGCCCTTCAATAACAGCCTCATGACCGATTGCCTGCGTCCGCAGTGCCTCGTTGATTTCTGCCGGCGGATGGCCATATCCGCCCTGCAAATAACGCTTCACCTCGTTAGTGATCGACTTGTAACGCTCACCGGTCAACACATTCAACACCGCCTGAGTACCCACAATTTGTGAGGTAGGTGTCACCAGCGGAGGGTAACCCAAATCCTTGCGAACACGAGGAATTTCGGCAAACACCTCCCGAATACGACTCAGCGCATTCTGCTCCTTGAGCTGGTTCGCCAGGTTGGACATCATGCCACCCGGCACCTGATTGATCTGAACCGACACATCCTCGCGCGTGAACTCGGACTCGAACTGGTGATACTTCTTGCGCACTTCACGGAAGTAGTCAGAGATCTCGTTGAGCAGCTCCAGATCCAGCTCAGTGTCCCACTCGGTACCCTTCAGTGCTGCCACCTGAGACTCGGTTGCGGGGTGGCTGGTGCCCCAGGCAAAAGCGGAAATAGCGGTATCAATATGCTCGGCACCCGCTTCGATAGCCTTGAGCTGACACTGGGCAGCAAGCCCCGCAGTAGCGTGTGTATGGATAAACACCGGCAGCACCACCGCTTCCTTGATCGCCTTGACCAGATCATAGGTGGCATAAGGTGTAAGCAGACCCGCCATATCCTTGATCGCAATAGAGTCAGCGCCCATGCGGTGCAGCGCTCGCGCCTGCTCGACGAAGGTTTCCACGGTATGTACCGGGCTGGTGGTATAGCAGATGGTACCCTGGGCATGCTTGCCTGCATTCTTCACTGCCCTGATTGCGGTCTCAAGGTTGCGCAGGTCATTCAAGGCATCAAAGCAGCGGAACACATCGATGCCGTTCTCGGCCGCCTTGGCCACAAAGGCCTCCACCACATCATCCGCGTAATGGCGGTAGCCCAGCAGGTTCTGACCGCGCAGCAGCATCTGCAGACGCGTATTGGGCAGGGCCTTTTTCAGCGCACGCAGACGCTCCCAGGGATCTTCCTTAAGGAAGCGTACACAGGCATCAAAGGTGGCGCCGCCCCAGCACTCGAGTGACCAGAAACCAACCTGGTCCAGCTTGTCACAGATCGGCAGCATGTCTTCTGTGCGCATGCGCGTAGCGATCAGCGACTGGTGGGCATCACGCAAAATGACATCGGTAACTTGAATCTTGCTCATCAAATTTCTCCTCGTTGCCGCCGATCAAAGGCCGGCATAAGCTGCAATCGCGGTCGCAATCGCCAGCGCGACTTCACTGGGATCCCTTTTCTCCGAATAGTTCAACAGCTCGGGGTGGCTGGGCACGAAGCTGGTGTTGAACTGGCCACTGCGGAAATCAGGATTCTGCAGAATTTCCTGGTAGTAGGCGGCGGTGGTCTTCACACCCTGAAGACGCATATCTGACAGAGCACGGGCGCCACGATCCAGAGCGTCTTCCCAGTTCAGCGCCCAGACCACCAGCTTCAGGCACATGGAATCGAAATAGGGCGGAATGGTGTACCCGGTATAGATTGCGGTATCCGTCCTCACACCCGGGCCACCCGGCGCGTAATAACGGGTAATACGACCAAAGCTGGGCAGGAAATTGTTTTTGGGATCTTCCGCATTGATACGAAACTGCAAGGCATAACCGCGGTAGCTGATATCTTCCTGGCGATAGCTTAGCGGCAGACCTGAAGCGATACGGATCTGCTCACGGACAATATCCACCCCGGTGATCTGCTCGGTAATGGTGTGCTCGACCTGAACCCGGGTATTCATCTCCATGAAGTAGACCTCATGCCCGGTCACCAGAAATTCCACCGTACCGGCATTTTCATAGCCCACCGCCTTGGCCGCACGCACCGCCAGTTCACCGACATAGTTGCGCTGCTCCGGGGTCAACTGGGGGCTGGGGGCAATCTCGATCAATTTCTGATTTCGGCGCTGGATGGAGCAATCCCGCTCATAGAGATGAATCGCTTCGCCCCGGGAGTCAGCCAACACCTGCACTTCGATATGCCTGGGGTCGACGATGCACTTCTCCAGAAACACTTCAGCAGAACCGAACGCCTTGGTGGCTTCGGAAATTACACGCGGGTACTGGGCACGCAGCTCATCGGCCGAGTCACAGCGGCGAATACCGCGGCCACCACCACCTGAGGTTGCCTTTAGCATCACCGGGTAACCGATCTCGCCTGCCACTTTCAGCGCCTCATCCAGGTCTGACAAATTGCCGTCAGACCCTGGCGTCACCGGTACGCCCGCGGCAATCATGCTGGCACGCGCCTGGGTTTTGTCCCCCATCCCGGCGATGACGTCAGCCTTGGGGCCAATGAAGGTAATGCCACGCTCGGCACATATACTGGCGAACTCACTGTTCTCTGACAGAAAGCCATAGCCCGGATGAATGGCATCACACCCTGCCTGCACAGCCAGGTTGACCAGACGGCGCGGGTCCAGATAGCCGGACAGCGGGTCCTCACCCAATGAGTAGGCCTCATCGGCACGCTTCACATGCAATGCATGGCGATCAGGTTCGGTATACACCGCCACCGAGCGGATATTCATTTCCGCACAGGCCCGCACAATGCGGACGGCGATCTCGCCACGGTTGGCTATCAGAATTTTTTTGAGCATGGATCGTCTCCCTGCTGAATGCTTCAATGCATCCGAAGTTAGTACAGGGAAAACAAAAGAAAAAATTGATATTTTTTCTATAGAGCATAACCTATTACTTATAGATAACGCTTTTCACATCAAAATTAGACACTTATCACCTATGCCTTACTCACTTTCGCGTCTGCTGCCACGCCTTTCCTTTCGCCAGTTACAGGTGTTCAGAAGTGTCTATCAGCACCTGAGCTATAGCCGTGCCGCCGAACAACTGGGCCTGACCCAGCCTGCCGTGAGCTCCCAGATTCGTCAGCTGGAACAGGCGCTGGGGCAACCGGTATTTGAATATGTCGGCAAGCAGCTCTACATCACCGCTGCCGGTGAACGACTGGAAGGAGTAACACGCACGATCTTCGCCGATCTTGAACGGTTACAGATGGAACTGGCCGAGATGGAGGGTCAGGTACGCGGAGAGTTGCGTCTGGCAGCGGTCAGCACTGCCCAGTATGTAGTGCCCTATTTGCTCAAGGGTTTCCTGCAGCAATATCCCCATATTGATGTGCGCCTGGAGATCGTTAACCGCGCCCGCGCAACGCAACGCCTGACCGAAAACCGGGATGATCTGGTCATCATGGGGATGCCACCCGAGTCCGGCGCCCTGCACAGTATTCCGTTTCTGGATAACCTGCTGGTGCCGGTGGTGCGGACCGATACTCCTCTGCTCAACCTGGACTCGGTTGAGCCGCAAACCTTTCTCGATGCCAACCTGCTGATTCGTGAGCCCGGCTCCGGCACACGCAAGGCACTGGAGCAGCTGTGTCACCAGAAACGTTTGACGCTCAAGCCACACATGGAGCTGGGCTCGAATGCGGCGATTAAACACGGGGTACTGGCGGGACTGGGGGTTGCGGTGCTGCCCAGGCTCAGCATCCAGGCGGAGCTGAAGCTGGGCCAGCTGGCCTGTCTTGATATTGAGGGCTTTCCGTTGCGCCGATCCTGGTGCACGGTACACCCGGCAGCCAAGCACCCGACACCGGTTATGCGGGCCTTTCTGGAGTATGTACAGACCGCCATGTGCGGCCTGGAAGAGCAGGTCTACGGGGAGCCTCTAACCTAGAGAGAAGCACAGGCGTGACCAGCGCCTGCAGCATGGATCAGTCTTCGTCGAAAACGAAGTCGATCAGCTGATCTTCACTGATCTCGTTGTCCATGACTTCATAAACGCTGAGTACCGAGGCGTTGGCCTCGATCACGGAGCTGCGCTTGCCGGTCAACAGCGGATGCCACTCGGGCAGGTCCTTGCCTTCGTGAATCAAACGGTAGCTGCAGGTCACCGGCAACCAGTCGAAGTTTTCCACATCCTCAGGCTGCAGGCGGATGCAGGTGGGCACCAGCTCACAGCGATTTTCATACTCGGTACACTGGCAGTTGTCAGTGTCCAGCAGATGACAGACCACCGTGGTGTAAAACACCTCCTGAGTGTCTTCATCTTCCACCTTGTGCAGGCAGCAAAGCGCGCAGCCATCACAGAGTGATTCCCACTCGGTTCGCGTCATTTCGCGCAGCGTTTTACGCCGCCAGAATACTTCCTGAGCCATGCTTAACGCACTCCGGTTTCAGGACGATTCCTGAACAGATCCAGCATGTACTCTTCCTTCTGTGGCGGCATCTGCAGGTAATAGCCCTTTTCTTCCACCTCATCAAGCAGCTTCTGGGTATCCTTGACCCGCGCCAGCTTTCGGTCCGCTTTCAGCGGCATATCCATGACATGCTCTGCCTGACCGAACATCTCCAACAGAGCTTCGGGCACCCGCTCCAGCTGCTCACGCTTGTCCACGTAGAGATACATTTCGTCTTTGCGGGAACTTCTGAAAACACTGATAATTTTCATCTTTCAACTCTTTTCAAACTGTTCAATCTGCTGCAACAGGTCATCACCGACCAGCGGCTTGCGCCAGCCGGAAAGGCTTGGCGGCAGATGGTAATGCCCCTGGTCATCGCAGGAGCGAATCAGCGCATCCAGATCACGCTTGCGTAGCAGAACTTCCGGCAGCACCTGGTGCTTTTCAGCCGCCTTGCGACCCGTAGCCCGCATCTGCTTGAGGCGCTTGTTCCAGACATAGTGCAAGGGACGGTCGATTTGCGCCGGCGGACGCTGACTGGCTGACTCGGGTGCCGCTTTGACCAGCGCCAGAATCTCTTCGCCATACTCACGTATGACGCGTCCGCGCTGCACAATCTTGTCCAGCTGATTGATGGTTTGCGGCAGACGCTCTGCCACTTCCAGCAATACCTGATTGCGCAGCAGTCGATTACGCGACAGATCCCGCTTGCGACAGGTTCGCTCACGCCAGGCCGAAAGATCACGCAAGGCAGCGCGGCGGACATCATCAAAATGCCAGGCCTGACTGAAGCGCTGGAAATAGGTTTCCGGATCGGCTTCATCCAGTTCGGCTACATTCTGGCCCACTTCGGCACAGGCCTCTTCCGCCCAGGACAAACGGCCCTTCTGCTCAAGCTCATGACGCTGCATCAGCGCCAATGTCGGCAGATACGCCACATCCAGGGCAGCATAGCGCTCCTGCTCGGGCGTGAGCGGGCGTTGCAGCCAGTCGGAAGTGGTCTCTTCCTTGTCCAGCTCAACGTCAAGAGCATGGGCAACCAGGCGACGCAGCCCCATGCTGAAGCCCCAGCCGGCAAACGCGGCACCAACCTGGGTGTCATACAGCGGACTGGGCAATACACCATAGCTGTGGCGGAAGAGTTCCATATCTTCACTGCCGGCGTGAACAACCTTGAGCACATCCGGATGGGAGAGCACCTGCGCCAGAGGCGCAAAATCATCCACTTCCAGCGGGTCCACCAGGTAGCAGGCTTCGTCGTCGGCGACCTGGATCAAACCGGGAATCGGATAGAAGGTTTCGGTGCGCATGAACTCCGTGTCCAATGCCAGTACCGGCTGTGTCAGCCAACGCTCGGCACAGGCCTTGAGCTGGGCATTGTCTCGGATATGCACTGGGCCGGATGCCGCCTGCTCCAGGCGTTTCCAGTCGTAGCGTTGCAACAGATCAGTCATCGCGCCCCCGACGCAAGGATCGACGACCGGCAAAGGCATGCGCCAGGGTACCACCGTCGACAAATTCGAGTTCTCCCCCCACCGGTACGCCATGGGCGATACGGGTGATGTTGACCGCACTTTCGTCCAGCTGCTCGGCAATGTAATGCGCCGTGGCTTCACCTTCCACCGTTGGGTTGGTGGCCAGGATCAGTTCGGTCACATCACCGGCTTCGACCAGTGCAAACAACCGGTCCAGCCCCAGTTCATCAGGGCCAACACCGTCGATTGGCGACAGGTGGCCCTTGAGCACGAAGTAGAGTCCGTTAAAGCCACCGGTCTGCTCCACTGCCATCAGGTCAACGGGCGATTCCAGCACACAGACCACGTGACGGTCCCGACTACTGTCTTCACAAATCCCGCAGACGGGCTGCTCGGACAGGTTACGACAGCGCTCACACTCACCAATATGCTCGACAGCCGCCTCCAGCGCACTGGCCAGATTGACAGCCCCCTGACGGTCACGCTCAAGCAGGTGCAAGGCCATGCGCTGGGCCGACTTCGGCCCCACGCCCGGCAGTACACGGAGGCTGGTAATCAGTTCCTGCAGTAGAGGACTCAAGCTCATGATTAGAACGGCATCTTGAAGCCCGGCGGCATACCCATGCCACTGGTGATTTTGGACATTTTTTCCTGAGTATTCTGTTCAACCTTGCGCACGGCATCGTTAACCGCAGCCGCAATCAGGTCTTCCAGGATCTCTTTCTCTTCTTCCATCAGGCTGGCATCAATTTCCACAGCCTTGACGTCATGACGGCCATTCATGGTGATTTTCACCAGACCGGCACCGGATTCACCCTCGACTTCAGCGCGCTGAACTTCTTCCTGCGCCTTCTGCATGTCTTCCTGCATTTTCTGGGCCTGCTTCATCAGGTTCCCCATGCCACCTTTCATCATGGTGATAATCTCCAACTAGATAGATTAATCAATCGGTCGAACCGACTCATATTCAATACGCGCGCCAAACTGCTGCGCCAATTCTTTAACCTTGTCATCGTTCTCAATGGAGCGAACCGCCTCGGCCTGGCGCGCAATACGTCGACGCTGCGCCAGCTGTGCCGGAGTTTCTTTGCTCTGCTCACCCTGCTGAAACTCAATACTGGGCTGCTCTCCCAGACATTGGACAATGGCAGCGCTGATCCGCTCCCGACGCTCGCTACTGAGCATCGCTTCCTGTTCCCGAGTGTAATGAAAGCAGAGGCGCTCGGGTGTATCCACTTCCAGCGACAGGTTACGGGCGATACTCTCGACCATGCCGCTTAAACCAAGTTTCGGCAAAATGGCTGCCCAGCGATCACCGGTCAGATCTTCATCCGATTCGGGCAGAGAAACCGGCCGGGACAACGTCGCCGGTGCGGGAGCTGATGGCTTGGCAGCAGCATCCGCGGTAACAGGTGCCGAAACCGACTCGGGTGCACCAGTCGCTGTCCGGGTGTTGCCCGCCACCGGCTGCACATTGGAAACGCCAGCCGGGTCAGGCTTTTTTGCCGTGCCCTCATCCAGGTCCGGCGGCAGATCCTCCCAGGGCGGTGGCTCATCCATCGGTGGCGGCGAAGGCTGCGAGGGAGCGGGTGCCGGCTGTACGGGTGCCGCCGGCTGAGGAGGTGCCGTACGCGGCTCAGGTGCTGGCGGCGGTGCCACAGGTGACGGTGTCGTCGGTGCGGCAGGCTGTGGCTGTGCTGCAGGGGCAGCAGGAGGTGCCGCAGGAGACGGGCTTGCCGTCGTCTCTGCAGCCGCTGGCTCATTGGCCAATGGCGCTGAGTCTGCCGGGCGGAATGCCAGCATGCGCAGTAGCGCCATTTCCAGGCCTTCACGCGGCTCGGGCACCATGGGCAGGTCTTTGCGCCCCATCAGGGCAACCTGATAATACAGCTGGACTTCTTCCGGCCGCATCTGTTGCGCCAGCGCCATCACCTGATCGCGATCACCCAGGCTGTTATCGACCGCTGCCGGGTGCACCTGCGCCAAGGCCACACGGTGCAACAGGCTGAGAATGTCACCGAGCACGCTGTGATAATCCGGTGCAAATTCGGACAGAGACTGAACCGCTGCCAATACCTGCGCCGGGTCACGAGCAGCCAACTGCTGCATGATCGTGTAGACCAGGTGCTGATCAATGGTACCCAGCATGGAGCGCACTTCCGCTTCGCGCACGGCACCGGCACCAAATGCAATGGCCTGGTCAGTGAGGCTGAGCGCATCGCGCATGGAGCCGTCAGCAGCGCGAGCCAGCAACCAGAGTGCCGCGTCTTCGGCCTCAACCTGCTCCTCACCCAGCACAAAGCTCAGGTGGCGCTGGATGCGCTCGGCGGTCATGTTCTTCAGGTTGAACTGCAGACAGCGCGACAGCACGGTCATGGGCAGTTTTTGCGGGTCTGTGGTAGCCAGCAGGAATTTAACGTGGGGAGGCGGCTCTTCCAGCGTCTTCAACAGGGCGTTGAAAGAGCTGGTCGACAGCATGTGCACCTCGTCTATGAGGTATACCTTGAAACGACCGTGGGTGGGCGCGTACTGCACGTTTTCCAGCAGCTCGCGGGTGTCTTCCACCTTGGTTCTGGACGCCGCGTCCACCTCGATCAGGTCAACAAAACGACCTTCCGCGATTTCCACACAGGCGCTGCACTGGCCACAGGGTTCGGAGGAGACGCCCTGCTCACAGTTGAGTGATTTGGCAAACAGACGTGCGATAGAGGTCTTGCCCACCCCGCGCGTACCGGTGAAGAGATAGGCATGATGCAAGCGGTCATCGTCCAGTGCATTCACCAGCGCCTTGAGCACGTGCTCCTGCCCGACCATTTCAGAGAAGCGTTTTGGCCGCCATTTGCGGGCCAGAACCTGATAGCTCATGCTGCCTCGTTCAACTGTACCGATAGGTTTTGCCGAAATTATTTGCCGACATTTTGCCGATAAATCCGGTCGCAGATAGTAACATGCTTTGCCCGACGGTGCCCCTGTGTCCGTTGGCCAAAGGCAATCCAACTTTGCTTTATCGGGCAAAAGGATTAAAACTTGTTGCAGGTACAGTAGAAAGGCAGGCTTTTCCGTGGCCAAATCACCCAGACAACGTAAGCTCGATCGTATTGATCGCAATATTCTGACCATCCTGCAGCAGGAAGGGCGTATTTCCTACACCGACCTGGCCGAGCGTGTCGGGTTGTCCACAACGCCCTGCATGGAAAGGGTCAAGCGCCTGGAGCGTGATGGCGTCATTACCGGCTATCGCGCTACCGTGGATCCTGAAATGCTCGATTACCATATGCTGGTATTCGTCGAGATTGCACTGTCCTATCAGTCGCCCGATGCGTTCGAGCGCTTCAACCGTGCGGTCAGTACCCTCCCCTATATCCTTGAGTGCCACCTTGTCTCCGGCGATGCCGATTATCTGCTCAAGGCGCGCCTCCACGATATGTCCCAGTACCGTGAACTGCTGGGCGACATGCTGCTGACGCTTCCTGGCGTCAAAAACTCCAAGTCCTATATTGTGATGGAAGAGGTTAAAGAGCGGCACATGCTGCCGGTCGAAATGGACTACTGATCCGCTCCATCAGGCCCCTACTCCCTGTCCTGTTGCTTATTCCCTGTGCTCAAGATCAGCTCAGCGTGATTTTGGCTTGCGCCGGGTCGCAATCAGTGATTCCCTTTGCAGGCCTTTTAGAGGGATGCCGACGGGACAGGACTCCATAAGAGCCTTGCCCCGTCGTAATAAGAAGAACGTTCCATGAGGGGAGATCCCCCTGGTCACTGACGGAGACATACTAAAATGGAAGCCTTAGAGTCCATTATTTCCGCGATTAACGGGGTCGTGTGGGGCCCTTTGATGCTGGTGCTGATTCTCGGCGTTGGCCTGTTCCTTTCCATCGGGCTGAAACTCCTGCCCATCCTCAAGCTCGGCACGGGCTTCAAACTGATGTGGGGCGGGCGCACCACGGAAACGGGTGACGAGAAAGAAGGTGAAATTCCGCCTTTCCAGGCTCTGATGACCGCCATGTCCGCAACGGTAGGTACCGGTAATATTGCCGGCGTTGCTACCGCCATTTTCCTGGGCGGTCCTGGCGCACTGTTCTGGATGTGGATTACGGCCCTGATCGGCATGGCCACCAAATACTCGGAAGCGGTGCTGGCGGTGCGTTACCGTGAGACTGACGAAAACGGTCAGCACGTCGGCGGTCCCATGTACTACATCAAGAATGGCCTGGGCAAGAAATGGACCTGGCTGGGCGTACTCTTTGCCATCTTCGGTGCCTGCGCCGGCTTTGGTATCGGCAACACCGTCCAGTCCAACTCCGTAGCAGACGTGCTGCACGCCAACTTCAGCGTCCCCACCTGGGTCAGCGGTGTCGTTATGGCAGTTCTGGTCGGTGCGGTACTGATTGGCGGTATCAAACGTATCGGTCACGTGGCTGGCGCGCTGGTACCGCTGATGGCGATTTCCTACCTGATTGCAGGCCTGGTGGTGTTGGCGATCAACTCTCACCTGCTGCCGCAGGCGCTTGACCTGATCATCACCCACGCATTTTCACCCATCGCTGCTCAGGGCGGTTTCGCCGGTGCTGCTGTTTGGGCGGCCCTGCGCTTTGGTGTGGCACGTGGCGTGTTCTCCAACGAAGCGGGTCTGGGTTCAGCCCCGATCGCACACGCAGCTGCGCAGACACACAGCCCGGTTCGCCAGGGTCTGGTCGCCATGCTGGGTACCTTCCTGGATACGCTGGTGATCTGCACCATTACCGGCCTGGTCATTGTCAGCTCCGGTGCCTGGACCGGCGGTGAGTCCGGCGCAGCCCTGACCAGTCAGGCTTTTGCCACTGCACTGCCGTCGTTCGGTAACTACCTGGTCGCAATCTCTCTGGCTGTATTCGCCTTCACCACCATCATTGGCTGATCCTTCTATGGCGAGCGCTGCATCGAGTTCCTGTTCGGCCTCAAGGCAGTAACGCCTTACCGTATCGCCTGGATCATTGCGATTCCGCTGGGCGCCACGCTGAGCCTGGACTTCGTATGGCTGGTGGCTGATACCCTCAATGCCATGATGGCGATACCCAACCTGATCGCACTGGCCCTGTTGAGCCCGGTGGTGTTCAAGCTGACACGCGAGTACTTCGAGAAACACTGATAGAGCCTGCGCTCCTCAGTACCAAAAAGCCCCGGCAGATCACTCTGCCGGGGCTTTTTTATGGTACCTGTCCCCTGGCTTAAGCAGCCTGAGCAGCCACCGGCTGCACGGTACGACTATCGTAGAAAGCCTCAATCGCCAGAATGCGCTTGGTCATACGCGGATGGGAAGACAGAATCTCCTGCAGAAAACCGAAACCGGACGGAATCTTCTGTTCCTGTCGTTTGAACGCTTCCACACTGGTATGCGGTGTCAGCACCTGGCTGCCTGACGCCAGCGTGATCATGGCGGTGACTGCCGCTTCACGATTAGCCGGAATGCAAGCAGCCGCAACCCGGTCGGCCGTCAGCTCACAGGCACGGCTATAGGCGGACCCCAGGAAAGGAACGAACATGGCCGGCTTCATCAGCAGATCAATCCAGAAGTTCACATGCCCGGCGGCGTGATGTGCCAATTCGTGGGCAACAATCATGCGGACACGGTCATGGTTTTTTTCTTCCCACAGCAGGTCTACCAGACTGGAAAACAACAGCACATAGCTGGTAGACAGGAACTTGATTGCGAGGGCGTTGGTCATACCACCCGAGTTCACAACGAAGGTTTCAGGCACGCGGCTCATGCCTAGCTGCTGGCCAACAGCCTTAACCATGGCGTTCAGACCTGCATACTGTTGCTCATCAACCAGTACAGAGTTACCAAATAGGGCCGCTCTGAAAAAACGCCCCGCAAGCCACAACGCCAGCGCCAATGGCAACAACACAACCAGAATCGAGAACATGGTGCCCAACAGCAAACTGGCCCAAATCAGGCCGCCTATCACCATGCAGATCAAACGATAGAGCTTTTCTTTCGGATGACGCAGTTCATTTACGGAAATCATCACTATTCCTTTATCAGATGGGTAAACGAAGCAGCAGAGGAGACAGGACCCCACAGCGACAGGCACGCAGGGGTTTACAGGCAATAGATGCCCGCCGGTATGGAAGTCCTTTTCCATTGCAGGCGCGACTATATACAGCTTTGGCAATAAGTGGAATATGACCTTCACACTATCGATTAAAATCCCGACGGCCTGATTTCAGCTCCATTTCAGCAAAATCCTGTCACACTGTAGGGAAGCCTCAAGGAGTAATGGATGAACCTGACCAAACGACTGCAGACACTGGCACACAAAAGCGGGCTGAAAGAACTTCCCGAGCAGGTTCGCTCCCGCGTCGAACGCGGCCTGGAACAGAGGATCAAGCTGGCCATTACGGGCCTGAGCCGCAGCGGTAAAACCGTTTTCATCAGCACTCTGGCCCATCATCTGCTCCATGCGGACCAGGGTACATCCCTGCCGTTTTTCACGCCCTCGGCGGAAGGACGCATCCTCAGCGTACGCGACCTGAGCACCGAAGCAGAGACACCTTTCCCACTGCAATCAACACTGGCAGGGCTCCAGGCTACGCCACCCCACTGGCCCGTTTCCACCGAACAGCTTTCAGAGGTGCGGCTGGCGGTCAAATATCGCCGCCCACCGGGGCTTGGCCGCGCATTGGGTGAACACTCCACACTGTATATCGATCTGATCGACTACCCGGGTGAATGGCTGCTGGACCTTCCGCTTCTCAATTTAAGCTTTGAGCAGTGGTGTCAGCAGCAACAAACACTGTTTGCAGATGCCCCTCGCGTACAGGTGGCCGAGGAATTTCTGGAGCTACAGCGCTCGATCGACTGGATAACCCCAAGCAGTGATGAGGAGCAGGCTCGGCTTAGTCGGCTGTTTCGCGACCTGCTGCAACAGTTGCGAGAACCGCCCCACAGCCTCAGCCTGATGCAGCCTGGGCGCCTGCTGATGCCGGGCGACCTGGATGGAAGCCCTCTGCTGTATCTGTTCCCGATGCTTGTGCCTTTGCCTGAGAATGCTGAACAAGCGGCTCCGGACAGTCTCTACGCTCGCCTCAAGGATGCCTTTGAGCGCTACAAGGACGAGGTTATTCGCCCCTTTTACGAGAACCACTTCCGTCACTTTGATCGACAGATCGTACTCGTCGACTGCCTGAAAACCCTGAATCAGGGCGAGGCCTGCTTCAACGATATGCAACAGGCCCTGAACGGGCTGCTGCACAGCTTCCAATACGGTCGTAACAGCCTGCTGAGGCGCCTGTTCCGCCCGCGTATCAATCGTGTGCTTTTTGCCGCAACCAAGGCGGACCACGTGACGGCCAACCAGCACCACAACCTGGACAGGTTTCTGGAACTGATGATTCAGGATGCCCGACGCGAGATGCGCTTTGACGGTGTATCCACCAGTTGCATGGCGCTGGCATCCGTTCGTTCTACCGAGGCAGTGCAGGCAAAGCTGGATGGCCAGGTACTGTCCTGTCTGCGCGGCTACCGTAAAGAAAGTGACGAAGAAGTCGCCCTGTTTCCAGGCGAAATCCCGACGGAGCTGCCAAGGCCCGAGGACTGGAATGATGCACGTTTTCGCTTTATCGACTTTGCTCCCCGCGCCTTACCTCGGACAGGGCTGAAACCGGAGCACCATATTCGACTGGACCAGGCACTGGAGTATCTGACAGGAGATTTGTTGAAATGAAGCCCACTGAACAGGAGTGGACGGCCCCACGCTTTATTACACCGGAGCAATTGGATCAGCCAACATCAGCCGACGAACCCTATACCCCGCCACAGGAGTTTGCGCCTGAAGAAACGGAGCCAGAGCCCCTCGCGGAACCGCTGGTTTCGGCCCCTGCTCGTCCGCCCAGGCGGCGCTGGGGCCGTAAGCTGCTTGGTGTCAGTCTGGCACTGCTCCTGGCCACCGTCGTGGGTAGTGAACTCTACCGTTTACTGGAGTGGAGTTTTGCCCTTCACCCCTTGGCAGGCGGCCTGGTATCCGCACTCTTGGCTATTGCAGGTGGCGGCCTGGCACTACAAATCAGACGCAGCTTCAAGGGGCTGAAACAACTCAAGGCCAGTGCTGATCTGAAGCAGGAAGCGGAGCAACTGGCCACCAGTACCGGTCAGGGACAAGCAGCCCGTTTCCTCAGCCGGTTACAGCAGCATTACCGCACCCACCCGGACGCTGAACAGATTTTGCAACAAACCCACGAGGTGGATTCCAGTTACAGCGATGCCGAAGTGGTGCACTTCCTGTCCAGACACGCACTGGGCAAGCAGGACGCCCAGGCCAGGCGCTGCATTCAGCGCCACAGCGTCGAAGCCGGTATGCTGGTTGCGGTAAGCCCCTGGGCCAGTTTCGATATGCTGCTGGCCGGTTGGCGCAACCTGCGCATGCTCAACGAGATCATGTCGATATATGGCATTGCCCCCGGCGCCAGCGCACAAATCAAACTGGTTCGCAGTGTCCTGCACAATATCGCCTTTGCCGGTTTGAGCGATCTGGCCATGGATGCAGGCTCAACCCTGCTGGGCACCAGCCTGACCTCCGGGCTTTCCGCCCGAGCCGGCCAAGGCCTTGGGGCTGGGCTGTTTACCGCCCGTACCGGCTTGATGGCAATGGAGCTGTGCCGCCCGCTGCCTGCTGCAGGCAAGAAACAGACACTCATGAAGCAGATCTCCGGGGACCTGCTCAAGAACCTGGGTAAATCAGGTTCTTGAATTTAACAAGGTCGAATGACAACAGCTTCGGCCTCTGATCAGTCCGGCACATCCGCCACCGATGCAACAACCGCTGACGGCAGATCACAGAGCGCGGCCAGGGCCGCGTCGTGTACCTGAGCGGCCGCGATAGGCTCTCCCGTTACCGGTGAAGGCAAAGACCGGGTTGCGGTGCAGGACGCCACCACAGTTGGCGTGTAGCCAAGAGAGAAAGCCCCGCGCGCAGTGGCATTCACGCACATGTGGCTCATGAAGCCGGTCAGAATCAGGTCCGTGATACCCGCTTCTTTCAACATTTCATCCAGGTTGGTCTGTACAAAGGAGTTGGGGAAGTTCTTGACCACCACCGCCTCACCTTCAACCGGCGCAACCGGCTCAGCAATCTGGCCAATTGGCTCGCTCACATCATAGGGTGACCCCGGCCCTGCATCGTGTTGAATATGAATCACCGGGCGCCCGGCCGCCCGGAATCGCTGCAGCAGTTTCTGGCACTCCACCAGTGCGGGCTCAACGCCCTCCAGTTGCATGATGCCCTCACGGTAGGTGTTTTGGGCATCAATAATGATCAGCGCCGATGTGCTGATTGCAGTGGATTGATTGCCAAGTCCTACCAGTTCTCGCAACGTCGTTGGGTTACTCATGATTCCCTCGCTTTACTCTATGATCTGCCAGCCTGCCTGGAGCATGACAAGCAGAAATGGTTATGTCCTGAGGGCTATTATTGATCGAATGGGCGACCTATACTGATGTCAAAAAAGGCATAAAAGAAGTTAAAAATGACAGAATCCGCCATTCAGATTGGCATCGTGCACTACCCCGGCGCCATGCTCTCTGCCGTTCAGGGGCTGGCAGAACAGTTCCACCTTGCCAACAAGATCAGTGTCCAGAACAACATGGGCGACGTCTTCAAAATCAACTTCTGCGACAGCCAGCAACTGAACGAAGAGCAACTTCATGAAGTCTCACCACTGCATGTAGTGATTCTCCCGCCCTGCCTGGATGACGAGTATTACAGCGCTCCCCAGAGCCTACTGCTGCAATGGCTGCAACGGCATCATCAACAGGGTGCAATTATCTGCTCCATTTGTGCCGGTGCATTTGTACTGGCTCAAACCGGTCTGCTCGATGGACGCCAGGTCACCACTCACTGGGCACTGGCCGATGAATTTTCACGCCGCTTCCCTGCTGTTCAGGTGGATACCGACAAGCTGCTTATCAATGACGCGGATATCATTACCGCGGGGGGACTGATGAGCTGGGTCGACCTGGGGCTTGAGCTGGTGGCGCAATTCACCAATACACAGATCATGCGTCAGCTGGGCAAGTATCTTATTGTCGATACGGGTCATCGTGAGCAGCGGTACTACCAGAGCTTTAACCCGCCCCTGAACCATGGCGACAAGGCGATTCTGCAGATACAACACCACCTTCAGCGCCATTACAGTGAGCCCATCATGATCAAGGAACTGGCCAACCAGGCCCACCTGACAGAAAGAACCTTTCTCAGGCGGTTCGTGAGCGCCACCGGATTCAAGCCGGCTCAATATCTGCAACGGCTACGTATACACAAGGCCTGCGAACTGATCGAAACCAGCTGCCTGACTGTTGAAGGGGTTGCCATTGAGGTGGGCTATGAAGACCTGAGCGCCTTTCGCAAGACTTTCATCAAGATTATGGGCGAAACACCCAAGGAATTTAAAAAGCGGTTTGTGCGTAACCAGGCCAGCTGAACTGGCAGCCATCCCCCCTCCCAGACATTCCCTGGGAGGGGGTACAGATTTGCTCAACCAAGTAAAAAATCAGGGGTCACCGTATAATCGATTTGATAGCCCAGATCCTCCAGGGCACCGTAGCTCATCTCGGATAACTCATTCAGACTGTTTATGTAACCAGTCATAAGCTCATTAAAGTAGGTGTCTTCATCCCAATGTCCGCCAGCCGTACCTGAGCCACCCTCATCTTCAATGACCGCAACAGGTTCGTTGTATAAAAGACCTGAGTAGTAGTTGGCCTGGGCGCCGTTATAAACATAGCTAATCGTGTCATCAACCGGCTTCTTGGTTCCATTGTCGTCTACCTGAGTTGTCAGCAACCCTTGGTATTCCCATAGCGTTCCCAGTCCCAGGCTGTGGATCATTTCGTGTAGCACTATGTCGTTCCACAGCCCATAACCGTCAAATACCTCAGCATCAGCCACATCAAACTCCATGATGGCCGTGGCAGAGAGGTCGCTTTCGTTCCAAGCAGTTGTCGGCCCCGCCCTGCCTAAAACACCGCCAGGTCCATCGATATCAATGAGAGAGGCATCAATGGTGATGTCATCGTCCCCATCGGGAGCAATATCCGCCGTAATCAAGTCACTGAGGAAATCCGCAGCAGCAATAAAGTCTTCCTTCAAAGCATCGGTCCAAAGGTCACCATAAAAATCGAGGTGAATATTGAACTCTTCACTGTCATCCACACCGGGATCACCACTGATATAGACATCCGTCACCTCAGGGTTAGTGGTACCGGGGTCTATATTATTATCGGACGGCCTTCCTTTCTCTCCCCCCTTGGCATCCAGAAAAGAGTCAAACAGCCAGGTTTGATCATCAAGTTGCTGGCTCAAGCCTCCCCCCTGGTGGGAAAGGCCAAATTCAGAGTTGAGTAACTTTTTGGAGTTCATGTCAGCGCCTATACATCAAGTACAACAGCGATGGCCCGCTTAAGGTTACCTCCTGTAGCTATCAAGCATGACCGCCTGAAAACCAGTTTAGCGGAAAAATCGGAAACAGGTTGCGAGGCGCCGTGCGTCCTTCCTGCCTAACCCATTCGAGACCGAAGGATCATATCCGCCCCCTTTTCACCGATCATGATTGAAGGGGCATTAGTATTACCGCTGACAAGGAAAGGCATAATAGAGGCATCAATCACCCTCAGGCCGCTGACACCTTTAACTCTCAGGCTGGCATCCACCACCGCCATCGGATCAGAATCAGGCCCCATTTTGCAGGTGCCCACGGGGTGATATTCAGTATCGGCCTTATCACGGCAGTACTCTTTCAGCTGCTGGATGTTATTGCGATCAATCGGGTACAGCATCTTGCCCCGTACCGAATCAAAGGCCTCAGCCTCCATCACATCCAGCGCCAGCTGCAGGCCCTTGGCCAGGCGCTCCAGGTCATCTTCATTCCCGAAGAAATTGGGATCGATTAAAGGCTGTTCCAGAGGGTTGGCTGATGCGCAGTGAACACTGCCAATACTTTTGGGCCGTAATAGGGTGGCATGCACACAGTAGCCGTGGCCGAGGTGAAGTTTACGGCTGTGGTCATCGACAATACCCGGCAGGAACTCCAGCTCAATATCGGCACAAGGCTCAGCCGGATCCATCTGCACAAAGGCAACGGATTCGGCAAAGTTGCTGCTGATGACCCCGGTACGCTTGCGCTTCCATTCGAGCACCCCGGTCGTCATATCCCAGCCGCCCTGCACGGATATACCGAACGAGCCTGATTTCTGTGTGGCCCGATAAACGGGAACCGCGGTGATGTGGTCCTGCAGATTTTCCCCAACACCGGGCAGTTCATGCTGAACAGCTATCCCTAAGCGCTCAAGGTGGGCTTTGCTGCCGATACCGCTCAGCTCCAGAATCTGTGGCGAGCCGAAGGCACCCGCGCTGAGCACTACTTCATTACGCGCCTTAATCTCGACGGACTGGCCCTTTTGTAGAAAACGAACCCCCGTTGCGATCTTGCCCTGCAACAGAATGCGCTCAACATGAGCCTGGGTAATCACCCTCAGGTTGGGACGATTCAGGTTGGGTGTTATATACGCCTTGGCAGCACTGAAGCGCTCACCGTTTTTCTGCGTGACCTGATTCAAACGACAACCAATCTGGCTCTCACCATTGATATCCTGGTTGTACGGAATGCCATTTTGCTGGCACGCATCAAGAAACAGCTTGCTTAAAGGGCTTGGGCTTCTCAGCTCAGCCACATTCAAGGGCCCACCAACACCATGGTAGGGATCATCTCGGAAGGTTTCGTTATTTTCGGCCTTGATGAAATAGGGAAGCACGTCTTCGTAGCTCCACCCTTCATTGCCAAGCGCAGCCCAGTTGTCGTAATCCCACTTGTTGGCACGAATATACATCATCGCGTTGATAGAGCTGGAGCCACCCAGGGTTTTACCTCGTGGCTGGAACCCGACACGCTCGCTCATATTCTTCTGCGGCACCGTATCATAGTGCCAGCTGTTAATGCCGTTCGGCACCATAGCCGCCACACCCGCCGGAGCATGAATTAAAACACTCTTGTCCGCTTTACCCGCTTCCAACAGGCAAACACTGATATTGGGATCTTCACTTAAACGGCTGGCGACAACACACCCGGCACTGCCACCGCCAATGACAATATAATCAAACTCTGCAGTCATGATTTCCAAGGCCTTTTTTCTTTATAGTGCCTTGCGACGAGCTGAGGACTCTTGTCAATTTGCGACAGTCACTAGACAGAAAAACCAGACCAAAAGCTGACTACAACCGGACAATCAGACGAGTCCAGTGAAGCCGGTTTTGAAAGCTGCAGACACAAGCAGTGAGGACCTACCAACAGCGTGTAAATCGCGGAGGAATAAGCACAAGAACACAAACGGGAAATGAAACTGGAAACTGATAAACGGGAAGAGTAAGAGATATTGGGTGGCAGCACCTGCCAGCCACATCCCGGCACACGAATCCACCGCTGTGGCTGCTCCCTTCCGGGCCTGACCAGGTTCACGGTTTATCGTTGCGGGAGGACCAACAGGGCTACCATAACGGGCGGAACGCCCTGCCTCTCTCAAGACAGGGGCGCAGTATAAGCACCCTATTGGGTAAATGCAAACAGAATCAGGGGATTGCGACGCGTACAGCCAAACCGATCAACACCACACCGGTGAGCTGTTCGACGCGCTTGAGGTGGCGACGCAGCCAGGCCAATAGACGCGGCTGAGAAAACAGCACAGCGACCAGACTGTACCAGGCGCCATCCACAATGGTCGCGGTCAGGACCATCAGCACCTGATCCTGCCAGACCTGGTCCGCACTGACGAACTGAGAAAACAGCGCAGTAAAAAATACCGCCAGTTTGGGGTTCAGCAATGAAATCAGCAGTCCGGAGCGCGCTGCCGACAGCAGGGATTCATGCCCCGCCTTTTGCGCCTGAATGTCAGGTGTCGCCGCGTGGCGTAAGGCACCAATTCCCAGCCACACCAGATACGCCGCGCCAGCCCAGGTGATCAGCTGATATGCCAGCTCGTGCCGACTCACCAGCAGCGCCAGCCCCCAAACCGTCATGGCCGCCCATAGCCCGACCCCCAGTGCATGAGCACAGCCTGCTGCAATGCCGTGGCCACGGCTGTTACTGACTGTCTGACGCAATACTACAGCCAGGCTGGGTCCCGGGGACATGGCGCCCAGAACGCAGATCAGCAAGAGTGACAACCAGAGCATGAATGACATCGTTTTCTCCTTTTCCCCAGCGCCGCTGACGCTGCCAGATCCATGACAATATGCTATAGTCCGCGCCCTGCATCCAACCGTCAAGCAATGAGGTCGACGACCATGGCAGGCTCCCTGCAGGACCAGTTATTGAATGCCGGCCTGGCCTCCAAACAGCAGGCCAAACAGGCAAAACAGCAGAAGCGCAAAAAGGCCAAGCAGAAAAAGGCGGGCCAGGCTGTTGATGAACAGCAGCAACAACGCGAACAGCTGGAAGCCGCACGTAAGGAAAAAGCGGCGCGTGATCGTGAGCTGAACCTCAAGCGTCAGCAGGAACAGGCGGAAAAAGCCTCCCATGCAGAAGCCCTGCAGCTGATAGAGGCACATAAGGTTCAACTGCCGGACGAGAGCGACCTGCGCTATAACTTCGCCCACGGCACTACCATCCGCTACCTGTTTGTCGATGCACGTCAGCTGGAGCAGCTGGCACGAGGACAACTGCGTATCGCCTGTCACGAGGAAACCTATACCGTGATTCCGGCCGAGATCGCCGAGCGTGTAGAGCAACGCCAGCCGGATATTATTCTCCCCCGTCCCAAGGACGACACCCCGGAAGAAGACGATCCCTATGCGGATTATGTCATTCCGGACGATCTGATGTGGTAAGCCCTTGCCGGAGGTCAACACCTCCGGCATCCCAAAGACTGTCATCAAATGGCCACTATGCTATTCTGAGCTGATACAAGGCCCGGGGCAGGTAAGGAACCCATGAGCAGTCTATGCGTCAGTGAGCTTGATATTCTTCTGGTTGAGCCCTCGGCCATGCAGCGCAAGATAATGATCCAGCAGCTGCAGGACGAGAAAGTGATGGCCATCGACACGGCCGCCAGCGTGCATGAAGCCCTGGAAAAAATCATTCGTCGCCCGCCCGACCTGGTGATCAGTGCACTTCACTTTGAAGATGGTTCCGCTGCAGCCCTGCTGGGCGCCATCCGCCGCATCCCCGCCCTGTCTGAACTGCCCTTCATGCTGGTATCAAGCGAAACGCGCAAGGAGCAGCTGGAAGTATTCAAACAGTCCGGCGTTGTTGCCATTCTGCCCAAGCCGTTCACCCGCCAGCACCTGGGCTCAGCCCTCAACGCTACCCTGGATATTCTAGGTCACGATGAAGTGGATCTGGAATTCTATGATGTGGAAAGCCTGCGCGTACTGGTCGTCGACGACAGCCGCATGGCACGCAAGCTGATTCGTCGGGTCCTGAGCAATCTGGGCATCGAGAATTTCTTCGAAGCCTGTGATGGCAGCGAAGCCATTGATCTGCTGAAACGGGAAACCGTTGATCTGGTCGTGACCGACTACAACATGCCTGAAGTGAACGGGGTTGAGCTGACCGAGCACATTCGTCACTCGGAGTTGCTGGCACACCTGCCGGTGATGATGGTGACGTCGGAAGCCAATGAGGCTCATCTAAGCCAGGTCGCCCACTCCGGCGTGAACGCCCTGACCGACAAGCCGTTTGAGCCTGAAACAGTCAAACGGCTTCTGGTACAGCTACTGAATCAGGATTAGTCCTGAACCACCATTACTGCATCTACCTCAATGTCAGCCGCTTTCGGCAGCGCTTTGACAGCGAAGGCTGCACGCGCCGGATAGGGCTCCTGGAAGTAGCGGGACATGACTTCATTCACCTGAGCAAAGAAGTCCATATCTGACAGCAGGATGGTCAGTTTGACGCACTCATTCAGGGAACCACCGGCTTCTTCAGCAATTGCCTTGAGGTTCTCAAATACACGCACGGCCTGAGCTTCGAAAGATTCGGTGACCATTTCCATGGTGGCCGGATTCAGCGGAATCTGACCCGAAATGTACACGGTGTTGCCAGCCTTGACGGCCTGTGAGTAGGTTCCGATCGCGGCGGGTGCCTGGTCCGTATTGATGATACTGCGATTAGACATTTTTTCTTCCTGTTAACGACTTTGTAGAAAATTATTCGGCTGACCCGGCATCAGGCCCGAGCCACCTGCCCACTGGGTTGGGCACGATTATAGCGCGTAACCGACAAACCTTCGGTACTGATCGCAGGCTTGCGATTATTAATCAAGTCACTGACGTAGCGTGCCGAGCCCAATGACATGGTCCAGCCCAGTGTGCCATGCCCGGTATTCAGGAACAGCCCGCGGTACTGGGTTTCACCCAAAATGGGGGTGCCATCCGGTGTCATGGGGCGCAGTCCGGTCCAGAGCTCTGCACCAGAAGGGTCACCGCTGCCGCCAAACAGGTCGTTCACTACAAACTCCACATTGGCACGACGGCTTTCCGGTGTGGACAGGTCAAACCCGGTCAGCTCTGCAGTACCACCGACACGAATTCGATCGCCAAGGCGGCTGACGGCAACCTTGTAGGTTTCATCCATAACGGTAGATTCGGGCGCACGCTCAGGGTCCGTAATCGGGATTGTCAGCGAGAACCCCTTCACCGGATAGATTGGCAGTTTGATCCCCAGAGGCGCCAGCAGTGACGGGCTGTAGCTGCCAAGCGCCACCAAATAGGCATCGCCCTTGATATCGCCCTGCGCCGTTTTAACGCCAACAATCTCGCCTGCCTCTGCCTGCAGGGATTCAATTTCGGTATTAAAACGAAACTCGACGCCCAGCTCCCGGCAGCGCTGGGCCAATGTTTGCGTGAACTTGAAACAGTCACCGGTTTCATCACCCGGCAAACGCAAGCCGCCAACCAGCTTATCGGCCACATGCTTCAGTGCCGGCTCATACTGGAACAGCTGGTCCCGCTCCAGTGGCTCATAGGCAACACCGCAGGACTCCAGAATACGGATGTCATTCACGGAACCGGCCTGTTGCTTCTCGCTGCGGAACAGCTGTATCAGCCCCTGAGCCCGGTTGTCGTACTCGATACCGATTTCATTGCGCAGCTCAACCAGGCAATCCCGACTGTACTCGGCAACACGAAGCATTCTTGCCTTGTTGCGGGCGTAGGCAGATTGGGTGCAGTTAGCCAACATTTTGCTCAGCCAGCCCAGCATCACCGGATCCAGACGTGGCGCTATACGGAGCGGCGCGAGGTCCTGTACCAGCCACTTCATGGCCTTCAAGGGCACCCCTGGCGCCGCCCAGGGGGCAGAATAGCCAGGGGAAATCTGTCCGGCATTGGCAAAACTGGTTTCCAGCGCCGGCTCCGGCTGACGGTCGACAACGACGACACTATGGCCCGCCTGCGCCAGATACCAGGCCGACGTAACCCCGATCACACCACTACCAAGAACAACCACCCGCATGGGACACCTCGCTATTATTATATTCAACAAGAGATGCCACCATTCTTGATCAAATTTACCGATTTTTTTTCATTATTTTTTATATTTAATCGGAGTATTTTTTTACAAAGATGGTCTTTTATAGATTTTTATAATTATCGCAATGCCGCAATCAAGGCTTAACTAAAACGGCTCAGGCAAAAGTACACGACAGCATAGGCTCGGACATCAGGCCCAAGAATGCACGAATACAAGGTCAACAATGGTTTAAGGACAGGAAACAGGAAACAGGAAACAGGAAACAGGAAACAGGAAACAGGAAACAGGAAACACGGGAGGGAAGTAGGGAGGCCCTAGTCAGCTGCATCAGATGGCCCCCACCTTACTGATACAACCTTTCAGGCCATATTTGCACAAGCTGGAAATCAGAGTTTCCGAATTCGCTTCTGCTTTTTCCGAATATAGGCAAGTCCCCTTTCGAGATCAAGCCTTTTCTAATTTTTTTCTAACAATTGTTCGGCGGCTTGCTGAATACGATCAAATGGAATCGGCTTGGGCAGCACCTCAACGCCGGGCACGATCGCATCAATGCGGGCCTGAACAGGCTGAACATCCAGTGCCGTCACAACCAGCAGCTGCAGCTGGTCCAGCATCCCCTGGCTCTGAATCGCCTCTATAACCTCAAAGCCATCGATATTAGGCAGGTTCAAATCCAGCACCAGCAAATCAGGCTCAAAACGCCCCAGCTCCAATAGCCCCCGGTAACCATCCAGTGACTGGCGCAGCTCAATCGGTAACTGCCAGCTGCCAATGGCACGGGCGTACAAACGCTGCAGTGATTGCTCATCTTCTATGACCTGGATACGCAAGGGTCGCTGGGCCTCTGCCTTGGTCGGCAGCGCCAGTTCCTTTTGCACCTCTTCAGCCAACAGCTGTACATCCCTTAGGTTATAGCGACGGTGCCCACCCGGGGTTTTCCAGCTCGGAATAATGCCCGAATCGGCCCAGAGTTGAACGGTCCTCGGGGTTACCCCCAGCAACTTCGCTGCCGTACTGCTTGTACATATATCCTGGTCGGTCACGGAAAACACTCTACGATCAGTTGGATCAACTACTAATGGTAATCCTTCGCAACAAATTTTGCCAAAGGATCAATCATGCATGACAGCAGAAGTCCAAGATGCTTATAATTATGTTATAAAGTAACACAAGGACATCTCCATGCCCCTTACTTCTCAACACATGCCTGACATCGCCAACGACAGCACACCGGAGCGGCTTCGCCCCCTGAGCTGGGTCGGCATGAGTGGCATCGATCTGCCCTGCACCCTGCTACTGCCCGGCGCACTGCCGCAACAGGTTTTATGTAAAGCCAGCCTGCATGTGGATATCGCCAAAGAAGACCAGCGCGGCATTCATATGTCGCGCCTGTATCTGGAGCTACAGCATGCGTTCAAGGAACGACTGCTCTGCGTGGAAAGCCTCAACAAGCTGCTGGATGCCTGCCTGGGCCACCACGCAGGCATCAGTCAGAATGCGTCTCTGGAACTGGCATTTGACCTGCCCCTGAAACGTTCGGCACTGCTCAGCGCCAACAGCGGCTGGCACGCCTACCCTGTCCGAATTCACGCCCAGCTCTCACCTGAGGGCACTCGACTTGAACTGAGCGCGGCAGTGAAGTATTCCTCCACCTGCCCCTGCTCATCCGCTCTTTCCCGCCAGCTGCTGGAACAAGCCTTTCAGTCAACATTTGCAGGACAAACCACTGTTGATCCCGAAGCCGTAGGTCAGTGGCTGCAGGAGAATGGCAGCCTGGCCACGCCGCACAGCCAACGCAGCACGGCACAGGTACGCGTCCTGCTGGCTGACAACAGCCAAAGCCTGCCCCTGGAAACACTGATCGACCAGATTGAAGGCGCTGTCCAAACAGCCGTCCAGACGGCGGTGAAACGTGAAGACGAGCAGGCTTTTGCCGAGCTTAACGGTCGCAATCAGATGTTTTGTGAAGATGCCGCGCGACGCACGGCACATGCGCTGGACCAGGAGTCTCAATGGCAGGATTTCTGGGTCCGCATTGAGCATCACGAAAGCCTGCACGCCCATGACGCGACTGCCGTAGCGGTCAAGGGCATCCCCAATGGCTATTCCCCCCTGCTGCAACGCTAAGCCCCCTTGACCCGGCTCCTCTGAGGTATACTCTTCACCTCTCAAATTGAGGTGGATTATGCAACGTCTGGATATACTTCTGGTGGAGCGCGGGCTTACCGATAGCCGCAGCCGGGCTCAGCGCCTGATCAAGCAAGGCCGCGTCAGTGCCGAACTCGGTCGCTGGCAGGTCGTGACCAAGCCCGGGCTCAAACTCGAACCTGATACACCGTTGCAGGTCGAAGCCGATATCGAGGACCGCTACGTGTCACGTGGCGCCCTCAAACTGCTGCACATTATGGAAGCGCTCCAGCTAGACCCGGCCGGCCTTACCGCCATTGATGTGGGCCAATCCACCGGTGGCTTTACCGACTGCCTGCTGCAGGCTGGCACCGCAAAGGTGATCGGCATCGAAGTTGGCCACGACCAGTTGCACCCTCGCTTGCGTGAGGATGAACGCATAACCTGCCTGGAAGGTTACAACGCCCGCGCCCTTGGCGAAGACTTGCGCGAATACACACCTGAGCACCAGGGGTTCGACCTGGCCGTCATGGATGTCTCCTTTATCTCCCAGACCCTGATTCTACCGGGCCTGGCCAAACTGCTCCGGCCCGGCGGCTGGCTGCTGACGCTTGTTAAGCCCCAGTTTGAAGTCGGTCCACAGCATATCGGCAAAGGCGGATTGGTGAAGGATGAAGCCCTGTATCGCTCGGTACGAGACCGCATTGAACACTGCTGCCTGGAACAGGGACTGCAACCGCTTTACTGGGACGAAAGCCCGATCAAGGGCGGTGATGGCAATCGTGAATTCCTGCTGGGTGCCCAGCTTAGCAACTGAGCCCAACATCAGCTTTCGCCATGCTTGCGCGCTCTCGCGGCCTGCCGCACACTGAGGGCTCTGGGTGACCTTCACGAGAGGAGTGAGCATGCGTATCGAAGAGATGCACCTGATAACCCGCAACCTGGAAGACAATGACTACCCCAGGTTGCAGGCCCTTATGGACCGGGTCTATGACGACATCGGCGGGGCCTGGCCCGAACACACAATCAGCAAACTCAGTAACGACTTCCCCGAAGGCCAGATCTGTGTTTTCGACGGCGACGAACTGATCGGCATCGCCCTGACGGTTCAGGTCCGTTATGACCGTTTCAGTAACCCCCATTCCTATGACGACCTGATCGGCAAGCGCATGACCATCCTCAATGACCCCGAGGGTGATGCGCTATACGGCCTGGATGTGCTGATCCATCCTGACTACCGCGGCTTTCGTCTGGGCCGCCGTCTCTATGATGCACGCAAGGAACTGTGCCGCCAGTACAATCTCAAAGCCATCCTGGCCGGGGGACGTATCCCCAACTACTACAAGCACGCCAAGGAGATGACGGCCAGCGAGTACATCGGCAAGGTACGCCAGCGCGAGCTGTACGACCCGATTCTCAGCTTCCAGCTGTCCAACAACTTCCAGGTGAAGCGTCTGCTGGGCAGCTACCTGCCCGAGGACACCAAATCACAGGGCTACGCCACGCTGCTGGAATGGAACAACATTCTGTTTGAACCCGAAGATACGGTGATTAGCAGCCGCCCTTCCCGCGTGCGAATCGGTGCCATTCAATGGCAGATGCGTGCGGTCGAGTCGGTTGAAGAATTGCTGCAGCAGGTCGAGTACTTCGTCGACACCCTGTCCGAATATCAGAGCGACTTCGCCCTCTTCCCCGAGTTTTTCAACGCACCGCTGATGGGGCTGACCGACCAGACCAGCCAAACCAAGGCGATCCGCTTCCTGGCCGGCTTTACCGAACGTTTTCGTAACGAGATGTCGCACCTGGCGGTTAGTTACAACATCAACGTAATCACCGGCTCCATGCCCCTGCTGGAAGGCGACCATCTCTACAACGTCAGCTATCTCTGCCGCCGCGACGGTACCGTTGAAGAGCAGCGCAAACTGCACATTACACCGCATGAGCGCAACGACTGGGTCATACGCGGCGGCAATGAGCTGAGGGTGTTTGAGACCGATGCCGGTCGCGTGGGTATACTCATCTGCTATGACGTGGAGTTCCCGGAACTGGCGCGCCTGCTGTCCGATCAGGATATGGATATTCTCTTTATCCCCTTCTGGACCGACACCAAGAACGGCTACCTGAGGGTGCGCCACTGCGCCCAGGCACGAGCCATCGAGAATGAGTGCTACACCGTTATCTGCGGCAGTGTCGGCAACCTGCCATCGGTCGAGAGCCTGGATGTGCAATACGCCCAGTCAGCGGTCTTTTCACCGTCGGACTTTGCCTTCCCCCATGACGCCGTCATGTCGGAAACAACGCCCAACACCGAGATGATCATGTTCTCGGACCTGGACCTGGACCAGATTCGCGTTATTCGCAATGAGGGTTCGGTCACCAACCTCAAGGACCGACGCAAGGATCTCTATCGCCTGAAATGGCGACACGAGATGTAAACAGAAAACCCGCCGGGCCATACGGCCGGGCGGGTCAATCTGGAGGGGTGCCCCTTAAGGGCTGAGCAACTCAGTCCGCCTGACGGCGCAGGAAAGCCGGGATATCCAGGAAATCCATATCGTCAGTGCCGGTCTTTTTCATCGGCTGACTTTCTGCCGCTGTTTCAGCCGCTTTTTCAGCCATGTTGCGCGGAGTGACTGCCGCTTCATCACTCTGGCGGTTACGCAGAACCGTCGGCAGTTCCAGCTGACTGTAGTCAGACGTACCCGAAGTCGGAGCCTGCTTCTGAGCACTGGAAGAAGACACCGCACTGGCAGTTGTGCTGCCGTTGACCACACGGTTTTCCATGGCGTGGGCACGTTCCAGACCGGTAGCAACAACAGTTACTTTCAGCTCATCGCTCAGTTCAGGATCGATAACGGTACCGACCACAACCGTGGCATCTTCATGGGCGTAATCTTCAACCAGATCACCCACTTCGGAGAACTCGCCCAGGCTCAGGTCGAGACCGGCGGTGATGTTAACCAGAACGCCGCTCGCCCCTTTCAGGTCGATATCTTCCAGCAGCGGGCTGTTGATCGCCGCTTCTGCCGCTTCACGGGCACGGTTTTCACCCTTGGCCACGCCTGTCCCCATCATCGCCATGCCCATTTCAGACATAACGGTGCGCACATCGGCAAAGTCCACGTTGATCATGCCCGGACGGATGATCAGGTCGGCAATACCCTGTACCGCACCCTTGAGGACATCGTTGGCGGTACCGAAAGCACTTACCAGGGTGCAGTTCTTACCCAGCACCGGCAGCAGTTTTTCGTTCGGGATGATGATCAGTGAGTCCACATGTTCCTGCAGCTCACGGATACCGGCTTCCGCAACCTTCTTGCGACGACGACCTTCAAACGGGAAGGGCTTGGTCACGACGGCAACGGTCAGGATGCCCAGCTCACGTGCCACCTCGGCAACGATAGGCGCAGCACCGGTACCGGTACCACCGCCCATGCCGGCAGTGATAAACACCATATCGGCGCCAGACAGCGCACTGGCGATACGTTCGCGGTCTTCCATCGCGGCCTGACGACCAATCTCAGGATTCGCACCCGCACCCAGGCCCTTGGTCAGCTCACCGCCAATGTGCAGCGCGGTTTTGGCCGACATGTTATTCAGCGCCTGAGCATCCGTGTTGGCACAGATAAACTCGACGCCTTCCAGGTCGGTTGTCACCATGTGGTTCACGGCATTACCGCCGCCACCGCCGACACCGACTACCTTGATTACAGCGTTTTCCGGGACGCTATCCACCAGTTCAAACATTGTTATACCCTCCAGTCGGCTTCGTTCTTGCGTCGAAGTCCTTATTAATCAGAAATTCCCCTGCAGCCAGTCTTTCAATCTGACAAACAGGCCACCCGTATTACCGGCTTGCTCATGGCCGGTATCGATGAAATCTTCCAGTTCGGTCAGGGGCTTGACCGGCCCCAAATCCAGTTTGGCGTAATGCAGCAAGCCGATCCCCGTGGCGTAGACCGGATTGCCCAACTGTTCTTCCATGCCGCGAATGCCCTGAGGCTTGGCCAGACGCACCGGCATGTGAAATATCTCTTCTGCCAGCTCGACGGCCCCTTCCATCTTGGCGGTACCGCCCGTCATGACAATGCCGGCGGCGGCCAGGTCTTCATAACCGCTGCGGCGCAGTTCAGCCTGAATCAGGGTAAAGAGTTCGTCGTAACGCGGCTCAACCACTTCGGCCAGCGCCTGGCGAGACAAGTCCCGCGGCGGACGGTCACCGACGCTGGCCACCTTGATCATCTCATCAGCTGCCGCCAACTGCGCCAGGGCGCAGGCATATTTAACCTTTACTTTCTCGGCCTGCTTGGTCGGCGTACGCAACGCCATGGCAATATCGCTGGTGACCTGGTCACCGGCAATCGGAATGACCGCCGTATGGCGAATGGAACCGCCGGTAAAGACCGCAATATCGGCAGTACCGGCACCGATATCGACCATGCATACACCCAGGGCCTTCTCATCGTCAGTCAGTACCGCATAGCTGGAGGCCAGTTGTTCAAGCACAACGGCATCTACTTCCAGGCCACAGCGACGCACGCATTTTTCCACGTTCTGGATCGCATTGGTGGCACCGGTGACAAGGTGAACCTTGGCTTCCAGACGCACACCGGACATGCCCAGGGGCTCTTTAATGCCTTCCTGGTTATCGATGAGGTATTCCTGAGGCAGGATATGCAGAATCTGTTGATCGGCCGGGATCGCCACCGCACGGGCCGCATCAATAACCCTTTCCAGATCCTGGTCGGTCACTTCACGGTCGCGTACCGCGACGATGCCGTGCGAGTTGTGGCTACTGATATGACTGCCGGCAATGCCGACGGTGACACCGCGTATCTTGCAGCCGGCCATGAGTTCAGCTTCTTCTATGGCGCGCTGGATAGAATTGACGGTGGCTTCGATATTCACGACAACGCCGCGCTTCAAACCCGATGAAGGCTGAGCACCTACGCCAACAATTTCGATCGTACCCTCAGGGGTAACCTCGCCTACCAGGCACACTACTTTGGAGGTGCCTATATCGAGGGCTACAACCATGTTGTCTGTTGTCATCATATGCCTGTTTCTGTACCGGGTATCCAGCGGAGTCACTTGCTGATATTTAACGCAAAAACCGAGCCAACTTTTTTAGAGTATGTCTACAGCCCTGCTATGGGTTAAGTATCGCCGCATAGTGTTCAAAAAAGCAACAACCTAATTGGCTTCTATATCGGCAACCTTTTGCCGTTATTTAGCATTTTCTCAAGGATTTCAGTGAGATAAATATTGCCGAGGTGAAAAATATTGCCGCCCCCGCAACCTGTTTTATTTTCATGGGTTATTTTTTAAGCACAAGAATCAATGCTGAATAACGGTGATTAATCATTTTTTTATTTTGACGATACAGAAACAAATCAAAATTTAATCTTGATTTTACCAGCCTGTTCACAACCACAAGGCATTTCACTTTCACGCCACTCTCACGCAGCACAGGAAAGAATCTGATAACCATCAGCATTCAGGACCTCGAACATGCGCTCCACCTTTTCCATACTCTCGCGACTTCAGCCAGGCAAAGCTTTGCACCCGGTTGTCTTCAGCCTGCTGCTTACCCTCTTGCTGTGCCTGGTATACAACGGCCCTCTGTGGCGCCTTATTCTGGACCAGCCCTACAGCAATGAACTTAATCGCTGGTTATTCAGCGCAGCCTTTCTGAGCTTTATGGCGGCCGTTATCCAGCTGTTTATAGGGCTGCTGGCCTGGCCATGGCTCATCAAGCCGGTCGCTGTTGCCCTGCTGCTCAGCGCCGCCGCAATTAATTACTTCATGGAAAGCTACGGGATTCTGATCGACAAGACCATGGTGCAGAACCTGTTCGAAACCGATGTTGCGGAAGCGTCCGACCTGATCAATACCGACCTGCTGCTGCACCTGTTTTTCAAGGGTGTAATACCAGCGGCTCTGGTATTGCTGATTCCGCTGCAGCGCGTCAGTGTAAAGTCCCAACTGGTCGCACAGTGTTTGAACCTGCTGGTGGCCGGCATGTTGATAGGGCTGAACCTGTCTGCCCTGAATAAAGAATATGCCTCGCTATTTCGTAACCATCGCGAGATTCGCAACCTGGCAGTTCCGTCGAACTATCTCTACTACACCAGCCGCTACCTCGCAGGCGCCTATGAGCCTGAACAGAAAACCTTCACATCACTGGGTACCGATGCAATCAAGCAGCCTGCTCCAAACGGCAAGCCAGACCTGCTGGTGGTGGTGCTGGGCGAAACCGCCCGCAGCCAGAATTTTGCCCTCAACGGCTACGCTGCAGACACCAACCCCACGCTGTCAAAACGACCGGTGGTAAGCTTCAGCAATGTCAGTGCCTGTGGCACCAGCACAGCGGTTTCGGTGCCCTGCATGTTTTCGCTGATGACCCAATCCGGTTACAAGGAGGGTAAAGCCCGCTATCAAAGTAATGTTCTGGACATACTGCAGCAGGCCGGTATTCGTGTGCTCTGGCGCGACAATAACTCCGGCTGCAAGGGGGTCTGTGATCGTGTCCCCAACCAGACACCGCGCCAGTTTAACGCAGACGCTGATTGTGACGGCAGCGAGTGCTATGACCCGCAAATGCTCAACGGACTGCAGAACTGGTTGAAGCAAAGCCCGCAATCAACCGTTATTGTCCTGCACCAGAAAGGCAGTCATGGTCCTGCCTATTACAAACGGGTGCCTGGCGAGTTTCAGCATTTTGCTCCCACCTGTACCAGCAACCAGTTACAGGACTGTTCACAACAGGCCATCACCAATGCCTACGACAACACCATCCGCTACACGGACTATTTTCTGGACCGCGTGATCGCGTTTCTGCAGCAGCAGGATGCAGAGTACAACACCGCCATGCTGTATATATCCGATCACGGTGAATCACTGGGGGAAAACAACCTGTACCTGCACGGCATGCCCTGGCTGCTGGCACCGGAGGAACAGAAAAAAGTACCGATGATTACCTGGTTGTCCACTACCTACCAGCAGTCGCACGGCCTGAATACCGAGTGCCTGGCCACACAAAAAGACAGAGCCCTGAGCCATGACTATCTGACGCACTCACTGCTGGGGCTGGTAAAGGTAAGCACCCAAGTATATGACCCCAGACTCGACCTGTTCGACACCTGCCGCAGCAGTGCAGCAACCTCGGAAAGACTGGCACACAACCCGGCAAGCGCTTCGGAATCTGCACAGGGCAGCTAAGGTGCAGCCGTAAAGATAACCTCCGCCAGGAACCACCCGTTTTCTCTGGTCGTGTGAAAGCGGGCATTGGCCTTGTCACATAATTGCTCAACGATCTGCAGCCCGTAGCCATAGTGTTCCGGGCTGGCTAACGCGGCCTCAGGCACTGTTTGCTCTTGAAACTCGGCACAGGGGTTTAGCACCCGAAGAACAGTGGCAGTAGCCTCGATTCGCACGCCTTCATCACCGTACTCCAACGCATTGCGCAGCAGGTTATCCAAAATAACGGAGAGAACAAACGGGTGGATGTGCCAACTCCAGTCTCCGTCGGACAGTTCCAGCTGCACCGCCGACATGGCCGGTGTTAATGCTTGCAGCTGCTCCAACAGCGACTGCATCAGCGCAGCATTGACGCTGACATCTGCATCCTTGTGTTCTCGAGACAGCCAAAGGAAGGAGTCCGTGAGTTTCTCCATGCGGGTCAGCGCAAACCGCATGCGCGCCAGCGCTTTTTTCTGCATGGGTTGATCACTCACCTCCTCCAGCAGCGCCAGGGAGCTACCCAGTGTCATTAACGGGGTTCTCAGTTCATGGCTGGCAAAGCGAGTGAAGTTCTGTTCGCGCTCAATGAAGGACTGGGTTCGAGACAGCAAGCGTGAAAACTGGCGACTTAATTCACCCAGCTCATCGGTTCGCTCCAGCGGCTCAAGCCTGGGCGCCGCAGGGCTGACATCGGCAATCGCCTGAGTCAGCCTGCGCACGGGTATGGTTTGCTTCCAAAGTAGCCACAGCGTAAGCGCCATCGCCCCCAGGGTGAACAACAACACACCACCGACGGCAACCACGGCTTCGAGCGCCTCCGACTCTTCCTGTTCAAACAGCTGCTGTAGTTCCGGCAGGTAAAGGGCATACAGCGCCCGGGTACCCGGCACCTCACGCGCCAATAAAAGAGTGTCGGCACCAAGCGCATACACACCCGGCTCTGAGATCTCCGGCCAGGAAGAAGGCCAGGTCATATCCGGGGTATACAGTCGGAGCTGCGGCAGAAACTGGAGGGCCTCCGGCGGCAACTCACCGGCCATCACCAGGTCGGCACGCTCACCAATAAATGCCTGCAGGTGCTCGGCTTGCTGCCCTTCCAGCTGTTCAATATGGTGCCAGCCAACCAGCCAATACAGGCTGGTTAACACCAGAGTGGACAAGCCAACGATCAGGATAATACGAGTGGAGAATCTCACTGCACCTCCTCCGGCAGAGCCAGACACACCCCGCGACCACGCAGTGTATGCAGCAGCGGATAGGCAAAGGGCTTATCAAGCCGGCCACGCAATTGATACAGCAGCGAGCGCAACGCATCGCTGTCAGGCGGTTCGCCCTGCCAAATAGCCTGCTCCAATTCACTGCGGCTCACCACCCTGGGAGCACGAGCCAAAAGATAACGCAGCAGCTGAAAGGCCTGTGGCATCAACTGCAGGCGCTGACCATCACGCCATACCTGCTGCAGCTCCACATCCAGCTCCAGGGGGCCATAGCGCAACACGCGCACCCGCTGACGCGACACCCTTTGACTTAATGCCTGAACCCGGCACACCAGCTCATCCATGGCAAAGGGCTTAACCAGGTAGTCATCCGTGCCGGCCTGAAAACCGCGCACTTTGTCATCCAGCGTATCCAGTGCCGTTAACATCAGGGTCGGAGTGGTGATGCCCTCGGCACGCAAGCGTTCACAGAGGTCGAGCCCGTTCAGGCGCGGCATCCGAATATCAAGAATCAGTACATCGTAACGATTCTGCTGACACAGGCTCAGTGCCTGCACACCGTCGCGCGCGCAATCCACTTCAATACCGCGCCATTGCAGAAAATCGGCGATGCTTTCCTGTATCCCCGGATCATCTTCTGCCAGCAGAACGGTTATTGCTGTCATGGTCTATGCCTCCCCTCAACACCGCCATGATCATAACGCGGGGGCGGGTTTGAGCACAGCAGTACGATTCAACATCAAGGGTGCCAACAACGCACAGACCGCCCAGCACAGCACCAGGCTCCAGAGGTCGTGGGAGAGGAAGTGCGCCCCGCGCAGTTGCTGAGTCACACGAAACACCAGCCCCAGCAGCAGCACCGCGACCAACACCCCTGTACGTGCTCTGGGCCAGAGCATTGGTGCCGCAAAGTAGAGAGCAAACCAGGCATAACCGGCGCTGGCGTGTCCGGCGGGGAAACAGCGCCCGGCCCCGGGAGCAAGCAGCTGCTGAATGAGCGGCAGGTAGGGCTGATCTCCGCCCAGTGGCAGCAGGCTCCAGGGACAGTCAATGCCTGTCAGTTGTTTGCCCACTGACACGGACATACTGGCCAGCAAAGGCGCACAGGCGAGATAAGCCAGCACCCGGCGCTGTCGACGCAAACGACGGGAGCGCCAACTGAGCAGAAACAGACCTATAACCCCCAGTGCCATAAGCACACTCAGCTGGCGGCCTCCGTCATGCAGCAGGTCCGACAGCAACCAGTAATCTTTCAGCGCCCACTGGCCGCCTTGCAACGTGAAAAGCCAACGGGACCAGGCCAAATCAAGATCGAGCAGGCTGATCAGTAACTGCAGCAGACAGGCTACTGCGAACACAGGTAAAACGGCGCGAACGCCGCCCTGGGATAGATGGGCGGTTGCTGACATGGAGGGACTCCGGGACACAAATCCCCATTCTGGTTTGCGTCCCGTGAGTCCTGCGTGAAAACGGCTAGTTTTTATTCACATCCAGCAGGTGATCGGGCGTAAAGGCGACGGCAAAGCTGCCCCAACGACGTCCGTTCACATACATGGGGATGGAGAGGGAGTTGAGAATTTCACCCGTATCGCGGATAAACGTCTGCAGCAGGAAGGGTGCATCATGGTTGGCACGGCGAAGCTCTGCACGGGTGCCATCGTACATACGACGGTGACGGCTCAGCGCATTATCGGTGGCAAAGTCACCGGTCAGCGGCTGGGACACCTTGGTGATATGCGCCGGGCAATAACTGTTCAAGTCAAAACCGGATGCAATCATAAAGGCTGGAATCTCACTGACGCACTGGTCATACAGCGGCTGCACACGGCGGGTGAAGGTATCAACATATTTGGTATCAAACTTGGCCGGTTCCTGGCCTGCGTTGGTACGCACATAGCGGGTATCAAACAGATCCACACCTTCAGCGGCCATGGCTTCCATTTCCTTCTCGACACGGTGCGCCCATTTTTCCGCGCCCTTGAGCATGGTTTCAAAACCGCCATAGCCGATGGTGAAGCGAGACAGCAGAGCCTGCATCTCTTCGGTCGCCGAGTCGAGGTCGCGGGAGTGTCCGCCAGAGACTTCCATCTCGCTGCGAATCTCGTCCGCCAGCTGGGTGATTTCGGATACCTGTTCGTGGCTGTGTTTGTTGGTATACGACAGCTCTTCAATGGCGGCACTGATTTCGCCCAGCTGACCATTCAACGCCTCAAAGTCCTGCACCATCTGGCCAAAGCGCTCGCTCGTCTGCGCCATGAAGGTATCGGTTTCCGACACGCCCTGCATGATCACTTCAGCGCCACTGCGGGTGTTGTCCACCAGCGAAACCATCTCGTTAACCTTGGCATCAATCTCCACCGTCGCCGCATTGACCTTCTGCGACAGCGTGCGCACCTCATCGGCAACCACGGCGAAACCTCGCCCGGCTTCACCGGCCCGCGCCGCTTCAATGGAGGCATTCAGCGCCAGCAGGTTGGTTTGTTCGGAAAAACCCTGCACCAGTGACAGGATGTCGATAATACTGGCGGAGTTGGTGGCCAGTTGCTCCACCACCTGCTGGAAGGACTGCACCTGGGACTCGATGCGATTGACCTGCTCACTGACGCGGCTCAGCTCGGTACTGGCGTCTCTTACTTCAGTGAGGTTGTGGCTGTTGCGCTCGGAAATACTCAGAGTGTTGGCGGCAATGCCATCGATCGCTTCGGTGGATTCCTGGCTGGCCTGAAAAACTGCCTGCGCCTTATCAACCTGGGTCGCGGCTGATTTTTCCGCCGCCATGACCACCTGCTGTAGCTGAGCAGCACTGAGCGAAACCTTGACGCTGCGCTCACGGGTATCGGCGATCATCTGTTTGAGGGTGGATGAGAAATCATTATAGCTGTGCGCCATCTGCGAGATTTCATCATGGGTATGGGCTGGCAGCGTGGCCGATATATCACCATCACGATTACGCACGGCGCCCAGCACTTCGGTCATGCTGGCGATAGGATGAAGAAACAGATGACGCATGAACAGCAAGGCAAAGACAGCGCCCCCCAGCGTCAGCACCAGCATGATGGCGGCCAGGGTGACCGTCACGTCTGCCAGCTCCATCAACCGTGTGCCGGCTTCGGTCACCTCCGGCAGCAGCTCGTGGAATTCCAGCAACGAACGGTAAATCCAGACGCTGACACCAACCATAATCAGGCTGGGCAGAATCAGAAACACAACGTTACCGAGAATCTTTCGGGTCAGGGTATGAAAGAAGGTTTTCTCGATTGTGCGATAAAGACTCATCGGGCTGTCTCTTATTATTCAGTTGGCATGACCATGGTCTAACGACCAAAGTGACATAACAACCGCAAAGAGTAATGCCGATTACGTCTCCAAACAACAACTAGCGATACAGGATTCGCTTAAAAATGTCGCAGAATGTAACAGGATGTTAACGCGCGAGCAGCCTTCAGCTCGCGCGTTTTGTGCTCACCAGTAGAAATACAGAGCAAAGATAGCCGCAATCACCAACGGCATGGTCAGTACCAGCGTTTTAACATCCCCCAGCAGGCGCTGCAGCAGTACCTGGTGAACCAACGGGAATGTCAGCAACAGACAGCTCAATGGAATCCACCAGTCCAACTGACGAAAACCATAGGCCATGGCCCCCACCAGAGTCAGTGCGCCCAGATTACCGGCCATGATCACCGCAACCTGGCCATTACGGCTCTGCATAAACGCGGGACGCTTCTCTTCGGGCAGTTTATTCAGGGCACCGGCGCTCAGCGCGGCGGCCATTGAGACCACACCCGTGGCCAGAAACAAATACAGGGCTTCGTACATCATCATCTCCTCAGGTTGCCGCCGATTGTAAAAGATCGCTCCGCTTTGGGGTATCCCGTGGAAGGGGTTCTGCAACTTTTTGATAAACCTTGCTAATCTGGGCCAGTCTTACAGGAGGCAAGATGAATCTTTTTACCCGCATTCGCATCAAGCTCTACCGCCACTTCAAGGAACTGAGCTGGCAGGGCCTGCTGGTGTTTGTCCTTGCTTATATGCTGCTCAGCTGGCTGCTACTGTTCCTGGCCGGCGAACAGGCACTGACCGGGCAGGACTTTTTCTATTGGCTGGTGGTAACCGCATCCACCGTCGGTTATGGCGACCTTTCGCCCGCCACCCAAAGCGGCCGCTGGTTGACCACCCTGTTTATTATTCCGGTGGGCCTCAGCCTGTTTGCCATCACCATCGGCCGCGTGGCGGCTTTCAGCGCCCAACAATGGAGGAAAGGCATCATGGGGCTTAAACAACTGCAACTGGACCAACACATTCTGGTGATCGGCTGGGACGGTAAACGCACGCCGCAACTGCTTAAGCTGCTGCTTTTGGAGGCAGCTCAACACCGTGGCAGAGAACTCTGCCTCTGTGTCAGCGACGAGATGGAAAACCCTATGCCGGGCGAGATCCGCTTTGTACATACCAGAGGCTACAGCGATGATGGTGATATGGACCGCGCCTGTATTGCCAAAGCATCCAGCATCGTGATCGATACCCCCCAGGATGACCAGACGCTCACCTGCGCCCTCTATGCCTGGAAGCGTAACCCCGAGGCCCAGATCATCGCCTACTTCCGTGATGAAAGCATTGGCGAACTGCTGAGAGAGCACTGCCCGTCCATCGAGTGCACCCCCTCCGTGTCTGTCGAAATGATGGCCAAGGCTACCATGGACCCGGGCTCAACCCACCTGCATCAACAGCTGCTGAACGCCACCGAGGGCATGACCCAGTACTCGGTCACCTACCCCGACAATCAGGAAACCGTTGCTGTCGCCGACCTCTACGGCCCACTAAAGTCCGTCTATCAGGCAACGTTGCTGGGTATCCAGCCACCGGGAGAGGAGAAGATACAGCTCAATCCGGGACTGGACAGCCTCCTGGAACCGGGCAGTCGCATCTTTTATATGGCCGAAACACGTATCCGCAACCTCGATTGGTCACAACTGCGTCAGCATAATGCCGGTTAAGTGTTAAAATGTGCCTTTTGGCTGTACCGAGACAACACCATGCCCGATTTTCTCGTTGACGAAGCGATTGAAGACTACGCCTTTATCCATACCAGCGCCGAGCCCGAGCTGCTGCAGGAGCTGATTGACCAGACCAACCTCAACATGGGCTGGCCGCAGAAACTGTCCGGCCGCCTGGTCGGGCGTTCGTTGAAAATGCTGGCCGCTCTGACCCAGCCCAAGGTGGCGCTGGAGATCGGCATGTTCACGGGTTACTCGGCCCTGTCCATCGCCGAAGGCATGCCGGACGACGGTCGCCTGATCTGCTGTGAGACCAACCCCCGCGCCATCGACTTTGCCAAGGGCTTTTTCGATCGCAGTGAGCACGGCCACAAAATCGAGGTCATCTTCGGCCGCGCCCTGGATACCATCGAGTCGCTGGACCTGGAGCTGGACTTCACCTTCATCGATGCCGACAAGCGCAACTATCTGAACTACTACGAGCGCGTGAAAGAGATGACCCGCCCCGGCGGCCTGATCATCCTCGATAATGTGCTCTGGTCCGGCAAAATCCTTCAGCCCGAGTCCGAGATTGACGATATTCTGGTGGAAACCAACCGCCGTATCGCTCAGGACCCGGACGTAGAAAATGTGTTCTTCACCGTCCGTGACGGGCTCAACGTGGTTCGCAAACTCCCCTGACCCGCACCGGAGGCCGCAGGATGCGCAAATGGTTATTTGGACTCCTCCTGATCACCACCCTGCTGCCTCTGCTGGCCTGGCTCAGCCTGCCCTGGACCGGTCAGTACCTGTTGCGTGAATGGCTGCTGGAACAGGGATTTTCCGCTCCGGCACTGACCTTCGGCCACCCGTCCTGGCAGGCGTTCGACATCGATCATATTGCCGTCTCACGTCAGCAGGATGGACAGACCCTGAGCCTGGAAGCTCAGAATATCCAGCTCAGCTTTGACCCTGTGGCGCTTTTACGCGGACAGCTGAAAGAGCTTCGGGTGGACAAGGTCCACCTTGCGCTTGAAGGAACCGCCACCAGCCAGACAACCGAAACAACAGACAGCCATTTTGATCTCAGCACCTTGCAGTTGGACCAACTGTTCCGTTTCGCCCCCTCTAACCGCCTGGTAGTCGCCCAGCTGCAGCTGGACGTGCGCCTCGATGAGCAACAGCACTGGTCCGCACGCGGCAACATCGACTTGGAACCAGAGCTGTTGCAAACCCGCCTTGCCCTTCAGTACCAACAACAGCCGCTTGGCTACCTGGACGCGACCCTGGACCCTGAGTTCAACCTGAGCCTGGGGTTGAGTCACAATCAGGCGGTCATCACTCAGGGGCAATACCGGCTGAAGCCAGGCGCCAAACAATGGCTGGTCGAGGCTCATCAGTCTCTCAACCTGAATGCCGCCAAAGCCTGGGCACCGCTGACAGGCCTAACCCTGCCTGCCGACATCCAGCCGCTCAGCGGCGAACTGGGTATAGATACCCGTGTACGACTGCCGGCCCAGCTGCCACTGCAACCCGATTCTCTGCTTCAAGCCGTCGAGCTGGATTACCGCCTCAAGGGCCAGCTGCACCATGCTGAACACGAAAGTTTCACAGCTGCAACGCTGCTACTGGACACTCAAGGAACACTGAGCCAGCTGCAGCTGAAAAGCAGGTTCAATGACACCCGTTTACAGATACAGCAGCCGCTGGCCCAGCCCCTGAGCCCAGAGCTACAACTGAACGGCTCGCTGGATCTGAACTTGAGCAACCTGAGCTCGAGCTTCGACGGTGTAATTGCATCGGCTCAACTGCCAGCTCCCTTGAATCTGAAGGCCAATGTGGACCTATCCAAACCGCACGGCCGCATCAATTTCAACCTGCCCGCATTTTCCCTGCAGCAGGCAATGTCGCTCTACGCCCCCTTACTGCCTGCCAGCCTCAAGCCATTACAGATTCAGAGTGGCAGTACCGAGATGAACGGCTGGCTGGCCATCAACTATCAGGACTGGCACCTTAAAGCCAGCCCGCGCCTGTCTGACCTGAGCCTCAGCTGGGATGAAACCACCCAGGTACAGGGAGTCAGCCTCACAACTGATCTGGAGCTCAATCAAAGCTTTAACCTCACCGGGCAGGGCTCACTGGATGTGCAACAGACCGATTCCGGCATCCGCATTTACGGCCCGCGCGTCGATTTCAAGTTGAATGGACAGCTGCCGGAAGAGATCCAGCTGTCACTGTCACCGTTCAGCCTGTCGGTACTGGATGGCATCATTGCCTTGCCGGCCCTGACATTTAACCCTCTGCACCCGACTATCGATACGCGCGTGGCGGTAGCGGCACTGGATCTGCAGGATATTCTCGCGCTGTATCCTCAGGAGGGGCTGTATGGCAGCGGCATGCTGGGTGGCGAGTTGCCCATTCGGATTGATGGTGATCGTGTTGAAATCAACAACGGTCAGCTGCTGAGTTCAGCCGAAGGCGGCGTGATCCGCTATCAGCCCACACCGGAAATTGCCCTGATGGGCCAGCAGAACCCGGGCGTCAAAATGGCCTTGAATGCACTGACCGATCTGAGATTTGAGTTGCTGGACCTTGGCTTCGATTATCAGCCCGACGGCGACGCCTTTTTCCGTGCACGCCTCAAGGGCTATAACCCTGACTGGCAACAGGGACGCCCGATCGACCTGAACCTGAATATTGAAGAGAACCTGCTGGACCTCTGGCGCACACTGCAATTGAGTAACCAGGTGACTGACACTATCGACAGGCGCTTTCAGCGGTAACCGTTCGTGAATTATTCAGGTATTCTTGTGTCCAATGGACTTAATAAGCATTTGCAACCAACACTGACACTGGAAGGTACCCCATGCCACGTTCCCTGTTGCCACTGACACTACCGGCGCTGCTCCTGGTACTTGCCGGTTGTACCCCCACCGTACAGGTTGCGGCACCGGCAGAGCCGATCACCATCAACCTGAACGTCAAAATCAAGCATGAGATTCTGGTCAAGGTTGACCGTGAAATCGATGACATGCTCGACGAAAACAGTGAACTTTTCTGAGGTGGCTATCATGAAACTTCGCACACCGCGCATTCTGGCCAGCGCATTTTTGGCTCTGGTCTTCAGCCTGCCGGCGCACGCCCTTTCCCTGGATGATGCCAAACAACAGGGCCTGGTAGGTGAACGTGCAACCGGTTACCTCGGTATTGTCACCGGCTCACCCAATGCCGAATTGAAACGCATGGTCGACGAGATCAACCGCAAGCGCCAGGCGCTCTATCAGGACAAGGCCAGCAAGGCCGGTGTTGCCATTGATATCATGGAACTGCGCACCGGTCAGCGTCTGCAGGAACGCGCCCCGGCCGGGGAATATATTCAGGATCAAAACGGACAATGGCAGCGTAAATAAATGCCGACACGGAAATTGCTGGGCATCAGTGCGCTGATGCTCATCCCTGGGCTGGCTCAAGCCCAGGCAGAGGACCACTGGACCACCAACCTCTACTTTGAAAATGATCTGTTCCGTGAGACCGACCAGCAGTACACCAACGGTGTGCGTCTGTCCTGGGTTTCGCCGGCTATCGACAACTTCATTGATGACCCCAACCTGCCGGACTGGATGCGTGGCGCCAATCGCTGGTTGAGCCCACTGGACCCGGAACCGGTCAAGCTGGGCGAGGATGTAAGCCGGCGCATGATCTTCACCCTGGGCCAACAGATCTACACGCCCAAGGACCGAGACCGCACCACGCTGGATCCGGATGATCGCCCCTATGCCGGCTGGCTTTACGCGGGGTTTGGCTTTCACACGCAAACACGTGACCGAATGAATTCCTTTGAAGCCAATCTTGGCGTGGTTGGCCCCGCCTCACTGGCGCAGGAAGCACAGGACTTTATCCACGACCTGCGCGACTTCGAGAAATTCAAAGGCTGGGATAACCAACTGGAAAATGAGCCGGGGATTCAGCTGATCTACGAACATAAATACCGCTGGATTCGCCATGCCATCACCCCGGACTGGGAGCAGGAAGTGATCCTGCACGCCGGTGGCAGCCTGGGTAATGTCGCCACCTACCTCAATGGTGGCTTCGAGTACCGTCTGGGCTATCATCTGCCTCATGACTTCGGCACCTCGGCCCTTCGCCCCGGCGGGGATAACAGTGTGCCGCGCCAGGGGGACCCACGCCTGAAAATCCAGCAATGGGGCATTCATGCGTTCGCGTCCGTAGATGCGCGCTACATGGCCCATGATATTTTTCTGGATGGCAACACCTGGCGCGACAGTCACAGCGTAGAGCGCAAGCCCTGGGTCGCGGACGCTGCCTTCGGTGTTGCCGCAACCTACGAGCGTTGGAAGCTTTCCTACTCACGCGTCTACCGAACGCGACAGTTTGAGAAGCAACCCGGCAGCCACAACTTTGGTTCGTTGGCCCTGAGCTACACATTTTAGCGGCCGCCGCTTACGTAGCTTACGGGTCTTTGCTATATTGAGCCCCCATAAACCCTTACAAAAAAAGTGATCATGACCGATAGTACGCCGCTTAATATTCTATTGGTGGACGACAGCCGTATCGCTCGCCTCACCATGAAACACATGCTCCAGTCCCTGGAAATGTCATTGAACCTGCTGGAAGCAGGCTCCGCGGATGAGGCCGAGACGGTCCTGAGTACCGAGCACGCCGATATTGCGCTGATCGACTTCAATATGCCGGGACGTGATGGTCTGGAGCTGGCGGCCGTGATCACCGAGCGCTATCCTCATATTCGTATGGCCCTGGTAACTGCCAACATTCAGGACGCCCTGGCACAGCGTGCCCGCGACCTGGGTATGGAGTTTCTACCCAAACCTGCCTCAGTCGAACAACTTGGGGCCTTTATTCGACAGGATACCTGAATGGATCTCTTCAGCCCGGATGAACATGATCTGATTGTCGAGTTGATGAACCTGGGGGTGGGCCGCGCCGCCCATGCCCTGTCCCAGCTGGTCAACGACGAAGTCCTACTGTCGGTTCCCAGGCTGGAGTTCATCTCGGTTCCCGAAGCCCAGGAAGCCTTCCGCAAGGATTTGCCTCCGTTTCTGGCAGGGGTGCTGCAGGATTTTGAAGGCTTTATCAGTGGCCGGGCAGCCCTGCTGTTCCCGGAAGCTCGCAGCCTTGAGCTGGTTAACGCCATGATCGGCGAAGAACTGAGCGCTGACGAAATCACCGAGCTGGAACAGGAAACCCTGGCCGAGCTGGGTAATATCCTGCTGAACCACTGCCTGGCTACCCTGGCCAACCAGCTTAAACAGCAGGTTAAAACGGATATCCCGCGCGCTTTCAACAGCAGTGTCAGCGAGCTGCCCTGTAACCTGAACCTTTCGGCAAACGACCCCAACAACACCCTGGTGATGCTGGTCCAGATCGATTTCAGCCTCAGGCACAGCGCCTTGCGTGGCTATCTTGCATTTGTGATCGACCTGCAATCTGCCGACAGCTTCCTGCTTGCATTGAGGGAATACCTTGCTGAACTCCTCTGACGCCATCGCCACCAGTCTGGATGATATTCTGGACAATATCGACTGCACCGAACTGCTGCATAGTCTGGATGGTGGCGTGCTCTTGCTGGACCGTCAGTGTCGCATTGTTTTCTGTAACCGCTGGATCGCCCAGCACATTGGCCTGCCAGAGAAAGATCTTCTCGGCCGGACCCTGGCCCAGCTATTCCCTGGCATGCTGACGCCGGCACTGCAAAGCGCTATTGAAGATGCCTGCCTTAACCGTATGGGCCGGCTGCTCTCCTACCAGCTGCACAAACGCTTGTTGCCGCTCAAGCAGCGCACGGCCAAAGGTGAGCTGGGTGCCTTGCATCAGTCCATCCTGCTGAGACCGCTGACCCAAAGCGAGCTGACCCTGGTTCAGGTCCAGGACATCACCAACGCCGTTAAGCGTGAGCAGCACCTGCGTGCTAGCGAGCGAGTGCTACGTCTGGAACGGAAGGTACTGGAGTCCATCGCCACAGGCGATAACATGGAAGATGTGCTGGCCGAGATCTGCTACACCATCGAACGCCTCATTCCTAACTCCAACAGTGCCATCCTGCTGCTGAACGAGGATGGCAAGTCGCTGTCAGTGCGCTCTGCGCCTAGCCTGCCCGCGCAGTTTTTACACCGTCAAAGAGGCCTTTCCATGGGCCCTGGTGGCACCACCTGTATCCAGTCAATCCAGCACCGCGCTCTGGTGGTCAGCCCCAACCTGATGGAAGACGAAGCCTGGCAGCCCCTGATCGAAGAAATTAAACGCACCAACATCAGTGCCTGCTGGGCACAGCCGATTATCGCGGCCTATGAAGAACCTCTGGGAGTACTGGCCTGCTACCCACAGCAGCCGGCGCAGCCCAACGAAACCGACAAACTGCTGCTGCAGCGTATGTCCAACCTGGCCGCCATTACTCTGGAGCGTCACAAGCGTATCGAGCGCATCCGCTTCCTCGCCATGCACGACCCGCTGACCGGTTTGCCTAACCGCAGCCTGCTGAACGAGTTACTGGGACGCAACCTGCGCCGGGCATGCCGCGAGGGCAACAAGTTCGCGCTCATGTTCATTGACCTGGACGGATTCAAGGAAATTAACGACCAGCATGGCCATGATGCCGGTGACGACCTGCTCTCGATTCTGTCAGGCCGCATGACCGACCAGCTCCGAGGCACCGACACCTGCGCCCGTATCGGTGGCGATGAGTTTGTGGTGATGCTGGAAACCGTCCAGTCCGTGCAGGCCATTGAATCGGTGGCCCAGAAAATCCTCACCGCCATGAGCACCCCCGTACAACGTGGCCAGATGCAGCTACAGGTCTCCGCATCCATCGGCGTCGCCATTTATCCCGAGGATGGCATGAGTGCAGATGCCCTGCTGACACAGGCAGATGATGCCATGTACAAGGCCAAATCGGCGGGCAAGAACTGCTGGCAGAGTGCCAGCGATCTCGGCTCAGAACAGTAGCAGCGGCCCCTCGCGGCCAGTCCCGGTACTCACTGCTGACGCAACCACAGGTTCCGCTCCAACCCGAACCCTATCCCTGCTAAAATAGCGCCCATTTGATGAACAACTTGGGATTCCAATCAAGATGAGTGAACAGAGCCTGTCGCCGCTGCATACCCTGGAACAGCAGGATGCCTTCATCAGCCGCCATATCGGCCCATCTGCTGAAGAAACCGCTGCCATGCTGGAAACACTGGGCGTTGATAGCCTGGATACGCTGATCAACGAAACCGTGCCCGGCAGCATCATGGTGGAACAGCCAATTCCCCTGCCCGGTCCGAAAACCGAGCATCAGGCTCTGACCGAACTCAAAACGATTGCCCAGCAGAACCAGATCAAGCGCTCCCTGATCGGCATGGGCTATGCCGATACGCTGGTGCCCAATGTTATCCTGCGTAATGTGCTGGAAAACCCGGGTTGGTATACCGCTTACACGCCTTATCAGCCGGAAGTTTCCCAGGGCCGCCTGGAAGCAATTTTGAACTTCCAGCAGGCCATTCTGGACCTGACCGGTCTGGACCTGGCCAACGCCTCACTGCTGGACGAAGCAACCGCTGCCGCAGAAGCCATGACGCTGTGTAAGCGCATGAGCAAGGCCAAGAAAGCCAACGCCTTTCTGGTAGACGACCAGCTGCATCCGCAAACCATCAACGTGATCCAGACCCGCGCCGAGCCGCTGGGCTACGATATAATCGTGGGTGATGTGGAAAGCCTGATCGACGAGCACGAAGCCTTTGGCGTGGTAGTTCAATATCCGGGCACCCAGGGCAACATCCGCAATTTCGAACCTCTGATCGAGAAAGCACACGGCAAAAAAGCGCTGGTTTGCGCTGCTGCCGATCTGATGAGCCTGGTGCTGCTGAAATCACCGGGTGAAATGGGCGCCGATGTCGTCTTCGGCTCCGCCCAGCGCTTTGGCGTCCCCATGGGCTACGGCGGCCCGCACGCGGCATTCTTTGCCACCCGTGATGCATACAAGCGCTCCGTGCCCGGCCGTATCATCGGTGTGTCTGTTGATACCCGTGGCAACCCGGCCCTGCGCATGGCAATGCAGACGCGCGAACAGCACATTCGCCGTGAGAAGGCGACCTCCAACATCTGTACCGCACAGGTGCTGCTGGCCAACATGGCCTCTTTCTACACCGTGTATCATGGCCCCGAAGGCCTTAAAACCATCGCCAGCCGCATCCACCGCCTCACTGACCTGCTCGCCGCTGGCCTGCAGCAGAAAGGCATGGAACTGGCTCATGACACCTGGTTTGACACGATCACCCTGAATGCAGGTGCCGTCCGTGACCAGCTGCTGCAGGCAGCACTGGAAGCCGGCTTCAACCTGCGCAAGCTGGGCGATGACCAGATCGGCATTACCCTGGATGAGCGCAGTGACCGTGCTGAAATCGAAGCCCTGTGGACTGCCCTGTTGGGAGCTGGTCATGGCCTTGATATCGAGGCTTTGGATGCAGAACTGATCGCTCGCGGAGCGAGCTCCCAGAATACTGAGCAGCCTGCCGAAACATCTGAGGACTCCCCTGTGGGAGCGCACTCTGTGCGCGAAAGCATCCCGACAGAACTCAAACGCACCTCAGCTTTCCTGACCCACCCGGTATTCAACGAATACCACAGCGAAACCGAGATGCTGCGCTACCTCAAGCGCCTGGAAAACAAGGACCTGTCGCTGGCCCATAGCATGATCGCGCTGGGCTCCTGCACCATGAAGCTCAACGCCACTGCCGAGATGATCCCGGTAACCTGGCCCGAGTTTGGCGCACTGCACCCCTTCGCTCCGGTCGATCAGGCGCAGGGCTACAAAACGATGATCGATTCCCTGGAAGAGATGCTCAAGGCCATTACCGGCTTTGATGCCATCTGCATGCAGCCCAACTCCGGCGCTCAGGGCGAATACGCTGGCCTGCTGGCCATTCGCCACTACCACCAGTCGCAGGATCAGGGACATCGCAACATCTGCCTGATTCCGACCTCCGCGCACGGCACTAATCCGGCCTCCGCCGCCCTCGCCGGCATGAAAGTGGTACTGGTTGGCTGTGATGATCAGGGCAACGTAGACATCAACGATCTGCGCAGCAAGGCCGAGCAGCATGCAGATGATCTGTCCTGCCTGATGATCACCTATCCGTCGACCCATGGAGTATATGAAGAAGGCATTCGAGAAATCTGTGACATCGTCCACCAGCATGGTGGCCAGGTGTACATGGATGGCGCCAACCTGAATGCTCAGGTGGCGATCACCCGTCCGGCCGATATCGGTGCCGACGTGTCGCACATGAACCTGCACAAGACCTTCTGCATCCCGCACGGCGGTGGCGGCCCAGGTATGGGCCCGATCGGCATCAAGGCACACCTGGCGCCCTTCGTTGCCAACCACCCGGTAGTGGGCATCGATGGCCCTAATCCGAATAACGGTGCCGTTTCCGCAGCGCCCTGGGGCAGTGCCAGCATCCTGCCGATCAGCTGGGTGTATATCGCCCTCATGGGCGGCGAAGGCCTGCGCAAGGCGACCGAAGTGGCCATCCTGAACGCCAACTACCTGGCCAAGAAACTGGGCGCACACTACCCGGTGCTTTACTCGGGTCGTAACGGACGTGTGGCGCATGAGTGCATCATCGACATTCGCCCGCTGAAGGAAGCCTCCGGCATCACCGAGGAAGATGTGGCCAAGCGTCTGATGGACTTCGGCTTCCACGCACCGACCATGTCCTTCCCGGTACCGGGTACACTGATGATCGAACCGACCGAGTCCGAATCCAAGGCCGAACTGGATCGCTTCATTGAGGCGATGGTTCGTATTCGTGAGGAGATTGCACTGGTCGAGGCAGGTGAACTGGATGCGGACAATAACCCGCTGAAGAACGCACCGCACACCCAGGCTGATATCATCGATGCGGAGTGGGATCGCCCCTACAGCCGTGAACAGGCCGCCTTCCCCACCGCCTGGATGAAACAGTCCAAGCTGTGGCCGATGGTAAACCGTATCGACAATGTCTATGGCGACCGCAACCTGTACTGCAGCTGTGTACCCGTTGAGGCCTACGCAGAAGACTGATCAGTCTTCCGCAGGCTCGCTCTGCGGGGGCTTACCCTGCAGAGCTTAATCTGATGGCTTGCCTTGTGGCACTTGCTTTGTGGGAGCACTTTGTGGGACCGCGCTCCGCGCGGGAACGGTCTTTGCGTTTGCCCACAAATGTAAGCCCAAAGAAGTAGACAGATCTATTCGCCCACAGAGTGGGCTCCCACAAATAGCAATTACTCGCAACTCTAATGCAGAGCATAACAGTGTAGGAGCTAACTCTGTGAGCGAACAAGCGGAGCTAAGCCATTCTCCCAAGGAGCGGGCCCTCACAAACTCAGGCCCACTTCCTCACTGAATGAGCTCTAGCAGCATCAAACACGCCCTGTGGGAGCGCACTCCGTGCGCGAACTGACCAGCCCTAACGCTTCACCACAAAGCAATCCTGCTTATGAGCCTGCAGGGCTTCACACAGCACACTCGCATCACCACGAACACTGAAAGCCCCTACCCAAATCTTGTAACTGCTCTGCTCTGCCAGGTATTTCACCCGTGGTTCCCAGTTACCCAGCACGCTGCTTTGCTTCTGGGCTACTTTAGCCGCCAGTGACTCAGCCCCTTCTGCATCCTTCACAGAGGCCAGCTGAACATAGAAGCCTTCAGGGAATACCGGCTCACTTGCACTCTCGACAGGGGGCTCAACGACAGCCGTTGAAGGAGTGGAAGGTTCATCTTTGGCTGGCTCAGGTTCTAACTGCGCTTCAGCCTGATCTTCAATTTCACCCTCTACAGCAGGGGCAGGCTCCTCGATCACAGTCCGCGCAGCCTGATCGGATGATGATTCGGCAGCGACGGCAGTTTCAGCCACCTCTGTTTGCATTTCTGTTGAGACAACCTGAGTAACTGAAACGGCCTGATCTTCAGCTTGAGAATCAGTCTCTTGTTGCCCAGAAGCGATGTCTGCGTCAGTAGGCTCTTCGGACTGAACACTGCTGGGGGCTGCTTCCAGCACCGACCCCAAGCCTGCAAGCAATACAGGCGCCCCCGCTGTTCCAAGCCCCGTTTCTGATTGCAGCTCATTCACACGCGCTACCAGCTTCGCGGAATCCACTTCGAACTGCTCCTGCATCTTTGGCCAAACCTGTTCGGCTCGTGGCTCGCCACTGGCCTTTGCCATATGCATCCAGGCCATGGCTTCCAAAGGATCAGCATCACCTCGTTTGAGATACAGAATTGCCAGCTGGTACTGCGCGCGGGGATGCCCTTGCCTGGCAGCTTCCAGCCACCAGTAACGAGTTTTCTCCAGGTCCACTTCACCCGGCATGTAGTAGTGCAATCGCCCGAGCAACACCTGGGCTTCTGTATGCCCCTGCTCAGCCGCCTTCTGCAACAGCTGCTTTGCTTTGCCGAGATTTTGTTCGACGCCGATACCGTTCATCAGGGCTTCGCCCTTTTGAAAATCGGACTGGGCCTGCGCAGATACACTTCTGTCACTGCTTAAAGCACTGACAGCAGCCGGCGTAATGACCAAAGAAGAAAGCAATACTAGACTCAGGCAAGCAGCCTTCGAACGGACTGCTTTCAAGCGGATCATGGGTACAACCACTCCAAATATTCAGGGTCCAGTAAGGCTAACAGAACAGATATAACCAGGTGAATTAAAACCCTAAAAAACCGATTGAATTTAAACGCTTAGCTCAAATCACTGATTAATTTTGGATTGTACAAGCGACAGTTTTTCTTCATTTGCAACAGCACTGGAAACCAGTAAATCAACCACCTCACCACGGGGTTGGTAACCACTCACAAGGCGTTGCAGCAGCTCCCGAATGGGCAGGGCCTCTCCGCTCTCGCAGTAACTGCTAATCTCAGCCAATACGGGCTCTAACTGACCCCATGCAAGCGACTCTTCCTCTGCCCGCATAATCATGGGGTGTTCAGTCTTGCTTACATTTTCCCCTATCAGCAATTCTTCATACAGTTTCTCACCGGGCCTCAACCCTGTGTACAGGACTTCAATGTCACCCTCCGGGTGAAGTTCATCACGCACGCTCAAGCCGGCCAACACAATCATTTCACGTGCCAGGTCGGCAATGCGAACAGGGCTGCCCATATCCAGAACAAATACATCGCCTCCCTCACCCATTGAACCGGCCTGAAGGACCAGCGCAGCTGCTTCAGGGATTGTCATGAAATAGCGGGTAATCTCGGGGTGCGTCACCGTCACTGGGCCGCCTTGCTCAATCTGGCGACGAAACAGGGGAATGACTGAGCCGGATGAGCCCAATACATTACCAAAGCGCACCATCACAAAGCGTGTTTTCTTGCCCGCGTCGGACTGGCTTAGCGCCTGCAGTACCAGCTCAGCTACACGCTTGGTCGCACCCATCACATTGGTGGGACGAACCGCCTTGTCCGTTGAAATCAGTACAAAATGCTCAATACCCGCATTAAGTGCAGCAGTAGCCGTTGCCCAAGTACCCACAACATTGTTGCGAACCCCAGCGGCCATGTTGTACTCGACCATGGGCACATGCTTATACGCGGCCGCATGGTAAACCGTGTTCACACTGAAGCATTGCATCACCTGTGTAAGATGGCCCCTGTCGGTCACACTGCCCAAAATGGGGACCAGGTTCAGCGCCAGACCCTGATGTTCAATCAGCTGCTTTAGCTCAGCCTCAATACTGTAAAGTGCATACTCTGAAAGCTCGAACAAAACCAATGTCGCGGGTTGCTGCTGAACAATCTGACGACAGAGTTCAGAGCCAATAGACCCCCCCGCTCCTGTGACCATAACCGTCTTCCCGGTTATGCAGGCCCCCATAAGCTCGGGCACAGGCTCGACAGCATCACGACCCAACAGGTCTATCACGTCCACCTCACGGATATCATTAACACTGATATCCCCACTGGCTAATTCGGAAACACCGGGCAATACCTTCACCGTCACCGGGTAAAAACTGATCCTATCCACCAGGCGTCGTCTTTCCGCACGGGTCAGCGCCGAAATCGCGAGCAGTACAGAGTCCACCCCGAAGCGCTCAATCAGGTCAGCCAGCTCCTCAGGCGAATGCACGCGCAAACCGGCAATTTCAGTGCCCTGCTTTTGAGGATCGTCATCCACAAAGGCAACCGGCTGCAGGTCACGCGCAGCAATCAGCGCGGAGGCAAGCTGCGCCCCTGCCTCTCCGGCACCATAGAGAATCACGGCTTCGTGTCGTACCTGGCGCTGCCGCCCCTGAGAGAATCGATGAATCAACCAGCGCGCATAAAGCCGGCTGCCCGCGATCAGCGTCAAGGCGATAAACCCATAAATGAAGAACACCGAGCGAGGAGCTGGAACATCCAACAACGTGAGTACCGCAACCCAAATAAGTACCGACAGCACCACGGCCTTGAATGACAGCCAGAGTGTCATGTGCCCCATATAACGAATAACTGCACGGTAAAGGCCCAGTTTCGCCATAACCGGCACCGATACCAACGGAACCAGCAAACAGGGCAGCCAGTACTTTTGCATAGGCTCCACGATATCGCCCAAGCGCAGCGACAGCGCCATCCAGCAAGCCATAAAAAGCATTACATAGTCAGACAGCACCACAATGAACTGCTTGGTACGTCTGGGCGCCTGAAGAAAACGGCGCAGCAATGGATAGAGCATTAAACGCATATCCTTAAGTTCAAGTGGCAGTCAAGCAAAAAAAACGAGCACTGAATCTGGATTCATTCCCAGCGTGCAGCCAGCAGCCCCAGTGTTTCGTAGAAAGCTCGTTCGCTCTTTCGCAAATGACGCGCTGAAGGTATCCAGTATCCAAGCGTATCGCGATCATCCCTGAGCGCAAGGTAATGGGTAGGAGCCGGTATAGGCTGCAGACCGGCAGCACGGAAGTGTTTTACAGCTCGGGGCATATGCGAGGCTGAGGTAACCAGTATCAATGAAGCCCCCTGCCCCAGCAAACGTGCAGCGGCCTGAGCTTCTTCGCCCGTATCTCTGGGCTCGGTTAATGCCAGGATATGCGGCTCAGGTACGCCCAACTGATGCGCCAAAGCAGCATACCCCAACGCCATAGCAGGAATATCAGGGCGCCGGTCAGTACCGCTCACGATAAGCGGAAGATCAGGTGCCTGTTGCCATAAACGCAGCCCTTCGGCCAAGCGGTTTATCGCTGCACCGGACAGCTGACCCGTTAGTGTCCACGGCTGATTGGGCTGATAATCTGCTCCAAGCACCATCACTGCTTTGGGCTGCTGATCGTGGGGAAAGGCAACAAGAGAGGGGTAGTCCGACTCAAAAGGCTGTAACAGGCGATCAGCCACTGGCGCCCAGCTCAACAGGGCCAGACTAATGACTGAAACACACATACAAATACGCCCAGCCCCACGCCGAACACCCAAAATCATGCCGATCAAGAACAGGCCAAAGCATATCGGCAAAGGCATCAGCAAGTAGGCAGCCAGCACCTTTACCAGCGTATATAAGTCAAAACCCATCATCATCGTGTAACCAGCTACAGCATCAGATCACTGTCGAATACGGTCGCCCGTCCCTTTGCCCAGTACAGTCAGTACGATAAAGCGAAAATAACTGGCGAGACTCAAACCACGAATCATCTCTGCATCAACTTCTGCCAAATGCTCGGGAGTCGACATATCAACACCGTTCACTTGAGCAAGACCCGTAATCCCCGGGCGAACATTAAAAACGCCCTTACTGCTTCTTGCTTCAGTCAGCTCAGCTTGATTAAACAAGCCAGGTCGCGGCCCTACCAGGCTCATCTCTCCCTTGAGCACATTCCACAACTGCGGCAGCTCATCAAGTTTGGTGCGACGCAAAAAGCGACCAAAAGGCGTAACACTGGAGGCACTGGCAAGATGAGTTGCTACGGATGCCGTATCGACCGACATGGTCCTGAATTTGACCAGTGTAAACGGCTTCAGGTGCCGCCCTACGCGTTCCTGGCGAAACAAGGGTGAACCTGTATCAAAAAAACCGATAACGAGCAGTAGCAATAACACCGGTGCCCCAAGCACCAGCCCCAACAGCGAGAAAACGATATCCAGACAACGAATCAAATCAGACTACTCAGCAAAAAATTTTAAAGGCTGGCCGCATGCTAGCATGCCAATAGGTCAAAATACCTGTGAGAGCGCACTCTGTGGGAGCGCACTCCGTGCGCGAAACTCTCCTGGCAAAAACCTCACTCAAAACACCTTTTCATACCCTCGGCGAACGAATACGGCGGCTCCCAATCCAGCAACCTTTTAGTCTCACTGATATCCACCTGCAACGACCCCAGCACTTTCTCAGCCATTGCCTTCTTACCCAACACACTTGCCCCTGCCCACAACAGGGGCTCAGGTACAGGGATCAACCTGGATGACTTACCCATCCCCTCAGCAATTCCCCGCAGAATCTGAGTGGTAGACACATCTTCATCATCGCCAGCAAATATAACCTGGTTTGCTGCAGCCGGATGATCAATGCACACACGAATCAAATCTACCAAATTATCCAGCCCTACCAGGGTGCGTTGATTATGCACAGCGCCCAAAGGCAAAGGAATGCCTTTCTCAACCCAGCGCACCAAACGGCCAAAGTTTCCAGGCGCATTAGCCCCATACACCAAGGGCGGACGGATGATAACCACTTCCATATCGGTCTGTTCAGCAATGTGCACCAACCCCTGCTCTGCTTCCCATTTGGACTGAGCGTAAGGTTCAGAGGGGTTAGGGCGATCGTTTACTGTAAACGGTGCTTTATTGCTGACGCCATTGACACCAATGGAGCTCAGGAAGATGAAGCGTTTGACGCCAGCTTTAGCGGCTTGTCGGGCGAGGTTTAGGGTGCCGTCGACGTTTACGGTGCGGAAGGTAGCTAGAGGATCTAAGCTATTATGGGTGGTGATGTGGGCGCGGGCAGCTGTGTGAATCACAACATGCTGACCAGACAGGGCTTCAAAAAAGTCAGTATCAGAACCAATACTTGGCATTACAATCAAGTCGTCCACAAGCAGTTGAACAGGACGGCGAACAGTCGCAAAAACCCTAAAAAACGGCTTGGACGACAACTCTATTGCAGCGTTACAACCGATAAAACCGTTTGCGCCAGTAAGTAGTATGTTCATGATAGGACTATATATTAATGACTGAAAATAATACTTGAATACTTTTTGGCTAGCATTCCATACTCATATTGTTCTAAAGCCGATTTGCGCCCGTTTTGTCCCATTTTTTCTCTTTCCGAAACTGGCATTTGATACAATTTCAATACTGCACTAGCAAGCTTTTCTGAGTTCTCTGCCGGAATTTGAAATCCTGCACCATTCTCAGAAACCGGTTCATAATCACCAGACTCTATACCATAAATTACAGGTTTTGCCGCGTAAAAATAATCAAATAGTTTATTAGGTGACACTCCATAAAGGAACAATGGGTCTTTCTTAAGACCAATATAGCAAACATCAAACCTGCTAAGCATTGCTTGAATTTCAGCCTTATGGATAGCATTGATAAAGATAACATTGTTGAGTTTTTTCGAGCTAACTAGAGACTGTAAATGAAATCTTTCTTTACCATCACCAACAAGGACAAAACAAATTTCAGAATAGTTTTTTAACTTTTCAGCTGCTTCAATCAAAGTATCCAACGCATTAGTGACCCCCATTGTTCCAGTATATCCAATGATAAATTTATCACTTGGTACTTGGCTTGCTACATTTTTATTCAAAAGTATATTTTTCTGTACTTCTTCTAGTGAAAAACCGTTTGGAATCCATGTAAATTTTTCATGTGGCAGGCCATGATTTTTCATATGACGGAAAGAGTTTTTCAAATTTGATATTACCAGATCAGATTTCTTGTACGCCCTTTCTTCAATCAACTGCATCATCCAAATAAATGGATTATTCCTACGGTATCCACCTATATCGACAAGAGTTAAAGGCCATATATCCCTCACTTCAAAGACCAGCTTTGAGCAATATTTTTTAGCGATATATTCAGCACCCAAAAAAGATAATAAGGAAGGCGAAGAGCAAACAACTACATCAGGCTTATCCGTAATGAGTTTGGGAAGCTTACAAATAGCCCAGGAGAAAAAAAACCAACCTAAAACTCTTTTTTTACTATGTGCTTCCTTATAGGAAGGCACATCACACCAAACCATGCTAAATTTATTTGTTACTGTCTCAACTTTAAAACTTTTATTAATATCAGGCCTACTCCTTAAAAGATGATGGTTTGCAGATGAAATTAAATAGACTTTATATCCAAGTTTGGCCAACTCCTTACCCAAATAATAATGTCGACCGGCAAATCCATAATCCGGTGTGGAAGCATATTGGTTAACAATCCAAATAGTTTTACTCATCTATCAGCCTTTGCAAAGTTGCTTAACTATTCTTTCTGCAGCCATCCCCCCACCATAAAGCTGAATAGTGTCTTTCACATTGCGGCCTATATTGCGTATAGTTCCATCAATTATCTTATTTTTATCAGCACCCACTAGCTCATTGGCACCAAAATCAATAAGTTCTACCCATTCAGTTTGATCTCGCATTGTTACGCAAGCTTTCCCGAAAAAGAAGGCTTCCTTCTGAACCCCTCCGCTGTCAGTCAATACCAGCTCGCAGTGATCCAGCAGCCAGATCATCTCGAAATAACCTACAGGACTGATCATGTGAACTCTCAGTTCCAGCCCTTGTAGAGCGATCATCTGACGGGTGCGCGGATGAAGCGGAAGGACTACAGGTGCGAACGATGTGTTGATCTCGTTCAATGCTGCCACGATTGCAGCCAGGCGCTCAGGATTATCGGTATTTTCGGCACGGTGCAAGGTGGCCAAGATGAAGCCCTCAGGCAAACCACCCGTTGGGGCGCGAGCTTTTTTAGCAAACAACAGCGCCGAGTCCTGCATTACATCGCCTACCTGCAGTACGTGCACTTGCCTGTGGGCAAAGCCTTCGTTATTAAGGTTATTCACGGCGGTATTGGTGGGGCAGAACAACAAGTCACTGATCTGATCGGTGAGGATACGGTTTATCTCTTCCGGCATCTGCATGTTAAAGCTGCGCAGCCCCGCCTCTACATGAGCAACGGGGATATGTAGTTTGGCTGCAGCAAGAGCACCGGCCAAGGTAGAGTTGGTATCGCCGTATACTAGTACACGGTCAGGCTTGTGCTTGAGCAACGCCTGTTCAATTTCTGCCAGCATGCGACCGGTCATTTGACCATGGCTGCCACCATGGATATCAAGTTGGATATCCGGTCGCGGGATACTGAGCTGGTTAAAGAAGATTTCTGACATATTAGAATCAAAATGCTGGCCAGTATGTAGAATAACTTCTTCAATGCTTCCCGATAATTTAGCCATACGTGAAACAACAGATGCCTTTATAAACTGAGGGCGTGCACCTATAACTGTTAGTATTTTTTTCATCAATTATATTTCACTAAAATAATTATATCTAATATCATTGATTCGTTAGAATACGAGTCTGGCCAAAGACGGCTGAAAGACTCATGCTAACGGATCTCCACCCGTAGGCAACCGACACTAATTTAGCATTATTATAGGACTATATTTTAAAGTATCTCTTTATTAGAAGAAGCTCTTTATCACTAAAAAATTTAAAGTAAAAAACTGATGAAACAAATAATAAAATTAATAGTAATTTATAGACAATATACGAACCATAAGAAGCCATAAAAAACTTACCAATAAGAACAATTAAAAGGCTTAAAGAAAAAGACTTTAACAACAATATCCAGTCGTGAGGAACATAATATAGATTTTGACTATTGTAAATAAAATAAACAGAAATAACTACCGATGAGATTAAAGTAGAAAAAGCAGCCCCTTGCAACCCCCAATATGGAATCATAGTGTAATTTAAAACAAAGCAAATTAAAGCACCGATAAAGTTGCCTTTTAGAAAAATATCAGTTTTTTTATAAATTACCATTCCAGGCATAAAAATATAAACATTTATAAGAAAAATAGTCGGCATTAATAAAGGAATAAGTCCTGATGATTCCTTATAATCATCAGTAGAAAAAAAACCAACTATTAAGTCTGAAAACAGGGAAATGACAATAAAGAAAAAGGATGCAAAAATAAAAAAACATCTAAAAACAACTTCTATATTTTTAGGTGTTGTTGTTAGCTTATGATAATTATAAATAAGAGGGCTAAATGCAGCTTGAAACCCAGTCATTAATAAGCCAAATATTGACGATATTTTATAAGCTAGTGAGTATATTGCAACATCTGAAGAGCTCAAATATAAGCCAATCATAACTCTATCAATATACAAAATAGACCAAACAAACACCCCAGAAAAAACCAAAGGAATAGAGAATCTTAGCATTTTCCTCAAAAAAGTTAAGTCTATAAAAAGAAAAATTTTAAAACGAGCAGAAAGAAGACTAATAATAAACCCGGACATAGATCCAATCAGAAGCCCCAATAGAATGCCTGCTAAACCGAAATCATAATAAATCGTAAATAAATAAGAAGTGATTAAAGTAATTATAGAACATAGTATGTTTGAAATGGCATAGTATTTTGGCTTAAAGGAGAATCTCATGTAAGTTTGCATGAAATAAAACATTCCTTGAATCCAAATATACCCAACACCAATCAAAAATAGAAATTTAAAATCTTCCGTGAGATTAATAAAATTAATTATATAATCTGAAAAAAATACAGCGATAAGAGAAGCAAGTGTATATAGAAACAGTGAAAACCAAAAAGCTGTTGAAAAAATTAAACTTTTATCTCTGATACTTTTTTCACTATAATAGCGCGCAAAACCTTGATGAATTTCAAGAGTCAAAGTTAACTTTACAAAGTGCGAAAAAATCAAAAAAAGATCAAGATTCCCGTACTCATTAACGGTAAGAACCCGAGTATAGAGAGGTATTAATAGGAAACCAATACCTCTTGATAGAAAAATTGGTATTGTGTATAAAAAACTATCTTTCAATAATTTATGAATCATCTTAAATACCTTTTAGGGTTCTTTGATGAACTCTAAAAAAGCATTTTCAACCTCAGGCCTATGTGAAAGACCAAGTGAATCCACTCCTTTATTTTTTATGATTTTATTTACTGAACATTTTATTTCTTCCCTAGATAAGCCAACACCTTCAACATAAATAACGGTATCAGGATGATAGTACCAATCAGCAGGAATGTCATTTTTTATTAGCTTCAAATATCGCTTAGCCACACACCTTGCATCCCATTTATCCTTAACAAAACCTTCAGATAAATCTCCTATTTTTTTTCTTAATGAATCATCGTCAATCATTTTTTTAATCGCACACTTCATTTTTTCGGGATGGCAAGTCATTGTAGGTGGCCACATATCACTGTGAGTAACTTCCTTTAATTTACCTAATCCATAACCTGCAACTACTGATGGTTTAGAAAACCAAGCGGCTTCTTTAGAGAGGCCGGCCATAGGAGTATCACTGTAAAGCTGATCTACTATGAAGTCACACTTCATAATCTCTAAAAGTATTTGAGAAAATGGAACACCCTCTATCTCAACATAATCAATTAAATAACCTTCTCTTTTTAACTCACTAATAATATTAAAAATTTTTTCAGTACCTTTTACATATCTGTGGCTTGGACAATGCAATATTCGTATAGGTTTATTTTTAGAAATATTATTTCTATTAGCATTATACTCACTGGTAGTATAATACGATGGAAAACCTATATCGAACCAATTTATGAATGGTTTCTTTGAGAAATACGATGTTGATAAAGGTGCTCCAATAATATGAGTGGCATATTTCTGATGCCATTCAATCATTCTTTTACTATATCTAACACGCCGCAATATTTCAGTTTCATCTGGCGCAGTACCATCTTTAGAATATAAAGCACCATTAATATATGCCGGTCGAGATTCAGACCCTAATCCAATATTCGAAATCACAACCTTACCCATCCATTTTAGAATAGGCAAGTCTAGATTAAATGGAAAAAGAGACCTTCCAAAAGAAAACACAAAAACATCATATTTCAATATTGCTAGAAATGCCCAAATCGCTATCAATATTAATTCAACTATTAACATTGGGTAAAAAAATGGATTTATTTTTCTAATCTTATTCCTTTTATTTCCAATTTTTTTACTGAGCAGTATTAGAAAAGGGTCATTATTTTTTTCGGAATATTTAAAATGATGATCTTTATAAGTAACATAGTCACAATCAACTCCCAATAACTCAAAGCCTTTATGGAGCTGATTGTTATAATTTGCTATTTCAACAGGGGCAATCAGTATTTTTTTTTTAGTTAGCATTTATTCTATGTCAGAATCATTTTTTATGGTTGACATTGGACGGCAAGGCGTTCCAAAAGCTTTAGTATCATTTGGTATGTCATTTATTACAAAACTATTAGCTCCGATAATAGAACCTTGACCTATTGTTACTCCCTTTGATATCACCACATTTGGGCCAATATAACACCTATCCCCAATGTAAGTTTCACTATATTCAATTGATTTTAATCCCCCTGAAATAGTTTTCTCCACTGTATCATGTGAATAAATTTGAACACCTGCAGATATGGTACAATTAGACCCTATTCTAAGCCCACCACTGCCATCTAATATGGTATATGGCCCAATCCATGTATCTTTTCCTACAGATACATCACCTAGAACTAAGCAGCTATCATAGACGGATGTTCCACTGCCAAAACCTAGAGTTTTGGATTTTTCCCACCTGTCAACAATATAGTCACCAAACGGGAGTGTTCTACAAAACTTATTATTAATTTCAACCTGTTTACCTAACCAGAATCTCTTTAAAAAATAAAAAAATATTTTTTTAATCATATTATCAATATTGTATAGCTATCCATACATGATTTTATTTAATTTTTCAAATACAAACTCAGTATCTTCGAAGGTCATTTTTTCATAAAGTGGTAAAGCAAGCCCTTGGTTATGTAAATTTTCTGAATTATTTTTTACTTCACACTCTACTCCCCATATATTTATAAAAGACATACTTTGCGCCCCAACACCAGCTTCAACGCCTGATTCATGTAATTTTTTTATGATATTATTTCTATTATGAGAGGGAGCAAGGACAATCATGAAGGTTTGCCAGCTATGACCATCTAAATATTCAGGTGTATTTATTAAGTTAGCATTAGCAAGAGGTTTTAATAATTTTAAATATTTATTAACTAAGGCACGCCGTTTATTAATCCAGCTTTCCAAATATGGCAACTGCTTACGTCCCATTGCAGCCTGAAAATTTGTTAATCGGTAGTTTGTACTCGGTACTATAAAATCCATACCCCTTTCATTTTTTACCATTCCATGATTTCTTAGCATTCTAAGTTTCGCGGCCATTCTGGAACAGTTGGTCGCTACAGCTCCGCCTTCACCAGTTGTCAATGTTTTCCTTGGGTGAAAAGAGAAACAGCCTAGGTCGCCAAATGTACCAGCATATCTTTTATTAATATTCGAGCCTAAAGCACATGCTGCATCTTCAATTATTTTCAGATCATATTTTGATGCTATTTTTTTAATAGTCTCCATATCAGCAATACAACCAAATTCATGTACAGGCATTATTGCCTTTAATTTTTCTTCTCCATTCCAATTTTTAACAACATCCTCAAGTAAGTTTGTATCTATCGTATAATTTAAAGGATTAACATCAACGAATACTGGTTGAGCACCACACATTGCAACTGCATTTGCGGAAGCCGGAAATGTAAAATCAGGAACTATTACTGCATCACCTTTCCCGATACCTAACGCAATAAGTGAAATATGCAATGCGGCAGTTCCTGATGAAACAAGTACTACATGTTCACACCCTAAAAAGCTTGCCAACTCTTTTTCGAAAGCTTCAGACTCGGCGCCATGAACTAACTGGCCGCTTTTAATTACATCTACTACCGATTGAATAGCTTCATCAGGTATATTGGGAGATGCTAATCTCAGCATTACTTTTCCTTAAATATTTTTGATAAATCTGGCAGAGAGTTTTCGTTTTTTGAAATCCAATCCGCAGTTAACTCAATACCTTCATTCAAATCAATTCTTGCCTCAAATCCCATTATACTTTTAGCTTTTTCACACTTTGGAATTCTTAATTCAATATCTGCTGACAGAGAATCTTTGAATACAATTTTAGATTTGCTTTTTAGTATTCTGCACACTGATTCTGCCAGCCCGTAAATAGTTGTCACTGCACGCGCATTACCAATATTAAAAGATTCTCCAACTGCATCTTCATGCTCCAAGCATTTCAGAACTCCGCTTACCATATCATCAACATAACACCAAGCTCTTATTTGGCTACCATCTCCAAATATAAATAAGTCCTCCCCTTTAAGAGCTTTCCTTATAAAAATCGATAATGCTCCTTCACCTGTTTGACCAGGGCCGTACACATTGAAAGGCCTTACTGTCACAGTAGGGAGTCCATACTGCTTATAGTACGCATGAGCCATATGCTCACCAGCAAGCTTGCTTACTGCGTAAGTCCATCTTGCTTCACCTACTGCACCCGTTACGGCATGATTAAGCTCATCAACCTTATAAGCATTTGAGCCAAATACTTCAGAAGTAGAAAAATCGACAAATCTTTCAATAGTGCCTATTTCTTGCGCAACCTGTAAGACATTTGCGGTGCCAATCATGTTGACCCGCATTGTTGAGACCGGATTTTTTACTGTAGATTCGATACCTGCTATTGCTGCTGCATGAATGACAATATCTGAACCTTGCATGTGCTGTCTTAGCACTTCCAAGTCAAGAATATCACCTTTTATCTTAGTTATATTATGATGTTCCGAAAAATCTGTATAATCTAGTGAGTTTCGAGTGTAGTTATCGAAGGAAATTATTTTGTTGTTACCAGCAAGCTGAGAGATTAAACGACTAGCAATAAAGCCAGCACCACCAGTAATGAAAATTTTCTTATCTTTAATCACTTCAGCTTCCTAGTTCTACTTGACTAATAATATCAACCATAATTTCAATATCTCTCTCTTTAATATATGCATGCATTGGTAAACTGATAACAGTCTTAGCCATTAAGTCGCCAACACATAAGTAATTATTGTCTGCTTTAACAGCAGATTGCTTGTTTAAAGGTATAGGATAATGCACCGCCGTAGGAATACCTACTTTCTTCAACTCTTGCTGTACACGCCTGCGCTTTTTCACACGGATTGTGTATTGCGCCCATGCAGAAACATTGTGTTTTTCCACATGAGGATTAGTATAGATCCCCGCCTTGTTTAAATAGTAAGTGTATTTATTTGCAACTTGATTTCGCAATTTTATCTCTTCAGATAACAATTCAAATTTAGCTAGTAAAATAGCCGCCTGCAATGTATCTAACCGACTATTAACACCCACTCGAACATGGTGATAACGTTTATCCTGACCATGACGTGCGATCTGGCGGATTACTTTGGCCAAGTCTTCATCGCTGGTAAATATTGCTCCCCCATCTCCATAACAGCCAAGCGGTTTACTTGGGAAAAAACTGGTACAGGCAATCGTAGTCAGGTTGCAGGACTTTTTCCCCTTGTAACTGGCCCCAAAGCTTTGTGCAGCATCTTCGATCACGGGTATACCGTGTTTTGCCGCAATAGCGTTGATTGCATCAAAGTCAGCGCACTGACCATACAGACTCACCGGAATTATTGCTTTAGTATTGGGGGTTATGGCTGCTTCAAGCAGGTTCGGATCCAGGTTGTAGGTTTTTGGATCGATATCTATGTATACCGGCTTAGCGCCCAGCAAGGCAACGGTTTCGGCTGTCGCGATATAGCTGAAGCCAGGTACAATCACCTCATCACCCGCCCCAACCCCAAGTGCCATTTGGGCTATTTGCAGGGCATCGGTGCCATTACCACATGTGATGCAGTATTTGGACCCCGTGTAAGCGACAAGCTTTTCTTCAAGCTCAGTCACTTCTGGGCCAAGGATGTATTGGCCGTGGGCAAGTACTTTTTGGATACCGGCGTCAATTTTGTCTTTGATGCGGCTCTGTTGGGCGGCCAGGTCTATAAATTGCATAGTCATTTTATCGCGCACGGAGTGCGCTCCCACAATGGTTACACAGTTTGCTGCTTGATGAGCTTTGTGCCACTTAGCGTGTAGTTTTCACCCGTATGTTCACAGACGGCAGAGGTTTCTCCGCTGAGTGGTAGATCCAGCTGCTCACCAAACTCGCTCATCCAGCCGATCTGCTTTGCCGGCACCCCTACCATCAGCGCATAGGCGGGTACATCCTTATTGATAACAGCACCAGCACCAATAAAGGCATACTCGCCAATGGTCACACCACACACGATGGTGCAGTTAGCGCCTAAAGTGGCGCCTTTTTTGACAAGGGTATCGCGGTATTCATTTTTGCGCTCGATCAGAGAGCGGGGGTTATATACATTGGTAAACACCATGCTGGGACCGCAGAAAACGCCTTCTTCCAAGTGTACATTGTCATATACCGAGACGTTATTCTGGATTTTACATTGATCACCAATGGTGACCTTGTTGCCAACAAAAACGTTTTGGCCAAGGGATACACCTTTGCCGATTTTGGCCCCGCTGCAGACATGGACGAAGTGCCAAACACGTGACCCTTCGCCGATCTGAGCTCCATCGTCTACGATGGCAGATTCATGAACTTGGTAATTCATACACATTCACTTCCGAGGCAAGCGCCAACAAGAATTAGACAATGTTCTTCAGGAACGGATGTCCTTCGCCTTTTGCGGGCTGTTCCGGCTGAGCGGTTCGAATCTGGTTTACGGTTTCAATGCAGTGACGCGCATCTTCAATGCCATAGCCACGGCCTACCAGTATTTCCTCATAGCTGATAGTGTGCAGGTCGGTAAAACCGGCAGAAAACTCGATCTGTTCTCCATCACAGCTGATATTGCGGAAGGTGGTCTGCTTGCCCTTTACTTCTTCCGGCAGGTCGTTGGCGTCAATAGACAGGAACCAAGGAACTCGGGCCTTCTCATATTCCAGGTAGCCAGCAGCCTTATAGTCGTTGGCATAGTGCAACACGCTCTTTTCCAATTTTCCGAAGATGAAATGAAGCATATCGAAAAAATGCACACCGATATTGGTAGCAACGCCGAATGACTTACGCGGATTGCCTTTCCAGCTCTCCATGTACCACTTGCCACGGGACGTAATGTAGGTGAGGTCAAACTGATACTTGTCGCTACGATGCTCGTTGGCAACCTTCTCTTTCAGTTTGAGAATGGCATCATGGTGGCGCAACTGCAGGATGTTGTAGACGCGTTGCCCGGTTTCTTTTTCTACCAGTGCCAGCTCATCCAGCATCTCGGGGGTCGGTACCAGGGGTTTTTCACAAATTACATCGCACCCCAAGCGCAAGCCTGCTGCAATATGTGAGTGGTGAAGGTAGTTGGGCGAGCAAACGGCTACGTAATCTAGTGCTGTGTCAGGATTACGCTTGAGTTGCCATGCAAACTCCTGAAAGCGCTCGAATTCGGTGAAGAACTCGCTTGCAGGTGAGATGCTGTCAATGATACCGACAGAGTCGTTGATATCATAACCAACGCTCAGGTGGTTCCCGGTATCCTTGATCGCTTTCATATGGCGCGGCGCGATATAACCAGAGGCGCCAATCAGTGCAAAGTTTTTCATTACCACAAGTCTCTTGCTTCAGGCCTTTACGATATGCGCGGCGGGTTCACGAAATTTACCGCGGCTGTCGACGATCAAGTTCGCATGCTGCTTGATCAGTTCATAGTCAAAACGATCATGATCAGTTGCTATGACAACGGCATCGAAGCTGGAAAGATTTTCGGGTGTAAGCGGCTCACTGGACAATTCAAAGAAATGTTCACGCATTTTAGGGAATACTGGGACATGGGGGTCTGCATATGCAACCTTGCCACCTTTCGCCTCTATCAGCTCCATAATTTCGACTGAAGGCGACTCTCGCATGTCATCTACATTCTTTTTATAAGCAATTCCCAGCACCAATATTTTACTGTTCTTAAGTGCTTTGCCGGCCTCGTTCAGTCCATCCATCAACTTGCTGACCACATACTCCGGCATGGCACGATTCACTTCACCTGACAGCTCAATGAAACGGGTGTGTACACCATACTCTCGGGCCTTCCATGTCAGATAGAAAGGGTCAACTGGAATACAATGCCCTCCTAAACCGGGGCCGGGGTAGTAAGCAGTAAACCCGAACGGTTTGGTTTTGGCAGCATCAACCACTTCAAAGATATCAATACCCATGCGGTCAGCAACAATCTTCATTTCGTTGACCAGACCTATATTCACAGCACGATGAATATTTTCCAGTAGCTTGGTCATTTCAGCAGCCTTGGTTGAGCTAACCGGCACGACCTGATCGATGGCTTGTTCATACAAGGCTTTTCCTGCTTCCAGGCATGATGAAGTGTGCCCACCAACAACTTTGGGAATAGTACGTGTTTCGAAATCCTGATTTCCCGGATCTTCGCGTTCAGGGGAGTAAACCAGAAAAATATTAGCACCGACCTGGAGCCCTGCAGACTGAACACGGGGCAATAATTCTTCTTCAGTTGTTCCCGGATAGGTCGTACTTTCCAGTGATATCACCTGCCCGGCACGCAAAAATGGCTGCAACGCATCAACAGTCTTGATCACGAAGCTGATATCTGGCTCACGAAACTTGTTCAGTGGTGTAGGAACACAAAGAATCAATGCATCACATTCCCCTGCACGCCTGAAATCAGTTGTCGCTTCAAACCCTGCCGTTATAGCCCCACGAATACTATCAACTGAAATGTGCTCTATGTAGCTTTTGCCAGCGTTAAGCTGATCTACTTTTTCAGCATCAATATCAATACCAATAACTCTGAAGCCAGAGTCCATGTACCGCAGCATCAACGGTAATCCAACATACCCAAGCCCAACGATGCCAATGAAGGCTTCTTTATTTCTAAACTTGGCAATTGTTGTTTCAAGCGTTGGCATAATATTGGTTATATCCATTTTGATGTTGATGATGTAAACAAAACTTCGATATATTGTGCTCTACAAATAATTTGCAGTAACAGCTATCTAACGGCCAGTTCTTCATTCACTAGTAGCAATCTTTTCTTCAATCCTTGTATAGCCTTCTTATCGCCATGAACTAGTCTGATTTCTTCAGGCGCTACCTCTATTCCTTCAAAAAAACTAACCAAATCATCCTGATCCGCATGCGCTGAATACCCTCCAATCGTCTCCACACCAGCTCGTATGTCTATCTTTTCATCGTCCAGCCAAACATACCCGCTTGTAGGTCCGTAACGCTGTATATCCCGACCGGGCGTACCCTCTGCCTGATAGCCAACAAACAGAACGTCGTGACGGGGGTCTGGCAACATGGCCTTGAGATAGTTAACAATCCGCCCCGCATTACACATGCCGCTGCCGGCGATGACGATAGCCGGGCGACCTGAAGTGGACAGGTGTTTAACCATTTTCAGGTGGTCGTGATGGCTGTCTATTGTGAGCAGTTGGTCAAAGGCCAAAGGGCGGCGACCCTGGTCAAGGCGCTCTTGTGCTTCTTCGTCCCAGAAAGGTTTCATATCTCGGTAGGCCTTGGTGAAGCGGCTGGCGAGTGGGGAGTCGAGGATGACAGGGATTTGGGTGGGGAGTGAGTCTTTGAGGTTGGGGCTTTTACTTATTCGCGCGCGGAGCGCGCTCCCACATGCATCACTCCCACATGCACTGTCCTCACAACTACAGCACTCACATACATTAATCCCGCATGTATTGTCCTCATCTGAGTTGGTCCCACAGAGTTCATTTCCAGAGGACTCACCTCTTCGATCCTCAGTCTCACAAATGCCACACCCAGCGTCATCGTTTATTGAACGCTTTTCGCCTCCGTTGCCACTATGATCAGGGGCTGCGCTCCACCCCATTTCCAGTAACTCTTCCAGTTCATAGAGAAGTTCTTGGGTACGGCCGATGCTGAAAGCGGGTATTAAAACAGTTCCTTTGTTCTGCAATGCACGGTCAATCGCTGATTTCAGGCGCTCTATGCGTGTTTCTCGGTTCTCATGAACACGGTCACCATAAGTGCTTTCAAGTACCAGTATGTCCGCTTTTTCCGGTGATACCGGTGGCGGCAATAAGGGTGTGTTACTTGAGCCCAAGTCACCCGAGAATACGATGCGTTTGTTCTTGCCTTTATGCGTCAGGTCTAGCTCCACATAGGCAGAGCCAAGGATATGGCCTGCGCGCTGGAGTCTAAGCTTAAGGTCACAGTCAGGTTGGTTGATTAGACTAAACCACTGCTTGTACGGCACTGCTATTATGAGGTCATTCACCATGGCGAGGTAGGGCTCCACATGGCGGCTGTCTCGGCTGATACCCAGCTTGAATGCATCCTCCAACACAAGCGGCAGAAGGTGGGCGGATGGCTGGCTGCAAATAATCGGGCCACGGAAGCCGGCCGCGAGCAGGCCAGGAATGCGGCCTACATGATCGATGTGAACGTGTGTCACAATTAATGCCAACACGCCTTCGACCGAAAATCCCAAATGTTGCGGGTGCAGACTTGGGTCGGTTTCATCACCTTGAAACAACCCACAGTCCACCAGAACACTCAGGTTCTCATCGATTCTGAGCTGATGACAGGAACCTGTAACACCGTCTTCTGCGCCATGGTGCTCAATCGAGAGATAAGGCACTTTACAACTCCTTTTGCTTCCCTGCTGACACGCTACCGCCCGGAGGTTGCTCGGGCGATCCTCAATACCCTGTAATTCCAGTATATTTATGCTCATCCTGAGCAATGCCTAGCCGCCAGTTTGTTAAAGCAGCCGTTGCTGATGATACTGATGCAGAGGCCTTTTGTAAGCTGTCGCCAGAGCATAACAGGCTTGTATCAACATAATTGTAGATAATAGGTTAACAAGGAGCCCAAGTGTCGGACTTAAAGTGGTATTTAATTCAGTCCAAACCGGGCCAGGCGCAACGGGCCGCACAGGAGCTCACAAACCAGGGCTACGAAGTATTTCTGCCCACTCTTACTACAGAGAAACTGAAGACGGGCAAGCGTGTTGAGCAAATCGAGCCTCTGTTTCCTGGCTATGTATTTATTGAGCTTTCCGAACTCAACAGCAACTGGCGTCCGATCCGTTCAACTCGTGGGGTCGCACGCTTGGTCAGCTTTGGTAATGCTCCTGCAGTGGTCCCCTACGATGTGGTCGAGCTGTTACGCGAAAAGGCGCGAAACCAGACCGTGCAGGTATCACTGGAAGCCAATAAACCTGTCAACATTACTGAAGGCCCTTTCAAACACCTCAACGCGATTTTTGTTGAGTATGATGGTGAGCAACGTGCCTTTCTCTTACTCGAGCTGCTGGGCAAATGGCAGCGGCTATCCTTACCTTTGACCCATATTAAAAGCGTCTGACATTGCCCGGGAGCCCTTATGACCGACGAAATCAGCCAGCATATTGATCAGCTTATTCGTCAGGAGGACACTCCTGATGATACTTCACTACCTGAGGGATTGGATGACCTGGAGCCAGATCAGATCGCTCTGTTACTGGAGTCGCTGCCACTTGATGCACGTCAGCACGCCTGGCTACAGGTGCCACACGAGGTCCAGGCGGATGTGCTGGTGGCCATGCGGTCCGAGGCGCGAGAGAGCCTTTTACGTCTGTTCGACAGTGAAGCACTGGACCAGCTAACGGCCGACCTGGACGCTGAAAACCTTATTGAGCTGGCCGAGTCCTTACCGGAAGAAGTTGTCGATATCGCATTGGCGCGGATGGACCAGCGCCAGCGTCATTACTATGAACAAACCGCCAGCTACGAAGAGAACCAGATTGGCCGTTACGTTGATCATGATCTGTTGATTTTGCCCAATAACAGCCGTGTGCGCGATGCACTGCGTTTATTGAAACGCCAAGTACCGGAATACACTGAGCATCTATGGCTGATTGATCGAGATGGTCGCCTGACGGGCGTTGTTGCAATTGCAACTTTGTTCAAGTCACGCGAGCAGCAAATGCTTGTTGAACTGTGCTCTGATGAGTTTGACGTACTGGAAGCCACTCTGGAACTCAAAGACGCGACAGACCGCTTTGAGCTGGCATCCGTAGCTGCCTTACCCGTAGTTTCAGACGATGGCATTCTGCTTGGCCGAATGACACAGCGCCTGGCGATGGAAATATTGCATGAAACCTACGAGTCGCAGTTAATGGCAACTGCAGGTCTTGATGAAGAAGAAGACCTCTTTGCCCCTGTAATGCGAAGCTCCCGACGCCGCGCAACCTGGCTGGGTATAAACCTGCTTACCGCGTTTCTGGCCTCATGGGCAATTGGCCTGTTTGAAGGCACGCTGCAGGAAGTCGTCGCGCTGGCCGTGTTGATGCCTGTCGTTGCCTCTATGGGCGGTATAGCTGGGAGCCAGACTCTTACATTGATCATTCGAGGCTTGGCCTTGGGTCAAATCACTACCGCCAACGTGATGCCACTGTTGAAGAAGGAGCTGAGCGTCGGTGGGCTGAACGGTGTGCTCTGGGCAGTGGTGATCGGTATCGTTGCTTCAATATGGTTCGACAGCGCCGCTATCGGCTTGGTTATCGGGATGGCCATTGTGATCAATATTGCTGCGGCGGCGCTCTCGGGCGTGCTGATACCGGTGCTGCTTGAGAAGCTGAAGATTGATCCGGCACTTTCCGGCTCAGTGATCCTGACAACTGTTACCGATGTCGTTGGCTTTGTCGCTTTCCTGGGGTTGGGGACGCTGATACTTGTTTAACCCGAGCGACTGCTGCTGCGCCCTCTGCAGCAGCAGCTGAATTCACAATAATGATCCCAAACTGAAAACCTCTCCTGCACTATCAACCACCAACTCCGTCGAGTGAGGGTGCTGCACCATGCGAGCCAGCTCTACCAGCTGATAGTAGGCATTGCGGCCTATCCGCCCTTCCATACCAAAGCGAATCATCAAGTAAGGGCGCGGCTCTTTGGTAACAGGGTCAACCTCCACACGCAACGGGTGCTCGGCATCTGCTCTGACACGATCTCCCGTCGACGTGGTGAACATCAATTCTGGTCCCTTGTCCCCAACCTCGTGCTCAACCTGAATAACCTGAAAAGGCACATCATCCACCTGGATACCGACTTTTTCGACAGGTGTTTTGAGAAAGTACTGGTCCCCCTCCTTCCAGAGTACGCGCGAGAACATTTTGACCATCGCCTCGCGTCCAATCTGCGACCCTTGGTAGAACCAGCGTCCGTCCGATGCAATACGCATGTCAATATCGCCACAGAAATCCGGATGCCATGTCTCCAGTGGTGGAATATCAGAACCGGCACCCACCTCTTTTACAATATCCGCCGGGTTGAAGCTTTTGCTCATGGCGCTCCCCTAATCAAAAAATTCTCCACATGAGCAACCCTCAGCTGAGCTCTAGAAAGTTTCATCATGTAGCCTCAGAAAATGAATATAATTCAATCACATCAGAATACTAAACACAGGACACGGAATTACCATGAGCAATCCCCTGCAACAAAAATTTGCCGACCCTCACCGCAGTGTTTGTTTTGTCGGAACGACTCCGCCAAAAGCCAGCACCGAGGACATGCAAATGCAGGAGATTGCCGAGCGTCTGCTCTCGCGCCTGCAGACTCTGGAATACGACGGCCTGATTGTCTATGACATTCAGGATGAAAGCAGCCGTATTGACACACCGCGTCCTTTCCCATACATGGAAACACGTGACCCACGTGAATACTCCAAACTGCTGGGGAACCTGAGTCAGCGCCCGATCATTACCTATAAGAGTGTGGCACAAAAAGATAAGGCTGATTTTGATTCCTGGCTGGAAGATGCCTGGAATGAATTCGGTATCCGTAACCTGGTACTGGTTGGCAGCCCCTCATCCGAAGGGGAGATCAAGCTGTCACTCAATGACGCTTATGCTGCACTCAAAGAACATGAAAAACCGTTTCATTTAGGCGGTGTGACGATTGCAGAGCGCCACGCAGTCAAGGGAAACGAGCACCAACGCCTGCTTGCCAAGTCAGGCAACGGCTGCGAGTTTTTCATTTCACAAGCGGTTTACAACACCCAGGCCACTATTGACCTGCTGACGTCTTACGCGCGCAGCTGTCGAGAGCAAGGCGAAACACCAAAGCGCATCATTCTTACATTTACGCCTTGCGGTAGTGCAAAAACTCTGGAATTCATGAAGTGGCTGGGTATATCCGTACCCGAAGCAACGGGCTACCGCATCCTTGATGCAGAAAACCCCTTGGCCGAATCCATCCGCATTTGCCAAAATAACCTTGAGCAGATTCTGGAAGCTTGCCTCCCGTTGGGTTTGCCAATCGGGCTGAACATCGAAAGCTTAACCAACCGCAAGGCCGAAATTGACGCCTCTATTCATCTCTACCAACTTCTGAAAGCAACGCTTGATCTGAAACTTGCACAAAGGAAGCTGGATAGCCAGTAACGACATTATCGGGGCGCAGCATCCTGAATACATAGACACAAGATGCCTGCGTTCCCTTCGTCGAAAACCTCGGCCTGGTTATTGAGATGTCTCGGGCTGCGCTGAATCAGCACTTTGCGCAGCAGCCTCCTTTTCTTCAGCCATACGTCTCTCAACTTCTGCCAGCTGCTCCTGGGCCTTGCGATAGTCATCCCGTTGCCAAACGATTAACTCACGGTCAAAGTCAATGTCATATTTGGCAGATCGAAGGAAGTCCATACCCAGCAAGCCGTCGTAACCAACTTGCGCCTTGTGGTCGATAACACTGACAGAAACCGATCTGGATGTGTAAGGCCCAATTTTAACCTCATCAAACATCAGGTTTCGCGTTTCAATAACCGCGCCGTCTGCGATACGGGCGTTACCTGCAGGTGTTGTAAACACATTCACATGACTGAGCTTGTCAGCATGCACGACCGTTTTACTGGCGCCGGTATCAAGTACAAGGTCAAGGTTGAACCGTGCATTACCATAGAGCACATTTACCGGGACAATCACACTATTCCCTCTGATGGTCACCGGCATTTCAAGGGATTCCATGAAACTTTCAAGCTTGGCCTTGTGTGTTGCCAAAGAGTCATCTGCGGCCACTGCAGGGCCAGTCACAGCCCTGGATCGTCGTGTCGATTGCTCCCGCACTTCGAGCTGGTCACGGTATTCATCAGGTATCTGGCTTTTTCGGTCAACAAATACCTTTTTGCCATTTTTATCAACATAATGATAAACCTGAGCATGGCTCGGTGTTGATACACAAACAAGCATCACTAGAGCAGTTGAAAAGATCGCTTTACGTTTCATACCCCTATCCCTGTACCTGACCCATGTTTCAAACTAGCCGGAGCAGTCATCCTCCAGCTTTTTTGACCTTGTACCCTTTTTCTTCCAGTAGATTGCAGAGCAAATCTCTGTGATCCCCTTGAATTTCGACCACACCTGCTTTTAATGCACCACCGGTACCACAGCGCTTTTTAAATTCTTTCAGCATCGGCTTCAGTGACGCCTCTGGCAGCGGAATTCCTTCAAGAAGAGTGACACCCTTTCCCTTGCGCCCTTTGACTTCTCGCCTGACTCTGACAATGCCGTCAAGGGTTGATAAACGCTCGGCTTCGAGCAACTCTGTACACCGGCATTGATCGACTGGCTCACGACAATCAGGGCACAATTTTCCAGATTCAGTTGAATACACCAACCCACCCAGCTGGTCTGCAAGACTCTTATTACCCATAAACACTCACACAAACATTAAAAGGCATTGCCCGAAATCTGCCGGGCAAGGTATGACGCATAGTTATCGGTCATACCCGAGATAAAATCCAGCACCCTGCGATAGCAGCTGTAGAGCTCAATATCAGAGGACGGCGCATGAATGCCCATCAAACGTAGTATTTTTCGGGACTTATAGCTCATTTTCTGATCACTGTGGCAATGACTTTCGAACACTGCTCCAAGGAAGGCATCGAGAAGAATGCCAATAGATGCATAGGCCCCGACTTCCAGCTCTGCCTTGCGCGTATCCGGAAAGACTCTATCACGGGCAATCTGCTTAGCTGTTTTGATACCTTCACATACCATCTTATCGCCACGCAGCAGCAACTCTCCATCAAAGCTACCTGACATAATGGCATCATAATTAAGCCTGAAGGTATCCACCACAGAGCTCACCATGTTTTCCATGGCTTTGCCTCTCAGCGCAGATATCTTCCTTCTGGCCGAAGCTTCTGTCATAAAAATGGCATCATCAAAATCAAGATCACCGCATAGCATTAACAGAATACTTTTTACATCCTCGAAGCTTAGCAGGTTGAGCTCAACTGCATCTTCCAGGTCCAGGATGGCGTAACAGATATCATCAGCGGCCTCGACAAGAAATGCCAAGGGATGGCGACACCAACGACCAGACTCACCTCTCACCAAGCCCAGGTCTCGACCCAGCGCATCCAGGATTTCAATTTCAGACTGGAACGCACTGAACTTGCTTGCCGTACTAATATTATCAATACCCCAAGGATATTTAAGCAAAGCGCCCAGCGTTGGGTAAGTAAGCCTTAACCCACCTTGAAAAAGGTGATTTTCGATGCGCGTTACAACCCTGAACCCTTGAGCATTACCTTCAAACGTGGCCAGGTCCTGAAATTCCAGTGATGTTAAGGCGGACAGCAAAGGGGCTTCTTGCCGGCTTTCGAACCAATCACGTATGGCATATTCGCCTGCATGCCCAAAAGGAGGATTGCCAATGTCATGAGCGAGACAAGCCGATTGCACAATCATGCCCAGATCATGGGGAGTAACCCAGTCAGGTAAACCGGAAAAGAGCATATCGCCCACACGAATACCCAAACTGCGGCCAACACTACCGACTTCGATTGAGTGAGTCAGACGGGTATGGATGTGATCATTTAACGCGAAGGGGTGAACCTGAGTTTTTCGGCCCAGGCGCCTGAACGCGCTGGAAAAAATGATGCGATCATGGTCTTTGTGAAAATGACTGCGCCCGGCTTCACCGGGCGTCAAGTCTTCATGTCCATAACGCTGCGTCGTAAGCAGCCGGGACCAATTCATGGATGTGCCGTCACCAGCACTCATCAATATTGCCACCGGCTCCTCTAACACCCGCCTGGTTCAATGTCAGGGTGCCACAGGCATCACCTGCCAAGGCGTTTTTGGGCGTAGCGGTGAGCGTATAGGTTTGAGCAGTAATAACCCCCAAAGCAAGATCATAAAACTTGTCAGCGCCATCGCGCGGCGCCTCTATGAATGGCAAGGCTGGTGCGTTACCTGCTGCATCCACATACCGACCATTAGCTGTGTAATACCGCTCCATGAATTGGGCCAACTGAAGCAAGTTAGCCCTGCCATCGGAGCGCCGTGCGTCAGTCACATACTGAAAATAAGCCGGGAGTGCTATTGCCGCCATAATACCGACAATTGCAACCGCAACCATGATCTCGACGAGGGTAAAGCCTTTGCTTCTATGCAGGATATTCATTCCATAACCCTGTATATGAACTCCAAGTGTTTAATATCAGTATCAACAGGCCTTTCTGAGATACTGAAGAAGACAATATCACCTTCGTCATAGTCTTTTAAAGTTGCATCGGCTACAACCTCATCAGGCCCTCTTACGACTTGCCCTAACTTAGTCCCAAATTTGTCAATCCTGTACTGCTCTGTACCAATCTTAACAATGCCGCGGAGCTCGGAATACTCACTGATAGTACCGTACTTATAAGGTAAGCCATTGTCAGCACCTACCACGACATCCTCAACAACCTCAGCGCGTATAGGCGAGGAGATAATAAGTGCCAGAAATACAGCACTGTTGAATAAACGCTTCATCGTTTGCACTCCCCGTTAGTTTGCTTCAAGCCAGCTTTGTCGACCTTCCCTGCCCGGCCCTGGGTTTTCAGCAAGACGCACCGTACGTGTCAAAACCTTTTCTTCAGACGTTTCATCATCAGCAAGAATCGTTGGCGCTGGGAGCTCTTGGCTGAATTTGATACCAGAAACAACACCTCCACTATCACCCGCGACCTCGTCACTTACATTGAATTTGCCGTCCTCGTTTAGGTCAAATGCCGAGTAGTCCAACGCTCCGCCTGTAATTGCATCCAGATCCATCAACCAACTTTCGGAGTCACTGCGACAAGGATCGCTCTGAATAAGAGGAATTGTGGTCGGGAAAATCACCTTGCCATTCCGCAATGTTGGTGTGGTTACAATTCTCTCACGCGCCGAAGTAAGCTTGTTAAAGTCCATATACCAACCTTTGTGTGAAGACCAGTTGGGCTCATTTGAACTAACAAGGCGAACAAGAGAGTTGGCACCATCGAAGGACTGCTCCCCCTCGTAGGCAATTGTCTGCTTCAGCAATTGACTACGACCGCTTACAGGTGTTTGGTTGCCGCCTTCGTTTTTATCCCAAATAGCATAAAACGTTTGGATATCATCACTACCAGCCGTTTTGTCTTCCGTTTCAATGTACTTGCCGGTACCAAAATACACCAGGAAACCACCTTTAGGGTGCCTGCCAACTGTTGGCGCTGCATTGGGGGCAACCATGATTGGCTGACGCGTACAACTATTACCGCTGCCATAGCACGCTGTGAACAGGGGATTACCTCCAAAGGCAACTTCCATGTTCATGGAATTCTGGCCACCACCGTTGTTTTTGCCTTTGCCTTTGCCGCTGCCATTGCTGTCACCCGACAGGTCAAACTTCCAAACATTACCAAACAGGTCACCGGCGTACACATAATCAACTACCGAATCCAAATCATGGTCTACGGGTGCTAAAGTACCCAATCCATTCGGTCGCTGGCCGCCTGTCGGATCATCATCAGAACCTATTCCAGTATCAATTTTGCCAATTAAGCTGCCATCTGAAAGATCAACAATATACAACACAGCATTACCAGTACTGGATACCTGCGTATCACTGGCGGAAGTCGGTACCGTGTTGTTGTAGCCATTCCCGAAAATTGCAGCCCAGGTGCCGTTATGAAGCTTCACGATCGCCGGACGGCTGTAGGTATAGCCAAGATCGGCATCCGTGAACTCCCACATAAATATGTCACTGGCATTGCCTTCATTAAACTTGGAAGGGTCGGTTACATCGAGCGCATATACAGACTGCCCCCCCTTATTTAATCCCCCTACAAGGATGCTTTTCCACTGATTATCAATAAATGCGTCAACAATTGTTGGCGTTCCATCCACAAAATATTTGTGATCATATGTCTGACTGGCAAGGCTGGGTAAATTTTCTAGCGCGGCATCCGGAATGAAAGCCAGTTTCTCTTCGCCAGTATCAGCATCAAAAGCGTGTAGCATGCCATCGTTAGCACCTACATAGACCATTTCATCACGATTAGCCCAAGTCGAGCTAAATGAGGAATAAGAAGCTGACTCTAAATCAGCCGGGTAACGAAAAGAGGGAGCACCTACAAAGCGTGGACTGGAGTAGATAATATCGCCCAAACGTTTAGACCGGATACGATATTCCCCACCAGCATTGCCCTCATTTTCCTGGTTACCACGAATATATTGCAACACGGACTGACCACCCAGATGGTCACGTAAACTCTGGCTCAATTGTCCCCAACGAAATTTTGTCCCGGTTCCATTTTTGTTATATATGATACTTCTGCTATTCCAGCTTGGCATTTCAGCGGAGGCAACCCAAACTTCAGAGCCACTTGAGTCCTCTTTAATAAGGTCCCCTGTCCAATTGAGGCTATTATATTGAGGAAAGAAAAGCTCAGCATCAATCAAAGTACCGCTAGACGCGGCAGCTGATGAGGAACTAAGCACTTTATCGCCAATGTCCGAAAGTGCCTGGGTCAAACGGTCTTTTAGTTCATCCGCTGTGCTTGCAGTGTAGTATTGACCGTTACCTGCAGTAGCCGTATCGCTCAGGAGGCTATGGTCAAGTGCAAAACCTACTGTGTAGGTATAAAGATTTTGCTTCTCAAAATTTGGATCATTGTAGCTGACACCGGCCTTGTCTTTCTCATTACCATTTGGCTTAAGATCAAGTTCCCAGGCAAATTCAGCTATATCATCCAAGTAATAATCTCCACTGTCATTATTCCAATCAGGGAGAGTTTTGTTAATTCCACTAATTTTATCATTTGTTACTGTATTCCATACTCCTTCAAAGCCATCCTGAGTAGGCTCACCATCGGTAATAAGAATACTGAAGTTCTTCTGGCATCGATATTGAATTGGGGACGTAAACTGGGGAGTTCCAGACCAGACCCCTTCCAGGCCCCTGAAATAACGGGTTACCTCGTAGTAAGCTTCGCTTACAGGGGTGTTTGTGCTTGCATCCAGGTCTGAAATTTCGTCAATCAGATCATCTTTATGCGATGCCCATTGCGCACTGCTGGGAGTAATCTGCGAAGGACCACAGCCTTGAATAATCTTACCGCCAGCACTGCTGTAGAACCTGGCCGCGCCAAAACGCACACCCTCAACCTCACGGACTATCTCGGATGAAACATCTCGAGCAACTTTCATTCGGGTTTCATTTGGAAAGCCCGGGTAGGTTGTCAAATCAGTGTTGTGAGGAAAAGTGGCAAAAATGTAATTCAAATAATTACCAGTGAAACGCGTACTATTACCTTCTGGACGAGGAAGCTTAATGCACTTCCTTTCTCTCCAATCATTTATTCTGACCGCTTCAGTATAACCGGAACTGCAGTTATCTGTGGTCAATGAGCTTAGGTGAATGTTCTGACCGTTAACATCCCATTCACTACCTTCATAATTATAGTTACCCCCCACCCATATTCTGTTATCCCAACGCTGGTAACTGGTATTGGGATCATATCCATCATATGTATTGTCTCCCTCAAACCAGATGACATTATTCATACTTCCCGAGTTATCAATTACCAACATGACGTTTGGGTCAACACGGGATGACAAAACAGTCAAGGGTTCATTAGGAATATTCAGTTTCCCAGCAGCAAGAGCTGGAGAGATTGATAATGCCGCTACAGCCAGGCATATGAACGAGTTTTGACTTTTCATAGCGAAAAAACCTCAATTGAAACGCTTGGCAAAAGTACTTTCCAAAGTAGTAATTGAGTTAGGGCTTTGACCAGTACCTTGCGACATTACTCTATAAATATCTCGCCCTTTACGAATGTCATATCCAGTAACCAAGTCGTCCGGAATAAACTCCATTTCCTCAATTACCATTTGAGGCTGAGCATTGACATTTGTTAAGTCATCGGTGTCATTGTCCGTGCCATAAATGAAAGGGGCATCCCAATCGATGTCATCATCAAAAATCCAGTCATCATTAGGTGCTGGAGGCGATAATTGTGCCTGCAACCATGCCTCACGGTTTCGCAAACCGGCTTCAGCAGCTTGAAAGGAAATGTTCTTGTCACGCGTGTTGCCTGACATTTTCTCTTCCATCGTGGTGGTTTGCATGGAGCCCACTCCAATGATACCTATCAGGACCAACATTATCATGGCCACAACAAGTGCCGACCCCTGGTGTTTCTGACAGCGTATACTTCGATTATTCATGGCAGGCGGTTCCTGATCCCTACGGTTGAACTGAATACTCTTCGCAGACGCCCATCCCCTGGGTCAGCCAGACCAGCCCAGGGGGCCGGGAATGCCTGAGCCTCATCAACAACACCTGCAGCCAAACTTGATGCAAGCAAATTTACCTGTATGGCAACAACATCCTCCCAATCAGTGACAGCACCGGCAGCAACGTAACTGTCTACAGACTGATCGCCATCCGTGTCTTCACCATAAAGAAGCTGCATATCATCGATACCATTAACAAGCTCTTCGGGGGTTCCAGCGGTACCTGTACTGAAGCTGACACGCTTCAAGGCCGGCTGACCATCCAGGCCTGCACCGATGTAATAAATGGTGCTGTCAAAAAGGAAAATTTGCATGGATTCATCATAGGCTTTACTGAATGTGTTACTGCCCGGGTTTTTGTTACCTGGGTCGTTCCCTCCGGCACCAACACCACGCCCCAAACCATTAGCGTTTGCATTATTACCTTTCTGGAAAATATCGCAGGACTCGGAGTCGCCCACAAACATGATCGTGCCGGCATCAATGCCGCTTTTCTGCGGATTAGTGTTGATAACAGCTGCATTAGCAGGCGTATTACCAGAGGCAGCTACGCCTGAGACCCGAGAAGCTGTTTTGATCAGAAGTACATCCCCCCTGACGTAATCGGCTATATTGGCAGCAAATGTGCCCGCCGAATCGTTCCAACCAAGTAAAGCATCGTCGAGGCTAAACAAATCTTCACTATATGCAGCGTTACCCTCGTCAAGCAGAATATTAACTTCATTCTGGCAGGCCCGTTTAAAGCCTGCGTTGCGAATGTCACGGGCAAGAAAATGCATGCCAAAACGGCCACTTTCCTGAACCCGCGAAAGTGCTTCTGTGGTTGCCGCAGTACGAGATCCACTCAAGTAGACCATGACGACACCCATCAGGATCAGCAGTCCAATGATAGAACCAATCATCACCTCGACAAGACTGAACCCTGATTGACGGTGTATGCGAGGATAGGATTTGTGCGTGTGCATGGTTAAATATCCGTTACAAAAGTCATGCTGCCGGTACTGGCGTCACCACTAAGGTTGCCCTGATCATCTACAACTGCACCACGGTCATCAGTCCAGGTTACGGTAATACTGACGTTATTATCGTCCCGTACCAATGTACCTGCCGCCCCTGCGCCCAAAATGGTTACCAGGCGCGCATCCCAGTTGGCACGAAACCCCGCTTCGCCATCGTCAAAATCCCCTTCTCTTGCCTGGATGCGTTCTGCACGCATGGCATCCACAAGCTCACCGGCAAGGATGGTCGCTTGAGAACGCAGATAAGCACTCTGGTTCCCCTTGACCGAATATACCTGCATTCCCAAAAGCCCTAACAACCCAACTGTAACAACGATAAGTGCAATAATGACTTCAACAATGGTAGAGCCCCGCTCCTGATTGAGCGGCTTGTAACGAGTAATAATCATGGTGGGCAAGCTCCCTGAAACACGGAACCAGTCAAACGCATGCAGTAATCGGTTGTATCACTACCAACAGACACCACAAAGCCGGCAGCCGTGTCTACTGTGCCATCGCTGGCAAAGTTGAAGGCTGCCGCACCGGACGTAACTGTTGCGTTCTGGATGGCATCCCAGACTCTAACAACTTGCACGGTGTTACCAGCAGCATTTACTTCGAGCACAATCAGCCCATCTCCCCAGCTTTGATCGCCACTGCAGCCATTATCTGCAGCATTTCTTTCACATAGACGAATACGCCCATTGGCCGGCAATTCCCGGGTAATGGCTTCGGAGCGGGCAAGCTGAACGGCTGCAGCAAAAGCATCATTAGCCCTGTTAACACGGCTATTCTCGAACATGCTTTGAAAACCGGGGATTCCAATCCCCAGAACAATAGCCAGGATCGCGACAGCGACCATGACCTCTACCAGCGAGAAGCCTGTATTCTTAGACACGTTTATACGCTTAGACTGGAACGTCACTTCAATTCTCCGTGAATGTATCCACAGGCTAATTATGGCAGCAATTCCGTGGGCCTGCACAAGCGCTGAGTAGAGAAAGAAGGGAGTGGTGAGACTCGCCTTGGACTACTCCTTTAGCCCACGGGGAATGCCAATAGCGCCCTTAAGGCCAGACGCTCATTAATGCTCTTTACTTAATCACTTACTTCATCAGGAAGCAACAGAGCTTTATCAATAGAGCAAAAAAGTCTTGACATGGCGCAGGAAAGGAGAGCAAGCGTCACCAGCAGGCAACACTCACACCTTGTTTACTGATATACAGGATCAGGCAGTGAGGCAGCCGATCCCCCCAGAGCGTTACTATCGGTAGCACGAGGGAAAACGCCGTCATTTTCAAGCAGGATTTCAACCCTCTCTCTCGCTTTAAGAATGACAGGGTGCTCAGGATAAAGATAAAGTCCAGTCTTAATAACGTGTTCAGCCTTATCAGCATTCCCTTTTGCCGCGTACGCAAGCGCCAGGTCATGAAAAGTTGTATTCTCAGGCACCTTTTTCAGATAAGGCTCAGCATGTTTGATAAAAACATCTACCCATCTGCTATCAGCTTCACCAGTCAGTGCTTGATGCAATACAAGCTTCATCAGCATTGCTGTACCAAACTCATGAAAATACGGATTTTCACTGGCTTCAGCCACCTCATTAATATCCGGACTATTATAATAAAGGAACTGAGAAAGCTGGCGACTGGCCTTGAAGGTTGATGTAAAAAACATCAATCCGCCAATAAACACTACGCAGCCAACCATAGGCACGGCAATTAGCACCTTGTCATTCCGAATTATTTTCTTGCGACACCAGGGTCGGTAAGCCAGATGAACTATAAACACAAATACAATAAAATGATAAACAGAAATATAAAACGGCATTTCTACCATCATATGCAAGGACATAGGCATTAGCATCGCCAGTATTGCACCACCCCGCTGCCAGCCATTGTGATATACCTTCCACAAAACAGCACCCGCCAAAACGAATAACCCCAACAAGGCAATAGCACCACCCTCAACAGCCCACATTAAAATCTCATTATGCGGATGTGTGAACCCTGTTCGAAAGCGAATATCTGCCTCAGGATGGCTGGCAACATAATCTGCCGCTTCATATTGAAACGCACCCGGGAAGCTCCCCACCCCCTGGCCCGCCACCGGGTTTTCAAAAAACAGGTCAGCGGCGATACGATACATGTGCGGACGCATATCGGATGAGCTTTCAACGAGGCGTTCCAGCTTGGAGTAAGACTTATCCAGACCGTCACTGAAATAAGCCCCTGCAAACACACCTATTGCCACAAGAGCCGCTACCGTTAGCGGCCTGTATTTCTCTCTCGATAGCAGTTTGTATCGGCAAATAAATACTATAGGTATCGCAACAACAAGGGCCAGTAACCCAAGGCGAGAACCCGTCGATAACACAGTATAGGCACCAAAAATGACAACAGCATAAGTCAAAGCCTTGATCACTTTTGAGCGAGACTTAAAGCCGGGGGAACTTAGCTGATATATAGCCAGCACCATACCTGTTACAACCGAGGAAGCCAGCAGATTGGGCTGCATGAAAAAGCCCAATGGACGAGGAACAGGAGGATGTGAAATCATGCCGTATAATAATCGTCCCGGGACTGCCTGAAGCAGTGCCTGAATCATATTCAGCAGCATCCCCACCAACAGTATATAAATGGCGGTATCAATAGAGCGGCGAGTTGGCTGGAACTGGAAAAACGAAAAGAAGAGCAACAAGGCCGCACAAATAGTGATTAAACGTATGGCTAGATCACGGGGAAAGTCAAATCCGGAAATCGTGTTAGCAACCAATATTGCCAGAGGAAAAGAGCACAACCAAATCCACCCTTCAGGCACAATCCAACTACGGCCTTTATGCACATTCAAAGCAGATAGAAATATGGCAACGACGACCACTTCACACAAAAAAATATTAAATGGCTGAATAAGAACATCATGCCCGGTAGAAGGAATAAAAACAAAGGGGACAAAGGCAATTAATATAAAAACCGGGTAGTAAGTTATATTCACACAAATCCTTTTAAAGAAAAATCCAGAAAAATATAAAATACAGTCATAATTTCAGGTAAAACAATTCAGTAGCCGAAAGCCAAATAACCTAAGGCACAGGCATAACAGCAGGAACCAGCGGACTCAAGGCACAAGCTGAAGAAAAGTTCAATACACATACAGAGCCCTCGTCACCTGGCGCAGCAGGATATGCCACAATAGGCTGTGAATACGAAACAAATGCGCTCGCATCTGTAATCCAATCACAAGCAGACGCGGTTGGAGCTGGTATAGACTCTGCCTCACCCATAGCCACCATAACTACGTTTGTGTAACCTTTTGCTTCACCCAAACAAGCCTTGTTTGCACTTTGTCTCGCATATTGCAAATAAGACGGTAAAGCTATAGAAGCCAAAACACCTATGATAGCTAGAACAGTCATCAACTCAATTAAAGAGAACCCTTCGGCTTGCTGTATTTTTTTCATCACCGATTCCTCTATTAAATAAAAAGGGGTTGCGCTATACACGCCCCCCCTCTTTAAGATGACCAAACAATTCTATTAAGAATATTTAGTTATGACTTATGGCAGACTACAGGTGGCTGAGTTCTGACACGTTACAGTTTCATCACCCGGGGATACTGCATCGATTGTGAAAGACGGAGCACCAGCCGGGATACCACCAAAGTTTGGTGCACCAGCAATTGTGGCAGTATCACAAGCAGCCCACGTAAATGCCGGCAATGTTTCGTTCTCAGAGAATGCAATCAAAGTCGCGTTCGCAACGCCCTTAGCCTCAGCCAAACAAGCATTGTTGGCAGACTTACGAGTGTAGTCCTGGTACGCAGGCAGTGCGATTGCTGCCAGGATACCGATGATCGCAACTACGATCATCAATTCAATCAGGGTAAAACCTTTCTGGCCGCGCTTGGCCTGGATCATTTCGGGTTTCATAAGATTCTCTCCAGCGAGAAGTTAATAAAATGGTAGAGCAGCTTGGAACAGTGCCGTAACGTCCGTTTCACAGCTACATTCTAATGTTAGCCATTAGCTGACTGAGATGTCCAGCCTGAACACAAACTTAACAGCCAAGTAATCTGAGCTTAGTCAACGAATATGACATTACAAGTATCTTGAGCAGTTGCCCTGCCGTGACAAGAGCGTATATTCTCTTGCAGCAGGAGATAATAGAGTAACAGGCGCATGGAAGCACGCCTTCCGGCCAGAGGAGTCAAGGTGTCTCAAGGTTCTCAACCCCTTACAGGGTTACCCAAACGGCTGGTACACGAGGGTATTTTTTCAGAAGAAGTCGCTCTAAGCGCCATGCACCAGGCCGCTGAGGCGAAACTGCCCTTCATCCGGTACATTATTTCGCACAGGCTTGTAAGTGCTCAACGCGCTGCGCAGGCGGCGGCGGATGAGTTCGGTTTGCCACTATTTGACCTTGACGCCATAAATCCCGAGTACATCCCCAAGGGTCTCATATCCGAAGCCCTCATGACCAAACATGGCGCCTTGCCTCTCTCTCAGCGTGACAACCGAATTTATATTGCGTTATCAGACCCTACCAATATTCAGGCGCTGGATGAGATCCGTTTTCACACAGGTACCGCAACTGAAGCTGTACTGGTTGAAGATGACAAGCTTCATCAACTACTCGATTCACAACTTGACGCCTCCGACGCTGCAATGGAGGAACTCAGCGACGAGTCCTTGCAGGATATGGACCTGGGAGAGGAGCCGGCTCAAGAAGAGGATGACAGCGAAGCGGATGCCGCAAATGAAACTCCGATTGTACGCTTCATCAACAAGGTATTGCTGGATGCCATACGCAAAGGTGCATCGGATATCCACTTCGAGCCATATGAAAAAGCATACCGCGTGCGCTGCCGTATTGATGGCATGCTCCAGGAGGTGCACCGCCCACCACTCAACCTTGCATCACGCCTGTCGGCTCGCCTGAAAGTCATGTCGCGCATGGATATTTCCGAGAAGCGCGTCCCCCAGGATGGTCGTATCAAGCTTAAAGTATCCAGGAAGCGGGCCATCGATTTTCGTGTTAACACCCTGCCCACGCTCTGGGGGGAAAAGATTGTACTGCGTATATTGGATCCGGGCAGTGCAAAAATGGGCGTTGAGGCACTCGGTTTTGAGCCTAACCAGAAAAAGGCCTACCTGAAGACACTGGAGCAGCCTCAGGGCATGGTACTGGTAACGGGCCCTACTGGCTCCGGTAAGACCGTTACCCTGTATACCGGCCTGAATATTCTTAATACAGAAGAGCGCAACATCTCCACGGCGGAAGACCCGGTCGAGATCAATTTGGAAGGTATCAACCAGGTACAGGTAAGTTCTAAAATTGGCCTCACCTTCGCCGAAGCGCTGCGAGCCTTCCTTCGTCAGGACCCCGACGTCGTAATGGTGGGTGAGATTCGTGACCTTGAAACTGCCGAGATCGCTATCAAGGCTGCTCAAACAGGCCATATGGTCCTGTCAACACTGCACACCAATAGCGCCCCTGAAACACTGACACGTTTACGCAATATGGGTGTCCCTTCATTCAATATTGCAACCTCTGTCAGCTTGATCATTGCACAACGCTTGGGCCGACGCCTGTGCGAGCATTGCAAACAACCTGCTCATGTTCCCGAAGCCTCGCTACTTGAAGAAGGTTTCAAGCCAGAAACCCTTAACTCCCTTGAGCTCTACGAAGCCAACCCTGAAGGCTGCAAGCATTGCAACCGGGGCTACAAAGGCCGTGTGGGTATCTATGAAATGCTTGAAATGTCGCCGGCTATTGCCGAGTGCATTATGGAAAACGGAACATCCATAGATATACTTAAAGTCGCACGCGAGGAGGGATTCATCACACTTCGTGAATCAGGCCTCCTCAAAGTCGCAGCCGGTGTTACCAGTCTTGAAGAGATGAACAGGGTTATAAAAGTCTGACAAGGATAGAATATGGCAATTTCTGCAGCCAGCAAAAAGCACAAAGAACCCGTGAAGTACGGCTTCAACTGGCAGGGCCGCGATAAAAGTGGCAACACCAGTAAAGGGCATATCGAAGCCGAAAACATTGCTGCAGCAAAAACGCTGTTGCGTCGGCAAGGCATCAACCCGCACCGTATCGCCAAGGAAAGGCAATCGGCTTTCAGTAGCAAAAACAAGCCGATCAAAACAGCGGATATTGCATACTTTATTCGACAGCTCGCAACCATGACCAAAGCCGGTGTTCCTTTGCTGCAAGGCTTGGAAATCGTAGGTAACGGGGTGGAAAAGCTGAAGCTCAAGAACATGATCAAGGAGATCCGCTCTGAAGTTAACAGCGGTAATACCTTTGCTTCAGCCCTGGCACATCATCCTGAGCACTTTGACATGCTGGTGTGCTCATTGGTCAATGCAGGTGAGCAGTCCGGTTCCCTGGAAAACATGTTGGATCGTATTGCTACCTACAAAGAGAAGATGGAGTCTCTGAAGAAAAAGATCAAAAAGGCGATGACTTACCCCATAGCAGTACTCGTTGTGGGCGTGATTGTATCAGCTATTCTGCTGGTTAAAGTTGTCCCCCAGTTCGAGTCCATTTTTACAGGGTTTGGCGCCGATCTACCTGCTTTCACCCAGATGGTGGTGGGTATGTCCGAATTTGCTCAGGAGTATTGGTTCTTTGGCCTGATTGGGGCAGTTGCGGCAATTTTTGCATTCAAGAAAGCCATCCAACATTCAGAACGGTTTTCAAATTTCGTTGATCGTGCAGTATTGAGAATTCCTGTATTTGGCCCCATTTTGCACAAAGCGGCTATAGCCCGTTTCTCACGCACACTGGCAACGACTTTTGCTGCAGGTGTCCCTTTGGTTGAGGCTCTCGACTCCGCTGCCACTTCATCCGGCAATATTGTGTATGAAACAGCCATTCGGCAGATAAAAAACGGCGTCTCTACTGGCCAGTCTCTGCAGAATGCCGTGGTAATGACCGGTGTTTTCCCGGTGATGGCTTCACAGATGATTGCCATTGGTGAAGAATCCGGTGCACTGGACCATATGCTGGATAAGGTTGCCACTTTTTACGAAGAAGACGTAGACAATGCTGTCGATAACCTTTCCAGCCTGCTGGAGCCCATGATCATGGTTATTTTGGGTGTGCTTGTGGGTGGACTGGTTATCGCCATGTACCTGCCAATCTTCCAGCTGGGTCAGGTTGTCGGTTAATGCTTGCACTTCTTCAATCCTCACCGCTTGCAGCGGTGGGGACTGCTTTCCTGTTTTCGATGCTCGTTGGCAGCTTTTTAAATGTTGTCATTCTACGCGTGCCAATTATGATGCAGCGCGAATGGGATGCCTGTATTCAAGCCGAGAGAGGAGAACAGCCTGATAACAGTCAGGAGCCATTTAACCTGATGACCCCTGCATCCAGATGCGGAGAATGCGGTCATCAGATTCGCTGGTATGAAAATATCCCCGTTATCAGCTGGCTCTTTCTACGTGGTCGCTGCAGTAGCTGTGGTACAGGTATTTCTTTCCGTTACCCCTTTGTGGAGCTGCTGACGGGTGTCAGTTCTGCCTGGCTGGTCTGGCATTTTGGCTTCACGCTGGAAGCAGGCCTGTTGGTAATGCTGACTTGGGCACTGATTACGCTAACCTTCATTGACCTGGACCATCAGCTGCTGCCGGACTCGATCACCCTCCCGCTAGTGTGGATGGGCCTTCTGATCAACACTCAGGGCATTTTCACATCCCTTGAAAGTGCGGTGATTGGTGCTGCAGCCGGTTATTTGGTGCTGTGGAGCGTATATTGGCTGTTCAAGCTGCTCACCGGCAAGGAAGGAATGGGCTATGGCGACTTCAAACTGCTGGCTGCTATTGGTGCCTGGGGGGGCTTTCAGATACTCCCGCTGGTGATTCTGCTCTCATCCGTGGTAGGGGTTGTGCTGGCCTTTGCACTCATTGCTTTTCGTCGTCATCAGGCGCAGAATCCTCTTCCGTTTGGCCCCTATCTTGCCATTGCCGGTTGGATTGCAATGGTGTGGGGTGACTCGATTATTTCCGCGTATCTGGGGAGTTTTTGATGCTGGTAGCAGGTCTCACTGGTGGTATTGGTTGCGGTAAAAGCACCGCATCAGAGTGTTTCATTGCGCTGGGTGTGCCAGTGATCGATGCCGATCAGGTCGCCCGCCAGGTGGTTGAGCCCGGTAGTGAAGCCCTCGGCAAGATTGCTGCTCACTTTGGTGACCAACTGATTCAGGCTAATGGTACATTGGACCGCCCCGCCCTGCGCCGCATCGTGTTCGATAACGAACGCGAACGTAACTGGCTCGAAACCCTGCTGCATCCGCTGATTCGCGACCGTATCCTGGATACGCTTGAGCAACTTGACCAGGATGGACATTCCTATGCCATTCTGGCATCCCCCCTGTTGTTAGAAACCGATCAGCACTTGCTTATCAGCCGCGTGATTGTAGTGGATGTGCCCGAGTCAACGCAGGTTGAACGCACCATGCAACGCGATGGCATGGAAGAAGCGCAGGTTCGGCAGATTCTGGCGGCTCAAATGGACCGGGACGAACGCCTCAAACACGCTGATTTCGTGTTGGATAACAATGGTTCTCCCGAGCAGCTCAAGCAGGCCGTTGCCGAACTGCACCCCAAACTGAAGCAACTGGCTGATGAAGAGGATGCTGCCGATGACTAAGCCACGCATGGTAAATTGCCCTCAGTGCAATAACCCTTCTCCCTATTCTGAGGCAAACAAATGGCGCCCTTTTTGCTCGGAGCGCTGCCGTTTGATTGATTTGGGTGAGTGGGCCAGCGAAGGTTATCAGATTGCAGCAGAGCCGAGTCTGGATGATTTCAGTTCAGGCATGATGGCTGAAGAGCAGGGGTTTACGCCTACTCGGCATTGATAGGCCTTTGTTCCTGCCCTTGATTCGCTCACAGAGTGAGCTCCCACACTAGGCTTATGCAGTAAGAAGCTACAGTTGCTCGCTTCGCGCACGGAGTGCGCTCCCACAACAGTGCCACACCCCGCAACTATGAAGTAGTACTCTGCCATAAGCGTTTGAATATACATTGCGGAAGTGCGCTGCCGGAGTGCTTTGTGGGGGTGCCCTGTGGGATTGCTTTGTGGGAGTGCGCTCCGCGCACGAGTGATCAATCTGACAGAACCAGCCCTTTCCCAACCAAAGCCACTTTACCCCCGATTATAATCATCCAAAGCAGCCTTTCTTGCCGCCTTGTAATCAATAATTGGCGCGGGCCGCCCATACCTTTGCCCTGCTCCCGGCTTATGACGCTCTTTCGGCTCCAGCTGACGCAGTTCAGGCAACCATTCGGCGATAAATTCCCCGTTCGGGTCGAACTTTTCACTCTGCAGTTGCGGATTGAAGATACGGAAGTAAGGGGCTGCATCGGCTCCAACTGAGGCACTCCAGGCCCAACCGCCAAGGTTGGAAGCAAAGTCGCCATCAATGAGTTTGGACATGAAATAGGCTTCCCCTTCACGCCAGTCAATGCGCAGCAGTTTGGTGAGGAAGCTGGCTACAATCATACGCAGTCGGTTGTGCATCCAGCCGGTTTCATTCAGCTGCTTCATGGCTGCATCGACGATAGGAAAGCCGGTTTCGCCTGTTTTCCAGGCCTCCAGGTGATGCTGGTTATCCAGCCAGCTGATGCGCTCTGCCACTTCCGGCCGGAAAGGCTCGTAACGGCTTTGCCCCGGAAAGCTGACCAGCAGGTGGCGGTAGAACTCACGCCAAACAAGTTCATTCAACCAGGTGCTGCTCTGCCAGGATTCATCCTGATATGTCGCTTTCAGTGCTGCCAGGCACTGGCGTGCTGACAGGGAACCGATGGTGAGCGCAGGCGAAAGGCCAGATGTACCGTGCCGTGAGGGGAAGTCTCTCAGGCGCTGGTAGTCTGGCTCCTGTTCATGGATAAACCTGTTCAGGTGCTCCAGAAGGCTGGTGTCATCGACTGGGTAGGTGAAGTGCTTGTTGGCTGATCCTAGTTGCAGGCTCAGGGATTTTTCGCGCGCGGAGCGCGCTCCCACAAACTCTCCCACAACTTCTTCTTGCGGGAGGCCAGTCTCTGGCCGAACAGCTTTATCTGCAAACGGAGATGGCAAAGGCTCATGATCCATCTGCAACAGGCGCTTCATCCATGCCTTGCTGAAGGGGGTAAATACCTTGAACGGCGTACCGCCACCGGTTAAGACTTGGCCGGGCGATACGACCAGGTCACCGTGATACCCCAGAGCCTCGATACCCACGGCATTCAGTGCCTGACAGACTGCACGATCACGTTTTTGCTCGTTGAGTGGGTACTCATAGTTAAAGCGCAGCGCACTGACACTCAGCTCTCGTGCAAGCTCCAATAGCGCATTCGGGCAGTCAGAAAAGCGATCAAGATCCAGTCGCTTAAGTTCGACGCCATCCTGGTTAAGCTGGGTTTCCAGCCAGTCCAGGCGTGCATGCCAGTGTGCGATACGTGCTTCGGATTCGTTATGCTCAGCCCACTGGCCCGGTGTCATACACACTACAGCGGTAACAGGTTCTCCAGTGGCACAGGCGTGATAAAGCGCCGGATTATCAATCAGGCGCAGGTCGTTGCGAAACCAGACCAGTTGCATTCAGATGTAGTTCCTCAGGCCCAATTCATACGGGTGCGGGTTCAGGTAGGTCTGTGAGCGGATGTAGTCAGACCCATGTCGTTTCACGTAGTGCTTGAGCAGTGTCAGGGGTACAACGAGGTGTACCTGCTCCAGACGATACTGTTCGATAGCGTCGATCATTTCCTGCTTGATATCGCTATCGATCTCTTTTTTCAGGTAGCCGAGCATGTGCAGCAGCACATTGGTGTGGGTTTTACGGGTCGCCTTGTGCGCCATATGGTGCATGAAGCGCTCAATGTAGTGCTGTTTGACTTCATCGAGTGGCTTGTCATGAGCATCAGCCAGATAACGCCCCAGCTCACGGTAGCCCTCATAATGGTGTGCCATCAGCAGGTATTTCTGTCGGCTATGGAACTGCAAAATATCGTGGTAGCTGGCATCCTGCTCGACCGATGTTTTCCAGTCATCGTAGGCAAACACCCTGGCGATGAAGTTTTCGCGCAGGACAGCATCGTTCATGCGCGCTTCTTCTTCCAGCGGCAGCACCGGGTTAGCTTCTCGCAAGGCGCGTACAAACACACCCTGATCTGCATGGTGCGGAATGCCATTAGGATGGTAAACCTTGACCCGCTCCATACCGCAGCTGGGTGATCCTTTCATCAGGATGAACCCGCGAAGATGTTCATGCTTGCGTGCGAAGTCAGTGCCCACTCGCAGCAGATCGTCTGTCACATCAAGCTCAGGCGTTTTGGTTCCCCGGGCTTCCGGATGTTCACCTTCAAGGCCAACCAGCCGAATCGGATCGCGTGGAATGCCCAGGCCAATCGCCACTTCAGGGCAGAAGGTCTCGAAACTGAAGCAGTCATCCAACACGCCCAGGCAGTAGCGGGAGCGTTTGTGACCACCGTTGTAACGCACCTGTTGACCAGTCAGGCAGGCACTGATGCCAACCGGGATTTTCTGTGCGGGCAAGGTCGATTCCATACGATATCCTTACAAACCGATAAACGGCTGAACCAGACGACCAAAGAGGCCGGTGAATTTGAGCGGCGCATCGGTAGCGATGAGGCAGATACAGTCTTCGTCTGTATCGACCAGAGGCTGATGTTCCATCTCGCCATCCAGATCGGCTACATCACCACGGCAAAAGCGCCCGACTTCATCATTATAGGAGCCACTCAGAATAAGGGTGAGTTCATTGCCTGTATGGGTATGGTGAGGAACAGAGACCCCGGGCGAGATGCGCAACAACCGGGTTGCTCCCGGCCCATCAAGATCAAGGTCTACCTGACGCACACCGTAACCGATACGTTTCCAGGGCAACTCATCGATATCACAACCGACCAGCTCCGCCAGCGGTGCCGGCAACTGACCTGCTGACGCAGATGGTCTGGATACGGGCTTTGCCAGCTCCTGTTCAGGCTCATCGAGGCGTGCCAGCAAATCATTCAATGCACCCTCACCAAGCGATACCGGCTCAATATCGTCGAGCAGGACACCACCTACGGCATTGGTTGCATCTACACGTTCACGACAATGCTCGCACCAGTGCAAATGGCAGGCAACCAGCAGTGCCATGCCCTGTGGCAGGCTGCCGGCTGAGTAGGCCATCAGGGTTGCGTCGTCAAAGTGATGGCTTATATTCACGCGTCTTCTCCCCAGTGAGCTTTAAGCTTACTGAATGCCAATCTGAGTCTTGATTTAACACTGCCAAGCGGAATGCCAAGTTGTTCGGCAATCTCGGAATGGCTTTTGCCTTCGTAGTAGGACAGATGCAGAACCTGTGCCTGGCCTTCTGGAAGGGTCGCAATCGCCTCCTGCATACGGTCTTCTATCACCGAATGCTCACCCATATCGCGATGATCCGGATCGGGTTCCTCTTCCGGCAGCTCATAGAACTGCACCTTGTCACGGCGCATACGGTCAATGCTCTGGTTACGCGCCAGGGTGAAAATCCAGGTACTGGCGCTCGCCTTACTGCGGTTGAACAGGTGTGCCTTACGCCACACCAGTAGCATGGCCTCCTGCATCACCTCTTCAGCGGTGGCATCTACCATGCCCAGCCTCAACAGGTACGCTTTTACGCGAGGTGCGAAATAACCAAACAGCCTGGCGAACTCGGTTTTATCCCGTGTCTCAGCAAGACGGGTCAGACAGGCGCTCCATTCGTCACGCACCTGTTTTCTCCTCTCTTCTGATGTCATGCTTTGCGGGGTGATAGCGGCAGCATTCACATCGCCTCCTCCGGCATCGTCTTTCTGCATCTACCCTCCATACGCATCATTGTTGGCCACTGGATCATTCAGATTACATTTATCCTGACCGTATTGGATACACTCTGTCGATGATCTGTATTCGCCTTTCCCTGCGTAAGGCTCGCAAAAGGACATGACGAGCGACCCAGCATGAATGTACACGCCCTCAAACCACTGAAGATTGCCGTGATCGGCTCAGGCATTGCCGGATTGTCGGCGGCCTGGCTGCTCAACAAACAGCACAATGTCACCCTGTTTGAAAAAGATGATCGCCCTGGAGGTCATGCCAATACGGTAGACGTACCCGGCACCGACGGCCCCATCGCAGTTGATACCGGCTTTATAGTCTATAACCCGGTGAACTATCCTAACCTGGTCAAATTCTTTGACGAGCTGGGTATCAGCAGTCATGACACTGATATGTCCTTCGGCGTCTCAATTAATCAGGGTCAGCTGGAATACAGCGGTTGTGGCCTGCAGGGGCTGTTTGCCCAGAAGCGCAACCTGCTCCGTCCAGGTTACTGGAAAATGCTGGCTGACCTGTTGCGCTTTTATCGCGAAGCGCCTGATATGATGCAGGACCCGGCCACGCAGTCCATGACTCTGGGGCAGTTACTGGAAAAGGGTGGCTACGGCAAAGCCTTCATTCATCAGCACCTGATTCCCATGGGTGCCGCTATCTGGTCAACGCCTGCCGACCAGATGCTTGATTACCCGGCGCTGACCTTCCTGCGCTTTTGCCAGAACCATGGCCTGGTTCAACTCAAGGATCGTCCTCAGTGGCGCACCGTGACCGGTGGTAGCCGTGAATACGTTCAGACGATCTGTAAGGAGTTGGGAGCAGGTGTACGCCTGAACAGCCGTATTCACAAGATTCACCGGGTAAACGGCAAGCCGGTGGTTGAATTCCTGCATGGCGCCAGCGAAACCTTCGACCATGTGGTACTGGCATGCCATGCCGACCAGGCGCTGGAGTTGTTGAGCAGCCCCACCGCTGAAGAACAGCGACTGCTTAGCTGTTTCCCTTATCAGCGCAACCGTGCCCTGCTTCACACGGATGAGCGCCTGATGCCGGCACGCCGTGCAGCCTGGGCCAGCTGGAATTACCTGACGGACAGCCGTCAGGCCTCGGGCTCACCTGAAGATATTTCCGTCACCTACTGGATGAACCGCTTACAGGACCTGCCGGAACAGCATCCGCTGTTCGTGACATTGAACCCGACCACGGAGCCCCGTGAAGGCAAGATTCTGCGCAGCTTCCTGTATGACCACCCGGTATTCAATCTGGATTCCATTGCCGCACAGGAACAGCTCTGGTCACTGCAGGGCCGCCAGAACACCTGGTTCTGCGGCGCCTATTTCGGCTATGGCTTCCACGAAGACGGCCTGCAATCCGGACTGGCCGTTGCCGAGCAACTTGGCGGTAAGCTGCGCCCCTGGACGCTGGAGAACCCCAACAATCGCATCCATGTCAGCATGCCCGGCAAGCCGCGCGACCTCTGGATACCGGAGGCCGTGGCATGATCAGCTCATGTCTCTATGCCGGCCAGGTAATGCACCACCGCTTTAAGCCGGCGCGACACCGCTTTATTTACCAGGTGTTTTCCATGCTGCTCGATCTGGAGGAGCTGGACACCCTCAATAAGCGGCTCAAGCTGTTCTCTTTGAACCGCTTCAATCTGTTTTCCTTCCATGAACGTGATCACGGTGATGGCAGCTCGCGCCCGCTGGTGAATCAGGTTCGAGACGCACTGCGTAGCCAGGGGATGAATCTGGGGCAGGGTAAAGTAAAACTGCTGTGTTACCCACGCCTGCTGGGGTATGTGTTTAACCCCCTGAGTGTCTTTTATTGCTATGACGAACAGGGTCAGCTCGGTGCTATCCTTTATGAGGTCAGTAATACCTTCAACCAGAAGCACCGTTACCTCATCCCGGTTAACCAGCCTGATGACAGCATCATTCGTCAAAGCTGCCCCAAGGCCTTCTATGTTTCACCTTTCATCGGCATGGAAGCGCGTTACCACTTCCGCATGCAGCAGCCCGGTAAACAGGTTGCTGTCTGCATCCGCGAAACCGATAAAGAAGGCGCACTCCTGCACGCCAGCTTCACCGGCAAGCAGCGCCCACTGAGCGACAGCAGCCTGCTGGAAACCTTTGCCCGTTATCCATTGATGACACTGAAAGTGATTGCCGGCATCCACTGGGAAGCATTGCACATCTGGCGCAAGAAGATCCCCCTGCAGCCACGCCCTGCACCACCTGCCAGCAGTATCACCTTGGTCACCAACCAGAGGGAAGAGTCCCATGAAACCATCTGAGTACCGCAGTCTGAATCAGGCCGACCTGTTACCCAACGCTGGCTGGCTCAACCGCTGGTGTCTGGACACCCTGCTCAAGCACCTGCCCAAACTGAATTACGGCCAGTTGAATCTGCAGTTGCCATCAGGTCAGCAGTTACAGTTTGGCCAACAACGTGAGGGAGAGCCTCGCGTCGAGATTCGCATCAATCGTTATCGCGCCCTGCGGCGTGTATTGCGCGGTGGGGCCATCGGCTGGTCTGAAAGTTACATGGATGGTGACTGGGACTGCCCTGACCTGGTATCTCTGATGCGCTGGGGCCTTGGCAATGAAGAGCAACTCAGCAACTTGAGTAAGGGTCACTGGTGGCTGCGTGCACTCAACCGGCTGCGTCACCTGCGCCGCGCCAACACCCGACAGGGCTCCAGGCGCAATATTGCCTATCACTACGACCTGGGCAATGACTTCTACTCGCTCTGGCTCGACTCCAGTATGACCTATTCGGCTGCCCTCTACCCGGACGACTCTCCACGCCAGGGCGTTCAGGCCTTACACCGGGCTCAGCTCAACAAATATCGACGCATCTGCGAAATGCTGCAGCTACAACCCGGCCAACAGGTTCTGGAGATCGGCTGTGGCTGGGGCGGCTTTGCACTGGTTGCCGCCAGTGAATTCGGTGCCCATGTACACGGTGTCACCCTGTCGACTGAGCAGCTGCAGTTCGCCCGCGAACGCATACATCGCGCCGGGCTGAACGAGCAGTGCCGTTTCACACTCACCGATTACCGAGACCTGAGCGAAGAGTACGATCACATCGTCTCCATCGAGATGTTTGAAGCGGTCGGTGAAGAGCATTGGCCGGTCTACTTCGAGCAAGTGAAACACTGCCTGAAGCCCGGCGGCAAGGCTGTGCTCCAGGTGATCAGTATCGAGGAGGCACGCTTCGAGAGCTACCGCAACAGTGCCGACTTTATCCAGACCTACATCTTTCCGGGCGGTATGCTGCCAAGCCCCGAACGCCTGCGTGAGCAAGTAAGCAACGCCGGCCTTGAGCTGGAGCATGAACAGACCTTTGGTCTCGATTACGCCGATACCCTGCGCGAGTGGCGACACAGCTTTATCGAACAGTGGCCCCGCATTCAGGCACAGGGCTTTGATGAGCGCTTCCGACGCATGTGGCTTTACTATCTGGCCTATTGCGAAGGCGGTTTCCGTCAGGGCAGTATCGATGTAGGTCTGTACCAGCTGACCCGATGAGCGCCCTGACACGGCAACAACTACTCAGCTATGCCCTGCCGGCGCTGCCGCTGGCGATTCCTACCGTAGGTCTCTATATACTGCTCCCCACCTGGTATGTGGAGCAGTGGGGCCTATCACTTGGGCTGGTGGCAGTGCTGTTGATGCTGGCCCGCCTGAGTGACCTGGTCAGTGACCCGTTTATTGGTCATTGGCTGGATAGAGGGTCTCCATGCCGATACCGCCGCTTTATTCTGTTGGGCGGCATCCTGTGCATCCCCGGCCTCTGGCTACTGGTATTGCCGTTGCAGGGCCTGGCAGCAATCAGTCTGCTACTGGGCTCTGTTGTCCTCTATTTGGGCTGGACACTGGTTCAGGTGCCTTATCTGAGCTGGCTGGCCGCACTCAGTGGCGACTCTCACCAGCGCGCAAGAGCCGCCAGCTGGCGAGAAGGGCTCACCCTGGCCGGCCTGCTGATATCAGCTGTGATGCCTGCGCTTGGACTGATGACTGGCCTTGAGACCGGCAACGTATTGCTGGTCATGGCCCTGCTAACGCTGGTCCTTGGAGGCCTGGCACTGGCCTGGTTACTGCGCTCAACACCCTTGCCCGCGGTTGATGACGCTCAGCCTGTGGCCATTCGTCTTTCCAGCCTGATGCGCAACCGCCCTGCACGGATATTACTGGGCAGCTGGTTCTTCAACGGCATCGGCAACGGCATCCCGGCCGTGCTGTTTCCACTTTTCATCACCACCACACTGGCTGGCACCGAGTCGGATAGAGGCCTCTTGATTCTGATCTACTTTGGCGCGGCAGTACTGTCTTTGCCGGCCTGGCTGGCATTAAGCCGCCACTTCGACAAAGTGGATCTATGGCGTACGGCCATGACCCTTTCCATTCTGGCCTTTCTGCCTGCCACCCTGCTCGGTGCTGGCGACCTGCTGCTGTTTATCCCGATCTGTATTTTGACCGGGCTGATGCTGGGCGCAGATCTGGCGCTGCCACATGCCATGCAGGCCGAGGTCTGTGACTGGGACCGCTTCCGCTTCCGGCGCCAGCAACGCGGGCTCCTGTTTGCCTGCTGGAATGCGGCCAACAAACTGGCGCTGGCACTGGCCGCTCTGCTGGGCTTTGGCTTGCTGCAACTGACGCAATGGCTGCTGACAGACGATCAGTCGGCGCAGTCTCTGGCGCTGATCTACGCAGGCCTCCCGTGCGTATTCAAGGCCATAGCGGTAGTGCGCCTGCGTAACTACCCCTTGCGTCAGGCTCGCTCTGCCATGCTGCACAGGCGCCTGCAACAGATTGACGGAGTTCCCCATGTGGATTAAACGCCTGCTTTTTACCCTAACTCTCTTTTCACTGATGACAGGGTGCTCACCCATGAACAATACCCCCACCACCCAGCTTGGTCCCTCACTGAAAATTGAGGAGTATTTCGATGGCAAGGTGTACGCCTGGGGTATTTTCGAAGACCGCTTCGGTACCCTGAGACGCCAATTTCGTGTCGAGATAGATGGAAACTGGGACGGTCAAAAGCTGGTACTGGATGAGAAGTTTCTGTACGCCGATGGCGAGGAAAATCGCCGCGTCTGGACCATTACCCCCGACGGCAATGGCCGCTACATCGGTGAAGCCGGTGATATTATCGGTCAGGCCGAGGGTGTCAGCTCAGGCAACAGCTTGAACTGGCGTTACCAGATGGAGCTCAAGGTGGGGGATGGCAGCTGGAAAGTCAGCTTCAACGACTGGATGTACCTGCAGCCCGGCGACGTGATGGTCAACCGAGCCAAGGTCAGCAAATGGGGCTTCACACTGGGGACTGTCACCCTGTTCTTCATTGGTGAAGAGCCGTTCAAACAACCGCCCTTCACCCTCTGAGAGGCTGCTTAAACAACACAACCGGCTTACAGACTGCTGGTCACCTCAGCCAGCAGACGATCAAGGCCTCTCACTACATCCATACTGGCACTTTCCATGTGGCCCAGATGTTTCAACATCTGGGCATAGTCGCCCGATTGCCCTGCCGCCAGCGCCGCTTTACCGGCATCATGCACCTGGCGGTGTGGTGCTTCAAGCGCCCTGAAGCTGCTCAAGTGACTGTATTTTTCAGCACCATAGCCCTGGTAGTACCAGCTACCCAAACGACATTCGGTGTGGCCGTTTGCGCCCTGGGCAAAATCATTCTGTTCAATCAGGCTATAGACGCGGTTCTTCCACACGGCGTGGTCAAGCTTCACCGTATCCAGAAAGGATGACGTCGTCGCCATGTTGATTACACGCTGCATGTGGTTGGAACGCTCAATGACATCCCCCACTACGGAGTCGATCTGCGTGGACGACGCCGACACCTCCACCGCACTTTCATGGTTGGCATTCACAATGCCCTTGATCGCGCCGGTCTGCTCCAGCACCTTGGTGATGAGAGCTTCAATTTCATCACTGGCTTCGTGGGCCTTGCTGGCCAGGTTGCGAACTTCATCGGCCACAACAGCAAAACCACGTCCGGCTTCACCTGCACGTGCCGCTTCAATCGCCGCATTTAATGCCAGCAGGTTGGTCTGGTCCGAGATCTCCTTGATACCCACCACCAGATGACTGATCGATGCCGCCGTCTGATCCAGAACCTCCGTGGCCTCCATACTGGACTGGGCATGGTGGTTGATCTGTTCGGCGCGATGACTCAAACGGGATACGGCTGCACGTGTATCATCAAACACCGAATCCAGTTGTGATAACGACTTGCGCTCGTCTATCAGCTGTTCGGCATTGCCGGCCAGACCTTCACGAATCGAGTTGAGCATATCATTGCCACTGAGCTGATAGGCCAGTACCCGCGCCTCATTGTCACCCTTGTACTGTAACGACTGCAGCTGGGCATCTTTTTCTGCCACCAGCTCTTTCAAGCCTGAAATCTGCTGCTGATAGTCTTCGTGTACGGCGGCCAGTTGCTGGCGCAGCTGTTCCACTTCCTGATTGGCTTGCTTGCTGAAAAACATCCTGAATTCCACTTCCGGCCGCGGTGAAGATATTCACCGAGATAAACACCTGTTTGGTACAGAATACTATGCCGCCTGAAAGACTGTCACCAAGTGGTAGCAGAAATTGACCAAAAGTGTGACTTCGATCTGGGCGAGTCAGGACTGACTGGAAATACGGTTACGAATACGCCGGAGCAAGCGCCCGATAAAAGGCAGCTGCAGGTAAATGGGGGCACTGTCCCAATAGTCCAGATGCTCCTTCACATGCCCTTCATTATCGAAAGCAATACGGGAACAACCTTCTACCTGTAAAAGGCCAATAACGGGCAGGTCTGTGCTGAAGTACCAGCCCAGCCACCCCGTACCGCTGTGCTCATGCCAGACAATATCCTTTACTTCAAAGCGCGGGCGCCCGGCACGGGCAAACATGTCCTGAAGCAGGTGCCTCAAGGCATCGGGGCCATGAATATCATTGAAGGGATCACGAAAGTGCACCTGCTCACTGACCAAGGTGCAGAGCTGATCAACTGTCTCTGGCGTCAGCTCGGCAAAGGTATGGGCATAGGTTTCAAGCAAGGCCTGACTCAAAAGCCTGTCCCCCGTTTCACCAAACGGAAATACAGCCTGTCTGGCAGATGCGCCAGCAAGGACATGAAAGCGGCAAACAACCGTGGAAAACGGATCTCAAAGCGACTGGACTTGAGCCCTTTGATCAGTGCATGGGCGGCCTCGTCCGGCTCTATTAACTGAGGCATTGCAAAAGGGTTCCTGTCGGTCAGCGGCGTTTTGACAAAGCCGGGGTTGATCACTTGTAAGCGGACGCCCGACCCGGCCAGTTCTACCTGCAGGGCTTCACAAGCGTTAATCAGCGCGGCCTTGCTGCCACCGTAGGCCGCTGCTGTTGGCAGGCCGCGATAGCCTGCCAGCGAGGCGGTACAGGCAATCTGGCCTGAACCTCGCTCACGCATGCGCGGCAATATCGTTTCCAGGCCCGCCATCACGGCAAAATAATTAATCTCCATCAGAGCACGGCAGTTGTCCAGATTCAATTCATCCAATGACATGGGAATATGGTTACCGGCATTGAGAATCACCAGATCGGGCAGTGTCCACTCTTGCTGTATCTCGTCAAGTGCACGCTGATAAGCTCCAGGCTCTGTCACATCCATGGCCAGCGGCCAGATGCGTCCATCATGGCCCCGTGCACGCGCCTGCTCGGCAACCTCATCAAGCAGCTTTTGCCGGCGCCCGCTGATGACAACGTCACATCCAAAGGATGACAACAGCAACGCCGTTGAACGGCCAATGCCGGTACCCGCACCGGTTATCCAGGCCAGGCGCCAGGGTAAGGTTTCGCGGCTCATAAGTCCTCTCCAGCATGCGCGTACAACTCAGGCTCCATCCAGATACGCACCCGGCTGCCATCACGGGCACTGAACTCCATGCCCAGCCAGCGCCCTCGCTGATCATACCAGCTCAGTGTATCGCCCAGCTCACCTCCCAAACGGTAGCGGCTGGCCTGCACGCGGTGTGAACCAATTGTGACTGATTCATCGGCTTCCAGGGTCACATCCAGATTGCTCACCGAACCGGTCAGCGTATTGATTAACGCATCTTGTTGCACCACTTTCGGATGCCAGTGATTGGAAGTCAGGAGCTGATCACCCAAATATTCGTCGCCCTGTTCCGCGTTGTCGCGGTAGAGGCCATCTTCCTTGCGTGAAAACCGATACTCTGTTTGCTCACCATCATCATCGATCTGCACCTGCATACGCTCAAGTCGCTTGTTACCTTGCCAGTACTCCCGGGCCCGGTAGTTAAACTCGTACTCGAACAAGGCCAGATATCTGAAGCCCAGCTGCATTTCAACATCGACCTGCAGGCCTTCCTGCTGCCAGGGCGCAAAACGTATCTGGTAGGTGCCAATCGGCTTGCCCTTGCGCTCAACAGTGTACACAGCCTCCTGACCGTAGAGGCTGAGCGGCTCTATGGCATTTACCGGCAGCGCCAGGACCGACAACATCACGGCCAAAAACAGATTACGCATAAAAAAACCCTCCAGATCCACTACGCAACCAAGGGCGCACTGGTTCAGGAGGGTTTCAGTTACCCTAACTTTTGATCAGGTTTTGAAACGTGACACCAGATTGCTCAGATGGCGCTCCAGCTCAGTCATGTTGCTGGCAGTACCGGAGAGCTCTTCAGCATTGCGGGTGGCCTTGTCGGCAATATCAGCGATCTGCTGCACGCTCTTGCTGATCTCGTCTGCCACCGCGGTCTGCTCCTCGGCTGCACTGGCGATCTGCGTGTTCATCTCGGTTATGGTGCTCACCGAGTGGGTGATCTGCTGCAGAGAGCCGCGCGCGTCGTCGGCACGGTCGATGGTTTCGCTGCTCTGTGTCTGAGACGTTTCCATCTCCCGCACGGCCTGTTGTGCACCTGACTGCAGCCCTTCAATCATGCGCTGAATTTCATCCGTGCTTTGCTGGGTACGCGTTGCCAGCGTGCGCACCTCATCCGCCACAACAGAGAAACCGCGCCCCTGCTCACCGGCACGAGCCGCCTCGATCGCCGCATTCAGCGCCAGCAGGTTGGTTTGCTCGGCAATATCACGAATCACATTTGCCACAGAACCAATCTGATTCACATCGGCATCCAGTGATCCGATCACACCGGCAGAACGGTTCACGTTTTCAGCCAGACGGTTGATGGAATCGATGGTCTGCTCCACGACCCCCTGGCCGTTGAGCGACTCATTGTCCGCCTCCCGTGCCGCTTCTGCCGCCTGGGCTGCGCTACCGGCCACCTGCTGTACGGCTGCCGCCATTTCATGCACGGCGGCTGCCGCCTGGGAGGTTTCCTCTTTCTGTACGTGGGCATCCTGGTGCGTCAGCATGACGACCGAGCGCATGGACTCGGTGGACTGCCCCAGGGACTCGATTCCCTGCTTCACTTCCTGCACCAGTTGCTGGATTTTCTCCACAAACTCGTTGAAGCCGCTGGCCACATCGCCCACTTCATCTCGGGTTTCAACCGGCAGGCGGTGGGTCAGATTACCCTCACCCTGGGAAATATCCTTCAGCGCAGCGGCGGTTTGCTGCAGCGGGCGTACCATGCGCTGCGCCAGCCAGGAACTCAAGGCCGCCACACCCCCTAACAGCACCAGAGCCGACAGGCCTATCAGACTCAGGGTGGCGTTGATGGCTTCGCCGATTTCGACTTCGGCCTCGGCCACTGCTGCTTCAATATCATCAATGTAGAAGCCGGTACCGATGATCCAGTTCCAGCTACCCGGCATGGTGGCGGTATAGCTCAATTTGGGTGATGCCTCGCGGGCACCCGGCTTGGCCCAGGCATATTCCACATAGCCGCTGCCATCACGGGCCGCTTTGATCATTTCACGGATAAACGCAAAACCATTGGCATCTTTAACATCCAGCGTGGTTTTGCCGATTTGCGCAGCGCTGGCGCCATGCACAATGGTGACGCCTTCAGCGTTGTAACCAAAGAAATAGCCATCAGAGCCATATTCCATGGCATTCAACAGCGTCACGGCCTGGGCCTGGCGTGCAGCCAGATCGCCGGAGCCCTGCTGCAAAGGTTTCACCGCACTCATTGCCTGCTGCACGTAGTTTCTCAACTCATCGCGCTTGGCCTGCATCATATCGGTACGAATGCGATCGATCTCGACATCGCCCATCGCCTGCATTTCGCTGCGCACGACCAGCATGATGGTTGCCACCACCAACACCAAAGGAACCAACGACAGCAACAGCAGCTTGGTTCTGAGTTTAAATCCGAACATGGGAGCCTTTTACCTTGAAACTGTTTTTTGACTTGGATCAACACATTGTATCTAAAAAGCAACATGCTTAACACGCTAACGATTAATAGATTAAGTAATACAAGCCGCTCTTAGTACTGTTTTTAACTACCGGCTAGCCATACGCATAAAAAACCCTCCTGCCCCTCTGCCACGCATGGCAAAGAGGTCGGAGGGTCCATATCCAGTCTGAAACGATCAGGTTTTGAAGCGTGACACCAACTGGTTCAAATGTTGTTCCAGTTCGCTCATGCTGGTCGCTGTGCCCGCCAGCTCTTCCGCATTCTGCGTAGCCTGGTCCGCAATATCGGCAATTTGCTGAACGCTCTTGCTGATCTCATCCGCCACGGCTGTCTGCTCCTCAGCAGCACTGGCGATCTGGGTATTCATTTCGGTGATGGTACTGACCGAGTGCGTAATCTGCTGCAAAGACCCACGTGCATCATCGGCACGTTCAATGGTCTCACGGCTCTGGCTTTGTGAGCTCTCCATCTCACGAACCGCCTTCTGGGCACCCGACTGAAGCCCTTCAATCATGCGCTGAATTTCATCCGTGCTCTGCTGAGTACGGTTGGCCAGCGTACGCACCTCATCGGCCACCACCGAGAAACCGCGGCCCTGTTCACCGGCACGAGCCGCTTCGATCGCCGCATTGAGTGCCAGCAGGTTTGTCTGCTCGGCAATCTCACGAATCACATTCACCACCGTGCCGATCTGGTCCACATCGGTATCCAGGGAACCAACCACTTCGGCAGAACGGTTGACGTCATCCACCAGGCGGTTGATGGAATCGATGGTCTGTTCAACTACACCCTGACCGTTTACGGATTCACTATCGGCTTCACGGGCCGCTTCAGCCGCCTGGGCCGCGCTGCCGGCCACCTGCTGTACTGCAGCCGCCATTTCATGAATTGCGGCCGCAGCCTGGGATGTTTCACCTTTCTGGGTATGGGCATCCTGATGGGCACGGGTCACAACACTGCGCATGGACTCCGTCGATTGCCCCAGCGACTGAATACCCCGCTGAACTTCCACGATCAGCTGCTGGATCTTTTCCACAAACTGGTTGAAGTTGGCTGCCACATCACCCACTTCATCGCGTGTTTCCACCGGCAGGCGCTGGGTCAGGTCACCATCACCCTCGGAGATATCCTTGAGTGCGTCAGCGGTCTGTTTGAGTGGGCGCACAATACGCTGCGAGAGCCAGACACATACCAGTGCAACAACCACAATCAAGCCCAGGGAAGAAATCGCAATCAGCACCAGTGTGCTGTTCATGCTGGCCCTTAGTTCGACTTCCTTCTCCGCCACCTTGGCATCGATATCATCGATATAAAAACCGGTACCCACCATCCAGTCGAACTCAGGCAACATCATGGCGTAGCTCAGCTTGGGTGCTTCACCACCACCAGGCTTGGCCCAAACATATTCGACATAGCCATCACCGCTTCTGGCAGCACTCACCAGTGCTGTTACCACACGCACGCCGTTGGGGTCGGTCACACCACTCATGTCAGTGCCATTAAGTTTAGGGTTGGCACCATGGGCCATATTTATGCCCTGAGGGTTGTACGCAAAGATGTAGCCATCAGGGCCAAATTTCATCGCATTCAAAATCGCGGCAGCACGTGCCTTGCGTTCATCCTCGGATAGACCCGGCGCCTTCAGTGCCGGTGTCAGGGCGGTGATGGATTGCTCCACGTAGTTTTTCAGCTCGAGCTGTTTGGCGGCCATCATGTCCTGACGGATTTTTTGGACTTCCTCGTCCCCCATTGCCAGCATCTCGGAACGAACTATCAGCATGACTGCCGTCACCACTATGAGCAGAGGCACAAGTGACAACAGCAGCAGCTTGGGGGTTAGTCTAAGTCCGGACATCTGAGTACCTTTCTTACAGTAAGGAGAGTGTTTCGATTATAGCCAACACTTGTGGGGTTTTTAATATTAGCAGCCGCTTTAATACACTTGTTTCAATCGATTGGGCGCAGTTGGCAAGAACCGCTCTCATTACCGTGAAAACCGGGTACGGCATCGCCCTTTGAGTGAGGGAAAATCAGTGAGGCTGGGGGGGAGCGAGTGAAAGAGACAGTAATTAAAAGACGGACAGCTGCAGTGTCGTAGATTCGCTCGCGGAGCGAGCTCCCACAATATCCAGGCGGGAGCACACTCAGCGACGGGGGGATGGTTAGAACATGTGCAGGCCGCCGTTGATGGAGAAGTCGGCGCCGGTGATATAGGAGGATTCTTCTTCCGCCAGGAAGGTTACGATACGGCCGATTTCATCCGGCTCGCCCAAACGTCCAACCGGAATCGACTTGGCGATTTTCTCCAGAACCGAGTCATCGATCTTGGCAACCATCGGGGTCAGAACATAGCCCGGTGATACGGTATTAACGGTAACACCCTTGGCTGCGACTTCCTGCGCCAGTGCTTTGGTGAAACCATGGATACCGGCTTTGGCAGCCGAATAGTTGGTCTGGCCGAACTGGCCTTTCTGAGCATTAACAGAGGAGATGTTAATGATGCGACCGAAACCGCCTTCGATCATCGGATTGATGACCATACGGGTCATGTGGAACATGGAATCCAGGTTAGCGGTGAGGACTTCGTCCCACTGCTCCCAACTCATCTTCTTGAACTGACCGTCACGGGTAATACCCGCGTTATTTACCAGTACATCAATATTCTGGCCCGTCAGCTCCTTGACGGTGGCGATGCAGGCTTCACAGGATTCAGCGTTGGTTACATCACCATAGGCTACGTCAATTTCGTACCCTGCTTCACGCTGTTTTTCCTGCCAGGCCTTGGCCTTGTCATGATTGCCACCGCTGTTATAGCCGGCAACTACATGAAAACCGGCATCAACCAGTTTGCGACAGATAGCTTCACCCAGGCCACCGGTACCACCGGTCACCAATGCGACTCGTTTGCTCATATCTTGCATCCCTTTACACGTTCTAATTGTCAGCCCCACTCAGATGAGTGCAGCCGTCTAGCGATGTACAAAGTGCTTATTATGATGTCGTTACCAATGTAACTTCTTCGAGCATAGCCCATTAAGGATTTCAGTAGTATTACTTAGATATACCTGAGATAGCCATACCCTTTATCAGGATATTTTGACTTTTTTCTGCGACAGCTTATTTAGATACCCACGAATCCAGACGCTTGCCATCAGTGCGGTCAGTGCGTTGGCGATCACGAGCGCGATAAACATGCCTTTAAGGTCGTACAAATAGTTGCCCAGCCAAGCCAGGGGGACATAGAGAATGAACAGCCGGAACAGGCTGATACGCATCGCCCGCATGGGCTGATGCAGGGCATTGAAGGAAGACGCACTTAGGAAGGTTGTGGCCTGAAAACCAAAGCCCGCAGGCACGATGACCAGCCACAGCTGCAACCAGTGCGCCACGTTTTCATCATCACTGAAAAGGCGTGATACCGGCCCCGAGATCGCCACCAGCAGTGCAAAAATAACCAGCTGCCACACCAGTGCAAAACGCACCGCACCACGATAGGCAGCCCCCACCCGCGCCAGCTTTTGCGCTCCGAGGTTCTGACTGATAAAGGGTGGCAGTGTCATGGACAGTGCCAGACACACCAGCAGCGACAGTGATTCTATCCGCGCACCGGCGCCAAACGCGGCCACCGCTTCAGCGCCGTGTACCGCGACCATCGCCGTCAAAATGCCGTTCGCCAGCGGCGTCATCATATTGGAGAGAGCCGCCGGCAGACTGATCGACAGAACCTTGCGCCAGTTATCCAGCAATCGCCCCAATTGAGGCCGCTGCAGCATCAACATGCCCTTGCGGTGGTACAGCAGATGCAAAGCGATCAAGGTGGTGGTCGCCCAGGCGATCACACTGGCAATCGCCGCGCCCTGAATACCCAGAGCCGGCACCGGCCCCCAACCGAAAATCAGCAGGGGGTCCAGCAGGATATTGAGTAGAGAAGAGATCAGCATAATGGTCGCCGACAGGCGCGTATCCCCTGATGCCCGGAAGGTGCTGTTACACACCATATTCAGCACCAGAAAGACGGACCCGGCGAACCAGATCTGCATATAAGCATCTATCAGGGGCATTAACTCGGGGGCCGCGCCCATTAAGCGAAACACCGGATCTGTCAGGAACTGCCCGGCAACCCCGACCACTGCCATCAATAGCACCGTCAACAGCAGGTTATCCGTTGCCAGTCGTGCCGCCCCTTCGGTACTGCCACTGCCGATCAGGCGCGCCAGCGTGGCCGAAGTACCAATCCCCAGTCCGATCGCCAGGCTCACCACCGAGAAAGACACCGGAAAGGTAAACGCCAGCGCCGCCATGGGCTCAGTGCCCAGCTGTGCCACAAACCAGATATCCGCCAGGTTGAACAGCATCAGGCTGACAATTCCCAACATCATCGGGATTGTCATACGCACCAGAGTCGGGCGGATGGGGGAATTAAGCAGGTCAGGCCGACGGGACATGAAGCTCCTAAAAGGCGATTATATAGACTGACAGAAAGGCACAAGAGTGTAACAGAAAAGTACCAACCGAAACGGGCCGGACGCTGTATTCCTGTCGAACGCAAAGTTGCGACTTGAAATACCGCACCGGCACCCACATGATGTGTAATACACATTACAATTACTATGGAGCGTCCGATGCCAACCCTGTTCGATTCCCTGCAGGCCGGTGCCCTGCAACTGCGTAACCGTATCGTTATGGCCCCGCTGACCCGCTGCCGTGCCGAGGCCGACCGAGTGCCGGGGGACCTGATGGTGGAGTACTATCGCCAGCGCGCCAACGCCGGCCTGATCATCTCCGAAGCCACATCCATCATGCCCATGGCGGTGGGTTATCCGGATACACCAGGAATCTGGTCAGACGCTCAAGTTGAAGGCTGGAAGAAGGTGACCGATGCGGTCCATGCAGAAGGGGGTCTGATCGTGCTGCAGCTCTGGCATGTGGGCCGTATCTCCCATCCCAGCTACCTGGATGGCGAAACACCGGTCGCACCCAGCGCTATCAAGCCGGATGGCCATGTCAGCCTGATCCGTCCGAAAACACCCTATGTCACCCCGCGTGCATTGGAAACCGACGAGATTCCCGCCATTGTCGAGGCCTACCGCCAAGGTGCCGAGAATGCCAAGGCCGCAGGCTTTGATGGTGTCGAAATCCACGGTGCCAACGGCTACCTGCTGGAGCAGTTCTTGCTGGATGGCACTAATACACGTACAGACCAGTACGGCGGCTCACTGGAAAACCGTGCCCGCCTGATGCTGGATGTGACCGATGCTGTGGTCTCTGTCTGGGGGGCTGATCGCGTAGGTATGCACCTGTCGCCCCGTGCCGATGCCCACTCCGTCAGCTGCAGCAACCGTCAGGAAACCTATGGTTACGTTGCCGAAGAGCTGGGCAAACGCGGACTGGCCTTCATCTGCACCCGCGAGCATGTTGCCGACGACAGCATCAGCCCGATGCTGAAAGAGAAATTTGGTGGCGCCTATATCGCCAACGAGGCTTTCACGGCCGAGTCTTCACAGGCCTATGTGGAAGAAGGCAAGGCCGACGCCGTAGCCTTTGGCAAACCCTACATCGCCAACCCGGACTTGGCATTGCGCATTGAGAAAGGTGCGGACTGGAACGAACAGGACCCAAGCACCTTCTATGCCTCCTCACCGGAAGGCTACACCGACTATCCGACCATGGATTAACCTGAAAAGCCCCCGCCTTCAGTCATGAAGACGGGGGCCTGACATTCTGCAGTCAATTAGTAACAGTCGCCCTCAGGCCGCAGAACCCATTAACTTTTCCAGCCAGCCGGCATAGCCCAACAGGGTGTCGTCGCTCTGACGCCGGCCGATCAACTGAACGCCCAGCGGCAAGCCCTGCTCGTCCTCCAGCCCCGGCACATTCACCACCGGCAAGCCCATCGCCTGCCAGGGTCGACTCATATGCGGCGCTCCTGTCTTGCCATGGCCCTCGGGTGCAACTCCCGGTGCGGCAGGAGCCAGAATCACATCCGCATCCTGGTGAGGCTGCCACAGAGACTCGGCTGTCGCATCGGCAATTGCCAGCGAGCGCAGGTAGGCCTCACGACTCAGGTTCAGCCCGTTTTCAATCAGTTCACTCAGCGGTTCGCTCAGTAGCTCAGGATTAGCTGATTCGATAGCCAGGTTACGCGCCACTTCATAGGACATGATCGACTGATGATGAGCCACCATTTCGTCCAGACGAACGCCCTGACCCAGCTCAACGACTTCAACACCTTGCTCTTGCATGCGTTGCACAAGGCCTGCGAGCGCTTCCTGCATGGCGGAATCCGTCTCGCCAATCCGTTCACCCAACGCCAGCAAAACCCGCTTGGGCCGTGTCATCTGTGCCGCTTCCAGTGGATTACTGTCACGCAGCAGCAAAGCACGCATCAGCGCCACATCTTCCACCCTGCGCGCCATCAACCCCAGCGAATCCAGTGACTGCGCCAGCGGCTGTACCCCTCGCAGAGAGAAGGTGCCACGGGTGCCGACATAGCCCACGGCGCCACAATAGGCAGCCGGCCGTATCACCGAGGCTGCCGTCTGCGAGCCCAGGGATACCGGCACCATGGCATCCGCCACTGCCGCAGCAGAGCCACTGGACGAACCGCCCGGCGTCCGGGACAGATCACGGGGGTTGGCTGTCTTGCCCGGCTTGAAATAGGCAAACTCGGTGGTGACGGTTTTGCCCAATACAATGCCGCCGGCCTGACGGATCAGCGCCACACAGCTGGCATCATCCACCGGCTGACGCCCCTCATGGATCGGCGAGCCCATTTCCGTGGGCATATCCGCGGTATCAATGATGTCCTTGATCCCCACCGGCAGCCCCTTGAGCGGGCTCTGTTCATAAAACGCCTGGTTGCTGCAATAGAGCTGCAGATACTGCTCCCGTGTCAGGTTGTACTGCCAGGCACCAACCTCAGGCTCACGGGCTTCGATCCGGTCATAACAGGCAGCAATGATCTCCGGCGCTGTACACTCATGGTTTTCAATTGCTTGCAGAGCCTGTTTGAGGCCCAGCGTATTCAACGGATTAAGCTGTGTCATATGTAGTGTGTCTCTCAAGCAAAGTATTCAATTCGTTAACCCGCTCTGCGTTAATCCAGCATCCAAAGCGCCAATGATGGAAACAGCGCGACCAGTACGAGCGTCAGCAGCTGCAAAGCGACAAAAGGCATAGCGCCCTTGTAGATTTCGGCCATGCTGATTTCTTGCGTGGCATTACGCAGATAAAACAGCGCCATCCCCACGGGAGGCGTCAGGAAGGAGGTTTGCAGACAAAGCGCCATCAGGATCGCAACCCACACAGGCTCAAAACCGAATCCGGTTAGAATCGGCATCACCAGAGGTGCAACGATGAGTACAATTTCCATCCAGTCCAGGAAAAAGCCCAGTAAAAACACCACCAGAATGACCAGTGCCAGCACACCTTCAGGACTGAACGGCAATGCATAAAGCGCGTTTTCAATGACTTCATCACCACCGTATCCCCGCAGAACGACAGAGAAGCAGGCTGCACCAAAAATCAGCGCATACAAAAAGGCCACCGTGCGTCCTGTGTGATAGCAGACCTGTCTCAGGTCCGCCCAACTCAGGCGCCTGGAAACCCAGGCCAACAGGGTCGCCCCCGCTGCCCCTATACCGGATGCTTCAGTCGGGGAAGCAACCCCCGCCAGAATAGAACCCAATACCGCAACAACCAGTAGCAAGGGCGCCAGCAAAGCACCTGCCATATCACGCAGCTGTGCCCAGATATTTCCAGACTGTTCGGTTCTATCCAGAGCTGGCATTTCACTTGGGCGCAACAACGCATAGCCCAGTAGAAAGGCCACAAAGCAGCAGGCCAAAAGCAATCCGGGCAAAATGGCGCCCATGAACAGGTCACCAACGGGAATACGTAGCTGATCCCCCATCACGACCAGCATGATGGAGGGAGGCACGAGAATGCCCAGGCAGCCAGTCGCACCGACTGTTCCGGCACTGAGCCAGCGCGCGTAACCGGACTGCACCATGGTCGGCAACGCAATGGTCGCCAGTAGAACAACCGACGCCCCGATAATGCCGGTGGAGGCCGCGAGCACCACCCCGATCAGCACCACGGCAATCGCCAGCCCGCCAGGAGCTGGCCCCAACACCCGGCGCATGGCCAGGATCAATCGCTCAGCGATACCAGAGCGATCCAGCATGTAGCCCATGAAGATAAACATGGACATGGGAATCAGTGAATAACTCGACAGGGTGTTGAAGATACGGTTGGAAACAAATCCAATCATGCGCAGGTCCCCGACTTCAGCTATTTCCAGGGGCTCAATCAGCGTTCCCAGTGCGGCAAAAAGCACACCGACACCACCGAGCACAAAGGCAACCGGAAAACCTGAAAACAGGACCAACATGAAAGCGCCGAACAACAGAAAAACAAAAAGTGCATCCATGACGGTGATCCTATTGAGGGCGGCCGAAACGGCGCGACAGGCAGTTGAGCAGCAGGGCCACACCCTGCAACATCAGCAACGTCATCCCCGCTGCCATAATGCCTTTGATGACATAACGCCCCGGTAGCCCGGAAGGCATGGGTGAACCTTCCTTCAGCTCCCATGAGTAGGCCGCAAGCTTCCAGGCATGCCAGGTCACCAGCCCGGTAAACGGCAAGAACAGGCACAGAATGCCCAGCAGATTGACCCAGTCCTTTCCAGCTGGTCGCATGCGGTTGTACAACAGGTCCACACGGACATGCTCATCGGTCTGCAGAGCATATGCGAGGCAGCACATCACCACTGTCGCATTGAGGTGCCATTGCAGCTCCTCCAGCTCAATAAGACCAATATCAAATACATAGCGTAGAATGACATTGACCAGAATGGTCAGCACCAGCAGCGGCAGTATGAGCGACCCGGTTTTCCCCACCAGAATGGACAGGCGCTCAATCTGCGCGGCAACAAGATGCATGGACATGGCGAACCTCCACCTGACCAGCGGGACAGGCTCACCTGCCCCGCTGTGTTTTAATCCGCTTTATGAGTGCTCCAGAGGGCTGTCTTGTCACGGTAAGCCTGCAGCGAATCCCAGACTCGTTTGAAATCGGCATCTTCCTCCGCCTGCTCCGCCATCACCTCGTCGGTCGCCTTGCGGAACACCTTCATGACCTCATCGGGGAAACTGCGAATTTCGGTTCCCGCTGCCTTGAACTTGGCGATCGCCTCGGCGTTCGGCACCGTGGTGGATGTGATTGACCAGATATGAGTTTCACGGCAGGTATCTTCAATCAATCCGCGCTGGGCATCATCCATGGCATCCCATTTGCGTTTATTGATGATCAGCTCGTTGATTGCCGCAGGCTGATGCCACCCCGGCAGGTAGTAGTATTTGGCAGCCTTCTCGAACCCCATGGCTGCATCAATCGCCGGCATGGAGAACTCGGTGCCATCAATCACGCCACGCTCCAGATTGGGGTAGATATCTCCACCACTGAGTAACACAACTGAGGCACCGGCCTTCTTCATGACTTCACCGGCCAGACCGGCAAAACGGATTTTCTTGCCTTTAAGGTCTGCAGGCGTATTGATTTCAAAGGTGTACCAGCCACCCGCTTCTGAATCCATTAACCCACAAGGCACGGGAACGACGCCCTGTTTAGCGTAAATTTCACGCCAGATTTCCAGGCCACCACCGTTATAAAGCCAGCCCAGATAGTCCATCGCATCCGGACCAAAGGGGACGCCACCAAACAGCTGTACTGCCGGGAAACGACCCGCCACATACAGCGGTGAGGTATACCCCGCATCCAGGCTGCCCTGCTGTACGGCATCGAAGATTTGCAGGGGCGGCACCAGCTTGCCCGCCGAGTAGAGTTTCACCTTGAGACTGCCGGCGCCGGTCTCGTTAATGCGTTCAGCAAAATGCGCCGCATTCTGGCCACTGGCCGGCAGTGTCAGCGGCCAGGCACTCTGTACATCCATGGATACTTTCGCTGCCTGAACACCGGCAGCCCAGATCGCGGTGGTTACCGCCACACTCAGTACTCGCATCTTCATGATCGTTCTCCCCTTCCCTGTTTTTTAACCGGCAAAGCTCTGCTGCAGCAGTTTAAGGCCTTCTTTCAACGCCTGCTGCTGTTCACTGCTGAGGCAGGCCACCGTTTTCTGCTCATGCTCAACCGCCTTGTCCAGCAGTTGTGCGGCCAGCTGCTGGCCCTTGTCGGTCAAACGGAATCCTTGGTCATTCACCTGCAGCAGGCCTTTTTCCTGCAGCCACTCACTGGTGTCAGCCAACTCTTTCAACGGCTGGGAAACGAAGGGACTGATCTGCTCGGGCGTCATCGCCTCACCATCGGCCAGCAGCGTCAGTACCCGCCACTCCTCGGCAGTCACGCCGAAGTGACTCAGCTGCGGGTAGAAATCGGCTGCGTAGGCGTTCAGGGTCTGACGCAGCTGGTAGAGCAGGTAGTCACCGAGCAGGCCACGGGCCTGCAGTGACTCGGCCGGGGCCTGAGTGGCCGGGTGGGATTCCGGCACGGCATAGCGGCCGTTGTGGAAAACCAGCGAGCCCACGTTGTCTTCGTAGTGGTACTCCGTCACCTGCCCCACGATGATGAAGTGGTCGCCGCCCTCGTAGACTTCCCAGGTGTTGCAGGCAAACCAGGCTGCAGTATCCGGCAACAAAGGCGCGCCATTGGTGCAGTCTCGGGTGTCCACACCGGCAAATTTGTCCTCACCACGGCGAGCGAAGTTGTTGGACAGCTCCACCTGGTCGTTGCGCAGCACGTTGATGGCAAAGCCCTTGCCCTTGGTGAAGGCGTCCAGGCTGTAAGCGCCCTTGTCGATGCTCCAGAGCACCAGCGCCGGGTCAATCGACAAGGTGTTGAAGCTGCTGGCCGTCATGCCGATGGGGTTGCCGTCGGCATCGCGGGTGGTGATAACAGTTACGCCGGTGGGGAACTTGCCCAAGGCACGGCGGAAATCTTTGGGATCAAATGACATGGGTACCTCCGGCATCAGGTCAGGGCAGTCAGGAAACGCTCGTTGAGCTGGCGGTCGTGGTAGAAGATCGCCTTGCCCAGCTTGTCCGCATCCCAGGTGATGGGCTCATGGTCCGGGTAGAAGTAATCACCGCCGCAGAACACTTCATTGCGGTTACCGGACGGGTCAAAAAAGTAGATCGTCTGGCCGTGGGTGATACCGTGACGAGTGGGGCCGATATCGATGGAGGTATCGGTCATGGAGATAAGGTCACCGGCACGCAGCACGTCTTCCCAGGTTTCCAGGAAGAAAGAGGCGTGGTGGAATTTGCCCGGCTCGGGGTGATCGATGAAAGCGATATCGTGGGCCTTCATGCTGGTGGTGAGGAACTGGGCCACGCGCTTGCCGTCCGGCGTCATCACCTGTTCGCACAGATCAAAGCCCAGTACATCGCGGAACAGCGCGTAGGTCTGATCCAGGTTGGGGCCGTACAGCAGACAGTGGTCGAAGCGCTGGGCTTTCATGCCCTTGAGGTCACGCGGCCAGGCTTCCGGGTTGTGGTTACCCACACCGTAACGGCCGGTCTGTTCCTTGGTGGCAAACAGCTCGAAGTTGTGGCCGGTGGGGGCCTGGAAACGGATGCGACGGCCACAGCCTTTCAGTTCGCCGGCTGCTACCTCTTCCACTTCGACACCATAATCCACCAGTTCATGCTGCAGCAGGTCCAGCACCTCTTCACTGAGGCATTTGAAGCTCATGAAATCCATGCCCGGCTGATCCGCTTCACGCAGCACCACCGAGAACTTGTCCACTTCGGTCCAGGCCTTGAGGTAGACGCGACCCTGATCATCACGGTCGGTTTCAATCAGGCCCATCAGCTCCACGTAATGGTTAATGGCTTCCTCCAGATCCAGCACGCGAATCTGAACATGTCCGGGACGCATTACACCTTTTTTCATTGGGTTACCTCATCATTATTCTTATAGGTTGTTTGCACGTTGTATTCGCCGCTGCTGCCCTAGCCCACGGCGTTAGGCAGCATCAGTGACAGGGACGGAATGGTGATGATCAGTACCAGACGCACGATATCCGCCAGCCAGAACGGCGTGACGCCGCGGAAAATAGTGGACAGTTTCACATCGGGGATCACACCGCGCAGGACAAACACATTCATGCCCACCGGCGGTGTAATCAGGCTGATCTCGGTGACCACCACTACCAGAATACCGAACCAGATCAGGTCAAAGCCCATGGCTTCCACCATTGGGTAGAACACCGGTACCGTGAGCAGAATCATCGACATGCTTTCCAGCACACAGCCCAGCAGCAGGTAAACCGCCACCAGAATCAGGATCACCATGAGCGGACTGAAACCGGATTCAAGCACCCAGTCTTTCAGCAGCATGGGCATGCCGGTCAGGTTGATGAAGTTGGAGAAGATCACCGCACCGATCACCAGGAAAAACAGCATGGCCGTGGTGCGTGCTGCACCGGTCAGCGAGCGCTTGAACATCTTCACGCTCAACTTGCCGCTGAACAGGGCGATCAGGAAGGCACCCGAGGCACCGATGCCGGCGGCTTCGGTCGGGGTAAAGATACCGGCATAGATACCGCCCATGACAATGATGAAGATCAGGTTGATACCCCAGACCCCTTTCATCGACAGCAGGCGCTCTTTCCAGGTGGAACGCTTGCCCGCCGGGCCGATCTCCGGCTTCAGGCGCACGGCGAAGACCACCGCCAGCATGTACAGAATCACACCGATCAGCCCCGGCAGCAGACCGGCAATGAACAACTTGCCGATATCGCTTTCGGTCATCAGACCATAGATCACCAGAATCACGCTGGGGGGAATCAGAATGCCCAGGGTACCGCCGGCAGCAATGGCGCCGGTGGCCAGACTATCGGAGTACTTGTACTCACGCATGGAGGGCATGGCGACACGGGACATGGTGGCTGCCGTGGCCATGGAGCTGCCGCACACGGCAGAGAAAGCACCGCAGGACACCACTGTCGCCAGCGCCAGGCCGCCCTTGAAGTGCCCCAGAAAGGCATTGGCAGCACGGTAGAGCTCCTTGGACATGCCCGACTCGGTGATCAGGTTGCCCATCAACAGGAACAGGGGTACTACCGACAGGCCGTAAGCCAGGCCGGTATCAAACGCGGTCGATGCGATCATGTTCAGCGCCGTATCCCAGCCACGCGGGTTACCGTAGGTTACCTGCTGCACCAGCGCGAAGCCGACCACGCCCACAATCCCCATGGCAACACCCAGTGGCACACGGGCCAGAATCAACAGCATCAGTGCTGCGAAGCCGATCAGACTTGCCTCCATTACTGCACTCCTTCCGAGGTCTTGCCGTTACGCTCACACAACAGCTTGATAAACAGAATCAAGGCGGACACCGATACGGTGAGCGCCATCAAAAAGGCGAGCCAGGCATAGGGGATCTGCAGCACCGCCGTCGTATCCTGGTAGCGCAGTACCTTGAAGGCATGCTCCCAAAGCACCCAGGCGAAGATGCCGAACGCCAGTACGTTGATGAAGCCAATCACCCAGTACTGCACCGCACGTGCCCGACGCCCCAGCGCCGGGTCGAGGATATCCACGGCAATGTGGCCACCCTCGGCGGTGATCAGCGGCAATCCCAGAAAGATCACCGCTGCCAGCATCAACTCCGTCACTTCAAAGGCACCGGTTACCGGCGCCGAGAACAGGTAACGCCCCATCACGTCGACCAGCGTCAACGCCATCATCAGGAACATGACCAGTGCTGCCGACGCGCTGAGTACCGTTTTCAGCAGTGACTCACCGCGTCCCAGCCAACCCTGTTTCTCTGTGCGAGTTGAGTTCATTGTTCAACCTCAGCGAGTCTGCGCCACATCCTGGCCGTGGCTCATTGTGCGGAAGGCTTCCAGTGCCGCCTTACCATCAACACCCAGCTGTTCGGCAGTTTCCAGCCATTCAGCTTCCATCGGTGCGCTGGCGTCACGGATCTCGGTCAGGAAGGCCTCGTGCGCCGTGACAATGTCATTGCCATTGGCCTGGATAGCTTCCAGCCCCTTGGCATCCTGGGTATCCCACATTTCACCCGCCAGACGGGCAAAGGCTTCACCGGACACGGACTCGATCGCCTTCCGGTCTTCTTCAGACAGGTCGGCAAAGCGATCACGGTTCATCACCAGGAAGAAACTGAAGTTGTACAGGCCGCCCGGCACCAGGGTGGTGTGAGTGGTTTTGTCCTGAATCTTGAATGCCGGTACGGATTCCAGCGGGAACAGGGTGCCATCGGCCACGCCGCTGGAAACCAGCTCATAGGTGCTGGAAGACGGCTTCTGCAGGGTCACAGCGCCCAGCTCGGTAGCAATATCGTTCATGATGCCGCCACCGACGCGCAGCTTCAGCCCTTCCAGATCACTGGCGGCATTCACGGTGCGCTTGCTGTTGTGGATATGACCGGGACCGTGGGTAAACAGGCCCAGCAGTTTCACATCCTTATGCTCGCCGGCCGGCTTCAGGTAGTCGTTGTAGACATTCCAGTAGGCCACGGAGGTGCCCACGGCACTGTCGCCGCCAAAGGGAAATTCAACCATTTTGTAGAGTTTGAAACGGCCCGGGGTATAGCCGTGTGCGCTGTAGGTGATGTCGGCCTGACCCTCACGGGCGATATCGTAATGCACCTTGGGATGGCCCAGCGCCGAGGGCAGCATGATGATTTTCACACGGCCATCGGTGGCTTCTTCAACGTTCTTGATCCAGGGCTTCATCACATCCTTGACCAGCGGATGTCCGGTCGGCAACCAGGACGACATGGTCAGGCGCGTTTCAGCGCTGGCGGTAGTGGCTAGAAGTGCAACTGTTGCAGTGGCTGCAACACGGAGAATCGTTTTCATTTTTATGGTCTCCCGATTGGGTTTTTATTCCGGTCTAAAGCCGGTTTTACACCCTGACCAAAAGCGTCAGGGCGTCAGGTCTTCACATCAAATATCCACAACCAGACGGCTGCTCTTGGCACGCGAGCAACAGAGTGCAATCTGGTCGTTATCCTCTTTCTCCTCGTCGGTCAGGAAATGGTCACGATGGTCCGGAGTACCCTCGCTCACATCACAAATGCAGGTGCCGCACACGCCCTCTTCACAGGACATCTGGACCCTCACACCCGCAGCCTTAAGGGCTGCAGCAATGCTTTCATTGGGGCCAACCTGCACGGTGACATCACTGGTTTCGGCATAGACTTCAAACGCCTCGCCGCTGATATCCACCTCGGCATTGAAGTACTCGAAATGAATCTGCGAATCCGGCAGGCCTGCGGCCTTGCCCTGCTCGATCACCCAGTCCATGAAACCGCTGGGACCACAGACATAGAGGTGCGTGCCCGGGCGTGCTGCTGCCAGCGCTTTCGGATCAATGCGACTGGCTTCACCGGCATCGTCAAAGTGCAGTGTCAGGCTGTCACCAAACTCGCGTTCCAGTTCTTCCAGAAATGCGGCCTTGCTCTGGCTACGGCTGCAGTAGTGCAGCTCGAACGACTTGCCGGCAGCCTTGAGGGCATAGGCCATGGCGATCATCGGCGTAATACCGATACCGCCGCCGATCAGCAGGCTATGTTCGGCATCCATGGCCAGCGGAAAGTGGTTGCGCGGCGCGCTGATCTGAACCTCGGCACCCGCTTTCAGTTCGGCGTGGATCTGGCGCGAACCACCACGTGAATCTGGATCGTTGAGGATGCCCAGACGGTAGGACGTTGCGCCCGGCGCATTGCTCAGCGAGTACTGGCGAATCAGCTCGGGGCCAACCACCACGTCAATGTGAGCACCGGCCTCAAATACCGGCAGCGCACTGCCATCGGCAGCCGCCAGCTCAAACACCGCAATGTCATCGGTGTGATCATCACGACGGGTCACCGTCGCCTGGATAAGTGTGTTATCGATGTTCGTGGTCATAGTCTTTGCCTCAGCGCATGAACAAGCCGCCGTTGATGTCCCAGGTGGTGCCCGTTGCAAACGCCGCTTCCGGCTTCGCCAGTTGCACCACCATGTCGCCGATAAAATCGGCATCGCCCAGCTGGCCCACGGGGATGGCACCCAGCAGAGTGGGCAGGCGCTCTTCCGGCACCAGCGCTTTCACCATGGGGGAGTCGATTGGGCCCGGCGCGATTGCATTGACGGTAACGCCCTGTGCAGCAAGCTCCTTGGCAAACACTTTGGTCAGCGTCAGGATGCCGCCCTTGGATGCGGCATAGTGCGCACCGGTAGAGGTACCGCCGTTCTGGCCAGCCAAAGAGGACATGTTGATAATGCGGCCATACCCCTGGTCGGCCATGTAGCGGCCCATCACCTGACAGCCCAAAAAGGTGCCGCCCAGGTTGATATTGACGATGTCGTTGAACTCATCGGCCGAGATCTCCATCACCGGGGTCGCTCGGGTCACGGCAGCATTGTTCACCAGCACGTGCAGGGCACCCCAGCGTTCCAGCACCTGCGTCAGCGCGGCTTCAAAGTCGGCCTGTTCGGCCACATTCAAGCGCACCGCCATAGCGGTTTCGCCGCTTCCATCCAGCGCTGTTGCCGCCTGCTGCGCGGCATCCAGATTGATATCACTGAGCACCACACGGTAGCCGGCGTCATGCAGACGCGCGGCAATGTGGTGGCCCAGGCCCTGAGCGGCACCGGTGACCAGCGCCACCTGAGACTGTGCAGATGTGGACATGGGCGACCTCCTCAGAAGATGAAGCTGACAGTGCGCAGGAAGCTGTCGGCGTGCATCAGCCGCACCACCTTACGGGCCAGACGGAAGCCATCTGCTGAAGGCTGCAACTGGTACTCCACATCCGCCGGATAGGTCACCAGCTTGCCGTGGCGCATTTCGTTCAGCGTCATGGCACAACGGGCAATGACCAGATCCTCACCGGCTTCCAGCACGCGTACCCGGGAGATCATGCGTACGGTGTTGCCGGTGGCGTTGGCGGACACGGACTCACCGTCTTCCAGACGGGCCACACGCATGCGGCGCATGTCAGCATCGTCCAGCGCCAGGTTGAGGGTGTCTTCGTAGTTGTCATCCGCGGCGAACTCGGCCGGCACGATATACAGGCCATCGTCGCTCCACAGCTGCAGCCACTCCTGGTAGCCCTTGTGATCGAGAAGATCGGCTTCCTGCCAGATGAAGGCGGTGACGTCATTCAGCACTTGGGTATTAACAGTCATGATTACTTCTCCTCGCCCGCGGCCATCATTTTCTGGTACTGACGGTAGGCACCGCGCATGCCTGTTTCGGAACAAACCGCGCCAGCCACATTGCCGTCTTTGGATTCGTGCAGGTTGTTCAGGCCACGGTTGACCAGAATCCAGCCGTCCTGACCGGACTGGGCACCCTTGTGCACACGCTCCCAGGCTTCGCCGTCATCCGGCGTACCGAAGCCCATCGGGCCCTGGAAATGTTCATGCAGACGCATGCGCTTGCGGTTGAACGGCGCCGGAGCACCTTCACCGCCCAGTGCCACGTGCTGGATCTCGGTTTCGCCAACGCTGACCGGTCGCAGGACACGAAAGAACGCCATGGAGCAGGACACGTTCGGGAACAGGTTGAGGTTGAAGCCGGTGCCATGTGCCGCGCGGACCAGTTTCTTCACTTCGTCTTCGGGTTTGCCTTCGGCACGCAGCTCTTCGGCCAGCTTTTCGAAACGCGCCGGAATCGGCTGATCCAGGTCTGCTTCCAGATCCACCAGCTCGGGGATCATGACCATCACGCTGTGACCGTTACCCAGGTCTTCAACAAAACCATCGCCGTGCAGGAAGTCGAAAATATCTGCCGTGGCATCATCCAGAGAGGTCACGAAGGACTTGTGGATAATCGGGAAGTGGTAGGCGTCGGTGGTGTTTTCCAGCTGGATTTTCCAGTTACCCGGGAAGTTGAAACGGTGCTCACCCAGCACTTTCAGCGGATAGCCACCGCCCTGCTTCATGAACAGATCGATCCACTTTTTGGCGCCGCCCAGAAAGTCTTCCAGTGATTCGATATCGTCACGGTAGGTCGCGAAAACCAGGCCCTGATAGGTTTCCACGCGCAGGCTTTCCAGCGGGAAGTCCTTCTTGTCGAAGACGCCTTCGTACTCTTCCGGCTTGGGCAGTGCACGCAGGGCACCGTCCAGGCCATAGCCCCAGCCATGATAGGGGCAGGTAAAGCTCTTGGTTTTACCCTTTCGGCCTTCACATACAGTGGCACCACGGTGACGGCAGCGATTCTGCAGTACATGCAGGTTCATCTTGCGGTCACGGCTCAGAATGACCGGCTGACGACCGATCCAGGCAGTCTTGTAACAGCCGGCCTCAGGTACTTCACTTTCATGACCCACATAAACCCAGGTGTTGTTGAACACCTTATCCAGCTCTTCTTCAAAGATTTCCGGATCGGAGTAGAGGGACTTGTGTACACGCCCCTCTTCTACCATTTCAGCCGCTTTCAGGCTGACGTTCTGCATTTCGATCAGTTCACTCATGGTCTTGCTCTCTTTATTCATGACCGGCTGGCTCTGGTTGGCCGCCATGTCTCTTATTCTTCTTCGGGTACCGGCAGCGGCTGCGGGTTGTCCCAGGGAGTCTGTACCGGACGGTTGAAACGGCTGGTGGTACAGAAATGGGCGATCTTCCAGCGCCCGCCTTCCCGGCGAAATTGCACATTCAGCAGCGCACTGCTTAGCTGGGAGCGGCCATCGGCAAAGGTGGCGGTCTGCAGCAATACCCAGGTACCTTCGGCTTCTGATTCGCTGCGCACCTCAACCTTTTCCGAGGTGAGAAAGTGCACGTTCAGGGCGAAATGCGCCGGCGGCTGGGTGTACTTGTCGAACATGGCGCGGATGGCTTCACGCCCCTCGCGACGTCCAAAAGTGGCGGCGTAGCGCTTGCCCTTGCCTTCCCAGATGGCGTCTTCGGTGAACAGCGCCATCAGCGGGTCAAGGTCGAAGCCTTCATTGAGGTAGTCACACAGCTGCATGTACTCATGCAGGCAGGCGCTCACCTCTTTGGCAGCCTCAAGGGCATTCACTCGCTGACGCAGCTGTTCCAGTTCGCTCATCACTTGACCCTCAGGCACGCTGAACGATCAGTTCACGGCCGATACGCGCTTCTACCTTGGCGTAGCGCCACAGTTTGTAGGGGCCGGCACCGACTTCAGTGGAGCGGAACAGGTTGCAGCAGGCGCAAACGGTGTCGTAATCCTTCACATCCGCCAGCAGGTAAGTCGTCCAGGGGTAGCCGTTGGACGGACCGACCATGCTCTGGTCGTCATCCATATTGCCGATCACTTCAACCCCTTCCATATCGTGGATACCGTTCCACATCTCGCCGAATGCAGCCCAGACATCGAGTTGCTCATCACGGGGGGCATCCATGAAGTTCTGGTTGATGCCCATGCAGAAAAGGACGCGCAAAGGTTTGTTATCACTCATGGTGTGTCTCCTGGATCTGAATCAGTTAGAGGTAGCCCGGCAGCGGGTCATGACCAAAGAACATGGCGCCGGCATTTTTCAGGGTGATCGCCCCCATGAAGGCGTGCTGAGTCGCCATCATGGAGTCACGCAAAATGCGCGACAGCGGATGATCGTTGTAGGTGCTGGTCATACCCGCGACCTGATAAGCGGTGCGGATCGCATCGGCACATTCGTGTGCCAGATTGGTCGTGGCCAGGCGCACCAGGTTGATCTGGTCGCGGCTGGGCTTGCCGCCGTCCTGAATGCTGTTCCAGGCATCTTCGGTGGCTTCGTAGAAGAAGGCGCGGGAGGCGCGGACCTTGGCTTCGGCCTTGGCGATCTCGATCTGGACGTATTCACGCTCACCCAGATTGGGGGCACCGGTCACGGATTTTCGGCCAGCTGCCATACCCTGAACGACATCCAGTGCTTCGCGGGCCAGGCCTGCGGTGGTCACGGACAGCACCTGTGCTGCAAAGGCCAGGGAGGGGTAGCGGAAAAAGTCGGACTCGATACTGGGTTTGCCGCCGCGGACGAAGGTCCACTCTTCCGGCACAAACACCTCTTCCACAACCAGATCGTGGGAGCCGGTACCGACCATGCCGATCACATCCCAGTTCGGCTTAATACTCACCTGGTCGGCGGGCATTACCGCCATGCGCGGCAGGGGCTCATCACCGTCGGGCATGATGCCGACACCAATCAGGGAGGCCCCCATGCAACCACTGCCGAATTTCCAGGTGCCGTTGACGATAAAACCGCCATCGACCTTGCGGGCAGGCTGAGTCGGGAAGATACCGCCGGCAAAGACCACATTGGGTGTCTCGGACCAGACCTTATCGACGGTTGCCGCCGGCAGGGCTGACAGGTAGGCGGGGTTCATGCCGAAGCTGGCAACCCAACCTGCGGAGCCATCCGCCGCTGCCATCGCCTCGACCATCTGCAGGAATTCCACCGGGCTGCGCTCGTCACCGCCCAGCGCCTTGGGGACCATCGCCCGGTACACACCGATGTCCTTGAAGGATTCGATGATGTCCTGGGAGATATATTTCTGGTCTTCAAACTCCTGTCGGCGCGTACGCACCTCGTCCAGCAGGGCGTCGAATACGGTCTCTCCGCCCCAGAGAGATTTGTCGATCTGATAACCAGGCATGTCGCTCGGCTCCATCTTGTTGTCTTTATTGTTTTGGGCGCTGAGTGGAAGCGCCTCTGACCTGCTGCACAACTTTTTCCGTGCTTCAAAGGTCCGTTACGGCTATGAATCTTGCCTCAAACGCTGGGAAAAGAATTTCACTTATCACTTGAATCGTCAACTAAATATTCAGCGCTTTTTCCATGACCCATATCAGATGGAGCCGATCTTTATGACCCGGTCATGAAAATATCAAAAAACGCAAAAACCAATGAAAAACCGAAAAAATGCGCTTAAAATCAGATAAAATAGAGAAAAAATAAATAAACACAAAAACCTGAAGTGCACAATAGAACAGATGTAAAGCCCATTTTTGATATTCAAACATCCCATTTTCGTATGGAAAAACAGCATCCAAAACGGTGCAAAAAACCATAAAACGCACCAAAAAATTCCACCGAAAGCCGTTTGGATATATACTTTCCAGATCAACTATATTGTTAGAACCTGCCAGCACCTTCGCCGGAGTGCCTTGTTGCAATGAGCCAGAAACGTAAAGCCGACATGTACGACCCCTTGAGCGATGACTTCAAACGCCAGGAGTTCCCGTTCTATTGGGTAGCCCAATTGAATGCCCTCTACAGCCAGGAGATGGAACGGCTGCTGAAGAAGGTCGACATGGATATTCCGCGCTGGCGTATCACCATGATTCTGCTAGAGCATTCGGAGCTGAGCATTTCCGAGATCGCCGATCACGCCGTGGCCAAGCTGCCGACCACCACCAAGATTCTCTATCGCATGCGGGATGACGGGCTGGTGCTGCTCAAAACCTCCCCTGAAGACGGACGAGTGACGCTGGTGTCCCTGACGGACAAGGGGCTGGAACAGCTGGAAGAAGTACGTGAATCGGTCAGTCTGCTGTTTCGCAAAAGCTTCAAGGGTCTGACATCCGCCCAGATTCACCGAACCAATGTGCTGCTGGCCAAGCTGTACGACAACCTTTCCCAGATATCTGACTAACCCCCCGAACGAAAAAGCCCCGGTCAAAACCGGGGCAAAGAGGGGGGGATGAAAAAGCGCCGGATCAGCGGCCGGACGCACGCATGTTCTGCACGCTGAACTTGTCCACCGGGCTACGCTCTGGATCTACAATACCCTTGAACTGACCGGTGGTGCAGTGATTGGCCTGGATGTCGATCATGGTGAAGGAGTCATCGATGGAAACACCGGTGCCCTTGTTTACCGGCAGGTGGTGGTCCGGGTGAGACTGGCCGATGGTCCAGCTCTTCCACATGTCACCCTTGCGGTCATAGGTGATATTGCGCGGAATGATGAAGGTCTGCGCATCCATATAGTGCTGACGCTTGCTGATTGGATGGTTCGGGTCTACCGGCTCGGATTCAACCACATACACCTTACGCAGCTGCCAGGTGATCTCCGGGAAACAGCCACCCTGGCCACCAAAAGCAACCACCTGATAGCCATCATCATCCTGATGCGTTTCCGTATCCAGCACCATATCGTTGTGGTTATACATCGGCATCAGCAGATGTTTGGTGCCCTTGTAGGTCCACTTCATATCCGAGATTCGACCGTTGTAGCCCTCGAAATCCTCGATCATGACATCGGTGCCCAGGAAGGCGTCGGTGGTCTGGCCGGATGAAAGACGACGCACTCGGCGCTGGAAGCCCAGGTAGAGGTAGGCGTTATCCACCTTGGTGTCATCCTCGAAGCGGTGGATCAGCAGCTGGGTGTTCTTCACGTCAAACGGCTCCAGCACCTGAACATAGATGCCACGGAACAGTTCGGAGGGGTTGGGCGTAATCGCCGGGTAAGGCTCCTGAGACGTACGGTGGGTGAAGTTCAGGAAGTGGAAGTTCATCTTGATGGTCCGTTCCTTATTGCCGGACTCCATATCGCGCATGGTCCAGTAGAACGGCATGATGGCGGCCGAGTCACCCCAGTTGTAGCCATACTTGTAGTTCCAGGCCAGCTTCTCCCCTGCCCGTGGATCATCCATGGAGGGTTCAGCCGGGAAAGGACGACCGGCAATAGTGTCGGAGATTTCCCCATGCTCGGCGCCCAATTGCACATCAGCGGAATACTTGCGGGTGGCTTCGATATAGCTCGGGTGCAGTGCGAAGTCGGTAGTTTCGCCCACCTTGATCTCGGTATCGCCGTTCTTGACGAACATGTACATGGCGGGATCCAGCACATCCTTGAACTGCTCCACATTGCCCTGGTTGATCACCATGCCGGCTTTCAGCCCGGTAAACTCAGGTGTGCCCTTAGCATATGGAAAGAAGGATTCCTGAATGATCTCTTCTGATACCTCGGCCGCCTGAGCACCGGTCGCCAGCGTGAGCGCAATGGCAGCGGACAGCAGTGTTTTCTTCAACATGATAGTTTTCCTTATTATTTCTCTTATTCGAAACGGGATTATCAGAAGCTGTATCGAACGGTGAACTGGAGCTCGTCTTCATCATTGGCCACACCGATGGGGCCATTGGTGAAGCGGGCCAGCGGCTCGTACTGAGGTGACGAATCGCCAAAGGCACCGGCCACACCCCAGGGGAAGCGCTCGTTGCCGCCGGTCTTGAAGTTCAGACCCAGGTTGAACATCCAGTGGTTATCCGGCGTCCAGGAGATGCTGGGCGCATAGACGGTGGACTCAGCTGCAAAGTCGTGCGCCACAATCAGCTGCGGACTCAGGCGATTGTTCTTGTAGAAGCCCTTGAACAGCACAGTGGCGATCCAGTTGTCTTCGTCGTTGGGCATATCCACTTCATGCTCGAGGATGTGTTCACCGAACAGCTGGGTGGAGAGCAGGAAAGCACTGCGTGTGCCCAGTTCAGGGATGATGATGTTCTTGTCGAAACCGATCACGTAACGCAGCATGTCGGTTTCCTTGTGACCGTTGAGGTCACGCGGCATCTCTTCCCCCTCGGTATAGGCCATCTCCAGACGCCAGACCGCATCCATGTTCATGGAGTAGTAATCGATGGAGCCGCCCAGCAGGTTCACCCGCGGGAATTTGATATCAAACACACCATCCACCGCCGGCACACCGGCACCCGGAGCCAGTTCGCGGAAGTGCAGTGAAGGCAGCTGTTGGCGATAGGTCAGCGCGTTCAAAGAGAAAGTCGCATCACCATAAACCCCTTCCCATTTAACCCCCAGCTGGGTGTTGGCCAGGCTCCAGTCCGGGTCTTCCACATCATGAATAATCGGTACCGGCTGGCTGTAGGGTCCATTGGGAATCAGCTGCAGGTTGGCTGACGAGGAGAAGAAACAGCCCGCATCCAGAATGCGGTAGGACTGACCACAGGTGCCCAGGTTGTTGGGACGGAACTTGTCGAAGTTCCACACCAGCGACAGGTTGGAGTCGTCAAACACCATGTTCGGCCCCATGCGCCACTCGGCCGTCAGCATCCATTGGGGGATACGGATATCTTCCAGCTCGTCGTAGATGTTGTGACGGGAGTAATCCACCGGGTTGATTACATCCAGTACGCGGAACAGGTCGGTCTTGCCCCAGACCACCTGCTGTTTACCCAGACGGAAGCTGAGCACATCGCCATTGTCCAGCTGCTTGTCAGCACTCAGGTAAAGCTCACGGATAAAATCGAGGCGGTCATTGAACTCCGGAAAACGAGCATCGTTTTCATCATGATCCATGTACCCGTCCAGGTTGTTACACAGGGTCGGGTCATTATCACAGGGGAAGGACACACCGGGTGTCAGCACCGCCGTGGAGGTGTCCTGGCCATGCCAGTTCTGCCCCAGATAATCGTGCCCGGCATCCTTGCCAAACTCGTCATCATTCAGATCGTAGACGCCATCATAGGTGCCACGCAGTACGCCGTTGAGCTGCAGCGTACGGAAGGTATCGGATTTGAACTTGGTCTCGAACTCCGCCTGCCCGGTGTTACGGAACTTGGAAATCCCCACTCCATCGCGGTAGTAGGTGGCGTTCTCGACATAGCCCGCCCAGGTGGTGTCGGCAGCCGCTGCCGGCATGGCTATGCCGGTGCCCAATGCAGCAGCAATGCCCAGCGCGAGATGATTGAATGTCGTTGTTATTGTTTTCGACATGGGTCTGGCCTCTTGTGGTTTAAGCCTTGGTTGTCATGACAAGGGAAGACTCGGCTTCCGGTTCTTTTTCGGGTTCGTTATCCACAGCGCCCTTGCCTCTCGGCTGGCCAGTCGAGGTTTCAGCATCGGCGTGGATCACACCGTCCTCGTCGGCGTAGGCCGCGCAGATGAATTTGGGTTTGAACACCAGCACCCAGCTGGGCACCAGCAACATGGCAGCGGCGCCGTTGAGCACCACCATGACAATGAGTAGCAACGCCGCTTCCGCCTGGAAGCGCAGGTCGGACAACACCACCCACATGACGATGCCGGCGATCAGGGTGATGGCGGTAAAGCTGACCGCCAGACCGGTGGTACGGATGGCACGGCGCACCGACGCGAGCAGATCTCCCAGCGCCACCATTTCGGAGCGGATGCGGTCCATCATGTAGATCGAGTAGTCGATACCGATCCCCACGCCCACGGCGATGATTGGCACGGTATTGGAGTTGATGCCCATGCCGCTCAGGCCCATGTAGGCGTAGGTCAGCGTGGTGGCGAACAGCATGGCGCCGAACATCATGGTTCCGGCCATGAGGGAGGTGTAGAAGAAGGTGACCATGAAGAAGATCAGCAGGAACACCAGCGGCAGCACCCAAAGGTTGGTCTCGAACGCTGCTTCGTTCTGTGAGGCGATAACACCGATGGTGCCGCCGGCCAGACGGATGGTCAGCCCTTCCACCTTGCCCTCGTTCTCGGCGATCCACTGCTTGGCGGTATGAATGGCGCGGCGGATGGTCTCGCCCTGATGATCCTTGTAATAGAACACCAGGTTAGCCACACGCTCATCGCTGTCGATGAACTCCTTCAGCGCGCCCGGAATCGGGTTGGACATCATGTAGGTGAACATCAGACCACCGGCATAGAGCGGATCATCCGGAATCTGCGCCCAACGTGGGTCGTTGTTGTGCAGCAGACGGTTCACCTGCTTCACCAGATCGGGAATGCCCTTGGCACCGCCGACACCCGGATCAAGCAGCATGTGACGTTCCAGATCCGCCAGCGCCTTGAGGACTTCCGGTCGTTTGATACCGCCCTTCTCGTCTGTTTCGGCGACGATGTACATTTCCTCGGAGCCCGGGAAGCTGTCGTTGATCGCCTTGGAGGACAGGTTGTAATCGTGGTCCTGATAGAGGATGGGTGACCCCGGTTCAGACTCGCCGATCACCACATGGGAGGAGAAATAGAAACCGCCGCAGAGCAACAGCGCCGCAATGCCCAGCGCCCTCTTCGCCGCCTTCTCGCCACTGATCAGGTCGGCACAGACGTAGCCCACGTTGCGGAACAGGTTGTGCTTGATGCTGGTGTTCTTCGGCTTGGGCAGCACCGACAGCAGCAGCGGTACGGCCAGCAACACGGTGATGATGATGCTCAGCGCCCAGATGGAGGCGTAGTGCGCCAGCTTGGTATTAAGTGGGATGGAGCCGATGGCGATCAACAGCAGGCCGATGGCATCGGACACCACACCCAGACTGCCGGGGCGGAACAGGCTTTCGAACGTCAGCCGCGCCGCCTGATGATGGTCATCATGGGTGTTCAACTCCAGATAGTAGCGCTCTACCAGCTGGATGCCATGGGACATGGCACGGGCCGAGATCAGGAATGGGATCACCAGGCTCAGCGGATCCAGGTTATAGCCGAACATGGAGATGATGCCGATACCCCAGATCGAGGAGACGATTACACCGGCCAGCGGAATGAATATGCCGTAGGCCTTGCGGAAGTAGAACACCAGCAGGGACAGCATGATGAGTGCCGTGAACAGGAAGATCTCTATGATCTGATCCAGATACTGGTAGGCCCACCCCACCAGCATCGGCTGGCCGGTCACATGGATTTTCACGCCATCAGCCGCTTCCAGCTCACGCATCTGCTGGATGTGCTCATAGGTGGCGGCGTAATCCAGCTTGCCTTCAATCAGCTGTGCCTTGACCAGCGCCATGTGCAGATCAGGACTGACCAGAGGCCCCAGCACTCGTGGATCTGCGCCCACATCCTTGCGCAGCTGATCCAGCTGAGAATTGCTGAGATCGGTGTGCTCAGGGTTGTAGTAAGGCTCGGAGTTGACGTTGCCTTCAGGTGTCAGCCACACCTTGCGCGAGTTGCGGTGAGTCACACTGGTGACCAGGTTATGGTCCACCCCCGGCAAAGAGTCCACCGACTGGGTGATGCGGTGAATCCGCGCCAGCGCCTCGTTGTCGAAGATGTCGTGCTCGGTGAACTCGACCCCGACAATGATCACGTTGGCACCGCCGAACGACTCCTTGATGTCGTTATGCAGCTCGATGTATGGATGCGTCTGCGGCAACAGGTCGGCAAAGTCCGAGTACATCTTCACGCCGGGAATCTGGGCCGCAAACCAGATCGTCGCCAGCAAGATCAGGGACAGGATGATTTTGGGATAGTTGAACAGCTTCTGGTCGAGGCTGTGCAACCAGTGCGTGGCCTTATGGGCACTGGCAGATCGTTTATCCATGATAGAACCGTCGTGTTGTTATTATTGGATCGGCAGCGACATCAGCGTGCCGTTGCCACCGGCAATCAGCAGCTCGCCACTGGCCTGCTCGGCTGCAGAGCGCAGCCAGACCGGCAAGGCCGGCGCGTCCACTTGCTCCCAGCGCTCTGCACCGCGGGACAGCACCGTACCGTTCTCGCCCAATGCAAACAGCCCGGCCGAGGTATCGGCAATGCCATACAGCGGCGCGGCCACCGGCGTGCGCTCGGTCTGCCAGCTTTGTCCTCCGTCGCGGGTCTGCAGAATCATGCCGTCCAGCCCGACCACCCAACCCTGCTCACGGGAACGGAAATGGGCCGCCTGGGGATAAAAATCATTGGGGATATAATCGAGGGGCTGCCAGTTTTGACCGCCGTCGTCTGTGCGTACCACCAGCCCAAACTCGCCGGTGGCGTAGGCTGTCTGCTGATCCAGAAACTGGATCGAGGTCAGCATGGCGTCTTCGTTGAGGCTGGTTTCGCTCCAGTTGGCACCACCATCACGACTGACCATCAGGGTGGAAAAGCTGCCCACTGCCCAGTAGCTGCCATCGGGTGCGCAGGTGGCATCAAGCAGATTTTCCGGGGTCGGCAAATCGGACTTGCGCCACTGGCGGACATCCTCATCGCTGACCCACAACTGGCGTTCAAAACTCAGGGCGATCAGCGAGCCATCCGGGCAGGCATCCACATCAATCAAATTGGGAGCACCATCTAACGTATGTCGCTGCCACTTGCTTCCGGCATCAGGGCGCGTCAGAACCAGTCCGGCGTTGCCCACGGCAACCTGCACCTGGTCGGTTACAACCAGCGACTGAATCTGGTCGGTTCGGCGTATGGGTTTTTCCAGCTCCTGCTCGACACCTGACAGGTTTAGCGGGGCTTCGCAGGCGCTGAGGAGAAAAGCACATCCGCCCAGCGCCAGTGCCCGTGACAGGCGTCGAGGCAGATGAGCGGCATTCGTTCGGGACAGGCACGCATGCGTGCGGCTGCCGTTGAGGTCTACTGCTTGTGGTTTCATCATTTGTTGTTCTTCTGGATGAATGGGCACGTATGTTCGGCTTCATGCAGATAGAGCAACGGTTGTGCCAGAATTGATCTGGCGCGTTTTGCAGACTATTTAAATCTTATTAAACAAACAGTTAGCGTAAAAAACAGAAAATCCGGCGATCGATAGATAGCGATGCACCTGCGCAGATCATTAAACCGGATTGATCAAATCATCAAAGTCTTTATGGGTATTTGCGCAAATCATGAAGGCAGATCCAAAGGTCGCCTTGCCTGAGCTTTGCCTAAGCAGCAAGATGACGGCCACTGGTTATCTCAAACAAGGAGGTCTTGTGATACCCGCCCTCAAATTTACCCTGAAACGCTGGATCATCTATTCAGCCATAACCTCGCTGCTTCTCGTCATTCTGAGCTATGCCCGTTCAAGCGGTGAAGATTACTCGGCCTTGTATACAGTGTTGGTTTCCTTTGGGCTCTGGGCTCTATATACACCACGCTGGTTTTTCCCTTATTACCTGGCCTACAGGCAACAGCAGCATCAAAACCGTCATACGGTAAGACTGGAGGGACTTTCGACCCATGATACCGCTCGGTTCCTTTATCGCCCGTCTCTGACGATGCGCATCACCCCACTCGTATGCGGTCTGGTCTCGGCCATTCTGTGCATGCAAATTTGGTCTGTGCTGGGGGACTATCAACAGGCAGGTGATCATGACAACACTTGGCTCATGCTGGCTCTGGCCGTTTCAGCGCTGGTCAGCCTTGCAATGGCAGTCCTCTTCATCCGCCTTTGGCATGTTGCCCTGTCAGGGCCCGGCGCCATTGTGGTCGGTCCTGACACAATCACCGCCCCACCCGGCTTTATGTCCGTGCATACCGAACAGCTCCGCATCCAGTCGATTCAGCAGGTGGAGTGCAGCAAGCGGACCCTCAGGATAAGCGGTCGAGGCCTCGTACTGACGATCAGAAAGGATGGAATGTTGAACGCAGCGGAATTCGAGAAACTGGCTAACCTGCTGCGTATCCGCAAGTTTCAGCTGAGTGGGTCTACACCAGGCTGGTAGCCCCTCAGAACCTGATCAGAATTGTGGGAGCCTTCTATGCAGGAAATGCTATTCGCGCGCGGAGCGCGCTCCCACATTATGCGATGAGACATAATGCCTAGAATGGAGTCTAGATTAAAAATGTGGGAGCTCTCTCTGAGAGCGAAGGTTTTTCGTCCGCAGGAGCGGACCCCACAACACAGGGTGAGGGGTCATATCTGGTGGATTGTCATGCTGGAGATGTGGGAGCCCTTTCTGAGGGAGAAGATCTTTCGCGCGCGGAGCGCGCTCCCACAACAATACAGGGTTGAAGATGATATCTGGTGAGTTGTCATTATAAAGGTGTGGGAGCCCTCTCTGAGGGCGAATAACTTGCAGGCCCTCTGGAGATACACACAGCCCATGCCCCTCCACAGGGTGCGACTGTAGCACCCCAAAACCCAGCATCAGTTATTTGCTTATTACATATTAGTCTTTACAGAACATTGATCCATAGCGGAAAAGAATTAGGATTGCCATCCTTCATTGGGCGCGTTCTGTTCCAGACCTCCGCCCGTCGTAGTACCCAAGAGAACACCTCATGAACAAAGTTGAAAACCTGAGCGGGTTTCTGCTGCTCGTTTTGATTTTAAGTGCCGGCAGTCTGGCACTGGAAGCTGATATCTTTTTCCGTCTTTTGATTGGACTTGGCCTGGGCTATGCCCTGACCCGTGCCGCGCTGGGTTTTGCCGGCAGCGTGAACCGTGCCTATCGTGCCGGTTCCACCAAGCTGATGCGTGGCTTGATGCTGATGTTTACCGCCACAGCTATCGCAACCACGGCCTTTCTCTACAACCAGAATCCGAAAGACCTGAACCTTTGGGTCAACCCCATTAATGCCGGCCTGGTTGTGGGCGGTTTGCTTTTCGGCTTTGGCATGTCCTTCGCCAGCTGCTGTGCATCCGGGGTACTGACCTATTTCTCCAGTAACCTGACCCGCCCGGCGTTGATCCTGACCTGTTTCGGTGCCGGCGTATTCCTGGGCTTTCCGCTGCAGGCAACCCAGCCCTGGATCACCGATACACTGGTATCCACCCAAACCTATGCCAATCAGGGCGTCTACCTGCCGGACCTGTTCCCCAAGGACCCGATGAAAGGCTATTTCGGTGCGATTGTACTGACAGCCTTTTTTGCCGCTGTGGTCAGCTGGCTGGCCCATCGCTATGAACAGCGCCGCCGTCGCAACGACACCTATATCGGCGTGGCCGCCGAGCAGGCACAGGAAGAACAGCCGGCCGCGAACCTGGGACAGCACCCCTTTTTAAGCCGTGAAACCTATGAAGCACTGTTCGTTTCACGCTGGTCCATGACCACCGGTATCGCAGTGATCGTCGTTCTGTTCACCCTGCTGATGGGCGTCACCGGTGCCGGCTGGGGCGCATCATCCCCGTTCGGTTTCTGGTTCGGCCGCTTGCTGATCGCCTTTGGTGCTGATCCGGCAGCTATTGCCGAATTTACCCATCGCCCGGTTGAGGTGTTCACCATGCCCTTCTTCAGCCATCCGGTGAACGTGCAGAATATCGGCATCATGCTGGGCGCCGTGGTATCACTGCTGCTGGCGGGTCGCTTCTTCAGTGGCATGTCGAAGATGCGCCTGGGCCTGAAGGAAGCGGTACTGCTGATTATTGCAGGTCTGGCCATGGGCCTGGGTACCCGCTTCGCCAATGGCTGTAATGTGGGAGCGCTGTTTACTCCTATCGCCAACTTCTCTTTGTCCGGCTGGATCTTTCTTGTGTTTATGGTTGCTGGTGGTGTCATTGGCAATGTGACAGGTAAGCGTTTGCAGTCCTGAGGTGTGAATGAATGTGGGATGGGTCTCTGAGAAGGAGGCTTTTCGTCCGCGGAGCGGACTCCCACATTACAACATGTTGAGGAGTTAAGTCCGGCGAGGAGTTGGGCTGAGGCTGTGGGAGCTTTCTCTGAGAGCGAAGGCTTTTCGCGCGCGGAGCGTGCTCCCACAACATTACAACCTCTTATGGCACCTTGAGGCCTGACCTGGCTCAGGTAAGTGCGGTGAGGAAACGCTCATTCAACTGGCGGTCATGGTAGAAGATCGCCTTGCCCAGCTTGTCGGCATCCCAGGTGACCGGTTCATGGTCCGGATAATGGTAGTCACCGCCGCAGAACACTTCGGTGCGGTTGCCTGAAGGGTCGAAGAAGTAGATGGTCTTGCCGTGGGTCAGACCATGGCGGGTCGGGCCGATGTCGATGGAGGTATCGGTCATGGAGATCAGGTCCGCGGCGCGCAGTACGTCTTCCCAGGTTTCCAGGAAGAAGGAGGCGTGGTGGAACTTGCCCGGCTCGGGGTGATCGATGAACGCCACGTCATGCGCTTTCATGCTGGCCGTCAGGAACTGTGCCACACGTTTTCCATCCGGGGTAACCACCTGCTCGGCCAGATCGAAACCCAGCACATCGCGGAACAGGTCCAGCGTTTTATCCAGGTCGGTACCATAAAGCAGGCAGTGGTCGAAACGGGTCGCCTTGATGCCTTGCAGGCCACGCGGCCAGGCTTCCGGGTTGTGGTTGCCCACGCCCCACTTGCCGGTCTGTTGTTTGGTGGCATAGAGTTCAAAATCATGGCCGCTGGGCGCGGTAAAACGCAGACGACGGCCGCAATCCTTAAGCTCGCCTTCCGGGATTTCATCAACAGCACAGCCAAAGGCTTTCAGGCCTTCGTGCAGGTTATCCAGCACACTTTCGTCCAGACACTTGAAGCCCATGAAGTCCATACCGGCCTCATCAGCCTCGCGCAGCACTACCGAGAACTTGTCCACCTCGGTCCAGCCTTTCAGATACACACGCCCCTGGTCGTCACGATCAACTTCGATCAGACCCAGCAGCTCGACGTAGTGTTTCAGGGCTTCATCCATATCCAGCACACGAATCTGGACATGGCCGGGACGCATTACACCTTTTTTCATGCTCTTCACCTTTTATTGTTCTAATCGCAGTCAGGCTGATCCTGGGGTTGGCAGTGGGTGCCAATCTCGGGCGGATCAGGCTCAATTACCAGGTCACTGCGGGCAAATACCCGACAGGCCAGTACCGTGCCTTCGTCTTCCTGTTGTGGCGAAATCCAGGCACGGCTCATGCGTTTACTGAAATACTCACCCTGTACAATGCGAATGCGGCATTTACCGCAACCGCCACCGCGACAACCAACGGAAATCAGCTGCTGTCCGGCTCGCTCCATCGCCACCAGTACACTGAGATCCGAACTGGCCGGGAACCCTTGGGGCTGGTCGTTAACGGCGATGTGATGAACTGTCGGCACCTCCGTATCGGGGTGCGCTTGATTATTGTTATTCATGACGCGACCTCTGTTACGGCCCGAATCACGGGCCTCGGCTCTGTCACGATCATCGGATGTTCCGACACCGCTCGCCAGCGGTTGGGGTGGGAACATGTAATCCCGAAAGCGGGTGTTGCCACCGGGCCTATCCGCACCCCACCACTCGATCCTGCTTCCTGTTTGAACCTAGATTCGCTTGAACAGTGCAGAACGGGTCTGCTCTTCGGCGCCGTCGGCAGCGGTCAGGAAGCGCTCCATGTGAATGTCTCGCTCAAACAACCGTCCCTGCATCAGCGCGGTGATAGCCGCATCAATCATCGGAGGCGGCCCGCACAGATAAGCTTTGTGGCCACTGAAGTGGTTGTCGAAGTACTTGATCGCTGCCTCATGCACGAACCCTTTAAAGCCCGTCCAGTTTTCATCTTCCTGCGGCTCATTCAGGGCCGGGATGTAGTGGAAGTTGGCATGTTGCTGATCCAGCGCTTCAAACAGCTCGCGGTTGTAGAGCTCGGCCACATTGCGCGCCCCCTGGAACAGGTAGATCTCACGCTTGTCGCCCTCTTCCAGCATATCGAGGATCATCGACTGGGGACTGGACAGGCCCGAGCCACCGGCAATGAAGATCGCGCCCTGTTCGTCGGATTTGCGTACGAAGAATTGACCGTAGGGACCGGACACATCGAGGGTGTCGCCCACCTGCAGGCTCTCATGCAGCCAGGTGGTGCCAGCGCCATTGGCCACCAACCGCACATGCAGCTCAAGCGCACGGCTATCGGACGGCTTATTGGCGATGGAGAAGGCACGCGTGCCCTCGACACCGGGAATGCGCAGGTTGACGTACTGCCCGGCCTGGAACTCCATGTCATCATCCAGCGCAAAGGTTATGCCCTTGATGGTCGGCGACAGATCGACGATATCGGTCACGGTCCCGACGAAGTCGCGCACCGGATAACCGGCAAAGTCCGGGTCCACATCGATATCGGCTTCGATCACCAGATCGGATTCCGGCATGGCACAGCACGCCAGTACCTTGCCTTCGTCACGCTCCATATCCATGAGCGCAAAGGGCGAGGCATTGCCCAGGTCCACATCACCTTCGACCACCTGGCATTTGCAGGTGGCGCAAGTGCCATGGCCACAGGCAAACGGCAGCCAGACGCCCTGACGCAGGGCCGCATCCAGAATGGTTTGCCCCTCTTCCACCTCGATCACATCACCAGTGGGTTCTACGGTCACTTCGTAACTCATAACGGCTCTCCTCAACTCACCTCAGACGCCGGCGTCCTGATACCCCTTCAGGTTCGGGGTCTGGAAACGCAACAGGGATTTGTGGCCGACGCCCTGGTCTTTCAGGGCGACATCCAGCTGCGGCGTGAACGGCTCACCGTCCAGCAGCCAGGTGGCCTGATCCCAATCGATACGGTCCCATTCGGGGTGCAGTGAGAACCCTTCCGGCATTACCTCTTCCAGCAGAGTGCGGAAGGGCGTTTCCGGCGGCAGCGGGTAGGCAAAGGCGGCGCAGAACATCAGGTGATGGTCCCAGCCCACATAGACGATCTGGTTGCCGTGGAAATTCTCGACACGGTCTTTAATGTCGCCGGCGTAGTCCGGCGTAATGGCTTGTACTGGCATTATTCTTATCCTCAGATCCGGGGCCAACCCACAAAGTCAGCCCCTCTCTTGAATTGTTCAGAGTGTCAGGTGAAAACCGCGAGGCTTACGCCACACCCTTCCACTTCTTCCACCGCTCTTCGTCCGGGGAACCCTTGATATCCATGTTGTCCACGCCAACATTCATCTGGTAGTAATCGCGCAGGATGTCCTCGACATCCGGGCCACCACAATTGCCCTGGAAGATCTGATGCACCGGCAGCCAGGACTGGACGAACTTCTCCGGCTCATCGTCGAAGATGTCCTTACAGCCGTCGGAGCAGAAGTGATAGCGGTCGCCCTTGTAGATGGAATCGCGGTAGCTGATCTGGGTCGGGTCATCCATCTCGGTGAACAGCATCGGAATCTGGCAGGTGGTACACAGCTGCGGCAGCGCCTTGGTATAGAAACGCTCGCCCTTGGCTTCCATCTCCTTGGCCAGTTCCCAGCGCGGACGGTAGTACTTGTCGAAGGTGTCCGGGTACTTCTCGCTCAGCCAGTCCAGCTCTTCATCGGTCGGAATCCAGGTGTGGAAGCCGGCAGCATGGCCGTGGGTGTAGAAAGTCCACCAGGCCTGATGCGACACGTGCTCTTTTTCCTTCTCGATGATGTCGGCGTATTTCGGCATGCGAATGCCGTAACGCGCCAGGTCCTTGAACAGGGCACCGCCGGCCTCCTCGAAGTAGACTTCCCAGGCCTCCTTCCAGCTCATCACCTTGTTGGGCAGCATGTAGTCCATCATCATCGACACGATGGTGAGCAGACGGGTGCCGCGCCAGAACCACTTGTCGATCCACCTCTGCACGATCGGCACGTTGTCTTCATGCTGCTCGAGCAGGAACTTGATCACTTCAAGACCCAACGTCATGTGACGGGCTTCATCGGACTGGGCAGAGAAGCCGAAGGTCACCGTGGCCATGTCACCGTTGTAGGCCGCGCCGGACATGAACGGCACGAACAGCAGGTTGGTCAGCACGTATTCGAAGCTGAAGCCGATCGCTACCATGAACTCGAAAGGACCGGCGGCGCGGGCATCGTTGAAGAAGGACTTGGGTACAGACAGGTACCAGACGCGGTCGTGCATGTGCGACCAGTCCTGCAGACCGTCGAAGAACTTGTTGTAGTGGCTCATGGCGTGAACCTGCGTCTGCACGTGACGCAGTTCATCAATCGACTGCATCTGGCAGGCGACGCGGGCACCAACACCGCCGAACTGACGACCGGTGTGGGCAAAGCCCTGGAACGCCTGGTATTCCAGCGGCGACACGCCGGTCAGGAAGATCTTCAGTGCGTTCACGTAGCGCGGATCAGAGATGTTCAGCTGGCCGTTGTTCTGGGCGAACGCATCAAAGATCGCATACAGCTTGCGCTCTTTCTCGGCCTGATATTTCCAGTAGGCGTCCATGGTCAGACGGAAAGGATCTTCCCACTTCGACCAGTCGGTGATTTTGATTCCTTCGAACTCTTCGAACGGGAATGCCTTGTTGCGATCCTGATAGGAGAACTCCCAGTCCAGGTCACGGGTCAACAGGCGGTATTTGTCTTTAATGTTGAGTTTCTTGGCTGCCATCGGGTTCACCTTATTGTTATTCGTTCCAGGTCAGCGTCAGCTGATCGTCGTCTTCGTCCACGTTGCCACCGAGGGTGATCAGGTTGACGTGCAGCTCCTGCACGTCCCAGTCGCGGCCCATTTTTTCTTCAACGGTTTCGCGTTTTACGGCGAGGAAATTTTCCGCTTCGATACGGATCATCGCGGGCATGTGGATAACGGTCGCTTCACTGTTGTCTTCTTCGATCGCTTCAACGATGTAGCGGGACTCGTCGTTATCCTGTAAGGCGATATACACTTTGGACATGAGGCTGATTCCTTGTTGTTGGCTGCGCTGATTACTTGATACCGGCTTTGGCGACACGCTTGTCCAGCAGGGCCAGTGCTTCGCCGAGGGCATCAGCACCCAGCATCGCGTCGGCCAGAGGTGCCAAGGCTTCGGCGGCCTTGCCACGCCACTTCTCGATCCACTGCGCCAGCAGCGCCTCGTTTTCTTCCGATTCGGCCACGGCGGTTTTCAACACCGCATCAATCCAGCGCGTCGCATCCTTGTTCCACAGCTGCATGAACTCGGTCAGCATGCCGATATCCTGAGCGCCGGCATCGCAGAGCTTCTGATCGAACTGGCGGTAAACCAGATCCGTCACCAGAGCATCCATCACCAGGTTCTGCGCCAGCATCACCTCGAACCAGTCTTCGGTAACCAGTGTTTCCTCGCACAAGGCACGAAGCCCCTGCCAGATATCCGCTTCCAGCCACTGTTGCTTGGCCTCGGCAAGGGCATCACCGCTGTTACCGTCCAGAATCAAACCGATGCGGGACAGGTACTGCGCCATACCCAGTCGATCCATGCCGTTGAACAGCAGCGCCTGGGTGATCGCGGTACCGAAGCCGTAGGCTGCGCCGTACATGTTGTTCAGGTTGGCGGTGTGTTCCAGATGGCGCAGCGGCACCAGGAAGCGAATCACCTCGGCACGAGCGTCATCGCTGAGGAATCGTGCCAGATCGCGCTTTTCGAAGAAGGCGTAATTGCTCTCGGCCACTTCCTGCATCTTGGCGCGCTGCTGCACGTAGGCACCGTAGTAGAACTGACGCGGATCCTTGAACGCGTACCAGTCGCTCATCACGATGGCGGTCCTGCGCGGGTCGTTCAGCTCCAGCTCTGGCTGCCACAGTGGGCGGTAGTGGAAGTTGGTCTCGGACTGGAGGTCGTAGGTCGCCTCCTGATAGCGGGTCGCCGGCTTGTCACCGAAACGACGCTCCACGTTGGCGTAGGTATTGCGGACCGGTTCCATCGTGGCGGTTTTGATTTCAATACTCATCGATCTATTCCCAGGCTGCGATTGTTGTTATTTGGAAGCGCGGCTGTGGTTGTGCGACATCAGCGTCTCTTCGCCGTAACGCCACTTTTCCATCTCGGCATCAACGGCTTGGATCTGCGCGTCGGTCATGGGCACCACATCGTTACTGGCGCAGAAAGCCTCGAAGGCTCCTTGAGGCATCACCAGCTCGACAAACAGGGAGGGGTCACCAATGGCAAAATCGAATTCGACAAAGCGGGCGTCCGGTTCACTGCGGACACGGATGTATTTGGTCAAACGATCAAAACTCTGCCGTTTGGGCAGGTCATCGTTGCTGTTGTGCAGTTTGAGTTTTGTCATTGTTATCCTCTGCTCATCAACGCATGTTCGCTATGCACTGGAGCAACGGGCGTGCCAAAGCGGAATTCAAACGGCAAGAATCCTCAACAAATTAACCATAAGCCATTGATTTTTAATCATAAAAAATAATGCTTTTGCATCTGACACCCCGCATTCAGGGAGTAAACCCGACACAGCGAGGTTCTGCCGAAGCTGATCAAATGGTGAAAAATCTGCGGGATTTGTTGATCAAATGATGAGAATGTTGATTTTTTGACCAGCACCAGATCATTAGACTTTAGTCTTATATATTAGACTTTCACTTCCAAACTGAAGCCAAATGCTCCAACAATAAAAAAGAAACACTGTGCAAAAAACGATCAAAAATTGATCGACATAACAACTCACAAAAACGGCCGGTATAAAAACAACTATGGCTAACACGCAGACACTCGAGTTCCCGGGCAGCAGCGACCTGTTGTCCCAGATACGCTTTGAGAGCGACCAGGGGAAGGTCTGGCTCAATGAACAACGCATGCTGCTGATCCACTCCAGCGTCATGGGACTGCTGCGCAAGGAACTGATCGAAACCCTCGGCATCGAGCGCGCCAAGGGTTTTCTGATGCGCTTTGGTTATCATTCGGGATGGAAGGATGCCGAACTGGTGGACAAGATCCGACCGGACATGTCGAAGGAGGATGCCTTCTTCGTCGGACCTCAGTTGCACTGCATCAAAGGGATGGTAAACGTAAAACCCGTTTCTCTGGACTTGGACGTTAATAGCGGCAAATTCGATGCAGAATTCAACTGGTTCGACTCATATGAAGCCGATGTGCACATGCAGGATTTTGGCCCTGCCGACGAGCCTATCTGCTGGACGCTGATCGGCTATGCCAGCGGCTATACCACCTACTTTATGGGTCGTAATATCATCTTCAAGGAGACCGAATGTGCCGGCATGGGTCACGACCATTGCCACATTCATGGACGCCCTGCCGATGAATGGGAAGACCAGGCCGAGCTGGAGCGTTACCTGTTGCCCGACCCCATCGCGGATGAACTCTTTGGCCTGCAGAGCGAACTCAGTGAGCTGCGCGACAACTTCCGCAGCAGCGACCAGAGTGACGACCTGCTGTTCAATTCCGTAGGGCAATCCGGCGCGTTCAAGAACGTCTGCCAGATGATTCGCCGTGCCTCCACCAGTCGCGTCACTGTTTTGCTGCAAGGCGAAACCGGCGTCGGTAAAGAGGTGGTTGCCAAAGGGCTGCACCAAAGCTCAGATCGCGCCGACAAGCCCTTTGTGGCGGTCAACTGTGCCTGCATCCCGCCCGACCTGATCGAAGCCGAGCTTTTTGGTGTGGAAAAAGGTGCCTTTACCGGCGCCACCCAATCCCGCGAGGGCAAGTTTGAACGCGCCCACGGTGGCACGATTTTCCTGGATGAAGTCGTCGAGCTGTCGCCGCGGGCCCAGGCCAGCCTGCTGCGCGTGCTGCAGGAAAGCGAAATGGAACGTGTGGGTGATACACGCACCCGCCGTATCGATGTGCGGGTTGTAGCGGCGGCAAACGAGGATCTGGAACAGGCCGTGAGTGATGGCAAGTTCCGCGCCGACCTCTTCTTCCGGCTTAACGTCTACCCGGTCCATATCCCGCCACTGCGCGAGCGAACCGAAGACATTCCCCTGCTGGTCAATCACTTCCTGAAGAAGTACCACACGCTCTACAACAAGCAAACCTTGAGCGTGTCCGACAAGGCGATGCAGGCGCTGATGCACTACAAGTGGCCCGGTAATATCCGCGAACTGGAGAACATGATCGAGCGGGGTGTCATCCTCACGGACAACAACCACACCATCGATCTGGATGCGTTTTTCCCGTCATTGTCGGAACCGACCCACCCGCTCAACAGTATCAACCGTCAGGGGGTACTGGCGCAGGAAATTGCCAATCGCTACCCCGACGCCAGCCTGTCCCAGGCTGACCTCTGTGAGCAGCTGCTCAATGACGAGTTCAACCTTGAGGAAATGGAGGAACAGTTGATTCGCAGCGCCATGGATCGTGCCGAGGGTAACGTATCCCAGGCAGCACGCATGCTGGGCATGACACGGCCACAGCTAGCCTATCGACTGAAGAAGCTGGAGACCGCCTGAAACAAAAAACGTCAGCCCTGTTCCCGGGGCTGACGAACGTCGAACGGAGGAAGGTGAAGATCAGAAAGGAATGATGGTCTTGATCCAGAAGGCATCACCTTCAGGGCGGTTCTCCACCGCCATCTCTTTCTGGTATTTCAGTGACAGGAAGAAGCCTTTGCCGTTGTCGTACTTGATGGACGGGCCGATGGCGAACGCCTTCCCCTCATTACCGATATCGACACCATTCACCTCATCCCCGGTGGTCTGCTTGTAGGCATAACCGCCCACACCCACGACCCAGTTAGGGCTGACGCCATAGCCGACGGAATAGTCAAAGTGCAGTTCCTGACCGGACTGATAATCCGTATCGCTGTTCTCGAAGTTGTAGTCGTACATCAGCTTGATGTCGGCATTCCAGCCGGTCGGGTTGACCCAGGATGCCGCATAGGCCGCCTGCACACCCCAGTAGTTGCGGCCGATATTGGCCATATCCTTGGCGTCATACTCCCCCACCGGCACAAACACATCCATTCCCACTACCGAGTGAAAGTTGGGGCTGTGGTGGTAGGCCAGTGCGAAGGCGGTCAGGTCCAGATCACCAATACCCCGGTTGCTGTCACTCATGCCGTTAACCGACACATCCATATCTACTAACGGCAGGAGTGCAGCGTGGAACAGCTGGCCACCCAGCAGGGTCGTATCCGTTACCCATACCAGACGCGGGGCCACTACATTGGCACGCAGGCGGAAATCGATCGGCAGGCTGTCACCGGCATCATCCATCAGATCATCGGCCGCATAGCGATTGGCATAGATCAGCGGATACACACCGGGAGGCGGCAGCGCACCCATCAGGTAGTTTTCGGCGCCCATGGCATAGTTGGAGCCGCCCCCTTCGGTTGCCTGAGCCTCGGTCGTCAGGGTTAACGCCAGTGCCATGGCCAGTGCCAGGCTGGATTTGTTCATTGTTTTCATCATGCACAGAGTCCTGTGTAGGTCTTGTTCGCAATCATGTTCCGGACGCAGTGACCGGTTCAGCTTTCCAGGCGGGCAAAAGCGCCCCGGTAAAACAGCAGAGGTTCGCCGGGTGCTGTATTCAGTGCATCAACCCGTCCGACAATCAGCAGGTGGTCACCCAGTACACGGGTAAACTCGGCCGTACATTCCAGCTGTGCCTGAGCACCGTCCAGCAGGGGCACCTGTCGACTGTTCAGGCTGTACTCCACGCCCTCATACTTGTCGTCCAGCGGGCGTGCAAACTGCATGGCCAGGGCTTCCTGCTCACGCTGCAATACGTTGATGGCAAAGGGCTTGCCCTCTTCAAACGCATCCAGACTCGGCGACTTGAGCGCCAGGCTCCAGAGCACCAGGGGCGGCTCCAAAGACAAGGATGAAAAGGAGTTCACGGTGATGCCAACAGCGTCCTTGCCGGTACCCGGCGCGGTCACAACGGTGACGCCCGTGGCGAACAAGCCCAGCGCATCACGCAATTCACGCGGGTCAATTGCGGGGGCCAGATTGGCTGCGGCCGTACTGCTGTCGGTAGCAACATTGGCGGTGGTTACACTGGTCATATCAGGCCGCTCCCTGTTGCATGTGCAATTTGATCAGATCCTGGCAGGCCGCCTCGTCCAGCCACCAGGGCATGTAATCCGGCGGGTTATCAAAGCCGTTGGCAATTTGTGCCGCCAGTGACGGAGACTGCTGAGCAGCGCCCAGCAATTCCAGGATGTGCGCCGGCGGTGGCAGCAGCATGCTGTTGGTCCAGTCCACAACCTGAGAGGCATAGTCCCAGTAGGTTTCAAAGGTCTGCTGCATCCACTCTTCGGTGAACGGCTGATCGCCACGGGCAATGATTTCCTGCAGGTAGATGCGGCTGCACTTGGCACCATTATTGGAACCCTGGCCGGTAATCGGATCGTTCACCACCAGTGCATCGGCAATGCCCATCACCTTGCGGCCTGACGGCAGGGTTGCCACCGGCTTGCGCACCGTCGGCGGGAAACGACCGGCCAGTACACCGCCTTCATCGGTCAGCTCAACGTTCTTGCAACGCTCCGCTTCCCAGGGGGCGTAGGTGTTAATGATTTCCAGGCTACGCTGCAGATGTTCTTGCGGTGTGGTGACATCGCCCCAGCAGTCCATGGGGCCACCCGGAATACCTTCAAACACCATGATTTCACAGGGGCCACTCAGCGTCAGCGCCGGGAAGACAAAGTACTCGCCCACGCCCGGAATCAGGTTAAAGGCCACCCGTGAATAGGGCTCTTTCGGCGTCATGCCGTGTACATAGGTCAGCGCCAGGGCACGCTGCGGCTTGTCGAAACGGGAACGTTCATCATCACGCTCGAACATGCGCACGATCTCGCCCTTTCCTGCGGCTACGAGTACAAGCTCATAGGACGCAGCCAGCTCTTCCAGCTCGGCAATACCCACATCACAGATTTTCAGCTCACCGCCCAGACGCTCGAACTCATCCATCCAGACCGGCATTTTGACGCGCTGATCCACCGACTGTGCCTTGTTATCCAGAGGGGCTGCCCAGTCGATCAGTTTCTCGCCCACTTTCTCGGGATTGGGGACAGTGACGCCGATGCCTTCCACCGGCGGGCACTCATGTTCCCAGAAATTCAGCCCCAGATCCCGTTCTGACTGCAGTGCCTGATCAAACATGCACTGGCTGGACATCACCTTGCCCGCACGGATCTGCTCACCGGTACGGTTGGACAGAATGGTGACATCATAACCGGCCTTGAGCAGGCCGATGCCGGTTTGCAGACCTGACTGGCCCGCGCCTACGATTGCGATTTTACGAGTCATTGAGATACACCTTTATTGTTCTTGAAGTGACCGGGACAGGTCCCGGTCATGTCGGGTTACTCGGCCAGCTTGGGAATTGCCGGCTCTTGCTGCTCGGGGCCAAGCGCTGAATAGCCGCCATCGACGGCATAGTCGGCACCGGTGACAAAACTGGCGCGGGGCGAACAGAGGAAGAGCACCACTTCGGCAACTTCTTCAGGCCCACCCAGCCGGCCCAGCATGTGGAAAGGCGCGGCGACATGGTCGGCCTTGGCACGATCACCACCGCTGACCTCATCGATGACACGGGACCAGGTCCAGCCCGGTGAAACCGAATTGACGCGGATACCTTCATCGGCAAAATCCAGTGCCATGCTGCGTGTCAGGTGCTTCAGAGCCGCCTTGCTGGCGGGGTAGATCCAGCGACCGGTCTGGGCAGCCTGTGCAGAGATGCTGGTGAAGTTGACGATGGCTGCACCCTCTTCCTGCGCCAGCAAAGGGCGTACCGTCCGGGCGGCCATCACGGCACTGACCACGTTGATATCCAGCGCCTTGAGCCAGTCACTGCGGTCGGAGTCGGCACCTTCATCCAGGTAACTGCACGCCAGGTTGATCAGGTAATGCAGGCCACCGAAATGCTCGGCGGTTTTGGCCACCGCGGCCTCGAGCTGGCTGTCATTGGTGATGTCGGTCTCGATGAACAGCGCTGATGCACCCAACTTATCCGCCAGACTGGCACCCGCCTCCACATCGATATCGAGAATGGCAACCTTGGCACCATTGCTGACAAAGGCCTGGGCAACGGCTGCGCCGATCAGGGTTGCACCACCGGTAATCAAAGCCACGCGATTGTTGAATTCGCTCATGATCCCGTTCCTCAGTCCTTGTTTGCGCTGCTGGGCCAGGTCGGCATCAGCTTGTTGGAGGGCAGGGTTTCATCAAGCAGCTTGGCCGCAGTTTCGCGCCCGGCTACCGGCAGACCGGTGGGATCAAGGATACCCAGCTGAACCAGTACAGACGCCTGATCCCAGTAGATGTGTTCGTGATACAGCTTATCGCCGCGGAATTTGACGACAGCAACCAGAGGAATCTCGACATACTTGCCGGTCGGCTCGATACCCGGCACCAGCCAGTCGATCTCGCGATCATGGGTGAAGCAGAACAGCAGTTCGTCAACGATCTGGGTATCGCCGATGGTGCGCGAAATCGGTACCAGGGAAGTGTCAGCAGGATTGGAATCGACAAAGTGATGCTTGTAGAAACGGTACAGGTCCTTGTAACCGACACCACCGGTCAGGGTGGGAATGTGGTTAACGTAGGGTTCTGCCACCATGGTGGCCATGGTGTCGTCCACATTACGGGTATCGAATTCGTATTCGCAATGTTTGTCCCACAGGTGGGACAGGTTGTAGTGCGGTCCAATCGCCTTGCGCAGAACGGCAACGGAGCGCTCATGGGCGATCAGGGCTGAAGGTTTGTGGTAATGCTCTGAGCCCGGACGGGCAAAGGCGTGGTCGACACCCGGGTAGGTGTAGAGCTCCACGTTGTCACGGGATTCCAGCGCGGCATAAATATCGTTACGCGCTGCCGCCGGACAGTACTCATCCTGCTCGGCAAAATGCAGAACAAGACGACCACCAATGTTGTCAGCCTCATCCAGATGATTCTCCATGCCCATGCCGTAGTAGCCGATGGCGGCATCCACATCACAACGGCAGGCAGCCAGGTAGGCCATGCGGGCGCCGAGGCAGAAGCCCAGTACGCCAGTACCACCGGTGCACTCCTTAAGGCCTTTCAGAGCCGACAGGGCTGCATCGATATCTTCCACACCCTTGTCCTGGTCAAAGCCCTGAAAGAAGCCGAAGGCCTTCTGCCAGGAGGCTTCGTCATAGCCCAGCTCAACACCGGGTTCCTGACGCCAGAACAGATCGGGTACAACCACGACATACCCTTCTTCAGCGTAGTAATCCGCGATTTGGCGTATGGTGTCATTTACACCAAAAATCTCCTGCAAAAGCACCAGACCGGGCCCCTCTCCCGCTGCAGGTAATGCCAAATAGCCGGAAAAAACTCCGTTTCCATCTTTTGCGTTTATCTGAATCTGCGTTCCCATTATCTGACTCCGCTCTATTTATTATCAACACAACTTCATCCTATTTAAATGTGTTGAATTAGAGCGATCCATTTTTGGCAGCCAATATCCACAGAGCGCAAAAATGTTATTTTTTTATCCACCAAGTGAAAAATCGTGTTTATACTGTCATCACCCTTAAATAAAGCTCAACGCAATAAAGAGCACTAAAACTAAAAGGGAAGTAGCCAATGCCAACTAAACTTTTTATTCCTCCGGTGCTGGGGAATGCAATGCTGGATCAGCCGGATAAGGAAGTGTTCAACTCGTCCGATCCGGATGAGGTCTGCAGCAAGGTCGGTCAGGCCTTCAAACCTCACCGTTTCACACCGGTTCAGCACAGTGCACAGACCTGTTCGCGCCTGCACCAGTTCTCCATGGGGGAGGTATCCATGCATCGCCTGAAGTATGGCGGACGTGCGGATGTGGACCCGGAATGTCTGGAAGACTTTTACTTGATCCAGATGCCCATGGACGGCTCTGCCGAGATTCTGTGCGGCGAAAAGCAAGTGATTACTCACCGGCAAAAGGGCGTAATACTGAGCCCGAACCAGCAATTGAAGATGCGCTATGAAGACTGTGATCAGCTGATGCTGAGAATAGACCGGCAGGAACTGGAGCAGATATGCAGTCGCCATCTGGGCCACAGGCTGCGGCAACCACTCGAATTCGCCCCCGAGTTCGACTGGCAACGCTCCTCAAGCTGGTTACACACGCTCGAATACCTGACTCAACTGCAACGCAACTCGCCGGAAAGCCTCAATCAACGTCTCATATCCCACCAATTGGTCGAGCTTGTGATCAATACCCTGCTAACCCAACAACCCAGCAATTACTCCACTGAACTCAACGCCCCCCAGGCACGCCTCGCCCCCCGCCATGTACGCCGTGTTGAGGAATATATCGAAGCCCATGCCGAAGAGACCTTATCGCCTGCCAGGCTCGCTGAAATAGCGGGCGTCAGCGTGCGCACCCTGCATGCCGGATTCAAGGATTTCAGACAGATGAGCCCCATGGAGTTCCTGCGTAGCGTACGCATGCAGCGCGTTCATAACGCCTTGATGCAACAGGAGAATATGCACTCGGTCACCGAAACCGCCATGCAATGGGGGTTCAGTCACATGGGCCGATTCAGCCAGGAATACCAGAGAATCTTTGGCGAAAAACCAAGCGAAACCCGACGCAGGGCACAGACCTGAAAGCCTGCCTCCTGCGCCGGGCCCCCTCTTGAATACCCGCTAGAGTAGCACCAGCACCAGTTCAGGCACCCCACTCAGTAGCACCAGCGTCGCCAGTGTTGCCAGCAGGAAAGGCAGCAGTGAGCGGAAGATTTGCATAGGCGGAATCCCGGTCATGGATGAGCCGATAAACAGCCCTGCACCCACCGGCGGTGTCAGCAACCCTGTCACCAGCGTCAAACACACCACGACCCCGAACTGATACGCCGATATATCGAATTGCTGCTGCGCAATGGGCAGCAGGATGGGCACCACCAGAATCAGCGCGGCGATGCCATCAATCACCATACCAACCAGAATCAGTACCCCGACCACCATCAGCATGAATACGAAAGGATCCGAGGTCTGCTGGGCAATCCAGGCTGCTGCCGCCTGCGGAATCTGCTCATATACCACCACCCAGCCGAACACGCCGGCCGCAGAGATCAGCATGATCACCATGCCCGCATTCAGGGCCGTACGGCGCAGGATCTCCGGCAGATGAGAAAATTTCAGGTCCTTGTAGACGTACTTGCCGATCAGCAATGCCGCCAGAGATGCCAGGGCTGCAGACTCGGTTGGCGTCGCCAGACCGGTCAGAATACCGCCGATAATCACTATCGGAATCAAGCCGGCCGGCATCCCCATCAGCAGGTACTCACGGCGCTTGGCGCGGTCCGGCCACTCCCCTTTCGGGTACTCCTGCACCAGGCCAATCAACGCAATCACGATGAAAAACAGCAGAGACATGAGCAGGCCGGGCACAATACCGGCGATGAACATCTCGGCAATGGGTACCTGCGCCAACACCCCGAAGAGCACGAACAACATGGACGGTGGAATGATGGGTGACAGCAGACCACCGGCTGAGGTGATAGCGGCCGCGTATGAGGCCGAGTAGCCCTCTTTCTCCATGGCAGGCACCATGGCACGGGACATGATCGCGATCTGTGAAGCCGCCGAACCCATGATCGCCGCCATCATCATATTGGCGACCAGGTTGATATACGCCAGCCCTCCGCGAAAGCCGCCCACCAGAATTCGTGCCAGGTTGATCAGGCGACTGGTAAGTCCCCCTTCGTTCATCAACTCACCGGCCAACATAAACAGCGGAATAGCCAGCAGGCCATAGCTTTCAATCGCGCCAAACAGCTGCTGGGGGTAGGATTCAAATAGTACGGAATTGCCGGAAGTCGCAATATACCAGAGCGCAGTCAGGGCCAGCACCAGGGCAATTGGCACACCTAAAAACAGAAGAATGAAAAATACGGCAAACGTCATTCCACAGCCCCCTTATAAAATACTGCTTTCTTAAGACTGCCCAGCATATTATTGAGGGCATGCAGGCTGAGCGAAATGGAAAATATAGGCAGTATTAACCAGGGCCATATTTTCTTAATACCGATCGTATTGGTTTTTTCCGAATACAGGAAATTGAATGTTTCGCCCTGAAACTCTTTTATATCAAAACCAACACCGGCAAAGGTCACCGGGTCCAGCCAGCGCCAGCACAATACCAGCACAGCAGCCGCAAAGGTCAGAATCATCAGGTCGGATAACAGCTGCATCCAGGCCTGGGTGCGCTTGCCCAGAAGGTCGACCAGCAACGTCACCGCTACAACCTGACGGCGCTTGAGCGCGACCGATGTTGCCAGGAATGTAGTCCAGACCATGGCGTAGATGGCCAGCTCATCCACCCAGTAAATTGCCATGCCCAGGGAACGGCTGACAATGTTCAGCAAGATCAGCAAGGTGACTGCAGCCGCCATAACGGCCGCCAGTCCCATCTCAATGCGGACCAGCCGATCAGATATGAAATTCAACATCAGGTGTCCTCGCCCCACAGGCACAAGGGCCTGCGGGGTAATGGCTCAGAGGATCAGCTGCCCTTGATCTCGGCAACCGCTTTTCTCAGTTTGGGCAGAGACGGTGCCTTTTCGGACCAGATTCCTTCCCACTCTGCGATAGCGTCAGCAAAGTCTTCCCTGGTTGCTTCATGAATAGTGATATCCAGACCACGCAGCTCCTGCTCCTGTTTCTTCTCCAGGGCCTGGAAGTGGTCGATGACCGCATCCAGTTGAGCACGCATGCTGGTCTGCAGCAGTTTGCGGTCTTCCTTGCTCAGGTCTTTCCAGACGCGACCGGATACCACACCCACCATCGGGAACATCATATGGTTGGAGATCAGCATCTTGTCGGAGCGATCGTAGAATTTGAAGATCAGGATGGAGTCGAAGTCCATGTCGATGGCATCGATCTGACCGTTGGCCAGGGCATCGTATACGGCCGGCAGTGGCATCGGAGTCGGAGCAGCACCGGTTGCCTTGTAGAAATCACGGATCGGCTCGAACGGCGTAATGCGCAGTTTCTTGCCTTCCAGGTCAGACGGGCCTTCCAGTGTATCGCGGCTCATCACCTGACGCAGGCCGGCCATGCCGTAACCCACACCAACCAGACCGGCTTCAGACGGCAGCTGATTCAGCAGGTCAGTCGCGGCTTCAGACTTCAGCAGAGCGGCCGCCTGGTCAATGTTATCGACCAGGTAAGGCGCGTAAAGCGCACCAAAATCGGGCACACGGTTGGATATTTCAGCAACGGTCAGGAACGCCATATCCAGCGCACCGGTCTGCAGCTGCTGCACCATCTGCGCTTCATTACCCAGCTGCTGAGACGGGAAGACAGCAATGCTGTGCTCACCACCGGACTTCTGCTTCACATCTTCGGCAAAGGCTTCGGCAGCCTGGGTCCAGCGATGCGGCGGTGGTGTAATCAGGCCAAGGCGGAAATCCCGTGCCTGAGCCGGTACGGTCATCATCAGGGCCAGGCCGCCCGCCATTACGGACGTCATTAAGCGTTTCATCGACATGTCTAACTCCATTCTCTCTATTGTAATTTTTTAGCCACCGCCCCGGGCAAACGACAGGTGCTCACCGGGACGCTGGGATATGGACCCTGGGTTACCGATCAGATGCTGTACCGTCAGCGGTACTCAGCAAAGACCATGCCACCCAAGCCCATATTCGTAAACGAAATCAGGTCAAGGCGGTCAGAAAGCGCTCGTTGAGCTGGCGATCATGGTAAAAGATGGCCTTGCCCAATTTGTCGGCATCCCAGGTGATTGGCTCATGATCCGGGTAGAAGTAGTCACCACCACAGAAAACTTCGTTGCGGTTCCCTGACGGATCAAAGAAATATATCGTTTGACCGTGCGTAATACCATGCCGCGTAGGACCTATATCGATGGACGTATCGGTCATGGAGATAAGGTCACCGGCACGTAGCACGTCTTCCCAGGTTTCCAGGAAGAATGAAGCGTGGTGAAATTTGCCCGGCTCGGGGTGATCAATGAAGGCGATATCGTGCGCCTTCATGCTGGTGGTCAGGAACTGCGCCACACGTTTGCCATCCGGCGTCATCACCTGTTCGCAGATATCGAAGCCCAGTACGTCACGGAACAGATCCAGCGTTTTGTCCAGATCAGGTCCGTACAGCAGGCAGTGATCAAAGCGCTGTGCCTTCATGCCCTTGAGGTCACGGGGCCAGGCTTCCGGGTTGTGATTACCGATGCCGTAGCGACCGGTCTGCTCTTTATCGGCATAAAGCTCAAAAGCATGCCCGGTGGGTGCCTGAAAGCGGATACGGCGACCACAGCCTTCAAGCTCCCCGGCTGCAACCTGCTCCACTTCACAGCCATGCTCGACCAGCTCACCGTGGAGCTGTTCCAGCGTCGCTTCGTTGAGTACCTTGAACCCCATGAAGTCCATACCGGGCTGGTCAGCTTCGCGCAGGACGACCGAGAAGCGGTCGACTTCCGTCCAGCCCTTGAGGTAGACGCGGCCTTGAGCGTCGCGGCCGACCTCAATCAGACCCATCAGGTCACGGTAGTGAAGCAGTGCTTCGTCGATATCCAGAACACGAATCTGAACGTGTCCCGGGCGCATTACACCTTTTTTCATTGTGCTGATCTCTTTGTTGTTATTGTGTTGGGTTACTGCTCAGCTGTTGTTGGCTCAGCTGGCAGAGAACTTTTCAAAGTAGATACTGGCGTTTTCCATCTGGCGCTGATCGAGCCAGTTTTTCACCGCCTCAACCATCGGCGGCGGGCCGCAAAGATAGGCATCCACCCCGCCGGCGTTGAAATGCTGCTCTTCAAACAGGTCGGTCACCACACCTTCCGGACCCTGCCAGCTCTCATCAGGCTGCATCACGATGCTGTGGTAAGTGAAACCGGGAATCGCCTGCTGATAGCGGTCCAGACGTTCCAGCTCGCAGAGGTCTTCCGGTTTGGTGACGCCGTAGAACAGGTTGACCGGCTGATCGATACGGCTCGGATCGGATTCCATCTGGTCCAGCATGCCAAGAAATGCAGCCAGGCCGGTGCCGCCAGCGACCAGAATCAGCGGACGTTTAACCTGCTGCAGATAAAAGGCCCCCAGAGGTGCCTTGAGACGAATGCTGTCACCAGACTGGGCACGATCACGCAGGTAATTGCTCATCACCCCATCCGGCAATAAACGAATCAGCAGCTGCAGCTGATTGTTTTCGTTGGGCTGACAGGCAAAGGAATAGGAGCGCCACTCATCGGTACCGGGCACCTGCACATGGGCATACTGGCCCGGCAGGAAGTCCAGCTGCCCTTCACGACCACTGGCATCCAGGTGCAGGGTTGCGGTGGAGTCGGACAGGACTTCGACCCGGGTTACCACGGCCTCGACCTCTTCAGGTCCGGCACTGGTACAGAGGGAAGAATCAAAGTCGAAACGAACAGCACAGTCACTTTCGACACGCATCTGGCAGGCCAGAATACCGCCCTTCTCCAGATCGTCTTCGCTCAGCGCATCTTCGTCGACATACTCAAGATCATACTGGCCGGACTGGCAGGTGCCTTTACAGGAGGCACAAACACCTTCGCGACAGTCAACCGGCAGCGTGAGGCCGTGGCGCAGAGCCGCGTCCATCAGGACTTCACCCGGATTAATGCCGATGAAGTGGGTGCGTCCATCGCTGAAGTTCAGTGCTACCTTATGCATACTACTCACCATTGCTCACTCATAAACGAGCACCCGAAGGTGCTCAGACGTGGTAGAAATCCAGCACATGGCGGATCTTGTCGTTCAGCACGATGGCGCGCTTGCTCATGATCTTCCAGCTGTCACCCTCTTCCCGCAGCAGGTACTCGGCCCAGCCGAAAAAGCATTCAGCTTCACCAAAACGGAAGAAGTGCGTAGCCCAGTTGGCTTTCACCTGCCACAGACCGTCATCCTGCTGCTCCGCCTGAACGTTATCGATCAGGTGCATGGTGCGCGGCATGGGTGTACAGGCAGCACTCTTGCCGGTGCGGATGCGGAATACACGGTCTTCAAGGCCGGCACGGGTCGGGTAATAGATCAGCGACATCTCGCGCTTGGGGTTGGTGGTGTACACATGCTCGCTGTCCCATTGCGGAATATGAAACATGGACTCAGGGTCAAACATGTCGAGATATTCATCCCACTGCTGACGGTCGCAGTACTCGGACGCACGGTACAGAAACTGTTCGATGCTCTGGATAGTGTTGCTCATGGTTTAACCCTCCTTCTTCGCTTTGGCTGCCAGACCTTCCAGCAGGTAGCGCTGCCAGGTGGAGTGCTGGTTTACATACAGGCCTTCCTGGGTAAATTCGGTACCGGTTATCACCGGCTCGATATCCAGCGCCCGGGTGTTGGCGGTGGGGCCGTACGACCAGTTTTCGCAGCCGCGGGAGATGTCATTCCAGCGCTCGGCACGTCCTTCAAAGCCTTTCTGGGCTTCACGGAATTCCACCAGATCATCCGGGGTCCCCATGCCGGATACGTTGAAGAAGTCTTCAAACTGGCGGATACGGTTTTCACGGTCGGCGTCAGATTCGCCCTTCACGCCCAGGCAGAAGCTGTGCACTTCGGTCTTGTTCCAGGCCACCGGTCGCACTACACGCAACTGGGAGCTGATCTGGTCCATGAAGAACAGGCTGGGATAGATATTCAGATTGCGCAGACGGTGCATCATCCACTCGGCACGCTCCTGGCCATACTCTTCAATCAGACGCGGCATAACGGAGGCATAGCCCGGACGCACTTCAGGGTTCGGCATGTCACTGAACAGGATGGTGTGGCCGTTCTTGAAGGCAAACCAGCCATCATCGGTTTCCTTGTCACCGGCACCGAGCTTGCTGTAGTCCAGGGTCTTGCTGGCACCACCAGCCTTGGCTGCATCCTGCTGCTGACGATGCTGCACGGTGGCTACGTAGTTATAGTGGACGGTGCTGACGTGATAGCCATCGAGGCCATTTTCGTTCTGCAGCTTCCAGTTGCCGTCGAAGGTATAGGAGGAGGAGCCCGGCAGGACTTCCAGCTCGCCTGTGGGTGACTGGGCTGCCATCATGTCAAACGCGATTTTGGCGTCGCCAAGAAACTCTTCCAGTGACTGGGTGCACTCGGTGTTCAGGTTGATGAACACAAAGCCCTTATAGCTGCTGACCAGCGCCTTGCGCAGGCCACGAGTCGATTTGTCGAAGTCAGCCGGATATTCATCAGGTGCCTTCACCTTCACCAGCTTGCCATCGGTCTTGTAGCACCAGGCATGGAACGGGCAGGTAAAGGTAGACTGGTTACCCTTGCACACACGGGTCAGGGTTGCGCCACGGTGCTGGCAGGCATTCAGCAGTGCATTGATCTCACCCTTGGCATCGCGGGTGATGATCATCGGCTGGCGACCCGCCTGCATGGTGAAGAAATCATGCTTGTTGGCGATCTGGCTTTCGTGACAGGCATAGATCCAGGTGTTCTCGAAAATCAGTTCCATTTCGAGATCGAACAATTCAGGGTCGGTAAAGACTTCACGGGCAACCTTGAACGTCTTCTCTTCTGGGCGGAAGTTGAGGGCGCCCTCAACTTGCTGACGCCAGGCTTCGAGGGGCTTATTATTCAGGCTCATTTCAGGTCTCCATTAGGTGGCATCCAGGCCGTTCGACCGGCTGCTCTCTTGGTTACCCCCATAAAACCAAAGCTTGATCCCCATCAGCTATCCGCTTTTTTTTGATTTGCTATCCGCTTTTTCACTGATCGAAATCATTTCAGCTGCATGACAACAAGTAATTGACATATGACGTCAGTCAGGCTAATTTCGAGAAGCCCCCTTGACCGATAACTGGCTAATCATGAATAAAACCAATAATTAAAAAGTGATCTCATGATGATACACACCGATATCCAGAACGAAGGGTCACCCCCTAACAAATTAATGGCAGATACTCACAATACACGCGATGCCATATCCTGGATGTCCAATATATGTGGGCCACATGACCTGACGGTTGAAGATGCAAAAAAAATGCATTTCAGACATGTAGGCAATATTCTTAACTCAACGTCTACCGCTATCGGTTATATTGAATATGGCACTGATGTAACCGTAAATGTCGAGGATTTGAGTAACAGCTACAGTATCAGCTTACCCCTGAGCGGCTACCAGGAACTGAGCTATAAGGACGGCAACGTACAGTCCAATATCACCAGCGGTGTCATCATCTCCCCGGCCGAACCCTACGAACTGAATATCAGCGGTAACTGTCGTAAAACCCTGGTTCGTATTTCCCGCCAGGCCATGGAAGTTGGCCTCGAATCCCTGACTGGCAAAAAAACTGATAAGCCACTGATATTTCAGGCAAATATGGATGCATCTGTGGGCTCATCCAGCGCCTGGTGGCGCACCGTCAGGTATATCGAAAGCGAGCTTTCAAACACCGATAGCCTGTACAACAGCCCCGCGTTCATACGGGATATAGAACAAGCACTTATCAAAGGCCTGCTGACATCCCAGCCTCACAACTACTCTGAGGATGTAAAGCGAGCACTTAATAACAACCTGCCCTCCTACCTTGTCAAAACAATCGACTATCTGCGCGAAAATGCCAAAAATGAAATTCACATGGATGATGTTGAATGGATTTCAGGCGTTTCCAAAAACAAGCTCTACTCCGACTTTAAACGCTATATTGGCGTCCCGCCCACTGCCTATTTAAAGCGCATCCGTATGGAGGGTGTTCGAGGGGATATCATTAAATCTCAGGGTGCGGAAAGTATTTCCACTCTGGCTTTTAACTGGGGCTTTACTCATTTAGGCCGTTTCTCCACCGAATACAAAAAGATATTCGGTGAAACACCTTCAGATACATTGAATAAAGCCAAGTTAAATATTTAACCGCCCGTTTTAAACCGCTTTATATGCACTTGTTCAGTGCATAATAAAAAGCCCCGCTTCATAGCGGGGCAAAGAGACTACAACAATGGGTAGAAACACAACTTAAGGGAGTAAGGCTAACGCCCTAATTTCTTGGCGGACTGGCCGCCGATGCCAAAGTGTTGCTTGGGCATCTCATCAATCAGTACGCGCACACTCTCCTCAGGCGCATCCAGTGAACGCGCAATAGCCTGAGTCACTTCCTTGATCAGGGTTTCCTTCTGCTCGTCCGAGCGCCCTTCCATGATGTGCAGTTGTGCAATCGGCATGGCATGCCTCCTTCGCAGACGGTTAAAAACGGATTGAAGCCGCTGAGCCGGTTATATCGCAGTGCTCAGCGGCATAGCCAGGTTTTCGACTGTCTGTCAGACGAACTTGCCGCTCAGTGTGCCCAGGCCCTGGTAACGCACAGTGAAGGCGTCGCCCTTGTTCACTTGTACCGCAGCGGTGATAGCACCGATCATGATGAAGGAGCCTGCCGGCAGGCTTTCGCCGCGCTCGCCCATCATATTCGCCAGCATGGCCACAGAGGCCGCCGGGTGACCCAGCACAGCTGCGCCGGCACCGGTCTGTACCACTTCGCCATTGATCTCCATGACCACACCCAGGTTCTTCAGGTCCAGATCAGCAACATCAGCCATCTGACCGCCTGTCATGAAGCGGGTTGAAGAGGAGTTATCCGCGATCACGCTCTTGAGATCGAACTTGAAGTCCTTGTAGCGGGAGTCGATCACTTCCACTGCCGGCATGACGAAATCTGTGGCACGTAGAACATCACCAATGTGCACGCCCGGGCCTTTCAGTTCGTCTTTAAGTACGAACGCCAGCTCGGCTTCAATCTTCGGGTGGATCAGCTCGTCGAACTCGAACTCGCCGCCCTCAGGTACACTGAAGTAATCAGCCAGAAAGCCGTAGCAGGGCTGCTCAACCCCCATCTGCGCCATCTTGGCCCAGGAGGTCAGGCCCATCTTCATGCCAACGATTTTGTGACCACGCTCTTCCTTGCGGCGTCGGATCTCCCACTGGATATCAAAGGCATCCTTGTAGGTCATCTGCGGGAAGTCGTCGGTGATTTTGGTGATCTCGTAGGCTTCCAGTTCGGCGTTTTCGCAGTGGATCGCCAGCTCTTCAATCTGCGATTGGGTCAGCTTGTTTTCGTATGCTTCAGCCATTAGATCAGCCCCTTTTCTTTCGCCATGGTCAGTGCCAGGTCTTCAATCATGTCTTCCTGACCACCCACGGTACCGCGGCGACCAAGCTCTACCAGAATGTCACGGGCCTGAATGCCGTACTTCTTCTCCGCGCGCTGGGCAAACAGCAGGAAGGAGGAGTAAACACCGGCATAGCCCAGCGTCAGTGCATCACGGTCAACGCGGATCGGCTGATCCATCATCGGCACGACGCGGTCTTCGGCCACATCCATGATCTTGTACAGATCGACACCGCTCTCGACACCCATGCGGTCCAGCACGGCGCAGAAAACTTCCAGCGGCGTGTTGCCGGCACCGGCGCCCAGGCCTGCAACCGAGCCATCGATGCGTGAAGCACCCGCTTCAATCGCAGCGAGAGAGTTGGCAATGGCCATACCCATGTTGTGGTGACCATGGAAACCGATCTCGACGCTGCTCGGCAGCTCAGCACGCAGCAGGCCGATTTTGGCAGTCACCTCGTCCGGCAGCATGTATCCGGCAGAGTCGGTGGCGTAGATGCAGTTGGCACCGTAGTTCACCATCAGCTTCGCCTGCTCCAGGATCTTCTCCGGGCTGACCATGTGCGCCATCATCAGGAAGCCGACAGTGTCCATTTCCATCTTGGCGGCCATGCCGATGTGCTGCTCGGATACATCAGCCTCGGTGCAGTGAGTAGCCACACGGATAGTAGAAACACCACAATCACGGGCCATTTTCAGGTGATCGACGGTACCAATACCCGGCAACAGCAGTGCGGAGACCTTGGCGTTTTTCATTTTCGGCACAACCGCGTTGAGGTATTCCTCATCGGTGTGCGCCGGGAAACCGTAGTTCACGGATGCACCGCCCAGACCGTCACCGTGGGTGACTTCGATCAGCGGCATACCCGCTTCGTCCATACCGGTCGCGATGTTAACCATCTCGTCCAGGCTGATCTGGTGACGCTTGGCATGCATGCCGTCACGCAGAGACATATCGTGCAGCGTGACTTTCTTACCGTTCAGGTTCATATCGTAATCCTCCGTTAGCCACGCTCAGGCAGGGTGATGGCGCCGTTGGCCGCTTCTTCAGCGAACATTTCGGCCGTACGCAGACCGGCTGCAGTCATGATGTCCAGGTTGCCGGCATACTTGGGCAGGAAGTCGCCCAGGCCTTCTACTTCCATGAAGCAGGAGACGCGGTTGCCGTCGAACACAGGGCCGTTCACCAAGCGGTAACCCGGTACGTATTTCTGCACTTCCTTCACCATGGCATGCACGGATTCGGTGATGGCGGCCTGGTCCGGCTCGCCTTCGGTCAGGCAGTGGATGGTGTCACGCATGATCAACGGCGGCTCGGCCGGGTTGATGATGATGATCGCCTTGCCTTTCTTGGCGCCTCCCACTTTTTCCACAGCGCCAGCCGTGGTGCGGGTGAATTCGTCGATGTTCTGACGCGTGCCCGGACCGACAGAGCGGGAAGACACAGTCGCGATGATCTCACCGTACTCAACCGGCTGTACGCGGGAAACAGCAGCAACCATCGGGATCGTCGCCTGGCCACCACAGGTCACCATGTTGACGTTCATTTCCAGGTTCTTGGCATGATCAGCCAGGTTCACCGGCGGTACGCAGTAAGGACCGACAGCCGCAGGCGTCAGGTCGATCATGATCACGCCCAGCTCGTTCAGCTTGCGGCTGTTCTCGGCGTGAACGTAGGCGGAGGTAGCATCGAAGGCCACGCGGATATCGTCTTCGATGACGTGGGGCAGCAGACCGTCTACACCGGTGGCGCAGGTTTTGATACCCATCTCTTCGGCACGCTTGAGGCCTTCGGAGGTCGGGTCGATACCCACCATCCAGACCGGCTCGATCCATTCGGAGCGCTTCATCTTCATCAGCAGGTCGGTGCCGATGTTACCCGGGCCGATAATGGCCGCTTTCAGTTTCTTGGACATAGTGTGTTCCACTTATTCTTGTTTGTAGCCTTCGCTCGCGGAGCGAGCTCCCACAGGGTTTATCCCGAACAGCAGCGCTGATTGTGCGAGCGCACTCTGTGCGCGAACTCTGATGTTTGTTCTTCGCCCGCGGAGCGGGCTCCCACAACTGCGCGAAGCCTGTTGCTTCTTCATCGCCCACTGAGTGGGCTCCCACAGCTCCAACCAAACACTGATGCTATTTGTGGGAGTGCGCTCCGCGCACGAAGGCTCAACTCAATTCCAATTAATCAGACAAAACGGACAGACGCGCTGCCGATGCCACCGATGTTGACGCTCATGAAGTCACCAGCCTGAACCGGTTCCAGCGGCACCAGAGAACCGGACAGAATCACTTCACCGGCTTTCAGCGGGATACCGAACTCACCCAGGGTATTGGCCAGCCAGGTGACACAGTTCACCGGGCTGCCCAGCGCTGCAGCGCCAGCGCCGGTACTGATGATGGAACCGTTCTTTTCAACCACCATGCCGCAGGTCGCCAGGTCTACCTTGCGCGGATCAACGGCTCGGTCACCCAGCACGAACAGACCACAGGAGGCGTTGTCTGCCACGGTGTCCTGGATCTTGATCTGCCAGTTCTCGACGCGGGAATCGACCACTTCGAAACACGGCAGCACGCAATCGGTGGCGGCCAGTACATCAGCAGCAGTGATGCCAGGACCCATCAGATCCTTTTTCAGGATGAAGGCGATTTCACCTTCGGCTTTCGGCTGCATCAGGCGGTCAGAGATCGGCATCTCTTCGCCCTGGCTGAACGCCATCTTATCGGTGAGGTAACCGAAGTCCGGCTGACCCACGCCGAGCATGTTCTGCACCGCCTTGGAGGTCAGGCCGATCTTCTTGCCGATGATCTTTTCACCGGCTTCAATGCGACGCTCCAGCATGCGCAGGGAGATGTTGTAGGCATCTTCAATGGTGATATCGCTGAATCGCTCGGTCAGCGGACGTACCGGCGTGCGTTCCAGCATCGCCGTGTACAGCTCATCACCACATTGTTGAATCAGTTGCTTGTCCATCGTCTGTCCTCAGAGCTTGATGCAGATATTCTTGGTTTCGGTGTAGAACTCGAGGCCGTGTACCCCGCCCTCGCGGCCAATACCGGACTGCTTGGCACCACCGAAGGAGGTGCGCAGGTCACGCAGGAACCAGGAGTTCACCCAGGCCAGGCCGACCTCCATCTGCTCGGCTACGCGTACGGCACGGGCAGAGTTTTCGGTCCAGATGGCACACGCCAGGCCGTAGTCGGTGTCGTTGGCCAGCTCGATCACTTCTTCTTCAGTGTCGAACGGACGGATGTGGCAGCAAGGGCCAAAGATCTCTTCGCGGATAACGCGCGCATCGTCGGACAGACCGGTCCAGATAGTCGGCTCGATCCAGGCACCATCATTCAGCTCAGCGCCCATATCCGGGATACCACCACCGATCTCAACGGTTGCGCCCTCTTCACGGGCCAGGTCGTAGTAGTACTTGACCTTCTCGCGGTGCTCGAGACTCACCAGCGGACCGAAGTTGGCGTCCTTGTCTTCAGGACGCCCCAGCTTCAGCTTGGCCACTTCTTCCTTCATGCGGGACAGGAACTTCTCGAAGATCGGACGCTCGACGTAAACGCGTTCGGTGCCCAGGCAGACCTGACCACAGTTCACAAACGCGGAACGCATGGTGCCCTCAACCGCTTTCTCGATATCGCAGTCAGCGAAGACTAGCCCTGGGTTCTTGCCGCCACACTCCATGGAAATGTTGCGCAGGCCTACGGACGCAGCACGCATGATCGCTTCGCCAGTACGGGTTTCACCGGTGAAGGTAATGGCAGCCACATCCTTGTGAGTAGTCAAGAACTCACCGGCGGAATTAGGACCGAAGCCGTGTACTACGTTGAACACACCGGCCGGTACGCCACATTCGTTCATCACTTCACCCAGCAACGTTGTGGTTGCCGGCGTTTCTTCAGACGGCTTGACCACTACGGTGTTACCGCAGGCAAGTGCCGGCCCCACCTTGAAGGTCATCAGCAGCAGCGGCAGGTTCCACGGGGAGATAACGGCGATCACGCCCTTGGGCGTACGGTGGCCCACGTTCAGCGCACCCTTGCCGTCCGGCGTATCCATGCGGAAGCCTTCGGTCGGGTGGTTGGCCAGCGTCTCGGAGAATGCCTTGAAGTTGGCAGCGCCACGGGGAATATCGATATGGCTGGCAATGGAGCGCGGCTTGCCGGTATCGAGGCACTCGGCTTCCAGGAACTCGTCGAAGCGTTCGTTGATGCGGTCTGCGACCTTGTTCAGCAGCTCGGTACGCTGGGCCTGGGTCAGCTTGCCCCAAGGACCTTTCAGCGCCGCCTTGGCCGCGCGCACGGCAGCGTCCACTTCTGCTTCGCCGGCTTCGTGCACAGGACCGATCAGGCTGTTATCGACCGGGCAACGGTTTTCGAAGGTCTTGCCGCTGGCAGAGGCCACATACTCGCCGTTGATAAAATGCTTGAACTCTTTCATGGCTCACCTTATCAATTTCGGCCAATCGCAATTTCGGGCCGATATTTATTGTTGGGTCACACTGCAACAGTCCCTGTCATGAGGGCTGCCAGCCAGGTTGAAATCCAGTATAGCGTTGCAAAAACGGGATAGAACCCGCAAAAACGGGGGCTGGAGATTCCATTTACGGGAATGATGGCAGATTACCGAGCTTATTAATGGTCAACGCATGTAATGTCGGGTTTTATGCCCTCACATCTGCCGCCCTACTCGAATTTCAAAGCCCTGAAACGAAAAAACCCGGGGAAGGGGACCCGGGTTCTCTCGTTTACGTTGATGCAGTCGTTAGAACTTGTACATCGCCATCAGTTCCAACTGCTGACCCGCCGGACGCGTGCCATGCGTCGCCAGGTTCTGATCACGCCACTCGATACCGAAATCCAGTCCCGGCAGGTAGGAGTAGATCAGGTTTACGTGGCTCACTTTCAGAGTATCTTCAGCGCCAGCAGAGGTTTCATCGGCTTCAACCTGGGAATAACGAATACCCCCGGTCAGTTTGTCGTTGAAGCGATGGGAAATACCCGCCACCAGACCGGTAGTCTTGATCAGTTCACCCTCTGCGTTGGCATCCACTGCCGGACGCAGGCTCGGGTGCCAGGCACCACCGTAACCAAAGCCGGAATAGACGCCCTGCCCTTCACCGACATAGCCGTTCAGGTGCAGCGCCGTTGCGCCCAGGGAGTATTTGCCGGCATAAATAATTGCAGCACCGAATTCCGAGTCTTCACTGCTGTTGGTCACATTGCTTTTCGCCACGTCACGACCGGCAAGGGCAATGCTGGCACCATGACCGCCTTCAAAGCGCTTGGCATAGTTAATGACGAAATCGGGGTAATCGGCATCTTCGTTCACAGGGTCCTGCAGTGTCAGGCGCACATTGCCCATCTGGTAGTGCATCACCAGATCCGGGCGTACCACACCACCATTACCGGCCGCGTTGCCTTTACCCGCGTTAAAGAAGTCCAGATAAGGTACATCAAAGGGCGCGTACGCCAGGAACTGACCGTTCCAGGTTTGACCCAGTGTCAGGTTATCAACCTTCAAGTAGGCATGACGCAGACGCCAGTCATAGGTTGAATCCGTGGCGTTGCCACCATAGAAGTCACCTTCCACAAGACCCATGATTTTGTGGCCATTCACGTCACGCTTGGCACTGAAATTAATACGAGACTGACGGGCAGTACCATCAAAATCACCGTCGCCATTATCAGGGTTGGTAAAGCGGCCCTCGGCTTTAATGTAACCACCGACACTGAACTGAGTGCCGTTGAACTCGCCAAGGTCCAGAGCTTGCGCAGTAGAAGAGATTCCCGCCGCCATGACAGCAAGGGCCAAACCGTTCTTAAGTGACATACAGTCAATCCTTATTTTTATAATGTGGATAGCAGTACAGCTGCTACGGGTTGTTGGGCCGTGTATGCAACGCCCTGAAAACTCAAAGCATCTTGCGTAACACAGCCGTAATCTAAACATGAAAAATGGTTGAAATGTCATCTATTAATGGCGGTTTGAGTTTCCATTATTGGTACCAAAAACCAACATTTTTATTGGCTCAACCCGCCATTATTGGAAGCGTCAGCGTTCGCCAGAATTAACCGACAAGCCTCTATCTGCGGTTTCTCCAGCCTTTGCGCACTGGTAGCGAATTAATCCAACGCGCAGGGCGTAGACCGCTGTTCCCAGTACGACACCCCAGAAGGCAGCTCCAATGCCCCAAAGGCTGACACCCGATGCCGTTGCCATGAAGGTAATCAGCGATGCATCCAGGTGCTCTTTGTCATTCAGAGCGGCACTCAGGCTATTGCTGATCGCCCCCAGCAGCGCCAGCCCGGCAATAATTGCGATCATCTCGGAGGGAAAACTGGTGAAAAAAAGCACGATGCTGCCAGCGAAAATACCGCCAATGAGATAAAAAACGCCGTTAGCCACACCGGCCATATAACGCTTTCCCGGGTCGGCATGCGCATCTGAGCTGGTGCAGATTGACGCGGTAATCGCGGCAATCACTGTGGTAATACCACCAAAGAAAGCGGTCGGAATGGACACCAGCGACAACAGGCTGATGATGGGTCTGGAAGAAAAGGCATAACCCGATGCCTTGAGGATGGCAAAGCCCGGCAGGAACTGACCGGTCAAACTGACAATCACCAGAGGCAGTGCCAGCCCCAGTGTCGAACTCCATGTCCAATCCGGCACGATCCATTGAGGCGATGCCAGTTGCCACTCCAGCTGCTCCAGATGGGTATCCATAAGGGTTAACGACAACACCAGACCAAGCAGGACCATCAAAACCAGGAAGTAGGCTCGGCTCACAAACTTGAACAGCACCAGCCCCAGGATCATCAGAGTTGTTACCAGAGGCGCTGATTCCAGTGAACGGAAAGCGCCGAGCCCGAAATCAAACAGAATGCCCGCCATCATGGCCGAGGCAACTCCACCTGGAATCAGATGCACTACCCGGTCGAACAGGCCGGTAATGCCGATCAGAAAAATAATCACGGCCGCAGTGATATAAGCCGATACCGCTTCATTGATCGACAGCCCGGGAAACAGTGTCACCAGCAATACCGTCCCCGGTGCCGACCAGGCTGTAATGACCGGAATACGGAACCAGACACTGAGCACAATGCCAGTAACGGCAGCGCCAATGGAGATCGCCCAGACCCAGGAGGTCATCATTTCCGTCGAAATACCGGCACTCTGTGCAGCCTGAAAGAAAATGGCCAAGGGGCCCGAGTAGGACACCAGTACCGCCATCAGGCCGGCGATGACTGTCGAGATGGAAATATCCTTCAGCATGCCAACCTCCTACACCCGTTCCGCAATCCCTTTGACTTCAAGGAAGTAACCCGGTGCGCCACAGAGAGAGGCGGCGCCAATGGCCGTCCAGGCTGGATAACAACCATTCATGTATCGATTGCGCACTTCCATGTACAACGGCAAGTCACGCATATCGGTGTGATAACTGGTGATCTCAACCAGATCCTCGAAACCGCTGCCCGCAGTCTCCAGAATGCGTTTCAGGTTCTCAAACACCTGCACAAACTGGGCTTCCTTTTCGGCCACCAGTTCACGCTGATCGTTACGCCCTATCTGTCCTGCGATATAAAGCCGTGTGTCTACCTGTACCGCCGGAGCGTAACCAAGCTCATCACGGATAAATTCCATTCCTTCAGGCACGATTATTGTTTTTGTCGCCATGATTCTGTCCTTATCAAAGAGGGAGCCCCGGCGTCATAAGACACCGGGAGGATGTCCGGCAGGGGTTAGCCCAGATCGCCTCCGCCAACGGGGAGCACGGTACCGGTGATGTAAGAAGCTTCGTCCGAGGCCAGGAACAGGATTGCATTCGCCTGTTCTTCGGGCTGGCTGTAGCGTTTCATAAACGTGGAATCGATGGTTTGATCGACAATGGTCTGGTACCAGACCTTCTCGCGCTCACTCATGCTTTCGGTGTTACGCGGAATACGACGCTCGCCCACATCGGTGCCGCCTGGAGCCACAGCGTTCACGCGGATACCCTGCTGAGCATTTTCAAATGCCATGCAGACCGTCATCGCATTCACGCCCCCCTTGGCTGCGGCATAGGGCACACGGTTCAGGCCTCTCGTTGCGATGGACGACACATTGACGATCACGCCACTTTGCTGTGCCTGCATGGGTTTTAGCACCGCATGGCAGCACCAGAGGGTCGGGAACAATGAACGACGTACTTCGGCTTCGATCTGATCTTCTTCATAGGCCTCATAGGGCTTCGCCCAAATCGTGCCGCCCACGTTGTTGACCAGAATATCGATGCGACCAAAGTGCTCGATACAGGCATCCGCTACCCGGCAGCATTCGGGATACTTCTCCAGATCAGCCGTGACTATTTCCACCCTATTCGCTCCGGCCGCCTCAGCTTCCTGAGCAACTTCGTAGACGATATCGGAGCGATCAACCAGCAACAGTGAAGCTTTCTCGGCCGCCATCTGCAGCGCTACCGCACGACCAATCCCCTGCGCAGCACCGGTCACGATCGCGACCTTGTGTTCAAAACGTTCGATTCTCATAGCGCGTCCTTACTTGCTGGCAGCAAATTTTTCGTAGTGGAAACTGGCGGGCTGGATGTTCTTGTCCTGCATATAGCCATTCACCGCTTCCACCATGGGAGGGGGACCACAGAGGTAGATATCGACATCGCCATCATTCAGATGCGCAGGTTCGATATGGTGGGTGACATAGCCCTTTTGCGGCCAGCTGCTCTCTTCAGACGCCACACAGGCACTGAAGGTGAAGTTGTCGATGGCGCTGGCAAAGGCTTCAAGCTTGCCAAGCTCTACCAGGTCGACATCATGAGTCACGCCATAAATCAGGTGGATCGGGTAGTCGCAGCCCTCGCGCTGGATTTTTTCCAGCATCGCCATGAACGGTGCCAGCCCTGTACCGCCCGCCAGCATCAGTACGGGGCGCTTCACATCACGCAGATAAAAGCTGCCAAAGGGACCACGCAACATCAGCTGATCGCCCACCTGAGCCTGATCGGCCATGTAGGTGCTCATCAAGCCGTCCGGCACCACTCGGATCAGGAAAGAGACCGACTCATCGGTTTCATTGACCATGGAGCTGAACGAGTAGGCACGCGATTGATCGGTGCCGGGCACCTGAACATTCACGTACTGGCCTGGCAGGAAGTGCATGGCACGCACCTGATCGCTGGCCACCGTGAAGGAAAGCGTGGATTCGGACAGTCGATTAATCTCGGTCAGCTGGGCGTGCACATCCGCCTGCTGGCTGCGTACGCAGACTTCGGAAGACGCCGGTACGGTCACCACACAATCCGACTCCGGCACCATGCAGCAGGTCAGGACAAACTGCTGCTCGGCTTCCTGGTCTGAGAGTGCATCATCGATGTACCCATCCATCTCGTACTGGCCAGACTCGCAATGGCATTTGCAGGTACCGCAGGCACCATCGCGGCAATCCAGAGGGATGTTCAGGCCCGAGCGATAGGCGGCATCGGCGACTGTTTCCATCGGCAGTGTAGAAATGAAGCGCGTGACTCCATCTTCAAAATTCAGGGCTACTTTATACATGGCGTGCTACCTCGGCCCCTTGCTGGGGTATCTGCGCGATACCCCGGGGACACTTGTTATTGGCTGTGGGTCGATCAGAGGTGGTAGATATCCACCACGTGATGGATGTAATCGTTCTTCAGGATGATTTTCTTGCGCTTGATCTTGAGACTGCCGTCATCCGCGCGGACCAGCGTTACAAAGGCGGTACCGAAATAGGTATCCACGTTGTTGTAACGCACGCTGTTGGTAAGCCAGCTGTAACGGACGTCTGCATCACCGGTAGACGCAGTCAGCACTTCAAGATTGCTCAGCATGTGCTGGGTGCGCGGCTCAGGCAGTGAACTGGCGCTGGAGCGGTCCGTTTTAATGCGGAACACGCGGTCTTCCAGACCATCACGACGACCGTAGTAGATCAGTGAAATCTCTGAATGGGGGTCAACGGTCAGTTCACCGTCCACATCCCAGCTCGGTACCCAGTACTCGGCATCCTTGTCGTAATGCTCCAGCCAGGTGTCGTAGTCCTTGTCATCCAGGCAACGCTGTTCAGAGTGCAGAAAATTACGGATTTCTTCATAGCTGATGGTCATGGCTTACTCTCCTTTCTCTGCCTGCTGTTTGCGTGCCACGTCGGACAGCACTTTCTGCCAGTAGTGGTGCTGCACAATGTAGAGGCCTTCGTCTTCCACTTTCTCGCCGCTCATTACCGGGAACAGGTTGAGCTTTTTGGCATCCTCGTCCTGGCCTTCAATCCAGTGCTCGGCCCCGCGGCACATGTCATTCCAGGGCAGCTTGATCCCCTTGAACCCTTCCTGGCAGGCGCGGAATTCTTCCAGGTCATCGGGCGTCGCCATGCCGGAGGCGTTGAAGAAGTCCTCGTACTGGCGGATACGGTGGGCTCGCGCTTCGGCACTTTCACCCTTGGGGGCAATGCAGTAGATGGTGACTTCGGTTTTATCCACAGCAATGGGACGGAAGTGACGAATCTGCGAGCTGAACTGGTCCATCAGGAACACGTTCGGGTACAGGCAGAGGTTACGCAGGTTGCCGATCATCCAGTCGGCACGGTCTTCACCGTACTCGGCTACCAGTTCATCACGGCGTTCAAACAAGGGACGGTCTTCCGGGTTAGGCCAGCGCATCCACAGCAGAATGTGACCATGTTCGAAGGCGTAGAAACCGCCCTTCTGCTTGTTCCAGGTGGAGGCATCCATCGCCTTCACATCATCCATCGACATACCGGCCTTACGGCGAGCCGTGGTGGCAACGTAGTTCCAGTGCGTGGCCGACACGTGGTAGCCGTCGGCACCGTTTTCGGCCTGCAGTTTCCAGTTGGCGTCGTACACATAGGTAGAGGAGCCGCGCACCACTTCGAGACCTTCCGGTGACTGATCCACGATCATGTCGATAATCTTGGCCGCTTCACCCAGATGTTCGGTCAGCGGTTTCACATCATCGTTCAGGGAACCGAACAGGAAGCCGCGGTAGTTCTCCATGCGTACCTTTTTCAGGTTATGGGAACCATCACAGTTGAAGGAGTCCGGATAACCGGCATCGTTGGGGTCCTTGACCTTCACCAGCTTGCCGGAGTTGTTGAAGCTCCAGCCGTGGAAGGGACAGGTGAAGACGGCTTTGTTGTCTTTCTTCTTACGGCAGAGAACAGCACCGCGATGGCTGCAGGCGTTGATGAAGCAGTTCAGCTCATCCTCTTTATTGCGGGTAATAACCACCGGCTGGCGACCGATGTAGGTCGTGAAGTAGTCATTCTTGTTCGCAACCTGGCTTTCGTGTGCCAGATAGATCCAGTTACCTTCGAAGATGTGCTCCATCTCCAGCTCGAACAGCTCAGGATCGGTAAACATGTCACGACGGCCGCGATAAAGACCTTGCTCTTTATCCACCTCCATCATGCCGCCCACTTTGGCGATCAGATTATCTTGCATTGCGATGCCCTCCTTATTGTTTGATCCCAGAGTAGAGGGCAAGGACAGGGCTCACTATCCAGCTTTTGCCATTCTTTATCCCATATGTGCAGAGGGTGTATTTGCAGTGGCAGATGAGTTTTTCGCGCACAGAGTGCGCTCCTACAGAGGAATGTTTTGCTGGCACAAAGTAGCCCAGCTGACAAAGAGTCATGGGAGCTCGCTCTGCTAGCGGTGGGTTTTCAGGCATCAACTTAAGCAGCAAGAACACCTCTTCGCGCACAGAGTGCGCTCCCACATGAAAGCTCTGCTGGCAAAAGGTTGTGGGAGCCCGCTCCGCGGGCGAAGGGGTTCAGACACCTGCTGCAATACCCAGCGCGCACCTGCTGCTAAACAAAAAACGCCGTCATATGACGGCGCAAAAGTTTCGACCACGGACAAGGCAGTCGAGTGCAGCACAATGATGTGAAATCAGGTCAGTGCGGTCAGGAAGCGCTCGTTGAGCTGGCGATCATGGTAGAAAATTGCCTTGCCCAGCTTGTCCGCATCCCAGGTGATGGGCTCGTGGTCGGGGTAGAAGTAATCGCCACCACAGAAGACTTCGTTACGGTTACCGGACGGGTCAAAAAAGTAGATCGTCTGGCCGTGAGTAATACCGTGACGGGTAGGACCGATATCGATAGAGGTATCGGTCATGGAGATCAGGTCACCGGCGCGCAGCACGTCTTCCCAGGTTTCCAGGAAGAAGGAGGCGTGGTGGAATTTGCCCGGTTCGGGATGATCGATAAAGGCAATGTCGTGAGCTTTCATGCTGGTGGTGAGGAACTGCGCCACACGCTTGCCATCCGGCGTCATCACCTGCTCGCACAGATCAAAGCCCAACACATCACGGAAGAGTGCGTAGGTCTCATCCAGATTGGGGCCGTACAGCAGGCAGTGGTCAAAACGCTGCGCCTTCATACCCTTGAGGTCACGAGGCCAGGCTTCAGGGTTGTGGTTACCGACGCCGTAGCGACCGGTCTGCACCTTGTCAGCAAAGAGTTCAAAGAAGTGCCCGGTCGGGGCCTGGAAGCGGATACGGCGACCGCAGTCCTTGAGTTCACCGGCTGCGATCTGCTCCACCTCACAACCATAACCGACCAGCTCACCCTGCAACTGTTCCAGCACGGCATCGTTGAGCACCTTGAAGCTCATGAAATCCATGCCCGGCTCATCGGCCTCACGCAGCACCACCGAGAACTTGTCTACCTCGGTCCAGGCCTTCAGATAAACACGCCCCTGATCATCGCGATCAGTTTCGATCAGCCCCATCAGCTCAATGTAATGATTAAGCGCTTCATCCATATCCAGCACACGAATCTGTACATGTCCGGGACGCATAACACCCTTTTTCATAGCCACCTCTTCTTGTTTTGGATGCCGGTAACGGTCCGTCTTCCGGCTATAGACCGACTATTGCAGTGCCTGAGGCCAAGTTAAATCCAGTGGGTGCAAGCTTTATCCATTCCGTGCATCGCACAGGGTTGCAGTTTTTGGACACAGGTCTGCACACGCTGGCTATTGATGGAGGGCCGGGTTCTTTCTAATCAACAGACCATAAAAATAACGAACCCGATGAGAGGTCCAACATGTTCAACTCCAACAAGATGCGCAATGCCCTGGTTGCAGCAATGGCGACGCTGACGCTCAGCTCCCCTGTTCTTGCCAACGAACAACCGATAAAAGTTGGCATGATGCTGCCGTTCAGTGGTGTCTACGGGGCTCTGGGTGATGCCACCCGCAATGGTCTGAAAATGGCATTGCGAGAGCAAGCCGCACAGTTGCATGGGCGTAAACTGGAATTCATCGAAATTGATACCGAAGCACGCCCGGAACGCGCCCCTGAAATCGCTTCTTCACTGCTCAACAACAGCGAAGCCGACTTCATCATTGGCCCGGTACATTCCGGCGTCGCCATGGGCATGTTGAAAGTGCTGCGTGGAAAAGAGACAGTCATGATCGTCCCCAATGCCGGCGCAGGCCCCGTGACAGGCCCGCTGTGCTCTCCCAACGTATTCCGTACGTCTTTCTCCTCCTGGCAGCCTTCGTATCCAATGGGCAAGGTCGCTCTGGACAAGGGCTACAAGAAGGTTGTCACCATGAGCTGGAACTATGGCATGGGCAAGGAAAGCCTGGACGCCTTTGAAGAGTCCTTCACCGCTGGTGGTGGTGAAGTGGTTAAAAAGATTCTGGTCCCCTTCCCGAAAACCGAGTTCCAGGCTTACCTGTCCGAAATCGCATCGATCAACCCTGACGCCGTATTCGTTTTCTTCGCGGGCGGCGGTGCGGTCAAGTTCGTCAAGGATTACGACGCGCTGGGCCTGAAGGGCAAGATTCCGCTGCTCGGCTCCGGCTTCCTGACTGAAGGTACACTGGAAGCCCAGGGCCCGGCTGCCGAAGGCGTTATGACCACCCTGCACTACGCCGATACACTGGACAATGAACTCAACAAAGCCTTCCGCACGTCTTACAAGGCCGAGTTTGGCAAGGCATCCGACATCTATGCCGTTCAGGGCTATGACACCGGCTTGATGATTGCTTCAGCCGTTAATCAGCTTGGTGGCGACATCTCCGATCAACAGGCTTTGATCAAGGCGCTGGGCGAAACCACCGTCAAGAGCCCCCGAGGCGACTTCACCTTCTCCGCAGCTCACAACCCGGTTCAGAACATTTACCTGCGCACCGTTGAGAACGGCGAAAACAAGGTCATCGAAGTGGCTGCACCGGCGCTGGCCGACCCGGCCCGAGGCTGCAAGCTCTGATAGTTGGCCGGGCAGCCCCTGCCCGGCAGATTTCAAACACTGATTTCCGGGCTCTGTCATGACTACTTCTCTGTTCCTTGTACAGCTGATCAACGGACTGCAGTATGGACTGCTGCTGTTTTTGATCGCTTCGGGCCTGACGCTGGTATTCGGCGTTATGGGCATCCTCAATCTGGCACACGGCTCCATGTATATGGTCGGTGCCTATCTGGTCTGGTATTTCGTCGAACATACCGGCAGCTTTGGGCTCAGCGCCCTTATCTCTGCGGTCATTGCGCTGCTGATCGGTATCCTGATGGAGCGCACGCTGATCCGGCAGCTTTACCGTCGTAACCACCTGGACCAGGTGTTGCTGACCATTGGCATGATCTTCGTGTTCAACGCGCTGCAGGGTCTGCTATGGGGCAACGATCCGCTGGGCGTGGCCGTGCCTTCAGCCCTCTCCAGCGCCATCCCCGTCACCGATGTGCTTGAGTACCCTGTCTATCGCATTTTCGTCGCACTGTTCTGTGTGGGTATAGCCGCTCTGATGTATTTCATGATCAACAAGACCCGTCTGGGCATGTTGATCCGCGCAGGTGAATCCAACCGCGAGATGGTGGAATGCCTGGGCATCGATATTCGCAAGCTGTACACCATCGTGTTCGCCATCGGCGTGATGCTGGCAGCCATCGCAGGTGTCGCAGCGGCGCCCATGTCTTCGATTGTACCCGGCATGGGTGAACACATTCTAATCACCTGCTTCGTCGTAGTGGTGATCGGCGGCATGGGGTCAATCAAGGGCGCCTTTATCGCCGCACTGCTGGTTGGACTGGTTGATACCTTCGCCTCAATTCTGGTGCCCCAGCTGTCGAGCATGATGATCTACATCCTCATGGCCTTCATCCTGCTGATCAAGCCTCAGGGTTTGTTCTCATCCTGATTCGGAGTTAATGCCATGCTTTTCAACAAACGCACCGAACGTATCTTTTTCTGGGTATTCTTCCCTCTGGCGCTGCTGATGCCGCTGTTTCTTGCCGAGAACACCTTCTTCGTCAGCAAGCTCACGAGCATCATGATCTTTGCACTGTTTGTGATGTCGCTGGATTATCTGGTCGGCCGTTGCGGCCTGATCACGCTTGGGCACGCCATGTTCTATGGTCTGGGTGGTTATCTATTCTGGATGATTGCCCCCGAGTACGAAGCGGTGAACTTCTGGGTCTACACCTTTTACATCTGCATGATCGCCGCAGCCGTGGCACTGATAATTGGCTTCCTGGTCCTGCGTACCAGCGGTATCTACATGATCATGATCACACTGGCCTTTGCCCAGATGGCGTTCTATTTCTTCTCCGATTCCATCGAGTTTGGCGGTACGGATGGTCTATTCATTTACGTCAAACCGGAGACCAGTATTTTCGGGCTCAGCTTCTTTGACCTGGATAACCCTACCCACTTTTACTACCTGTGCCTGCTGTCACTGTTCAACACTCTGATCTTCTTCCGGATTCTGATCCGCTCACGTTTTGGCCGCGTTGTGGATGCCATCCATGAGAATCCGGGCCGCACCACGGCGCTGGGCTACAACATCTTCGTGTTCCGCCTGATGAGTTATGTAATCGCCTCGGCGCTGGGCGCCTACGCCGGTTACCTGTTCACCCTGCAGTACGGTTTCGTCAATCCATCAATGCTGGCCTGGACCACATCCGGCTCTGCACTGGTGATGTCGATTCTCGGCGGCATGGGTTCCATTTATGGCGCCATTCTCGGCACCTTCGTGTATGAAGGACTGCACTATGTGCTGGAACACCTGACCGAACACTGGATGCTGTTTATGGGTGCGCTGATCATTGCCATGGTGATGGTGTTCAAAAACGGCATCGCCGGCTCCATGGAAAAACTGTTGGAGAAACGCACATGAATACCCAAGTATCACTGGACCTAAAGGTCATGCTGGAAACTCAGGGACTGTGCAAGTACTGGGGCGGTCTCAAGGCACTGGACGATATATCCCTGCAGTTTTTCGACAAGCAATTGCATGGCATTGTCGGCCCCAACGGCGCGGGCAAAAGTACCCTGCTGAACCTGCTCTGTGGCCACTATAAGCCCACACGCGGCAGTATTCTGCACAAGGAAGAAGCGATCGAAGCCATCAAGCCCTACGCCTTTGCCCGCCGCGGCATCGGTCGCAGCTTTCAGAAAACCAATATCTATCCTGGTGCGACCTGCCTGGAAAACTGCTGCGTGGCGGTCCAGCGCCGTATGGGCGGCAGCTTCAATATCCTGCGCTCACGTTATACCCAGAAAGTGCTGGATGAAATCGCAAGCGAAGCACTGGAGAAAGTCGGGCTGGGAGCACGCCGGGACGTGGTCGCGTCCCAGATCAGCTATGGCGAGCAGCGCCAGCTGGAGATCGCCATGGTCCTGGCCACCTCGCCAGAGGTGCTTCTGCTGGATGAGCCTATGGCCGGGATGGGCCACGAAGAATCCCAACTGATAATTGAACTGCTCAAGACGCTGAGACGGGAGTACTGCATCGTGCTGGTTGAGCACGACATGGATGCGGTGTTTGAGCTGTCCGACCAGCTAACCGTGATGGTCGACGGCCAGCACCTGACCACCGGGAGTGTCGATCAGGTGCGCGATGACCCGCGTGTGAAAGAGGCCTACTTGGGTCAGGGCGACGAGGTATTCTGACAATGACAAAGTTACTGGACGTAAAAGGGCTGCACACCTACTACGGTGAGAGCCACATCCTGCATGGCGTAAATTTTGACATCCAGCCGGGCCAGGCCGTGAGCCTGATGGGGCGCAACGGTATGGGCAAAACCACCACGCTGAAATCGATCCTGGGCCTGGTACCTCCGCGTAGCGGACATGTACTGTTCCAGGGTGAGGAAATCACCGGACTGCCGACCTGGCAGCGGATGCGCAAGGATATAGCCTACGTGCCCGAAGGCCGTGGCATGTTTCACAACCTCACCGTCAAAGAACATCTCGAAATGGCCGCCCGCGCCAATCAAAAGGGAGAACAGCACTGGACCTGTGAGCGCGTGTTGGAAACCTTTCCGCGCCTGCAGGAACGCTTGACCAATCTGGGTACTCAGCTGTCCGGTGGCGAGCAGCAGATGCTTGCCATAGGCCGGGCCCTGGTGACCAATCCGGAGCTGCTGATTCTGGACGAGGCCACCGAAGGCCTGGCACCGCTGATCCGCAAGGAGATCTGGGATGTAATTCGCACCATTAAATCGAGTGGAATATCCACCCTGATTGTGGATAAAAACATTCAGGTACTGAAGGAGCTATGCGACCAACACATCGTTCTGGTGAAAGGCCAGGTGGTGTTCAGCGCCGGTTCCAGTCAGCTGATGGAAAGCCTGGACGAAGTCGAGTCCTACCTGGGCGTCTAGGCAAAGGCCTGTATTTTGCGGGCCCTGCTCTACGTGGTTGGGGGTTATGCCAACTCATTGGTAGAATCCCTGACTGATTGAGTTGTAAATGGATGCCAACAGATGCCCGACCAGACAGACAAAACAGTGGAGGCGCAACGCCAGGGAATCGGGTCTTTGGAGATCGGGTTGCGAATTCTGGACACACTGGCCGAATCCACCCGCCCCATGACTCTGAAGCAACTGCCTGATGTGATGGAGCTATCCTCCAGCCGACTGCACAAGTACATGGTCAGCTTGATCCGCACGGGCTACATTGCGCAGGAAAATGGCAGCGGGTATATCCTCGGCAAGTCCAGCCTGACACTGGGCGTTGCAGCATTAAGCCGAATAGATCCCATACAGTCAGCCTTTTCAGCGGTAGAAGCACTCAATCGCAGCAGTGACAAGACAGTTTCCATTACTGTCTGGAACGGCCAGGCCCCTCTGGTCATCAAATGGCTGGACGCAAGCCAACCCGTGGCGGTCAACGTACGTCTTGGCATGGAGCTGTCACCTTTCTATTCGGTTTCGGGCCGGATTTTTCTCGCCCACCTCCCCAGTGCGAGGCGTAACCAGATCGTGGATGCCTTTTATAACAACCCGCCTGCACTACCACGCTATAACGGCCAAACATTGGACAAGCCTGCGTTCCTGTCCCACCTGGAACAGGTCAAACAGGATAACCTCTGCTGTTTCTACGGCGACTTTTTGCCTGATATCAATGTGGTTGGCAGCGCCATACATGATATCAACGGCAACATTTCATCCGTTGTCAGCCTGATGGGCATCAACGGCGACACCGATGTGCGCCCTGGCAGCCGCTACAGTGAAATGGTTAAGGAATGTGCGCGAAATGTGACTGAAGAGATCTGTGGTCGACACAACCGGCCGGAACCGGACGTCAACTGACGACCGATACCGACCCGTACCTCATGACAGAATCAACGCTGACGCAGTGTTTCTGAGGGAAGTTCACCAAACAGTTTGCGGTAATCAGATGAGAAGCGCCCCAGGTGGGTAAAGCCATAGTCCAGAGCGATTTCCGTTACGTTGCGAATAGCCGGATTATTCTTTAGCTCGTCGCGCAAGCTTTTCAGCTTGGACTGTTTGATGAAGAGCTTCGGAGTAAGATTGAAGTATTTTGCAAACAGGTTGTAGACAGTGCGCACGCTGACACTGCCGGCCTGAGCAAGGGTTTCCACACTCAGATCATCACGAATATGTGCCTCGACGTAGGCCAGCAGCAGGGAAAAGCTGCGATCGTGTATGTTCAGCTCTGCACCCTCTCCTGCATTGCTATCAAACTGCTGCAGCAGCTTGCGAATCAGAATGTCGCGGTAAGGTAATTGCAGGTGACTCAGGTCCAGCTCGGTTTCATTGGCTTCCAATAACAGTGCATCCAACAGGCGCATAAAACCCAGGGATTGCTGCAACTCGATCACTCGACGCTCAAAGCGCACACCCGCTCTGGGGACTCGGCCCGACTGCTCAAGACACGCCTCTCGTACCAACTCTTCCGGCACCTTCACAATGACCTTTTCACAGTCACTCGAGTAGGTCAGATCCATCTTTTCACCCGGGTTCATCATCAGAGCCTGGCCGCGGGTCAGCTGCAGGCGCTGGTCGGAGAAATGCCAGCGGCACTCTCCCTGAGTCACAACCTGAAAATGATAAACACTCTGAAGATCGGGGCACCGAACCTGCACATCATCGCCATAGCTGATGGATGACAGTCCAATACCGGCAAAATCACGATAGCGCAGTTGGGAAGCCGGTCGACGGCTCTGATGAAGGTTATTGAACTCCAACCGATGATGTCCCACGTGGAGATTAACGTAGTCGGACACTTCAAGCGGATGCGCCTGGTCGAAAACCACGGCGTTGCTGAGCACATTGGTAAACATAGCCGTACCGTTTTATTTTTTGTAATTATTGTTAACGGATTCATTATAGATAAACCTAACTTGAGTGCAATGGTTGTTTCATGATCACATATCCATCCGCACATTCCCCCAGAGGTATGAAACTCTGTACAGAGCTGGGGATTCCATACAGAGCTTCATCCTTCAGCGCTTTTAGAACTCTTTGCTATAGCTCAGGTAGAAACGGTTAACGTCCTTTCGCTCCAGCCCCGCAGGCCCAACGACTGATTCAGTTCGCTTAACACCATCAACTTCACCCTCTGCACGGTGAATATCAGCATACCAACTGACATTGAGTCCCTTCAGTGCACCCTGGAAGTCATAGCTGACATAACTCACCAGCTCTTTACGACTGAAGTCATCGTATCCTGCTGCGTCATAGGAACCGATGCCCTGCACGACCCAGAAGAGCCCCGGAACACCCATCTGACTGAAATCTGTCGCAACGCCAATCCGGATCATCTTTTCATTCTCAAGGCCATTGAACGACCAATTGTTACCACTGGTGTTCCAGGTGCCATGATCACTGGAGAAGAGTACTCGGTTGAAGTCACCACCTTTCACGGTGAGATAGTTTAGAGACAGAGTGTATGGGCCATGCTGATAGTCAATGCCAGCATCATAGAAATCAACATCAAGGTCTCCTGCCGGGGCATAGCCTCCCAAACCACTGCGCTCGAACAGCTGTCCGGCGTCCTGCTGATTACCATAGATGAAGCTCATCTGGAGACTGCTTTCCTGAGACAGCGGCATGCTGTATTGGGCCTTGAGTAAACGCTCGCGCAGGTAGTCTTTAGCCTCCAACTTCATGGCATCGACTGAAAGCCCATTATCGAAACGATACTGAGCACCGAAGTAGCTGACATACTCGATCTCTTCGCCCAGGAAGTTCTCCAGTGAATCGCCCCAGTTATCGTTATTTCGCGGGCTATGCTTATCGAATTGCGTGAAATACAGAGTCAGCTTTTCGGTATCCGCAGAAAGGTCAAAGCCAACCGTTGTAGACGGCAAAATTCGTGAGTTGGAATCGTCATACAACAAGGAGGAGCGGCGTTTCTTGCCTGCTCCAGCTGTCAATGCAAAGGTATCACCCGGATAGCGCAACGAGAGGTACGCGGTTTGTGTCGATACCATCGAATCAGGGTTTGTAATGTCAGCGGAGTTTGACGGCAAGTTGGAAACATCTGTCACGTCTGAACCGATGGAAAGCTGATCAGCAACTGCGAAACCATAATCAAGCTTAATCCAGTCATTGATATAACCCGTGCTGTAATCCAACAGAGCCGCGTGAACCCATTCATTACGTGTTGACCCGCCATCAATACTGCCGTAGCTGTTCGGGTCTTCATTCCAGTAATAGTTTTTATACGTCAGTCTTAACACATCATTTTCGAGCAATACCGACGCATTAGCGTTGAATGAAGCACCAAGCCCAACTGCCATAACCAGCGGGATTATTTTATTATTCATGTATTCTTATTCTCTTTAAATTTTTCTTGCTAAAAAAATGGAAAACCAATTTATTGGTCTGAAAAGTTATTTTATGGCGGGGTCCATCCCGCAATTTCAGGCAGCAACAAGCCTTTACCGCTGCCCGCAGGCAGCAGATTTTTTTCAAGTGGTGTTTTCTGATTTAAGCCGTGCTCAGTTACTCAGAGCACCTAACTGTGGGGACTCAGAAAGTCTATTAATCGAGAGCACCTATGGCGTGAAGAAAGACGGCCAGGATGCCCACAGGTACGATATAGCGGATCAGGAAACGCCAGATGCGATAGCCCCAGCCATCCCCTACTTCTTCATGTGTCGCAGCTCGCGTCATAATCCAGCCGGTGAAAATGGCCATGGCCAAACCGCTCAGTGGCATGATCCAGCCGCTGGTCAGGTAATCCAGCGTATCGAAGAAGGTTTTGCCGAACAGGGTATAGTTCTGCCAGATGTTGAAAGAGAAAACGGAGCCCAGGCTCAGAACCCAAATGCCTGCAGACGTTAATACACCCGCTTTGAGGCGACTCATTCCACGCTTCTCAGTCATCCAGGATACAGCCGGTTCCAACAGCGAGATTGCTGATGTCAGTGCAGCAAAGGAGAGCATCACAAAAAAAAGTACGCCAACTATCTGGCCAAACGGCATTTGACCAAAGGCCAGCGGCAACGTTACAAAGATCAGTCCAGGACCCGCACCCGGCTCCAGGCCGTTGGCGAACACAATCGGAAAGATGGCCAAACCGGCAATCAGTGCGACCACTGTATCCAGTACACCCACGGTCATGACGGTTTTGCTCAGAGAGACATCTTTGGACAGATAGGAGCCATAGGTCATCATGCCGCCACCCGCCAGACTCAGCGAGAAGAATGCATGGCCAAGCGCTATCAGAACACTGGTTCCGGTAAGTTTGCTGAAGTCAGAGTTGAACATGAACTCAACACCCTGTCCGAAATAGCCGGTGGAGACCGAATAACCGACAAGAAGCAGCAGGATAACGAACAATCCCGGCATCATGATACTGAACGCTTTTTCCAGCCCCTGTTTAACGCCTTTGATGATGATGGTCGCAGTAATGGCAAGCACGATTGTGCCCCATGCCGTCGACGCAACGGGATCACTGACGAGCCCGCCAAAAAGGCCTCCAATGTCGTCGCTGGTAGCACCATTAAATGCACCTGATCCCGCAGTGAAGATATAGGAAACGGCCCAGCCCGCCACTACAAGGTAGAAGCTCAACAGAACAAAACCGGTGATAACACCCGCCCACCCTAATAGCTTCCATCGCGAGCTGACACCGGCTTCCTGAGCCAGGACCTCCATCGAGCCTGCAGGGTTGCGTCCCCCTCTGCGACCAATCAGTATCTCCGCCATTAAAAGGGGAATGCCGATTATCGCTATGCAACCAAGGTACAGCAGGACGAAAGCCCCACCACCATTCTCGCCGGTGATATAGGGAAACTTCCAGATGTTGCCTAGACCTACAGCTGAACCTGTCGCCGCAAGGATAAACATGAGTCGACTAGACCAAAGACCGCGCTTCCCCGTAGCCGCTGCAGATGTGCCCCCCTCAAAACAGGCAGCATCAGCCGATAAGCTTTTATTGCTCATGATTAAACACTCCAATTTATAATTATTTTCTAGACGTTCATTTGTGTTTTATTTTCTTAGCGAGAAATAGCCGAACTCTATTTAATCGCTCATCCATAAGCATTTTTCAAAAATACAGAAGACTATCTTAAATAATCAGAATCAAGTAACCGCTGTCAGCTTCTTGAATTCCGGACGATTCCATTCCTCCTGTTCCATTATTTCAACAAGGGCATCAACGCAATCCCATAGATCCACATATCGCAGATAAAGCGGAGTAAAACCAAAGCGAAGAATATTAGGCGCCCGGAAGTCACCGATCACATTACGTGCAATCAGTGCCTGCATGATGGCGAACCCCTGCTCATGAATGAGTGAGACCTGGCTACCGCGAATGGACGCGTCTTTTGAAGATGCGATTTCGAAGCCAAAGCCGCTCAGTCGCTGCTCGACCAGTTTTATAAACAGATCGCCCATCTGCAGCGACTTTTCCCGGATTCGGCTCATGCTGGCGGACAGCATGATATCGACGCCCACTTCCAGCAGGCTGGCACCGATTACCGGAGTGGTACCGCAAAGAGTGCGTTTGATCCCCGGTGCAGGCTCATAGTCATCTCGCATGGCAAAGGAGTTGGCATGTCCAAACCATCCACTTAATGGCTGCTCAAGCTGTTCCTGATGTCGTTTGGCAACGAACAGAAAACCTGGCGCACCAGGTCCACCATTCAGGTATTTGTAGCCACAACCAATAGCCAGATCGACACCGGCTTCGTTCAACTGAACCGGAACAGCGCCGACACTGTGACTCAGATCCCAGAGTACAAGCGCCCCTTTTTCATGGGCGCGCTGAGTGATGGCAGCCATATCGAACATGTCACCACTCTTGTAGTGAACATGCGTCAACACCACCAGCGCTGTGTCTTCATCGATGGCATCGAGAATGTCGTTTCGATTAACCGTATTCAGGCGAACCTGTCCCTGCTGAAACTTCTCCAGTCCCTGCAAAATATACAAATCTGTCGGGAAATTGCCGGGCTCAGACAATATCTTGCTCCGCCCTTGACGCATCCTTACCGCAGCAGCCGCAAGCTTGAACAGGTTTACGGAGGTGGAATCGGCTACCACTACTTCACCTTCGCCTGCTCCTATAAGGCCCGCGATCTTGTCGCCAACACGATTCGGCAGATTGATCCAGTCAGCTGTATTCCAGCTTCGAATCAAACCTCGGCCCCATTCTTCATGAACAACCTCTTGCACCCGATCTTTGGCAGCCTTGGGCAATACCCCAAGGGAGTTGCCATTCATGTAGATGAGACCTTCTTCTAGGTCGAATTGCTGTCGATATTCAGCAAGTTCATCCAGACGGTCAAAGTCAGCGCATTGCTCGCGAGTGAATGAATTCATGGGTGGATACTCCTCAATAATGCACGCACAGGCGATGCATCCATGTTGTACAGTTTTAAAGGGGGGGCGATGAGTTCGTATGGCCCGGCAGGAACAGCATCCAGCACCAGGCCTTCCAGGATGGCCATGCCATGGCGCTTAACCGCTTGATGTGCGCTCATGGCCTTGGAGGTTTCAGGGTCTAATGAAGGGCTGTCGACCCCAATCAGCCGAGCACCCCGCGATGCCAGCAGATCGATGGTTGCTGCATCAATAGCGGTGAAGTCACTGACCCAACAGTCATGCGGAAAAGACGTCATGGTCCGCAGCAGCACACGCTCGGCACGCTGAGGTAGCTGGTCGATTACATGTTCCGGGCGCACCAGCCCCTTGGCGTCTGTAACATCAATCAGGAAACAGAGGCCGATGTATGTTTCCAGATCCACTTCAGAGATGGATTTCCCGGCAGCATCGTAATGCAGAGGGGCATCAGCATGAGTGCCGGTATGTGTGGATAACTCAAGCGCACCTACATTAACCGGGCAATTCTCGTTCAGTTCCCAATGTTGCTCTGAACGGTATTCCGTATCACCTGGCCAGACCGGTATGCCCTTACGCAGGGTTTGAGAAATGTCCCAAATTCGACTCATGACAGGGTCCTCAAATCGAACTTCTCACTGACCACAGCTCAGGGAAGAACTGTAGATCGAGTGCTTTGACCAGATACTTCACACCGGCAGTGCCACCGGTACCTTTCCTGTAACCGATGATGCGCTCAACCGTTTTCATGTGGCTGAAACGCCAGCGCTGGAAGTTGAACTCCATATCAACCAGCTTCTCAGCCAGTTCATACAGATCCCAATGTTCAGCGGTGTTGTGATAAATATCAGACCATACTGCTTCGACCTGAGAGCTGGCCGTGTAAGCCTGGCGCCAGTCGCGTTCAAGGTGACTGCTCGGAATATCAAAGCCGCGACGACTCAGCAGCTGCAACGTCAGGTCATAAAGACTGGGGGCGCCAAGTACAGACTGAAGATGCTCGTAATGATGAGTGTGAGCACGGTGTGCCTCGACCATGCCGGCGTGTTTATTGCCCAGCAGGAACTCGAGTTCACGGTATTGATAGGATTGAAAGCCGGAACTCTGCCCAAGGCTGTCACGAAAGCTTGAGTAGTCCGCCGGAGTCATGGTGACCAGCACATCCCAGGCCTGAACCAGCTGTTCCTGAATACGTGCGGCACGGGTGAGCATTTTGAAAGCCGGTCGCAGATTGTCGTCCTTGATATGACGCGCTGCTCCGTAGGCCTCGTGAAGGCAGAGCTTCATCCACAGCTCCGACACTTGATGAATAACGATGAAGAGCATCTCGTCATGCTCTTTCGAAGCCGGTTTCTGACACTTAAGCAGAGCCTCAAGGTCCAGGTACTGGCCATAGCTCATGTCCTGGTCCCAGTGGATGTTTTCATCATCAAGACTGACCTGCTTCTTCTCAGCCTCCAAAAATGGGCAACCGCTACTCATAACTGCATTCCTGTTTCTATTTATTAGACAAATACAGTTTACAAACATGATTTCTCATGTAAATTTCATAAAATCACCACAAACTATTAATTTTTTGCATAATTATGAGCGCTCGTATCAGTACACGGCACCTGCAGATGATCCTGTCGATTGCATCGACAGGCAGCGTTTCCGAAGCAGCCAACCAGATAGGGCTGAGCCAGTCAGCCCTGAGTCATCGCATCCGTGAAGCAGAGCGCCTGCTCAATACAGAAATTTTCTACCGCAAGAACAAACGCCTGATACCAACCAGCGCAGGCAAACGCCTGCTGCAATCGGCGAAGGTCATTTTGGGTGAGCTTGAGCGAGCTGAAATCGACATCAATAAGCTGTCGATGGGCATAAAACATGTGGTGAGAATCGGTAACGAAGCTTATGGCAATTATCAGTGGCTGCCCCGCTTCCTGAGTGGCTTCCTATTAGAGCACCCCAGCATGAGCGTGGAAATTATCCCGGATGTATCTCTGGACCCCTACACCGCCTTGCGTAACGGTACTATCGACCTTTCGATCGTCTCCGGCATTCTGACCCACAGCGGCTTTCGAGCCTTGCCGTTGCTTCATGATGAGATGGTTGTGGTGATGCCGCAGAGTCATGCGATGGCAGACAGGGAATGGTTAAGTCCAGACGAGATTGCCGAAAGTCCTTACATCACGTATCACACCAACCCAGGCCCGGGACGAGAGTACGAGCAGCTTTTCAGTCGCTACCAGATACTACCGCCAAGCGTAATACGTGCGGGTGTTACTGAGGCCGTCGTTGAATTTGTCAGAGCTGGTGCAGGCATTTCAATTATGCCCACCTGGGCGGTACGGCCTTATTTACAGCAAGGCGGGTTGAGTACCGCCAAAGCAACTCAGGAAGGACTTTTCATCGACTGGAATGTTCTTGTTCGCAATGACGAACCCGAAGATTCACCAGCGTCCCTGCTCGCTGAAGCCATCACAAGCACAGATTTAGACTGAGCTTTACAGCCAAACTAAACCGAATCCTCAGACCTTCGCCTGTGCCACCTTATCCATCACAAACTCAATCAACGCGCGGGTTTTCACCGGCAGGTTTTCACGATGAGGATAGAGCATATGCATGGTGCGGCCCTCCATGGACCAGTCCGGCAGCAGCTGTATCAGCTCACCGCTTTCCAGCTCTTCTGACACCACATAACGCGGCATACAGCAGGCGCCCAGATTCTGTTTCACGGCATCGACAGCGAAGCGGATTTCATCGGTACGCAGGTGGGCATGGGGCGTAAAGGTAACGGCGTGCCCATCCGGGTCCTGAAAACGCCAGAAGGCAGAGCGCTTGAGCACCACCAGTGGCAGCTCGGCCAGTTCTTCCGGCCGCTGCGGTTGCGGGTGTCGCTGCATCAATTCCGGTGTCGCCACCACCACCATTTCAGTTTCCATCAATGGGCGCGATATCCAGTCATTCAGGGTCACCTTGCCCAAACGGAAAGCGATATCGATGCTGTTTTTGACCAGATCCACATTCTGGTTGCTGAGAAACATCTCCACACTGACCCGCGGATTTATCTCCATGAATTCAAACACCCAGGGTTTGACATAGTGGTGCCCCAGCGTGAGCGGCGCCGTAATCTTGATATCGCCGGACAGAGACGACAGCTCCGAGTTTACATCCTCGGAGCGCATTTCCAGTTCGGTCATCACCGGAGACAGGCTGTTGAAAAACCGCTGGCCGGACTCGGTCAGGCCAAATTTTTTGGAGCTTCGATGTACCAGCTTGTAGCCCAGCTGTTGCTCAAACGCCTGCAGACGACGTGACAGCGTCGAAGTAGGTATATCCAGATAACGGGCTGCAGAGACCAGACTGCCCTTTTCAACCACTTTGATGAAATAGTAAAGATCCTGATAGTTCATATTATTATTCTCAAAAATGAAATCTTGCCTTCCCGCATATCCAGTAGATAAATATCCACACCGGCCTATATTGAACAACCATAACACAGCAAATATCGGGCGCTATCCAGTTTTTACTCCGATTTATGCATTTCAGCCTGCTTAAGCTTCAGGTCCTTCATGATGCCAGAAACAGAATCTACAGCGTCAAACCCGTCCAGTGTCACGGTGGTTATTTCACGCCGCGTCATCAAAGGTCAGGAAGATCATTTCGAGCAACTGAGCAGTGAAATGACCCATCGAGCATCGCGCTACCCGGGTTACCTGGGCGCTGACCTGTTTCGCCCGGCCAGTGCCAACGATCCTGAATATCGCATCATCTTCAAGTTTTCAGATCAGGAGTCGCTGGCTGCCTGGCAAGCTTCCAGCGAGCGTGCGGAGATACTGGAACAGATAGAGCCTCTGCTGGTCAGCCCCAGCGAAGTCGAAACCCTGTCCGGGATCGTCAACTGGTTTACCTTGCCCGGCCATAACCCGGTCAAACCACCTGCAAAGGCCAAAATGACATTTGTCAGCTGGCTGGCTCTCTACCCGACCGTGACGCTGATCTTTTTCCTGTTCGGCGATCTGTTGGCACAGGTACCTCTGTTACTGCGCACGCTGCTGGTCACGGCTGTGGTCATGGTCGTCATGTCCTATGTACTGATGCCTCGATTTACACGCTGGTTTGCCTTCTGGCTTTTTCCAAAACATGAACAGAACGAACGCTGAGACAGCGCTCCCATTCAGGACCCCCAATGACTTTGAAATTGACCGTTGTCGACCAATCTCCCGTTCAGGGCTTGCCCGCCAACACTTCACCGGTGGCCATCAGTGTCGACCTGGCGAAGGCCTGTGACCGCCTTGGCTATCACCGTTACTGGCTGGCAGAGCATCACAACAGCGTAAACTTTGCAGGCCCCTGCCCCGAGATTCTGATCGGGCACATTGCCGGTCAGACACAACGTATTCGTGTTGGCAGCGGCGGTGTCATGCTCACCCATTACAGCCCTTACAAGGTGGCCGAGCAGTTCAGCATGCTGGAAACCTTATATCCCGGGCGGATCGATCTGGGCATCGGCCGAGCTCCAGGTGGTGATGCGCTGGCCTCCAACGCCCTGGCTTACCCGGCTCAGCCGGGACTGGAGGACTATGCCGAGCAGTCCTGGTTATTGCAGCAACTGCTCCATGGTCGCTTGCCAGAGGATCACCCCTATAAAAATCTGCAGGTCATGCCCGGTGAGCCGGCAACTCCACAGACCTGGATGCTTGGCTCCAGCGGTGGCAGTGCAGGCCTCGCCGGCCAGGTGGGCATGAAAATGTGCCTGGCACTGTTTATCAGTCCGGACCCGGCTCCGCCCAGCGTCATTAGCGAGTACAAGCGAGCCTGGGCAGAAGCAGGACATGAGGGCCAACCCGAAGCCAGTATCGCGGTCGCGGCCCTCTGTGCCGACAGCCGTGAGGAAGCAGAGTACCTGGCTGCACCCGCGGTCTACTGGAAGGTCAAAGCCTTCCGTCAAGGCGTCCGTGAAGTGGTGAAACATCCGGATGAAGCCTGGCGTCTCAGGGATCAGCTGCCCCCTTCGGATCAGGGCTTTTTTAATGCCGTGCTCAATTCCATGGTACTGGGCTCGGCAGATGAGTGCGCCGAACAGATCAGTCAGGTAGCAGACCAATATCGTAGTGATGAAGTAGGTATCGTCACCGTCACACACGATTACAAGGACCGGCTGGGCAGTTATGAAAGGCTGGCAAAAAGGATGCTATGATCGGCGCTTTTGCACGACGCGGTATCTCCAGTGAACCTGATCCTGCTCTACACTTCTGACTTTATCAGCCCTCACCTTGTGCGCCTGACTGACCGCCGCTTTCATCACATGCGCAGCGTTCACCAGGCGCAGGTCGGAGAAGCGTTCAAGGTCGGGGTGCTTGATGGCCTGGTCGGCCAAGGCAAAGTCTCTGCACTGAGCGATGACTATATAGAGTTGCAGGTTCAGCTGGATCAAGCGCCGCCCAAACCCTTGCCCCTGCACCTGATCATGGCGCTGCCGCGCCCGAAAATGCTTAAGCGCACGCTGGAAACAGCCGCCACTCTCGGCGTGAAAGACCTTTGGCTGATCAACTCGTACCGTGTCGACAAGAGCTACTGGTCCACGCCGATTCTGAAAGCGGACAAGACCCGTGAGCACCTGCTGCTGGGACTGGAACAAGCCGGCGATACCCGTTTGCCTCGGGTGCACCTGCGCAAGCGCTTCAAGCCCTTTGTCGAAGACGAGCTGCCGGCACTCGCACGCAACACCCGGGCACTGGTTGCTCACCCCTATGACGCCGCGCCCTGCCCTGACCCCGAAGCCAGTCCGACCACACTCGCCATTGGCCCTGAAGGCGGCTTTATTGCCTACGAGGTTGAAAAGCTGCAAGAAGCTGGCCTGGAGAGCATTCACCTGGGCCGTCGCATCCTGCGCGTTGAAACCGCCGTACCCGTGTTGCTGTCTCGGCTCTTCCCGCTCTAAGCCTGACCCAGCGCAAGGTATATCTGGAACACTGGTCTATATAATTCATTGCCATAATTCGAAAACAAGAATCAAACGCAATAGCATTGACATAAGAACCAAAACTAATAACAATTCGCATTAAGTTTTTAAGATCATTTTCCGGGGGACAGCCCGGCATATGGAGACAACGATGACCGCAAAAAAAGCATTACTGGCAGGCTTGGCTCTTTCAACTTTTGGCAGTGTTGCTCAGGCTGCTGACGAAGTGAACATTTACTCCTATCGTCAGGAGTTCCTGATCAAACCGCTGCTGGAAGCTTTCACCGCTGAAACCGGCATCAAGGCCAACGTTATCTTCTCCAAAAAAGGACTTCTGGAGCGTTTGGAACATGAAGGCGCCAACTCACCGGCAGACGTTCTGCTGACTTCTGATGTAGGCCCCCTGTACGACGCCGTTCAGCGCGACCTGGTCGCCCCCATCGATAGCGACATTGTCGATGCCAATGTGCCGTCTCAGTACCGCTCCAAGGACGACAAGTGGGTCGGCCTGACAGCACGCTCACGTATCATCTACGCATCCAAAGATCGTGTTGAAGACGGCGAGATCCAGACTTATGAAGATCTGGCTGACCCGAAGTGGAAAGGTCGTATCTGTACCCGAAGCGGCAAGCATTCCTACAACCTTTCTCTGATCGGCTCAATCATTGAACATAATGGTGAAGAACAGGCCGAACAGTGGCTGAGCGCTGTAAAAGACAACCTGGCTCGCCGCCCTCAGGGTAACGACCGTGCCCAGGTGAAAGCCGTCAAGGAAGGCCAGTGCGACCTGGCACTGGGTAACACCTACTACTACGGCAAAATGCTGACCAACACCAAAGAGCCGGAACAGGTCGAGTGGGCCAAGTCCGTCAACCTGGTATTCCCGAACCAGAATGACCGTGGTGCGCACATGAGCATCTCCGGTGCTGCCCTGGCCAAGAATGCACCGCATCCGGATGCTGCCATCAAGCTGATCGAGTTCCTGACCAGCGAAAAAGCACAGAAGATGTACGCCGAAGTAAACTACGAGTTCCCGGTTCGTGCTGGCATCGAGTGGTCCGACCTGCTGAAAGAGCACATGGGCGAATTCAAGGCTGACGAAGTAAACCTGGGCGATGTGGTTAAACACCGCGCAGATGCATCTCGCCTGGTCGACAAGGTCGGCTTCGACAACTGATTTGTTGTTGAATAATCGACAGTTGCACACTGAAACGGTAGTCTTCCCGGCTACCGTTTTTGTGCGTATTACCAAACCATGAACGACATTACCGCCACTGCTGCACCACCGCTGATTGATACCCGCAAGCCCCGTCGCCTGATGCCGGGCTGGTATTCCATCGCCTGGGGCAGTGCGATTCTGGTAATGTTGCCGGTGCTGGCCGTGTTCTGGCTGGCGCTGTTTCCGACCGAAAACATCTGGCCACACCTGGTCGACACCATTCTTCCAGTCTATATCAAGACTACCCTGCTCCTGCTGGCCGGTGTCGGCAGCCTGTCTGTGATAATCGGCGTGGGTACCGCCTGGCTGGTCACCATGTGTAACTTTCCCGGCAGGCGTATTTTCGAGTGGGCTCTGTTACTGCCCTTTGCCATGCCGGCCTACCTGATCGCGTACCTGTATACCGATCTGCTGGAATATGCCGGACCACTGCAAACCCTGCTGCGAGACCTGTTTGGCTGGCAAACCGCTCGCGAATACTGGTTCCCCGAAATTCGCAGCCTGGGGGGCGCCATTCTGATGCTGACCTTGGTGCTCTACCCCTATGTTTACCTGCTGTCTCGCGCCAGCTTTCTGGAACAGTCCATGAGTATCCGCGATGCCAGCCGTATTTTTGGCTGCTCGCCACTGCAAAGCTTCTACCGCGTGTCCCTGCCCATTGCGCGCCCGGCCATCGCTGTAGGCCTGTCACTGGTCTCCATGGAGACTTTGAATGACTTTGGTACCGTGGATTACTTTGCCGTCAAAAGCCTCTCTGCCGGCATCTATGATGCCTGGCTGAACATGGGCAACCTGGGGGCTGCCGCTCAAATCGCGACCCTGATGATGGTGTTCGTAATTCTGCTGATCTCGCTTGAGCGCATCGCTCGCGCCCGCCAGAGACAGTTCACCAACGCCGACCGTTTCGGCAGTATCGACCGCTACAGCCTGTCACCCGGCAAATCGGCACTGGCCACCCTGGCCTGCGCCCTCCCGGTGGTACTCGGCTTTCTGGTGCCTTTCCTGGTACTGGGCAGTTACGCCGTTCGCCGCCTGGATCAGCTGGGTGAGGCTGACTTTCTGGCCCATGCCAGCCACAGCTTTACCCTTTCCGCGACGGCTGCCCTGCTGACCGTTGCCGTGGCGATTGTGTTGGCCTACAGCAAACGCCTCTACCCCAGCCACCGCTCCTTGACGCTGGCCTCCCGCTTCAGCAGCCTGGGCTACGCCCTGCCCGGTGCGGTACTGGCTATTGGCGTGATCATCCCGCTGGCGGCTTTCGATAACAGCGTGGATGCGTTCATGCGCGAGCATTTCGGCTTTGGCACAGGCCTGCTGCTCAGCGGAACACCTTTTGCCATTGTCTTTGCCTACTGCGTTCGCTTCCTTGCGGTCTCCACCGGCAGTGTCGACTCGTCACTGGCCAAGGTAACTCCCAGCATGGATATGGCCTCCCGTTCGCTGGGCCTCAACCCGCTGCAAACACTGCGCCGTGTTCACCTGCCCCTGATCCGGGGTGGACTCTTGACCGCCGTGCTGGTGGTCTTTGTGGATGCCATGAAAGAACTGCCGGCCACACTGATCCTGCGCCCGTTCAACTACGATACCCTGGCTACTTACGTGTACCAGTATGCGTCTGACGAGATGCTGGAAACCAGTGCTTTGGCAGCCATGCTGATTGTGCTGGTGGGGATTGTTCCGGTGATACTGCTGAGCCGTTCTATTACTTCGACTCGACAGGGTCGGTAGGGTTTAGAGCCGGGTTCGTTTGGGCTGGGTATTCGCGCGCGGAGCGCGCTCCCACATTTTGCAGGCTTTCCCAAATAGGAAGCAGGTGTGCTGGATTAAGCCTTCGCGTGCGGAGCACGCTCCCACAACCAGTTCCCAATACCACAGCAGCAAAATGCCCACCTTATAATGGTAACTGTGGAATTTGTCGGAGGCCGCCGCTCCGCGGCCGAACGATTCAAGCGCCTGACAACACCTCAACGCTTAATAGCAACGTAGACACCCTCCAGACGCATACACACCTGCTCCTGACAAAGCACCTCAACTACCAATTCCAGTTTACCCTTGCCTCGCTCCTCAACCCGCTCGGCCAACGCATCAGCGGCTGAAAGGTCAGGCAAGGTAACGCGGGTCTCGAAATCAGTGGTCACCGGCTTGAGGTACTGCAGATGGCTATCAGCAATCACCACGTCGCATTCCAGCCCACGCTCTTTCAGGCAGAGTGTGGTCAGGCACCAGCCGGCCACTGTGGCAATGGCCGCTTGAGAGCCGCCAAAACCGGTCCCCTTGTCATTCACATTGGGCGCCAGCGGCGTCGGCACTGTCAGCGTTTGCCCGTCCCAGCCCAGCTGTTCAATGCCAAGATGCTCCAGCAGAGGGATTTGGGTTTTGAGCCATTTCAGAAAGTCCTGGGTATTGGTTTGCATGACTGTCCTTATGGTTGGTGTGCCGAGACTCGACTGGATACAGAAACATTTCGCACGCGGAGCGCGCCCCCACAACCTTTCATCCACATCTATTATGCCGGGCCATGCTATCAATGTGGGACTGTTCGCGCACGGAGTGCGCTCCCACGACGGTATCACAGCCCTGCAAAGAACAAGTGTGGGAGCGCACTCTGTGCGCGAATAATGAGCTAATTACAGCTCAATCACCCCAGCGGCTGACAAACTGATCCACATCCAGCTTAGGCGCGTCCTTGTCGCGACCCGGCTGCCCCAGGTAGATATAACCGACAATGCTTTCGCCTTCGCTCAACCCCAGGCCCTTTTCCACATGCGCGTTGTAGGCCATATCGCCGGTTCGCCACATGGCACCCAAACCCTGGGCATAGGCTGCTTGAGTAATCGCATGTGCTGCACAGCCAGCAGAGATCAGCTGCTCGCTGTGAGGTACCTTGGGATGCTCACGGGTGACCGCAATCACGGTGATGATCATCGGGGCTCTGAGCGGCATGTTCTGACACTTTTCCAGACGCGCGGCTGAGGCTTCAGGGTCATCCGCACGTGCGGCATCCGCATACAGCTGCCCCATGCGTTTAAGCCCTTCACCTTCAGTGACCAGGAAGCGCCAGGGGCGCAGGGCACCGTGATCCGGTGAGCGCAGCGCCGCTTTGAACAGGTTGTCCAGCTGCTCCCGTGTCGGGGCCGGTCCTTCCAGTTTGGGGCATGAAACGCGGTTGATCAGGGCATCGAGTGCCTGCATGTGACTCTCCTGTAGGCTTACTGGCGTGAAAGGCGCAGATTCTGGGGCGTGTCATTGATGCTGGAGCGGTACGGGTTGATATCCAAACCGCCGCGGCGCACATAACGTGCATAGACACTGAGCTTTTGTGGTCGGCAACGCTGCCAGATATCCATGAAGATGTTCTCCACACACTGTTCGTGGAAATCACCATGCTCACGGTAGGAGATCAAATACGCCAACAGCCCCTTGTGATCGATCTGAGGCCCCTTGTAGCGAATCTGCACACTGGCCCAATCCGGCTGCCCCGTTACCGGACAGTTGGACTTGAGCAGGTGACTGACCAGCGTCTCATCCTGCACCTGACCACCTGAGGTCAGCAACTGCGGCGCCGGGGTATAGTGTTCAACCTGCAGCGGCAATTCATCCAGGCACAGCCCCTTGAGCTGCTGCACTTCTACCGGCGCATTGAGGGACGTCAGAATCACATCCACCGGCGCGCCAGCCGCCGCACTCAAGTCTTCTTGCATGCGTGTGCGCACCTCAGCTTCATTGCAGAAACGGCTCAGGTTGTAGGAGTTCAAATACAGCTTGAATGACTTGGACTCGATAATATTCGGCGAGCTGGCAGGAATACGAAACTCGGCCAGACGCACTACCGGTTTGCCGCCCTGATCAAGCCAGGACACCTCATAGGCGTTCCAGATATCCAGGCCACGGAACGGCAGCGACGAACGTGTGACGCCCTTGGCCTGCCAGTTCAGGTCACGCGCAATGGGATACAGCAGCTTGGGGTCGTATTCGTTGACATAGGCGGTCTCCTGCCCCAGCGGCGATGCCTTGACTTGATGATGTTCGCTCATTATTCACGAATCCCCTTGCCGGTATTGAGCAGATGCATGGCATAGCCCCCCAGCAATACGATAAAACCGATAATCATGGCAAAAGCGAAACCGATATTGATATCGCTGACACCCAGGATACCGTAACGGAAACTGTTCACCATGTAGAGTATAGGATTGAGCTGAGATACGCCCTGCCAGAACCCGGGCAGCAACTGAATGCTGTAGAAGACACCGCCCAGATAGGTCAGCGGGGTCAAAATAAAGGTCGGCACGATGGCAATATCATCGAAGGTTTTGGCATATACCGCGTTGATAAAACCGCCCAGCGCAAACAGAATCGCCGTCAGCAACACGACCGCAATGGTCACAAACAGGTGATGGATCTGCAGGTCGGTGAAGAACAGGGACAACAGGGTCACAATAAAGCCGACGCCCAGGCCACGCGAAGCACCACCGATGACATACCCCGCCAGGATCACCCAGTTGGGTACCGGCGAGACCAGCAACTCTTCGATGTTGCGCTGGAACTTGGTTCCGAAGAAGGATGACACCACATTGCCGTAGGAGTTGGTGATCACGGACATCATGATCAGACCCGGCACGATATATTCCATGTAATCAAACCCGCCCATATCACCGATACGCGAGCCGATCAGGTTGCCGAAGATAATAAAGTAGAGCGTCATGGTGATCGCTGGCGGCAGCAAGGTCTGCACCCAGATGCGCGTAAAGCGGCGGATTTCCTTGACGACGATGGTGACGAAAGCGGTCCAGAGCAACCGGGTGTTCATGCGCGCTCCTGTTTCAGGTTCTTGTCGACCAGGGATACAAACAACTCTTCCAGACGGTTGGCCTTGTTACGCATGCTGGTCACTTCCATGCCCTGCTCCGCCAGAAATTTGAACAGCTCGTTCAGGCCCTGTGACTTGGGTACATCCACTTCCAGAGTATGCGCATCGCGCGGGCGAATGACGTAGCCGTTCAACTCGGGCAGCTCGGTAAAGTCGTCTTTCAAATCCAGAATGAAGGTTTCGGTATCCAGCTTCTGCAACAGTGCCTTCATGCTGGTGTCCTGGATAATGCTGCCGTGGTCAATGATGGCGATATTGCGGCACAGGCTTTCAGCTTCTTCCAGGTAATGGGTGGTCAAAATAATGGTGGTGCCCGCCGCATTGATCTCGGTAAGAAAATCCCACATGGACCGACGCAGTTCGATATCCACCCCGGCTGTCGGCTCATCGAGAATCAGCAGCTTGGGTTCATGTACCAGCGCGCGGGCAATCATCAGGCGCCGCTTCATGCCACCGGACAGCATGCGGGCACGCTCATTGCGCTTGTCCCAAAGCCCCAGCTTGCGCAGGTAGGTTTCAGCGCGCTCGGTCGCCTGCTTGCGCGGAATTCCGTAGTACCCTGCCTGGGTAACGACGATATCCAACACCTTTTCAAACGGGTTGAAGTTGAACTCCTGAGGCACCACACCCAGGCACTGTTTCGCCTGAGCCAACTGGGTATCCAGGTCATACCCGAACACCTTTACCTTGCCCGAGGTTTTATTCACCAACGATGAGACAATGCCCAGCGTAGTGGATTTGCCCGCCCCGTTTGGCCCCAGCAACGCGAAGAAATCGCCCTGCTGAACATCCAGAGTGATGCCTTTTAGGGCCTCGAAACTGTTGCCATAAACCTTGCGCAGGTCCTGTATCGATAGCGCTGTCGTCATGTCCTGCCTATGCGTTTGTCTGCGTTTCTATATATTAGGAGAAGCTTGTTGATGAGGTCGGAACTTGAAAATTCAACCCAAGCCCTCCATTGTACCCCTTCCAGCGCCTCGCTTCCTGCCCCGGCGCACCCGAACCAAGCTGTTACCACTGGAGCCCTGCGTGACCAATTCCCATGCCTTTCACCTCAATCTGCTGAAAATTGCCTACAACAACCTCACGCAACAGGCCGATTTCAAGGATGACCAGGTTGAGAGCGTCAATATTGAGTTTCTGAATCAATTTGCCAGCCTGGTTGAGGCCTATGAGCAGCACCAGCCCGGCGCTTACGACCAGGGACAGGATGTGCTGGTGCGCATGGTGCGCAGCTACCCCCAGTACGTTCACCTGGTGGCACGCGATCTGTTTTGGCTATTCGGCGGTGAGTGCTTGCACTTTATGAGCGATGAAGAGATTGGCCAGTTCCAGCAGCTGGATGAAGCCCTGTCAGAAGCAGAAGCCCAGCAGCATGAAGTGGATTACCTGCAGCTACGACAGGCGGTACTGGACCCCGGCTCTGATACCAGACACTAACCGGTTTGCGGATGTAGCGAGCAGCTTTTCACATCTGCTCGCTGCACGTGAATCAGCTGCGCGCGCTCAACTCTTCATACAACGCCACAAACGCCTGGGTCAGCTTGTGCTGAGGTGCCATGTACACAAGCGGCTTGGCTTCGTTGTGAGATTCTTTCATTTTCACCGACGCCGGCAAGCGTGTTGCCAACACTGGCAGATCTTCGGCTTCAAGGCCCGCAACGATCTTCTGCGGCAGTGACGCACGCGGCTGGAACTGATTCACCACGATGCCTTCGATCTGCAAGTCCGCGTTATGATCTTCCCGCGTTTCCCCCACATTGTTGAGCAGGCTGTAGAGTGCCTGACGCGCAAACTCGTCACAGTCGAACGGGATCAGACAGCGCTCGGCCGCAACCAGTGCCGATAGAGTGAAGAAGTTGAACGCCGGCGGCGTATCGATGTAGATCACATCGAAATCCTCCTTGAGCTCAACCACGGCATCACGCAGCTTGTAGATCTTGTGCTTGCTTTCCAGCTTGGACTGGAGATCACCCAGGTCGGGATGCGACGGCAGAATCGACAGGTTATCGAACGGTGTCGCATGCACAAAGGAGTGCGGCGGTAGAGGCTTGAGCTGGAAGCTCAGGGCCTGCTCAAAAAAGCCGTATACATCAGACTCGGGGTTGTTGGCATCATCCCCCAGCAGGTAATGGGTCGAGTTGCACTGGGGATCAAGATCGATCACCAGTGTCCGCGCCCCCCGGCTGGCCTCAATGGCCGCCAGGTTAACGGCGATGCTCGATTTACCCACACCGCCTTTCTGATTGAATACCACTCTGCGCATGATACAGAACTCCGCAAATATCCTTATCCCTGGGACAGAAGGTCGCGCAGGTCAATAATGGCCGCGTTGGCGCGTGAAATGTAGGACGCCATCACCAGTGAATGGTTGGCCAGGAAACCGAACTCGGTACCGTTCAGAATCATCGGGCTCCACACGGTGGACTGGGTCGCTTCCAGCTCACGAATAATCTGACGCAGGCTGGCACGGGCATTTTTCTTGTCCAGTGCTTCGCCAAAATCCTGCTCAACCGCTTCCAGCAAGTGGATCAGCGCCCAGGAAGTTCCGCGTGCCTCATAGAAAACATTATCAATTTCCAGCCAGGGCGTTTTCACTTCCATTTCGCCATCGGCCGCAGTTGACTGACGTCCGGCGCTGTCACCAGCCAAGTCCGTATTGATGCGGCGCTGGCCAACACTGGCGCTCAAACGCTGGGACAGGCTGCCCAAACGGGTGGACACATCGCCCAGCCAGTCGCGCAGGTTATCGGCACGGGCATAGAACTGTGCATTCGGCTGGCTGGTATCACCCAGCCGATCACGATAGTCACGCAGCAGTTTCAGAGCCTTGCGGTATTCGCGCTCGGAAGACGGCAGAATCCAGTTGCGATGGTCAAAGTGCAACAGCGGCTCGGCCTTGGCCAGTGCCGGATCTTCAGTTGATTGTGACTGGGAGCGACTGAAGCTCTTGCGCATGGCACGGCTCATGTCACGGACCTGAACCAGCACACCGAATTCCCAGGCAGGCATATTGTCCAGCCAGAGCCCCGGCGGGAACATGTCGTTGCTGAGGTAACCGCCCGGCTTGTCCAGCAACGTCTCGGTCATGTGAATCAGTGTACCTGCGGTGTGTGTACCAATGACCGGTTTGCCATCGGTCTGGAGTTCCGCCTGATTACGGACATCGAAGCCATCCGGGGTGCTGCTCCAGAACATCCCCAAGACCAGTGCCACCAGCAGCCATGCCAGAATTGCACCCAGCCCCCACTGCAAAAATCGGGCTGAACAGCAGCGGTCCCAAATACTGAGCCAGATACGTTCCAAACGCTCCACACTTAACTCCTTGCTTTATGTAGCCTGACCGTCGCTAAAACTGCGGTCTGAATGTTGCATTGCACTATGGCGAAATTCCGCATTCCGGTCAATCAACCGTTTGAGTCGAGAGACACGAATAACGACCGGTATCCACTGATATAAGCCTAACTTCGGCAAACTCGCTGCTATCAGGCGTTTTTTAATCTGGCGCCATAGACAGCCTTTCCACTTTGATGCACACTACCGACCTTAGTTTATAACCCCTGGCTGTCACGATTTTCGCGGAGTACCGGCATGGCCCATATTCTGGTTTTGAACGGTCCCAACCTGAACCTGCTCGGCACGCGCGAGCCCGGTATCTACGGGACTCTGACCCTGCGTCAGATAGAAACCATGATTCAGGATCAGGCTGCTGCACTGGGACACTCCGTCGAGTGTTTTCAAAGTAACGCCGAATTTGAATTGATTGAACGCATCCACCAGGCTCCATCTCTGGACACCGCGTTCATCATCATCAACCCGGCGGCCTTCACACATACCAGTGTGGCCATCCGCGACGCTTTGCTGGGGGTAGGTATACCCTTTATTGAAGTTCACCTGTCCAATGTGCATGCCCGTGAACCCTTCCGTCAGCATTCCTATCTGTCCGACAAGGCCGAGGGTGTGATCCGTGGTCTGGGTCCGGCCGGGTACCGCTTTGCGCTGGAAGCCGTTCATGAGCGACTCAGTGCCGCGGCAACATAATGTGACAGTTTTAATCCTAAACACCTGAATCAGAGAAGCCGTCTTAGTATGGATATTCGCAAAGTCAAAAAGCTGATCGAGCTGCTGGAAGAATCCAACATCAACGAAATCGAGATCAAGGAAGGCGAAGAGTCTGTCCGCATCAGCCGCGGTGGTAGCGTGGTAGCAGCGGCGCCCGCTCCGGCTCAGATGATGGCTCCGGCAGCGGCACCTGCTCCGGCTGCAGCACCGGCTCCGGCCGCAGCTGAAGCACCGGCTGAAGCGGCTCCGACAGGTCATGCCGTTTGCTCTCCGATGGTCGGCACCTTTTACCGTGCACCCTCTCCCACCTCTGCCGCGTTTGTTGAAGTGGGCCAGAGCGTCAAGGCTGGAGACGTGATCTGCATCGTTGAAGCGATGAAGATGATGAACCAGATCGAAGCCGATAAATCCGGTGTTATCGAGAGCATCCTGGTCGAAGATGGCCAGCCGGTCGAGTTCGACCAGCCGCTGATCACCATCGCCTGATAGCAGACCAAGGATACTCACTATGCTGGACAAAGTGCTGATTGCAAACCGGGGCGAGATCGCATTGCGAATCCTCCGTGCGTGCAAGGAGCTGGGCATCAAGACCGTGGCCGTGCACTCCGCTGCCGACCGCGATCTGATGCATGTCCGCCTGGCTGATCAGGCGGTCTGCATCGGACCTGCTCCTTCTCCGCAAAGCTACCTCAACATCCCGGCGCTGATCAGTGCCGCGGAAGTAACCGACTCTGTCGGTATCCATCCGGGTTATGGTTTTCTGGCAGAAAATGCGGACTTTGCTGAACAGGTTGAGCGTTCCGGCTTTACCTTTATCGGCCCGCGCGCCGACACCATCCGACTGATGGGTGACAAGGTTTCAGCCATCGACGCCATGAAAAAAGCCGGCGTACCCACAGTGCCCGGTTCTGACGGCCCGCTGCCGGATGACAATGAAACCATCTACAAGGTTGCCCGTCGCATCGGTTACCCGGTGATCATCAAGGCGGCTGCCGGTGGTGGTGGTCGTGGCATGCGTGTGGTTCACACCGAGGCACACCTGTCCAACGCGGTTCAGGTGACCAAATCCGAAGCCAAGGCGGCGTTCGGTGATGCCACCGTGTACATGGAAAAATTCCTCGAGAAGCCACGCCACGTCGAAGTACAGGTACTGGCTGACGGCCAGGGCAACGCCATCCATCTGTACGACCGCGACTGCTCCATGCAGCGTCGTCACCAGAAGGTGGTGGAAGAAGCACCGGCCCCGATGATCGACGAAGACGCCCGTGCGCGCGTACTCAAGTCCTGTGTCGATGCCTGCATCGAGATCGGCTACCGCGGTGCCGGCACCTTCGAATTCCTGTACGAGAACGGCGAGTTCTTCTTTATCGAGATGAACACCCGTGTCCAGGTTGAGCACCCTGTCACCGAAATGGTGACCGGTGTGGATATCGTTAAAGAACAGCTGCGCATAGCCTCCGGCCTGCCGCTGTCCTACAAGCAGGACGATATCAAGCTGCGTGGTCACTCAATCGAGTGCCGCCTGAACGCGGAAGACCCGAAAACCTTCATGCCAAGCCCGGGTAAGGTTACCCATTTCCACGCGGCTGGCGGCAACGGCGTTCGTGTCGACTCGCACCTCTACAGTGGCTACAGCGTACCGCCGCACTACGATTCCCTGATCGCCAAGCTGATCACCTTCGCCGATGATCGTGAAACAGCCCTGGCCCGCATGCAGAGTGCACTGGACGAGACCCTGATCGAAGGGATCAAGACCAACATCCCGCTGCATCAGGATATCGTGCGCGATACCAACTTTGCCCAGGGTGGCGTGAATATCCACTACCTGGAAAAGAAACTGGGTCTCTGACCTGCCATGGCAGCCCGAGTCCGGGCTGCCATTCTTCCCTCTCTCCCTGAATACCGCTTTGACGACTCCCGCCTTGCCTTGCCCTGCATCAGTATCCTGGGGTTTACCCGTCGCGGATTTAGGACATAATGACAGCACTCATAGACCGGAGTAACAGCATGCCCTGGCTGCAGATCAAAGTTTCCATCCATCCCGAGCAGGCCGAGACCTATGAAGACCTGCTTCTCGCTGCCGGATGTGGCGCCGTCACCTATCAGGACGCGGCCGACCAGCCTATTTTCGAACCCGACCTTGGGACCACCCCACTGTGGAATACCACCGTTGTCACAGGCCTGTTTGATGCCGAGCATGACCTGCAGGAAACCCTGCAACTGCTGCAACAGGCCCAGCAACAGATGGACACACCGGAGGGTGCTTCTCAGCCCGAGTTCAAGGCCGAGATTCTGGAAGACAAGGACTGGGAACGTGAGTGGATGGATCACTACCATCCCATGCAGTTTGGCAAGCGCCTCTGGGTATGCCCAAGCTGGCGTGAAGTACCGGACCCTGAAGCAGTTAATCTAATGCTGGACCCGGGACTTGCCTTCGGCACCGGTACCCATCCCACCACCGCCCTATGCCTGGAATGGCTGGACGGTGAATCCCTGGATGGCCAACAGATTGTCGACTACGGCTGTGGCAGTGGCATCCTGGGGATTGCGGCTCTGCTGCTTGGCGCCGATCATGTACAGGCAGTGGATATCGATACCCAGGCCCTGACGGCAACGCTGGATAACCTGAAGCGTAACGGACTGGAAGCATCCCGGCTGGATACCTATCTGCCACCGGATGCCCCCCTGATCAAGGCCGATACTCTGGTCGCCAATATCCTGGCCGGCCCGCTGGCTGAGCTGGCCCCCACTCTGGCCGAGCGTGTCCGTCCGGGTGGTAAAGTATTGCTCTCGGGCCTGTTGTCCCAGCAGGCAGATGAGCTAACATCTGTATATTCACGCTGGTTTGAAATGGACCCGCCCGCGGAACGTGAAGGCTGGATTCGCCTGAGCGGTACCCGTCGACAGGAGGACTGACGTCTTGGTCGTCACACGCTGCCCCAACTGCCATGCCCGTTTTCGCGTTAGCGACGGTCAGCTCAAGCTGGCCGCCGGGCAGGTTCGTTGTGGCGCCTGCCTGCTGGTGTTCGATGCCCAGCAGCACCGTGTACGACCCGCGCCGACTCGCAAAGCCGAGGCAGCAACACCAGCCTCGGCAGCACCTGAACCGGCACAAATTTCCAACGCCGGCACCGAAACAGCAAAGCCCCGGCCCGAAGCCGCCACTCCTCAAGCGCCTGTGGCTGAGAGCAAAGTACCGCAGCAGCCTGCCATTGAGGCAAGCGTCACCCGCAAGGCTGAAACTGAAACGGCAAAACAGGCTGAGCTTTTTCAGGCAGTGCCCGAAACAGCCCAGGAGGCCACACACAACGACACCGCAAACCGCCCGGACACACTCGATGGCTTTCGCACCGAAGCACTCCATCTGGGACATCCGGCCGATAATGACCCCAACCCTGTTCGCACAACCGGCTGGCTGCTGCTCTGCCTGCTGGCCATATTGGGGCTGGGTGCTCAGCTGATCTGGTTTGAGCGCGCCCAGCTGGCACGCTACTCGGAACTAGGCAGTGTCTATGCACTCCTGTGTGATCAGGTCGACTGCTCGCTGGAGCGCCCCGCACTCGCCTTCATCAAAAATCATGGCCTGATCCTGCAGCCACACCCGCAATACCGCGATGCACTCAATGCCACCATCCTGCTGGAAAACCGGGCGCCCTTTGAGCAGCCCTGGCCAGCCTTGAACCTTCGCTTTACCGATCTTAAAGGTCGTGTGGTAGCACAACGCACTTTCCAGCCTGACGAATACCTGGATGCCGAAACCCTGGACCCGAAGCAGATGCCACCGGGCCAGTCCATGCAGATCAATCTCGAACTGGCCGCCCCTGGACGCCGCGGCACCAGCTATGAGCTGGAGCTTGTCGCTCCCCTCTGACGCTTTTACAGGTCAATTTTTCATCAGAAACGGTTGGCCACCGAGGTCCGAAAGAGTATCATTGCCCACCTTCCGAAAGTTAAACCCTGGTTTGCTGCAGCAATGCGGCAGACACGTGTTTCTTTTACCTTTTTGACGGGATGCGGCATGTTCAGAATCGGCCCATACAACATAAGCAGTCGGGTGATTCTGGCCCCAATGGCCGGTGTAACCGACCGCCCTTTCCGGCAGCTTTGCCGTGAAATGGGAGCTGGGCTGGTGGTGTCCGAAATGGTCACGGCCGACAAGCGCCTCTGGCATACCCGCAAATCCAGTTTCCGTCTTGATCACCGTGGTGAAGCCGAACCCCGCTCCATCCAGATCGCCGGTGGCGATCCGGAGATGCTGGCAGAAGCCGCACGGCTCAACGTGGAAAATGGCGCCCAGATTATCGACATCAATATGGGTTGCCCTGCCAAAAAGGTCTGCAATAAAGCGGCCGGATCCGCCCTGCTGCGTGATGAAACTCTGGTTGAAGAGATTCTGCACGCAGTCGTGGGTGCTGTAGAGGTTCCGGTCACGCTTAAAATCCGCACCGGCTGGTGTCCGGATTCACGCAATGGCGTGCGTATTGCCAAAATGGCTCAGTCTGCGGGGATCGCTGCTTTGGCGGTTCATGGACGCACCCGCGCTGACAAATACCAGGGACAGGCCGAATACGACACCATCGCACGCATCCGTGACGCCATCAGCATTCCTCTGTTTGCCAACGGCGATATCGACTCGCCCGAGAAGGCTTCTCAGGTATTGGCACATACCGGCGCTGACGCCGTGATGATCGGCCGCGCGGCCCAGGGACGCCCCTGGCTGCTCGGACAGATTGACCAGTACCTGCGCAACGGTGAACTGCGCCCTGACCCGACACCCGACGAACAGCATCGCATTTTGCGTCAGCACCTTGACGCCTTGCATCAGTTCTACGGTGAATACCTGGGCGTACGTATCGCACGTAAACATCTGGGCTGGTATCTGCAAAGCTGCGGCAACGACCAGGACTTTCGGCAACGCTTTAATCAACTTGAAACAGCATCAGATCAGCTCGCCGCCGTCGATCAGTATTTTGTTCAACGGCGAAACGCAGCCTGATCCCTGGATTGGGTACAGAAGTACAGTGGAAACCAAAGACGTGAAAGAGACAAACAACAGCGCAAACGCACAGATTCCGCAGCAGACTCTGCGTGACACCGTGCACCAGTCACTGACCAGCTACTTCAAGCAGCTGGACGGTCAGCCTGTTACCGATGTCTATCAGATGGTGCTGTCCGAAATTGAGGCCCCGCTGTTTGAAAGCGTAATGGCCTACACCAAGGACAACCAGACCAAGGCGTCTGAAGTCCTGGGCCTGAACCGCGGCACTCTGCGCAAGAAACTCAAGCAGTACGGCCTGCTGTAAGCATTCATTTGTAACGGGAACCTAAGCATGTCTGAACAGAACAGCACCCCTGTCCGTCGCGCCCTCATCAGCGTATCGGACAAAACCGGCATCGTCGAATTCGCTCAGGCGCTGAGTGCAGAAGGCGTCGAAATCCTGTCCACCGGCGGCACCTACAAGCTGCTGTGCGACAACAACATCCCGGCGGTTGAAGTCTCCGACTACACCGGCTTCCCGGAGATGATGGATGGTCGCGTCAAAACACTGCACCCGAAAGTACACGGCGGCATCCTGGGCCGTCGCGGCACCGACGACGCCATCATGGGTGAGCACTGCATCCAGCCGATCGACATGGTTGTCGTGAACCTTTACCCGTTCGCGGCGACTATCGCCCGCCCGGATTGCGACCTGCCGATGGCGATCGAGAACATCGACATCGGTGGTCCGACCATGGTGCGTTCTGCGGCCAAAAACCATAAAGATGTTGCTATCGTCGTTAATGCTTCCGACTACGACAACATCATCGCCGAGCTGAAAAGCACCGGCGGCCTGGTTCACAAAACCCGCTTTGACCTGGCGGTTAAAGCATTCGAGCACACGGCTGCATACGATGGCATGATCGCCAACTACCTGGGCGCGATTGTTGAAGGCGATGAAGAGGTTCCGGCCGACTTCCCGCGCACGTTCAACACCCAGTTCGTCAAGGCGCAGGACATGCGTTACGGTGAAAACCCGCACCAGCGTGCTGCCTTCTACGTAGAAGCCAACCCGGGCGAAGCCAGTGTATCTACTGCTCGCCAGCTGCAGGGTAAGGCGCTGTCCTACAACAACGTAGCCGACACCGACGCTGCACTGGAGTGTGTCAAGCCGTTCCAGGAACCGGCCTGTGTTATCGTCAAGCATGCCAACCCCTGTGGCGTTGCCGTAGGCAGCGATATTCTGGAAGCCTACAACCGTGCTTTCCAGACTGACCCGACCTCTGCGTTTGGCGGCATCATCGCCTTCAACCGCGAACTGGATGCCAAGACTGCCCAGGCAATCGTTGAGCGTCAGTTCGTTGAAGTGATCATCGCCCCGACCGTGTCTCAGGAAGCCTCTGACATCGTGGCGGCCAAGCCGAACGTACGTCTGCTGGAATGTGGCCAGTGGGATAAAGAGCGCAAGCACAGCTTCGACTACAAGCGTGTTAACGGCGGTCTGCTGGTGCAGGACCAGGACCTGGGCATGATCGACGCGTCCCAGCTGAAGATCGTGACTCAGCGTCAGCCTACTGAACAGGAAATCCGCGATCTGCTGTTCTGCTGGGAAGTGGCCAAGTACGTTAAATCCAACGCTATCGTTTACGCCAAAGATGGTCAGACCATCGGTATCGGCGCTGGCCAGATGAGCCGTGTTTACTCCGCCAAAATCGCCGGCATCAAGGCCGCTGACGAAGGTCTGGAAGTACCGGGATCCGTTATGGCATCCGATGCTTTCTTCCCGTTCCGTGACGGTATCGACGCTGCCGCTGAAGCCGGCATCACTGCCGTAATCCAGCCGGGCGGCTCCATGCGTGATCAGGAAGTGATCGACGCTGCTGACGAGCACGGTCTGGCAATGGTCTTCACCGGCATGCGCCATTTCCGCCACTAAGCGCGTCACTAACAGAAGGATACTGCACATGAATATTCTGGTTATCGGTTCCGGCGGTCGTGAGCACGCTCTGGCCTGGGCTGCCGCTCAGGACGAAGCTGTTGCGCGTGTATTCGTGGCGCCGGGCAATGCAGGTACTGCTACTGAGCCCAAGCTGGAAAACGTCGCTATCGATGTCATGGACATCGATGCACTGGTCGCTTTCGCCCGTGACAACAGCGTTGCTCTGACCATCGTTGGTCCTGAAGCACCGCTGGTTGCCGGCGTAGTCGATCGCTTCCGTGAAGCGGGTCTGGCCATCTTCGGCCCGACTGCGGGTGCGGCTCAGCTGGAAGGCTCCAAAGCCTTCACCAAGGATTTCCTGGCACGCCAGCAGATCCCGACCGCTGAGTATCAGAACTTCACCGAGATCGAGCCGGCTCTTGCGTATGTACGTGAGAAAGGTGCGCCGATCGTGGTCAAGGCCGACGGCCTGGCCGCCGGTAAGGGCGTGATCGTTGCGATGACGCAGGAAGAAGCTGAAGACGCCATCCGTGACATGCTAGCCGGCAACGCCTTTGGTGATGCAGGCAGCCGCGTGGTGATCGAGGAGTTCCTCGACGGTGAAGAAGCCTCCTACATCGTGATGGTTGACGGCGACAATGTGCTGCCGATGGCGACCAGCCAGGACCACAAGCGTGTTGGTAATGGCGATACCGGCCTCAACACCGGCGGCATGGGTGCCTACTCGCCCGCTCCGGTTGTGACTGCCGAGATCGACCAGCGCGTGATGGACGAAGTGATCATGCCGACCGTTAACGGCATGAAAGCCGAAGGCAACGAGTACACCGGCTTCCTGTATGCCGGCCTGATGATCATGGCTGACGGCACACCGAAAGTGATCGAGTACAACTGCCGCTTCGGTGATCCGGAAACTCAGCCGATCATGCTGCGTCTGAAATCCTCTCTGGTTGCTCTTTGCCAGGCCGCTCTGGACAAGAAACTGGACCAGACCAGTGCCGAGTGGGATGAGCGCAAGTCTGTCGGTGTTGTCATGGCTGCTGGCGGCTACCCGGGTGATTACGCCAAGGGTGACGTGATCAGCCTGCCTGCAACCTGCCCGGAAGGCACCAAGGTCTTCCACGCCGGTACCAAACTGGATGACCAGGGACAGGTCGTTACTGCAGGTGGTCGAGTGCTTTGCGTGACCGCACTGGGCAACAACGTGACCGAAGCTCAGCAGCGCGCTTACGAGCTGCTGAAAGAGGTTAGCTGGAAAGACGCCTACTTCCGTACTGACATCGCTTATCGCGCTATTGCACGCGAAAACGCCTAAGCCCTGTCGAGTGTTAAAACAGCCGCCTGCGGGCGGCTGTTTGCGTTCTTGAGGTTTTGAACATGTTGCTAGAAGTCTGGATCGCCCTTCTGGGCACTGCCGTACTGATCAGCCTTTCCCCCGGTGCTGGAGCCGCTACCGCCATGAGCGCCGGTTTAACCTATGGTATCCGGGGCGCCAGCTGGACAACGCTGGGATTGATGGCCGGATACGGTATTCAGATTATTGTGGTCTCCATTGGCCTGGGCAGCCTGATTGCCACCTCACCGGAGCTGTTTCAGGTGATCAAATGGGTGGGGGTTGGCTATCTTCTGTGGCTGGGTATCCAATTCTGGCGTCAGCGCCACAATGCCGATATTGAGTCCCACGTTTCCGCTCCCGGCCCTACCCGCTTCTGGCAGGCAACGCTGATCAACATCACCAACCCCAAGGGTCTGGTTTTTCTGGTGGCTCTGATTCCCCAGTTCATCGATCCGGAGCTGCCACAACAGCCTCAGTTACTGCTCATCAGTGCTACACTCCTGATCATCGACCTTAGTGTCATGACCGGCTACAGTGGTCTGGCTGCAACCCTCAGGCACCGTTTTGCCGACCCGGCAGCCATGCAGGTACAGCAACGCGTAGCAGGCACCGCCCTGATCGCGGCAGCACTGGTATTGTCGGTGGCCACGCTTTAACGTCTGTCTGTTAAGAGACTTAACAGGTTGTTGAAAACGTTATCGAGGCCGCCGAGGCAAGCGGGACGCCGCCCGGGCCAAAGCAGGCGAAAAAGCGCAGTTTAGTGGACTAAATGAGCATTTTGAGACTGCTTTTAACGCAGCATTCGGCAACGCAGATAGATTTTCGAGCCTGTTAAACAAGGAGCGTTATGCATCTCTGGCGGTACATACAGATCGGTTTGCTGTTGCTGCTGGTCGGCTGCAGCCGCCAGCCCAGCATCCCCGAGTCTTCAGCAGAGCAAGCTTACTGTTTGCGCTCTGGTGAAGGTCAGCTGTATGACTGCAACGCCCCGGCGCTGACCCTGGCCGAAGTACGTGACCCTTTGGCGCCCGGCGAAACCATCTCCGATGAGGAGTTGATGACGCTTTTGGCAGAGGTTCGCCGCTGGCTGGCCCGACGTCGACTCCAGCTGCAAGGCGAACCGATTCCGCCCGAGCTCCAGCTCCGTGAACAAAACCGTCCCCCTGCTTTGCCACCCACCCTGGCAGCACCCGACCAGCCACTCTGGCCACGCGTCATGGAAAGCATTTCCCGTCCTTCCTTGCAGCGCAACATTCCCTGATACCCTCCGACAGTTTTCCCAGCTCACCGACTGATGACCAGCCTTTTGTGCACCTGCACGAAGAGCGTTTTTGCTCGATAAATCTTTGATCTTGAAACTGTACTTTGGTCAGCCCTGTGCTATCCAGAATGTATGGCATGAGGTCCAAAAGACCTGTCGATGCCCCTCACAATTCGTTTCCCATTTCGCTCAAGCACGGAGGACCCCGTCATGTTGAAGCAGATGGAAAACGCCGGCCTGACCGACCTGCATTTCGGCCTGGACCCGGCTAGCGGTTTAAAAGCGATCATCGCTATTCACTCCACCGCACGCGGTGCCGCCATCGGCGGTTGTCGATTTATCCACTACGCCCGAGAACAGGATGCCGTAACCGATGCCCTGCGCCTGGCCCGCGGCATGAGCTACAAGGCAGCGCTGGCTGGACTTCCGCATGGTGGTGGCAAAACCGTGATCATCAAACCCGAGGGTGACTTTGATCGCAGGGCTCTGATGCAGGCCTTCGGCCGCTTCGTTGACCAGCTGGGCGGGCGCTATATCACCGCCATGGACAGCGGCACCGAAGTCAGCGATATGGATACCATTGCCACCACCACCGACTTTGTCAGCTGCACCAGCGCCAGCGGCGACCCTGCACCCCACACGGCGTTGGGGATTTTCGCCGGTATTCAGGCAGCTGTACGCCACAAGCTTCAACGTGATTCTATTGCCGGCCTTAGCGTCGCCATACAGGGTCTGGGCCATGTCGGCCATGCTATCGCTCAACACCTGTATAAAGCGGGTGCGCACCTGCTGGTGGCGGATATCGACCCGGCACGGGTACGCCAGTGTGTGGAAGAGTTCGGAGCCGAAGCCGTCAGCCCGGACTCCATCTACGGCGTACAAGCCGATATTTTCAGCCCCTGTGGGCTGGGCGCCGTTCTGAGCCAGGACAGCATCGCAAAGCTGCAATGCAGTATCGTGGCCGGCAGCGCCAACAACCAGCTGGCCAATGACGAGGACGGCAATCGCCTGCATCAGCGGGGCATTCTGTACGTGCCGGACTATGTCATTAATGCCGGCGGTCTGATTCATGTCGCCATGCACAGAACCGGTGCCAGTGCAGCGGAACGCGATGCCAAGATTCTCGAAATAGGCGCCACACTTGAGCACCTGTTTACCGAGGCCGAGCGTCGTGACATGCCCGTACATCACGTTGCCGATCTGCATGCCGAACAGATGCTGGCAGATGCCGGCCATACGCAACCTGCTGACAAGGAGCGCCACCATGCATGACATCAGCTATCAGGGCGAGATCCGCTTTACCCGCTACCTGGATGCCGAGGGCAAGCCAGTCGGCGACATGCCGGACTGGGGATGCGGTGACAGCCCTTGGGTCGATTACTATCAGCAGATGGTGCTGGCACGCCAGTTCGACACCAAGGCCATCAGCCTGCAACGCACCGGCCAGCTGGGCACCTATGCATCCCTGCTTGGCGCCGAGGCACTTGATGTGGTCAGCGCCAAATTGATGCAGGCAGAGGATGTGCTGGTGCCCTATTACCGCAACCATGCCATGCAGATGATCCGAGGCATGCCCATTTCGCAGCTGTTTCTGTACTGGGGCGGTGATGAACGCGGCAGTGCCGCGGCGGAAATGCGCCGGGACCTGCCCAACGCCGTGCCTATCGCCACCCAGTGCCTGCACGCCTGTGGTGTGGCCACCGCTCTGAAGTTACGTGGCCAGCATCAGGCGGTACTCACCATGATTGGTGATGGTGGCACCTCCAAGGGTGATTTTCTGGAAGCGATTAACGTGGCCGGTGCCTGGCAGCTGCCGGTCGTATTCATCATCAATAACAACCAGTGGGCCATTTCGGTTCCTCGCAGCAAGCAATGTATCGCCCCGACCCTGGCGCAGAAAGCTCTGGGAGCCGGTATTCGCGGTGAGCAGGTCGATGGTAATGACGCTGTCGCCTTGCACGAAGTGATTGGCCAGGCACTGGAGCGTGCCCGTGCCGGCAAGGGTCCGACACTGGTGGAAGCCCTGAGCTATCGCCTGTCCGACCATACCACCGCCGATGATGCCACCCGCTACCGCCCTTCCGAGGAGCTGAAGGAAGCCTGGAAGCGAGAACCCGTTGCCCGCTTGCGCAACTGGCTGCATCAACAGGGACTCTGGGATGAAGCCCGCGAACAGGCCTGGCAGGCGGAGACCAAGCAGCTGATCGAGACAGCCGTGGAAGCCTATCAGGCCATGCCGCCGCAAAGCGTGGATGAACTGTACAACCACCTCTATGCCGAGTGCCCACCGGGGCTGGCTGAGCAGCGCGAGCAAACCCGCCTGAAACAGGCACGCATGCAACAGGGAGGGCAGGACCATGAGTAACGATGCCATCACCTTGCTGGAAGCCATAAACCTGGCAATGGCCCGCGCCATGGAAGATGATCCGGACGTGGTACTGCTGGGGGAAGATATCGGTACCAATGGGGGTGTATTCCGTGCCACCGCCGGTCTCAAGGATCGCTTTGGCGAACGGCGCGTGATCGATACCCCTCTGGCCGAAACCATGATTGCCGGTCTGGCTGTGGGTATGGCCACTCAGGGCATACGGCCCGTGGCTGAGATCCAGTTCATGGGGTTCATCTTCCCCGCGTTTGAACATCTGGTCGCCCACGCTGCACGCATGCGACACCGCACCCGCAGTCGTCTCAGCTGCCCTATGGTACTGCGTGCCCCCTTCGGTGGCGGTATCCACGCACCCGAACATCACTCGGAAAGCACCGAGGCACTGCTCGCTCATATCCCCGGGTTGCGAGTAGTGGTGCCCTCATCACCGGCGCGGGCCTACGGCCTGCTGCTGGCCGCCATCCGCAGTGATGATCCGGTTATTTTCCTGGAACCCAAGCGGATTTACCGCGCCAGCAAAACGCTGATTGAGGATAACGGTGAAGCCCTGCCGCTGGACAGCTGCTTCACCCTGCGCGAAGGCACGGATATAACCCTGATCAGCTGGGGCGCCATGGTCAGTGAAACCCTGGCTGCAGCCGATGCGCTGGCAGAAGAGGGCATCAGCTGTGAAGTGATTGATGTGGCCTGCCTGAACCCCATGGATCATGCCACGCTGCTGGCGTCCGTGAGTAAAACCGGTCGCTGTGTCATTGTGCACGAAGCACCTCATCATGGCGGCCTCGGCGCTGAAATCGCCGCCACCCTCAGCGAGCAGATCCTGACCCGACTTCAGGCACCACCGCGTCGCGTCACCGGTCATGACACCGTGATGCCCTACTACCGCAACGAAATGCTTTATCTGCCGGACACCGATGACATCATCATCGCGGTCCGCGAGACAATGGAGTATGCCGGATGAAATATTTCAAATTGCCCGATCTGGGCGAAGGCCTGCCCGAGGCTGAAATTGTCGAATGGCATGTACAGGAAGGCGACAGCGTCGAAGTGGACCAGTTGCTGGTCTCCATGGAAACCGCCAAGGCTATTGTTGAAGTGCCCTCGCCACAGGCGGGTGTCATCGCCCACCTGTTCGGTGCACCCGGCGATACCATTCATACCGGGGAGCCTCTGGTCGAATTCGACAGTGACGAAGACGGTGATACCGGCACGGTGGTGGGCGAACTGAAACAGCAGCGTGACAGCAGTAGCCAGAGGGAGGAGTTTATTGTCGGCGCCGCCGCCAGCAGCCGGGAAGCACTGGCTGTGCAGGGAACACCCGCCATGCGTGCGCTGGCACAACGCCTGGGTGTCAATCTGGACAGCCTGAGCGGGTCTGGCCCCGGTGGTCGGGTGACCACCGACGATGTAGAGCGCGCTGCCAGCCTGGACCGCTCCTTTGGCGCTGCGGAACCGCTCAAGGGGGTGCGCAAGCAGATGGCTCGCACCATGGCGCAGTCACACGCCGAAGTGGTCCCGGTAACCCTGTGCGAGGATGCTGATATCAATCACTGGCCCAAGGGTACGGATATCACCATGCGGCTGGTTGAGGCAATTGCTGCGGCCTGCAAGGCCGTGCCGGACCTGAACGCCTGGTTCGACGGTCAGGGACTGTCGCGGCGCCTGCATGATCGCATTGACCTCGGTGTTGCCGTCGATACCGAGCAGGGTCTGTTTGTCCCGGTATTGAGGAATATCGGTGAGCGCAGCAGCGAGGATCTGCGCGACGGCCTTGACCGCTTGCGTGCGGACGTAAAAGCGCGCTCAATCCCGCCCGCAGAGATGCAGGGGGCCACTTTGACCCTGTCCAACTTCGGCACGCTGGCAGGTCGTTATGCCAGCCCCGTTGTGGTTCCGCCCCAGGTTGCCATCGTCGGCGCCGGTGTTATCCGCTCACAACCGATGGTAATTGGAGACAAAATAGAACCCCGCAAAGTGATGCCTTTGTCGCTCACCTTCGACCATCGTGCCGCTACCGGTGGTGAGGCCGCGCGGTTTATGCGCGCCTTGATGGATGCCTTATCGAGCTGAACTCAATCCTGTAATTGAACGTATTCTGTTACAGCGGTCATATTTATTAGAGCATGGTAATTATACTTTTTTACTGTGCTCTATTTCCTTGACTATCGCCAATCTGGACTACACTGAATTTAACCGTTAACGCCAACCACTGGTCTATAAGCGGTTGAAATTTCAGTGGCTAGCGCAATGAGCAGGAAGGTGAGCATGAGTATCTTTGATCACTACAAGGCACGTTATTCAGCGACGCAGCATGAAGAAATGAGCCTGCAGGAGTATCTAAGCCTGTGCAAGGAGGACCCCAAAGTATACGCCAGTGCGGCTGAACGCATGCTCGACGCCATCGGTGAACCCGAGGTGGTTGACACGGCTCTGGACCCGCGTCTGAGTCGTATTTTTTCCAACAAGGTCATCAAACGTTATCCGGCCTTCAGTGAATTCTACGGCATGGAAGAGGCGATCGAGAATATTGTCTCCTACTTTCGTCATGCCGCTCAGGGCCTGGAAGAGAAGAAACAGATTTTGTATCTGCTGGGTCCGGTCGGGGGTGGTAAATCCTCTCTGGCTGAACGACTCAAGCACCTGATGGAGCATATCCCCTTTTATGCCATCAAAGGATCTCCCGTATTTGAATCCCCGCTCGGGCTGTTCAACCCGGAAGAAGACGCCGAGATTCTGGAGCAGGAATATGGCATCCCGCGTCGCAACCTGCGTGGCATCATGTCGCCTTGGGCGGTTAAGCGCCTGCATGAGTACGGCGGTGACATTACCCAGTTCCGCGTGGTGAAACTCTACCCCTCCATTCTTGACCAGGTGGGTATCGCCAAAACCGAGCCGGGTGATGAGAACAACCAGGATATCTCCAGCCTGGTGGGTAAGGTGGATATCCGTAAGCTGGAAGAATATCCACAGCACGATCCCGACGCCTACAGCTTCTCCGGCGCACTTTGCCGCGCCAACCAGGGCCTGATGGAATTCGTGGAGATGTTCAAGGCGCCCATCAAGGTATTGCACCCTCTGTTGACGGCAACTCAGGAAGGCAACTACAACAGTACCGAGGGCATGGGCGCCATTCCGTATGACGGCATTCTGCTGGCGCACTCCAACGAATCCGAGTGGCAGAGCTTCAAGAACAACAAGACCAACGAAGCCTTCATTGACCGTGTCTATATCGTCAAAGTGCCCTACTGCACCCGCGTCACCGAAGAGGTGCACATCTACGAAAAACTGCTGGAAAACAGCTCCCTGAGCGAGTCCCCCTGTGCACCGGACACACTGCTGATGCTGGCCCAGTTTACGGTGCTGTCCCGCATGCAGGACCCGGAAAACTCCAGCATCTACTCGAAAATGCGGATCTACGATGGCGAGAACCTGAAAGATACCGACCCGCGCGCCAAATCGCTGCAGGAGTACAAGGACTCAGCTGGCGTCAATGAAGGTATGGATGGCCTGTCCACCCGTTTCGCCTTCAAGATTCTGTCCAAGGTGTTCAACTTTGACCCCACCGAGGTCGCGGCAAACCCGGTACACCTGATGTATGTACTGGAACGTGAAATCAGTCAGCAGCAGTTCCAGACCGAGATCCAGGAACGCTACCTGGGTCACCTGAAAGAGTACATTGCACCCAAATACATCGACTTCCTCGGCAAGGAAATTCAGACAGCCTATCTGGAATCCTACTCCGAGTACGGCCAAAACATTTTCGACCGTTACGTCACCTATGCCGACTTCTGGATTCAGGATCAGGAGTATCGCGATCCGGAAACCGGGGACATCCTGGACCGTCAGTCCATCAACGAGGAGCTGGAAAAAATCGAAAAACCGGCCGGCATCAGCAACCCGAAGGATTTCCGCCACGAAATCGTCAACTTCGTCCTGCGTGCCCGTGCCAGCAATAACGGCAAAAACCCGGCCTGGAACAGCTACGAGAAGATGCGTTCCGTGATCGAGAAGAAAATGTTCGCCAACACCGAAGATCTGTTGCCGGTTATTTCCTTCAACCCGAAAGCGTCCTCCGACGATCAGAAGAAACATGGCGAGTTTGTTAAGCGGATGATCGAACGTGGCTACACCGAGAAGCAGGTACGCCTGCTGTCCGAATGGTATATCCGCGTGCGCAAATCGCAGTAACCCCGTCGTCAGGGAGCCGTAACCTGAAGGACCTGAATCGCGGTGACCCACACCGGTCACCGCTGTGGGAGCCGATACATGAGTTATATTATCGACCGCCGGGAAAACGCGAAAAAGAAAAGCACGGTCAACCGCCAGCGTTTCCTGCGCCGCTACAAGCAGCACATCAAACGCGCCGTGGAAGATGCCATCCATGACCGCTCGATCACCGACGTGGACCAGGGTGGTCAGGTCACCATTCCCAAACGCGATATCTCCGAGCCGATCTTCCACCATGGTGAAGGCGGCATCCGGCACAAGATCTTCCCGGGTAACAAGGAGTTCGTGGAAGGGGATGAGTTTCGTCGCCCGGAAGGCGGCGGTGGAGGTGGCAGCGGCCAGGGCAAGGCCAGCAACCAGGGTGAAGGCGAGGATGAGTTCACCTTCAACATCAGTCAGGATGAATTTCTGGACTTCATGTTCGAAGATCTGGAATTGCCCTGGATGGTGCGCAAACAGCTCAAGGATGCGACCTCATTTGAAACCCGCCGAGCCGGCTTCACCAGCAGCGGCTCGCCGGAAAAGCTACACATTGTTCGCTCTCTGCGCGCGGCACATGCCCGCCGCATCGCCCTGACCGACAAGGAGACCCGTCAGCAGATTCGAGCTTTGCGCAAGGAACTCTGGGCACTGGAAGAAGCCACGCCCTCTCCCGAGCGTAACGAAAAGATCACGGCCCTGCGTGAGCAGATCAAAAAGATGGAAAAAGGCTCCAGCAAGCTGCCTTTCCTGGATGACTTTGACCTGCGCTACACCAACCTGGTCCGTGTCCCTATTCCGTCCAGCAAGGCGGTAATGTTCTGTGTCATGGACGTATCCGGCTCCATGACCCAAAGCATCAAGGATATGGCGAAACGTTTCTTCATTCTGCTGTATCTGTTTCTGAACCGTAACTACAAACAGATCGAAGTGGTATTCGTCCGCCACCATACCCATGCCAAGGAAGTGGACGAGCAGGAGTTTTTCTACTCCCGTGAGACCGGCGGCACCATCGTGTCCAGCGCCCTGGCGCTGACGGCCGATATCATCGATGCGCGCTATCCACCGCAAGACTGGAATATTTATATTGCCCAGGCCTCGGATGGCGATAACTGGGATGGCGACTCGGCCACCTGCAGCAAGATTCTGACTGAGCGAGTACTGCCCAAAACCCAGTACTACGCCTATGTAGAGATCACCAACGGTCCTCACCAGAACCTCTGGCACGAGTATGAGCAGGTCCGCGAAGCCTTCCATGAACGCTTCGCCATGCAACAGATCACCGATGCGAACGAGATCTACCCGGTCTTCCGCCGCCTGTTTGAAAAACGTACGGAGGGTGCCCATGAGTCCGCGTAAAAAGAAACGTGAACCCATCTCCACCGGTTCCGACTGGACCTTTCCGCTGATTGAGGCCTACGACCGGGAAATTGCCCGCGTGGCTGCCGAATACGGACTGGATACCTACCCCAACCAGATTGAGGTGATCACCTCAGAACAGATGATGGATGCCTACTCGTCAGTGGGCATGCCGCTCAACTACAACCACTGGTCGTTTGGCAAACAGTTCGTCGAGACCGAGCAGAACTATTCCCGTGGCCGCATGGGTCTGGCCTACGAGATCGTCATCAACTCCAACCCCTGTATCGCCTATTTGATGGAAGAGAACACCATCACCATGCAGGCCCTGGTCATCGCCCATGCCTGTTACGGACACAACTCATTCTTCAAGGGCAACTACCTGTTCCGTACCTGGACCGATGCCAGCGCCATTATTGACTACCTGCTGTTTGCCAAAAATTACATCCGCGAATGTGAAGAAAAACATGGTGTAGAGGAGGTCGAAAAACTACTCGACTCCTGTCACACCCTGATGAATTACGGCGTAAACCGTTACAAGCGTCCACGCCCGTTAACCGCCGCCGAGGAACGCGAACGCCAGCGTTCCCGCGAGGAGTATATCCAGCGTCATCTCAATGATCTCTGGAACACCACCATTCCGAAAAAGAGCGATGATGATGCGGGACAGGAGCCCCACTTCCCGCCCGACCCGGAAGAAAACATCCTCTATTTCATCGAAAAGAATGCGCCGCTACTTGAACCCTGGCAGCGTGAGGTAATCCGTATTGTGCGCAAGGTCGCCCAGTACTTTTATCCACAGAAACAGACCCAGGTAATGAACGAGGGCTGGGCCTGTTTCTGGCACTACACCCTGCTGCATAAACTCTATGAAGAAGGCCTGGTCACCGATGGCTTCATGATGGAGTTTCTCCATTCCCACTCAAGCGTCGTGTACCAGCCGCCGTTTGATAGTCCCTACTTCAGCGGTATCAACCCCTACACACTGGGCTATAACATGATGCAGGATATTCGCCGCATCTGTGAAAACCCGGAGCCGGAAGACCGTGAGTGGTTCCCGGATATTGCCGGCAGTGACTGGCTGGAAACCCTGGATCACGCCATGCGCAATTACAAGGATGAAAGCTTCATCCTGCAATTCCTGTCGCCCCGGCTCATGCGTGAACTCAAACTGTTCTCGATCATGGATGACAGCAGCCGCCCCACCCTCAAGGTGGATGCCATCCACAATGAAACCGGTTACCGCAAGCTGCGCGAGTCGCTGTCTGCCCAATATAATCTGGGTAATCGCGAACCCAATATCCAGGTCTATAACGTCAATGTGCGGGGTGACCGTGCCCTGACGCTGCGACATTACATGCATAACGGACAGCCGCTGGGCGAGAGTACCAATGAGGTACTCAAGCACCTGCACCGGCTCTGGGGCTTTGATGTCTACCTTGAGTCCGTAACACCTGATGGTGAAGTCACCAACCGCTTTGCCTGCCCGCCCAAGGAGGTGGTTGAGGTGGCCTGAATCAGGCCGCTATACTGACGCCATCACTTCTGGAGACGAGTACAGGTTATGGATTGTTTGTTCTGCAAGATCATTAACAAGGAAATTCCGGCTGAGGTTGTGTACGAGGACGACCAGGTACTGGCGTTCAAGGACATCAACCCTCAGGCGCCCTTTCACTGCCTGATCATCCCGCGCAAGCATATCGCCACCCTGAACGATATTGCCGATGATGAGCGTGAACTGGTCGGCCACATGATCCAGGCCGCCGGCGTTATCGCCAAGCAGCAAGGCTTCGAAGAAGACGGCTACCGCACCGTATTCAACTGCAATACACACGGCGGACAGACCGTTTACCACATTCACCTGCACCTGCTCGGCGGCAAACCCATGGGCTGGCCGCCCTATCAGGAAACCCTGAAAACTCCCGTCTAACCCTCATAGCCAGCGGCTTCCCGGAGGAGCCGCTGGTTTGGGCAACCTTGTCGCCCGTCAACATCTACACCACTCCCGACGAATTTATGTTGCACTGCGTCATAATGCGTTCATTATGGAAAGGTAGCCTTGCCTAAAGATTCATGGAGGGACCGTTCATGCCCAGCATCACAGACCTGCCCAAAAACCCGGTGACCACCGAAAACCCGCCCATGCATGACCAGCTCGAATTTTTCATCGAGCAGGCCAGACAAGCCGGCCCTATCCGCACCGCGGTAGTGCATCCCGTTGATCACAACAGCCTGCTTGGCGCCATTGAAGCCGCCGAACAGGGACTGATTGAGCCCCTCCTGGTAGGCCCGGAAAGCAAGATTCGCGCGGCCGCAGAAGTGGAAGGCGTTGACCTGACGCCATACCAGATCATCGCCACCGAGCACAGCCACATGGCTGCCGAACGGGCCTGTGACCTGGTGCGCAAGGCTGAAGCCGATGCCTTGATGAAGGGCAGCCTGGGCACCTCCGAACTACTGAGTGCTGTGGTGCACAAAACCAAGGGTATCCGCACCGAACGTCGCCTGAGCCATGTCTTCGTATTCGACGTGCCCAACTATCACAAGCCCCTGGTGATTACCGATGCCGCCATCAACGTGATACCTGACTTGATGGTAAAACGCGATATCGTGCAGAACGCCATCGACTTCTGCCAGTCGCTGGGCAACAGCCAGCCCAAAGTCGCCATTCTCGCGGCAGTGGAAAAGGTAAAGCCCAATATGCAGAGCACCATCGATGCGGCGGCACTGTGCAAGATGGCAGACCGCGAGCAGATCAAGGGCGGTATTCTCGACGGCCCGCTCGCCTTCGATAACGCCATCTCCCTGCAGGCGGCCATCGACAAACATATCAAGTCGCCGGTTTCCGGTGATGCGGACATTCTGCTGGCCCCTGACCTTGAAGCGGCCAACATGATTGCCAAGCAGCTGATCTATCTGGCCGATGCCAAGTCTGCAGGCCTCGCCGTAGGTGCTCGGGTACCGATTATCCTGACCAGCCGTGCCGAGGGTACTCTGGGCCGCCTTGCATCCTGTGCTCTGGCCTCGCACATGGTTCAGCACAGCAAGGGAGTGAGCAGCTGATGGATACCATTTTGACCGTCAACGGCGGCTCCTCCAGCCTGAAGTGCGGCCTCTATGCGGTTACCAACACGGACCTCCAGTGCCTCTTTCACCTCAAGGTGGAAAACCTGCTGGGCGATACCACCCTGTTCAAGGTACGTGACGAACAGAACCGCGTGCTGGATTCCCATCAGCTGGCCTGTCAGGACGTTGCGCTGGACGAACGTCACCAGCGTGCGCTGCAGGAAGTCTTGCAATGGGTGGATGAACACCTGCCGGAATCTCACCTGATCGCGACCGGCCACCGTGTTGTACATGGCGGCGACCTGTTCAGCGCGCCGGTGCTGCTGGATGATGACAAACTGAGCCAACTGCATCAGTTCATTCCCCTGGCGCCCCTGCACCAGCCCTACAACCTGAAGCTGGTGGAGGCCTGCCGCTCATTGGCACCCGAGCTGCCGATCGTGGCCTGCTTCGACACCATGTTTCATTCCCGGCAACCCCGCATTGAGCGTCTCTACGCCCTGCCGCGCAACCTCGTGGACAAGGGTGTTCATCGCTACGGCTTTCATGGCCTGTCATACGAATACCTGCAGCGCCAGCTGAGCCTGGCCGGTGCCGGTAACCTCAAGACCGTCGCCTGCCACCTGGGTGCCGGCGCCAGCATGTGCGCCATCGCCGAGGGCCAGTCCATCGCCTCCAGCATGGGCTTCACCGCTGTGGAAGGCCTGCCCATGGGCAGCCGAACCGGCAATCTGGACCCCGGGGTGCTGCTGTACCTGATGCGTGAAGAAAACATGGATGTGGATGCGCTGGAAAAGCTGATCTACAAGGAGAGTGGCTGGCTGGGGATTTCCACCATCAGCTCGGATATGAAAACCCTGCACCAAGCAGATGACCCCAGGGCAGAAGAAGCGATCGACATGTTCTGCTACCGGGTGGCACTGGAGATGGGTCGACTGACCGCCGCGCTGGAAGGTGTAGAACAGGTCGTGTTCTCGGGAGGTGTCGGGGAGAATGACGCCGATGTCCGTGCCCGTGTATTGAAACGCTGCGGCTGGCTGGGCATCAAGCTGGATGAGGAAGCCAACCAGCGCAACAGCGGTATTATCAGCGCGGCCGACTCAGCGGTAACCGTTCGTGTAATGCCTACCAACGAAGAGCTGATGATCGCCACCCATGTGGATGAACTGCTGCACTGATTCCCGACGGTGGAAACTGACAGGCCGGCACTGCCCGGCCTGTTCTGTTTTCAGCCCTGAGCAGCCTTGAGCTGACGCTGACGCACCATCTCGAACAGGCATACCCCTGTCGCCACGGAAACATTCAGGCTACTGACCTCTCCCGCCATGGGGATACTGATCAGCTGATCACAGTTTTCCCGCGTCAGACGGCGCATGCCCTTGCCTTCAGCCCCCATCACCAGCGCCTGTGGCCCCGCCAGATCAACTTCATACAGACTGCCATCCGCTTCACCAGCCGTACCGGTAATCCAGATACCGCGCTCCTGCAGTGATTGCAGTGTGCGCGCCAGGTTGGTCACCTGTACATAGGGCACCACTTCAGCCGCGCCACAGGCCACTTTGGCCACGGTCGCATTCAGCGGAGCCGACTTGTCCTTGGGTGCAATCACGACGGTCGCGCCAGCAGCATCGGCTGTACGCAGGCACGCGCCCAGATTGTGTGGGTCGGTAACGCCATCCAGCACCAGAATCAGGGGGGCGTCACCGGCAAAGTCCAGCAGTGGCCCCAGCGCCTTTTCATTCAATGCTTTGAGCGGCTCGCACTCGGCAATCACGCCCTGATGACGGCCACCACCAGCGCGCTGATCCAGTTGCTGACGCGGCTCTTCAATCACCTTGATTCCCTGAGCCTCGGCCTTGTCCAGCACGGACTGCAGGCGCTCGTCACCACGCCCCTGCTGTACCAGCAGACGACGGACACGGCCGGGGTTACGGTTAAGCAGGCTGGTCACGGCGTGCAGACCAAAGATGTCGGTTTGGCTCATGGGGCTCCAGTGGGTTCAGGTATAAGGTCAGGTACGAAAATTGATGCCGACTATTATGCGGCAAAACCCGGTAAATTTCTGCCCACGGGTACCGGCTGACCATCCTGCAGTCATAAAAAAGCACGGCGCGGTGGTAGCCGCCGTGCTTGAGGCAAAAACCTGCTCTTCAACGTCAGGACAACAACTGAACCAACTGCAGCCCCGGCTTCTCGAAATCAGCCGCCATGGCAATGCTTAACGCGGTGATGGTAACAATGGAGAACATGAACACCTGGCGCGCCCAGCCATCGTCATCCACCTCCAGCGCCCAGCCGCGCAGTGCCATCCCCAGCCACCAGAGACTGGTAGCACAGGCCACGGCGAGGAAGCCATAACCGGCATAACCCAGTACCGTGAGCAGTACCGTGGCCATGCCGAAGGCCAGGATATAGAGCACGATATGCATCTTGGCCGTGGTGACGCCCTCGACCACCGGCAACACCGGAATATTGGCGGCGGCATAGTCCTGATAGCGGAAGATGGCGATGGCATAGGAGTGCGGCATCTGCCATAGGCTGAACATCAGCAGCAACACCGCTGCGCCACTGTCGAAGTGACCACTGACAGCACAGTAGCCCACCACCGGTGGTACCGCCCCGGACAGGCTGCCAACGAGGGTGCCGTATACCGAATGGCGTTTCATCCACAGACTGTAGATGCCCACATAAACCAGGTAGCCCAGCGCCGCAAAGAGCACGGCCACTGCATTGGTCAAGGCCAGGGTTGCAAACCCCAGCCCTCCCAGCAGCACACCATGCGCCAGCGCCGCTTTCAGAGACAGCTCCCCGGTCACTGTGACACGGTTGCGAGTACGCTGCATGCGACTGTCGATATCACGGTCGATACAGTTATTGAGCACACAGCCGGAAGCCACCACCAGTGACAAACCGATCAGGGTAGTCAGCAGCAGGCCGTAGTCCACACTGCCACGGGAGGCCAACAGGAAGCCTCCCGCCACCGAGATCAGGTTGCCCATGATAATGCCGGGCTTGGTAACCAGCAGATAGCGTTTAAAGTTCACAATGCCACCTGCCCGCTAGTGCATCATCATGGCGTTGGAGGCGTAGATGATCCAGATCGACAGCCCCACCACCAGCACGATAATCAACGCCGAAAACAGGAACGTCAGCGTATTCAGCCGCCCCTCTTCGTTGGTCAGCGTCAGGTGCAGAAAATATTTCAGGTGCACCGCGATTTGAACCACCGCAAATACCAGAATGGTGATGACCGTCGTCCACTTGTCGAAGCCACCTGACATGACCAGCCAGAACGGCACAACGGTGAGTACGACCGACAGCAGGAAACCCACAGCGTAGGACTTCACACTGCCGTGTGCGGCATCATTTTGGCTGCTCATTAGACGCTCCCCATCAGATAGACAACGGTAAACACACAAATCCAGACCACATCCAGAAAGTGCCAGAACAGGCTCAGGCAGCCCAGGCGCGTGCGGGTGCGATTGCCCAGCCCGCGCTTGCTGACTTCCAGCATCATCACCAGCATCCAGATCAGGCCTGCTGTCACGTGCAAGCCGTGCATGCCCACCAACGAGAAAAACGCTGTCAGGAAGGCACTGGTTTGGGGACCATGCCCATGGCTGATGAGATGATTGAACTCATACACCTCCATGCCGATAAAAACCGCACCCAGGCAGAAGGTTACCGCCAGCCACATCAGCGTGGCGGAACGATTCTGCTTGTGCGCCGCCAGCATGGCAAAGCCGTAGGTGATACTGGAGAACAACAGGGCAAAGGTTTCCACCAGCACAAAGTCCAGCTCGAAGATATCCTTTCCGGATACTCCACCCGCCGTATTCATGAAGAGCACGGCATAGGTGGCAAAGGCCGATGCAAACAGCAGGCAATCGGTCATCAGGTAGAGCCAGAAGCCGAACAGCGTATTGCTGCCGCTATCATGGTGCTCATGATCCTGTTCATGTGAAAGATCATGCGCCTGTTCAGGCGCCAGCCGCACGGGGGCTTCAGGTATCAAAACAGAAGTCGACATAATCAGGCCTTCAATGTGTTATCCAGTTGCACGGCGGTCAGATGCGCATCTTCGATCCGCTCGATCTCGTCCGGCTGCACGTAGTAGTCCACATCGTTGTCGTAGCAACGCACCAGGAATGCGGCCAGGGTGCCCAGCAGCGCGGCAATCACCAGCCACCAGATATGCCAGACGGCACCGAAACCGGCCGCTGTCAGCAGCATGCCCATGACAAACCCCACACCGGTATTTTTCGGCATGTGAATCGGTGCATAAGAGTCGGGACGATGGTAGGCATGCCCTCTTTCCTTCATTTCGGTAAAGGCATCGATATCATCTACTTTGGGCTCAACGGCAAAGTTGTAAAACTGGGGCGGTGAGGCACTGGCCCACTCCAGGGTATGACCGTTCCAGGGATCACCGGTCAGATCCCGGTTCTGCTCGCGGTTGCGGTAGCTGACATAAAGCTGAATCAGCTGGCAGGCGATGCCAAGGGCGATGATGAAAGCTCCGACACAGGCAATATAGAGCCAGATATTCCAGTCCGGGTTATCACTGTGGTTGAGACGACGGGTCATGCCCAGGAAGCCCAGCACGTACAGCGGCATGAAGGCGCAGTAGAAGCCGATCTGCCAGCACCAGAAGGCACGCTTGCCCCATTTCTCATCCAGGGTGTAGCCCATGGCTTTGGGGAACCAGTAGGCAAAGCCCGCCAGATAACCGAACACGGCACCACCAATGATGGTGTTATGGAAATGCGCAATCAGGAACAGGCTGTTATGCAGCACATAATCCGCGCCAGGTACTGACAGCAGTACGCCGGTCATGCCGCCGATGGTGAAGGTCACCATAAAGCCCAGCGTCCAGAGCACCGGCGTGGTAAATCTCAGGCGACCGCGGTACATGGTGAACAGCCAGTTGAATAGCTTCACCCCGGTGGGCACGGCAATAATCATGGTGGTGACGCCAAAGAAGGCGTTCACATTGGCGCTGGAGCCCATGGTGAAGAAGTGGTGCAACCAGACGATAAAGCCCAGTACGGAAATGGCACCACTGGCCAGAACCATGGACTTATAGCCGAACAGGCGCTTGCCGGTGAAGGTGGAGATGACTTCGGAGAAGATACCGAATGCCGGCAGTACCAGGATATACACTTCCGGGTGACCCCAGGCCCAGAACAGGTTGATGTACATCATCGAGTTCCCGCCAAGATCGTTGGTGAAGAAGTGGAAGTCCAGATAACGGTCCAGCGTCAGCATCGCCAGTGCGCCGGTCAGGATCGGGAAGGATGCCACGATCAGAATGTTGGCCCAGGTGCAGGTCCAGGTGAAGATCGGCATGTGCATCAGTTTCATGCCCGGCGTGCGCATCTTGATTACGGTGGCGAGGAAGTTCACCCCGGTCAGCGTGGTCCCTATCCCCGATATCTGCAGCGCCCAGATGTAATAATCCACGCCAACACCGGGACTGTAGTTAAGCCCTGACAAAGGTGGATAGGCCACCCAACCGGTCTTGGCGAACTCCCCCACACCCAGTGAGATATTCACCAGAAGAGCACCTGAAACCGCCAGCCAAAAGCTGAGGTTGTTCAGGAACGGAAAGGCCACGTCACGAGTACCGATCTGCATCGGCACCACAATATTCATCAGACCGATCATGAAGGGCATCGCCATGAAGATGATCATGATGACACCGTGGGCGGTGAAGATCTGGTCATAATGTTCCGGTGGCAGATAGCCCTCGGCACCACCGGTGGCCACCGCGAGCTGGGTGCGCATCATGATGGCATCGGCAAAACCGCGCAGCAGCATCACCAGCGCCAGAATGATATACATGATGCCCAGGCGTTTGTGGTCCACCGAGGTGATCCATTCACGCCAGAGGTAGCCCCATTTTTTGTATTTGGTCAGTGCGACAGCCAGTAGCAGTCCCACTACACCGACGACGGCCAGCGTTACCACGATAATGGGCTCGTGATAGGGGATGGCGTCGAGCGTCAATTTTCCCAGCATCAGTTACTCCTCGACAGCTGCATGTGCAGCAGCCTCTGTGTGTTTCGCCTGATGCGCGCTATGCCCCATGGCATCGTCCGGCATTGCCAGCGGTGTACGGCCATGGTGTTGCATGAACTTCATCAGGATGTCATCGAACAGACCGCTTTTGACGGTGCTGTAATAGGTCACGGGGTGGTATTCACTGGGCGCCGTCAGCGCTTCATAGGTCTCCGTGTTCAGCGCCTGTCCCGAGGCCTTCACCTCATCAACCCAGGCGTTGAAATCCGCCTCGGATGCGGTCGCAACCGTATCGAACTTCATGCCGGTAAAGCCGGCGCCACTGTAGTTGGCCGAGATGCCCTGATAGGTTCCGGGCTCATCCGCAATCAGATTCAACCGCGTCGCCATGGCCGCCATGGTGTAGATCTGGCTGCCCAGCTGAGGGATAAAGAAGGAGTTCATGGTCGACTCAGAGGTAAGACGGAAAGACACCGGACGGCCAGTCGGAATCACCAGCTTGTTGACGGTGGCAATGCCCTGCTCCGGATAGATGAACAGCCATTTCCAGTTCAATGACACCACTTCAACGTCCAGCGCTTCCTGCTCATGCTCCAGCGGTTGATAGGGGTCCAGCCGATGCGTCGAGATCCAGGTAATGGTGCCCAGAATCACGATGATGACGCAGGGTATCAACCAGACCACCAGCTCGATTTTGGTCGAATGCGCCCATTTGGGCGTATAGGGTGCATCCTTGTTGCCGGCGCGGTATTTCCAGGCGAAATACAACGTCAGAAAGATAACGGGAATCACCACGATCAGCATGAGCACTGTGGCGATGATAATCAGGTTTTTCTCGTCGATACCGACCTGCCCCTTGGGATCGAGGACACCGCCCTCACACCCCGTCAGCAACAGCGCAGCACCGAGCGAGAGTCCTCCCGTGAGCCGGGAGACCTTGCTCTGTTTCATTTCGCAGCCTTACAGCAGTTATGGAAAAGCAGGCAGGCCGACTAAACGGCACGCCAATTCAGGGATTGCTCCCGAGTGCTTGCATCAGGCACGGCAAAGGCCTGGCCGGAATACAAGACTGAAGATGAAACGAGACAGCACCGCAGACGCAGGCATGCCTTATACAGGCAGCATCAGCCGACTACAGTTAGCGCTCGTTTCAGCAGAGGTTTTTCAGCAGGAATGGGGTGGTGCGCGGCTGCCGTGGTCAAAGAGGATCTCCTTGTTCGGCAGGGCAATGTCACGGGGTACAACAGGCAGGGTGACCGCACGCAGCAGGTCACCAATCAAGCGGATCAGAAGACAGGTCAGCAGGATAAAGACCAGCGCATCGAGCGCGGTCAAGGCAGCATTGTCTTCCAGCAGAGGCAGTTCAATCAGGCTCAGCCATTCCGGGTTCAACTCACTGGTGGAGACAGCCACACCCAATACCGATGCAAGAATGCACAGTAAAAAGCAGACCGATGTAAACCAGCGAAGGAAAGGCGTATAACTCAAGCGTGGAACCATTCAGGAAAATTATGGTGCTCTCCGTCTGTCACCTGCTTAGAGGGACGCGTAGATGCACACTTATATGCAAACATCTGGATATACATCAATGTTTGCACTGGACTTTAGTGGTAGTGGATTCTACCACAGCTACGGAGCATGGCTGCCCCTGAAGAAGCTCTGGAGTGTATTGATGCTGCAACGCAGTGTTGTATTAAACAGCAACCAATAGGCATAAAAAAACCGGGGTGCCTTGCAACACCTCGGTTCTCGTTATGTCCGCAGCAGGTCAGGCCTGCAACCGGATATCAGCCTGCCAGACCGGCAAACACCTTGTCGCGGATGTCGTCAACGCTGCCCACACCTTCAACGTATACGTACGCCGGCGCCTTGGCTTCGCCGCGCTCGTTCCAGCCACGGTAGTAGGTGATCAGCGGTGCAGTCTGGTCGTGATAAACCTTCAGACGCTGGCGTACGGTATCTTCCTGGTCGTCTTCACGCTGAACCAGCTCATCACCGGTCACATCATCCTTGCCTTCTTCTTTCGGCGGATTGAACACGACGTGGTAGGTACGACCAGACGCCGGATGTACGCGACGACCGCTCATGCGCTTGATGATCTCTTCGTCGGCAACATCGATTTCGACAACAGCGTCGATATCCACACCCGCGTCCTTCAGTGCATCAGCCTGAGGGATGGTGCGCGGGAAACCGTCGAACAGGAAGCCGTTGGCGCAATCCGCTTCAGCGATACGCTCTTTTACCAGGCCGATGATGATGTCATCAGACACCAGACCACCTGCATCCATCACTTCCTTGGCCTGTTTGCCCAGCGGAGTGCCCGCTTTCACAGCCGCACGCAGCATGTCACCGGTAGAAATCTGGGGAATGCCATACTTCTCGGTAATGTACTGAGCCTGAGTGCCCTTACCCGCGCCGGGTGCTCCAAGCAGAATAATGCGCATCTGGTTGTCTCCTGAAAGTTATAGTAATCGGTAAAACGCAGCCGGGCAGACGCTCATCTACCCAACGAAATTCTTCAATTCGGGATGCCTCAGGCTACTGGCCTGGCCCCTTGGTCGACAATTCGACATTAGACCTAGCAACCCCGTTTTCAGCGGCTGCCCTGCGGGTCTTACAACTAAACGACTGAACCAAAGCGTTTCCGACGCGCCCTCTCAGGGTAACTGGAAGGCCGCTTTTCGTGCCTTCTCGTCAGCTATTACAGCGTTGACGACGCCCTGGAAACGTCTTGGCTGAGTGGTCAGACTGTCGACAAAGGCACCGAGGTTACGCAAACCCCGATGCCTATTCAACCCCCTTCTAAACGATGCTTGTCCTAGCCGGTATTTCGCATGCCTGCGGATACACCGGCCATGGTCACCATCAGGGCCTGTTCCAGGCGCTGATCAGGCTGATTGCGGTCCCGGAACAACAGTTCAGCCTGGAGTACATGCAGCGGATCAATATAGGGATTTCGCACTTCGATGGACTGTCGAATCACCGGGTTATTGGCCAGCAGGCGCTGCTCCTGCTTGAGATGGCAGACCTGCTCAACCGCTTCTTTCAGCCGTGCTCTGAGGCTGGAGCCCAGTGCGTGCAGCTCCGGTGAGACAAGGCGCTGTTCATAATAGGCGGAAATGTTCACATCGCTTTTCGCCAGTACCATTTCCAGCATATCGATCCAGGACTGGAAAAACGGCCATTCTGTATACATCTGGCGCAACGACTCAAGCTTGCCATCATCGATAGCTGTCTTGAGCGCCATGCCCGAGCCCAGCCAGGCTGGCAGCATCAGTCGGGTCTGCGTCCAGGCAAAGATCCAGGGAATCGCCCTCAGGCTTTCTACGCCGCCATCTACCTTACGCTTGGCCGGACGTGAACCCAGCGGCAACTTGGCCAGTTCCTGCTCCGGTGTAAGTGCACGGAAGTAAGGAACAAATTGAGGCTCTTCACGCACCAGTGAGCGATACACGGTCATGCCGCAATCGGCCATGGAGTCCATCACCTGACGCCACTCCGGTTCGGGCGCAGGGCCCGGGCTCAGCGTGGCCTTGAGGACAGCAGCCGTGTATAGCGTGAGGTTACGCACGGCGATTTCGGGGATACCGAACTTGAAGCGGATCATCTCGCCCTGCTCCGTCACCCTCAGGCTGCCGGCCACCGAGCCTGGCGGCTGGGCCAGAATCGCGGTATGGCTGGGGCCACCACCGCGGCCTACAGTACCGCCACGGCCGTGGAACAGGGTCAGGCGAATGTTCTCACGCTGACACAACTCAGTCAGCGCTTCCTGTGCACGGTACTGTCCCCAGGCTGCGGCCAGCTGGCCCGCGTCCTTGGAGGAGTCGGAATAGCCGATCATCACTTCCTGATGGCCATCGATATAGTCTCGATACCAGTCGATCGCCAGCAGATCAGCAATACAGCCCGGCCCGTTATCCAGATCTTCCAGGGTCTCGAACAGGGGTGCAACGCGCATATTATGCTCGACACCCACCTCCTGCAGTAGCAGGTTGACGGCCAGCACATCCGAAGGCTTCCCAGCCATGGAGATCACATAGGAGCCCAGGCTGTGCTCAGGGTTGGCCGCAATCACGCGGCAGGTGTTGATTACCTCTTTCACATCGTCTGACGGCTGCCAGTTATGCGGCAACAGCGGGCGGCGCGAGCGCAGCTCCTTGAGCAGGAAGGCCTGTTTGTCCGACTCACTCCAGTCGGAGTAACAGCCCAGCTGATAGAAGTCGGTCAGGGCATCAAAGACTTCGGCATGGCGCTCGGCATTCTGGCGTACATCCAGCTTGACCAGTGTCAGGCCAAAGCAGGCCAGGCGGCGCAGCAGATCTTCCAGACCACCGGCAGCAATACAGCCCATGCCGCACTCCACCAGCGAACGGTGGCACAGCTGCAACGGTCGGCGAATCTCGTCCAGATCGGTAATCCATTCATCCGGGTCGGCACTCTCTCCCTTGAGGTAGCGCTCAATCCCCCGACGGGTGGTCAGTAAGCGCTCACGCAACCAGCCCAGCACTTCACGATAGGGTTCGGGATGATTGTCGGTCAGCTGGCGCAGCTCGCTGTTCGCCTCATGCATCGACAGCTCCGCCCTCAGCTGGTCCACATCACGGGCATAGAGATCGGCGGCCATCCAGCGCGCCAGCAGCAGCACTTCCGATGTCACTTCCGCGGTCACATTGGGGTTGCCATCCCGGTCGCCCCCCATCCAGGAGGAAAAACGGATGGGGCTGACGTCAAGCGGCAGCGCCACCCCCAGCGTTTGCTGCAGGCGCTCATCCAGCAGGTGCAGGAAACGGGGAATGGCGCTCCAGAGGGAGTTTTCAATCACCGCAAAGCCCCACTTGGCCTCTTCAATGGGAGTGGGGCGGTGTTGACGAATTTCGTTGGTATGCCAGATCTGGCTGATCAGCTGATCCAGCCGCTCCTGTACGGATTCACCGCGGTCCTGCTGCTTGAGGGCTTCGGCAACGGCGTCATATTTCTGAATCAGGGTACGGCGGTTAACTTCGGTGGGGTGGGCGGTCAGTACCAGGTCGATATTCATCTGGCGCAGACATTCCAGCACCTGGTCGGCAGAGGCTTCACCCTGCGCCAGCTCCGAAAACACCTGCTCGATCAGGCATTCATCCTCGTCGCCTTCCAGATAACGGCGGACCCGGTGATGCTCCTCGGCGATATTGGCCAGATTGAGGAACTGGCTGAAGGCACGTGCCATGGGCAGGACTTCATCTTCTCCAAGGCCATCCAGCGCCTGGCGCAACTGGTCCTGACTGGTATTTTCCGTCAGCCGGGCAGCCTTGGCGCAGTGACGAATCGACTCGACCCGCTCCAGAAAGTCCGGGCCAAGATGGGCTTCCATGGTCCGTCCCAGGCTTTCGCCCAGCATACGAACATCATCACGCAGTGCTTCATGCAGGTCGCTCATGCCACCTCCTCCGTTCAGGTTCATACCCTGATGCTACCCCATTCGGGCAGAACACATACATAGTCAAAGGTATGATTCTGCAGGGCTGGAGTGACAGAGAAACGACAGTATTACGACCCGCAAGGGTGGATTGGGGAGCTAGAGCCCCTTTGCCTTGGCTTCATCCCACCAGTGATCGAGGGTATCCAGGCTGAGCTGTTCCCAGTCCTGATCGCCGGCCTGAACCTGCTGTTCAACATAATTGAAGCGTCGTTCGAATTTTGCGTTGGTGTTGCGCAGGGCCTGTTCAGGATCGGCCTTGAGGTGGCGCGCCAGGTTCACCTGTGCAAACAGCAGATCACCCAGCTCTTCGCGGGCATGGGCTTCATCGCCCTGCTCCAGTGCTTCTCGCAGCTCGCCAATTTCCTCTTCAATCTTGTCCAGCACACCGGAGATATCCGGCCAGTCAAAACCGACACGGGCTGCACGCTTCTGCAACTTGGCCGCCCGGCTCAGCCCCGGCAGACTGACCGGCACATCAGCCAGTACGCCTTGCTGTGCCTTGGCATCACGCTCCTGCTGCTTGATCGCTTCCCAGTTGGCATTCACGGTTTCAACCGCCACCGTCTGGCTATCACTGCCATCCAGCTGACCGTTGGGAAACACGTGAGGATGGCGGCGGACCAGCTTGCTTACCAGCTGATCGATGATCTGTGGCAGGTCAAACCAGCCCTGCTCATCGGCCAGACGGGCATAGAACACCACCTGGAACAGCAGATCACCCAGCTCATCCTTCAGGTGCTGCCAGTCTTCTCGCTCGATACAATCCGCCACTTCGTAGGCTTCTTCCAGCGTGTGCGGCACGATACTGGCAAATGCCTGCTGCAGATCCCAGGGGCAGCCAGACTCCGGATCTCGCAGCGCATTCATCAGGCGGATCAGGTCATCCAGGCTGTGCATTACTGCCCTCCACTGCGTTCACGGTGAACATCCAGCACATTCGGCACCTGGTTGATCTTGTCCATCAGACGGCCCAGACGCTCAAGGCGCGGGATCTCAACCGTTAGTGTCAGGCGCGCCATATTGTTCTTGCGGTCGGTGAGGGTGTTGGCAGCAAGGATGTTCATCTTCTCGTTGCTCAGTACCAGCATGACGTCACGCAGCAGACCCGGACGGTCGAACGCTTCGATGATCATATCCACCGGATAGGTCTGCTCGTCCTCTTCGCCCCAGTCCACGGTAATGACGCGGTCAGGCTCGTTTTCACGCAGGTTCATCAGGTTGAGGCAGTCTTCATGGTGAATAGAGATGCCCCGCCCCTGGGTGATATAGCCCATGATCGGATCGCCCGGCACCGGCTTGCAGCAGGTTGCCAGCGTCGTCATCAGGTTACCGATGCCCTGGATATTGATGCCGCTGCCGCCACTGCGGGGCTCCTTGCCAGCACTGGGTTGCTGCGCAGGCAGGCCCAGATCCAGCTGGGAGTCCGGTCGCTGCGGTTCCACCTGGTCCTGTGCCGCATGAATGATCTGGGACAGGCGTACATCACCCGCCCCCAATGCCGCGCAGACATCTTCTGCGGTTTTGTAATTGATCGCTTCGGCGATGCGGTCGAGACTGATCGCCTGAGGGTCCAGCGCCAGACGGCGGAATTCGCGCATGATGATGTCACGACCGGCTTCGGCATTCTGTTCCTTGGCCTGCTGCTTGAACCAGTGTGCCACCTTGGCGCGGGCGCGGGAGGTGGTCACGAAGCCGAAGTTGGCGTTGAGCCAGTCACGGCGCGGGGACTCTTCCTTGGAGGTGAGAATCTCGACCTGATCACCGGTCTGCAGCGGTTTGTTCAGCGGAATGATACGGCCGTTGATCTTGGCACCACGGCAGCGGTGCCCCACTTCGGTATGCACACGGTAGGCAAAGTCCACCGCCGTCGCGCCCTGGGGCAGATCGATAACATGCCCATCCGGCGTGAACACATAGAGGCGGTCCTGAACCACGTCGCCACGCAGCATGTCACCCAGCGCTTCGGTATCGCCCAGATCATCATGCCACTCCAGTACCTGACGCAACCAGGCGATTTTCTCTTCATAACCGTCGGCGCGTGACTGGGTATCCGTGCCCTTGTACAGGTGGTGCGCACATACACCCAGTTCGGCTTCTTCATGCATGGAGAAGGTACGAATCTGGATCTCCAGCACCTTGCCTTCAGGACCAAATACGGCGGTGTGCAGGGAACGGTAACCGTTGGGTTTGGGCGATGCGATGTAATCATCGAACTCGTGCGGAATATTGCGCCAGAGCCCGTGCACAATACCCAGTACGGTGTAGCAGTCACGGATTTCCGGTACCAGAATGCGCACGGCGCGCACATCGTAGACCTGGTTGAAGTCGATGCTCTTGCGCTGCATTTTGCGCCAGATGCTGTAGATATGCTTGGCACGCCCCATCACTTCGCCATCGATATGGGCGTCGTCCAGACGCTCGCGCAGCAATTCAACGACCTGGTTGATAAACAGCTGACGGTCCAGACGCTTTTCGTCCAGCAAACGGGCAATATGCTTGTAATCGTTGGGCTTGAGGTAACGGAAAGAAAGGTCTTCCAGCTCCCACTTGATGTGACCAATGCCCAGACGATGCGCCAACGGCGCGTAGATATCGAACACCTCGCGCGCGACCAGGTAGCGTTTCTTGCGATCGCTGTTCTTGACGCCTCGAATGGCACAGGTGCGCTCGGCGATCTTGATCAGGGCCACACGGACATCATCAATCATCGCCACCAGCATCTTGCGCACATTATCAATTTGCGCGGTGCTGGCACCGAGAACACTGTCTTCACTGCGGGGATTTTTGCGGCTGCCGATGGCGGCCATTTGCAGGACACCATCGATCAAACCGGCGATGGTGGCACCGAAGCGCTCCTGCACCTGTTGCAGGCTGAGCTTGCGCTCACGTACGGAACGGTAAAGAACGGCGGCAACCAGCGTTTCCTGGTCCTGTTGCAGCTCGGCCAGTATCTGGGCCATCTCAAGCCCGGTACGGAAGCTGCCTACGGTATTCTGTGCCCAGTCGTCATCACACTCAGCGACTGCAGCCCTAGCTTCCTTGGCCAGTACACACGCTTCACGCAGCTGGTTGATATCGGTGACCTCGACCTGCTGCTGCAAACGCAGCAGCCAGAGATCCAGATCCACTGTGCCATCTTCACGAATAGGATGGTCTTCTCGAACCTTCACCATGGCGTCAAGCCACTCCTGTCTTGTCTCCGGCAACGATGTGCGTCACTGCAAGACCGTGAAACCACCGGCAAGTCACGGTCATCGGTTTCGGGATGGGCACACATTCTAGTCGCTTGAGCCTTCAAGTGCGAGCAAAAGCCCGCTAACTCAGGGTTCAGCTGTTGAAGACACCGGTCGACAGGTAACGATCACCACGGTCACAAATGATGCAGACAATGGTCGCATTCTCGACCTGCTGTGCCAGTTCCAGGGCGCCGGCGACGGCACCACCGGAGGAAACGCCACAGAAGATGCCCTCTTTGCGCGCCAGATCACGCATGCAGTTTTCTGCCGCAGTCTGGTCGATATCAATGACCTGATCCACACGGCTGCGCTCGAAGATTTTCGGCAAATAGGCTTCCGGCCAACGCCGAATACCCGGGATTTGAGACCCTTCGCGGGGCTGCAGACCGACAATCTGGACGTCCGCATTCTGCTCCTTGAGGTAACGGGAAGTCCCCATGATGGTACCGGTCGTCCCCATGGAGCTGACAAAGTGGGTGATAGTCCCCTGTGTCTGCTGCCAGATTTCAGGGCCGGTACCGGTGTAATGGGCTTCAGGGTTATCCAGATTGGAGAACTGGTCCAGCACCTTGCCTTCACCGGCAGCTTGCATTTCCAGCGCCAAATCACGCGCCCGCTCCATCCCCTCGGCCTGAGTGACTTCAATCAGCTCGGCACCATAGGCGGTCATGGCGGCCTTGCGCTCGGCACTCATGTTATCCGGCATGATCAATTTCATGCGGTAGCCCTTGATCGCTGCAGCCATGGCCAGCGCAATACCGGTATTACCGGAAGTTGCTTCAATCAGGCAGTCACCCGGCTCGATATCACCACGGGCTTCCGCCAGGTTGATCATGCTCAGTGCCGGACGGTCCTTGACGGAGCCTGCCGGGTTATTGCCCTCCAGCTTACACAGAATGGTATTGCCATTCGGTACCTCGATACGCTGCAGGCGCACCAGGGGGGTATGACCGACATAATCTGCGATAGTGGGATAGTCTATGGACATGACAGCTCCGGGAGAGGATAAAGCTATAAAAAAAGGAATATTTATTCCTGATAAATATAGTCGGAATAATACCAGCCTGCCTGGCGGCAGACAATCTCAGCGCTGTTCTGCAATCACAAAGGCGCTGACGTAATCACGCTCATCCGTGTAACTCAAATGCCAGTGGGAAATGCCCTGACGCTCGGCAATCACCTGGGCGCCGGCCGTCACTCGCAGCACAGGGCGGCCGTTTTCATCATGACCGACTTCCAGATGCTGCCAGCTGACTCCACGGCCGATGCCTGTACCCAGCGCCTTGGCTGCCGCTTCCTTGGCGGCAAAGCGCTTGGCCAGAAAACGGGCCGGATCAGCAGAAGTAGCGAAGCGCTCCCTTTCGGCTGGCGTGAGTATGCGCTCACTCAACCGAGGGGTACGCTTCAGTGCCGCCTGCATGCGCTCGATCTGCAGCAGGTCGGTGCCGATCCCTATGATCACGAACGCAGCTCATCCCGCTTGCCCTGCACGCGCTGCTGAACAGCAAACAACAGGTCTCGCATCTCGCGTACCGCTTCTTTCAGGCCAACCAGTACGGCACGGGCAATCACGCCATGACCGATATTCAGCTCGTTGATCTCGGGGATCTCGGCGACAGGCTCGACATTATGGTAGTGCAGACCATGGCCCGCATTCACGACCAAGCCTTGCTGCCAGGCATGTCGAGACGCCAGTTTCAGACGCTCCAGCTCTTCGTCACGGGCCACCAGGGTTTCTGCATCGGCATAATTGCCGGTGTGCAGTTCAATCACCGGAGCGCCACAACGAACCGCGGCATCGATCTGGGCAGGCTCTGGATCAATAAACAGCGATACTTCACAGCCGGCATTGGCCAGACGCTCGCAGGCGCGGTGAATAGCGGCTTCCTGGCCAACCACATCCAGGCCACCTTCGGTGGTGAGCTCTTCACGCTTCTCGGGTACCAGGCACACATGCGCAGGACGAATACGCTCAGCCAGCTGCAACATCTCTTCGGTCACGGCCATCTCAAGGTTCATGCGTGTCTGCAGTGTCTGCGCCAGCACTTCAATGTCACGGTCCTGGATATGACGGCGGTCTTCACGCAGGTGCACAGTGATACCGTCAGCGCCGGCCTCTTCCGCCAGCGATGCCGCCTGTACAGGATCTGGATAACGCGTGCCCCGCGCCTGACGCAGGGTCGCAATATGGTCAATGTTGATGCCCAACAGCAGGCGATCCGGATCAGTCATCCCTAGTTCCTTTACGTTTCATAAACAGTTCTCGACTACGCAGTGGCTTTTCACCCAAAAGGGGCGCCAGACGAAGCCGCATCAATTGTTTGGCAGTGCGTCGCACATCCGGGTCATCATACTGGTCCCGCTCAATGGCCAAAAGATGCTCTCCCGGCCAGCCAGCGACCGTCGGCGCCAGCCCAACCAGCCCTTGCTCTTCGGACCAGCAGTAATGCTCCTGTGGCAGCAGAGTGCTGCAGTCCAGCGCAAACCCCAGCTGCTCCAGCAACTGGCGCTCGAAGGTACGCAAAGCGCCTTCAATATCCTGCGCCAGTTTCAGTTCATTCAAAGCGTAGCGGAAATAGACAAACAGACGGGGATGCGGGTCATGTGGACGTAACAGACGCTGCAGTAATTCGTTCAGATAGAGGCCGCAAAGCAGTGACCGCCCCTGCAGCATGCAGCTGGTTTCACTGGCCTCGGCAGAACGCAGGTTTTTCAACTCAGCGCGCCCTTGCCAGCCTACCTGGAGCGACTGAAAAGGCTGTAGCAGCGCCCGCAAGCGTGAACCGGGCTTGCGAGCACCTCGGGCAACGACGCTGACCAGCCCATGTTCAAGCGTGAACAGGTCGACCAGCAGGCTGGTTTCACGATAGGGACGCGTGTGCAGCACATAGGCGGCTGCCGCATCGACCCGTTGCTCCATTATTCATGCCTGTAGCCAAGGCTCTGCAATGCGCGTTCATTATCGGACCAGCCACGCTTCACCTTGACCCAAAGATTGAGCATCACCTTGGTATCAAACATGCGCTCCATATCAAGGCGAGCATCGCGACCAATGGTTTTCAAGACCTCACCCTTATCCCCGATCACGATACGCTTCTGGCCTTCACGCTCCACCAGAATCAATGCACTGATATTGAGGATACGGCCATCATGATTGAACTGTTCGATCTCAACGGTGGTGCCATAGGGCACTTCATCACCGAGGTTACGCATCAGTTTTTCACGAATGAGTTCTGCGGCTACAAAGCGCGAACTGCGGTCCGTGATCTGGTCCTCCGGGAACAGGTGTACGCCTTCAGGGATGCGCGATTCCACTTCACTCTGCAGACGCTCAACGTTGTGCCCTTTCTCTGCCGAGATGGGCAAGATGGCATCAAAGTGGCGCTTGCTGGCCAGCAGGTCCAGCTGCGGCAACAAGGCATCCTTGTCTTTCAGCTGATCAACCTTGTTGACGGCCAACAGCACCGGACAGCGAACATGCTGCAGCTTATCCAGTACAATCTGGTCTTCATCGGTCCAGGCGGTGCGGTCCACTATGAAGACGACCAGATCCACATGACGCAGTGCCTCAGAGGCCGTCTGGTTCATGAACCGGTTAAGCGCCTTGCCCTTGTCGTCCTTATGCAGGCCCGGGGTATCCACGTACACAACCTGCAGATCATCTTCAGTGTAAATACCGAGGATCTGATGGCGCGTCGTCTGCGGCTTGCGCGAGGTAATACTCAGCTTCTGCCCCAGAATTCGATTGAGCAAGGTTGATTTGCCCACATTGGGTCGGCCAACAATGGCGACATAGCCGCAACGCATACCGTTCTCGCTCATGCTCCGCTCTCCTGACCCAAGTGTTTCAATGCCTGAGACGCTGCCTGCTGCTCAGCCTGTCGACGACTGCTGCCCTTGCCCTCAGTTGCCTGATCCAGCAGAGCAACCTGACAGCGGATATGGAAAGTCTGGTCATGGGGCTCACCTTCAACAGAGATGAGCTCGTACTGCGGCAGACTGCTGCGACGTGACTGCAGGAACTCCTGCAGGCGTGTTTTCGAGTCTTTCAGTGAAACCTTGAGATCAAGCTGCTGCAGATGCTTGTCAAACCACTGCAGGATAAAGGCACGTGCGGCCTCAACCCCCTGATCCAGGTAGACCGCACCGATGATGGCTTCCACACTGTCAGCCAGGATGGAATCACGGCGATAGCCGCCGCTCTTGAGTTCGCCACTGCCAAGGCGCAAATAATCGCCCAACTGCATTTCACGCGCGATTTTGGCCAGGGTTTCACCCTTGACCACGCGCGAACGCAGACGGCTCATCTGCCCCTCACGGGCATCGGGGAAGCGCTCATAGAGCGCATCGGCCACAACAAAACTCAGGATGGCATCGCCGAGGAACTCCAGTCGCTCGTTGTTGCGCTTGCCACAACTGCGGTGGGTAAGCGCCAACTCGAACAGGGCTTCATCGGAACAGGGGTTGCCCAGCTTACGGGCCAGTTCAGCAGCAGGTTTAATCAAGGTTTTACAGCTTCGTAGTGTTCTTCAAATTTAACTACCGCGTCCACGTTGTAAAACATAGGTACGCGCACTTCATAATTCAGATCCAGATAAACCGTTCCCTCTTCCTGGCGGATTTCAAGGGCCTCACGGCTAGGTAATTTGACCTGATTGATCACAAATCGTTTTTCTATATTACTGCGAATAGTGCTATTGGGAAGATCAACTTGTTTGGGATCTTCAGTCAATGAAGTAAGTACAGAATCAATCGTGGCGTGATCTTTATAAGGGGTGAAGAGTTTAAACGCCACAGAAAAGAAAAAACCCGCTATGATTAACCCAATGATAATAGATAAAAACGAAGCTCCGCGCTGGTATTGAGCCACACCTGTGTTCATTGCAATCATCCTCTAGTTGATTTGACGTACTTCACTGAAGTCCGGGAAGGAGAAGAAGCCTTCCCAGTGCATCCATACCGCAGAAGCCTTGCCGACCAGCAGCGCCTCAGGGACAAAGCCCCAATAACGACTATCCTTGCTGTTATCCCGGTTATCTCCCAGTACAAAGTAATGCCCCTCAGGCACTTCCCAGGTACCGTCAATCACCGGCCGGTAAACGTCGCGGAAAATCCTGTGTTTTTTACCATCCAGCCGCTCATTCAGCAGCAGCTTGGTCGGGCGTGCCGGCGGCAACTTGGCCAACAGCTCCTGCTGCTGGGGTTCACCATTCACATAGAGCACCTTGTCTTTATAGGTGATCACATCACCCGGTACACCGACAACACGCTTAATGTAGTTGATACTGGTGTCTTCAGGATAGCGAAACACGATGACATCGCCACGCTCGGGGTCATTGTTTGACACGATTTTGGTATTTAGTACCGGTAGTCGCAGGCCATAGTGATACTTGTTGACGACAATGAAGTCACCGACCTTCAAAGTCGGCAGCATGGACTCCGATGGAATCTGAAAAGGCTCATACAGAAACGAGCGCAGAATCAGGACCACAAAGAGCACCGGGAACATGGAGCGGGCGGTATCAGCCCATCCAGGCTGTTGCAGCAGCGCATCACGCTCCTTGCCTTCCAGCGCCCGCCCGGCAGTAGCTTCCGCCTGGCTGAGCGCCTGAGACCGCTTGGGCGCAAACACAAGCTTGTCGATCAGCCAAAGTACACCTGCCAGTGCGGTGACCAGCACCAGTACCAAAGAAAAATCGAAGTTCATCTATCCGCCTTAGCTGTCTACCTTGAGAACCGCCAGGAAGGCATCCTGCGGAATTTCAACGCGGCCGACCTGCTTCATTCGTTTCTTGCCTTCTTTCTGCTTGGCCAGCAGTTTTTTCTTACGGCTGACGTCACCACCGTAACACTTGGCGGTTACGTTTTTGCGCAGCGCCTTGACGGTGGTACGCGCAATCACCTTGCCACCCAGTGCAGCCTGGATCGCCACGTCAAACATCTGGCGCGGAATCAGCTCTTTCATCTTTTCACACAGCTGACGGCCACGGTATTCGGCATTGTCACGGTGCAGGATGACGGCCAGCGCATCCACGCGCTCACCGTTGATCAGAATATCCATGCGCACCAATTTGGCGGCTTCAAAGCGCTGGAAGTTGTATTCCAGTGATGCATAGCCGCGGCTCACTGATTTTAGACGGTCGAAGAAGTCCAGCACCACCTCTGCCATGGGCAGTTCATAGATGACCTGTACCTGCTTGCCGACAAAGTGCATATTCTTCTGTACGCCGCGTTTTTCGACACACAAACCGATAACCTGACCCAGATACTCTTCCGGTACCAGAATATTGGCCAGCACGATAGGCTCGCGCATCTCGCGGATAGAGCCGGGATCCGGCAGTTTCGACGGGCTGTCGATGTAGATCACATCGCCGTTGTTCTGCTCGATTTCGTATACCACCGTCGGCGCGGTGGTGACCAGGTCCATGTCGTATTCACGCTCGAGACGTTCCTGGATGATCTCCATGTGCAGCATGCCGAGGAAGCCACAGCGGAAACCGAAGCCCAGTGCATCGGAGCTTTCCGGCTCGTAAAACAGGGAGGCATCGTTCAGCGTCAGTTTTTCCAGCGCATCACGGAAGTCTTCGTAGTCATCGGCACTGACCGGGAACAGACCGGCATAGACCTGCGGCTGCACCTTCTGGAAACCGGGCAGGCTTTCGACCTCTTCCGGATTCTTGGCTGGCACCAGGGTGTCACCCACCGGAGCACCGTGGATATCCTTGATACCCGCCACAACAAAACCAACCTCGCCCGCCTTGAGCACGCCGGTTTCCTTGCGTTTGGGGGTAAAGATACCCACAGAATCCACCTGATGCGACTGACCAGTGGACTTGATGACGATCTTGTCTTTCTTGTTGAGCGTGCCCTGCTTAACACGTACCAGGGAGACGACGCCCAGATAGTTATCGAACCAGGAGTCGATGATCAGGGCCTGCAGCGGGGCATCCACGTCACCTTCCGGCGGCGGAATCACACGCACTAGTGCTTCCAGTACATCATCAATCCCCAGGCCGGTCTTGGCCGAACAGGCGATGGCGTCGGTCGCATCGATGCCGATCACTTCTTCAATTTCCTGACGCACACGGTCAGGGTCGGCCTGCGGCAGATCCATCTTGTTGAGGATTGGCAGCACTTCCAGGTTCTGTTCAATCGCGGTATAGCAGTTGGCAACAGACTGAGCTTCCACACCCTGGGCCGCGTCTACGACCAGCAGCGCGCCTTCACAGGCGTAAAGGGAACGTGATACCTCATAGGAAAAGTCCACGTGCCCCGGGGTATCGATGAAGTTCAGCTGATACACCTTGCCGTCTTTGGCGTGGTAATCGAGGGTAACGCTCTGCGCCTTGATCGTGATGCCACGCTCACGCTCAAGTTCCATGGAGTCGAGTACCTGAGCCGCCATCTCACGGTCACTGAGCCCGCCGCAGGTCTGTATGAGGCGGTCGGACAATGTGGATTTGCCATGGTCAATATGGGCGATGATCGAGAAATTGCGAATATGATCCAGGTTACTCACGATAGGCTTACCCGACTCCAGGTCAATTAGGGTTGCAGAAAAGAGCGCAGTGTACCCTAAGACCCCTTGCAGGTCATCAGAGCACAACTGGCCGCAATGAAATGAGGGGGCCAATGCCCCCTCAGTCAGCACATCACTTCAATTTGAGTGCGATAAACAGCGGACTTCCGCGACGCACGATGCGCATGGGGACCGAGCGCCCCTCCGGCAAGTCAGCCACCAGGCGACTGAACTGCTCAATCGTCTCGACCTGCTGACCGTTGAGCATGGTGATGACATCGCCACGGACCAGGCCGGCACGCGCGCCTGCGCCTTCACGAACCTGTTCAACAATCACGCCGGAACGCAGGTTCCATTTGTCGCTCAGCTCTTTGGGCAGAGGTGCCACGGTCAGCCCCAGGCGGTTACTGTCTGCTGGCTGCTGAGTATGCGTTTCAGCCAGGCTATCTTCATCCGGCAAGCGACCGATGGTGACATCCAGAGTTTCGCGACGGCCATTACGCATGATCTCGACTTCCGCACTTTCTCCCGGCTTGATGCGACCTACCAGCGGCGGCAGGTCGGAGGAAAGCTCTACGTCCTGACCATTGAACGACAGAATAACGTCACCTTCGCGTAGACCGGAGGCGCCAGCCGGGCTGTCAGCCATCACCTTGGCCACCAATGCCCCGGCAGGCTTGGGCAGGCCAAAGGACTCGGCCAGATCACGATTAACTTCCTGAATGATGACACCCAGCCAGCCGCGCTCTACAAAGCCACGCCCTTTCAGCTGTTCCGCCACATTCATGGCCACGTCGATGGGGATGGCAAAGGAAAGACCCATAAAGCCACCAGAGCGGGTATAGATCTGCGAGTTGATGCCGACCACTTCACCATCAAGGTTGAACAGCGGGCCACCGGAGTTACCGGGGTTGATCGCGACATCCGTCTGAATAAAGGGCACATAGGTTTCGTTGGCCAGCGCACGCTCAGTGGCACTGACAATACCCGCGGTTACGCTGTGGTCAAAACCGAACGGAGAACCGATAGCCAGAACCCATTCGCCTACCTTGAGATCGGCAGAGCGACCCAGTTCAAGCACCGGCAGATCATCGGCCTCAATCTTCAGCAGTGCCACATCGGTACGCTCGTCGGAACCGATAACTTCAGCTTCCAGCTCGCGGCGGTCATTGAGACGCACCATCACCTGGTCCGCATCCTTGATCACATGGTGATTGGTCAGGATGTAGCCGTCATCGGAAATAATAAAGCCGGAGCCCAACGACTGAGGAGCTTCACGCCGACGTTCACGAAACTGGGGCAATTCACGAAAGAAGTGACGAAAGATTTCGGGAATCTGCTCACCGTTGGGGCCCTGAAACTGCCCAAACGGGGAAGCCTGCTCCACTTCGTCCCTGTTTTGTACCGTACTGATATTCACAACGCCGGGAGAGGCCTTCTCAACCAGGCGGGTAAAGTCAGGCAAAGCTGCCGCATTCACCAGCGGCGACAAAAGCACAACGAGCATGACACTCAAACAGATCTTGATACTTCTCATCGGTTTTGACCCTCAAGTTTCAAGGATTTTAAGCAACACAGGTTGATAATCAGATTTGACACTTTTGCTGTTGGCGTAGCGCCTGACGGCCCAGAAACCGGCCAGCATGGCACCCAGTGCAGCCACAACCTGAGCCGGTTCACTCCAGCCAAGGGTACTGGCTGCAATGGCGGCCAGAATCAGACAAAGCAACGGAATGCAGTAGAGCAGAAAGGAGGCTTTCATCAGGCTGCCTTCTTGCAGCCCGATAACCACCTGAGCGCCGACAGGAACACTGAGACCCTCAGGGTTCATCACGGCGACTTCGACCATCTTGTCCTTGCGCCACTGTGAGAGCACACCCTGAGAGCAGTTTGAACGGCTTGAGCATTGCGCACAGGCACTGTTACGCTCTGCTGCAACGCGCACCCCATCAGGGCCCGCTGCCGTCACAGTGACAATTTCTTCAATCACCGGTTACGCTCGGGCTGAACAGCGCTGGCAATACGGTCGGCAATCATCAACGGTACATCACCAACGACCGTCACAAAATGGTCTCCGCGGCGCTTACCGACTGCGATATAGCCGTTTTCCTGGGCAACACCTTCCGGCATGCTCTGATGGCCCAGCTCTTCAACACTGACGGAGAAGGCATCGCGACCGTTGGCAAACACCATCACCTCACCATGGGGCAGCAGTTCGTGACGCACGATGGAGTAGCCTTTGGGTAGCCAGCGAGTGGTCCACTGGGGCGTTTTCTGGCTGCTCAGCAAGTGCTGGTGTTGATCGATGTATTTGGTTAGGCCATCGGACAGACGAATGACATCGGCTGACTCATAGGACTGAGACGGCACGGCACTGCCCAAACGGGTGCGCATCAGGTCAGATGTTGTATTTTGTCCCGGCAGGTAAAACTGTGGCGACTCGGATGCGCCATCATCAAAGTTGCCCGCCCCCAGTATTACGGCTGCAGTGACGGAAGCCGCAACAGCCATGCTGGTGACCGAACGCCACCATTGAGGCGCGCGCCGCTTGCGCTCAGGCGCTCGAGCAGGTTCAGCCTGTTGCGTGGGCTTCTCGGCCTCGTAAGCGGGCTCCGACTCCAGCGCAGCCATCACGCGTGTGCTCAGGTCCAGCTCGAGGCCGCCCTGCTGCTCGCCCTTGAGGCAGGTTCGAGCCATATGATACCGGCGCCACTGCTGTTGCAGCTCCGGCGACTCACTGGTTGTGTCCACCAGCCGTCTCAGTTCAAAGTCACTGACTTCACCGTCCAGCAGTGCCGAAAGCGATTCTTTGGCCTTATGCATAACTCATCCCCAAGTCTCTGCTTATGCAGTCTTAATCTAACGTTCGAGCAAGGGTGCGATCTCTTTGTCGATCGCCTCACGTGCTCGGAAGATCCTGGATCGCACCGTACCCACGGGGCAGTCCATAACATTGGCTATATCTTCGTAGCTCATGCCTTCGAACTCACGCAGCGTCAGGGCTACGCGCAGGTCCTCCGGCAAACGATTGAGTGTGTCACGCACAACACGTTCCATCTCTTCCCGATACAGGCTGTTTTCGGGCGTATCCAGATCGCGCAGCTGCGAATCAGCCCCCAGATACTGGGCATCATCCACATCCACGTCGACATCAGGAGGGCGACGCCCTCGCGACACCAGATGGTTCTTGGCCGTATTGATCGCAATGCGGTACAACCACGTATAAAAGGCACTGTCACCACGAAAACCCGGCAGCGCTCGGTAGGCTTTGATAAAAGCTTCCTGAGCAATATCCATGGCCTCATGCGAGTCGTAGACATAGCGTCCAATCAAACCGATGATCTTGTGCTGATACTGTTTTACCAGCAGATCAAATGCCCTTTTGTCGCCTGCCTGTACCCTTTCCACTAATCGTTTATCAATAGCTGCCTGACTTTCGTTAGACACTCGGTATCCTTAATAAGTCGCTGCGACCTGCAACCGATGACATATCGGCTGCTCTTCAATTCGATGCAGTATGTAATGCCAACCTAACGCATTTCAACCTCGTGTCCAAAGCAGGCGTGCACTGCGTATGAACCTGAATACAGAATGAAGTTCCCGTTTTTTGGTTTTATTGACCGAATTCAGCACGCATAATACTCATACCCAGAGCATGGAACCTGAACATGAACACACAAGGCACATCCTCAGACTTCGACGTACTGGTCATTGGCAGCGGTGCCGCTGGCCTGAGTCTGGCATTGAACCTCCCCCAGCACCTGGATATCGCCGTCCTCAGCAAGGCGGACTACTCCAGTGGTTCAACCTGGATGGCCCAAGGCGGGATTGCCGCAGTGCTGGACGAAACAGACAAGGCTGAAGACCATATCCGTGACACTCTGGTGGCCGGTGCCGACCTCAGCCGCCCGGAAGCGGTGCAGCAGATTGTTGAGGCGGGGCCCGAGAGCATTCGCTGGCTGATTGATATGGGTGTGCCCTTTACCCGTGAAGGTGATGATTACCATCTGACCAAGGAAGGTGGCCACTCTCACCGCCGCATTATACATGCGGCCGATGCTACTGGACGCGCGGTGCATGAAACCCTGCTGCAGCGAGCGCAGGAGCGCAGCAATATCCACCTGTACGACCAGCACATTGCCATTGACCTGATTACACGCCGCAAGCTGAAACTGCCTCACAACCGCTGCGTGGGTGCCTATGTACTGAACAACCACACCGGTCACGTAGAAGCCTTCCGTGCCCGCAGCGTCGTACTGGCTACCGGTGGCGCTGCCAAGGCCTATCTTTACACCAGTAACAGCGATGGTTCCACCGGCGACGGCATTGCCATGGCCTGGCGTGCGGGCTGTCGAGTCGCCAATATGGAATTCAATCAATTCCACCCCACCTGTCTATACCATCCTCAGGCGAAGTCGTTTCTGATCAGTGAAGCGGTACGGGGTGAAGGCGGACGTCTCCTGTTGCCCGATGGCAGCCGTTTCATGTCACGCTTTGATGAGCGAGCCGAGTTGGCACCCCGCGATATTGTTGCCCGCGCCATCGACCATGAAATGAAACGCCTGGGCTGCGACTCCGTATATCTGGATATCTCGCACCGGGATGCCGATTTTATCAAATCCCATTTCCCGACCATCTACCAGCGCTGTCTGGAGTTGGGTATCGACATGACACGTGATCCCATCCCGGTTGTACCAGCGGCACACTATACCTGCGGCGGGGTCATGACCGACAAAAACGGCCTGACCGACCTGGAAGGCCTCTATGCGATCGGCGAAACGGGCTTTACCGGCCTGCACGGGGCTAACCGGCTGGCATCCAATTCGCTGCTGGAGTGCATAGTACTGGGCTGCAACGCCTCAAGTCGTATTACCAAGGAACTGGAAAGCACCGACTACCCGCTTCCGCCGATACCACACTGGGATGAGTCTCTGGTAACCGACTCCGATGAAGACGTCATTATTTCGCATAACTGGGACGAGCTGCGCCGTTTCATGTGGGACTACGTCGGCATCGTTCGCACAACCAAACGACTCCAGCGTGCCCAGCACCGTATTGAGCTGCTGCTGCAGGAAATTGCCGAGTACTACAGTAACTACCGTGTCAGCTCGGATCTGATCGAGCTGCGTAACCTCGCCACGGTGGCAGAACTCATCATCCGCAGTGCCATCTGTCGCAAGGAGAGCCGTGGCCTGCACTATACGCTGGACTACCCGAAACTGGCACAGGAGCGTATGGACACCATTCTTACACCGTCGAACTATCTTTGGCAGGATGCGGTTCGAGAGGAGCGGCCCAGGTAATGGCCACATGCAAGCGCCTGCGGTCGTCATCACTCAAGCGATCAGGTGTTATCACCAGCCGCGTGGGGGCGTAACGGTCACTGCGCTGTATTGACAGAATCTGCACCACGCCCGGCAAGGAACAGCTCTGGTGCAGATGCTCTACCTCAACCCACTCCCCTTCTGTCGTTTTCACACTCAGCCGTCGATGCTCTACATCCCAGTACAGTGTTTCGATACGTTCAGAGGCCGGAATGAAGATATCACGCCATAGCATAAAACCCAGTAGCAAGCTGTAGGCGACCCAGGCAAGCCATATGGCCTCTGTGCCTATATTCAGCTGGAACAAACCGATAGAGCCGAAAGCATAGGTAAACAGATACAAAAACAGCAGCCTGGGGCTGCTGTTCAGTTTAATTCTAATCGGGCTGAACGCGTTCAAGAATCAAATCCACCATCCGCTGTAGATCGGGATCTTCTGACTTGCCTCTCTGCATGAACCAGACAAACAAATCCTGGTCTTCACAGTCCAGCAAGCGTACAAAGCGATCCTGATCATCCTCTGCCAGATCCCTGAATGCCTGCTCCATAAAAGGAACCAGCAACACATCCAGCTCCAGCATGCCGCGACGGCATTGCCAGGTCAGTCGACGCACATCATCTTCTGTATACATCTATTCATCCCAATGCGTTAACAACAGAGGCGAATAGTACCGGTTGTATCTGGTATCCACCATCCCCAGACACTCAGACTTTGATACAAGCCCTTAACGCAAAAACCCCGATCTCAACGAGACCGGGGTTTTCACTTAATTCAATGCCTGGCATGGCGATGAGCGGCTCTCACAGGGGGCGGTCCGACGTTCGGAGCCCCACACGCCTATAGCGGACTTGCTCATGTAAGCGTCTTTAAATCGCACATAGCAAAACGCCCTGACCATTACTGATCAGGGCGTCTTAAATAAGTGCTTGGCGATGACCTACTCTCACATGGGGAAGCCCCACACTACCATCGGCGATGACGCGTTTCACTGCTGAGTTCGGTATGGGATCAGGTGGTT
>NZ_FTMN01000024.1 GCF_900155945.1 Marinobacterium stanieri
GCGCGGATTCAACTACGAAGTGCGACACTCGCCTATGCAGCCTGAAGGTATTCCCGAAACACGACTTCAGGCTGCCTGAACCCAAGGCACTTGCGGGGCCTCAGGTTTAAATTTTTCTCTACGCGACGGACATCTTCGTCGGTAATCAATTGCAGATCCGTACCTTTCGGAATGAACTGCCGCAACAGACCATTAAAGTTCTCGTTCAGTCCGCGCTCCCATGATGAGTACGGGTGGGCAAAATAAAACTTTGTCTTCAATGCCTTGGCGATTGCTTGGTGCTCTACAAATTCGCTTCCGTTGTCTGCCGTGATCGTATGCACATGGTCAGCATAGGGCTTGAGCATTGCAATAACTGCGTCACGAACGTCTGTCGCTCGTTTGGAGCCGACTCTACGTACCAGATACAAGCGACTTTTGCGCTCAGCCAACGTCACCAGAGCACCGGTTCCGTGTTTACCCAGCACAGTATCAATTTCCCAGTCACCGAAGCGTGTCCGTGCGTCCACAATAGCAGGGCGCTCATCGATCGAAAGCGGCTCCGGGATAGCCGACCGCTTGCTATTTCTGCCTTTGCGATAGCGTTTATGTCCCTGGCGCAGATACCTGTAAAGCTTGCCGCCACTAACCTTATCGGCAGCAATATGGCGGTAGACCCACTCATGGCTGACGGGTAGACCAATGAGTTTACCGATACCGCTTATTTGCTCAGGACTCCATAACCAAGACAGCGTCATTTCAACATACTGTACGACCAGTTCTGACACACGACGCTTGTGAGAACTGGTTCGGCGACGCAAGGCCTTCTGATGCGCACTCTCCGGTTCGTACACGTTCTGGTCGCTGTTACGCTTCAACTCCCGATAGACAGTGGAACGGTGGATCTTGACCGCTCTGGCGATCGCTGAAAGGGAATAGCCCTGCACAAGAAGGGCCGATATCTGGTATCGTTTCCCCTCGGTCAACTGCTGATAACTCATGGTGATACTTACTTCTACCTTTGGCGAGATGAAGCGTACCACTGTCAGCAGTTGGCTACCTCTCGCCGTTCAACCATGAGTGTCGCACTTATTATCTGAATTCCCG
>NZ_FTMN01000009.1 GCF_900155945.1 Marinobacterium stanieri
CTTGCCTTGATTAAGCTTTGTGTGCTCAATCCTGACAAGCGCCCACACATATTACCTGATCAATTTGTTAAAGAGCGGGCTTGAGCAACCTGCCGCGTGGCAGAACCTGTTGTCTCAAGCGAGGCGCGTATCTTACCGCATCCTCATTCGGTGTCAACCGTTTTTTTCGTTTTTTGTTTCAGTGCCGAAGCACTTAAACAACGAAGCGGTTAAAACCAAGGAGGCAAATTCTACATCAGAAATCTAAATGATTTCAAGAGCTTATCTCCTTCTCTCCTAAGCCGTTCAGTGTTCCGTGAACCCTGTCGTCTCAAGCGAGGAGGCGAATTCTACACACATAAGATGGGGCGTCAACTGTTTTGTGTAAAATAATTTCAAAAAGGTGAAACAGACTTACAGGGTGGTTAAAAAACCTGGATAGAAGTGCCCTCTTCGTACCCTTCTCTCTTCATACTCTCCTCATAACAACGGGCACCCACAAGGGTGCCCGTCTATTCATGTTAACCAGCAATCGCGTCAGGCACCGGTATAGCTCAGCGGCACTAAGGTGCTCCACAGAATGACGGTTGTAGCAATCAAGCCAACCAGTACACACAAACCAACGGTCAGGATGGAGGTTGAGAAGAAGAATGCACGGTCTTCAGGAATCTGCATGATCTCCGGTACACCGGTGTAAAGAAGATAGACGGTATAACTCAAAGCGATCATGCCCACGATCACGTTAAACCAGAGCATGGGGTAAAGACCGGCAAGGCCGGACAGGAAAAGAGGTGTTGCTGTAAAGGTCGTAAGCGCCAGGCACTCTTCATAGGTAACGTTGCCGCCGTAGGTCTTTTCCATCCAGTGGATCGACCAGGCAATGAACCCGACTGCTACCCACATGGCAACATAAAAGGCCAAAGCGGCTGGCAAGGCACTGGCAACACTCAATTGGACAAACTCGCCGCCCCCCAGGCTCCAGCCTATCTGTGTAGTACCAATAAAGAGTGATATGGCCGGAATTGCCGCAAGGACACTTATCTGGGCCAGAAAGATGTGCATTGCAGAATAGTGCTCATTTCGAATCGAGCGCCATTCCTGTTTTGGGTGATAGAACACACCCATCATGTGCTGCAGGAACATATTACTATCCTCCTTGCAGTCCGGACTCGCACCGGGCTACATGTTTATATTTATTTGGTCAGAGACCGAGTCCTTTCGTTGATTGTGTTTATCTCCGTTGGGTTATACGAACGCAGGCCAATAATGGTCTACAAGAAGTATGGCAAACAACACCATTATGTACACAATGCTGTAACGAAACATTTTCATCGGGATACTGGCGTCACTTGAGCGCTTTAGAATCAGTGCCCACTGCAGCAAACGCAGGTTAATCAGCGTCACACCCACCAGATACAACCAGCCACTCATCCCTGTCAAAAAGGGCAACAACGTCGCCAGAATGGTCAGCAGTGTGTACAGCAGTATTTGGGTGTGGGTATACGCCACCCCATGGGTGTTGGGCAGCATGGGCACACCTGCGCGGGCGTAGTCATCCCGTCGGGCTATACACAGCGCCCAGAAATGAGGGGGAGTCCAGGCGAAAATTATCAACATCAATAACAGCCCCTGGAAATCCACACTCCCTGTCACTGCCGTCCACCCCAGCAAAGGCGGTGCAGCCCCTGCAACACCGCCAATGACAATATTCTGAGGCGTGGCCCGTTTGAGAATTGCTGTATAGATACCGGCATATCCAATCAGTGATGCCAGTGTCAGCCATGCCGTGACTGCATTAACTGCCAGATTAAGCAGGGTGATCCCCAGGCATCCCAATACGGCAGCAAATATAAGGGCGTTTCGTTGGCTGACTCGTCCTTGAGGCAAGGGGCGACGGGCCGTTCTGGCCATGCGGCAATCGATACTGGCATCCAGTACGTGATTAACCGCAGCGGCAGAGGCAGCCGCCAGCCCTACCCCAAGTGACGTCAGGACAAGTAGCCAGACATCGGGAGCAGCAGACGTTGCCAGACAGAAACCAACCACCAGCGTAATCAGCATCACGGCTACAACCCGTAATTTGCAAAGCGCCAGATAATCCCGCCAGGATGTAGAGCCTGTTCGGCCGTCAGTGAGCGATAGCGTAGTCATGTTTCACCTCCTGATGCGCAACTCGAGCCTGCGCACTCAACTGCAATAAGGCGAGCAGTACGGCAACTGCACCGGCATGGTGGGCCACCGCCAGTCCCAGCGGCAACATCCAGATAACATTGGCAATACCCAGTAAGGCCTGGGTAATCAGTGCAAGCCAATACACCGACAATGTTGTTTTGAGCCTGCTGTTCTGCCACAGCTGCCGGGTAGCCAAAACTGATATCAGTATGAGCAGCACTGCCCCGCCCCGGTGAGTGACTTGAATGGCTGCTCGAGCATCCGCGGGCAATAAGCCGCCCTCATAGTTGGGCCCCACCGCCATGACCGGATTCAGGCCACTGGAAAAGTCGTAGCCGGGATGATCACTCTGATGACAATAGAGCCAGTCGCTGCATGCCCAGCCTGCGTAGTTGGTACTGGTCCAGCCACCCAGCGCCAGCTGCAGGAACAATGCAGCCAGCATGATTCTTACCCAGGGATGGGGGGCTGTCGCTACCTTCTCGCCAGCCACTACTCGCTTCAGCCTTTGTCGCAGTACAACCAGCAACGACAGGGTTGTCAGCCCACCCAGAAGATGCAGCGTCACAATGATCGGCAGCAGCTGCAGCGTAACCGTCCACATGCCAAAAATGCCTTGGGCAATCACCAGCACCAGCAACCCCAACGACAGACTGACCGGGTACCCGTGTTCACGTCTGTTCTTTATCGCCAGGGTTGCCAACACCAGCACCAATAGTCCCAGCAGGCCTGCTGCATAGCGGTGAATCATTTCGATCCAGCCCTTGCGCAAATCAATGAGAGCATCGGGGTGCGCGACGGCCAGCTCGGCGTGATCATCAGGTAACACCCAGGTGCCATAACAACCGGGCCAGTCCGGACACCCCAGCCCTGCATCATTGAGCCTTGTCCAACCACCCAGCAAGACAACGATCAGCGCAAGGCCGATGGCAAGATTGACGATTCGCATAGAAACTTTCATCAGCCCAACCTCGATGCTTTCAACAGGCGCTTCATATCACCCAGCAAGGCCTTGCCCTCAAAACTCAGTGGATGGCGCAAGACCAGATTGCCCAAGGGGTCGATCACCCAGATACCCGCGCCGATTTCCAGCTCTTTTGCCGGCATCACTCGCACACGATCCGACTCACGTCCCAGTGCATCATGTACACGCTTCAAAACCTCCAGCTCTTCTTCGCAGACAGAGTCACAGATGCCTTGAGGAACCAGCAGCAAGGACCAGTGCCCCGTATGCTGCTCAGGGTCACCGCCCCATTGCACCAGAGGCAATGCGGGATCAACCAGCTCACCCTTGTTTACCCGTCCATCAGGAATACCGATGCCCGTTACCCACATCAGGATCGCCAGGATTACCGGCACCAGCGCCACCAGCCAAATGGACCAAAACACACTGCGGTTAGACATCAGCTGCTCTCCCTCTGCGTTCTTTCAGACCGGCCCATACCAGCCAGATAATCAGCGCCAGCGCCAGCCCGAACCACTGTACGGCGTAGCCGGTGTGGCGCTGGGGCGGGATACCGGTATAGATGTGTGCACGTGGCATAATCGAATCACTGACGGCCGTTTTCAGATGCAGCACCAAGGGTTCAACCGACAGTGCCAAGGAGCTGCGAATCTGTTCCATATCCAGTGACTGGATGCGCCTTGGCCATCCCTCTTCAAACTGGGTCCCGGTCAGCGTTAGCGACTCCAGTGGCCGCGACAGAACGGCTTCAGCCAATAGCCACTGCCGCTTAAGGTTGATCTCAGGCAGCTCATCCCGCCGTGGCGGGGCGGCCACCCACCCCAGACTGCCCAGCCAGAATGGCCCCTCATCGACACGTACCGGAATAACGACCTCATACCCCGCCTTGCCTTCATGGGTTCGGTTATCCAGCAGGAACACCTTGAGTGGCATTAGCTCCAGATCAAAACGCACCGGGACCCAGTCACTGGCTTCAAGTCGCTGCAATGCCACTTCAGGGGTAGTCGCCGGAGACTGCTCCAGTTGTTCCAGCCAAACCTGTTTTTGCTCAGCTCGCTGCAACTGCCAACTGCCCAGTGCCAGCAGCAAAGGAACACCCAGAAGCCAAAGCCCGAGGCGCAGCCATTTGAATCGGCGCCGGCTATCCGCTTTACTGACCTTGTCAGTCAAGGAGACCTCCCATGCTGCGCATTCTGATTCTGGTACTGTTTATTGCGATTGTGATCGCCCTGTTCAGCAGTCTTTGGTCGCTGCTGAGATATCCCGCCGGTGACGGCCGCACCGCCAACCGGCTGCTTTGGCGTGTCATGCTCAGCGCGCTACTGATTTTGCTGCTGATTTATGGTTTCAACACCGGTCAACTGCACTCTCATGCTCCCTGGTAGTGGCTAGAGGACATAGACAAACAGGAACAGGCCAATCCAGACCACATCTACAAAGTGCCAATACCAGGCAACTGCTTCAAAACCGAAATGCTGACGGGAGTCGAAATGCCCCAGCACGACACGCCCGAGGATGATGATCAGCATCAGCGTTCCCAGGGTCACATGCAGACCATGAAACCCGGTCAGAATAAAGAAGGTGGCGCCATATATACCGGCTTCCAGAGTCAGGCCCAGATCATGGTAGGCCTCGACATATTCGTAGATCTGAAAGCCCAGAAAGATCAGCCCCAGCACAATGGTCAGGAACATCCAGCGGCGCACCTGCATCAACTCATCTTTCAGCAGGGCCTTGTGGGCAAATGTCAGGGTGAAACTGGAGGTAATCAGCAGACAGGTATTTAGCAGTGGAATATGCCAGGGGCTGATGACGGCATCAGGTCCGGGAAAGCGTTCGGCATCCGGCGGGTTGAACAAGGGCCACTGGGCGGTGAATTCGGGCCAGAGCATCTGGCTCACACCCTTGTCCCCTTCCCCGCCCAGCCAAGGTACGGCCAATACGCGTACGTAGAACAGGGCTCCGAAAAAGGCCGCGAAGAACATGACTTCGGAAAAGATGAACCAGCTCATTCCCCAACGGAAGGACCGGTCCATCTGCGAGGAATAGAGCCCGCCCCGGCTTTCACGGATAACATTGCCGAACCATCCCACCAGAATCAGCCCCATCATCAAGGCTCCGGCCAGCAACAGCGCCAGCCCCAGACCACCTCCGCCGTCCGCACTGAGGGCGTTCATCAAGGTCCCCGCACCGAAGGCCAGCAGGAACAACGCAATTGACGCCAGAATCGGCCAGCGACTCTGTTCGGGTACGTAATAGGTTGAGCTGCTCATAAGCGTTGCTCCTTATTGGTCTGATCGGCTGCACTCACCTCGGGCGATATATCGAACAGGGTGTAGGACAGCGTCAGCGAGCGGATATGCTCGGGCAGTTTCTTGTCAATCACGAACAGCAACGGCATTTCGACCGATTCACCGGCCATCAACGGCTGCTGCTCGAAACAGAAACAGTTCACCTTGTGCAGGTACTCGGCGGCTTCAGCCGGGGCGACTGAGGGCACCGCCTGGGCCACCATTCGACGACCCGTGGGGTTAGTTGCCATAAAAGCGGTCTGCTTCATTTCACCGGGGTTCACTCTAAGCACCCCATCCTTTGGACTGAACTCCCAGGGCATGCCTTCGTTATGAACGGCGATCAATCGTACTTTCACCGAGCGACTGGTATCCGCAGGGGCCACGGCCACCGGCCCGGTATTGGTGATTTTCCCGTTCAGTCCGGTCACTTTACAGAACACGTCATACAGGGGCACCATGGCGAAACCGAAGCCAAACATCAGTACCGCTCCCATCACCAGGCGGCGCACCAGTCGACGATTGGCCTCTTGAGTGCTCATCGCAGTGACTCCGGCAGTTTGGGCGGCTCACTAAAGGTATGGTACGGCGCCGGTGAAGGCACTTCCCACTCCAGCCCTTCCGCACCCTCCCAGGCACGCGCTTCAGCCTTGCGACCACCCCGAACACAGGCAATCACATTCCACAGGAATACCAGCTGCGAGAGACCGAAAATGAATGCCCCTACAGTCGCCACCATATTGAAGTCGGCAAATTGCAGCGCATAGTCCGGTATGCGACGCGGCATGCCGGCCAGGCCGATGAAATGCATGGGGAAAAAGGTGATGTTGACGCCAATGAAGCTGAGCCAGAAATGCAGCTTGCCCATGCGCTCATCCAGCATGTGCCCGGTCCACTTGGGCAACCAGTAATAGGCCCCGGCCATGATGGAGAACACCGCGCCCGGCACCAGCACATAGTGGAAGTGTGCCACCACGAAGTAGGTATCGTGATACTGGAAGTCCACCGGCGCGATGGCGAGCATCAGGCCCGAGAAGCCGCCAATGGTGAAAAGCACCACAAAAGCCAGGGCAAACAGCATCGGTGTTTCAAAGGTCATGGAGCCGCGGAACATGGTCGCTACCCAGTTGAACACCTTCACCCCGGTGGGCACAGCGATCAGCATGGTGGCAAACATGAAGAACAGCTCACCGGCCAAGGGAATGCCAACGGTGAACATGTGGTGCGCCCAGACCAGGAATGACAGGATCGCAATGGATGCCGTCGCATACACCATAGAGGCATAACCGAACAGGCGCTTGCGGGCAAAGGTGGGGATGATCTGACTGATAATGCCGAACGCCGGCAGAATCATGATGTACACCTCAGGGTGACCAAAGAACCAGAACACATGCTGGAACAGCACCGGGTCACCACCGCCACCGGCATCAAAAAAGCTGGTTCCGAAGTGGATATCCATCAGCATCATGGTCACCACCCCTGCCAGCACAGGCATAACAGCAATCAGCAAAAATGCCGTGATCAGCCAGGTCCAGCAGAACAGGGGCAGTTTCATCATGGTCATGCCCGGCGCACGCAGGTTGAGGATGGTCGCGATAATGTTGATCGCCCCCATGATCGAGCTGATGCCCATCATGTGGATAGCAAAAATAAAGTAGGTCACGCTGGGCGGCGCATAAGTAGTCGACAGAGGCGCATAGAACGTCCAGCCGAAGTTGGGTGCCCCGCCGTCCATGAACAGGGTGGAGATCAACATGGCGAAGGCAAACGGCAGAATCCAGAAGCTCCAGTTGTTCATCCTTGGCAAAGCCATATCCGGTGCGCCAATCATCATAGGCACCATCCAGTTGGCCAGACCCACAAAAGCCGGCATCACGGCACCGAACACCATGATCAGGCCATGCATGGTGGTCATCTGGTTAAAAAAGCCCGGTTCAACCAGCTGCAGCCCCGGCTGAAACAGCTCGGCGCGGATCATCAACGCCATGCAGCCGCCAATGAAGAACATCAGCAGACTGAACCAGAGGTACATGGAACCGATGTCTTTATGGTTGGTCGTGAACAACCAGCGGCCCAGGCCCTTGGCTGGCCCATGATGGGCATGCGTGTCCTGCTCCAGAGTCGTATCCAGCGTGCTCATTGCTCAGCCTCCCCTGTTGACGGCTCCAGCAGCCGTGCGATCTGGGCCGGCGATACGGCCTCGCCCAAACTATTGCCCCAGGCATTACGCTCGTAGGTAATCACGGCCGCCAGCTCGGTGGCGCTGAGCTGATCGCGGAAGGCCTGCATGGCCGTACCACTTTTGCCGTTGAGGACAATGTCGATGTGCGCAGCCACATCGCCCATCGCAATCGGGCTGCCCTTCAGCGCCGGGAAGGCACCGGGTACACCCTCACCGTTGGGCAGATGGCAGGCAGCACAGGCGCGGACATACACTTGCTCGCCCTGCTGCATCAGTTCATCCAGCGTCCAGGTCCGCTCGGCAGCGGCGGCTTCAGCCTGTTTCTCCGCTTGAGCCTGCGCCAGCCATTGCTGGAACTCGTCCTTGCTGACTGCCTCAACGACCACCGGCATGAAGCCATGATCCTTGCCGCACAGCTCGGCACACTGGCCACGGTAAATCCCCGGCTCATTGATCACCGCCCAGGCTTCATTGATGAACCCCGGTATGGCGTCTTTTTTCACTGCCAATGCCGGCACCCACCAGCTGTGGATAACATCATTGGAGGTGAGCAGGAAACGGATTTTGGTATCGACCGGCAGCACCAGGTGACGATCGACTTCCAGCAGGTAGTGCTCCTGCTTATCGGCTTCGTTGCTGATCTGTTCACGGGGGGTCGACAGGTTACTGAAGAAGTTCAGGTCCTGATCAAGGTAGTCATAGCGCCACTTCCACTGGTAGCCGGTGATTTGCACGTCCAGCTCGGCTTCATCGGTGTCGTACATTTCCACCAGCGTCGCTGTGGCTGGCACCGCCATGGCGACAAGAATCAGGATCGGGATGACCGTCCAGATCACTTCAACCAGCGTGTTTTCATGAAAGTGGTGTGCTTGAGCACCGCGTGATTTGCGGTGATGAAAGATGGACCAGAACATGACACCGAACACCACCAGGGCGATGGCAACGCAGATCCAGAAGATCGTCATGTGCAGGTCGAAAACCGAACTGCTTATATCCGTTACGCCAGGCGTCAGATTGACTTCCCACTCTGCGGACACAGCCCCCGAGTACAGCGCCAATGCTAACCCTGAAACGATGGTTTTTATTATTGTCCTTCCCATCCTCAGGCCTCCCCGTGTTAACCCCGAGGAAGGCTCATCGTGCTCCCTCACAGGTGATCCGGTTAAGTCGAGTATAGCAGGGGATCTGAAAGCGCAAGTTTGATTGCAGGCTATCAGGCACCTGCCAGACTTAACGCCCAGCGCACCAGCAGAATCACCACAATGACGAACAGGGCCGCCATCAGCAGCCCCGTGAGGATGTAATGCAGAGGCCGGCCTGTGCGAAAATCGCGCTGCCGGTTGCGTTCGGATTGAACACCGAGAAAACTGGCCAGCACACTCATCAGTGTCTGCCAGAATGTGGGTTTATCGGACATGATACTCACCTCATCTTGAGGTATAGGCGATACCCCAGCAGGAACGCCAGTATCAAGGCATAAATCAGTACTTCCAGATAACCGGCTCGGATCAGCCATGCGAAATGCAAAAGCACCAGCAGGGAGATCGGATATACCAGCCAATGCAGCTTTTTCCAGCGTTTGCCCAGCCGTTTCTGCCAGCCCTGCGTTGAGGTTGTCCCCAGCGGCAGCAGCAGAAGCCAGGCGATAAAGCCAACGATGATATAGGGCCGTTCGGTCAACTCTCGCAGTAACAAGTCAGGCCGCCATCCCAGGATGAAGGTAGCGACCGCCAGCAGATGCAGGCTGGCATAAAACAGTGCATAAAGCCCCAGCATGCGCCGATATCGCTGCAACCAGTTAACACCCAGCAACCGTCTGGCCGGTGTCACCGCCAAGGTTATCCACAGATATCTGAGCGCCCATATACCCAGAAAGGTCACCACCACCTGAGCAGGATCCGGCCCCAACTGCTGCTGAACCGCCTGCCAGCTGATCCAGCCCAGCGGTATAAGGCTGCCAAAAAACAACAGTGACCAGAAACACCAGCGCCCAACCGGATGACGATGGAGCGCCGCGATACTTAATACCATTTGCGCAGATCCATGCCCTTGTACAAATGAGCCACCTGATCGGCGTAACCGTTAAACGGTTGCGTATCGATGATATTGGGACTGAACAGGGACGACGGCAGGCGGCGTTCAGTCGATTGGCTCCAGCGCGGGTGATCCACCGCCGGGTTCACATTGGCATAAAAACCGTATTCCTGAGGTGCCGTGCGATTCCAGCTGGTCGGTGGCATCTCTTCACTGAGGTGAATACGAACAATCGACTTGATGCTCTTGAAGCCATATTTCCAGGGCACTACCAGACGCAGGGGTGCACCGTTCTGAGGAGGCAGAGCGTCACCATAGACGCCGACCGCCAGCAACGTCAGCGGGTGCATGGCTTCATCCATGCGCAGTCCCTCGACATAGGGCCAGTCGATGGTGCCAAAGCGCGAACGCTGTCCCGGCATCTGCTGAGGGTCTTCCAGGGTGGTGAACGCCACATAGCGCGCATTTCCCTTGGGGTCGAAGCGCTTCAACAGGTCTGCCAGCGGAAACCCCACCCAGGGGATAACCATCGACCAGGCTTCCACGCAGCGCAGGCGATAGATTCGCTCTTCCAGGTCTACGCCTTTGAGAATATCTTCCAGCTGATAGGTGCCCGGCTTATGTACTTCGCCACTGATTTCCACACTCCAGGGGTCTGTTTTCAAACCCTGAGCACGGGCCTTGGGGTCCTCCTTGCCGAGGCCAAATTCGTAAAAGTTGTTATAGCCCGTGACATGCTCGTAGGGGGTGAGCTTTTCAGCTGTGGAAAACTCGCCGGACTTGCCTGCAGCCCGGAGCTTCTGTTGTAACCAGTCCGGTCCCGGGTAGCGCTGCTGCTCATCATCCAATGCATAACGGGCCAGGGCCGACGCCTGTCCACTCATAAGCATCGCACTGCCTGCGGCCAGCCCCTTGATGAACTGGCGACGCTGCCGGTAAATCGACTCCGGAGTAATTTCGGATGCGCGAACATCCCTGGGTTTACCTATCAACATGACTGCCCCCTGCTTGCTGACTCTGTGAAAGTTTAGATTCCTACTGAGCCTCAGGTTCCCCCACAGCAAGGAGCAGACACAAAAAAGCAGGCCTGAGCCTGCTTTCGAATCAACCGCGATGACGCATTTTGCGCCAGCTCCACAGCAGTGGCCCCGAGGCCGTATACAACAGGAACAAAAGCCAGAGTGAAACTGACGTACTGATGGAGATAACACCTACCGCCAGCACAATCAGCGCCAGAATCCAGAACGGCACCTTGCCGCGGAAATCCACATCCTTGAAGCTGTAGTACAGTGTATTGCTAACCATCAGAATGCCGCAAACGGCGACAAACCCTGCAATCAGGACTTCCAGGCCCGCCACTGACAACTGGAATTCGTCGCATACCCATACAAGCCCTGCAACCGTAGCTGCAGCAGCAGGGCTGGGCAGGCCAATAAAGTAACGCTTGTCCACCGAACCTATCTGGGTGTTGAAACGCGCAAGCCTCAATGCTCCCCCTGCCGCGTAGACAAAGGCTGCAAAGAATCCCAGCTTGCCCAGGTCACCCAACGCCCAGCTGTATGCCAGCAGCGCCGGCGCAACACCGAAAGATACCATATCGGCGAGTGAGTCGTACTCGGCACCAAATTCACTCTGTGTATTGGTCATACGGGCAACACGGCCATCCAGACCATCCAGCAGCATGGCCACAAAGATGGCGATGGCAGCGGCCTCGAACTGGCCATTCATGCCAGCCACGACAGCATAAAAGCCGGAGAAAAGTGCGCCGGTGGTGAACAGGTTGGGCAACAAGTAAACCCCGCGTCGCCGGCGTCCCCCGGTCGCACCTGCGTCGCTCGATTCGGATGAAACGGCTTCAGGCTCCTGCGGTTGGTCGGTCATGTCATACCCCTCTGTCTAAACACTGATGGTGCATTCTACTCGACCAAAGCAGCCTAGCCCAAACATCAGGCCGCTGCGTCGTCCTTGGTATCACCGTAAGCAGATGCCAGGTTATTGAACAGTGCACGGCTGATACCGGTAATGGCCATGAATTTATCCAGTTCCTGCGCCAGCAGTGAGCTCTGGTAGGACTCCTGCATCACGATCAGGCAAAAGCCGGTAACGGCATTTACGGCTTTCATCATCTGGCCCAGCTTGACGGCATCGTCGGAGTAAACATGGGTGAGGATAGGCACCAGGTGCTTTTTGATCAGCAAGGTACCGCTGGACATGAACTCCACCGGCAGTTTGACCTGCACGTGAACCTCACCAACGCGGTGCATGCGGGCAGCGAAATGCTCGTCATAAGGGCCACTGAAGACACTCTCCAGCCAGGCAAGGTGAGTGGCTTTCAGCGCATCAACACGGCCTTCGAGAAAGGGCGCAGCAGCGGGGATCTGCTGCAGCTCAGCGTAGAACTGTTCGGTCACCTTGGGCAGATGGGGCAAAAGCTTGTGGCCATCAGTCAACAGCAACTGCTCATCTTCAGCATCAAAACCGGAACAGACTTTACTGCGCTGGCAAAGGGCGACGAAATCTACCTGGCTCATGGGGGCATCCTTGATCATAAAAGTGTCATGCAGCCATGATAAAGGCCTGCAAAAGCCGCCATTTTCGCATGGGTTTTAGAAACATCAAGGATTTCTAATAATTCTGCCTGTTGGCCGCCCTTAAAGCGGCCAATCTGTTTTACTCTGCCGACACACCATTTTTCTCGCGATAGGCCGCGGCCAGGTTGGCATAGAGTGCTTCACTGATACCGGTGACTTCCATGAAGCGTTCCAGCTCATGTTCACGATAGGAGGTTTGCATGATAATCAGACAGTAAGTTGTGACACCATTTACTGCTCGCATGACTTGCGAGAGTTTGGCGGTATCATCCTGATAGGACTGTGCCAGTACCGGCATCAGGTGCTTACCAATCAGCCCGATGCCACTGGCCATGAATTTTTCCGGCAATCGAACCTGCACATGCACAACACCCACCTGGTGCATATAGGCTGCGAAGTCTTCGTTGTAGGGGCCGGTGAATATTTTTTCCAGCCATTTCCGATGGGTCGCCTTGAGCGCATCCAGACGCCCATCGAGAAAGGGCTTGGCTTCTTCGATCTGCATCAACTCGGCGTAGAACGCCTCGGTGACCTGATCCAGGTGTGGCACCAGCTCGGCACACACCGCATTAAGAAGTGTTTCATCATCCTGTTCAAAACCGGCAAACAGCTTTGCCTGCTGGTTCAGTTCAGTAAAGTCGATTGCTCGCATCCTGCGTTTCCCAATTATTACTTTTCCGCCTGGCGGGTATGTAGCCGATATTAGACAAAGGCACTCACCAATACTTTGATCACCAGCAGGCTTGTACTAAGCCCAGTCGTCTGCCGCGCCATGTAAACCGACTTCTACTGTAGGTACGTGTACTTCAGGTCACTTTTAATTATTAAGCTGCCTGCCCCCGTGCACTGCGATAGGCAGCTGACAAATTGTTGTACAGCACTCGGCTGATACCGGTGACTTCCATGAAGCGTTCCAGCTCATGGCCACGGTAGGATTCCAGCATAATCAACAAACAATAGCTGGTCGCCGCGTTCAAGGCTTTCAGCAAGGCACCGATGCGCAAGGCATCACCGGGATACATTTCCGGCAGCAAGGGAATCAGATGCTTGTTGATCAGGCCGATACCGCTGGTCATGAATTTTTCCGGCAGCTTCACTTGCACGTGCACAACACCAACCTGATGCATATAGGCCGCAAAGTCAGCGTCATAAGGGCCGTGAAAGATTTTACGCAGCCAGGCAGCGTGGGTGGTTTTCAGCGCGTCGATACGACCTTCCAGGAAAGGAACGGCTTCAGGAATCGTTTGTAGCTCGGTGTAGAACGCATCGGTTATGCGCTCCAGGTGGGGTTCCAGTCGCGCAGCTTCGGCAACCAGCAGCGCTTCGTCTTCGGCTTCAAAGCCGGCATAGGCTTTCGCCTGTTCACTCAGAGCAGAAAAGTCAATTTCACTCATTGTATGCATCCTTGACTTGAGACAGTACGCAACTGCATCCGGTCAGCTTTAAGCCGATACGCACTGTCAGATGTTATTTTTATTAGTCATCTGATAGTTAGCGCGTTCAAAACCGAATGCAACCCGACAAATTCAGGTCCACGACCTGGATCAATAAATAGCTCTTGTGGGTGTTCAACTTTGGCAGCCCCTAGCCTACCCAAAGTAAGTACCCCCTTTGAGCCTCAGGTAAAACCATGCAGACAACATGCCATAACCCTGCGCGGAGTATGGAATTAAAATATTACGGGAAAATGTCAGATCTGCGACACTTCAAACGGAATGAAATGCACTCTTTTGATGCAGACCGCACACAAAACGGGCATAAAAAAGCCCCGCAGGCTTGCACCGGCAGGGCTTACTGAATCAGGTTAAAACCGGATCAGTTCTTTTCCTTGTCGACCAGCTTGTTAGCTGCGATCCACGGCATCATCGCACGCAGTTTTTCACCGGTCTGTTCGATCGGGTGAGCAGCGTTGTTGCGACGACGGGCCGTCATGGACGGGTAGTTGGTCTGGCCTTCAGAGATGAACATCTTGGCGTATTCACCGTCCTGGATGCGCTTCAGAGCGTTACGCATGGCTTCACGAGACTGCTCGTTGATCACCTCAGGGCCGGTTACGTACTCGCCGTATTCAGCGTTGTTGGAGATGGAGTAGTTCATGTTCGCGATGCCGCCTTCGTACATCAGGTCGACAATCAGCTTCAGCTCGTGCAGACACTCGAAGTAAGCCATTTCCGGAGCGTAGCCCGCTTCGGTCAGGGTTTCGAAGCCCATTTTAACCAGCTCAACAGCACCACCACACAGAACAGCCTGCTCACCGAACAGGTCGGTTTCAGTCTCGTCCTTGAAGGTCGTTTCGATGATACCTGAACGGCCACCACCAACGCCCATGGCGTAGGACAGAGCAACTTCTTTAGCATTGCCGGAAACGTCACGGAAGATCGCGATCAGGTCAGGGATACCGCCGCCTTTTACGAACTCGGAACGTACAGTGTGGCCCGGTGCTTTCGGTGCAACCATGATTACATCCAGATCAGCGCGCGGCTCAACCTGGTTGTAGTGGATGGAGAAACCGTGAGCGAATGCCAGGGTAGCGCCCTGCTTGATGTTCGGCTCGATCTCGGACTTGTACAGCTGGCCCTGAAATTCGTCCGGAGTCAGGATCATAACCAGGTCAGCAGATGCAACAGCGTCAGCTACGTCAGCAACTTTCAGACCATGCGCTTCAGCTTTGGCACGGGAAGAAGAACCGGCACGCAGACCAACAGTAACGTCTACACCGGAGTCTTTCAGGTTGCACGCGTGCGCGTGGCCCTGAGAACCGTAACCGATGATGGAAACTTTCTTGCCCTGGATGATGGAAAGATCACAGTCTTTATCGTAGTAAACCTGCATGGTTCTGATCCTTTGACTTAAATTGAATGATTCGGGTGCTGTTGTCGCAGCAGCCCTTGGCCGCAGTGACTATAGCAATGGTGGCTAGATTAAGGGATCAATCTTGTTGCGTAAAATGATATATTTGCAATACAACATTGCATAAAGTGAAATACATGGATACCCGCGCCCTTCGCCTCTTTCTCAATCTGACCGAGACCCTGCACTTCGGCCGCAGCAGTGAGGCTTGCCATGTCAGCCCATCGACGCTGAGCCGCGCCATCAAGCAGCTGGAAGATGATCTGGGCGTCGCACTGTTCCTGCGTGACAATCGCAGTGTGCAGCTGACCGCCGAGGGTACCCGTTTTGCCCAGTATGCCCGTGACGCATTACAGCAATGGGAACAGGTACGTAATTCACTGCTGGAAAGTGCCGATGAGCTGCACGGCGAGATCAGCGTCTATTGCTCGGTTACGGCCAGTTACAGCTTTCTGTACTCACTGCTGAGCCGCTTCCGCAAACTCTACCCGCGCGTGGAAATCAAACTGCATACCGGCGACCCTGAGCATGCGGTAGCACGGGTGCAAAGCGGCCGTGAAGAGATATCCATCGCTGCACGCCCCGGCCAACTCCCGTCCGGTATCGCGTTTCGACCAATGGACCGCACGCCTCTGCTGTTTATCGCGCCGGTGCATATGGAATTCAGCGAAGCCGACTGGCGAAGGCGGCCGATGATCCTGCCCGAGAGCGGGGTTTCCCGCGAGCGGATCAACCAGTGGTTTGCCAACCAGCAGATCCAGCCGGATATCTATGCCCAGGTAACAGGTAATGAAGCCATCGTCAGCATGGTCAGCCTGGGCTTTGGCATCGGTGTGGTGCCCCAGATCGTGCTGGATAACAGCCCCCTGTCGGATCGCGTTGAAGTCTTGGCCACGGAACCGGCACTGGAACCTTACGAAATCGGTTTGTTTGCCCAGGAGCGCAAGCTGCGTTCCCCTATTATTAACGCCTTCTGGTCACTGTTGGACCCGGACGCTTCAAGCCCTGTTGCCCTCGGAGAGGAGCCCTCATGACAACGGACATGTTGACTGTTTTCGTTCTGCTCGGCATCACCATTGTGCTATTCCTGAGCGATCGCATCCGTATGGATCTGGTCGCGCTGCTGGTCGTCGTCAGCCTGGCACTCAGCGGTATCATCACGCCGGCAGAGGCCGTATCCGGCTTCGGTGAGCCCGTGGTCGTCATGATTGCGGCGCTGTTCGTGGTCGGCGAAGGCCTGCTGCGAACCGGCATTGCCAGCGCCACCGGCAGCTGGCTACTGAAAGTCGGCGGTGACAGTGAAACCCGGCTGCTGCTGTTCCTGCTGCCGGTGGTGGCGCTGCTGTCAGCCTTTATGAGTTCAACCGGTGCGGTCGCCCTGCTGTTGCCTGTAGTGATGAGCCTGTCACGGCGCTCAGGATTTGCGCCCCCGCGGTTACTGATGCCACTGGCCTTCGCCGCCCTGATCGGCGGCATGCTGACCCTGATCGGTACCCCGCCCAACCTGATTGTCAGTGGCCAGATGCGCAGTTCCGGACTGGAGCCCTTTGGCTTCTTTGACTTTACCCCGATCGGGTTCGCCATTCTGGTGGTGGGAATGGCCTATCTGATACTGGTTGCGCGACGCTTATTGCCGCAGCATCAGGCCACTGCCAGTGAACAGGAAAGTCCGGGGCTGCGCACCCTTTATACCCGCTACGACCTGTCGCGCCAGCTGCATAAACTGGAAGTGCGCCCCGGCAGCCCCTTGGCACAGAAGACACCTGCAGAAGCGGCGCTGAGATCCGAATATGAAGTTACCGTGATCGCCATAGCGCGCAGCGGCGGCTGGCTACCCAGCCTGATTCCGGTCCTGGCCAACACCCGCATGCGTTACCGTGACCAGATGCTGGTATACGCGGATGACGCCCAGATTGAACGCCTCTGTACGGAGCAGTCTTTGATCTGTCTGGATTGCCCCGCCAGCGAGATTGCTCGCCTGGAAAAAAATGCCGGTCTGGCCGAAGTATTGGTGCCGCCGGAATCCAAGCTCTGTGGCAAAACGGTAAAACAGGTTCGCTTGCGTGAGCGCCTGGGTTTGAGCGTGATCGGTATCCGCCGCAATCAGGAGCTGATCGACCTGCACTTTGCCAGCACTGAACTGGAAGCGGGCGACACGCTGCTGCTGGCCGGCAGCTGGGAGCAGATTCGCAACCTGAACCGCAGCCGCGACCTGGTAGTACTGAATACGCCGCCGGAACTGGAGGAAGTCCCCACCCACGGCAGCCGTGCGCCCGTCGCACTGGGCATTCTGGGTGCCATGCTGGTCTGCATGACCAGCGGCTGGCTGGACAACCTCAGCGCCATTTTGCTGGCGGCTTTGGCGATGATCCTGAGCGGCTGCGTCAACCTAACCGAAGCCTATCGCTCACTCAACGCCACCAGCCTGATTCTCATTGCCGGCATGCTCCCCATGGCCCTGGCGATGGAGCGCAGCGGCGCGCTGGATTACCTGGTGCAACACCTGGTCAACCTGATCGGGGACAGCAGTCCGCTGATGCTCTGCGCCAGCCTGTTCCTGGTAACCTCGGTGCTCAGCCAGTTCATCTCCAATACCGCGACGACCGTGCTCGTAGCACCGGTGGCGCTAAGCACAGCCCAGCTTCTAGGCGTAAACCCCGAGCCGGTGATGATATCGGTGGCCATAGCGGCCTCAACCGCCTTTGCCACGCCCATCGCCTCACCGGTGAATACACTGGTGCTCACAGCGGGCAACTACCGATTCGCCGATTTTGCCCGCGTAGGTATCCCCCTGCAGCTATTGGCACTGGCACTGACGCTGGTACTGACGCCGCTGCTGTTTCCCTTCTAAACCGGTTACCGGGATCAGCCGCTCAAGTGCTGATACAGGAATGACAGGGAGCGCGACCACGCCAGGGCCGCGTTCTCTTCGTCATAGCGCGCTCCGGTCGGGTTGGCGAAGGCATGATCGGCCACATACCAGTGCACCCTGAGGTCGGTTTTGCCTGCAGCCGCCATGGCACGCTCGAAACTGCCCACCATTGCTTCATCGATGCTCTTGTCCAAAGTACCAAAGTGGCCCAGTACCGGACTCTTCAGCGCGGCCAGCTGTTCTGGCGTACGACGCACATTGCCGTAATAAATGATGGTGGCATCCACCGGGACCGCCAGGGACGCATCCAGTGACCAGCCACCGCCAAAGCACCAGCCCAGGGTGCCGACCTTGCCGGTGCAGCGTTCATGATTTCGCAGCCAACCAATCCAGCCCACCATCGTTTCGGTTGCCACCCCTTCATTCACCCCGTTTTTCAGCGCCATGGCTTCGTCACGGGTGGTGCCCACGCCACCGCCGTAGAGGTCGACGGCCAGCGCGATGAAGCCCTGTTCAGCCAGATCGGCGGCCACAGCCTTGATTTGGTCATTCAGCCCCCACCACTCATGAATCAAAACCACCGCCGGGAAAGGGCCCTCGCCCTTGGGCATCGCCAGGTGCGCACCGACTTGGGCGCCACCGCTAAGTGTGCGCTGTACCGCCTGGGTTCTATCACCGGCCGCCTGTGCCAGCAGCGGGTCGGCCAGCACGACGGCCAGCGGCAAACTGAGCATGCCCTTGAGGAACTGACGCCGCTGCTCAGAGCTGGCCTTGGGCAAAGGGCGTGTATCCGTAGACGTGTTACAGCTTTTCAGGTCACACATGTCGCACATCCTCACTGACTGGGTTCACAACACTATAGACCAAAGGGTACGCCATTAGCCGGGGAATGGAGCTTTCCGCCGCAGTGCAAAAAAGTTCTTCTATACTGTGCCAAAAGGCTTTTTTTTGAGCCTTTTTTGTTTCATATTTCGCGGTTTAACCGTCTGCCGTGTTCGCGGCTGCTTTCGCTCGGGAGAGAGAACCCTGCTCCCACCACTCACCCTGCATTGCCGGAGACCTGTGGCGATGAAAAAACTGTTCCAAACCCTGCTGCCCTCTCTGCTCCTGACCGGCGCCACCGCCAGTGCCGCACAAGAGCTGCACATCTATAACTGGTCCGACTATATCGCCGAAGACACCATTGAGAACTTCGAGAAGGCAACCGGTATCGATGTGGTCTACGACGTCTACGATGCCAACGAAGTCATGGAAGCCAAACTCCTGGCCGGCCGCAGTGGTTATGATCTGATTTTCCCCACCGCCCGCCCCTTTGCCGAGCGTCACATCAAGGCCGACCTGTACCAGCCACTGGACAAGAGCCAGCTGGAAGGCCTGGATAACCTGGACCCGGTGATCATGAAATCCCTGGCCAGCATCGATGCGGAAAATGCACACCTGGTGCCTTACATGTGGGGTTCCAGCGGCATCGGCTACAACGTCGAGAAAGTACGGGAAGTGCTGGGTGATGACATGCCCAAGGATACCTGGCGCCTGCTGTTCGACCCGGAAATCGTCGCCAAACTGGCCAGCTGTGGTGTAACCCTGATGGACGACCCCACCGAAGTGCTGGTTGCGGCCAACATCTACCGTGGCGCTGACGCCGATGACTTCAGCAAGGCAGGCATTGCCGGCGCCAGCGAAACCGTCGCCGCCGTGCGCCCCCACATTCGCTATTTCCACAGCTCCCAGTACATCAATGACCTTGCCAACGGCGATATCTGTGTGGCCCACGGCTACTCCGGTGATGTACTCCAGGCCCGTGACCGTGCTGCCGAAGCCGGCAACGGTGTCGAAATTGCCTATGCCGTTCCGTCTGAAGGCGCGCTGGTGTGGACCGATGTGATGGCGATCCCCGCTGATGCCCCCAACCCGGGCCCGGCGCACGCCTTCATCAACTACCTGCTGAAGCCGGACGTGATTGCACCGATCACCGACTACGTGGCATACGCCAACGCCAACCGTGCCGCCACCGAACTGGTGGATGAAGAGATCCGCAATGACCCGGGTATCTACCCGCCGGCCAACACCCAGGCCAAGCTGCGGGAAACCCCAACGCCTTCAGAGCGTGAAATTCGCGCCCTGAACCGCAGCTGGACTCGTGTTAAAACCGGTCAGTAACAGTCTCGGGTTGCCAACACTGCCCCTGCTATCGGGGGCAGTGTATGGATCGCGATTCAGGGTACTGGCAAGCGTGCATTCCGCGCCTGCAAACCCACCGCAAAGTCGCGTGAAAAAGTTTATTTGGCGGTGCAAAAAATACTTTTTTTTGACGGTTTTTTGCTCCATATTCTCGCTTTGTACTGCACCTGCTGCATTCGCAGCCGCATCTCTTGGGGCCGTCCCGTCCCCAACCATCCACAGCGTTGCCGGAGATCCTTGGCGATGAAAAAAGTTTCTAGCGGATTCAAATACTTATTCCCTTCCCTGCTGCTGACGACTGCCACACTCAGCAACGCTGAAGAGCTGCACGTATATAACTGGTCGGATTACATTGCCGAAGACACCGTCGCACAGTTCGAGCAGGAGACCGGCATCAAGGTTATCTACGATGTCTATGACTCCAACGAAGTGCTGGAAGCCAAGCTATTGGCAGGCCGCAGTGGTTATGATTTGGCCTTTCCTACGGCGCGCCCCTTTGCCGACCGCCATATCACGGCCGGTCTGTACCAGCCACTGAACAAGGACAAGCTGAGCAATCTGGACAATATTGACCCGGTGATTCTGCAATCACTGGCCGATATCGATGCCGGCAACCAGCACCTGGTGCCTTATATGTGGGGCACCACCGGTATTGGCTACAACGTGAAAAAGGTACGCGAAATTCTCGGTGATGAGATGCCTCTGGATACCTGGCGCCTGGTGTTTGATCCCAAGATTGTCGCCAAGCTGGAAGGCTGTGGTGTCAGCCTGATGGACGACGCCACCGAAGTATTCATCGCGGCCAGCGCCTACCGGGGGCAGGACACTGCTGACTTCAGCAAGGCAGCCATCGAAGCGGCTGCCAATACGGTGCAGGCTGTGCGTCCGTACATTCGCTACTTCCACAGCTCGCAGTACATCAATGACCTGGCCAACGGCGATCTCTGTGTGGCGCACGGCTACTCCGGCGACGTACTGCAGGCACGTGACCGTGCCTCTGAAGCCGGCAATGGTGTCGAAGTGGCCTATGCAGTCCCGTCCGAGGGCGCGGTTGTCTGGACCGATGTAATGGTCATTCCCAAGGATGCCCCTAACCCGGATGCGGCACATCGCTTCATCAATTACCTGATGCAGCCTGAAGTCATCGCGCCAATTACCAACTATGTCGCCTATGCCAACGCTAATGCAGCGGCGACCGACCTGGTCGACGAAGAGATTCGTATGGACCCGGGAATTTACCCGCCGGCACAAACACGGGAAAAGCTCATCGTGATCAAAACACCCGCTGAGCGCCAGCTTCGCGACATGAATCGAAGCTGGACCCGAGTCAAAACCGGCCAATAAGCCCTTAAACCGAAACACCTTGCCCCTGACTTCAGGGGCATATTTTTTGGCAGGTCGCAGCGGCGGCCTGTGATGGGAGAAACACGCTACGATGAATCGCGTACGTCAGTTCAAGCCCGAAGAACCCTGGCAGGCCCCTGAAGAGGAGCCCATTGTCCGCATTGAGAACGTCACCAAACGGTTTGGCGCCTTTTATGCTGTCGACGATATCAGCCTGCATATCCACCAGGGAGAGTTCTTTTCGCTCCTGGGCTCTTCGGGCTGTGGTAAAACCACCCTGCTGCGCATGCTGGCCGGCTTTGAAACCCCGACCAGTGGCCAGATCTTCATTGATGGCCAGGATGTGACCAACATCCCGCCCTATGAGCGACCGGTCAACATGATGTTCCAGTCCTACGCCCTGTTTCCGCATATGAATGTGGCCGACAACATCGCCTTCGGTCTCAAGCAGGAAGGCATGGCCAAGTCCGAACGTCAGGACCGGGTTGCCGAACTGCTGTCACTGGTCCAGATCGAACAACTGGCCAAGCGCAAACCGCATCAGCTGTCCGGCGGCCAGCGCCAGCGTGTGGCACTGGCACGTTCACTGGCCAAGCATCCGAAAATCCTGCTGCTGGATGAGCCTCTGGGCGCTCTGGATAAAAAGCTGCGCGAGCAGACCCAGTTTGAGCTGGTCAATATTCAGGAGCGCCTGGGCATTACCTTCGTGGTCGTGACCCACGATCAGGAAGAAGCGATGACCATGTCATCACGCATTGCGCTGATGCACGAGGGCCGCATCGAACAGGTCGACCCGCCGCGCCGCCTGTATGAATTCCCGTCCACGCGCTATGCCGCCAGCTTCATTGGCTCGGTCAACCTGTTTGACGGCTATGTGGTGCAGCAGGATGACGACCAGGTACTGGTCCAGTGCGACGAGGCGGACAGCCTGCTGCAGGTACGTCACAGTCAGCCCCTGGTCCCCGGTATGGCCGTGACCCTGGCGTTGCGCCCGGAGAAAGTCCGGGTATTGAAAGACTTTGATGAAGAGGCCCCCAACCAGCTGCGCGGCCAGATCAAGGAGATCGCCTACCTGGGCGATGTCTCCATCTACCATGTGCAGCTGCCGGGCGGAAAATGGGTGCAGTTTACCCAGCCCAACGTACAGGCGCTGGCCGAACAGCCGCTGACCTGGGATGAAGAGGTGACACTGGGCTGGTCTGCCAACAGCTGCGGGGTACTGACTGAATGAAGCTGAAACCCGGACTGCCGCCGGCACGTAACCTGATCATCGCCGTTCCCTGGTTCTGGCTGGCCCTGTTCTTCCTGCTGCCGTTCCTGTTCGTGCTCAAGATCAGCCTGTCCGAACCGACACTGGCACAGCCGCCCTACATGGACCTGATTCGTGAAATCGAGGACGGCTTTGTCACGCTGGTGATCAACTTCAGCAACTACCAGCTTCTGCTGGAGGATTCGCTTTACCTGAGTGCCCTTTGGGGCTCGCTCAAGGTGGCCGGCATCTCCACACTGTTCTGCCTGCTGATCGGCTATCCCATGGCCTATGCCATTGCCCGTTCACCGGTACACTGGCGCCTGCCTCTGCTGATGCTGATTATCCTGCCGTTCTGGACCTCGTTCCTGATCCGCATCTACGCCTGGATCGGCATTCTCAAGACCAACGGCCTGCTCAACAATCTGCTGATGGGCATGGGGCTGATCGACAGTCCACTGGAGATCATGCATACCCCGATCGCGGTCTACATAGGCGTGGTCTACAACTACCTGCCGTTTGTGGTGTTGCCGCTGTACGCCACCCTGATCCGGCTCGACCTGACCCTGCTGGAAGCCGCTGCTGACCTGGGCTGCCGCCCGTGGAAGCAGTTCCTGCTGATTACCCTGCCGCTGTCGATGCCGGGCGTATTGGCCGGCTCCATGCTGGTATTTATCCCGGTAATGGGCGAGTTCGTTATCCCAGACCTGCTGGGCGGACCGAATACGCTGATGCTGGGCAAACTGATGTGGACCGAGTTCTTCAGCAACAAGGACTGGCCACTGGCCTCTTCACTGGCCGCATTGCTGCTGGTCGCGCTGATACTGCCCTTTGTGCTGCTGCGCCACTTTGAGCGCCGTGCCGAGGAGGCCAGCACATGAAGCGACGTATGCCTCTGCTGATCAGCATCCTGCTGTTCGGTTATGCCTTTCTCTACATTCCAATTGCCAGCCTGATCGTCTACTCGTTCAACGAGAGCCGGCTGGTGACGGTCTGGAGTGGTTTCAGTACCAAGTGGTATGGCGAGTTGCTGCAGAACGACCAGCTGCTCGGTGCCGCCTGGCTCAGTGTGCAGATCGCCGCACTCACCGCCAGCCTGTCGGTCGTGCTGGGCACGCTGGCGGCCCTGGCGCTGGTACGATTCCGTCGCTTTCGCGGCCGCGGTTCGCTGGAAGTGATGGTCACGGCGCCACTGGTGATGCCGGAGGTGATCATCGGCCTGTCACTGCTGCTGTTGTTTGTCGCCATGGAAACTGTCATTGGCTGGCCAGCGGGACGTGGCATGAACACCATCGTCATCGCCCATACCACCTTCGCCATGGCCTATGTGGCAGTCGTGGTGCAGAGCCGGCTGGCACACATGGATCTGTCGCTGGAAGAAGCGGCACTGGATCTGGGCGCACGCCCGCTGAAGGTGTTCTTCACCATCACCCTGCCGATCATTGCACCGGCACTGGTGGCCGGCTGGCTACTGGCGTTTACCCTGTCGCTGGATGACCTGGTCGTCGCCAGTTTCGTGTCCGGCCCCGGCGCGACGACCCTGCCAATGGTGGTGTACTCCAGCGTGCGTCTTGGGGTCAGCCCCGAGATCAATGCGCTGGCAACCATTATCGTGGGACTGGTCAGTGTCGCCGTGTTGATTGCCGGCTTTATCCTATGGCGTCAGGAAAAGCGCAACAGCATGGACAGCAACTGACCCGAACAACAGGCAACAAAAAACCGCTGGCCGTTTACACGGGCAGCGGTTTTTTTGTGACTAAAATGTGATGCCTTAGAGGCTCAGCACTTTCTCGCCACGTGCGATACCACACACACCGGAGCGCACCACTTCCAGAATGGAAGCGCTGCCCAGCGCACTGATGAAGGCATCCAGCTTGTCGGATGCGCCTACCAGCTGCACGGTGTAAGTCGTCGGGGTCACGTCGATGATCTGACCACGGAAGATATCGCAGGTACGCTTGATCTCCGCACGCATCTGGCCACTGGCCTTCAGCTTGATCATCATCACTTCACGCTCGATGTGCTCGCCTTCTGAGAGGTCGACCACTTTCACCACGTCAATCAGCTTGTTCAGCTGCTTGGTGATCTGCTCGACGACACGGTCATTACCGATGGTGGTGACGGTCAGACGGGACAGGGTCGCGTCTTCGGTCGGTGCCACGGTGAGTGACTCGATGTTGTAGTTACGCTGGGAGAACAGACCTACCACGCGTGACAACGCACCCGGTTCGTTCTCCATCAGGACGGATATGATATGGCGCATGCTCAGGTCCTCTCTGTCTTGCTCAGCCACATGTCACGCATGGACCCACGGGGTACCTGCATCGGATATACGTGCTCGAACGGGTCGACCGCGATATCCATGAACACCAGGCGATCCTTGAGTGCGAAGGCTTCACGCATGGCGCCTTCCAGGTCGGAATACTTGTCGACCTTCATGCCCACATGGCCGTAGGACTCAACCAGCTTGACGAAGTCCGGCAGGGACTTCATGTAGGACTGAGAGTGACGGGACTCGTAGTTCATGTCCTGCCACTGACGTACCATGCCCAGCGACTGGTTGTTGAGACAGAGAATCTTCACCGGCAGATCGTACTGATTACAGGTGGAGAGTTCCTGAATGTTCATCTGGATGCTGCCTTCACCGGTCACACAAGCGACGTCGTCATCCGGGAAGTTCATCTTCACACCCATGGCGGCCGGCAGACCAAAGCCCATGGTGCCCAGACCACCGGAATTGATCCAGCGGTTCGGCTTGTTGAACTTGTAGTACTGCGCCGCGAACATCTGGTGCTGACCTACGTCCGACGTTACGAACGCATCGCCGTTGGTGACCTTGCTCAGCATCTCGATAACCTGCTGAGGTTTCATCAGCTCGGAGTCATCGGTGCGGAAACGGCCGCCATGGCGCTGACGCCATTCGTCGATCTGCTGCCACCAGGCATGAAGTGCATCCGCATCCGGCTGCTTCTTGCTGCCTTTGACCAGCTGGATCATCTCTTCCAGTACCACCTTGGCCGGGCCCACGATGGGGATATCCGCCTGAATGGTCTTGGAGATGGACGCCGGATCGATATCGATGTGCACGACCTTGGCCGTAGGACAGAACTTGTCACAGGCGTTGGTCACACGGTCATCAAAACGCGCACCCACTGCCAGAATCAGATCCGCGTGGTGCATCGCCATGTTGGCTTCGTAGCTGCCGTGCATGCCCAGCATGCCGATGAACTGACGATCCGTACCCGGGAAACCACCCAGACCCATCAGGGTATTGGTGACCGGGAAGTTGAGCAGACGTGACAGCTCAGTCAGCTCGGTGCTGGCATCACCCATGATGACGCCGCCACCGGTGTAGATAACCGGACGCTTGGCGTTCAGCAGCAGGTCGGTGGCCTTCTTGATCTGACCGGTATGACCGCGGGTGATCGGCGTATAGGAACGCATTTTCACCTGCTTCGGATATTCATACGGATAACGCTCGGTCGGCGTGGTCATGTCCTTGGGAACATCGATCACGACCGGACCCGGACGACCGCTCTCGGCGATATGGAACGCCTTGCGTACGATCGACGGGATATCCTCTGGACGCTGCACACTGAAGTTGTGCTTCACCACCGGGCGAGAGATGCCCAGCATGTCAGTTTCCTGGAACGCATCTTCACCAATCAGGTGACTCATGACCTGACCGGTAATCACCACCATCGGGATGGAGTCCATAAATGCAGTCGCGATGCCGGTTACGGCATTGGTTGCACCCGGGCCGGATGTCACCAGCGCGACGCCGGCCTTGCCGGTAGCACGCGCATAAGCATCCGCCATGTGAGTTGCAGCTTGCTCATGGCGCACCAGAACGTGCTGTACATCTTCCTGCTGGAACAGAGCGTCGTATACATGTAGCAACGAGCCGCCCGGATAGCCGTAGATGTACTTAACACCCTCGTCTCGGAGGGCGCGTACCACCATTTCTGCGCCTGAAAGTAATTCCACTGTTGTACCCTCTATCAGCATCGGCACCCTGCCGATGACTTACAGTTTCAGCGTTTCTGCAACGATGAACACGGCCTTCCGCGGTCTGATGTTGTCGCTACCACGGTTCCTGCAAAACGCGGGATTCTGTTTACTGGCACGTGTTCGGGTGCTGGCCAGGCGAGGATCTTCTTACCTGACAGACCTGTCTGAGACTTAAGCCGGGTAGCGCTTAAAACCACCCGCGGTCTCGGGATTTCCTACCACCGCAAGCCTAGAAAACAAATAGCCTTCCATTCTCGCACCTTGACAACCTTCGATCAACCGCCTACACCGCGTGAAACGGCCATTTACAACCAAGGTTAGAGACTGGGCGTACCCAAGTATTGGCGGTATAGTAGAAGCGATTAAAGATTCTGCGCCGGAGAGCACGACATGAGTATTGCCGAGATTAAAAACAAGGAGCGCGTGATCAACGAACTGTTGCGCTTTATTCGCAAAGTTCTGGTGGAGCCGGATATCAGTGAAAAGGCACTGGAGATTGCCCGTAAACACTTCAATGAAGAGAACGCGGAAGTCCTGATCGCCGAGGAACTGACCTCAACCACCAACGTCAAGATTCCGATTGAACACAGCGACGCCGACCGTCTCTTCCTGGAGCTGCTGGTCGACGTGGTACGTGACGAAAAGGCGCTCTACTAAGCACGCCTCTTCCAGAATGGCTGGGCCTTATTCAGGTACCAGCCAGTCCAGACGCCAGCTCCCGCTGCCCTTCTCCACTTCCAGCTGCTGCGCCAGCCAGGGCGATACCTCGGCCAGGGTTTCATCCAGCTGCCAGGGTGGATTGATCACCAGCATTCCGCTGCCATACATGCCCCGCTCACCCTCTGACGCACGGATATCCAGCTCGGAACAGAGAATCTTGCGAATCCCCGTCGCTGCCAGATCCCGTTTCATCTGCTGCCAGAGTCCTGCCGGTAACAACGGGTACCAGATGGCATAACAGCCGTTGGGCCAGCGCTTGTACGCCTTAGTGATGAACTTCACCAGATCGCGATATTCCTGCTTCACCTCAAACGCCGGGTCGATCAGCACGACACCACGGTTGGGCTTGGGTGGCAGCAGCGACAGTACACCCTCATAACCATCACGATGATGCACGTTGACCCGCTCGTCACCCCGGAACACATTTTTCAATGCATCGGCTTCGGCCGGGTGCAGCTCCATCACACTGATCACATCCTTGTCCCGCCCCATTTGAGCCGCCATCAGAGGCGAGCCCGGGTAGGCCAGCAGCTGCTGGTCGTTAACCGCCGCAACCTGTTCCAGATAGGGCTGTACCGCCTCCGGCGCCGACTGCTGCCAGAGCCGCGCGATGCCGTCACGGTACTCCCCGGTTTTCAGTGCCTGCTCGCCTTCCAGATCATAACGCGCCCGGCCACCGTGGGTTTCCAGATAGCTCCAGGGTTTGGCCTTGCGATTAAGTGACTGCAGCAAAAGGGTGAGCAGCAGATGCTTGTGCACATCTGCAAAGTTGCCGGCATGGAAGCCGTGCTGGTAACTGAGCATAAAGGGTACCGATTCAATTATTGGATGCGGGGCACATCCAGATGCGGGAAGCGTTGTACCAGACGTGTCGCCAGGGTGCGCAGCTCATTCCAGTTGCGCCCGTACAACACGGTATCACCGGCCTCGACATACGGCCCCAGCAGTCCTGGCAGGCCTGAGCCCAACTGGAACAGCGAGCCCCGTGTCTGGCCACTGCACTCGAAGCGGCCCGGCCGCGTCTGCGAGAACATCCAGCGCCCACCCTGCCAGCGCGGAGGCTGGTCAGCGCCGGCATTGAGACAGATGCGTACACGCTTGAACACCAGTGCGTAGGCGGTTTCACCCTCACGCTGCACACGGAAGGCGTTCATGATGCTGCCCTGTGCCGCGGTCACCGCCAGGCTGCCCCAGTTATTGCCCTGTCGGTAGAGCACCATCAGACGACGCGGGTCACTGACCGGTGCTGCACCCAGAGATTGATACTGCTGCGCCAGCACCAGTGGCAGCGACATGCGATAGTGCGGGCCTTGCAGGTAGTGATTCACCAGCTCCTGAGCCAGTGCGTCCGTGGTCCGGGTGGCGGCGACCGGCATTAGAGGTCGCAGCGACAGCGGCGTCACGGTCAGTTCCTGTTTCGGCTCAGGCGGTGGTGGCGGAGGTGCGGCACAGCCCCCCAGCAGCACAGCCAGAACCAGAGGGACACGGAGCCGGGCAAGAATATTCATCAGCGGACACTGGCAATGTATTTGGACAGATGAGCCATTTTATCCGGGTCCTCATCCATAAAGCTGACCAGCACATCCACGTAGGCGGCATCCAGCTTCTGCTCGGTGGCCTGCACCGAGGTGACAAAGCCGTTGATACGGGCCACGCTGTCACCGGACAGCTGCTCGATATCCACCACAACCTGCTCCAGCACCTGCGGGAAGGCGCCTTCATTCTTGATCACGACTTTGACTTCGCGCAGGTTGAGATCCTTGATGGCACAGCGGAAGGTCTGTTTGCTGTTGCGCAGCTGCGCCAGCCCTTTGGGCTTGGCCATGGATTTGGCAGGAGCCGACTGCGGCTTGGCCTTCTGATCATCATCCAGCATCGCCTTGGCACGGGCCTGCTGCTCGGGACTGAGCTGCTGTCGCTTGCTCAGCGCCTTGACCATTTTCTGTACCAGCTGTTCACGGGTAAACGGCTTGCCCAGATAGTCGTTAACGCCCGACTGGATCGCCTTGAGCACATATTCACGCTCACCACGACTGGTTACCATCAGAAAGGGTGTCTGTTTATAGGCATCCTGGGCACGGCACCACTGCAGCACATCCAGGCCGCTCGTTTCGGGCATTTCCCAGTCGCAGAGAATCAGGTTGAACTGTTTCTGCTGCATGGCGCGAATGGCCTGGGTGCCATTTTCAACCGCCATGACGGTAAAGTCGGGAAAAGATTCCCGAACCATGGATGTCACACGCTCACGAATGAAGCGGGCATCATCCACGACCAGAATATTGAGTTTACTCATCGATAGCTGTTTGTCCGAACAACGCTTTAACTGAGCACACTGTCCCACAAACTAGCGTCTGACTGAACCCCCAGCCCTTGTTTCGGGGCAAAAAACAGGCGTTTAAACGGCCTGTAAGTGCAGATTCCCGCTCCGGGCTTCCCGCACGCTTAACCATAGAATACCGCCAGCCACACACTGGTCTGTTCAGGATCGGTCCAGCTGACGCGATGGCGCCGATGCGCGGGAATATTGAGGTAATCGCCGGGCCCCAGGCGCACCACCTCTCCATCCTCAAAGGTCAGCTCGCTCGCGCCCTCAAGCAACAACACCCACTCATGTTCATCCTGGTCATACCAGCCACTCTCGGGTGAGGTTTGCCCGCGGGACAGAATACGCTCGATGCGACAGCCAGGCATGCTCACAAGGTCCGTGAACACCTCCTGCGGCAGGTTAGCGGGAATATGATCGCGGATATTCGGCATATTGTTCCTACCTCTTCCATAAGATTGTGTTGCATTTTGGCAACAGCATTTATTGAACTACACTCTTTAACTGGCACTACTTGTCAGTATCTTCCAGTCAATGGCAAGACGACACCTCTAGAGGGAGACTTTCGTGAAGCACGGAGACGTTTCAGGTTTGGATAAGCTTGCCGTTGCTGCGCTGGCAGCACTGATTGCACTGCTGATCTACTGCACCGCCGTCGCCCTGCTCAAAAAAGATTACGAAGCCTATCTACACCAGCAAATTGCAACGGGCTTTGCACAGGTTGATGAAATATCCCGGGAAGTACTGACCACACTGAACCAGCTGGAAAGCAAACCGATCAAAAGCTGTGACGAACAGGCACTGCACCAGATGCGACAGGTTGTCTTTCTGTCCCAGCACATCAAGGATATCGGCTTTCTTCAGGGCGACCGCCTGATATGCACCACAGGCATGGGTCACCTGAACACACCGGTGCATAATCACAATCCGGATTTCATTGGTAAGCTGGGAGCCAAAGTCTGGATCAATATGCCCATTATCCTGACTGACTTTGAAGTCTATGCCATTGTGGTACAACTTGAGCACTTCAATGCAGTTATCCACCGTGACTTTCTTGACTCCCTCATTACCGGACAAGTCTTCTGGAAAATATCCTTCGCCAACAGCAATGGCTCTCTTACCCCACTGGCGGGTCCCTTGGTGGAAGCCGAAAACAGTACTGCAAACACTGACTTTTTACTTGAGGAATGCAGCAACCGCATCCCTTATTGCCTGACAGTGGCAGCGTCCAATGACCACTTCAGCGATCAGTATCGCCTGGTTTTGTTGGGCTGGCAGGTCATTGCCGTACTGGCATTTGTGTTCTGCTGGCTAGCCGGTGGCCACTTTCTTCGCTATTACCGTTCCACACAGGCCCGTATCACGCGCGGCCTGCATCAGGGTGCCTTTTATTGCCTGTATCAACCCATTGTCGAAATCAGCAACGGCAAGGTGATTGGCTGCGAAGTGCTGGCACGCTACAAGGATGCCAAAGGCGACCTGTACCCGGACGAGTTCATCCCCCTCATCGCCGAACACAACAATACCTGGCCCTTTACCCGCGCCATCATTCAGCGCACTTTGCAGGACATTGACGCCTGTGATGGGCTGCCTGACGGCTTCAAAATCAATATCAACTTTTATCCACAGGACATCGAATCGGGTGCCATTCTGGAGCTGCTTGAACATCCGGACTTGAAGCGCCAGCAATGCCGCTTTGTGGTAGAAGTCACCGAAAACGAAAAACTGACCAGCCGGGCAGCCGGGCAAACCCTTTCGCTGTTGAGCGAAAACGGTTTCGAGATCGCCATTGATGATTTCGGTACCGGCTACTCCAACCTGCGCCAGATTCAGGAATACAGCTGCCACACACTGAAAATTGACCGCAGTTTCATTAGCGAAATGGAAGCCGGCTCCATTCGCGCGACTTTGATCCCGCATATTGTTGATATTGCTCGCAAGATCGATGCACGAGTGGTCGCCGAGGGAATTGAGAACAACATGCAAAACCAGGAATTGATCAGCGCCGGTGTCACCTATGGCCAGGGCTATATGTTCGGCAAGCCCATGCCCCTCGATAAACTGTTGAGCATGATCGCCAAGGGCTGAGAACCCGCTAGTCCGGCCAGTACCAGGCAGGTATATCAAACTGGCCCAGATTCGCCGCACGGGTCTCACCCAGTTCCTTGTCCAGCTGAATCGAACAGCAGCTCTCGCTTTGCTCCAGCGTGGCAATAAGACGTGAGGCATGAGACACCACCCAGACCTGGCAGTGTTCGGATGCCTGCAGAATAAGTCGCCCCAATGCCGGCAGCAGGTCCGGATGCAGACTGGTCTCCGGTTCATTCAGCACCATCAATTCCGGCGGCCTTGGCGTCAGCAGGGCCGCGACCCAGAGAATATACCTGAGGGTGCCATCCGAGAGTTCCGATACCGCCAGAGGCCTGAGCAATCCTTCCTGCTGCAGCTCCAGAAAGAAACGGCCATCATCTTCACGGCGCACTCGCAGGTAAGCGCCCGGAAAGGCATAGCTGATCGCTTCATCCAGAGCGGCTTCATCGCCGATTTCACGAATCGTTTGAATCGCCGCAGCCAGATCCCGGCCATCATGATGTAACACCGGCGTACGTGTACCCAACTGGGGCTGGCGAGCCGGAGCATCACGGTCGGTACGGAAATGGTCGTAGAAGCGCCAGCGGCGAATGTTTTCGCGCAGCTGAAACACCTCCGGTGTGCTCTGGACATCAGCGACCTGATCAAACAGGGAATCGAACCCCGGCAGGTGCTGCGCTGCCACCTGCCATTGGCGTCCGTCCCGCACCCGTACAGCAGGCCCCTTACGATCCACCAACAGACTGGCAGGACGATAGAATTCGCCGTACCAGATGCCTTCGCGTTTGATTTCCGGGTCCAGATTAAATACCGACCGAGGAACAGGCTCCGGCAGTCCCAACGAGATCGCATAGCCATAATCATCACCGGCAAAGCCCATGCGCAGACGCTTCACCTGCTGACGCGGCCCGCCCTGCACCGGCACCTCACCCCGACGCATACGCGCACTGATTTTCTCCGGGCCGGCCCAGAAGACGGAGTCCAGCCCACCATCCGCAGCCAGTGCATTCACTACGCCGCCCCGACCCACCTGGGCCAGCAGACGCAGCGCCTTGTAGAGGTTGGATTTGCCACTGCCGTTGGGCCCGGTAATCAGGGTCACCTGCCCCATCGGTAAAGTGAGCTTTAAAATGGAGCGGTAGTTTTCAATGGCGAGAGTTTTCAGCATCCTGGTGTTACATCCCTGTGGTTTCGATCAGCAAGCCTCTGCCTCCTGACAGGCAGACGGCTCAGGATTTGCGCCCTCTCAAGGCCGCCGCATAGGCCAACGACGCCCACTCGCGCGCCACTTCTGCATCTTCAAAGATTTCGTCCGGTGCCAGGTAGTAGGACATTTTAATCGGCTTGCCGTTTTTCACATATTCAAACGGGGTAAGCCCCTGAGCTTCAAACGCTGCTCGGGATAGATTATCGGTTTTGAGATAAAGCATATTATCAGCCACCAGCGCGAACATCAGGCCATCGTGATAGATGCCATAACCGCCAAACATGCGCCGGGCACGGACAGGCCCGAACAGGGCAAAGACTTCGTGAAGGTTCTGAACAAATTCATTCTCGGGCTGCATGGGCACCTTCCTCCACCAGGGGTGGTCTAACCATCATAGCGATACCCCATACCATGCACCGTCTGAATAATCTGAGGCGACTGGGGGTCAAGCTCCACCGCCTTGCGCAGTTTGGAGATGTGCTGATCAAGGGTGCGACTGCTGGGCAGATATTGACGCCCCCAGCACTCATCAAAGAGTTCATCCCGGCTCAGCACCCGGCCGGGGTTGCGGTGCAGCAGCTGCAGAATGCTCAGGTCGCGCAGACTCAGGTCGATCTTCTGCCCTGCCCGCTCGGCACGCAGCTGATCCGGAAACACCCGCAGATCGCGCATCTGAAAGCCCGATTGCGCCGACTCCGTAGCCGTCTGTGCCAGACAGCGGCGTGTGACCGCATGGATGCGTGCCACCACCTCACGGCTGCCGAAAGGTTTCTTGATGTAATCATCCGCACCCAGTTCCAGCCCCAGCACCTGATCGATCTCTTCCGATTTTGCGGTAATAAAGATCACCGGCAGCTGCTGATCCTGCTGGCGAATACGGCGGCAAAGGGCGTAGCCATCCAGCTTGGGCATCATGATGTCGAGTAAAACCAGTGCAGGGCCTGTTTGCGCGGCTATCTTTTCCTGATACAGCGCCCAGGCCTGCTCGCCATCTGCGGCCTCCAGACAGTCGTAGCCTTCAGCTTCCAGCAGATCACGCAGGCCCAGGCGAATATTGAGATCATCCTCGGCGATCAAGATTTTCATGCCTGTGTCTCCAGTCGTATCTCAAAATGGGTGCCTTTCTCGCTCGCCAGCAAGACCAGATCACCGCCATGGGCACGGGCGAGATCGCGCGCCAGCCCCAGCCCGATTCCCGTACCGGTGATGCCGTCGGTCAGGCGGTTACTGCAACGATAGAAGGGCTCGAATACCCTCGCCCGCTCAGATGCGGCAATACCCGGCCCCTGGTCCTGCACGGACACACATAGCTGGCTCCCCTCCAGCCAGCTGGCGATGCGTAACGCACCGCTGTCGGGGGCGTATTTCTCACAATTACTGAGCAGGTTGTTGAGGACCTGCTCCAACAGGGCCGGATCATACCGGAGGCTTTGACCAATACCGGGGGCGAACTCGGGTTCGATTAAACGTTGCCGAAGCAATGGCGAAAAGGTTTCCAGAATGCGTGCGATCTGTTGGTCGGGGTCCTGACATTCCAATGACAATGTCAGCTGCCGGCGCTGCAATCGTGACAAGCTCAGCACATTATCGATCAAACGGGACAGGCGCTGGCTTTCATTACTGATGACACCCAGGTAGCGCCCCACGGACGGGTCGTCATCACCGTCCAGGCGTTGTTCCAGCATTTCGGCATAGAGTCGCACATTGGTGAGCGGTGTTTTCAGTTCATGGGAAACCTGGTTCACGAAGTTCACCCGCTGTGCTGCCAGCTGCACTTCCCGGCGATGTTCGCGATAAAACAGATAGCCCAGCCCCACCAACCCCAGGCCGAGTAAGACAAGCGGGAGGGTTAGCGTCAGCCAGGCTGGCGGCCCACCGCCCTGCAGGGCCGGGGCGTGGTATTCCAGGCTCCAGCTGCCCAGTGGGTGACTCAAACCCAGGCTGCGCAGCGGCGCGCCTTTTTCCTGGTAATCACCCCAGCGGTACAGCGTATTGGCCTGGCTATCGAGCAGTTGAATCTGTGCGTCGCCCAGTGCGTCACGCCCAGCCCCGGCATCAGGCAAACGGTTAATCAGGTCTGACAGCAGGCGTGCATCATTGAGCACAAAGCCCAACGTGCGGCCCTGGGGGTCACGCCACCAATAAATATGTATCAGGCGCGCATCCACATACCAGGCGATCCAACCGCTGTCAGTGATATCAGCTTCGCTCTCAACAGACATATCGGATGCCGCCTCGGCCTGCTCCGCCGCGCGTGCATTCTGGCGTGGCTCGGCCTTGGCCAGACTGGCGGCCGGGGGTTCAGCCGCATCGGCATCGGCCTCGCTGGCATAATCACTCAGGTTATCGACCAGTTCGGCAGGTGCCCGTTGCGCCAGCTGACCGCTGACAAAGTAATCATCGGAACGCTTGGCTGCAGGAGTGTCACTGGCCGCAGCCGGGGATGGTGACACTGTTTGAGGGTCCGCATCCTTGGGTCGTAGCAGGCCCGGCGACTGCCACAGTGGCTGGAGACGCTCCACCAGACGTTGCTCTTCCCGACTCAAGGGTTCATTCCGAGGTGGAAACTGGCGTTGATCAGACTGATCCAGCACAAACAGCTGTTGTACCTGCGCGGATCGCTTGATGAACGTTCTCAGTGCATCGGCAGGGTAATCAGGATCGGCCCGACGGTAGAGATCCATACCCTGCCGTTGCAACAGGGTTTCCAGTTGCTGAAAGTGACGCTGGAGCTGCTGGTCCACCGACTCCAGCTGCTGCTCGACCAGCTTCTGCAGCTGCAACCCGACCAGTTGCTGCTCGTTCTGCTGCAGGCGGTAACCCAACCAACCCAGCAACAACAACGGCAGCAACACCAGCAGAATCAATAACAGGGTGGCGCGGTATTTCATGGCACTCCCGAATGCAGCCAGGCCCGGTGTCGTTCAGGACCACACCGGGCCAGCGCTCAATAACTTTGTTGGGTGGCGCGCTTGTACTGTTTCTCGCGCAGCTCCTTGCGCTGGCGGGTCCAGTCCTCTTCCGAGGATAGCGTATCCGCATCCTGGAGTGCTTCCTTTTCCTGGGCTTTCAACGCGGGCGACGCCAGGGCTTCGGCCTGGGAACCCAGATAGGCCGCGCTTTTTTCCAGCAGCTGGCGAGCACCGTCTACATCCCCACGGTCACGACGCTCTACAGCTTCTCGACTGTATTCGTTGGCGACCTGCTCGACTGCAGACTCCAGTGCTGGCTTATCCACCGCGGCCTGCACTTCAACTTCAGATGCGCTGAAGCTGGCCAGCACCCGTCCATCCAGTTGCGACGCACGCCGAGTCGCCAGATTGGCATAGTCGACCTGTACCTGTGCCAACTCCAGTTCAGTGCCCGCGCTTTGGGCCGGTACTTCCACTTCCAGCACAAGATACTTTTCCTGCTCACTGTAAAGCTGATTAAGGCGCGTGCGTACACGATCACCGACCACTTCGGCCTCACGTCCCAACAGACGCAGCGGCCTGACACCATTGAGACAACGAATCTCGATCACCAGGTCCTGGGCCACCACCGAGAGCACATCGCCGAATTCATACTGGAACACCCGTGCCAGGTCGGAGGCATTCTCGACAAAGGCATGGTTGCCATCACTCATGCCTGCCAGCTGTGTCATCAGGTCTTCGTTGTACCCCAGTCCCAGTCCGATCGTGGTAACACTGATACCCTCCGCCGCCAGAGACTGACCCAGACGCCCCAGCTCAGAGGGCGAATGGGGCCCCACATTGGCCAGACCATCAGATAGAAGGATGACACGATTGACCCGGTTGCGATCAATGAACTTGCGCAGTTCCTGCCCACCCTTGCTGACACCGGCAAAGAGTGCCGTATTACCGCGCGCATGGATACGGCGAATGGCCCGATAGACCGGTTCTCTGTCCACTAGCCGGGTGGCCGGCACCACGACATCAACCTGAGAATCATAGGCCACCACCGACAGGATATCCCGTTCATCCAGTCGCTGAATCGCCATGATCGCCGCTTCACGTGCATGGCGAATCTTGTCACCACCCATGGAACCGGAACGGTCGAGCACAATGGCCACATTAGCTGGCGTGCGTTCGCTGCGCCCTGCCAGCTCAAAACCATCCAGAGACAGTTTGATATAGGCTTTTTGCGTCGTATCAGCGGCCATGACCGGCGTTGCCAGACTAAGGTCCAGCTCTACTTCCTGTGCCTGCGCCAAAAAGGGCGCGCACAACAACAGGCCGGCAGCCAGAATGCGTTTGAAAATATTGAGAGGACTCATGATCCGACTCCTTTGCAGCGTGATAGTAATAAACCCCGTGTCAGCTGCACTCTAGGCCGGGCAATGAAGGCGTTGGTCAGATGGATGTAGAGAGTATGTAAAAGATTTGTAAGCGGGCCGGAACTATTTTTTTGCACCTGCGTTATAGCACTTTCATCAAGCTGGTCTAAATTCAAAGACGGTGTTCAAAAAACGAACACCCGGATCACACAATCCGTGCGCACGTTTCAGGACTACTGAGAAAGGGAAAATACCATGGCGTATGTAAGCATTGATGGCAAAAAGTATGAGAAAGAACTGCTCGAACTGGCCAAGGCTCACACCACCGGCCGCGGCGAGGGCAAGATTTCCAAGGATGAAGCTGCAGACCTGCTGAAATCGGCCAATGATGGCCAGGGCGTTACCGATACTGAGCTCGACACCCTTAAATACATCCGCGAAACCTTCGATTTTACCGATGCGGCAGCCAGCTTCTTCGACGAAGAAATGGCCAAGCTCTGATAACACCCACCCCCGGGCCTTGGAGCCATTCGGCCCGGGCCTGTTCTCTCCAGCCAATGAATCTCGAGAGGTACAACATGAGCCTGATCAATATGGCCGCGCAGCTGTTTATCAGCAAACTGGGCGGCACTGGTGAACAACTGGATACCGGCAGCGTGGTTGCTGCATTGCAAAATTTATTGCCCACTGAAGGGGGCGAACTGGATTTGAGTGCACTGGTTGGTCAATTCACCAGTGGCGGTGGTCTGGCAGACCTGGCCAGTTCCTGGCTTGGCGGAGGTGACAACGAAGCGATATCGCCCTCGACCCTGATGGACGTACTGGGCAATGACCAGGTATCAGAATTTGCCGGCCAGCTGGGACTGGGCGAAGACACTGCGGCGGAAGGCCTGGCGCAGATGATTCCTGAGTTGATTGATGGCAACAGCGAAGGTGGTGATCTGCTGGGTGGCGCCGTTGGCGATATGGCTAAAGGTATGCTGGGCAAGCTGTTCTGAATGTCCTTAAAAGGGCCAACCCTTATGGCTTGGCCCACACCTCAATGCTGGTTCTGACGGATCACTTCACGCACACATATACCGAGTTGGTGGCTTCACCGCCCTGGAAGGGGTTATCGAAGGTCACCACATGGGACTCAACACGGGTAAATACGGTTTTCAACAGCGCTTCAAATTCAGCGTCGGGCAGGTTCTGCGACCACATGGCGAACACACCCTGGGGTCTGAGTTGCTGCGCCATCAGAGACAGATTTTCCGTAGTGTAGAAGCTGGCATTGGCCGGGTTCAGGTACTCGCTGGGCGAGTGGTCGATATCCAGCAGGATGGCATCGAAGGTTTTGCCCGCCTGCTCGGGATCAAAGCCGGTCTGCGGGTCCGTGGCAAGATCAAAGAAACTGCCCAGTACGTAGCGATTACGCGAGTCGGCATTTAGCGTTTTGCCAAGAGGCACCAGCTCATCACGATGCCAGCCGATCACGGTTTCCAGCGCATCGACCACCAGCAGCTCAGCGATACGCTCATCATTCAGCGCGGCAACGGCGGTATAACCCAGCCCAAGACCACCGACCACGACACTGAGGGACTCGCCTTGCACGGCCGCCAGCCCCAGCGTCGACAGTGCCTCTTCTGCCGCAACGAACATGCTCGACATCAGAAACTCGTCACCCAGTTTCACTTCATAGATATCTCGATTTCCCAGTGCCGGAATGGTGCGGCGGCGCAGGGAGACCTGCCCCAAGGGAGTGGCCTGGCTATCAATTTCTTCAAACAGTCGAGACATGGGAGAGCGGTCCTGAAAAGGTGAGCGAGGATGTAGATCCAGTTGGATGCGGGACAGGATAACGCCTGACGCCATGGACGGAAACCGGCTTACCGGGTCCCCGTCTGATTCTGCACATAGACAAAATCGTTTTTGCCGCCTTTCTTGACCAGGTACATGGCCGCGTCGGCTGCTTTCAGCAGCGCCTCAAGGTCCGCGCCATCCTGTGGATAACGGGCGATGCCGATACTGGCACTGACACAGGCCTGGGTATCCACAACCTGAATCGGCTCCTGCAGCACTTCCAGAATGCGGCTTGCCACCGAGGTGGTATCCGCTTCCTTATGATCATGGGACAGGAGTACCACGTATTCATCGCCGCCAATTCGCGCCAGCAGGTCTTCCGAGCGGATCACCGATTGCAGCCGTTGCGCCACTTCGCACAGCACTTCATCACCGGCACTATGGCCCAGGGTATCGTTCACGGACTTGAAGCCATCCAGATCGATAAACATCAGCCACAGGGTCTGGCCATTGCGCTCGGCATGGGCGATTTCGGTTTTGGCCGCTTCCTGCATATAGTGCAGGCTATGGACGCCGGTCAGGGCATCTTTCATGGCGATGTCGTGCAGCTTGGCACGGGCGGCTTCCACTTCATCCAGCGCGTGGTACAGCTCGGTAAAGTCGTACTCCACCACCAGAAACAGAAAGTCGCCATTCAGCGGATGGCGGGTACGGCGAATGTCCAGACTGTGCCGGCGTGGCCCTTCACTGGTCTGCATGATGTAATCACAGCGCCCTTCTTCACCCGCCTGAATCTTCTTGAGTCGCTCGCGCCCCTCGTCCGGATCGGCAAAGCGGGCCACAAAGGCACAGTCGCTCTGGGCTTTGCCCTGTTCATGGAGAAAGTTATAGGCATCGGTGGCCGCCGGGTTTTCCACCACAGGCTGACCCTCAAGGGTAAAGGTGGTGGCCGGTACGCGGGTGTAGCGCATCGCCTCCATCAGCAACAGGTTCTCCGGCTGTTCACCCAGGTTCACCTGTTCATTAATGTAGGCGATGATGCCGCGATGTTTTTCCGGCCCCAGGAGTACGGCACGGTGCATCATCAGCAGCGTTTTGGGCTTGCCGTTGGGGTAGGTGGTCCAGGGGTCCACGGTGAGGCCGTCTTTGGCTGCCAGCTCAAAGGTTTGCAAGGTACGATCACGCGCGCCCTGGGTATCGCCAGACAAGTCCTTGTCGATCAGTTGCTGCAGGCAGTCCAGCCCCCAGAACTCCACGGCTGCGGAGTTGCCCCACCACCAGCCGTGCTTGTCCAGATCGAACACCCAGACCACATTGGGAATCAGCTCATAGAGACGCAATTCCGCATGGGTTTCGATATGAACCAAATGATCATACTGATCGGGCTTTGTCATATTCTGGCGACGACCTCCACTACTTAGGCAAACTGACTCTATAGTAGGCCAGTTGTGGAAAAGTGGATAGCGCCACCAGTGGTGCCTGGCTTTAGCCCGCTTTAAGCCACACGCGGGTATCGTGAAACACGGCACCGCCTGCCGGCGCCGCCGGTTCGGCACTGGTCAGTGTGTTGATACCCTGACCGCCAATAAAGGCACTGTTGGGCCAGATACCTTCGACAATCACCACACCCGGTTGTACCCCTTCAAACAGGGATACATGTACGCGCACCTGGCCATGGTCGTTGCCCATGCACAGGATGTCATCCTCAACGACGCCGATGCCTCGTGCATCGCGCGGATGCAGTAATACGCGCGGCTTTTTCTCCTTGCGTTGCGACCCAGGTGTTTCGGTGAACGTGGAGTTAAGAAAGGTGCGGGCCGGTGCCGTTACCAGCCTGAACGGATGGTCATCGTCGGCGTTATCGATCAAGGGCGCATGGTCCGGCAGCGACGGCAAACGCCCTTCGCTATCCCCCAGAGCCACCCAGTCCGCTTTGAAGTGGAAGCGCTTGTCAGCATGGCCAAACCCATTGAGGAAATGTGCGGTATCGAAATCCAGCGCACAGTCCAGGCCCTGTTGCTGATGGATCTCGTCAGCACTGGGCAGGCCGCCCTTGGCCAGCGCCTGATCCACCAACTCCAGCGCTTCAACTTCAAACAGCGGATGCTGAACACCTAACCGCTTGGCCAGCTCGCACACCACCCAGTGGTTGCTGCGACAGTCGGCATAAGGCTCAATGATCGCCTTGCTGACCTGAAGGTAGGTATGGCCGCTGGCGGTATAGATATCGTCATGTTCCAGGAAAGTGGTAGCCGGCAGCACAATATCGGCCATGGCGGCGGTTTCGGTCATCATCTGCTCGTGTACCACCACGAACAGATCATCACGTTCAAAGCCTTCTCGCACCTTGGCCGACTCGGGAGCAACGGCCATGGGGTTAGTATTCTGAATAAACAGCGCCTTGACCGGCGGCCCTTCGCCAAGGTCACGCGGATCACCCGTCAGTACCGGGCCAATACGTGACATATCGAGCATACGCACTTTGGGGTTGAGCAGCTCAAGGCCATGCAACGGCGAGCGGTCCAGATCCCGGTACAAGCCGCTGTTGGAGTAAAGCGCGCCGCCGCCCGGATATTGCCAGGCACCGGTCAGCGCCGGCAGGCAGCAAACCGCATGCATATTGGATGCGCCATTACGGGAACGACTGAAACCATAACCCACCCGGATGAAGCTGCGCTGAGTACGGCCATAAAGACGGGCAAACTCGATTATCTCATCCACACTCAAACCGGTGATATTCGCCGCCCATTCCGGTGTGCGGGTGCTCAGGTGCTCGCGCAGCTCGGCATTAAAATCGGTGTGCTTGTCGAGGTAGTCCTTATCTTCCAGGTCATCCGCCAGAATCTGATGCATCATGGCACTGGCCAACGCACCGTCGGTACCGGGACGCAGCTTGATATGCAGATCGGCCTGCTTGGCGGTGGGTGTCTCGTAAGGGTCGATCACCACCAGCTTGGCCCCGCGTTTACGGGCCTTGGCAATGTGTGTCATCACATTGATCTGGGTATGCACCGGGTTACCGCCCCACACCAGAATCAATTCACTCTGCTCAATCTCCCTGGCATCGACACCGCGTACCTCACCAAAACCGGCTTTCCAGCCCGCCTGAGCGATGGCAATGCAGATGGTTTCCTTCTGCCCGGAATAGCCCAACGCATGACGCAACCGATGGGCCGCCCCTCGCTGAGCCCAGCCCATAGTGCCGGCATAAAAATAGGGCCAGATAGCTTCAGCGCCCTGTTCATCCGTTATCGCCTGGAAACGCTCAGCAATGGTATCCAGCGCCTCGTCCCAGCTGATTGGCTCGAATGCAGCCAGGCCAACACCCTTGTCACCCACCCGCTTCAGCGGCGTGCTCAATCGCTCAGGATGATGAACCCGCTCGGCATAGCGCGCCACCTTGGCGCAGATCACGCCGTCGGTATAGTCGTTGTGCTTGCTGCCGTGGATACGGCCAATGCGCTGTGAGTCGAGCTTTTCAACCTGCAGAGCGCAGGTGGAGGGGCAGTCGTGGGGGCAAACCGCATAATGCTGGCTCGCACCCTGTTTGCTGTTCGTCATGGGCGTACCTTTCTGAGCATTGACCGGCACTGGTGGCCTGTTAGAAGCACAGTCTAGCGAAGCCTCGCCGTGAGACAAACCTGGGTATATCAGGAGGCACGCCAGAGGACGACGCCCGACAAGGCCGTCATCGCTGCAGGCAAGAGGATTAAAGAGGGGTTAAAGGGGCGCCACACCCTCCACTTCAGTCACACTGTTTGCGTTGGCTCTTTCTATGATTTTCAACAGAACCGTTTGGATGCTCTCGTCTTCCCGCACATCCGTTTTCGATGTGAAACGCTGCTCCTGGGGTTCTGCGCCTTCTTCCTCAATGTACTGGATGGCAACCTCCGTTGCCTGCTCAGGTGTTTCACCGAAATAGGCAAGGGATACCAGTGGATATCCCTTAAAGCCCCGGTTGATCTTTTTCGCTATTCGCTTTTTTGCTTTCTCTACGTTCATTCGAACCTCGGATGGTGAAAAACTGAAGAAATTAAAGCGTCACATTGAAGCTTGAGACAGGAACACGGGTTTGAGCCAACGCACCTCCTCTATGATTTCGACTCAGGGTCAGACGGGCGCAAATGAATCTGCAGCCCCATCAGGAAGTAGCGGAGAATCTGATCCTTGCACACGCGGTAGTTACGGGCACCGGGCTTGCGGAAAAACGAACTTAGTTCGGGTTTGCTCAAGCCAAACTGCGCCAGCTTACAGATTTCGATGATCTCTTCCGCTTTCAAATTCAGGGCAATGCGCAGCTTTTGGAAGATCATGTTGTTGCTAAGTCTTTCTTCCGGCTCGGGCTGTTCGCCTTCCCGTTTGCCACGCTTCAGGTTGATCAAGCCGTTCAGGAATATGGCCAGCTCTTTATCGCTCATTTTGATGAACTGCGCATCGTCGTCTTTTTTGAGCCAACCGCTGACCTGCTTGCCCGTTACGCTATGGTCCGCCTGCGCGAATATGTCGACCATTGCATGATCTTTAAAATCAAACGCATACCGCAGGCGGCGCAAAACATCATTATTATCCAAAACAGATCCTGATCTTGTGAGCCCGGCCTTATCACGATGATGACCGGTGTTACGCCGATGTTAACAAATTCCCATCCAGCGCGTTTGAAAGCGGGCTTACAGGCAGGCGGTGCGCTCCTCAATGCACTCGTAGGAGCCCATCTCGAATTCACGGCAAATCCAGGGCCGGTTTTCGTAAATCGTGCACATGAAGGTGTCCCTGTCCAAGGCGGCACACCAGCCATCGTCCAGCCTCAGCATCGTCTCGCCGCCGTACTCATCCCGCGAGATGAATTTTTCCGGCACGGGTGCATCGCAGATAAGCAACACCTCCAGACGGCAACAACAGGCTTTGCAGTTCGAGCAGGCAACGTCAATAGAGGTGTCTTTAATCGGTATATTCATCAACAGGCCTGTCAGCCTCACTCAGAAGGGGTTGGTTTATCCACAGGCCCAGGCGGGTCGGCAGGTTCGGCCCCCAGCGCAGGCTGGGCCTGGTCTTTCAAACGAAAGGTAAACTCGCCACGGGAGAAGGCATCACGAGCACTGGCGGTGATATCACGGATCTGCATCAGCGATTTGAACATGAAGAAGCCGAATACCGACAGCCCGACCAACAGCAGGATGCCTACATAGATCAGCCCCCACTTAACCTGGCTGATCGACGCTGCCACCGTTTCCTGCACGGAGACAATCACCGGATCGATCGCTTCTACTTTGGTTTCCTTCACAATATCCGACACCAGGCTCACCGTGGGTGCCCTGGCCTTCTCGATATTGTTCCCGGCATTATCCAGGGTGTGATCAATCCGCGCTGTCACGGCTTCCATACTGCTGGCAATACGCTCGATACGGGCCAGATCTTCAGAACTCAGTTCCCCCTTGCGCTCCTTCAAGGCTTCCATGGTCTCCGCCAGCGAACCCGCTGCGTCTTTCAGCAACACCACCGACTCATCCAGCCCCTGAATCTCCACCGTCACATTCACATAACGTGCAGGCGATGTTTCCGAGCCAGCGACCGGCTCAATCACAGGATTATTGACCGGCTCTGCGGCGGCAATGGCCTGTGCAGGCAGAGCAAGGGCCAGCAGAAGCGTTAACGTCGAAGCAACTTGAGGGTTCATGCGCATGTCGATCCTTGAGTGTGATAAGCGGCAATGGCCAGCGTTGGACAACAACCAGTTTGGCACAGGCTCAAGCACCTGCGCGCTGGCAGCAGCTTAAATGGATTCCGTATCGCCAGAGTACAACATCCGAATGTGCTCCACCCCGGTACGCGGCGATGCGAAGGCTTCACCCTGGGGCAGAAAACCCTGCTTGCGGTACAAGGCCGTGGCCGTGAGGCGTGCATTGAGGAAAACCTCCTGCGCACCCTTTCGCAGGGCATGGCACACCAATGCATAGAGCAACCGGGAACCATAGCCCTGACTTTGGTACTGCGGCGACACCACCATTTGCGAGACCTGATAGCTCTGCGGTTCCACCTCGGTTAAGCGACCATAGGCAATCAACTCACCCGCGTCCGCTATCGCCATGTGGACGCTTTGGCTCTCGACGGCATCCTGTACCACGCTTGCGGGCAGCCCATGCGCGGCAAAAAACAGTTCATGGCGCAGCATCAACGCGGCCTGATACAAAGGATCAGCCGAACTGATTTCAGTGGCCTGCAAACCATCATCAGTCACCGATCCAACTCCAGCCGTTTGCCCAGCCCCACCACATTATCGTTGCCGTAACCCAGCGCATCGTAGAAAGCGATTACCGCCGTATTGGTGCTGCGCACCTGAAGGTTAATCTTGGGACAGCCTTTCTCGCGCAGCCGAGTTTCCACCGCTGCCATCATCGCCTGCCCATAGCCCTTGCGCTGATGCGAAGGCTTTACCGCCAGGTAATTGATCCAGCCGCGATGACCTTCATAACCGCCCATCACCGACGCAACCACTTCGCCATCCAGCACGCCCAGCAGGAACAGATCGGCCCCTACCTGAAGCTTGCGGTCGATATCCTTGTTGGGGTCATTCTGCGGCACTACCAGCCCACATTCTGTCCAGAGCGCAATCAACGCCTGGCGGTATTGCTCTGCAAAAATCTCGATCTGCATATCAGCCATACCAGCAATCAGTTGAAGGTCTGCAGATAAAGCGCTTCCACCTTATCTCGCGCCCACTGGGTTTTGCGCAGGAACTTCAGTGACGATTTGATCGACGGCTCGTTGTAGAAGCAGTTCACATTGATCTCATCGTAGAGGCCATCCCAGCCATAGTGTTCGACCAGCCGGGTGAGAATCTTCTCCAGGGTCAGTCCGTGCAGAGGGTTGTTGGGCTGTTGCTGGCTCATAAAGGGTGTCCGTTGATGTGTGTGGCTGTAAGTCTATTCGGTTCTGTGGGGAGGGACAAAGATCTGCAGCTTCCGCCTTTATCAGGGGTGGCACACTACTCGCCTGCAGCCTCAATCAACTGACAAACATCAGCGATTTCATGCTGACTGAAAACCTGAATACCATGCTGTCGCAGCAGAGCTGCTGTAACCCCCTCACCCGCAATACGGTTACCGGTAAAGCTGCCATCATAGATAAATGAACTACCGCACGACGGGCTGGACTCTGCCAGTATGGCGACCTCGATGTTGAGCTTCTCGCACAATGCCAAGGCGATAGACGCACCCTTGGTAAAATAATCGGAAACAATGTCACCGTCTTTTTCGATCACATCAGCTTCGCCATTCAGAACACTGGCCCCCTGACCCTGGAAAATTTCCGCAGGCCTTCGAGGAATGCTCATGCCTGCATCAACTTCAGGACATACCGAAACCAGCCGCCCCTCTGCCTGCCATTTGGCCAGCACAGCATGCTCGACCGAGAGACTGCCAGCGTCATACCGGACTTTATTGCCCAACAGGCAGGCACTCACTAAAACTTTCTTCACTTCAATTCCTAATACAAACAGTAGCGCGCAGACAATCCAACTATCTCAGCCCCGAAAGCTTTCACGTCGCCACTCTTCAAAATACATACGATAAATTCGCACAGGCCTGCCGTGAAACTCTTGCATGCTGTAATCCCTGAACCCCGATTTTTCAGTGACACGAACGGACGCCACATGCTCAGGTTCGATAATCACCACTACCGAATCGGAGTGCTTTTGCTCAAAGGCATATCGCATAACACCCTGCGCCGCCTCAGTGGCAAAACCCTGATTCCAGTATTGTTGCGCCAACCGATAACCCAGGTTGGTTTCTTCTACATCACCCACCAGCTCAGGGCCTACGCCGCAGAAGCCAATCAATGTACCTGTTCCCTTCTCAACCAGCGCCCAAGGCCCTACGCCATAGGATTCGTAACATTGGAGGCACCAGTCGACGAATTGGCGCGTAGCCTTCTCATCACAAACACCACGAAGTGAGTACTTCATCACCTCCGGGTCGCTGAGTATCTCTGTCAGTGCAGGGACATCTTCATGGGTGAAGGGCCTGACGCTCAGCCTTTCCGTTTCGAACAGTTGCACGTTGATCTCCTTATTCAGTGCCAAAGACTAGCGCGTCAGCTTACCGAGTTGATAACCGATGAAATAGTAACTTTCAGATAGAAGCATTTTCGCCTTTGAGCTGAAACTCTTGTAGCGACTGGTCGTTGTAGGTGATGGCAAGGCATCCAGGCCGATATCCTCAGCCATCGTCATCGCACGTTTCATATGAAGAGGGTCACTCACCAGCAGTACAGTCTCAATCTGGTGTAAGGACAAAAGCTCCTTGGCAAATATCAGGTTTTCACGCGTAATGGTCGATTTGTCTTCAATCAGGATTTGGTCCGCAGGAATACCCTGGTTGATCGCATACGCCCTTGCCACCGCTGCTTCTGACTGCGTGTCACCATCTCCCACACCTCCGGTAAAGATAAGCGTAGATACCTGACTTTCCCTGTGCAGTTTGATTGAGTGCTTAATTCTTTCTTCAAATACAGGCGAGGGATCGCCACCCCAAACAGCGGCCCCCAATACAATCGCAGCATCTGCCTTCGCATCAGCGGACTCGAACGAATAGAGATAGACCGATGACATCACATATAGCGGGTATGCGATTATTACAACGCATAACAGCGTAACAATTTTCTTCATTACCCATCCTTGGCAGTGCGTGAATCAAGAGCGGGGAGCTTGCGAAATATCGGCACAACAAATCAACCTGCTTTGATCACCCCACAGCACGAAGGAAACTTCGAGCAGCCCCAGAGCTGCTGACCTTTGTTCTCACCTCGCTTGGCCTCTCGTAGCACCATATCACTGCCGCACTTGGGACAGGCAACCAAATCGTCCTTAGCCTCTTTAGCTTCAACAATGCTCTTAACGAGCTTCACATGCTGACGGTGGGTAGCAAAGGAGCGTGGATATCGTCCTGCTTCTATCTGCTTAACAACAATGCCCTTAACTCGGACGATATAAATAGTGTCGTATATATACATCAGGCTGGAACTAAGCTTGATACCAAATTAAGCGTATTCTGCAGCAGCAGATTCAAAACCTACGAGTCCGAGGAAATACAAGGGGAATGGTTGTAGTTCACCTAAAGTGTTAGCGATAAGAGATATAAATTCAAAATAAATACCAAGTGTAGTGTAGCTTTATGACCACATATTGACCAGCATTTATAAAGCCACTATGGTTCGCATTCAATCATAATAGGAAGGAGCCTAGAACATGGGATTGATTAAGCAAGAGTTTAGAAACGAATACACAAAAGGAACTGTTTTCGTATTGGATTACCCTGCTAAAGAATTTAGGGAACACCTCGTAAATAACACGACCTATTCGGAAAACCCTCGGATCAATGCAGCAGCTCAAGTAGCTTCAATGAAAATGCTTCGACGCACTATTCAAAGCATGAAGCATGGAGATACACGGCCGATTAGACTTCATACCATAGTGTGTACCCCACTGACCGCTGATAATGCTAATGACGCCACAAGTAAGCAATATATGTTTGCAAATGCTGTAGCGGGTGCTATTACCTCAGCCATTGTTTTCCTAGTTGGAAAAAAAATGCCGAAGAAAGTTCAGGATAATAAAACAGCAAATACTGGTATAAGTGCCACTGTCAGTCTTGTTATTGGTTCTCGCGTGCGTAAGTACATAATTAACAACATCCGAAAATATAATGCTGGCGATGTGGATATAATGACATTCATTGAGGTAAATGGCGGGATTGGTCCGCAATACTCGTTCAATGGAACATACTTGACATTAGACGAATATTAAAAATATGATTTACATTATTATCGGTTTAATAGGAACTTTTTTTTCATTCGTTTCTTACAAATATATCCCTGTTTTTCCGAGAAGATTAATAGGGGGGATAATGGCTTTAGGTGCTACATCCTGCTTGTTATTACTAACTCCTGATTTTTTTAAATATCAGTTTGAAATTATAGCAGCCTTTTTAGCTTTTGGTCTTTTAATATGTATGGAAAAGAAATAGAGCCAAATAATTTTATTGGAATAATTATAATAATTCCATGCTGAATAATTAAATATTTTCCCAATGAGGTAAACCTAAAACATCAATATCATATTTTTCGCACACAAAATCTAAAAATATAAGGGGGCTTTGCCCCCTTATAATTAAAGTAGATTACTCAGCCCCTTATAATTCCAAGGTAGCTCACTGCCTTGAACGTTAACACATGGCTGGATGCCTTTACACCCAACTTCTGGCGTGTATTACGTACTGATGCCAAAGGGGGTTCAACGAATCAATGACTGCATTTTTCCCTGAGCCAGGGCAACCAGCAAATACTACTGGGTTAACCAACTGGGCCTCACTTGGTTACTAATCTTGACGAAAATGTAGATGCTGAACTGCAACAATAGATCAAGCAGTGTTAATCCTTTGACGCAAACAGCTCGAAGACTTCTTGCCCTGTCATATTCCTGGTCTGGTTCTTCAACTCGTAAAACGAAGGCTTCTCATCAATGAAGATCTGACTCTCCAGTTCGAACTGCTCATCCTGGAATAGTCCAGCAGGCAGGATGTATTCATTATTGGGCAACAGATGATAGAAGAGATGTGTCCCACACTGGGAGCAAAAACCGCGCTGCGCCCAATCGGAGGACTGATAGGTTGCTGGCTCGCTTCCTTTGAACTCGACGTTAGGACCACAATGAACAGCAAACATGGGACCGCCAGACCAACGTCTGCACATAGAACAGTGGCAGAGCCCAACTTTAGCGTGGGTATCCACAACAACCTCAATAGAACCGCACAAGCATTTCCCTTTCATGAGATTTTCCATATCTGATTGGTTGCACTTCGCAACGTGTAGCCAAGTCCACTAAACCGGGGGAACTACACTGACCGGCTTCACCCAACTGTTAGCATTAGAACGGTACTTCGTCATCAAAGTCATCTACAGGGGCCCTAGGTCTAAGTTGATCTTCATTTTTCAGAAGCGTATCGACACCGAGCTCTGTAATGGAGTAGGCGTAGTAGTCGTTACCCCATTGCTCATCTAATTCTATGGTTTTATCAACAAGACCCATCCGTTCTAGTTTAATCAAGGAAATCTGGGTCAATGCACTGTTATTCCCACGAAAATTATTGGAAATACTTGAGTAGGTTTGGCCTGTTGGATTCGCGGTATGGCTTTCTAGGCATACCGCGAGAATCTTATAATCTTCGACTTTAAGTTCGTAGTTAGCTGGATTTGCTATTATTTTTTGTGATTTTGACAAGCTTGCATGATTTATAACTCCAAGCCGATCTGCTTCAGCTTTAAGCAATGAGCAGGCTCGGTTTGTTGCGGAAACTAAGTCGCCATCAGAACGACCAGCATTGTAATCGGCAGGAGTCACTCCTAGGAGGTCCGTCGGAAGATGCATATCAATATCCCTAGGCTTAAGGATGAAGGACCTAGATTTACCAATTGCACCAACAAAAAGGCCCATTTCAAATATTACGTTGTCTCTGACAACATGCTCCTTTCTGCTTCGTATTGAGGCAACATCGTCTGGCGCAAATATAAACAGTGCAAAATCTACGGCCGAAGATTTTTCAACCAAATCATCTATCGCAGTGGACGAAAGCTTGAACGTTCCATTTTTCCAAATCGTCACCTCAAAATCATGATCAAGATTTACATTGACAGCTTCAGCTATCTTTAAGCTTTCCGCAGAAGAAGCTATAAATAGTCTTGGCTTACCCACTCTCCACCCTCCGATTTAATTATTACTAACACCTAGCTTAGGGGCCGGAGCTGCGTAGCAGCGGAGGCCCCACCCCGCTTGTGGGCAACTACAAGTACTTGTTATAAGCAAGATCTACTTAAAGTAAAACCTATCTGCACTACCCTTACCAAAGTATTTTTCATACTCTTGTACAGCGTATGAGTCCATCATCCCTGAGATATAGTCAGTAACTAGACGAGTTTTGCAATCATTAATCGATCGCAGTTCTGGCGGTAGCAATATATTTTCTTTATTGTATCTTTCATCAGAATATACCTGAAACAAACCACGAATAACTTGCTCACCTCGACGCTCGTATAGTTGAATATCTTTCTTTCGGAGTATTGCTTTGAACAAAAGTTTCTTCAGTCCTTCAGCCAGCTTTCCATGTTTCTTGTAACCTAAAACCCCACCAACCAAACCAATATCTGAACATAGTGTATTAACAATTTTAGACGTTAATTCCTTCTTAAGAACAATTGCATACTCTTCCGATGTACCACTTCGGCTAGCTTTCATTGCCACATTTTGCGCATCTTTCGCAATCCAAGCCATAGCCGGGTATGCATCTTTAAATTTGTCGCTAATACTAAACTCATGAACTATTTCACCTAAACTGATCATGCCAAAACTAAGAGCATCCTCTAGATCATGTGCTGCATAAGCAATTTCGTCAGATAGATCCATGATTTCGGCGTCGATACTCTTACTGACTGCTACTCCTCTATTTTCTATTTCATTTTTTAAAAAGTTATAATCATCATCATATAAGAACTTTTTATTATTTTGCTTCTTATTAAAAAAGTACTTAGTTATAGCCAAAAGAGTTCTTATATTTAGGTTTAACCCCTGATATGCATAATGCTTCTTTTCTAAAGTTCTTAGAATTCGGAAGGCTTGGGCATTCCCTTCATAACCACCGCACCCTGCACTCAATTCATTAAGCACTACTTCTCCATAGTGCCCAAAGGGAGGATTCCCAATATCATGGGCTAGTGATGCGGTTTCAGAGACAACTGTATGTTTTAGGTCGAGGTCATATGCGATAGATCGAGCAATTTGTGCCACTTCCAAACTATGAGTTAGGCGATTTCTATTAAACTTATTAGCATCTATACCTAGCAATTGCATCTTGCCTTGCAAACGCCTAAAAGATGATGAGTATAGTACTCTTGCATAGTCACGCATCAAGTCTTGACGATTTTTAGAGCGCCCATCTTCGTGCTCGTGCACCCGATATTCAAGCTTAGAGATAATATTCTCTTGCTCTTTTGCATACTCAACTACTTCACTATCGTACATTCTGTTCTCTTCATTAAATTTTTAAAAAAACAACCTTGGATTATAACGCCGAATTCAATAAACGAAAAAGCGTAGCTTTTTAGGTCCCAGTACTTGAAGCGAACGATTTAAATGATTTTTTATGAAAAACTGGAGGCAATAATGAAATAATCTAAAGCTTTCATATTAGATTCATCACAAAAATCCTTTCTTTTTAAGCACCTTCTCAAGCCGTGATGACTTTAATTGGAGATGAGCATGCTGCTCAAGAATTTTGCAGTATGGAATACGATATTTGTCAGGAAGCTCATCTATATATTTGTAAGGCAATGAATGCTGCATTGCTTCAAATACATTATCAAGCCCACGGAAGTCTGCTGAAGGTTTTTTTGGAAAAGCGGATGAACGTTGTACCCAATCAGGCTTCTCATACTTCTCGCCAGACAGAGTCGCCTGAAACCTCTTGATACGTTTTGGAAAGTCGCCGATTTCTGAAAGAAGATTGATATAGCGGAGTCTTAGATTTGGCGGCAAGTTATAACCAAACGATATTGGAAGGCACTCCATGAGTAGAAAGAACTGTTTTTCAACTTCTTCGTAATTTGGTGAATTCATGGATCCGTCCTTGTTTGGATTCATAAAAGTCTGTTAATGAGGTCTGCGACCTCATAATAATTATTAGCGGGTATACCTTTTAATTCCTTCTCTACCGCGCAAGCCATTGATAGATAAGGTTTTAATTTTCATAAAACCAACAAAAAGGTATATCCGCCCGACAGAGCTCCGTTCAGCGGGTACGACCGGCACAGGCAAAGAGAAGACCATTAGAGGTAAAACGTGAAGAGGTGAAACCATCCCTAATACTCCTTCATTACATGCTGACCGCAACCGTGCTCGAACCCATATTCAGCACGGTACTCCCTGTCATCCATTCCCAACACTATAGCCAGTGACTCTGTGGCTGACCACCCAACCTAAGTAAAATCCCCAACTCCAAACCCGGCACCCCATACCCCCCCTCTGAGCAGCCGAGCATCGCAGGCCAGTCGGGGTCAGTGGCTGAAATGTTTGAGGCGCGAAGCGCCGAGTTATTCAGCCACCCCGACTGGACGAGAAGCGCAGGGCAGCCGAAGGCCTGCTTCGCGGGGGTGCCCTTTCTTTTGGTTACGTTTCTTTGGGCAAACAAAGAAAAGTAACCCGCCGTCAGGCGGAACCTGACTTAAAAAAAGAAAAAGCCCACTGATCTCTCAGCAGGCTTTTGCTCTGACACTAGGCATTACTTACATGGCACTGGCGTTCAATAACATCCGCATCGCCTCGGCGAGTTTCTTCTCGGCTCCCGAGTGATCACCAGCCTTGTGCGCAGCCATACCTTCATCGTGCAGCTGCATTACCTGAGTGCGTACCTCATCGCTGACCTTGATGTTGGCGAGTCCGTTTTCTATCGCTTTGCCGTCCATGGGGCAGTGGCCTGCCAAAGCGGTTGCCGACAGCGTTGACGCTAACAGCGCCGTCACGCACATGGTTTTTAATCTGGACATGACCCACCTCTCTTTCGAGTGATATTCAACGGTCTGAGTATAGTTCAGTTACTCCAGGCCAAAGCGCTAAACAAAAAGAGCCCACCGGTTCCCCGGCAGGCTCTTTCGTTCAAGCAGGTGGAAAAGTCAGCTGCGCATTAACGGAACACGAATTCCCCTGCTTCAACATCCACCACAATTTCAGTCTCCGGCTCATACTCACCAGCCAGCAGCCGCTGCGCCAGCGGGTTCTCGATCCACTGCTGAATGGCACGCTTCAGCGGGCGGGCACCGTAAATCGGCTCGAAGCCCACTTCCACCAGCTTATCCATGGCAGTGCTGGTCAGCTTGATGGTCAGCTCACGCTCGGCCAGACGACGACGCAGACGTTCCAGCTGGATCTCGGCAATACCGGCCACCTGTTCCTTACGCAGGCTGTGGAACACCACCACCTCGTCGATACGGTTGATCACCTCGGGACGGAAGTGGGTGCCCACGGCTTCCATCACCGCCGACTTCATCAGGTTGTAGTCGTCATCATCGCTGTAGTTCTGGATCAGATCAGACCCCAGGTTAGAGGTCATCACCACGATGGTGTTGCGGAAGTCCACGGTACGGCCCTGACCATCGGTCAGGCGACCATCTTCCAGCACCTGCAACAGGATGTTGAACACATCCGGGTGCGCTTTTTCCACCTCATCCAGCAGCAATACCGAGTATGGCTTGCGGCGCACGGCTTCGGTCAGGTAACCGCCCTCTTCGTAACCCACGTAGCCCGGAGGTGCACCGATCAGACGCGCGACCGAGTGTTTCTCCATGAACTCGGACATATCGATGCGCACCAGCGCTTCCTCGGTATCAAACAGGAAGCTGGCCAGAGTTTTACACAGCTCGGTTTTACCCACCCCGGTCGGGCCCAGGAACAGGAAAGAACCGTTGGGACGGTTGGGGTCCGACAGACCGGCGCGGGAACGGCGCACGGCGTTGGACACGGCCACCACCGCTTCGCTCTGGCCTACCACGCGTTTGTGCAGCGCTTCTTCCATACGCAGCAGTTTTTCGCGTTCGCCTTCCAGCATCTTGTTGACCGGAATGCCGGTCCAGCGGGACACGACTTCAGCCACTTCTTCTTCAGTTACCTTGTTGCGCAGCAGCTGATGTTCTTCCACCTGCTGAGCACTGCTGTCGGCCGCCTGAACCTGTTTTTCCAGCTCCGGAATCTTGCCGTACTGCAGCTCGGACATCTTGGCCAGATCACCGGCACGACGGGCCTGCTCCATCTCGACACGGGCCTGATCCAGCTGTTCCTTGATCTGCTGCGAGCCCTGTACGCTGGCTTTTTCAGCCTTCCACACCTCTTCGAAGTCGGCGTACTCTTTCTCCAGCGTGCTGATGGTCTGTTCCAGCTCGGCCAGACGCTTGCGCGTGGCTTCGTCTTTCTCTTTCTTTAGCGCTTCGCGTTCCATCTTCAGCTGGATCAGACGACGGTCGAGACGGTCCATCTCTTCCGGCTTGGAGTCCATCTCCATGCGGATACGGGAACCGGCTTCGTCCACCAGGTCGATCGCCTTGTCCGGCAGCTGACGGTCGGTGATGTAGCGCTGACTCAGTTTGGCCGCTGCGATAATGGCAGAGTCGGTGATATCCACGCCGTGGTGAATCTCGTAGCGTTCCTTGAGGCCACGCAGGATGGCGATGGTGTCTTCTTCAGACGGCTCGTCCACGATCACCTTCTGGAAACGACGTTCCAGGGCAGCATCTTTCTCGACGTACTGGCGGTATTCATCCAGCGTGGTAGCACCCACGCAGTGCAGCTCGCCACGGGCCAGTGCCGGCTTGAGCATGTTGCCCGCATCCATGGCACCCTCGCCCTTACCGGCGCCAACCATGGTGTGCAGCTCGTCGATGAACAGAATGATCTGTCCTTCCTGCTTGGCCAGCTCGTTCAGCACCGCTTTCAGGCGCTCCTCGAACTCACCGCGGAACTTGGCACCGGCAATCAGTGCGCCCATGTCCAGCGACAGCACTTTCTTGCGCTTGAGGCCTTCGGGCACTTCGCCGTTAACAATACGCTGCGCCAGCCCTTCAACGATGGCGGTTTTACCCACACCGGGCTCACCGATCAGCACCGGGTTGTTCTTGGTACGACGCTGCAGTACCTGGATGGTACGGCGGATCTCGTCGTCACGGCCGATCACCGGGTCCAGCTTGCCGGACTCGGCGCGCTCGGTCATGTCGATGCAGTATTTATCCAACGCCTGACGGGTTTCTTCCGCATTGGGGTCGTCCACGCTGTCGCCTCCACGCATGTTGTTGATGGCGTTTTCCAGTGACTGGCGATTCACGCCGCAGTCTTTCAGCACCTTACCGGCATCGCTTTTGTCATCCAGCATGGCCAGCAGGATCAGCTCGCTGGCGATGTACTGGTCGCCACGCTGCTGCGCCAGCTTGTCGGTCAGGTTGAACAGACGCGCCATGTTCTGGGACAGACGGATTTCCCCATCCGGGCTGCTCACTACCGGCAGCTTGTCCAGCGCTTCACCCACCTTGGCGGTGAGTGTCATGCGGTCGGCACCGGCCTGGCGCAACAGGGGTGCAACGGAACCGTTCTGCTGTTGCAGGAAAGCTGCCAGCAGGTGGATCGGCTCCATCATGTTGTGGTCCTTGCCGATCGCCAACGACTGGGCATCGGACAAGGCCTCTTGAAGTCGTGAGGTAAATTTGTCGGGTCGCATGAGGTCTCCTGTGGATCTCTCTGTGCCGTGGGTCCGACACACGCAGTCAGACGGATCGGCAGTTTCTGTTACCACTATAGATAGGGGCATTCACGAATGCTTCAAGTCACCCGACTGATTAAATTAGCATCAACTGATTCACGGCGTGATTGTTGTAGTTTTCAACAATCCATTGCTATAGGGCTAGCTCATGAACGCGCAAGCGCATTTCAAAGTTTAATCAACGATGGTCATCGTCTCTTAAAAACAACAGATCATCGTTTATTTTATGATCTATTTGTATCGAAACGTTTGACCGTTGCATCAAGGATAAAAGGCCTTCATGATGCCATAGGCATCATGGATAGATGCAAAAGGAATGAATTTCACTCTAGGAAGAGAGACTTGACCTCCTTGCCAGTTTGCTTTTGTTCTGGCCTACCAACACGACACGTTGACAATCAGCGATGGTCTATCGTTTCAGCTCATACAGAAAAGGATTTCTGAAATGGCATCAATTTATGAATTGGCTCTTTGCAGCCAAGCTGTGTACAGCGACAACCCAAGAGTAGATGGCTGGGGACTAATCAGGTTTTTCAATTACCCCTCTGTAGGTTTCTTCGCGGCTATTTTTCACAAGAATCATGAAGAATTTGTCCTTGCTATTCGTGGTACAGACCAAGTCTTGCATGATGTTCCGAGTGACCTTCGTATAACTGTTGGCTTACCACCAAAACAGGCCTGGCAAGCAAGGTTTTCCTGTAGAAAGGCATACGAACTAGCTCACATGCGTCCCTTAACTCTGACCGGGCATTCACTTGGGGGAGGGTTAGCTTCCTATGCCTCTGCAGTTCAAACCGCCTTACCAGTTGTAACTTTCAACTCTCCGGGTATGTACAACTCGGTCACAGGAGGTTTTTGGGGGATTGCTTATCAAAGCAGACAACTGGAAAACAATACCAACGGTATACGTACTTATATTGATGAGCATAACAAAGCTATTCATTTAAGATCTGAGGGCGATATGGTCTCTACTGGGACCGGCGCACATATTATTAACAATCGAATCACTATTAATGACAATCCAAGTTGCTCAGGATTGAGATTTTCGTTTATAAAAAGAGCAAAGTACCGTCTATGCACTCATAGCATCGACAATATGGTTGAAGTGATCTCAAGAAATGAAAAATTCAAGGAGGAAATAAATTGGGCTTAACCACAAGAACAGCAATGATTTTTTTATCGATCATATTATCTAATGTATCGTTTGCCTATGACATCACTGGAAACAGTTCTGCTATTTCCTACTCCAAGGATTTTCAAGAGGCACTTTCCCTTCCTGATGAAGGTGTTGAAGACTTACCTCATGGAGTATATGCCATAAGGGTATATACAGCTCAATATCCCAGGTCCAATAATCAGTATAAAGTAATACAACTTTATCTAAGTGATGAAGTTGGACATCACCTCCCCCACGGGCAAGGTTCAACAACTGAATTTGAAACCTCATACCAGGGATTTCTCGGCTTTCAAGAAAATATGCAAGTAAAGTTAAATACTTTTGCTAGCGAAATGCTAAAAAATGATACCAAGGATGATTTTTCTTTAACCTTTCAGATCATTGTAAATGGTTTAGATGTTAATGACACATCTCCCATTCAGCGCTATAGCACTGACTTCATGCCCGGTATCAGGATTCTGGAGTTCAGCACAATAAGTGAAAGCATAAGAAACATATTTGTTTATATTGGTGAAGAAAAGCCTGGCCCTGAGGTGGTTTATAAATTCTTCATGAGTTTAAAGGGCGATAATGACCCATATGACCCTGAGCTGTATCTAAAAATTCCTGTACCAGAGAAGCTTATTAAGCTGATTGGACACTAAACAAAGATAACCACCAAAATTTAAAGGCTATATCAATTTTATTATCGCATTATATTCCTATTCTATTAAATTCAACTTCATCACCGGGCTTCAGAAACATTTTCTACACCCGGTGATTTTATTGTCACAGTAAGAAAACTTATTAATATTTAATAAAGCAATCCACCGCCATATAAATCCCCCCCCCCCACACTGCGGCTCATTACTTTTTCTCCATACTGATTTGCTGCAGGCGATGTGTGTTAAACCCTATAGCCTCTGCCTGACCGTTTGCGATAATGATCCTGATGCTGCTTCATCACATGCTGAGCGCTAACGTGCCTGCCATCAGCCTGCACGGCATTCTCTGTTATCCACACCAGCACGATAAGTCAGCCTGCACCAGACTGATCACTCAACTTAAGTAAAACAGGGATTCAGATACCAGAACAAGCTGAATGTGTGGTTTATCATTGAGATACATTTTATGTATTCACTACCCAAACATAAAATTTATTATCTCAAAAAAATATAAATTGTTTTTCTTGTCAAATGCAAAAAAAACACCCAATAAAGCCAACAGGAGAGCTGTACTGGCAATATTGGAAACCGGGTAATAAAGATTTCCCGCCAGCTCCAACTGATTGTATTTAATTACCATGATCAGCCCCTCCAGCGATAAGACGATGCAGACTGTACCGATGAAGCGTGGAATTGTTCGTCTTAGGCTTTCGACTGCATTTTCACTTTCCTCTTCCCCGGAATACTCCTTATTAATGACAAGCGCAAGTTCGAAAACAGCCAGAGCGATAATCCCCGTATTTACGCCCTTCAAAAAAAGCTGCATGATATCGTCACCCGATAGAGCTCAGGAAACAATTGTGTTACCCAGTGAGAATATCATTACCAACGCCATCGCCAGGAAAATAAAAGTAAACAGCTTTGCAATCAGAAAACGTACTAAATAACTAGTATCTTTTTCATAAACATTCCTTCGTATTAGCTCTGTAAGAGACTAGCATCGCTGCTCAATCGTGATCAGCAGCTGAATTGCGGAAGCCCACGAGGGCGAAATCCCGGACCTGCAACAACAAAAAGGCCCACCAGTTTCCCGGCAGGTCTCTTATTTAGTAAAGGGGTGGCTCAGGCCATCATTACCTGCAGGTACCCCTCCCCCCGGCTTCCACATCCACCACGATCTCTCGACCCGGTTCGTATTCACCGTCCAACAGTCGCTGCGCCAGCCCTTCAACGATGGCGGTGTTACCCACACCGGGCTCACCGATCAGTACCGGGTTGTTCTTGGTGCGACGCTGCAGGACCTGGATGGTACGACGGATTTCGTCGTCACGGCCGATCACCGGGTCCAGCTTGCCGGGCTCGGCCGCTCGGTCATATCGATACAATATTTATCCAACGCCTGACGGGCGTTCTTCCACATTGAGGTTGTCCACGCTGTCGCCTCCGCGCAAGTCGTGAGGTGAATTTGTCGGGTCGCATGAGGTCTCCTGTGGATCTCTCTGTGCCGTGGGTCCGACACACGCAGTCAGACGGATCGGCAGTTTCTGTTACCACTATAGATAGGGGCATTCACGAATGCTTCAAGTCACCGGGCTGATTAAATTAGCATCAACTGATTCAACACCGGATTGTCGTATTCCTGTCATGTCATACTGATACAAAGCTGTTCTGTTTGTTTTGCCATACTCATTACAGGACCCGACCATGAACCAGAACGACCGCTTTGACCCCGAAGACCATCCGGAACTGGAACAGACTGATTTCGACCGTATGACGGCCAAGGGCGTCAGCCGTCGTAACTTCCTGCGTGGCGGTGCCGCTGCCATGGGACTGTTCCTGGCCGCCAGCCCGCTGGCTCAGGCTGTAGCGGCTGCGACCCGCTCTGAATCCAGCAAACTGATGGGCTTCAAGGCCGTTGCCGCCAGCACTGCCGACAGCTTTGTTGTGCCCGAAGGCTATGTGGCCAAGCCACTGATCTCCTGGGGCGACCCGATCATCAAGGGCGCTCCGGCGTTTGATGAATCCGGTACCCAGAACGCCGCTGCCCAGGCCGGCCAGTTCGGAGACAACACCGACGGCATGAGCCTGTTCCCGCTGTCCGAAGATCGCGCGCTGCTGGCCGTAAACAACGAATACACCAACTACGAGTACCTGTTTGCCCACGGTGGCCAGCAGGACCTGACCGCTGACGAAGTAAAGAAATCTCAGGCGGCCCACGGTGTCTCCATCTTCGAAATCCGCCGTAACGCCAAGGGCGAGTGGCAGGTTGATCCGGCCTCCGATTACAACCGCCGTATCACCGCCTACACACCGATGGAACTGACCGGCCCGGTGGCCGGCCATGCGCTGGTGAAGACTGCGGCCGATGCCAAGGGCACCCGTGCGCTGGGTACGTTCAACAACTGCGCCAACGGCGAAACGCCCTGGGGCACCTACCTCACCTGTGAGGAAAACTTCCACAAATACTTCGGTTCCGCCGAGGATGAAGTGGACCTGCCGGCCCGTGACAAACGTTATGGCCTCAAGGCCGGTAACCGTGGCTACCAGTGGTACCGCCATGACGAACGTTTTGATCTGGCCAAACACCCGAACGAACCGCACCGTTTCGGCTGGGTCGTCGAGATCGACCCGATGGACCCGAACGCCACGCCGAAAAAACGTACCGCACTGGGCCGTTTCAAGCATGAGAATGCTGCCCTGACCATCGACAACAACGGCCACGTGGTCGTGTACCTGGGCGATGACGAGCGCGGCGAGCACCTGTACAAGTTCGTCTCCAAGGCTAAATACAACGCCAACGACAAGGCCGCCAACCGCGACCTGCTGGAAGAAGGCACCCTGTATGTGGCCCGTTTCAGCGCCAACGATGGCGAGATCAAGGGTCAGGGTGAATGGGTCGAGCTGACCCACGGCAAGAACGGCCTGACCGCTGCCAACGGCTTTGCCGACCAGGCGGAAGTGCTGATCTTCGCCCGTGAAGCCGCCACTCAGGTGGGCGCGACTACCATGGACCGCCCGGAATGGGTTGCCGTACACCCGGACAACAAGGCCGTGTTCTGCACCCTGACCAACAACAAGAACCGTGGCAAGGAAGGCCAGCCGGTAGGTGGCCCCAACCCGCGTGCCAAGAACAACTATGGCCAGATCCTGCGCTGGTGGCCGCACAACGGTGACCACACCGACAGCCGCTTTGACTGGGACCTGTTCGCCATCGCCGGTAACCCGACCGTGGCTGAAGGCCTGTACGCCGGCAGCGATAACATCAACGCCGACAACATGTTCAACAGCCCGGACGGTATCGGTTTCGACAAGACCGGTCGCCTGTGGATCCAGACCGATGGCAAGTACAGCAACGAAGGTGAGTTTGCCGGCATGGGCAACAACCAGATGCTCTGTGCCGACCCGGAAAGCGGCGAAATCCGTCGTTTTGCTACCGGCCCCATCGCCTGTGAAATTACTGGCCTGACCTTCTCGCCGGACCAGCGCAGCGTCTTCATCGGCGTGCAGCACCCGGGCGAGAAAGGCGCACCGTCGCACTTCCCGGCGGGCGGCAACAGCAAACCGCGTTCCACCATCATGGTGGTACAGCGTGAAGACGGCGGCATCATCGGCGCCTGATTCACCCGCTAACCGCAAACGGGGGTTGTCCAGCACGGGCAGCCCCCGTTTTGTTTTTCTGCAGCTTCCCCGCTCCTCAACGCACGCCTTCTCCTGCGCATTTTCAGATCAGATTCAGTTGCACTGGTGTCTCATATACCCATGAAACGCCCCTGTGGGCAGGAGGATTGATATGAACAAGATGACCATCGCGATTGCTACGCTGGCACTGCTGCCCGATTTTGCCTCAGCAGATGACCTGACAATCGACTCAGCCATTGGCGGTGCCATTGGTGGTGCTCTGGGCGGTGCCGTGGGTGCCGAACTGGGCGGGCGTGAAGACGCTGTCGTCGGCTCCGGCATAGGTGCGGCTGTGGGCACCTCCGTGAATACCCGCGACCACGATGACGGCCGGGACCGCCGTTACTACGACCGTGATGATCGCCGCTATCATGACGGTTATCGCCGCGAGCGACGCAACCACTCCAGCTTCTGCCCGCCGGGGCAGGCCAAAAAAGGCCGCTGCTGATTCGGCTTTACATAACTTTACCTCTGGCAAGCAGGGCCCTGCGCTGAATTTAAGATTGAATTCAGCTGCCCGGGTGTCTTATGGGACTGTACCCAACGGCCGGACTGGGACGATCGACCGTAAAATAACGAGGAGAGTCCTATGAACAGATATATTCTGACACTGGTGTTGGCGGCCCTGCTGCCTGCCTCTGCCATGGCACGCGATCTGAACGGCGAAGCCATTCTCGGTGCTGCCATTGGCGGTGCTATCGGCAGTGCCGTTGGTTCAGAACTGGGTGGGCGTGATGGCGCAGTGGTCGGCTCAGGAATCGGCGCGGCAGTCGGTGCGGCCATTGGCGCGGAGGGTGGTTCAGACCGCCACCGTTATTCCGACCGCTATCGACACTCGGATCGAGACCGCTACCGCCATGACCGCCACCGCCGTGTGCAGGTGATTGAACGGCATTACTACCCGGAAGGTCGACGTACGATTCTGGTTAAACGCTATGACAAGCCCGACCGGCATGGCCACTTTCATAACAAGCACTACAAGAAGCGTTACAAGCAGCACAAGCAGCACAAGCATTGGCATAAACGTGACCGCCATGAGCGTGATCGCCACTGGCGTTACTGATGCTGAATGACTTTGGCAGACAGGGCCCGGTTCTCTACTGAAGAGGCCGGGCCTTTTTTATGCCGGCTCGATCCAGATCAGACTGGCCATGCGGCCGGTGCGACCATCACGGCGGTAGGAGAAGAAATCCTGCTGTTCGGTGAAGGTGCAATGCTCTCCGCCACTGACCGACTGAATGCCCGCGGCCTCAAGGCGCTGCTGCGCCAGCAGGTACAGATCCGCCAGCCAGCGGTCGTCATGAGTCGGTGAGGGTTTGAAAGCAGCTTCGGCCTCGGCATCCCGTGCCATAAAGGCAGCACGCACTTCCGGCCCCACTTCAAACGCCAGAGGCCCAATCGCCGGCCCGAACCAGGCATTCACCTCGGCCGGATCATCAAAGCTGGCCAGCGTCGCTTCCAGCACGCCGTTGAGCAGTCCGCGCCAGCCGGCATGAGCCGCAGCTACCTGAGCACCATCATTGGAGGCAAACAGCACCGGCAGGCAATCGGCGGTCATCACCGTGCAGACCACTCCCGGCGTGCGCGTCCAGCAGGCATCGGCTTCACGCACCAGGCCATCGCTGCGCGCTTCCACCACCGCAACACCGTGTACCTGCGTCAGCCACTGCGGCTGGGCAATGCCCAGCTCGGCCTGCAGGCGGCGCCGGTTTTCGGCCACGGCCTTGGGGTCATCATCGACATGATCACCCAGATTGAGACTGTGCCAGGGCTCGACACTGACGCCTCCCTCGCGGGTGGTGCTCAATGCCTGTACGCCGGGTGCCAGCGGCTGTTGCGGACGGATCAGTTTCATAGCTCGTAATCGTAATCTTCGGCATCACGTTTCAGGACGCTGAGCAGCTGTTGCATGTCCTCGGGCAGGTCGACCTCCCAGGACACCAGCTCACCCGTTCCCGGATGCCAGAGTTCCAGTTTTTTGGCGTGCAGCGCCTGACGGCGGAAGTTGCGCATTACCTTTTGCATCGCCGGGCTACAGCCCTTGGGCAGACGGAAACGGCCACCGTAGGTCTGGTCGCCCACCAGCGGATAATTAATATGCGCCATGTGGACACGGATCTGGTGAGTACGGCCCGTTTCCAGCTTGAGACGAATATGGGTGTGGGCACGGAATTTTTCCAGCACACGGTAATGGGTCACCGCTTCCTTGCCCAAACCGACCACGGCCATTTTCTGACGGTTCTTGGAATGGCGACCCAGCGGCTCATCGACGCAGCCGCCACCGGTCATCACGCCATTCACCACCGCCTCATACTCACGCCCCATGCTGCGCTCCTGCAGCTGGGAGACCAGCTCGGTCTGGGCCGCAATGGTCTTGGCCACTACCATCAAGCCGGTGGTGTCCTTGTCCAGACGGTGCACGATACCGGCACGGGGCACCTGGTCGATATCCGGGCAGTGGTGCAGCAGGGCATTCATCAACGTGCCGCTGTCATGACCCGCCGCTGGGTGTACCACCAGGCCGGCCGGCTTGTTGATCACCAGAATGTCGTCATCTTCGTGCACGATTTCCAGCGGAATCGCTTCGCCTGCGTGCTCCTCGATACGCGGCAGCTCGGTGCGCACACTGATCGCCTCGCCGCCGTTGAGCTTGTCACGGGGGCGTTTGGCTTCGCCATCGACCTTGAGCGTACCGTCCTTGATCCAGTTCTGGATACGGGAGCGGGAGTAGTCCGGAAAGAGCTGGGCAGCGGCCTGATCCAGGCGCATACCGAACATCTCGGCCGGGACGTGCACATCGAGTTCTAGCAGTTCTGACATCTGTGATTTCTTCGTCGGCGGAGGTTTGGGCATGGGCTCCGGTTATGGTTAAATAGACCGGAATTCTCAGGCCAGTATAACCGAATCAGGCCACTCACGCCGAATCCGGCTCCAGTATCAGGAATGATTAACATGCGACCCTTGAAAGTCCTAGCCACCCTAGTGCTCTTTAGCCTGCTTTCCGCCTGCTCCTGGTTTGGCGGCGACGAGAAGGTGGCCCCGGATGTGCCGGAACAGGAGTTGTACGAAGAAGCGCTGAGCGCACTTGAATCCGACAACTATGACCTGGCAATCGAGAAACTGCAGCTGCTGGAAGCGCGCTACCCGTTTGGCCGTTACTCCGAGCAGGCACAGCTGGAGCTGATCTACGCCTATTTCCGCAACTATGAACCGGCTTCTGCCAGTGCCGCAGCCGACCGCTTCATCCGTTTGCACCCGAACCATGACAACATCGATTACGCCTACTACCTGAAAGGCCTAACGGCGTTCGAGCAGGACCGTTCCTTTATTGCCCAGTACCTGCCCATCGATGTCAGCCAGCGCGACCCCGGTGCTGCTCTGGATTCCTTTGAAAGCTTCTCCACCCTGCTGACCCGCTACCCGGACAGCGAATACGCGCCGGATGCCCAGAAGCGCATGCAGTTCCTGAAAAACCGTCTGGCGGCCTACGAGGTGCATGTGGCGGCGTACTACATGAAACGTCAGGCCTGGGTGGCGGCAGCCAACCGTGGTCGCTATGTGGTGGAAAACCTGCAGGAAACCCCGGCGGTGCCCGATGCGCTGGCGATCATGGCAGAAGCCTACACCGAACTGGGCATGGATGACCTGGCCAAGAACTCTCTGGACGTACTGCAGCTGAACTTCCCGGACTACAAGATCCGCCCGTTCAAACAACGCAGCGCAACCCTGCTGCAGACCGCCACCTTTGGTCTGCTGGGTGGCGACGAGCCGGCTGAACCGGCCCGCCCGATTCCGCTGGCCGACCGTCAACGTGCAGACGCTGCCGAAGCCGAGGCTGAAGAAGCCAAGCAGGAAGAGCGTTCCTGGTTCAGCCGCATGACCTTCGGTGTGTTTGACGACGAAGACGAGACGGTACAGAAAACCGATCGCTAAGCTCCGCCGACATTTTGATACTGAAAAGGGCCTGCATCTGCAGGCCCTTTTTTATTGTGCCGGTGTTATCGACCGCACCTATAAGACATAAAAAAGCCCGAACAGGTCCGGGCAAAAAGGCTAGTGAATAGCCGGCTTAGCTGGGAAAGGCGAAGGATGCACCTTCGCGTACACCGGCCGAAGGCCAGCGCTGGGTGATGGTTTTACGCTTGGTGTAAAAGCGCACGGCATCCGGCCCATAGGCGTGCAGATCACCGAACAGGGAACGCTTCCAGCCACCAAAGCTATGGTAGGCCACCGGCACCGGCAGCGGTACATTGATGCCGACCATGCCGACCTGGATGTTGTCGGAGAAGTAGCGTGCCGCTTCACCGTCACGGGTGAAGATGCAGGTGCCGTTGCCGTACTCATGATCATCAATCAACGCCATCGCTTCCTGCATGCTGTTGACACGCACCACCTGCAGCACGGGGCCGAAGATCTCTTCCTGATAGCTGGTCATCTCCGGAGTCACACGGTCGATCAGTGTCCCTCCGACAAAGAAACCGTCTTCATGTCCGGCAACCTCGGGGTTACGACCATCCACCACCAGCGTTGCACCCTGCTCCACTGCACTGGTGATATAGCCATTCACCTTGTCACGGTGGGCACCGGTAATCACCGGGCCAAAATCATTGCTGCTGTCGGAGTAAGCACCCACTTTCAGCCCCTGCATGGCCGTCTGCATCTTTTCGATCAGAGCGTCGGCGGCCTGGTCGCCCACGGCAACAGCAACCGACAGTGCCATGCAACGCTCACCGGATGAACCGAACGCTGCGCCCAGCAACTGGTTCACCGCGTTATCCATATCCGCATCCGGCATGATGATGGCGTGGTTCTTGGCACCGCCCAGCGCCTGACAGCGTTTGCCATGGGCGTTGGCGGTGCTGTAGATGTACTCGGCAATCGGGGTGGAACCAACGAAACTCACTGCCTTGATACGCTCATCGGTGAGCAGCGTATCCACCGCTTCCTTGTCGCCGTTGACCACGTTCAGCACACCATCCGGCAAGCCTGCTTCCTGCAACAATTGGGCAATAAACAGTACCGAACTCGGATCACGTTCGGACGGCTTGAGCACGAAGCAGTTACCGCACACCAGCGCCATGGGATACATCCACAGCGGCACCATGGCCGGGAAGTTGAACGGTGTGATACCGGCAACGACACCCAGTGGCTGGAATTCACTCCAGGAGTCGATGTCCGGGCCCACGTTCTTGCTGTGCTCACCTTTCAGCAACTGCGGAGCACCACAGGCGTATTCCACGTTCTCGATGCCGCGCTGCAGTTCACCGGCAGCGTCATGGGAAATTTTGCCGTGCTCTTCACCGATCATGCGACAGATCTCTTCGCTGTGCTGCTCCAGCAGTTCCTTGAAGCGGAACATGATGCGGGCGCGCTTCAGCGGCGGAGTGTTGCGCCAGGCCGGGAATGCAGCTTCAGCGGCGGCAATGGCTTCTTCTACCGTGTCTTTGCCGGCCAGGGCAACCTGGCGCGTAGCCGCGCCCGTTGCCGGATTGAATACGTCCTGGGTACGCGCCGCGTCGCTGCGTACTTCGCCATTAATCAGGTGTCCAACCAGTGCTGTCATGGTGTTTCCTCGTCGTTTCTTATCGTTAAAGTCGGTTAATCAGCGCAGTTCGTGCAGGGTGTCGCCCAGCGCATTGATCAGTCGGTCGATCTCGTCTGCTTCCACTGTAAAGGGCAGGCCCAGTTGGATGGTGTCGCCGCCATAACGGACATAGAAGCCTTTCTGCCACATCTTCATCGCCACCAGGTAAGGACGCAGAGCCGGCTCGCCTGGTGCATGCTCCAGCGTGATGCCACCCGCCAGGCCGTAGTTGCGGATATCCTGCACACAGGGCGCACCTTTCAGGGCATGTAGCGATTCTGCGAACAACGGCGAGATCTGTTTCACGCGCGGAATCAGCTGGTCGCGTTCCAGCAGATCCAGTGACGCCAGTGCAGCCGCACAAGCCACCGGATGGGCGGAGTAGGTGTAGCCATGCGGCAGCTCGACCATATATTCCGGTCCACCCTGCTCCATAAAGCAGTCGTAGAGTTCGTCTTTCACGATCACCGCGCCCATGGGCACCGCGCCGTTGGTGAGCTGCTTGGCGACGTTCATGATGTCCGGGGTAACGCCGAACTCTTCGGCACCGGTCCAGGACCCCATGCGCCCGAAACCGGTAATGACTTCATCAAAAATCAGCAGAATCTGGTGCTGATCACAGATCTCACGCAGGCGCTGCAGATAACCTTTGGGCGGCGGAATAACCCCGGCAGAACCGGCCATCGGCTCCACAATCACAGCGGCGATGTTGGAGGCATCATGCAGGGCGATCAGCTCCAGCAGCTCATCGGCCTGATCTGCACCACGCTCCGGCATGCCCTGGGTAAAGGCGTTTTCCGCTTTCAGGGTATGACCCAGATGGTCCGCATCCACGGCCTGACCATAGAGCGAACGGTTGGGGCCGATACCGCCAACACTGATGCCACCGAAGTTAACACCGTGGTAACCCTTGGCACGGCCAATTAATTTGGTTTTGGTCGGCATGCCTTTCTTGCGCCAATAGGCACGGGCGATTTTCAGCGACGTATCCGCAGACTCGGAGCCTGAGCCGGTAAAGAACACGTGGTTCAGGCCTTCAGGGGTCAGCTCCTTGATGCGGTTGGCCAACTCGAACGAAAGCGGGTGCCCGAACTGAAAAGCCGGCGCGTAGTCCAGCGTGTTCAGCTGCTTGGCCACCGCTTCGCTGATTTCAGGGCGGTTATGGCCGGCACCGCAGGTCCAGAGACCGGACAGGCCATCAAAAATCTTGCGGCCTTCGCTGTCGGTGTAATAGTTGCCTTCGGCAGCAACGATCATGCGCGGGTTTTGCTTGAATTCACGGTTGGCACTGAAAGGCATCCAGTGCGCTTCGAGAAACGCCGGTGTGTATTGGCTCATGGGGCACTCCTGACCGAATCCGGTTCTGTATTGTTATTCTGTGGCGTCGTACAGGGTCTGAGCATCAGGCTGTCGCCACCGGATGTAGACTTTGCAACCCAACATCAGTTAAATAAATCTAAAAACACTAACCCTCAATTAAGTATTTATTTAACTTTGGTGGCTGTATGAAGGGATCAGAGTTCAAGGGACAGCTCAGCGATGTAGATCTGCGCATGCTGAGAATTTTCCGCGCAGTGGTGGAATCCGGCGGGTTTTCCGCTGCCGAGGTCGAGCTGAATATCAGCCGTGCAGCGATCAGTATCGCCATGGCGGATCTGGAAGTGCGGATGGGATTCAAGCTGTGTCAGCGCGGGCGTTCCGGCTTCTCACTGACTGATGAAGGCCGCCAGGTGTACGAGTTTACCCTGCAGCTTCTCACTTCACTGGAGGAGTTCAAAACCCAGGTCAACTCTCTGCATGCCCACCTCAAGGGCGAGCTGAACATCGGCATTACCGACAATCTGGTGACCATGCCACGCATGCATATCACCCATGCCCTGTCCCATCTGAAGAAAATTGGCCCGGATGTGAATATCAATATTCGCATGAGCCCACCCAACGAGATCGAGCTGGCCGTTCTGGACGGCCGCCTGCACGTGGGCATGGTGCCGCATCATCGCGCACTGGCAGGCCTGAACTACCTGCCGCTCTACGACGAAACCTCATACCTGTACTGCAGCAATGAGCACCCCTTGTTTCAGAGCGCGAATGTCAGCATTGAGCAGCTGGCGAATTGGGACGCCGTGGTACCTGCCTATGCGCAGAGTGCGGAGATCAAACGCCATTACCAGGTGCTCAACGGCACCGCGACGGCGACAGACCGCGAAGGCGTGGCTTTCCTGATCATGACCGGCGCCTATATCGGCTTTCTGCCCGAGCATTTTGCGGCCCGCTGGGTCAGTGAGAAACGTATGCGTGCCCTGACCCCTGAAGACCTGCACTACATCACGCCATTCGCCGCTATTTCACGCAAAGGCGCCCGCCCCAACCTGGTTTTGGAGACCTATCTGGACACCCTGGGCCGCATTCAGTCCGAAGCAACTTTAAAGGTAAGCAAACGCTTATCTTTAAATAAACAAATAGGAATTTAATTAACAAATTGTGACCCGCAGACTGCTTCAACACCCTCGGCACAGGCACTGCTTTTCAGAGGGTGTGATGACCACACATAACAACAACACTGGGGGTCACAATGACTATCAAGCCCAAGCTTTCCGCGCTTTTCAAATCCTGCACTCTGGCAGCCGCCGTCAGCCTGCCACTGGCCTCAACCGCACAGGCCGATGACAGCTTCATCCTGGCGCAGGCCATGAATACCGATCACATTTTCCACGCCACTTCCGAACAGTTTATCACCGAGCTGGACGCCCAAAACCCGGATTATGACGTTGAGTATCACCCCGGTGGAGACCTGGGTGACTGGACCTCCCTGTTCGAGCAAACCATGCAGGGCGCCATTCCGATGACAATCACCTATGGTGCCTCAGAGTTCGACCCGCGTCTTGATCTGACCTGGCTGGGGTATGTTGTGGACAGCTGGGAAAAAGCACGCGAAGTGTACGGCCCCGGTGGCCCCATGGTCGATGTGTACAACCAGATTCTGGAAGAGAATGACCTGGTGTCACTGGGTATTATCCCGGCCGGATTTGGCTCCATTACCATCCGCAAGGGTGTCGGCAAGGTACCGACCAACTTCCCCGAAGATGCCAAGGGCATCAAGATGCGAGTCGTACCCACCCCGCTCGCCGTCGAACGCTTTAACAATCTGGGCTTCAGCGCAGTTCCCATGCCGTTCTCTGAACTGTACACCGCACTTCAGCTGGGCACCGTCGACGGCCGTGCCTTTGGTCCTGCGGTCGAGATCTGGCAGATGCGTGATGTACTGGAAAGCTACGTGCTAACCCGGGATTATTTCGAGCATGCCTTCTGGCTGGTCAACAAGGACTGGTGGGATGATCTGCCGGAGCAGGAACGCAAGGACATCCGGGCTGCCGCGGATGCCACACTGAATGTGGTCTGGGACAAGGCACGCAGCATTGATGAAGATTATCTGGCCAAGGTGCGTGAACACGGTATTGATGTCGTCGAGCTGACGCCGACCCAGCTGCAGAAAGCCAAGGACAGCCTCTACGCCAACGAATGGCCCTACATGGAAGATGTCGTCGGAACCGACATCATGGACATGATGCGCAAGATTGCCGCCATCAACTGATCTGTCCCTGTGTTAAGGCTGCCACGATCCTGTGGCAGCCAGTGCTCTTCGGGAGGCTACCCCCCATGCAACAATCTTCATCTGCCATGACGGCATCCGCCGATGTGGAGGTGGTGTCGGTCAAACTCAACACCTTCACCCACCTGCTGCTGAGCAGCTATAAATTCCTCATGTTCCTGGCCGGCTTAGGGCTGGCGGGCCTGATGTTTGCTCAGGTCATCATGCGTTACTTCCTGGACTCACCCTTTGCCGGTATTGAAGAACTGGCGATACTGCTGGGCGTCTGGGTCTATTTTCTGGGGATGGGCTATGCCAGCCTGACCCGTGAACATATCTCCGGTGGCATCGTCTCGCTGCTGGTGAAAGATCCCTGGAAGCTTAAGCTGATCGAGCTGGCCAGTTTGATCGTTTGCCTGATTGCTGCACTAATTTTTGGCTACTTTGCCTGCAAGTACGCATTTTTCGTGATTGAAAAAGGACGCAGCAGTATCTATCTGCGCTGGCCGAAAGGCTTCTGGAGCGCCAGCATGATTGTTGGCTTCAGCATGATGACCATCTGCTTCCTGACTCAGGCCGTCCGCACATGGCGTGAATTGCGTCACCTGGACCACCAAGCTTCGGGAGGTCCCAAAGGATGACTCTGTTCCTGATTGCCATGGCCGTGATTGTGGTGCTGCTGCTGGCCCAAGTACCCGTCGCCTTTTCATTTGGCATCGGCGCTCTGCTGTTTGCCTTCCTCACCGATAACAACATTTCCTTCCTGATTCCCCACGGTTTCAAAACCGCCAGTGGTTTTGCCCTTCTGGCTCTGCCACTGTTTATCTATGCCGGAATCCTGATGGCTGAAGGCGGTATTTCGGAGCGCTTGCTGAACTTCGTCAACTCCATTGTCGGCCGTATCAAGGGCGGCCTGGGTGCTGTCACCGTTCTTACCTGCGCCCTGTTCGGCGCCATCTCCGGCAGCTCATCAGCCGCTATTGCGGCCATTGGCCAGGTGATGATTCCGCGCATGGTTCGAGAAGGCTACCCGGCCGGGCATGCCACGGCACTGGTTGCCTGCTCCTCGGTGCTGGCCCTGATGATTCCGCCCAGTATTCCGATGATCGTTTTTTCCATCACCGGTGGCATTTCTGTCGGTGCGGCGTTCCTGTCAACCATCATCCCGGGCATTCTGCTGACACTGGTGTATTGCGGCCTGAACTTCTGGTTTCTCAAGGACAACGACCAGATCAAGGTCGATGCCCCTCTGCCGCTGGCCGCCGCCACCAAAGGCGTGATGAAATCCGCTGGCAGTGCCGGCTTTGCGCTGCTGATGCCGCTGCTGATTCTAGGCGCCATTTACAGTGGTATTGCCACCCCCACCGAGGCTGCTGCCATCGCGGTGCTCTATGCCATTCCGGTTGGTCTGTTCATCTATCGCGGGCTGACGCTGAAGACCTTTGGCAGTGCCACCATCAAGGCGGTCACCATGACCGGCTCCATTATGGCGGTACTGTTTTTCCTGTTCATCATGAGTCGCACCATGATTCTGGAGCAGGTGCCCAAGGAACTGGCCGAGTCGCTGCTGCAGATCTCCGATAACAAGTACGTCATCCTCTTTCTGATCAACATCATGTTGCTGCTGATCGGCATGATCGTCGATGACATCTCCGGCAGTGTGCTGGCCGCGGTGATTTTCCTGCCGGTGATTCAGCAACTGGGTATAGACCCGATCCATTTTGCCGCTGTAGTGGGTGTAAACCTGGGGCTGGGTAATGTCTCGCCGCCCTGTGCCCCTATGCTCTATATGGCTGGAGGTGTCAGCAAGCTGTCATTGGATCAGTACCTGAAGCCGACCCTGAAGTTCCTGTTGCTGGGCCACCTGCCCATGGTGCTGCTGGTCACGTTTGTACCCCAGCTCAGCCTGCTGCTGCCGGAACTGGTGATGGACTACACCGCGCTCTAACGAGACCGTTCTGGATAACAAAAAACCCGGCTAAATAGCCGGGTTTATTTATTGCAGAGCAGGCAAGCGCCTGGCGGTCAGATACCGGCCTTCCAGCCTGACGTAATCGGATAGCGGCGGTCACGACCAAAGCCACGCTGGGTCACACGCGGGCCGATCGGTGCCTGGCGGCGCTTGTACTCGTTGATATCGACCAATCGCAGCACCCGGTTCACATCGGCGGGTTCAAAGCCCTCGTCGATGATTGCCTGGGCGGAGTAATCGCGCTCCACGTAGAGCTCCAGAATGCGGTCCAGCACATCGTAGTCCGGCAGGCTGTCCTGATCGGTCTGATCCGGCGCCAGCTCGGCAGAAGGCGGACGGTCGATGACGCGCTGCGGAATCACCGGCGACAGCGTATTGCGGTAGCGCGACAGCTGGTACACCAGGGTTTTGGGAATATCCTTGAGCACATCGAAGCCACCGGCCATGTCACCGTACAGGGTGGAATAGCCGACCGCCATTTCGCTCTTGTTGCCGGTTGTCAGCACCAGATAGCCCTTCTTGTTGGAGATCGCCATCAGCAGCACGCCACGGCAGCGTGCCTGCAGGTTCTCTTCGGTGGTATCCGGTGCGTATCCGGCCAGTTGCCCCTGCAGCTGCTGCATGAAGCTGTCGTACAGCGGCTCAATGGAGATCACATCGTAGGCAATACCCAGCGCGCGAGCTTCTGCCTCGGCATCTTCCACACTCATGGAAGAGGTATAACGGAACGGCATCATCACCGCTTCGACACGGTCAGCGCCCAGCGCATCCACCGCCACGGCCACACTCAGTGCCGAGTCGATACCGCCGGACAGGCCCAGTACCACGCCCTTGAAGCCATTCTTGTTTACATAATCACGTACGCCCATCACCAGCGCCTGATACACACTGGCGTCGGCCGTGGGTTCTTCGATGCTGGCTTGCTCAGAGGCCAGCTTGCCGGATGCCGTATCAAAGCTGGCCAGGTAGAGGCCTTCATCACAATGAGCACCGCGGAACAGGGTTTCGCCCTCGGCCGACAGCAGCAGGGAGTTGCCATCAAAGACCAGTTCGTCCTGGGCACCGGTCTGGTTCAGGTACACCACGGGTGCGCCCACCTGCCGGGCACGTTGTGCTACCACTTCGGCACGCTGGGTCGCCTTGCCGATATGATAGGGCGAGGCATTCAGACTCAACACCAGATCCACACCCGCGTCCGCCAGTTGCTCGGTAGGAGCGGAGTGCCAGATATCCTCGCAGATGCTCAGACCGATACGTGCGCCCTGATGCTCAAACACGCAGGGCTGATCGCCGGCGACAAAGTAGCGCTGCTCATCAAACACCTGGTAGTTGGGCAGACACTGCTTGGCATATTCGCAGATCAGCTCACCGTCCCGGATCACGCCGGCCATGTTGTAGAGCGCGCCATCACGGTAGCGCGGATAACCCAGCACCAGCGTTACGCCGCTCACTTCCTGCTTGATACGCTCCAGAGCCTGCTCGATACGCAGTTCCAGGCTGGGACGCAGCAGCAGGTCTTCCGGCGGGTAACCGCTCAGGGCCAGCTCGGGGAAAAGCACGAGATCTGCCTGGTGGCGATCCCGTGCCTCAAGCGCGGTCTCGATAATACGGCCAGTGTTACCGGGGATATCCCCCACCAGCAGGTTCAACTGGGCCATCAGGACCCGTATCGGTGTGCTCATTGATCTCCTGCGTCTCTCAGCATGCGGTTAAACGTCCAGCAGGAGAGTATGCATCAGGATCGACCACGGGTGAACGCCCCAGCAGCAGATCGGCCATCAAGCGCGTCGATGCCGGCGCCAGCACCAGCCCGTTACGGTAGTGGCCGGTGTTCAAATGCAGGCCCTGCCAGCCCGGTACAGCGCCGATAAAGGGGACACCTTCCGGAGAGCCCGGGCGCAATCCGGCCCAGTGATGTTCCACTTCATAATCAGCCAGTTCCGGTACGATACGGGTAGCGGTGTCGAACAGGCTGCGGCTGGCCTCTTCGGTGGTGGATTTGTCGAAACCGACATGTTCCAGCGTACTGCCCACCAGTACACGACCATCATTGCGCGGAATCACATAGCGACCTTCCAGCATCACTACGCGGTCAACCACGCCCGGTGCCGCCTTGAACACCATCATCTGGCCACGCACGGGTTCTACCGGCAGGCCCAGGTTCAGCTGCGCCAGCAGTTCACCACTCCAGGCACCACCGGCCAGAATGGTTTCACCACCCTGGTGCTCGCCACGTGTGGTTTTAACACCCAGCACGCGCTCGCCAAAGAGGCTGAAGCCGGTGACTTCGCTGTCTTCACACAGGGTAATATTGGGGTGTTTGCGCACGCTTTCACGCAATGCCTGACCCAGACGCGGGTTACGGATACTGGCAACTTCCGGCATCCAGATGGCGGACTCGAACCCCGGCGCCAGATGTTCCTCGGTGCGGTAGATAAAGTCGGCGCCAACCTTGGTCAGCGGGCGGTGGTAGCGGCGTGCCCAATCCAGTGCCACCGCTTCTTCTTCCGGCTTCACATCCAGCATCAGCATGCCTTTCTGGCGCAACTCAGGGTCGCAACCGGTTTCGGCCAGCAACTCCTGCGCCAGATGCACGTAACTGCTCTGGGACCAGAGCGCCAGTGAGGTCACGGCGTCCTGGTAGCGCCAGGGGTACAAGGGCGAGACGATCCCGCCACCGGCCCAGGACGCCTCGCGCGCACTGGTACCGCGTTCGATCAGTTTAACCTTGGCGCCACCCTGCGCCAGAAAACGTGCCGTCATCAAACCGATGACGCCAGCCCCTACGATTACATAATCAGACATTTCACCCCCTTTTCGTCTGAAGATAAACATTCACCAGCTTCGCGTACTAGCTGCCTGTTGAAGCAATGCGAATGCGCCCTGGTAGCGATACAACGACAAGATTCGAATATGAACTGCCGGGTGTGGTGATCGTAAACGTGCCATTGGAGCCACCTAGCACAGAGCCATCAGGCTGATACACCAGTGAATCTCCCCGGTTCCAAATTATGCGCACGGGATCATCAAAAGTAGCAACGCGGAGTACAGTTTCCTGAGCACCAACAGTTCTATCCTGATTTAAGTCAATAAATGCTATGGCGCCCTGCCAGCGCTGGTTGCCTATACGGATATCTCCCGAGCATTGCTGCAAATTACCGGTGCGACATAAGGTTACACGGCTGTTACTGCTAATTGCCGTTGACCGTACCAGGTTAAGTAGCGATGTGATTTCATTCTGGGCTGTATCCTGCCGGTTGCTTTCGACAAGTGATATAAAAGAGCCTGGAGCAACGGCAATGACTATTGCCAGAACAGCAACAACTACCATCAACTCTACCAAGCTCAGCCCCTGCTGCCTGGCAGGAGCAAAGAACAAGCAGACGCTCATGATTCATCCCTGTTTCATGAATGGGTGGATTAGTGGTCATTCCTTGACCTCACCCTTAGAGACTGGTCATTTTTTACGCAACCGTCAAGCGGCTTCGACCGCCTTGACGTCTACTTCAAAGATCAGGGTTTTGCCGGCCAGCGGATGGTTGAAGTCCACGGTGACCTTGTCGTCGTTGAAATCGGTGATCATGCCGGGGAGTTCACCACCGGGTTCCTGGAAGGACACCACCAGACCCGGCTCCAGCTCCATATCCTTGAACTGGCTGCGTGGCATGATCTGGATATTGCTCGGATTGTGCATGCCAAAACCGCGCTCGGGTGCGATGGTCAGTTCAACATGCTCACCGGTTTTCAGCCCCAGCAATGCCTGTTCAAAGCCTTCGGGGATGTTGCCATCACCAAATTCAAAACGGGCCGGCTCGGCATCGAAGTTGCTGTCGATGATCTGGCCGTCTTCCAGCTTGATCGCAAAGTTCAGCGTAATGGCCGTGCCCGGCCCGATAGCTACATCTGTCATCTATCTGTATACCTAGTCTTTTGAGGAGCCTGTACCGGGCCGGAACATGTCCAGCAGCAGCAACAGGGTGCCAAGGGTAATGGCACTGTCCGCAATATTGAATGCCGGGAAGTAGTACCCACCCCAGTGCAGGGAGATGAAATCCACCACATACCCATGCACGGTACGATCAAACAGGTTGCCCAGAGCACCGCCCAGCACCAGTGCCAGGCCAATTCCCAAAGCTTTCTGCGCCCTGGGTGTGCGCCACATCCAGTGCAGCAGGAACAGGCTCATGCCCACCGCGATGGCGACAAACAGCCAGCGTTGCCAGCCATCATGTGAGGCCAGGAAGCTGAAGGCAGCACCTGTGTTATAGAGCAGGGTCAGATCAAATACCGGCAGCAGGGGCACCGGGTCAGCGTAGGTCAGCAGGGTGTCGGCCAGGAACTTGGTTCCCAGGTCCAGCACCAGTACCACCAGAGTCAGCCAGAGCCAGCGCAGGGCGCTGGCTCCAGTCGTGGGGGAAGTGGCGATTGTCATCAGGCAAATTCGCGCTGTTCGCCCTCACCTTCCACATTGGTGACACAGCGGCCGCACAGTTCTTCGTGCTCGCTGTGGCTGCCCACATCTTCGCGGTGGTGCCAGCAACGGCCACACTTGGCGTGTTCAGAGGCAACAACCGCCACCTTCAGGCCTTCCACGTCAGTGGCACGGGCATCGCCAGCCTCGGACAGCGGCTTCAGGTTGGCTTCAGAGGTGATCAGCACGAAGCGCAATTCGTCACCCAGACGTGCCAGATCGGCGTGCAGGTCAGCGTCCACATACAGTGTTGCTTCTGCCGCCAGGGAGGCTTTCACCAGTTTTTCGTTACGGGCATCTTCCAGACACTTGTTGACCGCGCCTTTAACCGCCATCACACGCTGCCAGAAGTCGCTGCCGAACGGCTCGTCTTCAGCCAGTTCGAACAGATCCTCGTACCAGGTGGTCAGCAGGATGGAGTCACGGTGCTCGCCCGGCAGTGCCGCGTAGATCTCTTCAGCGGTGAAGCTGAGGATCGGCGCAACCCAGCGCACCAGCGCCTGAGCGATGTGGAACAGTGCGGTCTGGCAGGAACGACGCGCCAGCGAGTCCGGCTTGGTGGTGTACTGACGGTCCTTGATGATATCCAGGTAGAAACCACCCAGCTCCTGCACGCAGAAGTGGTGAACCTGCTGGTACACATCGAGGAAACGGTAGCTGTCGTAGGCCGCAACGACTTTCTTCTGCAGCTGGGCTGCTGCATCCACCGCCCAGCGGTCCAGCGCCAGCATGTCTGCAGCATCGACCATGTGCTCAGCCGGATCAAACCCGTTCAGGTTGGCCAGCAGGAAGCGGGAGGTGTTACGGATACGACGGTAGCTGTCGGCTGTACGCTGCAGGATCTGCTTGGACACGGCCATCTCGCCAGAGTAATCGGTCGATGCCACCCACAGGCGCAGGATGTCGGCACCCAGGCTGTCGGTCACTTCCTGAGGCGCGATCACGTTGCCCAGCGACTTGGACATTTTGTAGCCCTTCTCGTCCACGGTGAAGCCGTGGGTCAGCACCTGCTTGTACGGCGCACAGCCATTGATGGCGATGGACGTTTTCAGAGAGGACTGGAACCAGCCGCGGTGCTGGTCGGAACCTTCCAGGTACATGTCCGCCGGGAAGCTCAGGCCTTCGCGCTGACGCAGAACGGCATGATGAGTCACACCGGAGTCGAACCAGACGTCCAGGGTATCGGTGACCTTGTCGTATTCACCGGCTTCGACACCCAGCAATTCAGCTGCATCCAGCTCGAACCAGGCATCGATGCCGCCTTCTTCGATCTTCTCGGCCACCTGTTCGATCAGGGCCGCGGTATTCGGGTGCAGTTCACCGGTCTGCTTGTGGGTGAACACGGTGATCGGCACACCCCAGGTACGCTGACGGGAAACACACCAGTCCGGGCTCTGATCAACCATGGACTCGATACGGTTCTGGCCCCACTCGGGGAACCACTGCACGCCCTTGATGGCATCCATTGCCGAGCTCTTCAGCCCCTTGGCTTCCATGGACACGAACCACTGCGGCGTGGCGCGGTAGATCAGCGGAGTCTTGGTGCGCCAGCAGTGCGGGTAGCTGTGCTGGAAACGCTTCAGGTGAACCAGTTTGCCTTCACGTTCCAGTGCTTCGCACACAGGGCCGTCAGCCTTGTACACGTGGACACCGGCAAACTCGCCTGCCGCATCGGTGTAGGTACCGTTGGCCTGCACCAGGTTCAGGGTGCTCAGACCATATTCCTGACCCACCACAAAGTCTTCCATACCGTGATCGGGCGCCGTGTGTACGGCACCGGTACCGGCGTCGGTAGTGACGTGATCACCCAGGATCAGGGGCACCTGCTTGTCGTAGACCGGGTGCTTGAGCTGCAGCAGTTCCAGCGCGCTGCCGTTGCAGGTCGCCAGTACGTCGTACTTGTCCACACCCCAGCGCGCCATGATGTCGTCGACCATTTCAGCGGCCAGCACCATGCGGTCAACGCCCTGCTCGGTGTGGGCTTCAACCAGCGCGTAGTCCAGCTCGCCATTCAGGGAGACAGCCTGGTTGGCCGGAATGGTCCAGGGAGTGGTGGTCCAGATCACAACGGAGACCGGCGCTTCACCGGCAGCCGTGTCGAACAGTGCCAGTACCTTGTCCTGATCGACAAAGGTGAAACGCACGTCGATGGCGGTGGAGGTCTTGTCCTGATATTCCACTTCGGCTTCTGCCAGCGCAGACTGACCGACCACGCTCCAGTACACCGGCTTGTAGCCCTTCACCAGGTGACCATTCTCGATGATCTTGCCCAGTGCACGGACGATGTTGGCTTCGGTGTCGAAGTTCATGGTCAGGTAGGGATTGTCCCAGTCACCCTGGATACCCAGACGGATGAAGTCGGCTTTCTGACCGGCCACCTGCTCGGCGGCGTACTCACGGCACTTCTGACGGAATTCACGGTAAGGCACCTTGTCACCGGCCTTGCCGATCAGGGTCTCGACCTTGTGCTCGATGGGCAGACCATGACAGTCCCAGCCCGGCACGTAGGGCGCATCAAAGCCGCTCAGGGTCTTGGATTTGATGATCATGTCCTTGATCACCTTGTTCACCGCATGACCGATATGAATATTGCCGTTGGCGTAGGGAGGGCCGTCGTGCAGGATGAAGCTCTTGCGCCCCTTGCCCTCAGCACGCAGCTGGCCGTAGAGGTCGATCTTGTCCCAGTGCTCCAGCCAGCCCGGCTCACGCTTGGGCAGGTTGCCGCGCATCGGGAAGGCCGTTTCCGGCAGGTTCAGTGTGGCTTTGTAATCGGTCATAACAGGTCGCTTCCTGAGGTCAGTCAGTCTCGAGCCGCCTGGTCAAACCAGGCACGGACATGGTCAATATCGGTTTCGATCTGGGTCTTGAGCGCGTCGATGCCGTCGAAGGCGCGCTCGTCCCGGATGAAGTGGAGAAACTCGACCCGCATCAGGCGGCCATAGATCTCCTCTCCGCTGTAATTCAACAAATGGACTTCCAGCACCGGCTGGCGGCCATTTACCGTGGGCCGCATCCCCACGTTACACACACCTTGAAGTCGCTCGCCACCCAGCAGGGCATGGACGGCAAAGACGCCGCGCAGGGGGCAAGGATAACGGTGCATGCGCACATTGGCCGTCGGCACGCCCAGCTGGCGCCCCAGTTTCTGGCCGTGCATGACGCGGCCGGTGACGGCATAACGCCAACCCAGCAGACGCTCGGCCAGAGCAAAGTCCTTGTTCAGCAGCGCCTGACGAATCCGGGTACTGCTGACACGGTCGCCGTCCAGCATGAAGGTCGCGGTATGTTCGACACTGAAGCCGTGGCGTTTGCCGGCTTCGATCAGCATGTTGAAATCGCCCTTGCGATCACAGCCAAAACGGAAGTCGTCGCCAACCACGAAATGCTGGACCGCCAGGCCTTTCAGCAGCAACTCATCGACAAATTCAGCTGCCGACATCTGGCGCAGGCGGGCATTGAATGTCAGGCACAGGACACGATCCACCCCTTCGGCGGCGAGCAGGCGTACCTTCTCGTCAAAACGCGTCAGGCGCGGCGGCACGCTGTCACCACCAAAGAACTCCCTTGGCTGGGGTTCAAAGATGATCGCAACACTGGGCAATCCCAGTGCAGCCGCCTTCGCTTTCACCTGCGCCAACACCTTGCGGTGGCCCAGATGTACGCCATCGAAGTTGCCGATCGTCGCTACGCAGCCACGGTGTCGGTCACGCAGATTATGTAAGCCTCGTATCAGTTCCATGCAGTTGCTGAACCAGCGCCAGAATGTGGACTGCGAAGTATACCGTACTCAGCCTGTCACGAGTACCGCTCAGAAAGTGCTCAACCGCGCAAATGACGTGGCCGCAACCCCAGCAACAGCTGCATCAGCACATAGGAGCCGCCACCGGCTACAACCAGCAGCGCCATCCACTGCACTCGCACCCAGAGCCCCGCCTGCAGCCAGTCATCCAACTGGGACTGAATGGCCAACAGAACCGCTACCATCGCACCAGCCGACGCCGACAGACGCACCAGTGTCATGCCCCAGCCCGGCTGCCAACGGAACACGCCTTCGCGAATCAATCCGTGCAGCAACCAGCCGGCATTCATGAACGCCGACAGCGAGGTCGCCAGCGCCAGCCCGGCATGAGCCAGCGGCCAGATCAGAATAAGGTTGAACACCATATTGGCCAACATCGCCTTGACGGCAATTCTCACCGGCGTTTTGGTGTCCTGACGCGAGAAGTATCCCGGCGCCAGCACCTTGATCAGCATGAACGCGAGCAGGCCAAAGGCATAGGCACGCAGACTCAACGCCGCCATCTGCACATCGAAGTCGGTCATCTCGCCGTAGTGGAACAGGGTCGCAATCAAGGGCTCCGCCAGTACCGCCAGCGCCAGCGCCGCCGGCAGACCGATCAGCAGCACCATGCGCATGGCCCAGTCCAGCGTACGGGCAAAGCGCTCCGGGTCCTTGCCGGCATGATTACGCGACAGGCTGGGCAGGATCACCGTGGCGATGGCAATCCCGAATACCCCCAGTGGCAACTCGGACAACCGGTCTGAGTAGTACAGCCAGGACACACTGCCGGTCTGCAGGAAGGAGGCCAACACCGTATCCAGCAACAGGTTGATCTGCGCCACCGACACACCGAACAACGCCGGTAGCATCAGCTTGAGAATGCGGCGCACACCCTCGTCCTTGAATCCGGATTTGGGGATTGGCATCAGTTTCATGCGCGCCAGAAACGGCAACTGGAACAGCAGCTGTACCGTACCGGCCATCAATACCCCCCAGGCCAGCGCCATGATCGGCGTTTCCAGCAGCGGACTGAGCAGCACCGCGGAGCCGATCAGACAGAGGTTGAGCAATACCGGCGTAAAGGCAGGAACGGCAAAGCGGCCGTAGCTGTTGAGAATGGCGCCACAAAAGGCCGTCAGTGAGATCAACAACAGATAGGGGAAGGTGATTCGCAGCATGTCCGACGCCAGCGCGAACTTCTCACTGTCTTGCATGTAGAAGCCGGGCGCAAACAGCGCCGCCAGCACCGGCGCACCCAATACGGCTATCAGGGTAATCAGAATGAGCACTGAGCCCAACGCACCGGACACCCGGTGCACCAGCTCCTGCACGGCCGCCAGATCCCGCTGGGTGCGATACTCGGACAACACCGGCACAAACGCCTGCGAGAACGCACCCTCGGCAAAGAGGCGGCGAAGGAAGTTGGGAATCTTGAAGGCGACAAAGAAGGCGTCGGCACTGCCACTGGCACCAAAGTAGCCGGCAATAACCACATCGCGCACCAGCCCCAGCACTCGCGATATCAGGGTCATGATGCCAACCATCGCGCTGGAACGGAGCAGACCGCCCCCTTCCGTTTTTTGCTCGTCCGCCACTAGGCCTCCCCGACCGCCTTCCGTAAAATGAGCGCAGATCATATCCCTGTTTACTAAACAGACAAAACTCCGCGTGATAACTGGTCATTTAGTTGACATTCTGGCGTCTGGCATGAATAATGTCGCGTCTAATTTTTCGGCACTCCATCGCCGTTTTTGATCAACTAATTACCTAAAGGAGCCGGATCGTGGCTAATTCCGCAGGATCCAAAAAACGCGCTCGTCAGGCGGAGAAGCGTCGTCAGCACAACGCTAGCCTGCGCTCCATGGCGCGCACGTACATGAAAAAAGTTTTCGCTGCTATCGATAGCGGTGACCAGGCTGCAGCTCAGGAAGCATTCAAGGCCGCTCAGCCGGTACTGGATAGCTCTGTGAACAAAGGCATCTTCCACAAGAACAAGATCGCCCGCACCAAGAGCCGTCTGAACGCCCGCATCAAAGCGATGGCATAAGCCGCTCAGGCAAGCATAAAAAAACCGGCATCTGCCGGTTTTTTTGTGTCTGTCGTTTGCCGAGGGCGAATCAGGCCAGGATAAGATTATCCCGGTGCACCAACTCTTCCTCTCCCATAAAGCCCAACTGTTCTTCAATCACGCTACTGGGGCGACCTATGATTTTATCGGCGTCCACGGCACCATAGTTGGCCAGACCACGGGCTATCACACGCCCGGATTCATCCATCATGATCACCATCTCGCCACGGGAGAAGTCACCGCTGACCGAACGCACACCCGCGGGCAACAGGCTCTTGCCACCTTCCACCAGTGCTTTAACTGCACCGGCATCCAGCACCAGCGTGCCACGTGCCTGCAAATGACCGGCAATCCACTGCTTGCGTGCCGCCATGGGCTCACGCTCAGGTAACAACAGGGTGCCGACCTGCTCGGCTGAATGCAGCTTCAGCAGCACATCCGGCTCACGCCCACTGGCAATCACCGTGACCGCACCTGAGCGCGCCGCCAGTTTGGCCGCCCGCACCTTGGTCGCCATACCGCCACGCCCCAGCTTGCCACCACCACCGGCCATGGCATCCAGACGCTCTTCGCCCGCCATGGCTTCGGTGATCAATTCAGCATCAGGGTTATTGCGTGGGTCGGCCGTGTAGAGGCCGTTCTGGTCGGTCAGCAGAATCAGCGCATCCGCTTCCACCGCGTTGGCGACCAGCGCACCCAGGGTGTCATTGTCACCGAAACGGATTTCACTGGTGACCACGGTGTCATTCTCGTTGACCACCGCCACCACACCCATTTCGATCAGGGTACGCAGGGTTGAACGCGCATTGAGATAACGCTTGCGGTTGGACATGTCGTCATGGGTCAACAGCACCTGAGCGGTGTGCATGCCATGACGACGGAAGTTGGCTTCATAGGCCTGTACCAGCCCCATCTGACCGACAGCGGCGGCGGCCTGCAGGCGGTAGATCTCACGCGGTCGCTCGGACCAGCCCAGCCGGGTCATGCCCTCGGCCACTGAACCCGAGGAGACGAGGATCACCTCGACCCCGCGACGGGTCAGCTCCACCAGCTGGTCAACCCAGCCGGCAATTGCGTTCTGGTCGAGCCCCTGACCATCATTGGTCAACAGCGCACTACCAATCTTCACCACCCAGCGCCCAGGCTGGGCCAAGCCCTTGCGTCCCGCTGTCACTTGTCACACTCCGTCAGCGCACATACTCCACTTCGATGTCGTAATCATCGTCATCGAAGTCATCATCATCCAGATCATCTTCCGCTTCGCGTCGCGCGCGCATTTCCGCTTTCAGACGACGCAGGTTCTCACGCGCCTCTTCATCGATAATGGCACGGATACGACGCTCTTCTTCCAGCAGCTCCGGTTCTTCCGCCACCGCTTCGGCACGGGCATCCAGATACTCCTGAAGATCGTGTACCAGCGGCGTCAAACCGCTCTTGTTCAGCGCCGAGATACGATACAGCGGGCCTTCCCAGCCCAGTGCATCAATCACGGCCTGACAGGCCTCTTCCTGCTCCTCTTCCGGCAGCAGGTCCAGCTTGTTGAGCAGCAACCAGCGCGGCTGCTCGGCCAGCGTAGGGCTGAATTTTTCCAGCTCTCGCACAGCCGTCAGCGCGGCTTCCGCCGGGGTTTTCTCGTCCCAGGGCGCCATGTCTACCAGGTGCAGCAACACGCGGTTACGGGCCAGATGCTTGAGGAAGCGAATGCCCAAACCGGCACCCTCGGCCGCGCCTTCAATGATGCCCGGAATATCAGCCACCACGAAGCTGCGGTGCGCTTCGGTACGTACAACACCCAGGTTAGGAACCAGCGTGGTGAACGGGTAGTCCGCCACTTTCGGACGTGCAGCCGAGATGGAACGGATCAGGGTCGACTTGCCCGCATTGGGAAGGCCCAGCAAACCGACATCCGCCAGTACCTTCAGCTCAAGACGCAGCTGACGCAATTCACCTTCACTGCCTTTGGTGGTCTGGCGCGGGGTACGGTTCACACTGCTCTTGAAGCGCGTGTTACCCAGACCATGCCAGCCACCCTGGGCGATCTTCTCGCGCTGACCCACGTGAGTGAGGTCTGCCAACACCTCGTTGGTATCCACGTCGACGACAGTGGTACCCACCGGCAGTTTCAGCACCAGATCTTCACCCTTGGAACCGGTACAGTTGCGCCCACTGCCCGCTTCACCGCTTTCCGCCTTAAAGCGACGGGTAAAGCGATAATCGATCAGCGTGTTAAGCGACTCATCCGCTTCTACAAATACAGAACCGCCATCACCACCATCGCCACCGTCCGGGCCGCCTTTGGGGATGTATTTCTCGCGCCGGAAGCTAAGGCACCCGTTGCCCCCCTTGCCGGCTTCCACCGTAATGGTTGCCTCATCGACAAATTTCATCGCTACCTCCAACACTTAAAATACATAACCCCTGGCACAGTATACCTCGGGGGAGCGAACCCGGCGTCAACGACACTGGGCTCATAACGAAAAAAGCTCCGCCTGGGCGGAGCTTTTTGATACAGCGTGCAAATGCCTTAGGCAGGTACGACGCTGATGAATTTACGGTTGTGAGGACCTTTGGTCTCGAACTTGACCACGCCATCCGCTTTAGCGAACAGAGTGTGATCTTTACCCAGACCTACGTTCTCACCAGCGTGGAACTTGGTGCCACGCTGACGCATCAGGATGTTGCCAGCGGTAACAGCCTGACCACCAAAACGCTTAACGCCGAGGCGTTTCGATTCTGAGTCGCGTCCGTTACGCGTTGAACCACCAGCCTTCTTATGAGCCATTCTTCTATCTCCTAAGTTCGGTTAATCAGGCACTGATACCAGTGATTTTCACTTCAGTGAACCACTGACGGTGACCCTGACGCTTCATGTGGTGCTTACGACGACGGAACTTGATGATGTTGACCTTTTCGCCGCGGCCGTGACCAACAACTTCTGCAGCCACTTTGGCACCATCTACAACCGGCGCACCAACTTTGATGTCGTCGCCATTGCCGACCAGCAGCACACGATCGAATTCAATGCTGGAACCAGCGTCAGCAGTCAGTTTCTCCAGTTTCAGAGTCTGACCTTCCTGCACACGGTACTGCTTACCGCCGCTTACGATTACTGCGAACATGCTTTTCTCCAAGATTTAACCTGCCCGGCTACTGGATACGAAACCTACTTCTAATGGCCGAAACCGCGGTGGATTCTGGCACCCTATGGTAGGGAGCGTCGATGGACAGGTTTAAGGCGCGAAATTGTACTGCAAACGCCACCTCCCCGCAACCGGCCAGGTGACTTTATCCTGCCGTAATAACGGGCCTTCCACGGGGCTGACTTGACACCCCAGACCCTGCCGCCTAGCATGCGGCGGGTGTTCAGTCCACATACAGAACCCGTCCATGCAGCCACACCAGCTAAACTCGGCCATTGAGCCACAGTTCGATGCCGTTACCGATTACATTCTCAACCATCTGGGCTCCAACGTGCCTCTGGTGGAGAAAATAGGCCATCATATTGTTGCCGGTGGTGGCAAGCGCCTGCGCCCTCTGCTGGTTCTGCTCAGTGCCAACGCTTGCGGTTACAAGGGCGAACAGCACATTCCACTGGCCGCGGTGATCGAATTTATCCACACCGCGACTCTGCTGCACGACGATGTGGTGGACAACTCCGAACTGCGCCGCGGTAACGCGACCGCCAATGCCAAGTGGGGCAATGCGCCCAGCGTACTGGTCGGCGACTTCCTCTACTCCCGCTCCTTCCAGATGATGGTGGATATCGGCCGCATGGAAATCATGCAGGTAATCTCCAACGCCACCACCGTGATCGCCGAAGGCGAAGTCCTGCAGCTGCTGAACCAGCGTAACCCGGACACCAGCGAAGATTCCTACATGCAGGTGATTCTGGGCAAGACAGCCATGCTGTTCGAGGCGGCAACCGAAGTGGGTGCCATCCTGGCGGATGCCCCTGCCGAAGAACGTGAAGCCCTGCGTCTGTATGGCCGCCACCTGGGTATCGCCTTCCAGATCGTGGACGACCTGCTGGATTACCTGTCAGACAGCGACACCATGGGCAAGAACGTGGGTGATGATCTGGCCGAGGGTAAAGCCACTCTACCGCTGATCTATGCCATGCGCGTTGGCAGCGAAGATGATCGCAAACTGATTCGTCGCGCCATCCGCGAAGGCGGCCTGGACGACCTGGAGCCGGTTCTGGAGATTGTTCAGCGCACCGGTGCCATCGACTACACCCGTGATCAGGCACGCGCCGAGCTGGATAAGGCGGTCAGCGCTCTTGATGCACTGCCGGCCACCTCCTTCCGTGACACCCTGATCACACTGACCGAACAGGCACTGGATCGCACCCAGTAAGCCTGCTTCACGAGCGGGGTACAGCGATCTGCTGGCCCCGTCTGAACCTGCCTGCCCACTTGCTGTCCTATTCGTTAACAGCATCAATTTTTCCCGACCCCGCCTTCAGGCGATCAGAAACGCCCGGTATCCCGTACAGCGAATGAGCAAAATACATGACGCAGCTCGTGCCTGAAGGGGTGCAAACCGGTATAATCGCGGAAATATTGATGAAATGCCTCTGGAATAACGGTTTCTTATGACACGACCTTCTTCATTTGAACGCGAGCAACTGCTGCAGTGCGGCCACGGCGAAATGTTTGGCCCCGGCAACGCACAGCTGCCGATTGGCAACATGCTGATGCTTGATCGTATCCTTGAGATCAACACAGACGGCGGCGAGTACGGCAAGGGCGAAATCATTGCCGAACTGGATATCCGTCCGGACCTCTGGTTCTTCGAATGCCACTTCCCGGGCGACCCGGTGATGCCTGGCTGCCTGGGCCTGGATGCCATGTGGCAGCTGGTTGGTTTCTTCCTGGGCTGGCGTGGCAATGAAGGCCGCGGTCGTGCACTGGGCTCCGGCGAGGTGAAGTTCACCGGCCAGGTACTGCCTGAAGCCAAGAAAGTGACCTACCATATCCAGTTGAAGCGCGTTATCGAGCGCAAGCTGGTAATGGGTATTGCTGACGGTACTGTGGCCGTGGATGGCCGTGTCATCTACACCGCAAAGGATCTGCGTGTGGGTCTGTTCAAGCAGACTGATAACTTCTGATGCAGGGCCTGCTGCGAGCGGGCCCCGTCTGACTACCTTATAATAAGACTGATAGTTCTGAACGAGTTGAAGAGAGGCTACACATGCGACGCGTCGTAGTGACCGGTATGGGAATCGTTTCCTGCCTGGGTAATGACCAGGAAACCGTCCTGGAATCACTGAAACTGGGCCGTTCCGGCATCAAGTTCCAGCCGGAATACAAAGAGCTGGGCTTCCGCAGTCAGGTAGCGGGCAGCATCGATATCGATCTGGACAGCCTGATTGACCGCAAGCTGCGCCGTTTCATGGGCAACGCTTCTGCCTACACCTACCTGGCGATGAAGCAGGCCATCGAAGATTCCGGCCTGAGTGAAGACCAGGTATCCAATGTACGCACCGGCCTGATCGCGGGCTCCGGTGGCGCTTCGTCTGCCGATATCGTGGAAACCGCCGATATCCTGCGCAGCAAGGGTGTGCGCCGCGTCGGTCCTTACCGCGTGACCCGTACCATGGGCTCTACAGTGTCTGCCTGTCTGGCCACTCCGTTCAAGATCAAGGGCGTGAACTACTCCATAACCTCTGCCTGTGCCACCAGCGCACACTGCATCGGTAACGCAATGGAGCAGATTCAGCTGGGTAAACAGGACGTAATTTTCGCCGGTGGCGGTGAAGAACTGCACTGGTCCCTGAGCGTCATGTTCGATGCCATGGGCGCCCTGTCCAGCAAGTACAACGAAACACCGGAAAAAGCCTCCCGCGCCTACGACGCCAACCGTGATGGCTTCGTCATCGCAGGTGGTGCCGGCATGCTGGTACTGGAAGACCTGGAACACGCCAAGGCGCGTGGTGCCAAGATCTATGCCGAGCTGGTGGGCTACGGTGCTACTTCCGACGGCTACGACATGGTTGCCCCGTCCGGTGAAGGCGCCATCCGCTGCATGCAACAAGCCATGAGCACTGTTGACGGCGACATCGACTACATCAACTCCCACGGCACCTCCACTCCGGCCGGTGACATCCAGGAGCTGAAAGCGATGAAGCAGACCTTCGGTGATGACATGCCGCCGGTCAGCTCTACCAAGTCCCTGACAGGTCACTCTCTGGGCGCCACTGGTGTACAGGAAGCGATCTACTCGATCCTGATGCAGCAGAATAACTTCATCTGTGCATCTGCCAACATCGAAGAGCTGGACCCGGAAGCCGAAGGCATGCCGGTTGTCACCGAGCGCAAGGATGGCGTAGACCTCAAGCGCGTCATGTCCAACAGCTTCGGCTTCGGCGGCACCAACTCCACTCTGGTGTTCGAGAAATTTGAAGGCTAAGCGAGATACTTGTACGACCGGCCCTGCCGGTCGGCCATAAAAAAACCGCTCAGTGAGCGGTTTTTTTGTGCCTGAACCAAACAGATCTAATCGAGACTGCCCTGTTGCTTCATCGCTGCTTCAAGCCAGGCAGTACTTTCACTGTGGACCTCATCGACCGTACGCCCCTGAGTCGCAATCGCCGGCCCGACCGCCACTTCAACCGTGCCCGGGTACTTGATGAAGGACTTGCCGGGCCAATACAGGCCAGCATTATGGGCCACCGGCACAATCGGTACTTCACTGCTGACCGCCAGCATGGCGCCGCCCTTGTTCAGCTTGCCCAGTTTACCTACCGGCAGTCGCGTTCCCTGCGGGAAGATCAACAAGGGAATGCCGTCCGCCAGCCGGGCCTTGCCCTGTTCCAGCAACTGCTTGAGTGCACCGCGGCGCTTGCTGCGATCCAGTGCGATCGGCTTCAACAGCGCCAGCGCCCAGCCAAACAGGGGAATACGCAGCAGCTCGCGCTTGAGCACCACCGCCTGTGGGCGAATCAGCAGCTGAAAGTAGAGGGTTTCCCATTCGCTCTGATGGTTGGCGATCACCACATAACTGCCCTCGGCCGGCAAATTCTCGCGTCCCGTAACCCGCACTTTGACACCACAGCAGATACGCAGCCAGGCAATATAGAAATAGTTGATGAGGGTCAGGAACTTGAAGCGCGTCCGAAATGGCAGCAGCGGACCGATGATCAAACAGATCAGCGAGAACACCATCGTGACCGGGTAAAAGCCCGCGTAATAGAGCAGCGAGCGCAGAAACAGCAAGGGTGATGCCTTGGGTGCAGCGTTGGTGGCACTCACATCAACCTCCTGTTACCGGCGGGAAGAAAGCCACTTCATCCTGATCAGACACGGCCACCTGACGATCAACCACCTCCTGATTCACTGCGCAGATCAGGTCGGGCGCCTGCAGCACCTTATCCCAGGGCGCACCGCGCTCGGCAGCCAGCCAGTCAACCAGTTCGGCCAGGGTAGACACGCCCGCCGGACAGGTTAGAGTTTCTTCATCCACCCCCAGCTGCTCACGCACGCGGGCAAAATAAATCACTTTCATGCGTTGTCCTCACGGCGCCAGTCGCCACTTTTGCCACCGGTTTTTTCCACCAGCTCGATACCACTGATGCGCATGCCCTTGTCCACCGCCTTGCACATGTCATACAGGGTCAGTGCCGCCACGCTCACAGCCGTCAAGGCTTCCATCTCCACACCGGTCTGGGCACTGAGGCGACAACGCGCCTCAATCGACACCCGGTTCAACTCCGGCTCCGGCGTCAGCTCAACCTTCACCGAGCTGAGCATCAGGGGGTGGCACAGCGGAATCAGATCAGAGGTTTTCTTGGCGGCCTGAATACCGGCAATGCGGGCAACAGCCAACACATCACCCTTGGGGTGCCCGCCATCCTGAATCAGCGCCAGCGTTTCCGGCTTCATTTCAACCCAGCCACTGGCCGTGGCTTCACGGACGGTGACAGCCTTTTCGCTGACATCCACCATGCGGGCCTCGCCATGGGCGTTCAAATGGGTAAGCTGACTCATGAAGCCTCCTGCTGTGCCTGATGATAGTTGCGCACCGGATTGGCATACATGGCCTGCAGGAAAGGACGGGCTTCATCGCTCACCGCATTCATGCGCTGATCAAAGGCCGCCTGCTGCTCCGGGGTAACATTTTCGCCCGCTGCGGCCAGATTGCTCGGGTGCAGACGGTAGTTAAGGTAGATTTGGCGATCAATCTCTTCGGCCAGTGCTTCGGGAGACTCGAACTCACCCTGCAGAGGCTCACCGAAGCCGACATGCACAGCGCCCTTGTTACCGGTGATACCCCGCACGATGCTGGCAATATCTTCAAATTCGGATTTTTCGTAGGCCCCATGCAGGGCAACCGCCGCCAGCTCTTCCGCCTTGAGTGCATCACAGGGGTCCAGTTCATAGGAGATCGCCACGGGCACGATATTCAGGCGACCCACCATTTCCGACAGGCTGCGCTGTTTGCGATGTGACATGTAGAACATCTTCATCAGCGCCGGGTCGGTCTGATCGTTACCGTCTTTCGCACGCCCTTCACGCTGGGCAATCCATACCGAGTGGCCATTGCAGACACTGTGATCGATATAGGACGACAACTGCGTCAGTGCCGTCATCATCTCACGCCCCTTGGCCGAGCGGTTGACGATAAAGCTCTTGTTGAGGCGCATCAGGTCAGATACGTAGGGTTTGCGCAGCAGGTTATCCCCGATGGCAATGCGCACGGTAGACATGCCACCCTGATGACGCACCCAGTTGACGAACGCCGGGTCCATGGCGATATCCCGGTGATTGGACACAAACAGGTAGGACTCATTGGGATCCAGACGTTCCAGCCCCGAGCAGCTCACGCGCGTTGTGGTGCGGGCGATCATCTTCTGCATGTAATCAGCCACCATCATCTGGAAGCCGTGTACATCCTCGATATCACCGACACGCGCAGCCACGGCAATACGCACCATGGGCTTAAGCAGCCAGCCCAGGGGGCCAGAAGCTCGCGGAAACTGATAGCGGGTCAATGCCGAGATGCACTCGTCATCCCGTATCAGACGCTGCAGTACCGCCTCGACTTCATTGTCCCGGTAGGGGCGGATGGACTGAAAAGGGTCTTGGGCCTGTTTGTCTGCGTTCATGCGCGCGCTTAACGTCTCTGACTGGTAAAAGCGCACATTTTACCCTGTTATGCGCCGCTTTGCAGTCCGCCCACCCGAACGAAGTTTGTCGCAATATGATTCAAAACACCTCGCCGGGCCGTTATAGTGCTTGCGTATTGAGCTGCCCCGGACATACGGCGCCAGCCGCAGGTTCAGGCCACAACACGACCACGATTATAGGGATAGACGCACAAGTGAATACTTACCTCATGCTGAAGCATACCCACCTGACACTGGTGGGCCTGAGCATTACGCTGTTCATGATCAGAGCCCTGTGCATGTATGCCTGGCCGGGTGCGCTCAAGGCGCGCTGGCTCAGAGTTGCCCCGCATGTCATCGACACGCTCTTGCTACTGAGTGCCATTGGCCTGATGCTGATTATCTCGCAATATCCGCTGACCCATCACTGGCTCACCGCCAAGGTGGTCGGACTGCTGGCCTATATCGGTTTTGGTACCGTTGCCCTCAAGCGTGGTCGCAACCTGCGCACGCGCAGCCTGGCCCTGCTGGCCGCACTCGCCAGTGTTGGCTATGTGCTGGCCGTCGCCATTACGCGCTCACCCACGCTGGGTCTGTAAGTGATTGAGTAGAGGTATGGCGGGTCTCAGGACTCGCCATAGATTTCGCGAATGACCCGCTGCAGCTCCGAGCGCCAGGGGCGCTGTCGGATGCCAAAGGTCGACAGGAGCTTGCGGCACTTGAGTACCGATGAAGCGGGCCGTTCCGCCAATGGGTGCAGGTCCGCGGTCGATACCGCCTTAAGCGTTTCCACTTCCAGCTCTTCGTACTGACGTACCGCCGCCAGAATCGCTTCACTGAATCCATACCGCGTAGTGATTTCGGCACCACAATAATGGTAGGTCCCCCAGACATCGATACCACAGGTCAGCTGACGCAAAATCGCCAGAATGACCCGGGCCACATCATCGGCAGATGTAGGACAGCCGCGGCGGTCATCAGCAGCTTCGATCTCTTTTTCCTGCCTCGCCTGTTCCAGCATGCGCAACAGGAAGTTGTGCCCCCGTGCGCTGAAAATCCAGCTCACGCGCAGAATCAGGTGCTGCGGCTGCAGCTGGCGTACCTTTTCTTCCCCTTCCCACTTGCTGCGGCCGTAGGTGCCCAGCGGTGCCGGATCATCACCTTCACTGTAACCACTGGCATAGTGGCCATCGAAGACATAATCGGATGAGAGATGGAGTAAAGGAATACTCAATGCCGCACAGGCGGTCGCCAAATTGGCAGGGCCATCACGGTTGACGGCAAACGCCTCATCAACCTGGCGCTCGGCAGCATCCACACGGTTGAAACCAGCACAGTTGACCACGTAATCCGGCAGATGCTTTTCCAGCTGCTGACGAACAGCATCCGCGGATGTGATATCCATCTGACGACGTGTGAAGCCGATCGGCTCTATACCCGGAGACTTTTCAAGCAGTTCGACCAGTGCATGGCCGACCTGACCGGCGGCCCCGAGGACCAGGACCTTAGCTGAGGTTGTATAAGCGCTGGCTACCATTTGGCTTGAACTCAAACTGACACTGCTGGCAATAAAACGGATGTAAGGTTACTTCGAGCATACCCTATTCATCTGCCCTGCACACCTGCTGCACTGCAAAAAGTTGCCTTTCAGAAACGAAAAAGCCCCTGACAAACATGGGGTTGTGTCACATCATTTGATGACCTGTGTCGGCATAGAGCCACACACCCAGCTACATATCCCACTCTTTCATGACGATATGGGTTTTCACGCGCACCATCTTATGGAAACCCTCAATGGCCGCCCGAATTTCGATCAACCGTTCCATGCTGGCCGTTTCCAGATAGATCAGCATATCGGTATCACCACTGATGCCACAGCAGCGCTTCACCTCGGGAAAGGCACGGATTTTATCCACATAGGTTTCGCAGCGGCTCTCATTGTAGAACAGCTCCAGAAAGGCACGTACTGCAGGGGGCTCACCATCGCTGACATCGGCGTGATAACCACGAATAATGCCTCGCTCTTCCATCTGACGAATCCTGTCACTCACCGCCGTACGTGACAGACTCACCTGCCGAGCAATCGCCGTAACCGCCATGCGGGCATCATTGCGCAACAACGCCAGAATTTGCTGATCGAACTTGTCCAACTGATCGTTCCTTATCCCTGAGCACCCTGAATGACTGCCGTTTTGAGCTGCGATAGTCGAGCCTGGCCATCGGCTGCATTATGCCGCGATTTTCCGGCAAAGTGCAGCTCATTGCCGGCGCTCTGACAGCTCCTTCCAGCAGCCGGGGCGCGTAGGCTATGCGCCTCTGACTGAATATCACCCGCTCCCGCAACCTCAACGGGGAGCCTGTCTGGAATGACTGCCATGAGTCGCTTGAACAGGGAATTAAGCCTGCTGCAGGGCATCGGCCTGCTAACCACCTCTCTCCTGGGCACCGGTATCTTTGTGGTTCCGGCGGCAGCCGCAGCAATGGCCGGTGAGGCATCGCTCTGGGCCTGGCCCCTGCTGACACTGCTGGTGCTGCCAGTAGCCTTCACGTTCGCCAAACTGGGACAGCAGTACCCCCATGCCGGCGGTGCGCCCTCACTGATCGGCCGCGCCTTTGGCCTGTCCATGGAGCGCAGCGTGGCATTGCTGTTTCTGGCCGTAATCCCCGTGGGGCTGCCGGCAGCGCTGAAAATGACCAGCGGTTTCTGGTACGCCATCGCACCGATCACACCCACCGGTGATATGGCCATCCAGCTGCTGACACTGGGCCTGATGCTGGTGTTGGGGCAAAAGCCTGCCCGCGCCTCGGGCCAAGTCCAGACGGCCATTGCCCTGATTATCATCACCACGGTGGCATCCTTCTGGTGGCTTGGCGATCTTACTGACAACACGGCGGATCTCATGCCAATCAGCGGTACCCAGTGGTCCGCCATTCCCGCTGCCCTGGCGCTGATGTTCTGGTGTTTTGTCGGCCTGGAAGCCTTCACCCATATGGGTGAAGAGTTCAAAAACCCCCAACGCGATTTCCCGCTGGCCCTGCTGCTTGGAGTGTTGCTGGCGGGCGCTGTGTACTGGGCCTGCTCCCTCGCTGTGGTCAATTTTGGCACCTATGGTGATCACCAAAGCAACACCACCTCGCTGCCCCAGCTGGTCGCTCTGCTCTGGGGTGAACACTGGCGCTGGCTGGCAGCCGCCATCGGTTACCTGGCCTGCTTCGCATCCATCAATATTTATCTGCAGGGTTTTGCCCGCCTGCTCTGGAGTCTGGCAGATGAAGGCAAACTGCCGGCATCGCTGGCACAGCGTAACCGGCACGGCGTCCCGGCTCGTGCCTTCAACCTGGTCGTCTTTGCCTGTGCCGTCTGCGCCCTGGCAGGCTGGAGCTGGGGCCTGAGCATCGAAGAGCTGATGCGCTACGCCAACGGTAACTTCATTCTGGTTTACCTGTTAAGCATGGCCGCGGGTTGCGTACTGCTGCGGGGCTGGGCCCGCTGGATGGCCCTGCTGGCAACCCTGCTGTGTGGACTGGTATTGATGCTGCTGGGTGAGCAGATGCTGTATGCACTGGGCGTGCTGGTATTTTTCCTACTGAGCGGCCGCATCAATATCTGGCGGCAAGCGCGCATGGTCCGTTGAGCACTAACGAAAAAGCCCCGCAATGCGGGGCTTCTAGCGCGACGTGTAGCAACAGCGAGGTTGCTTAGAACGGGATATCGTCGTCGAAGTCGTCAAAGCCCTGTGCCGGCTGCTGCGGAGCCTGAGGCGCCTGCTGCTGCGGCTGCTGAGGAGGCTGCTGGGGCTGGCGACGCGGAGCCTGCTGCTGCGGCTGGCCATAGCCCATGTCTCCGCCCTGGCCATAACCGGCATCACCACCGCCGCCGCCACGGCTATCCAGCATCTGCATTTCGCTGGCAACGATTTCAGTGGTGTAACGGTCCTGACCGTCCTGGCCCTGCCATTTACGGGTACGCAATGCACCTTCAACGTAAACCTTGGAACCCTTGCGCAGGTATTCACCGGCAATCTCGGCCAGTCGGTTGAAGAACACAACCCGGTGCCATTCCGTGCGTTCCTGCATCTGACCAGTCTGCTTGTCCTTCCAACTATCGCTGGTCGCCAGCGTTACGTTGGTGACCGCATTGCCATTAGGCATGTAACGCACCTCGGGGTCGCCCCCCAGGTTGCCGACAAGAATGACCTTGTTAATACCACGCGCCATTTAGTTCTCTCCCGTTTCAGGTGTTCGTCTCTGCAGGCATCCTGCCGCTGGATTCAAACGTCCAGAATAACATACCGTCGGTTGTCATAGTAAGGCTGATTGCCCCCATACCCGAGAGTCTATAAGTGCGGTTTAGCCCCCGCTGCCAAAGCTCTATAATGGTTCTTTTGCCAGCGACAGCGGAGCACTAATGGACAAGATTCTGGTACGGGGTGCGCGCACCCACAACCTGAAGAATGTGGACCTCGATATTCCCCGCGACAAACTGATCGTGATCACCGGCCTGTCCGGCTCGGGCAAGTCTTCTCTCGCCTTTGATACGCTCTACGCGGAAGGCCAGAGGCGCTATGTTGAGTCCCTGTCCACCTACGCTCGCCAGTTCCTGTCGATGATGGAAAAGCCCGATGTGGACCACATCGAAGGCCTGTCACCGGCCATTTCCATTGAACAGAAGTCGACCTCTCATAACCCGCGCTCAACCGTGGGCACCATCACTGAAATCTACGACTACCTGCGTCTGCTGTTTGCCCGTGCCGGTGAGCCTCGCTGCCCGGAGCACGACCTTCCACTGGCGGCGCAAACCATCAGCCAGATGGTTGATCAGGTATTGGCGCTACCCGAAGGCAGCAAGGTGATGCTGCTGGCGCCTGTCATTCAAGGACGCAAGGGTGAGCACCTGCATCTGCTCGACCAGTTGCGCAGCCAGGGCTTTGTCCGCGCACGCATCGACGGCCTGGTAGTTGATCTGGATGATGCACCAACGCTGGACAAGAACAAGAAGCACGACATTGAAGTCGTCGTTGACCGCATCAAGGTCCGTGATGACCTGCAGACACGTCTGGCCGAGTCTTTTGAAACAGCACTGGAGCTCACCGACGGCATCGCGCGAGTAATCCCGATGGAAGACGGGCTGGAAGAGATGGTGTTCTCGGCCCGCTTTGCCTGCCCTACCTGTGGTCACAGCATCCAGGAACTGGAACCGCGCCTGTTCTCGTTCAACAACCCACACGGCGCCTGTCCTTCGTGCGACGGCCTCGGTGTGAAGCAATACTTTGACCCGCGCAAGCTGATCCAGGACCCGACACTGACCCTGGCACAGGGCGCCATCCGCGGCTGGGACAAGCGCAGCCTGTATTACTTCCAGCAGCTGCAGGCAGTCTCTCAGCATTATGGCTTTGATCTGGACACGCCATACGAACAACTGTCCAGTGAACACCAGAGTGTTGTGCTGCATGGTTCCGGCAATGACGATGTCGCCTTTTATTACCGCAATGATCGCGGTGACAAGGTTAAAAAAGAACACCCCTTTGAAGGCGTGATCAACAACCTTGAGCGCCGTTATCGTGAGACGGAATCCGATACCGTTCGTGATGATCTGGCCAAGTATCTCAATATGCATGCATGCCCCAGCTGTGATGGCAGCCGTTTGCGCCCTGATGCACGCCATGTCTTTATTGATCAACGCACCATCGCCGATGTGGTACGCATGCCTATTGGCCAGGCACGGGATTATTTTGAACAGCTCACACTCAGCGGCAAACAGGGTGAGATTGCCGAGAAGATCCTGAAAGAGATTCGTGAGCGCCTGACGTTCCTGGTCAATGTGGGGCTGGATTACCTGTCCCTGGAACGCAGCGCTGAAACTCTCTCCGGTGGCGAGGCCCAGCGTATCCGCCTGGCCAGCCAAATTGGTGCTGGTCTGGTCGGCGTTATGTATGTGCTCGACGAACCTTCAATCGGCCTGCACCAACGTGATAATGAACGCCTCTTGCATACCCTCGAACACCTGCGTGACCTGGGTAACACCGTAATTGTGGTTGAGCATGATGAAGATGCCATCCGCATGGCTGACTATCTGATCGATATCGGCCCGGGCGCAGGCGTACACGGCGGCCAGGTGATTGCCGCAGGCACACCGCAAACCATCATGGACACGCCTGACTCGGTTACCGGCCAGTACCTCAGCGGTACACGTGAGATTGCAGTACCACCCCAACGTAAGCCGAAAGATGACGAACGCGTTCTCAAGCTCACCGGCGCCACCGGTAACAACCTTAAAAACGTGGATCTGGAAATCCCGCTGGGCCTGCTGACCTGCATTACCGGTGTATCAGGCTCGGGCAAGTCAACCTTGATCAACAGCACGCTCTATCCGGTCACGGCAACGGTGCTGAACCATGCCACGACGCTGGATGCCGCTCCCCATGACGGTATTGAAGGGCTGGAACAGCTCGATAAGGTCATTGATATCGACCAGAGCCCGATTGGCCGCACACCACGTTCAAACCCGGCCACCTACACCGGAATCTTCACCCCCATACGTGAACTCTTTGCCGGCACACAGGAGGCTCGCTCGCGTGGCTATAAACCGGGGCGCTTCAGCTTTAACGTGAAGGGTGGACGCTGTGAAGCCTGTCAGGGCGATGGCGTCATCAAGGTGGAAATGCACTTCCTGCCGGATGTGTATGTACCCTGTGATGTATGTAAGGGCAAACGTTACAACCGCGAAACTCTCGATGTGCTCTACAAGGGCAAGAGCATCGATGAGGTGCTGGATATGACCGTCGAGGATGCGCGTGAATTCTTTGATGCCATCCCGGCGCTCTCACGTCGCCTGCAAACATTGATCGATGTGGGTCTGAGTTATATTCGTCTGGGCCAGGCAGCAACAACGCTGTCAGGCGGTGAAGCCCAGCGTGTGAAACTTGCACGTGAGCTCAGCAAGCGCGATACCGGCAAGACACTCTATATTCTGGACGAGCCGACAACCGGCCTGCACTTTTACGATATTCAGCAGCTGCTCAATGTGTTGGATCGCTTGCGCGAACACGGCAACACCATCGTGGTCATTGAGCATAACCTGGATGTGATCAAGACAGCCGACTGGATTGTGGATCTTGGCCCTGAGGGCGGCAGTGGTGGCGGTGAAATCATTGCCACCGGTACACCGGAACAGGTCGCCGCCATCGAGCAATCCCATACCGGACGCTTCCTGAAACCCATGCTGTAAACCTGCCGGGAATGGAGCATGTAGCAGCATGCTCCTCTCCATCCCTGCATGGCCAGGCACTTCCTCTGATCTGCAGACACAAAAAAACCCGGGACCTTGCGGCACCGGGTTTTTTGTTAACTGCTAAAGAAATTAATCTTCAGAAGTTTCTTCAACTACAGCCTGACCAGCAGGACGATCAACCAGCTCAACGTAAGCCATCGGGGCTTTGTCGCCAGCACGGTAGCCACATTTCAGAATGCGAACGTAACCGCCAGGACGAGCCGCGTAACGCGGGCCCAGCTCGTTGAACAGTTTACCTACAGCTTCGTTGCTGCGGGTACGGGAGAACGCCAGACGACGGTTAGCAACCGAGTCAGTCTTGGCCAGAGTAATCAGCGGCTCAGCAAAACGGCGCAGTTCTTTCGCTTTCGGCAGAGTGGTCTTGATCAGCTCGTGCTCGAACAGAGAGACTGCCATGTTCTTGAACATCGCTTTGCGGTGCGCACTTGTACGATTTAAGTGTCGACCAGATTTACGATGACGCATTTTCTAAATCCTTTGCAACTTAGGGCTGGAAGTCAGACTCAAGACGCGACTTTATCGTCGCCTTTCAGGCTGGCCGGCGGCCAATTTTCCAGGCGCATGCCCAGAGACAGGCCTTTGGATGCCAGCACGTCTTTGATCTCAGTCAGAGACTTCTTGCCCAAGTTAGGAGTCTTCAGCAGTTCTACTTCGGTGCGCTGAATCAGGTCACCAATGTAGTAGATCTGCTCTGCTTTCAGACAGTTCGCGGAACGTACAGTCAGCTCCAGATCGTCAACCGGACGCAGAAGAACAGGATCGATCTCCGGCTCATCCGGCTCAGAACGGGTCTGCTCACCAGCATCTTCCAGGTCTACGAAGACCACCAGCTGCTGCTGCAGAATGGTAGCTGCACGACGGATACACTCTTCGGGATCGATTGTGCCGTTAGACTCAATATCGATCACCAGTTTATCCAGGTCTGTACGCTGCTCTACACGTGCACTTTCAACTGCATAGGACACGCGCAGAACAGGACTGTAGCTGGCATCCAGCTGCAGGCGACCAATGGCACGAGTTTCGTCTTCGTCGCTGGTGCGCGCATCGGCAGGCACGTAGCCACGACCACGCGTTACACGCAGCTGCATGTTAAGCGTAGAACCCGGGTTCAGGTGTGCAATCACGTGGTCGGGGTTAGCAACCTCGACGTCCTGATTCAGCTGGATATCACCAGCGGTCACAGCTCCGGCTTCTGACTTGGAAAGAGTCAGGAGCGCTTCGTCACCGTTATGCAGAGCAACCGCAACACCTTTGAGGTTCAACAGGATCTCAATGACATCCTCCTGAACACCCTCGATGCTGCTGTACTCGTGCAGTACACCTTCAATCTCCACTTCCGAGATAGCACATCCCGGCATGGAGGAGAGCAGGATACGGCGCAGCGCATTGCCCAGAGTGTGGCCGAACCCACGCTCAAGCGGCTCGAGAGTCACCTTAGCGCGAGTCTTGCTGATCTCCTGTACGTCAATGTGACGTGGGTATAGAAACTCGTTTACTGAACGCTGCATAGTTCCACCAGTCAAGAGTTCAAAATTACTTCGAGTAGAGCTCGACGATCAGGTGCTCGTTGATGTCGGCTGACAGATCACTGCGTTCCGGCAGGGCTTTGTAAGTCCCTTCCATCTTCGCAGAGTCAACTTCAACCCACTCAACCGGAGCACGCTGAGCAGCCAGTTCCAGAGCGTGTTTGATACGCAGCTGGTTTTTGGCTTTTTCGCGAACTGCTACTACGTCGCCAGGCTGTACCTGGTAGGAAGGAACATTCACAACCTGACCATTAACAGTGATCTGACGATGGGAAACAACCTGACGTGCTTCGGCACGGGTAGAACCATAACCCATGCGGTATACAACGTTGTCCAGGCGGCCTTCGAGAAGCTGCAGCAGGTTTTCACCTGTTGAGCCCTTACGACGGGCTGCTTCTTTGTAGTAACCACGGAACTGACGTTCCAGGACGCCGTAGATACGACGTACTTTCTGTTTTTCACGCAGCTGCAGACCGTATTCAGACAGGCGACCGCGACGGGCACCGTGAACACCGGGTACTGTTTCTGCTTTGCACTTGCTGTCAAGCGCGCGGACACCACTCTTCAGGAAGAGATCGGTGCCTTCACGACGGGACAGCTTGCACTTAGGTCCAAGATAACGAGCCATATTACCGTCTCCAGATTAAACGCGACGCTTCTTCGGCGGACGACAACCGTTGTGCGGAATCGGTGTCACGTCCGTGATATTTGTGATCTTGTAGCCGCAGCCGTTCAGTGCACGAACTGCAGACTCACGACCCGGCCCCGGGCCCTTCACAAACACGTCGAGGTTTTTCAGACCGTATTCCAGAGCTGCCTGACCGGCACGCTCAGCTGCAACCTGTGCAGCAAACGGTGTGCTCTTACGAGAACCACGGAAGCCTGAACCACCGGAAGTTGCCCAGCTCAGAGCGTTACCCTGGCGATCGGTAATGGTGATGATAGTGTTGTTAAAAGAGGCGTGGATGTGCGCGAGGCCATCCGCTACCTGCTTTTTAACCTTTTTACGAGTGCGATTACCTGGCTTAGCCATATTCGGAAATTCCTATCGCTTACTTACGGATCGGCTTGCGCGGGCCTTTACGGGTGCGCGCATTCGTTTTGCTGCGCTGACCACGTACCGGCAGGTTACGACGGTGACGCAGGCCACGGTAGCAACCGAGGTCCATAAGACGCTTGATGTTCATGTTGACTTCACGGCGCAGATCGCCTTCGACAGTCAACTTGGCAATTTCACCACGAACATTATCGAGCTGCTCTTCAGACAGTTCTGCGATCTTTGTGCTCGGCGCGATGCCGGTAGCTTCACAGATCTGTTTGGCAGTCGTGCGGCCAATCCCGAAAATGTAAGTCAGAGAAATTACCGCATGCTTATTGTCAGGAATATTGACGCCAGCTATACGGGCCATTCAATGTACTCCATATTAAGAGTTCTGGGAGATGCTCACCAGAACCAGTCATTCTTTAGTTCGTGGAAGGCGCGCAATACTACACCCTGATCAAAAATAAATCAAGGCTACGCACCTCCACTCCCGGCCAGCTGTGGATTAACCCTGGCGCTGCTTGTGACGGGGCTCCACTTTGCAGATCACGCGCACGGAACCGTTGCGACGTACGATCTTGCAGTTACGGCAAATCTTTTTAACAGATGCACGTACTTTCATGATCCACCTCATTAGGCTTAGCGCAGCAGTCCTGCGCCGCCTTTAAGATTCGATTTCTTCATCAGTGATTCGTACTGGTGTGACATCAGATGTGACTGCACCTGAGCCATAAAGTCCATCACTACCACCACTACGATCAGCAGCGAGGTGCCACCGAAGTAGAAGGGTACGTTCCACGCTACCACCAGGAACTGGGGCATCAGCGAAACGGCTGTGATATACAGCGCGCCAAACAGAGTCAGACGGCTGAGCACGGTATCAATGTATCGTGCTGACTGATCACCGGGACGGATCCCTGGAATAAAGGCACCTGATTTTTTCAGGTTGTCTGCTACGTCACGCGGATTGAAAACAATTGCCGTGTAGAAGTAGCAGAAAAATACAATCGCGGTTGCGAACAGCAGAATGTACAACGGCTGTCCCGGCCCAAGGGCCAGAGCCACATCCTGCAACCATTCCATGCCTTCTGACTGACCAAACCATTGGCCTACAGACGCCGGGAACAGCAGAATACTGGACGCGAAGATCGGCGGAATAACACCCGCCATATTGACCTTCAGCGGCAGATGGCTGGACTGGGCAGCATAGACACGACGGCCCTGCTGACGCTTCGCATAGTTGATGGTGATGCGGCGCTGGCCACGTTCCATAAACACTACAAAGCCCACAGTCGCGATTGCGAGTACCGCAATCGCCAGCAGCGCCAGGATATTCAGGTCACCCTGACGCGCTGCTTCAAAGGACTGGCCGATTGCACTTGGCAACCCGGCCACAATACCGGCAAAGATCAGAATAGAGATGCCGTTACCGATGCCATGCTCGGTGATCTGCTCACCCAGCCACATCAGGAATACTGCACCGGCTACCAGAGTCACGACAGCAACGAAGTAGAAGCTGAAGTCGGCTGCGAAAGCCACACCCTGGTTGGCCAGGCCAACCGACATACCCAGTGCCTGCAAGGTTGCCAGTATGACCGTGCCGTAGCGCGTGTACTGACTGATTTTGCGGCGACCGGCCTCTCCTTCCTTCTTCAACTGCTCCAGTTGCGGGCTCACAACGGTCATCAACTGCATAATGATAGAGGCAGAGATGTAGGGCATGATACCCAGCGCCAGGATCGACATGCGTTCCAGAGCGCCACCCGAAAACATATTGAAGAGACTAAGGATCGTCCCCTGATTCTGATCAAACAGCGCAGCAAGGCGATCCGGGTTGATACCAGGTACGGGGATATGCGCCCCGATCCGGTAAACAATGATCGCCAGCAGAACAAATCTGAGTCGAGCCCAAAGCTCTTTCAGACCGCTCTGCATGCCCGCCGGTACTTGTCCTTGCTTAGCCATTTACGCCTCGACTTTTCCGCCAGCAGCTTCGATCGCAGCCTGTGCACCTTTGGTCACTTTCAGACCTTTAACGGTGACTGCTTTTGTGATCTCACCAGACAGAATCACACGTGCAGATTTGATCTCTTCACGAATGATATCAGCCTGTTTCAGCGCAGCCAGGTCAACAGTGTCGACACCAGCAGCTGCCAGTTCGTTCAGACGAACCTCAGCAACGTAACGCGCTTGACGGGAAGTGAAGCCAAACTTCGGCAGACGACGCTGAATCGGCATCTGACCGCCTTCAAAACCCGGTTTTACACTACCGCCAGAACGGGACTTCTGACCCTTGTGGCCACGGCCACAAGTTTTACCCAGACCGGAGCCGATACCACGACCTACACGCTTGGGAGCGTGTTTGGAACCGGCGCCCGGGCGCAGAGAATTCAGACGCATTGGGTGACTCCTCTTATTCGCCTTCTACATTAACCATGTAGTTGACTTTGTTGATCATGCCGCGCACAGCCGGAGTATCTTCCAGCTCAACGGTGTGGCCGATACGACGCAGACCCAGACCTTTAACAGTCTGGATGTGCTTCGGCAGACGACCGATGGTGCTGCGAGTCTGAGTTACCTTGATAGTCTTGGCCATCGTTTAGCTCTCCAGAATCTCTTCAACGGACTTGCCACGCTTGGCCGCAACATCTTCCGGCGCAGACATCTGCTTCAGACCGTTGATGGTTGCACGCACTACGTTTACCGGGTTGGTAGAGCCGTAGCACTTCGCCAGTACGTTGTGGACACCTGCCAGTTCCAGTACAGCACGCATCGCGCCACCGGCGATAACACCAGTACCTTCAGATGCGGGCTGCATGTATACCTTGGAAGCACCGTGACGGGCTTTCACCGGGTACTGCAGAGTGTGGCCGTTCAGCTGTACGCTGATCATGTTACGGCGAGCCTGCTCCATCGCTTTCTGGATAGCAACAGGTACTTCGCGTGCTTTACCGCGACCGAAGCCGACGCGACCGTTACCGTCACCTACGACAGTCAGTGCTGTGAAACCGAAGATTCGACCGCCTTTTACCACTTTGGCGACGCGGTTAACCTGAACCAGCTTCTCTTGCAGTTCACCGTCTTTCTGTTCGTGATTTGCCATAATAGAAACCTTTAGAATTCCAGGCCGCCTTCGCGAGCAGCATCAGCAAGAGCTGCAACACGACCGTGGTATTTAAAACCGGAGCGGTCAAACGCTACCTTGGATACGCCGGCTTCTTTAGCACGGCTGGCGATCAGAGCACCCACTTTCTTGGCTGCTTCGATGTTACCGGTAGCACCTTCACGCAGATCCTTTTCTACTGTGGACGCAGAGGCCAGAACCTGGCTGCCGTCAGCAGAGATAACCTGCGCGTAAATGTGACGCGGAGAGCGATTGACGCACAAACGAACGGCGCCCTGCTCACGCATCTGCATGCGCACACGACGCGCACGACGAACACGAGCTTGTTTCTTAACGTTCATGACCCTGCCTTACTTCTTCTTAGCCTCTTTACGGCGTACATATTCGTCTTCATAACGAACACCCTTACCCTTGTAGGGCTCCGGCGGACGGAATGCGCGAACTTCTGCAGCCACCTGACCTACGCGTTGCTTATCAGCACCACGGATAACAACAGTAGTGTTGTTAGGGGTCTCGGCAGTAACGCCTTCGGGCAGTTCGTAATCGATCGGGTGAGAGAAGCCAAGCGTCAGGTTCAGAACCTTGCCCTTAGCCTGGGCACGATAACCAACACCCAGCAGATTCAGGGTCTTGGAAAAGCCTTCACTTACACCAACCACCATGTTGTTCACCAGCGCACGGGTGGTACCAGTCAGTGCCATAGACTGCTTGGCGCCATCGCGCGGAGCGAAAACCAGCTGACCTTCAGACTGTTCAGCAGTCACAACCGGGTGCAGATCAAGGCTCAATTCGCCCTGCTTGCCCTTAACGGTCAGAGACTGGCCAGCCAGCTTGATCTCAACGCCAGCCGGGACTGCTACGGGTTTCTTCGCAATACGTGACATTGGAATACCTCTTAGAAGACCGTGCAGACCACTTCACCACCGATGCCTGCCTTGCGAGCAGCGCGATCAGTCATGACGCCTTTGCTGGTAGAGATGATGGCGATACCCAGACCATCAGCGACTTTCGGCAGTTCCGATGCGTTCTTGTAGATACGCAGAGACGGACGGCTTACGCGCTTGATCTCTTCGATTACCGGCTTGCCTTCGAAGTACTTCAGCTCGACAGACAGAACCGGCTTGACGTCACCTTCAACGGCGAAGTCAGCGATGTAGCCTTCTTCTTTCAGAACAGCTGCGATGGCAACTTTCTGTTTGGAAGACGGCATGGCAACATGGGCTTTTTCAGCCATGTGGCCGTTGCGGATACGGGTAAACATATCCGCGAGGGTGTCTTGCATACTCATGCTATTAACGTCCTCTTGAGTGCAGCTCGATGCGGTAGCAGTTTCCTGCCCAGACCACCGTGCTTACCATTTGCGAGCCGGATTACCAGCTCGCCTTTTTCAGGCCCGGGACATCGCCACGCATCGCTGCTTCACGCAGCTTGTTGCGGCAAAGTCCGAACTTGCGATATACAGCGTGCGGGCGACCAGTAACCTGGCAGCGACGCTGCTTACGCACCGGGCTAGCATCACGCGGCAGCTTCTGCAGCGCGACCTGTGCTTCCCAAACATCATCTTCAGAGCTGTTCGGGCTTGTGATAATTGCCTTGAGTTCAGCACGCTTGGTGGCAAACTTTGCTGCCAGCTTCTCGCGCTTGAGCTCACGCTGAATCATTGAAACCTTAGCCATTATTCAACCCTTCTTATTTCTTGAACGGGAACTGCAGCGCAGCCAGCAGAGCACGACCTTCGTCGTTGTTCTTCGCGGTGGTGGTAATGGTGATATCCAAACCACGCAGCTTGTCGACTTTGTCGTAGTCGATTTCCGGGAAGATGATCTGCTCTTTAACGCCCATGCTGTAGTTACCACGGCCATCGAAAGATTTCGGGTTCAGGCCACGGAAGTCGCGGATACGCGGGATAGAAACGTCTACCAGACGATCCAGGAATTCCCACATACGTTCGCCACGCAGGGTGACTTTACAACCGATCGGCCAGCCTTCACGTACTTTAAAGCCCGCGATGGATTTGCGTGCTTTGGTAACGATCGGCTTCTGACCAGCGATAGCGGTCATATCAGCAACAGCATTTTCCAGCTGTTTCTTGTCGCCCAGTGCTTCACCAACACCCATGTTCAGGGTTACTTTGGTAACGCGAGGAACGGCCATGACGTTCGGGCAGTTCAGCTCGTCTTTCAGCTGCTGCTTAACTTCGTTTGCGTAAAGCGCTTTCAATCTAGACATTTGCACCAATCTCCTTACTTATCACCAACGATGGTTTCGCCGGTGGACTTGTAGAAGCGGACTTTGGTGCCGTCTTCCAGCAGCTTGAAGCCCACGCGATCACCCTTGCCAGTCTGAGCGTTGAAGATGGCAACGTTAGAAGTAGCGATGGCCGCTTCCTTCTCAACGATACCACCCTGCTGACCCAGCATAGGGTTCGGCTTCTGGTGCTTCTTGATCATGTTGATGCCGGAAACGATCAGGCGATCGTTCTGCAATACGCGCACAACCTTGCCGCGCTTGCCCTTGTCTTTACCTGCGATAACGATGACTTCATCGTCGCGACGAATCTTACGCATTATTTTACCTTAATCTTTCCTGCTACCCTCTCATGCTCAAAAACGCCAAACCCATTACGGGAGTGGCGTTTTTACAGAATCTGTTATGAAAACAGAGTCTTTACAGCACTTCAGGCGCCAGGGAAATGATCTTCATGAACTTCTCATTACGAAGCTCACGCGTTACTGGGCCGAAGATACGAGTACCGATCGGGGCATCGTTCGCGTTCAGCAGAACCGCAGAGTTAGTATCAAAGCGGATCAGTGAACCGTCCGGACGACGAACACCTTTACGGGTACGTACTACGACAGCCTTAAGAACCTGACCTTTCTTCACCTTGCCACGCGGAATCGCTTCCTTGACAGTCACCTTGATGACATCGCCAACAGAGGCGTAGCGGCGGTGAGAACCACCCAGGACCTTAATACACTGCACTCGCTTGGCGCCGCTGTTGTCAGCAACATCAAGCATCGTTTCAGTCTGAATCATGGTCTACTCCACAAACTGTATAAACCATCACCGCAACCGCCTTAAACAGCCACGGTGAATTGGCGTAATGGAGCAAAGGTGCGTAAGTTTACACCTTTGCTGCACGCTCTTCAATGCGAATCAAAGACCAAGTTTTGGTCTTGGACAGCGGACGGGATTCGGCGATAGTCACCAGGTCACCCATCTGACACTCATTCTTCTCATCGTGAGCATGCAGTTTGGTGGAGCGCTTAACGAATTTACCGTAAATCGGGTGCTTCTCTTTACGCTCAACCAGAACAGTGATGGTTTTATCCATCTTGTCACTGACGACCTTACCGGTCACAGTCCGAGTACGTTTTTCCGCGCTCATTTAGCCACCTGCTTTTCGTTCAGTACTGTCTTAACGCGAGCGATGTCGCGACGAACCTGACCCAGCAGGTGAGTCTGTGCCAGCTGGCCAGTCGCCTTCTGCATACGCAGGTTGAACTGGTCCTTCAGAAGACCCAGCAGAGCCTGCTGAAGCTCCTCAACGGACTTGTCACGCAGTTCTGTAGCTTTCATTACATCACCGTCCGTTTAACAAAAGTTGTAGAAACCGGCAGCTTTGCAGCAGCCAGCGCAAAGGCTTCAGCGGCGAGCTCTTCAGGTACACCGCTCATTTCGAACAGGACCTTGCCAGGCTGAATCTGGGCAACCCAGTATTCAACGCTACCCTTACCTTTACCCATACGTACTTCCAGCGGCTTACCTGTGATCGGCTTGTCCGGGAAGACACGGATCCAGATTTTACCACCACGCTTTACGTGACGAGTCATGGTACGACGAGCAGCTTCGATCTGGCGCGCAGTGATTCGGCCGCGCCCGGTCGCTTTCAGTGCAAATTCACCAAAGCTGACCTTGCTGCCGCGCTGTGCCAGGCCGCGGTTGCGACCTTTCATTACCTTGCGGTATTTCAGTCGTTTCGGTTGCAGCATTGACGTCTACCTCACTTACCTTTCTTCTTGGGTGCGTTCTTCTCGGCACGTACCTGTTCGATACCACCGAGGATCTCACCCTTGAAGATCCAGACTTTTACGCCAATCACACCGTAAGTGGTGTGGGCTTCGTAGGTAGCGTAATCGATGTCCGCACGCAGAGTGTGCAGCGGTACACGACCTTCACGGTACCATTCAGTACGCGCGATCTCGGCACCACCGAGACGACCGCCCAACTGAATTTTGATGCCCTTGGCGCCCTGACGCATCGCGTTCTGAACCGCGCGCTTCATCGCACGACGGAACATGACACGACGTTCCAGCTGGCTGGCAACGCCCTGTGCAACCAGTTTCGCATCCAGATCCGGCTTACGCACTTCTTCGATGTTGATGTGAACAGGCACACCCATCATCTGGGAAACAGCGTTGCGCAGCTTCTCGACGTCTTCACCTTTCTTGCCGATCACGATACCCGGACGCGCCGTGTAGATGGTGATCTTGGCATTCTGGGCCGGACGCTCGATTTCGATGCGGCTTACAGATGCATTTTTGAGCTGCTCATCCAGGTACTTACGCACCTGAAGGTCATTCAGCAGCTTCGCTGAGTATTCCGCTTTGTCGGCATACCATACAGACGCATGGTCCTTGACGACGCCAAGGCGAATACCGGTCGGATTGACTTTCTGACCCATATTGAAATCTCCTAGCAATCAGCCGTTAGTCGGACACCTTGACGGTGATATGTGACGAACGTTTCAGGATGCGATCAGCGCGGCCCTTGGCACGCGGCTGGATGCGCTTCATGGTCATACCTTCGTCAACGAAGATAGCAGAAACGTGCAGCTCATCGATGTCAGCACCTTCGTTGTGCTCCGCATTCGCGATAGCAGACTCGAGTACTTTCTTAACCAGGTGTGCACCCTTTTTGGTGCTGAACGCCAGGATATTCAGAGCTTCGCCCACAGACTTACCGCGGATCTGATCAGCGACCAGTCGGGCCTTCTGGGCGGAGATGCGAGCACCTGTGTGCTTGGCGATAACTTCCATCATCTACCCCCTTACTTCTTCTTGGCCTTCTTGTCGGCTGCATGACCGCGGTATGTACGTGTCGCAGCGAACTCGCCGAGTTTATGGCCGACCATGTCTTCGGTAATGAATACCGGAACATGCTGACGACCGTTATGTACTGCAATAGTCAGTCCCACAAACTGCGGGAAAACCGTAGAACGACGTGACCAGGTCTTGATCGGACGACGTTCGTTAGCTTCGATTGCAGCCTCTACCTTCTTCAGCAGGTGAAGGTCGATAAATGGACCTTTCTTCAGTGAACGTGGCACAGCTGATTCCTCTTATTTAGCCTTACGACGGCGTACGATCAGTTTATCGGTACGCTTGTTCTTGCGAGTCTTGTGACCCTTGGTCGGTACGCCCCACGGAGTAACCGGGTGACGACCACCAGAGCTGCGACCCTCACCACCACCATGCGGGTGATCAACCGGGTTCATCGCCGCACCGCGAACGGTCGGACGAACACCACGCCAGCGGCTAGCACCAGCTTTACCCAGTCGACGCAGGCTGTGCTCAGAGTTGCTGACTTCACCCAGAGTGGCACGGCATTCAGCCAGAACCTTACGGGTTTCACCAGAACGCAGACGCAGAGTAGCGTAAGTACCCTCACGGGCTACCAGCTGTGCGGAAGCACCTGCTGAACGTGCCAGCTGAGCACCTTTACCAGGCTTCAGCTCAACACAGTGAACGGTGCTACCGAGCGGTACGTTGCGCAGCGGCAACGTGTTACCGATCTTGATGTCGGCATCTTCGCCGGAGATGATGCGAGCACCAGCTTCCAGACCTTTCGGCGCGATGATGTAACGACGTTCACCGTCAGCGTACTTCACCAGGGCGATGTGCGCGGAACGGTTAGGATCGTATTCCACACGCTCGATCAGAGCCGGGATACCATCCTTGTTGCGACGGAAGTCGATTACACGGTAATGGTGCTTGTGACCGCCACCGATGTGACGAGTCGTGATGCGACCATTGTTGTTACGACCACCGCTCTTGCTGTTTTTTTCCAGCAGCGGCGCATAAGGCTTGCCTTTATGCAGACCTTCGCTGACCACCTTGACGAGATGACGACGTCCAGCAGAGGTCGGCTTCGCTTTAATAACTGCCATGGTTCAACCCCTCTTATTCGCCCGCCAGGAAATCGATTTCAGAACCTTCGGCCAGACGAACATACGCTTTACGAACATCGTTGCGCTTGCCCATGCCACGCATGGTGCGCTTGGTCTTGCCTTTGATATTCAGAACGTTGACGCCTGCAACCTTGACGTTGAACAGCTGCTCAACGGCTTCTTTGATTTCCGGCTTGGTTGCGTCTGAAGCCACACGGAATACTACCTGCTCGCTGCCTTCAGCAACGATGGTGGCTTTTTCAGAGATGTGCGGTCCGAGCAGCACTTTATAAATGCGTTCCGGGTTCATGCCAGCACCTCCTCAATTTTCTTCAGAGCAGGAACTGTCACCAGGACCTTCTCGAAACCAACCAGGCTAACCGGGTCGATACCAGCAGCATCACGTACGTCCACATGCGGAACGTTGCGTGCAGCCAGATACAGATTCTGCTCGACGTTTTCGGTGATCAGCAGAGCGTTATCCAGCTTGTACTCGTCAAGCTTGGCTACGAACTGCTTGGTTTTCGGTGCTTCCAGCTGGAAGTCTTCTACGACAACCAGGCGCTCCTGACGTACCAGCTCAGACAGGATGCAACGCATGGCAGCGCGGTACATCTTCTTGTTTACTTTCTGAGCGAAAGAACGCGGCTGAGCAGCGAAGGTTACACCACCCGCACGCCACAGCGGTGAACGGCTAGTACCCGCACGGGCACGACCGGTACCTTTCTGACGGAACGGCTTAGCGCCACCACCAGATACTGCGGAACGGTTTTTCTGCGCTTTGCTACCCTGGCGGCCAGCTGCCATGTAGGCAGTAACAACCTGGTGCACAAGCGTTTCATTAAACTCTTTGCCAAATGCCAGATCGGATACTTCAACCGATCCAGTGGCTCCAGTCAGATTCAGATTCATGGCAAACCTCCTTAGGCGCGTGCTTTAACAGCAGGTTTAACGATGACATCGCCGCCAGTGGCGCCCGGGATTGCTCCCTTGACGATCAGCAGGTTACGCTCAGCATCAACACGTACGACTTCCAGAGTCTGTACTGTGCAACGCTCGGCACCCATGTGACCGGCCATCTTTTTACCTTTGAAGACACGACCCGGGGTCTGGCACTGACCAATGGAACCCGGAGCACGGTGAGAGATAGAGTTACCGTGAGTCATATCCTGAGTAGAGAAGTTCCAGCGCTTAACGCCACCCTGGAAACCTTTACCTTTAGATTGACCAGTAACGTCGATCTTCTGACCTGCTTCGAAGCGCTCAACTGTCAGCGCGTCGCCGACGTTGATTTCCTCGTCACCATTCACACGGAACTCCCACAAACCGCGACCGGCTTCTACGCCAGCCTTGGCAAAGTGACCTGCTTCCGGCTTGCTCAGGCGGTTAGCCTTTTTGCTACCAGTAGTCACCTGTACCGCAGCGTAACCGTCTTTTTCGACAGTCTTGACGTTGGTTACACGGTTCGGTTCCATCTCGATGACGGTGACTGGCACGGACACGCCATCTTCTGTGAAGACACGGGTCATACCCGCTTTACGTCCGATAAGTCCTACAGACATGTTTTTACCTCTTGCCAGTTGTGTACGGGGCTGTCACCCGCTATGGCTGCCCTTTTCAGGCGCATTCCACAAATAGCGCTTCATTAATTGAATAATTCTGCGCAGTGCGTATTAGCCGAGGCTGATCTGCACTTCAACACCCGCAGCGAGATCCAGCTTCATCAGTGCGTCGACAGTTTTTTCTGTCGGCTCAACGATGTCCAGAACACGCTTGTGCGTACGAATTTCGTACTGATCACGCGCGTCTTTGTTAACGTGCGGAGAGATCAGAACGGTGTAACGCTCTTTGCGAGTAGGAAGTGGGATCGGACCACGCACCTGAGCACCTGTACGCTTGGCAGTCTCAACGATCTCCAGAGCGGACGAGTCGATCAGGCGATGATCAAAAGCCTTCAGACGAATTCTGATTTTTTGGTTCTGCATTCTGATCACGCATTTCCTGTAAGTTTTTTTACGGCAATAGCCGACCTCCCCTCGGATGAAGGGGACGCAAATTTTACTCAGAGGCGCCTGCAGCGTCAACTGAAAGTTTAATTTTTAACCACTTTTCTGGTTCATTTTTCGCCAGGCACAAAAAAGCCCTCCGAAGAGGGCTTTTTCAATCAATCAAACACGTAGATTACGCGATGATTTTGGATACAACGCCAGCGCCGACGGTACGACCACCTTCACGGATGGCGAAGCGCAGACCTTCTTCCATCGCGATCGGGTTGATCAGGGTAACAGTCATCTGGATGTTGTCACCCGGCATTACCATTTCAACGCCTTCCGGCAGTTCACAGGCACCAGTGATGTCAGTGGTACGGAAGTAGAACTGCGGACGGTAGCCTTTGAAGAACGGAGTATGACGGCCGCCTTCTTCCTTGCTCAGTACGTAAACTTCGCCTTCGAACTGAGTGTGCGGAGTGATGGATGCCGGCTTGGCCAGTACCTGACCACGCTCAACTTCGTCACGCTTGGTACCACGCAGCAGCGCACCAACGTTCTCGCCTGCACGACCCTGGTCCAGCAGCTTGCGGAACATCTCAACACCAGTACAAGTAGTCTTGGTAGTGTCCTTGATGCCGACGATTTCGATTTCGTCACCAACGTTCAGGATACCACGCTCGATACGACCGGTTACTACGGTACCACGACCGGAGATAGAGAATACGTCCTCGATCGGCATCAGGAACGGCTGATCAACGGCACGCTCCGGCTCAGGGATGTACTCGTCCAGAGTCTCAACCAGCTTCTTAACAGCAGCCTGGCCGAAGTTTTCCGGATCTTCACCGTTCAGCGCCTGCAGAGCAGAACCTACGATGATCGGAGTGTCGTCACCCGGGAAGTCGTACTCTTCCAGAAGTTCGCGAACTTCCATTTCAACCAGTTCCAGCAGCTCTTCGTCGTCGACCATGTCTGCTTTGTTCAGGAACACAACGATGTACGGTACGCCAACCTGACGAGACAGCAGGATGTGCTCACGTGTCTGCGGCATGGGGCCGTCAGCAGCAGAACATACCAGGATCGCGCCGTCCATCTGGGCAGCACCGGTGATCATGTTCTTAACGTAGTCGGCGTGTCCCGGGCAGTCTACGTGCGCGTAGTGACGAGTCGGAGATTCGTACTCTACGTGAGAAGTAGAGATGGTGATACCACGCTCACGCTCTTCCGGAGCGTTATCGATGCCGTCGAAGGCAACGGCAGCGCCGCCCCATACTTCTGCACATACGCGAGTCAGTGCGGCAGTCAGAGTAGTTTTACCGTGGTCAACGTGGCCGATAGTACCAACGTTAACGTGGGGCTTGTTGCGTTCAAATGATTGTTTAGCCACGATTAAATCCTCTTGATTCAGTATTTGGCTTATCAGTTCTGTTTGATAACGGCATCAGCAATATTCTGCGGAGCTTCGGCATAGCCTTTAAACTCCATAGAATAGGTCGCACGACCCTGAGACGCGGAGCGCAGGTCGGTAGCGTAACCGAACATCTCACCCAGCGGTACTTCAGCGTTGATAACCTTACCGGAAGTGCTGTCTTCCATGCCCTGTACCAGACCACGACGACGGTTCAGGTCACCCATAACGTCACCCATGTACTCTTCAGGGGTAACAACTTCAACTTTCATCATCGGTTCAAGCAGACACGGACTAGCTTCCTGCGCATACTTTTTGAGCGCCTGAGATGCCGCGATTTTAAACGCCATCTCATTGGAGTCAACTTCGTGGAAGGAACCGTCGTACAAACGTGCCTTCAGGCCGATGAGCGGATAGCCGGCGATAACACCGTTCTTCATCTGCTCTTCAACGCCCTTCTGAACCGCCGGGATGTATTCCTTCGGAATAGCACCACCTACGATCTCGTTCACGAACTCCAGACCTTCGTCTTCGCTCGGGGTGAATTCGATCACTACGTGACCGTACTGACCACGACCACCGGACTGACGCGCAAACTTGTGGTTTGCAACAACGGCCTGACGGATCTTTTCACGGTAGGCAACCTGAGGCTTACCGATGTTAGCTTCAACCTTGAACTCGCGTTTCATGCGGTCAACGATGATGTCCAGGTGCAGCTCACCCATGCCGGAGATGATGGTCTGGCCGGTTTCTTCGTCAGTTTCAACGCGGAAAGACGGGTCTTCCTGAGCCAGTTTACCCAGCGCAACACCCATTTTTTCCTGGTCAGCCTTGGATTTCGGCTCCACAGCAACGGAGATTACCGGATCCGGAAATTCCATACGTTCCAGAACGATCTTCTGATCAAGGTCGCACAGAGTATCACCGGTAGTAACGTCCTTCAGACCGATCATGGCAGCGATGTCACCGGCACGCACTTCCTTGATCTCTTCACGACTATTGGCGTGCATCTGCACCATACGACCGATGCGCTCTTTCTTCTGTTTAACAGAGTTGTAAACGCTGTCGCCAGACTGCAGAACACCGGAGTAGACACGTACGAAGGTCAGAGTACCTACGAACGGGTCAGTCGCGATCTTGAATGCCAGCGCCGCGAACGGAGCATCATCATCGGCTTCACGGGTTTCAACGGTTTCAGCCGCGTCATCCAGAGTACCTTCGATCGCCTTAACCTCGGTCGGAGACGGCAGATATTCGATAACCGCATCCAGAACCGCCTGTACACCCTTGTTCTTGAACGCGGAACCAGCCTGCATCAGGATGATTTCGTTGTTCAGGGTACGGGCACGCAGACCAGCCTTGATCTCTTCAACAGACAGTTCGCCTTCTTCCAGGTACTTGTCCATCAGTTCTTCAGAGGCTTCAGCAGCTGCTTCAACCATCTGTTCGTAGTACTGATCAACCTTGTCCTGCATGTCGGCCGGGATGTCGCCTTCTTCGAAGGTCATACCCATGTCTTCTTCGTTCCACAGGATCGCCTTGCCGCGCAGCAGGTCAACGACGCCCTTGAACTCGTCTTCCGCACCGATCGGCAGGTTGATCGGCACAGGTACGGCGTTCAGACGCTTCTTCAGCTGCTCTTCAACCATGTAGAAGTTGGCGCCGGCACGGTCCATCTTGTTGACGAACACCATGCGGGGAACTTCGTACTTGTTGGCCTGACGCCATACAGTCTCGGTCTGCGGTTGTACGCCTGAAGAGGCACACAGAACCACTACAGCACCGTCCAATACACGCAGAGAACGTTCTACTTCGATAGTGAAGTCAACGTGCCCCGGGGTGTCGATGATGTTGACACGGTGTTCCTCGAACTGCTGCTGCATACCACTCCAGAAGCAGGTTACAGCGGCAGAGGTGATAGTGATACCACGCTCCTGTTCCTGCTCCATCCAGTCAGTCGTAGATGCACCATCATGGGTTTCACCCATCTTGTGGCTACGGCCTGTGTAGAACAGAACACGTTCAGTGGTGGTAGTCTTGCCGGCGTCAACGTGCGCGCAGATACCGATATTACGGTAGCGCGCGAGGGGTGTAGTTCGAGCCACGACTCAATTCCTCTGAATTTTAGAAGCGATAGTGAGCGAAAGCCTTGTTGGCTTCAGCCATACGATGCACGTCTTCACGTTTCTTGACAGCAGCACCACGTCCTTCAGAAGCGTCAACCAGCTCACCGGCGAGACGCAGAGCCATGGATTTTTCACCACGCTTACGAGCAGCATCTACGAGCCAGCGCATGGCCAGAGCCATACGACGAGAGGGACGTACTTCAACAGGTACCTGGTAGGTAGCACCACCTACACGGCGAGATTTAACCTCAACCATCGGCTGTACTGTTTCCAGTGCTTTTTCGAACAGCTCCAGCGGATCCTGCTTGGTGCGTTCTTCAACTTTATCCATCGCACCGTATACGATACGTTCAGCAACAGACTTCTTGCCGTGTACCATCAGGTGGTTGATGAATTTTGCCAGTGTAATGTTACCGAATTTAGGATCCGGCAGGATTTCGCGCTTCGCAGCGACGCGTCTTCTTGGCATGGATAAGCCCTCTAAAAAATGTTTAAGGTCTTCAGGATAATGCGGTATGTATTCACATCCGCCCTTACTCTTATCGTCTTTCGGTCTTGCTTTAACAGCTGCGTAACCCTAGATGGCCACCGGCTGGAACAGCTTCACCGTCGGAGCGACGGGATTAGGACTTAGGACGCTTGGTACCGTACTTGGAACGACCCTGTTTACGGTCGTTAACACCGGAGCAGTCCAGAGAACCACGAACAGTGTGGTAACGCACACCCGGAAGGTCTTTTACTCGACCGCCACGGATCAGTACTACGGAGTGTTCCTGCAGGTTGTGGCCTTCACCACCGATGTAGGAAGACACTTCGAAGCCGTTGGTCAGACGCACACGACATACTTTACGCAGAGCCGAGTTCGGCTTCTTCGGAGTAGTCGTATAAACACGGGTACATACACCGCGACGCTGCGGACATGCCTGAAGCGCACGAACGTCGCTCTGCTGTACCTTGCGCTTACGCGGCTTGCGTACCAACTGGTTGATTGTTGCCATTTAAGCAAACTCCACGATTGGTTTTTAAGCACCATTTAACGCCGGATTCTATATCCAGCACGAAAGGGCCGGAATTTTAATCAATTCCGGCCCCATACGTCAATTTTTGAGCAATAATTACTCAGCGTCTGGCGACATGGAGGCGTTCAGAGCCTCGGTCAGCGCCTGTTGTACCTCTTCGGCACTCACGCTGACACTTTCAGTCGCCGACTGACGTTTACGCTTGCGTTCGCTGTGGTATGCCAAACCGGTACCAGCCGGAATCAGACGACCCACAACAACGTTTTCTTTCAGACCACGCAGGAAGTCCTGCTTGCCGGTTACCGCACCTTCGGTCAGTACGCGGGTTGTCTCCTGGAAGGAGGCCGCGGAGATGAAGGACTCGGTTGCCAGGGAGGCCTTGGTGATACCCAGCAGTACACGTTCGAACTTGCACGGGATCTTGCCTTCGGCTTCCAGACGCTGGTTTTCTTCAACGATTGCCTGGTATTCAACCTGGTCACCCGGGATGAACTGGGAATCGCCGGCATCCAGAATCTCGGCCTTGCGCAGCATCTGACGCACAATAACTTCGATGTGCTTGTCGTTGATGGCTACACCCTGGAGGCGGTAAACCTCCTGGATCTCGCTGACGATGTACTTGGCCAGCTCTTCCACACCCAGAATGCGCAGGATGTCGTGTGCGTTGGACGGACCGTCGGACAGGACTTCACCCTTCTCCACGGTTTCGCCTTCGAACACGTTCAGGTTACGCCACTTCTGGATCATGATCTCATACGGATCAGCACCATCGGTCGGGCTCAGCACGATACGACGCTTGCCCTTGGTTTCCTTGCCGAAGCTGACAGCACCGGAGATCTCTGCCAGTACGGCAGACTCTTTCGGCTTACGTGCTTCAAACAGGTCCGCTACGCGCGGCAGACCACCGGTGATGTCCTTGTTGACCGAGCCTTCCTGCGGAATACGCGCCAGGATGTCACCGATCTGTACCTCGGCGCGGTCGTTCAGGTTAACGATCGCTTTAGCCGGCAGCAGGTACTGCGCAGGCATTTCGGTACCCGGGTGGAAGACATCGTTACCGTTGGCATCCACCAGTTTGATCATCGGACGGATATCCTTGCCAGCGGCAGGACGATCCTTGGCATCCAGAATCTCGATAGTGGACAGACCGGTCAGCTCATCTGTCTGACGCTTGATGGTAATACCATCTTCCATGCCCGCGAATTCGACCTTACCTGCCACCTCGGTGACGATCGGGTGAGTATGCGGGTCCCAGTTGGCAACGACGGCACCGGCATCAACCTTGGAACCATCACGCACCTTGATCAGGGCACCGTACGGCAGCTTGTAGCGTTCACGCTCACGACCGTGTTCGTCGGTCACACCGACTTCACCGGAACGGGAGGTCGCAACCAGGTTGCCATCCGTACGCTCTACATATTTCAGGTTGTGCAGACGGATTTCACCGCCGTTCTTGACCTGAATGCTGTCAACGGCTGCAGCTCGAGATGCCGCACCACCGATGTGGAAGGTACGCATGGTCAGCTGTGTACCCGGCTCACCGATGGACTGGGCAGCGATAACGCCGACCGCTTCACCACGGTTGACCAGGTGTCCACGACCCAGGTCGCGGCCGTAACAGTTGGAGCAGATACCGTGCTGGGATTCACAGGTGATCGCAGAGCGCACCAGAATCTCGTCGATACCGCTGTAGTCTTCGTCATTTTCCAGACGGTGTACCCAGGCTTCATCGATCAGGGTACCGGCCGGAATCAGAGTCTCGGTCTCGGACGGGTTGAGCACGTCTTCGGCTACAACACGACCCAGTACACGCTCACCCAGGGTTACGATTACGTCGCCACCCTCGATCATCGGCTGAACCACTACGCCGCGCTCGGTACCACAGTCTTCTTCGGTGATAACCACGTCCTGCGCTACGTCTACCAGACGACGCGTCAGGTAACCGGAGTTCGCGGTCTTCAGTGCGGTATCCGCCAGACCCTTACGAGCACCGTGGGTCGAGATGAAGTACTGCAGTACGTTCAGACCTTCACGGAAGTTCGCCACGATCGGCGTTTCGATGATGGAGCCATCCGGCTTCGCCATCAGACCACGCATACCGGACAGCTGACGAATCTGGGCGGCACTACCACGCGCACCGGAGTCGGCCATCATGTAAACGGAGTTGAAGGACTCCTGCTCGACTTCTTCGCCATCGGCGTTGACGACGGTTTCAACCTTCAGGTTGTCCATCATCTTCTTCGCCAGCAGTTCGTTGGCGCGGGACCAGATGTCGATAACCTTGTTGTACTTCTCGCCCTGAGTTACCAGGCCGTCGGCGAACTGACGTTCGATCTCTTTCACTTCCGCATCAGCTTCAGCGATGATGTTGACCTTCTCGGCCGGGATCTCGAAGTCGTTCACACCGATAGAGGCACCGGACATGGTCGCCTGACGGAAGCCCATGTACATCAGCTGGTCGGCAAAGATAACGGTATCTTTCAGACCACAACGACGGTAGGCCTCGTTCAGCAGGCGAGAAATCGCCTTCTTCTTCATCGCCTGGTCAACCAGGGAGAACGGCAGGCCATCAGGTACGATATCGAACAGCATGGCACGGCCGACAGTGGTGTCCTGCAGACCATAGCGCTCTTCAACATTACCTTCGATGTCACGGATCACTTCAGGGATACGCACCTTGATACGTGCCTGCAGGTGAACCTGACCGGCGCCATGCGCACGCTGAACTTCGCGAATGTCGGAGAAGACCATGCCTTCACCCTTGGCATTCACGCGCTCACGGGTCATGTAGTACAGACCCAGTACCACGTCCTGAGACGGTACGATGATCGGTTCGCCGTTGGCCGGTGACAGGATGTTGTTGGTGGACATCATCAGGGCACGGGCTTCGAGCTGGGCTTCCAGGGTCAGCGGTACGTGTACCGCCATCTGGTCACCGTCAAAGTCGGCGTTGTACGCAGCACACACCAGCGGGTGCAGCTGGATTGCCTTACCTTCAATCAGTACCGGCTCAAATGCCTGGATACCCAGACGGTGCAGTGTCGGTGCACGGTTCAGCAGAACCGGGTGCTCACGAATCACTTCGTCGAGGATATCCCATACCAGAGGCTCTTCACGCTCAACCATCTTCTTGGCAGCCTTGATGGTAGTCGCGTGACCACGCAGCTCAAGCTTGGAGAAGATGAACGGCTTGAACAGCTCCAGCGCCATTTTCTTGGGCAGACCGCACTGGTGCAGACGCAGGTACGGGCCTACCACGATTACGGAACGGCCGGAGTAGTCAACACGCTTACCGAGCAGGTTCTGACGGAAACGACCCTGCTTACCCTTGATCATGTCAGCCAGGGATTTCAGCGGGCGCTTGTTGGAACCGGTGATGGCACGACCGCGACGGCCGTTATCCAGCAGCGCATCGACGGATTCCTGCAGCATGCGCTTCTCGTTGCGCACGATGATATCCGGTGCGTTCAGGTCCAGCAGACGCTTCAGACGGTTGTTACGGTTGATTACACGGCGGTACAGATCGTTCAGATCCGAAGTCGCGAAACGACCACCATCCAGCGGTACCAGCGGACGCAGGTCCGGCGGCAGAACCGGCAGCACTTCCATGATCATCCAGGCAGGATCATTGCCGGACTTGTGGAAGGCTTCCAGCAGCTTCAGGCGCTTGGACAGCTTCTTGATTTTGGTTTCGGAGTTGGTCTGCGGCAGTTCTTCACGCAGCTGCTGGCATTCTTCATCCAGCTCGATGGAAGACAGCAGCTCCTTAACCGCTTCAGCACCCATACGGGCGTCGAAGTCATCACCAAATTCTTCCAGTGCTTCGAAGTACTGTTCGTCGTTCAGCAGCTGACCACGCTCAAGGGTGGTCATGCCCGGATCGATTACGACGAAGGATTCGAAGTACAGCACACGCTCGATATCACGCAGGGTCATATCCAGCATCAGGCCGATACGAGACGGCAGTGACTTCAGGAACCAGATGTGAGCAACCGGAGAGGCCAGCTCGATGTGACCCATGCGCTCACGACGCACTTTGGTCTGGGTCACTTCAACGCCACACTTCTCACAGATGACACCACGGTGCTTCATGCGCTTGTACTTGCCGCACAGACACTCGTAGTCCTTCACCGGGCCAAAGATCTTGGCACAGAACAGGCCGTCACGCTCCGGCTTGAAGGTACGGTAGTTGATGGTTTCCGGCTTTTTAACTTCACCGTAGGACCAGGAACGGATCATGTCCGGTGACGCCAGGGATACGCGAATAGAGTCGAACTCTTCGGACTGTCCCTGGTTCTTCAGCAGATTCAGCAAATCTTTCATTGTCTATAGCTCCTCGCGGAGTTCTCTGCGCCGAAGGCCCCTCGAATCTTCAAGGGGCCCCGGCTGGTGATCATTCAGGACTTATTCGCTTTCCAGCTCGATATCGATACCGAGCGAGCGGATTTCCTTGATCAACACGTTGAACGATTCCGGCATGCCCGGTTCCATACGGTGATCGCCATCCACGATGTTCTTGTACATCTTGGTACGACCGTTCACGTCGTCCGACTTGACCGTCAGCATTTCCTGCAGGGTGTAGGCGGCACCGTAGGCTTCCAGTGCCCAGACCTCCATCTCACCGAAGCGCTGACCACCGAACTGCGCCTTACCACCCAGCGGCTGCTGGGTAACCAGGCTGTAGGAGCCAGTGGAACGTGCGTGCATCTTGTCGTCGACCAGGTGGTTCAACTTCAGCATGTACATGTAACCCACGGTTACCTGGCGGTCGAAGCGATCACCGGTGCGGCCGTCGAACAGGGTGAACTGACCACTGTCGTCCATATCCGCCAGACGCAGCAGCGCCTTGATTTCGCTCTCTTTGGCACCGTCAAATACCGGCGTTGCCAGAGGTACACCCTTACGCAGGTTAGCCGCCAGTTCCAGGATGTCGTCATCGCTGAAGCTGTCCAGATCTTCCTGACGACCGGCAGTCAGACCGCCGTGATCATCATTGTAGATCTGTCCCAGGAATTCGCGCAGTGACTTGACCTTCTCGGCCTTGGCCTGCTCCTGTTCCAGCAGCGCATTTACCTTGCGACCCAGGCCTGTTGCCGCCATACCGAAGTGAGTCTCGAGGATCTGACCCACGTTCATACGGGACGGTACACCCAGCGGGTTGAGGACGATATCCACCGGCTCGCCATGGGCATCGTACGGCATGTCTTCAACCGGCATGATCACGGAGATAACACCCTTGTTACCGTGACGACCTGCCATCTTGTCACCCGGCTGTACGCGACGCTTGGTGGCAACATACACCTTGACGATCTTCAGCACGCCCGGTGCCAGATCATCGCCGGTCTGCAGCTTGCTCTTCTTGTCTTCGAAGCGCTTGTCGAGGTTGGCACGACGCTCTTCCAGCTGCTTCTTGGCCAGTTCCAGCTCTTCGCTGACGCTTTCGTCGGCGACGCGGATCTTGAACCAGTCAGACTTCTTCAGATCGGCCAGGAAGTCTTCAGTGATGGCTTCGCCTTTCTTCAGGCCAGCACCACCTTCAGCATTCAGACCGACCAGCTTGCGTCCCAGACGCTCGAAGGTTGCCTGCTCGACAATGCGGAACTCTTCGTTGAGGTCCTTGCGGATACCATCCAGCTCGGACTTCTCGATAGACAGCGCACGCTCGTCTTTCTGTACACCATCACGGGTGAAGACCTGAACGTCGATAACTTTACCAACGGTACCGGTCTTGACGCGCAGAGAGGTGTCCTTAACGTCGGACGCCTTCTCACCGAAGATGGCGCGCAGCAGTTTTTCTTCCGGTGTCAGCTGGGTTTCACCCTTGGGTGTTACCTTGCCGACCAGGATGTCGCCCGGACCCACTTCAGCACCGATATGCACGATGCCGGCTTCATCCAGCTTCGCCAGCGCAGACTCGCCCACGTTGGGAATATCGGAGGTGATCTCTTCCGGACCCAGCTTGGTGTCACGCGCCACACAGGTCAGTTCCTGAATGTGGATCGTGGTGAAACGGTCTTCCTGAACCACACGCTCGGAGATGAGGATGGAGTCCTCGAAGTTGTAGCCGTTCCACGGCATGAACGCGATGCGCATGTTCTGACCCAGAGCCAGCTCGCCCAGATCGACAGACGGACCGTCGGCCATGACGTCACCACGCTGCACGGTTTCACCCGGGTTCACGATGGAACGCTGGTTGATGCAGGTGTTCTGGTTGGAACGCACGTATTTGGTCAGGTTGTAGATATCTACACCCGCTTCACCGGCCTGTACTTCGTCATCATGGACGCGTACGACGATACGCGCCGCATCGACAGACTCGATAACACCGCCACGACGGGCAACCACACACACACCGGAGTCCTGTGCCACGTTGCGCTCGATGCCGGTACCCACCAGCGGCTTTTCGGCGCGCAGTGTCGGTACAGCCTGACGCTGCATGTTGGAACCCATCAATGCGCGGTTGGCGTCATCGTGTTCCAGGAACGGGATCAGGGACGCAGCCACAGATACAACCTGACGTGCGGACACGTCCATGTACTGTACGCGCTCCGGCGGCATTACCGTGGTTTCGTTCAAGTGACGCACGGTTACCAGGTCGTCGGTCAGACGGCCGTCATCATCCATGGTCGCAGAGGCCTGGGCGATAACGTACTTGTTCTCTTCGATCGCAGACAGGTAGTCGATATCGTCAGTCACCTGACCATCAACAACACGACGGTACGGCGTTTCCAGGAAGCCGTAATCGTTGGTGCGTGCAAATACTGCCAGCGAGTTGATCAGACCGATGTTCGGACCTTCAGGGGTCTCGATCGGACATACACGACCGTAGTGAGTCGGGTGTACGTCTCGCACCTCAAAGCCGGCACGCTCACGGGTCAGACCACCCGGGCCCAGTGCGGATACACGACGCTTGTGTGTAACCTCGGACAGCGGGTTGTTCTGGTCCATGAACTGGGACAGCTGAGAAGAACCGAAGAATTCCTTGATCGCCGCAGCCACCGGCTTGGCATTGATCAGGTCCTGCGGCATCAGGTTGTCGGACTCGGCCATGGACAGACGTTCACGGACGGCACGCTCAACACGGACCAGACCGACACGGAACTGGTTCTCGGCCATTTCGCCAACGGAACGGATACGACGGTTACCCAGGTGGTCGATATCGTCGACGGTGCCTTTACCGTTACGGATGTCGATCAGGGTCTTCATCACGTCCAGGATGTCATCCTTGTCGAGGATGCCGGAACCGGTGACTTCGTCGCGACCCAGGCGACGGTTGAACTTCATGCGGCCTACAGCTGACAGGTCGTAACGCTCGTCAGAGAAGAACAGGTTCTCGAACAGCGCTTCCGCAGATTCCTTGGTGGGCGGCTCGCCCGGGCGCATCATGCGGTAGATTTCGACCAGTGCTTCCAACTGGTTGCGGGTCGGGTCGATACGCAGAGTGTCAGATACAAACGCACCACAATCCAGGTCGTTGGTATACAGCGTCTCGATGCGATCAATGCCCAGCACCTGCATCTTGCCGATCATCTCTTCAGTGATTTCGGCGTTACAGTTGGCGATCAGTTCACCTGTGGTCGGGTCCATCAGGTTACGTGCCAGCGCCTTGCCGATCAGGTACTCAGCCGGAACATCCAGCTGCTGCATACCGGCCTTGGCCATCTGACGAATGTGACGCGGCGTGATACGACGACCCGCTTCCACGATCACATTACCATCCGGATCCTTGATTTCGAACGACATGGTCTCGCCACGCAGACGTTCCGGAATCAGGTCCATCCAGATGTTTTCCCCTTCCAGCGTCCAGCCAGTGGTGTGGAAGAAGGTTTCCAGAATCTCTTCAGCTTCGTAGCCCAGCGCGCGCAGCAGAATAGTTGCCGGCAGCTTACGACGACGGTCGATACGGACAAACAGGCTGTCTTTCGGGTCGAACTCGAAGTCCAACCAGGAACCGCGGTAAGGAATGATACGCGCGGAGTACAGCAGTTTGCCGGAAGAATGTGTCTTGCCCTTGTCGTGGTCGAAGAACACACCCGGAGAGCGGTGCAGCTGAGATACGATTACACGTTCGGTACCGTTAACAACGAAGGTACCGTTTTCAGTCATCAGGGGCATTTCGCCCATGTAGACTTCCTGCTCCTTGATGTCCTTGACCGCTTTGGTAGATGAATCGCGATCATAGATCACCAGGCGCACTTTGACGCGCAGAGGTGCGGCGTAGGTGATACCACGCTGTTGACACTCTTTCACGTCGAATACGGGTTCGCCCAGACGGTAGCCGGCGTACTCCAGGGCTGCGTTGCCAGAGTAAGAGACAATTGGAAATACGGAATTAAACGCAGCGTGCAAGCCCTCGTCGCGACGACCCTCGCCAGCGCTGCCGTCCTGCAGGAAGCGGCGATAGGAGTCGAGCTGAGTCGCCAACAGGTATGGCACATCCATTACCTGCCGCAACTTTGCGAAATTCTTGCGAATGCGTTTCTTCTCAGTATATGAATAAGCCATCAGTGTTCCCCAGCATCTGCACCCAGGTTGAGAAGCCAGTCCGTCGCATGCCTGCGATGGGCTGTGTAGCCATTATTTATTTGCTGTCTATAAATAACGGAAAAAGGCCGGTGGCGCTTCGCCACCAGCCATACGCTTTTTAAGCAGTTTTAAGCCGCTTTTTGCGCATCAACGCGATTACTTCAGTTCGACAGTCGCGCCAGCTTCTTCCAGAGCTTTCTTCAGCTCTTCAGCTTCAGCTTTTTCTGCGCCTTCCTTGATGGTAGACGGAGCGCCATCAACCAGTTCTTTGGCTTCTTTCAGGCCCAGACCGGTTGCGCCGCGAACAGCCTTGATGACGTTAACTTTCTTGTCGCCAGCAGCGGTCAGAACAACGTCGAACTCAGACTGTTCTTCAGCAGCACCAGCGTCGCCACCAGCAGCGCCAGCTACAACAGCAGCAGCAGCGGTAACACCGAATTTTTCTTCCATTGCTTCGATCAGAGCAACAACGTCTTTTACAGACATTTCAGCAACAGCGTTGATGATATCTTCGTGAGTCAGAGACATGATTCAAATCCTGATAATTGGGTAGAGCGATAGCTCGTTAAAACTTTCAATAAACCGCCAAGAACACGTCTTAGGCAGCTTGCTCTTTCTGGTCGCGAATAGCCGCAATAGTACGAACCAGCTTGCCAGCAGATGCTTCTTTCAGAACGCTCATCAGCTTGGCGATTGCTTCGTCGTAAGTCGGCAGGCTTGCCAGCATGGCGATGTCGACCACTTCACCTTCAAACGCAGCAGTTTTCAGTTCGAACTGCTCGTTATCTTTCGCGAAATCCTTGAGGATACGCGCACCGGCACCCGGGTGCTCGGTGGAGAATGCGATGATGGTCGGACCGACAAAGCTGTCCTGCAGACATGCGTAGTCAGTGCCTTCAACTGCGCGGCGAGCCAGAGTGTTACGTACGACTTTCAGCCATACGCCGTTTGCACGGGCTTCTTTACGCAGAGCAGTCATGTCTTCTACAGTTACACCGCGAGAATCGGCAACTACTGCAGACAGAGCAGACTTGGCAGCTTCCTGGACTTCAGCGACGATCGCTTTTTTGTCTTCGAGTCCTAATGCCACGATTTACTCCTGGATTTAGTCTTTCGACTGTTTACCAACCACCCCTTGCGGGGCTTCTGAGTACGGTGGTTTTTGATTCGCGTGAATCTCACCGTCTGCGCAGGCTGGTGTTTCCATTAAGATGCCGCCACCGAGGTAACAACATCACCTGCGGTCTTTGACGGCCTTCGCCTCTGTATTACAGGTCACGAAGACCCTCAAAAAACCTTTGCGCTGATTAGAAGCTCAGAGAGCTCTGATCAACGGACAGACCCGGGCCCATGGTAGTGGACAGGGTCACTTTCTTCACGTAAACGCCCTTGGCAGAAGCCGGTTTCAGCTTCTTCAGGTCCGCCAGCAGTGCTTCCAGGTTTTCCTGGATAGCCTTGCCTTCGAAGCCCAGCTTGCCAACGGAGCAGTGAACGATACCGTTCTTGTCAGTACGGAAACGCACCTGACCTGCTTTGGCGTTGTTTACTGCAGTGGTCACGTCCGGAGTAACGGTACCGACTTTCGGGTTCGGCATCAGGCCACGCGGACCCAGGATCTGACCCAGCTGACCGACAACACGCATAGCGTCAGGAGTCGCAATCACTACGTCAAAATCCAGGTTGCCGGCTTTAACCTGTTCAGCCAGGTCTTCAAAGCCAACAACGTCAGCACCTGCCGCTTTTGCTTTCTCAGCGTTGTCACCCTGAGCAAACACAGCAACACGTACATCTTTGCCTGTACCGTTCGGCAGTACTGTAGAACCACGTACAACCTGGTCGGATTTACGCGGATCAACACCCAGGTTCACAGCAACGTCAACAGACTCGGTGAACTTGACTGAAGAGATCTCACCCAGCAGTGCAACAGCATCTGTCAGCGGGTAAAGCTTGCCGCTCTCAACCTTCTCACGGATCGCCTTCTGGCGCTTGGTCAGCTTAGCCATTACTCTACACCCTCCACTTCAAGACCCATGGAGCGAGCGCTACCAGCGATGGTGCGAACAGCCGCATCCATGTCAGCCGCAGTCAGATCCGGCATCTTGGTTGTTGCAATCTCTTCCAGCTGAGCGCGAGTAACGGTACCCACTTTCTCAGTGTTCGGACGAGAAGAACCGCTCTTCAGACCAGCTGCTTTTTTCAGCAGGATGGACGCCGGCGGAGTCTTGGTGATAAAGGTAAAGCTACGGTCGCTGTATACAGTGATAACAACCGGCACCGGCAGACCCGGTTCCATACCTTGAGTCTGTGCGTTGAACGCTTTACAGAACTCCATGATGTTAACACCGTGCTGACCCAGAGCAGGACCTACGGGGGGACTAGGGTTAGCCTGACCCGCTTTTACCTGCAGCTTGATGTAAGCATTGATTTTCTTAGCCATTAAGCTACTCCTTATGGGTTCAAACGCCGCAAGGGCTCCCCATGTTTACAACGGCAAAACCGCCTGACGGCGGCTTTGCTACCAAACTCAGCCCTTTTCGACCTGAGTAAATTCCAGCTCGACCGGAGTCGAGCGCCCGAAGATGAGCACAGCCACCTGCAGACGGTTCTTTTCGTAGTTGACTTCTTCGACAACGCCGTTGAAGTCGGCAAAAGGACCATCGATGACGCGCACCATCTCGCCGGGTTCGAAAACAGTCTTGGGACGCGGCTTGTCTGCACCGCTTTCGACGCGCTGCAAAATTTCGTCCGCTTCCTTTTTGGTAATCGGGGCCGGCTTGTCTGCGGTACCACCGATAAAGCCCATTACGCGCGGGGTATTCTTCACCAGGTGCCAGGTCTCATCATTCATGACCATGTTCACCAACACGTAACCGGGGTAAAACTTGCGCTCTGACTTGCGCTTTTTGCCGTCACGAATCTCAACAACTTCTTCAGTCGGCACCAGCACTTCACCGAACAGATCCTGCATGCTGTGCAGCTCGATCCGTTCCTTGAGGCTGTTCATGACGCGCTTTTCATAGCCGGAGTAGGCATGCACGACATACCAACGCTTCTTGTCCATGTCCATGCTTACTTACACCTCTTAACCAATAGCGCCGGACACCAGCCAACCCAACAGGGTATCAAGACCCCAGAGCGCCAGACCGACCAGCAGCACAGTCAAAACTACGATAGCGGTTGTTTGCAGGGTTTCCTGACGCGTTGGCCAGACCACTCTGCGAATCTCATTCTTGGCTTCCTTAAACAACTGGAAGAAAGCCTTACCTTTTGCTGTCTGCAGCGCCACAAAGCCCGCAACCAGTGCCAGCGCAACCAGCGCCAAAACACGGTACAGCAAAGACTCACCTGCAAACACGGAGTTTCCTACCACACCGGCCGCAACCAGTGCTACAACGACAACCCACTTCAGGCCATCGAGCTTAGATCCTTCGGACGTCACTTTAGAGTTCACGCTAGGAGCCTCGGCAATTGAAAAGCTTGCGCTTTGATGTGACACCATCTTCGATTGAAGATGGCAGGCCAGGAGGGACTCGAACCCCCAACCTGCGGTTTTGGAGACCGCTGCTCTGCCAATTGAGCCACTGGCCTGTTGCGTAACAGGGAGGCACATTATAGGCGCCTCCCCACCTGTATGCAACAGGTAATTATCGATTTTTATTCGATAATTTTGGATACCACGCCGGCACCCACGGTACGACCACCTTCACGGATGGCGAAGCGCAGACCTTCTTCCATCGCGATCGGGTTGATCAGGGTAACAGACATCTGGATGTTGTCACCCGGCATTACCATTTCAACGCCTTCCGGCAGCTCACACGCACCAGTGATGTCAGTGGTACGGAAGTAGAACTGCGGACGATAGCCTTTGAAGAACGGAGTATGACGGCCACCTTCTTCCTTGCTCAGCACGTAAACTTCGCCTTCGAACTGAGTGTGCGGAGTGATGGATGCCGGCTTGGCCAGTACCTGACCACGCTCAACTTCGTCACGCTTGGTACCACGCAGCAGCGCACCAACGTTCTCGCCTGCACGACCCTGGTCCAGCAGCTTGCGGAACATCTCAACACCAGTACAAGTAGTCTTGGTAGTGTCCTTGATGCCGACGATTTCGATTTCGTCACCAACGTTCAGGATACCACGCTCGATACGACCGGTTACTACGGTACCACGACCAGAGATAGAGAATACGTCCTCGATCGGCATCAGGAACGGCTGATCAACGGCACGCTCCGGCTCAGGGATGTACTCGTCCAGAGTCTCAACCAGCTTCTTAACAGCAGCCTGGCCGAAGTTTTCCGGATCTTCACCGTTCAGCGCCTGCAGAGCAGAACCAACGATGATCGGAGTGTCGTCACCCGGGAAGTCGTACTCTTCCAGAAGTTCGCGAACTTCCATTTCAACCAGCTCCAGCAGCTCTTCGTCGTCGACCATGTCTGCTTTGTTCAGGAACACAACGATGTACGGTACGCCAACCTGACGAGACAGCAGGATGTGCTCACGTGTCTGCGGCATGGGGCCGTCAGCAGCAGAACATACCAGGATCGCGCCGTCCATCTGGGCAGCACCGGTGATCATGTTCTTAACGTAGTCGGCGTGTCCCGGGCAGTCTACGTGCGCGTAGTGACGAGTCGGAGATTCGTACTCTACGTGGGAAGTAGAGATGGTGATACCACGCTCACGCTCTTCCGGAGCGTTATCGATGCCGTCGAAGGCAACGGCAGCGCCGCCCCATACTTCTGCACATACGCGAGTCAGTGCGGCAGTCAGAGTAGTTTTACCGTGGTCAACGTGGCCGATAGTACCAACGTTAACGTGGGGCTTGTTACGTTCAAATGATTGTTTAGCCATGGCAAGGTCAACCTGATCAAGTCGTTTTCAAAGACGCCAAATACAACAAAGGGTAGATATATCACTATATCTACCCTTCATCAAAACTGGAGCTCATGGGCGGATTTGAACCGCCGACCTCACCCTTACCAAGGGTGTGCTCTACCCCTGAGCTACATGAGCATAACGCGTTTTCCTTTGCCCCGTTTGGAGCGGGTAGCGGGAATCGAACCCGCCTCTTCAGCTTGGAAGGCTGAGGTAATAGCCACTATACCATACCCGCTGAAACGGAGATGGTGGTGGGAGGTGGATTCGAACCACCGAAGCTTGCGCGTCAGATTTACAGTCTGATCCCTTTGGCCACTCGGGAACCCCACCAGCCTTTCAAACCTTCTTCAGACATGGTGCCGGCACGAGGAGTCGAACCCCGGACCTACTGATTACAAGTCAGTTGCTCTACCAACTGAGCTATACCGGCCTTGCCTGTCGAAGTGGTGCGTATCTTACTGATCCCATTAGGGGCGTGCAACCCCCTCGCAGGATTTTTTTTCAATTTTTATGCCCGGCCATCCGGACAGCAACAACTGGCGCAAAACATCGTCCAGTTCATCACCCGCCGGAATGCTGACAAGCAGATCATGACCGGGATCCGGATCGGGAATCGGCACCTGTCGCACATCCACATCCAGAACGGCCATCAATGCCTGCCGTTCGGTTCGCGCAGCCTGTTGTGCCTCATCTCCGACAAAGGGCCCCAGCACAAAATCACCGGCATCCGTTTGCGGCACCCAGCCGGCCAATGCCAGCTCATCGAGTAACTGGATACGCGCTTCAGCGTCAGCCGGCACGCTCACCCTCAGGTGATAGCCAATCACCGCTGATTGCGCATCCTGACGCTCGATCACAAACCCCTTGTCTGCCAGCAGACCGCGCGCGCGCTGCAGCTCCGACTCCGACATGAACACACCCAGGCGATAGCACTGCAATTCACGGGGCTGCAGCTGCGCCGAACGATCCAGCTCATGCAGCAGGTGCAGATTTTTCAGTGTCGCCTCAGGCGCCGGCTCCGCCAGTTGCCGCTGCTGCCCATACCAGAACAGCAGCAACGCATTTCCCAATAACAGCAGCAGAGCCAGCCAGCGCAGCATCATTTCACCCCAGTGTCCATTGCAAGCCATCCAGCACCAGGTCTGGATGGTGTTGCGCCTGAGACAGATAAGGCAGGAGCGCTTCGGCATCCCCGCCCGTTACCAATACCGGCAAGGAACCCTTCTGACCCGGCAATCCTTTATCAACCCGCTCGGCCAGCGCCAGCATGAGCAGATGGGCACCGTGTGAAACAGCTTCCTCGGTACTGCGCCCCGGGCTCAAGGCAACACGCTCAAGCGCATCCTCCACCTTGATTTCGGCGGTACGCCCAAGCAGGGATGTCTGCATCAGCCGCAACCCCGGCAGGATATAGCCACCTTGATGCTCCCCTCGGTCATCCAGTACATCCACGGTAATGGCACTGCCGGCATCGACGACACAACAGGCACCCCGTGTATGCTGCCAGGCCGCCAGCATCGCCAGCCAGCGATCTACCCCCATACGGCTCGGATCCGAGTAGCTGTTACTTACCCCTGCACATTGCGCCTGAGTGAACGCCTGCTGCAGCTCAACACCCCAGCATTCACGCACGGCCGCTGCCAGCCGCTGATTCAATGCAGCCCCGGCAACGGAGCCCAACCAGACAGATGCGGGAGAATGAGCGCATTGACGCAGGCAGTCTGCGTTAAATTCGGCCGTCAGCCAGCGCCCCGATTGCAGGGTTACACCTGCCTGACGCAAACGCCATTTGATGAAGGTATTTCCGGCATCCAGCTCAAGCCGGCTCGTGGATACGGACACTCATTTCTCCTCCATGGAAGACTTCTTCCCCCGCCGCCGTCTGCAAACGCAAACCGCCCTGATCGGTCACCCCGACACACACACCTTCGTAGCTGTGACTGCCCGATGTCAGCCGCACTTCGCGTCCGGCAAAAGCATTTACCGCTTCCCAATCCGGCCGCAAAGGAGCAAACCCGCCTCGCTCAAACGACTCCAGCACGGTCACAAGCTCTGCGACCAGGGCTGCCAGCAATTCCGTGCGACTGCCAGTAAAACCCAGCCGACTCAAATCCGTTGCCGGCTGGTCCAGCTCTTCCAGCAAAGCATCTGGCAGGCGTACATTCAACCCCACACCGATGGCGACCTGACACTCACCGGCGGCATCGCCGCTCAATTCAATCAAAATACCGGACAACTTGGCCTGATCGACCAACAGATCATTGGGCCACTTGAGACAGACATCCGGCACTTCAAGGCGCCGCAAGGCACGCTGCAATGCAACTCCCACTGCCAGACTCAGACCTTCCAGCGCAGCCGCCCCGGAGTTGAAGCGCCAGGCCAGACTGAAGCAGAGACTGGACGCCAGCGGGCTGAGCCATTGGCGCCCGCGACGGCCACGACCGCCATGCTGGAACTCCGCCACATACAAACCGCCCGGCACACCCTGCTGCAAACGCTCCAGCGCCCGCACATTGGTCGAGTCGATCTCCGTGACCACCTCCGTCTCTGCCAAACCCGGAATATCCTGCAGGCTCGCCTGCAGACGGGTGGCATCCAGCAGGTCCAGCCCACCCGGGATACGGTAGCCACGCCCCTTGACGCTGTAGAGCTCAACCCCCAGCTCTTCCAGGCGACGCATGTGCTTCCATACGGCACTGCGACTCATCCCCAGCTCACGCCCGATGGCACTACCGGAATGAAAGGCGCCATCGGCGAGTACCTGCAGCAGCTTATCCAGCATCAGCAGCTCCAGCGCGGTCCATCACGATAAAGCTGTAATCATAGGGATTAGGCCCTTCCGCCTTGAAATCATCACGCCCGACTTCCTGCCATTCAGTTGCATCCAGCGGCGGGAAAAAGGCATCACCTTCTACTTCTGCATGTACCTGTGTCAGATAAAGGCGATCCGCACGCGGCAGACAGAGTGCATAGATTTCCGCACCACCGATCACAACCGTCTCTTCCACGCCATCAATCAACGCCAGGCTTTCTGCCAGCTCGACCCCTTCGTCCAGGCCGTGCACCACGCGCACACCGGGATGATTCCACTCGGTATCACGGGTAATGACGATATTGGTGCGGCCAGGCAGAGGTTTGCCGATGGACTCGAAGGTCTTGCGACCCATCACGATGGGCTTGCCCAGGGTAACCTGCTTGAAATACTTGAGATCCCCCGGCAGATACCAGGGCAATTTGTTGTTAATGCCAATCACTCGATTGAGGGACTGGGCCGCAATCATGGCCAGGCGCATGCTGTCTCCTTATCTCAGATGGCAATAGGGGCACGGATGACCGGATCCGGGTCATACCCGACCACCTCAAAGTCATCGTATTCATAGCTGAACAGGTCCGCCGGACGACGACGCAACTTGAGCTGCGGCAGCGCCTTGGGAGTACGCGACAACTGTTCCTGCACAATGGAGGGGTCGTTCAAGTGATTGGCATAGAGGTGCAGATCACCAAAGGTGTGAACGAAATCACCCACCTCCAGATCGCACTGCTGCGCAATCATATGAGTCAGCAGTGAATAGGAGGCGATATTGAAAGGCACCCCAAGGAAATAGTCGGCACTGCGCTGATACAGCTGACAGCTCAACTTGCCGTTCGCCACATAAAACTGGAACAGCGTATGGCAAGGGGGCAGCGCTGCCTTGCCCTGGCGTACATTGTCCTGCGGGCTGATGCGCTCATCCGGCAGATCAGCCGGATTCCAGCCGCTCACAATCAGACGACGCGAATTGGGCGTACGCTTGATCTGCTCCACCACCTGACTGATCTGATCAATGGTGGAACCATCCGGGCACGCCCAGGAGCGCCACTGCTTGCCGTAGATCGGCCCCAGATCACCGTCTTCCAGTGCCCACTCATTCCAGATCCGCACGCCGCGTTCCTGCAACCAGGTGTTATCGGTGCTGCCGGAGAGGAACCAGAGCAGCTCATAGATCACCGACTTGAGGTGCACTTTTTTGGTGGTCAGCAGCGGAAAGCCTTCCGACAGATCGAAGCGCAGCTGACGCCCAAACAGCGAGCGTGTACCCGTGCCCGTGCGATCGCCCTTATCCACTCCGTTATCAATGATGTCCTGCATCAGGTCCAGATACTGCCGCATAGCCGCCCCGTTCTAAAAACAAATAGGGTTTATTCTATGCTTCACTCAGCTCAGAGACCAGAGCTGCGCCCGGGTGCGGCATTACTCCTTGCCTGCGACCGTCTGCCGCCAGGGATGGCGCAAAGCGGGTCGCAGTGAAGGAGGAATGTGGCGACCAGCTCCTGCCACGCCAGCCAAAGCCGTTAAAGCCGGCTCTTATCCGCTCACAGAGTTCTGTCGACGATACGCCAGCCAGATCAACAGTGCGCCCAACGCTACCATTGGCAAGGACAGCAGCTGACCCATGGTGAGCCAATCAAAGGCGATAAAGCCCAGATGCCCATCCGGCTCACGCACCAGCTCTACCAGTGAGCGGAAACTGCCATACCCGAGCAAAAAGAGACCCGACACAGCCATGCGTGGTCGCGGCTTGGCGGAGTACCACCAGAGCAGTGCAAACAGCACAACACCCTCCAGCAGCATTTCATACAGCTGTGACGGATGGCGCGGCAGGTTATCGCCCGCACGCGGGAAGATCACCGCCCAGGGCACATCGGTAGCACGCCCCCAGACCTCACCGCCGATAAAATTACCCAGACGCCCCGCCCCCAGACCAATGGGCACCAACGGTGCCACAAAGTCGCCGATTTCAAAGAAGGACTTGCGGTTGCGATGGGCAAACACCGCCAGCACCACCAGCACACCCAAGAGACCGCCATGGAACGACATGCCACCTTGCCAGACCGCAAACAGCCAGAGCGGGTCCTGCAGGAAGTAATCAAAGTTGTAGAACAGCACATAGCCGGCACGACCACCCAGGATCACACCCACGGCGCCCCAGAACACCAGATCGGACACCTGCTGCTCCGTCCAGCCGGAGCCCGGCTTGCGCGCCCGATAATTACCCAGCCACCAGGCCGCGGCAAAGCCGATCAGGTACATCAGCCCGTACCAGTGAATCTGTACCGGCCCCAGTTCCAGCGCCAGCGGATCGATATCATGTACCCACATGCAAACTTATCCCAGGTTGGAGAAAATAAAACGTCCGGCCACTACCACCAGAAACACCGCAAACACCTTTTTCAACATCGGCTGCGACAAGCGGTGAGCCAGACGCGCACCCAGGGGCGCAGTGAAGGAGCTGGCCAGGACAATACCGGCAAATGCCGGCAGGTAGACATACCCCAGACTCCATTGCGGCAGCTCAGGTTCCCCCCAGCCCAGCCAAATATTGGTCAGCGCCCCCATGAGAGCGATCGGAAGGCCGCAGGCAGCCGAGGTTGCCACTGCCTGCTGCATCACCACGCGGCGCCAGCTCAGGTAAGGCACGCTTAGGGTACCGCCACCGATCCCGAAGATGGATGACGCCCAGCCGATAAAGCCACCCGAAAGACCCAACTCAACACGCGAAGGCGTCTGATCACCGGCACCGGGCTTGAAATTCAGTGCCATCTGCACCGCAACCAGCAGGGCAAACACCCCCAGCGCAATCTGCAGTACACCACCCGGTAACTGAACAGCGGTGTTCACACCCAATACCGCGCCCGCCAGAATGCCGATGGCAAGAGGCTTGAACAGCTCCCAACGCACCGCACCATGCTTGTGATGCGCACGCACCGAACTGATTGAAGTGACCACGATGGTTGCCAGCGAGGTCGCAACCGCCATATGCGTCAGTACGTCAGGCGATACGCCCTGTAGCTCAAACGAGAAGATCAGCACCGGCACAATCAGCAGCCCGCCACCGATACCAAACAGACCGGCCACCACACCCGCAAACGCGCCCAGCACCACATAGAGGAGCAGAGTTGTTAACATGCTAATTCCATCCGCACAGGAAAGCGGCTATCTTAGAGCCTCAAACCGGTAGATGAAACCTCATGTGTCTGGCCACCTTTGCCCTCAATGCCCACCCCGACTGGCCCCTGATTCTGGTCGGCAACCGTGATGAATTCCATGCCCGCCCCACAGCAGCACTGAGCGTCTGGCATGACCAGCCGCTACTGGGCGGCCGCGACCTGGAGGCCGGCGGCAGCTGGATGGCACTGGGTGACAACAACCGCTTTGTACTGGTCACCAACCACCGCAACCTGCGTCTGCCGAAACCGGAAAACGCCCGCTCGCGGGGCAATCTGGTGGCCGACTTTGTCAACTCACCACTGACCGCTCCCGACTTCTGCAACCAGCTGGAGGCCAGGGACTACGCCGGCTTTAACCTGCTGCTGAGGGATACAACCGGCTGGTACCACTACAGCAACATCGGCCAGCGCTGCCAACGGCTTGGCGCCGGCGTGTTTGGCTTGAGCAACGCCCTGCTGGATACCCCCTGGCCAAAAACGCTGAGGGCACGTGCCTGTCTGCAGCAGCAACTGGCGCAAGGCCTGCCTCAGCCGGAGTCACTGCTGCATCTGTTGCATGAAACCAGCCGACCAAAGGATGCATACCTGCCTGATACCGGCCTGTCGCTGGAACGCGAGCGACTGCTCTCGTCCTGTTTCATCCAGTCAGCCGACTACGGCACCCGCGCCAGCAGCCTGCTGCTGCAACACCGCAGTGGTCGCCTGCTGTTCGTTGAGGAAAGTTATACGGCGGATGCCAGCATAAGCGGGCGCCGCCGCTATCAATTGCAGCGCCCCCTTCTGGTCGAAGCGGATTATTGCTGATTAGGCAGATGCGGACGGGTCAACTGACCCAGCCCCAGCCCCTTGAGGGTTTCACGCAGATATTGATGGATCTCTTCGGCATCCGCCATGCGCAGTACACGGCTCAGCAATGACTGAGCCCGAACCAGACTGACACCACGAATAGCCGATTTAACCCGCGGCAGGTTATTGGCATTCATGGACAGTACTTCATAGCCCATCGCCATCAGCAGCAGCGCACCGCCCGGGTCCGCCGCCATTTCACCGCAGATGGACACCGGCTTGCCCTCACGTCGTGTTTCGCGGGCAATATACTGCAGCGCACGCAGTACGGCCGGGTGATAGGCAGCATAGAGTCCTGCCACACGCGGATTGTTACGATCCACCGCCAGAATGTACTGGGTCAGGTCATTGGAACCGACCGAGATAAAGTCCACCAGACGGGCAAAGCGGCGCACCTGGTACACCGCCGCAGGGACTTCCACCATCACGCCCACCGGCGGACGGCTCACCTGATAGCCTTCGTCCTGCAACTCTTCAACGGCACGGTCGATCTGGCGCAGCGCCTCTTCTACCTCGTGCAGACTGGTGACCATCGGCAGCATGATGCGCAGATTATTCAAGCCCTCGGAGGCACGCAGCATGGCCCGCACCTGCACCAGAAAGATTTCCGGATGGTCCAGGGTCACACGTATGCCACGCCAGCCCAGGAAGGGGTTGTCTTCTTCTATCGGGAAATACGGCAGCGCCTTGTCGCCGCCGATATCCAGCGTACGCATGGTCACCGGGCGTGGCGCAAAAGCTTCCAGCTGGTTGCGATAGCTCTGCAGCTGCTCCTGCTCACTGGGGAAGAAGTCACGGATCATGAAGGGGATTTCGGTACGGTAAAGACCGATGCCCTCGGCACCGCGATCCAGCGAACGGGTTACATCCGCCACCAGACCGGTATTCACCCAGAGCGGCATGCGGTAGCCGTCTGTGGTTTCGGCGGGCAGATCCTTGAGCCCCTCCAGACCGGCCGCTACCGCCTGCTCATCACGGATGACACGCTCGAACGCTTCCAGCAACTGATCGGAGGGATTTACATAGACACGACCACTGTAGCCGTCGACGATCACCTTGCGCCCTTCCAGGCGGGTGAACGGCAGATCGACCACCCCCATCACAGTGGGAATGCCGATGGAGCGCGCCATAATGGCCGCATGGGAGTTGCCCGAGCCGCTGACCGCAATCAGGCCGGCCAGTTTTTCCTCAGGCACCATGCCCAGCATGGCCGGTGACAGCTCATCGGCAATCAGGATGGCGTTGTCCGGACATTCCATTTGCACCGGACCGGCACTCTCCTGCAAATAACTGAGAATGCGCCGACCCAGGTCGCGCACATCGGTGGCACGTTCACGCAGATAGGCATCTTCCATGCGGCTGAACTGCTGTACCTGCGCCAGAATCACATCCCGCAGGGCGCCTTGCGCCCACTGCCCCTGATGGATGCGTTTTTCAATCTCACCGCGCAATGCCGTGTCATCCAGCATGCGCAGGTAGACATCGAAGAGCGCCTGCTCCTCCGGGCGTAAACGCTGCGCCAGGCTTTTGCCCAGCGTCGACAGATCATCCCGTACCGACTCCAGCGCGGCCTGAAAGTCTTCCAGCTCTCGCTCGACACCACGGGCGGGCTTGTCCGGCACGGTTTCCAGCTCGGCCGTCACAGTGGCAATGACTACCTCGCCAATCGCCACCCCCGGCGCAGCAGCCACACCGTTGAAACGCTTGTCATGCACCACCACCGGCGGCACCTTCTCGGTACCCGTTTTATCCGGGGAGGCAACCGGTTCCATGTTAACGGACCCTGTCGCCTCGGCATGGGCGATGATACCGGCCAGCTGTGCCGACAGCGTGACCATGAACGCTTCTTCACTCTCGTCGAAACGACGATGCTCCATCTGCTGCACCACCAGCACCCCCAGAACGGAGCGATGATGAATGATCGGTACCCCGAGGAAGGCGTGGAAACGCTCCTCACCGGTAGCCTGGAGGTAGTGAAATGCGGGGTGGCGGGACGCATCTTCCAGGTTGATCGGCTCGGCACGCTTGCCGACCTGACCGACGATACCCTCGGTCATGGACAGGCTCACCTTGCCCACCGCTTCCTGATTCAAGCCCTGGGTGGCCCGCAAGACATAGCGCTGATGTACGGGGTCAAACAGGAAAATGGAACATACCTGAGTACGCATGGCGCGCTGAATACGCCGTACAATCAAGTCCAGCACCGACTCCAGATCCGGAGCGGCACTGACCTCCTGTACGATTTTGCGCAGCACGCTGAGCATACTCATGGCTTGCTCCTGTTCAGGTCACCTTGCTATCGACAAGCGCGACAGCCGGGGTGAGAGTTCCTTCATTGCCTTGCGGTATACCTCGCGCTTGAAGGACACCACTTGCCCCAAGGGATACCAATAGCTTACCCACTCCCAGCCGTCGAATTCTGGCGAGTCGGTGCCGTCTATCCTGACAGCGCTGTCATCACTGAGCATGCGCAACAGGAACCATTTCTGTTTCTGGCCCACGCACACAGGGTGCGAGTGGCGCCGGATCATACGTTTAGGCAGACGATAGCGCAGCCATCCGCGCGTTACCGCCAGGATTTCCACATCCGCGGGCGACAGTCCGACCTCTTCACCGAGTTCGCGATACATCGCCTGTTCGGGCGTTTCGTTTGACTGTATACCACCTTGCGGGAACTGCCAGGCGTTTTGCCCTATGCGTCTTGCCCAAAGAACCTGACCCTGCGAATTAACCAGAATGATTCCGACGTTCGGTCTGAATCCATCTGCATCAATCACAATTCTGATCCCGATCTGTAAAGGTTATTGGGTTTTATTGTTCCACAGATCCTGCGTCTGGCAAATAGCATGCAGTATCCGGCGTTGCGTGGCTACCCCCTGAAGTCTATGCTTGCGCATTTATCCGCCCGACAAAACGGGCCCAGAAAAGTGAGGAATAGCGGTGAGTCTTGCGATTTTCGACCTGGACCATACCCTGATCGGCGGCGACAGCGACCACGCCTGGGGCGAGTTTCTATGTAAAAAGGGTGTTGTCGACGAGCATGAGTACCGCGCTGCCAACGACCGCTTTTACGAAGATTACCTGCGCGGCGAGATGGATATTCACGAATTTCTCAATTTCGCCCTTAACCCGCTGGCCCAGCACACCCCCGAACAGCTGAATGCCTGGCACGCCGAGTTCATGACCGAGTGCATTGAGCCGATCATCCTGCCCAAGGCCGAAGCGCTATTGAAGCAGCACCGCGAGCAGGGTGACTTCCTGCTGATCATCACGGCCACCAACCGGTTTGTGACGGCCCCCATCGCCAGGCGTCTGGGTGTGGATGACATGCTGGCCACCGACCCCGAGCAGATCGATGGCCTGTTCACCGGCAAGGTTGCAGGCACTCCCTGTTTCCGTGAAGGCAAGGTCACGCGCCTGAATGCCTGGCTGGAACAAACGGGCCACAGCCTGAAAGACAGCTGGTTCTACAGCGACTCCAACAATGACCTGCCGCTTCTGGAAGCTGTGGATAACCCGGTCGCCACCAATCCGGATGATCGCCTGCGTGCAACTGCCCAGGCACGCGGCTGGCAGATTCTCGACCTGATGCCTGCCTCAGACGCGTGAACGACAGCCTTTCATGGTGGCGTTCAACGCCTGCATGATCTGACGCCGGCTGATCACTCCGACCAGCTGGCCGTCTTTTACCACAGGCCAGGTTTTGGGCTTGTTACCACCCATCTTCTGCACCAGATCGATGATGCTTTCGTGCGGCGAGGTACACAGCGGCTCGGGAAACATCATCTCCCCCACCTTGGCACGGCTATCGCAGTGGTAACTGCCACTGACCAGATAATCGATGCAATCATGCTCGGACAGAAAACCGCACACCTGGCGTCCGATATCGACCACCGGCAAACCGATCTGACCGGATTGCAGAATCAGATCCACCGCCTCGGCCAGCGGCATATCCACCCGCAAGGGGTTGGGTACGGGCTGCATCAGATCCTGTACTTGCTGTTGTTGCATGTCGGCACTCTCCTTCCGTTGCGAAGACTGCCTTGAGTATGGCAAAGGAGGCGCGCGCCCGCGTACTCGAATGTACACGGGCGCGCGAGGAAGCCTAGGGGCAGGGGTTGGGGTAGCGCTGATGCACTTCTTCGATCTTGGCCAGAAGCTCCGGAGACAGACTCACATCCACTGAATCGATGTTGGTCTTGAGCTGCTCCAGATTGGTCGCACCGATGATGTTACTGCCCAGGAAGGGGCGGCTGTTCACGTAGGCCAGCGCCATTTGCGCCGGGTTCAGACCATGTTCCGCCGCCAGGTGCAGATAGCACTCGGTGGCTGCCAGCCCCTGCTCGGTCAGGTAACGGCGATACTCGGGGAAAAGCGCCAGGCGCGAGCCTTCGGGACGGGCACCCGCGGCATACTTGCCACTGAGCACACCAAAGCCCAGCGGCGAGTAGGCCAGCAGCCCCACGTCTTCACGCAGCATGACTTCCGCCAGCCCCACTTCAGCGCTGCGGTTAAGCAGGCTGTAGGGATTCTGTACCGACAGGATTCTGGGCAGGCCCAGCTGCTCGGCCAGCTGCAGGAATTTCATGGTACCCCAGGGAGTTTCGTTGGACAGGCCGATATGACGTATCTTGCCCTCGGCAACCAGCTCGCCCAGCACTGCCAGAGTTTCCGCCAGCGGCGTGCCCTGACTGTCAGGGTTATGCTGATAGCCCAGCTGACCGAAGTAGTTGGTGCTGCGATCCGGCCAGTGCAGCTGGTAGAGGTCGATATAATCCGTCTGCAATCGCTTCAGACTACCCTCCACCGCCTGGCGCAGATTCGCGGCATCATGGCGGATATTCGGGCGCAGATAGCTGACCATGTCACCCGGACCCGTCGCCTTGGTGGCAAGGATAACCTTGTCACGATTGCCGCGCTGGTGCATCCAGTTGCCGATATAGGCTTCAGTACGCCCCTGGTATTCGGGGGCCGTCGGTACCGGATACATCTCCGCCGCATCGATCAGGTTGACCCCGCGCTCCAGCGCATAGTCCAGCTGCTCAAAGGCTTCGGCTTCGCTGTTCTGGCGTCCGAAGGTCATGGTGCCCAGGGCGATACGGCTGACCTTGAGGTCGGAGCGGCCCAGTGTCAGGTAATCCATCTGCTCTCTCCTTCTATCGGCTTGGCAAGGTGTACTGGCTCAGATCGAGGGTAGCACACGCAGGAAATAGGCTTTGAGGTATTCAGTCTCGGGAATCGCCGGATGAATCGGATGATCCGAGCCCTGGCTGCCCTGCGCAAAGATCTGCGCACTGCGGTCCAGCTCACGGCTGTTGGCACGCAGAATATCGACCAGACGGTCTTTGCCCAGATGCATGGAGCAGGACGCCGAGATCAGCGTACCGTCCTTGTTCAGCAGACGCATGGCCAGGTTGTTGATGCGGGCATAGGCACGCTCACCGTTGCGGATATCCTTGCGACGGGCAATAAACGCGGGCGGGTCAACAACCACAACATCGAAGCGCTCCTTGTCGGCTACCAGCGCCTTGCACAGGTCAAAGGCATCGCCCTGGAGACCACGGAAACGGGTTTCGCCGTTGTTGATGCGCGCATTCTCTGCCGCCACTTCCAGTGCCGTCACCGATGCATCCACACAGACTACCTCGCTGGCACCGGCAGCCAGCGCCTGGGCACCCCAGCCACCCACGTAGCTGAACAGGTCCAGTACGCGCTTGCCCTTCACCAGTGTCTGCATACGGGCGCGGTTTTCGCGGTGGTCGTAGAACCAGCCGGTTTTCTGTCCGGTCAGGATGGGAGCCACCAGGTCGACGCCATTTTCGTTCAACGGCGCCAGCTCCGGTACTTCGCCCTGTACCACCTCGACAAAGGTTTCCAGACCTTCGGTTGCACGCATTTTGCCGTCATTACGCAGCACGATTGCCTGCGGCTGGAACACCTTGTTGAGCGCATCGATAATGGCGTCCTGCATCAACTCCATACCGGCCGTGGAGATCTGCACCACAAAGATATCGTAGAAGCGATCCACCACCAGACCCGGCAGGCCATCGGCATCACCAAATACGACACGGTAGCAGGGCTGATCGAAGCACTGTTCACGTAGCGACTTCGCTACGTTGAAACGATGCACCAGCAGGGAGCGGTCCAACGGGTGCTTGAGATCACGACTGATGATACGGCCGCAGATAAGCGTATTCGGGTTCAGCGTCGCGATACCCAGCGCCTTGCCGGATGAGGTTTGCACAACCACCTGTTCGCCCGGCTCAAAATCCTTCAGGGGCGTTACACGGGTATCAACTTCGTTGCTGTAGACCCACAGGTGGCCAGCACGCAGGCGCCGGTCCGCACCTGATTTGAGAGTAAGGGGTTTGAGGTTCATTGTGCTCTATCTATGTTCTGAAATGACTGTCCCGGCAAAAGCCGGGACAGTACAGGGGTTTGATACGGCTGGGCCGATCAGCTTTCCGCTTCGCAATGGGCGGCATAACCGTCCGCATCCAGCAGGTCTTCAAGCTCGGCGGTATCGCTCAGCTTGATTTTGAAGAACCAGCCATCGCCATAGGGATCTGAGTTCACCATTTCCGGCGCATCTTCCAGATCTTCGTTGACGGCAACGACTTCACCACTCAGCGGCGCGTAGATATCAGAAGCCGCCTTAACCGACTCCACTACACCCGCATCGTCGCCAGCGCTCATCTCGGCGCCCACATCCGGCAGCTCAACAAATACCACATCACCGAGCAGGTCCTGTGCATGGTCGGTGATACCGACTACGACCACACCTTCACCCTCTTCACGGATCCACTCGTGGCTGGCTACATATTTCAGTTCGTTCGGGACGTTGCTCATCTCGGTTTCCTATCTGACAGGTTCAGGAAAATACTTTTTCGCCATGACGGACGAAAGGCGGGCGGACAACCTTGACCGGAACACGCTTGCCACGCATTTCAACTTCCGCTGTATCCGCTGTACCGGCCGGTACACGCGCCAGTGCAATGGAGTGACCCAGCGTGGGCGAGAAACTGCCACTGGTGATTTCACCTTCGCCTGCGCCTTCGACAATCACCTTCTGATGACCGCGCAGAACACCTCGTTCGGTCAGAACCAGACCGACAAGACGTCGCGGTGCACCTTCTGCTTTCATTTTTTCAACGGCTTCACGGCCAACAAACTGGCGATCTGCCGGCTCCAGTGCCAGCGTCCAGCCCATGGCGGCTTCCAGCGGTGACACGCTCTCATCCATATCGGTGCCGTAGAGATTCATGCCCGCTTCCAGACGCAGGGTATCACGTGCCCCCAGACCGCAGGGCGCAACACCCGCCTCGTGCAACTGATGCCAGAAATCGACAACTTCATCTTCGGGCAGCATGATTTCCAGACCATCTTCGCCAGTATAGCCGGTGCGGGCGATAAACCAGCCTTCGGATTCCTGGCCAAAGAAGGGCTTGAGTTCAGAGATCAGACGGGCGCGGGATTCACTGACTACCTGTTCCACGCGCTGACGCGCCTTGGGGCCCTGAATGGCGACCATGGCCAGTTCCGGCTGTTCAGTCAGGGTGACATCGAAGCGCAGGGCCTGATCGGCCATCCAGCGCAGATCCTTGTCACGGGTACCGCAGTTCACAACCAGACGATACCATTCGCCGGACGCGCCGGGTTCGGTCATCAGGTATACGATAAGGTCATCGATGACACCGCCCTGCTCGTTCAGCATGCCGGTATAAAGGGCCTTGCCCTTTTTCTCCAGACGCGCGACGTCATTGGCCAGCAGGTGACGCAGGAAGCTGCGCGCCTGGGCACCGGCCACATCGACAATGGTCATATGGGAAACATCGAACATGCCGGCGCTCTGCCGAACCTTGTGGTGCTCCTCAACCTGGGAGCCATAGTGCAGCGGCATGTCCCAGCCGCTGAAGTCTACCAGTTTGGCGCCCAGCGCCTGATGTTGTGCATGAAGTGCAGTCTTATGTACCATCGGCAAACTCATCTACAGGCGGTGTTCCGAAGCTTAAGCCTAAGCCATGTTGCAACCGGTTAACACAAAAAAAGGGATGACAATGTATCGGCATTTGCGCCCCAGTTCAATCTTTAGCCGCCGCTCACACCCGCGGGCGCCGCGCCAATGGCGGTTGTTCGCCGGATAGCCCCATGGCCTGCAGCACCAGATGCTGCTTTACCGGCTCCAGCCGATCCATCAGGTTCATGCCACAGCTGCGCAGCAATCGCACCGGTGCCGGCTGAGGCGCAAACAGGCGCCGGAAGCCTTCCATGGTCGCGGCCATGCCCAGATTGCTGCTGCGGCGCTGGCGTTGGAAGCGGCGCAACACAGCCAGGTCGGCAATGGATTCACCGCGAGCCTCGGCACGACAGAGCACATCCACTAATGCAGCGGCATCCATGAAGCCCAGGTTCACGCCCTGACCGGCCAGCGGATGGATGGTGTGCGCCGCATCCCCGATCAACGCAAGTCCCGGCTCTACATAACGGTGGGCATGACGTTGACGCAGGGGGATCAGCTGCCGCTCGGTACAGGCAGTCACCTCACCCAGACGATTTTCAAAAGCGCGACCCAGGGCGGTGAGGAACTCGCTATCGGACAGTGCCATCAAGTCACGGCCATGCGCCGGCGAGGTCGACCAGACAATCGACGACACATTCGCCTCGGTGCTGGTCAGTGGCAGGAAGGCCAACGGGCCGTCCTCGGTGAAACGCTGCCAGCAGCAGTGAGCATGGCTTTGTTCGGTCCAGACGCTGGTCACCAAAGCATGGTGGCCATAATCCCATTCGGTGGCAGGGATACCTGCCAGTTTGCGAATCTGCGACAGGGCACCATCCGCCGCGACCACCAGACGGGCCTGCAGCAGGCGCCCATCCTCCAGTTCCAGCTCTCGCTGACCAGCGGCGGCGGGTGCTGACAGGGCACGCACACGGGTGCCCGTCATCAATTCCAGATGCTCATGCTGCTGTAACGCCTGCAGTAGACCGGCATGAATAACGGCATTTTCGACGATATAGCCGAGGCAGTCCTCGTGCAGAGCATCCGCACTGAAATGGATGGAACCACTGCCCTCACCGTCCCAGACCTGCATATCGGTATAATCACAGGCCCGACCTGATGCCGTAATAGCGTCCCAGGCACCCAGGTTTTTCAGCAGCTGTACCGATGCCAGGTTAAGCGCACTGACCCGGTTTTCGTACTCATTGCTGCCGCGTTCCGCCACAGCCTCAAGCCAATCGACCGGGTCTCCGGGGCGCTGTTCCAGCAAGGCCACGCGCAGCCCCGTACGGGCAACACCCAGAGCCAGTGCCAGGCCAACCATGCCGGCACCCACCACCACCAGATCATAGTCTGTGTTCTGATTCATCAACTTATCCCGTGATTGGCATATTCAGCGCAGCCGCGCCGCCGGTTGGTCCAGCCCCATGGCTGCCCTGGCAAAGACGGTTTTCAGTGCAGGACAGACATCCAGCAGCTGCAGACCGGCACCACGCCCTAACCGCAATAGGCTGTTGTCGCTGGTAAAGGCCCTCAGGGTCAGATCACTGAAACCGATGGTACGCTGCTGATCCTGCTGACGCTCCTGCACGAAGCGGCTCAGTCCTTCAATATCGCCCAGTGCCAACCCGGCCCGGCGACGCTCGATAATCAGATCGGCCAGCGCCACCACACCGCGCAGGGCCAGGTTATACCCCTGACCGGCAATCGGGTGCAGCGCATGCGCCGCATTACCCAGTACGACCAGACCCGAACGCACCTGTTCCTGTGCCAGCGCCAGTTTCAATGGATAGTGAAAACGCTCACCGACAGCCACAAAGCGCCCGGCACGAAAACCGAACGTCTGCTGCAGGCGTTGCAGAAAGGCCGCATCATCCAGTGCCAGCACCTCGTCCAGCGCTTCGTCCGACAACGTCCAGACCAGCCCACAGCGCGGGCGTCCGTTCAACGCTTCTCCCGGCAGCAGCGCAATGGGGCCGCCTTCGGTAAAACGCTCATAGGCGATATTGTCATGACTTCGATCCAGCGAGACATTGGCCACCAACGCATGCTGGCCGTACGCCTTTTCGCTGTAGTGGATACCGATACGCTCGCGCAGGGCAGAGCGTCCACCATCAGCCATCACGACCAGCTGTGCCTGCAGCGTTCGGGTTTCGCCATTGACCTGCAGCTCGACCTGCTGTCCCCCTTCGATGGGCGATAGTCCCGTGACTTCAGCGGGGCTGATCAAATCCAGGTATTCACTGCGGTGCTGCTGCAAATGACTGATCAACACCTGACCCAGCCAGTGATTTTCCACCACGTAGCCAAGCGCCGGCACGGATTCTTCTTCAGCACGCAGGCGCGTGGTGCCAAAGCGGCCACGCTCGGATACATGAATGGTGTCGATGGGAGTCAGGTGCTCGCTCAAGGCAGACCAGATCCCCATACGCTTGTACAGGGTGCGTACCCCCTGAGCCAGCGCTGTCGAGCGGGCATCATAGCTGGGTACAAAGCGGGGTTCACTCTGGCCGTCATCCGGTAACGGCTGAGCTTCTATAAGCGCCATGCGCAGCTGCAAGGACTCGGCCAGCGGCAGCAGCGCCGCTGCAAGACTGGCGCCGACCATGCCGCCGCCGATAATCACCAGATCGTACCCCTGCATGTTCTTCTCCCGTCAGGCTCCGGCCATCAGTGCTTCGATATCGGCAATCTGCTTGGGCACTGCTTCCGTCAGTACTTCACAGCCTTGCTCGGTGACCACCACATCATCTTCGATGCGAATACCGATCCCCCGCCAGTGAGGCTCGACGCTTTCGTCATCCGGTGCCACATACAAGCCCGGCTCAACGGTCATGACCATGCCCGGTTCCAGCGGTCGCCAGTCGCCCTTCTGTTTATATTCACCCACATCATGCACATCCATGCCCAGCCAGTGCCCGACACGGTGCATGTAGAAACGGCGATACGCACCCTCTTCGATCAGCGTATCAACCTCTCCCTGGAGCAGCCCCAGACGCATCAGGCCTTCAGTCAGAATACGCACGGACAGCTCATGGATATCGTTCCAGGGCACACCGGGGCGAATAGCATCAATGCACGCCAGCTGGGTATCCAGCACCAGCTGATAGAGTTCAGCCTGATGACGCGAGAAACGTCCGTTAACCGGGAAGGTACGGGTAATATCACTGGCATAGTTGTCCAGCTCGCAGCCGGCATCAATCAACACCAGGTCGCCGTCCTGCAGCAGGTCCATATTGTCGATGTAATGCAGAACACAGCCATTGGCACCGCCCCCCACGATGGGTGAATACGCCTGAAAGCGCGCACCTTCACGCATGCAGTGGGCTGTAATCTCGGCTTCCAGCTGGTACTCACCCATACCCGGGCGGCATACCTGCATCGCCTGTACGTGGGCAGCAGCCGAGATTTCACCGGCACGGCGCATCAGCGCCATTTCGGCTTCGCTTTTGAACAGGCGCTGTTCATGCAGCAGCGTTTCCAACTGCACCAGCTCGCGGGGCGGCTCGGCACCCTGACGCGCCTTGGCACGCACCTGGTTAACCCAACCACGTACCCGTGTATCCAGTGTCTCATCCTGCCCCAGGGCGTAATAAAGGCGCAGACGACCGTCCAGCAGCTCCGGCAGCTCTGTCTCGATCTGCTTCAGCTCGAACGCCTGATCCATGCCAAAGTCGCGCACACAGCCGTCCGGGCCGGCGCGATAGCCGGTCCAGATTTCCATCTGCGGATCACGGGGCGGGCAGAAGATTACCGTTTCACCTTCGGCACGACCCGGCAACAGCAGTAACAAGGCGTCCGGCTCGTTGAAGCCGGTCAGGTAATAAAAGTCGCTGTCCTGACGAAAAGCGTATTCCGCATCACGATTTCGGGTTTTCAGACTTGCCGCTGCAACCAGAATTGCGGCATTTGCCGGCACAGCCGCCAGCAGCTGAGCCCGGCGGCGGGCAAATTCATCCTGGGCAATTTTCATGCTATTTCCTGTTTAGTGCAGAATGGGAGGCTCGCCGGAAGCAGGGGCTTCGGCCTTGGCGTCAGGCTCATTGCATTCACTGAAGATGAGCAGCGCAGCCATACGCACATACTCCTGCACTTCCATCAAATTGGCTTCATCTTCATCACCCTCGGCATCCGCCTCGGTGCTGATTTGAACGATTTGAGCCAGATCACGCAGGGTTTCCTGTCCTTCTACTGAGAGCCCACCCGACCCCGTCTGTTCCTGCATGCCAAAACCGCTGAGAAAACCGCTGCACCAGACCCCCAGGGATTCAGCGCGAATCGACAGAGGCTGATCATCATCCGGCAACATCAGCTCAAAGCTGAAGTCAGGCGCCTGGAACTGCTGCAGGATGGCCATATAGACCTGCATGGCACCACGTCGGGCGGCCTCGTTGCGGAATGGCTCAATGTCGAACAGGGTTTGTATACGCTGCAGCAGACCCGCAGGATCAAAACGCGCACCTGCTGCAACCTGACCGGCAAGCATGCCGTGCAGTTCGGCCGGTGACAGGGTCAAGGCTCCCTCTTCTACCAGCAGGTCAGCCAGGACATCGAAGTCCGGGAGTTCAACGGAGGTCGATTGTTCTTCTGTCATGTGCAGCATCCGGGTCGTTTCTTGGGGTGGCGGGTTGAGGCCGACATAAGCCGGCATAATATGCTTCCCTATGCTAGCATCTCACCATAGGCAGAGCCATCTGCCGTCAATTGACCCTGCTCAAGCAGCTGTTTATAGTCGACAGGTTAGGATGTAGGAACGGGTATGAGCGAGCACTATTTCAACGCCCTTGAGCACAAGATTGATCAGCTGCTGGATCATGTCGAGCAGCTGGAAAGAGACAATGAACAGTTGCGACAGCAAAACCAGCAACTGCGAGAGGAGCGTGCGCAGCTGGTGCAGCTCAACGATCAAACCCGCGGCAAGGTTGAAGGCATGATACAGCGACTCAAGGCACTGGAGCAGAATTCATGAGCGCGGATGCACGTACGGTAACAGTCAAGCTGCTGGACAAGGAATACACCATCAGCTGCCCCGATGGCGCAGAAGCGGAGCTGCTGGCCTCGGCCGACTACCTGAACCAGAAAATGCAGGAGATTCGTCAGTCCGGCAAAATCATCGGACTGGAGCGGATCGCTGTCATGGCCGCCTTGAATATGTCACATGAGCTGATCAAGAACCACGAGCAGCAGCGCCAGAATATTGAAACCAATCTGCGCCGCCTGGGACAGAAGATTGATCATAGCTTGAGCAGCAATGCCAAGCGACATGAAAACTCTTCATCCTCCTGAAAAGCTTTTATATAACAAAAGCATAGAGACACCCCTAGCAAACTTCGACAGAATTTCAAGGGCTGACATTGAAGCACGGACGCGTATAATGGGATTCAGGTTCCTGGAGTGTTCGATAGTTGGTCAAGTCCCTCGAGCCGATAAGCAATACCCAGGCAGTGTTCAACAGATGATGTGCGCATGTCCGCGTGACGGAAAGCCTGATTTGTCTGTGACCACTTCCACTCTGAACCTTAGGGTTCAGGGCCACGACCGACACCGGCACTCTGGGAAGCCTCCTTACCATGATGCAGGACCGTAAAGCACTCCGCCGTGAAATACGTCAGCAGCGCCGAGCGCTCAGCCGCAGCCAACAACAACTGGCCGGCAGGCAACTGGCACAGCAACTGAGCCGCCAAATCTGGTTCAGACGCGCCCGTCACATCGCACTCTACCTGCCCAACGACGGCGAAATCGATACCCGCCCCATCATTGCTTTATGCCGACGTCAGCGTCAGCACCTGTATCTGCCCGTACTGCACCCGGTACGTCACAACCGTCTCTGGTTTACACCCTATACGCGAAAAACACCGATGCGACTGAACCGCTATCGCATCAGCGAACCTGTGCCCACAGGCCAGCCTCGACGCCCGGCATTTGCACTGGATCTGGTATTGATGCCACTGGTTGCCTTTTCACCCGGAGGCGGTCGCCTGGGCATGGGAGGGGGATACTATGATCGAACCTTTGCATTCAAGCTGGCAGAAAAGCGCCTGAGAGGCCCTCGCCTGGTTGGCCTGGCCCACGAGCTGCAGAGAAGAGACGCGTTACCCCTGGAGCCCTGGGATGTGCCCCTGAATGCGGTAGTAACGGATAATGCCTGTTATGGAATCAGCTATTAAACGCCTGCTGAACCATTGATGCCAATTGCAGGTCACTTTGCGAAATTCCGGTCATCACTGCACCGACTACAAATGCGACTACGAGTACCAACACCAGATCAGGGCTTTTATTCATAGCATTAAAAGTTCTTTGTCCGATTATTATGGTTAGCCGTTGAAACAGCTGAAAAAAGCGTAACGAACCCTAGTGTTTCACAGAGCCGTTTTTTTTCAACCCCAAATAGCGCTTTTTCCTGATCTTATCCGCATTTTTTTAGAACTTTCGCTAAATCCCAGAAAAACAAAGCGAACCTCAGCTTAAGATGTCGGCATTTAACGACTATTAGACCACCAAAACCAGTACCAACGGCAGGCTTAGCATGGCTAATAAGGTTTGCAGGGTAATAATGGCAGCCATCAAGTCGGCATCTCCGCCTAACTGGCGCGCGAGGATGTACGCAGATGTGGCGGTTGGTACCGCAGCAAACAGCAGTAGTACCTGAGTCGCCAGCGTATCCAGCTCCATCATCCCTGCCGCCCCCAGTGCCAACAGGGGGAACAGCAGCAGCTTGATGCCACTGGACCAACCCAATACACGCCAGGAGCCGTGCAGACTGCGCACACTCAACCCCGCCCCTACTGCCAGCAGCCCCAGGGGCAAGGCCATACGTGCCAGCAGGTCCAGCACACTGCCAACCCAGACCGGCAAACCCAACCCACTCAAGCTCAGTGCAATCCCCAACAGGCAGGACAAAATCAGCGGATTGGTTGCCAGCGTACGCAGTACACGACGGACGCCTGCCCCCTGCGTTGCCAACGATGAAAACGCCAGCACACACAACAGGTTCAGCAGCGGAATCATCACCGCCGTGATAATCGCCGCATAAACGATGCCGGCATCGCCATAGAGTGCAGCCGTTGCCGCCAGCGCCACATAGGTATTGAAACGCATTGCGCCCTGAAAAAAGGAGGTATAGGCGGCTGCAGACAAACCCAGAACAGGCTTCAGCAACAAACAGACCAGCACTCCGGCACCCAGCAACAGCAGTACCGCTGCCACCAGTGACAATGACGCCCCTCCGGTCAGCTCAGACTGGGCAAGACGGCTGACCAGCAGCGCCGGAAAGAACACATAGTAGGTCGCTTTTTCCGCCGGCGCCCAAAAGCCCTCGCCGGGAAAATCAAAGCGTCGCGCCAGGTGTCCCAGCAGCAACAAGGCAAAAACAGGCCAGAGAGCGGTGATAATGGCCAGCATCTGAGATACATTCCCTTATAGAAACCCAATGAAGATAGCGGAAGAGGCTGCGCGTTATGATGACATCCCTGGTTCTCACTATTATCGGCCCGGACAAACCCGGCCTGGTTGGTTTATTGTCACGCACCATCGCCGACCATCAGGGTAACTGGCTGGAGTCCGGCATGTCACGCCTGGGCGGCAAGTTCGCCGGCATCCTGATCACCCAGGTCCCGACCGCCGAAGCCGACGCACTGATTGCCGCTCTGGAAGCACTTAGCACTCAGGGCCTGAAAGTTACCGCCGAGCGCAGCGAGGAAACCCCTGCGCTCGAAAGCCTGCAGCCGATGACCCTGGAGCTGGTCGGTCACGACAAGCCCGGCATCGTGCGCGAAATTTCCCAGGCATTGGCAGCACGCCATATCAACGTGGAACGCCTGAGCACCGAGCTGACATCCGGCTCCATGTCGGCTGAAGAGCTGTTCAAGGCGGAAGCAGAGCTGCTGGCCCCGGCCGACCTGGACCCGGACGAGCTGCAGCAGGCACTGGAAGCTATTGCCGGTGACCTGATGGTGGATATCACCCTGCGCTAACGGCTGCAGATACAGAAAAGCCGCCCGAGGGCGGCTTTTTCATACCTGGCGGGAACCCGCCGTTCAGTACGCTCAATCAGTCTGCGCGAGCCGCCAGCAGATCACGGCCGCGAATCACCGCTGCACGCACCTGGTCCGGTGCAGTACCGCCGATATGGTTACGTGCCGCCACCGAACCTTCCAGCGTCAGCACCTCGAACACATCCTGCTCGATGGTGTCGGAGAACTGCTGCAGCTCTTCCAGCGTCATGTCGGACAGATCCTTGCCGGTCTTGATGCCGTAGGCCACGGACAGACCCACGATTTCATGGGCATCACGGAAGGCCACACCCTTGCGCACCAGGTAGTCAGCCAGATCAGTCGCGGTGGAGAAGCCACGACGGGCCGCTTCACGCATCTCGTCCTTGCGCGACTCAATCGCCGGCACCATGTCACCGAACGCACGCAGACAGCCCTTCACCGTATCCACGGCGTCGAACAGCGGTTCCTTGTCTTCCTGGTTGTCCTTGTTATAGGCCAGCGGCTGGGACTTCATCAGGGTCAGCAGTGACATCAGGTGACCGTACACACGGCCGCTCTTGCCACGCACCAGCTCCGGCACGTCCGGATTCTTCTTCTGCGGCATGATGGAAGAACCGGTGCAGAAGCGGTCCGGCAGGTTGATAAAGTTGAACTGGGCCGAGGTCCAGAGCACCAGCTCTTCCGACATGCGTGTCATGTGCATCAGCAGCACACTGGCAGCGGCACAGAACTCGATACCGAAGTCACGGTCGGACACCGCATCCAGGGAATTACCAGCCGGGGCATCAAACTGCAGCAGCTCAGCCGTGTAGGCGCGGTCGATCGGATAAGTGGTACCGGCCAGCGCAGCAGCGCCCAGCGGCATCACGTTGACACGTTTGCGGCAGTCGGCGAAGCGTTCGTAGTCACGGCTCAGCATCTCGAACCAGGCCAGCAGATGGTGACCAAAGGTGACCGGCTGGGCCGTCTGCAGATGAGTAAAGCCCGGCATGATGGTGTCGGCTTCCTGCTCGGCCAGACCCAGCAGACCATCCTGCAGGCGGCTGATTTCGGCCAGCACCTGATCGATCTCGTCACGCATGTAGAGACGGATGTCGGTGGCGACCTGATCGTTACGGGAACGGCCGGTGTGCAGCTTCTTGCCGGTAATGCCGATCTTCTTGGTCAGCGCCGCTTCGATGTTCATATGCACATCTTCCAGCTCGACGGACCAGTCGAACTCTCCGCGCTCGATTTCAACCCGGATCTCGCCCAGACCGCGGATGATGGCATCACGCTCGTCTTCAGTCAGCACACCCACCTTGGCCAGCATGCGCGCGTGCGCCACCGAGCCCTGGATATCCTGCTTGTACAGGCGCTGGTCGAAATCGACGGATGCGGTAAAACGGGCTACGAATGCGTCGGTCGGCTCATTAAAACGGCCGCCCCACTGCTGATTGGTTGTCTGGCTCATGCCGGGAATCTCCTGCTACTGATGCGGCCACCGCTGCGGCCCTGTCTGTTTGACGACGATTATAACAACCCTGCCCTGTATCAGTCTTGTGCCTGGGCACGCTTGGCCGTTATCTGCAGCGATCTGGTACACTTGGCTTTATTTTCCCGCTTGTCGAGTTGACGCTTGCCCAAGGAGAGTTCATGTCCTGCACCATTCGCATCGCTACCCGTCGCAGTCTGCTGGCCCTCTGGCAGGCCGAGTACGTCAAGGCCGAACTGGAACGGCACCATCCGGGAATCCAGGTCGAGCTGCTCAAGATCGAATCCCGCGGCGACAAGATTCTCGATACGCCCCTGGCCAAAATCGGCGGCAAGGGCCTGTTTGTAAAAGAACTGGAAAACGCCCTGCTCGACGGCAGTGCCGATATCGCCGTGCACTCAATGAAAGACGTGCCCATGGAGTTCCCGGAAGGCCTGGGCCTGCCGGTGATCTGCGAACGCGAACGCCCGACCGATGCCTTTGTCAGCAACCAGTACAACAACCTGGACGAGCTGCCCGAAGGCGCCATTGTCGGCACCTCGTCCCTGCGCCGCGAAGTACAGATTCGCGAGCGTCGCCCCGACCTGCAGGTAAACTTCCTGCGCGGCAATGTACAGACCCGCCTGCGCAAGCTGGACGAAGGCCAGTACGATGCCATCATCCTGGCCACCGCCGGACTGATGCGCCTTGAACTGAATGAACGTATTCGTCAGGAGATCACACCGGAAGAGAGCCTGCCCGCCGGAGGCCAGGGCGCCGTCGGCATCGAGTGCCGCAATGACGACGCTGAACTGATTGAGCTGCTGAAACCGCTGCACCACGCCGATACCGCCAGTCGTGTACTGGCCGAGCGCGCCCTCAACCGTCGCCTGGAAGGCGGCTGCCAGGTCCCGATCGGCTGCTACGCCGTACTAGATGAGGCAGGTGAAGAGCTCTACCTGCGTGGTCTGGTCGGCCGCCCGGATGGTACCCGTGTGCTGCGTGACGAGATTCGCGGTCCGCGCGCCGAAGCAGAAGCCATGGGAATCACCCTGGCCGACCGCCTGCTCGGCGCCGGTGCCGATGAAATTCTGCGCGAGGTGTACAGCGAGCGTGGCTGAGCCCTCCCTGCCACTGGCCGGGCAACGGGTGCTGGTCACCCGCCCCGAACACCAGGCCGCTAACCAGATCGAACTGCTGCGCCAACTGGGTGCCGAGCCGGTACCCTTGCCACTGCTGGAAATTTTGTCCACCACCGCTGCAGATGGCGCCGACTTCCAGCAGTGCAAGGCCTGCATTCTCGATCTGGACCTCTACCGCGATGTGATTTTCGTCAGCCCCAACGCCGCCCGCATTGGCGCCGACTGGATTGACGACTACTGGCCACAGCTGCCTTTAGGCGTACGCTGGGTCGGTATTGGCAAGCAAACCGCCGATACCCTGCAACAGCTCGGCTTTGATGCCTGGCACGCAGCCGGCGGTTATGACTCTGAAACCCTGCTGGCCGACCCCAGCATGCAGCAGATGGATGACGCGCGCGTACTGATTTTACGCGCGGAAGGCGGACGCGACCTCCTGGCACAGACACTGCAACAGCGTGGTGCCCGCGTCGACTATGCCCATATCTATCGCCGCGGCTGTCCCGAATACCCGCCAGGGCTTATCCAAAGTACTATTTATGCACAGCCCTTATCGGCTATGCTGATTACCAGTGGTCAGGCACTGCGTAATCTGCTGACGCTGTGCGCAACCTTCAATAACCGCCTGACTGATACAACCGTCATCGTTCCCAGTGCCCGCCTTGCCGAGCTGGCCCGTTCGCTGGGATTCAACCGAATCCGGGTAGCCTCAGGACCGGACGACACGTCCATGGTCAATACACTGCTACCCGCATGACAACCGGAATACGGCATGAAAGACAAGCGCAACGATCAACAGGATAAGGACACCAACTCTTCGCTGCCTGAAGACACCACGCCCGATACTGCCTCGGCTCAGGACAGTGAAAACGCCTCTGCAACCGATGCGCCGGCCCCGGAAAGCAAGCCGGACGCCGCGACAGACAAGGCGGCAACCGAAGCAGCCGAGCCTGCAAAGGCCGAGACGACTCCTCCACCGGCCGCTGAACCCGCCAAAGCAGAGTCCCAGCCCGAACAGCCTGCCCGTCAGGGTGCCACCTGGCCCGGCAAACTGGCCCTGGCCCTGTCACTGGTCGCACTCGGTGGCGGAGGCTACCTGTTCTGGGAAGGCTGGCAGCTGAAACAATCCAGCAGCCAGCAGCAGAGCCAGATCTCGCAGCAGGTCGAAACCGCACTGGCCAACGGCCGCGCTGATACGGCAGAAACCCTGGCCAGCGTCAGCCAGCAACTGGGCCAGCTGCAGGCGCAGGCTGAAGCAGACAAGGCCAATATCGACCAGCTGCAGGATCGCCTGACCCGCAGCATTCAGCAGGTCACGGCCACCGCCGAAGTCAGCCGCAAGGACTGGCTCATGGCTGAAGTGGAATACCTGCTGCGCCTGGCCAACCAGCGCGTATTGATGGAGCAGACCGCCAATGGCGCGCTTAACCTGCTCAAGTCGGCCGACCAGATCCTGCGCGAAACCGACGACGTCACCCTCTACGATGTGCGCAAGGCATTGGCAGAGGATATCGCCGCACTGGAAGCCGTGCCCAAGCTGGATTCCGAGGGCATGTTCCTGAAACTGTCAGCCCTGAACCGACAGGTCGACAACCTGCGTGTCACCCCGATTACCGACAAGCGCAAGCTGCCATCACTGCTGGAAGACATTACTCCGGAAAGCGTGGAAGAAACCTGGGGGCAGGATATCAAGGCCAGCTGGAACCAGGCCGTGGACAAGTTTGAGCAGCTGATCGTGATCCAGCATCATGATGAGCCGGTCAAACCGCTGATGTCACCGGAACAGACCTTCTTCCTGCAGCAGAACCTGCACCTGATGCTGGAACAGGCCCAGATGGCCCTGCTGCAGCGTAAACAGCAGGCGTACGACGCCAGCCTGGAAAAAGCTCACACCTGGATCGGCACGCACTTTGATGCCGAAGATGCCAATACCCAGGCACTGCTGCGCGGTCTGACAGAACTCCAGGGCATCAACGTAGCACCGGAGCTGCCAGACATTTCCGGCTCGCTGACCACCCTCAAGGCTTACCTGCAGCAGATGCAGAAACTGCGCGAGGAGGGTTAAGGCGATGAAGAAACTGTTTATCTTCCTGCTGATATTCCTCGTGGTCGGTGCCTGGCTGGGCCAGCTGATGGTGCAGGACCCGGGCTATGTCCTGCTGGCCTACAAGCAGACAACAGTGGAAACCAGCCTCTGGGTGCTGCTGTTGCTGTTGATCGTCGGCTTTGCGCTGGTGCACTGGCTGCTCAACCTGATCGGCAATGCCCGTCTGCCCGGCGATAAGGTGCGCAGCTGGCGCAGCAATCGTAACCGCCGTGTCGCCCACAACAAGACCCTCAAGGGTCTGGCTGCCCTGTCTGAAGGCAGCTGGTGGAAAGCCCAGCGTTACCTGAGCCAGGCAGCCGAGCGTTCCGACCTGCCAGTAGTGAACTACCTGGCCGCGGCCCGTGCCGCCCACGAACAGGGCGACACCAAAGCCTCGGACGCTCTGCTGGCCAAGGCGCGTGAAAGCAGCCCGAAAACGGAAGTGGCGGTCGGCCTGACTCAGGCCGAGCTGCAGCTTGAGCGCGGTCAGCTTGAGCCCTGCCTGGCCAACCTGCTGAACCTGCGTCGCCGGGCACCGAAGAACACTCAGGTGCTGCGCATGCTGAAGGATACTTACCTGCGCCTGGAAGACTGGCTGGCTCTGATCCAGCTGCTACCGGAACTGAAAAAGCAGCATGTAGTGGAAGCCGAAGCAGCCACCGAGCTGGAACGCCAGTGTCACCGCAACCGCCTGCAGCAATGCTTGCAGCCGCTGGAGGACAGCAGCGACAGTGATGAAAAACTGCGTACGCTGAGCCGCAGCTGGCAGGCCGTGCCTCAGGCGCTGCAACGCGACCCCGAGCTGGCCGCGGAGTATGTTGAGCTGATGCGTTCGATCGGTGCCGAGCATGAGACCGAAAGTGTTCTGCTGGACCTGATCAAGCGTCGCTGGGATGCGCCTCTGGTGCGTCTATACGGTCTGGTGCAGGGCAAGGACCCGCACAAGCAGCTGGAGCAGGCACAGCGCTGGCTCAAGCGTAACCCGGATTCAGCCGAACTGGAGTTGACACTGGGCCGCCTCAACATGCGTCTAGAGAACTGGGGCAAGGCGATTGATCACCTGGAACGCAGTCTGGAACTGCAGCCCGGTGGCGAAGCCGCCGAGGAACTGCAGCGCCTGCTGCTGCATCTGGGCGAACATGAGCGCTTGCAGCAGCTGTTCAAACGTCAGCTGTTGCAAACCTCGACCGCTCTGCCGGCACTGCCACTTCCGCCAGCCGAAGAGGCCAGGGAAGAAAGCGCTGCGAATGCCGATACCGGTGAAGCCAAAGCCACCAGCTGAGGCTGAAACACAAAGCAAAACGGGCAGCCTGGGCTGCCCGTTTTTGTATCCCTTGAGTCTGACGTCAGTCAGCTCAGGCTTTCTTGTCCGGACGCGGCGCCCAGGCGAACACGTCCGAATGAATCTGAGCTTCGCTCACACCCTTCTCTTCGAGTCGATCCACCAGCGCATGCACCATACCCGGTGAACCACAGGCGTAAACCGCCAGGTGTTCATCAACGCTCTCCAGCTGATCCGCCAGCACGTTAGGCATCAGACCGGTCAGGCCTTCCCAGCCCGGGCTGTTTTCCGGTTCACTCACCACCGGTACGAAGCGCACATTGGCATGCTCGGAAACCCACTGCTGCGGCAGCTTCTCCAGGTACATGTCCGCTTCCACTCGCGCGCCCCAGTAGATATCGATGGGGTTGGAGACCTGGTTCGCCAGCAGGTGCTCAACCATGCTCTTGATCTGGGCAAAGCCGGTGCTGGCAGCAGCGAAGACAAAGCGGGTCTCCGGTTTCAGCTCGGCCTCAACCAGATGCACCTTGCCCTTGGGCAGCTCCACATCCACCTGCGACTGGCTGCGCAGGTGGTTCAGGATCATGGCATTGAATTCACTGCCCGGCACTTCGCGGATGTGCAGCTCCAGATCACGGCCCTGATCCGGTGCCGAAGCGATGGAAAAAGACGCCTTCTTGCCTTCCGGCAGGCACAGATCCAGATACTGGCCGGCATGGAAATGCACGTTCTGCCTGTCACTGGCCTCCAGGCGCAGGCGCACCCGGTACACATCGTGGTTAAGGGCCTCAAAGCCGGTAATGTCGCAATGTTTCTGTTCTACGGGAAACACGTTATCACTCCCTGGTCGAGCAGAATCGCAGCTCGAGTAGTTGGGTTTAACAAATATTCAGTTCGTCCCAGATCTCGTCGACCCGCGTTTTAACATCCGGGTCCATCTGGATGGGCTCGCCCCATTCGCGATCAGTCTCGCCCTGCCACTTGTTGGTGGCATCCATCCCCATTTTGGACCCCAAACCGGAGACCGGGGAGGCAAAATCGAGATAGTCGATCGGCGTATTGTCGATCATCACCGTATCCCGCTTGGGATCCATACGCGTGGTAATCGCCCATATAACATCCTGCCAATCGCGTGCGTTTACATCGTCATCACAGACTATGACAAACTTGGTGTACATGAATTGGCGCAGGAAAGACCAGACACCCAGCATCACGCGTTTGGCATGACCGGGGTACTGCTTCTTCATCGTCACCACCGCCATGCGGTAGGAACAGCCCTCTGGCGGCAGGTAGAAATCCACGATCTCGGGGAACTGCTTCTGCAGAATCGGCACGAACACTTCGTTCAGCGCGACGCCCAGCACTGCCGGTTCATCAGGCGGACGGCCGGTGTAGGTACTGTGATAGATGGCATCCTTGCGCCGCGTGATGCGCTCCACGGTAAACACCGGGAAACGATCCACCTCGTTGTAATAGCCGGTGTGATCGCCAAAAGGCCCCTCGTCCGCCATCTCGTCGGGGTCGATATAGCCTTCCAGAATAATCTCGGCACTGGCTGGCACCTGAAGGTCGTTGCCCAGACATTTGACCACTTCCGTTTTGCCACCACGCAGGAGGCCGGCAAAGGCATACTCGGACAGAGTATCCGGCACCGGCGTCACCGCTCCGAGGATCGTGGCCGGGTCTGCACCCAGCGCCACCGACACCGGGAATTTTTCGCCCGGATGCGCCGCTTTCCACTCACGGAAATCCAGTGCTCCGCCACGGTGAGCCAGCCAGCGCATGATCAGCTTGTTGCGGCCGATCAGCTGCTGGCGGTAGATACCCAGATTCTGCCGCGACTTTTCCGGACCACGGGTGATCACCAGTGGCCAGGTGACCAGCGGACCGGCATCCCCGGGCCAGCAGGTCTGAATCGGAATGTGGTTCAGATCGACGTCGTCACCTTCGATCACCACTTCCTGACAGGGGGCCTTGCGTACCTGCTTGGGCCCCATATTGAGCACCTGCTTGTACAGCGGCAGCTTGTCCCAGGCATCTTTCATGCCCTTGGGCGGCTCAGGTTCTTTCAGCTGGGCCAGCAGTTTACCGACATCACGCAGTGCCTTGACCGACTCTTCGCCCATGCCCAGCGCTACACGCTCGGGCGTGCCGAACAGGTTGCCCAGCACCGGCATGTCATATCCCTTGGGGTTCTCGAACAGCAGCGCCGGACCACCGGCCCTGAGGGTGCGATCACAGATTTCGGTCATTTCCAGCACCGGGTCTACCGGCATGCTGATCCGCTTCAGTTCGCCACGTGCTTCCAGCATCTGGATAAAATCACGCAGGTCCTTGTACTTGGGTGTCGACATGAGAAGGTTCGTTCCAGCCAGGCCGCCCTGAGGGCAAGAGGGTTTGAAGTTCGTTGCCGGCAGACCTGAAGCCAGCCGACAGATACAAAAAAGGGTAAGTGTGAGCTTACCCTTTTTCTACCCGGTTCGGATCACCGCAGGGGTGACACCGGATTACTTGCGCTTCATCGACAGGAAGAACTCGTCGTTGGTCTTGAAGTCCTTCAGCTTGTCGATGACAAACTCGGTCGCTGCCGTGTCTTCCATCGGATCCAGCAGCTTGCGCAGAATCCACATGCGCTGCAGCTCCTCTTCCGAGGTCAGCAGATCTTCACGACGCGTGCCGGAACGGCGGATGTTGATCGCCGGGAATACGCGCTTCTCGGCCACCTTGCGGTCCAGGTGCACTTCGGAGTTACCGGTACCCTTGAACTCCTCAAAGATCACTTCGTCCATCTTGGAGCCGGTGTCGACCAGCGCCGTAGCGATGATGGTCAGGCTGCCGCCCTCTTCGATGTTACGTGCCGCACCGAAGAAACGCTTGGGGCGTTCCAGTGCGTGCGCGTCCACACCACCGGTCAGTACCTTGCCGGACGACGGGATCACGGTGTTGTAGGCACGGGCCAGACGGGTGATGGAGTCGAGCAGGATCACCACATCCTTCTTGTGCTCGGTAAGACGCTTGGCCTTTTCCAACACCATTTCCGCAACCTGCACGTGACGTGACGGCGGCTCATCGAAGGTCGACGCAACCACTTCGCCGCGCACGGTGCGCTGCATTTCGGTTACTTCCTCGGGACGCTCATCAATCAGCAGCACGATCAGGTAACACTCGGGGTTGTTACGGGTGATGCTGTTGGCGATGTTCTGCAGCATCAGCGTCTTACCCGCTTTCGGCGGCGACACGATCAGTGCGCGCTGGCCTTTACCCATCGGGCAGACCAGATCGATCACACGAGCGGTCAAATCCTCGGTACTGCCGTTACCGATCTCCATGCGCAGACGTTCCTGCGCAAACAGCGGTGTCAGGTTCTCGAACAGGATTTTGCTCTTCGCGTTTTCCGGACGGTCATAGTTGATCTCATTGACCTTCAGCAGCGCGAAGTAACGCTCGCCATCCTTCGGCGGACGAATCTTACCGGCAATGGTGTCACCGGTACGCAGATTGAAGCGACGGATCTGACTGGGCGATACATAGATGTCGTCAGGGCCGGCCAGGTAGGAAGAATCGGCAGAGCGCAGAAAGCCGAAGCCATCCTGCAAAATTTCCAGTACGCCGTTGCCGTAGATGTCCTCACCGCTTTTGGCATGTCGCTTCAAGATCGCGAAGATGACATCCTGCTTGCGGGAGCGGGCCATGTTGTCGAGGCCCATTTCGGTCGCGATTTCCAGGAGTTCCGGAACGCTTTTAAGTTTCAGTTCGGTAAGATTCATAGTTTTCAGGAAGCAGCCACAGCTGGCTGGTTACGGATGGTAACCGGACGGTTAGTCGGAAGAATGTAATAAAGGTTCAGGTACTGCAATTGGAGCCCTGGCAATGGCACGCCGGGCCGATAAGTAAAGCTACTATAAAAGGTAACCTGGGGGCTGTCCAGCGCCACAACGAAAAACGCAGCCCTGAGGCTGCGTTTTAACGGTATAGACGCTTAGAGGTTCGCGTCGATGAAGGCGGCCAGCTGAGATTTGGACAGCGCGCCTACTTTGGTCGCTTCAACGTTACCACCCTTGAACAGCATCAGCGTGGGGATACCACGGATACCGAATTTGGGCGGAGTTTCGTTGTTCTCGTCAATGTTCAGCTTGCAGACCTTGAGCTTGCCATCGTATTCCTTGGCAATCTCTTCCAGCACCGGGGCGATCATCTTGCAGGGTCCGCACCACTCGGCCCAGTAGTCTACCAGTACGGCGCCATCAGCCTTGAGCACGTCATCCTCGAAAGAGGCATCAGTTACATTGACGATATTTTCACTCATGAATAGATTCTCCAGTGCACCAGGTGCGTTAGAAACAGTGGTCGATGATAACACCTGCTACGAATGACTGCCAAATTCGGTCCTTTTTTGCTCATTCAAGAGAGCCTTGTCATGAAAAAAGGTAGCGCCGGACCTGCTATTACCGGTATTTTTTAGGGTCATATTGCGTTTGCCCGAGATTGAGGATACCGCTTGATGCATGCTCAGGATCCATCCGTCGTTCCCGCTGCCGAAGCGCCACTGCTGGCCGCCATCGACCTGGGATCGAACAGTTTTCACATCATTGTCTCACGCCTGTTCGCCGGCGAACTGACGACGCTGGATGTGCTTTCGGACAAGGTACAACTGGCCGCCGGGTTGGATGAGGAAGATAACCTGACCGAAGCCGCAATCGAGCGCGGTATCGACTGCCTCAGCCGTTTCGCCCAGCGGGTACAGGCCCTGCCGCGCCAATCGATTCGTGTCGTCGGCACCAATGCACTGCGCCAGGCGCAGAATCGGGATCAGTTTATCGAACGTGCCGAAGCACTTCTGGGTACCCGGGTGGAAGTGATCGCCGGTCGCGAAGAAGCCCGCTTGATCTATCTTGGCGTGGCACACACACAAGCGGATGACACCGGGCGCCGCCTGGTCATCGATATCGGTGGCGGCAGTACCGAATTCATTATCGGCGAACGCTTCGAGCCCCGTGTCTGCGAAAGCCTGCATATGGGCTGTGTCAGCTACACCGACCAGTTTTTTGCCGATGGCCAGATTACCGCCAGCGCCATGCACAAGGCCCGCACCGCCGCCATGCAGGAACTGCTGTCCATCCGCCGTGACTACCGCCGCCTGGGCTGGAACAGCAGCGTGGGTGCTTCGGGCACCGTCAAGGCAGCGCGTCAGGCCTGCCTGTCGCTGGGCTTCAGCACCGAATTCATTACGCGCGACGCGCTGAAGAAACTCTGTGATTACCTGATTCAGCAGGGTCACAGCGACAAGCTGGATATAGAAGGCATCAAACCGGAGCGACGCGCCGTTTTACCGGCAGGCGTGGCCATCCTCAGCGCCATTTTCGAGTCGCTGGACGTGGAAGCCATGAGCTTCTCCGACGGCGCTCTGCGTGAAGGCGTCCTCTATGACATGGCGGGTCGGCTGCGTCACGAAGATGTGCGTGAGCGCACCATCAACGCGCTGGCCAAACGCTATCACGTGGACCGCAAACAGGCGTCTCGGGTCGAAGCGACCGCCTTGATCGCACTGGCACAGGTCAAGGATGCCTGGCAGCTCAAAAGCAGCGATTATCAGGAGATGCTGAGCTGGGCAGCGCGAAGTCACGAAATCGGCCTGGCCGTTGCGCACAGCCAATTCCACAAGCACAGTGCCTACCTGCTGCAACACTCCGACCTGCCCGGCTTTACCCAGCAGGAACAACAGCTGCTGGCTTTCCTGGTGCGCGGCCACCGCCGCAAGTTCGCCAAAGAAGAGTACCGCCAGCTGGCTGCCGGCCTGCGCGAGCCCTATCGCTACCTGTGCCTGCTGCTGCGTCTTTCCGTGATCATGCACCGCAGCCGCAGCACAGCGCGCCTGCCCGCCTTTGAACTGAATGTGGATGGCAGCAAAATCGAACTGAGCTTCCCCGACGGCTGGCTCGATCACCACCCGCTGACGCGGGCCGACCTGGAGCAGGAAGCCACCTACCTGCGCAATATCGACTTCAAACTGAAACTCAGCTGATGCCCAGCGCACTGATACGCAGCTGTCGCGAAATTCTCGCGGACAGCTGGAAGGTCATTGTCACCCTGTTTCGCATCATGGTCCCCGCCATCCTGGTGGTCAAAGTCCTGACAGAACTGGGCGCGGCCCAGATACTGGGTCAGGTGTTTGCACCCGTGATGGGCTGGATGGGCCTGCCTCCTGAAGCCGGCCTGATCTGGGCCAGTGCCATGTTGACCAACATCTACACCGGCGTGGTGATCTTTTTTTCCACTGCCGGCACCGATGGCTGGACGCTGGCCCAGGTCACCATTCTCGGTACCCTGCTGTTGAGTGCCCATAACCTGCCGGTGGAGCTGCGAGTGGCCCAGAAAGCCGGCTGCCGACTGTGGCCCCAGCTGCTGATGCGTGTTGGCGGCGGCCTTTTGTTCGGCATCATTCTGCACCACAGTTACCAGCTCAGTGGCAGCCTTCAGATGGTGGAGCCGGTCCCCTGGACGCTCAGCACTGAGAAGGATGACTGGCTCAGCTGGAGCCTGTCCCAGCTTGAAATGCTGGCCTGGACCGCATTGGTGATCGTATTACTGCTCACCTCCCTGCGCATACTGCGCCTGATCGGCGTAGAGCGCCTGCTGGAGTGGCTGCTGCGTCCATTGCTGAAGCTGATCGGCATCGCGCCCTCGGCCCTGTCGATCACTCTGATCGGCATGACGCTGGGGCTGGCCTATGGTGGCGGGCTGTTGATTCGGGAAGCGGAACGGGGCGATATAGAACCGGCTGACATCTTCTGTTCCATCAGTCTGCTGGGCCTGTGTCACAGTCTGATTGAGGATACCCTGCTGGTCATGCTGATCGGCGCCGACCTGAGCGGTATTCTCTGGGCCCGTATTGTCTTTGCCCTGGTGATCATCGGGCTGCTCAGCCGTCTGATGCGCCGCATGTCTAGCCAGCGCTGGCTGGTACGTTCTGTCGCTCAACCCTGAGCCGCCGGGCTGAATTTCTTCTCGGCTTTCACCAGAGCCACAAACAAAAACGCCCTGCATCAGCAGGGCGTTTTCAGATCAGGAGCCAAGGCCGAAATCAGACTTTCGGGCCGGCCGCCAGGATCTCTTCAGATACACCGTCGAACTTGGTGAAGTTGGTGACGAACTGCTTCGCCAGATCAGCCGCAGCTGCATCGTAGGCAGCCTTGTCAGCCCAGGTTTCACGCGGGTTCAGCAGTTTGCCGTCAACGCCCGGTACTTCAGTCGGTACCGCCAGGTTGATGCCATCCAGCTGTTCAGTGTTGCAATCTTTCAGCGCACCGCTCTGGATGGCGCTGATAATGGCACGTGTAGTCGGAATGCTGAAACGCTCGCCGGTACCGTAAGAACCACCGGTCCAGCCAGTGTTAACCAGGTAGACACGAGAGCCGTACTCTTCGATACGCTTCATCAGCAGTTCGGCATAAACGTGTGCCGGACGCGGGAAGAAAGGTGCGCCGAAGCAAGTGGAGAAAGTGGACTTGATGCCACCACCGGAACCCATTTCGGTAGAACCAACCAGCGCGGTGTAACCGGACAGGAAGTGGTATGCAGCCGCTTCCTTGCTCAGCACGGATACCGGCGGCAGTACGCCGGTCAGGTCGCAGGTCAGGAAGACGATGGAATCCGGCTCGTCACCCATGTTGGTGGCAGAGCGCTTCTCAACGTGATCCAGCGGGTAGGCACAACGACCGTTCTCGGTCAGAGAGGTATCGTTGTAGTCCGCCTTGCGCTTGTCATCCAGAGTAACGTTCTCGACGATAGCGCCGAAACGGATCGCATCCCAGATGATCGGCTCATTCTTCTTGCTCAGGTTGATGGTCTTGGCATAGCAACCACCTTCCAGGTTGAAGACAACGCCCTTGCCCCAGCCATGCTCGTCGTCACCGATCAGGTAACGCTCAGGGTCAGCAGACAGGGTGGTCTTGCCGGTACCGGACAGACCGAAGAACAAAGTGGTGGAACCGTCTTCGCCAATGTTGGCGGAGCAGTGCATCGGCAGCACGTCTTTTTCCGGCAGCAGGAAGTTCTGCACGGAGAACATTGCCTTCTTCATTTCACCGGCGTAACGCATGCCGGCGATCAGTACCTTGCGCTTGGCAAAGTTGAGGATGACGCAGCCATCGGAGTTGGTGCCATCACGCTCAGGCTCACACTGGAAGCCGGCAGCGTTGATGATCTGCCACTCTTCCTTACCCTTGGGGTTGTACTCATGCGGACGGATAAACAGGTTCTGACCAAAGAGGTTCTGCCACGCTGTCTCGGTGGTCATGCTCACCGCGAGGTAGTGGTTATGATCGGAACCCACGTGTACGTTGGATACGTAATGTTCCTTGTCCGCCAGATATTCTTCTACACGCGCCCAGAGGGCATCAAACTTGTCGGCATCGAACGGACGGTTGATGTTGCCCCACTCGATGGCGTCAGCCGTGCTCGGCTCTTCCACGATGAAGCGGTCCATCGGCGAGCGGCCAGTGCGCTGCCCGGTGGTGACAACCAGTGCTCCGGTGTCGGCCAGGACACCTTCGTTACGCGAGATCGCATTCTCAACCAGCTCGGCCGGGGTCAGATTCACGTGTACGCTATTGACGGTTTCTTTGGTCATTACTGGATTCCCTTGGCTGTTCGCCAAACTATTACCTGAAAGCAAAAAGGCACCTGCGTTCGGGTTAACGCAGTTCGGGTCAATTTTGGGGGCATATTATTGCACAAAACGGGCCGTAATGGGACCGTTCGGCCCCACCGCATTCAAAATAGGAATTATTCGCAAGCTGCAACTATCTAAGCTGCTGATTCCTCAATGCATACGACCTTCCTGGTCCAAATATCCGGGCTCGCTGAACAGGGCACGAATATCAGTTTCATCAAAATGATACTGCTGATTACAGAACTGGCAGCCCACATCAATCAGGCCATTCTGTTCTTCCAGAATATCCAGCAATTCGTCTTCGGTCATGAACTTCAGCGCCTCGGCACTGCGCTCACGGGAACAGTCACATTGGAACACCAATGGCTGAGGTTCATACAGACGGCAGGTTTCCTCGTGGAACAGGCGGAACAGCAGGGCTTCGTTATCCAGGTTCAGCAACTCGTCATCGCTGAGAGTGGATGCCAGCATGCTGACACGGGACCAGTCTTCGTCACCGGTTTCCTCTGCCGGCAACACCTGCAGCATCAGACCAGCAGCACGGTTGCCATCCGCGGTCAGCTGGATAGATGTACCCAACTGCTCGGACTGTTCAAAATAGGCCTGCAGACAGCCCGCCAGGGTAGCTTCTTCCAGCGGCACCACGCCCTGGTAACGCTGTCCCTGTTCTGGCTCTATGGTCAGGGCAATGCGCCCTTTTTTCAGCAGCTCGTTAAATGCCAGCGATTCATCCACCTCGCCTTCATAACGCGCGATGGCACGCAGGTGCTGGTGGTGATTACACTCGGCCATCAGCAGCGATACATTACCTTCACCCTGCGCCTGCAATAACAGACGGCCTTCGAACTTGAGCGTGATGCTGAGCAGGCTGACTGCAGCCAGCATTTCCCCCAGCAGCCGCTGCAGGACCGGCGGATAATCATGACGGGCCAGCACTTCCTGGTAGCTGGCGTCCAGGCCGGCGACTACGCCGCGGACGTCGATCTGTTCAAAAAGGATGCGCTGAATCTGGTCGGGGTTGCTCATGCAGGTTTCCACAGGTGTTGAGCCTGGCCGGATTGCCAGGGTTTTACTGAAAAGGGTATTGCTTAAAATCTATACGCCTATTTTATCTGAACAGAGCTTTGTCTGAACAGGGCTCGATCACCCTGCCCTGACAGCAACCGGTTAATCCCAGCTGCCCTTGATGCGCAAGAGTTCACGACGACTCTTCTTGTTGGGTCGATGATCAGGTGCACTGCCCTGAGTCTTGCGCGCCATGGCACGTTCTTCACGGGCGCGCTGACTGTCTTCGGTTTCACGATACAGCAGCTGGGCTTCACTGGCGCCCTTGCGTTGATCAGACAGCGCCAGCACTTCGACGGTCTTTTCCTCAAAACCCTGGCGCACACGGATCAAGGCGCCCAGTTCTACAGCCTTGCTGCACTTGGTACGCTGCCCGTCATAGTGCACCTTGCCACCTTCAATCATCTGTTTCGCCAGTGCGCGGGTCTTGTAGAAACGCGCCGCCCAGAGCCACTTGTCCAGACGCACACTTTTACTGTCCTGTTCTTTCTGTGCCTGCTTGTGTCCATGGCTCATAGGGCTGCAATGACCTCACTGAAATCGTTGGTGGCCGGATATTCATCAATCTGGCGTTCGGGCTGGGTAGAGTCCGGCTGGGTGATCGACAACAGATGCGCAATCCCGTAGCGCCGCGCCGAGGCCAATACCGCCAGGCTGTCATCCACCAGCAGCGTGCGGGCCGGATCAAAGGGCTCCACTTCCTGCAGCGCCTGCCAGAACGCCTGTTCTTCCTTGGGGTAGCCAAAGTCATGGGAACAAACCACCAGATCCACATGGGTATCAATGGCTGTGACCTCCACCTTGAGCGCCAGACTGTCACGGTGGGCATTGGTGGCGATGAGGGTACGGCGACCACTGGCTCTCAAGGCATGCAAAAATGCCTTGGCGCCCGGACGAAAACCGATGCGATCCATGATTTCACGCTTCAGGAGGGCGATGGGCAGGTTGAGCTGCTCGGTCCAGAAGTCCAGGCAGTACCAGCTCAAGGCGCCTTGCTCCTGGCGCAGACGCTCGTGAAGCCAGGCCCGTGCCGGCTCCAGCTCAAGGCCATGGTGCTGGGCATAACGCTCGGGCAACAGCTCCAGCCAGAAGTGGGAATCGAAGTGAAGATCAAGCAGTGTACCGTCCATATCCAGCAGGACCGTATCTATGGCTTGCCAATCAAGCATATTCAGTGAACACTCTGAGGGCTAACAACAGTTTCCGGATATATCAGTATGACCGCCAAGCCCGAAATTTTGAAGCTGTCCAAAGTCGCCAACAGCCGGCTGTTTTACATCGAAGCCATGGAGTTGCGTTTCAGCAACGGCGTTGAACGCCAGTATGAGCGTCTGCGAACAGGCCGCCAGGGCGCCGTCATGATCGTGGCCATCAACGGCCGTGACGAGGTTCTGCTGATCCGCGAATATGCGGCCGGACTGGAAGAATATGTACTGACCCTGCCCAAAGGGTTGATCGACCCGGGCGAAGACGCAGCCACCGCAGCCAATCGCGAGCTGCAGGAAGAAGCCGGCTTCGGCGCGCGCGAAGTCTCCCATGTGCGCCAACTGACCGCCGCGCCCAACTACATGGGACACCGTCTTGAAGTCATGCTGGCCCGCGACCTCTACCCCAGCAAGCTGGAGGGCGACGAACCCGAACCGCTGGAAGTCATACCCTGGCCACTCAGCAAGTTGCCGGAACTGTTCGAGCGCGAAGAGTTTTCCGAGGGCCGGGCCATCGCAGCCCTGTGCCTGGTACAACAGCGTCTGGCCAAAACAGACTGACCCTTGTTTTTTGTGTTTGCGCCCATATGAACTCTGTATCAGGTGATCTGATATACCGTTTCGATTGCACCTGATGCCCGCACAAACTGTGTCATGATAATGCCGAACATCGGTGCTATTATCGGGTCACCATGGAGGCACGCCTCCATACACAACAATCAGTTTTATGCTGAACCTGTCAGATATATAGGGGATTACTATGAGCTTCGAACTGCCGGCACTGCCGTACGCTATTGATGCACTGGAACCGCACATCTCCCAGGAAACCCTGGAATACCACCACGGCAAGCACCACAACACCTACGTTGTGAAGCTGAACGGTCTGGTACCGGGCACCGAGTTTGAAGGCAAGTCTCTGGAAGAGATCATCAAAACGGCTCCGGCTGGTGGCGTATTCAACAACGCTGCTCAGGTTTGGAACCACACCTTCTACTGGCACTGCCTGTCTCCGAACGGTGGTGGCGCAGCTACCGGCGCGATCGCTGACGCAATTGCTGCCAAGTGGGGCTCTTTCGAAGCCTTCCAGGAAGCGTTCAACGACAAGGCCGTGAACAACTTCGGTTCCAGCTGGACCTGGCTGGTGAAGAATGCCGACGGCACCCTGGACATCGTCAACACCAGCAACGCTGGCACGCCGATGACCGAAGGCCAGACTGCTCTGCTGACTGTCGACCTGTGGGAACACGCTTACTACATCGACTACCGCAACGTACGTCCGGAATACCTGAAGAACTTCTGGGCGCTGGTCAACTGGGACTTCGTCAACGAAAACTACAACGCCTGATAGCGTTGTCGTGATCTTCAAAAGGCGCCTGCGGGCGCCTTTTGTGTTTATAATCGAGACATTTCCGTCGGCAAGGACAGCCTCAGAATGCTCACTCCCACCACCCGCAAAGCGCTATTGTTCTGGCTTCTGCTGGGCGTCATTACCAGCACTTTGATCCTGCGACTGGATTACGCCAGCATCAGTCAGCACCGCGAAGGACTGGTACGGACGCTGGAGCAGAACCTGCAAAAAGGTCTGGCCCATGAAGCAGCAGTGCTGCAGCATGCTGCCCACCTGGCTGACCGTTACCGACCACTGCCCTTTCACCTGCAGGATCACCTGCACGCTCTGTTAAATCTGTCCACGGCCGTGCAGCAGCTGTACCTGATGCAGCGGGTGGAAGAACCGGATGTGGACGCCTTTCTGAAACAGATGCGGCGGCGCCAACCCGGCTACCAGCTCCAGGGCCTCAGCCCCATGACGCTCCCCCCGGTTAGCCCTGACAGCGGTAATCCGGTGCATCATCCAGTGATCATGGCTCTGTCCGAAGGCGAGGCTCCAGCACCCTGGCAGCCCGGCACCGATCCTGGCCTGAGCCCGGCGCACAGAGCCGCGGTCATGAGCACTCCCAGTGCCGACACACCCCGCTATTCCCAAGTGTATCGCCTGCAACAGGGCGGGCCTGCCGTCAGTCTGTATGTACCGGTGGGCAATAGCGCCGATCTGCTGGGCCTGACCGCTTCCCTGTCGGATTTGCTCGATGCTCAGGATCTGCCGGCTGGCAGTGTACTGAACCTGGTCGCCGGCGATAAAACCTTCCCCGTGCTGAGCTCGCCGCCGGATGTCACGCCACTGTTTTACCTGCCGCAATCCTTTTCACTGCAACTGGATGAGCAGACATGGCAGCTGGCCTATGACTACCCGGTGTTCTGGCATCAACTGAGCTGGGGACCACAGCTGCTGGCGCTGGTGCTCAATACGCTGGGCAGCCTGCTGTTTCTGGCCTGGCTGCGTCAGCGCGAGGCCACCACCAGTTGCCGCCTGGAAAGCCAGCAGGTACATCAGCTGCAGCAACACCTGCAGCAACACAGCCAGGCTCTGCAGGAGCAGCTCAACGAGAACCAGCTGCTGACCCATCGTATTCTGGATATTCAGGAACGCGAACGGCGTCATCTGGCGCAGGAGCTGCATGATGAGTTGGGCCAGTGCCTGACCGCCATCCGCACCGATGCCCGCATGCTGCTGCAGGACCACCCTGACCCCGACAGCAGCGTGCACCAGCATGCCGAGAACATCGACAGCATTGCCGGCCACATCTACGACGTTACCTACGACCTGATGCACGCCCTGCGCCCCACACTGCTGGATGATCTGGGTCTGGTTGATGCCTTACGCGAACTGGTCGGCGGCGGCCAGCTGGAGCGCCAGGGTATCCGTGTGGATTTGGCCCTCAAGGGGGCACTCAATGAGATGGGTGAACGCTACAACATTACCCTCTACCGCCTGATTCAGGAGGCACTGACCAATATTCAGCGTCATGCCCAGTGCCGACAGGTCAGCCTGCGCCTGGAACGGCTGGATATCGATACGCTCGATGATCGTGTAGAACTAGAGATCAGTGATAACGGTCAGGGGTTCGATCCTGCCGACCAGCGTCATAGCCGCCGCTTTGGCCTGCTCGGCATGCAGGCGCGGGTGCGCGCCCTGCACGGCGAATTTGATCTGCACAGCCAGCCGGGTGAAGGCACCCGGATCAGTATCAGGATTCCTCTGGTTGCAGCAGAGGTGCGAGGTGAGGCCAGACCGTCTGCAACAGAATCGGTTGTGCCGCCGCGGTTGGATGCAAACCGTCAGCCTGCATAAACTGAGGCTTGAGCGCGACTCTTTCCAGCAGGAAGGGGACGAGCGGCAGCTGATACTCCTGTGCCAGATCGGTGTAAATGGAATAGAACCTTTGCGTATATTGCGGTCCATAGTTGGGTGGGATTCGTATACCGACCAGCATGACCTCTGCACCTGACTGGCGGCTCAATTCCACCAGCTGACGCAGGTTCTGCTCCATAACGCTCAAGGGCGTTCCGCGCAGACCGTCGTTGGCCCCCAGCTCCAGCACCACCAGATCAGGCTGGTAGTCAGAGAGCAGCCGTGGCAGGCGCTGCAGGCCTCCGCTGCTGGTTTCACCACTGATGCTGGCGTTGATAACACGGTTTGCCCACTCACGCTGTTTGAGCTCCTGCTCCAGCAGATGAACCCAGCCCTGCTCGGCCGGGATTCCGTAGGCGGCCGACAGACTGTCCCCCAATACCAGCAGGGTTTTCGCCTGCAGGGGAGACACCCACATCAGCAACATGAACAGAATGGAAATCAGGGATCGCATGTCACACCTCAACCAGGAAAAGCCGCTTATTGAGGCCCAAGATGTCGCAAAAAGTTTCAGGACACAAGCCGGATCAGTGCAGCTGTTCCAGGATTTGGTGCTGGAAATTCAACGGGGCGAGAGTCTGGCTATCATCGGCCGCTCCGGCGCCGGCAAATCCACTCTGTTAAGTCTGCTGGCCGGGCTGGACACACCCACCGAGGGCCGCATTCTGTTCGACGGCCAGCCGCTGGATACGCTGGACGATGCCGCCCGCGCCCAGCTGCGCCTGCAGCAGATCAGTTTTATTTTCCAGTCCTTTCACCTGCTGCCCGAGCTGGATGCACTGGACAACGTACGCCTGCCACTTGAGATCCAGGGCCGCGCCGATGCCGACGCCCAGGCGCGCCATTGGCTGGAACAGGTTGGCCTGGGCGCACGCCTGGATCACTACCCGGCGCAACTGTCCGGCGGTGAACAACAGCGTGTCGCCATCGCCCGCGCCTTTGCCACCGAGCCCAAGATACTGTTCGCCGATGAGCCCACCGGCAATCTGGATGACGACACCGGACATCAAATCATCGAACAGCTGTTCCGCCTCAACGCGGATGTGGGCACAACCCTGGTACTGATTACCCATGACACCGACCTGGCGGCCCGCTGCCAGCGCCGGCTACACCTGCACAACGGGCGCCTGGAGGAGGTCAGCGCATGAGTCTGTTGACCCGCCTGGCAGGACGCCAGCTCCTGTCACAGCTGCGCACCACCGAATGGCGTGCACTGCTGCTGGCCAGCTGGATTGCCATTGCCCTGACAACCTTATTGGCGGTACTTGGCGACCGCCTGGAGCGCGGCCTGCTGCGTGAGAGCGCCGCCCTTTTGGGGGCTGACCTGGTCTTGAGCAGCAGCCGGCCCATCGCGCCCGACCGTCTGCAGGGTCTGCCGCTGGATAGGCTGGAGCAAACCCAGGTCATTCAGTTCCCCAGCATGGTGGGACAGGGCGACAACCTGATGCTGGTGTCTGTCCGCGCCCTGCAGGCCCCCTACCCGCTGCGCGGTGAGCTGACAACCGCTCCCGCCGGCTCCGGCATTCCGGCACCGGGTGAAGTCTGGGCCGAGGCACGCGTACTGACCCAGCTGGAGATGAGCCTGGGCGATACGCTGGAATTTGGCTATCAGCCCCTGAATCTGAGCCGTGAGTTGCTCGGTTCACCCGACCGCGGCACCGGCTTCCGCAGCTTCAGTCCCCATATTCTGGTCAATGCTGAGGACCTTGAAGCCAGTGGCGTGCTGGCTCCGGGCAGCCGCGCCAACTACCGTATTCTCTTTGCCGGTCCCGCCGAAGCGATAAGCGCACTGAATACCGCCCTGCAGCCGACACTGGCGGATTACGAACGCGTGCATGCCCTGAGCAAGGACCAACCGCTCACCGGCAACGCACTGGGCAACGCCCTCAGCTACCTCAAGCTCAGTGCGTTGATTGCATTGCTGCTGTCAGCACTGACCATTGTGCTGGCCCTGCGCCGTTTCAGTCTGGGCCAACATACGCGCAGCGCCCTTCTGTTAAACCTGGGCCTGCGACCAGGCCAGTTGATTCGAGTGTATTTGTACCAGCTGCTGCTGGCCTGGTTGCTCACCGCAACGGCCGGCGTACTCACCGGTTTTGTGCTGGAGCTGGCGGTTTATCAATGGCTGGCCGAACTGCTGCCGCAAGCTCTGCCGGCGGCGCACTGGTTGCGCTGGTTCAGTGGCGCAGCCCTGGGTCTGGCTCTGCTGGTCCTGCTGGGGCTACCGCCGATTCTGCAGCTGGCCCGTATTCCGGTCGCCCATCTGCTGCGCGGTGATGCCCCGCCGCGTGATCGCACCGCGCTGATATTGCAGGCCACTTCGCTGCTGCTACTGGCGGCCACGCTGCTGGCCTTTCTGGAAGCGCCGCTGGCGGCACTGGGTCTGTTGCTGTTCCTGCTGCTGGGCGGTGCCCTGTTCGGCTGGGTGGCCCAGGCCGGATTACAGCTCTGCGCCCGTCCGCTGGCCAAACGCCTGCTGCTGGGGCGCCTCCTGTTGATGCGCCTGCGCCAGCAACGCCAATGGCACCGCCTGCAGGCGGCGGTCGTGGTGATGCTGCTGACCCTGCTCAGTGTGGTCTGGATCAGCCGCTCCGATCTGATCGAGCAGTGGCAGGCACAGTTCCCGCAGGACACGCCCAACTACTTCCTGATCAACATTCAGCCCTGGCAGAAAGAGGGTGTGGACGAGTTCTTTGCCGGACGTCAGCTGGAAACCGAGTTGTACCCGATGATTCGTGGTCGCCTGACCGAGCTGAACGCCGAGCCGATCAAGCCACAGCTCACCCCTGAGCAACAGGACCACAACACTCTCAGACGCGAGCTCAACCTGAGCTGGATGGCTGAACGCCCTGAGCATAACCCGCTGGTCGCCGGCGAGTGGTGGCAGCCGGGTGACACCGGTGCCATTTCCATCGAGCAGGAGATGGCGCAGGAGCTGGGTCTGGAACTGGGCGATACGCTGGGGTTCGATGTCGGCGGCGTGCGGGTTGAAGGCGAGATTCGCAACATCCGCGAAGTGGTCTGGACCTCGTTCCGTCCCAACTTCTACATCATCTTCAACCCGGAAGCGCTGCAAAATGCACCGGCTACCTGGATTACCAGTTTCCACCTGGAGCCGGAACAGCGTGCGGTCAGTCGTGAACTGCTGCAACAGTTTCCCTCTCTGACTCTGATCGACATTGACCAGGTGCTGAACCAGCTGGCCGGCTGGCTGCAACGTCTGGGCGACAGTTCGGCGCTGATCCTGGCCTTGAGTCTGGGCTGCGGTCTAATGCTGCTGGGGGTTACCCTGCTACAGGCACTGGAACAGCGACGTTTTGAAAGCGCGCTGCTGCAGACACTGGGGGTCACGGCCGATCAGGCGCGACGGCTGGATTTGCTGGAGTTCCTGTTGATCGGCCTGGTCTGCGGCGTGCTGGCCAGTGCCGGTGCTGAAGCCGTGCTGGCAATGCTGCACCAGTGGCTGCTGCAGATACCGCCTCGCCTGCATCTGGGGCTCTGGCTCAGCTTGCCGCCGCTGGCTGCACTGATCTTCCTGCTGATTGGCTGGATGATCCGTCGACCGCTGAAACTGGAGCATTGCTACCGTCTGTTGCGCGCAGGCTGAAAGCACTTGGGAGTTAATCCTTTCTCCCTACAAAAACAATGCCAATACCTGGCTATAAAAGCGCCAGCGTATTGGCTATAATCGCCGACCTTGATTTTGATCAACAATTAAACATTTCAAGTGAGGGTAGACGATGGCTGACCACGACGAAAACTTCCGCGATCCTGCAGGCTACGGCTGGATTTTCATCAATATCCTGGCGCTGCTGTGGATCACCATGCCGGTCAGCATCGCTCTGACCAAAGTGGTGCAGTGGTAAACACACCACTGGCGGGCTGTTGTCACGTCGCTCCTCAAGACAGCTGAACTGACACGCCGCACAGGCCTTAGCGTACTTACATGGCTCTGCCTGCAACGCCGAGGCCTGACACCCTCCTCCGCGACACTCTCCCAGGCCCGGACCGGGCTAAGCAAAATAAAGACGTTCTGATGCTATCCATTTCGGTGCCAAACCGGGAGGAGACAGGGGGGACATTCGGGCCGAATACGCGCAATACAAAGCCCGAAAAAAGATACCCCCGCCGCGGATACGGCGGAGGCTGAGAGTCAAACGCTTCAGGCGTGACGGATGGTTTCCACTCCGTCGGGCGTGCCCATCAGGATAATGTCGGCGCCACGTCGAGCGAACAGGCCGTTGGTGACCACACCCACCATATTGTTGATCTGGGCTTCCAGCGCCTTGGGATCCAGCACTTCCAGATCGTGCAGGTCGAGAATAATGTTGCCGTTATCGGTGACAAAGCCCTCACGGTACTGCGGCTGACCACCCAGCGCCGCCAGCTGACGCCCCACATAGGAACGCGCCATCGGAATCACTTCCACCGGCAGCGGGAACGCGCCCAGCAGATCCACCTGCTTGCTCTGATCGACGATACAGACAAACTCCTTGGCCACGGCTGCTACGATCTTTTCACGGGTCAGCGCTCCGCCGCCGCCCTTCACCAGATTCAGGTGCGGGTCGAACTCGTCAGCGCCATCGATGTAAAACTCCATCTGGCTGACCGAGTTCAGATCCAGTACCTCGATACCATGACCGCGCAGACGCTCGGCTGTGGCTTCAGAGCTGGCTACAGCACCGGCAAAGCGGTGTTTGATCTTGGCCAGTGCATCGATAAAACAGTTCGCGGTCGAGCCGGTGCCCACACCGATGATGCTGTCATCTTCGAGGCGGCCCTGAATGTGATCGACGGCAGCCTGTGCGACCGCCTGTTTCATCTCGTCTTGTGTCATGGTTGTGCCCGTTGCTGATTCAAACTGAACAGCAATTATACGCAACCCGCCGTTGCCCTTGTAGACGCTGGCACATGTAGCCGATACCATTTGGCGAAACATTGCTCACACCGGCCCTGTTGCAGCGGCCCTACCGAGATACAGATACCTGTCCTATGCCACATCGATATATCAAGAAGATCCTCGAAGCACGGGTCTATGACGCCGCTGTTGAAACACCGCTGGACGAGGCCCGCGGCCTGACCGAACGCCTGGGCAACCGGGTGCTGCTGAAACGTGAAGATGAGCAGCCGGTGTACTCATTCAAGGTGCGTGGCGCCTACAACAAGATTTCGCAGCTGTCCGAAGAAGAAAAGGCCCGTGGCGTCATTACCGCCTCCGCCGGCAACCACGCCCAGGGTGTCGCCCTGTCGGCCCGTCTGCTGGGCATCAAGGCCACCATCGTGATGCCGAAAACCACCCCGGACGTAAAGGTGAATAACGTCAAGCGCCTGGGTGGCAAGGCCGTACTGGTGGGGGATGCCTTTGATGATGCCCGCCGCCACTCCGAGAAGCTGATGGAAGAAAAGGGGATGGTCTACGTACACCCCTATGACGATCCGGACGTGATTGCCGGCCAGGGCACCATCGCCATGGAAATCCTGCGCCAGGAAAGCGGCCATATCGATGCCATCTTCGTCCCTGTGGGCGGTGGCGGCCTGATTGCCGGCGTCGCGGCCTACGTGAAGTACCTGCGTCCGGAAACCAAGGTGATCGGCGTGGAATATGCCGACTCCGCCTGCCTGGCGCTGGCCATGCAGGAAGGCCATCGTGCCGTGCTGGATCAGGTGGGCCTGTTTGCCGATGGCGTTGCCGTCGCCCAGATCGGCGAAAATACCTGGGAAGTGTGCAAGGACTTCGTCGACGAGGTGGTCACCGTCTCCACCGACGAAATCTGTGCCGCCATCAAGGATATCTTCGATGATACCCGCTCGGTCACGGAGCCGGCCGGTGCGCTGGGTGTGGCCGGTCTGAAGAAATATGTCGCCCGCGAAGGCATCAGCGACCAGACCCTGATCGCCATCAATTCCGGTGCCAACGTCAACTTCGACCGCCTGCGCCATATTGCCGAGCGTTCCGAGCTGGGCGAGCAGCGCGAAGCAATTATCGCCGCCAAGATCCCGGAAAAACCGGGCAGCTTCAAACAGTTCTGCAAGGTACTGGGCAAGCGCAACATCACCGAATTCAACTACCGCTACAGCGATGACGACCAGGCGATCGTCTTTGCCGGCATTCAGATCCGTCCCAACAATGATGGCCGTGAAGAACTGCTGGGCGAGCTGCACGAGCATCTGGATGAAGTGGTCGATCTGACCGATGACGAAACCGCCAAGCTGCACGTGCGCTACATGGTCGGTGGCCATGCTCCGACCAGCGTGGATAACGAAGTCGTGTACCGCTTTGAATTCCCGGAACGTCCGGGCGCGCTGATGAAATTCCTCAGCAAACTGGGCGGGCGCTGGAACATTTCCATGTTCCATTATCGTAACCACGGCGCCGCCTACGGGCGTGTACTGGTGGGCATGCAAGTGCCAGATGCGGAGCGCGACCAGGTCGTCGCCTTCCTGGAAGAGATCGGGTACACCTACTACGACGAAACCGGCAACAGCGCCTACAAGCTGTTCCTCGGCTGACCGCGAGCCCCGTCACTCACACTGTGGCGGGGCGCAAACGCCGGCTGCGTTGCTCAGCGCGGCTGGTCCGGGGTTTCCGGTGAATACTCGAACTCCTGTCGGGTCAGTGCCTGCAGGGTAAACAGCGCCAGCGAGATAATCCCCCAGCTCAACCCCAGCACCACACCGGCATCGATGATGCCACGCCAGGGCTGTTCCAGCATCCGTACCAGCAGAATCAGGCCGATAATGCCGCCGGTCAGGCAGTAAGTGACAATCTTGCGCCGTTTCTGTGCATGGAAAAAACCCATGCAGAATACCGGTGCCAGCACCGCTCGCAGCGGCGTCACATTCTGTTTCAGATAGCGAATCCGCGCAGCCACACGGGGCGAGAAATTCTGCTGAAAGCCTCGATACCCTTCGGCAAAGCCCATAAAGGCCAGACACAGCGCCAGCGCCAGCCAGTGATACCACTCAAAATTGCCCAACGGCATCTCCAGCGCCATGCCGCCCAAGCGATAGATCGCGCTGGAAAACAGCAGGCAGATGCCGGTGAAGCCCCAGAGTGCTGCAATTACTCCGAGCATAAAGACTCTCTGTCGGATGAACGAAAACGCGCATTATAGCGCCAACCGCCACACATAAAAAAACCGCTGCCCGAAGGCAGCGGTTTCACCTCTGTCAGCATCCTGCTGACGAAGGTCGGATCTCCTGTGGTGGATCAGTAACCTTTCAGCTGATCGATATACTCCGGCAGGAACAACGATATCTGCGGTATATAGGTGATCAGTATCAGGAAGAACAGCAGCAGGCCCAGCCAGGGCAGACAGGCCTTGATTACCCAGATCATGTTGCGCCCGGTTATGCCGGCGGTCACGAACAGGTTAAGCCCCACTGGCGGTGTCAGCATGCCGATCTCCATGTTCACCACCATGATGATACCCAGGTGGATCGGGTCGATACCCAGCTGCATGGCGATCGGGAACAGGATCGGCGCCATGATCAGCAGGATCGCCGACGGCTCCATGAAGTTACCGGCAATCAGCAGCAGAATGTTAACCACAATCAGGAAGCCCCAGGCCGGCAGGCCCCACTGCATGATCATTTCCGCAATGTTGTGCGGAATACGCTCGGTAGTCAGCACGTGGGCAAACAACATGGCGTTGGCGATGATGAACAGCAGCATCATGGAAACCTTGGAGGCATCCACAAACACCTTGCGCACTTCAGGGTGGGAAATGGAGCGCGGAATCGCCATCACCACCTGAAACAGGTTACGCGCCACGGCGCTGCCCATGGCCTCACCTTCATTGCGCCAGGCCACACCTTTCAACGGGCCGATATCACGATAGCCCATGACAGCGATCAGGTAGGCATACACGGCCGCAACGGCTGCAGCTTCTGTCGGAGAGGCGATACCACCGTAGATGGAACCCAGTACGATCACGATCAGCATCAAACCGCCCATGGCGATGCCGCCGGAACGGAACAGCTGCTTGAAGCCCGGGAACGGCTGCGACGGCAGCTTCATGATGCGCGCGGCAATGTAGATCGCCACCATCAGCAGCAGACCCATCATCAGGCCCGGAATGAAGCCGGCCATGAACATGCGCGAGGCCGATACTTCGGTTGCGGCAGCATACACCAGCATCACGATGGACGGCGGAATCAGAATCCCCAGAGTACCGGCGTTGGCAATAACGCCTGCGGCAAAGGCTTCCGGATAACCGGAGCGCACCATACCCGCGATTACGATGGTGCCGATGGCCGCAACAGTCGCCGGCGAGGAACCGGACACGGCAGCAAACAGCATACAGGCCATCACTGATGCCATCGCCAGACCGCCACGGACATGGCCGATGGCATCAATAGCGAAGTTGATCAGGCGCTTGGCCACACCACCGGTGGACAGAAACGCGGATGACAGAATAAAGAAGGGAATCGCCAGCAGGGTGTAGTGCTCAGAGGTAGCCTCGAACAGCTTCAGCGCCACCGACGCCAGCGAATCGTTGGAAAACAGCAGGATCGTGGTGACACTGGACAGACCCAGTGCAATCGCGATCGGCATCCCCATCAGCATGCAGCCGAACAGGATGATAAACAGCATGGCAGTGGTCATTGGCGTGCCTCCCCGTCATCGCCCTTGAGGTCACGGGCAATTTCCATACTCTCTTCGGCTTCATCGGCAAAGTGGAAACCGTCCGCTTCACCCTTGAGGACTTTCCAGCCCAGCTGCAAAAAGCGCAGCGCCAGCAGGCCAAAACCGATCAACAGGATCGTCATCACGGTCCACTTGGGAATGGGCACATCCTCAAGCTCGATACCGATCATTTTCATCTTGGCCAGGTAAATCCAGGAGCCGTACAGGAAGAGGCCGCAGTAGAACAGACAAAGCGCAACCGCAATCAGAGTCACACCACGGTGTACCCCGGCCGGCAGCATTTTAACGAAGACATCCACACCTATGTGGGCGCCGACTTTGACACCGTAGGAGGCACCGAACAACACAAACCAGGCTGACAGCAGAAGGGTGACCTCCTGCGCCCAGTGAATGCCGGCGTTAAAACCGAAGCGCGCGACCACTTCTGCAAATACCAGCAGGGTCATGGACAGCAGCAGCAGCGACAGGATCGCCTCTTCGATGTGCGTTACCAGATTACGTACAGACATAGCTTTTTCCCGGTCTCGGACAGCCCTTCGGGCGAAGGGCTGCTGCGGAGCGGCCTGTGCGACCGCCCCTGATGGATCTTGTGTTCAGTGAATTACTGGTTGGACTGAACAGCCGCTTCGATCAGGTCAGCACCGATTTCGTCTTCGAACTCTTTCCACACCGGTTTCATGGCTTCCACCCACTGCTGACGCTCGGCATCAGAGATCTGCAGAACTTCACTGCGACCGGAGTCGATGATCGCCTGACGATCTTCAGCCGCTTTCTAACCAGAGATGGAGTTACCGTAAGCGATGGATTCATCCAGTGCTTTTTTCAGCTCGGCACGCACATCATCATCCAGACCGTTCCAGAACTCGGCAGATGTCACAACCAGGTAGTCCAGCACACCGTGGTTGGTTTCGGTGATGTATGGCTGTACTTCGTGGAATTTCTTGGAGTAGATGTTGGACCAGGGGTTTTCAGCGCCGTCGATCGCCTTGGTCTGCAGCAGTGTGAACACTTCAGAGAACGGCTTTTTCAACGGCACGGCATCGACCTGCTCGAACTGCGCCTGCAGCACATCAGAGGTCATGATGCGGAATTTCTTGCCGGCTGCGTCAGCCGGTACACGCAGCGGGTCGTTGGCAGACAGCTGTTTCATGCCGTTATGCAGATAACCCAGGCCCACCAGGCCACGCTTGCGCAGAGAGTTCAGCAGTTCCTGACCCTTGTCGCTCTGCTGGAAACGCTCAACAGCTTCCATATCCTTGAACAGGAACGGCAGGTCGAATACCTGCAGGGACTTGGTGTACTTCTGGAACTTGGACAGGGACGGTGCCGCCATCTGCACATCGCCCAGCAGCATGGCTTCCAGTACCTTGTTATCACCAAACAGCTGGGAGTTCGGGAACACCTTTACTTCAACCTTGTCGCCCATACGCTCGGCAACAAGATCACGGAATTTCAGAGCCATCTGGCCTTTCGGGGTATTTTCGGCCACCACGTGGGAAAATTTCAGCTCGATAGGAGCAGCAGCAGCGAATTGAGCACCCAGGGTCAGGGCCAGAGTTGTAGCAGCAGCGGTCAGTAAGCGCATGATGAAGTTTCTCCTGTTATTTCTGTTGTTGGTGCCTTCATGCCGATCTTTTTCTTGGGGGTGATCGGTCGCAGGAAACACAGGAGTCACTAAGCAAGGCTGAGGCCAAATTTACAAAAAAGCGCTAAATAAATTAAATATCCTTTTTATATCAATTATTTAAAACACATCAGCAAAAATACTTCACGCCTTTTTCCCAGCCCGTTTTCAGCGGCTTTCGACACAAACACCTACAACAAATGGGTGGATTTCCACCCAAATCCAGCGAAAACAAACTCTTGTGGCAGATCAGCTTTTTTTTGCATAGGATCTGTATACTGGTAACGACATTTTTAATAACGCAAGCCTATTAACAGCGCAGCTCAGAGATCAGGATGGAATAACGTGAACAGCTCCATTTCGATTCAGCATAAGGTCAACCTGTCCCTGGTTGTGGTGTTCCTGGTCATCCTGATCAGCTCGCTAACCACTATCTACCGCAGTGAAACTTCACTGGTCGATAACGTTGTTACCCAATCCACTCTGGATGCCGCCGACTCCTACTTCGACAGTATCAACATCCTCATGCTCAGCGGCGCCATGGCCAACCGCAGCACCCTGCAACAAAAGATGCTGTCCAACGAGGCGATCACCGAAGCCCGCATCATCCGTGGCCAGCAGATCAGTGACGTCTACGGCCCCGGCAGCGATGACTCCCACCCGGTCGACGACTTCGATAAACGCGCCATGAAGGGCGAACACGTGATCGAAGAACTGGACGACGAACAGGGCCATCGCCTCACCGTAGTGACACCGATGAAAGCCCTGTCCGACTACAAGGGCACTAACTGCCTGCTGTGCCACCAGGTACCGGAAGGCGAAGTCATTGGCGCCGTGCGTGTTACCTATTCCTTTGAAGCGCTGGACAAGCAGGTTAACCAGAACCTGATCAGCGTGGCGCTGATCGAACTGGGCCTGTTCGTGGCCGGCATCATCCTGATCAGCCTGCTGCTGCGCCGTATCGTCATCAAACCGGTTAACGCTCTGGCCGATACCATCCACAGCATCGAGCGCGACAACGACCTGAACCTGCGTTCACAGATCAATTCCGGTGACGAGATTGGCCAGATGTCGGTTGCGTTCAACTCCATGCTGGACAACATCCATGACGGCATGAAACACGTGAACGACACCGTTAGCCGCCTGGCAGAGTCGGGCAGCCGTATCAGCCGTGTCGCCACCGACTCCGCATCCGCCGTTCACCATCAGCAGATGCAGACCACCTCGGTTGCCTCGGCCATGGAGCAGATGGAAGCCGCCACCCGCAGTGTCGCGGCCAGCGCCGAGAACACCGTGTCCGCCTCCGATATGGCATTGCAGGAAAGTAACGAAGGCGCGCAGATCACACAGCAGGCCATTACCGCCATCGAACGCTTGCAGCAAAATATTGAGCGCGCAACCGACGTGATTCAGAAGCTGGACAGCCAGAGCCAGAACGTAGGCACGGTGCTGGAAGTGATTCAGAAAATCGCCGAACAGACCAACCTGCTGGCACTGAACGCGGCCATCGAAGCGGCTCGTGCCGGTGAGCAGGGACGCGGCTTCGCTGTGGTAGCAGATGAAGTGCGTACCCTGGCTTCTCGCACCCATAACTCCACCGAAGAGATCAACCAGATCATCGTGGCGCTGCAGAACGACGCCAAGGAAGCGGTCTCCGTGATGCAGGAAGCGCTGGAAGCCGCCGGTAACGGTGTTGAGCAGGTGCGCCAGAGCAACACCACGCTCACCAACATCAATGAAGAAGTGCGGGTCATCAATGACCTCAACCACCAGGTGGCGAGCGCGGTGCGCGAACAGAGCGACATGGCCAGCAGCGTGGAGCAAAGCATCACCGAGATCAGCCGCAGTGCCGAGGAAACCGCCGAGCGCTCGGAACACCTCAACCGGGTATCCGACGAGCTGGAACAGCTGTCACAGCAGCTGGAGCAGATGCTCAGCCGCTTCAAACTCTGATCCAGACTGTAGATACAAGAAGGCCGCCCTCGGGCGGCCTTCTTGTTTGCGTGCTTTCCAGTGGTATCAGCACTACTGCTTGTAGTCGTTCTTATCCAGACCGTACTTTTTCATCTTGTCGTACAGCGTCTTGCGCGGCACCCCCAGACTTTCCAGAGTGTCCTTGATCGAGCCACCATGACGGCCCAGTTCGGTGTGGATCAACATCTTTTCAAACCGCTCCACCTGCTCCGGCAAGGTCATGTTGTCGGCCTGATCATCCGAGGTGATCGGACGGTTGTCGAAATCGAAGGTACACCCTTCCCCCAGCAACACATAGCGTTCGGCCAGGTTACGCAGTTCCCGCACATTGCCGGGCCAGTCATGCATCATCAGGCTGTGCATGCGCTCGGCAGACAGCTGCGGAATTTCCCGGTTGTACAGTGACGAAGCCACCAGGGCAAAGTGCTGGAACAGCAGCGCGATATCTTCGCGTCGTTCACGCAGCGGCGGAATATCCAGACGTACCACGTTCAGGCGGTAGTAGAGGTCTTCGCGGAAGCGGCCCGCCTCGGCTTCGGCCTTCAGGTCCAGCTTGGTGGCGGCAATCACACGCAGATCCAACGGAATCACATCATTGGATCCCAACCGCTCGATGGCACGCTCTTCCAGCACTCTCAGCAGCTTGATCTGCAGCGCCATGGGCATACTTTCGATTTCGTCCAGAAACAGGGTGCCGCCGTTGGCGTGCTCGAATTTGCCGATCCGTTGCGCCTTGGCATCGGTGAAGGCACCGGCTTCGTGACCGAACAACTCACTTTCGATCAGGTTTTCCGGAACGGCGCCGCAGTTGATGGCGACGAAATTGTGATCGCGGCGCTTGCCGTGCTCGTGCAGATAACGCGCCAGCAGGTCCTTGCCACATCCGGTTTCGGCCTGGATCAGGATATCTGCCGGCATATCCGCGACCGAGCGACTGAGCTGACGCAGCGAGCGAATCGCCTGGGTGTTACCGATAATGCGTGGACCCGGTACATTCTGCGCTTCCACTTCATCACGCAGGCGGCGGTTTTCCAGCGTCAGGCTGCGCTTGTCCAGTGCTCGACGCACCACATCCAGCAGCAGTTCCGATGCGAACGGCTTCTCGATAAAGTCATAGGCGCCGTCGCGAATGGCACCCACCGCCATGGAAATATCACCATGGCCGGTAATCAGAATCACCGGCAGGTCCGGATCGATCGCCTGCACCTGACGCATCAGCTCCAGGCCATCCATGCCCGGCAGGTTGATATCGCTGACAACCACGCCTGGCCAGTCCTCATTCACCTTCTGTAGCGTCGGCTCAGCCTTTTCCAGGGTGATCAGGTCATAGCCGGCCAGCTCCAGCGTCTGCCCTGCCGCCATGCGGATATGGTGCTCATCGTCGATCAGGATCACGGGCAGCGGCTGACTGCTCATGGCATCTCCTTGTATTCACGCTCAGCCACGGCCGGCAGTTCCAGGGTGAACAGGGCACCGCCCTGTGGGTGGTTTGCAACGCTCAGGCGTCCGCCCAGATTCTCCATGATCCGGTGCGAAATCGATAGGCCCAGGCCCAGCCCTTCACCGCGCTGCTTGGTGGTAAAGAAGGGCTCGAACACCCGCTGCATATCGTCGGCGGCAATACCGGGGCCGGTGTCATGCAGTTTCAGGCGCACCAGACCTTCGGCCTGCTCCAGTGTCACATCAATGCGTTTGACCGGGCTCTGCGCCATCGCCTGCAGGGCATTGGACAGCAGATTGACCAGCACCTGTTCCAGGCGCAGGGTATCGCCCAGTACATAGATATCGTTCAGCTCTGGCCAGTTGAGTTCAACACCGGACTTGTCCAGACGCCCGTACATCATCGACATGGCCCCGTCACGCACAGCCTTGAGCGAAGTCGGCCCCGGCTGGTCGCTGCTCTGGCGCGAGAATTCCTTCAGCGGATGGATGATCTTGGCCATACGTTCGGTCAGACCGGCGATCTCCTGCAGGTTCACTTCCACCCGCTCGGGTTTGTTCAATTTGAGAAACGCGGCCGCATTGTCGGCGTAGTTGCGGATCGCCGTCAGCGGCTGGTTGAGTTCATGGTTGATCCCTGCCGCCAGCTGCCCCAACACCGCCAGCTTGGCGGTCTGGATCAGTTCATTCTGGGTGCTGCGGTGCTGCTGCATCTCTTCCAGCAGACGGTCGTTGGTACGGCGCAGGTCCGACGTACGCTCCTCCACCCGGGTTTCCAGCGCCTCACGGGCACGCTGCAGCTCATCTTCATACTGCTTGCGCTCGGTCATGTCATGCACGGTGACGATAAAGTGGCGGTCTCCCGCCAATGCCATGCAACCGATGGTCAACTCGATGGGGAAATGACTGCCGTCGGCGCGCACACCGCTGGACTCCAGCGTCAGCTCCGGCATGTCACGGCAGGACGCCGCGCCGATTACGCGTTCACAGGCTTCATGCTCTTCCGGTCGAATCAGCTCGGTAAAGGCATAATCCCGGATCGACTCGGCGGAGATCCCGAACAGTTTTTCCGCCGTCGGGTTAACCGATTCAACCCGGCCCTGGCTATCCAGCGTAATCAGGCCGGCATGGGTGTTGGTAATAATGGCGCTGACCTGGCGCTCACGTTCCGCCAGTGCATTCAGTTCCCGACGCTGAAACGCGCGCCGCTCACGGCCGATACGCCAACGCGCCTGCAGGAACAGCACCAGCAACACCAGCGCGATATAGACAAAGGCCGCCAGCACCATGGCCTGCAGCACCGCCTCATTAACCGAGGTCAGGCGTGCCATGATGGAGACGTTCAGCCCGGTGCCGGGTACGGGGCGTTGTACCAGCAGGTACTCAGACGTCGTCAGACCATCCAGCGCCTTGCCACTGATACGCTCACCCTCGAGTAAGGTTATGAGCTCTGCATCGCCTTCCAGCCGTTCCCGCCGCACCACTTCCAGTGCGGCCAGCGGGTGATCGAGATAACGCAGGCTGCCGACGATACGTTGCAAATCCACCTGTGAAAGCTGGCGCAGAGCATGGAACTTCCACTCGGGCCGGGTCGCAATAACGATAATCCCGTCCTCGTCCGTCACGGCAATGTCCTGCAGCGGGTCATTCCAGTCCTGCTCAATTTCATGCAGGTCAATTTTCACGACAACAACACCGGTTACTTCATCCTGCTGCTGTACAGGCCAGGAGAAGTAATACCCGCGCTTGCGTGAAGTTGTACCCAGGGCAAAATAACGACCGGCACGGCCCGCCAGTGCATCCTGAAAGTAGGGCCTGAAACTGAAATTCAGGCCAACAAAGCTTTTCTCCTTGTCCCAGTTGCTGGATGCCAGCGTCACGCCATCCGGCCCCATCAGATAACTGTCGGTCGCTCCCACCACGTCGGTAATCTGCTGCAGATAGCGGTTGGCCCGGTCAATGCGCCCTGCGTCCCCGGGCTCCGCCAGGGCATCACGCAGGCGCGAATGGCTGGCCATCACCTGAGGCAGGTCCTTGTAGCGGTCCAGTTTCTGCTGCACGCTGAGCACGTAGCGCCCCATATTCGCAACAGCTTGTTGCTGCAGTTCCTCCAGTGCCTGCTGACGGCTCAGGTAAGCCACCTGCATCATCACGATCAGGAACAGCACTACGCCCAACAACAGGGACAAAGGCCGATAACGACGTAGCTTACCCAGGCGCATTATTCAGCCTTGTCCATGCCGAACAGCAACGGAAGATTGGGGCTGGGCGCTTGAAAAATGGTGTCTGGAGCCATACTTTAGTCGAGACGTTCGACCCTCCACTGACAAGAGATCAGAATTGATGCTTAAGCGTACCAAAATTGTAGCGACTCTGGGTCCTTCTACTGATGCACCGGGCCGCCTGGACGACTTGATTCGTGCCGGCGTGAACACCGTGCGCCTGAACTTCTCCCACGGCAGTGCTGATGATCACCGCCGCCGTGTGGAGGCGGTACGCGAAGCCTGCCGTCGCACCGGCGAATCCGTGGCGCTGCTGGGCGACCTCCAGGGTCCGAAAATTCGCATCTCCCGTTTCAAGGAGGGTCCGATCCAGCTGGCGATCGGTGATCACTTTGTGCTGGACGCTGCCATGGATGAAACCGGCGGCAACCAGCAGGCCGTGAGCGTCGACTACAAGGCCCTGCCGGAAGATTGCACCGCTGGCGATATCCTGCTGCTGGATGACGGCCGAGTACAACTGAAAGTACTGCAGATTAACGGCAGCCGCATTGAAACCGAAGTCACCGTAGGTGGCCCTCTGTCCAACAACAAAGGCATCAACCGTCAGGGCGGTGGTCTCAGCGCCGCAGCGCTGACCGACAAGGACAAACACGACATCAAGGTCGCGGCCGAGCTGGAGATGGATTATGTCGCCGTTTCTTTCCCGCGTACCGCTGATGACCTGAACACCGCGCGCGAACTGCTGGAAGCGGCTGGCAGCAGCGCCGAGATCATCGCCAAGGTGGAGCGCGCCGAAACCGTGGCCAGCCCCGAAGCGCTGGATGCCATCATCAACGCCTGCGACGGCGTTATGGTTGCCCGTGGAGATTTGGGCGTCGAGATCGGCGATGCCGAGCTGATCGGGGTACAGAAACACATCATCAAACGTGCTCGTCAGCTTAATCGCGTGGTGATCACGGCTACCCAGATGATGGAAACCATGATCCAGAATCCGATGCCGACCCGCGCCGAGGTCTTCGATGTGGCCAACGCCATTCTGGATGGCACCGATGCCGTCATGCTGTCCGCCGAGACCGCTGCCGGCAATTACCCGGTCGAAGTGGTCGAAGCGATGACCCGCATCTGTCAGGGTGCCGAAAAGCACCAGCTGTCACGCCCGGCACCGGTGGCACCGGATCATCTGTGTACCCGCACCGATGAAGCTATCGCCCGCGCCGCCATGTATACAGCGAACGGTCTGGACAGCGTGAAGGCGATCATCTGCCTGACCGAATCCGGCTCCACACCGCTGTGGATGTCCCGAATCCGTTCCGGCCTGCCGATCTTCGCCCTGACCCGCAACCACCGCACCATGCGCCGTATGGCACTGTACCGTGGTGTCATGCCGATGTTCTTCGACGCCACTGCGGTCGATGAAACGCGCCTCAATGAGGAAGTACTGGCCGGCCTGCAGGCACGCGAGCTGCTGCAAAGCGGTGATCGCGTTATCTTGACCCGTGGTGCCAGCATCGGCGAGCATGGCGGCACCAATTCCCTGCAGATTCTGCAGGTGCCCTGAACCTAGACGAGCTGCCATGTCCATTGAACAGCAACTGGCGACCGAGCTGAGCATCAAGCCAGCTCAGGTCACCGCCACCCTCGCCCTGCTGGATCAGGGCGCCACCCTTCCCTTTATTGCCCGCTATCGTAAAGAGCAAACCGGCGCGCTGGACGACACCCAGTTGCGCCAGCTGCACGAACGACTGGGCCAGCTGCGTGACCTGGAAAGCCGACGTGAGTCGATTCTGGGTCGCCTGCGTGAGCAGAACCAGCTGACACCGGAGCTGGAGCAGGCGCTGAACGCGGCCGACAGCCGCGCCCGACTGGAAGATCTGTACCTGCCCTATCGCCCCAAGCGCCGCAACAAGGCGCAGGAAGCACGGGAAGCAGGGCTTGAGCCTCTGGCGCAAGAAACGCTGCAGCAGGGCGCCCTGCCCAAGGGAAAACTGAACCAGTTCCTCAATCCCGAGGCCGGCTTTGCCGACGCGGATGCGGTGGCCGAAGGGGTACGCCAGATTCTGCTGGAAACCCTGAGCGAAGATGCCGATCTGACCGGCGAGCTGCGCCAGCGCCTGTGGCAACAGGGTGAATTCCAGGTCCGTGCTTCGCGCGGCAAGGCAGACCCGGACAGCAAGTTCCGTGACTACTTCGAATATGCCGAGCCCATCGCCCGCGTGCCTTCCCATCGTGCTCTGGCCGTGTTGCGCGGTGTATCTGAAGGCGTACTCAAGGCCAGTCTGCATCTGCCCGAAAGCCTCAATGGCTGGCCGGAAGAGCAGATGGCCCGACGCCACAAGCTGCGCTCGGCGCAACTGGACAGCTGGATGCAGCAAACGCTGGAACAGGCCTGGCAGAAAAAAATGCGCCCCTCGCTGGAAACCGAACTGGTGAAACTCCTGCGTGAGCAGGCCGACCAGTCCGCCATTGAGGTGTTCGCACGTAATCTCAACGATCTGCTGCTGGCAGCCCCGGCCGGCGCCAAAACCACCATCGGCCTGGACCCCGGTCTGAGAACCGGCGTTAAGGTGGCGGTGATTGATGCCACCGGCAAGCTGGTGGATTACACCACCATCTACCCGCACGCGCCGCAGAAGCAGTGGGACAAGTCCCTGCATACGCTGACAACGCTGGCAAAGAAGCACGGCGCCGAACTGATCGCCGTGGGCAACGGTACCGCCTCCCGTGAAACCGAACAGCTGGCCCAGGCCGTCTGCAAGGCGGTGCCTCAGGCGGTACAGGCGGTGCTGGTCAACGAGGCCGGTGCGTCTGTCTATTCTGCGTCCGAGCTGGCCGCTGCGGAATTTCCGGATATCGATGTCACCATCCGTGGCGCCGTATCGATTGCCCGTCGCCTGCAGGATCCGCTGGCAGAGCTGGTCAAGATCGATCCCAAATCGATTGGCGTAGGTCAGTACCAGCACGATGTGGACCAGAACCGTCTGGGTGAATCCCTTGATGGCGTCATCGAGCAGTGTGTAAACCATGTGGGTGTCGACGTGAACACGGCGTCTTCTGCCCTGCTGAGCCATGTTGCCGGTCTCAACCGTACCACCGCCGACAATATCGTCGCCTGGCGTGATGAGCACGGAGCTCTGCGTAACCGTCGTCAACTGCTCAAGGTGCCGCGTTTGGGGCCCAAGGCGTTCGAACAGTGCGCCGGATTCCTGCGCATCCGCGATGGCGAGGAACCCCTGGATAACTCTGCCGTTCACCCGGAAAGCTATCCGCTGGCACAGGCCATTGCCACCAGCTGTGGCGTCAAACTCGAGGCGCTGCTGCAGCAGGCCGACAAGCTGAAACAGGTGGATCCGGCGCAACTGGAGGCCCAGGGTTACGGCAGCTATACCGTACGCGATGTGCTCAGCGAGCTGGAAAAACCGGGCCGTGATCCACGCCCCGAGTTCCGCTCGGTGCAATACGCCGAAGGCGTGGAAACACTCAAGGACCTGCAACCCGGCATGGAGCTGGAAGGCGTGGTGACCAACGTGACCCATTTCGGCGCCTTTGTTGATATTGGCGTACACCAGGATGGTCTGGTTCACATTTCTCAGCTGGCTGACCGTTTTGTCAGTGACCCGCACACGATCGTCAGCAGCGGCGAGATCGTTCGCGTCCGTGTTCTGGAAGTGGATGAAACGCGCAAGCGCATCTCACTGACCATGAAGTCCGGCGCAGCCGCAGACAAGCCAACGCCATCCTCAGGGCAAGCGCCCAAGGGACGTGCAGCCGCCAAGCCGGCGCAGCAGGCACCGGTAAAAGGCTCACTGGCCGACAAGCTGCAGGCCGCTGGCCTGAGTTCTCGCCGCCGCTGAGCAGATGCAATTTGCCAAGGGGTGGACGTATAATGCGCCCCCTAAGGCTCAACCACAGGAATCACAACGGTGCTGGCAACCCTCGAACAGCAACTTGATCGCCTGACCCGCGCGGGCCAGGCTGACCTGCTTATCCGTACCCGTCAGGGCATCGAGAAGGAAGGCCTGCGCGCCACTGCCGATGCCGCAATCTCCCAGACACCGCACCCGCGCGGCCTGGGCTCTACGCTGACGCATGACTTTATTACTACCGATTATTCGGAAGCCCTGCTGGAATTTATTACACCGGTTCAGAACAGCCCGGCCGAGGCGCTGGATTTCCTGACCCAGCTGCATGCCTTCAGTTTTGAACAGCTGGGTGATGAGGAACTCTGGTGTGCCAGCATGCCCTGCGAGATTCCGTCCGAAGAGGCGATTCCCATCGCCGAATACGGCAGCTCCAACGTAGGCCGTCTCAAGCATGTCTACCGTCAGGGCCTAAAATACCGCTATGGCAAGATGATGCAGACCATCGCCGGCATCCATTACAACTTTTCCATGCCGGATGAATTCTGGCCGGCCTGGCAGCAGTTGGAAGGTAACACCGACAGCCTGCAGGCGTTCCGTTCCGCCGGTTACTTCCGCCTGATCCGTAATTTCCGCCGTTATGGCTGGCTGTTGCTGTACCTGTTCGGGGCTTCACCCGCCCTGTCCGCGTCCTTCATGTCCGGACGCCAGCACAGCCTGGAACAGCTGGATGCCGATACCCTGTACCTGCCTTATGCCACCTCACTGCGCATGAGCGACCTGGGCTATTCCAACAAGGCTCAGGCAGACCTGAACATCTGCTTCAACCACCTGGACAGCTATGCCGACTCGCTGCACAAGGCGATCCATACTTCACACCCGGCCTACGAAGAGATCGGCGTTGAAGTAAATGGTCACTATCGCCAGCTCAACACCAATGTGCTGCAGATCGAAAATGAGTATTACAGTGACGTGCGCCCGAAGCGGGTTACCGAGTCCGGGGAAAAACCCGTGCATGCACTGATGCACCGTGGCGTGGAATATGTCGAGGTGCGCAATACGGATATCAACCCGCTGTTGCCGCTGGGGATCGATGAAAGCCAGTCACGCTTTATCAATGCATTTTTGATCAGCTGCCTGCTGGGCCGCGCCGATGATCTGGACGATCAGGAATGCCAGCGTGTCACCGAGAACCACAGCCGCATCGTCAACCGTGGTCGCGAGCCGGGCCTGACCCTGTTCAGCTGTGAAGGTGAAGTCAGCCGCGAAACCCTGGCCGAGAAGATCCTCGACCAGGTTGCCAAGACTGCCGACATACTGGATGCCGCCGAAGGCAGCAGCGCCCACACCGACGCCGTTGCGGCTCAGCGTGATAAGATCGCCAACCCGTCGCTGACACCCTCGGCACAGGTACTGGCCGCTCTGCGTGAAAGTGGCTTGAGCCACAGTGAATGGGTATTGCAGCTGAGCCGGCAACACCGGGAAACGCTGCAGCCTCAACTGACCGCCGAGGCCCGTGAGCGCTTCACCCGTGCCGCCGCTGAATCACTGCAGGCACAGGCTGCGCTGGAGCAGGCCGAACAGCCTGCGTTTGCCGATTTCCTGGCGGACTACGTCGCCAGCTGATACCGCGCTACTGGGTCACAAAGCTGGTGAAGAAGAGGTCGGAGACATGGGTGTCTCCGGTCTCGTCCTTCAACAACTGCTGCACCGCATGCAGTGCCTTTTCGGCCAGTACCTGCTGGGCCGCGACCGAACCGATATCCTCTTCCTTCACCGCCGAGAACAGAAATACCAGATCGTTGCGGATATGTGCCTTGTGCGCGTTTACCGCATGGTGAGCCGCCTGGGTTTCAACCTGAATGGTCACTTCCGCCTTGAGAAAGCGAACCGGTCCCGGGCCACCGAAATTGGTCACGAACGGCTTGAGTTCGATGTAATTGATGTAATCCTCGGCCGTTTTTTCCTCCGCCATCAGCGGCTGAAACAGCAGGCCGATCAGCATGGCCAGAGTCAGTACAACGCTACGCCCCATGTCACCACTCCTGTCTATCCTTTAGGCCCCGAGTATACCTGTCATTCCCCCTCAGCTGCCACGCTGCAAGGTGTATTGCACCCCTTTCAGGCTGGCAGTAGTATGAGGCTCAAGCAACCAGGAGGAGAGACCATGCTCGAACAATGTCGTAACGCCAAAGAACGCTGGGGTGGCGTCAGTACGATCATCGACCATTGGTTGGAAGAACGTCAGCAGTTGATCTCCGTGTTCGTAGCCATTCCCGGCCAGGAAGCCGGCCCGGCCCTGAACAGTTCACTGTCCGAGTTCTGTGATCTGCTGATGGATTATCTGTCCTCCGGTCACTTCGAGGTCTACGAACAGCTGCTGCGTGAAGGCAGCGAGTTCGCCGATGGCAGCCTGGAACAGGCACAGCAGCTGCTGCCGATGATTCAGACCTCCACCGACAAGGCACTGGATTTCAACGACAGCTACGGCCAGCTTGGCTCGCCGACGCTGCGCCAGCTGTATCAGCTGTCACTGGACCTGTCCGATCTGGGTGAGGTTCTGGAAGAGCGCTTTGCTTTGGAAGACCAGCTGATCGAGATTCTTCATACCGCACACAAGGACCTGGTCGACGCCTCGTGAACATGCGCACCTGTCTCGGCTGCCTGCTGGCCGCTGGCCTGCTGACCGGATGTGGCAGCAGTGCCGACTCCGCGTCTGACAGCCTGGCGCTCACCGAGATGAGTGGTGCCTACACCGCTGACGTGTCGGCCAATGGCAGTCATGCTCTGGTGGGTGCTGTCACCCACGGTGGCAGCCTCTGGGACCTGAATCAGCAGGCCCGCCAGTTTGACTGGAACCACCGGGCCGGTGAATTTTCGGTGCTGTCTGCGGTGGATTTTTCCCCGTCCGGACGCTACGCCCTGACAGCCAACCCACAGGACCTGGTGTTGTGGAATGTCTCCACCGGCGCAGCAGAAGGGTTCTGGAGTTCACCCGGCGAGATTCTCGATGCGGTCCTCTCGCGCGATGGTAATTATGCCTTGCTCGGTTTGGGCAACCATGAGGCCGTGTACTTCGATGTGCGCCAGGGCGGCATACGCGCCAGCCTGCGCCACCCGGCACGGATTCGCAGCCTGTCCCTGAGCAGTGATGAGCAATACGCCCTGACCGGTGCCGACGACTATGTCGCCCGCTTCTGGGATCTGCAGAACGGGACCGAGCTGCAGCGTATCGAGCTCGGCAATACCGTGGATACTGTTGCCCTGGCACCCAATGGTCGTCTGGCCTTCAGTTCCGGCAGTCTGGATCAGGCGGTGGTCTGGAATACCAGTACAGGTGAGCCGCTGTTCCATCTCAGCGGTGATGAAACCTTCTTCCCCAAACGCGTCAGCTATCTCAGTGCCCGTTTTTCAGCCAACAGTGACCAACTGCTGGTAGGCCGTGCCGATGGCGTCGTAGAACTCTGGGACCTGAACCGTCAAAGCGTGCAGCGACGCTGGAAGCTGGACAAACGGGCCGCCTACGGGCCGACCAGTACAGGTGTGCTTGCGGTGGAGTTTGGTGCTGATGGTGCCAGCTGGCTGGCGGTAGGGTCTAACGGGCTGATGAACTGGCTGCGCTAGAGCAGCACATCCGCTCGCCTGCTTCTGCAAAACTCATCAATTTACACTTCCTGCTCAGGAAACGCGGAGCTGCCGAATACGGACCCGACAGCTCCACTGCGCAGTATTACTCTGCTGCCGCCTCGTCAGAGGGGTTTACTTCCAGCAGCTCAACTTCAAATACCAGCGTCTCGTTCGGGCCAATGGCATTACCCATGCCGCCCGGACCGTATGCCAGCTCAGCCGGAATCACCAGACGGCTCTTGCCACCTTCCTTCATCAGCTGCAGACCTTCGGTCCAGCCAGGAATTACGCCGTCCAGCGGGAAAGAAACCGGTTCGTTACGCGCATAGGAGCTGTCGAACTGGGTGCCGTCGATCAGCTCGCCACGGTAGTGAACCTTGACGGTATCGCTGGCTTCAGGGCTGGCGCCTTCACCGGCTTCCAGTACTTCGTACTGCAGACCGGAATCGGTCACCTGAACGCCATCACGCTTGGCGTTGTCGTCCTGGTAGGCCTTGCCCTTGTCCAGGTTGTCCTGCGCCAGCTTAGCGGTCGCCTGACGCTGCTCTTCCATCTTCTGTGCCTGGAAAGCCTGCATTACTTCAGCCATCTGCTCCTGGTTCAGCAGAGGAGTCTCTTCGTTGTAGATCGCCTCGACACCCTGAGTAAAGGCCTCGATATCCAGGTCATCTACATCTGCCTGGAGACGTTCCCCCAGAATCAGACCCAGGCTGTAGCTCAATTTCTGCTGCTCGGTCTCCAGTGTTTCGGCCTGGACGACCGGTGCAGCGATCAGAGCGCCGCCCAGTGCGATGGCCAGCATGCTTTTCTTCATCATGTTAATCCTTATCTCACGTGTGTGTGCGTGCATCTCAAGGCGTTAGTACACCTGTAATCGGGAAAGTTCAGCCGACGTCAGGAGTCTCCAGCGTCGCGCGAACCAATGTTTCCAACAGATCCGTATTCTGCGCAACCCCTGCATGGTCGCAATAGGCGGCCAAATTGTCACGTATCAGTGTTTCCACCGCACGACGATCCTCCGGCTGCCAGTCCAAAGTGACCAATGCAGCATGCAGTTGCATGAGCTCCACCTGCTCACAGGCCAGCTCCGCCTGTTTCAGTGCCTGGTAACAGGTATCCAGCTCCGGCTGCTGCTGGCGTTGCTCCCGTACCCGGAAACGCAGCTGACGCAGCGGTTCAACCACATCCGAACGCCAGCTGACCGGAAGCTGCCGCCAGCGTGCGGCAGTGAGTGGAATACCCTGCCGCCCCGCCCAGCAGGCCAGCAGCAGAGCATTGACCGCGGCCCCCTGCTGCTGCAGTGCCAGACAGCTGCTTTCGACACCGGCTGCGCCATAGAGCCGCAACACATAGTGCCAGAGGGGATTTTCCAGTGCCATGCTGGTACTATCTCCCGCCATGATTCAGATACAAGACCTTAGCCTACACCGCGGCGCCCTGGCGTTGCTAGCGGATACCACCCTGACCCTTCATGCCGGCTGGAAAGTCGGTATTGTGGGCGCCAATGGCGTGGGCAAATCCTCCCTGTTCAAGCTGCTGCTCGGTGAGTTGCAGGCGGATGCTGGCGAGCTCAAACTGCCGGCCAGCCTGCGTATCTCACACATGGCGCAGGAAGTGGGCAGCACCAGTCGCAGCGCACTGGAGTACGTCATCGATGGCGACCACCAGCTGCGTGCCGCCCAGGCCCAGCTTGAGCAGGCCGAAGCCGAACATCAGGCCGAGCGTATTGGCGAACTCCACGCTACCCTGGATGCGCTGGATGGCTACACCGCTGAGTCCCGCGCGCACCAGCTGCTGGCAGGCCTGGGCTTTGCCACCGATGATGCTGCCCGTCCGGTCAGCAGCTTTTCCGGTGGCTGGCGTATCCGGCTCAACCTGGCGCAGGCACTGATGTGCCCGTCTGACCTGCTGCTGCTCGATGAGCCCACCAACCACCTGGACCTGGATGCGACCATCTGGCTGGAGCAGTGGCTGCGCCAGTATCCCGGGACGCTGTTGTTGATTTCTCATGACCGCGACTTCCTCGATAACGTAGTCGGCCATATCGTTCACCAGGCGCATCAAACGCTGACGCTGTACAAGGGCAATTACACGGCCTTCGAGAAACTGCGTGCAGAGAAACTGTCACAGCAACAAGCCGCGTTCGAGAAACAGCAGGCCCGTATCGAACAGATCGAGCAGTTTGTACGCCGTTTCAAGGCCAAGGCATCCAAGGCCAAACAGGCACAGAGCCGGGTCAAGGAACTGGAGCGCATGGAGCAGATTGCACCGGCGCATGTGGACTCCCCCTTCAGCTTCAGATTTGATACCAGTGACAAGCTGTCATCACCCTTGCTGACGCTGGATGAGGCAGATCTGGGCTACCCGGAGCGCACCATTCTCAAGCAGCAGTCGCTGACACTGCTGCCCGGCACCCGCATCGGCCTGCTAGGCGCCAACGGTGCCGGCAAGTCCACCCTGATCAAGACACTGGTGGGCGATCTGCCTCTGGTCGCGGGTGAGCGTCATGAAGGTGAGCACCTGCGCATCGGCTACTTTGCCCAGCACCAGCTGGAAGCGCTGGATATGCAGGCATCCCCCTTTACCCATTTGCAGCGTATCAGCCCCGACGCCAGTGATCAGGAGCTGCGCAATTTCCTGGGCAGTTTCGGCTTCAACGGTGACGATGCACTGGACCCGGTGGGACGCTTCTCCGGTGGCGAAAAGGCGCGTGTCGCCCTGGCCCTGATCGCCTGGCAGAAACCCAACCTGTTACTGCTGGACGAACCGACCAACCACCTAGATCTGGAAGTACGCCTGGCGCTGACCCTGGCCCTGCAGGCGTTTGAAGGCGCTCTGATTCTGGTCTCCCATGACCGTCACCTGCTGCGCAACACCGTCGACGAATTTGTTCTTGTGGCCGATGGTCGCATCGAAGAGTTCAAGGGCGACCTGGAGGATTACCATCGCTGGCTGGCACAGCAGCGCCGTGATGAACAAAGCCGCGAGCGCGAAGAAGCCCGTGAAGCACCCAAGGCCGATGCCTCACGCTCGCTCAGCGCCGCTGAGCGCAAGGAGCTGAAGCGCCAGCAGGCAGAGCAGCGCGCCAAGCTGCGTCCGCTGCGCCAGGCCGTGAGCAAGCTGGAACAGCAGATGGAAACGCTCGGTAACGAGCAAAGTGAAGTGGAGAATGCCCTGGCGGATACGGGCCTGTATGACGACAGCCGCAAGGACGAGCTGAAAACCTGGCTGCAGCGCCAGGCCGAGATCAGCCGTCAACTGGAAGCTGTTGAAGCCGACTGGCTGGAGCAGCAGGACGCCCTGGAGGCGCTGGAGCAGGAACTGGAGGACGCCTGATCAGCGTCCCCGGTGAAACATGCCGGACAGTTCTGCCAGGCTTTCGGTCTGGGCACAGATCTCATCCAGTGACTGCTGTACCTGCTCCGGCGTGAGGCCAAGGGCTTCCGGCCAGCCCTCGGGGCAATCCGTATGCGGACCGTCGCTCAGGCCGCGGCTGCGCAGCAAGCGACTGGATTGATAGATCAGTTGTGCGTAGATACGCTCTTCTTCATTGGCCAGCTCCGGCTCCTGCTGATAGCGCACACCGGTGCACACCTCGCTGGGCAGCTTCCAGCTATCCAGCAACCAGCCCCCCACCTGTTCACGCGTCACATGCAGCACTTCCTGCTCGATCAGTCGCTGTTCCAGATGCGGATTGGCCTCGATATAGCGTGACAGTCGCGAGAAATGCGGCGGGAACAGATGCCCCAGTACCAGATAACCGAAGTTGTGCAGCAGACCACCCAGGTAGGCAATCCCGGGACGCGGACGCGGCTCCAGCGTGGACCGCTGCGCCAGCATTTCAGCCAGTGTCGCCGTATAGATCGCCTGATCCCAGTAGGAAACCGCACCGCGCGGGGTATCGTCCGGCAGTTTCAGCACCTGGCCCATGGCGACACCCAGTGCCAGGTTAACCACCAGATCAAAGCCCAGCACACGGATGATGGCATCTTCAATGGAGCGCACCTTGCCGGGTGCCGCATAGTAGGGAGAGGATGCCCAGCCCATCACCTGAGCGGACAGGCTTGGGTCGCGCTTGATCACCGGCACCAGATCATCCACGCCGGCGGAGGGATCAGAGCGCAGCTTGACGATCAGCTGCATGGACTCGGACAGCCCCGGCAGGCTCAGAGTGTCTTCCAGCCGCTGCTTTACCCTCAGGCTGGTGAATTTTTCCACCGCTCGGGTGATGACCACCTCATCAGCCGCACCGGCAGCCGCCTTGTGCGGCTCCTGTGGTGGCAGTGCAAAGGTACCCTTCACAACCTGCTCATGTGCCGGCAGCCCCGTCAGTTGAAAACTCCAACCGGTATGCGGCTCATAACCTGACACAGCCCCCTCAGGGCACCCCGAATCGAGGGCCAGCGGAAGCGCCAGCAGTTTTTCCAGCCCCGCCGCTGTCTGCATGCCGGGTTGGGCAAAAAAGCGCTTGGCATCCTCACCTTTAACCGGCTGTAGATCACGGCCTGTCAGCTGAGCAAGACGCGTCAGGTCGAGCATCTGCTCACCCGGCAACAACGCCAGCAGCTTGCCGTCCCGGTCGTGCAACAGCACAAGGCGGATAGCTGAGGTGTCGATTAAAGGCTGGACTGAAACTCCTAAGGACAAGGTCTTCTCTCCGCTTGCAGGGCTGGGATAGGCTTGTATATCGGTATCAAGCATACTAAAACAATCTAGCCTAGGCATTACAGGAAACGGATACAATCATGCAGATCAAGATTCTGACGGCTGGCGGCACAATCGATAAGGTTTACTTCGATGCCCTCAGTGAATACAGCATTGGCGACCCCGCCGCCACCGACCTGATGGCCCAGGCTGGAGTGGGCTACGAGTACCGCATCGAATCGGTGCTGCGCAAGGACAGCCTGGAAATGGATGACCAGGATCGGCAAAAACTGCGTGCGGCCATTGAGGCAGACGACTGCCGCCACATCGTCATCACCCACGGTACCGACACCCTGGTACAGACCGCCATGAGCCTGCAGGGCCTGAGCGGACGCACCATCGTGCTTACCGGCGCCATGCAGCCCGCCCGCTTCAGAGACACAGACGCCCATTTCAACCTGGGTGGTGCTGTAGCCCTGTCACAGGCAATGCCTGAAGGCGTCTATATCTACATGAACGGCCGCGTCTTCCATCCCGAGAACACCGTGAAAAATCGCGCTGCCGGCCAGTTCCAGGAGCGTGACTGATGCGCTGGCTCAGCGGCGCCACACTGGCCATGATGATCAGCCTGACACCTCTGAGTCAGGCACAGGGAGCGCCGGCCCCCGAACATGCCACCGGCATGCAACAGGCCACATCTGTTTTTGCCCGCGAGCAACTGGTTGTCAGTGCCCATCCGCTGGCGACACAAGCCGGTTATGCCATGTTGCAGCAGGGTGGCAGCGCCGTCGATGCAGCCCTCGCCATTCAAGCCATGCTGACGTTAGTGGAGCCCCAGTCCTCGGGCATCGGCGGCGGTGCTTTCATGTTGTACTGGGATGCCGACCAGCAGCGCCTGCAGGCTTTTGATGGCCGTGAGACCGCGCCAGCAAGCGCCACCCCCGAACTGTTCATGAAGGCAGACGGCACACCCATGCGCTGGCACGATGCGCTGGTGGGTGCCCGCTCCGTGGGCACTCCCGGTGTGTTGCGGATGCTGGAGCTGGCGCATCAACAACATGGCAGCCTGCCCTGGGCCACACCTTTTCAGCCTGCGATTACCCGGGCCGAAGCCGGCTTTGAGGTCAGCCCCCGCCTGCACCAGCTGATTGCCAGCGGCATCAACCCGGGACTGGGGCGCTACCAGGCCGCTCGCGAGTATTTTTTCACCGCCGAGGGTGAGCCTTTGCCGGTGGGCTACCTGCGCCGCAACCCGGCACTGGCGCAATCGCTGCAAACCCTTGCCCAAGAGGGAGCGGACGCCTTCTATGAAGGCGCTATCGGTGAGCAGATTGTAGCGGCACTGGATGAGGCCAAGGACAATCCCGGTCAGCTTAGCCGTCAGGACTTGGCAGATTACCGTGCCCTGGAGCGCCAGCCTGTGTGTCGCCCTTACCTGCAATGGCAGGTGTGTGGTTTTCCGCCACCCACCTCCGGTGGCGTCACGCTGCTGCAGATCATCGGGTTACTGGAACCCTTTGACCTGAGTCCCAGCGGCGACAGCGCGGACCTTGAGTTCAGCCACCTGCTGACCCAGGCCAGCCGACTGGCCTATGCCGATCGCGCCCGCTATCTGGCAGATGCGGACTTTGTCGAGGTCCCGGTTGAAGGATTGCTGTCCCCGGCGTATCTGCAGCAGCGCTCCCGACTGATTAACCCGAATCAGGATATGGGGCAGGCGCAGCCCGGTAATCCGGCGCAACTGGCCCGCAGCGATGACCAGGCACCTGAGCGCCCTTCCACCAGCCACTTCGTGGTACGCGACCGCAACGGCAATATGGTATCCATGACCACCAGCATCGAGATGGCCTTTGGCTCGACTCTGATGGCGGGCGGATTCCTGCTCAACAACCAGCTCACCGACTTCTCCTTTGTTGCCGAGGACGAAGGCCGTCCTGTCGCTAACCGGGTTCAGCCCGGCAAGCGCCCCCGCAGCTCCATGGCTCCGGTCATCGTGTTCGATCAAAAGGGACAGCCGGTACTGGCACTGGGCTCTCCGGGCGGCAGCCGCATCATCAACTATGTGGCTCAGACCTTGCTGCGTGCACTGCACTCGGATCAGCCGCTGCAAACTCTGTTACAGCGTGGCCATATCAGTAACCGAAACGGGGTTACCGAACTGGAGCTGGGTACGGATGCAGAAAGCCTCAAGACAGGCCTGGAAACCCGAGGGCATAGCATCAAGGTAAGAGACTTGAACAGTGGCCTGCATCTGATGCGTCGGCATTCTGATGGGCGCTGGGAGTCCGGTGTGGACCCCCGACGGGAGGGCCTGGCACTGGGTGGTTGACCCGGCGCCACTGCGCACAAAGGCGTGCGGGCCTGGCCTCTATTGACGGTGAATATGGTTAACGGAGGTCAGGCTGCGCAGTTTGCGGATAACCCGTGCCAGATGCACACGGTTGAATACGGTCAGCTCCATCTGCACACTGCATAGCTGGCCATCCCGTTCACCACTGTCAATCTTGAGCAGGTTGGCACCCATCTGGGCAGCGGCCGTTGCCAGGTTGGCGATGATGCCACGCTGGGATTCCACTTCCAGCTGCAAACCCACCACAAACTCTTCTTCGTTGTTTTCCGGATCCGACCATTCCAGGTAGATGGTTTTCTCGGGGTTATCACGCAGATAGCCGATGTTGCGGCACTCGGTGCAGTGCACCACCAGGCCACGGCCACTGCTGATATGACCAATAATGGCATCCCCTGGAATCGGGTGGCAGCAGCGAGCATATTGCATCACCATGCCTTCGGTGCCGCGGATCGCCATGGGGCGACCCTTGCTGTTTACTTCGGGCTCGCCATCCTGGACTGCCGACTCGGGACGCAAGCGCCGTGCCACCACATAGGCCATGCGGTTGCCCATGCCGATATCTTCCAGCAGGTCATCCAGGCTGGTGAAGTCAGCTTCCTTCAGCAGTTGCTTCAATGCAGCCCCATCAACGTCATCCAGGGATGCACCGTAGTTGCTCAGGAACTGCCCCAGCAAACGCCGGCCCAGTTCGATGGACTCATTGCGTTGCTGGCTCTTGAGGAAGTGGCGGATGCTGCTGCGCGCCTTGCCTGTGACAACAAAGTTGAGCCAGGCCATGTTCGGCTGTGCACGGGGGGTGGTGATAACTTCAACGGTCTGGCCGCTCTGCAGCGGCTCCGACAGGGGTGCCAGACGACGGTTGATGCGGCAGGAGACACAGGAGTTGCCGATATCCGTATGCACGGCATAGGCGAAATCGACCGGGGTCGCGCCGCGGGGAAGCTCCAGGATACGCCCCTTGGGCGTGAAGATGTAAACCTCGTCCGGGAACAGGTCCTTCTTCACGTTTTCGATGAACTCCATGGAGTCACCGGCGTTCTGCTGCATTTCCAGCAGACCCTGCACCCATTTGCGCGCACGGTTATAGGAACCCATGGCCGTTTCGGTACTGCCCTTCACCTTGTAGTGACTATGCTCGGCAATCCCTTGGCTGGCCACAGCGTCCATGTCGCGGGTGCGAATCTGTACTTCAATGGTCATGCCACGTGCGCCAAACAACACCGTATGCAGCGACTGGTAACCGTTAGCCTTGGGAATGGCAATATAGTCCTTGAACCCGCCCGGCACCGGTTTGTACAGGTTATGCACGGCGCCCAGAATACGGTAGCAGTCGTCGACACTATCGGTGACAACGCGGAAGGCAAAGACATCCATGATGTCTGCAAACGCCTTACGCTGTACTTTCATCTTGCGGTAGATGCTGTACAGGTGTTTTTCACGTCCACTGACTTCGCCACTCAGCCCTTCCTGATTGAGGCGGGCCTGCATGGAATCACGAACCTGCTCGATTATGTCCTTGCGCTGTCCGCGTGCGTGCACCACGGCACGGCGAATACGCTTGGCGCGCATGGGGTAATAGGATTGGAACGCCAGATCTTCGAGTTCGACCTGCAGGTCGCGCATGCCCAGGCGGGCGGCGATGGGTGAGTAGATATCCAGGGTTTCGCGGGCGATACGGCGCTGTTTGTCCGGACGCATGGCACCCAGGGTGCGCATGTTATGCAGACGGTCGGCGAGTTTGACCAGAATGACGCGAATATCTTCCGCCATGGCCAACACCATTTTCTGGAAGTTTTCCGCTTGCGCTTCAGCCTTGGTCTCGAATTCCAGGTGGGTCAGCTTGGAGACGCCATCAACGATATCGGCCACGGTCGTGCCGAACTGGCCTTCAATGCCGCCATAATCGATTTCGGTATCTTCAATGACATCATGCAGCATGGCCGCCATCAGGCTTTGATGGTCCATATGCATGCCGGCCAGCACATTGGCAACGGCCAGGGGATGGGTTACGTAGGGTTCACCACTCTTACGTCGCTGGCCATCATGCGCCTGCTCGGCATAAAAGTAGGCACGCCGAACAGTGGCTATCTGGTCATTGGCCAGATAATGTTCAAGGCGATGTGAAAGGGCGTCTATCGTCGGCATCCACGTCTCCGCTGGGATCAAAGGTCGGCAATGGCCGACCATTCACCCCTGATGATGCCGCATTACGGTCGTCAGGAAAAGATCAGGCCTGTTCCTGATCATCCAGCACGTCTTTTTTATCAAGCAGGTTCTCGGCGATTTCACGCAGAGCAACAACGGTCGGCTTGTCATTTTCCCACTCAACCTTGGGGTCCTGACCGCCAACAGCGATCTGGCGTGCGCGCTTGGAGGCGACCATCACCAGTTCAAAGCGGTTATCAACATTTTCCAGACAATCTTCAACGGTGACTCGTGCCATTACGACCTCGAACGGGTTGGAACCAATAAAATGACAGAATAGTGTACGTAGATTTCAGACCTCAGACAAGAGATCCGTCAGCAGCGCAGCCTGCTTTTGCTGCTGTGCACCCTGACGCAAGCGGCGGGCTTTGAACAGGCTGGCCAGTTCATCCAGTGCCTGCGCAAAATCATCGTTGATCAGCAGGTAGTCATATTCCGGATAGTGGCTCATCTCGCTGATCGCTTCAGCCATGCGGCCATCGATAATCTCTTCACTGTCCTGGCCACGGGCGTTGAGGCGCTCACGCAGGGCCGCACGGCTTGGCGGGAGAATGAACACGGTTACCGCTTCCGGCATCAAGCGACGCACCTGCTCGGCACCCTGCCAATCGATCTCGAGGATCACGTCACGCCCGGCTTCAAGCTGGTCCCGTACCCACTGCTGGGAAGTACCATACTTGTTGCCGAACACTTCTGCATATTCCAGGAACTGGCCCTGTTCGATCAGAGCATTAAAGGCGTCCATGGTGACGAAGTTGTAATCGACACCATCCTGCTCTCCCGGACGCATGTCACGGGTGGTATGGGAGACGGAAACAACTACATCTGCGTCCTGTTGCAGCAACGCTTTCACCAGGCTGGTCTTGCCCGCGCCTGAGGGGGCAGAAAGAATATAGAGAGTACCGGCAAGTTGTGTCATCAATCTGTTCCGAAGCTGTCAGCCAAAGCGGGCACTATAGCTTGCGCCCGAACGGCGATCAAACCACCAGTACCGGGCAGTGGGCATGGCCGGCCACGCGCTGGGACACACTGCCCATCAACATGCCGTCCACATCTCCAGAGGTTCCTCGGCTGCCCATAACGATCAGATCAGCGTCCTTCTCGCGGGCAAAGCGGATGATAACGCGCGAAGGCCTGCCGCCCTTCACAAAACCACGCAGTTTCTCAGCACCCTCATTCACCGCATGCTCGCGGGCAAAGTCCACCACTTCACGGGCATACTCGCGCAGGGCATCATCCGGAATCTGCAGATCCCCAGGACGCACCATCGAAAGCGACGCTTCAAACAGGCTGTGGTGTTTGAAGACACATAACAGCAGAATTTCCGCATGGGTAAGCTTTTGCAGTTCGACAGCCTTGTCCAGTGCTTCCAGTGCCTTGACGGAGCCATCAACCGGCACCAGTATTCGCTTGAACATAATCCCTCCTCGTTCGGTCCCCAGGTAACCCGGCCTTAAAAGGCCAGGTCACGCAGGAAGAGTGCAATCTGCGGAAACATAATCAACAGTACTGCCGCCAGCACCAGCATGAATACAAACGGCGGTGTTCCGCGAATCACCTCCATGTAGGGCCGCTTGAAGATTGCGATGGCTGTAAAGATGTCACAGCCAAAGGGCGGTGTGGCAGACCCGATTGCAACCTGCAGGGTAATCAGCACACCGACCAGCACTGGATCCAGCCCTGCCGATTCCACCACCGGCGCAAAAATCGGCACCAGCACCAGTATCACCACAATCGGATCCACAAACATGCAGCCAACAAAGAATGCGATCGAAATAGCGATCAGCACACCGGTTGGACTCGCCTCAGCCAGGCCCACCGACGCCAGTATGCTCTGGGGAATCTGGGCAAAGGAAATAATCCAGGAGAAGGCAGCCCCGGCGGCCACCAGAATGAAGACCACGGCGGTAATCAGCCCCGTAGACTTGGCAATCTTGTACAGCTCGATCGGTTTCAACGCCCGGAATACGATGAATTCCAGCACCACGGCATAAAGCACACAGACAGCCGCTGCTTCAGTGGGGCTGAAAATGCCGCCATAGATACCGCCAACAATAATGACCGGAAAACCCAAAGGCCAGATGGCATTGCGCACGGCCTGCCAGCGCTCCGGCCAGGTCGCTTTCTCTTCCGTGGGTACCTTGTGAATATGGGCATAGATGTAGCTGTAGAGCGCAAACATGCCAAGAATCAGAAGACCCGGCCCTATGCCCGCAATAAACAGCTCAGAGATGGAGGTATTGGAAACCACCCCATAAATGATCATGCCGATGCTGGGAGGGATCAGGAAAGCGATATCACTGGAGTTGATAATCAACGCCAGGACGAAGTTATCCTTGTAACCGGCCTTGAGCATCTTCGGTCTCAAGGGCGAACCCACAGCCACTACAGTGGCCTGTGTCGAGCCGGACACGGCACCAAACAGGGTACAGGCGGTCGCGGTACTGATCGCCAGGCCGCCTTTTACATGGCCGATGAACTTCATCACCATATCAATAAGCCGGTCTGCCGAGTGTCCTCGAGTCATGATATCGGCAGCAAGAATAAACATTGGCACCGCGATCAGCGATGCAGGGCGAATCCCGGCCATGAACTGCTGGATCATGAAGTTCATCTGATCAAAGCCGCCGAACATGGAATAGAAACCGATGAACGCCGCCACGATCAGCGGAATCATCATGGGAAAGCCCAGTAACAACAGCACAATCATTGTGCTGACCATAATGGCAGTCATGTGAGTACTCCTGTACAGCCGAGGCCGGGCTCAGACCTCGGTTTCATCATCGTCATACCCGTCCAGTACTTGAGTGGACAGGTACACATCCTTGGCCACCAGGTTCTTCAGGGCAGTAAACAGATACTGTATTCCGGTCACCGCCAACCCCAGCGGTACCCAGAGGAAGATCCACCAGACGGGTATCTGCAGCGCAGGCAGGATGCGCCCGGAATCAGCAACACTGCCGATGTAGCGGACGGAAAACACTGTCAGCGCAAACATCACCATGGCGGTGACGAAGGAGATAAATACCATCATCCATTTACGGGCACCGACAGGCAGGGCATCAAAGACCGCCGACATGCGAATATGCCGGCCATGACGCGCCGCATAACCGATACCGGCAAAAGTAATCATGACAATCAGGATTCGGTTGACCTCTTCAGTAAAAAAGAGGCTGTTCTGGAAGACAAAACGGCCAAGCACATTGGCCACGGTATTAAGCGCCATGAGCAGGACACCGGCCCCGAGCATCAGCGCTTCGGCACGTCCGAGCCAGGCATCAATCCAACCCAGGGGGCCGGGCAATGACGACTCATGCCGTATGGAAGGGTTATCGGACATGGATGTCACCTTGAGCAACGGGTGTCGACGCGAAGGCCGACACCCGGATGAGCAGCATTACTGAGCCTTGGCGGCCTCAAGATCCTTCTTGAACTGCTCCAGCAGCGCCTTGCCGCTGTCGCCAGTCATTTCGATGAACTTGGCTTCCACCTCTTCCGCTGCTGCACGGAAAGGAGCCCGTTCTTCTTCGCTCAGGCGTACCACCTTCATCTCAGGCTTCTGCTCCATGATCTTCTCCAGCGAGCGCTCGCTCAGGCCCTGCTGGTATTCCATGATGTGGTCGAACGCGGCATCCATGGCGTCCTGAACCAGCTTCTGGTCTTCAGCCGGCAGGCCATCATAGAAGTTCTTGTTCGCCATCACCGCAGTGGTGAAGTTGTTGTGGCCGGTAAAGGTCAGCACGTCGGTTACTTCATACATCTTGGCCGACTCTACCCAGAACAGCGGGTTTTCCTGGCCCTGAATGATGTTGGTCTGCAGACCGCCGTATACTTCACCCCAGGGCAGCGGTGTCGGTGTAGCGCCAAATGCCTTGTAGGACTCAACCAGCAGCGGGTTGGTCATGACGCGCACTTTCACGCCATCCAGATCTGCCGGTTTTTTGAATTCTTCCTGAGTGGTGATAACAACCTCACCTTCCGGGAACATCTTCAACAGTTCCAGGCCATGCTCAGCGTAAGTTGCCTTGAAGGTTTCGTTGATCGCTTTGCTGTTACGGAAGAAGTGATCCAGCGCTTCGTGTGTTTCCGGCAACAGATACGGAATGAAGAAGATCTGTGCTTCCGGAATCAGAGAACCGGTGAAACCGGGCGACTGGTCAACAAACTGCAGCAGGCCGGCCTGTGTCTGTTCCATGATATCGGCAGACTCACCGAGGGTACCGTAGGGAAACAGCTGAATGCTGTGATCGGAGTTGGCTTCGATATACTCCTTGAATTTGGACGCGTACACACCCTGCACGTCCGTGATGGCTTCCTCAAATGCGTAACGCCAGGTGGCCGCTTCCGCAGTGAGGGTTGCACCCAGTGTGGCCATTGCAACCGTGCAGGCGCCCACCAGTTTTTTCAGCTTGGTCATATCAGATCTCCAATCGTCAATTGATTGCACTACTTCCGTTTAAGAAAGCACGGCAAATGCTGTTTCGCTCTATACAGGATAAATATTTAGCATACCTAACAATAGGTTTACAAAAAAAAGACCGGAAAGTGTATAAAAAAGCAGCAATTTCACGGAAAAGGAGAGGAATTACGGGAATCAACGCGAAAAATGCCATTTATGCACTGTTATAGGGCGCTGCAATATAATGCATCGCTATGAAAAGAATTAAATCCGTCCAAGGCCACTCAGGCCTGCTGCTTTCAAGACATTGAATGCAGTGTAGACCAGGATTTTCAGGCTGCCATTACACTCAGTAAACCCAACATTTAGTACCTTTCCCCCGGCAGCCAAAACCCCGTGCGCTCGCTCCATAAACCTGGCTCTATTACCAAGGCAAAACAGAAAAAGCAGAATTATTATTGAGATAGTTATAGCTAATAATTATCATTTGATTATAGATTCACAATTTGGACTCAAAACTATCTAAGGCTGATCCATGCAACCTGCTTCCCTACACACGCCAAGACTCAAGCCTCTGACGCTTGCAGTTCACTCCGCCTTGAGCCTGATGCTCTTTGCCACTTACGCTCAGGCAGAGGAGGCTCAAATTGAATCCGATACGCTGGTGATCAGCGCTACAGCCCTGAAAGTGGAAACGCCGCTACTCGAAACGCCTCGCTCCGTCTCCAGCGTTGGCCGAACAGAGCTGGAAAAGCGTAACGTGCAGCAGCTGGACGAAACCTTCCGCTACCGTGCCGGTGTTCTGGCAGGGCTCTATGGTTCTGATAACAACACCGACTGGTTCAAGGTGCGTGGTTTTGACCAGTCCACCTATCAGGATGGCCTGCGTATCTATCGCACCGGTTTTTACCAGTGGCTGCCCGAACCCTATGGGCTGGAGCGTGTTGAAGTGTTCAAGGGCCCGGCGTCTATTCTGTACGGTGAAGCACCTCCGGGCGGCGTCATCAACGCTGTCAGCAAGCGCCCGACATCCCTGCCCCAGAACGAAATCGAGATTCAGACCGGGAACCGTAGCCATCGCCAAATCGGTTTTGACAGTTCAGGACCTGCCAATGAAACCGGGAGCCTGCGTTACCGCATGGTAGGACTGTACAAGGAGCGAGATGGCGATCTGGATCATACCTATAACGATCGTTACTACATTGCTCCGAGCCTTGAATGGGATGTATCCGATGCAACGCAACTAACCTTCCTCGCCAGTTTCCAGAAGGACGACGGCGTTCCCACAAATGCGTTCAAACTGCCCTACGGCACTCTGGATACTTCCAACGGTAAAGTCGACCCGCAAACCAACTACAGCGAGCCGGGTTACGACAAGGACGAGCATTCGCAATCATCCATCGGTTACGAGCTGCGCCATGCGTTCAACAGTACCTGGGCGTTCGAGCAGGACTTCCGCTACAACCGCCTGGATCTCGACCTGCGCAGTACCTATATCTTTTATGCACTGGATGAGCAGCAAGGCATGCGCGGACACCTGCAACGTGACGGCAAGGTTGAAAGCTATGCCCTCGATAATCGCCTGGTGGGTAACTGGCGCTCAGGCCGTACCGAGCATACGCTGCTGATCGGTCTCGACTACCAGGACCAACAGGTCGATGGTCGCGAAGCGGACCCCTTCCCGTTCGGCGAAGCGATGGACCTGTTCAATCCGGAATACGGACACTACACACCGGTCAGCGCCGACCAGTTCATCCAGCGTGATATCGAGAAACAGCAGCTGGGACTGTACCTCCAGGATCAGGTTCGTATCGATGACCGCTGGGTGCTGCTGGGCTCGGTTCGCTATGATGATGCCCAGACCGACAACATCGATCAGACCAATGGGATCAAACAGGTCTCCGATGACACCGCCCTGACCTGGTCGGCAGGTGCCATGTATCTCTCTGACAGCGGCCTGAACCCTTACCTGAGCTATACCGAGTCCTTTGAACCCCAGTTGCAAACGGACTCCGAAGGCAGCCTGTATGAACCTTTGGAAGGGCAGCAGTGGGAAGCAGGCATCAAATACGCGCCTGCGGGTTGGGATGGCTACGTTTCCGCCGCCTATTTTGATATTGAGGAAAACAACAGCATCATTCCGGGGCCGGTTGCGCGCCAGGATGGCAAACGCACGTCAAAGGGCCTGGAACTGGAAGCCAGCGGCTACCTGAGCAATGCCTTGCAGGTAACAGCCGCTTATACCTATACGGACGCCCGCGACAAGGACGATAACCGGGCAGCCCTCATCCCGCGTCATATGGCATCCCTGTGGCTGGACTATGACTTTCAGGGTACCCACCTGGCCGGCCTGAAACTGGGTGCAGGCCTGCGACATGTGGGCGAGTCTGTCGATGGTGACCTGCGTGTGCCGGATTACACCCTGGCCGACCTGATGGCCAGCTATGATTTCGGCAGCCAGTGGACAGCCCAACTCAACATCAGCAACCTGACCGATGAAGAGTATGTCGCCAGCTGCGATTACTGGTGCTACTACGGTGAATCCCGCAGCGTAACTGCTAGCCTGAAATACCGCTTCTGAACCTGAGCAGGTTCATATACCAAAACGCCCGGCAGTGCCGGGCGTTGCTGTTTCGGGTAGCGCGTTTTCGATCATTCGATATTCTGGATCTGCTCGCGCATCTGTTCGATCAGCACCTTCAGCTCTACTGCACTGCGCGTGGTGTTGGCGACAATCGATTTGGACGAGAGCGTATTGGCTTCACGGTTCAGTTCCTGCATCAGGAAGTCGAGGCGACGTCCTACCGGACCCTTTTGTGTCAGTACGCGACGGACCTCCTGTACATGTGTCTCAAGCCTGTCCAGCTCTTCGTCCACATCCGCTTTCTGTGCCAGGAGCACCACTTCCTGCTCAAGACGGCTCGGGTCGAGCTCAATTTGTATCTCGGCCAGCTTCAAATTCAGATTATCCCGCTGCGCCTGCAGAATACCCGGCAACAGGGAGCGAACTTCGGTAACCGTATTGCCAATAGCATCCAGCCGCTGTGTGATCAGCTGTTGCAACTCGGCCCCTTCACGTTCACGGCCCTGCAACAGGTCATCCAGCGCGTCTGCAAACAGGCCTATCGCCGCCTGCTTGATCACTGCCATATCCAGCGACGATTGCACCATGACACCCGGCCAGGCCAACAGCTCCAGCGGGTTTACTTTCTGCATGGCAAGGCCGGTCTGTTCCAGCTGGCTGGTTGCATTAACCACTTCCTGCAAGCGGTCCTGATCGATCTGCAGGTGCTCTTTCGACTGCTCAGGCACGAATCTGAGCGTCGCTTCGACCTTGCCGCGACTAACGGCCTTGCGCAGACGCTCACGCAGTGAGCCCTCTATGTCACGCAGGGACTCCGGCAGGCGGAAGTGCGGCTCAAGGTAGCGATGGTTTACCGAACGCAGCTCCCAGGTCAGTGTACCCCAGGCTTCCTGCCGTTCCTGCCGGCTAAAGGCGGTCATGCTTCGTGTCATATTCGGTCGATCTCTATTAGAATTGCGCTTTGCGAATATTTTAACAGTCAGTTTACAACCGTGCGTGAACCGACCGAAGAACACAAGGGTAAAGGGTAGACAATCATGAGCTCGAGCTTTTCCGAACAGCTGCAAAACCTGGGACTGAACAAAATGCGCCCGAGCGGCCGGCAGCCCGATCAGCTGCGCGAGATCAAGATCACCCGCAACTTCACCCGTCACGCCGAAGGCTCGGTGCTGGTCGAGTTCGGTGATACCAAGGTCATTTGTACTGCCAGCGTTGATCGTGGCGTGCCCCGCTTCCTGCGCGGCTCCGGTTCCGGCTGGGTGACTGCCGAGTACGGCATGCTGCCCCGTTCCACCAATACCCGTTCAGACCGTGAAGCGGCGCGTGGCAAGCAGACCGGCCGTACCATTGAAATTCAGCGTCTGATAGGTCGCTCCCTGCGTGCAGCGCTGGACCTGAACAAGCTGGGTGAAAACACCATCACCATTGACTGTGACGTAATTCAGGCCGATGGCGGTACCCGCACCGCGTCCATCACTGGCGCCTGTGTTGCCCTCATGGATGCCATTGCCGTCCTGAAAAAAGACAAGAACGGTGCCATGAAAGGCAACCCGATCAAGCATATGATCGCCGCTGTTTCCGTAGGCATCTACAAGGGTGAAGCGGTGCTGGATCTGGACTACCCGGAAGATTCTGCCGCAGAAACGGACATGAATGTAATCATGAATGATCAGGGTGGCTTCATCGAAGTTCAGGGGACTGCCGAAGGTGCTCCCTATACGCAGGACGAGCTCAACGCCATGCTGGCACTTGCACGTAAGGGTATCGACGAACTGGTCGCGCTGCAGAAGCAGGCACTGGAAAGCTGATAAAAGGACGTACAGGGCTGCTGGCGGGTGCCGGCAGCCCTGATACCTCAGATATCGATGTCGTAATCGATCGTCAGAGGAGCATGCTCAGAGAAACGCTCTTCGCGGTAGATACGAGCACTTTTCACATTCTTACGCAGATTGGCCGTCGTCACCTGATAATCCAGGCGCGCACCTTCATTCAACGTCCAGGCACGGTTATAGTCCGGCCACCAGGTATACTGGCGCTCGGCCTTGTTCACCTGGCGGAAGGCATCCACGTAATCCATCTCGCCCAGCACTTCTTCAATCCATGCACGCTCTTCTTCCAGAAAGCCTGATACACGCTGGTTTACATACCAGTTGCTAAGGTCGATCGGGCGGTGCGCGATATTGAAGGTACCGGCAAAAATAAACTCTCGGCGCTTACGCAGCGTCTTTTTCAGATGCCCCATGAACAGATCAAGATATTCCATCTTTCCCGCCTGAGCTTCAGGACTGCGCAGACCGGACGGAATGGTCATTGAGCTGACACTGACCTTGTCGAAGTCAGCCTGGATAAAGCGGCCGTTAAAGTCACACTGCTCAAAGCCCAGACCCGTCATGATGGCCTTAGGCAGATGGCGGGTATAGATGGCAACCCCACTAAAGCCGTCTTCAAAGGCGTCAAAGAAATAGGCATGGTAACCCTCTGGATGATAACGATCGCCATCCAGCTGATATTCCTTGGCCTTTAGATTCTGCAGACAGACAACATCGGCATCCTGGCGAACCATCCAGTCGAAAAAGCCCTTGTCTGCAGCCTGTTCAATACCCTGAGTATTGAAGGTGATCACACGCATAGCGTCTTAGCCCCGTTGAGCGTGATTGAAACGAACCTGGGAAGAAAAGGTAAACGCGAATTGTACCCAGAGCCGTGCCGAATTTAAAATTTTTCTACTGATCTATCAGGTGCACCTTAAGGCCCACAGCAGGTATCATTACGCGGATTTCATTACTGCTGCGGAGGCCAAGATGCTGGATTATCAACGTGAATTTATCGAATTTGCCCTGGAGAAAAAGGTTCTCCGTTTTGGCGAATTCACTCTGAAGTCCGGACGCAAGAGCCCCTATTTTTTCAATGCCGGCCTGTTCAACTCCGGCCAGGCATTGGCCAAACTGGGCCGCTTTTATGCAGCAGCCCTGAACAACGCCGGTATCGACTACGATGTCATGCTGGGTCCGGCTTACAAGGGCATTCCCCTTGCAGCAGCCACCAGTGTTGCTCTGGCCAATGAATATGACCAGGACGTTCCCTATGTGTTCAACCGTAAGGAAGCCAAAGATCATGGCGAAGGCGGTAACCTTGTAGGTGCTGCACTTGAAGGCCGCGTGCTGATCATTGATGACGTCATTACAGCCGGTACCGCCATTCGCGAAGTCATGGCGATCATCGAACAGGCCGGAGCCAGCCCTGCTGCGACCCTGATTGCACTGGACCGCCAGGAAAAAGGCAAAGGCGAACTTTCAGCCATCCAGGAAGTCGAGCGTGATTACAACATGCCGGTTATCAGCATTATCACGCTGAATGACCTGGCAGAGTACCTCGAACAGCAAGGGAACATGACCGCAGAACTGGACGCAATTCGCGCCTACCGTGATCAGTACGGTATCACGGCCTGAGGTAAATTAGGATTTTTTCCTATATATCCTTATTAAATGGATGGCTATTATGCTCTCGAGGTTCACAGAGGATGTGACTTGGCTACACAGGATCAGTAGCAGACCTCACAGACTGCACAGGTATGTGTAGCGGCTGACACGGATGTTGGTGACAGGGCCCCAGACAAGGATCGCATCGGGGCCCTTTTTTTATCCGTTTTTATCCACACCTGTCTTTTCATCACATGACTCTTCTTTGTTCCACATTCTACTCCGCCACATGAGTTACCCATGTGTATAACTTCAAACAGCTAGTTATGCACAATCTCCACAACCAAGACTAGCCAGAGCATCCACAACGCACCTGTGCATTGCGCATCAGTTCACGGCTAAATACCCCTATATAGAAGTCCGAAAACATCACAGGGAGGCTCCTCGTGGCCAGCATGAATATGTTGTCGCTATATGATCACGTCCTACGCGACAGCATGCCTGGCGCAGAATGTCGCACCTGGGTAAGCGAGTCTGATATTTGATGAGGTAGGAGCGGTAGCTGGAAGTTCTGCGTAAATCTTGATGCGGTTCTTGCGCGGCCCATAACGCAAAAACCCCGATCTCATGGAGACCGGGGTTTTCACTTAATTAAATGCTTGGCGATGACCTACTCTCACATGGGGAAGCCCCACACTACCATCGGCGATGACGCGTTTCACTGCTGAGTTCGGTATGGGATCAGGTGGTT
>NZ_FTMN01000015.1 GCF_900155945.1 Marinobacterium stanieri
AGTGTGGGGCTTCCCCATGTGAGAGTAGGTCATCGCCAAGCACTTATTTAAGACGCCCTGATCAGCAATGGTCAGGGCGTTTTGCTATGTGCGATTTAAAGACGCTCATATGAGCAAGCCCGCGATAAGCGTGTGGGGCTCCGAACGTCGGACCGCCCCCTGTGAGGGTCGCTCATCGCCATGCCAGGCATTTAATGAAGTGAAAGCCCCGGTCTCGTCGAGATCGGGGTTTTTGCGTTATGGGCCGCGCCAGAGCTGCATAAAGATTTACGCAGAACTTCCAGCTACCGCTTCAACTGACTACATCCAAGATCAAACTCGCTTACCCAGGTGCGATATTCAGCACACGGAGACTATATGAATGGCAGTGGATATTTGTGGGAATAAAATCGGTACAGTCTGGAAATGAATAGCCCTGGCAGGCAGAGGTTGTGTTTGGTGTAACGACTTCAGGTCACTGTAAGAGAAAGTAAAAACGTACTTGTGCACTGCCTTGGAAAAACGAATGGAAGGCAGTGTTATAAGGAAGGATTAACTGTGGGTAAAAATGAAGGGCCCCGACGCAATCCGTGCCAAGGGGCCCTGTCACCGACATCCATGTCAGCTGCTGCATGTTCCTGTGCAGCTTGAGGTGCGCTGTTCCTTCACGCTGTGATCACGTCCTGTGAACCTCGAGGACAATATTAGTCAGGCTTCCTGATCGGGTATATAAGAAAAATTCTTAAAACTCGTGGGGCAGGGCATTGCTATGACAGAAATTGATCCAAGTCATCTTTTGGAAAAGCCATCATAAATACAGATGCCTTGACTGGTGAAAGGGGCGAAGTAATGAAGAGTTGAGAGGGCTGGAAATCTTTCTTGGTGGCGTTAAAAAAGCGGCTTATAGCGTGTTAATCCATGGGTACGAGGATAAGGTTATCGATTGCCAGTGCGCGGGAAAAGGTGTTCGAGAAAAATGGCAGAAACAAAAAAGCCCCGCATATGCGAGGCTTCTTTGAAATGTTTGGTGCCCAGAGGCGGAATCGAACCACCGACACGGGGATTTTCAATCCCCTGCTCTACCGACTGAGCTATCTGGGCAAGTCGGGGAATTCTGCCAGTGACAGCTGAGCAAGTCAACTATCTTCATGATTTTAAATTAATTATTGCTCCTGATGGAATCTGCGCACCAGAGTGTCCAGGTTACGGCTGACATCATCCATCTCAAGTGCCAGTTGCTTGTTGTTATCCGCGCCTGTAGCCGATTCGGCTGCAAGCTCTGCACTGTGTTCGATGGCTTGCTGCAGGTCTGCCGTTGTTGCTGACTGTTGCTCGGTGGCTGACGCGATAAGTGCGTTCATTTCGGCAATCTGGCTGACCGCATCGCGTATCTGCTCCATGGAGGTACGGCTATCAGAGATGGCGCCAACGGTGGCATCAACCAGTGATTTCTGTTTCTCGACGCAGTTTGCGGCATCGTCGGATGCCTTGTTCAAGGTGTTGATCAGTTGCTGGATCTGCTCGGCGGATGCGGAGGTATTGGTGGCCAGGTTGCGCACCTCTTCGGCTACAACTGCAAAGCCACGCCCGGCTGTACCTGCGCGTGCGGCTTCAATGGCGGCATTGAGGGCCAAAAGGTTGGTTTGCTCGGCAAAGCCATGAATCACATTGAGTACTTCGCCAATGGCAAGGGTGTCACGTCGCAATGTTTGAATACTGGCTTCCGTGCGTTCGGCCTCCTGGATCAGCTGACTGGCATAGTCGCTGGTACTGAGGATACGCTTATGCCCAGTATCGGCCTGTTTGCCAGCATCAAAGGTGACATCGTTTGTGCGCGCGGCATTAGCGGCAACCTCCTGGAACGACTGGGTTAGTTGTTGCATCTGTTTGGCAGACTGGGCCGCTTGCTCATGCTGCTGGCTAACCCGTTGTTCAAGAGTTGCAGCACTATCAATGGCTCGACTTTTGAGAGAGCCCAGCGCGTCGGTTTGTTGGCCGATCTGGCTGATGAGCCGCTTGAAGTAATCCTGCAGACGGTTCAGTGCCTGGTTAAGCTGGCGGGCTTCTTCAAAGCGGCTGATCATATTGATCTGCCCGTGCAGCTCGCCTTCGGCAAGCTGGGCAATATGGTGGCTGCCCACGACCAGCAGGCAGGCCAGGCGGTTGAGCAATATTGTCATGAGAACAGCTGCCAACAGAATAAGGCCGACACCAATACCCAGAATCCAATAGGTGGTGCTGAGCGTGTTGCGGTATGACTCATTCAGCACTTCTTCGATATGGGCCAGCTCTTGCTGCAATGCCTGCATGCTCTCACTGGCTGCGGCCTGCCCCTGTTGCTTGAGAACATTGAACTTGCGGGCATTGCCGAGCTCTTTGGGGTAGCGGTTGATCAGGTTGCTGATCTGGCTAACCGGCTCTTCACCAATTTCAGTGCGTTCCTGATCGGTGTCCCACCCCATCAATGCCGCCATGGGGTCCTCTTCCTCGACCTCATAGAGGCCCAGTAATTCACGGGACTGTATCTCGGAGGCTTGTGCCTGCATCTTTTTCAGGTGCAACTCGATGGAGTCTGCTGTCTCGGCGTCAGGTTGGCTGAAGTAGCTTTGGCGCAAGAGGGTAAGGTGGTGAAGGCTGGACAGCAGGCTGGCACTGCTTTCCAGGAAAAACAGTGCGCGATCCTGTGCAGCTCCATTAGGTTGCTCGCCCAGATACTGTTGTGCATAGTCGGACAGGCTTTTGAGGCTATACGCCAGTTCCCGTTCGTTATTGATCAGTAATGATTGCGGGTCTGACAGTTTGCCGGCGCTGCGCAATTGGGGAAGCGTCTCCTGCTTCAGGCCTGACAGTATCTGTTGTATCTGGCTGCGAATGGCTTCCTCAAGCCAGAGGTTCTGGGTGTTGGTCTCCAGAGCCTGATCTATCCCATGATCCAGTTCGGTAAGGCGTGTGGCATTGCCGGTATTCAAGTACTGGTTGGCGGGTTGCTCGATCCGGTTTTTGATCTCGAGGGTATAGTCCTGGTAATTGGTGCTGTTGGAAAAGGCATCGCTGAGTAATTTCAGGGAAATAACGACAGATGCAGTCAACAGAGCCAGCATCAGGAGGAGCGTCAGGGATGAGAGGCGTGCTAGTGTTGAAATGCGCATGAGACTCACAATCAGATGTTCTTAAAAAGCGACAATATATTACTTCTCTATGACACTCAGATGACGCGGACGGGTTTCAAGCTGATAGACGTGCAAGGCGGGATAGTCTAAAATATTGCCGTTTACCTGCTACAAGTGCAGGACACAAACAGCCCAATTTTCGAAAGCGAGGTAAGCATCAAGTTTTGCCTCGCTTTTTTGCACGTATACTATCCAAATTTGTCCAGTGAAGCAGCGCATGCGCGGGGAGGTTCAATTGACGCGACCAGCCATTCTAGCCCTTGAAGACGGCAGTATTTTCAGGGGAATAGCGATTGGCGCTGATGGTGAGTCCAGTGGTGAAGTGGTATTCAACACTTCCATGACCGGTTACCAGGAGATCCTGACGGATCCCTCTTACTCTCGCCAAATCGTAACCCTGACCTATCCCCATATCGGTAATACAGGGGTAAACCAGGAAGACCAGGAATCCACTCGCACCTGGGCCGCCGGCCTGGTGATCCGGGATCTGCCACTGCTGGCCAGCAACTTCCGCAGTGAACAGAGTCTGGATGCGTACCTGAAGGACAATAATATAGTCGGTATCGCGGATATCGACACCCGCCGCCTGACCCGTATTCTGCGTGAAAAAGGTGCTCAGAACGGCTGCATCCTGGCTGGCGATGAGCTGGATGAAGAAAAAGCACTGGCCGCGGCACGCGCATTCCCGGGCCTGAAAGGCATGGACCTGGCTAAAGAAGCGAGTGTTGAAGCACAGTATGAATGGCGTTCATCTACTTGGAAACTGGGTCAGGGACACGCGGAAAAAGCAGACAGCGAACTGCCTTTCCATGTGGTTGCCTATGACTTTGGTGTCAAACACAACATCCTGCGTATGCTGGTCGAGCGTGGCTGTCGCCTGACCGTCGTGCCTGCACAAACTCCCGCTGCTGATGTGCTGGCTCTGAATCCGGATGGTGTGTTCCTGTCCAATGGCCCGGGCGACCCCGAGCCCTGTGATTACGCAATCACGGCCATTCGCGACATTCTGGATACTCAGGTGCCGGTATTCGGTATCTGCCTGGGCCACCAGCTGCTGGCTCTGGCATCAGGTGCCCGTACCGTGAAGATGAAATTTGGCCATCACGGGGCCAACCACCCGGTTCAGGATCTGGACAGCACTCACGTGATGATTACCAGCCAGAACCACGGCTTTGCAGTTGATGAATCATCACTGCCGGCCAACCTGCGTGCGACCCACAAGTCACTGTTCGATGGTTCCCTGCAGGGAATCGAGCGCACTGACTGCCCGGCATTCAGTTTCCAGGGTCACCCGGAAGCAAGCCCCGGTCCGCACGACGTGGCGCCGCTGTTCGATCGTTTCATTGAACAGATCAAAGCCCGCAAGCAGGCCTGAAGCCTGACTGTGAACCCGTGATAGCTATAGATACGACCGGTTAAGACAGATGCCAAAACGTACGGACATTAAAAGTATTCTCATCCTTGGTGCGGGCCCGATCGTTATCGGACAGGCCTGCGAATTCGACTACTCCGGCGCCCAGGCCTGTAAGGCACTGCGCGAAGAGGGGTATCGTGTAATCCTGGTTAACTCGAACCCGGCTACCATCATGACCGACCCGGTTATGGCGGATGCGACCTACATCGAGCCGATCAACTGGAAAACCGTCGCCAAGATCATTGAAAAAGAGCGCCCTGATGCGCTGCTGCCGACCATGGGTGGCCAGACCGCACTGAACTGTGCCCTGGATCTGGACCGTGAAGGCGTGCTGGCCGAGTTCGGCGTAGAGATGATCGGCGCTACCCAGGACGCCATCGACAAGGCGGAAGACCGCGAACGCTTTGACAAGGCGATGAAGAACATCGGCCTGGAGTGCCCGCGCGCGGCGATCGCACACAGCATGGAAGAAGCACTGCAGGTGCTGGATTCCATCGGCTTTCCGGCTATCATCCGCCCGTCCTTCACCATGGGCGGCTCCGGTGGCGGTATTGCCTACAACCGTGAAGAGTTCATCGAAATCTGTGAGCGTGGTCTGGACCTGTCGCCGACCAACGAGTTGCTGATCGATGAATCCCTGATCGGCTGGAAAGAGTACGAGATGGAAGTTGTGCGTGACAAAAACGACAACTGCATCATCGTCTGCTCGATCGAGAACTTCGACGCCATGGGCGTGCACACCGGTGACTCCATCACCGTGGCACCGGCCCAGACCCTGACCGACAAGGAGTACCAGATCATGCGTAATGCATCGATCGCGGTACTGCGTGAGATCGGTGTGGAAACTGGTGGTTCCAACGTGCAGTTCGGTGTGGATCCTGAAACCGGTCGCGTTGTGGTTATCGAAATGAACCCGCGTGTATCCCGTTCTTCTGCCCTGGCTTCCAAGGCAACCGGCTTCCCGATTGCCAAGATCGCGGCCAAGCTGGCAGTGGGTTACACCCTGGATGAGCTGCAGAACGACATCACCGGCGGTCGTACCCCGGCGTCTTTCGAGCCGTCCATCGACTATGTCGTGACCAAGATTCCGCGTTTCACCTTCGAGAAATTCCCGCAGGCCAACGACCGCCTGACCACGCAGATGAAATCTGTAGGTGAGGTCATGGCGATCGGTCGCTCTCAGCAGGAATCCCTGCAGAAAGCACTGCGCGGTCTGGAAGTCGGCTCTGTCGGTTTTGATCCGGTGCTGGATCTGGACGCTGAAGATGCCCGTGACGAAATCGTGGCCGAGCTGACCCAGCCGGGTGCACAGCGCATCTGGTACATCGGTGATGCCTTCCGTCTGGGTATGAGTGTCGACGAAATCTACAAGCTCAGTGGTGTAGACCCCTGGTTCCTGGTTCAGATCGAAGATCTGATCAAGGACGAGCAGCGTGTTTCTGAAACCGCGCTGAGCGAGCTGGATAAGGACCAGATTTTCCGCCTCAAGCGCAAGGGTTTCTCCGATGCGCGCCTGGCACAGCTGTTGGGTGTAAGCGAGAAGCAGTTCCGCAAGCAGCGTCAGAAGCAGGGCGTGCGTCCGGTATTCAAGCGTGTGGATACCTGTGCGGCTGAGTTCGCAACGGATACCGCGTACATGTACTCCTCTTACGAGGAAGAGTGTGAAGCCAACCCGTCTGATCGTGACAAGATCATGGTCATCGGTGGCGGCCCGAACCGTATCGGTCAGGGTATCGAATTTGACTACTGCTGTGTACACGCGGCACTGGCGGCCCGTGAAGACGGTTACGAGACCATCATGGTCAACTGTAACCCGGAAACCGTATCCACCGACTACGACACCTCCGATCGTCTGTTCTTCGAGCCGATCACGCTGGAAGATGTGCTGGAGATCGTTAACGTTGAACAGCCCAAGGGCGTCATCGTGCAGTACGGCGGTCAGACGCCGCTGAAACTGGCTGTGGCACTGGAAGCAGCCGGTGTGCCGATCATTGGTACCAGCCCGGAAGCGATTGACCGTGCGGAAGACCGTGAACAGTTCCAGCAGATGCTGAAACGTCTGGGCCTGAAGCAGCCGGAAAACGCGACTGTACGCAGCCTGGAAGAAGCGATCGTTGAAGCTGGCAAGATCGGTTATCCGCTGGTGGTTCGCCCGTCCTATGTACTGGGTGGTCGTGCCATGGAGATCGTCTACAAGGAAGATGAGCTGCGTCGTTACATGACGTCTGCCGTTAAAGTGTCCAACGACGCACCGGTTCTGCTGGACCACTTCCTCAACGCAGCGGTCGAAGTTGATATTGATGCTGTCAGCGATGGTGAAACCGTCGTGATCGGTGCCATCATGCAGCATATCGAGCAGGCGGGTGTTCACTCCGGTGACTCGGCATGTTCATTCCCGCCATATAGCCTGGCGGCAGATGTGCAGGACGAAATGCGCGACATGGTCCGCAAAATGGCGCTGGAACTGGGCGTTGTTGGCCTGATGAACGTACAGCTGGCTTACCAGGATGGCGAAATCTACGTCATCGAGGTGAACCCGCGTGCTTCCCGTACCGTGCCGTTTGTTTCCAAGTGTATCGGTACTTCACTGGCCGCTGTGGCGGCACGTGTCATGACCGGCAAGACCTTGCAGGAGCTGGGTTTCACCGAGGAAATCGTGCCCAAGTTCTTCAACGTCAAGGAAGCGGTATTCCCGTTCAACAAGTTCCAGGGCGTTGACCCCATCCTGGGCCCAGAGATGAAGTCCACCGGCGAAGTCATGGGCACAGGCGCGACCTTCGGCGAAGCCTTCATGAAGGCCCAGATCGGCGCTGGCGAGAAAATGCCGTCTGCCAAGGGCAAGGCGTTCATCTCCGTGCGTGATGTTGACAAGGCTGCCGTTGTACCGGTTGCCAAGGACCTGACTGAGCTGGGCTTTGCTCTGGTTGCAACAGGCGGTACTGCGGCGCTGCTGGAAGAATCCGGCCTGAGCGTTACCCGCGTCAACAAGGTAGCGGAAGGTCGCCCGAATATCGTTGATATGATCAAGAATGGTGAGATCAGCTACGTGATCAACACCACTGAAGGTCGCAAGGCGATTGCCGATTCTGCCGAAATCCGTCGTTCTGCTCTGCAGCACAAGGTGCCTTACACCACCACGCTGGCAGGTGCTGCGGCAACCGCCGAAGCACTGAAGTACGGTGAAGAGAAGACAGTTCGCCGTCTGCAGGACCTGCACGCAGGAGAAGCATCATGAATCGTGTTCCTATGACGGTCTACGGTGAAAAAATGTTGCGGGAAGAGCTGGCCGACCTCAAGTCGGTTCAGCGCCCGGCAGTCATTGCCGCCATTGCGGAAGCCCGCGAGCATGGTGACCTGAAAGAGAATGCTGAGTACCATGCCGCGCGTGAGCAGCAGGGATTTATTGAAGGTCGTATCCGCGAACTTGAATACAAGCTGTCCCAGTCTCAGGTGATCGATATCACCGAGATTCCGCACTCGGGCAAGGTTATTTTTGGCAGCACTGTGGATCTGCTCAACATTGATACCGATGAAGAAGTTCGTTACCAGATCGTGGGTGATGACGAAGCGGATATCAAAAAGGGCAAGATTTCAGTGAACTCGCCGATTGCGCGTGCGCTGGTGGGTAAGGAAGAAGGGGATATTGCCGCAGTGCAGACCCCGTCAGGCCTGATCGAGTATGAAGTGTCCGCGGTCGAGCACATCTGACCCTGACATGAAAAAAAACCGCCGGCATGCCGGCGGTTTTTTTATATAGGCTGTTTTACGTCTGCCAGTTAGCGCAGCAGGTTGGACAGCTTGGGGTTGGGTTCCTGTGCCGGGCGATACAGCAAGGCGATGTTGCCGATCTCCTGAACCAGCTTGGCTTCGACGATTTCGCACAGTTGGCGAATCAGTTGGCGCTTCAGGTTGCGGTCGCCAACAGCGAACTTCACCTTGATCAGCTCGTGGTCTTCCAGAGCACGATCCACTTCAAGCTGGATGTTCTCGGACAGGCCGTTACCGGCCACCATGACGATCGGATTCAGGTTGTGGCCCAGGGTGCGAAAGTGCTTCTTTTGCTCAGCCGTCAAGCTCATACTAGAATATGGTGCCTCTTGGTGGGGGCAGAGCCCCGTTGATCAACAATTAAACGACTATTTTACCTGAGTCAGATAAAACTGAGTAGCGGGTGCGAAGAATACAAGGGCAGTGTGGTGGCGGACAGGAACAAATTGCCATGCTGTCGATCAAACGGGCAGGTCGGAATAACCGGGCCGTGCTCGGAATACGCCACAGGGCCGTACAAGAGAAAAAGTTGCGTAGTGATGCTGATTCAGTAACAGTGGCAATCAGTAACGGCCGACAGAATTGAGTGAACAGAGGGTGGTCCATTGAACGATATGGCAAAAAATCTGGTGTTGTGGTTAGTGATCGCAGCGGTGCTGCTCACTGTCTTCAACAATTTCAGTGCCGAACAGGAAAGTAGCAATCTAAGCTATTCCGACTTTGTAGCCGAGGTGCAAAGCGGTCGTGTGTCCAAGGTGACTATCGACGGCTATACCATTGTAGGGCAGCGCAGTAACGGAGACAGCTTCCAGACAGTGCGTCCGGCCGTACAGGACCCCAAGCTGATCGATGATCTGCTGGACAATAATGTAGTGATTGAAGGCAAGCAGCCTGAGCGTCAGAGCATCTGGACGCAGCTGCTGGTGGCATCCTTCCCGATACTGGTCATTATTGCAGTGTTCATGTTCTTCATGCGCCAGATGCAGGGCGGCGGTGGCGGCAAAGGTGGCCCCATGTCGTTCGGCAAGTCCAAGGCACGGATGATGGCGGAAGACCAGATCAAAACCACCTTTGATGATGTGGCCGGTGTTGAAGAGGCCAAGGAAGAGGTAAAAGAGCTGGTGGATTACCTGCGTGATCCGGGCAAATTCCAGCGTTTGGGTGGTCATATTCCCCGTGGTGTACTGATGGCCGGTTCTCCGGGTACGGGTAAAACCCTGCTGGCGAAAGCGATTGCCGGCGAGGCTCGCGTGCCTTTCTTCAGCATTTCCGGTTCCGACTTTGTCGAAATGTTTGTCGGTGTGGGTGCGTCCCGTGTTCGTGACATGTTCGACCAGGCAAAGAAACATGCACCTTGTATCATCTTCATTGATGAGATCGATGCCGTAGGTCGTCACCGTGGTGTCGGCATGGGCGGCGGTAATGATGAGCGCGAACAGACGCTTAACCAGCTGCTGGTTGAGATGGATGGTTTTGAAGGTACCGAAGGTATCATCGTAATTGCGGCAACCAACCGTCCTGACGTACTGGACCCGGCGCTGCTGCGCCCTGGCCGTTTCGACCGTCAGGTCCATGTGGGCTTGCCGGATATTCGCGGTCGTGAGCAGATCCTGAAAGTACACATGCGCAAGGTTCCGCTGGGTGATGACGTCAAGCCGGAGCTGATTGCACGTGGTACTCCAGGCTTCTCCGGTGCCGATCTGGCTAACCTGGTGAACGAAGCGGCTCTGTTTGCAGCACGCAACAACCGCCGTACCGTGGGCATGGAGCAGTTCGAACAGGCCAAGGACAAGATCATGATGGGTGCTGAGCGCAAGTCCATGGTCATGTCCTACAAGGAACGCCTGAACACGGCTTACCATGAAGCCGGTCACGCCATCATTGGTCGTGTCATGCCTGAGCATGACCCCGTGTACAAGGTCTCCATTATTCCGCGTGGTCGCGCCCTGGGTGTGACCATGTTCCTGCCGGAAGAGGATCGCTACAGCCACAGCCGCCAGTGGATCATTTCTCAGATCTGTTCACTGTATGGTGGTCGTCTTGCCGAGGAGATGACGCTGGGTAAAGAGGGTGTGACAACCGGTGCCTCCAACGATATCCAGAAAGCGACATCGTTGGCGCGTAACATGGTGACCAAGTGGGGCTTGAGTGACGACCTGGGACCCTTGCTGTACGGCGAAGAGGATGATGATCCCTTTGGCCGTGGCATGGGGCAGGGCTCCAAGCCGATGTCTGAAGAGACACAGAAGCGCATCGATACCGAAGTGAAGCGGATTATTGACGAGTGCTACCAGAAAGCCTCACAGATCCTGCATGACAATCGTGATATTCTCGATGCCATGGCCGAGGCGCTGATGAAGTACGAAACCATCGGTTCAGACCAGCTGGATCAGCTGATGGAGCGTACCGAAGTTTCACCGCCGGATGGCTGGGAAGAAGCTCAGGAACGTGCCGACAAGGCCGAGCGTGATGTTGAGGAAATGAAGCAGTCTTCTCCCCGTGCAGAAGAGGCTCCGCAGGCGGAGCAGGATGCGGACGATGAGGGTGACAATCAGGACAGCGGTCGCGAATCGGACTCCTCCGAGCGCAGCGACGGTAACCCCTGGAACAAGCCGGACGGTGACCGCTAGGTTGCATTCGGCCTGAAGATCAAGCCGGCATACGTGCCGGCTTTTTTGTTTGTGATTGACCGCCGCTGAGAGCGGCAGCGTTTGCGAGGGTAGGGCAAATGGCAGTACTTGAATGTGGCACGCGCAGGCTGAATCTTGATCGTACACAGGTGATGGGCATTCTGAATGTCACCCCGGATTCTTTCTCGGATGGTGGCAGTGTCTATGATGACCAGGCGCTGTCTGTGTCCAGAGCACTGCAGAAAGCGGAGCAAATGGTGCGTGACGGGGCGAGCCTGATTGATATCGGTGGCGAGTCCACCCGCCCGGGGGCGACACCGGTTCCGGTACAGGAGGAGCTGGACCGCGTGGTACCGGTGGTCGAAGCGGTCGCACGCGAGCTGGATGTGGTGATTTCGGTGGATACCAGTGCGCCGGAAGTGATGCGGGCATCTGCAGAAGCGGGCGCCCACCTGCTCAATGATGTACGTGCCTTTACCCGTCCGGGCGCACTGGAGGCTGCAGCTGCCACTGATCTGGCGATCTGTACCATGCATATGCAGGGCAATAGCCCGATTGATATGCAGAACAGTCCACACTACGCAAATGTAGTCGAAGAGGTTGCCGCTTTCCTGCAGCATCAGATTGAGCGTTGTAGGCAGATCGGGATCAAGGATAATCGCATTCTGCTGGACCCGGGGTTCGGTTTCGGCAAAACTCTCGAACATAACCTGCAGTTGTTGAATCGTATGCAGGAATTGCACGCGCTGAAGTTGCCCCTGCTGGTAGGGACTTCACGCAAATCCATGATTGGCCAGGCGTTGAATCGCGATGTTGATGAGCGTTTGTACGGTAGCCTGGCGACAGCGGTACTGGCTGTTACCAAGGGGGCGAAAGTCATGCGTGTGCATGATGTCGCGGCCACTGTGGATGCCGTGCGCATGACCGAAGCGGTTATGTGTGAAAGTGCCGACCGGGAGAATAATGAGTGAGTAGAAAGTATTTCGGTACCGATGGTATCAGGGGAGAGGTCGGTCAGTTCCCGATTACACCGGATTTTGTTTTGAAGCTGGGCTGGGCTGCCGGCTGTGTATTTGCCCGCGAAGGGCGCAGCAAGATTTTGATTGGCAAGGATACCCGTATCTCGGGTTACATGTTCGAGTCTGCGCTGGAAGCAGGGTTGTCCGCAGCCGGAGTCGATGTTCTGTTGACGGGCCCCATGCCGACGCCGGCCGTGGCCTATCTGACGCGTACCTTCCGCGCCAATGCCGGCATCGTTATCAGTGCCTCGCACAATGTGTTTTCCGACAACGGTATCAAGTTCTTCTCCGAAAACGGCACCAAGCTGCCCGACAGTGTCGAAAAAGCGATTGAAGCACAGATGGATATCGCCATGACTACAGTCCCCTCGGCTGAGCTTGGGAAGGCGCGCCGTGTTGAAGATGCGGCCGGTCGTTATATCGAGTTCTGCAAGGGTACGCTGAATAACCATCTGAGCCTCAAGGGCATGCGTATCGTGCTCGACTGTGCCAATGGCGCAACCTACCACGTCGCGCCTAAAGTACTCAGCGAGCTGGGGGCCGATGTGATCGAGATCGGTTCATCGCCCGACGGTATCAATATCAATGATGGCTGCGGTGCCACCGATACGGCACGACTGGAAACAGTTGTGAAAGGTGAGCAGGCTGATCTGGGTATTGCGCTGGACGGGGATGGTGACCGTCTGATGATGGTCGACCATCGCGGCGAAGTAGTGGATGGTGATGAGCTGTTGTTCATCATTGCCAAAGCCTGGCAGGCACAGGGCACTATGCAGGGCGGTGTCGTCGGTACCCTGATGTCCAATCTGGGTCTGGAGCAGGCAGTGGAGCGCCTGGGGCTGCCGTTTGTACGTGCGAAGGTGGGTGATCGCTATGTCATTGAACAGCTCAAGGCTCACGACTGGGTGTTGGGTGGCGAGAGTTCTGGTCATATTGTGTGTGGCAATCTGACCACGACGGGCGATGGTCTGGTAGCGGCCTTGCAGGTGCTCAAGGCCATGCATGACAGCGGCCAAACGCTGGCCGAGTTGAAAGCCGGCATGCACAAAATGCCGCAGACCATGATTAATGTGGCCATGCCTGTGCGTGTAGATGTGATGCAGCAATCTGATGTGCAGGAAGCCGTGCGGGCCGTAGAAGCAGAGCTGGGCAGCCGTGGTCGTGTTCTCTTGCGCCCCTCGGGTACCGAGCCTGTTGTTCGCGTAATGGTGGAAGGCGAGTCTGCCGATGAGGTAGAGCGCCTGTGTCGCCAGCTCTCGGAAAACGTGGAAAAAGCCCTGGGGGCTCTTGTCAGTTGACAGGGGCTCCGATAAAATGTGCGCCTCTTTCATGAGGGGATATCGATGCGGAAGGCACTGGTAATCGGAAACTGGAAGATGAACGGTCGGCAAAATGCGAATGAGGCACTGCTGAACGCTCTGACAGCCGGATACGACAACAAGCTTGAACGTGTAGATGTTGCCTTATGTCCGCCCAGCGTATATCTGGCGCAGGCGCAGTCTCTGTTGCAGGCTGGCTCTATCGAGCTGGGCGCGCAGAATGTTTGCGCAGATGTCGAAGGGGCATTCACCGGTGAAGTGTCTGCGGGCATGTTGGCCGAGTTTGGGTGCCGCTGGGTTGTGATTGGTCACTCGGAACGCCGTTCGCTCTATGGTGAGGCGGATGCACAGGTGGCCGAGAAAGCAAAGCGCGTCCTTGATGCAGGTATGACCCCGGTCGTCTGTGTGGGTGAAACCCTGGATGAGCGTGAGTCCGGTCTGGCTCTTCAGCGTGTGCAGTCGCAGTTGCGCGCCGTGCTGGAAGAAGTGCCAGTCGAGCACTTGGCAGAGCTGGTTGTGGCGTATGAGCCCGTATGGGCGATAGGTACAGGCCTGACCGCAACGCCGGAGCAGGCTCAGGAAGTTCACCGTGCATTGCGCGATACACTGGCTGCGCAGCAGGTTGAACTGGATGAAAAAGTGCGTATTCTCTATGGCGGTAGCGTAAACGCGGCGAATGCCGATGCACTTTTTGCACAGCCGGATATTGATGGCGGGCTCATTGGTGGAGCATCGCTCAAGGCTGACGATTTTCTTGCGATCTGTCGCGCTGCGGCAGGCGAAAGCTAAGACGGTATTTTTATGGAAAGCGTTATTCTGATTGTCCATGTGTTGCTCGCGGTAGCCGTCGTTGCGCTGGTGCTTTTGCAGCAGGGTAAGGGTGCTGAAGCAGGTGCAGCCTTCGGTGGTGGCGCTTCTCAGACCGTTTTTGGCAGCCAGGGCTCAAAAAGTTTTCTGGGACGTTTGACTGCAGTCGTGGCTGCGGGTATCTTTGCGTCCAGTTTTGCACTGGCCGTCTTCGCCAAGCAGAAGGCCGAGAATGTCAGCGGTGCCGGTATCCCGGCTGCTGAAGTGATCGAGTCCGCTGCTCAGGCCCAGGATGAGCCGGAACTGCCGGCGCTGGAAAGCGAGCAGGCAGGTGACAAAGCGGCAACTGATATTCCGGTTGCCGAGTAAGAATTAAGCCGAAGTGGTGAAATTGGTAGACACGCCATCTTGAGGGGGTGGTGAGCTATGCTCGTGCCGGTTCGAGTCCGGCCTTCGGCACCATTTGTAAGTTGATCAGGTGTTGTGTATAATATGCACCTGTTTCTGATGCGGGGTGGAGCAGTCTGGTAGCTCGTCGGGCTCATAACCCGAAGGTCGTTGGTTCAAATCCAGCCCCCGCTACCACTTTTACGAAAAAGCCCCTATTAAGGGGCTTTTTCGTAGGTAAACAATGGCTTTAGTGCCGTCAGAAATGGGTCCTTAGTGACCCATTTTTTGTTTCGGCAAGCGCCAACACGAGGTCTTCATCAGTGTCAGCCAAATTAAATGCTCTGAAAGAATTGATCGAGCCGGCCATTAGCGCCCTGGGGCTCGAACTTTGGGGGCTGGAGTTCAACTCCGCCGGGCGTCACAGCTCTCTGCGTATTTTTATCGATGGTCCTGAAGGGGTCACGGTCGATGACTGTGCACGTGTGAGCCACCAGGTCAGTGGTGTACTGGATGTAGAAGATCCGATTCAGGAGCAATACACACTGGAGGTGTCATCGCCCGGTGTGGATCGCCCTCTGTTTACCCTGCAGCAATTTGAGGCCTATGCGGGCCATCAGGTGCAGCTGCGTCTGAGGGTGCCTTTCGAGGGGCGCCGCAAATTCAAAGGCCTGCTGAATGGCGTCGAAGGCGACGAAGTTCTGCTGGTTGTTGATGATGAAGAGTATCTGTTGCCGATCGACTATATCGATCGTGCCAATGTGGTTCCCCAGTTTTAATACCGGTTTGAGGTTTGGCGAGGCAGTCATATGAATAAAGAGATTCTACTGGTTGCAGAAGCTGTTTCTAACGAAAAAGACGTGCCCAAGGGTGTCATTTTTGAAGCGATCGAAGTAGCTCTGGCTACGGCGACCAAGAAACGCTATGACGAAGAAGCGGACATCCGTGTCGAGATTGATCGTACGACCGGTGACTATGAGACCTGGCGCCGTTGGCTGGTAGTCAGCAATGAAGAAGTGCCTGCATTGGGTACCGAGCTGACACTGGAGGAAGCCCTCGAGATCGATACCAACCTGCAGCCGGGTGATACCTACGAAGAGAAGGTTGAATCTGTTGGCTTTGGGCGTATTGCTGCGCAGACAGCAAAACAGGTTATCGTGCAGAAAGTACGTGAAGCCGAGCGCGCCAAGGTAGTTGAGCAGTACCAGGACCGTAAAGGTGAGCTGGTTGCGGGTACCGTCAAGAAAGTGACGCGTGACAACATTATTGTGGATCTGGGTAATAACGCCGAGGCTTTGCTGCCGCGTGAAAACCTGATTCCGCGTGAAAGCTTCCGCATGGGCGACCGTGTTCGTGCAGTACTGGAAGAAGTTCGCAGTGAAGGCCGTGGTCCTCAGTTGATTCTGAGCCGTACCTCCAATGCGATGCTGATCGAGCTGTTCAGCATCGAAGTGCCGGAAATTGCCGAGGAAGTCATCGAGATCCGTGCCGCTGCCCGTGACCCGGGTGCGCGTGCCAAGATCGCGGTGAAAACCAACGATGGCCGCATTGACCCCGTGGGTGCCTGTGTCGGTATGCGTGGTGCACGTGTACAGGCGGTATCCAACGAACTGGGCGGCGAGCGTGTGGATATCATCCTCTGGGATGACAACCCGGCTCAGCTGGTCATCAATGCGATGGCACCGGCAGAGGTGGCCTCCATCGTGATGGATGAAGAAAGTCATTCCATGGACGTGGCAGTTGCTGAAGAAGCGCTGGCCATGGCCATCGGTCGCAGCGGCCAGAACGTACGTCTGGCCAGTGAACTGACCGAATGGGATCTGAATGTGATGTCGGAGGAAGAAGCCGCCGATAAGCAACAGTCCGAAGTGGGTGCTGTCGTTGACATGTTCGTCAAGCACCTGGATGTAGAAGAGGAGCTGGCTGAGGTTCTGGTCGCTGAAGGGTTCACGTCCGTTGAGGAAGTGGCTTATGTACCAACCGAAGAAATGCTCGATATTGAAGATTTTGATGAAGAGCTGATCGAGGCCCTTCGTGAGCGCGCCAAAGATGCTTTGATCAACCTGGCGATCGCCAGTGAAGAGCAACTGGGCGATACCGAACCGGCAGAAGACCTGATGAACATGGATGGCATGGAGCGCACGCTGGCATTCAAGCTGGCCGCACGTGGCATTGTCACCATGGAAGATCTCGCCGAGCAGTCCGTAGAGGATCTGCTGGAGATCGACGGGTTGACCGAAGAAAAGGCAGCCGAGCTGATCATGACCGCTCGTGCGCCCTGGTTCGCGGAAGAGCAGTAAACGCCAGCGGAAGAGGAGAACACATATATGGCAGAAGTAACCGTAAAGCAACTTGCCGATGTGGTTGGTGTATCCGCTGAGCGTCTGCTGACGCAAATGCAGGAAGCCGGCATCAACGGCAAGAAGATCGATTCCAAAGTGTCTGAAGACGAGCGTCTTAAGCTGCTCAGCCACTTGAAGCGCAGTCACGGCGAGCAGTCTGACTCTGCTGAACCGAGCAAGATTACCCTGAAGCGCAAAACGCGCTCACAGCTGAAAATTTCCGGCGCGTCCGGCCAGCGCAAGACGGTCAGCGTAGAAGTACGTAAAAAGCGTACCTATGTGAAACGTTCTGTTCTGGAAGACGAAGCCAAACCGGCTGAAGTGGAAGAAAAGCCGCAGGTAGCTGAAGCACCGGCAGCTGAGCCGGTCGCGAAGGCCGAAACACCTGCTGCGACTGAAGCACCGGCTAAACCGGCAGCCACTGAAGCTGCACCGGCAGAAGCCAAGGCTGCAGCACCTGCTGCACCGGCCGCTCAGCCTGAAGCTGCCCCGGCTCCTGCTCCTGCTGCAGAACCTGCGGGCGACAACCCGCGTCGCAAGAACAAGGACAAGGAGCGCACTCGTCGCAAGGACCAGGATGATGATCGTCCGCGTCGCGGCAAGGGTGCCAAGGGCAAGGGTGGTCGTGATGACAACCGTCGTGGCAAGCTGAACAAGCGTGCCGGCGCCGGTCGTGGTGGTCGCAACACACCTAACCAGCATGGTTTCGAGAAGCCGACAGCACCGGTTGTTCATGAAGTCAGCGTTCCGGAGAGCATCACTGTGGCCGATCTGGCCAAGAAGATGTCCGTGAAAGCGGCCGAAGTGATCAAGGTGATGTTCAAGATGGGCGCCATGGCGACCATCAACCAGGTCCTGGATCAGGATACTGCCGTACTGGTCGTTGAAGAGATGGGCCACAAGGCCAAGGCGATGCAGGAGAACGCAATCGAGGACGAACTGCTCGAAAGTGTACAGGCGGTTCAGGGCGACCAGGAAGAGCGTGCTCCGGTTGTTACCGTTATGGGTCACGTTGACCATGGTAAAACATCCCTGCTCGACTACATCCGTCGTACCAAGGTTGCCACAGGCGAAGCGGGTGGCATCACCCAGCACATCGGTGCTTACCATGTGGAAACCGAAAACGGCATGGTCACTTTCCTGGATACTCCGGGGCACGCGGCCTTTACCGCCATGCGTGCACGTGGTGCTCAGCTGACCGATATCGTGGTACTGGTCGTTGCGGCTGACGATGGCGTGATGCCACAGACCGAAGAAGCTGTTCAGCATGCCAAGGCAGCGGGCGTTCCGCTGGTCGTTGCGGTCAACAAGATCGATAAGGAAGAAGCGGATCCCGATCGCGTCAAGAACGAACTGGCGCAGCGTGACGTTATTCCGGAAGACTGGGGCGGTGACGTTCAGTTTACCCACGTATCCGCCAAGAGCGGCGAGGGTATCGACGAGCTGCTGGAAGCGATCCTGCTGCAGTCTGAAGTACTGGAACTGAAAGCGGTTAAAGACGCACCGGCACAGGGCGTTGTGGTTGAGTCTCGCGTCGACAAGGGTCGCGGCTCCGTCTCCACGCTGCTGGTTCAGAACGGTACCCTGAACAAGGGCGACATCGTTCTGGCAGGTCTGCATTATGGCCGCGTTCGTGCCATGCTGGATGAGAACGGTCAGCCGATCGAATCCGCAGGCCCGGCAATTCCGGTCGAGATCCTCGGCCTGGACGGTACACCGGATGCAGGTGACGAGTTCACTGTGGTATCCAGCGAGAAGAAAGCCCGTGAAGTGGCACTCTTCCGTCAGGGTAAATACCGCGAAGTGAAACTGGCGCGTCAGCAGAAGTCCAAGCTGGAGAACCTGTTCGAAAACATGCAGGCCGGCGATGTGAAGTCTCTGAACATCGTCCTGAAAGCGGACGTACGTGGTTCTCTGGAAGCGATCATCCAGTCTCTGGAAGACCTGTCCACCGACGAAGTGAAGGTGAACATTGTCTCCAGTGGTGTTGGCGGTATCGCCGAGACCGATGCCAACCTGGCGCTGGCATCTTCTGCCATCCTGGTCGGCTTCAACGTTCGTGCGGACAACCAGGCCAAGGCTGTGGTTGAGCGCGAAGAGCTGGAACTGCGTTACTACAGCGTCATCTATGACATCATCGATGATGTGAAACAGGCAATGACCGGTCTGCTGTCTCCGGAATACCGCGAAGAGATCGTTGGTATTGCTCAGGTACGTGACGTCTTCCGTTCACCGAAGCTGGGCGCGATTGCCGGTTGTATGGTTACCGAAGGTACCGTATACCGTAACAAGCGTATCCGTGTACTGCGTGACAACGTGGTTATCTACGAAGGCGAGCTGGAATCCCTGCGTCGCTTCAAGGATGCCGTCAGCGATGTCCGTCAGGGCATGGAATGTGGTATCGGCGTGAAGAACTACAACGACGTGAAGGTCGGTGACCAGATCGAAGTGTTCGACACTGTTGAAGTACAGCGTACGCTGTAATCGGAGCACTATGGCACGCGATTTCAAACGAACTGACCGGGTAGGGGACCAGATCCAGCGTGATCTGGCCTCCCTCATCCAACGCGAAATCAAGGACCCGCGTCTGGGCATGGTCACCATCAGCCACGTCAAGGTGAGCAAGGATCTCGGCTATGCCGATGTCTACTTCACCGTGATGGCCTTTGGTGAGCAGACCGACGAGACGCAGGCAGAGGCGATTAAAAACGCCACTCAGGTTCTGAACAACGCGTCCGGTTTTCTGCGCACCGAGCTGGCCCGTGGCATCAAGCTGCGGATCATGCCTCAGCTGCGTTTCCACTTTGATGAAAGTGTGGAGCGTGGCCGTCACCTGCATGGCCTGATCGAAAAGGCCTGGCAGCAGGAAGCTCAGCGCGCGGATGAAGATGAAGACACTAACGGGAACTGACCACTATGGCCCGTAAACCGAAAGGCCGCTCAATCAGCGGCCTTTTTCTTTTGGACAAACCCCAGGGACTGTCATCCAACTCAGCACTGCAGCGGGTCAAGCGCCTGTACGGTGCAGCCAAGGCGGGGCACACTGGTGCACTGGATCCTTTGGCGACCGGCTTGCTGCCGGTGTGTCTGGGCGAGGCGACCAAGTTCTCCCAGTATCTGCTGGACTCGGATAAGCGCTATCTGACCACGGCTAAACTGGGGCAGCGTACCGATACCTGTGATGCTGAAGGCGAAATCACCGAGGAAAAGCCTGTTCCCCAGGACCTGACGCCTGAGCAGGTTGAAGCCCTGTTGCTGGAACACTTCAGTGGCGAGATTGAGCAGGTGCCGCCGGTGTATTCGGCGCTCAAGCTTAATGGCCAGCCGTTGTACAAGCTGGCACGCCAGGGTATTGAGGTCGAGGTGAAGCCGCGTCAGGTACGCATTCACGAGATCAAACTGCTGGCGCTGCGCGAAGATGAAGTGGACCTGGAAATTTTCTGTTCCAAGGGCACTTACATTCGCAGCATCGTTGAAGATCTCGGCTTGCTGCTGGGCTGCGGCGCTCATGTTACCGTACTTCGACGTCTGCAGACCGGACCGTTTCATGCCGATCAGATGATGACGCTGGAACAGCTGCAAAGTTTGGCTGAACCCCGTGCGGATGAGGCTGAAAACAGCATACATCAGCGCCTGGATGCGTTATTATTACCGGCTTGGAGTCCGGTAGCTCAGTTGCCGGCTCTGGAGTTGACCGCAGAGGAAATGGACCGCATGCGTGTGGGGCAGCGTTTCCGCGCGGCCAACGCAGGTTCACTCAGTGGTGAACTGCGTCTCTTCAGTGAGGGGCAAACCGAATTTATGGGTATCGGCGAGATCGGTACCGATGGGGTGCTGCGGGCCAAGCGTCTGGTCAGCACCAACTGAATTGTTCGGCTCAAGGGCCGACTGACGCTGTACTGAAAATATGCTCGGTGCAGCGCGACTATCAATCCGCAGTCCTCTGGATTGTGTGCATATTAACCAGGAGATAAACATGGCTCTTTCTAACGAACAAAAAGCAGCAATCGTAGCTGAATTCGGTCGTGGCGCTGGCGACACCGGTTCTACCGAAGTACAGGTTGCGCTGCTGACTGCGAACATTGAAGGCCTGCAGGGTCACTTCAAATCGCACAAGCAGGATCACCACTCTCGTCGTGGTCTGATCCGCATGGTAAACCAGCGTCGTAAGCTGCTGGACTACCTGAAAGGCAAAGATGCCGACCGTTACCTGGACCTGATCGGTCGTCTCGGTCTGCGTCGCTAAGCAGTACCCCTCTGAGGCCATACACTGTATGGCCTCAGTTTTATCAGCTCTTTATTCAAACCCCGCAAACGCCGACACAATCATCCAGCCTGTACTCACTTATCCACTGCCACAGTGAATAACTGAGTACCGGCTTACAAAGAGGAATGGTTGGTCAGCAGGCGGGATAGACTCAAGCCAAGGAGTTTTTATCGTGCAAGCGATTAGCAAAACATTCCAGTTCGGTAAACACGAAGTCACTATCGAAACCGGCAAGGTTGCCCGTCAGGCGACAGGTTCTGTCATGGTTTCCATGGCTGGCGTTCAGGTGCTGTGTACCGTTGTCGGTGCCAAGGAAGCGCGCGAAGGTCAGGACTTCTTCCCACTGTCCGTTCACTACCAGGAAAAGTACTACGCCGTTGGCCGTATCCCGGGTGGTTTCTTCAAGCGTGAAGCGCGTCCGTCCGAGAAGGAAACACTGACCTCTCGTCTGATCGACCGTCCGATCCGCCCGCTGTTCCCGAAAGGTTACATGAACGAAGTACAGGTGATCTGTACTGTCATGTCTGCCGACAAGGTCAACGATCCTGACATCGCTGCGATGATCGGTACCTCTGCTGCGCTGGCCATCTCCGGTATCCCGTTCCTGGGTCCGATCGGCGCTGCACGTGTCGGTTTCACCGAAGACCAGGGCTACATCCTTAACCCGACCTTTGAAGAGCTCGCAACCTCCGAGCTGGACATGGTTGTTGCCGGCACCAACGACGCCGTGCTGATGGTTGAGTCCGAAGCTCAGGAACTGACCGAAGACGAAATGCTGGGCGCTGTCCTGTTCGCACACCAGGAAATGCAGGTAGCTATCAACGCTATCAACGAACTGGTTGCTGAAGCTGGCAAACCGAAGTGGGACTGGCAGCCGGCCGCCAAGAACGAAACTCTGATTGCTCAGGTTCGTGAACTGGTAGGTGAAGGCATCGCCGCTGCTTACCAGGTCGCTGACAAGATGCAGCGTCAGGGCGCTCTGTCTGACCTGCGCAGCAATGCTGTTGAAGCGCTGTCCGGTTCCGAAGAAGGCCAGCCGTCCGATAAGGAAGTGGCCGGTATCTTCAGCTCACTGGAAAAAGAGATCGTACGTAACCGTATCATCGACGGTCAGCCGCGTATCGACGGTCGTGACAACAAGACTGTCCGTGGTATCGACGTTGAGATCGATATTCTGAAAGGCGTGCACGGTTCTGCCCTGTTCACCCGTGGTGAAACCCAGTCCATCGCTACCTGTACTCTGGGTACCAGCCGCGACCAGCAGATCATCGATGCGCTGGAAGGCGAGCGTAAAGATCCGTTCATGCTGCACTACAACTTCCCGCCGTACTCCGTCGGTGAAGCTGGCCGCATGGGTGCGACCGGTCGTCGTGAAATCGGTCACGGCCGTCTGGCACGCCGCGGTGTTGCTGCGGTTCTGCCGACGCAGGAAGAGTTCCCGTACACCATCCGTATCGTATCCGAGATCACAGAATCCAACGGTTCCAGCTCCATGGCCTCTGTCTGTGGCGCTTCCCTGTCCATGATGGACGCGGGTGTACCGCTGAAGGCGCCGGTTGCCGGTATCGCCATGGGTCTGGTGAAAGAAAACGATCGCTTTGCCGTACTGACCGACATCCTGGGTGACGAAGATCACCTGGGCGACATGGACTTCAAGGTTGCCGGTACCGAAGCAGGCGTAACTGCGCTGCAGATGGATATCAAGATCACCGGTATCACCGAAGAGATCATGGAAATTGCGCTGGAGCAGGCGCACGAAGCGCGCAAGCATATCCTCAAAGAGATGGCCAAGGTCATCGGTTACGCGCGTCCGGAACTGCCGGATAACGCACCGGCGATGCAGCTGCTGAAGATCAACCCGGAGAAGATCCGTGACCTGATCGGTAAAGGCGGCGCGACTATCCGTGCGCTGACCGAAGAAACCGGCGCCATGATCGACATCGAAGATGACGGTACCGTCCGCATCTACGCTGACGACAAGGCCAAGGGCAAGGCGGCGCTGGATCGCGTGACTGCGATCACCGCCGAAGCCGAGATCGGCAAGATCTACGAAGGCAAGGTTGTGCGTATCGAAGAGTTCGGTGCGTTCGTGAACATCCTGCCGGGTAAAGATGGTCTGGTTCACATCTCCCAGATCGCCAAAGAGCGTGTCAACAAGGTCACCGACTTCGTCAACATGGACGACGTGATCAAGGTTAAAGTCCTCGACGTTGATATGCGTGGCCGCATCAAGCTGTCCATGAAGGACCTGGAAGCGGACGACGCCGTTTCCTGATCCTGATGCAGTAAGTCTGCACGCTATACCCAGCCCCTGCCGGTTCGCCGCCAGGGGCTTTTTTGCGCACGTATGTACTTATGCCGCGGGCGCATGGGTGCGCAGAAGCGGCGCTGTACATGCCTGTGTTTATGTCATGTGTGCAGGGAGGTACGAAAGCGACATTGTTCAAGATGAAGGGGATCTCGGCCACAGGACAGCCATCTGCGGCACAGTAGCAGCGTGGTTAAAGGGCTGGGGGAAGAAAGCGCAGCCACCCGTGGCAGCCGCGCAAAAGGAAAATCAGGCGGGACGATCGCCTTCTTTCATCACGCAGTAGAGGCGGTAGGCGAAAATGGTGGGTACCACGCCCAGGAACTGGATCACAAGGGATACCAGCATCATCAGGTCCTGCTGTTCGTTCAGCATCTGGCCCAGCGTCAGTTCAATGGCCAGCAGCAGGCCGATGATCAGGGCCAGGCCCTGGAACAGGGGCCAGAAAAATTCCTTGGTAGTGTTCCAGCTGGCGCTGATGGACTGAAGTGGCCCCTTGCCTTCCATTACACAATAAAACTCGGCAAATGCCAGGCGGATGCCGATATAGATACCGGGCACGATAAACAGCAGCAGACCGCTGGAAATGGCCAGTGCCGTGAGGATATAGGTCAGCAGCAGGCGGCCCCAGCATGCCAGTCCCATCACCAGTGCCTGACCGACACCGAGCGGCTCCCCCTGCAGCACTGAACGCAGGTAGAGCAGGGTCGCACCCCAATAGACCGGCATCAGCGCCAGGTCGAGAGAGGAGCTGATGAATATACTGTGTCGGATCTGGTCGGTGTCCGTATCGATACCTTGCAGCAGCTGGTACTGCACAATGCTGACCAGAGCCAGAAAGGGAATCTGTATCAGAGCCAGCTTGTTGGCATGGTTACGAAAGAAAAACAGGCTCTGACGGAGATAGTCTAAAGTCATGTGTCTCTCGGTGTTCAAGGGGTGAGTGGGTGGCGCAGCCGAACCAGTTTGAACTGGCCGTTATCGGCATGCAGCTGAATATCACGGAAGAGTCCCTGTGCCTTGCGCTCCAGCGGGATATGTTGGTTGACCACAAAGCAGGCGGTTCCGTTCCGGTCGAGTAGTCTTTGTGCGGCCTTGAGGAAGCGGTCGGTCAAATCGCCATCCACGGCGAAGCCACTGTGGAACGGCGGATTGCACAGCAGTGTTTGAAACGTCCCGCTCACTTGGTCGCCGGCATCGGAAGCCAGAACCTGAGCGTTCAGACCTGCCTGGTCAAGGTTATAGCGGCAGGCTTTCAGTGCTGCTGCATTGTTGTCAGTGCAGACCAGCGTGCTCTCGGCGCCACAGGCATTGAGTGCGAGGTAACCGAAGCCACAGCCCAGGTCCAGTACCGAACCTGTCAGCGGGAGAGACTGGCCCAGCATTTCGGGCAGCTGTTCAATGAGAAAGGCACTGCCGCGGTCGATCTTGTTCCAGCCAAACAGGCCGGGTTTGGAAAAATACTGCTGTCGTGTGTCTTCACAGGCAGGGCGCAGCTCGGTGTAATCCTGGTCGGGAGGGCACTCGCCGGTTTGCTTCGCGCGCACAATGTCGGCCCGCCAGCTGTCACCACCGAGTTTTTGCTCCTGTCGCTCACTGCCCAGGCAGGTTGCAGCCTTGCGAACGTAGGTGCGGATGCCTTCGCCTTTTTCACCCAACAGAGTCAGGGTACCACCGGGTTTGAGCAGGCGGCTGGCGCCACTGATCAAGTAGTGCACCACCGGTTTTTCCTTGGATACGCGATACAGAACCTGGTCGTACTCGCCATTTGGACACTCAGACAGGTCAAAGTCACTGAACTGTGCCTGCCAGCCACTGGCTTCAAGCCGCTCAATGACGTCAAAGCGATTACCAATCACGTCGATATCCTGCCGGGCACTCAGGCTTAGCTGGATGTTCTCATCCACCAGCCAGAGGGTCTTGCCACTGGCCTGACGCAGGCACTGGTTGAGTTCGCTCGAGATCAGGTCCATATCAGATACTGGCTACCTCGGCCTCGGTCAGCTCGCGGTATTCACCGGGCTCCAGCATCTCGTCCAGCTCAATTGCGCCGATACGCTCGCGATGCAGTGCTTCGACCTTGTTACCCAGGGCCGCAAACATGCGCTTCACCTGATGGTAGCGCCCTTCATGCAGACATACGCGGGCTTCGAATTCGGACAGAATCTCCAGCTCGGCCGGTTTGGTACGCTCCTTTTCGCCATTGAGCATCAGGCCGTCGGCAAACTTGCGCACGGCTGACTGGGCAATGGGGTCGACGGTAGTGACATGGTAAACCTTGCCGGTCTTGTGATTGGGCGAGGTGACACGGTGTGCCCATTGGCCGTCGTCGGTCAGCAGGACCAGACCTGTGGTATCCACATCCAGACGCCCGCAGATATGCAGACGCTCAACCCGAGGCATTTCCAGCAACTCCAGTACGGTTGGATGGGTCGGGTCTTCGGTGGAGCAGACCAGCCCTTCGGGCTTGTACAGCATCAGATAACGGGTACGCGGCGCTTCCAATGGCACGCCCTGGAGGCAAACCTGGTCATCTTCAGCTATCTTGCGCGCAGGGTTGCGTTCGTGTTCGTCGTTGACACTGATTTCACCGGCGTGCAGAAAGCGTTTTACTTCCTTGCGCGAGTAGTCGGTGACGCTGGCAATATATTTATCGAGTCGCATGTGAACCTGAACGTCATTCAAAACGTCTAGTATATAGTAGCTGCCGGATTGACCACAGGCCGTCATGAAAGCCCGCAAGGGATCCGCTAAAATACTCCTTCGAAACCAACAGATGAGGTGGCTGTGAAGCTTTTTGTCGATAACCTGACCCATGTGGATTTTTCCTACCTGCACCCCGAACGCGGGTTGCTGGGTGAGTCCTGGGCCGTGAATCTGGTGCTGGATGGCAGTCTGGACACTCAGGGCATGATCTGTGACTTCGGCGTGGTCAAGCGGCGTGTAAAGCAGTGGCTGGATGACCAGGTTGATCACCGTCTGGTGGTGCCGGCACAGATGGAGCGTCTGACACTTGAGCAGGATCAGGGCCGCACCCGAGTCGAGTGGCGTTACCCCAGTGGCGAGCGTTTTATCTGCGATGCCCCGGAGCAGGCCATTGCAGCCGTGCCGTTGGCGGAGATTGATGAGCTGGGGCTGGCCCAGTGGTGTCGTGACCAGTTGCTGGCGCTGTTCCCGGATCAGGTGCGCGGTGTCGATCTGGCGTTCGTGCCGGAATCAATTGATGGCCACTTCTACCACTACAGCCATGGTCTGCAGCAGCATGATGGCAACTGCCAGCGTATTGCCCATGGTCACCGCTCCCGTATCGAGATCTACCGCAATGATCAGCGTGATGAAGCGCTGGAAGGCATCTGGGCGGAGCGATTCCGTGATATCTATATCGGTACCCGCAGCCACCTGCAGGCTGAATCCGCCGAGGAGCATCACTACGCGTATACCGCACCTCAGGGTGAATTTGAGCTGATCCTGCCGGCATCGGTGTGCTACCTGATGGATAGCGAAAGCACCGTGGAGCAGATCGCTGCGCACCTGGCAGCGGAGCTTCAGGCCGAGTATCCGCATGACCGTATCATCGTGCGGGCATTTGAAGGGATTGGCAAAGGCGCCATTGCCGGCGATATTGCCTGAGTTAAGCTTCAGGCCTCAGAAACGCAAACAGCCGCCTCTGGGCGGCTGTTTTGTTTTACGGCGCAGGCTATATCAGTCGCGTTCGATCGCCAGAGCAGTACCCATACCACCACCGATACACAGGGTGGCGAGGCCTTTCTTGGCGTCACGCTTGATCATCTCATGTACCAGGCTGACCAGGATGCGGCAGCCGGACGCGCCGATCGGGTGACCCAGAGCGATGGCACCGCCGTTCACGTTGACCAGGTCGGTGTTCCAGCCCAGGTCCTTGTTGACGGACATCGCCTGAGCGGCAAAGGCTTCGTTGGCTTCGACCAGTTCCAGATCGTCGATGCCCCAGCCCGCTTTTTCCAGAGCCTTGGTGGTGGCGCAGATCGGGCCGGTACCCATGATGGCCGGATCAACACCGGCAGAGGCGTAGGCCTTGATGCGAGCCAGCGGCTTGAGGCCCAGTGCTTCGGCTTTCTCGGCCGAGCAGAGGATCACAGCGGCGGCACCGTCGTTGATGGTAGAGCTGTTACCTGCGGTAACAGAGCCGTCTTTTTTGAATGCCGGGCGCAGCTTGGCCAGCGCTTCAGGGGTGCAGCCGAAGCGTGGCTGCTCGTCGGTGTCGAATACAACCGGATCGCCCTTGCGCTGCGGGATGGTCACCGGAATGATCTCGTCCTTGAAGCGGCCGGAGGTGACAGCGGCTTCTGCCTTGTTCTGGGAGGCACTGGCAAAAGCGTCCTGCTCTTCACGGGTGAAACCGTACTTCTCAACGATGTTCTCGGTGGTGATGCCCATATGGTAGTTGTTGAAGGCATCCCAAAGACCATCGGTGATCATGGAATCAATCATTTTCCAGTCGCCCATGCGCGCACCGTTGCGCGAGTTCGGCAGCAGGTGGGGAGACTGGGACATGCTTTCCTGTCCACCGGCAATGATCACGTCGGCATCGCCGCAGCGAATCGCCTGAGTGGCCAGCTGCAGGGCCTTGAGGCCGGAGCCGCACACCTTGTTGATGGTCAGCGCGGGGACTTCCTGAGGAATGCCGGCATTGATCAGCGCCTGGCGCGCCGGGTTCTGGCCGCAGCCAGCGGTCAGTACCTGACCCAGAATAACTTCATCGACTTCGGCCGGATTCAGGCCGGTTTGCTCCAGCAGCCCTTTCAGGACGGTGGTACCCAGAGTTGCAGCGGTAAGGGAGGAAAGTGAACCATTGAACGCACCCACCGCTGTACGACCAGCGGCAACGATTACAACATCGCGCATAGTAAGTGTGCCTCTTTCATTCTTCTCGAGATTAATTCCTGTGGCCATGCTAGCGCCGGAACGTGACCGCACTGTTGCATGACATGTCTGCACACAGGTGACCGGGCCCTGAATGGCCGCGGGGTCCTTTCGAGTCTGCGCGAACAGGGCGCAGAATGTCAATAAGACCTATAGAGGCTGGGGATAATGGAGGCCAGCGGAACGGCTGGCCTCCTGAGGTGGCAGGGCGTGTGTCTGATCAAACTTCGATATTGTCAATCAGGCGAGCCTTGCCAAGGTGTGCGGCGGCCAGAATCACCAGCTCGTCACCGGGCTGTGCCGGCTGCAGGCTATGGCGATTGAGAATGCGGTAGTAGTCGCGGCGGAAACCGGCAGCTTCCAGTGCGGCCTGGGCGGATTCTTCCAGTGACGCGAAGCCTCGGTCACCGCTCTGAATAGCGGCTGCAGTTTGCTGCAATGTTTGCTGCAGCAGAGGCGCAACCCGAAGTTCGTCGTCGGTCAGGTAGCCATTGCGCGAGCTCAGTGCCAGTCCGGTATCGGCCCGAACGGTGGCGACACCAAAGATCTCCACCGGCATGCAAAGGTCAGCGACCATGCGGCGGATAACCGCGACCTGCTGGTAATCCTTGAGGCCGAATACGGCGATATCCGGTTGCACCATGTTGAACAGCTTGCACACGACGGTAGTGACGCCACGGAAGTGACCCGGACGGCTGGCGCCGCAGTGCAGATCCGACAGAACCGGTACTTCAACCAGTGTCTGTTGTTCTTGGCCGTCAGGGTAAACTTCTGATACCGAGGGCGCGAACACCAGGTGACAGCCAGCTTTCTGCAGCTGTTGCTGGTCCTGTTCCAGGGTGCGCGGATAGCTGTCCAGATCTTCGTTGACGCCAAACTGCAGCGGGTTAACGAAGATACTGGTGATGACAATATCAGCCTGCTGCAGGGCAGTTTCAACCAGCTTCAGGTGGCCCTGATGCAGGTTGCCCATGGTCGGGACCAGCGCGATGCGCTTGCCGGCACTGCGGTGCTGCGCAACAGCGGCGCGCAGCTCCTTGATGGTATGTAACGTCTGCATGATTAATCGAATCCGTGTTCCTCGGCCGGGAAACGGCCGTCGCGAACCTGATCACCATACTGCTGCAGGGCGTCCTGAATGCTGTCGGCTTCGGCCATGAAGTTCTTTACGAACTTGGGTGTGCGGCCGGCGGTAATACCGAGCATGTCGTGCATCACCAGTACCTGTGCATCGGTATGCGGACCTGCACCGATACCGATCACCGGAATATCCACATTGCGGGTGATCTCTTCGGCCAGCAAGGAAGGCACGCATTCCAGCAACAGCATGCTGGCGCCGGCATCTTCCAGTGCTTTGGCATCTTCCAGCATCTTCAGGGCGCTGTGCTTGTCACGGCCCTGGACACGATAGCCACCCAGCTTGTTAACGGCTTGCGGGGTCAGACCCAGGTGGGCACAGACGGGCACGCCGCGTTCGGCCAGCAGGCTGACGCTTTCGCACAGCCAGGCATCGCCTTCCAGTTTGACAATCTGGGCACCGGCCTGCATCAGGGCAGCCGCGCTGTCCATTGCCTGTTCCGGTGTGGCATAGCTCATGAAAGGCAGGTCGGCCATGATCATGGCGCCCTGGTTGCCGCGGGCAACGCAGGCGGTGTGGTAGGCCATCTCTTCAACGGAGACGGGCAGGGTGCTGTCCTGTCCCTGCAGTACCATGCCGAGGGAGTCGCCCACGAGGATCATCTCGATTCCGGCGCTGCTGACCTGGTGCGCGAAGGTTGCGTCGTACGCGGTCAGGACGGCAAATTTTTCACCCGCCTGTTTACGGGCGCTGAGGGTATGCAGCGTGATGTTACTCATAGCCTTCTCTTTTTTATCGTTGAGATGCCGATCAGCTCGGCTTGCGCGATTATAGCGATATCTTTTCCAGTGTGCCCAGAGGACAAAGGTCCAGATGTTGCTGCAGTGCGGAACCATCCGGGAGCTGCAGCTCCGGTGCGATCTCGGCCAAAGGCCAGAGCACAAAGTTACGTTCCAGCATCCAGGCATGAGGCACGATGAGGCGTTCGGTCTCGATTACCTGGTTGTTGTACAGCAGGATATCCAGATCCAGGGTGCGTGGCCCCCAGTGGATCTTGCGTACCCGCTGATGCGCCTGCTCAATGGCCTGCAGGGCATCCAGCAGCGGCTCGGGTGCCAGCTCGGTTTCCAGTGCTGCAACCGCATTGATGTAGTCCGGTTGTCCGGCCGGGCCTACGGGGTCGGAGCGATATACTGATGATTGGGCAACCAGTTTGGTCTGTGGCAGCTGCTGCAACTCTTTCAGCGCATCCTGAACCTGCCGCAAGGGGGTGTCCAGATTGCTGCCCAGTCCTATATAAGCACGCATGAATCAGTCGTCCTGTTTCGGCGCATTGTCAGCCGCAGGCTTGCGACGACGCGGGCGGCGACGGCGTTTGCGACGAGGGCCTTCATCCCGTTCCTGAGGCGTCATTTCGCGACGCGAAACGGGATTGGCCGCCTGATAGTCGGTCCACCACTGGCTCAGGCCATCCAGGTCTTCGCCGCTGTTTTCACGCAGCAGCAACAGATCGTAGGCAGCCCGGAAGCGCGGCTGCTCCATCAACTGATCGGCTTTCTTGCCGTGGCGGCGTGGCAGGCGCAACTGAAGTTCCCAGATCTCTCGTACCGGCGTGGAGAAGCGGCGCGGTATGGCGGTGTGCTTCACCTGTTCTGCCAGTACCTGGTTCGCGGCTTCATGCAGGCGCGGCACCGGTGGCAGATCGGTCTCATCTTCCAGTTCCTGCATGCGGCGTTGCAGTGGGTACCAGAGCAGAGCTGCAAACAGGAAGGCGGGTGTTACGCTTTTGCCCTGGGCCAGGCGGCGGTCGGTATTACACAGCGCGTTCACCACCAACGTTTCGACCGGATAGTCTTCATCATCCAGGGCTTCATCGGTGAGCGGGAACAGGTACTGGAACAGACCGAAGCGTCTCAGCTGGCGAAAGGACGCCTCGCCATGGCCGCTTTGCAGCAGCTTGAGGACTTCATCAAACAGGCGGGCAGGGGCGACATTGCGCATCAGCGGTGCCAGTTCGTGAATGGGGCGGGCCGTGTCGGGTTCAATTTCAAAGCCGAGTTTGGCGGCGAAGCGTGCGGCACGGATCATGCGGACGGGGTCTTCGCGGTAGCGCTCGGAGGCATCACCGATCATGCGCAGGCAACGGTCCTGAATATCACGATAGCCGTTGGCAAAATCGATCAGGCTGTGGTCCTTGGCATCGTAGTAGAGTGCATTGACGGTAAAGTCACGGCGCAGTGCATCTTCTTCGATGGTGCCATAGACGTTATCCCGCACAATCATGCCGGTATCGGCGGTGCGGGCATTGTCCTTGCCTGCCTTGTCATGGTTGTGCGAGGCGCGGAAGGTGGCCACTTCAATAATCTCACGCCCAAAACGCACATGCAGCAACTTGAAGCGTCGGCCGATCAAGCGGCCACGGCGGAACAGCTCTACAGCCTGTTCCGGGTGCGCAGAGGTAGCAATATCAAAGTCCTTGGGTTGCTTCTGCATCAGCAGGTCGCGGATACAGCCGCCGACCAGATAGCCTTCGTAGCCGGCGTCTTCCAGGCGATACACAACCTTCATGGCGTTATCGTCGAGGCGACGGCGAGGGATCTGATGCTCGCTTTCCGGGATGACACGGCGTGTGCCCAATGGCAGGACTTCGTCTTCCTGAATGGCGGAATCGGCGGCAGGCTGTTCAGCAGCAGCTGGGTTGCTGTCGGCCTTTTTGGTGCGGCGCAGCAACAGCACGATGATCACGGCTGCAGCCAGCAACGCGATCGAAATTACAACGGTGTTCGACATGAGTAATGTTGTGTCCCTGTCTTTAACTGGTCACGGATGACGCATCATACCACCTGGGTCGGTGCTCGCATAAGGTCGTTCAATTGGGGTATGAAATTTGAAACAGGGCAGGAGGGGGAGATTGGGGGGTGTCGGTCGCGAAGTGACAACGTAAAACTTAGCTTGTTTTTTTTGTTCCTAAGAGCACTGTTTGGGGAGCGCTGCTTGTCACTTCTACGACCGACTAAGCCTCATTGTTATTTTTATTCGAGGCAAGTCACTCATCCACCTGATCTATTTTTATTTTTATTGATGACCAGATTTTTGGGTGTCGTTGTTGTTGTTCTACTTCATATAAAGCATGGCACGTGCCAACTTTTTTAACTATTTGTTTTTAAAGGATATGTGTTTTTTGGTCTAGTCCTTTTGGCCTAAAAACGCACAAGAGTGTTACCTAAATATACGACTTTTGTGCTGCGCTTGGGTAGTAAGGTAACAAGCTGTGGAAGTGTTACCCCCACCCGCACATTCAGCCCTTGGGCTTGCGCGGGATGCCAAGTTTCTGGCGGCGTTCCCACAGACTTTTACGGCTGATACCCAGCGTCTTGGCCAGTTCGGTTTCGCTCATGGTGTCCTGGTTCTCCAGCACAAAGCGCTGGAAATAATCATCCAGAGACAGGTCCGTGCGCGACTGTTCGCGCGGAGCCTGGACCTCAGGCTGAGGCGTATAGTGCGCTTCCAGCTCAGACAGGCTCTGTGGCTCCACTTCTATACCGAGCAGGTCGGGAGTAATGCGGTCGCATTCAGCAAGAATGACCGCACGCTCGATGGCATTTTCCAGCTCACGGACATTGCCGGGCCAGGGGTAGCGGCGCATCAGCTCAAGAGCATCCGGTGTGAAACTCAATTGCTCGCAGCCCAGCTTTTCGCCCTGCTTGGCCAGAAACGCGCGGGCCAGTTCCAGAATATCGGCCTCACGGTCGCGCAGGGGTGGCATGCGCAGTTCCATGACATAAAGACGGTAATAAAGGTCTTCACGGAACTCACCATTGCGGGCCCGGTTTTTCAGGTCACGGTGGGTGGCGGCAATCAGGCGTACATCCACGGTAACCGGCTGGACGGCTCCCACGCGGCGAATTTCACCTTCCTGCAGAAAACGCAGCAGGCGGGCCTGGGCTTCCAGGGGCAATTCGCCAATCTCATCCAGGAACAGGGTACCGCCGTCAGCCGCCTCAATCAGACCGCTGCGGGCACTGGTCGCGCCGGTAAAGGCACCTTTCTCGTGACCAAAGAGCTCGGATTCGATCAGTGTTTCCGGAATGGCGGCACAGTTGACGCACACCATCGGTTTATTGGCACGGCCACTTTGTTCATGAATGGCGCGGGCAGCGAGCTCCTTGCCGGTACCGGACTCGCCCAGGATCAATACAGTGGCATCAGTGCGAGCGACCTTCTGGATGCGGCGATCCAGTTCCTGCATGGCACGGCAGGAGCCGATGATCTGGGTTTTGCCATCCTTGCTGTCGGCGGGAGGCGGTGCAGACGGATCGGCAGCGGCAATCTCTTTCTGTTGCAGGATCGCCGCCACTGTCTTGAGCATCTCGTCATGGTCGAACGGCTTGGCAATATAATCCACAGCGCCCAGCTTCATGGCGTCCACGGCGGATTTAAGGCTGGCATAGCTGGTCATGATCAGGACGGGCACATTGCTGGCCATGCCGATCAGGTCGGTGCCCGGCGCGCCGGGCAGACGCAAGTCGGAAATGATCAGGTCAAAGTTGTCCAGACTGAAACGTTCGGTGGCGTCACTGACGGATTCGGCATCGCTGATGTCATAGCCGTTTTTTTCCAGCAGTCGTTTTAACGCCGAGCGAATAATATTTTCGTCTTCGACAATCAGAATTCGATTCATCCGGACAAACCTTCCTCATCTGCCGCCGGTGTCTGCTGAGCAATGGCATCGCTCTGCAGCCGGGGTAAGGTGATAACAACCCGTGTGCCTTTGTTCTGTTTCTTGTTGGCCGGACTCAAGATTTCGATATTACCATAGTGCTGGGTAATGATGTTGTAGACCAAAGGTAGACCCAACCCCGTCCCCTTGCCCGGTTCCTTGGTGGTAAAGAAGGGCTCAAACAGTTGACCTTGCAGTTCTGGCGGTATGCCGGAGCCCTCATCGATGATCAGCACACGCACGCTATGGGTGTTTAGACTGGCCTCGATATGAATCTCGCCATATTCGTCAGAAGCATCACTGGCATTGTTGAGCAGGTTTACGAATACCTGCAGCAGCAGTTGCAGATCGCCGGGAATCTGCAGGTCGGTTTGAACCTGGTTATGGAACTGTTGCTGGCGACCGCGGCGGTCCAGTGATACCAGATGAACCGCTTCGGCAATGCAGTCGTGCAGGTTAACCGGTTCAAAATGCTCAGGACCTTCCTGACGACCGGTGTGAGCGAAGCGCACCAGTGACTGCACGATACGGGTAATACGATGGGTCTGGTCGACGATCTGATCGCCGGTCGACAGAATTTCGGGTTCTTCGGTTTCCAGTTTCAGGTTCTGGGCCAGACAGGCGATACCGGTGACCGGATTGCCAATTTCGTGTGCCACGCCCGCGGCAAAGCGGCCGATGGAGGCCAGGCGTTCGCTGTGTGCCAGTTTGCGTGCCAGTAACTGTGTCTGGGTCTCGTCTTCTATCAGCAGCACCATGCCGGGGTCCGGTGCGTCATCCAGCGCGGCCTTGTGCAGGCTGAACCAGCGCTGCGCGCCCTGCAGTTCCACACCCTGGGCTTCCAGGTGAAACTCGCTGGCATCGGCAAAGTCATTTAACAACTCATCCCAGGGTGCGGGCAGCTGTGCCAGGTCGATGCCCAATGCCGCTTCGGTGCTCAGGCCCGTGTATTGCTCCATCTCGGCGTTCCAGAACAGGATGCGGTGCTGGGCGTCGATGGTGCAGGCCCCAATCGGCAGGCGTTGCAGGGTGGCGCGGTGATAACGGCGCAATTGATCCAGCTCCGCCGCCAGGCCGGACAGGCGCTGGTCGTAGGTTTCCAGTTGCTGTTCCAGCAGGTGCACATTTCGGGCCTTGAAGCCGGAGTCCAGGCTTTCATCCAGCGGCTGCAACAGAGTGGCGGCTTCCACCGGGCCCAGCAGGCCCGACAGGTTCTGCTCCAGCTGGGTACGCAGGCGCAGGGTGTCCAGAGGCTTAAGCTGTCCGGCCGGCAACTGCAGTTCACGCAGGGCCCGGCGAACCTCGCGCCGAGCCGGCTTGTCACCCAGGCGCGGGCTCAGTCGGGTAATAAAGTCATTGTCGCTTTCGACCCGGATCTGGCGTTCGGTAGGACCGGGCAGGGCGTTCAGCATGCAGGCATCGGCGGCGGCACGCTCCTGGCGGCTGCCGGGAAAAATCAGCGAGCCCAGCACCAGCATGGCGATATTGGCCGTCAACGACAGCAAGGCGGCGCTATGGCTATCTCCGGCCAATGGGCTCTCGGGGGTATCCCCCAGCAAACTCAATCCCATCATCGGCAGCAGCAGGCCCTGTGCCCAGACAACGAAGCCTGCGATCAGGCCAAGCAGGAAGCCATTGCGGCTGGCGCGTGGCCAATACAGCGTGGCCAGTACGCCGGGCAGGAACTGGAGAAAGCCGATGAAGGCCAGCAGACCCAGCTGGTTGAGGCTGAAACGGTGGCCAATGAACTGGAAAAACAGATAACTGCCCAGCACCAGGCCGAGAATAATCAGGCGGCGAATCCACAGCAGCCAGGCATAGAAGCGCACATTATTGGGCACGCGAACCAGCGGCAGTACTACGTGGTTCTGCAGCATGGAAGCCAGGGCGACGGTGGCGACAATAATAATGCCGCTGGCGGCTGACAAGCCGCCAATGAATGCCAGGGTGCTGAGCCAGGGCAGCTGCAGCGCCTGTCCCAGCTGAAGTACCAGGTACTCGGGGTTGGTCAGCGCCTGGGTTTTGACCGCGGCCCATAGAATCGGCAGGACCGCCAGTGCCAGTACCAGAAGAAACAGCGGTACGCCCCAGCTGGCGCGATACAGGCTTTCCGGCGGCAGGTTTTCGGTAAAGGCGATCTGGAACATGTGTGGCATGACAAAGGCACAGGCAAAAAAGGCCAGCAGCAGAATCTGCCAGTGATCGCTTTGCTGCTGTTGTTGCAGCGAATCCAGCTGTGCGGGATTGCTCTGCAACCAGTCACTTAATTCGGCGGGGCCGCCTAATACAAAGAAGAGGGCATAAACCGCAATGGCCACCAGAGCGACCAGTTTGATCAGCGACGCCAGAGCGATAGCAAATACCAGACCGTTATGACTGTTGCGCAACGAAGCGTGACGGGCGCCGAACAGGATGCTGAACACGGCGATGACCACACAGAACACCGCCGCAGCATGGGATGAAGATACCTGCGGATTGAGCATGGGCAGGGAGTCGGCCAATGCCTGAATCTGAATCGAGATCAGCGGCAGACTGATAAACAGGGTCAGCAGGGTGGTGAGCGTTCCTACGCGTCCGCTGCGGAAACGGAAGGAAAACAGGTCGGCCAGCGAGCTGAGCTGGTGCCGCCGGGTGATACGCATGATCGGTATCAGTACAACCGGTGCCAGCAGAAACGCAGCTGAAGCACCTAGATAAGACGATAGATAGGCAAAGCCGGCATTGTGGGCCAGGCCAAAAATGCCATAGAAGGTCCAGGCGCTGGCAAATACGCACAGAGCCAGTACGTGCACGGCCGGATGACGGGTCAGACGGTCGGGCAGCAAACGGCGTTCCGTCAGCCAGGCGACCCCGAACAGGGTCAGCAGGTAACCGCAGCCCAGTACTAATAAAGCCGAGAGTTCAAAGTTCATGGTGACGTTGGCGCCATTCAGCCAGTGCGACCAGGGCGATCAACAGGCCCCAGATAATAAAAGGTGTCAGCCAGTGGTGGTTGCCAAACAGCCACCAGTCCAGCAGGCCGGGAAACAGCAGCAAGGTGCCCAGTGCAACCAGCAACAGCAAGCGGTGTCGGTGCATTTCATTCCTCTCCCTGTGGCAGGCTGAGCACAGTCGGTACCCTGGCAATGTGCCAGTGTACGATAGCCCATTGCAAGAGTTCCTCGGTGGTGGCAGCTTCCAGCTCCGTCGGAGGGTTTTGTCCCAGTAGCCTCAGGGCTTTTAAAAGCAGGTGTTGGCGTTCATGGCCGGAAATCGCCGGTGCCAGATTCTGTTTACTCAGCTTTTGGCCTTCGGCGTTGGTGATTACCGGAATATGCGCATAGCTCGGTTGGGCATAGCCCAGATGAGACTGCAGCAACAGTTGATGCGGTGTCTCGTCAATCAGATCGCTGCCGCGCAGGATATCGGTGATGCCCTGTTCCGCATCGTCTACTACTACAGCCAATTGGTAGGCAAAGAGGTCGTCGCGGCGAAAAATGACAAAGTCGCCCTGATGCCCCTGCCACTGATATTCCCGTCGTCCCTGGATACGGTCTGCAAAAAACTGTGTCCCTTCGGGGTGTGTTACCCGGAAGGCGCAGTTGTCCAGGGAAGCTGGCGGGTGTTGCAGGCAGTAACCGTCATAGCCCTGGGCGCCGCGGGTGCGCAGCTGCTTGCGACTGCAGTTACAGGGATAGGTGAGGTTCAGCTGGCGTAATTGTCCCAGTGCTTCCTGATAAAGAGAGTGGCGCTGGCTTTGATAGACGACGTCACCGTCCCAACACAGGCCAAAGGCTTCAAGCGTTTTCAGAATATGCGTGGAAGCGCCGGGTTGTTCCCGGGGTGGGTCCAGATCTTCGATACGAACCAGCCAGCGACCCTTGCGGGCGCGAATATCGAGATAGCTGGCCAGTGCTGCCAGCAGCGAGCCGAAGTGAAGAGGACCGGTTGGCGAAGGCGCGAAACGTCCGACAGGTTGCACGAGGCGGGAGAGCAGAGGGGCGTTTGCACGCCCCGGCCGGTCTTAGCGACCGATCTGCTTTTCCTTGATTTCGGCCAGGGTCTTGCAGTCGATGCAGAGGGTAGCAGTGGGACGTGCTTCCAGACGGCGGATGCCGATCTCTACACCACAGGCTTCGCAGAAGCCGTAGTCATCTTCATCGATGCTTTCGAGCGCTTCGTCGATCTTGCGGATCAGCTTGCGTTCACGGTCACGGGTGCGCAGTTCGAGGCTAAATTCTTCTTCCTGGCTTGCACGGTCGCTGGGATCGGCAAAGTTGGAAGCTTCCTCTTTGAGATGGGTGATGGTGCTGTCGACCTCTTCCATCAGCTCGCGTTTCCATCCCAGCAGGATTTTGCGGAAATGCTCTTTCTGCGCTTCGTTCATGTACTCCTCGCCGGTATCCAGCGGGTAAGGTTCAAAGTGCATGAACTGTGTATCAGTTGTTTTAGGCATTTGGCGCAGCCTCACGTCATTGGGGGTCCAGACCAGTCGAAGCCCGACTGCCTCGGGTCCGGCGCCCCTGATAAGGAACACTGGTGCATTGAAAGCGGGTGAAAGTACCAGAACCCCACCCTTTAGGCTAGACCCGCTTTGGCATTTTGCCATCTCGATTGACGTTGGACAGCGGCGGGGTGGGTACAGTTTCGACCAATGTCGATATACTGGCGCTGAAACAACCTGCCAGGAGATGGAAATGACAAGGGGCTGGACCGAGCGTGCGCGTGAGATTGATTCCTTCAAGGTAATGGATCTGTTGAAACGGGCGGCGGAACTGGATAGTGCCGGTATGGATGTGGTGCACATGGAGGCGGGGGAACCGGACTTTCCGACTGCCGCGCCTATCGTACAGGCGGCGCATGCCGCGCTGGAAGCAGGTCAGACCCGCTATACCCCGGCGGGCGGCATCATGCCGCTGCGTGAAGCCATTGCCGGTTTTTATCAGCAGCGTTACGGCGTCGACCTGGCGCCCGAGCAGGTGCTGGTGACGGCGGGTGCCTCCGGTGCACTCCTGTTGGCTTTCTCTCTGCTGGCGGCACCGGGCAGCCGCTTCATGCTGGCCGATCCCGGCTACCCCTGTAACCGTCAGTTCCTGCGTTTGCTGGAATCACGCGGTCAGCTGGTGCCGGTGGGGCCGGAGACCAATTATCAGCTGACACCGGAGCTGATCGAAGAGCACTGGCAGCCGGATACCGCCGGTGTTTTGCTGGCCTCACCCTCCAACCCGACAGGCTCGGTGGTGCCTTCCGAACAGCTGGCTGCGATTGCCGAAACGGTTGCGCGTCTGGAGGGGCGTCTGATTGTGGACGAGATCTACCATGGTCTTACCTATGGGTTTGATGCCGAAACGGTACTGTCCGTGGCACCGGATGCCATTGTGCTGAACAGCTTCTCCAAATATTTCGGCATGACCGGTTGGCGCCTGGGCTGGCTGGTGGCGCAGCCGGATGAAGTGGCGGAGATGGAGAAAATCGCCCAGAACCTGTTTATTTCACCGGCTACCCTGTCACAGCACGCGGCGCTGGCGGCCTTCGAGCCAGACACGCTGGCGTTGCTGGAGCAGCGCCGGGAGGCCTTTGCGCTGCGCCGGGACCGTCTGGTGGAAGGTTTGCGGGAGCTGGGCTTTGGCATTCCGTTGATGCCGGAGGGAGCCTTCTACGTGTACGCCGATGCTTCCCATCTGACCGATGACAGCTTTGCGTTCTGCTGGTCGCTGTTGGAGGACGATTTGTTGGCGGTGACGCCCGGGGCGGACTTTGGCTGTAACCACCCTGAGCGTTTTATCCGCTTTGCCTACACCACGGGTATGGATCGTATCGAGCTGGCGCTGGAGCGTCTGCGCACCCGGATCAATCGCGGCTAAGGTAAACAGCCCCGTCCCTGATGGTGCAGCGCAGAGGCTCCAGCTGCTCACCGGGGCAGGGTCCGGCAATACAGGTGCCATCCTTGACGCCAAACAGCGCGCCGTGGGTGGCACACTGGATAAACTGCTTCTCGTAGTCGAGGAATTGGTCCGGCTGCCACTCCAGACGGATGCCACGGTGAGGGCAGCTGTTGCGCCAGGCGATGACTTCGCCATCACGCTGGAATAACAGGACGGCCGTGCCGTCGTCCAGATCAAATCCACGGCCTTCCACCGGGTCCAGCGCATCCAGCTGGCAGACATAGATCTCAGTCATCACCATCTTCCAGCAGGCGCTGTGCACGCAGGTGAGACATCAATTGCTCGATGGCCTCGTCATCACGGGTATCAACCTGCAATGAGAGCAACTGCTCATCGCTGGTCAGTGGCTGCATCATGTTCATCTGTTCACGCATCACTGCAACATCCGCATCTGACGGATCGCGGCCCTCTTCCTGACGGCGCTTCAGGCGCGCCTCAATCAGACTCTGCTCGCAATGGCAGCTGATGATACGCAGCGGCAGATCGAGGTTTTTGGCCAGTTCCAAATAGGCGTTGCGGGTGCGTTGCTGAATAAAGGTGGCATCCACTACCACCGAGTATCCGGCCTTGAGCATCAGTCTGGTGGTATCCAGCAGGTGCTGGAAGGTGCGACTGTTCATCTCGGCGCCATAAAGTTCTACCGACTGCCCCTGCAGGCTCAGCTCACGATAGATGCGTTTGCGTTCCACATCTGAGCGAATGCGAATCACGCCTACAGCTTCGGCCAGGCGTTCGCTGAGGTAGCTTTTGCCGCTGCCGCTGACACCGTGCATCAGGAAAATGGCGGGGCTGCGCTCGCGGTAGTAATGCTCGGTCAGCTTGAGGTACTGGCGGCAACTCGGAACATCTGGTTCAGCGCCCAGCATGGCAACCTTGGCGCGTACCATGGAGCGGTAGGCTTTGAAGAAGTTGAGCAGGGGCAGGGCTTCGTAGTCGCCGCTCAACTCCAGGTAGAGGTTGAGGCAGCGATTGGCCCAGCGGAACTGCTGGTTGGCTTCCAGGTCCATCAACAGGAAGGCCAGATCCGACATGGTATCGATCCAGCGGAATTCCAGATTGAACTCGATGCAATCGAACAGGCGCAAATGGTCGTGGAACAGGTTGACGTTGGCCAGGTGCAAATCGCCGTGGCACTCGCGGACATGGCCTTTTTGCTTGCGCTGCTTGATCAGTCCACTGAGGCTGCGGAAGCTTTGTGCCGTGTGCGTCGACAACTGCTGCAGCAGGGTCAGGTCGTCAGCCTCAAGATGCTCGGGGTGGATATGGCGATAGTTATCGGCCACCACTTCCCACAAAGTCTCCGGTTCGCCCCAGGGACTGTCCTGGGCCACGATCGGAATACGTGAATGGAAGTCGGCAATCTGTTCGGCCAGCAGGTCGATCCAGTGGGCTTCAAACAGGTGGCGCTGCAGCAGGCGGTCAAGGCGCAGTTCAGGATCAAACTGATACATTTTGACGGCATACTCGATCGCTTCGCCTGCCGTATCCAGCTCCGGCTTCTCGGTGCTGCCGCCAATGGCCACCAGACCAATATAGATATCCGGTGCCAGGCGTTGATTCAGGCGAACTTCCTCTTCACAGCAATGTCGCCGCTGGGCAAGGGTAGTGAAGTCCAGAAAGCCGAAATTGACCGGTTTCTTGACCTTGTAGGCATATTCACCGGTAAGAAGAATCCAGGAGATGTGCGTCTCGATCACCTCTATCTGCTCCACGGGGTGCGGGAAACAGGCGGGATCGCGCAGGGATTCGATCAATGTGGGTAACATGGGGTTCCTGCTGTTGTCGGCGACGGCATAGGATTATACTGATCCGATGAGTAAAAAGAGAACACCTTCCGCCAAAGGACGCCGTTCGCGTCAGAAATCCAAACCTTCTCGTCTCGGTCGTTTCCTGCGCTGGCTGTTCAAGCTGGGGCTGGTGCTGACGGTTATTGCGGCGGCCGGTCTGGTGTATCTGGACGCTCAAGTGCGTAGCAAATTCGAGGGCAAACGCTGGGCTGTACCGGCCAAGGTTTATGCCCGCCCGCTGGAGCTGTATCCCGGTCAGTCGATCGCCATGGACGAGCTGAAGCAGGAGCTCAAGACGCTTAATTATCGTTTTGTGCGCCGTGCCGATCAACCCGGGGCGGTGGAATGGGCCAGCAGCCGCGCGCGTATCTACAGCCGTGGCTTTGATTTTCCGGATGAGGTTGAGCCTTCACGCAATATGCTGCTGTCCTTCTCGGGCGGGCGTCTGCAGTCGATCAAAAGCAGTGACGGGCGTTCACTGCCACTGGTACGACTGGAGCCCATGCTGATCGGGGGGATCTATCCCAAATCCAATGAGGACCGCGATCTGATCAAGCTGGAGGAGGCGCCGCCTCATCTGGCGCAGGCACTGGTTACCGTGGAGGATCGGGCTTTCTATGATCACTGGGGGGTGTCACCCAAGGGTATTGCCCGCGCCATGTGGGTCAATATCCGCGAAGGCCGTTTCGTGCAGGGCGGCAGTACGCTGACCCAGCAGCTGATCAAGAACTTTTATCTCACGTCCGACCGCACACTGAGCCGCAAGCTGTTGGAACTACCCATGGCGATGTTGCTGGAGCTGCATTATGACAAGGATGAAATCCTGGAAGCCTATCTGAATGAGGTGTACCTGGGGCAGTCCGGCAGTCGCTCCATTCACGGCTTTGGCCTGGCCAGCCAGTATTACTTTGCCCGACCGGTGCAGGAACTGGAGCTGCATCAGGTGGCCCTGCTGGCCGGCATGGTGAAAGGCCCCTCCTGGTATGACCCGCGCCGCAACCCAGACCGAGCCATGGAGCGCCGTAACCTGGTGCTGAAGATGTTGTTCGAACAGGGGCATATCAGCCGCGATGAATATGATCAGGCACGTCGTCAGACCCTGGGCGTGGTAAAACAGCGCAGCTTGCATAAAGGGGCTTTCCCCGCCTATCTGGATCTGGTGAAGCGCAAACTGCGCGAGGAATACCGTGATGAGGATCTGAGCAGTGAAGGTCTGCGTGTATTTACATCCCTGGATCCTCTGGTGCAGACCCGTGCGGAAGCGGCACTGGAAACCGGTATTGGCCGTCTGGAAAAACGCTACGGCAAGCGGGCCAAGGAGCTGGAAGCCAGTATGGTGGTGACCGACCCGCAAACCGGCGAGGTGATGGCGCTGATTGGTGGTCGGGATAATCGCTATACCGGGTTCAACCGCGCTCTGGATGCCTTGCGCCCCATCGGTTCACTGGTGAAACCGGCGGTCTATCTGGCCGCACTGGAGCAGGGCTATACCCTGGCAACGCCGCTGGAAGATGAGCCGCTGAGTGTAAAAATGCCGGATGGCTCAGTATGGCAGCCGCAGAACTTTGATCGCCGCAGCCATGGCGTGATCCCGTTGCACCGTTCGCTGGCGCTGTCCTATAACCAGTCCACGGCGCGTCTGGGGATGAACGTGGGTCTGGACAATGTCATCGACATGCTCCACCGCCTGGGTGCCGAGCGTGACCTCAAGGCTTATCCCTCATTGCTGCTGGGCGCCCAGGCGTTGTCGCCTCTGGAGCTGGCCAGTGTCTATCAGACCATTGCGGCCAATGGTTTCCGTATGCCGTTGCGAGTTATCCGCCGGGTAACCGATGCGGAAGGTGAAGAATTGTCACGTTACCCCTTTACCCTGAAACAACAGGTAAAACCCGAGCTGGTGCATCTGTTACAGTACGCGCTGCAGGAAGTGGCGCGTGAGGGTACGGCTCGCAGTGTGTATTCGGTATTGCCGGATAACCTCAATGTGGGTGGCAAAACAGGCACCTCCAATGATCAGCGAGACAGCTGGTTTGCCGGTTTTGCCGGCGACCGTCTGGCGGTGGTCTGGCTGGGGCGTGATGACAACAGTCAGCTGCCCTTTACCGGTTCCGGCGGGGCTCTGCGCGTGTGGACCGAGTTCATGCGGCGTGAATCTCCCGAGCCCTTCCTGGCGACTCGCCCTGCCGGGGTTGAGTATGTATGGATAGACGAGGCGACAGGTCTTCGATCTGATCGTCGCTGTGAAGGGTCCCGACAGCTGCCGTTCCTGACGGGCACGGCGCCCAGTGAAAAAGTGGACTGTGGTCTGGATAACCCTGTTCGACGTTCGCTGGACTGGTTCCGCAACTGGTTTGACTGATGTGAGAAGGATGCGATGAAAAAAATCTGTCTGATGCTGGCCGCGGCCGCGCTGGTGACTGGCTGTGCCGGTCCCAACCCCTACCGCGCGCCGGTGGAAGATCGCGGTCAGGACTATGAGCCGGCCAAAGAGCCCGTGACCCAGCCGGGTACCGTGGTGCCGGCCGAAACCTCCCCCGGTGTGACCGTACAACCGGTAACCCGTGTACCTGTGGTGCGTGAACAGCGTGACCCGGAAGCCGCCTCGCAGCCGGTGGAAATTCAGTCCAGCCAGCCGGTAGTCAGCCAGCCACAGAGCCCGGCCGTGATTGCCTTGCTGGAAACGGCACGTACCGATAGTGGCAAGGGCGATCTGCGCATGGCGCAAAGCCGGCTGGAGCGCGCTCTGCGAATCGCGCCGCGTGACCCGGAAGTGTATATCCAGCTGGCCGATGTGCAGCGTCGCCAAGGGCAGTTCCTGCAGGCAGAGCAGGTGGCGCTGAAAGGTGTCAGCGTTGCCGCCGGCCAGTCCGGTGCGCTCAAGCGGTTGTGGCAGTTGATTGCCGAGATTCGTCAGGAAGGGGGAAATGCTCAGGGTGCCAAGGAAGCGCGCGACAAGGCCGCCGCTTACTGACACCCTGAAAGGCGTCAGCCTGTTTGTTCAGGCTGGCGCTTGCAGGTGTGCTGCAGCAATGCGAAGCTGATGAGTCCCAGCCCTGCGGCTTGTGCCAGCGGTGGCAGCAGTGCCGGAGGTGTTGCCGTCATGAGCGTGCCGGCACTGATACCCAGCAGTATCAGGGGGGCTGCCAGCGCCAGTGCAATCCGGCCTGTCAGTACGGGCAGTTTGAATGCGGCAACCAACAGGGCTGCTGCCAAAGCCACGCTGAGCCAGAGAGTGTAGCTTTCTCCCAGTCCCATGCGACGCAGCAGTTCAAACAGGGCAAACAGAGCCAGCAGCCAGCGGCCCCAGCCTGCTTTAGACCAGAACCATCCCATCGATAATGCCAACACCGCTGTCACCAGCAGGGGCAGTCCCGCGTACAGGGCCAGGTTGCCCAGCAGTCGCTGCAGTGTGGCGACATCCTGATTATCGGGTGTCAGTAACAGCTGACCCATAGCCGCCAGGGCGATAAATACCAGGCTCAGGCTACTCACCTGAAGTTGCGACTGAGGTGCTTCGGCCAGCGCCTCGCTGCGGCGAAACAGCAGCACGGCGCTGGCGAGAGCAGCAACCAGAATCAGGCTACTTCCCAGCATTGCTTAAGCGGCCAGTTTGGCAAATACACGGTCAGCGGCCGCCAGGGTCGCATCCAGCTCCGCTTCGGTGTGGGCGTTGGAGACGAAGCCGGCTTCAAACGCGGACGGCGCCAGGTAGACGCCTTCGTCCAGCATGCCGTGGAAGAACTTGCCGAACAGCTCGGCATCGCAGGCGGTGGCTTCGGCGAAGCTGGTAACGCTGTCCTGATCGGTAAAGAACAGACCGAACATGCCGCCAACGCAGCTGGTAGTGAAGGCGATGCCGTGACGTGCAGCCATGGCTTCCAGCCCCTGAGTCAGGTATTCCGCCTTGGCGGCCAGGGCTTCATGAATGCCTTCCTGCTTGAGCGCGGTCAGCATGGCCAGTCCGGCGGACATGGCCAGCGGGTTTCCGGACAGGGTACCGGCCTGATACACCGGGCCCAGCGGCGCGATGTGTTCCATGATTTCACGTTTGCCGCCGAAGGCGCCAACCGGCAGGCCACCACCGATAACCTTACCCAGAGTGGTCAGGTCAGGTTTGATGCCGTACAGCTCCTGGGCACCGCCCAGCGCGACACGGAAGCCGGTCATGACTTCATCAAAAATCAGTACGCTGCCGTGCTGGTCACAGACTTCGCGCAGGCACTCCAGGAAACCTTCCTTGGGCGGGATGCAGTTCATGTTGCCGGCAACCGGCTCAACAATGATGCAGGCAACCTGGTCGCCAATTTCGGCAAAGGCTTTGCGCACGTTGTCGATATCGTTGTACGTCAGGGTAATGGTGTGCTCGGCCAGTGCGGCAGGAACCCCCGGAGAGTTGGGTTCACCCAGAGTCAGGGCACCGGAGCCGGCTTTAACCAGCAGGGAGTCGGAGTGGCCGTGGTAGCAGCCTTCAAACTTGACGATCTTGTCGCGGCCGGTGAAGCCGCGGGCCAGACGAATGGCGCTCATGGTCGCTTCGGTACCGGAGCTGACCATACGCACCATATCCATGGACGGCACCAGTTCGCACACCAGGTCGGCCATTTCGGTTTCGATGGCGGTCGGTGCGCCGAAGCCCAGACCGTTATCCAGCATCTCGCGCACGGCATTCATGACTGGCGGATAGGAGTGGCCCAGCAGCATCGGACCCCAGGAGCCGACATAGTCGATGTACTGACGGTCGTCCTCGTCAAACAGGAAAGGACCTTCACCACGCTTGAAGAACACCGGCGTGCCACCCACGCCCTTGAAAGCGCGGACCGGCGAGTTTACGCCACCCGGGATGTGAGCCTGTGCGGCCTGAAACAGGGATTCTGAACGTGACATGGGACACTTCCTATTAACTGAAAATAAGTGGGTTATACCATCGTAAATTGTTGCGTGAAGCGGTGTGCCTGTTGCTCTACATCATCGGCAGCAAAGAGGGCGTGCACGACGGCGACAAGGTCGGCACCGGCTTCGATTACCTGGCTCGCATTATCCACGCTGATTCCGCCAATCGCCACCACCGGGACCTGGAATTCTGTTTTTGCTGCCTGCAGCAGGCTCAGTGGTGCCGGGCTGGCGCCGGGCTTGGTGTTCGACGGGAAGAACGCGCCGAAGGCGACATGGTCGGCACCGGCGGCAATGGCGTTGCGCGCCAGATCGAGGCTGTCGTGGCAGGTCTGGCCGATCAGCGCCTTACTGCCCAGGTAATCACGTGCGCCGGCAACGCTGCCATCGCCCTGGCCCAGGTGGACGCCATCCGCCTGAGATGCGCGGGCCAGTTTGACATCATCGTTGATCAGCAGCGGACAGTGGTATTGGTGGCACAGGTCTCGTAATGCCAATGCCTGGCGCAGGCGTTTGGGGCCGTCTGTGGACTTGTCGCGGTATTGCAGCAGGCGCATTCCGCCACGCAAGGCGGCTTCTACCTGTTCCAGCATGGTGTCATCTGTCGGCATCAGGCCGGCGTCGGTAAGGCCATAAAGGCCGTGTAATCGGGTCATGAAAGACTCTGTTTCTGGTGATAGTACTCTTCAATCTGCTGACGGCTGATCATGCCCATCGGCTCTTCCTGGTTGCTGACCACAACCAGCGATTCCAGTTCCTTCTCGCGCAGCAGGTCCAGTGCCTCCTTGAGGGTGGCACGATAGAGCAGATAACTGGTGTCGATACGGTGCGCCGGGATCGACAGCAGGTTGATGTTCAAGTCATCCGGTGCCTGCTCCGGCAGGCTGTCGATGTAATGACGCAGGTCCGCAGGCGGCAGCAGGAAATGGCGTTTGTCGCTTTCCACCAGGATGCGGTAGGGGGCGGCTTCCAGCAGGGTGCGTGCGGTGCTCAAGTGGATTTCACTGGAGGCCTGGCAGATATCCCGTCGCATCAAGCTGCCGACGGCGGCACGAGAGAGTATTTGCGCCAAAGGTGCCTGGCGGACATCAAGCCCCTGGCGCAGCAGGGAGGCATGGAAAATGGAGGGCAGTTTGAATCCGTAGCGAGTGGTCAGGCTGGCAATCAGCAGTGCCAGCATGCCGGGCAGCACGATACCGGCATTTTGGGTCAGCTCCAGCATGGCCAGCAAGGCAGCCAGGGGCGCGTTGAGCAAAGCCGCCATCATCGCGCCCATGCCGATCATGGCGTACATGCCGGTGTGGGTGGTGCCGGTCAGCAAACTGTCGACTGCACCCAAGAGGGCACCGGCAACGGCGCCGATAAACAGGGTCGGACCGATCAGCCCCGCCGGAATCCCCAGACCTATCACCACCGGTGTGAGCAAACATTTGGCGACCAGCAGGCCGCACAAAAACAGAATGGGAGCGGGCTCATGGAACAGGGACTCAATGGTGTCATAGCCGCCACCCATGACTTCCGGCCAGTAGAGTGCGACCAGCCCTGTCAGTAAACCGGCCAGCAGAAAGCGGATCGAAAAGTGCCAGTGCAGCAAACGAAATGTCTGCATCTGCAGCAGGTGGAAGCCGGCTGCCAGCAGTCCGCACAGAAGGCCCAGCAGGGCAACCAGCGGCAACTGCGTCAGTTCGCCAATGGCCAGATCGGGAGCCGTAAAGACGATTGCCTCGCCGATTAATGCACGCGACACCACATCCCCCACCAGCGCCGCGACCATGACGGGCAGGAAGCCGACCATGGTGTACTCCAGCAGGATAATTTCCATGGCGAAAATCACGCCGGCCAGAGGTGTATTAAAGGTGGCGGAAATCCCTGCCGCTGCACCGCAGCCAACCAGGAGGCGTAAAGAGTTATTGGGCAGGTTCAGTTTTTGCCCCAACCAGCTGCCGGCACCGGCACCCAGGTGCACGGCAGGGCCTTCTCGGCCCACCGAGTGGCCACTGGCCAGCGCAATAACGGCGGCCAGCCATTGAATCAACAGGTTAAAGGCAGGCAGGCGCCCCTGATGGTTACTCAGGCGCTCCAACAGGTGCACAATGCCGACCGCACGGGCCTGGGGGGGAATACAGGAAAACAGGCCAATTAATAAAAGGCTGCCGGCCACGGGCAGTAGCAGCCGGTACACATCGGGCAGTTCTTCAAAGCGTTCGGCACCGCCGCTCAGTAGCCAGGCCTGCAGCAGGGTGTCGGCTGATCTGAACAGGCTGATCAGGCCGCCGGCAGCCAGGCCGGAGAGAATGCCCAGTACGACCAGTTGCGGCAGGGCATCGGCATGAGCCAGTCGGTGGCGGAAGTGTTCCAGTGAGAGCAGTTGGTGTGGCATGATGATTCGTTCAGAGGATCATGGTCATCTGCTGTGCAGCTAAGTACTATACCCTAACAGTTTTTACGTACTGATGAGAGGTTGATGTGGTCAAGGTAGGTATCGTCGGAGGCACCGGCTACACCGGTGTTGAATTGTTGCGTCTTTTGGCAAACCACCCCCAGGCGCAGGTGGAAGTGATTACCTCGCGCTCAGAGGAGGGCGTCAAGGTGGCGGACATGTTCCCGAACCTGCGAGGCCATCTGGATCTTGCTTTCACAGTACCGGATGTAGACCGTCTGGCAGCCTGTGATGTGGTGTTCTTCGCGACACCGCACGGTGTGGCCATGAGCATGTCTCCCGAACTGATCGATCGTGGCGTTAAAGTGATCGATCTGGGTGCTGATTTCCGCATCAAGGATATTCCGCTGTGGGAAAAATGGTACAACCTGGAGCACACTTGTCCAGATCTGGTTGAGAAAGCGGTATATGGCCTGCCCGAGCTGAACCGTGATGCTATCCGTGAAGGTCAGATGATCGGTTGTGCCGGCTGCTACCCCACCGCGGTGCAGCTGGGTTATCAGCCGCTGTTGCAAGCAGGCCTGGTTGATCACCGTCGTTTGATTGCTGATTGTAAATCCGGTGTCACCGGTGCCGGCCGTGGTGCCAACGTGGGCACTTTGCTGGCGGAAGCCAGTGAAAGCGTCAAAGCCTATGGTGTTCCGGGCCATCGTCACCTGCCGGAGATCAAGCAGGGACTGAGCGATATGGCTGGTCGTCCGGTAGGGCTGACCTTCAGTCCGCACCTGATGCCGATGATTCGTGGTATTCACGCGACCCTGTACTCGGTTCTGAAAGACCCGGTCGGCCCGGACCTGCAGACCCTGTTTGAAGACTTTTATCGTGATGAGCCTTTCGTGGATGTGATGCCTGCCGGTGCTCACCCGGAAACACGTAGTGTCAAAGGTTCCAACATGTGCCGTATCAGTGTACATCAGCCTCAGGGCGAAGATACGGTCGTGGTTCTGTCTGCCATTGATAACCTGATGAAAGGTGCCTCTGGCCAGGCGATTCAGATCATGAATATCATGTTTGACCTGCCGGAAACCGCGGGCCTGGAACAGGTTGCACTGATGCCCTGATCTGCCAATACTTGACTGAATTAGTCGGTTTAGGCAGAATGCGCTGTATCTAAGAGGGTTTAGTGTAACTATGAGCGATACTGCACAAGCGGCCGACCTGGTATTTACCAATGCGGCGGCCAACAAGGTCAAATCATTGCTGGAAGAAGAGCAGAACGACAAGCTTAAGCTGCGTGTATACATCACCGGTGGCGGCTGTGCGGGCTTCTCTTATGGCTTCACGTTCGATGAAAACATGGCGGACGATGATGCAGCGGTTGAGCGTGACGGTGTAACGCTGGTAGTGGACCCGATGAGCTACCAGTACCTGGCCGGGTCGGAAGTTGATTACAAGGAGGGGCTGCAAGGCTCTCAGTTCGTAATCAACAATCCCAATGCGACCACGACTTGCGGCTGCGGTTCGTCCTTCTCGATCTGATTCCGTCTCGGGATGGCAGCTAAGGCTGTAAGGCCCTGACGATTGGTTACAAGCCCCGTAGGCAATAGTGCTTGCGGGGTTTTTGCGTTTCTGGTGCCTGCTGACCCGAGTTGCGCTTCCTTGCTCCCTCCCTTCTATACTAAATCCGGTCCTGAAGCTTATTCCTGCTTCATGCAGCGGGATCTATTGTTTTAAGTTTCAATTTAACTTGTTCGTGCATTGTGTGCCTGATAGCTCTATGGGTGCTTCTCAACTTCACAGGTGGTGGTTCGGTGAGGCTGCTTCCATGAGTTCACATCCGTAATTGAAGTCGCAAACAAGACGTAAGTGAGGGGGAAGTATGTCCGGTTCAGACGTGATGAAATTCGATATTCAGAACAACGAAGTGATCGCGGTTTACGAATATGATGATGGTGTCTGGGAGCTTGAGAGCCCGGATGGCAACACCACTTACAGCGTTGAGGGTGACAACGTCATCGAGACGGAAGTGGAGCATGGGGTCACGGAAACAACTGTTTACACGGCTCAGGAAAACGGTACTTACATTGAAACCTCCAGCCAGTCACAGGTGACTGATGACAGCTCTTCAGGCAGCGAGGCAGATGGCAATGGCTCCGGGTACGGCGATGACTTGATGCGGTTCGAGATCCAGAACAACCAGGTGGTCGCTGTGTTTGAATGGGACGATGGCTTCTGGGAGCGCGAACACATTGATGCCAATACCACTTACACCCTGCAGGGTGATAACGTCATCGAAGTTGAAGTCGAGCATGGCTACACCGAAACCAAGGTATATACCCATCTGGGTAATGGCAGCTATGTCGAAATTTCCAGCGAAACGCAGCTGAATGGCAGTCAGTCGGGTAGCCCCTCCTCGGATGTATATATTGATGGCCAGTTGTTTGAGCGTGAAGACGAGAATGAATACTCCTTCGATCTCAGCCAGGATGCGGAATACCGAATTGACGATGATCTTTATCTGGTACGTGACGGGGTGATCTATGAGCTTGAAGATGACGGCTTCTACCAGAAAGATGGCAGTGTCGTCATGTTTGAAGGCGAACGTCATGAAGTCGAGTTTTACCATTCCAGCCTGGGTGCATCTGACGAAGCTGAGGCGGTCTATGCCAAGCGGTCCGATGGCAGCCGAGTGGAGGTCGAAGACGCGGCAGAAGCCTATAGCGAAGATGGTGCCGTGTACCGACTATATCGGGCTGTTTTTGATCGGGATCCTGATGAGGCAGGTTTCAAGTATTGGGCTGGTCGACTGGATCACGAATTGAGTTTTGAGCAGATCATCGACCGGTTCATCGACAGTGGTGAGTTCAAAACGCTGTATGCCGATGCTGATGATCAAGGGTACGTCAGCAAACTGTACAATAATGTGTTAGAGCGCGAACCTGATGAGGAAGGTCTGCGATATTGGGTCGGAAATCTTGAAGAAGGTCGCTGGGATCGTGGCGACGTGCTGGCCCGCTTCAGTGATTCCGGCGAGTTCAAGAACAATACGCAGCAGGCGCTCGATGATTACCTTGAGCTGGTGGGGCAAACATCAATCACGACCGATATGATTGCTTGACCGGCGTTGCGGGAGCGAATGCCCCCCGTTCACCTATTGCCTGGGAAGCTGTTCATCTGCTCAAGGCAGATGAATGGCCCCCAGTATGCGATCGCCACGTGCGCCGGTGACGCTGGCCCTGCTGGCCGTTTTTCGGTTCAACGTTCGCATGGCAAACCAGGCAAAAGCGGTCGCTTCCATCCAATCCGGGTGCAGCCCCAGTGCTTCAGTGGTACTGATTTGGCTGTCAGGTAACAGCTGTTGCAGACGCTGGTGCAATCCCTGATTATGGCTGCCGCCGCCGCAAAGGTAGAGCTCGGGCTGGGCCAGGCTGTGGGTTTTTATAGCGTCTGCCAATGATCGGGCCGTCAGTTCCAGCAGCGTTGCCTGTACATCCTCTGCCCTGGGGGCTTCTGCCAGGCGAGTGATCGCCCGCTCAAGCCACTCGGAGTTGAACGTTTCCCGTCCTGTGCTCTTGGGCGGTGGCTGGTGAAAGTAGGCGTCACTCAGCATGCTGTCCAACAGCTCTTCTATCACCTGGCCGCTTCTGGCCCAGTCGCCATGACGATCAAAGGCTTTGCCCTGCTGGCGCTGAATCCAGGTATCCATAAGCACATTGCCCGGTCCGGTATCATAGCCACTGACATCCTGCTGTGGGTTGGCAGGTAGCAGGGTGATATTGGCCATGCCGCCGAGATTAACCAGCACGCGATCCTGCTTGTGACTGCGGAACAGGTGTTCGTGGAAGGGAGGGACCAGGGGAGCGCCTTGCCCTCCGGCAGCAAGGTCGCGGCGGCGGAAATCGGCCAGGGTTGTGATGCCGGTGTGCTCGGCAATACTGGCAGGGTCGCCAATCTGAAGACTGAACCCCTTTTCGGGACGATGGCGTATGGTTTGCCCATGGCTGCCGATGGCAATGATGTCAGCCGGGTCAGTGCCTGATCGCTCCAGTAGTGTGTTCACGGCGTCTGCAAACAGTTCTCCAAGCTGCCGGTCCAGCAACCCCAGATGCTCAATCTCGTTATCACCGGGTTGCGTCAGTTGCAGAATCGATTGGCGCTGGGGTTCCGGCAAGGCGTGCTCATGCCAGGCCAGTAACTCGAATTCCGGTTCGAAACGCACCAGAACGGCATCCACACTGTCCAGGCTGGTGCCCGACATTAAGCCAATATAATACTGGCTCATGGCTGAGCGCTCTCATCGTTCATGGCCAGGCGGGTATCGGAGTGGCGTTCCAGTTCGGCGACGAGGCGGTTGGCCTCGGCCAGAAATGCATCGCGTTCGTTGGCTGGTACCGGATCGGCGGCCGGGAGATCAACGGTGAGCGGGTTACGGTGAACGCCGTTGCTGCGAAACTCGTAATGCAGGTGCGGGCCAGTGGCCAGGCCGGAGGCGCCGACATAGCCGATAGTCTGGCCCTGTTTTACGCGCGTGCCGTTGCTGACACCTTTCTGGTATCGGCTCATATGCGCATAGAGTGTGGTGATGTTGCCGCCGTGTTGCAGAATTACGGTGCGACCGTAGCCACCCTTGGTGCCACGCCAGATTACCTTGCCGTCACCGGCGGCCTTGATGGGCGTGCCTGTAGCAGCGGCATAGTCAACGCCACGGTGGGGGCGTTTACGACCCAACACGGGATGGTAACGTTCAGGCTTGAAGCGGGAGCTGATACGACGGAAATCGACCGGTGAACGCAGGAACGCCTTGCGCATGCTGTGTCCGTCAGGGCTGAAGTAATTGCTGTTGCCCTGGCTGTCGGTAAAGCGGATTGCGGTGTAGGTGTTGCCGCGGTTCATGAATTGAGCGGCCAGAATGCGCGTGCTGTTCAGGGCTTCGCCATCGAGATAATCCTGCTCGTAGAGTACTCGAAAGTGGTCGCCTTCCCGGATATCCAAAGCAAAATCGATGTCCCAGCCAAAAATCTGCGCCAATTGCATGATGGTGCGCTGAGGTAATCCGGCATCAGCCGCATCGAGAAAGAGTGAGCGACGGATGTCGGCTTCGGCGTAAGCACTTTGCGCTTCGGGGGTACGCTCCTGCTCACTGATGACATATCCGTCGGGTGTGCGTTCTATCAAAGTGCTTTGCAGGCGACTGCGCACATGTTTCAGTTTACGCAGCTCCCCGCCTTCAATGAGAAAAGCCAGGGTTTGACCCGGCTTCAGGTATTTGAGGGCATCCTGGCTGCTGGCTGCCTGTGATACCTGGTAGACATCACGCGGCCCCAGGCCTGCGCGTTTGAAAATTGTGGTGAGGTTATCGCCGGAGCGAACATTGTATTCTGTCCAGTTTTCAACCGCCGCGGGAATAGGGGCAGGGGAGCTGACGTTCTCTGTTTGAGTCGGTTCGACGGGCACGACAGTGTTGGCCGCTACCGAATTGTCTGCAGGGATTGTAGCCTTGTCTGGATCAGATAATGACAACGGCAGGCTGACCCGTTCAATTTCATCGCGAGCAGGTGTGTCATTAGCGGAATCGTCGACTTCGTTTACTGCAAGCGGGGGAAAATTGGGACTGGGGGTTGATTGCTCTTCCGGCAGAAACATAGCTGCCAGGGTGATAACGGCCAGAACGCCTGCCAGTAGATAAAGATGCAGTTTGGGCAGGGCGCGCAGGTAATGGGGTATTGGAGCCACGAAAATCCCCTGAATATATTAAGTCAGAACGTTAAAGCATCAGTATAACCAAATTACACGGCTCGGGGCTGAATACAGGTCATCTACCGGCAAACTAACAGTATAAAGCGCATTTCTGGCCATCCTGTCCGAAACAGCTGTAGAATGCCGTCTCTGCTAATTTTCAATCCAATAGAGGGATTTCGGCGGTTATGAACGCAAACAGTTTGATCGAAGATCTCAAGGCCCGTGGTCTCATCGCACAGATGACCAGTGAAGAGGAGCTGGTTGAGCATATGGCTCAGGGACCGGTGACGCTTTATTGCGGCTTCGATCCGACTGCCGACAGCCTCCATCTGGGTCACCTGGTGCCTCTGCTGATGCTTAAGCGCTTCCAGGATGCTGGTCATCGCCCCATCGCACTGGTGGGTGGTGCAACCGGTTTGATTGGTGACCCGAGTTTTAAGGATCAGGAACGCCAGCTGAACTCCGAAGACGTTGTGAAGCAGTGGAGTGACTGCCTGAAAGGACAGATCAGCCGCTTTATCGAATTCAATGATGAAGACGGTGCCATCCTGGCCAATAACTACGACTGGACAGCGAATGTCGATGTGCTCAGCTTCCTGCGTGATATCGGCAAGCACTTCACCGTTAACAAGATGATTGCCAAGGAATCAGTGAAGCAGCGTATCGAACGTGAAGGCTCTGGCCTCTCGTTTACTGAATTCACCTACCAGATTCTGCAGTCATACGATTTCCAGCAGCTCAACAGCAAGTATGGTTGTACCATGCAGATCGGGGGCTCCGACCAGTGGGGCAACATCGTCGGCGGTATCGATCTCACTCGACGTGTGAATGGTGCTGCGACCCATGCTCTGACACTGCCACTGATCACCAAATCTGATGGCACCAAGTTTGGTAAAACCGAAGGTGGTGCGGTCTGGCTGGATGAGAAGAAGACCTCACCCTACGCCTTTTATCAGTTCTGGCTGCAGACACCTGATGCGGACGTCTACCGTTTCATGAAATTCTTTACCTTCCTGTCGGTGGATAAGATCGATGCCATTGAAGCGGAAGATAAGGAACGTGAAGGACGTCCTCAGGGCCAACAGGTTCTGGCGGAAGAAATGACGCGACTGGTTCATGGTGAAGAGGCTTTGCTGGCGGCTCGTCGTATTACCGATGCGCTGTTCTCCGGTGATTTGTCCAGCCTGAGTGCTGATGACTATGCCCAGCTGCAGCTGGACGGCCTGCCGGCATCAGCTGTTCCGGCTGAGCTGAGCGAGCAGCCTCTGACGACACTGCTGGTGGATGCGGGTATGGCAAACTCCGGTAAGCAGGTTAAGGATGCACTGCAGCGCAACGCGGTAATCATTAATGACCAGGCATGTGGCATGGATCAGAATATGAGCGCCGCTGAACTGTTCAGCGCTGCCAATGCGCGCTTCGACAAGTACTTCCTGGTGAAGCTGGGCAAGAAGAAGCACCATCTGTTCTACCTGGCGGACTAACAGTCCCTGGTATGTAGCAACGGGCACCCTTGGGTGCCCGTTGTCGTTTATGCCCTTTACGTGGCTATGCTGAATACCTCTACCTCTACCTCTACCTCTACCTCTACCTCTACCTCTACCTCTACCTCTACCTCTACCTCTACCTCTACCTCTACCTCTACCTCTACCTCTACCTCTACCTCTACCTCTACCTCTACCGGCAGGGTAGTAGTCGAAAGTGACGCTGTTTCACCTTTTTGAAATTATTTTACACAAAACAGTTGACGCCCCATCTTATGTGTGTAGAATTCGCCTCCTCGCTTGAGACGACAGGGTTCACGGAACACTGAACGGCTTAGGAGAGAAGGAGATAAGCTCTTGAAATCATTTAGATTTCTGATGTAGAATTTGCCTCCTTGGTTTTAACCGCTTCGTTGTTTAAGTGCTTCGGCACTGAAACAAAAAACGAAAAAAACGGTTGACACCGAATGAGGATGCGGTAAGATACGCGCCTCGCTTGAGACAACAGGTTCTGCCACGCGGCAGGTTGCTCAAGCCCGCTCTTTAACAAATTGATCAGGTAATATGTGTGGGCGCTTGTCAGGATTGAGCACACAAAGCTTAATCAAGGCAAG
>NZ_FTMN01000011.1 GCF_900155945.1 Marinobacterium stanieri
GAAAGGGCTTCAAAAGGCAACCAAGGAGTCCCGCTCAAATGATCTCAGCCTATACACATATAGAAGAGTAGAACAGAAACGACAACGGGCACCCAAGGGTGCCCGTTGTCGTCATATGAAGAGAGTCTTCACTCAGGAATTCGAATTCCTGTTTTCCTGCTCTTCATCGATTGCATCATCCAGTTCCTGATCCAGCTCTTCATCGGGTTTCGGCTTGATCAGGATACGCCCCATCAGAATACCCACTTCAAACAAGAGCCACATGGGAACAGCCAGCAGGCTTTGCGAAATGATATCAGGCGGTGTCAGCAGCATACCCAATACAAAGCAGGCAACGATCACATAATGACGCTTTGACTTGAGACTCTCTACCGTCACGATACCGGACCAGAGCAACAGCAAGGTTGCTACCGGAATCTCAAATACCACGCCAAAGGCGAAAAACAGCTTCAGCACGAAGTTGAGGTAGCTGCTGATATCGGTCATAACCGCGATATTTTCCGGCCCCACACTGGTGAAGAAGCCAAAGATCAGCGGAAACACCACGAAGTACGCAAAAGCGATACCGAGATAGAACAGCAGGATGCTCGATAGCAGCAGGGGAATAGCCAGGCGTTTTTCGTGTGTATACAGGCCTGGTGCAATAAAGCTCCAGGCCTGATGCAGCAGAAAGGGCATCGCCAGAAAGGCTGAAAACACCAGCGTCAGCTTGAAAGGTGCAAAAAACGGAGAGGTCACATCCGTGGCAATCATGCTGGTGCCTTCCGGCAAGAGCGCGGTCAGCGGTGCGGACAACCAGGTGTAGAGATCATTGGCGAAATAGAACAGGCACAGGAAAATAACCAGAATCGCCAACACACTGTAGAGCAAGCGTTGCCGTAACTCGACAAGGTGCGCAATCAGAGGTTGCTCCTGATCGGTATGCTGACTCATCGTGTTTCCTTGTTATCACTGCTCTGCTGTGTGCGGGTGTCGGTTTCACTGGTGGACGATGCTTCTGCGGCACCGGCCTCACTGTCGGCGCAGCTGTCAGCAAAAGGCTGTTGAAATGGCTGCCGCATTTCATTCAGCTCTTTGTCCAGCTGTTCTTTCTGCATGGCCGTGGTGCGTTTCAGCTCTTCCACACGTAACTCTTCGCGAATTTCCGTTTGGATCGAGGTAAGTGAACGACGCACCCGACCCAGCCAGAGTCCGCAAGTGCGTGCAGCCATAGGCAGACGTTCAGGCCCCAGCACCAGCAGAGCCACCACGCCAACCACCATCAGCTCAAAAAATCCGATATCAAACATCGGCTGCGATCTTACTTGTCTGTCTTACTGTCAGCTTTGCTGCCAGTCGTATCGCTGTCTTTGAACTGGGCGTCCTGCTCTTCAGACAATTTCTTCTGCGTATCAGCATCGTTCTTGGCACTGGTCTCGTCTTCGTTGACCGCCTTTTTGAAGCTTTTCAACGCGCCGCCCAGGTCACCGCCAATGTTGCGCAGTTTTTTGGTTCCGAACAGCAGAATGATGATTACCAGGACAATCAACAGCTGCCAAATACTAATACCACCAAGCATGATGCCTCCCGCAGGTACACATAAGGGCTAATTCGATGGGATAACGTTATACGCTATTTCCATGACATCGGCACCCTTGCCGATGTGCAATCACTTACTTCGTGACGCTTTTTCTTCCAGTCCGGACAGGTCAAAGCGTCGGGCCAACTCTTCCAGCACCGCTTCATGGCTCTCGCCCAGGTGTGACAACATCACCAGGGAGTGAAACCAGAGATCAGCCGTTTCATAAATCAGTTCACTGTGGTCGCCACTTACTGCAGCGTCCTTGGCCGCCAACAGCGTTTCCACGCTCTCTTCACCGACCTTTTCCAGAATCTTGTTCAAGCCCTTGGCATGCAATGAAGCCACATAGGAGCTGTCCGGGCTGGCGTTCTTGCGCGCCTCCAACACTTCGGCGAGGCGATCCAGTACTTCACTCATGGTTCAGTCCTTGTTTGCGTAGATCTGATTGGGGTCACGCTGGACCTCGTCCACTGTTTCCCACTCATGTTTATCATTCAGTACACGGTAGAAACAGCTTTCACGGCCGGTATGACAGGCAATGCCACCCAGCTGCTCAACACTGAGCAGGACGACATCCGCATCACAGTCCAGACGAATCTCGTGCAGCTTTTGCACATGACCGGATTCTTCACCCTTGCGCCAGAGGCGGTTGCGTGAGCGTGACCAGTAGATACCGCGGCCCTCTTCGACGGTCAGTCGCAACGCTTCCTCGTTCATCCAGGCAACCATCAGGATACGGCCGCTGATATGGTCCTGTGCAATAGCCGGTACCAGACCTTTTTCATCCCACTTGACCTGTTCGATCCATTGCTCAGACATATATCACCCACCGTCGTTGGTTAGTTAAGGGGGCGAAAGCATAACCGATCGATTGCACAGCGACCACCTCAGGCGCGCCAGAGCAGGATCCAGCCCGCACCTGCAGCCACACCGGCCAGCAGAGGCAGCTGCTGCAACGACTGCCAGAGTTGCGGCTGACTGGCAGCCAGGGCCGCTGCGACCAGTGTCGCGCCCGCCAGTAGGCTGCGACGCGTGCGGCGGCGCTCAACCTGTTGCTCCCGCGCCAACTGACGCTGAAACTCGGCATCGGTGGCCGAATGCAGTTTCATCTGTTCAAGACTGTCATAGACCATTTGTGGCAGGTGCGGCAGTTTTTCCAGCCACTCCGGCGCCTGCTCCTTCACATTACGGTAGACCGCCTTAACGCCCATTCGCTCCTGCATCCAGTTTTCCAGGAAGGGTTTGGCCGTTTGCCAAAGGTCCAGGTCCGGATACAGCTGACGCCCGAGGCCTTCAATATTGAGCAGGGTTTTCTGCAGCAGTACCAGCTGAGGCTGTACTTCCATATTGAATCGACGTGCCGTCTGGAACAGCCCCAGCAGCACCATGCCGAAGGAAATATCTTTCAGCGGTTTTTCGAAGATCGGCTCGCATACACTGCGAATGGCGGTTTCGAACGCATGTACGTTGGTATCCCTTGGTACCCAGCCCGAATCGATATGCAGCTGGGCAACCTGGCGATAGTCTCGTTTGAAGAACGCCAGGATATTACGCGCCAGGTAGTTCTGGTCTTCCGCGTTGAGCGACCCGATGATGCCGAAGTCCACTGCGATGTACTGAGGATCAGAAGGGTTATCTCGGGATACAAAAATATTGCCTGGGTGCATATCGGCATGGAAAAAGCTGTCACGGAACACCTGGGTGAAAAAGATCTCCACGCCACGTTCGGCCAGGCATTTCATATCCGTACCCTGAGCCCGCAGCTGAGCCACGTCTGCAACGGGCACGCCGTGGATACGCTCCATCACCAATACCTGCTGGCGGGTGTGGTCCCAAAAGATTTCGGGCACATAGAGAATACCTGAACCTTCGAAGTTGCGGCGCAGCTGGGAGCCGTTGGCCGCTTCCTTGCGCAGGTCGAGCTCATCAAAGATGGTTTGCTCATACTCGGCAACCACTTCCACCGGACGCAAGCGACGCCCTTCAACCCAGAGCTTTTGCACCAGACGTGCCAGCAGGTAGAGGAGGGCGACATCCTGGCGGATCACACGACCAATACCCGGTCGAATGACTTTCACCACCACCGAGCGACCATTCTTCAGTGTCGCGGCATGTACCTGAGCCACCGACGCAGACGCCATGGGTTCCTGTTCGAACACGGCGAAGATTTCACTCACCGGTTGCTTCAGTTCACGCTCAATAATCTGGCGTGCGCGCGCGCCTTCGAAAGGCGGCACCCGATCCTGCAAACGGGCCAGCTCTTCTGCCAGATCATCCGGCAGCAAGTCACGGCGCGTGGACAGCATCTGGCCAAACTTGATGAAGACCGGCCCCAGCGCTTCCAGCGCCAGACGCAACCGCTCGGCCTGGGAGTGTCGAGCCGGTATCAGGTAACGCCAGAACATGAGCCGGAACATCAGCTGCACGTACCAGGGCATCAGTGGCTGGGTGAAGAAGGTATCGAGTCGGTATTTGGCAAAGATCCAGGCGATCTTCAGCGAGCGGATCAGGGTTCGCACGGCGCGGTCTATCCTGTCATGGCACAAAAGAGGCTATTCTAGCCTTTTCCGCCCACCTGTGTCTGGTTGCGACCCTGTTGTTTTGCCAGATAGAGCGCCTGGTCGGCACGGTTGAAAAGGGCTTCAGGGTCATCCGCATCACGTATTTCGGCCACACCAAAGGAGAGTGTCACCTCAACGCGCTCGCCCTTGAAGTTGAACGGGCTGTCGGCGATCGCCTGACGCAGTTTCTCCGTTGCCTGCAGCGCCTCCTCCGCCCCGGTTGAGGGGAACAGGATCACGAACTCTTCACCACCGTAACGTGCGATAAAATCGTTGGAGCGCAGGTTGTGTTTCAAGACTTTCGCCACCAGGCGCAATACACGGTCACCCGCCAGGTGCCCGAGGTGGTCATTGATCTTCTTGAAGAAATCGATATCGCCCACCGCCAGCGAGAACTGGGTGCCATAGCGCTGCCAGCGTTCATGCTCGGAGCTCAGGTGATGGTCATAGGAAGTACGGTTGGGCAGTCCGGTAAGCGGATCAGTACGTGCCCGCAGCTGTTCCTCCTGCATCCGGGCTTTGACCTTGCTGGTTTCCAGCTCCATCTGCTCAACCTTGGTCAGCAGATCATCGTAGCGACGGTTAAGGCGCGTTTCGCGCTCCTGTTCCTGCTGACGATAACTGTCCATGGCCCGCACAATGGATGCCAGTTGCTGGGACACACTCTGCTTCAGGGTTTTGAGATCTTCAGATTCTTTCACAGAGCGGTGGATGTTACGCACATCCCGGCGCACCTGGGAGTCCAGCTGGCTGTGCGTCTGCACCGCCGAAAGCTCATCGTTGCGACTTTCTTCCAGAAACTGCTGCACAAAGCTGAGCTGGGAGTTCAGCGTGAGCAAATAGTTTTCAAAATCTTCCTGAGTATTGCCGTTTGCCAGGCGAACCAGCTGTACCAGTGACGACAGGATGGCCGGCAGACGCTCAAGGGTAATGCCCTGTTCAATTTCAAGCACCAGCCCACGTGCCTGTTCCACACCCTCGGCCGGAATCTGCAGCAGCTCGATCATCTGCAAAAGCTCTGCCGCCATGGACGCACCCAGCGTCTCAATGTCGCTGTCCTGCGAGGAGTTAAGCTCGAAATCCTGATCGGACTCGGGCATGGCACCGTTTCCAAGCATGCCGGCCTGTATTTCGATCAGTTCACTGATCAGCTCGGCCAGCGCATACAAATGCTCGGTTGCTTCAGGAACTCGGGTATCGATACTGCCAATCAGATTTGCGACCGAGGGCGCCGGATTGGCACGTCGCAACTGTTGCGTCCAGCGGTGGAGAATACGGATAAGCAGTTCGCGGCTGCTCTGCCGCTCCATATCCAACTGGCCAACTTCTTTCTTGATCTGGCGAAGAATAGAGGGAATACGTTTGCGGTTTTGTTCTTTGAGCACTTCGCCCAGCTGGGTCAACTCGGTGTCCAGCGAGCCGGATATGCCGTTCATACCCAGAGAAAGGTGGTCTACGAGGGAGCGGAGCTGTTCGTGGTAACGTTCTTCACTTTGCTGTTTGCGTTCAACTTCAAGCGTCAGTTCCGTGTATTTACGTTTCCAGTTTTCCTGGTCTGGCACCACGCGGTCCCCTCGTCGCAATACTCTATGAATATATCCCTAAAGCATATTCCCTTAGCCCCGGAATTGGAAATTTAAAACCGCCGTATGACGGCGGTTTTATTGAACTCAGATCAAGGCCGCGTTTACTGAGCAGCACGTTCCTTTTCGATCAGGTAATCCACCACTTCCAGCATCTGTTTGTGGCCACCCGCCGACTGGGCAGTGACGCGATACTTGCCATTCACGATCATGGACGGCACGCCAGTTACTTCATAACCTCGCAGCTTGGCATCACCCTGTTTCAGCTTCATATTGACCGCAAAAGAGTCATACAGCTTGTTGAACTTCTCTTCGGGCAGTCCCAGATCCGCATAGAACTCGGCCAGATCTTCAGCCGTGCGGAACCGCTTGCGCTGCAGGTGGATGGCATCAAACATCGGCTGGTGTGTGTCTTCCACCTTATCGGACAGTTCAGCTACGTAATAGGCACGCGCCAGCGGCTCCCAGCTGCGACCAAACACCACCGGCAAGCCAACAAAGGCCACGTCGTCAGCTTTCTTCTCGCGCCAGCTGGACAGCAGGGGCTCAAAGGTATTGCAGTGCGGGCAGAGATAGCCGAAGGCTTCAGTCACTTCAATCTTGTTTTCGTCCACGGTTTTCACCGGGAAGGGCAACTCGAAATAGTGCTGATTGGCACGGTATTCTTCAGCCCAGGCGGGCAGTGCCGCGAGCATGGATACACAGAGGGCGGCAAACAATTTCTTGAACATATAAGCGTCCTTTAGTGAGTCTGTTCAGTACATCGCGGATAGACCACCATACAGACCAATTGGTTCAGTCCGGTATAGCGCAACCGGTAGCTGGTGACAAAAAAGGCAGCCGAAGCTGCCCTTTAGGTCATGATGACTGTTTAGCCGATCAGTGCAGGCCCTGCACGTACTGGGAAACAGCCTTCATCTCTTCTGCACTCATCTTGGAGGCGATATCACGCATCATGCTGGACGGATCGTTGGCACGATCGCCGCTGGCAAATTTCTGCAGAGAGGTTTCGATGTACTGTGCGTGCTGACCACCCAGTTTCGGGTAGGCAGCCGTATCGATGCCAGCGCCGGACGGACCGTGACAAGCGGTACAGGCCGCAACACCTTTCTCGGCAACACCCGCGCGCCAGATTTTCTGACCCAGCTCGATCTGATCTTCAGCCGCCTGGCCCAGCTGCATGTTCTTGCTGGCGAAGTAGGCTGCGATATCGGCCAGATCCTGATCGCTCAGGTTGGTCAGCATGCCGGTCATTTCCGGAACCATGCGCGCACCGCTTTTGATGTCGTTCAGCTGTTTCAGCAGGTATTTTTCACCCTGTCCAGCCAGCTTCGGGAAGTTACCGACAACACTGTTGCCATCTGCACTGTGGCAGGCTGCACAAACGGCAGTCTTGGCCTGGCCTGCAGCTGCATCACCTGCCGCGTGAGCGACGCCGGTGAGGCCGATGCTTACCAGTAAGCTGATCAGTAGTTTGTTCATTGACTAACCCAGACTCTTGCTTGACGAAATGTGTGCATATCCCGGCATCTTGGATTGTAATTGTGCCAGAACAACCAATTTCCACTATTACCCTGACTGGAGACAGACTCTGTTCGCGGGTAAAATTGGCGGCATTATAAACCAATATCCCCACAAACTGGAACGGATATGTTCAGTTTGTGGCCACTGAGTGCTGCGCCATGTCAACCCCAGAGCCTGTCATCCATTACAACCTCGCCCGTTTTGAAACCAGCGCCGCACGTCTGGACCAGTGTCCAGCGGACGAGGGCGCAGAAGTCGCCTTTGCCGGTCGCTCCAACGCGGGCAAGTCCAGCGCCATCAATGCCCTGACCCAGCAAACCGGTCTGGCACGCACCTCGAAAACCCCGGGGCGCACCCAGTTGATCAACTTTTTCAGTCTGAATATCGAAGGCCTGAAGATTGTCGATTTGCCTGGTTACGGCTATGCCAAGGTGCCGATTGCCATGAAACAGCACTGGCAGCGCCATCTGGATGCGTACCTGCAGCACCGGGAGAGCCTGCGCGGCGTCGTGCTGGTGATGGATATTCGCCACCCGATGAAAGAGTTCGACGAGATGATGGTGCATTGGTGTGAAGCCACCGGCGTGCCGCTGCACGTGCTGCTGACCAAGGAAGACAAGCTCAAGCGCGGCCCGGCCAAAAGCACGCTGCTGCAACTGAAGAAAGCTCTGAAAGAACGTCTGGGCGACAAAGTCAGTGTACAGACCTTCTCTGCCCTCAAGCGTAGCGGTGTCGACCAGCTGCGCCAGCGCATCGACAACTGGCTGCTGGCCGATTTGATCGAGCCTGAGTCAGACGACATCTGATACAAATAAAAACCCCGGCTGGTGGAAGGGGAGCACCACAGCCGGGGCAAGGGATGTCATGACAGAGCGAGCCACGGTCCACGCTGGCACAGACAATGGACGTTTCTTACACGCGGCTCGTTAAATCAGACAATGTGTGTAGAAAAAGTTCACCACTGAGCAAAAAAAGATCAGTGTGCCTGCTCCCAGTTATCGCCGACGCCCGCATCCACCAGCAGCGGCACCGCCAGCTCGGCAGCATCCTCCATTAGGGGCTTCAGCTGGGCACAGAAGTTATCCACTTCGCCCTCACGCACTTCAAAGATCAATTCATCGTGCACCTGCATAATCATGCGGGCATCCATGTCACCCTGTTCCAGCCAGTTATCCACTGCCAGCATCGCCTTCTTGATGATGTCGGCCGCAGTCCCCTGCATGGGCGCATTGATCGCTGTACGTTCAGCGGCCTGACGCTTCATCGGGTTGCGGTTGTTGATATCCGGCAGGTAAAGGCGACGCCCGAACAGGGTTTCAACATAGCCCTGATCCCGGGCCTGGGCACGGGTTTCATCCATGTAGCGCTGAACACCGGGGTAGGTGGCAAAGTAATGCTCGATATAGGTACCGGCTTCCTTGTTGCCAATGCCCAGCTGCTTGGCCAGGCCAAACGCCGACATGCCGTAAATCAGACCGAAGTTGATCGCCTTGGCACTGCGGCGCTGGTCGGCGGTTACATTATCCACAGTGGTGCCAAAGACCTCGGCCGCCGTTGCCTTGTGGATATCTTCACCGTGACGGAAAGCATTCAACAAGCCCTCATCGCCGGACAGGTGCGCCATGATGCGCAGCTCAATCTGTGAATAATCCGCCGCTACGATCTTGTACCCATCGGGAGCGACAAAGGCGTTACGAATACGACGCCCCTCGGGCGTGCGCACCGGGATGTTCTGCAGGTTGGGCTCGGATGAAGACAGACGACCGGTCGCCGTCACCGCCTGGTGATAAGAAGTATGCACACGCCCCGTCGCCGGATTGATCATCTGCGGCAGCTTGTCGGTATAGGTGCTCTTGAGCTTGCTCAGACCACGCTGTTCGATCAGCAGCTTGGGTAATGGGTAATCCAGCGCCAGCTCCTGCAGTACTTCTTCAGCGGTTGAAGGTGCGCCCTTGGGCGTTTTCTTCTTAACCGGAAGGCCCATTTTTTCGAACAGGATCGCCTGCAGCTGTTTGGTGGAATTGAGATTGAACTCCTCGCCGGCCAGCTCGAACGCTTCTTTTTCGATTTCGCCCAAACGCTGTTCAAGTTCCCGACTCTGTTCACCGAGAATGCGAGCATCCACCAGCGCACCGCGATACTCCATCCGCGACAGTACCGGGATCAGTGGGCGCTCAATCTCGTCAAACACCCTCAGCAACTCACCTTCGGCCGCCAGCTGAGGCTGCAGTTTTTGATGCAGACGCAGGGTGATATCGGCATCTTCCGCGGCATAAGGCGCTGCCTGTTCCAGCTCGACCTGGTTGAATGTCAGCTGCTTCTTGCCCTTGCCGGCAATGCTTTCAAAACTGGTAGTGGTCACACCCAGATGACGATCCGCCAGGGTATCCATGTCGTGACGGCTGGCGGTGGAGTTGAGTACATAGGACTCCAGCATGGTGTCCGCTCCCACGCCCTGCAGTTCGATATCGTAGTGGCGCAGCACGTTCATGTCGTATTTGATGTGCTGGCCGATCTTTTTCAGCTCGGGATCTTCCAGTAGTGGTTTCAGCTGCGCCAACACCTCGGCGCGGTCCAGCTGCTCAGGGGCCCCCATATAGTCATGCGCCAATGGCACATAGGCCGCCTTGCCGGGCTCAACGGCGAAAGACACACCGACCAGCTGCGCTTCCATGTAATTCAGGCTGGTGGTTTCGGTATCAAAGGCAAATTCACCGGCAGCTTTCAGCTGCTTCAGCCAAGCATCCAGTGCTTCCTGGGTCAGCAGGGTTTCATATTCGGTTGCTATATCAGGTTCCGCTGTCACCGGTTCGTCGGCACCCAGCTCCTCGGCGTCACCGGCTTCCAGCTCACGTACCCAGCTTTTGAATTCGAACTGTTTGAACAGCTCGACCAGCTTTTCCGGCTCAGGGGCGGGCATGCCAATGTCATGCAGATGAATATGCAGGGGAACGTCGGTCTTGATGGTGGCCAACAGGTAGGACAGCTCCGCCGCTTCGCGATTGGCTTCCAGCTTTTTCGGCATGGACTTGGCACCACGGAAGGTCAGCTCCGGAATCTTGTCGAGGTTGTCGTAAAGATCGCTGATTCCGCCGATGCCCTGAAGCAGAGCCAGCGCTGTTTTCTCACCCACGCCCGGCACACCGGGGATGTTATCGACCTTATCGCCCATGAGCGCCAGCAGATCGATTACCAGGCGTGGCGGCACACCGAACTTCTCTTCAACCCCGGCTTCATCCATGGTGGTGTCGTTCATGGTGTTGATCAGGGTGACATGCTGATCCACCAGCTGCGCCATATCCTTATCACCGGTGGAGATCACCACCGGGCGACCGGATTCACTGGCCTGACGCGCCAGCGTACCGATCACATCATCGGCTTCGACGCCTTCTTCCACATACAGGGGCAGACCCATGGCACGGATAATGGCGTGAATCGGTTCCACCTGAGAGCGCAAGTCATCCGGCATGGGTGGCCGCTGTGACTTATACTCAGCATAGATCTCGTCGCGGAAGGTTTTGCCCTTGGCATCAAAGATCACCGCGACCGGACTGTCGGGATAGTCCTTCAGCAGCCGCTTGAGCATGGAGGTCACCACCCGGATGGCGCCCGTCGGAGTGCCATCGGCGGTGCGCAAATCCGCCTGCTGAGAGGCAAAGAAAGCGCGATAAAGGTAGGAGGAGCCATCCACCAGAATGACCGGGGCGTGCTGTTCGCTCATGGGAATATCCGTTAAAAGCTGTTTGGGGTTGTTCATGCCTGCGACAAGGCCCACAATCATAGACAATTCAACCCGGACTCACCAACTGAGACGCAATGATGCTGAAACAACTGACCCTGGCGACACTTCTTGCAGTGGCCCCCTTGGCTCAGGCCGAGGTCGTGGATGACCCGGCGGCGAACGAGCCTGAGATCACGATCACCCACGATGCTGGCAACACCTACTATGAGTACACCATTAATGGTCAGCTCAAGGAGATCAAGGTCGTGCCCAAGACAGGCAAGCCGTATTATCTGGTGCCGGCCGAGGGTTCACAAAAATTCATCCGCATGGACGAATCACAGTTGCTGATTCCGAAATGGGTTATCTTCCGCTGGTAATTGATCTTGGCCGTATACACCCATATCAGCCGCCCCCAACTTGAAGCCCTGCTCGAGGACTATAGCCTCGGCCAGCTGGTGGAATTCAAGGGCATCGAAGGCGGCATCGAAAACTCCAACTATTTCGTCACTCTGGAGCAGGATGGCAGCCAGATCGACTACGTGCTGACGCTCTTTGAAGAGCTCGGCTACGACGAAATGCCCTTTTTCGTAGAGCTGGGGCAATGGCTACAGGCACGTCAGGTACCCGTACCCTTCGCGATCAAGGACAGAAATGGTATTGCCCTGAAGCAGCTCGGTGGCAAACCCGCATTCTTCCAGCCCCGCTTCCATGGCCAGCATGTAGAGCGTGCCGAGATAACACCCGAGCACTGTGCCGAAATCGGTGCGGCCCTGGCGCGCTTTCACCTGGCCGGTGAAGAATTTTACCTGCGCCGCCAGGCACAGCGCGGTGTTTTCTGGTGGCGCCGCGAAAGCCAGGCAATCCAGCACCTGCTCAAGCCCGAAGATGCGGAGCTGCTGCGTCAGGAAGTGGCCCTGTTCGACGAGTTGCGTGACAAGCCATTCGGCCTGCCGCTGGGCACCATTCATGGCGATCTCTTCCATGACAACGCCTTGTTCGCCGGCGATCGCCTGGAAGCCATACTGGATATCTATAACGCCGCTACCGCATTTCTGCTGTTCGACCTGGCCATCGTCGCCAACGACTGGTGCACCGATGCTCAGGGCAATGTAGACCCTCAACGCGAACAGGCACTGACCCGAGCTTACGCCGGTGTCCGTCCCTTCAGCGATGAAGAGTGCGCTGCCTGGCCCAAGCTGACCCGAACCGCTGCCATGCGTTTCTGGCTGTCACGCCTGATTCCCTGGCTCGGTGTGGAACAGGCATCACGGCAGGGCGCGGAGATGCGCCTCAAGGATCCGGACGAATTGCGCCGCATTCTGCTCAATCGCATCGCCCAGCCAGCCAGTATCAGCCCCGCTGGCTAAGACAATACACGGCCCCGGCTGCCCGAGAGTTCAGGCAGAGCACCCGGGGCTGGTATACTGACTGCATTTCCCGCACGCGACTCTCGCTTCAACCCAGGTTTCAATTCGGCAGGTCCCATGGACGTTACACATATCATCGATTCGCTCAACGACGCCCAGCGGCAGGCAGTGTCCGCTGATCTGAAAAACCTGCTGGTACTGGCCGGTGCCGGTTCCGGCAAGACCCGTGTGCTGGTGCACCGTATCGCCTGGCTGATCGAGACCGAAGGTCTCTCGCCCTATTCGATCATGGCGGTGACCTTTACCAACAAGGCCGCACGAGAGATGCGTGGGCGTATTGAACATCTGCTGGGGATCAACACCCACGGCATGTGGGTCGGCACCTTCCATGGTCTGGCGCACCGACTGCTGCGCGCCCACTGGCGTGATGCCGGCCTGCGCGACAACTTCCAGATCATGGACAGCGACGACCAGCTGCGTCTGCTCAAGCGGTTGTGCAAGGAGATGAACCTGGACGACAGCCGCTGGCCGGCACGCCAGTTCCAGTGGTTTATCAACGGTCAGAAGGATGAAGGACTGCGCAGCGCGCATATCGAGCGTACCGGCGACCCCTACCAGACCATGATGATCCGGGTATACGAAGCCTACGAAGATGCCTGCGAACGCGGCGGCATGATCGACTTCGGCGAGCTGCTGCTGCGGGCACTTGAGCTGTTGCGTGATCGTGCGCCCCAACTGCTGGCACATTACCGTGAGCGCTTCCGCTATGTCCTGGTGGACGAGTTTCAGGATACCAACGCCATCCAGTACGCCTGGCTACGTCTGTTGTGTGAAGGCGAGAACAAGCTGATGGCGGTGGGTGATGACGACCAGTCGATCTACGGCTGGCGTGGCGCCCGCATCGAGAACATCCAGCACCTGGAAGAGCATTTCCCGGGTACCGAAACCATCCGTCTGGAACAGAACTACCGTTCCACCGGCACCATTCTGCAGGCCGCCAACGCGGTTATTCAGAACAACTTCGGTCGTCTGGGCAAGCAGCTGTGGACCGAGCTGGGCGAGGGCGAGCCGATCTCTCTCTACAGCGCGTTCAACGAACAGGACGAAGCCCGTTTTATTGTCGACCAGATCCAGAAGTGGGTCGATGACGGCAACCGCCGCGACGAGTCAGCCATTCTTTACCGCTCCAACGCCCAGTCCCGTGTACTGGAGGAGATGCTGATCCGTGCCGGCATGCCCTACCGCATTTATGGCGGCCAGCGCTTCTACGACCGTCTGGAAATCAAGAACGCGCTGGCTTACCTGCGCCTGCTGGCCAACCGCGATGACGACACCGCCATGGAGCGTGTCATCAACGTGCCCACCCGCGGCATCGGCACCCGTACCATCGAAGCCATCCGTGAACATGCCCGTGGTGAAAACGTTTCCATGTGGCGCGCCGCCAATGAAATTACCGAGCTGCGCACACTGCCGGCACGGGCCAACAATGCCCTCCAGGCCTTTATCGACCTGATCAACCAGCTCGATTCCGGCACTCGCGAGGTGGAGCTGCATGAGCAGACCGAACATGTAATCGAACACTCGGGACTGATCCAGCATCACGAGAAAGAGAAGGGCGAGAAGGCTCAGTCACGTATCGAGAACCTGGAAGAGCTGGTCACCGCCACCCGGCAGTTTGCCGGTCAGTGGCAGGAAGATAATGAAGAGGGCTTCAACTCGCCTCTGGCTGCTTTTCTGGACCAGGCCGCGCTGGATGCCGGCGAGACCCAGGCCGATGTGAATACCGACAGCGTACAACTGATGACGCTGCACTCGGCCAAGGGTCTGGAGTTCCCGCTGGTGTTCCTGGCAGGTATGGAAGAGGGCCTGTTCCCGCACAGCATGTCGGCGGAGGAACCGGGCCGTCTCGAAGAAGAACGCCGCCTCTGCTACGTCGGCCTGACTCGCGCCATGCAGAAGCTGCACCTGACCTATGCCGAGTCCCGCCGCCTGCACGGCAAGGAAACCTTCAACCGGGCATCCCGCTTCGTTAACGAGATCCCCAGCGAGCTGATCGAAGAAGTTCGCCTCAACGCCAGTGTGCGCCGCCCATACGGTGCTCAGGACGACAGGGGCAGCAGCCTGTTCGGTGGCGGCTCATCCCTGTCCAGCGCGGAAGTCCCCAGCACGGATCTCAAGCTTGGCCAGACCGTAATGCATCAAAAATTCGGCATGGGCATGGTGACCAACTTTGAAGGCAGCGGCCCCAAGGCACGGGTGCAGGTGAACTTTGAAGAGGTGGGCAGCAAGTGGCTGGTGGTGGGCTTTGCCAACCTGCAGCCGGTCTAAACCAGAGGGCTGCAGGCCTAACCCAGGAGGCGGGGCAAAAGCGTCTCGCCGGCCTGCCACAACAACCGCAGCGCCAGCAGGGTCACCACCACACGGAACAGGCGGTTGAACCAGACCGATGACACCCGGTGCAGCAGGTTAAGCCCGATCCAGGTGCCCAGCATGCCGCTGAGCACCATCGCGACTATCAATGGCAGCCAATCGGCAAAGGAAAATCCCACCACCGAAAACACCACCCCCTTAAGCAGATGCTGGCCGGTCATGGTGGTGGCGAAGGTCGCTACCGTCTGCATTTTGTCGTGGCTGTGACGATGCACAAAAGCCGCAACCAGTGGCCCGGTGGCACCAACAAACATGGAAAAGAAGGTGGTCAGGCCACCTGCCATCAGGGTTTTCAGCGGTGACAATGTCTTGGCCGCCGGCTTGGGGCCCCAAATCATCCACAGAATAAAACCGCCCACCGCCAGCTGAATCAGCTCCAGCGGCAGCTGCACCACCACCAGCGACGCCAGTGCAGCACCGCAAGCAGCCCCAATCAGAAAACGCCGGCTCAAGGGCCAGTCGATATGCTGACGCGTCATCAGCGCACGGTTGGCGTTGGACCCCAGCTGCACCAGACCATGTACGGGAATAAGCGCAGCAATGGGCACCAGCTGTGCCATGATCACCAGCAGCAAGACACCCCCGCCAATACCCAGAGTGGCTGTCATGAGCGAGGTCAAACCCGCCATTGCCACCAGCAATAAAGCATCCAGTGGCAGCAGGTCGGCGGGAATAAGGCTGAGGAGTTCGGGCATTAACCGTCCTGCATCGCCTGCAGGATCTGCTGTGCCCAGTTCAGGCTGTGGCGATAGGCCACTTCATAGAAGGGTCGGTCGAGGCCGGTATTAAGCTGGTCGAACTGGCCGCGCTCATAGAATTCGATCTGTTTGAGCAGCTCACCGTAGGAATGCGCCCGGCTCAGCAGGGCGTCTTTCATCTCCTGCTGCAGTGGCACCTGGTCCATCAGGTCATCCATGCTCATGTCGAGCAGGACATCCAGCTGTGACAACAGGCCAACGATAAAGTGGTTGATCGGCTCATCACGCCCCATCATCTCCGCCAGCAACTCACAGAAGCGGCCTCGAATCAGCATGTTGCGGGTCAGTTCGTCCGGCTTGGTACTGTCACTGCTGGTCAGGAACAGCATCACCCAGCGCTTGATCTGATCGACACCCAACAGGGAAATGGCATGGGACAGGGAGCTGATTTCGCGCTGCAGGTTGAAGGCCGCCGAGTTCACCACACGCAGAATACGGTAGGTGAGGGCAGGGTCATGCAGGGCGACCTGCTCGATCGACTGGGCCGTCGCGGCCGGACGTTGCAGTTCTGCCAACAATTGCAGCAGCACCACCTTGTTACCGGTGATCTTCTTGCCTTTCACCGGCTCAGGCTTGTTGAGGAAGTACCCCATATACAGCGCGAAGCCCATCTCCAGACAACGGCGAAACTCGTCCTGAGTCTCCACCTTATCCGCCAGCAGTTCCAGCTGGTAAGGGCGCAGACGCTGCAGCAGCGCCGGAATGTTGTCCAGGCCCAGCAACTGAATATCCAGCTTGAGCACATGCACAATATTGAGCAGGGGTTCGAACTTGGGATCACGCGGGTCATAGTCGGCCAGCGCCAGACGATAGCCCTGGCGTGCCAGCCCTTTCACGCGGCTGATCAGCTCAGGGGTAATATCTGAATGCCCCAGCAGTTCCAGTACAAAGCTCTCGCGAGGCAACTCGGGCACATCGTTGTTGAGCAGGAAACTGTCGGTCACTTTAAGGAAACAGGGTACTGACCGGATGGCGCCTTTCTTGAAGATACTGGAGTAGGTACCCAGCAGGACACCCAGAGTGGCCTCCTCGTCCTTCAGCCCTTCAACAAAGCGGCCTTCAGAGTCACGGAACAGCAGCTCGAAGGCTACCACGTCCTGGCTTTTGGTATAGATGGGCTGACGCGCCATCAATACATCCAGCTGCGGCTCTTCGGCCATTAATTTTGCACCGGTCGATGCCACTGATGTCTCCTTTTCAATGCGATGCGGACCCAAAACTATCGTTTGAGTATATCGGCTCTGCTACGGGTCGAACAGAGTCTTGGCAACCTTCCCGGTGAGCGGCATGATAACCTTTTAACCACTTAGCAGGAGCACGACGATGCGCTGTCATGAACTGGACTACGAGCTGATCGGCTCTGAAATGCAATTGGTCGAGGTGGAGCTGGACCCCAACGAGACCGTTATCGCCGAAGCCGGCGCCATGACCTACATGGAAGAGGACATCCAATTCGAGACGCGCATGGGCGATGGCTCCAACCCGGATGAAGGTATTATGGGCAAGCTTTTTTCAGCCGGCAAACGGGTTTTCACCGGCGAGTCCATTTTTACCACCCACTTTACCAACCAGGGCATTGGCAAGCGCCGCGTTGCTTTTGCAGCACCCTACCCGGGCAATATCGTGCCGCTCAACATGGCTGAGCTGGGTGAGCGCATTGTCTGCCAGAAAGATGCCTTCCTTTGCGCCGCACTGGGCACCCGAGTCAGCATCACCTTCAACCGCAGGATTGGCGCCGGCTTTTTCGGCGGCGAAGGCTTTATCCTGCAGACGCTGGAAGGTGATGGCATGGCCTTTATCCAGGCCGGTGGCACCGTGATCAAAAAAGAGCTGAAGGGCGAAACCCTGCGCGTGGATACCGGCTGTCTGGTCGGCTTTACCGAAGGCGTCGAATACGACATCCAGCGTGCCGGCGGCCTCAAGTCGATGGTATTTGGCGGCGAAGGTCTGTTCCTGGCCACCTTGAAAGGCACCGGCACCGTCTGGTTACAGAGCCTGCCATTCTCACGCATGGCCGACCGTATTCTGGCCCACGCGCCCTCCAGCGGCGGCAGTGACCAGGGCGAAGGATCGGTACTGGGCGGCATCGGTCGCATGATCGGCGGCGACCGCTAGCCCCTCTGTACACAAGCCTCATCATCCCCTAATGTTTGAACCATATAACAGGAGATGATGGGGCTATGCCAAAGCGGTTAAGGACCTTGCTGCAGGAGCGGCGACTATCGCTGAAAGTGCTTGCTGCAATCCTGGCCTGCAGCAGTCTGGTGGCACTGGCTGTGGCCAGTATTCAGCTCTACACACGCTACCTGTCTGACACAAAAGTGCTTGAGGAGCGCCTGGCCGATGCCGAGGTGATGTTCCTGGACGACCTGAGAGAGTCACTCTGGCGTCTGGATGAACCCATGATAAAGCACAACATCCGTTCCCTGACCCGTCTCCCTTTCATTACCAGAGCGCAGCTGCTGACCGCGGAACTGAAGGTTTACTCAGCCGGCAAAGACACCGAAAGCCCCTGGGTCAGTCAACGGCAGTATGCGATCACCTATCACTTCGCCGGCGAGCAAGTGCCTCTGGGCGAGTTGAACATCTGGGTGGATCAACGCTTCATTCTCACCAACCTCAAACGCCAGGCCTGGCAGACACTGGTACTGCAAACCAGCAAGACGCTGATCGTCTCCTTCCTGATACTGGCTATTCTGCACTTCTTCCTGTTTCGGCATCTGCGCACACTCTACCGCACCGCCATGAATCTCAGTGCGGATGACCTGAGCACCCCTTTCCAACTGAAACGCAATATCACACACCCTGATGAGCTGGGCAGCATGTGTGATGCGCTCGAGAACATGCGCCTGCGTCTTCGCGATGGGCTGGACGAAATCCACAGCATGCAAAGCGAAATGCAGCGTGTGTTCATGGCCGCCAACAGCAGCCCATCGGCCATCGCCATTTTCAATGCCGACAATGGTATACGGGTGTACAGCAATTCGGCCTACGAAAACTACTTCGGCGCGCGGGACCACCTGATGCAGGTATTGCACATAGTCGCGCCGGAACAACAGTTCCCTGAGTGGCTGGGCCAGCTCAAGCAGAAAGGCAGCTGGAAGAATGAGCGTTTCTGGCCCGACAAGGATCAGCCCCGATGGCTCAGTACACGCTGCCTGTTCTATCGTTCCGATGGCGAAGAGCTGATTCTTGTCACCACCACCGATATCAGCGAGCTGCGTCAGGCGCGCGACCAGGCCCGCCACCTGCTGGAACATGACAACCTGACAGGACTGCCCAACCTGCAGGTAGGCCTCAAAGAAGCCCGGGGCCTGCTGACAAAAGCCGATAGCGAAGGCTTGCGCGTTGCGATGGTGACCTTTTCTCTGGAAGCCTATAAAGCGGTCAAGGAATCCTTTGGCAGCGAATGGGCCAACCAGTTGGTACAGGAGGTGGCCGAGCTGCTGGATACGTCATTGCCGGATGATGCCCAACTGGCACGCAGTGCGGATAACCAGTTTTTGTGTGTACAGATACTGGACAAGGAAGGGGACGATTATCTGTTACGAATGCTGGAGCAACTACGCGCCCTGCTGGCCCAGCCTATCCAGCTGCAGCAACAGAATATCGACTGTGGCTTTTATGCAGGCGTAGCCCTTTACCCCCGCGATGGCGGGGATGTAGACACCCTCTACCAGCGCGCCCTGTCTGCCTTGCAGCAAGCCGAAAACCAGCGTGCACGCATTCGGCACTGCTTCTTTGCCCCATCCATGGAGGGGATTGCTTCACGCAAGCTGAAGATTCAGAGTTTGCTCAATACCGGGTCGGCTCTCGAAGAGCTTGATGTCTATTACCAGCCCCTCATCGACGCCACGACCGGTCACATTGTCAGCTTTGAAGCCCTGGCACGCTGGCACAATGCCGAGCTGGGGTTTATTCCGCCACCGGAATTCATCACCGCGGCAGAGGACGGCGGGCAGATTGTCGAGCTGGGTGAGCTGATCATGCAGACTGCCTGTCTGCAGCTGGCTCAATGGCGTCGACTGGCGCCTGCGCTCAAGATCAGCGTCAACATCTCCCCGCTGCAATTACTGGACCCCGCATTTGAATCCATGGTCGCCAATGCGCTGCAACTGGCTGGCTTGCCGCCGCAGGCATTGAAGCTGGAAGTCACGGAACAGCTGATGCTCCAGTCCAGTGACCAGGTCTTACACAAACTGAACAGCCTGCAGTCGCAAGGTATCCAACTGGCCATCGATGATTTTGGCAGTGGCTACGCCTCATTGAATTATCTCAGCAGCTATCCTTTTGAATTACTGAAAATCGATCAATCCTTCATCATGGATATTATGCGGGAAGAGCGGTTATTAACCCTGACACGCACCATTACCGAACTGGCCCATTCACTGGGTTTGAAAGTTGTTGCTGAAGGCGTGGAAACAACCGAAATTGCCAGCCTGCTTCAAACGCTGGAGTGCGACCTGATGCAAGGCTACCTGTTCAGCCGACCATTGCCGGTTGCTGAGGTTACCAGCATGTTAGAGAACGGTGTCCCATGGCCCCCCAACGCCTGACAGTCCTGCTGCTGGTACTGATTCTGTGCTGGGCCGGCACTCTGCAGGCACAAACACTCGGCATCCGTTACCAGCTGGGCGAGAGCACCAATGACGCCCGATACAGTTACTTCTTGACCATATTGAACATGGCACTGGAGGCAACACGTCATGATTATGGTCCCTATCAGTTGATCCGGCCCGAAACCGGCACCTCACAACAGCGTGCCTTCGAGCTGGTCAGCTCGGGACAGGGGCTGGATATTTTCTGGGGCATGAGCAGCATTCGCCGCGAGCACCTGGCACATGCGGTGCCGTTTCCGCTTATGCGAGGACTATTGGCCGTTCGTGTTCCCCTGGTGCCAAAAAACAAAACGCAGATATTCAATGACATCGACAGCGTCAAAGCGCTCAGTGCATTGACCGCTGTACAAGGAGCCGGTTGGCCGGATACCCGAATCCTGCGACACAATGGTCTGCCCGTGCTGACATCAAGCCGGTATGAAAGCCTGTTCGACATGTTGCGCAGAGGACGCGCCGATTATTTTCCGCGCAGCGTGATGGAAGTCTGGGACGAGCTGAACAGCCCATTGGGGCAGGATCTCAGTATCAGTTCAAAACTCCTGCTGGTCTACAAGGGGCCGATCTACTTCTTTGTCCACAAGGAGAATCATGCCCTGGCAGAGCGTTTACAGGTGGGGTTGGAGCGCTTATGGAGAAGTGGCCGTTTTAACAGCCTGTTTTTTTCCCGGCCTGAAATCAGGAAGGCCCTGGCCCTGATCAATAACCGTGGGTATCAGGTAATTCGCCTGTCCGCACCCTGGCGACTGCCATCACTGGATAAAGTCCAGGATGCATACTGGCTGCCGTTGCCGGCACAGGCACGTGAACAGCGCAGGTAGCCTGTACATCGAGCAGGCTACCTGACCAGACCACATTACATGTTGTGCTGTTTGAACGCCTGCATCAGCTCAACCGGCTTCTGCTTTTTGTTGTCGCTACGCAGCACGTACACCAGTGTTTCACCCTTGGGACCCGCGCCGATCTGGGTAAAACGTAGCGGTGCTTCACCGGTGGCACGGACAGCTTCCATGTCGGCCAGGCTATCGAAAATGTAGATGCGGCCTTCCATGCGCATTTCGCCATAGAACCCTTCCGCCGGCTTCAGGTTGCCGTGGTACAGGTTATAGCCTGCAATTTTGTCGTAGGTTTTTTTCTTGTCCGCGCCGGTAACACCGAACACCAGGGTTTCACCCTTGGGACCAGCACCGATAAAGGTCTGGCGGAAGGAGGTTTCACCCACTTCCAGATACTGCTTGTAGGTGGCCAGATCATCGAATACATGTACTCGGCCATCGTGGTGAACTTCGTACAGGTCTTCGTTGTTCAGGTCCATCTGCGCAGCAGACTGTTCGGTTTTGGTACCGGTGGTGCAGGCAGTGATTGCAGCGACAAGGCCGCCCAGAATGGCTGTTTTGAGTACTCGCATCAAAATCTCCCAGGAAAGTCAGGCAATAGGCAAACCCTGAGCCTAACGTCGGAGTATTTCGATTATTTTACAGCCGGCAGATCAACCCTTGGCATCAGGCGTTAGGAGGCAGTTGAAACACGTTTAGCCGGGAGAGGTAACAAATCGAGCCCATGGATATGGGATAAATGAAGTGGCGGAACGGACGGGACTCGAACCCGCGACCCCCTGCGTGACAGGCAGGTATTCTAACCAACTGAACTACCGCTCCGCATCAGGATGGCTCCTCGAGCTGGACTCGAACCAGCGACCAATAGATTAACAGTCTACTGCTCTACCAACTGAGCTATCGAGGAATACCCTGTAAATGGTGCCGGCACCAAGAGTCGAACTCGGGACCTACTGATTACAAGTCAGTTGCTCTACCAACTGAGCTATACCGGCACTGAAGACCAAATTATGACTGTATCAGCCTTTTGAACGCAAGCAAATTTCGTAAAAAAACCACACTCAGTTCAAGTAAAATTCCATTATATACAAGCACTTGCATAAAAATGGCGCGCCTGGAGGGATTCGAACCCCCGACCAACAGGATCGGAACCTGCTACTCTATCCAGCTGAGCTACAGGCGCGCAATGGAAGTGTTTGCGGGCAGCAATGTTACCTGTTCGGCAGCGCTTTGCAAGTTCTCAGTAATAGTCCTGTCATTGCCCCTCCAGGGGGCCAGCCGCGCTGGCCAGACAGGCCCGAACTGCTATGCTGCTCATATTGTTTTTGCTCTAACCTTTACCCCGCTTTAAGCAGATCACAGTTCACCAGCAGGGCCTAAAGCCCGGTAAACGTTGTTAAGGAGAACAGTATGTACAAAGTGACTTTGATGTTGGCCCTTGCGTTAACGGCTGCACCGGCAAGTGCCGACCTGCTTGACCCTGACTGTAATGCCGAAAAGGCTGCCAAAAGTGCGGTGGCCAAATCGACCATTGGTGTCGGCGGACGTTGTACACCGGCGGAAGCCGCCAAGGATATGGCTACGGACAAGGTTGAAGACATGGCTCCACAGGGAAAAGTCGCCGGCAAAGTGAAGGACAAGATCGACGATAAAAAGGAGCCTAAGGTGAAAAAGGCGGTCAAGAAAGCGCTCGACTGAACAGGTGTTACCGCCGGTGAACCCTGGCCTGAACCTGTACGTACACAGCCTGGGTATCCGGCTCGGGAGTTGCTCAACGCCTGAAATGGTATCTTTTACAGCCGGCAATCGACATAAAGATCGAATGCTGTTTTAGCGCAATTTCCGTACGGGCATTTTTGCCGGTATAATCCCCGATCAGATTTTGAGAGCGCAGTCATGTCTGCATCAGGTCCCAGCCACAGGCACTCCAAGGCCTTCAGCCAGGCATCACTGCTCCGACAACTTACTCAAGTGATGAGGTCGTGACTGTGAAAAAATTTGCTGCCAAAGCTGCATCCGCACTCTGTGCATTCGGTCTGGGTATGGCGCTGACTGCGTCCGTTCAGGCAGCTACCGATGAAGCCATTATCGAACGCATCAAACCGGCAGGTTCTGTATGTGTTCAGGGCGACGACAGCTGTGGTGGCGCTGCTGCAGCGGCTCCGGCATCTTCCGGCGGTGCTCGCTCCGGTGAAGAGATCTACACTGGCAAGTGTGCTGCCTGCCACGCCAGCGGCGTTCTGGGTGCACCGAAGTTCGGCACCAACGAAATGCAGCTGCGTCTGGACGAGAAAGGCATGGAGACCCTGCTGTCACACGCTATCAACGGTTTCAACGCAATGCCGCCGCGCGGTACCTGCGCTGACTGTTCTGACGACGAAATCCAGGCCGCTATCGATCATATGCTGAAGTAATATGATGATCGCCTGAACCCAAAAAGGGCTGCTTCGGCAGCCCTTTTTGTTATGCGCCGGTCACGGATCGACCGGTTTGTCATTCAAGGAGAGAATAATGCTCAAATATCCTGCCCTGATACTGGCTGGCCTGGTGGCCGTGCCTGCCCAGGCTGACGCGGAACTGACTCTCATGCACGGCATGGAGATTGGCGACCAGCTCAGCCAACCGGAAGATCTTGCCAACTGGCTGGTCAGTGAAAAATTCGATGGTGTCCGCGCCTACTGGAACGGTCAGCAACTCCTGACCCGCAGCGGTTACCCCATCCATACCCCACCCGGTTTTACGGATGGTTGGCCAGGCCAGCATCTGGAAGGCGAACTGTGGATCGGATATGGCCAGTTTTCCCGGCTGTCCGGACTGGTTCAGCGTTACGATACCCAACCCGATGACTGGCACGACGTACGTTTTATGGTGTTTGATCTGCCCCAGTGGCCCGACACCTTCACCGGCCGTCAGCAGCGTTTGCAACAGTTGCTAAAGAGTCATCCCGTCCCGCTCAACCTGAAGCTTGTCCCGCAATACTCGGGCCTTGATGAAGCGGCCTTGCAAGCTCGGTTACAGCAGGTTCTGGCCAAAGGCGGCGAAGGGCTGATGCTGCACCGCGCCAACGCGCTCTATCAGGTGCAGCGTACGGCTGACATTCGCAAGCTCAAACCCTTTCAGGATGCCGATGCCAAAGTCCTGGCACACCTGCCAGGCAAGGGTAAATATGTCGGTATGCTGGGTTCAGTTCAAGTCGAGCTGGAGGATGGCACCCGGTTGAGAATAGGTTCCGGCTTCAGCGATACCGAACGCGCCGACCCGCCACCGATCGGCAGTACAATCACCTTCAGATATAACGGTCTGACTCGTCATGGCAAGCCTCGCTTTGCCCGCTTTCTCCGAATAAGGCCAGACTAGATCAAGGCGGCGGTCATCGGTTTATTGGAACTATGGTATAAGGCGGGCCTCTCGAGTAGGATCAACCTGATAATGACTACTCCAAGCGTACCGGCCATGATGACACGCCTACTGCTGCACCCGACGGTTACACTGCTCTGTTGTCTTGGGCTGATGTTGTCCTCACTGCCGGCATCAGCCAAGACACTGGTGCTGGCCCAGATCAGTGACCGCCCCAAGAAAGACTTCCGCCAACTAAGACCCATGGCCGACCACATCCAGTCCTTGATGGCGCACCAGGGCTATGATCGCGCTGATGTCGAGCTCTTTCCGGACATAGAGTCTCTCATGTCTGCCATCCGCCAGGGCCGGGTGCATTGGGTGTCGGAGACTGCACTGACATCCGCCAAACTGGTTCAGGCCGGGTTGGCCAGCCCGGTAGCGCTGAAGTGGAAGCGTGGCCAGGCAGAATATCGCAGCCTGATTTATGTGCGTAAGGATAGCCCGGTAGAAACCCTGGCGGATTTGCAAGGACGGCGTGTTGCCTTTGAGCATCCGAACTCGTTCAGCAGTTATTATCTGCCCGCAATCGCGCTGAAGCAGGCTGGCTTGAACCTGCAACAGTTGGATACCCCCACCAGTAGCGTCGCGCCGGACAAGGTTGGCTATATTTTCAGCCGGAATGAACGTAACAATCTGCTCTGGGTCCACAAATCGATCGTCACCGCCGGCAGCCTCAACGACGGCGACTGGCAGCACCCACAGCGTTTGCCTGAAAGCCCCAAGCAGGCCATGCGCATCATCCACCGCTCAGCGGCTTTTCCAAGGGCTTTTGAACTGGCAACTTCAGTACTTTCGCGTGAAGAGCGCCAGGCTCTCAAAAAGGCGCTGCTATCGCTGAGCCCTGAGGAGCACGCAAACCTGTTGGCACGCTATGAACAGACCGAGAGACTGACGCCGGTTACTCAGGAACACACAACGCTATTACAGCAGCTGGACCTGAGCATCCTGCCATGAAAGTACGCTTACTGACGTCGTTGGCTAACCGGCTGACGCTGGGGTTTACCCTGCTGGCCTGCATCCTGGTCGCCATCATGCTGGTGACTCTGCACCACAGCCTGAATCGCTTCACTGAAGACACCATTCAGCAGGGCAAACAGCAGTTGGCAGAGGCACTGCGGGCACAGCTGGAACAGGACGCCCAGCTCCTGTCCCGAACCCTGAGCTCTCATCTGAGCATTCCGCTCTATCATCTTGATCTCAGCGCTATCGAAAAACAGCTATCGCTGGTTCGCCAGCACCGCAGCCTTGAGTACGCTTACCTGTTCAGCCGTGAAGGAAGATTAATCCACGACGGCAGCGAGACCATCCCCGAGTTTGGTCTCGCCATGAAATCGCTCACTCCACTGTCACCAGAAGCAGACCTGCACTTTGCCTGGCATGGCAGAACCCTGCATCTGTTGCAGCCGGTGATGACTTCCAGCCAGCGCTCGGGCTACCTTGCACTTGGCGTGGACTTCACCCAGGCGCTGACGGCACTTGACCGGCATGGCGAAGTGATCGGTGCCAGCGCGGAAGCCACCTCAGAAAACACCTTCAATGAGCTGTTTCTGATCGCCTTGCTGATTCTGGCCGTGACTATCTGGTTCATGTACCGCTTCTGCCGCCACCAGTTTGCACCGCTACAGGCTCTGACAGAGAAGAGTATCGCCTTTGGTGAAGGCGACCGCAGCGTACGCTTTGGTGTCACCCAGTCCGGCGAACTGGGCCTGCTCGGCAAGGCACTGGAACAGATGCGCCTGAGTCTGGAGCAAAGCCACCGCCAAACCACTCAGCTTGCCTATCTGGATAACCTGACACAGCTGCCCAACCGGCACTGGTTCCAGCAGTCACTGGAACGCCTGCTGGAGCTAAGCCGACAGAATCAGCAGCGCATGGGCGTCGTCTTCATTGATCTGGACCACTTCAAGGAAGTCAACGACACAGCGGGTCACGATATGGGCGACCTGCTGCTATTCGAGGCAGCCGCACGTCTGCGTAACCTGCTGATGGAGATGGATATCTCCGCGCCCGATACCGAAGAGCCGTTGCTGGCACGCCTGGGTGGCGACGAATTCGTAACGCTGTACCCGGACCTCCAGCACACCGAGCAGTTATCAGAGCTGGCGCGACGTATTGCCCAGACACTGGATGAGCCTTTCCTGATCGATGGCCGTTACTTCAACATCTCCAGCAGCATCGGCATCACCATCTATCCGGACGACGGCAACAGCAGCAGCGAGATTCTCAAGCATGCTGATATCGCCATGTATGCGGCCAAGCAAAGCGGGCGTAACCAGTACGCCTTCTTCTCCATGCAGATGAACCACCAGCTGCAACAACGTATCGAAACCATTCAGGGGGTGCGCACCGCACTGGACCAGGGCCATTTCCACCTGGAATACCAGCCGGTGGTCGACTTGAGCACCAACCGCATCCGTGCCGCTGAAGCCCTGCTGCGCTGGAATCACCCCGAACGGGGCCTGATCCCGCCCGGCCTGTTTATTCCTGTTATAGAAGACTCCGACCTGATCGAACCCGTCACCCAGTGGGTGGCCCAGCAGGCCGTACGTGATCTGATGACCTTGCAGGCCCTGAAACCGGGGTTTGCCATCTCGATCAATATCTCCGGCGCAGCCCTGCACCAGGAAAGTACCCGCGACTTCCTCACCGACCTGAAACAGCGTGAGCAGGTACCGGACTACTGCCTGAGCATAGAACTGACCGAGACCAGCATGATTCGCCATCTGGATGACTGTCGCCAGACACTCAAGCAGTGGAAGGATGCCGGCATGAATATCTGGATTGATGATTTTGGTACCGGGTATTCCTCGCTGAGCTACCTGCACCAGCTCCCCATTGACGGCCTCAAGATAGATCGCAGTTTTACCCGTGATCTCAAGCCGGACAGCAGTAATTCACTGGTGGCAACCGTACTGACACTGGCCGAGTCCATGCAACTGCAGGTGGTAGCGGAAGGCATCGAAACTGACTCCCAGCTGGAATGTTACCGCCGCCTCGGCAGCCGTTATGGCCAGGGATTCGGCCTTTACCGCCCCATGCCCTATAACGACCTGAAAGCCCTATTGGAAACAACCGATGAAGTACACACTGCCACTTCTTAGCCTGTGCCTGCCCATGCTGGCACAGGCCATGGACCTGGAGCTCAAGACGGACCTGGAGTACAACCGCTCCCCATCCAGCAACACCATCAAGTACGACGATGGCGAGTTCGACGAGCGCGATTATCGGCGCAAGGAAAAATACGAAAGCAAAACCCTGTTCCTGCTGAACCAGCCGGTCAATGAACGTCTGGAGTGGCAAGCCCGCCTGGGCATGCAATATGAGCGCACCCGCGATACCAAAAAGGAGTACCGCGAGGATGGTTCACTGAAAAAAGACAAAAGCCGGACCGAATGGCAAAACACCCCGATTATCGGACTGGGCTTTGACTGGGAAATTGGCCGCGCACTGGGGGGCTATCATTGGCGGATACAGGGCTATCATGACCGCCTGTTTGATATTGAATACAAGGCCACCAGTCTGGCAGAAGATGCCAAACCCAGAGCTGGCCGCGGCGCCGGTTACGAAACACGCCTGCGCTTGCAGGGCGAATACATGACGCCTGTCAGCAGCCTGTTTTTAACGCCCCGGCTGGAGGTAAAGCACGAACGCTACCAGCAATGGTATGACTCGGCCCGTGAACGTGAAGAAGATGCCGAGCAGGAGCTGCAGTACGAAGCCAGTCTCTGGCTCAATTGGATTCCGCCTGTGGATGGCTGGGAAATGACGTTTGGCCCTACCTGGCAACGGGAAAACAAGGCGGAACGTGACAGCGACACTCACCGCTGGGAATGGGAAGACGAGGAGCGCTGGCAGGCCCGCGTGCAGCTGGAATACGAAACGCCGATGCCCGGCTTCGAATTTGAGTTCAAGGTGGAGCGCGACCTGAACGGTCCCGATGAGGACAAGATGAAGTATGAAGTGGGGTTAAGCTACGAGTTTTAACACAGGCTAATGAAAAACTATCTGCGTTACCGAGGACATCGTTAAAAACAGGCTCAAAATGCTCATTTAGTTCACTAAACTGCGCTTTCTCGCCTGTTTTTGCCTTGCCTCGGCGGCCTCGATAACGTTTTTCAAATAGCCTGATTACTCAAAGACGGACTTCAATCCCGCGTTCGCGCATGTACTCTTTCGCCTGCGGAATGCTGTACTCGTTGAAGTGGAAGATCGATGCTGCCAGCACCGCATCCGCCTTGCCTTCTATACAGCCTTCCACCAGGTGATCCAGGTTGCCCACACCACCGGATGCGATGACCGGTACGTGCACGGCTTCGCTGATGGCGCGGGTGACGCCGATATCATAGCCGCTTTTGACGCCATCCTGGTCCATGGAGGTGAGCAGGATTTCACCGGCACCCAGCTCGACCATCTTTTTCGCCCACTCAACCGCATCCAGGCCGGTCGGCTTGCGACCACCATGGGTGAAGATCTCCCACTTGTCCGGCTCGCCCGGCTGACTGACCTTCTTGGCATCGATCGCTACAACGATACATTGGCTGCCAAATCTTTCCGCTGCTTCGCGCACGAAGTCAGGATTTTTCACCGCCGCGCTGTTGATCGATACCTTATCGGCACCGGCATTGAGCATGGTGCGGATGTCTTCACAGGTACGGATACCACCGCCAACGGTCAGCGGGATAAACACCTGTGACGCCATCTTCTCCACGGTATGTACCATGGTGTCACGGCCTTCGTGGGTCGCGGTGATATCGAGGAAGGTGATCTCGTCGGCACCCTGCTCATCGTAGCGCTTGGCCACTTCCACCGGGTCGCCGGCGTCGCGGATGTCGAGGAACTTCACCCCTTTCACCACTCGGCCGTTTTCCACGTCGAGGCAGGGAATAATGCGTTTTGCCAGAGCCATATCCGGTCCTCTTACTTGGCGGTCAGCTCGTCGCTCAGGGTCTGAGCTTCAGCCACATCCAGCGTACCTTCATAGATGGCACGGCCGGTGATGGCGCCCAGAATGCCCTGATCCGCCACTTCAGCCAGCGCCTTGATATCGTCGATGTTGGTCACGCCACCAGATGCGATCACCGGGATACCCGCTTCACGAGCCAGCTCAACCGTGGCATCCACGTTCACACCCTGCATCATGCCGTCACGGCTGATATCGGTATAGACAATGGCGCTGACGCCATCGTTCTTGAAGCGCTTGGCCAGGTCCACCGCTTTAACGTCGGTGATTTCCGCCCAGCCATCAATCGCCACGTAACCGTCCTGTGCGTCCAGACCTACAATGATGTGGCCTGGGAACTGCTTACACATTTCGGTAACGAAGTCCGGCTCTTTCACCGCCTTGGTGCCGATGATGACGTACTCAACACCTGCATCCAGGTATGCCTGGATGATTTCGGCCGAGCGGATACCGCCACCGATCTGAATCGGCAGATCCGGGTAGGCTTCGGCAATTTTCTTAACGATCTCGCCATTTACCGGCTCGCCGGCGAAGGCACCGTTGAGGTCAACCAGATGCAGACGACGGCAACCGGCCTCGACCCATTTGGCGGCCATCTCAACCGGGTTATCGGAGAATACAGTGGAGTCGTCCATGCGGCCCTGACGCAGGCGGACACAGGCACCATCTTTGAGGTCAATCGCGGGAATAATCAGCATAAGGGTTGAATCCGGAATCAGTCTCTAAAAATTGTCGGGCGAATGTTTAGCTCAAGGCTGGCCATTCCAGTTAAGGAAATTCTGCAACAGTTGCAGGCCTACCTTTTGGCTTTTCTCCGGGTGGAACTGCACCGCAAAGACGTTATCGCGGGCGATGGCCACGTCGAAGTCCACGCCATAGTTGCAAGTCGCGGCGACCAGGTCGTTCTGCTGCGCTTTCACGTAATAGCTGTGCACGAAGTAGAAGCGGCTGCCGTCTTCGATATTGGCCCAGAGCGGATGATCCTGCGTCTGGTACACCTGGTTCCAGCCCATGTGGGGCACTTTCAGACGCTCGCCATCGGCATCCTTGAGATCATCGCCAAAGAAATTGACGCGACCCTCAAATTCACCCAGACAATCGACGCCGTTGTTCTCCTCGGAGAACTGCATCAGTGCCTGATAGCCAACACAGATACCCAGAAACGGCTTGCCGGAGGCGATCGCTTCGCGCACCTCAGCATCCACACCCAGACGTCGAATTTCAGCCATGCAATCACGGATGGCGCCAACACCGGGCAGCAACACACGGTCAGCCGTGCGCACCTGTTCAGGGTCAGCCGTCACACGGACTTCTACACCGGGCTGTACATGCTCCAGCGCCTTGGCAACGGAGTGCAGGTTGCCCATGCCATAGTCAATTACTGCAATACTGCTCATCGCTTAGAGACACCCTTTGGTAGACGGCATCATGCCCTTGCCACGCGGATCGACTTCCAGCGCCATGCGCAATGCGCGACCAAAGGCCTTGAAGATGGTTTCAGCCTGGTGATGGGTGTTTTTGCCCTTCAGGTTGTCGATGTGCAGGGTCACCATCGCGTGGTTGACGAAGCCATGGAAAAACTCGGAGAAGAGGTCCACATCGAAGCTGCCAACGCGGCCACGGGTGAATTCCACATCCATTTCCAGGCCCGGACGGCCGGAGAAGTCGATAACAACACGGGACAGGGCTTCATCCAGCGGCACGTAGGCGTGGCCGTAACGGAAGATGCCTTTCTTGTCGCCCACGGCCTGCTTGAAGGCCTGACCCAGCGTGATGCCGATGTCTTCAACCGTGTGGTGGTCATCGATATGCAGGTCGCCGATCGCGCTGATCTCCAGATCGATCAGGCCATGTCGGGCGATCTGATCCAGCATGTGATCAAGAAAGGGGACACCGGTATCCACGTCCAGCTGTCCGGTGCCATCAAGGTTAACCGCTACGGTAATCTGCGTTTCCAACGTATTGCGGGTTACCTGGGCTTTGCGCTCGGCCATTTTTCTCTCCGCCTGGGGTTTCCGAAAGCGCTCATTATACATCCAACGGCACCGTAACGGCAGGCTCATCCACCCATGCCAATCGGCAAGGCAGATCCGCTATACTGCCGGTGTCTAATATGCAGGGAAACAACGGGACCTCGTCATGAAAGCATTCAAGTGGATTTTTGGCCTGCTGCTGGGGCTGGTAGTACTGGTAGGCGTCGCATTGACGGTGCTGGCAATGGTGATCGATCCCAATGACTACAAGGATGATATCCGCCAGGCGGCGCTGGATAACGCTGGTGTCGAGCTGGAACTGGACGGTGATATCGGCTGGTCCTTTTTCCCCTGGCTGGCACTTGAACTGAACGCGGTTGGCGTGGGCTACCCTGAACAACCTCAGGTCGGCCGCCTGCAGCGTGTAGAAGTTTCCCTGAGTATCCCTGCACTGCTGCAGCAGGAGTTGCAGATGAACCGGCTGGTGCTGGATGGCCTCAGCCTGAACCTGGTACAGAAGGCCGACGGCAGCAATAACTGGCAGCCAACGGCAACCAGCAACACTGAATCCGCCAGTAAGAGCGCATCTGACACCTCGACCGGCAGTGCCACCGAATCCACCCCGCTGACCCTGAACATCGAAGCCATTGAGGTACGTAATGCCGCCCTGAGTTTCACCGATGAAGGCAGCGGCACGCGTTCTGAGCTTGCCGAGCTGAACCTGACCACCGGTCGCATCAGCACCGAACAGGCCATTCCACTGGAACTGTCCTTTGCCCTGCGCCAGTTTGCCAATGATCAGTTGCAGCTGAGCACTCAGGCCGAGCTGGATACCGTTGTTCTGCTGGACCTGGACAATCAGCATTACCAGCTATCAGACCTCAGCACCCGCATTCAACTGCTGCAGGGCGCAAGTCTGCCTGCCGAGCTGCAAGCAGCTTTGGCGGCCAGTAAGCTGGACGTTCGCCTCAACGAACAACAGCTGGCCATACACGACCTGAAAATCGAGTCGGACCCGGTCCAGATCGATGGCGAACTCAATGTGGAAAACTTCAGTCAGCCGCAGATCACCGGCCAGATCAGCAGCAACAGCATCAATCTGAAGCAGCTGCTGGAAAAACTGGGACAGGCAGTGCCCGAAACCGCCAGCGACAAGGCACTGACCGATCTGTCGTTCAGCGCCAGCATTAACGGCACCGCCGACGCGATCAGTCTCAAGCCACTGACGCTGAAGCTCGATGACACTCAACTGGACGGCGAAGCCAGTCTGGCACTGGCGACTCAGGCCATTGGGCTCAAGTTGAAAGGCAACGACCTGAACGTTGATCATTACCTGCCACCCAAGGCAACTGCTGAAAACACTCCGAAGCAGAGCGAAGAGAGCACCCCGGCCAACAAGACACCCCAGGAGTGGCCCAAGGATGAAATCGTGCCGCTGGAGCCCCTGCGCGCGCTCAACCTGAATGCCGTCCTGGATATGGACAGCCTCACCGTCAATGGCATCGAGCTGGGCCAGCCGGGACTGAGCCTGAGTGCCGATGCCGGCCTGATCCAGCTGACCCGTTTCAACGCCAAGGTATTTTCCGGGCAGGCCAAGGCCAGTGCCCGTATCGATGCCCGCAAGGCCCCGCTGAAAGTGAGCGTCAACAAGCAGCTCACCAACCTGGAGATGGGTGACGCTCTGCAAACCCTGGCCAATAACGACACCCTGGCCGGCAAATTCAGCGCCAGCACCGATCTGAGCATGAGCGGCCAATCTATCCACGCCTGGGTGAACTCCCTCAACGGCAACGCTCGTATTCAAATGGCAGAAGGTGTGATTAACGGTATCGATGCGGCCCAGTCCCTGTGTCAGGGCATCAATAATGTCTCCGCCCTCTGGGTGGATGCCGAACAGGTGGACAAATCCACGCCCTTCGCCGATATGAGCGCCAGCTTCGCTATCCGCAACGGTGTAGTCAGCAACCAGGACTTGAGCGCCAAGCTGGATGCCATCAGCGTAGCGGGCAAGGGCAGTGTCAATCTGCCTCAGCAGACGCTGGATTATCGCGTCGGGGCAACCGTGGAGAACAACCTGTTCAACGAGAGCTGCTCGGTCAACAACCGTCTGGAAGGACTGGAGGTCCCCGTTGACTGTAAAGGCAGCTTCTACGATGAACCTGCCAAGCTCTGCCGCCTGGATACCCGTTTCATCACCGATATCCTCAAGGCCGAAGCCAAACGCAAGGTAGAAGAAAAAGTGAACGAAGAACTGGAAGACAAACTGAAAGAGAAGCTGGGCGAAGAGGGCGCCGGCAAGCTGCTGAAGGGGTTGTTCGGACAATGACACCTGATCAGTTTCATACTGCCGTACTGGAATGGTATGACCGGCACGGCCGCCATGACTTGCCCTGGCAAGCGGAAAAGACTGCCTACTTCACCTGGATCTCCGAGATCATGCTGCAGCAAACCCAGGTAAAAACGGTCATTCCCTATTTCGAGCGCTTTATCGAACGTTTTCCTAGCGTGCATGACCTGGCCGATGCCGAGCAGGACGAAGTACTGCACCTCTGGACCGGGCTGGGCTATTACGCCCGTGCACGCAACCTGCACAAGACCGCGCGCATCGTCAGCCGCGAGCTGGGCGGCGAGTTCCCGACCACAGTAGACGACATGGAAGCTCTGCCCGGTATAGGCCGCTCCACTGCCGGTGCCATCGTTTCCATCTCCACCGGCAACCGCGCCGCCATTCTGGATGGCAACGTCAAGCGAGTGCTGGCGCGTTTCTACGCCATCGAAGGCTGGCCCGGCTCGCCTGCCGTGATGAAGGAGCTGTGGGGCTACGCCGAACGCAACACTCCGCACCAGCGCGTGGGCGACTACACCCAGGCAATGATGGACCTGGGCGCAACCCTTTGCACCCGCAGCAAGCCCAGCTGCCTGCTATGTCCACTGCAGTCGCATTGTGAAGCCAAAGCACTGAGCCTGACCGACAAACTGCCGTCACCACGACCGAAAAAAACCCTGCCGGTCAAACAGACGCTCATGCTGATGATCCACAACGACGCCGGTGAAGTGCTACTGCATCAGCGTCCACCCAGCGGCATCTGGGGCGGGCTCTGGAGCCTGCCGGAAGTGGCTGATCTGCGCGATGCCCCTGCAACCCTGGGTGTAGAGCTGGAGGCTGATGCCACTGAAGTGCTGGAGCCGCTGCGCCACACCTTCAGTCACTACCATCTGGACATCACCCCCGCCCGAGTGACGCTGAAAAGCCCTACAAACTCTGTCATGGAAGGTGCGCCGGCACTCTGGTATAACGTGGACCAACCTGCAAATATTGGTCTGGCAGCCCCGGTCAAGCGACTGCTTGAGCGCTACGCCAGCTGACACCGGAGATCGACATGACACGCACCGTTTTCTGCCGTAAATACAAACAGGAACTGGAAGGCCTGGAGCGTCCGCCGTATCCCGGCGAACTGGGCCAGAGCATCTTCGACAATGTATCCAAGAAAGCCTGGCAGGAGTGGACCGACCATCAGACCATGCTGATCAACGAGAAGCACCTGAGCCTGATGGATCCGGAAAGCCGCAAGTACCTGCAGCAGGAGATGGAGAAGTTCCTGTCGGGCGAAGAGTACGACAAAGCTGACGGTTACGTACCGCCGGGAAAATAATTTTAAATTATTGCTTGACCGATCAGAGGCTTTCCGGTTTAATACGCCCCCGTTGCCCGGATAGCTCAGTCGGTAGAGCAGGGGATTGAAAATCCCCGTGTCGGTGGTTCGATTCCGCCTCCGGGCACCAAAATTTCACAAAAGAGCCTCGCGCAAGCGGGGCTTTTTTGTATCTGTCGTGTGCCGATAATGTGCCTTCAACATGTTGTCCCGCCGCCGCTTTCAGCACTCTCCCGCCATATGCTGCGCGTAACGCAGCACCATGTCTAACGACGACCAACTTCCCAACTCCATCAACTCGTACAGACTGCACATGCCTTAACGCCCAGATGTGCCTGAGATCATGCCAGCGAAAATCGATAACACCCGCTCGTTCCAGATCCACCTAATCCCACCGCAGATAACTGACATTCCGTTGCCGCAGTCCGGTCGCCAGTGAAAATGCCGTCATCGCTTTCAAATGGGGAGGCAGTTCGGCCAACAACTACTCCGCTTCCTTGGGTTTGAGCCAACGCACACGCTTTTGTGGCTCACGATACAGTTGAAAATGCGGTACCCGGTCGATCCAGTCCCACTCATCCCGCGCCATCCGCAGAATTGCCCTAACTAGGGATTGGCCGTTGAAGGGCTGGACTCATCCCGTTTCAGGCGTCCAATAGTATCGATAAGGTCACGGTCGATCTGATCGAGGTGCTTATCGCCCAGGTGTTCGCCCAACCACTTCAGTTTGCCAATGTCCTTGGAGTGGTCCGCTTTTTCTTTCGTATCGGCAAGCCACCGCACCACAGCTTCCTGCCGGGTGTGCCGGAGCTTCTCCTCCAGCATGTGTACACGCCAAGCTGCATGCTTCAATTGATCGTGGTACTGCTGTGCTAGCGTTTTGTCCGAAGCCCCAGCAGAGCTGGATATAGGCTAGTAGTAAACGACTCGCCTTGGTGCTCGACACCGCAAACGGTTGATCAGTGAGGAGTAGCCTGCTCACCACTTTTCCAGCCGGAAATTCAATGCTGGCATTACAATAAAAAACTCATTACCGTTTTCAAAAGCCTTTCCAACTGTAAGCAACAAATTAAACGATGCCAGAAGACGACGACCAAGCCCAAGCCGCAGTACATGAGATACAGCGTAAAGTTGGCCGCAACTTGCTGATGTTTCAGGAATTCGAAAGGCTCTTTAAAGTACTGCTCATAGAAAGCGACATCTCAGGCCCAGCTGAACAGCTTTTAGAGTGTCGTGAGATGCGGAAAGCCCGTGTCCATAACAAAACTCTGGGGTACGTGACGAGTGAGCTTGCACAAACTGTTTATGGGGAGGAGAGCGTCTCAGAAGACGAAGATGAGTATCCTGGTTCGCTCTACTTTAGAATCCGCATAACTTTATCGGGAGAGGATTCACTCTACCAAGAGAAGCAAAAGGAGCTACATGCCTCTCTGGTAGAGGCTAGAAACGAGCTCGTTCACCACCTATTTCACAAGTTTGATTTTAAACCAACAGCGTATAAGCAAATCGAAAGCTACCTTGATGAGCAACATGAACGATTCCTACCCGAAATAGACAAGCTACAACGCCAACTCAAAGCTGTTGATGAGGCAAGGAAAATTCAATCCCGTGTCCTGTCATCTCAAAGATACCAGCAGTTCTTTGTCGACGGAGTCCCATCCGATGAAACTAAATTTGAAGGTTTGATGCGCGAGCTCTGCGAGCTTACTCGAAGAGATGATGGTTGGATGCCACTAGCCACCGCAGGAAAACTATTGCGTGGGCTACCACCGGAGAAGGTATCTAAGGTTTACGATGAGCTTGGCGTTACTAAGATCAGCAATCTCAAAAACAGGATAGAAGCGTCGCAATACCTGGAGCTCAAAGAAGAGACTCGGAACGGGCAGTCAACATGGCTTTACCGCTACAAGCAGACCCTAGAGTATGACTTGGCCTATTTTCTAGAGCATGTGCCAAAGCCGTGACACTTCTCAGCTCGGTCACTGCACTCAATCATATTGCTAAAAGGCATTGCAATGGATAAAGCGCCGTAAGTGATTGAAAAATAGACAAGCAAAATCTAACTAAAAAATTGAAAGTCCCCATATCGGTGACCGAAGGCGGCCCCGTTCGATTCCACCACCAAACACCAAAACGTCACAAGAGCCTCGCGTAAGCGGGGCTTTTCTGTTTCTACGCAACCTTCCACTCCCGCCCAAAACGCCCTTTACACCTGATGTCTTCGAAGCAGCAATAGAACAACCAACAGAATGAAACTCACATATGGTGCAAAACAGATACACTTTATTTTGCACAAATGTCGCATAGTATATAAAATACAGCAATAAATAAGCCCACGCTTTTCCATAATGCACTAATATAAGGCAGAAGCGCGCAATACCCTTTTCGTTTCAAGCCCTTCACCATGCTCGGGGACCTGTGATGCGACACCTGCTCAGCTGCTTCAGCTTCACCATCTATCTCTGTGCATTACCGGCCGACGCGCAGCCATCTCAACAGCGCCCCTACCGTTTTGCTCCCATCCCCATGGCCAGCGAGGCGCAGATGACACGCACCTACCTGCCCTTTTTGAGCTATCTGGAACAGGAGACGGGTGAAGCCTTTGAACTGAGCTATTTCGCCAGCTACCAGGACTTGCTGGACGCATTCACGGCAGGCGAGGTCGATCTGGCCTATCTGGGGCCGCTGCCCTATGTGGTATTACGCCAGCAAAGCGATGCGGTTGAGCCACTGGTACAGCTGTTGGACCAACAGGGCAACAGCCAATACACCTGCGCCATCGTCAAGTTTCTTGGCCCACCTGAACACCACAACTCATCCCGCAAGGTTGCCCTGACGCAGCCCCTTTCTACCTGCGGCTATCTGGCCATGGAGACCTATTTCAGCCGCCTGGGCAAAAGCCTGGAAGATACCGATATCCGATACTCTTTTACCGGTAACCATGAGCAAGTTGCATTGAAGGTGATTCTGGGACAGTTTGACCTGGGTAGCATGAAAACCCGGATTGCCCAACGCTACCAACATCTGGGACTGCGCGTGATCGATCAAACCGCACCGGTACCCGGTTTCCTGCTGGTCGCCAACCGCCACACGCTCCCTACCGAGACAGCGGACAGAATTCGCAGCCGCTTGCTGGCATTGCAACCCTTAAGCAGCGAAACAGACCGCCGCACCGTCCAGAGCTGGAGTAACAACCTGCGTTACGGCGCGACACCTGTTGAACTGTCACCCTACGATCTCATCGCCGAACAGTGGCAGCAGATCAGGGCTGATCTGCTGAGCGAGGTGCACACGCATGACTAAACACCTTGCCGCACTTTCCATCAGTGGCTTTCTTCTGGCCAGCATACTGGGGCTTGCCGTAACCGAAATGCTGCTGGAAGACGAACAGGTTGAGCAACTCGAGGTTCGACTGAGCAACGAACACGTCGCCTACACAGCCACGCTGAGAGCCCAGGAGCGCCTGGCGAATACCCTGTTTGCAGAACACATCAACCAGCCAGCAGTCACCTCATTGATACGCAGGGTGACCGAATCCAGTGGTGACGCCCGAGATATCGCCAGGGGTCTGCTGTTTCGCCAGCTTCACCCGCTGTACCTCAGCCTGCAACAACAGGGGTTTCGTCAGTTTCATTTTCATACTGCAGAGGGCAAAACCCTGCTGCGCTTTCACAGCCCGCTGAATTACGATGACGAGCTCTTTGATATCCGCCCCTCAGTCAAACTGGCCAATACCGAGCAAACAGCGGTAGAAAGTTTTGAGATGGGCCGCCTGTTTCATGGCTTCCGTTTCGTTTACCCCCTGTTTGACGGCGAGCAGCACCTGGGAAGCGTGGAGTTGGGCGTACCCTTCAGCACGCTTGAGCAGGAACTGGATGCGCTGGTGGAAAACGACTTTTTCATTTTTGCGCTCGAGCGTGACACCGTATTTGCAAAACTGAGCCCGAGCCAGCAGTCGATCTACTTTCCCCTGGCGCTGAATGAAGATTTCGTAGTTGAAGATACCGGGGCACGTATGGGCCATCCCGCGCCCAGGCTCCCGATCCAGACAGCACTGGAACAGGCACTCAGCGACCACCATGGCGACATTCGTGGTGGCATGAGCTCAGGCGAACCTTTCGGCATGACGCACGATATTGCCGGGACGCTCTACGCTGTTCTGTTCTTGCCTGTGCCCGACCTGTCCGGTGCAACACGGGCCTACATCATTACCGCCACCCAGGTGCCCGAAATCGAAGCGCTGTATTTCCGAGGCCGCTGGTTACAGTTATTGCTGGTGGTTATGCTGGCCGGCCTGGCCCTGCTGTTTTACCGCAAGGAACAGAGTGCGCGCAGTACTCTCAACGAGCGCAACAAGCTGCAGGCAATCACTGAACGCATGGCGGAAGGCCTGTTTGTACAGGACAACAGAGGGCGTATCACCTTCATCAACACCGCCGCTCAACGCACCCTCGGTATCAGTGAAGAGGAAGCCCTGGGCCAGATCGCCCACGACCTCTTCCATGTCCATTACGGCGATGATGGCAAACCGGTGCCAATCGAACAGTGCCCCATCCGCACCACCACAGCCAGGGGCCAGGTATATTCCAGCGAGGATGAATATTTCCGCCGCTTTAGTGACCATGAACTGGTGCCGATCCAGGTTACCAGCGCCCAGCTCAGGGTTAATGAAGAAGACACCGGTTCCATTACCATCTTTCGTGATATCACCCTGCGCAAGCAGTATGAATCACAACTGGTGCAGGCACGCCAGGAAGCGCTGCAAAGCACCCAGGCCAAATCCGAATTCCTGGCCAACATGAGCCATGAGATACGCACGCCCATGAACGGCATTCTGGGCATGCTGGAGCTGGTACTGGATGCCGACCTGCCGCCAGAGCAGAAAGACTATATCCGCATTGCCAACAGTTCCGGCCAAACCCTGCTCGCGCTGCTCAACAGCATTCTCGATCTGTCCAAGGTCGAGGCCGGCAAGATGGAGCTGGAACACCTGGATTTCAACCTGCGTGAAACCCTGGAAGAAACCACCAAACTCTTTGCGCCCCAGGCGCAGGGCAAAGGGCTCGAAATTGCAGCCCTGATCGATGACAGCGTGCCCGAGTATGCCAATGGCGACCCGACCCGGTTACGCCAGGTCATCACCAACCTGCTGGGAAATGCCATCAAATTTACCGAACAGGGTGAGATCACACTGGCAGCCGATGTTACTCAGGAAGCCGATCAGAGCTGGCGTTTGCACATCGGTATTCGCGATACCGGTATCGGCATAGCCGCAGACGCCCAGGAACGGATTTTCGAAGGTTTTACCCAGGCGGATGGCTCCACCACCCGGCGTTATGGCGGCACCGGTCTGGGCCTGACGCTGAGCCGAAGGATTGCGACCCGCATGGGTGGCCAGATCTGGCTGGAATCGACGCTGGGTCAGGGCAGTACCTTCCACTTTACAGCGCACCTGAAACCAGCCCTGGAACCCGAGGCACTTTTCGTCCCCAACGAAGACTTGCGCGGCCTGCGTGCGCTGATTGTGGATGACAAGGTCACCAACAGGGTTATTCTGCAACGCTTCTGCGATGCCTGGGGCATCTATCATCAAAGCGCCGACAGTGGCGTCAACGCACTGGCCAAACTGGAACAGGCAGCCGAGCAGGGCAAGGCATTCGACTGTGTTCTCAGCGATATGATGATGCCGGATATGGATGGTGTGGAGCTGGCCCGACAGATACATTCCAATGCGCAACTTGGCGACCTCAAGCTGTTGTTGATCACCTCTTACACTGGCCGCGGCCTGAGGGATAAAGCCCGATTGGCCGGTTTCGACCGCCTGCTGCCCAAGCCCATTGGCCGTCGTGAGCTGCATGATGCGCTGGAACAGGTGCTCCTGGGCCCTGCTCAAACGCCCGCAAGCGCCCCCGCATCAGGTGAACACTCAGCCACGCCGGGAGGCCTTCGCATTCTGCTGGCGGAAGACAATCAGGTGAATCGCCAGGTGGCCTCTGCCCATCTGGAGAAATTCGGCTGTACTGTCGTATCGGCCGAGCATGGTGCCGAAGCCCTTGAGCGGTTCTGCCAGCAACCCTTTGACCTGGTTTTGATGGATTGCCAGATGCCGGTGATGGATGGTCTTGAAGCCACTCGGGCCATACGCCAGTGGGAAGGGGTGCAGGGCTGTGACAGCACACCGATCATTGCCATGACGGCTTTCAGTTCGGAGCAAAACCTGTCCGACTGCCGGGCAGCTGGCATGGATGGCAAGATCGGCAAGCCCTTCCGGCCCGAAGCGCTCTATCAGCTGCTGCTCGAGCACGCAGCGAAAGAGCCAGCCCACTCTTCTTTCACGGAACCCGAGCACCCGGCTAACAATACGGCCACAGCGGTCACAACCGATACCGGCTATACAATCTTGCATCAGCAGACGCTGGATGAACTGAATGTGCTGCTGGATGGGGAAATTGACACCATTATTGTGCCCTTCATGGAGCAGCTGCCGCCTCTGATTACACAGCTGAGGCAGGCACTGGAGCATGTGGACAGGGAAGCTTTGTTCATGGCAAGCCACACATTGAAAAGCAGCGCTGCCAACGTGGGGGGCCTTGAAGTCTCCGAACGGGCACGCAAGCTTGAAGCAGGCGCCAAAACAGGCGCTATAGCCGAGCTGGAAACCGGCGTGTCACAACTGGTACAGGCCACCGAACGCTTGACCCAGGCACTGGCCACCTATACTGATACTGAAAATGAGGCTCTGGAGAGTTGATGCCTACCGAAATGCGCGCTGAAGCCCCTGTTGAACGTATTCTGGTTGTCGACGACGATGTCGCCACGCGCCTGACACTGGTCAAGCTCCTGAGCAAGGAAGGATACGAGGTACTCCAGGCCAGCAATGGCGAGCAGGCACTGGATGCCATTGCCGAGCAGATGCCCAGCCTGATTCTGCTGGATGTCATCATGCCCGGCATCAGCGGTTTCGAGGTCTGTGAAGCCATTCGTGCAAGGGATACCAGAGTCCCGATCATCATGCTCACCGGCATTGAGGATGTATCCTCCATCGATAGCGCCTTCGCCAAAGGCGCTACTGACTTTATTACCAAACCGATCAACTGGCCCCTGCTGATTCGCCGTGTGCGCTACTCGCTGCGCACCCATGCGCTCAGGGTCGATCTGGAGCGCATCCAGATCATCCAGTCCGAGGCTCAGGAAATCGCGCGCCTTGGCTATTTTGAATGGTGCCCGACCTTCAACCGCATTCACTGGTCATCCGGTCTGCTGAATCTGTTCGAGCTGCCAAAGAGCATTGACGGTACAGGCCTGTCCACCTACCTCAGCATGTTGCCACCTCAGGACAGGACCGACATCAGCATCCAGCTTGATCAGGTCGCAAGCGGGCAGCTGAAGAAAGCGGTCTTTGAACATGCATTCTCCACCGACGCCGGCAACTTTCATGTCAGAGCCATGGCGCGCAGCACCCGTGACAAGCAGGTACTGGTGGTACTTCAGGATGTTACCGACAGTTACCAGGCCAAGGCGACGGTCGAGTTCCAGCGCTCGCACGATACCCTGACTCACCTGGTCAACCGTACCCAGTTTTTCCGCCTGCTTGATGACAGCCTGGCACAGCAGCAGCGTTGTGCCGTGATCACCATCGACATCGATCGTTTCCACATGATCAATGATTCGTTCGGGCAGGATGAAGGCGATAACCTGCTGCAGCTGTTTTCACTAAGGCTGCATGCGCTAACCCACGGCTTCTACTCTCTGGCACGGCTGGGCGGTGACGAATTCGGCATTCTGGTGGAAGAACTTGAAGGAGAAGACGAACTGCACGAATGGCTCTCAGCCATGCAGAAACGCCTGAGCGAACCCTATGAGCTGGCGGGTCAGCCCGTGTTTATCGAAACCAGTGTGGGGGTATCGGTTAGCCCCGAACATGGTAACAACGCGCATGCACTGCTCAGTGCCTCCCTGCAGGCACGCCTGGTCGCCAAACGGCGTGGCGGCAGCTGCTATCAGGTATTTGACCAGAGCTGTCAGCAGGACTATGCGCGCCAGCTGTACCTGGAAACCGAACTCAGGCACGCCATCTCACGGGATGAATTCGAGCTGTTCTATCAACCGCAACTGGAGCTGGCCACAAACCGCATCATTGGTGCCGAGGCACTGATCCGCTGGCGTCACCCCGTTATGGGGCTGGTGTCCCCGGGTGAGTTCATCCCGCTGGTTGAAGAGATGGAGCTGATTCACAACCTGGGCAGCTGGGTAGCGGAAGAGGCCGTGAGACAGCAGGCACGCTGGCAAGCCGAGGGCCTGCAGCTGCGTCTAGGCTTCAACATGTCGGCTCGACAGTTCAATGATACCTATTTCGCCAATCGTCTCGAGCGCATGTTGGCTGCGGCCGGGGTCGCCGCCGAGTCCATGGATATCGAGATCACCGAAAGCAGCGCCATGGATAACCCGGGCAATGCCATGGGCATGGTGAAGTCTCTCAAGGCACTGGGCTGCAGCATCGCCATCGATGACTTCGGTACAGGCTATTCGTCGCTTGAGTACATGCAGAAATTTGCTGTGGACTACATCAAGATCGACCGTGTCTTTATCTGCAACCTGCTTAACAGCACTGCGGACCAGGGCATCGTTAAGGCAATTCTGGGCATTGCTGCCAGTATGGATATGAAAGTGATCGCAGAAGGGGTTGAGCAAAAAGAAGAGATGGACTTCCTGCGTGACCTGGGCTGTCATGAAATGCAGGGGTTTTATCTCAGCAAGCCTTTGCCGGCGGAGGAGTTTGCCTGCTTTACTCATCAACACAACGGCCAGCAAAGTCCCTTACCTGCGTGATATGTGCGCAAACAGGGGGCCTTTCGTCTGTTGTTTGCGCCGCATCAATCCGGCACCCGCCTTCCGCAACTATAGTGGCAGCCAGGATCGGGGCTCCCCCTAAGCACAGCTGTAACTTTCTTATGACAGAATCGAAATTCTCGGCTAGAGTGAAGTGAACGGCAAAACCTGAACTAAAGTCTCAAATGTCATCATTGCGACATCCATAGAGACATGCTTTGATTAACTACAGTTCGCTTTCAGGGGTTTCCCAATGGCTGATTCCACACTTCAGTTGCCCAATTCACTTGTTATACAGAATGTCGCCGAATGGAAAGAGCGCTTTGTGGCGCTGCTTGCGAACGGAGGACTGCCATCGCTGGATGCAAGTCCATTAAAGGATATCGATACTGCCGGCCTGCAACTGCTGCTGGCGGTAGCCGTCGAAGCTGAAAAGCAGGGAAGCACAATTAACTGGGAGTCGACTTCGTCCGAACTCCAAGATTTTGCCAAGGTTCTCGGTGTCACGGAGCCGCTGAATCTCGAACCTGCATGAGGAAATGACATGGCCCACATTCTCGTTGTCGACGACTCCGCTTCCCTGCGCAGCATGGTTGCTTTTACACTCAAGAAAGAGGGACACCAGGTAACCGAAGCCGCCAATGGTCAGGAAGCACTGACCAAGGCTGATGCCGGCAATTACAATCTGGTGCTGACCGATGTCAACATGCCACAGATGGATGGCGTAACCCTCTGCGGAGAACTGCGCAAGAAGCCTGCCTTCAAGTTCACACCCATCCTGATCCTGACCACCGAAAGCTCAGCCGAGATGAAGCAACGCGGCAAGGCCGCGGGCGCCACCGGATGGCTGGTTAAACCATTCAACCCGGATACTCTGCTCAGCACGATCAAGCGCGTCATCCGTTGACACCCACTGGAGTCTTTAGATGAGTGTCGACCTGTCGCAATTTATCCCGGGTTTTCTGGAAGAAAGTGACGAGGGTCTCCAGGTCATGGAGACTTCGCTGCTGGCATTAGCCCCCGGTGATAACGAGACCATCAACGAAGTGTTCCGCGCCGCCCACTCCATTAAAGGCGGTGCCGGCACCTTTGGTTTCACCGGAGTGGCCGAGTTCACCCACGAAGCGGAAACCCTGCTGGATGCCATGCGCAACGGCAGCGTTGAAGTCACCTCGGCACGCACCCAGCTGTTGCTGCAATCCGTGGATATAATTCGCGACCTGCTCGACCGTGCCGCCGGCGGTGATAACGCACTGCCCCCCGAGGCACAGGCCCTGGCAAGTGCACTGGCACAGGCGCAGACCGACTCATCACCTGCCGCCTCAGATTCGGGTGACGAGCCCTCAGCGCAGACTAAAGAGCCTTCGGTGCAGGATACAGCGCCATCAGCGACGCAAGCAGACGACCTCAACACCGGCTCAGCCATCTGGCAGATCAGCTTCAAGGCTGACCCGAGCCTGCTCGCTACCGGCAACGACCCCTTATTCCTGTTTCAGGCACTGGCAGACCTGGGCCCCTTAAGGGTTCAGGTATTGCAAGATACGCTGCCGGCACTGTCAGAACTGGACCCTGAGCAGCTTTACCTGCAGTGGCAGCTACAGCTGGACGCCGATTGCAGCGAAGCCGATATCCGCGAAGTGTTTGAATGGGTGGAGGATGATATCGAGCTGGAGGTATCTCGCGGCGGCGCCGATGATCTCTCTTCCGCGACCGATACAGCTCAAGGTTGGCAGATCCGTCTACACCCCAGCGAAGATCTGCTGCACACCGGCAACGACCCGCTATTGCTGTTCGCCTCTCTGGCAGATCTGGGCCGTCTGGACGTTCAGGCCCATTTCGAGCGTTTGCCCGACCTGGCCCTTCTCGACCCGTCAGCACTTTATTTGGACTGGTCTCTGACGCTTTACAGCGAGTGTGACGAAGCCGCCATTCGCGAAGTGTTCGAATGGGTAGAGGATGAGGTCGAACTGGAGATCCAGCCGCTTACCCCAGCCGCTCCTGAGCCTGAAGAAGAGACCATCGAAGCAGTCCCTGAGACTGCCGCCGAGCCAAGCGCAGCAGAACCCTCACCCGCCCCCCAGGCAGCGCCAGCTCCACGTCCTGCTGCAACAGCAAAAGCCAAGCCCGCGGCGCGGGAATCCTCCATCCGTGTCGATACCGGCAAGGTCGATTCACTGGTCGACCGTGTTGGCGAACTTGTGATTACCCAGGCCATGCTGCTGGAAGTCAGCCAGGCGCTGGAAGAACTGGAACATCCGGCGCTGGAGGAGCTGCAAAAGGGTCTGCTACAGCTGGAGCGCAACACCCGCGAGCTGCAGGAAGACGTCATGCGTATTCGCATGCTGCCTATCAGCTTCGTGTTCAACCGGTTTCCACGTCTGGTCCACGACGTCAGTCAGCAGCTGGGCAAGCAGGTTGAGCTGCACCTGGAGGGTGAGCACACCGAGCTGGACAAGACCGTACTGGAGAAGATCGGCGACCCGCTGGTGCACCTGGTTCGCAACGGACTGGATCACGGCCTGGAAGGCCCTGAAGAGCGTCAGGCCGCCGGCAAAAGCGCGACCGGCCATCTCTGGCTTACAGCCTTTCAACAGGGAGGCAGCATCCTGATTGAAATTCGCGATGATGGCCGCGGGCTCAACCGCGATCGTATCCGCAGCAAGGCCATTGAACGAGGCCTGATCGACGCTCAGGCACAGCTGTCCGATCAGGAAGTCGACGAACTCATATTCCTGCCCGGCTTTTCGACTGCCGAGCAGGTCAGTGACCTCTCGGGCCGTGGTGTCGGCATGGATGTGGTACGGCGCAATATCGAATCCCTGGGCGGCAGTATCGAACTGCTCTCTAACCCCGGAGTGGGTTCCTGTTTCACCATCCGTCTGCCTCTGACTCTGGCCATCATGGATGGCCAGCTGGTGCGGCTGGATCAGGACCCCTACGTGATCCCGTTAATCTCCATCGTGGAAACCCTGCAGGCGACACAAGCCATGCTGGTATCGCTGGCCGGGAACCGCTGTCTGCTGCACTTCCGCGATGAGTACCTGCCATTGCTCCGCCTGACCAGTGCTTTTGGTCTGGCGCAAGAACAACCGTTGCAGCCGGGCTGTATCGTCGTGGTAGTGGAAAGCGGCGGTCAGAAAGCCGGCCTGGTCGTCGACGAGCTGATGGGGCAACAACAAACCGTCATCAAAAGCCTGGAGCAGAACTATCGCAGGGTGCAGGGGCTCTCCGGTGCTACCATTCTGGGTGACGGCAGCGTGGCCCTGATTCTGGATATTGCCGGCCTGATCAGCCGCAATGTGGACGCCGATACGGCACTGATCGCACGACAGAAAAACGAACAACAAGAGGCACAAGCCTGACATGGCAAGCGAACACACATCCGGAGAACTGCTCAGCGGCGAACAGTACCTGAGCTTCATGCTGGACGAGGAAGAATACGGCGTCGACATCCTGCGCGTGCAGGAAGTGCGAGGCTGGACACCGGTGACCCGCTTGCCGGCCAGCCCGTCCTACATCAAGGGTGTGCTTAACCTGCGCGGTGCCATCGTTCCCGTTGTCGACCTGCGTGAACGCTTTGGCTTCCCGACGCTGCCGTACGGGCCCACCACCGTGGTGGTGGTGGTACGTGCCATGCAGGAGGATCAGGAGCGCGTTATCGGTCTGGTAGTGGATGCGGTGGCCGAAACCTATCACATCAGCGCTGACCAGATCCGTCCGGCCCCACGCCTGGACACTGCGATCCGACCGGATTTCATAGCCGGCCTGGCAACTGTAAACGAACGCATGATCGTTATGCTGGATCTGGACCACCTGCTCAGTGCTGATGAGCTGGCTCTGGACGATGTGACGACTGAAGACGAATAAAACGACAAAGAGACGCGACCATGAAAAAGAACCTGCCGGTGACCGATAACGAAGTCAAACTCAGGGATGGTCAGGAACTGGTAACCATTACCGACCTTAAAGGGACCATTACCTTCACCAACCCCGCCTTTGTCGAAGTCAGTGGCTTCAGCCGTCAGGAACTGGTGGGATCCAATCACAATGTTGTGCGCCACCCGGATATGCCACCGGCGGCGTTCAAGGACCTGTGGGACCACCTCAAGGACGGCCGCCCCTGGTCGCGCCTGGTTAAAAACCGCTGCAAGAACGGCGATTTCTACTGGGTCCGCGCCAACGTCACCCCGATTTATCGCGACGGTGAAGTAGTGGAGTACATGTCCGTGCGCGTGCGCCCCGACCAGGACGAAATTGATGCCGCCGAGGCGCTCTACCGTCGCATGAACAAGGGCGAAGCCGGCCTGCCGCCGCTGAGCTCGATCCCGGCCCGCAACCTGGAAGCCGCCATGAGCAAGACCACAACCCTCGCGGTGGTGGTCGCCGTGCTGCTGGCGCTGGCGTTCTGGTTTGCCCCGGTCAACCCGGCGCTGGTCGCGCTGGGTCCGGCCGTGGGCATGTTGATGCTGATGCTGGGCAGCAACAAGACCCTGAAAACACTGGCGCTGGACCCCATGCGTGAAACCATCGAACGCATGAAACGTGTTGCCGAGGGGGATTACTACCAGGATATTCCCTTTGACGTACCGGGCGAGGGCGGTGAACTGCTGCGCATGACCAAGAGCCTGGCCATAAAACTCGGCTTTGACGTCAATGACGCCCGTACTCAGCAACGTAGCGCTCAACGCATCAAGGTGGCGCTGGATAACGTCTCCTCTAACGTAATGGTGGCGTCCAATAATGGCGAAATCATCTACCTGAATGAATCCGTGCTCAACATGATGCGCAATGCCGAGCAGGACCTGCGCAAGGACTTGCCGAACTTTGCCGTTAATGAACTGCAGGGTGCCAACATCGATGTGTTCCACAAGAACCCCGAGCACCAGCGCCGCCTGCTGGAGTCCTTGCAGGATACGTTCAGCAGTCGCATCAAGGTGGGTGGGCGCAGCTTTGACCTGGTCGCCAACCCGGTGATCGATGATGAAGGTAACCGCCTGGGCACTGTCGTGGAGTGGCAGGATATTACCGAGCAGCTGCGGGCCGAAAACGAAATTGAAGACCTGATCGCCAATGCCACCATGGGGCAGCTGGATACGCGCCTCAACACTGAAGGCTATGCCGACTTCACCCGCACCGTAGCCAACGGCGTCAATGCACTGCTGGATGCGGTGGTTGAGCCGCTGCGCGATATCAAGCGTGTGCTCGCTGCGCTGTCCGAAGGCGACCTGACCCAACAGATGCAGGGCCAGTATCAGGGTGAGTTTGCCGAATTGAACAACTCGCTGAACACCTCGCTGGGCCGCCTGGAAAACATGGTGAACGAGATTCGCCGCGCCGGCTCCAGTATCGCCGTGGGTGCCTCCGAAATCGCCACCGGCAACACCACGCTGAGCGAGCGCACCGAATCCCAGGCGGCCAGCCTGGAAGAAACCGCCGCCAGCATGGAGCAGATGACCAGCACCGTTAAACAGAATGCGGATAACGCCCAGCAGGCCAGCCGCCTGGCGGAAGAGGCCCGCACTCTGGCCGAGCAGGGCGGTGATATCTCCACCCGCGTAGTTGATTCCATGGGTGCCATCAGCGCCAGCTCCAACAAGATTTCCGAAATCATCGGCGTCATCGACGAGATCGCCTTCCAGACCAACCTGCTGGCGCTCAACGCAGCCGTGGAAGCGGCCCGAGCCGGCGAGCAGGGCCGCGGTTTCGCCGTGGTTGCTTCCGAAGTGCGTAACCTGGCCCAGCGCAGTGCCGGCGCCGCCAAGGAGATCAAGGAGCTGATCGGTGACAGCGTCAACAAGGTCGATGAGGGTGCCCGTTATGTCGATGAGTCCGGCGAGGCGCTGAAGCGCATCATGGATTCCATCAATCAGGTCTCCGATATCATTTCCCAGATCGCCAAGGCCGGTATCGAACAGGCGCAGGGTATCGACCAGGTCAATACCGCCGTTTCCAGTATGGATGCCGGTACCCAGCAAAATGCGGCTCTGGTGGAAGAGGTGGCTGCCGCCTCCGCGTCCATGGAGGAGCAAGCCAGTCAGCTGCAGCGTCTGGTCAATGCATTCCGCGTCAATACCGCACATCAGGCCGAGCAGCAGCAGACGTCTGCCGCTCCCCAGGTCAGCAGGATTCGCGACCTGGCCGCCCAAACACAGGCACCGGAAGCCAATCAGCGCAAACTCGGTGTCATGACCGCCAACAGCAGTCAGGACGAGTGGGAAGAGTTCTAGAGGGCTACCCCTTTGCATACTGCACCCGATGGTACACAGTCCGCATCCCTGGCCGCCGCTATCGCCGGCCAGGGACGCACCAGGGAGTTTCCCTATACCCGCCGGGATTTCGACTGGGTTCGGCGTGTATTGCATGATCATGCCGGTATCGAGCTGGCCGAACACAAGATCGACATGGTGTATAACCGTCTGGTCGGTCGGCTAAGAGCCCTGTCGCTCAGCAGTTTCAGTGACTATGCCAAGCGGGTGGAAAGCGACCCTCACGAGTTCGGTGAATTCATCAACGCAATGACCACCAACCTGACCGCTTTCTTTCGCGAACAGCACCATTTCGACTTTCTGGCCGGCCCCTTCCTGGAGCAGTGCCGCAGCCGTGGCAAGCGCCAGCTGCGTATCTGGTCAGCCGGCTGTTCCATGGGAGAAGAACCCTATTCCATCGCCATGACTCTGGCAGAAGCCCTGGGTAACGAGCTGGCCGAATGGGATGTGCGTATTCTGGCGTCGGACATCGACTCACGTGTCCTGCAAACCGCAGCCGATGGAATCTATAGCCTGGAGCGCATCTCCAAACTCGACCCGAAACGGCTGGCCCGTCATTTTTTGCGCGGCACCGGCAGCAATGCAGGACGGGTGCGGATCAAATCGCATATCCAGCAGTTGATCAGCTTCCGTCAGATCAATCTGATGCGGCCTCTGCCACTGAAAGGCCCCTTTGATCTGATTTTCTGCCGCAATGTGATGATCTATTTCAACAACGAGTCCCAGGCGCAATTACTGGATCGTTTTGCCGATCTGCTGGATGCCGATGGTGTTCTGGTGGTCGGACACTCGGAATCGCCTTACCGACTGACGCAACGTTTGCGTCTCAGCGGCAGTACCATCTACCGGAAGGTGCATTGATATGAATGCCCCCCGCGCACCTCGTCCGTTTGTCGGTTTTGAACATTTCATGCCGATTTGGCAGGAACGCTGGCAACGGTTCGTGGTGAAGGTAAAGCCGGGGGAGTTCTATGTCGCACCGCCCAGCATGGGCATTTCTACCGTGCTGGGTTCCTGTATCTCCGCCTGTATTCGTGACCCGGACACCGGCATTGGCGGCATCAACCACTTCATGCTGCCGGATGCCATGGAAGGCAATAACCGACTCAGCAGCGCCAGCTATGGTGCCTTTGCCATGGAGCAGCTGATTAACAGCCTGCTCAAGCTGGGCTGTCGCCGTGACACCCTTGAGGTCAAACTGGCCGGTGGTGCCGACATGCTCAGTGGCGGCTACCGGGTGGGCGAGCAGAATGTGCACTTTGTGCGCGACTATCTGGTCCGCGAGGGCCTGAATCTGTGCGCTGAAGATGTCGGTGGCAGGCAGGCCCGGCGCCTGATCTATTTTCCCGATCAGGGCCGCATGCTGATCAAGCGAATGGAAGCCGAGGGTGCCGATCAATTGTTGCGGGATGAGCGCGTCTATCGTGAACAGTCGCGTGAGCAAACCATTCACCAGGATGTGGAGCTGTTCTGATGCCAACAAACGCCAACCGCCCGGTACGGGTGTTGATTGTGGATGACTCCCTGGTCGTACGTGATGTGATCAGTGAACTGCTGGGACAGCAAAGCACCATTGAAGTGGTCGGAACCGCTGCCGATCCCTATGAAGCTCGCCAGCAGATCAAGGCCCTGCAGCCGGATGTCATCACGCTGGATATCGAAATGCCACGTATGGATGGGGTTACCTTTCTGCGCAACCTGATGCGTTTGCACCCCATGCCGGTGATCATGCTGTCATCGCTGACCCACGAGGGCGCCGATATTACCCTGGAAGCACTGGAGGCTGGTGCGGTGGATTTCATCGCCAAACCCGGTGCCGACAGCTCCGACAGCTCCCTTGAGCACTTTGCCCAGGTGCTGCAACAGAAAGTCATGACGGCAGCCGGTCTTGGCCAGCGCCTGACCGCCCGCGCGCGACAGCGACCGAGCACGGCGCCACAGACCCAGGCCAAAACGACCGGGCGCCCTGCCTTCGACTTCAGCCGCAACCTGATCGCCATCGGTGCCTCTACTGGCGGCACCGAGGCCCTGCGCGACTTGCTCCAAGCTCTGCCGCCGGAGCTGCCGCCTATCATTGTCACCCAACATATCCCGGGCGGTTTCAGCGCCCGCTTTGCCCGCCGCCTTAACAGCAATTGCCGCCTGACGGTCAAGGAAGCGGAGCAGGGCGAAAAGCTGCTGCCGGGACAGGTCTATATCACCCCGGGTGGCTTGCATCTGCAGCCGGTCCGTATCGGCGGTGAACTGCGGGTCCAGCTGGATGACAGCGAGCCGGTCAACCGTCACAAGCCCTCTGTGGAAGTGATGTTCAATGGCCTCTTGCGTCTGGATACCACTAACAGCGTATTGGTCATGCTCACAGGCATGGGAGAAGATGGTGCCGACGCCATGACAACAGGCCACCGGGCCGGTCTGCTGACGCTGGTACAAGACCAGGCCTCCAGCCTTGTCTGGGGCATGCCCGGGGCGGTGGTCAAACGGGGAGGTGCCAGCCAGACGCTGGCGCTGGACCAGATTCCCTCCGCTCTGCTCAAACACTGTTATGCCGGGAGTTCTCTATGAATTGGATCAACATCAAGGCCATTACCGTTCTGGTGCTGGTACTGATCATGGCGCTAGCCGAGTGGCTCGGCTGGAGCGACTGGATTCGCTGGGGCGCCATGGCTGCCATTTTCGTCCTGGTCCTGACCATGATGCACCTGGTCAAGCAACAGGTAGAAGAGCTCAACGAGTCTCCCAGCAGCGAGCAGGAAGAGGAGCTGCGTAACCTGTTAACAGAGCTGGAGCAGAACCTGCAGCAGGAGAGCAGTCAGGTTGAGCAGGAACGGGCACGACTGGAAGCCCTGATTCAGGATGCCGTGCAGACGTTGAGCGGCAGCTTCATGAACCTGAACGACCTGTCGACCCGTCAGACCGTACTGGTAGAGCAGGTTCTGTCCCGCTCACAGGAATCTGAAGCCGGCACAGAACATCTTTCGGTTTCCCAGTTCATGGGCAAGGCCGAGCAAACCCTGGATCAGTTCGTCTCGGTTATCGTCGATGTCAGCCGCAACAGTCTCGAAATCGTACACCGTATCGATGACATGATGGAGCAGCTGGAAAGTATCTTCACGCTGATCGAAAGCGTTGAAGGCATCGCCGAGCAGACCAATCTGCTGGCCCTCAATGCCAGCATCGAGGCCGCCCGTGCCGGTGAAGCCGGACGCGGCTTTGCCGTAGTGGCAGACGAGGTGCGTAATCTTTCACGCAGCTCCTCTGAGCTTAACCAGCAGATACGTGAACATATCCAGGGCGCCAAGGGCACCATCGACAACCTGCGTGAATCCGTATCGGTGATGGCCTCCAACGACATGAGCGGCACCATCAGCACCAAGGAGCAGATGACCGCCATGATGGAAAGCATGGCCGACGTTAACAGCCAGCTCAGTGGCGGGGTTAATGAACTGTCTGACATTGGCCAGACACTGGCCGTCGCGATCCAGGATGCGGTTCGCTCACTGCAGTTCGAGGATATGTGTACCCAGATTCTGCAGGCCATGAAAAACAACACCAACGCCATGCAGGAACTGGCGCAACTGGCACAACAGCTCAAGAGCGCCGACTCACTGGATGCCGACACCATGAAGCAATTCAGCAAAGCCTGTAATGACCTGCTGCAGCGCTCTCGTGAGCTGGACTCTCGCCGTGCCGTATCCCAGCAAAGCATGGACGAAGGCGACATAGAACTCTTCTGAACAGGACTACACGATGGGAATCAGCTGTAAACGTAATGACGAAAAGAAAACCGCCACCATTCAGGTGGAAGGGCAATTCGATTTTTCCCTGCACCAGGCATTCCGTGATGCCTACCGGGACCTGACCCTGCCGGGTACCCATGTTCGCCTTGATCTGAGCAAGACCAGTTATATGGACAGCTCGGCACTGGGCATGATCCTGTTGCTCAAGGAGCATACCGATAAGCTGGGTGGCAAGATCACCCTGGTATCGCCCTCCGAAGCAGTCAACAAGATTCTGACCATAGCCAACTTCCATAAACTGCTGCCGGTCGAGAACTGAGCATGGCAGACCAGGGGCTCTATCCGAACAATCAGGCGGTTCCACGTGTTTTGATTGTCGATGACTTCGACACCAACCTGATTCTGCTTAACCGACTGGTTAAACAGTTGGGCATGCAACCAATCGCGGCCAATGGCGGACTCGAGGCCCTGGAACTGTTCAAGCAACATCGCCCCGACCTGGTGATCACCGATGTGTGCATGCAGGACCTGGACGGCATTGAGCTGACCCGCCAGATCAAGGCCCTGTCTGGTGATCAGTTTGTACCCGTCATTCTCGCCACGGCGTCGAATGAAGAAAAGCTGCTCGAAGACAGTCTGGACGTTGGCTGGGATGCGTTTATCCATCGGCCCTTCTCTCTCAATCTGATGAAGGGCAAGATTCACTCCATGTTGCGTTTTGCCCATATGCACCAAACAACGCAGCAGTTGATTGAAGCCCGCGAGCGCGAGGAACAGCTGGCCGAGCAGCTGTTCAGCCGCGCGGTTGAGCAGGCCAACGTCAACGACCCCCGGCTTACCTTTTACAAGCAACCGGCTGAAACCTTCAGTGGCGACGTCCTGCTGAGTGCCCGACGCCTGGATGGCGAACTCTTTTTCCTGTTGGGTGACTTCACCGGCCACGGCCTGACGACAACGGTTGGCGCACTGCCCCTGTCGGAAACTTTCCGCGCCATGGTGAACAAGGGGTATGACTCGCACCACATACTCGATCAGATCAATCGCAAACTGAGGAAGCTGCTGCCCGTCAACATGTTCCTGGCGCTGGCCATGGTCGCGGTTTCCAGTGATGGCCAGCTGGTACGTGTGTGGAATGCAGGGCTGCCGGATGTACTCCTGCTGCGCACCGACGGCTCCATTGAGCATATTCCATCGGTAAACCCGCCGCTGGGGATTCTGGAAAGTGTGCAGCACTTTACCGCGTTCAGTACCACCCTCGAAGAGGGCGACCGCCTGCTGCTGTGCAGTGACGGTGTCATCGAGGCACGTGATATGGCCGGCGAATTGTTTGGCGAAGGGCGGCTTCTGTCCTGCTTCACGTCTGATCAGGACAACCTGACCCAATGCCTGCAGGACTCCTTGCACAGTTTTACCTCCGGTGAGGCACAGGGCGATGATATCTCGATGATCGAGTTTCAGGCAGCTCCCGCCACCGATTTGATGCCCACCGGTTTTTGCCCCATCAGCCAAAGCAGTGCCGAAGCGCTGCCTGGCAGCTGGCGCTGGAGCCTTGAGTTGGAAGGGCCGGATCTTGCCAGTGCCAACCCGGTCGCCCAGGCCATGGGGTTCCTGCTGGAGACAGAGGGCCGTAGCGAACGCTGGGACCCCGTGTTCACCATTTTGACCGAGCTGTATGTTAATGCCCTGGATCATGGCGTGCTGGGGCTAGACTCCGCACTCAAGCACTCGGCTGAAGGCTTCATGCAGTACTTCCAGCAGCGTGAAGCACGGCTGCAGAATCTGACCACCGGCAGTGTCCAGATCAACCTCAAACTGACACGACTCAGTGATGACCACCATCGTCTGGATATCCGTGTCATCGACAGTGGTGAAGGTTTTAATGTCAAAAAGGTGCTGCAGCAGCAGGCGCAACAGCAGGAGCACACTCAGTTAATGGGTCGCGGCATCAAGCTGGTGTCATCCCTGTGCAGCAGCGTCGAATATTTTGATCAAGGTAACGGAGTTCACGTGGTCTATGAGGCCGTATAGCTGACATTTCCGCTGGCCGCCCTGTTGATATATGCTTATAAACATTATGGATTTGGCAAATGCTGAACACCTCCTGCTCCTGAACCGGATTTCCCTCAAGGCAGGGCATCACTTTTGACCAGGGAGGGCGTAATGCGCCTGCGTCTGACATCGATATTCCTGCTACTGGTTTTACTGCCTCTGAGCCTGGCATGGACCTCTGTTGCACGGGCAGATCAGGCTCAAAGCGGTAAACAGCTTGTCTATATTACCTCCGACCGGCGCATTCCCTTCTGGGATATCATGTCCCGCGGTATCCAGCAGCGGGCGCAACAGCTGGGTCATCAGGTTCAGATACTCAGTGCCAACAACAGCACAAAACGGGAGCTGGAGCACCTGGCCCTGGCCCTGCGGCAGCAGGTTGATGGCCTGATCATCTCGCCCACCTCCTCTTCAGCAGGCGCAACCCTGATCAAACTTGCCAGTGCCGCCGGCATCCCGGTGGTGGTGGCAGACATTGGTGCCGACTCAGACAAATATCTCAGTTTTATCGCCTCTGACAATTATCAGGGTGCCTACGAACTGGGTCGGATTCTGAGCCGCGCCCTGATCCAGAAAGGCTGGCAGTCCGGTCGCGTGGGCATCGTTGCGATTCCCCAACGTCGCCAGAATGGCCGCGAACGCACAGCAGGCTTCATGCAGGCGCTGGATGAAGCAGGCATTCTGGCCGCCGGCATGCGCCAGCAAGTGGATTTTTCCTATACCGAAACCTACACCTTCAGCCGCGAGCTGATCGACAGTGAACCCGAGCTGCGAGCACTCTGGCTGCAGGGCTCAGACCGCTACCAGGCGGCGCTGGATGCGATCAAGGATGCCGGGCGCGAGGGCGAGATTCTGCTGGCCACCTTTGATGCCGAACCGGAGTTCATCGACATGATCCAATCCGGGCAGCTCATCGGTGCCGCCATGCAGCAGCCCTTTTTAATTGGAGAGGAAGCCGTCATCAGACTGGACCGCCACTTTCATGGTGAAAGTGTTACTCCGGAGCACAAACTGTCCGTACTGGCCGTCTCTGCAGACAACCTGCAAACGCACCTGCCCACCATCCGCCGTAATGTGCTGGGGCAACAGGTAACGCCATGATCAAGCGACTGCCATCTCTGTATCTGCTGCTGGTTGGGCTGGTATTGCCCGCCATCCTGGTCACGCTGGCGCTCAGCGCCAGCTTTAACTACCACCAGGCGAAAAGCTCGATACTGATGGAGGTGGATCGCGAGTCGCAGAACAGCCTGAAATCCCTGAACAGTACGATCAGCGGCCTGCTGGAAGCCTATGCCGTCAATGAGTATGAGCAGATTCTAGGCAACGAGATTGCTCTGACACCTCACTGCGCCCTGATCGTCGAAGATTTCAATCTGAGCAAGATACTGGGCAGCCAATATATAACCGGCTATATCCGCTCCTCCAGTGGCAAGATCCAGAGCTATGAACCGGATAACCCGGCGCACAAGGAGCACTTGAACAGCTGCCTGCAACGCTATCAAACCAGCATTCTCAGCAACCAGGATGAGGCCATAGGGTCACTGCAGCTATACTCATCCGATCAGCCCCTGCAGGCAGAGCTCAAGGATACGCTCAGCCAGTCCTTGCTCAGTGCGTTGTTAACCTGCGTATTGATGGCCATTCTGCTGATGGTGCTGAGCCGGGTCTTCTTCATCACACCGCTGGACCAGATCATGGCGGCCATTGGCGATACCGACAAGACCGGCCTTCCCAACAAGGCGATACCTGAGCAGGGTCCCCGGGAATTGCGTGCCCTGGCCCGCAGCATGAACAGCATGATTACCTCTGTGCGCCTGTCACAGCGTGACCTGCAGCAGGAAAAAGACACGGTCAATCACATGGCGCATTTCGATGCGCTGACAGGGCTGGCCAACCGCACCCTGTTTAACGACCGACTGGAAAGCGGTATTGCCCGCGCCCAGCGTCATCATTACAAACTGGCGCTGCTGGTGATCGATCTGGACCACTTCAAGCGCGTAAACGACTCACTGGGCCATAACGCCGGTGACCAGGTCCTGACCCTCATTACCCAGCGTCTCAGCCAGTTGATTCGCTCCGATGATACCCTGGCCCGCCTGGGGGGCGATGAGTTTACCATCGTGCAGGAAGGTCTGGATAACACTGACGAGGCCTGTTATCTGGCGCAACGGGTATTGCACGCGATCGGACAGCCGCTGGAGGTCGATAACCAGCTGCTGTACATCAACAGCAGTATCGGCATCAGTATCTACCCGGATAATGGCCAGAGCAGCGCTGAATTGTTGATGCAGGCAGATGCTGCGATGAACCTGGCCAAAAATGAGGGCCGCAACGATTACCGCCTCTTTGACAGCAGCCTGACTCAAGACGCTCAAGAGTGGCTGACAATGGAGGCACGCCTGCGAAAGGCACTACAGCAGGACGAATTGGAGCCTTTCTTCCAGCCTCAAATCAACATTCGAACCGGCCAGATTGAAGGCTTTGAAGCACTGGCACGCTGGATCAGTCCGGAAGAAGGGTTGATTTCGCCGGGACGCTTCATTCCGCTGGCTGAGCAATCCGGTCTCATTGAAGCGCTGGACCTGCAGATCATCCAGAAATCGATGCAACACTTCGCCGACTGGCACCGACAGGGCCTCAATCCCGGCATTTTGTCGGTTAACCTCAATGCCCGCCATTTCCAGAATCCGGCACTGATTAAAACCTTGCAGGACCTGATGAGCCAAAGCGGCTTCAAAACCGAATGGCTGGAAGTTGAAGTCACCGAAACCCAGTTGATGACCAAACCCGAAGACGCCATCCAGGTGCTCAACCAACTGCATGACTCCGGTATCCGTATCGCCCTGGATGATTTCGGTACCGGGTATTCATCGCTGTCCTACATCAAGCGTTTGCCCATCACCAAACTCAAGATCGACCAGTCATTCATCCGTGACCTGCCGGATGATTCCGAAGATGCGTCTATTGTTCGCTCGGTTATCGCCCTGGCCAAACACCTGGGCCTGGAAATCCTGGCAGAAGGTGCCGAGACGGAACAGCAGATCAACTTCCTTCTCAACAACCGCTGTGATCGAGTACAGGGTTACTTTTACGCCCGTCCCATGCCCGCAGACGCAACGCAGCTTTATCTCACCCCTGAGCCTGTTAGGGCCTGAATCTGATAGTTTATCCACAGGCCTTGCCAACACAGCCTGTGGGTTATTTTTATAGCGATTTCAAAGCAATTTCGAGCTGTGAATAAAACACCTTTTAGTTTTCCACACCTCTGATGAACAACCCTGTTAACAAGCTTATAACAAACCAGCACGAGCATAACTAAGCCCCTAATATATAAGTACTTTTTATTTCTGATCACGCAATAACCAGCGCAGTTCAAAAAAACAATTGCCCACAGGCTACTGACATTACACTCACATGACCGAATGTCTTCGGCATTAGCTCCTGTCTCAGAACAAGCTGTATATAACTTTATACAGTGGCTTCCTGCTCGCCATGAGCTGTTATTCGCTCCTAAGGTAAAATAATCTTAACACTGTCATATTTGGCGCAGTCCCAAGACCGTCTGACACGGTTGTCATGCAAACGACTGGAAGAGGCAGGCAGGGCTGATCGATAAAACAAGAAACTCCATGATATATAGGCACTTACCATCATTGGCACCGGCCTTGCTCTATACAGAGTGAATTGAGAATACAGCCTGCTGGCTGTTACTGCAGATGTCAGATGAGGATTACATCATGAGCCATGCACATGACGATCAGGACTATGAAGTAATTGGTGTCGTACCATCCATTGCCATGGTACTGGCGGGGTTGATTGTCGCCATTCTGCCGGCGCTGATGCAGCTTTACCTGTTGATGTGACAGTAAACAACGCAAGAGCCTGCAGATACATCCGGATGATGCCCTGATAGTCTGACTGTCGGGGCGTTTTTGTATGAAATGATGCTCTGCCCGAGTACAGCATAAACGGCAAAAAACCAGGATATTCCTAGCGTAATGAATAAATTCTGAGTATTAAATTGCCAGAGAAGGCACAGGATAAAACCGGAAGGGGATGGTGCAGATGGGGAGACTCGAACTCCCACGCCCGTGAAGGCACTAGCACCTGAAGCTAGCGTGTCTACCAATTCCACCACATCTGCGTTGTCCAACGTTTTAACGTGCGTTACCACCCAAATTGTCGCTTTCGAAGAGCCTGACATCTGACGATGAAAGGTGGTGCAGATGGGGAGACTCGAACTCCCACGCCCGTGAAGGCACTAGCACCTGAAGCTAGCGTGTCTACCAATTCCACCACATCTGCTTCGAAAGTGGGGCGCATTATATCGGCCCCCTTTCACCTTGTGAAGCACTTTTTTGAATTAATTAATCTTTTTTCGTCAGACAGGCTTCAAATGCGTTCCCCAGCGAGGTCAGGTAGCGGATGTAGGCATCCTGGCCCGGCTCAATATCACGCGCCAGCGGGTCCAGCTCACCCAGCTGCACCGGCAGCTCACCCACAATCGCGTGCACCACGGCACTGGTGAACTGAGGTTCACTGAATACACATACTGCCTGACTCTGTTCCAGCTGCTCCCGAATCTCGGCCAGATGACGAGCACCCGGCTTACGCGCCGGATCAACGGTGAAGTATCCCAGCTGATTCAGCTCATAATGATTCACAAACCCGCTGTAGGCATCGTGGAAGACGAAGAAACCACTATCCTTGACCTTGGCCATCTGAGCAGAGAGATCCGTCTCCTTGGCACGTACTGCTTGCTCAAAGGCATTACGGTTGGCCTCAAGCTGATCGACCTGGTTCGGGAAGGTCTCAAGCAGGGCAGGCATGATTTGATCAGCAATGGCGATGGCGTTCAGCGGATCGAGCCAGATATGCGGATCATCGCCATCAGCATGTGAATGGTGCTCTTCGGCTTCATGCTCGTGCTCGTCATGGCCAGCATCAGCATGTTCATCCTCATGATGTTCATGACTATGCTCTTCATGAGCTTCTTCATGCTCATCGTGCCCATGCTCGTCATGACCATGTTCTTCCGCCTCATGTGCATGTTCGTCATGTCCGTGTTCATCAGCATGATCGTCAGTGTCGGTACCGTGGCTATGCGGCTTGCTGTCCGGCAGAAGGGTTACAATCTGTGCCTCGGTGCGGGACAATGGCTTCTGCAGAAACTGTTCCAGTCCCGGCCCTACCCAAACCAGCACCTTGGCTTCTGTCAGCTTACGCATATCAGACGGTTTGAGTGAGTAATGGTGCGGCGTACCCTCTGCAGGCAACAACAGCTCCGGTTCCGTTACACCGGCCGTCAGAGCGGATGTAATCAATTGCAGGGGTTTAATGCTGGTAACAACGTCTGCCGCTGTAGCCGGCAACGCTGTCAGCATTGCCGCCGAGAGTGTCAGGCTGGACAATGTAGAACGAAGGCAGGGTTTCATTAGTCGGAGCTCTCTTCTTGACCATTAATATTGTTATACTATAACAAAACAAACGATAGACGAACCCGATGAGCATGGATAATCTGGCCTTTGAGTCCGGCCACAATCACCAGCATTGCATTGATCAGGCACTGCAGCAGGCAAGAACCCTTTGCAAAGAGCGGCAGCAACGCCTGACCCCGGTGCGTGAGCTGGTGCTCAAACTGATCTGGCAAAGCCATCAGCCCATCGGCGCCTATGAGCTTCTGCCCGCATTGGCAGAAGCCGGTTTCAACTCAGCGCCACCAACAGTGTACAGGGCACTGGAGTTCCTGCAGGAGCAGGGGTTCGTTCACCGTATAGCCTCGCTGAATGCGTTTGTCGGCTGCCCACACCCGGAAGACAAGCATCAGGGCTATTTCCTGATCTGCCGCAACTGCCACTCTACTTCAGAGCTGGAGTCGGCTCCGGTGCATGAAACGCTGAAACAAAGTGCGGCGGAACTGGGCTTCAGTATCGAGCAGGAAACCATTGAGGTCACCGGCCTGTGCCCCAACTGCCGCAATCGGGAGGGCAGCGATGCCTGAGCACAATCCAGACCTGATTCGGCTGGACAATATCAGCGTTAATTTCAATCACCAGGTTGCCCTCAGCCAGGTCAACCTGAGCCTGCATGACGACTGTATTACTACCCTGATTGGCCCCAACGGCGCCGGCAAGACCACTCTTGTCCGTGTGGTGCTGGGCCTGATCAAACCTTCTTCGGGCAATCTTTGGCGCAAGCCGGGTTTACGCATCGGTTATATGCCACAGAAGCTGCATATCGATCATACACTTCCATTGTCAGTGGAACGTTTTCTGCAAACACCGGTAAAAACCGATAAGCAGCTGATGATAAAGGCACTTGAGGATGTGGGAGCCGCCCACCTTATCAAACATTCCATCCACAATCTTTCGGGTGGCGAGACCCAGCGGGTGCTGCTGGCCCGCGCACTGCTGCGCGACCCTCAGTTGCTGGTGTTGGATGAACCCGTACAGGGTGTGGACCTGAGCGGTCAGCTTGAGCTGTACCAACTGATTGCCGATATTCGCAAACAGCGCCATTGCGGCGTGCTGATGATCTCCCATGATCTGCACCTGGTCATGGCGTCTACCGACCATGTCATCTGCCTGAATCGACATATCTGCTGCTCGGGCAATCCCGAACATGTCAGCAACGATCCGTCATTCATTGAGCTGTTTGGCCCCGCACAGGCCAGTACCCTGGCACTGTACAACCATCACCACAGCCACCAGCATGACGCCCATGGCGATATCATCGTCGACCACCCTCAACCCCATAATTGTGACGGACACCACTGTGGCTGAGTTTCTGATTCTGGCTCTGGCCGGCGGCCTGGGTATTGCAGCACTGGCCGGTCCGCTGGGCGCCTTTGTCGTCTGGCGCCGCATGGCCTACTTCGGCGATACCCTGGCACACTCGGCACTAATGGGTATCTCGCTGGGTTTTCTGTTCGATATAAACCTGAACCTGGCCGTCGTTTTTTGCTGTGTCCTGCTATCGGTATTGCTGGTCAGCCTGCAGCGCCAGCATCTGGTCGCGACGGACACCCTGCTGGGGATCATGGCACATAGTTCACTATCGCTGGGCCTGGTCGCCGTTGCCTTGCTGGATAACGTGCGAATCGACCTGATGGAATACCTCTTTGGTGATCTGCTGGCCATCGCGCCTGCTGATCTCTACTGGATTTATGGGGGCGGAGCACTGGTACTGCTGTTGCTCTGGCGCCTGTGGAACCCCTTGCTCGCCATCACCATCAACGAGGAACTGGCCCAGGTCGAGGGCGTCCCGGTTGCCCGCACCCGGCTGGCCCTGATGCTGCTGATTGCCGTGGTGATCGCTGTTGCCATGAAGCTGGTGGGCATTCTGCTGATCACCTCGCTGTTGATCATCCCGGCGGCTGCAGCACGGCGTCTGTCCAACACACCGGAGCAGATGGCCATTTTCGCATCGGTGCTGGGCATGCTGGCAGTGCTGGGCGGTATCAGCGCCTCCTGGTTCTGGGATACGCCGGCCGGCCCCTCGGTCGTGGTGACCGCCCTGATTGAATTCCTGCTGCTCTACACACTGCCGATCCGGGGCCTGCAGGCACGATGATCCAACCCGAACACTGGCCCGACCGCGCCACCCACAGCCGGGTCTGGGCGCTGGCCTGGCCGATGATGCTGTCCAACATCACCGTACCCGTGCTGGGGCTGGTAGATACCGCCGTGATTGGCCACCTGCCCGAGCCTCACCACCTGGGTGCCGTGGCGGTGGGCAGCATGATTTTCTCGATCCTCTACTGGGCCTTCGGGTTTCTGCGCATGGGCACCACCGGCATGGTGGCCCAGGCCTGCGGTCGCAATGATGGTGCCGCCATTCGCACACTCCTGGGCCAATCACTGGTACTGGGTGCAGTCATCGGTCTGGTGATCCTGCTGCTGCGCACTCCGCTGACTGAGCTGGCGTTGCAGCTGATGGACCCGGCGTCGGATGTCCTCGCCTCCGCCACTGAATATACCGCCATCCGCGCACTGGGTGCGCCCGCCGTACTCTGCAATTTTGCCCTGCTGGGCTGGTTTGTCGGCAACCAGAACACCCGCATTGCGCTGATATTGCTGACCAGTACCAACCTGCTGAACATGCTGCTGGATCTGCTGTTCGTGTTTGGCCTGGGAATGGCCGCCGACGGGGTTGCTCTGGCGACTGTCTGTGCCGAGTATTTCAGTCTGCTGTTGGGCCTCTGGTTCTGCCGCCGCATGCTGGCACGACTGCCCGGCGAATGGATCTGGCAGCGCCTGCGCCGGCTCAGTGATTACCGTGAACTGATCAGCGTGAATCGCTACCTGTTCGTGCGTACTCTGCTGCTGTTGATGACGCTGGCCTTCTTTACCGCCCAGGGCGCACAACAGGGCACTACGATCCTGTCGGCCAATGCCGTGCTGCTCAACTTCATGCTGCTAATCTCCAATGCTCTGGATGGCTTTGCCCATGCCACCGAAGCATTGACCGGCCGGGCACTGGGCCAGCGCCAGCGACGGCCGTTCTACCAGGTACTGGTATGTACTACGCTCTGGTCTGCGGTCAGTGCGGTACTGCTGACGCTGGTGTTCTGGCTTGGAGGCCAGCCGATCATCCACCTGCTCACCGATATTCCCGACGTGCGTGAAGCCGCGGTACGCTATCTGCCCTGGATCATTCTGCTGCCACTGGTCAGCACCTGGGGCTTCCTGCTGGATGGCATCTTCATCGGCACCACCCGCGTCAAGGCGATGCAGGATACGATGCTGGTCTCGGTGCTGCTGGTATTCGCACCTGTCTGGTGGCTCACACAGTCGATGGGCAATCAGGGGCTCTGGCTTTCCTTCCTGTGTCTGTTTGCCGCACGCGGCATCACCGGCGCCTGGGTGTTCTGGCGCCTGAACCGGCGCGATGCATGGTTTGAGCAGCGCACCTGAGGTGGCAAAAAACCGCAGGGGCAGCCACACTCTCCCTTGAACCGGGAAGGAGATAGCCTGATGCACCTGAGACTGACATCCTTACTTGCTCTTGCCCTGGCCAGCACGGTACAGGCGCTGCCGCTGGAGCAGCTGCAGCTGCAGCTGCCTCCCGGCTACCGCATCCAGGTCGCGGCAGAAGTGCCCAACGCCCGCCAGATGGCACTCAGCCCCAAGGGCGTACTGTATGTCGGCACACGCAGGGACGGCCGGGTATTCGCTCTGCAGGATCTGGATGGCGACCAGCACTACGAAACCCGCCATACCCTGATGTCGAATCGCCGCCTGCCCAACGGCGTCAGCTGGTCCGACGGCGACCTCTACGTCGCTGAACTGACACAACTGGTGCGCCTGCCTGACATCGGTTCACGCCTGAGTAACCCGCCAGCACCTGAGTCCATACTCACCGGGCTGCCGGATATCACCCACCACGGCTGGAAATATCTTAAGCAGGCACCCGATGGCGCCTTCTTCTTTACCCTGGGCGCGCCCTGTAATGTGTGTCTGGAATCGGACCCTCGCTTTGCCAGCATCATGCGCTTTGACCCTGCCACAGGAGATGCTTCGCCCTGGGCGCACGGCGTGCGCAATTCCGTCGGTTTTACCTGGCACCCCAATGACGGTAGCCTCTGGTTTACCGATAACGGACGCGACCATCTGGGCGATAACCAACCGGATGATGAGTTGAACCGGGCCGGACAGGAGGGACTGCATTTCGGCTTCCCGTTCCGGCATGCCAGGGAGGTGGTGGACCCGGACTTTGGCGAGGGAGCCAACGCGGTTAACAGTCAGGCCCCGGCTGCCTTGCTCGGCGCCCATGTCGCCGCTCTGGGCATCAGCTTCTACACCGCCGACCAGTTTCCGGACACGCCTGAAACCACCCTGTTCATGGCACAGCATGGCTCCTGGAACCGTTCCAGCAAGGTCGGCTACCGTGTCATGCGTGTTGAGACAGAAGGCAAGCAGGTCAGGTCGGTTGAGCCCTTTATTACCGGTTGGCTGCAGGGCGAACAGGCCTGGGGACGGCCAGTGGATGTATTGGTAGAGCCGGATGGTGATCTGCTGATTTCCGATGACCGGGCCGATGTGATTTATCGGGTCTGGTACCAGCCGGATAGCTGAAAAGGCGACAACAGCCAAGGGCATCCGGTGCTGACCGAATGCCCTTGGCTGTTCTATAAAGCCGGCTCAGTGGTCCCGGCGCAAGGTGCCTGGATCCATGATGCGAATAGGCTGGGGATTGTCATCGGCAACGGCCGCCGGCGCCTTATCAGAACGGTCACCGCTGACCCGGGTCTCAATCTGTTCCGGGTCCGGGCGGCCATCCAGGCGCAGGGAGTCGGAAAAACCGCACTTCACGCACTCGCGGTGCTCGCGCTCCTCATCCCGGTACATGCGTACCGTATCCATCTCCCCGCAACGCGGGCATACCGCCCCGGCAATAAAGCGTTTCTGTACACTCATGTCGGTTCCTCTCAGCGAATACCGGAGTGACGCAGCAGGGCGTCCACACTGGGCTCACGGCCACGGAAGGCAACGAACAGATCCATGGGATCACCGGAGCCACCCTGTTCCAGAATTTCCTGACGGAACGCCAGGCCCGTATCCGTATTAAAGATGCCTTCCTCCTCGAAGCGGGAGAATGCATCTGCAGACAGGACTTCGGCCCACTTGTAGCTGTAATAGCCTGCCGCATAACCACCGGCGAAGATATGGCTGAAGCCATGCTGGAAACGGTTTTCAGAAGGCGGACGAATCACCGCCACCTGGTCACGCACACGATCCAGTACCGCCTGAATTTCAGTTTCACCCGGCTGATATTCATGGTGCAGACAGAAATCAAACAACGAGAATTCCAGCTGACGCATCATCATCATACCGGACTGGAAGTGCTTGGCTGCCAGCATCTTGTCGAGCAACGCCTGCGGCAGCGGCTCGCCTGATTCGTGGTGACCGGAGATCAGCGCCAGCGCTTCCGGCTCCCAGCACCAGTTTTCCATGAACTGGCTGGGCAGCTCCACCGCATCCCAGGCTACGCCGTTAATACCGCTGATATCCGCTTCTTCCATCTGCGTCAGCATATGGTGCAAACCGTGGCCGAACTCATGGAACAGCGTGGTCACTTCGTCATGGGTCAGCAGGGCCGGCTGGCCTGACAGCGGCGGGGTGAAGTTACACACCAGGTAGGCCACCGGCAGCTGCAGATCGGCATCGTTCAGGCGACGGCGCACACGGCAGTCATCCATCCAGGCACCGCCACGCTTGCCACTGCGGGCGAAGGGGTCCAGGTAACAGTAGGCCAGAGGTTCGCCGTTGCGCTTGAGCGCAAACAAACGGGCATCACTGTGCCAGCTGTCGAAATCCTGCTGCTCCTCGACCTCGATATCAAACAGACGGCCGGCAATGGTGAACATGCCGTCCAGCACTTTGGGCAACGGGAAGTAGGGGCGCAGTTCCTGCTGGGAGATTTCGTAGCGCGCCTGCTTCAGCTTCTCGCCGTAGTAGGTCACATCCCAGGCGTTCAGGGTGTCGATACCATCCTGTTCACGGGCAAAGGCCTGCAGTTCGGCCAGTTCCTGCTCCGCAACCGGTCGGGTTTCGGTGGCCAGGTCTTCCAGGAAGCTCACCACCTGCTGCGGTGACTGCGCCATCTTGGTCGCCAGCGAGTAATCGGCATAGGTATCAAAGCCCAGCAACTTGGCCATCTCGTGGCGCAGATCCAGAATTTCGGTCATTACCGCAGAGTTGTCCCACTCACCGGCCTTGGGCCCCTGATCAGAGGCGCGGGTGCTGAACGCACGGTAAAGTTCTTCCCGCAGGCTGCGGTTATCGGCAAAGGCCATCACGGCATAGTAGGCGGGGAAGTCCAGAGTGATCACCCAGCCATCCACGTCTTTGGCCCGGGCGGCTTCTTTCGCGGCGGCAATGGCATGCTCGGGCAGGCCAGACAGTTCCGCTTCATCGCTGATCTCTTTCCACCAGCCCTGGGTCGCATCCAGAACATTTTCGGCGAACTTGGTGGTCAGCTCGGACAGGCGCTGCTGCAGCTCGGCATAACGCTTCTGCTGCGCTTCCGGCAGGGCAATGCCGGACAGACGGAAATCGCGCAGGGCGTTATCCACCACCTTGCGGCGTGCCGGGCTCAGCTGCTGGTAGGCATCGCTGCCCGCGAGGGATTCAAAGGCCTTGAACAGGCCCTGATGCTGACCCAGTTCGGTCCAGTATTCAGACAGCTTGGGCAGGCAGGCGTTATAGGCTTCGCGCCATTCATCGGAGTTCATCACCCCGTTCAGGTGCGATACCGGTGACCAGGCCTGCGCCAGCTCGTCATTGAGCTGCTCAAGCTCGGCCACCAATGCCCAACCACTGACCGCTTCATCGGCAGTCAGCTCGGCAATACGGCTGCGGTTCCGCGCCAGCAATTCGTCAACGGCAGGTTCGGCATGTTCCGGCAGAATACGGCTGAACGGCGGCAGCAGATGGCGTTCGAGCAGGGGGTTGGACATCAGACTCTCTCCAATATGGATCGGCTTTCAGGGTGTATACGTCAATTACTATACAATGGGGCTCAGGTAAGTCGATTTCAATCAGCATCAGGAGAGCCTCATGAACGTACGACCCTACCAGGGGATGACCCCGCAACTGGCTGACAATGTGTTTGTGGACCCCAGCGCTGTGGTTCTGGGGGATGTAGAGATCGGCGAGCACAGTTCCGTCTGGCCCATGACCGTGATTCGGGGTGACATGCATCGCATCCGTATCGGTCGCTACTCCAGCATCCAGGACGGTTCGGTGCTGCACATTACCCATGCAGGCCCCTATAACCCGGACGGCTTCCCGCTGATTCTGGGGGATCATGTCACCGTCGGCCATCAAGCCATGTTGCACGGTTGTACCCTGGGCAGTCGTATTCTCGTCGGTATGGGCGCCATGATCATGGATGGTGCCGTGGTTGAAGACGAAGTGATCATCGGCGCAGGTAGCCTGGTTCCGCCCGGCAAAACACTGAAAAGCGGCTATCTCTATGTAGGACGCCCGGCCAAGCCCCAGCGTGAACTGACGCAGAAAGAGAAGGAATTCTTCACCTACACCGCTGAAAATTACGCCCGCCTGGCAGCCAAGCATCAGGCAGAAGACTGGGCCTGATTAAAGAATAAGACACTGACCGGCCCCAGGGCCGGTTTTTTTGACCTCAAGCAAATAATACTATTGATAACGATTTGCATTTAGTTTATTGTGATTTGATAAATTCAGATCTAAGGAAGCAGTCATGTCACTTAAACGCCTTCTGCTGCCGGCCGCTATCGCAGCTGCCGTCATGTCCCCGCTTACACCGGTTGCCATCAGCCAGGCCAGTGCCGCCACGGCGACCGTCGAAGCACAAGCCAACAGCGTAAACACCCACTACGCCGACATTGCCGAAGCCGTTTTTGCCGACTCCCTGAGCGCTGCCAAACAACTGCAGCAGGCCATCAACACGCTGCTCGATGATCCCACTGACGCCAACCTTGCTGCGGCCCGTGAAGCCTGGGTCGCCGCGCGTGTGCCTTATCAGCAGTCCGAGGTTTACCGTTTCGGCAATGCCATCGTGGATGACTGGGAAGGCAAGGTAAACGCCTGGCCGCTGGACGAAGGCCTGATCGATTACGTCGATACCACTCATTACGGTACCGAATCCGACTTCAACGGCTGGTACAGCGCCAACATTATCGCCAACCCCGAGCTCAACATCGGTGGCAAGTCTGTTGATGCCTCCACCATCGACAAGGCGCTGCTAGCCGAAACCCTGCACGAGATCGACGGCGTCGAGGCTAACGTGGCTACCGGTTACCACGCCATTGAATTCCTGCTCTGGGGCCAGGATCTGAACGGTACCAACAAGGGTGCCGGCAACCGTCCTGCCAGCGATTTTGATGCCGACAACTGCAGCAACGGCAACTGCGAACGCCGTCGCGACTACCTGAAAGCCGCCACCGAGCTGCTGATCGATGATCTGACCGAGATGGCCGATGCCTGGAAAACCGGTGGCGAAGCACGCCAGCAATTGATGGCAAAAGGCGAGCTGGGTGGTCTGGCCACCATCACCACCGGTATGGGCAGCCTGTCCTACGGTGAGCTGGCCGGTGAGCGCACCAAGCTGGGTCTGATGCTGCATGACCCGGAAGAAGAGCATGACTGCTTCTCCGACAATACCCACTGGTCGCACTACTATGACGCCCTGGGTATCCGTAACGCTTACCTGGGTGAATACAGCCGTATTGATGGCAGCCAGGTAACAGGGCCGTCCCTGTCCGATCTGGCCAAGGCTGCTGACCCGGCATTGGACCAGAAGATGCGTGACCACCTGAATGCGACTCAGGCCGCCGCTCAGGCGATGGTCGATGCTGCCAAGCAGGGTGAAACCTTTGATGTACTCATTGCCGCCGGTAACACCGAAGGCAATGCCAAGGTACAGGCATTTGTTGATGCCCTGACCGAGCAAACACAGGTCCTCGAAGAGGTGATGGCAACACTGGGTATTTCCGATGTGGAACTGGAAGGTTCCGACAGTCTGGATAATCCCTCAGCTGTTCTTGGCGGCTGAATGACTCGATGACCCGTTATGCACACAGTCTGACAGGCTGGCTCTCCCTCTGGCTGGCGTTGTGCACCAGCCAGGCCGCTATGGCAGTGGCGGCCGAACCGAGCCGGGCTCTACCTGATGAGGGTAAGCCCGGTTCTTCTTTTTCAGTCGCCGAGCGCAAGGCCTTCATGCAACCGATGGCACAGATCGGTTTCGATACCCGCATGGACTTCGTGCTGGGCCGCGCCATATTTGAAAAAATCTGGGTGCCCTCGCCTTCATCCACTACCGCCAGTGATGGCCTGGGGCCGCTCTACAACGCCCGCTCCTGCCTGCAGTGCCACATCAATAATGGCCGTGGCTTGCCGCCCGACGAGCAGGGCAGTGCCAACCGCAACGGACTGCTGATTCGGCTGGGCATCCCCGGAGATGGCCACAATTCGCCTCTGGGCGTCACCCCTGAGCCTACCTACGGCACTCAGCTGCAGACCTTTGCTGCCACTGGCCTGCCGGCCGAAGCGCGGATCAATGTACGCTACCGTACCCGACTCGTCGAACTCAACGGGGGTGAGCAGGTTGAACTGCGCCAGCCCGAGTACCGGCTCAGCCAACCGGGCTATGGCAACTTCCATCCGGACTTGCAGCTGTCACCACGCCTGGCACCGGCCATGATCGGCCTCGGACTGCTGGAACAGATCCCGGAAGCCGATATCCTGGCGCAGGAAGACCCTGATGACCGTGACGGAGATGGTATCTCCGGGCGCGCCAACCGGGTATTTCATCCTGAATACGAACAGCCACAACTGGGCCGTTTTGGCTGGAAAGCCGGAGCACCCTCTCTGCAGCTGCAAAATGCCAGTGCGTTGAATACAGACCTGGGTATTTCCAACCCCGACTACCCCATGGCGGCAGGGGACTGCACAGCCCGGCAACCGGGATGCCTTAAGGCGCCTCACGGCAACACTGAGTTGCAGGGCGGTTTTGAGGCCTCAGCCCAAATGATGGATGTGTTACTGTTTTATACACGACATTTGGCGGTACCCGCGCGCCGTAACCGCGACCAGCCGGACGTTAAAGCCGGTGAGCAGCTGTTTACGGCAATCGGCTGTGCCAGCTGCCACACCCCTATACAGAGGACGGGCAACAACCCGGCACTGCCGGCGCTGAGCGAACGCCGCCTTGAGCCCTATACCGATCTGCTGCTGCATGACATGGGCGAAGCCTTGGCTGACCAGCGTCCCGAATTCGGTGCCAATGGCCATGAGTGGCGTACCCCGCCGTTGTGGGGTCTGGGCCTTCATCAGGCCGTTACCGGCGAACGGGCACTGCTGCATGATGGCCGCGCGCGCACCCTGGCGGAAGCCATCCTCTGGCATGGCGGTGAAGCCGAATCTGCACGTGAGCGTTTCCGCCAACTGTCTCCACATGCTCGTAAGCAACTGATCCTGTTTCTGGAGTCACTTTGATGCAACCGATTCATACTCGCCGGTGGCCACGAGGCCTGCTGGCGTCCACAGTGATGTTCATGTCCAGCCTGGCCTGCGCGGCGACACCGGACTGGTCCCACTACAACTATCAGGCGGTCCAGCAGCATGTGCTGCCGCGTTATGCGGCTCTGGACGAAGCCAGCGCAGCGCTGTCAGCCTCAGCCCAAACCTTCTGTGCGGCCCCTTCGGAAGCGGGGCTGGTGCAAGTGCAGGACCAGTGGCGCCAGACCATGCTGAGCTGGCAGGGCATACAGCACGTTCAGTTTGGCCCGGTGCAGTTTCTGATGCGTAACTTTGGCCTCCAGTTCTGGCCTGACCGCAAGAACATCGGCGCCCGCCAGCTCCGTCAGGCTCTGGCGAGCGACCAGCCCTATGATGCCGAATTCTTCCGCCATGCCAGTGTCTCCATTCAGGGCTTCCCGGCGCTGGAACGACTGCTGTTTGCCGATAACGCCCTGCAAACGCTGCAAAACGGTCGCGGCTGTGAACTGACCCAGGCCATTGCCGGCCATGTCGCGCAGATGAGCCATGCCATTCACAGCGAATGGTCAGCACAGGCCAAAAGCGATTTTCAGCCCGAGCAGGATCCGGATGTTGCCGCTGAACTGGCAGTGGAGCTGATGGCATCTCTGGTGGAACCCATCGAAGCCATTCGCGACAGCAAGCTGCTCAAGCCCATGGCTGAGTCTGCCGAATCCGCCCGTCCCAAATTGCTGGAAAGCCATCGCAGCAGTGCCTCACTGGCTAACATTCGGGCCAATCTGGAGGCGTTGAACGCGCTCTACCAGGGCACTGATCCCAGCGTGCGCAGCCTGCTGGAGGAGGCAGGGTCAGAACAGCTGGCCAAGGATATTGCCGAGCGTTTTGAGCACATCAACGCCCAGCTGGACGCTGTTCAGGGGCCGTTGAAGCAGGCCGTCACCCGGGCTGAAACCCATACCCGCCTGCTGGGCGTTGCCACATCGCTGAAACAGCTGAGTGAACAGCTGGATACCGCCATGGAAGTGCTGAACATCCAATTGGGGTTCAACAGCCGTGATGGAGACTAATCGCCGCCGTTTCCTGAGCCTTCTGGCCGCGGGTTGCCTGCTGCCTGCCACCCGTGTCCTGGCCAGTGGCACAACCACAGGGCAGACCGATGCAGGCCTGCTCGTCAGTGCCGCCAGTGACCGGCGCCAGCACTGGCTGCTGGTAACCGATGCCGAAGGGCAGACGCAACTGCGCTACCCGCTGCCCGAGCGTGCCCATCACGTGGAACTGCATCCGCAGCAGCCCTGGGCAGCCGCCGTTGCACGTCGCCCGGGCCGGTTTATTGAGATAGTCGACTATCACAGCGGTCAGCAGGTTCAGCGGGTGGATGCAGGGGAGGGGCATCACTTTTTTGGCCACGCCCTGTTCACTCCCGATGGCCACTGGCTGGTCAGCACCGAGAACGATATCGCCAGCGGGCAAGGCCAGATCGTCATTCGTGATGTAAGCAATCACTTCGCCGAGGTAAGCCGTACACCAAGCTATGGCATTGGCCCCCATGAGCTGCTGCTGAATGGCAACCAGGTCCTGGTCGCCAACGGCGGTATCCTTACACACCCGGATCATGGCCGTGAGAAACTTAACCTGGACAGCATGCAGCCCAGCCTGGCCTATATCGACTTGAAGTCGGGTGATCTGCTGGAACAGGTGAGCATGAGTGCGGATAACCACCAGCTCAGCATCCGCCACATGGATCAAAGTGCTGCGGGTACCGTAGCCATTGCCTTGCAGTACCAGGGTGCCATCAGCGACAACAAGCCACTGGTTGCCGTCCACCGCCGGGGCGAGCCTCTCAAGCTGCTGCGCGCACCTGAGCCGATCAACAACCAGATGGAGCAGTATGCCGGCAGTGCCCGTATCGACCGATCCGGACGGGTTGCGGCGATCTCGGCGCCACGCGGTAACCTGATCACCTTCTGGGATATTGAACAGGACCGCTTTATCAACGCCATGCGCTGTCGCGACGGCTGCGGCCTGGCGGCAACAGACCAGGCTGGTGAGTTTCTGGTGAGTTCAGGATTGGGCCACCTGTACCGCATGCGTCCTCTGGATAACCTGCGCGAGCGCCTGCCACTGGACCCAATCGCCGCCCAATTAGCCTGGGACAACCACATGAATCTGCGTTTGGGCTAGGAATGTCATCCAAATGGACCTACCGACGACTGATCTGCACCTTAAGTCTGCTGTTATATCTGGGTATTCCGCATCAGGCATGCTCCAGCACTTTTTCCGCCGAAGCCTACCGCCAGCCACCTGAACGCTGGCCAGCAGCAACCACCCACCCGGAAGCAGGCAAGGTGCCAGAATTGGCCCCTCTGCCTCCATTGCCGCCTGAGGACTGGCATACTCCTGCCAGTGAAGCACTAGGGCGGCAACTATTCTTCGACCCACGCCTGTCGGGCTCAGGCCAAGTTGCCTGTGCCAGCTGCCATGACCCGGACCTGGGCTGGGCTGACGGCAGGCGTGTTGCATTCGGCCATGACCGCCAAAGCGGAACCCGCAACAGCATGAGCATCCTCAATGCCGCCTGGTTCGATCAGCTGTTCTGGGATGGCCGTGCCGGTGGTCTGCTGGATCAGGCACTGCAACCGATCACCAACCCGATAGAGATGAACGCCAACCTGGAGGACGTCCTGTCCCGGCTCAACCGTATTCCGGGCTACCGCCAGGCCTTCAGTGCAGCCTTCGGTGTAGGCCCTATCGACGCCGATCAGCTGGCCAAGGCCCTGGCGGCTTTCGAACGCCGCATCGTTTCCCGACCCAATCGGCTGGACCGTTTCATCAGCGGGCAATATGACGCCCTCAACGATCAGGAGATCTTCGGCTTGCACCTGTATCGCACCAGGGCCGGGTGCCTCAACTGCCATAACGGCTCACTGTATTCGGACGGCCAGTTCCACCATACCGGCCTGAGTTACTACGGTCGTCAATACCAAGATATCGGTCGCGAACTAGCCACCGGGCAGGCGGCAGATCGCGGTAAGTTCCGTACGCCCAGCCTACGCGACCTGGCCTATACGGACCCCTGGATGCATAACGGTTTATTCCCCAGCCTGCGCGGCATCCTCAACATGTACAACGCCGGCATGATCGGCAGCAGCCAGCTGCACCCGGACCTGCCACCGCTGTCACCACTGATTCGCCCTCTGCAGCTGGACACTGCGGAGCTGAATGCACTAGAGGCATTTCTCGCCAGTCTCAGCCACCGACCTTTGAAGCTACGGCCCCCGGAGTTGCCAACTGGAATCCCGCAGAAGGAATAGCCAACCCTCAAATGATAATGATTATTGTGTTTAATTAGTTTATTATCCCTATGGCTGCCGGCTATTCTATTGCGCCCCAGGAATGGCCGCAACCACATAGCACTCCCCCCATGTTTGCCTGTAAAGGGATGATATGCGATCTCACAACGCCTTAACGCCATTCATCGCGGTCCTGGCGGGGCTATATGCCACCCCGGCAGCGGCCGACACCGCCGCGAAGACCAGTAACACTTGTAACCAGGATCAATCGGACACCTGTATGCAGACACTGCCGGACGTCACCGTCACCGGTCGTGAAATCGCTTTCGGTCTGCAGGTCATCAATCAGGAACTGATCGAGCAGCTGCCCACCGGAGAGGGTAACCTGGCCGACCTGCTGCGTACCAACCCGGCGGTGGACTTCTCTCGCAACGGCCGAAGCTCGGCAAACAGTGGCGTAATGCGTCCAGAAGAGTTCTCCTTTCATGGTCAGGCGTACTACCAGAACCTGTTCATGATTGACGGCATCGACACCACCAGCGATATCAACCCCGGCTCCGGCGGCGACCTGTTCAGCAGCCCTAGTCTGACCGGTGTGATAGGTGGCAGCTCGCCCCAGGGCTACTATCTGGACGTGGACCTGCTGGAACAGATCGAAGTCTACGACAGCAACGTGCCCGCCAGCTTCGGCGGCTTTACCGGCGGGGTGGTCAGCGCCAAGGTCAAGCGTTACGACGGCAACGACTTCGTCGACCTGCGCTACGGCATCCAGCGTGACGAATGGGAGTCTTTCCATATCGACGAACGTGACCAGGAAGAGTTCGACACAGCTGACAGCTATGGTGCGGAATACACCCCTATTTATCGCAAGGACAACTACACCCTGTCAGCTCAACAGGGCATCGGTGAGGATACCGGACTGACCCTAGGTGTCAGCCGACGCAGCTCCAGCTTCCTGCAAAGCTACAGTGATGGTCTAGACAGACTGCACCGGGTTTACTATGACGACCGAATCAACAACCTGCACGCCAAGCTGGATCACCGCTGGCATGAGCGACTGCACACCAGCTTCAGCCTGAGACATTCCGATCGTAGCCATGACGGTCTGACTTCCACTCGCTATGACGACATGTTCACCAAGAGCCATGGCGGCTGGGGCTTGGGCGGCAATCTGGAATACACGCTCGACTCCGGTGCACGCTTCAACCTCGACATGGCGATGGATCGCATGAGCGACGAACTGGACAGCGGCAGCAACCTGTTCACCCGCCACGAGTCACTTGAAGGCATCCTGCCAACCCAGTCCGGAGGCTATGGCGATACCACCCAGCGACAGACTGCCTTTTCCCTGTCGCCCGAACTGGAGCTGGCCCCCATGTCCTGGGGCAGCAGCCGCCATAACCTGATCGTCGGAGGCGACCTGAAATACACCGAAAGCTTCTATGAGCGACCTGAGGGTGCTTTCTTCCGTGAATACAGCTGCCTTTCCGACAGCGACATCAACGGCTGTATTGACCAGAATGGCAGTGGTGACAGTGACTTCGGCGATGAATATCTGGCCCGTGCCTTCGATTATGGCGCCGGCAAAGTTTCTCTGGACTACACCACTGCCGCTTTGTACGTGGATGACCATATCGAACAAGGTAACTGGCAATTCCGGCTTGGCCTGAGAGCTGATTACAACAGCTGGCTGGAAAATCTGGACATGGCCCCACGACTAAGTGCGACCTGGGATAGCTTCGGTGACGGAAGCACCCGACTGACAGCCGGCGCCAACCGTTATTACGGTCGCAACTTCCTGCGCTATGCCATCAATGATGTGATTAAAAGCTGGAACACGCTCACCTTTTATGACACCAATGGCAACATCACCCGAGAAACTACATACGATGACAGCTCTCGCAACAATAGCCTGGCCACCCCCTATTCAGATGAACTGATGCTGGGTTGGGCACAACGCATGGGGCCATTTAACAGCCATCTGAAATTTGTTCACCGCGCCAGCCGTGACAGTATTCGCCGAATCGAAGACGGTGATGGCAAATATTACTATGACAATACTGGCCGCAACGATACCGACAGCCTTACCTGGACCTTGGATCATGCCGATCACCCTCTAAAGCTGGCAGGCAGTGAAACCATTACCAGCTTGTCGGTCGGCTGGAAACAGACCGAAACGGACCTCCAGAGCGACGATGCATATGATCAAGAGCCCGAACCGGTCTATTATGAGGGGCGCGTTATCGACGGCAGCGAGCTTCCTGCCTGGGATTACAATATTCCGCTCAATATCAGCCTGAGCACCCAGACCCGAGTCCCGCACTGGCATTTGACCTGGTCAAACTTTGTCAGCTTGCGAAGTGGAAGCACTATTGCCCGTGACAGCGGCGATAGCTACACCGATAGCAATGGCAATCGCTACGATGTCTATGAAGACTACACGCTTGCAGATTTGGTAACGCTCGACACCAAAGTACTTTGGAAACCTCGTCTATGGTCATCTCAGCAGGGGTATATGATGATCGAGGTAAGCAACCTTTTCGATCAATCGATCAGCACTAAAACCAGCCGCTTTGACAGTATCAGTGACAGCTATACCCCTGGACGCAAAGTCTGGCTGGAAGTGGGAATGCGATTCTAGTTAATCAAACTCTATTACCCGGCTGGTGGGCTATCCCACCCATTAGCCGGGTTATAGTGCCCAGATTTACGCCTTGGCCTTGGCGATCTCCCGCAAGCGTTTCACCACCTGTGCATTGATACTGCGCTGGGTGAAATGGCCATCGTCCTTGAGTACACCGGCCGTGCGGCCCATCAAAATCTCAAGACAGTCGTCCACCGTGGACACCGCATGGATATGGAACATGCCATCCTCCACGGCCTGAACCACTTCTGCCTTGAGCATCAGATGGCGTACATTGGCCTTGGGAATGACACAGCCCTGCCAACCGGTCAGGCCTCGGGTTTTACACAGGTGGAAGAAGCCTTCAATTTTCTCGTTTACGCCACCAATCGCCTGCACCTCACCATACTGGTTGATCGAGCCGGTGATGGCGTACTGCTGGCGAATGGGGATATGGGTGAGTGCCGAGATCAGAGCGCAGATTTCAGCCAGAGAGGCACTGTCTCCGTCCACATAGCCATAGGACTGCTCCATGGCCAGACTGGCCGAGAGCGCCAGCGGGAAGTCACCGGCATAGGTGTGACCGAGGAAACCGGACAGGATCAGGACCCCCTTGGAGTGAATCGGCTGCCCCAAAGTAACCTCACGTTCGATATCGATAATGCCCTTGTTACCCGGATGTACCGTAGCAGTGATGCGTGCCGGGCTACCGAAGGAGACATCGCCCACCTGCAGCACCGTCAGGCCGTTGGCCTTGCCTACGGCTTCCCCGTCGGTGTCGATCAACACCGTTTCATTGAGGATGCTTTCCAGTATTTTCTGTGACAGCCGGCCGGTACGACGCTCCTTGGCTTCCAGCGCCAGCTCCACATGTTCGGCGTTGATCTGGGTGTCACCCTGTTCACGACGACGAAAATCCGACTCGCACAGCAGGTCCACCAGCTCTCCTACATGCGCCGACAGCAGATCCTGATCACCCGACAGCCTTGAACTGTGCTCCACCAGACGGGCAACGGCACGGCGCGTCAGAGGCGCCAGGTTTTCTTCCGTAGCCAGCGTTTTCATCAAACGGGCATACTGGCGAATGGAGTGGGGCGTACGGTGCACATCCTCATCGAAGTCCACCACTACACGGAACATCTTCTCGAAGTCATGATCCAGCTCCTGCAGTAGATAGTAGGTATCCCGTTCACCTACCAGAACCACTTTCACTTTCAGCTTGGCCGGCTGGGGACTGAGGGTAATGGCGCTGATACCGGTGTATTCGCTGACCGGATTTTCGATGCGAATCTCGTGCGATTTGAGCGCGCGTTTGAGCGCGCCATAAACGAACGGCTGCTCCAGCAGCTTTTCCGCTTCCAGCACCAGGTAGCCGCCATTAGCGCGATGCAGGGCACCGGAACGAATCAGCGTGTAGTTGGTGACCATCGCCCCCATGTCACTGATGTATTCCACCCGGCCAAACAGGTTTTCATAACTGGGATGCGCCTCGAACACCACCGGCGCACCTTTGGTCTTGTGATTGTCGACCAGCAGATTGAGCCCGTAGTTACGCTCAAGATAGTCGCGCCGCATGGCATCGGTCTTGGCTTCCAGCGGGTTGTCATCATTGACGATCTCGCCGGCGTTGCGGATCAGGTCCGATTCAACATGCTTCAGGTAGTCGACAATGCATGAGATGTTGGCGTACTTGTCGCGCAGGGGCTGCAGCAGCGGCGACACTGCCTGGCGCGCGGTATTACGATCCAGCGTTTCTATCCGCTCCGAGGCTTCACGACGCCACACCGGCAGCTCGGTCAGGCTATCGTTGAGCATCTCCTCCAGCTCGGAGATATGTGCCTGAATGGCATCCCGCTCCTCCTCGGGTAACTGCGAGAACGCCGCCTCATCAATGGCCTGGCCATTGGCGACCGGGGTAAAGCCGACGGTAGCCCCATCACGAAAGACGGCAATGTTGTATTCGCGTCCCTTGCGCTCCACCTGATTCAAGGCTTCGTCATAGTGGCCGTTGAATTCTCGCTCGATCTGGCTCTTCATGCGTTGATAGGCCGGATTCTCGAACGCGGCCGGCAACTCGGCCAGCACCCGGTCGAGCAGGTGGCGAATATCACGTTTAAGCTGATTGGCACGCCCGGAAGGCAGTTCCAAAATAACGGGGTAGCGGTTATCGCTGAGGTTGTTGATGTAGCACCAGTCACTGGGCTTGTGCTGTTTTTTCGCCGATGCCTTGAGGCTTTCCATGGCAAAGGAGAAGCGGCCGGTATGCGGGTTGCCCATAACGAAGAGGTTATACCCCGGACGTTGCATGCCGATGCCAAAGGCCATGGCTTCGATGGCCCTTTCCTGGCCAAAGAATCCGGAGAAGGGTTCCAGCGACTCGGTCGTTTTGAACGGCAGGAGTTCAGGGTCGCAGCGGCAGTAGAGCGCCTCGGGCGCCAGCGGCAGATGCTTGTCCATGCGCGTACTCCACAGCAGAGGGTCTGCCTCTGTTATACCGCCTCGCATTTGCCGGATGCAAGGCGGTGAGTGAAAACGCGTTGAGATTCAGCTGACTAGCTGATCATTTTGTATCCAGGCTGGCACGCAGCTGGTCAATCACACTGGCCGTCTCCGGGGTCACACCGCGCCACACTGAAAAAGCTTCAGCAGCCTGTTCAACCAGCATGCCCAGGCCATCAATGACACGACCGGCATCCAGATCCATGGCCCACTGACAGAAAGGCGTAGGTTCTGCGCCGTACATCATGTCATAGCAGGCGGTGTTGGCGGCAACAACCGCCGCAGGAACCGGTGGCAGCTCCCCCTGAAGACTGGCAGAGGTGCCATTGATCACCAGATCAAACGCCTCGGCGGGGATGGCATCAAAGCCACAGGCCGATACCTCGCCTTCGTCGGTGAACAGACTGGCCAGCTCTTCAGCACGGGAGACCGTTCGGTTGGCAATCAAAACCGAACCCACACCGGCTTCCAGCAGCGGGTGCATCACACCGCGTACCGCGCCACCGGCACCCAGTACCAGAACACGCGCGCCTGCCAATTTGACGCCATGGTTATCCCTGAGATCACGGACCAGACCAACCCCGTCGGTATTGTCCGCCGCCAGACGGCCGTCTTCCAGGCGGTACAACGTATTGGCCGCCCCTGCACGTTCAGCACGTTCACTGCGCCACTGCGCCAGCGCCCAGGCACGCTCCTTGAACGGAACCGTGATATTCAGTCCTTTGCCATCGCCCTGCAGGAAACGCCCGACTTCGGTTTCAAAATCGGGTGATTCTACATGCACAGCACCATAGGTCAGCGCCTGGTCGGTCAGCTCGGCAAAGCGGGTATGGATCTGCGGCGATTTACTATGGGCAACCGGATTTCCCATGACTGCGTAACGATCGCTCATCTCAAACCTCCAGCCAGTTGCGCGGCTGCAGGTAACGGTCATACAGCTTGGCTTCTTCCGTGCCGGGCTCCGGCTTCCAGTCATAGTCCCAGCGCACTTCCGGCGGCAGCGACATCAGGATGGATTCGGTGCGGCCACCGGACTGCAGACCAAACAGGGTGCCTCTGTCCCAGACCAGGTTGAACTCGACGTAACGTCCGCGACGGTGCAACTGGAAGTCACGCTGGCGTTCACCATAGGGCGTATCCTTGCGCTTCTCGATGATAGGCACGATAGCCGGTGCATAGGCATCACCAATGGATTGCATCAGGGCAAAGCTCTTGTCGAAGCCCAGTTCGTTCAGGTCATCAAAGAAGAGGCCACCAATACCGCGCGGTTCCTGACGATGTTTCAGGTAAAAATAGTCATCGCACCACTGTTTGAAACGCGGGTAAATATCGTCACCGAAGGGCGCACAGGCATCATGTGCCATCTGGTGCCAGTGGCGGCAGTCATCGTCGTTGCCGTAGTAGGGCGTCAGATCGAAACCGCCACCAAACCACCATACCGGCTCTTCACCTTCTTTCTCGGCAATGAAGAAGCGCACATTGGCATGCGAAGTCGGCACATAAGGGTTATGCGGGTGGATCACCAGGGATACACCCATGGCTTCAAAGCTGCGACCGGCCAGCTCGGGGCGGTGCGCCGTCGCCGAACCGGGCAGGGCTGAACCATGCACATGGGAGAAGTTGACGCCGCCTTTTTCGATGACAGCGCCCTGACCGATCACACGGGTGCGGCCGCCACCGCCTTCGGCGCGGTCCCAGCTGTCTTCCGTGAAGCGTGCTTCGCCATCGGCCTGTTCCAGGGCAGCGCAAATGCGGTCCTGCAGGTCCAGCAAATACGCTTTTACCTTGTGTACGTCAGGTGCCGACATGTGTCTCCTCCAAAATGGTTAGCGAACGCTCACTACGCCCGTATTGTTTGCATATCCTGAATGTTTCGAATCACTGTTGGCCTGCCAAGGCCACCCAGCTCGCCTGGCAATACAAAATCAAGGCTGGAGCCGAAGTAAGTACTGACTTTCAGTTTTGACCTTGCAGGCTCTGCAGCACTGCGATTGGCCGAGGTCGAAACGATGGGGCCACCGTATTCACGGCACAGCGCCTGAACCAGCGGATGCGCACTGACACGCACCGCCACCGGCGAATGGCAACCTTTAACCCAGCTCGGAATCATCTGCTTGGGATCCGGCAGCAACCAGGTGTTCGGGCCAGGCCAGGTGTCACGCAGGCACTGGCGCTGCTCTTCGTTCAGAGGGCTCAGCAGGGGTTCGATCTGGGATTCATCGGCCGCAACAAGTATCAGGCCCTTGTGCTCAGGGCGGCGCTTCAGCGCCAGCAATCGTTGCACGGCAGCCTGGTTGTAGGGGTCACAGCCCAGGCCCCAGACGGCTTCGGTGGGATAGGCGATCACGCCCCCGGAATTCAGACAGCGTACCGCTTCTTTCAGTTGCCAGTGATTCATGGATGTCACCGAGAATGAAAACAGAAGGGAAGCCGGGCCGTCAGGGGCGACGCCCGGCCAATATCAGGTCAGTTTTTAGCCCTGCAGCTGATCAATACTCCACTCAAAGACAATCTTGTCTTCGTCATCAACCAGCGCCTGCAGCGCCTTGAGGCTCTCGATCAGGGAAGCCTGGTCGGCACGGCAGATATTCACGTGTCCTACCTTGCGGCCCGGGCGGATCTCCTTGCCATACCAGTGGACATGAACGCCGGGGACCTGCAGCCACTCGGGTTTCCAGTTTCGTCCCAGCAGGTTATACATCACTGAAGCGCCATCAACCGGCGGAGTGATAAGCGGCAGATCTGCCAGCGCACGCAAGTGCAGCTGGAACTGGCTGATAGCCGAGCCTTCCTGAGTCCAGTGGCCAGAGTTGTGTACACGCGGCGCCAGCTCATTCACCAGCAGCTTGCCATCAACAACGAAGCACTCCATCGCCATCACGCCGATATAGTCTTCGTCGTCCATGATACGGCCGAGCCAGTCTTCCGCATCCTTCTGCTGCTGTGCGGGCACCTGCAGATTGGATACGCTGGCACGCAGAATACCGTTTTCATGCCAGTTGCGTGTCAGCGGGTAAAACACCTTTTCGCCAGCGGCGTTGCGTGCACCGACCAGGGATACCTCATGGCTGAACGGGATCATCGCTTCGGCGATGCATTCGCCGGCCCACTCGGCCTCCGGCTGGTCACCTTTCTGCCAGCGCCACTGGCCACGACCGTCATAACCGCCACGGCGGCGCTTGACGATCACCTTGTCTGCCACGGACTCCAGCTGCGCATTCAGGTCACCGGATTCCAGGCTTACCCAGGGCGAGGTTGGTACATCCAGTCGGTCCAGCAGTGCTTTCTGACGCTGGCGGTCGATCACCGCATGCAGGGCAGCGGCATTACGAAAATTGGGGTGCTGCTTCAGCTGCAGCCCGCTGACACTGTCAGACCAGTGTTCGATTTCAACGGTGATGACATCATCAGGGCGCAGGCCCAGCTCGATATCGGCATTGGGATCAACCGGCATCACCTCCAATTGCAGGGGTGCGCCAGCCTGCTGCAGCATCTGGCCCAGCTGGCCGTTACCGGCAACGACGATTCGTGGCAGCATCTGTATCAACCTCGCGGATCGGGATTATCAAGAACGGTCTGGGTCTGGGCCTGACGCCAGTCGGACAGGCGCCGGGCCAGCTCGGAGTCATCGGTTGCCAGCATCTGCGCAGCCAGCAGGCCTGCATTGAACGCACCGGCACCACCGATGGCCAGGGTACCGACAGGCACGCCACGCGGCATCTGCAGGATCGACAGCATGCTGTCCTGACCGCTCAGCGCCTTGCTCTGCACCGGCACACCCAGTACAGGTACCAGTGTCTTGGCCGCAATCATGCCCGGCAGGTGGGCCGCACCGCCGGCACCGGCGATAATGACCTTATAGCCGTTTTCAGCGGCCTGCTCGGCGAAGCGGAACATCTTGTCCGGCGTACGGTGCGCTGATACCACCTCGGCATCATATTCAACACCCAGTGTATCGAGAATTCCGGCCGCTTCTTCCATGGTAGGCCAATCCGAACGCGAACCCATCACGATCGCCACTTTTGCACTCATCGGTTACTCCCGTCATCACTCTGACCGCGCAGCAGGGCAGAGGCGCCGCTACCACTTCAGGGTCTGGCTTTCCGGCCTGGCCGGAAAAAAGGAAAGTCAGCGATTATAGCAAGCACTGGACGAAAATTCCCCACTCCAGTCCCTGCAGATGAACAGAAGGAGATCAGCCGCGAATGCGCTGTACACGGGCGCCGAGCAATTCTACCCAGCCTGACATTTCCAGGCGGATCAACTGCACCTGCAAGTCGGCTGATGAGAGGCCGCTATCCACGGCCAGCTGGTCGATCCACAGGGGTTCGAAGGGGATCAGTGCCAACAAGGGGTCATCAGGTACCGGTGGAGGTTCCTCGGTCTGAACAGACGGCGCGGAAGTATCCAGAGCTCCCAGCAGGGGGCCCAGATGTTCAATAATATGTTCGACCTGCTCTACCAGCACCGCACCCTCACGAATCAGGGCATGGCAACCACGGCTGAGCGGATTATTGACCGAACCGGGGATGGCAAAGACTTCGCGCCCCTGCTCCAGAGCCTGGCGCGCCGTAATCAGCGAGCCGCTGCGTGGCGCAGCCTCAACCACCAGCGTTCCCACCGACAGGCCGCTGATAATCCGGTTACGCCGGGGAAAACTGGCCGGGCGGGGCGGAGTGCCCGGCGGATACTCAGAGACAATCAGGCCGCCTGCATTCAGTATCTGCTGCGCCAGCCGCGCGTTGCGCCTTGGATAGACCTGGTCCAGTCCGGTGCCGACCACCGCCAGCGTTGGCTGTGCATGGTCAACACACCCGCGATGCACCTCCGCATCGATACCCAGAGCCAGCCCGCTGATCGGCATAATGCCAACCTGACTCAGGGCCGCGGCAAAATCATAAGCCAGGCGCAGGCCGGGGCGGCTGGCATTGCGACTGCCGACGATACCGAGCATGGGGCGCGCCAGAGCATCCAGATCACCCTGACACCAGAGTACCAGTGGCGGGTCCGGAATTTCGCGCAGCAGTGGCGAATAGAGGGGATGACTGGGCGTCAGTAAACTCCAGCCGTTATCATGGGCCTGCTGAACAAGGCTGTCGGCTCGTTGTTGAAGTTCGCCGCCGCGTTGAAAGTCATGGAGGGCATCGAGCGTCTGTCGACGCAGGCGCACATGCGCCGGAAGACCACATTCACCTCGCAGCAACTGTGGCAGGGAGACGCCTTCCTGGCTTAATCGGGTTGCTGTTGCCGGACCCAGGCCCGGCAACAGGCCGGCGGCGATCCATTCCCTTGGATCACCGTGCATTGCATTATCCTGTGTTAAGGCTGGTGCAGGCTGTCACCCACTGAAATAACGTTGGTGGCATCCATCACCAGACCGTAACTGACGCGTTCAAAGGTCTTGAACACCATCAGTTCACCGGCGTGCTCATCCGGCAACTTAACCATTTCACCGTTAACCGGGTCTTTTACCATCTCGCCTTTCTTGTAGATGGCAAACACGTGACCGGGCTCAACACCTTCCTGGTCACCGAAGCTCAGTGCTACCGCATCGAACTGACCGATCTTGGCCACGCCACCCAATACATCGATGATCAGCGCATCTTCAATGGCCGGACCCGGCTTCGGATAAAACACCGATTCAATGCGCGAGGTATCGTTGGGCAGCAGACGGTCGCGGGTACGTACTTCTTCGCGGGTTTTGGTCAGGTCAAGCGTCAGGATGTCGCCTTCTTCGGCTCTTACCAGTGCATCCGCTACTTTATAAAGTTCATAACCCAACAGCTCACCGGTCACCGGATGGGTGTACTGGCGTGCCGGACGGTACAGGCTCTGCTGATCGATATCCTCGTCGATACGCTGACCACGGGCATAGACACGATCACCGGCACCGGCAATGATGCTTTCATTACGGCCACCGATAACATACGGCGCAGTAATCAGGGTATCGTCCTGCACCACACGGTTTTCATTCAGGAAGCTGGAGATATCACGCAACGGAATCGCCGGTATCGGCTGTTCCAATTGCTGAACGCGTACCTGTGGCGACAGTTTGCGTACGCCACGACGCAGGCTCAAACGGGGTTGGCCGTCGACCCAGGTCAGGTAAATCACGTCACCAGGATAGATCAGGTGCGGGTTATCGATCTGCGGGTTGACGTTCCAGACTTCTGGCCAACGCCAGGGGCTGCGCAAAAAGCGGCCCGAAATATCCCACAGGGTATCGCCCTTAACCACTACGTACTCGGTCGGATGACCCTCCTGCAACTGCACACGATCCGCGTTGGCGGCACCGGCCCAGAGCAGACAGCCCCCGATCAAGCCATACAGCACTCCTCTCATCGCTCAACTCCCTTGTCTTGTTCCGGCCTTGGACCACCCGACCCTTAAGGTCCCCAAAGCAATGCATTAGGCACGTTATTCAGTATAATGAGGGTAGCTCATTTATTTTGCCACCAAATGGTCGGAATTTAACCTCCGAAAAAGCATATACCTATGGCCAAGCTCAATATTCTCGAATTCCCTGACCCGCGTCTAAGAACCATCGCTGAACCGGTGGAGCAAGTTGACGACGAAATCCGCAAAATCGTGGATGACATGTTCGAAACTATGTACGACGCGCCCGGAATTGGCCTGGCTGCGACCCAGGTAAACGTACACAAGCGCATCGTGACCATCGACATTTCCGAAGAGGGCAATGACCCCCTGGTCATGATCAACCCCGAATTTACCGTCCTTCAGGATGAACTCGAGGAAATGCAGGAAGGTTGCCTGTCGGTTCCCGGTTTTTATGAAGAGGTAAAGCGCCCCAATCGCATTTTGCTCAAGGCGCTGGATCGAGACGGCAACCCCTACGAACTGGAAGCCGAGGGCCTGCTGGCCGTTTGCATTCAGCACGAACTGGATCACCTCAACGGCAAGCTCTTTGTCGATTATCTGACCGCTCTCAAGCGCAACCGCATCCGCGGCAAGCTGGAGAAAAAGCACCGCCTGGAATCACAGCAGGCCTGAGCCGCTGGTCACTAGAACAGGTTTGCAGATGCAAACCTGTTTTTGTATGGAGCCTACCTGATGAGTCAGACCCCTCTGCGTATTATTTTTGCCGGCACACCCGATTTCGCAGCGTCCAGCCTGGCGGCTGTTCTGGCCAGCGAACATGACGTGGTGGCCGTGTATACCCAACCAGACCGGCCTGCCGGTCGTGGCCGCAAATTACGCCCCAGCCCGGTAAAGAGCCTGGCCCTGGAGCACGACATTCCGGTGTATCAGCCTTTATCGTTGAAAGATGAAACCGAACAGCAGACGCTGGCAAGCCTCAATGCCGATCTGATGATCGTGGTCGCCTATGGCCTGATTTTGCCACAGGCAGTGCTGGATACGCCGCGACTGGGCTGCATTAACGTGCATGCCTCACTGCTGCCACGCTGGCGGGGCGCTGCGCCCATTCACCGGTCACTGCTTGCGGGTGACACACAAACAGGCATCACCATAATGCAGATGGATGCGGGGCTTGATACCGGCGACATGCTGAGCAAAGCCGTTTGCGATATTGAAAGCAGCGATACCAGTGGCAGCCTGCATGACCGCCTGGCAGACCTCGGCGCTCAGACTTTGATCAGCACACTGGCACCACTGGCTGCAGGTGAACTGACCCCTGAAGTACAGGATGACAGCCAGGCAACCTATGCACACAAGCTGGAAAAGCGGGAAGGGCAGATCGACTGGACCCAGCCGGCCGCTGAAATTGCGCGTCGCATTCGTGGTTTCAACCCCTGGCCGGTGTGCTTCAGTGCACTTGAGGGCGATAACCTGCGCATCTGGGCCGGTCACGCTGATGAACAGCCTACTGATGCAGCTCCAGGTACCATTATGTCCGCCGATGCCGAGGGCATTCGCGTCGCAGCAGGCTCTGGCAGCGTTTATTTAACTGAACTACAGCTTCCCGGCGGCCGCCCGCAAACCGCCCGCAACCTATTGAATGCACACAGTGCCCGCCTGGCACCGGGAGTCACCCTTGGTTGAGTCAATCAATGTGCGTGCCCTGGCAGCTCAGGTGCTGGCACCTCTATTGCGCCAGCACGGCTCTCTGAGTACCCACCTACCGGCACACCTGGCGCACTGCCCTGAACGTGATCGCGCACTGCTGCAGCAACTTTGCTACGGCACCATGCGCGAACTGTTTCGCCTTGAGCAGCTTGCCAACCATTTTCTGCGCAAGCCCTTCAAACAGCAGGACCTGGATATCCATGCGCTGCTGCTGATCGGCCTTTGGCAGCTGCGTTCCAGCCGCATTCCGGCACATGCGACGCTGAACGAAACCGTTGATGCCTGTGCTGCACTGAACAAGCCCTGGGCGAGCAAGCTGCTCAACGCCATTCTGCGCCGCTACCAGCGCGAGCAGAAGCAGGCTGAAGAAGCACTGGCGCAAGATCCTGCCTTTCAGTGGAACCACCCTCAGTGGATGATCAGCAAACTGCAGCCCAACTGGCCGGAGCATTGGCAGAGCATCCTGCAGGCCAACGATCAGCAGGCGCCGATGACACTCCGCGTTAATAAGCGCTTACTTACTCGCGAAAAGGCTCTGCAAAAGCTGCAAGAGGCAGATATTCCCGCAGCGGCCTGCCAGTTCAGTGATGATGGTATTGGGCTGGACTCACCCTGTGATGTCAGCGCCTTGCCCGGTTTCGCCGAGGGGGAGTTGAGCGTTCAGGATGAAGCGGCGCAGTTGGCTGCCGGTCTTCTGGCTGCCGAAAACGGCCAGCGCGTCCTGGATGCCTGTGCAGCCCCGGGCGGCAAGCTTTGCCACCTGCTGGAGCAGAACACGCACTTGCAGGATGTCATTGCCGTCGAGCTGGAGCCGGAACGGGGACAGCGAATTCACGACAACCTGCACCGCCTGGGTCTGCAGCTGGGTTGCGAAGTGCTGACCGCTGATGCCAGCAGCCAGGATTGGTGGGATGGGCAACTGTTCGATCGTATCCTGATCGACGCGCCCTGCAGCGGAACGGGCGTGATTCGCCGTCATCCCGACATCAAGCTCTTGCGTCGCGGTGAAGATATCGCTGCACTGGCCAGCGTACAGCTCAGCATTCTCAATAACCTCTGGTCCATGCTGCAGCCGGGTGGACGCCTGGTGTACGCCACCTGTTCCATCTTTGGACAAGAGAATGAACGGGTGATTGAGCGCTTCATCAAGCAGCATCCCGACGCCATCCATCAGCCGATCGATGCCCCCTGGGGCGAAGCACGTCCCTTCGGCCGCCAGCTGTTCCCGCAGCCTGACGGCCATGATGGTTTCTACTATGCCGTACTGGACAAACAGGTAGACGACAAACTCGCATGAAGATCATTATCCTGGGCGCCGGCCAGGTCGGTGGCTCACTCGCCGAACACCTGGCCAACGAAGCCAACGACATCACTGTGATCGATACCAATGGCGCACGCCTGCGCGAACTGCAGGACCGCCTCGATATCCGCACGGTAGAAGGCAAAGCCTCCTACCCAAGTGCTCTGGATCAGGCTGGTGCCCAGGACGCCGACATGCTGATTGCTGTGACCAACAGCGATGAAGTCAACATGATCGCCTGTGAGGTGGCGCGCAGCCTGTTCAACATCCCCACCAAGATTGCCCGTGTACGAGAGCATGATTACCTGCAGCGGGATCATGCCATTTTCAGTGACAAGGGCATTCCGGTGGATGTTTTGATCAGCCCCGAGGAACTGGTAACTCAGCACATCAAGCGCATGATCCAGTACCCCGGTGCGCTGCAGGTGCTCGACTTTGCTTCCGGCCAGGCCCAGCTGGTGGCGGTAAAGGCCTACTATGGCGGACCGCTGGTCGGGCGCGAAATTTCTTTCCTGCGCTCTCACATGCCCAATATCGATACCCGCGTCGCGGCCATCTTCCGTCAGGATCATCCAATGATCCCGAAAGGGGATACGGTCATCGAAGCCGATGATGAAGTGTTCTTTATTGCCGCCCGACGCGATATCCGTGCCGTAATGAGCGAGCTGCGCCGTCTGGACCGTTCCTATAAACGCATCATCATTGCCGGTGGCGGTAATATCGGTGCACGGCTGGCAGGCTCCCTGGAGCGGGACTATCAGGTCAAATTGATTGAGCGGGATCTGACCCGCTGCAATCTGCTGGCACGGAACCTGAACAACACCATCGTACTGCATGGCAGCGCCTCCGACCGTGACCTGCTGGTCGAAGAGAACATCGAAGACACCGATGTGTTCTGTGCGCTGACCAACGACGATGAAGCCAACATCATGGCTTCCATGCTGGCCAAGCGTTTGGGCGCACGCACCGTGATGACCCTGATTAACAACCCGGCCTATGTTGACCTGGTGCAGGGCGGGGTGATCGACATCGCCATTTCACCGCAGCAGACCACAATTGGCGCACTGCTGACCCATGTACGCCGAGGCGATGTGGCGGCGGTGCACTCGTTGCGTCGCGGTGCTGCCGAAGCGCTGGAAGCCGTGGCACATGGTGACAAGCGCAGCTCACGCGTGGTTGGCCGTGCCATTGAAGAGATTGATCTGCCGCCCGGAACCACCATCGGCGCAATCATTCGCGGCAGCGAAGTACTCATCGCACACGATGATCTTGTTATTGAAAACGACGACCATGTAATCCTGTTCCTGGTAGACAAGCGCCGCATTGCCGAGGTCGAGCGCCTGTTCCAGGTGGGTCTGACTTTCTTCTGAGGCTCTGTCGATGCACTTTCAAGTGATTCTGCGCATTCTGGGTATTCTGCTGATGATCTTCAGCATTACCCAGCTGCCGCCGCTACTGGTCTCTGCCTACTACCAGGACAACACCCACTGGGCCTTTATTACCGCCTTCATCATCACGCTGACTACCGGCTTTATTATCTGGGTACCGGTGTACGCCGTGCGTCAGGAGCTGAGTATTCGCGACGGTTTTCTTGTCACGGTGCTGTTCTGGACGGTACTGGGGGTGTTCGGTTCGTTGCCGTTGATGCTATCGGAACAGCCCGGACTCAGCGGCGTCGATGCCGTTTTCGAGTCCATATCCGGCCTGACGACGACCGGGGCAACGGTCATGACAGGGCTGGACCAGCTGCCGCACTCCATTCTCTACTACCGCCAGCAGCTCCAGTGGCTGGGCGGTATGGGTATCATCGTACTGGCCGTGGCTATTCTGCCCATGCTCGGTATCGGGGGGATGCAGCTGTATCGTGCTGAAGCGCCTGGGCCGGTGAAGGACAACAAGCTGACGCCACGCATCACGGAAACGGCCAAGGCACTCTGGTATATCTACCTGTCCCTGACCATCGCCTGTGCCGCCGCATACTGGCTGGCGGGCATGACGCCCTTTGACGCTATTGGTCACAGCTTCTCGACGGTCGCCATCGGCGGGTTTTCTACCCATGACGCCAGCATCGGCTACTTCAATAACCCCACCATCGAGATGATCGCCATCTTCTTCATGGTGATTGCCGGCATCAACTTTGGCCTGCACTTTTTTGCCTGGCGTCATCACACGCTGCTGCACTATCTGCAGGATCCGGAGGTACGTTTTTACCTGTCGCTGCTGGGCCTGATCACGCTGTTGACGCTGTTCGTACTGGTGATCACCGAAACCTATCCAGCCGTTGAGTCGCTGCGCAAGGCTGCCTTTATGGTGGTATCGGTTGCTACGACCACCGGCTTTGCCACCGCAGACTTCGCCCACTGGCCCGCCATGCTGCCCTTTATGCTTTTTGTACTGGCCTTTGTCGGCGGTTGTGCCAGCTCCACGGCGGGTGGCATGAAAGCGATCCGCATCCTGTTGATCCTGAAGCAGGGCTACCGCGAGATTCTGCGCCTGATTCACCCCAACGCGGTGATCCCGGTCAAACTGGGGCAGCGACCCATTTCAGACCGAATTCTGCAGGCGGTCTGGGGCTTCTTCTCGGTCTATCTGATCGTATTTGTGGTGATGCTGTTGGCGTTGCTGGCCACGGGTCTGGATCAGGTCACGGCCTGGTCAGCGATCGGTGCCACATTGAACAACCTGGGCCCGGGCCTGGGAGATGTCTCGGCGCATTTCGGCGGCCTCAATGAGACCGCCAAATGGATTCTGTGCTTTGCCATGTTGCTGGGGCGATTGGAGGTGTTCACCATGCTGGTCCTGTTCACCCCCGCCTTCTGGCGCCGCTGATTACTTATAGAAGCGCGGCTCATCTTTACTGGGGCGAGTATTGAAACGGCGGTACTCCCACTGGTACTGCTCCGGAAAGTCTCGCACACAGGCTTCCATCGAGCGGTTCATGGCAGCAGCGGATAGTGCCAGATCCTTGCTGTTGATGTCCCCTTCCGCTTCACGAAAGTAGAGATCAAACCCCTCTGCATCCGGCAGGCGCTTGCTGTACGCACAGAGCACTGTAGCGCCGGTTTGTGCCGCCAGTTGCGGTACCAGCTTCATGGTAAGGGCATCGATGCCAAAGAAGGGCGCATGAATACCGCCCTTACGGTCAGGCTCCTGGTCCGGCAGTATGCCCACCATTTCACCTTTCTTCAGTGCCTTCATCACCATACGAACCCCGCGACTGTCGGCTGGAGCCATCCGTGTTCCCAGGCGGGCACGCATCTTCTTGATCAGATCATCCATCAGTTTGAGGCGAGGGGGCTTGTACATCGCCGTAAACGGGTAGTGGTTAGCCAGGTAGAGATTGATCAGCTCCCAGTTACCCAAATGAGGAGCGATCAGAATAACGCCTTTGCCTCGTGCCTGGGCTTCCTGCAGTAACTCTTCCTTATGGATATTGCGTACCTTCTTCAAGGTTCGCTTCGATGACCAGAACCAGGCCATTCCCATTTCACACATGACACTGCCGGTATGCTCCAGACTTTCCTTCATCAGTTTCTCCCGCTCTGCCTGCGGCAATTCCGGAAAGCACACATCGATATTGCGTCGTGTCTGACGCACCATCTGTGAACGCTCCCCCTTGTTCCAAAGGCGACGTCCCACCCAGCGACCCAAAGCCTGAGCTGCGCCCAGGGGCAATAATGACAACAGCCCCAGCAGCATAACCGCCAACAGCGATTTAATCAGTTTCACAGCCAAGCTCCCTTCATTTACGCGTATGACTCAGGATTATAGTCAGTGCCGACACGGCGGTTAAGAGGGGAGGCTTTCACGCCAGATTTTCCCCTGAGGGTCAAGCTTTACCCCCTCCAAATCATGTATAATTCGGCTCCTATTTCGACCACATTCAACAGCAATGGTGATTTCTGTGACTGACAAGGTGACTCCAGACGTTAGCACATTCCAGGGACTGATCCTGGCCCTGCAACAATACTGGGCCGAACAGGGCTGTGTCATCGTGCAGCCACTGGACCTGGAGGTAGGTGCAGGGACCTTCCACCCGGCAACTTTCCTGCGGGCAATCGGACCCGAGACCTGGCGCTCGGCCTACGTGCAGCCCAGCCGCCGTCCGACCGATGGCCGCTACGGCGACAACCCCAACCGCCTGCAGCATTATTACCAGTTCCAGACTGTACTCAAGCCTTCACCCGACAACATTCAGGAACTGTACCTGGGCTCGCTTGAGCGGCTGGGCATCGACCTGTCCGTGCACGACGTGCGCTTCGTAGAAGATAACTGGGAATCCCCGACACTGGGTGCCTGGGGACTGGGCTGGGAAGTCTGGCTCAACGGCATGGAGGTGACTCAGTTCACCTACTTCCAGCAAGCAGGTGGTCTTGAGTGCTACCCGGTGACCGGTGAAATCACCTACGGTCTGGAGCGTATCGCCATGTACCTGCAGGGCGTCGACAGCATCTATGACCTGATCTGGACCCGCTACCCGGATGGCAGCGTTGTTACCTATGGCGATGTTTTCCACCAGAATGAAGTGGAAATGTCGACCTACAACTTCGAACACGCTGATGTACCGGCACTGTTCGGCAGCTTTGACCACTACGAGTCCGAGTGCCAGAAACTGCTGAAAGCCGGCCTGCCGTTGCCGGCCTACGAGATGGTGCTGAAGGCGTCACACACGTTCAACCTGCTGGACGCCCGCCACGCCATTTCCGTTACTGAACGCCAGCGCTACATCCTGCGTGTCCGCACTCTGGCGCGTGAAGTAGCCCACGCCTATTTCGAAGCCCGTCGCAAGCTCGGCTTCCCCCAGGCACCTGAAGCGATCCGTGCCGAAGTCCTGGCTGCCTGTGAGGAGGAGAAGTAATCATGTCACAACACGATTTTCTGGTTGAGCTGGGCACAGAAGAACTGCCTCCCAAAGCACTGCCAACCCTGTCCGCTGCCTTTATGAATGGCATCACCGCGGGCCTGGATGCTGCCGGCATCAAGTATACCGAGGCCAAGCCTTATGCCAGCCCGCGCCGCCTGGCTGTACTGATCACCAATATCGATGCTCAGCAGCCTGATCGCGCCATCGAAAAACGTGGTCCCGCTACCCAGGCCCCCGAGAAGGCGGTTCAGGGCTTTGCCGGTTCCTGTGGCGTCAGCGCCGACCAGCTGGAAGTCATGGAAACACCCAAGGGCAATTACTATGTCTACCGTGGCGTGGAAGCAGGGCAGAGCACTGCGTCTCTGTTGCCGGGTATCATTTCAGAATCCCTGAACAAACTGCCGATTCCCAAGCGCATGCGCTGGGGCGCGTCTCGCACCGAATTCGTTCGTCCGGTCAAATGGCTGTGCATGCTGCTGGGTGACGAAGTGGTTGAAGCCGAAGTACTGGGCCTGAAAGCCGGTCGCAAGACCCGTGGTCACCGCTTCCACTATAACCATGATATTGAGCTGATGGCCCCCGCTGACTATGCCCAGGTACTGAAAAATACCGGCAAGGTTCTGGCGGATTTTGCCGAGCGCCGTGAACTGATCCGTGAGCAAGTTAAACGTGAAGGCGAACGCCTTGGTGGCATCGCACAGATTGATGAAGACCTGCTGGACGAAGTGACCGCGCTGAATGAATGGCCCGTTGCTCTGACCGGCCGCTTTGAAGAGCGCTTCCTGGAAGTGCCGGCGGAAGCCCTGATCTCTTCAATGAAAGAGCATCAGAAATATTTCCACGCGCTGGATAAAGACGGCAAGCTGATGCCATTCTTTATCACCCTGGCCAATATTGAATCCAAGGATCCGCAGCAGGTCATCGAGGGTAACGAAAAGGTTATTCGTCCTCGCCTGGCTGATGCGCTGTTCTTCTTTGAGACCGACAAGAAGCACCCGCTGGCTAACCGTATTGAGAAGCTCAAAAGCGTGGTTTTCCAGCAGCAGCTGGGTACCGTTTTTGACAAGACTCAGCGTATCGAAAACCTGAGTGCAGCCATTGCTGAACTGATCGAAGGCGATGCCGATATGGCTCGTCGCTCCGCCCAGCTGAGCAAGTGCGACCTCATGACCGACATGGTGTTCGAATTCACCGACCTCCAGGGCCTCATGGGTTACCACTATGCGCTGCATGATGGTGAAGCTGAAGAAGTCGCGCTGGCCCTGAACGAGCAGTACATGCCACGCTTTGCCGGCGATGAACTGCCCACTACCAAGTCCGGTATCGCACTGGCTATCGCTGATCGTCTGGACACACTGACCGGCCTGTTCGGTATTAACCAGCCACCAACAGGCTCAAAAGACCCGTTCGCACTGCGTCGTGCCGCTCTGGGTGTGCTGCGCATTATTGTTGAGCACAAACTGGATCTGGATCTGCACCAGCTGCTTAGCATCGCTGCTGAACAGCACGGCGACTTACCGGGTAGCGAAGGCCTGGCCGACCGCGTGTTGGACTTCATGCTGGAGCGTTTCCGTGCCTGGTATGAAGATCGTGAGATCAGTGCTGAGACTTTCCTATCTGTTCACGCACTGCGCCCGACCAGCCCGCTGGACTTTGACCGTCGCGTTCAAGCCGTGAGCCACTTCCGCAACTTGGCAGAAGCAAACTCCCTGGCTGCCGCCAATAAGCGTGTAAGCAACATTCTCAGCAAGCAGCAGGCTGACGTGGCTGCCGATATTGATGAGTCCCTGCTGTCGGAAGATGCCGAGAAGGCACTGGCAACTGCCATTACCAATATCGAGTCTGAAATTCAGCCGCTGTGCGAGCAGGGTGACTACCGCTCGACACTGGAGAAACTTGCATCCTTGCGCGCGCCTATCGACAGTTTCTTCGATAACGTCATGGTTATGGCTGATGATGCAGCTGTGCGTGCCAATCGCTTGGCTCTATTGAAACGTCTGCGCCGTCTATTCCTGGGTGTTGCTGATATTTCTCTGCTTGGCTAAATAAAGCACCAGTTCCGGCTAATCTAAAGCCCCGTGCTCCTTTATGGACGCGGGGCTTTTTTGTTTCACGTGAAACACACCCCCTGTCTTTGTCTCCCGCTCATAATCCAATTGATAGATGTTTCACGTGGAACATTGTTCGATATATTCCAAAAGCATGATCGCTGAGATCGTATTTACCTATTATTCCAACCCGAACGACTGACCTATACTCGAAGCTACAAAGTAATATGTTTCACGTGAAACAAACCCAGAAGGACAAAGCAATGGAACTGATAGGATCGAGTACATCACCGCTCGTGAGACGCATACGGATACTGTTGGCAAACACACCACATACCTATACAGAACTCGACATCTATGCAGGTGGGCGCAACGCCCTGGCACAGCAAACACCGATCATGAAAATTCCGGTATTGGTTGATAAGGGTATGCACCTCTATGACTCCCGAGTCATAGCACGTTATCTGCAACAGGAACACGGATTGGGAAGGGCGCTCAGCTGGGAGGAAGAGAACCAGCTCACGCTCATAGACGGCGCCCTGGACTCGCTGGTCGTGCTATTGCTGAGCCAACGATCAGGGCTGGATACAGAAGCTGATGCCATGTATTACAGGCTACAGAAGGAACGAATCAGCAGCACCTTGAGTGCACTGGAAGAAAGCCTGAATCAGGGGCAATTTTCAGAATGGGATTACCCGGGTATCTGCCTGTACTCTTTGGTCGACTGGGCCAGCTTCCGCGAGCTGATCGAACTGAACGACTACCCGCAACTACAACAGTTTCGTGAACGCTTCTGTGGCAGAGATGAAGTCCTGGCCACAGACCCAAGGAGCGCCTGAACGATAGACACAAAAAAGCCGCTCAAGTGAGCGGCTTTTCGGTATGGCATCCAACGAGCATCAGATATCCAGATTGGATACGTTCAACGCATTCGACTCGATGAAGTTGCGACGCGGCTCAACTTCATCACCCATCAGGGTGGTGAACAGCTGATCAGCAGCAATCGCATCATCAATGGATACCTGCAGCATACGGCGGGCATCAGGATCCATGGTGGTTTCCCACAGCTGATCCGGATTCATTTCACCCAGACCCTTATAGCGCTGTACCGCATTGCCGCGACGCGACTGGTCCAGCAGCCAGAGAATACCCTGGCCGAGTTCGGTCAGGCTGAAGCGACGTTCACCACGCTGAAGGAAGGCGCCATCATCCAGCAAGGACTGAAGCTCAGAGCCCAGCTCAACAATGGTGGCATAGTCACGTGAACGGAACAGCTCGACATCCAGCACATAGTCAGTGTCCACGCCATGCTGAACAATCTTCACTTCCGGCAAGAAAAGACTGTGTTCACGGTCTTCGCGCAGGGTGCAGGAGTAACGTTCGCCGCCATCAACATAGTTGGCCAAAGCATCACAAAGCTTGGCAGACCAGGCTTCAACTGTTTCCTTCACCGCCAGGTCTTCAAGGCTAAGCGTCGGCAGATAGAGCAGGCGCTTGAGCACTTCCAGCGGATAGACGCGACTCAGTCGCTGGCAGATACGCTCAACCTTGCGGTAGCGGGTAATCAGGGACTCAAGAGCTGCACCGGAGATAGCCGGTGAGTCTTCACCCGGGTACAGGCTGGTACCGTCCAGCGCACCTTGCAGCAGATGGTTATCCAGCGCCTCGTCGTCCTTGAGGTACTGTTCCTGCTTGCCTTTCTTGATCTTGTACAGAGGCGGCTGAGCGATGTAGATATGACCGCGCTCGATCAGCTCCGGCATCTGACGGAAGAAGAAGGTCAACAGCAGGGTACGGATGTGAGAACCGTCAACGTCGGCATCGGTCATGATGATGATGCGATGATAGCGCAGCTTATCCGGGTTGAACTCCTCACGACCAATACCACAGCCCAATGCCGTAATCAGCGTACCGACTTCGGCAGAGGTCAGCATCTTGTCAAAGCGGGCTTTCTCGACGTTCAGGATCTTACCCTTGAGCGGCAGGATGGCCTGGGTACGACGATCACGACCCTGCTTGGCGGAACCACCCGCAGAGTCACCCTCCACCAGGTAAAGTTCAGACAGTGCCGGATCCTTTTCCTGACAATCCGCCAGCTTACCCGGCAGACCCGCCACATCCAGCGCACCTTTACGGCGTGTCATTTCACGCGCCTTGCGCGCCGCTTCACGGGCACGGGCGGCATCAATCATCTTCTGAACAACAGCCTTGGCGTCCTGAGGGTTCTCCAACAAGTACTCATTGAGGAACTGCCCCATCATCTGCTCAACCGCCGTTTTCACCTCAGAGGAGACCAGCTTATCCTTGGTCTGAGAGGAGAACTTGGGATCAGGCACCTTAACCGAAATGATCGCGGTAAGGCCTTCACGGCTGTCGTCACCACTGGTGCTGACCTTGCCGGTCTTGTTTAGCTGTTCAGATTCAATGTAGTTGTTCAGGCAACGTGTCAATGCGGTACGGAAACCGGACAGGTGCGTACCACCGTCACGCTGCGGGATGTTATTGGCGAAGCAGTGCAAACTTTCCTGGAAGCTGTCATTCCACTGCATGGACACTTCAACACCGACGCCGTTTTCATGCATGGCGTTGAAGTGGAAAATCTTGTTGACCGGTGACTTGTTCTGGTTGAGGAACTCAACAAACGCAGCCAGACCACCTTCGTATTCGAACACTTCCTCGCGACCGGAGCGCTCGTCCTTCAGACGGATACGCACACCGGAATTAAGGAAGGAAAGCTCACGCAGGCGCTTGGCCAGAATATCGTACTGGAACTGGATATTCGTGAACGTCTCTTCAGACGGCTTGAAGCGTACGATAGTACCGGTCAGATCGGTTTCACCCACAATCTTCAGCGGCTCTTCAGGCACACCGTGATGATAGATCTGCTCGTGGACCTGGCCAGCACGACGAATGGTCAGTTTGAGGTCTGAAGAAAGGGCGTTTACAACAGAAACACCCACGCCGTGCAGACCACCGGATACCTTGTAGGTATTGTCATCGAACTTGCCGCCGGCATGCAGCACCGTCATGATGACTTCAGCCGCTGACACACCTTCTTCTTCGTGAATGTCGGTCGGGATACCACGGCCATTATCGGAAACCGTAATGCTTTCATCCGGGTGGATGATCACCCCGATTTCAGAGCAGTGGCCCGCCAGCGCTTCGTCGATACCGTTATCAACAAGCTCAAACACCATATGGTGCAGGCCGCTGCCATCATCCGTATCGCCGATATACATACCCGGGCGTTTACGGACGGCATCCAGCCCCTTCAGTACCTTGATACTGGACGAGTCGTAATCTTGGTTTTCACCACTCATTCTTGATCTCCTGGCGCACCCCTGTGCGTTAACGTACCGGACTCCACCCTGAACAGCGCAACATCCGTCTCCGGCTGCCAGATCCTGCTCAGGTAGGCGGGATCCACGCAGGTAATGAAGCACTGGTTGGCGCTCGCCTGCAGGAATTCACAAAACTGCCGACAGTGACGCTCATCGAGCTCTGACGGCAGGTCATCGATCAGATAAATACAGGCGCGGTTACTCAAACGGTGAAACAGCGCGCCCTGGGCCAGCCTGAACGCACTGACCACCAATTTTTTCTGTCCGCGGGAAAGGCGATCAGCGGCATTAAGTGTACCGACCTTGAATCTGAGGTCGGCCCGCTGAGGGCCCAAACTGGTAAAGCCCTGACGCAAATCGCGCTCGAAGCTGTCATGCAGCAGCGCTTCAAGCCCCTTGCCTTGATCCCAGCCCGGACTGAACAGAAGACGAACTTCGATACCCTGCAGGAGGGCACCTAACGCCGCTTCAAAATCCGGTTTGAGCTGGTCAATATAGGCTTGCCGCAATGCCGTCATTTGCTCGGCATATTGAATAAATTCAGCGTCCCAAACCCGCCTGACGCGAGGGTCAATTTTACCACATTTCAGCAGTGAATTCCGCTGCTTAAGCGCACGTTTAAAGCCGCGCCACTGGTGGATGAAAGCGGGGTCAGCATGGAAAGCACCCCAGTCCAGAAACTGCCTGCGCACACCGGGTGAGCCATCCAGCAGATCAAAGGTGTCACTGTTGATCACCTGGATCGGCAGCAGCTCGGCCAGGTCGGTAGCCCCCAAAGAGCTGCCGGCATAACGGGCACGCACCTGTCCGTCCAGATGACGCTCAACGCCGAGTGGTTTGGCCTGACCAGTCGCCAGAGGATCTGCCTGAGCAAATACCAACGCCTGCTCCTGCCCCTCACTGACCAGATGCTTGAACTGGCTGTTACGAAAAGAGCGGGTCAAACCCAGAAAATGAATCGCCTCCAGTACACTGGTTTTGCCACTGCCGTTTTCACCATAGAGGATATTGATCCGACTCAACGGCGACAGGCTGACATCATCCAGGTTGCGGACGTGCTGAATCTTGAGTTGCTTGAGGGGCATGAAGAGGGGGATAGAAGCCCCTTGATCGGCAAGGGGCCCCTGAGAGCATTACATGCGCATGGGCATGACGACGTAGAGTGCATCAGGCTCATCATAACCCTGGATAAGGGCACTGCTGTTGGAGTCCAGCAGAGTGAAGCGCACTACATCGGAGTTAAGGATCGACAGCACATCCAGCAGGTAGTTGACGTTGAAGCCAATCTCCAGCGGACCACCCTGATAATCCACGGCAACAGTCTCTTCCGCTTCTTCCTGTTCAGGGTTATTGGCCATTACCTGCAGGTAGCCGTTGTTCAGTGTCAGGCGCACGCCGCGGTATTTCTCATTGGAGAGGATGGCAATACGACTGAATACCTGACGCAGCTCCTGACGGTCACCCAGAAGCTCCTTGTCACCATTGCGCGGAATCACGCGTTGGTAGTCCGGGAACTTGCCGTCGACCAGTTTGGAGGTGAAGGTAAAGTCTCCTACATTGGCCCGGATATGGTTTGCACCGATCACCAGGCGCACATGCTCGTCGCCGCCCTGCAGCAAACGCGCCAGCTCCAGGATGCCCTTGCGCGGAACGATAATCTGCTGCTGTGACGCCGTATCGGTCTGCACGGTGTTGACGGCAGTAGCCAGACGATGACCGTCCGTAGCCACGCTGCGCAGCTCACCATCCTTCACTTCCAGCAGCATGCCGTTGAGGTAATAGCGAACGTCCTGCTGAGCCATGGAAAAACCGGTCTGCTCGATCAGGCGACGCAGGGCCGACTGAGGCAATTCCAGCTCAAAGGTTTCCGGGCTGTCTTCCACATTGGGGAATTCATGTGCCGGCAGTGTGGACAGACTGAAGCGGCTGCGACCTGACTTGATCATCATTTTCTGACCAGACAGCTCAAGTTCGATACGCGCATCGTCAGCCAGTGACTTACAGATGTCCATCAGCTTGCGTGCCGGTACGGTGACCGAGCCGGCTTCGGCAACGGGCTCATCCAGCTGCACACGGCCGACCAGTTCCACTTCCAGATCGGTGCCGGTCAGTGCCAGTTGCTCACCTTCTGCGACCAACAGGATGTTGGACAGCACCGGCAGAGTCTGACGGCGTTCCACAACACCAGCTACCAGCTGCAGTGGTTTGATGAGCGCTTCGCGAGATATAACAAGTCTCATGATTCGGGCTACCCTGTTCAGGTCCTTTCACTACGCCGTCAGATGACGCAGCAGGTTTTTGTAATCTTCAGCAATATCGGTATCGGTTTCGCGCAATTCCTTGATCTTGCGACAGGCATGCAACACCGTCGTATGATCGCGCCCCCCGAAAGCGTTGCCGATCTCCGGCAAGCTGTGGTTGGTCAGCTCCTTCGCCAGGCTCATGGCCATCTGGCGAGGACGCGCTACCGAACGACTGCGTCGCTTGGACAGCAGGTCGGCGACCTTAATCTTGTAGTAATCCGCCACAACCCGTTGAATGTTATCAATACTAACCTGTTTATCCTGTAACGCCAGCAGGTCCTTCAGCGATTCCTTAATAAAGGGCGTATTAATGGCATTCCCGGTAAAGTGGGCGTTGGCGATGACGCGTTTCAGCGCGCCCTCAAGCTCACGCACATTGGAGCGAATTTTCTGCGCCAGGAAGAAGGCAGCATCATCCGGCAGGTTGACCTGGGCTTCCTGCGCCTTTTTCATCAGAATCGCAACACGGGTCTCAAGCTCAGGCGGCTCAATGGCAACCGTGAGGCCCCAGCCGAAACGTGACTTAAGACGCTCTTCAACACCGCTGATCTCTTTCGGATAGCGGTCACTGGTGAGAATCATCTGCTGACCGCCTTCCAGCAGGGCGTTGAAGGTATGGAAGAACTCCTCCTGCGAACGCTCCTTGCCGGCAAAGAACTGGATATCATCGATCAGCAGCGCATCAACGGAACGGTAATAACGTTTGAAATCGTTGATTGCATTGAGCTGCAACGCCTTCACCATATCGGCTACGAAGCGCTCGGAGTGCAGATAGACGATTCGAGCATTGGGATTACGCTTGAGCATCTCGGTACCCACCGCATGCATCAAGTGCGTTTTACCCAGGCCCACACCACCATAGATGAATAGCGGGTTGTAAGAACCGCCCGGGTTGTCCGCGACCTGCTGTGCAGCTGCAAGCGCCAGCTGGTTGGACTTACCCTGAACAAACGACTCAAAGGTGAACATGGGATTGAGATTGGACTGATGGCGAACACCGCCTTCAACCTCAACCCGACGACCGCCCGGTGCACTGACAGGGTGTTCCGGCGCCGTTTCAAACTGGTCAAAGAAGCCCATTTGCGGCGTTGCATCATCTGCAGACGCAGGCTCAACCGCCGGTCCCTGACCAGCAAATGATGGCACAGGAGGTTCTGCTGGCGCGGACATCTGCTCGGCGGCCGGCATGACCGGGGCAGGTGCCTGGGTCGTTTGCAGGCTGTCGTTATGGTTCAACACCGTATCCGGAACCGGTGAGGGGGCGGGGCGCTGGGGTGCAGGAGCCGGCGCAGGCTGCATATCAGCCGTGCGCTGCTGACGCATACGCGACATACCCGTACGAGCCCGTGGCGCAGCGGCAGAGCTGCCACCGGAAACTTCCAGTCGCACTTCAGTATTCATGCTGCCGGTCACTTCACAGACGGCCTGTTGAATGCGGGCAAGAAACTTGTCGGCCACCCAGTCACGCACAAACCGGTTGGGCGCCATCAGCACCAGCTCGGACGCCGAGCAGGTTCCGGCCTGCAACGGTCTGATCCAGGTGTTGAATTGCTGGGACGGGAACTCCTGTTGCAGCGAGTTCAAGCACTGTTCCCAAAGGTCAACCGACATCCATTAAGCTCCCAAGCGTAAAGCCTGCCACCAATATGCGCGCAGTAAAAATGCTACTGCCAGCATTCTACCTGCTGAAGCAACGGTTATCCACAATACTCGGATATTTTTTTATGCCCCTCTGAATAACTTTATTCGAGGTATGAAAAAACAGCCAAAAAAGCCCCAAAAAGGGCAAAAATCAGGTTTAAAACAGCTTCTCCTCATGGTTATCAACACGCTAACATGTATGTTTTGAAAAGATATTTATTAATTACTAACAGAAATCACTGATCTAAGTAGGCTTTTTACTCTCCGACTCCCCGAATACCTAACCCGGGCCTGAAAGCCGGAATTTCTTTGCCTCAAGGCCAAAAAGTGTTTGCAAGATAACCAGTAATTCCTTAGAATTTCGCGTCTTGATTTTTTACCCGTGGATATCAGCCACCTCACGTACATCAGTGTAAGTAGGACTGAGGCAATGAAAAGAACATTCCAACCCAGCGTTCTGAAACGCAAACGTACTCACGGTTTCCGTGCTCGCATGGCCACCAAAAATGGTCGTCAGGTTCTGAACCGTCGTCGTGCAAAAGGTCGTAAGCGTCTGTCTGCCTAATATCAGACTTTGCATCTGCATAAGGTCGCATGACTGAATGACCGATTTCCGATATCCCCGCCGGCTACGTCTGTTAACCGGCGGGGATTTCAAGCGCGTGTTTGATCGTGCTGACGTTAAAGTACCAGACCAGCGCCTGCTGATACTGGCCCGCCCCAACAATCTGGGTCATCCCCGGATTGGCTTCGTCATATCCAAGAAAAATGTCCGTCGGGCGGTGCAACGTAACCGTGTTCGGCGTATCATTCGCGAATCCTTTCGCCTGCACCAGCATCAACTTCCGGCACTGGACATGATCATTCTCGCCCGCAAGGGTCTGGATGAACTCGACAATGCGGATGTGCATGCAATGATCAGGCGGTGCTGGACCCGCGCCGGCAAAAAAGCCCGAAAGCTCACACAATAAACTGATGGTTCTACCACCATGGATGTACAGCGAGTCATTTTGATCGCCGCTCTGGCACTGGTCTCCTACCTGATGGTGCTGCAGTGGAATGAAGATTACGGCCCCGCACAGCAACCCCAGCAGCAACAGACGGCCACTGTTTCAGCGTATGGCGACAGCAATAGTCAGCCTGTTTCTGAACTGCCCCTGGCTTCTGATGCAAACCAGGATGCCGACGTACCGGTCAGCGGTCAGGAGGCAGTTGCCACACCTGTCGACAGCAACAAGCTGATCTCTGTTCGTACCGATGTACTCGAACTGCTGATCGACCCCAAGGGTGGCGATGTTATTCACGCCGCACTGCCTGAGCACGAGTCAGCACTGAGTTCCGGTCAATCCTTTGTCCTGCTTGAGCAGAACGCCAACCGTACCTATGTCGCCCAGAGCGGCCTGGTGGGTCAGGATGGTCCGGATGCCAACAGCGAAGGTCGCCCGGTCTACACCAGTGCCCAGTCGGAATACACCCTGGAAGGTGACAGCCTCACTGTTGATCTGAACTTGAACACTGAGACGGGTGTACAGATCACCAAGCGCTTTATATTCCAGCAGGGCCAGTATGATGTAGCTGTCGAATACCTGGTGAACAACACCGGTGCAGAGCCCTTCGATGCCGTACTCTTTGGCCAGATCAAACGTGATGGCACTGCAGACCCGTCCCAGCAGACCTCCATGGGCATGCAGTCCTACCTGGGTGCAGTCTTCTCCACAGCCGAGAACAACTATCAGAAGGTTGATTTTGGTGACATGGATGAAGAGCGCTTCAAGGCAACCAGCCCTGATGGCTGGGTTGCCATGGTGCAGCACTACTTCCTGAGTGCCTGGATTCCGGCACCGGGTGCCGAGTACACCTACCAGTCACGCAAGATCAATGGCCAGTACCTGGTCGGCTTCCTGTCGCCGAGCTTTACCGTTGCTCCGGGCCAGGAACAGACGGTTTCCGCGACTTTCTATGCCGGTCCCAAAGACGTGGACCAGCTGGAGCAGATCGCACCGAACCTGGAGCTGACGATCGATTACGGCTGGCTCTGGTGGATTGCATCACCGCTGTACATGCTGCTGAAGTGGATCCACTCGGTAGTTGGCAACTGGGGTCTGGCGATCATTGGTATCACTATCCTGGTGAAAGCGGCCCTGTTCCACCTGAACGCCAAGGCGTTCAAGTCCATGGCCAAGATGCGCAAGTTCGCACCTGAGATGACACGCCTGAAAGAGCTGTACGGCGACGACCGTCAGAAGATGTCTCAGGAAATGATGAAGCTTTACCAGAAGGAGAAGATCAATCCTCTGGGTGGCTGTCTGCCGATCCTGGTACAGATGCCGGTGTTCATCGCGCTGTACTGGGTACTGATGGAATCCGTCGAACTGCGTCACGCGCCTTTCTTCGGCTACATTCAGGACTTGTCGCAGATGGACCCGTACTTCATTCTGCCGATTCTGATGGGTGCGACCATGTTCATCCAGCAGATGCTGAACCCGACACCGCCTGACCCCATGCAGGCCAAGATGATGAAGATGCTGCCCATTATCTTCACATTCTTCTTCCTGTGGTTCCCGGCAGGTCTGGTTCTGTACTGGCTGGTCAACAATATGCTGTCCATTGCCCAGCAGTGGGTGATCAACAAGCAGATCGAATCCGGCGAAGCCAAAGACTAACGTCTGCTTCCACAGTAGAATAAAAAGGCTCCTTCGGGAGCCTTTTTGCGTTCAAGCGTCAGGAGACCCGCATGCTCGGCACACAACAGGACACCATTGCAGCCCAGGCGACCCCACCCGGACGTGGCGGTGTCGGTATTATCCGCCTGTCAGGCCCGGAAGCTCTGACTCTGGCCGAACAGTTGCTGGGCTTCACCCCCAAGCCACGTCATGCTCATTACACTCCCTTTTTGGGCGAAGATGGAGAGGAGCTGGACCAGGGCATAGCACTCTACTTCCCGAACCCGCACTCCTTTACCGGTGAAGATGTGGTCGAACTGCAGGGACATGGCGGCCCGGTGATCATTGACCTGTTACTTCAGCGCGTAATCAAGCTGGGCGCACGTCTGGCACGACCGGGCGAATTTTCCGAGCGCGCCTTCCTTAATGACAAACTCGACCTGGCCCAGGCTGAGGCGATTGCCGACCTGATCGACAGCTCATCGGAGCAGGCTGCACGCTGTGCCTTACGCTCACTTCAAGGAGCGTTTTCCGAGCGTGTACATGCGCTGGTGGAATCACTGATCCAATTGCGTATCTATGTGGAAGCGGCCATCGACTTCCCCGAAGAGGAGATCGACTTCCTGGCCGACGGCAAGGTTCAGAATGATCTGGACCAAATTCTGAACCATTTGCAGACCGTACGTCAGGAAGCACGCCAGGGCAGCCTGCTGCGTGAAGGCATGAATGTGGTGATTGCCGGCCGCCCAAATGCCGGCAAATCAAGCCTGCTCAATGCGCTGGCCGGGCGTGAAACCGCTATCGTGACGGATATCGAAGGCACCACCCGCGATGTGCTGCGCGAACATATCCACATTGATGGCATGCCGTTGCATATCATCGATACCGCCGGCCTCAGGGATGCACCTGATGCCGTGGAACGCATAGGTATTGATCGCGCCTGGGAGGAGATTCGCAAAGCCGACCGCATCCTGATGATGGTCGACAGCACCCAATCTGCCACCACCAATCCGGCGGAGCTCTGGCCTGAGCTGGCCGATCACCTGGATGACTTCAGTCACGTCACGCTCATCCGTAACAAGGCAGATCTGACCGGGGAAAGCATCGGGCTTGAGCAGCAGGGCGAATACACCCTGATCCGGCTCAGCGCCAAAGGCGGTGACGGCGTCGACCAACTGCGCCAGCACTTGAAGGAAGTCATGGGGTTCAGCAGCACGACAGAAGGCGGCTTCATGGCACGTCGTCGTCATATCGATGCACTTGAGCGCGCACGCGAGCTGCTGGAGACAGGATCTGAACAATTACAAATGCACGGAGCCGGTGAGCTGTTGGCAGAAGATCTGCGTCAGGCTCAGCAGGTACTCAGCGAAATCACTGGCGAATTCACCTCCGATGATCTCCTGGGCAGGATCTTCAGTTCTTTCTGTATTGGTAAATAAGTAATTCGAATAACCACCCCTTATTAAAGACTAATATCGAATATATTGATCATTTTGGTCAAATTACTCTGATTCATCTCCTCCAAACAGGCTGCCACAATAAGCCTATTAAATTGGAGGAGACCCCATGCAGCTGAACAACCACACATCATCCTATGGCTGGATCGCCATTTTCATACACTGGGGTATGGCGATTACACTCATTGGCCTCGCTATTGTCGGACTCTGGATGGTGGATCTGGGCTATTACAGCCCCTGGTATCAGGTCGCACCCTTTTGGCATAAAAGCATCGGTCTCCTGCTGATCCCGCTGCTCCTGTTCCGTTTTTACTGGCGCTGGCGCCAGCCCACACCCGCAGCCCCCAAAGGTCATAGCCAGTGGGAGCGAGTGATGGCGGGCATGACACACACCCTTCTTTACGCACTGCTGGCCGTGATTCTGGTCAGTGGTTACCTGATTTCCACCGCCAAGGGCGAAGGCATCAGCCTGTTCGGCTGGTTTGAGGTGCCTGCCATCATCAGCGGCATCGAAGGCCAGGCCGATCTTGCCGGCAAGGTGCATTATTGGGCCGCCATCAGCATGCTGGCTCTTGCGGCACTTCACGCCCTGGGCGCAGTCAAACATCACCTGATTGACCGGGATACCACTTTGGTTCGCATGCTTAAACCTTCATCACCGACATACGAGGATTAATCTATGAAAAAAACTCTGGGCTCCATCGTTCTGGGCGCATCTCTGGCACTGACAGGTATATCGGCACAGGCTGCTGATTACGCCATCGACACTCAGGGCCAGCATGCTTTCATCAACTTCAAGATCAGCCACCTGGGTTTCAGCTGGCTGTACGGACGTTTCAACGATTTCGAAGGTACCTTCAGCTGGGACGCGGAAGCCCCCGAAGCCAGCCGCATCAGCGTCAATATTGATCCTGCCAGTGTTGATTCCGACCACGCCGAGCGTGATAAGCACCTGCGCAGCGGTGACTTCCTGGATGTCGATGCATACCCGGAAGCCAGCTTTGTATCCACCGGTGTCGAAGCGCTGGATAATGGTCGTCTGGCCGTTACCGGTGACCTCACTCTGCACGGCGTAACCAAGGAAGTGGTTATCGATGCTGCGGTCGTCGGCGAGGGTAATGACCCCTGGGGTAACTACCGCGCCGGTTTTGAAGGCACCACCAAGATCCGTCTGGCCGATTTTGGCATCAATGCACAGTTGGGCCCCAAGTCTGAAGAAGTCTTCCTGACCCTCAGTGTTGAAGGCATTCGCCAGTAACTGTCAGCCTCCCTGCCTGCGGCCGCTCCAGCGGCCGCAACTTACCCACAGCTCATTTTACGCCCGCCTGAAATTTTTTTCACTTTCCACAGGCCAATTTTCAACCCACTCAAGTGTATAAATACCAATCAATGATTGAGTTCAACGACTTGCACAGCTGTTGAAAAGTACACTACTCACATACATACCCACATACAAAAGACCTACAACGCACTGATTTTGCTGGTGTTTTCAGGATACGCCTGCTTTCATGGGAACTTTATTAACAACGAACGCTTGTCTGCCGCTGACAGGTTATACACTTCATTCACAGACTTACGCACATAGGGGACCACAGATTTTCTGTATTAAATTTTGCATTCCAGAAGGATATCCATAAGATATGAGGTGCTTATCCAAAGCTGATTCACAGTGTTGTGCAATCAAAATGTTATGCACAAGAGGCTGAAGATTTGCTGTGATACTGACCGGTGAATAACTGTGATCAGGTTCGGGACAGTTTTACCCTGTGCATAAACAGCCATTCTGCCCACAAGCTGTCCTCAGCACACAACCAGCTCCAGGGGATTCGGACAACAGGGTTTGGATCGCTATAAGATGATGATTTATAAAGAAAAATCACAGATATCCCGAAAAAATGCTGTCGCCATACATAACAAACAATAACAATCTTCTTTAAATATATATTCTCTCTTCTTTCTATATATAAGGAGAGAAAGGTCAAACAGGGCCAGATAGGGTCTGATTAAATTTTGACCATTTCTTAACGCTTCCCGGAACGCTATACTTGTCATCCTTTTCTCCGGCCATACACGGCCAGCTCTAACCTGTAATCTGTGAGGCCTTCAGTGGACTACCCTGACCGCTTTGATGTGATCGTGATTGGTGGCGGACATGCCGGCACCGAAGCTGCTTTGGCAGCCGCCCGCATCGGTGCCAAAACGCTGCTGTTAACCCATAACATCGAGACGCTGGGACAGATGTCCTGCAATCCGGCAATTGGTGGCATCGGCAAAAGTCATCTGGTGAAAGAGATTGATGCTCTGGATGGCGCCATGGCGCGTGCAACGGATCGAGGTGGTATTCAATTCAGGGTACTGAACGCGCGTAAGGGACCAGCGGTACGTGCAACCCGTGCTCAGGCAGACAGGGTCTTGTACAAGGCAGCGGTGCGCTCGATTCTGGAAAATCAGGTCAACCTGCAGATTTTTCAGCAGGCAGCCGATGACCTGATCATGGATGGCGAACAGGTTGCTGGGGTTGTCACCCAGACCGGTATCCGTTTCCATGCCAAATCAGTGGTACTGACCGCAGGAACATTCCTCGGGGGTGTCATCCATATCGGTCTGGATAATCATGATGGTGGCCGTGCCGGGGACCCGCCATCCATTCGTCTGGCACAGCGCCTACGTGAAATGCCATTTCGTGTAGACCGACTTAAAACGGGAACACCGCCACGTATTGATGCGCGCAGTGTTGATTTCTCGGTCATGGAAGCACAGCCCGGTGATACGCCAACACCGGTAATGTCGTTCATGGGCAGCCAGGACGAACACCCGCAGCAGGTGAACTGTTTCATCACCTACACCAACAATCGCACCCATGACATCATCCGCAACGGCCTCGATCGTTCGCCCATGTATACCGGTGTGATTGAGGGCATAGGCCCGCGTTACTGCCCGTCGATTGAAGACAAGATCAACCGTTTTGCCGACAAGGATCGCCACCAGGTGTTTGTCGAGCCGGAAGGTCTGACCACCCATGAGCTTTACCCCAACGGTATCTCCACCAGCCTGCCCTTTGATGTACAGATGGAACTGGTGCGATCGATCACAGGGTTTGAGCAGGCCCATATTACGCGCCCGGGTTACGCCATTGAGTATGACTTCTTCAATCCTCAGGATTTGAAGCACACGCTGGAAACCCGTCATGTACCGGGTCTCTTCTTTGCCGGCCAGATCAACGGCACCACAGGCTATGAAGAGGCGGGTGCCCAGGGTTTGCTGGCCGGTTACAACGCAGCGGCTCGCTCACTGGAGCGCGACAGCTGGTATCCGCGCCGTGATGAAGCCTACATCGGTGTCATGGTGGATGACCTGATAACCCACGGTACCTCCGAGCCCTATCGCATGTTCACCAGCCGTGCGGAATACCGTTTGATCCTGCGCGAAGACAATGCTGATCTGCGCCTCACCGAGAAGGGCCGTCAGCTCGGTCTGGTGGGTGACCAGCGCTGGGCGCGTTTCGAGGCCAAGCGCGAGGCGATGGAGCAGGAGTTACAGCGCCTGCGCAGCACCTGGGTTCACCCGGCTACACCTGAAGCGGAACAGCTGGATAGCAAACTGAAAACTCCGTTGGGACGCGAATACAACCTGGCTGACCTGATCAAGCGCCCCGAGTTGGGCTACGCCGATGTGGCGAGTCTGAAAGGCGAGGCGGTTGAGGATGTTCAGGCAGCTGAACAGGTCGAAATCCAGCTCAAGTATTCCGGCTACATCGATCGCCAGAAAGATGAGATCGACCAGATGCGCCGCCAGGAAAATACGCCGCTGCCGGACGATTTTGACTATGAGCAGGTGAGTGGCCTGTCCAACGAGCTGAAGGCAAAGCTGATGCAGCAGCGTCCGGCCACTCTGGCACAGGCCTCAAGAATCCAGGGGATGACCCCGGCAGCCATTTCCCTGTTGCTGGTATACCTCAAGAAACGCCATATGAAAAAGGCAGTCGCTTCACAGGAGCAGGTGGCGCGTTAATGCAGGAATATCGTGAACTTTTGCTGCAGGGCATCAAGCCGCTGCAGATTGAACTGACCGACACCCAAATCGACCAATTGCTGGCCTACCATGGTCTGCTGGTGAAATGGAACAAGGCCTACAACCTGACCGCGGTCAGGGATCCGGCGGCCATGATTGGACGCCATCTGATCGACAGCCTCAGTGTCCTGCCCTGGATCGGCGAAGGGCGCTTGCTGGATGTGGGCAGTGGTCCCGGCTTGCCCGGCATTCCGCTGGCCATCTGCCGACCGGACCTGCAGGTGACAACACTGGACAGCAACGGCAAAAAGACTCGTTTCCAGGTGCAGGTCAAGGCAGAACTGGGGCTGGATAACCTTCAGGTCATCAATGGCCGTGTTGAAGCGGTTGAAGAGCCGCCGTTTGACATGGTGATCTCCCGCGCCTTCGCATCCTTGCAGGATATGCTCGATCTGAGTGGCCATCTGTGTGCGCCCTCAGGTGTTTTTCTTGCCATGAAAGGGCTGTATCCTGATTCCGAAATCGAACAGATTCCATCAGGGTATACCCTCAAGGAAAGCCACCGGCTTGAGCTGCCGGTCAGCGACGGCGAGCGGCACCTGCTGGTTCTAGGGAGCGTATAAGCGTGGCCAAGATCATCACCATCACCAACCAGAAAGGTGGCGTGGGCAAGACAACGACCTGCGTCAATCTGGCAGCCTCATTGGCGGCAACCCATAAACGGGTACTGATGATTGATCTGGACCCCCAGGGTAATGCCACCATGGGCAGCGGTATCGACAAGCATGCGCTGGAGCACTCGGTGTATGAGCTGCTGACCGGTCAGGCCGATGTACGCGCCTGCATCCTCACCGATACCGAATGTGGTTACCATGTAGCCGGTGCCAACGGTGATCTGACTGCGGCCGAAGTGGAGCTGCTGCAGCTGCCACGACGCGAGTTCCGCCTCAAGATGGCACTGACCGATGTCATGGATGACTATGACTACATCCTCATCGACAATCCGCCCTCACTGAGTCTGCTGACGGTCAATGCACTGGCGGCCTCATCCGGTGTCATCATCCCGATGCAGTGTGAATACTATGCGCTGGAAGGGATCAGTGCGCTGGTGGGCACCATCAACAAGATCAATCAGCGCCTCAACCCTTCGCTGCGTATCGAAGGCATACTGCGTACCATGTTTGATCCGCGCATGAGCCTGACCAAAGACGTTTCCAGTCATCTGGTCGAGTATTTTGGCGATAAGGTATACCGCACGGTCATTCCGCGTAACGTACGCCTGGCCGAAGCGCCCAGTCATGGCCTGCCGGCACTGCAGTATGACAAGCACTCCCGTGGTGCCCTGGCCTATCTGGCACTGGCCGGCGAGCTGATTCGACGCACGGAACAAGAAGCCGGTGATAGCGCAGCTGAAGCAGCGACAGCGGAAGAGGTTACAGAGGCAACAACGGAACAGGAAACGGATTGATGGTGGCGAAAAAAAGGGGATTGGGGCGCGGTCTGGATGCGCTCCTGTCGGATGTATCTGCCGACAATGTGCAGGCAAACGACTCAGCGGACAACACCGCCGGCGTAACAGCAGACCAGCCTCTGCGTGAGCTGGCGCTGGAAGATCTGCAACGCGGCCGTTACCAGCCGCGTCGCGATCTGGAACCCCAGGCGCTGGAAGATCTGGCCAGCTCCATCAAGTCCCAGGGCGTCATGCAGCCCATCGTTGTACGCCCGCTGGATGATGGCCGCTATGAGATCATCGCCGGCGAGCGCCGCTGGCGTGCGGCGGAAATGGCGGGCCTGAGCCGTATCCCGGCCATGGTGCGGGATGTGCCTGATGAAGCGGCCATTGCCATGGCGCTGATCGAAAACATCCAGCGCGAGAACCTGAACCCGATCGAAGAAGCCATTGCGCTGCAACGCTTGCAGACCGAGTTTGAGCTGACGCAGCAACAAGTGGCCGATGCGGTAGGCAAGTCCCGCTCAACCATTGCCAACCTGCTGCGTCTGATGAGCCTGAGCGATGAAGTGAAGCGGATGCTGGAATACGGTGACCTCGAAATGGGCCACGCCCGTGCCTTGCTGGCGCTGGAAGGTCTGCTGCAGATCAAGGCGGCCGATGAAGTGGTCGCCAAGGGGCTGTCGGTACGTGAAACCGAACAGCTGGTAAAACGTTATCAGCAGCAGGGCGAGGCACCCGAACCCAAGCCGGCGGTTCAGCCGGATCCCGAGTTGCAGCAGCGTGCAGGTGAACTGTCACAGCGCTTTTCGGCGCCTGTCAGCATCAAGGCAAGCAGCAACGGCAAGGGCCGGATTGCGATCGATTTCAAATCCCGTGAAGAGCTTGATGCCATTCTGCAGCTGCTTGGCTAGGCCGCTGCAGAGGGGGAGGGGTTAAAGGGATGATCCTGCTAAGACCTTAGTGCAAAAGGGTCCGGTTTCAGTTGAGAATATGAGGGCAAATGCCTATAATCGGGCCGCAATTTGGGCACTGTTCAGGCTGAAAGCAGGATCGAAATTGAGAAAAGATGAGGCAGGACAGGCGCCGGCAGCGCGCAGTCGCCATGGGCGACGCAGCTTTGGCGGCTTCATGCGCATCTTTGCCTACCAGGCCGCGTTGGTACTGTTGGTATCTGCGGCCTGTTTGCTGCTCGGCACAGTAGAAGCCTATTCAGCCCTGCTGGGCGGGCTGCTTTACCTGCTGCCCAACTTGTATTTTACCTGGCGTGCCCTGGGTAACCGGCACGACAGTAGCGCACGACACGTACTGGTCAGTATGTACGCGAGCGAAATAGGGAAAATGATGCTGGCGGTCGCGCTTTTCAGCGCAACCTTCCTGCTGGTTCGACCTCTGAGCCCATTTTCCCTATTTGGCACCTTCATATTGCTGCAACTATCCGGATGGATGCTGCAATTGAAGCTGTTCAAGACCAGTTCCTGAAAAACTTTGAATGAGAGACGCTGAGAATGGCAAGTGGAACAGTTACATCCTCAGAATACATATCCCACCACCTGACCAACCTGACATTCGGTCTTCATCCCGAAAATGGCTGGGGGTTTGCACATGGTGCAAATGCTGCTGAGACAGCACAGCAGGCGGCGGAGATGGGTTTCTGGGCAATCAACGTGGATAGCATGCTCTGGTCTGTTGGCCTGGGTCTTCTATTTGTATGGTTCTTCCGCAAGGTGGCCAAGTCCGTGACTTCCGGTGTTCCGGGCGGAGCACAGAACTTCGTTGAGAGCATCATCGAGTTCATCGATGACAGCGTGAAGGGTATCTTCCATCACAAGAATCCGGTGATCGCGCCGCTGGCGCTGACCATCTTCGTCTGGATCTTCCTGATGAACCTGATGGACCTGGTGCCGATCGACTGGGTTCCGTACATTGCCGGCCAGATGGGTATCGGCTACTTCAAGATTGTACCGACCACCGACGTTAACATTACCGGTGGCATGGCGTTCAGTGTCTTTGGCCTGATCGTGTACTACAGTATCAAGCAAAAAGGCATCAGCGGTTTCCTGAAAGAGCTGTCTTTCCAGCCGCTGCCGAAAGTTTTTGCACCGTTCAACCTGTTCCTGGAAATCGTAGGCCTGCTGGCCAAGCCGGTATCCCTGGCTCTGCGACTGTTCGGTAACATGTATGCCGGTGAAATGATCTTTATCCTGATCGCGCTGTTGCCGTTCTGGGCACAGTGGGTGCTGTCTGTGCCCTGGGCGATCTTCCACATTCTGGTCATCACGCTGCAGGCGTTCATCTTCATGGTCCTGACGATTGTCTACCTGGCCATGGCTCACGATGATCACTGAGTGCGATCGGATAGCTAACGATTTACTTTTGTAAAACTCTGAAAACTTAAACTTAACCTTGAAAAACTGTTGGAGAAGAAAATGGAACTGCTGTATATCGCTGCTGCTCTGATGCTGGGTCTGGGTGCAATCGGTGCTGCTATCGGCATCGGTATCCTGGGTGGCAAATTCCTGGAAGGTGCTGCTCGTCAGCCTGAGCTGGTACCGCTGCTGCGTACCCAGTTCTTCATCGTCATGGGTCTGGTCGACGCGATCCCGATGATCGGTGTGGGTCTGGGCCTGTACGTCCTGTTCGCTGTTGCTGGCTAATAAGTAGTTTGGATAGCGTTTTACCCATTTCGGGTAACTACTTAATCAGACAACCGCGAGAGGTAATGGCGTGAATATCAATCTCACCATCATTGGTCAGGCCATTGCATTCTTCCTCTTCGTCGTATTTTGTATGAAATACGTCTGGCCGCCGATCACCGGCGCGCTGGCTGAGCGTAAGAAGAAGATTGCCGAAGGGCTTGATGCGGCCGACCGTGCTGAACGTGATCTGAAGCTGGCTCAGGAAAAAGCCGCTGACGACATGCGTTCAAGCAAGGAAGAGGCAGCCGCCATCATTGAACAGGCCAACAAGCGGGCTAACCAGATTATCGAAGAAGCCAAAGAGCAGGCACGTGAAGAAGCAAATCGCGTGAAAGCATCTGCTCAGGCTGAACTCGATCAGGAAATCAACCAGGCACGCGAAGCTCTGCGTGCACAGGTTGGCGTACTGGCAATTGCCGGTGCCGAGAAGATTCTGGAAGCCTCTGTTGACGAAAAAGCGCACGCGCAGCTGGTTGAGAAACTGGCCGCTGAGCTTTAAGCGAGGTTTACGATGGCTGAACTCAATACAGTCGCTCGGCCCTACACCAAAGCCGCGTTCGAATTTGCGCGCGACAAGGGCAACCTCGATCAGTGGTCCAATCTGCTGTCCCTGGCCGCTCAGGCGGTCCAGGACAGCGATCTGGATCAACTGCTGGGTAATCCGGCACTGACAGCTGAACAGAAAGCGGGGCTGGTCATCGCCGTCTGCGAAAAGCAGATTGACGATGCCGGCAAGAACTTTATCAGCCTGCTGGCTGAAAACCGCCGTCTGGCGCTGTTGCCGGAAATTTCTGCACAGTTCGACATTCTGAAAGCAAACCTGGAAATGAAGGTCGATGTTGACCTGACCACCGCGTTCGCTCTGGATGACGCACAGCAGGAAAAACTGGCGCAAGCCCTCAGCAGCAAGCTGGGTCGTGAAGTGAAGCTAACCTCCCAGGTGGACAAGTCCATCATCGGTGGTGTGGTCGTTCGCTCCAGTGACCTTGTGATCGATGGTTCCGTTCGTGCACGACTGGCGAAACTGGCCGAAGCGATGAATTCCTGAGTGTGAGGAATAACAATGCAGCAACTGAATCCTTCTGAGATCAGCGAGATTCTCAAGAAGCGCATCGAAAAGCTCGACGTGTCTTCTGAAGCCCGTAACGAGGGCACCATCGTCAGTGTTTCCGATGGTATTATCCTGATCCACGGTCTTGCCGACGTTATGTACGGCGAGATGATCGAATTCCCGGGTGGCGTCTACGGTATGGCGCTTAACCTGGAACGTGACTCTGTAGGCGCCGTAGTACTGGGCGACTACCAGGGTCTGGTAGAGGGCATGACTGCCCGTTGTACTGGTCGTATCCTTGAAGTACCGGTAGGTCCGGAACTGCTCGGTCGCGTTGTAGACGCGCTGGGTAACCCGATCGACGGCAAGGGTCCGGTCGACGCGAAAATCACCGACGCTGTTGAAAAAGTAGCGCCGGGCGTAATCGCACGTCAGTCTGTTGATGAGCCGGTTCAGACCGGTCTGAAAGCAATCGACGCGATGGTGCCGGTTGGTCGTGGTCAGCGTGAGCTGATCATCGGTGACCGTCAGATCGGTAAGACTGCTATCGCTATCGATGCGATCATCAACCAGAAAGGCACTGGTATTAAATGTATCTACGTTGCGATCGGGCAGAAACAGTCCACTATCGCTAACGTGGTACGCAAGCTGGAAGAGCACGGCGCAATGGATCACACCATCGTCGTGGCTGCAGGTGCTGCCGATCCGGCTGCCATGCAGTACCTGGCACCGTACGCCGGTGCAACCATGGGTGAATACTTCCGTGACCGCGGTGAAGACGCGCTGATCGTATTTGACGACCTGACCAAGCAGGCTTGGGCATACCGTCAGATCTCTCTGCTGCTGCGTCGTCCGCCGGGCCGTGAAGCATACCCGGGTGACGTATTCTACTTGCACTCCCGTCTGCTGGAACGTGCGTCCCGCGTCAATGCCGATTACGTTGAACAGTTCACCAATGGCGAAGTGAAAGGCCAGACCGGTTCCCTGACCGCGCTGCCGATCATCGAGACCCAGGGTGGCGACGTATCTGCGTTCGTACCGACCAACGTTATCTCCATCACCGACGGTCAGATCTTCCTGGAAACCAGCCTGTTCAACTCTGGCGTACGTCCTGCAATCAACGCAGGTCTGTCCGTATCCCGAGTTGGTGGTTCTGCCCAGACCAAGATCATCAAGAAGCTGGGTGGCGGTGTGCGTCTGGCACTGGCTCAGTACCGTGAGCTGGCAGCGTTCGCACAGTTCGCTTCCGACCTGGATGATGCTACTCGTGACCAGCTGGAACACGGCCAGGCCGTTACCGAGCTGATGAAGCAGAAGCAGTACTCGCCGATGTCCGTCGCTGACATGGGTCTGAGCCTGTACGCTGCCAACGAAGGCTTCCTGAAAGGTGTCGAGCTGGACAAGATCGGTGCTTTCGAAACAGCCCTGGTCGCCTACTTCAACAGCGAACACGCTGATCTGATGGCGAAAGTGAACGAGAAAGGCGGTTACGACGACGAAATCGCGGCTCAGTTCAAGGCTGGCATCGAGAAGTTCAAGTCTACCCAAACTTGGTAATCGCTCGTCAGAGCTGGTGACCGGCCAGTAACACCGGCCGGTCCAATACTGAGTCAAGTTTAATAGGCGGAACTATGGCAGTCGGAAAAGAGATTAAGACGCAGATTGCGAGCATTGGCAGCACGCGCAAGATCACCAGCGCCATGGAAATGGTTGCTGCGTCGAAAATGCGCAAGGCCCAGGATCGCATGCAGTCTTCACGTCCGTACGCCCAGCGCATCCGTGGTGTGATTCAGCACCTGGCGAAAGCCAACCCTGAATACCAGCACCTCTATATGCAGGAGCGTGAGGTCAAACGAGTCGGTTTCATTGTTGTGGCATCCGACCGTGGCCTCTGTGGCGGTTTGAACGTTAACGCGTTCAAGGCAGCTGTAAGCAAAATGAAGGAATTCCATGATCAGAACATCGAAGTTGATGTCTGTGCACTGGGTTCCAAGGCAATCACCTTCTTCCGTAACTTCGGCGGTAACGTCGTAGCAGCGAAAGGCGGTCTCGGCGATGCGCCGGAACTGGAACAGCTGATCGGTTCGGTCAAGGTGATGCTGGATAACTTCGACGAAGGCAAACTGGATCAACTGTTCATCGTGTCTAACGACTTCGTGAACACCATGACCCAGAAGCCGACCGTTGAGCAGCTGCTGCCGCTGAAGGCGGAAGACGATGATGAGAATCTCAACCATCACTGGGACTATCTGTATGAACCTGACGCGGAAGAGCTGTTGAACGGCCTGCTGACGCGTTACATCGAGTCCCTGGTCTATCAGGCCGTGGTTGAGAACAATGCCTGTGAGCAGGCAGCACGTATGCTGGCGATGAAGAACGCAACCGATAACGCCGGCAACCTTATTGATGAGCTGCAATTGGTATACAACAAGGCTCGTCAGGCGGCGATTACTCAGGAAATTTCCGAGATCGTCGGTGGTGCTGCTGCTGTTTAACGCAGTGAACAGGTTTAAAAGTTAAGAGGATCCGAACATGAGTAGCGGACGTATTGTTCAGATTATCGGTGCGGTTGTGGACGTGGAATTCCCGCGTGACAACGTACCGAAGGTTTACGACGCATTGACCGTCGAAAAAACCGGCCTGACACTGGAAGTTCAGCAGCAGCTGGGCGACGGTGTCGTACGTGCAATTGCCATGGGTCAGACTGAAGGTCTGAACCGTGGTCTGGAAACAGTCAACACTGGCGCACCGGTATCTGTACCGGTTGGTACGGCCACTCTGGGTCGTATCATGGACGTTCTGGGTAACCCGATCGACGAATGTGGTCCGATCGGTGAAGAAGAGCGTTACGCCATCCACCGTAAAGCGCCGTCCTACGCGGATCAGGCTGCGACCAACGAACTGCTGGAAACCGGCATCAAGGTTATCGACCTGGTATGCCCGTTCGCCAAGGGTGGTAAGATCGGTCTGTTCGGTGGTGCCGGTGTAGGTAAAACCGTAAACATGATGGAGCTGATCAACAACATCGCGACTCAGCACTCCGGTCTGTCTGTATTCGCAGGTGTAGGTGAGCGTACTCGTGAGGGTAACGACTTCTACCACGAGATGCAGGAAGCTGGCGTTGTTAACGTTGAGCAGTTCGACAAGTCTAAAGTAGCGATGGTCTACGGTCAGATGAACGAGCCGCCTGGCAACCGTCTGCGTGTAGCTCTGACCGGTCTGACCATGGCGGAAAAATTCCGTGATGAAGGCCGTGACGTACTGCTGTTCGTCGACAACATCTACCGTTACACCCTGGCGGGTACTGAGGTATCTGCACTGCTGGGTCGTATGCCTTCTGCGGTAGGTTACCAGCCGACTCTGGCGGAAGAGATGGGCGTTCTGCAGGAGCGTATCACCTCTACCAAGACTGGTTCCATCACGTCTATCCAGGCGGTATACGTACCGGCGGATGACTTGACCGACCCGTCTCCGGCGACCACCTTCTCCCACCTTGACGCGACTGTAGTACTGTCTCGTCAGATCGCGGAGCTGGGTATCTACCCGGCGATCGACCCGCTGGATTCCACTTCTCGTCAGCTGGATCCGTTGGTTATCGGTCAGGAACACTACGAAATCGCTCGTGGCGTGCAGTCTACTCTGCAGCGTTACAAGGAGCTGAAGGACATCATCGCGATCCTGGGTATGGACGAGCTGTCTGAAGAAGACAAGCAGACTGTATCCCGTGCGCGTAAGATCCAGCGCTTCCTGTCTCAGCCGTTCTTCGTAGCTGAAGTATTTACCGGTGCACCGGGTAAATACGTGCCGCTGAAAGAAACCATCCGTGCCTTCAAGGGCATCCTGGATGGTGAGTACGATCACCTGCCGGAGCAGGCGTTCTACATGGTCGGCACTATCGACGAAGCAGTCGAGAAAGCGAAAGGCCTGTAATCGTTCCGAGCGGAACCTTTTAAGAGGTAATCAAGATGGCTATGACTGTTCATTGTGACATCGTAAGTGCTGAGGAGGAGATCTTCTCCGGCCTTATCGAATTTGTCTCCGTGACAGGTAGCCTGGGTGATCTGGGTGTATACCCGGGTCACGCTCCGCTTCTGACGGAACTGAAACCAGGCCCTGTCGAGCTGCGTACGCAGGGCGGTAAAGAAGACGTGTTCTACGTCTCCGGTGGCTTCATTGAAGTCCAGCCGCACAAAGTGACAGTGCTGGCTGATACAGCACTGCGCGCGGGTGATCTGAGTGAAGCTGCAGCAATTGAAGCCCAGAAGCATGCCGAGCATGCGATGGCCGACAAGACCGGCGAGTTTGAATACTCCCGTGCTGCGGCCCAGTTGGCTGAAGCAGCTGCCCAGCTGCGAACCCTGCAGCAGATTCGTCGCAAGGCCGGCAAGTAACCGGTTTTCCGACAACGCACAAAAAAGCAGCCTTCGGGCTGCTTTTTTTGTGTCCTGAAAAAGCCTTGGATCTTGACCCTTTCGTATGCCTGTTACAGCAGGCCCCAGAGCGTATTAAAGATAATCTGCTGAGCTGCTGCCACTTCCCGTGAATCGATTACCACCGCCGTCGGGTAATTATCGGACGCCAGCGAAATGATGGCACAGCGGGGCGGATAAATAGCGATATAGGCCGCATCCACAGGCCCTTCGGTACGAATCCATTTGCGCTCCGACAGCTCTGCGCTTTCCCCCCCTTCACCAATGGCAATGGCGCGCACACGAATCCCGCGTGCGATACGCTGCGCAGTAAAGTTCGGGAAAGGCCGGTAGAGCAGAGGCCGTATGGGCTTGGAGGAGAATACGGAATAGACCGGATCGTCCTGGGCACCGACACGATTAAGTACGTCACGCAGGACCTGCTCGATACCGGCGTCACCTTCATAGAACTCCACATTGGCGATGCTGAAGTCCGGCTTGAGATGATGCAGATCAGGAATCACCGAGGTTTTCAGCTGGTCGATGGCACGGTCCAGCTGTTCGCGCCGTTCATCGGCCAGTTGCAGCAGAACCTCAGGCTCACGGGCAGAAAAGTAACGCCGCTTGCCACGGGGCTGGTAGGTGACAATACCGCGCTGCTGCAGGCTCTTCAGGCATTCGTATGTACTGCCGCGATTGACACCGGCACGTTCAGCAATGGTTCGAATTGAGCTTGGGCCGGATGCCAGTAATGCCCTGTATACAAGGACATCCCGCTCACTCAGGCCAAGTTGTTCGAAGAGAGTTTGATTCATTTTGTCATTTTATTTGTGACAATTGGTCTTGATCGTTGAGCAGTATAAGCTAAAGTCGTGCCAAACGTATATGAAGGTGGTGTGACAGATCCCGCACTGCCGAGGCATGAGACTTTATGAAAACGGATGTAGTGATTCTGGCTGCCGGACAGGGTAGTCGCATGAAATCGGCGCTGCCCAAGGTGATGCATACCCTGGCGGGAAAACCCATGCTGCAGCACGTAATCGACAGTGCGCGTCAACTCCAGCCGCATGGCCTTCATGTGGTCATCGGTCATGAGGGCGAGCAGGTCGAGCAGGCGATGGCAAACCAGAGCTTGAGTTTTGTCTGGCAGCGCGAGCAGCTGGGCACCGGCCACGCGGTGGCGCAGGCGATGCCGAATATCGATCAGGAATCTGTTGTGCTGGTGCTCTACGGTGATGTGCCGTTGACGCGCCCGGATACGCTGGAAAAGCTCACGCAAATTGCTGCCCAGGGTGATCTGGGCCTGCTGACGGTGACACTTGAAGACCCGACTGGCTATGGCCGTATTATCCGTAACGCTGTGGGTGATGTGGTGGCGATCGTTGAGCACAAGGATGCTACCGAGCAGGAAAAGTTGGTGCGTGAAGTGAATACCGGCATTCTGGCACTGCCATCGGCTGCGCTGCATGAGTGGCTGCCGCGCCTGTCCTCCGACAATGCCCAGGGCGAATACTACCTCACGGATGTGATTGCCATGGCTGCAGAAGAAGGTGTGCGTGTGCGTGCGATTCAGCCGGAAGCCGAGCAGGAAGTCCAGGGCGTTAACAACCGTATGCAACTGGCACAACTGGAGCGCTGGTATCAGCGTCAGCGAGCAGAGACGCTGATGGCATCGGGCGTAACCCTGGCCGACCCGGCACGCATCGATATTCGGGGCGAACTGACGGTTGGCCAGGATGTGCTGATCGATATCAATGCCATTTTTGAAGGCGAAGTGGTGTTGGAGGACGGTGTCGAGATCGGCGCCAACTGCATTATCCGTAACGCCCGTATTGGCGCCGGCACATGTATTGAAGCCAACTCCATGATCGACGGTGCGGTTGTTGGGGAACATGCCCAGATTGGTCCTTTTGCACGACTGCGCCCCGGCACTGAGCTGTCGGCCGGGAGTAAGGTCGGCAACTTTGTCGAAACCAAGAAGGCACGTATCGGCGCCGGCTCCAAGGTCAATCATCTGAGTTATATCGGTGATGCCGAGGTAGGGGCTGACGTTAACGTGGGCGCGGGTACGATTACCTGCAACTATGACGGGGTCAATAAATCCACCACCCGGATCGGTGACGGCGTTTTTATCGGTTCCAACAGCGCACTGGTAGCCCCTGTCGACATCGAGGCGGGCGCAACCGTGGGGGCCGGCTCGACCATCACCAAAACAGTTGGTGAAGGACAACTGGCAGTGGCCCGTGGCAAGCAGGTGAATCTGAACAACTGGCCCAAGCCAACCAAAAAGGAATCCTGAGCATGTGTGGAATTGTTGGTGCCATTGCAGAGCGCCCGGTTGCCGGTATTTTGCTGGAGGGCTTGCGTCGACTGGAATATCGCGGTTATGACTCGGCGGGGGTGGCCCTGCTGGAACAGGACCATATTCACCGCCTGCGTCGTATCGGCAAGGTGAAAGCGTTGGCCGACGCCTGTGAGCAGACGTCGATGCCCGGACGTCTGGGCATTGCGCACACCCGTTGGGCCACCCATGGCAAACCCTCTGAAGCCAACGCCCATCCGCATATGTCAGGTGAACGCCTGGCGGTGGTGCATAACGGCATTATTGAAAATTTTGAACCGCTTAAGCAGGAGCTGCAGCAGCAAGGGTACAGTTTTTCATCGGAAACCGACACCGAGGTGGTCGCACACCTGATCGACAGTGCCATGCAGTCTGGCGCGACCGTGCAGCAGGCGCTACAACAGACGCTGACCCGTCTGGAAGGTGCCTTTGCATTGGGTGTTATCCATGCCGATCAGCCGGATCAACTGCTGACAGCGCGAAAAGGCAGCCCGCTGGTGATTGGTGTGGGCATTGGTGAAAACTTTATCGCCTCGGATCAACTGGCACTGTTGCCGGTTACGGACCGCTTCATGTTCCTGGAAGATGGCGACATTGCCATCCTCAAGGCGGACAGCATTCAGGTGCTGAATGACGCGGGTCAGCCGGTTGAGCGGGCGATTTCGACCTACGAGCATGGCCAGGGCAGTGCCGAAAAGGGCAGCTTCCGCCACTTTATGCTCAAGGAAATCTACGAGCAGCCTGCAGTCATGCAAGCGGTGCTGGAAGGGCGTGTTGCCTCTGGTCATCTGCTGGAGCAGGCGTTTGGCAGTGAAGCCGCAGCCGTGTTTGATCAGGTCAAGCAGGTTCAGATTGTTGCCTGTGGCACCAGTTTCCATGCCGGTATGGTCGCCAAGTACTGGATTGAGGAACTGGTGGGCATTCCCTGTATGGTCGAAGTGGCCAGTGAATTCCGCTATCGCCCGGTGGTACTGCCGCAAGGCACCTTGCTGCTGACCTTGTCCCAGTCGGGTGAGACTGCCGATACCCTGGCGGCACTGCGTGAAGTGAAAGAACGTGTGCTGGCGACACTGGCAATCTGCAATGTGCCGGGCAGTTCACTGGTGCGCGAGTCCGACCTCAGTTTGATGACCAATGCCGGCCCGGAAATCGGTGTTGCTTCAACCAAGGCGTTCACCTCACAGCTGGTGGCCTTGATGCTGACGACTATTGCACTGGGGCGTCGCCATGGTCTGGAGAAGCAGAAGGAATCGGAACTGATTGCAGCCCTGCAGCAGCTGCCTGCTCTGCTGGAGCAGTTGCTGGCGCTGGATGGTCCCATTGAAGCCATGTCGGCTCACTTTGCCGAGAAGCATCACGCCTTGTTCCTGGGGCGCAACAGCCTGTATCCAGTGGCCATGGAAGGGGCGCTCAAGCTCAAGGAGATCTCCTACATCCATGCCGAGGCCTATCCGGCCGGAGAGCTCAAGCACGGCCCTCTGGCGCTGGTGGACAAGGAGATGCCGGTCATCGCCGTGGCGCCGCGTAACGGCATGCTGGACAAGCTCAAGGCGAATCTGCAGGAAGTGAAGGCGCGTGGCGGTGAGCTGTTTGTGTTTGCCGGCTGTGAGGAGAGTATCCAGCCGCAGGAGGGCATGCACGTTATACATCTGCCGGCGATGCCATCAGTACTGGACCCGATCGCTTTTACCCTGCCGCTGCAACTGTTGTCCTACCATGTAGCGGTGCTCAAGGGCACGGATGTAGATCAGCCGCGTAACCTGGCCAAAAGTGTGACCGTGGAATAATCACTGAAACTGGCTCAGCGCTTGGAAGGATCCGAGTGCTTGAGCCAGCTTAGCTGGCGGGACGCGGGTTCAGGTCGGGACCAGACTACCCAGGCGCCGGTGGCGAGCAAAGCCAGTACGGGCATCAGCACCAACGGGTGGCGAATAAACACCAGTATCAGTGCCAGCGCGACCAGCATGCCACCACTGGCAACCCACTTGGTGTGTCGGTCGATGTAACCGCCGGCTTCCCAGTTACGCAGACGGGGGCCAAACAGACGGTGCTGTTCGATCCAGCGGCGCAGGCGGGGTGAGCAACGTGAAGCGCTCCAGGCGGCAATCAGCACAAACACCGTCGTCGGCATGCCCGGCAATACCACGCCAATCAGAGCCAGGGCAATACAGACCCACGTCAGCAGATGCCAGCCCCACCGGGTCCAGCGAGTGTTATCTGTGTGTGAATACCTGTCCTGTTCCATGCTTCAGGCCCCTGCCCCTTTGGCTATCAGTATAGATAATGAGCCAAACCCCGACAGATGGACAATTTATCTGCTCATTGCTTGCGATAGTTCAAGTTAATCGGGTGCGGGTGCAGCCAGAACCTCAAGAATATAGCCCAGAACCCTGCGCGAATAGATCAGGCTGGTATGACTGAGCGGAAACACACGGTGTTCGGTCATACCGGTAATGCGTGTTTCATCGAGTAGCACCGTGCCATCGGAATCCGAACCGCGTCTCAGCAGGGGCATCAAGCCAACGGGGAGGTCGCCAGCGATGCTGTAGAGACGGGCGTCAAAGGGCCAGTGCTGATTGTCATTGAGCAGATACTCGATACTGTTTTTCAGCATGGCCTTAAGGCGGGAACCATGGATTTCACGTGCCAGGTGGCTGCCCTTATGCGGGGTACCCAGAGTGATCACGCGGTCGATCCACTGACTGGCCGGGCGCTGTGACTCCAGGTAGCGGCGTGCAATGAGTCCGCCCATGGAGTGGCACACGAATGCAGCGGGGGAGGCATCGATAAAATCATCGATGCGCTGGCAGATGCTCTCCAGATCTGGCGACAGGGTGTTGTAACTCAGGTTCAGAATCTCGTATCCCTGCTTTTCCAGACGACGGCACAACGGCTGCATCACCAGCCCTGACATATACAGTCCATGTAACACAACGACCTTGGCAACGGCCATGGGGCAGACCTCTTCCTTGTTTGGGGGTGGATGGTTTACATGCAGATGACATTCAGATTACTCCGCATTGAGCGTCTGTAAAGCCTGTTCTTGTCCGGGCTGAGGTCATGGCTGTCGAGCGAGCAGCGGAGTAGGATAGGGGCGTTCAAGCAATGGAGCACGGATGAGATGAACGAGACCCTTTTCATGCTGGCCATCGACTTTATCGCGCTGATCGGTGTGATTGTGCTGCTGCTGATTGTGGCGGCGCTGGTCACCGGCGTGGTGATGTATCAGATCGACAAGCGTCAGACGGCCCACACCATAAGACGCAACTACCCTTTACTGGGACGTTTCCGTTACATCTTTGAAGAGCTGGGAGAGTTTTTCCGGCAGTACTTTTTTGCCATGGACCGCGAAGAGATGCCGTTCAACCGGGCGCAGCGCTCCTGGGTGTATCGGGCGGCAAAAAACATCGATAACACCATCGCTTTCGGCTCTACCCGTGATCTGCGCAAGCCGGGTACCTACTACTTTCTCAACTGCCCCTTTCCGACCCTGAGTGAGGATGCGGCCGGCACCCAGCCCATGCGGATAGGTCCCTATTGCCGTACGCCTTATGAAGCGCCTTCGTTCCTGAATGTGTCGGGCATGAGTTTTGGTGCTCTGTCGGCGCCTGCGGTAACGGCCCTGTCCAAGGGGGCGGCGCGGGCCGGCTGCTGGATGAACACCGGTGAGGGCGCTCTGTCCAAGTATCATCTGGAAGGTGGCTGTGACATCGTGTTCCAGATTGGTACCGCCAAATACGGTGTGCGCAATTCCGAGGGGCGCCTGGATGATGCCAAGCTGGCCAAGGTTGCCGAGATTGAGCAGGTACGCATGTTCGAGATCAAGCTGAGTCAGGGCGCCAAACCGGGCAAGGGCGGTATTCTCCCCGGTGACAAGGTTACGCCGGAAATTGCTGAAACACGTGGTATTCCGGTGGGGCAGGCATCCATCAGCCCCAACCGTCATCCCGAAATCGCCAGTATTGATGACCTGCTCGACTTTATTGCCCATGTGCGTGAAGTGACCGGCAAACCGGTGGGGTTCAAACTGGTATTGGGCTCGACCGACTGGCTGGACAGCTTCTGTGAAGCCGTATTGAAGCGGGGCAGTGAAGCGGCGCCGGACTTTATTACGCTGGACAGCTCCGACGGCGGTACCGGGGCTGCACCCATGCCGTTGATGGACAGTGTGGGCCTGCCATTGAGGGAAAGCCTGCCGCTGCTGGTGAACAAGCTTCATCAGCATAATCTGCGCAACCGGGTGCGTATCATCGCCTCAGGCAAGCTGATCAACCCCACGGATGTGGCGGCAGCGATCTGCCTGGGTGCGGATTTCGTGGTAACCGCACGCGGTTTCATGTTTGCACTGGGCTGTATTCAGGCCCTGCAGTGCAACAAGAACACCTGTCCCACCGGCATTACCACCCATGACCCCAAACTGCAGCAGGGGCTGGTGCCCGATGTGAAAGCCGAGCGCGTGGCCAACTTCCACCAGAACCTGGTGCACGAAGTTGAGCTGATTGCGCATTCGTGCGGCGTCACCGAGCCCCGTCAGCTGCGGCGTGAGCATGCAGCCGTCGTAGTGGATGGCGGTGGTGCGGTACCGCTCAATATTCTGTATCCGAACTCATAGTTTCCAGAGTTCGGAAAACAAAAAGCCCGTTCCTTGCGGAGCGGGCTTCACACGCTATTCGTTTTCTTCAAACCAGGATTCTTCATCAAGCCAGGTAGAGAGCTCCTTGTCCTCTCTGCGGCGTTCGATGGCGCGCCTTGCTTCCAACAGCCGGCGGGTCGCGTGCTGCTTGCGACGATTCTTTTCTTCGACATCGTAACCCACCATGATGTCGAAAACCTCGGTCTGGATGGGATCCAGGTCCTGCTCTTTCCTTATCAGCATAGCCTTGCTCCGATCTCAGGGTCGCTGTAATCAGGAGACTTTGTGTCTGTCTGATGACAGCAAACACAGTGGAGATTCTTATTTACCCCAATATTGGTGAAATTTCAAACACCCTGGGGCCAAGTCAAGACTAAAAGAGGAGTATGTCAGGGGTGTGACGGCGAGTATTACTCGCCGTCGGTGTCATCACTGCTGGGACGGCGCAGTGGTGGAATGCGTTTGTCGTTCTGGCGCAGGCTGCGCAGACTGCGTTTGATGGTTTTGAGGTGATCAACCAGCGCAGGGCCCAGTTTCATGGCAACGCCGACTGCCAGGACATCAATAATGACCAGATGCACCACTCGGGAGGACATCAGGGTGCTCAGGTCCTTGTCTTCCTCCACATCCACATGGATGGGGATGGTGGCCAGATCGGCCAGTGGTGTACCGCCCGGGCAGAGCGTAATGACCGTCGCGCCCTTGTCGCGGACCAGTTTCACGGTATGGAGCAGGTCCTTGGTGCGGCCGGTCTGGGAAATGGCGACGACAACATCACCCTCACCCAGTGTCAGGGCCGAGATAGTCTGCATATGCGGGTCGGAATAGGCGGCAGCCGAGACCATCAAACGGTAGAACTTGTGCTGGGCGTCGGCACAGACCGGCGCCGAGGCACCAAAGCCGTAGAATTCAACACGTTTGGCCTTGGCCAGGGCATCAATGGCTTCTTCCAGCGTACCAGGCTCCAGCTGATCACGGATGTTGATCAGGTTGCCGATCATCGAGTCGAAGATCTTCTGCTTGAACTCGATCACCGTATCCTTGGAGTCCAGCGAGAACTGCTCAAAGCTGGCATTGCTGGCCAGCCCCTGTGCCAGGGTCAGTTTGAAATCCTGAAAGCCGTCATAATCCAGGGCACGACAGAAGCGCACGACCGTGGGTTCGCTGACCTGGGCTTCAGAGGCCAGATCGACGATCCGCATGTGGATGACATCATTGGGGTTGGCCAACACATAATCGGCCACCTTCTGTTCCGACTTGCGCAACCGCGGTCGAGCTTCGGCAATGGATTTAAGCAGGTTAAAGGAGTTCATCTCCGAGGATTCCGGTTAATCATTGTTTTAACGGCAGTATAACAATGAATGGGATACCCGCCCATGACTCCATGCGTCAGCGGATGAGCACTTTAGGCCAGTTTGCGTGGGTCAATTGCAGGGGGGGGGGGAGCATGCTAATTTCATCTGGTTTTCACACAAAAACTACAACGAATAAGGAATTCTCACGTGAAACGCAGACAATTTATTCGCGGCGCAGGTGCCGCGACTGTAGCTGCTGGTGCGATGATGTCATCCAAGGCGATGGCGGCCCCTGAATTCAAGTGGAAAATGGTCACTACCTGGCCGAAAAACTTCCCGGGTCTGGGCACCGGTGCCAACCAGCTGGCCGAGATGATCAACAAAATGTCCAACGGCCGCATCCAGGTCAAGGTGTACGGTGCCGGTGAACTGGTCGGTGCACTGGAAATCTTCGATGCTGTTTCCCGCGGCACCGCGGAAATGGGTCATGGTGCTTCCTACTACTGGAAAGGCAAAAGCACGGCTGCACAGTTCTTCGCAGCGGTACCTTTTGGCCTGACCGCTCAGGAAATGAACGCCTGGCTGTACCAGGGCGGCGGTATGGAGCTGTGGGAAGAGGTATACGACAAGTTCGGTCTGGTGCCGGGTGCCGCAGGCAACACCGGTGTACAGATGGGCGGCTGGTTCAACAAGGAAATCAACGGCGTTGAAGACCTCAAGGGTCTGAAAATGCGTATCCCGGGTCTGGGCGGTGAAGTGCTCAAGCGTGCCGGCGGTACCCCGGTGCTGCTGCCGGGTGGCGAGATCTTCCCGTCACTGCAGTCCGGTGCCATTGATGCCACCGAGTGGGTAGGTCCGTACAACGATATGGCATTTGGTCTGCACAAGGCCGCCAAGTACTACTACTACCCGGGCTGGCATGAGCCGGGCACCACGCTGGAGTGCTTCATCAACAAGGAAGCCTTCATGGCCCTGCCGGAAGACCTGCAGATCATCGTGCGCAACGCCCTGCGTGTAGCCAACCAGGACATGCTGGCCGAGTTCATGACCAAGAACAACCAGGCACTGGACCAGCTGGTCAACAAGCACGGTGTCGAGCTGCGCAACTTCCCGGACGATGTCATGATCAAGCTGCGTGAGATCTCTGATCAGGTTGTGGCTGAGGAAGCCGAGAAGGATGAGATGACCAAGAAGGTGTATGACTCCTTTGTCCAGTTCCGCGACCAGGTGCAGAAATGGACAGCCGTTTCTGAGCAGGCCTACATCAACGGCCGTTCACTGGGTTGATCGGACGATGTAAGTAAATGAAAAGGCTGGAGATTCTCCGGCCTTTTTTGTGTCTACAGGAGAGATCCGATGTCTGATTCATTGCAGGAACTGCGTGACTACCTGATCCGCCACCATGGCGGGGATGGTCAACGGGCCGCCACCCGAACGCTGGAAGGACATGCCCGTAACCATGATGACAACTTCCGCCGCTTCTGGGCAGAGCATGCTGCCCCGCAACTGCAGCAGGGCAGCCGAGTCGTGGATCTGGGCTGTGGCCCCGGCCTGTTTTTACGTGACCTGTCCCTGACCAGCCCGGCGCTTGAACTGGTGGGGGTTGAAGCGGCGCCGTATATGCTGGAGCAGGCCTGTGAGGATGACTACGACTTCAGCATTCGGGTGGCGGACCTGAATGACCCGCCTGCAGACCTGTTTGAGCACACCAGTCTGGATGTGGCGCTGGCCAATCGGTTATTTCACGAGCTGCATCAGCCACTGGTGCTGCTGCAAAAGCTACATGACTGGCTCAAGCCCGGTGGAGTCTTGATTGTGATTGATATGGTGCGTCAGCCATTGGGCAGCTTTCTGACGCATAAATTTGGCAAGGATCGACTGGATGAACCCCTGGGGGCGAAGGAGATGGCGGCTCTGTTCGAAGACTACTTTGAACACAACCGCTATCACGACTCGGACCTGCTGGCGCTACTGGCCATGACCGGCTTTGAAATTCTGGCTGATGAGCCGATTCGCAGTGGCCGCGCCGTGCAGATTGCGGCCAGACGGCCGTACTAGTATCGAGCCTAAAGTACCCGGTTAAATACCCGGGACAAAGGGCACGCCGCAGCAGCCCGACAGCATCAGGCTAGCCGTCGCGAGGATCAGGAATCGTTTCATCTGGAGCATCTCCCAAAAAGTCCGCTAGTTTAGCGCTCCAAGGGCATTATGTCCGATGGTTATGACATTTTTACAGGAACGACGCCAGGTAGTCGTCCAGCTCCTGAGTACTGGAAAAATATTCAGGTCCGGCAATGCCTTCACAGTTCAGGGCCCCCTGACGGGCAAGGGGCCCTGAAGGTCACACCTTGTGATACAGCTCGGCGCCGCTGCCTTTGAATTCCTCTGATTTCTCTTTCATGCCCTGTTCGGCCTGGGCCTTGATAGCAGCGACCTGGGTGTCATCCAGATCACGTACTTCCTGAGAGATCTTCATGGAACAGAACTTGGGTCCGCACATGGAGCAGAAGTGTGCCACCTTGGCTGATTCCTTCGGCAATGTTTCATCGTGATAGGCGCGGGCGGTGTCCGGGTCCAGACCGATATTGAACTGGTCTTCCCAACGGAACTCGAAACGTGCCTTGGACATGGCGTTGTCACGGATCTGCGCACCCGGGTGGCCTTTCGCAAGGTCGGCGGCATGGGCGGCGATCTTGTAAGTGATGATGCCGGTTTTAACGTCGTCCTTGTTGGGCAGGCCCAGGTGCTCCTTCGGGGTGACGTAGCAGAGCATGGCGCAGCCGTACCAGCCGATCATCGCCGCGCCGATCCCGGAGGTGATGTGGTCGTAGCCCGGCGCGATGTCGGTGGTCAATGGGCCCAGGGTGTAGAAGGGCGCTTCCTCGCACTCCGTGAGCTGCTTGTCCATGTTCTCCTTGATCATGTGCATGGGCACATGGCCGGGGCCTTCAATCATCACCTGCACATCATGCTTCCAGGCAATCTTGGTCAGCTCGCCCAGGGTTTCCAGCTCGGCGAACTGGGCTTCGTCATTGGCATCGTAAACCGAGCCTGGACGCAGGCCGTCACCCAGTGAAAACGCCACATCGTAGGCCTTGCAGATCTCGCAGATCTCTTCGAAGTGGGTGTAGAGGAAGTTCTCTTCGTGGTGCGCCAGACACCATTTCGCCATGATGGAACCGCCGCGGGAGACGATGCCGGTCATGCGTTTGGCGGTCAGCGGTACGTAGCGCAGCAGTACGCCGGCGTGAATGGTGAAGTAGTCCACGCCCTGTTCCGCCTGTTCGATCAGGGTGTCGCGGAACACTTCCCAGTTCAGGTCTTCGGCCACGCCGTTGACCTTCTCCAGTGCCTGATAGATGGGTACGGTGCCGATCGGAACCGGTGAGTTGCGCAGGATCCACTCGCGGGTTTCATGGATATTCTTGCCGGTGGACAGATCCATGATGGTGTCGGAGCCCCAGCGGGTGCCCCAGGTCATCTTGGCGACCTCTTCCTCGATGGAAGAGCCCAGCGCCGAGTTACCGATGTTACCGTTAATCTTCACCAGGAAGTTGCGGCCGATGATCATCGGTTCCAGTTCCGGGTGGTTGATGTTGCAGGGGATGATGGCACGGCCGGCAGCGACTTCATCGCGTACGAATTCCGGTGTGATCTCTTCCGGCAGCTGAGCGCCGAATGCCTGACCCGGGTGCTGTTCGGCCACCGGGTTGCCCGCGGCTTTGGCCTTGGCCAGTTTCATGTTTTCGCGGATGGCGATGTATTCCATCTCTGGCGTGATGATGCCCTGACGCGCGTAGTGCAGCTGGGTCACGTTCTTGCCGGCCTTGGCACGGCGCGGCTGGCGGGTGAGCTCGAAACGCAGCTCGTCCAGACGCAGGTCGGCGGCACGGGTACGGCCGTATTCGGAGGTAAGGCCGTCCAGTTGTTCGGTGTCGTCACGCTCCAGAATCCAGTTTTCACGCAAGGGGGCCAGGCCTTTGCGTACGTCAATTTCCACCGTTGGGTCAGTGTAAGGGCCAGACGTATCGTAGACGTACAGCGGATCGTTCTTTTCGCCGCCCATATCGGTGGGGGTGTCGTCCAGAGTGATCTCGCGCATGGGCACGCGAATGTCAGGGCGACTGCCTTCGACATATACCTTCCGCGATTTCGGGAAGGGCTGTACGGAGTCCTTGTCGACTTGGGCGGTGTTACTCAGGTGCTGGTTGCTCAAATGCTGTGTGCTCATCATCTCTCCAGAGACTTTATTGTAATAATCAGTCGGCCAGATCCAGGCCCATCTGCCAGAAGCTGACTTCCATGCGGGTGGCAGTACTAAAGCGTTTTTCCAGGGCGGCAATGCGATCTGCCGGCAGCTGCTGTCCAAGCTTGTCCAGCAGTTCGCGTTCGGTGTTGGCGGCCTGTTGGTACTCTTCGCTCAGGTACATCTCGATCCAGGCGTTGTAGGGATTGCCTTCGCGAACGGTATCCGGCTGTGCGGCCAGCCAGTTGGCAATTTCGGCATAACCCAGGATGCAGGGCGCCAGTGCTACATGCAGATCGAGCAGGTCACCGGCAAAACCGGCATCCAGTACATAGCGGGTGTAGGCCACGGTGGCCGAGGCTTCGGGCAGGGCACGCAGCTGGGCTTCATCGACTCCCCAGTCACGGCAATAATCCACGTGTAGACCGATTTCGATATCCAGCATGGCGTTGAGGCCCGCCTGGGCGTAGCGCATGCTGTCCAGGTCTTCGCTCTTGAATACGGCAAGGCCCCAGGCGCGGCTGAACTGGATCAGAAACAGGTAGTCCTGCTTCAGGTAGTGCTGGAAACATTCCTTGGGCAAGGTGCCTTGGCCCAGCTGGCGTACAAAGTCATGCTCGATGTAGGCGTTCCAGTCGTCGGCACACTGGGCTTTCAGGTGTTCGTACAGAGACTTATTTGCAGACACGCGGCACCTCCTGCTCGGTTACGGATGTGGGGTCGAGGCTGGCGCTGAAGAATTGATGTTCCAGCACGCACATGCGTTTAAACAGCTCGGCCAGTTGTTCCAGGCGGGTTTCATCCTGGCCGGTAAAGCTGTCGACCTGGCCACGCAACCAGGCGACAAACTGCTCGAACTCCGGCAGCACATGAATATCGATCCATTCCTGCAGGTAGAAGCGGCTGCCACGTGGCTTTTCGGCCTGCGCCTGTGACCAGCTCAGGTAGGACCACTCGGCAACACAGAGGCAGATGATCGCCTCTTCGTAGCGGTGTTCGGAGGCCTGCATCGTGTCGATGATGGCCTGACTGACCGGATGCAGCTGCGGATTCAGGTAGTCGGCCTCACCCAGCCCCAAAGCCTCGAAGGAACGCAGGAAGTAGGTGTTCTCGTCACTGGTCAGGGCGGCAAGAAAGCCGGCCAGCACGGTTTTGGGGGGCATCGTCGGAGCGTTGGCAATCGTACGGGCCACCAGGTTCACCAGCGTCTCGATGAAGGCATAGTCCTGCACCAGGTAGCGGGCATAGGTAGCGTCATCCAGGCGGTCATCACCCAGCGCTTGTGTAAACGGGTGGCTCACGGCCAGTTCCCAGTCTACCTGGGCGAACCCTTTCAGCTGTTCACTGAGTGGCAGCTGAGGGTGTTGTTGGCGGTAGTTGGCAAAGGTCATCTTGCTGCAATCCTTATGGCACGATGGCGTAGTCAGCTACGGGCGGGTTGGTTTTGGTCAGTCCCTGTTCCTGCATGAAGGCACCGACACGCTGGTAGCGGGCTTCATCCAGTGCGGCGGGGCGCAGGGCAAAGCGGCTCAGGGTGTCGGCCCAGGCGCGGCGGTTCAGCTCGGTATTCAACTCATCCGGCTTGTAGCTGACGAAGTCGTTCCAGGCGTCATCCGGGTGGTTGACCAGATACTGAGTCGCTTTTTCAACGGCTTTAATCAGGCGGGCATGACGGTCGTCACCGCGCGTTTCGTTGTTGACCACCAGTACCAGCTCGTCATAGGCCGGTACGCCTTCTTCTTCGATATAGAAGGCACGGCCCGGATGGCCTTCAATATCCATCTGGTTCAGTTCGAAATTACGGTAGGCACCGATCACTGCATCCACCTGACCGCTGATCAGGGAGGGCGATAGCGACCAGTTCACGTTGACCATCTCGATGTCATCCAGCGTCAGACCATGCGGCTTGAGCATGGCGCGCATCAGGGCTTCTTCGTAACCGCCTACTGAGTAGCCAACCTTGCGGTCTTTAAGGTCCACCAGCGTTTTCACCGGACCCTCTTCCAGCACCACCAGTGAATTCAGCGGCGTAGCGACCAGCGTGCCGATACGGGTCAGTGGCAGGCCCTGGTCGATCATGACATGCAGCTGCGGCTGGTAGGTGATCGCCATGTCGGCCTTGCCGGCTGCAACCAGTTTGGGTGGCATGGACGGGTCAGCCGGCTCAACCAGATTGACCTCCAGCCCCTGCTCAGCGAAGTAGCCTTTCTGTTGCGCGACAATCAGCGGGCCGTGGTCCGGATTGATAAACCAGTCGAGCAGCAGCTCAACCTTATCGGCAGCCAGTGCCTGAGCGGACAGCAGGCAGCTGCACAGCAATGTGGTCAGTCGTTTCATAGGGAATCACCTCGGGTTGCCGACGACGTGGATTCGCTCAGCCAGGGCGTGAGCCGTCGTGCGATCAGGTTGACGAAGAAATAGAGGCCCAGCGCCATCACGGCCAGGACCATTAATGCAGCAAACATCAGGTCGACCTGCATGCGTGCATTGGCATTGAGCATCAGGTAGCCCAGTCCGGTGGAGGACCCCACCCACTCGCCGACGACCGCACCTATGGGTGCTACGGATGCGGCCACACGCAGCCCGGAGCCAAAGGCTGGCAGGGCGGCAGGCAAGCGAATTTGCAGGAGTTGGGCGCGGCGGTTGGCACCCAGAGTTCGGGCCAGCTGCAGGTAGCCGGTCGGGGTCTGGCGCAAACCATCGAAACAGGCTGCCGTGACCGGGAAGTAGATAATCAGCGTCGCCATGGCGACCTTGGAAGCCATGCCGTAGCCGAGCCAGAGCATAAGCACCGGTGCCAGGGCAAATACCGGTATGGCCTGGCTGACTACCAGTACCGGCAGCAGCCAGCGTCTGAGCCCACCCCAGGTCACTAGTGACAGCGCACTGGCCAAGCCTAATAAAGTGCCCAGCAGCAGGCCGAGCAGAATTTCCATCAGGGTCACGCCCGCATGTTTCATCAACAGCGGGAACTGGTTGACCAGTGTTTCCAGTACCAGCAGCGGGCCGGGCAGGATAAAACGAGGCGCACCCGTCAGCCAGACAATGGCCTGCCAGATCAGCATCAGCCCAAGCGCGATAATCAGGGGGCGCAGTAGCGTCATCATGCGCGCTCCTCTGCCAGCAGCCCGAGCAGTTGAGCCTGCTGTTGCAACAGCTCGGTGTCATCAATCGGACGTGGTGCGGTGCCTGCAGGTGTAATCGGATCAGACAGTTGCGCGGGGCTGCCCTGCAGTACCAGAACACGGTCGGACAGGCGCAGCGCTTCCAGAGGATCATGGGTGATCATCAGCACGGTGCGATCACCCAGCAGCTCTGCGGCCAGGTTCTGCAGTTTGAGGCGGTTGATCGCATCCAGCGCCGAAAAGGGCTCGTCCATGCACACCAGTGGCTGGTCCTGAAACAGGGTACGAGCCAGGGCAACACGCTGGCGCTGTCCGCCGGACAGCTGCGCGGGCAGGGCAGAGGCGCGCTCCCCCAGTCCAACCTGTTGCAGCAGGTACTGGGCCAGCTCCTGCTGTTGGGCCGAGGGGGTGCGGCGCTGTTGAAGTCGAGCACCCAGCAGCACGTTATCGGTCAGGCTGAGCCAGGGCAGCAGCAGATCCTGCTGTGCCATCCAGGCTACGCGTCCGGCCAATGGCTGACCATCGCTGCAGTGGATCTGCCCCTGAATGTCAGCCTCATCAGCAATGCCGCACAGCAGCTGGACCAGAGAGCTTTTGCCCACGCCGGACTGACCCAGAATACTGGTCCATTGCCCGTCGGGCAGGTCCAGATTCAGGTGGCTGAAGACGCAGTGATGCTGCCAGTGCAGGCTGGCCTGTTCAACGCGGATATCCACGCCTTACCACCAGGCGTGGAAATGATGAGTGGGACCATGGCCGGACCCGACCTGCAGGCGATCAGCAGCTTCGATGGCTGCCGTGATATAGGCCTTGGCTTCAGTGACTGCATCGGTGACATTCAGCCCCCTGGCCAGGCCGGCGGCAATGGCCGATGACAGGGTACAGCCAGTGCCGTGGGTATTGGCGGTGGCGATACGCTTGGCCGGCAGCCACTGGGCTTTCTCGGCACTGAACAGCAGGTCCGCACTCTCAGCGCTGCTGGATTCGGCCAGGTGGCCACCCTTGACCAGTACCGCCTTGGGTCCCAGATCCAGCAACTGCTGTGCCTGAACTCGCATCTGTTCGGCATCAGTGGCTTCATCTGAATCCAGAAGCACGGCCGCTTCCGGCAGGTTGGGCGTAATCAGGGTAGCCAGCGGCAGCAGCTCCCGGCGCAGGGCATCGACTGACTCGTCAGCCAGCAGCTTGTCGCCACTTTTCGCGACCATCACCGGGTCCAGCACGATATTGCCGAGCTCGCGTTCGCGCAGAATCGAGGCAATCGTGGTGATGGTTTCGGGGCGGCTGAGCATGCCGATTTTGATGGCATCGATACGGATGTCATCCAGCACTGTGTTGAGCTGGTCGGCAATAAAATCAGCCGGAACATCATGGATGGCACGGACTTCGCGAGTGTTCTGCGCGGTCAAGGCGGCGATAACGGAGGTGCCAAATACCCCCAGGGCAGAAAAGGTTTTGAGGTCGGCCTGAATACCGGCACCACCACCACTGTCAGAGCCAGCGATCGTGAGTGCAATGGGCGTGGATGTCTGTGTTGTCATGCGGTAGCTCCTGTACGGGAGAAAACCGCACCGACCATGCGTACGCATGGAGTGATAGTAACGGTCATCTCGATTTCCTACGCCGGTACCAACCGGATCAGGTTCAGCGGGTTTCATCTCAGCCCGTCTACATGCGGGCACCCCGACCAAGAATGAAGCCTTAGTTTAGGCACTTGGGGGCGGACTGTCTATGCTGTAACCAGAGCCTGCTTACATACCGGCAGGTGGACCAGAAGAGGGAGGGTAACCCATGAACCCTTTGGAAGTGGTGGAGCTGATGTGCCCCTGGTGTAGTGAGCCGATCAGTCTGACAGTGGATGTGACTGAATCGGAACAGGACTATAGCGAAGACTGTGGCGTCTGCTGCAGTCCGATTGCGGTGCATGTTGATGTGGGCGATGAAGGCGCGCCACAAGTGCGAGTGGAGCGAGAAGGAGGTTAGTGAGTATGCCGGCTACCCTGGGTAAGAGTTCCCAGCGCCCCCTGCAGGCCGACACCACCGGTGATGAAGTTCAGCGCAGCGTGATGGACTTGCTGTCACAGACACGTCAGCGCATTGAGCACGGCTTTCAACTGGGCAGTGCTGAACAGGATGAAGTGGTGCATCAAACACGTGTCGATATGAAGCGTCTGAGGGCGCTTTGGTACCTGGTTCGACCCGGTCTGAACAAGGCATCCGTCAAGAAACTGCACTCATCAGCACGGGATGTGGCGGGAGCTCTGTCAGGTCAGCGCGACCATGCGGTTATGCTGGAAACTCTGGACAGCCTTGATATCGAGCTGCCCGAGGCAGGCTACCGGGATATGGTGGCGATGCTCGGCGAGCAGTTTCAACCTTCGGATAACAGGGCCGTACCTCTGGATGAAGCGTTGGCGCTGCTGGATCAGCTCCAGACAGAAGTAGAGTCGGTCGATTGGCCGCTGCTCAAACGCGATCACCTGCTGCAGGGATTAATACGTACGGGTGTCAAAGGTGAGGACCTGGGCAGGCTGGCGCTGCAGCAGTCCGATGTGGAGGCTCTGCATCGCTGGCGCAAATGGGTGAAGGCCTGGATGTATCAGCTTAACTGGTTACAACCTGAGGTGGACAAGCGCTGGATGCTGCGACTCAAACCGCTGGGAAGTGCGTTGGGGCGCATTCATGACCTGGATGTTCTGGTTGATGCGTTACGGCCGCTGGAGGCTCAGGTGCCGCAGGCCCTGTCCCGGGCCATCATTGAAGAGCGCGAAGCTCTGCTGGAGCAGGTGAGCGCGGATGCGCAGCAAGTCTATGCAAAACGCGCCCGCCGACGGGCACACAAGGTGTTCCGGCGCTGGCACAAGGCGAGTTCAAATATTAGTCAATAATGATATAACCCTCTAATTGAAAAGGTCTTTTACCTGTCATTGACTGTGCTAATCTGTAGCGAATTCCTGACTTTATTAACTAACTTGAGTAGCCCCCATGATTCTGCGTAATCTAACTGTTCGTACCAAGCTGTGGCTGCTGGTCCTGATTGCAAGCCTGATGCTGGTGGTGTTGTCGACCCTTTCTCTGCTCGATATGCGCGACTCCCTTGTACAGGAGCGTAAAGATCAGCTGCATGCGTTATTGGACAGTACCGAGGGGTTGCTGAAGGCTCAGCAATCACGTGTCCAGGCAGGTGAAGTCACACTGGCGCAGGCGCAGGACGCTGCACGCCAGATGCTGGAAAGCATGCGCTACAACGACGATGACTACTTCTTTGTGCTTGATGGTGACGCCCGAGTGATGGCGCACGGGACCAACCCGGACCTTGTCGGGCAGTCTCTGAGAAGTCGCACCACCGATGATGGCCAGGCAATCTTTGCCGATATGGCCGGTTTGCTGGGCAGTGGCAGGGATGTGGCGGAAATCGAGTACAAATGGCCGAATCCTGCCAGTGGCAAGGCTGAAACCAAGATTACGCTGGCCAAGCCGTTTGAAGCCTGGGGCTGGGTTGTGGGCACCGGTGTTTATGTAACCGACCTGGATGAGGCCTTTAATGAAGATCTGATCTTCATGGTGGCGGTGCTGGCGGGTGCACTGGTGGTATTGGCCGGTTTGGCTATTCCGCTGAGCCGTTCCATTACCGGACCGCTGGAACACATCTCGGATGTGATGAAGCAGGTAGCCGCAGGAGACTTGCGCGTTCGTACGGACCTGAACAGCCGTGATGAGCTGGGCAAGGTCGGACGACGCATCGATGAAACTCTCGGCACTTTCCAGGATCTGGTTCATCAGATTGCCAGTTCTGCCAGCCAGGTATCTTCCAGCGCTGAAGGCCTGGCGCGCAGTGCTGAAGAAACCAGCTCAGCCTTGGATGCCCAGGCGCAGGAAGCCGAGTTGCTGTCCACGGCGATGAACGAGATGGCGGCCAGTGTGCATGAGGTGGCGCGCAGTGCCAGCGATACCTCGGCCGCTATTGAGATGGCGGATCATGAAGCCGATGAGGGTAACCACGATGTGGACGATACCGTTAATCGCATTCAGGCGCTGGCGCAGGAAGTGGAGCAGGCCGCTGAAGTGATCCAGGCCCTGGAAGGCGACACGGTTCAGATCGGCCAGGTGCTGGAAGAGATCCAGGCGATTTCCGAGCAAACCAACCTGTTGGCGCTGAACGCTGCTATTGAAGCCGCCCGTGCCGGTGAGTCCGGTCGAGGTTTTGCCGTGGTGGCAGATGAGGTACGTCAGCTGGCTCAGCGAACCCAGGGGTCGACTGAAGAGATTCGTAGCATGAATGACCGCCTGCGCGGTGCTGCCCAGAAGGCGGTTGAGGTGATGGGACGTTCCCGTCAGCGTGCGGATGACAGCGTTCAGACGGCGGCGCATGCAGGTCAGGAGCTTGTCCGCATTGTTGAACAGATGGCGCGTATCCGTGACATGGGGGTGCAGGTAGCCGCGGCAGCCGAAGAGCAGAGTCAGGTCTCCGAGGAGATGAACTCCAACCTGTTACGTATTACCCAGGCATCGGAAAGCACCGTGATGGCTGCCAATTCGGTCGCGTCCAGTGGCGAAGAGCTGCAGCAACTTTCCCTGGCATTGCAAGAGCAGATCAACCGCTTCAAAACCTGACTTTTGGTCATCGGGGTCGATATACTGATGCGAACGTTTTCAAACCGGTCGGAGCAGCATGAAATATCGCATTATTCCCGTGACCCCGTTTCAGCAGAACTGCACGCTGCTGTGGTGTGAGCAGACCAAGGCGGCCGCAGTGGTCGACCCGGGCGGTGACCTGGATCGGATCAAGGCGGCTGTTGCTGAGGAAGGCGTCAAGCTGGAGAAAATCCTGCTGACCCACGCACACATCGACCATGCCGGCGGCACGGCGGCCTTGTCACAGGAGCTGGGCCTTAAAATTGAAGGGCCGGGCAAGGATGACGAATTCTGGATTGAAGGGCTGCCCCAGCAGAGCCGGATGTTCGGTTTTCCAGCCGTAGACGTGTTCAGCCCGGACCGCTGGCTGGATGATGGTGACCAGGTCAGCTTTGGCGAGGTCACGCTTGATGTCGTACATTGCCCGGGCCACACACCTGGTCATGTGATTTTCTATCATCAGCCAACTGCGCTGGCGCTGGTAGGGGATGTGCTCTTCCAGGGCTCGATCGGGCGTACTGACTTCCCGCGTGGCGATCACGACACGCTGATTCGGTCTATCAAGGAAAAGCTGCTGCCGTTAGGGGATGAGATCGACTTCATCCCCGGACACGGCCCCATGTCCACCTTTGGCCATGAGCGCCAAACCAACCCGTTTATTGCCGGCCGCTTCGGTTAAGCACCGCCTTGTTCCTTATGGGTAGAGACGCCACCACTGACAATAAAGGTGGTGACGTCGCCTGCCGGCTGATCAAGCGGCGTCACGCGCGCGCGGGGCACAATGATCAGGTTGCCGGCAAAGTTGTAGGATTGCGGCAGATAAACAGCCACATCATCCTGTAATCCCCAATTGGACATGTCCTCTGCGGTTATAAACCCGGCCACTCTGACACCCGACTCCTCGTTCAGGCACACCAGGGCCGGCTTATCAAAACGCTTGTCCTCGCCCAGAAATGCCTGGAACAGGTCGCGCATGGCGTTGTAGAGCAGCTTGACCAGAGGAATACGTTTCATTAACTGTTCAAAGCGGTTAAACAGGAAGCGGCCCAGGAAGTTGCTGGCCAGAGCGCCTGTCAGTGTTATCAGCAGCAGGGTGGAAGCGATGGCCAAAAGCGTAGTGGCCCAGCCCGGTTGCAGTCCCGGCATCAGCTGCTGAAACATTTGGCCCAACGCTGAAAACAGGGTGTTGTTCAGCGCCATGAAAATGGCGTAAACCAGATAAATGGTTACCACGGCCGGCAGTAAAACCAGCAGACCTTTGAAAAACAGTCGAATCAGGGCGTTCATGGGGGCTCCTTGGTGGGGGCTGCTTACTTGTGCAACAACAGCGCAAGCTCAAACAGGTGTGGATCGAGCCCCTTACGGTAGCGAATAACGCTGTCCAGCGGTACTTCCACGATGCCGCCTGCGTCTACGCCCACCATAATGTCGCTGTAGCCTGCCAGCAGGTAACTCACTGCCATGGCCCCCAGGCTGGATGCCAGCACCCGATCATGGCCACTGGGCTGCCCGCCCCGCTGAATGTGGCCAAGGATACAGACGCGAGGGTCTTCGCCCTGCTGCCGCAGTTGTTCCGCCAGGCGGTAGGTCAGGCCCGGATCACGGCCCTCGGCCACTACGATAATCCCGCTGGAGCCCTTGCCACTGCGGCGGCTTTCGCTGAGCTGTTGCCCCAGCTGCTCAATATGAACCTCATACTCGGGCACCACGACCATTTCAGCACCGGCAGCAATACCCACATGAGTGGCGAGAAAGCCTGAGTTGCGGCCCATGACTTCGACCAGGAAGTGGCGCTCATGGGAGGAAGCGGTATCACGGATCTTATCGATGGCATCCAGCGCGGTATTGACGGCAGTATCAAAGCCAATGGTGTCATCAGTACCGAAAATATCGTTATCGATAGTGCCGGGGAGACCTACAACGGCAAGGTCACTTTCCTCTGCCAGACAATGCGCCCCGGTGAGGGAGCCATCCCCGCCAATCACAACCAGTCCCTGAATGCCCTTATCTTTCAATATCTGCACGGCGGTACGGCGATTTTCCGGCTGTTTGAACGCTTCGCAGCGATCACTTTTCAGGATCGTACCTCCGCGCTGAACGATATTGCGTACCGAAGACGAAGTCATCAGTCGCAGGTCGCCTGCCAGCAGGCCGCTGTAACCTTTTTGTATGCCATAGACACTGATGCCCTGGTTCAGGGCGGCGCGGACTACGCCGCGAACGGCCGGGTTCATGCCGGGGGAATCGCCACCGCTGGTCAGTACAGCAATGGCATCAAAATCTCGCAAAGGCTCCAGTTCGGGCAATGTATACATGTTGGCTCCTGTGATGGCGGCACAAATCCACTATAGCGAAGGGGGGAGAGTGCGCACAGAGAGATTTCCTGAATATGTTAAGTAAAACAACTAAAACAGTAAAAAGTTCTGTGAAATCTTGAAGATGGAGCAAGCCTGACTAATACTCAGATTCTGAAGCCGGTTTCTGGCAATCGTGTGACAGGAACCATCCCGATCCGAAACAGGAGAGTTCGATTATGGCACTGAAGAAAACGCTGATCTCGGCAGCAATGACTGCGGCTGTAGCTATGGGTGGTGCAGCTGCACCGACAGTCGCAAGTGCGGAGAGCTTCATCACCATCGGTACCGGCGGGGTAACCGGTGTGTACTACCCGACCGGCGGTGCAATCTGCCGACTGGTTAACAAGGACCGCTCCGAGCACGGTATTCGTTGTTCCGTTGAAAGTACCGGTGGTTCTGTTTACAACCTGAATACCATTCGTGCAGGCGAGCTGGATATTGGTGTTGCCCAGTCTGACTGGCAGTACCATGCCTATAACGGTACGTCCAAGTTCGAAGACCAGGGTGCCAACCCTGAGCTGCGTTCCCTGTTCTCCATGCATGCCGAGCCGTTCACCGTGGTGGCCCGTGCCGATGCAGGTATCAAGAACTACAACGATCTGAAAGGCAAGCGCGTCAACATTGGTAACCCGGGCTCTGGCCAGCGCGGCACCATGGAAGTGCTGATGAACGCCAAGGGCTGGACTGCCGATGATTTTGCACTGGCGTCCGAGCTGAAAGCATCCGAGCAGGCCAGCGCACTCTGCGATAACAAGATCGACGCCATGGTTTACGTGGTGGGTCACCCCAGTGGTGCCATCAAGGAAGCGACCACTTCCTGTGACAGCAACCTGGTTGAAGTCAACGATGCCACCATTGATATGCTGGTAGGTGAAAACAGCTACTACCGTAAGGCAACCGTGCCGGGCGGCATGTACCGTGGCAACCCGGATGACGTGACCACCTTCGGTGTTGGCGCGACTATTGTCAGCTCCACCGCAGTGCCTGACGAAGTTGCCTACAACGTGGTGAAAGCGGTATTCGAAAACTTCGATACTTTCCGCAAACTGCACCCTGCGTTTGCTAACCTGAAGAAAGAAGAGATGGTCAGCGATGCGCTGACAGCGCCTCTGCACCCGGGTGCAGAGAAGTACTACAAAGAAGCCGGCCTGCTGTAAGCGGCTGACTGACAAGGGGGCGCATTCCGTGCCCCCTTTCTGTTTATCTCACGGATAGAAGGTGTTCGCTGTGTCTCAGCAAGATCAAGTCAAGACATCGAACGATGACATTCAGGAACTGGTTGCCCAGTCTGACAGCGGTGCCCGCAGCCCTCGAGGGTTTGCCGGACAACTGCTGTGGGGTGTCGCTCTGGCATGGGCCCTGTTTCAGCTCTGGTACGCCTCCCCTTTGCCTTTCCTGTTTGATTTTGGCGTGATCAATGATTCCAAGGCGCGTGCCATTCACCTGGCGTTTGCCATTTTTCTGGCCTATACCGCCTATCCCGCACTGAAGCGCTCGCCTCGCTTCTATGTGCCCATTCAGGACTGGGTCTTTGCCTTTGCAGGGGCGTTCTCTGCGGCTTACCTGGTACTTTTTGAAAGTGAATTGGCCGGCCGTTCCGGCGCGCCAATTACCATGGATATAGTGGTGGCTGTGGCAGGCATGATCCTGTTGCTTGAAGCTACCCGCCGCGCACTGGGGCCACCCTTGATGGTGGTAGCGGCTGTCTTCCTGACCTATACCTTCGCCGGCCCCTACATGCCCGACGTGATCGCCCACAAGGGCGCAAGCCTGAACAAGGCCATGTCGCATCAGTGGTTGACCACTGAAGGTGTGTTTGGTGTGGCTCTTGGTGTTTCCACCAGTTTTGTATTCCTGTTCGTACTCTTCGGCGCCTTGCTGGAAAAGGCGGGTGCGGGCAACTATTTCACCAAGGTGTCCTTCTCGTTGTTGGGGCATATGCGCGGCGGTCCGGCGAAAGCGGCTGTTGTATCTTCTGGCCTTAGTGGCCTGATCTCCGGTTCCTCTATTGCGAATGTGGTAACCACCGGTACGTTTACAATTCCATTGATGAAGCGCGTCGGTTTCCCGGGTTATAAAGCCGGCGCGGTTGAAGTGGCAGCTTCCACCAATGGTCAGCTTACACCGCCCATTATGGGCGCGGCGGCCTTCCTGATGGTGGAGTACGTTGGTATTTCCTATATAGAAGTGATTCAGCACGCGATTCTGCCGGCGCTGATCTCTTACATCGCCCTTATCTACATCGTGCACCTGGAAGCAATGAAAGCAGGCATGATGGGCCTGCCCAAGAACCCGGATTCACGCACTCTGGCGCAGAAGCTGGCGACCTGGCTTGGCATTGTGGTCGGTATCTGTGTGCTGTCATTGGGCTTGTATCACGGTTTCGGCTGGACCAAGGCCTACATCGGCAGTGCCAGCTACTGGATCATGGCGGTGATCGTCTTTATTGCCTATCTCTGGCTGGTGCGTTTTGCCGCGCGCTTCCCTGATCTGCACATGGACGACCCGAACTCCGAGGTGGTGGCGCTTCCGGAAACGGGGCCAACCGTCAAATCCGGTCTCTACTTCCTGCTGCCCGTATTTGTACTGGTCTGGTGTCTGACGGTTGAGCGTTTCTCACCGGGGCTGTCCGCGTTCTGGGCAACCGTATTCATGATTGCGATCGTGCTGACACACAAACCGCTCAAGGCTGCCTTCCGTGCTGAAGGCGGGTTCGCCGAAGGCGTGCGTGAAGGCTGGACCGACCTGCTGGATGGTTTGGTGACCGGTTCACGGAACATGATCGGTATCGGTGTGGCAACAGCCGCCGCCGGTATTGTGGTGGGTACGGTAACCCTTACCGGTATTGGTCTGGTAATGACCGAGTTTGTGGAGTTCATCTCCGCCGGTAACATCATGCTGATGCTGCTGTTTACCGCAGCGATCAGCCTGTTGCTTGGTATGGGCCTGCCCACCACTGCGAACTACATCGTTGTTTCCACCCTGATGGCCCCGGTTATTGTCACCCTGGGGGCAGAGCAGGGGCTGATTGTGCCGTTGATTGCGGTGCACTTGTTCGTGTTCTACTTCGGTATTCTCGCGGATGATACGCCACCGGTGGGGCTGGCGGCTTTTGCCGCTGCGGCAATTGCCAAGTCTGACCCCATCCGCACCGGTGTGCAGGGCTTTACCTATGACATCCGCACCGCTGTATTGCCCTTCATGTTTATTTTCAATACCGAGCTGCTGCTGATCGGCATCGAAAGTATTCCACACCTGCTTATTACGGTGGGGGCTGCTGTCATTGCCATGCTGATCTTTGCCGCTGCGACTCAGGGCTTTTGGCTGGTACGCAGTCGCTGGTACGAAACCCTGGGGCTGCTGTTGATCGCCTTTACCCTGTTCCGTCCGGGCTTCTGGTGGGACGAGATCTATCCGCCGGTAAGCATCGAGTCCCCGACACAAATCGAAGCCCTGGCTGCTGAAGTACCGCCTGGCGGTAACCTGATGCTGCAGGCAGAAGGCATGACCATTGATGGTGATCAGGTCAGCAAGTTGGTTAAGCTGCCATTGGAAGGTGAGGGCAGTGGCGCCGAGCGCCTGTCGAATGCGGGTCTGATGCTGAACATGTCGGACGATAAAGTCGTCGTTGATATGGTCGGCTTTGGCAGCCCGGCACAGGAAGCAGGTCTGGATTTCGATTGGGAAATCCAGGGTATTCAGGTGGAAAATGAACGCCCGGACAAACAGTGGATGATGCTGCCTGCACTGGCGTTGCTGGCGGGGCTGGCAATGTTGCAGCTTCAGCGTCGTCGTAAACAGGCCTCGGCCGAGAACGCTGCAGCCTAGGAGGCATATATGTTCAACAAAGTGCTATTGCCTGTTGATATGCAGGACAGCAAGACGGCTCGACGCTCGCTGGAAGCGGCAGGCCAGTACCTGGAAAACGACAGTGCCGAGCTGCACGTCATGGCAGTACTGCCAGGCCTGAGTATGCCGGTAGTGGCTGCCTACTTCCCTGATGACGCTGTTGAGAAGGCGATGAAGGCATTGAAGCAGGAAGTAGCCGATCTGATTGAGGCTGTGATGCCGGGGCGCAAGCATTGCTTCGTCCATATAGCAGAAGGCAGTGCTGCACGTGAGATTGTTGCTCTGGCCGAAAAGCAAAAGGTCGATCTGATCCTGATGCCCAGTCATAACTACTCGCGGGTGGAGAACCTGCTGATCGGTTCAGTGACATCCAAGGTGGTTGAGCGGGCACATTGCTCGGTAATGGTGTTACGAAATCTCACCAGCTAACCAGCTAGTTGAGCCGTTCATCACAAAGGGCACCAGAGGGTGCCCTTTGTCGTTTCTGTTCTACTCTATCTATATGTACAGGCTGAGACCGTTTGAGCGGGGCTTGTGATAGGCATTTTGAATGCCCTTTCATCTTTTTGAAATTATTTTACACAAAACAGTTGACGCCCCATCTCATGTCTGTAGAATTCGCCTCCTCGCTTGAGGCGACAGGGTTCACGCAACACTGAACGGCTTAGGAGAGAAGGAGATAAGCTCTTGAAATCATTTAGATTTCTGATGTAGGATTTGCCTCCTTGGTTGCAACCGCTTCGTTGTTTGAGTGCTTCGGCACTGAAACAAAAAAACGAAAAAAACGGTTGACACCGAATGAGGATGCGGTAAGATACGCGCCTCGCTTGAGACAACAGGTTCTGCCGAACGGCAGGTTGCTCAAGCCCGCTCTTTAACAAATTGATCAGGTAATATGTGTGGGCGCTTGTCAGGATTGAGCACACAAAGCTTAATCAAGGCAA
>NZ_FTMN01000003.1 GCF_900155945.1 Marinobacterium stanieri
CCGTCGCTCAATCGAGCTGCTGCATGAAGGCCCTCAATGGCCGTTGAGGGTGGGTCCCAATTTACCCGAAAAACACAGAGAATTATCCATACAAGTGACTGTGGCTCTCGTTAAGTCATTTAATGCGTTATGAAAAGTTGTCGGACTTTATACAGCGGTGTAAGTTTGATGAAACTACGAAGAAGCTACAATACTCTGTAATCAGCGAGCGAGAGCTATTTGCTGCCCTCTTAAGCTTGGTAAGGAGCCCGCGGCTCGATAGATACATCGAGGTTCGCTCAGGTAAAAGCTTAGTGGCTTTGCGGAATTATAAAGTGATCGTGGAGATAGATGGAGTGAGTCTGTATGCCTGTAGACACCAATTCAGTGGTCGTGTTCACCTCTATCGTGGCTGCGACCAACGTTCCGTTGTGCTTCACTACAGCCCCAAAGTAAAGCGTTGAGCTCTATGAATGGCATCGATCCTGGTTTTTTGTCTCAATTCAAAGGCCTACCAACAGAGCCGGTAACGTCGCTCAGGGGAGGTGATGCGATCGACGAATACAGAGAGGCTCCAGAGTACGACCCATCGATCGATAGGCTTTCACCAGAATATTTAGAGACCTACTTTTGCGGCATTACGTATTTGGACGCGGTCTCTTGGCGCTATTATCTACCTTATCTTTTGGGTTATACGCTTCAGAAAATTAGCGACCCAGGCTCGATGGCGGTTGATCACTTTTTATCTAATCTGAGGCCTCCAGACCAAGAGCCTCCTCGGTTTGGCTCACTCTCTCCAGAGGAGCAAGCTCTGGTGGTTTCTGTTCTCGACAGACTCGCCTTTTCGGACGAGTCCGTGTGGCAAGATCAGGCCATGGTTGCTCTGGAAGAATACTGGGGGTCTGAGACATTGTATCGGTGACGGTTAGGAACTTAACAGGGAAAGATCAAGGTCTCAAAAATAGATTGTTGGTGTGTTATTGCTACGCCTGAACAAATCAATGAGGCCAGCAATGGAGAATTCATGAGTTCTATCCGAGACGCGGTTAACCTTGATTTTGATGCCATAGTGGAAGCATCGGAGGCCCTTGGTTATGCCAGTCGTGACAGCTCAGATATAGAGAGCGACCTGTCAGAGCTCATTCGTTCTGAGCGTGACTGCCTCTGGGTATTTGAGGATCATGTTGGCGTAGTAGGTTGGTTGCATGCTCATCGATCCGTACGGGTAGCATCCACAGCTTTCATTGAAATCTGCGGTATGGCGGTGCATCCCGATTATCAGCGGAAAGGGATTGGTACTGCGCTTGTGTCTCGTGCAGAGACATGGGCTGCGGAAATGGGTCTTAATCTTCGTGTTCGTTGTAATTCAGTGCGTGAGGATACTCACAAATTTTACAGGAATCAGGGGGTTTCGCTTGTGAAGAATCAGCTGGTCCTGGATAGATACCTGTAACAACCAAAGCAGGGGGCCATGTAAGGCAGGATAGATAATTGGATCGTCAGCTTGAACAAGCCGCGGCGTATGTTGATGCTTTCAGTCAGAAAGGCGATGCCGCAGTCAAATCGCTTATTCTGGAAGACATTAAGCTTCATTTGCTGGGAGCAAGTCTTTTGGTATCAAAAGTCCCCACAAGCACCAGGGATGAAGCCTGCAGACGCGTGCAGGACGTAGCTGCAAGTCGTAATAGCATCATTCAGTTTTCCGGGTCTGAGGATACATTAGATCCGTAGACCATATCTTTACTTGATAAATCCAGTGAGTGCATGTCCTGGTAAGCCCTGAGCTGACATGTGAAAGCCCTTGATGCGGTCTCAGGCCTAAAGCTCTATGTTTATGAGGTGCTTGGTTCTTGAATTGCCAAGCACCGATGGAGCATTAAAATCATTGTCCAGTCGTGTTGTATCTAATCATTAATTATTAAGTGAATTATTTATGTATTTGTCCATTATTATTACATGCTAGGATTATTAATAAGTTCTAACTTTCTATTCAATGTAAAATATTTCGTGAGTTTTATGAGTGATATTAAGCTGTCCAGAGATGATATAGAGCGCATTGTTCATAAAGTTAAGATGCATTTCAATGATGAGCTGGATTATGATATTGGTGGCTTTGATGCAGAGTTCTTGATCGAATTATTTGCTAAGGAGATTGGCCCTTTTTTCTATAATCAAGGATTATCTGATGCTCAGACTCTGGTGTTGGAGAAAACTGAAAAGCTAGGGTATTTGATACAAGAGATGGAAAAGCCCATTATTTGACCCTGCCCGCAGACAATGAAGCGTCTTCTGTCGAGGCTCAATATCCGGGTTGAACAACATTTGGGTACCTGCACGTGGCCGATAACCGGTCGAAACATACAAAACCTTAAGGAGCCTTGGATATGACTGTACTGGTTTTGGGGGCGAGTGGCGCCACCGGCCGGCGGGTAGTTGAGCAGCTGCTTGGTCGTGGGCTCTCTGTACGTGCGATGGTAAGGTCTCCCGAACTGTTTCTGAACTCTATTGGTGAGCATGAGCGTTTGTCGGTTATTCATGCGTCTATTCTGGAGCTGAGCGACGAAGCGCTTGTTCAGCACCTTTGCAGCTGTACAGCTGTCATTTCCTGCCTGGGCCATACCCTGAGTTTCAAGGGGGGTATATGGACAACCCAGGTGGCTTGTTACAGAGGCGACGAGGCGTGTGTGCGCTTTGATTAAAGGTCTGCAACGAACAGAGCCTGTTAAATTCATATTGATGAACTCGACAGGGTGCCGTAACCCGGACCTGGGGGAGAAGGTTTCCTTTGTTGAAACCTGTGTGGTTGGTCTGATTCGTCAGCTGGTACCGCCTCATGCCGACAATGAACGTGCAGTTGAACATCTGCGTCAGGTTATCGGTAGTGAGGACTCCAGTGTTGCATGCGGAGTTGAATGGGTTGCAGTACGCCCAGACAGCCTGGTTGATGAGCAACAGGTGTCGGAATACAGGGTATGCCCCTCACCGACTAGAAGCGCTATCTTTAACTCGGGGAAGAGTAGCCGCATCAATGTGGCGCATTTTATGGTTGAGCTAGTGACCGATGAGATCTTATGGCGTACATGGAAAGGAAAAACGCCAGTGATTTACAATGTTTAACACCGAATGCCATTTACGTTGTGATAGTTATTATTCGTGTGTTGAGTCTGCTTACCTCAGGCTGATACCTGATTTTAACTCTATCCTCTTTACGTATTGCTTGTCCTGAAAATAGGCGAATCCCATGAAGATCGATAACTATGGCATTATCCTTAACGTTGAGCATTTCGATGCCTGTGTAAGGTTTTACAAGGACGTGTTTGACCTGCCTGAAATGTTTTCGAAAACGGAGGGTGACTTCCGCTTAACATGCCTTGAGTTTGGCAGTGCCTATCTGATGATTGAGACCGAAGGCGTCGCCGTGCCCTCAGGCAAGGATGTGTCCCGTTGTCCAACAAAGCTTCGCTTTAATGTGCCGGATATCCATCAGGCATTGGCGTCCCTTCAAGCTAAGGGCATAGACGCAGAGGTGGTTGAGAACGACTGGGGTTCGATTATTACCCTCTTTGATCCGGACGGTAACCGGATCAGTATTCGCGACGAAGCCGGTTTCAGACAACAAGCCGGTTTATCATGAGCCTTCGGGCCGGGAGTTGAGGCATGAAGATTAAGCTGTTGTGTGCTGTACTGGCGCTAATATTTATAGCCTCCGGCAGTGCCAAGTTGGCAGGGCTTGAGTTCGAGCTACAGGCCTTTGAACGCTGGGGATACCCCTTGGGTTTCATGTATTTTATCGGTGTGATTGAGGTTTTGGGTGGTGTAGCGCTGTTGTTACCTCGGCTATCTGCCCTGGCGGGTGGGTGTCTGGCGCTCATGATGATCGGTGCCGTGGCGACTCATGTCATACATGCCGAGTGGCCCATGTTTGTTGCGGCCAGCTTGATTCTGATTTTTTCAGCCCTGCGTGCATGGCTGGGCCGGAGCCAAATTTGCGCGCTCATTGGTAGAAGAGCCCCCTAGTTGGTCGATAGAGTCCAGTGCCCTTAGACAGACCAACGGTATCCTGATTGTTTCACGGAAGAGGATAAGAATATGCCGATACGCCTGCACCTGGGGTTGCTGTTCCTAACCAACATTCTGTTTCTTCTGGCTGGCTTCATGCTGGGAATGAGTACTCATGAAGCCTTGGCGCCTGATCTCCCTGCAGTCCTGCAGGGCAAATTCGTTCGCTTTATCCTGTTTGGCATGCTGCCGGCTGCATTGGGTGTGCTGTTGGCGGGTGTCATCTTTCGCTTTTTGATTACGGGGTTATGCCCCAAGTGCGGTGGTCGTGCCGTTTACAATGCAAGTCGCTATGAGAAAGCGGCATTTGCCGGTAGGAGCAAGGTGCCCATCACTTATCATTGCCATCAATGCGGCCATGTTCATCGCACTAATGTGTTTCCAACAGGTCCTCAGCTATAACTTTCCCTCTACAAGGAGTCGTATATGAAAACCATTGGCATGATCGGCGGCATGAGCTGGGAAAGTACTCTTGGCTACTACCGTGAAATAAATCAGGGCATAAAGGCGCGCCTCGGTGGATTGCACTCCGCGAAAATAGTCCTTAACAGCGTGGACTTTGACCCGATTGAAAAACTGCAACGTGAAGGGGATTGGCAGGGTGCTGCTGATATTCTCTGTGATGCTGCCAGAAGTGTCGAAGCCGGTGGTGCCGACTGCGTGCTGATCTGTACCAATACCATGCATAAGGTTGCGGCGGAGGTTGAACAGAGCGTCGGTATTCCGCTGCTGCATATTGCGGATGCGACCGCTGAGGTACTGCTCAGAGATGGAATCCGGAAGGTTGGGCTTTTGGGCACGGCGTTTACGATGGAGCAGGCCTTCTACAAGGATCGACTCTCCAGCCAAAACGGGCTAGAGGTGGTTGTGCCCAATGAGGCGGGCCGTAAGGAAGTGCACGATATCATCTACAACGAGCTTTGCCTTGGAGTCATTAACGCCAACTCCCGTGACGTGTACCTGCGTATCCTGGCTGAGCTGGTGGAAGACGGAGCTGAAGCCGTTATTCTTGGTTGTACCGAAATCGGAATGCTGATCAATCAGGCGCATACCGAAACTCCGCTCTACGACACCACCGCGATACACGCAGCAAAGGCGGTTGACTGGGCTACCAGTTCTTGAAAATTACAGTTAAATCCGCAATCACGGCGGCCTGTCACACAACTCTCAGGGAGACAATGACATGAGGCGCAAAGCCCCCAGGGACGAGGGCTCTATCGAATCACGGTTGATTGCACTTGCAGCGTCACTGTTCTTTTCGATACCGACTGCAGTAATCATCTGGTTGCTCATCAATAAAGAGCTGGCGTATTGGGGTGGCTTTTTGGGTAGTGGCTATCTGCTCAGCTCTATCGCCATTTTTGCAGTATTGGCATTTCTGTTTCCGCTGTTTTTCCCGGCCATTCTGGGTCATGTTTGGCGCAGTATCGTGAGAGTGGCAGGCTGGCTTGGATGGTAACCGGGACGGCTTTTACCCGGCAGCGTGCAACCGGTTACGTCCAGCCTGCTTGGCGGTATAGAGTGCCTGGTCAGCGGCAAAAATCAGTTCTTCTGAACTGTTGTGACCATCTGGAGTGGCAGTAGCACAGCCTACACTGATGGTGACATGGTGGCTGGCAGTGGAGTGCTGATGTTCAATGCTCAAAGCGGCAATAGCCAGGCGAACGTTTTCACCCACTTGGATAGCGCCGTTGCGGTCAGTATTGGGCAGGATGAGCATAAACTCCTCACCGCCGTAGCGGACGACCATGTCACTGGAGCGTTGCAGCTGAGACTGCAGGGCATGGGCGACTTTGGTCAGGCAATCATCGCCCATCTGATGGCCGTAGTTGTCGTTGAAGCGCTTGAAGTGATCCACGTCGAGCATGATAACCGACAGAGGCTGTTGCTCACGTCTCAGGCGCTGCCAGGTGTCGTTCAAGTAGGCATCGCCTGAGCGGCGGTTGGCAACGCCAGTCAATCCGTCGCGATCGGCCAGGCGTTGCAACTCCCTGTTGGCTTTTTCCAGTTCTGCCGTGCGTTCTGCCACCTTGGCCTCAAGCGTATGGGAGTAGTCCTGCACCTGCGAATAGAGCCGTGCGTTTTCAATTGCAACCGAAGCCTGAGCTGCCAGTAATCGAATCAGCTCCACTCGGTCCTCAGTGAACACGCTGTCACTCAGGTTGTTCTCCATATAAATGGCTGCTTCAAAGCGATCGCGCTTTATCGGCACGCAGAGCACAGAGCGCGGTTGTTGCAGCACGGAGTATGGGTCGTTTACAAATGGACCTTCTCTGGCCGCATCATTGAGAACAATGGCTTCGTCGCGTTGGAACACCTGGGTAATCACACTCATCGGCAAGGCAATGCGGTTGCCTTGATGATCGCTGAGTAAAGAGTGTTCAGGCAGTGCCAGTGGTTTGAGACTGTCCATGTGCAGGGTCGAGGTTTCGACGGTCCAGTGATCGCCGGAACGGACAACGATGCAGCCCCACTGGCCACCGGCATTTTCCAGCAGAATATCCAGTGATGTGTACAGCAATTGCTCAAGTCGCATCTCGCCGGATATTTTCCGCGAGGCTTTCATAACAGAGGCCAGGTCCAGGTTGGCCAGCGGTGTTTCAACTGTTTGCTGATGAGACTGCTGTATCCGATGCAGTACGGGAAATTCAGCTTCCAGCTGTTCACATTTGCGCTTGGCACCCCAGCGGTTATAGAGGTTGTAGGCGCCGCGGAGGTAGCCTTCTGCCGAGCGCTGCTTGTCCTGTGACAGCAGGTGTCGGGCTGCACGCTCCAAAGACGTCGCTTCGTCCCGCAGGAAACCGCTGGCGCGAGCGGCATCAATGGCGGCATCGTAAAGTTCCAGTGCGCGTTCTGAGTCATCATCAATGCGCGCCAGTTCGGCGCTCATCAGCCATTGCAGGTGCCTGAAGTTGTCTTCGCAATTATCTGCCCAGCGAGTCATGCGGGCGAGGTCCTGCTCCAGTCGCAGGCGTGTGCTGTTCCGAGTTGATTCATCCATGTCAGGGAAAACACTGGTAAGGGTGAGATTGGCCACGATGTAGAAACGCACCAACTGGGGCAGAGACATCGCCGACTTGATCAAGGGGTCCTGCAGGCGAACACACTCCAGCGCTCGCTCATAGTCGCCGTACAACAGGCTGACTTCAGCATGGTAAATATGGTGATTGGCGATGCCTGTCTTGAACTGGCGCGCGTGCATATCAGCAAAACACTGGGCGGCATCGAAATCTGCGCTGCTCAGTGTGTCTGGTGCCAGGGTATCGCCCAGGAAGTTGCGCTGCATCTGCAGGAACAGGGTGCCGGAGTCGAGGGAATCCTGATAGGCACACTCGCGCACAATTTCAAGGTTCTCTTCATGCAGGCGGCGTGCGGTTTCCAGGTCCATTGAAGGGTCCCAGATCACACAATCCTGGGCGCTATAGGCCAGGTACAACAAATCACCGGATTGATAGCCCGCTTCTATCCCCTTGCGGAACCATGGGGTAAGAGTGGACCAGGGTTGGCTCCAGTGGTGCACAAACATGGCGTAGACGTAAATGACACGGGCTCTGAGACTCAGGTCATCCAGTCGCTCATTGATCGCCAGTCCGACCTTGGCATATTCAAAACCTGTAGCGGGCTCGTCCAATTCACCGCACAGCAGCATGCCATAGGCGGCGTAGGCGAAAGCTGATTCCGGACAGTTGCCCCGGTGCAGTGCCAGGTTAACCGACTTAAGCACCAGATAGCTGAACAGGTTGCTGCCGGAGAGGAAGGCGGCAGCGAAGATTTCCATCAGTAATCGCATGGCCGTCAGCGTGGCAGGGTCATCAATGATGGGGGCATCCACCAGGTCGGCAATTTTGCGTCCGGCCAGATATTCGGTAACCCTTTCCCGTTCACGTGCCACATCCTCGGAGCCAGGCTGTTTGGTGAAGTCGACCCCAAGAATAGCCAGGCCTTCAATCGCCGCTTGAATGGATTCTTCCATGCGGCCAAGGGTGGCGCATTGGCGTGTGCGAATGGAAAGAATGTCCGCACGGTGAAGGTCGGATTCAGCATGATGCAGCATGTCTTCCAGCCATTCGTCTGCTGCGTCAGTCTGTCCTGTCAGATAGAGACATAGCTGCATCTCGGCACTGAGGTTTTTCATCAGCTCCGGCATCAGGGACCAGGCCTGTTTTGGCAACAGTTCCCTGGCGGTTTGCAAATACTCCAGTGCTTGCAGATAGGCCGATGCCTCGCGGGCACGAACGCCCGCACGATAGTTGAATTGAACCAGTTGCTCACGCTCAACGTCTGATTCAATCAGCGCACGCCCCTGATTCAGGTGATTAACAATATCAATCAGCTGCTCGTTATCAATCGCGCCACCGGCATGTTGAAGCAGCAGCCGGCCTACCAACAGGTGCATGCCGGGGAGTGCTGCGGGGTCAATCAGGTTGTAGGCCGCTTGCTGAACGCGGTCATGCTGAAAGCGGTAGTAGGGGTTTAACTCCAGCTTTTCATCAGGGTGGTTGACCAGCCGATAATCGTTATGGAGCGGTAAAAGGGTGTACTGCTTGAGCGCCGGCAGAAGCGTTTGCGCCGTTTGCGCAACGTTATGTTCGTAGATGGCAGCCAATGTGTGCAGGTTGAAGGTGTTGCCAATGCAGGCTGCCAGCTGCAGCACTCTTTGGGTGTCTGTTGGTAGCTGGCGCAAATTGGTCAGCATGAACTCTACAACATCGTCACTGGCGTTTTCCCAGCTGGCGCGATCCAGCTTCCAATGCCATTGCCCGCTGCCTGGGTCTGACCAGATAGCCCCCTGAGAGTGCAACTGGCGCAGCAATTCGTTGGTGAAAAACGGGTTGCCGTGCGCACGGTCGAAGAGCATTTGGCTCAATTCACAGGTGGCGCTGGGCTCGGAGCGCAGTGTTTCGGCAACCAGGCGTTCAACCGAAGGCAGTTCCAGAGGACCCACCGGGATCTCGTGTAATCGTTGGTGCTGTGCCAGATCATCCAGCATGAGTCGCAGTGGATGACCGGGGCCTACTTCATTGCTGCGAAATGCACCAATCAGCAGCAGGTGGCTTTGTTCACGCGAGGTCACGATACGGCGCAACAGGTCCAGTGTTGGCGTATCGCTCCATTGCAGGTCGTCGAGGAAAAGCACGACCGGATGACCCTGGCCTGCAAACACACGCAGGAATGCCGTCAGGACCAGCTGCAAGCGGTTACGGCTTTCGGCCGGAGGCAATTCGGTAACAGGTGGCTGCTCACCGATGATCAGGGCGAGCTCGGGCACAAGGTCAATCACCAGGGCAGCATTGGGTGCCAGTGCTGCTGTCAGGCGGCTACGCCATTGGGCCAATACTGATTCGGGCTCCAGCAGAACCTGCTGGACCAGCGCCTGGAAGGTTGCGGCCAGCGCGGAGTAGGCGCCGCTCTGCTGATATTGGTCGAACTTGCTTTGTACCAGGAAACCGCGCTCACGTACCTGATAGCGGTCGATTTCGTTAACCAGTGCGGATTTACCCACGCCTGAGTAACCATGTACCAGACAAAAACGTGTTTGGCCTTCTACGGCTTGCTCGAACAGGTCGAGTAGTTCCTGCAGCTCGCGCTCGCGTCCATAGAGAGCCTGGGGCAGCAGAAACTTCTGCAGGTGGTCTTTTTCGCCCAGGGTGAATGTGGGTATTTTTTGGCTTTGCTTGAGGGCGGCCAGGCACAGAGACAGATCATGGATAAGCCCTTCGCTGCTCTGGTAACGCTCTTCCGGGCTTTTCGCCATCAGCTTCAGAACAACTGCGGCAACCATCTCGGGTACTTGAGTGTTGACCTGTCCAGGCGAATCCGGCACCTGGCTGATGTGGCTATGTACCCATTCAAGCGTGTTGTCAGCCCGGAAGGGGAGCTGTCCTGTGAGCAGTTCGTACAACAGTACGCCCAGCGAATAATAATCTGAGCGGTAATCCAGGCTGCGATTCATGCGCCCGGTTTGTTCGGGCGAGATATAGGCCAGTGTTCCCTTGGGCTGATGATCAAGTTCGGTATTCTGCCGTTCCTGATCCAGCTCAGAAGCGATACTGAACCCGGCCAGTTTCAGCGCCCCGGTATCCGGGTCCATCAGCACATTAGCGGGGCTGAGCGACTTGTGTACGATGTTATGGGCGTGAATGTCGCTCAGTGTCTGCGTCAGATCCAGGGCAATTTCCAGTGCCTGTGACACCGGCAGAGGCTGTTCCCGGTGATGCAACAGAGTGTCCAGCGAAACGGTGTAAAGGTCGGTTATTAGCGCCAGGTTACCACTGCCGTGGGGCAGTAGCGCATGGACTTTACGAACACCCTCTACACTCTCCAGGCGTGAAAGAATGTTGGCCTCATGGTGCAGCGTTGCAACCTGACGTCGCTCGGGATATTCCGCATCCAGTGTTTCGGCGCATAAGTGCATGCCATCGGACTGGCGTTGGACGCGATAAGCGACCCGTCCAGCATGCCGCCAGATGCAGGATAAAATAGTAAAACCGGGCAGCTCCACGTGGCTCTGCATCAGGTGTCGTTGACGAGGAGATCGATTCAGCAATTGAACAACCGTGAAAAGGTATCAGCAAAGGCTGTTTGTGCATGGTCACGTAGAGGTTCACCGTGACCGCAAAGGGCGTGTTTGAAGCTGAAGCTTTTCAGACGCTGGAAGTCATCCGCAGCCGGCTGTGCGGCTTGCTGCCAGACCGGGCCAACATTGGCTGGGGTGAAAAAGCCCATGCCTTCCATTCGCTCACGCGAGGCATCACAGAAGTGCTCATCGGGGCTGAGCCAGTTCTGCAGTGCATCGCAGGCAATGGCGATGCCACCCTCTCGGCTCAGGAACAGAATGCCTTCGGGAATCTGTGTTGTGCTGAACTGGAACAGGGCCGCGTCTGAAATGGGCAAGTCAGTTTCAGGGGTAAGCGTTTTTGCCGTTGTACCGGCTGCACCTTCAAGGCCGGGCATGACCCAATATTGTGCCTGGTAGCGGTCCAGGTAGAAGGCATCGTCGCGATCATGCAATGCCCCGAGGCGGATAACATCCGTCACCTTGCCCAGCTGCTCCAGAGTGGCCAACCCCTCATCGCTCAAGCGCACACTGTTAATCAGAATAAGGCGCTCACCGTCACGGACGATGGTCATGTTGCGGCTGAACTGCCAGTCCAGATCCATCAAGCGCGTTTCCATGGCGCCGCTGACGAAAAAAACATCCTTGAATACTTCTTCGATTTCGCCATGTGCCAAAGCCGGCGGGAAGGAAGACACTGTAGACTGAGTCATAAAGGATCCTTATTCATTGTCATAACTGTATCGGCCCACATAGCGGTACTCGCGTGCATACTCATTAAGGTAAGCATTGAGGTAGTCGAGCTGAGCCTGATTGAGGTGTCCCTTCCGGATATCGTCCATGGTTTCGGTTACATTACTGCTGTCCAGTCGCTGGAGATGAAACAGCGTCATATCCTTGCCGCCGAAAAAGCCCTTGAGGTATTCATGCATGGGCCGTGCCACTGATATATCAAAAACAGCTCCGTAAAGTGCTGTGTAGAGAGGTTCCTTTGCCAGGCTTTCCCTGTCATAGCAGGGGTAGTCACCACTGGGCGCTTTGAAGGCTGGATAAGGCTCAGGCTGGTGGACGGGTTGGCGGGCGAGCGTTTCGATGTAGCCTGGGTCTATACCGGCCTGTCGGGCACCATCCAGCAGTATGTTCAGGTAACGACGGCTGGGCAAACAGTCTTCATTGATGAAACTGGGCATGCCGATGTAAGCGAGTGCAGTTACGCGCTCGCTGACTAAATCATGGCTATTGGTGAATGTCTCGACGTCGATATCAATACGATCATAACCGTGTCCATAGGCTTCGGCAGCGTCCAGAAGCGCGAGTGCCTCATCCGGGCAGGCATGCAATACACCCAGTACACGGTCATTGGAGTTGCCCGTATATTCGATGTTGCCAACCCCGCCTTCGTGTCTGAAGAAATGCTGAACATTGAAGCGCAGTCGCCAGCCATGCAGCACGGCTTTACGCGATGCAAGGGGATCTACGCCCTTGGCTCTCAGCGACAGCATGCTCATGTTGGAACCAAAGCCGAAGTAATTAAACATTGGGTGCAGATCGTACCTGTCTATACATCACATTCATTGACACTTCAGGTCACGCTGAATGCAAAACTGTGAAACACAAGTGTGGCTTCAAGTGTCTGTTTTACAAGCCACCAGAAAGACTAACCTGCTATCAGGTACATTTCTATAACCGGAATTACAATTAACTGAAATACAAGTGCCGGCAGTCGTCAAAGTTATGGTGACTGCCGGCGGTATCCGCTCAGACGTCATTTAGTTCCTGTCAGGAAAGTCTTTGTCATAAGGCGGCGTGAAGACAGGCGTTTTTTCTCTGGCCTTAGGCTCATTCAGAAGTGTTTCCAGTGTTTGGGCTTGAGTAATTCGATCCCCAAGTCCCCAGGTGCTTTTTGCTATGCCATGCCAGTCCAGAAGGGTGGCGGCAAAAGATGTCGAGTCAAACCCCTGGTTTTCAGAGCTGCGAAGTACAGAATTGGGTTTGATCCATGGCGAAGCAAAAATGGCAGGCACTCGTGGGCCGAGAATGTCGAACTCAAACCCGTCAACGCAGTCTTTCGGCCAGGGTTTTGCGGCATAGGGAGGTGCGACATGATCGAATAAGCCACCGCTCTTGTCGAATGTCACGACCAGCAAGGTTTTCGACCAGACCTCCGGATTCTGGCTCAATGCCTGATAAATCTCATTCAGGGCGCGTTCTCCCGGCACTATTGAGTTAATGCCAGATGCTGAAGAACCTGGGTGGTAGGACGTACATTCGGAACCAACCCAGGCCGGCTCCAGATAACTGAATGCCGGCAGGTTGTTATTTTTGATGTCATCAAAGAATTGATCCAGCGGGGAAATCCAGCGTGAATCTGGCAAGGTATCACTGTGCTTGTGTTCAAGTACTGCTTTCGCCCAGGCTGAATCCACTTCAGGTATCTGGCCTTTGAGGTAGAGCTGGTGTGTAAATACCGCCTCTTGCCAGAGAATGCTGTAGTAGATTTTCCAGTCTTTATTGCCGTGGCTCCAGAGCGTTTTCCAGACAGACTGGCGGTGTGCCTGATCAGGCCAGTCTTGATAAGCGCTGCCGCCTTCCCAGGTGCCTAAACGGTTATAGGCAGACCCGCTGACGGAAAAGCCTCGGTTAACATCGGTGCCGCCCGGCAGTGAGCTGAACCAGTCATCACTGACCGCAAAGTTAAGTGCGAGTCCGTTAAGAACAGGCAGTTGTTCAGCGGTGAAACTGGACATCACGGCTGGGCTGTTCTGGTTCCATGCAAAACCATCCATGGTAGGCCGGGACCTGTCGTAATAGCCGGCATAACCATGAAACATCTGCATCAGGCCGTCGCTGTTATCGTGCCAGGGGTCCTGAGCGGGCCCACCCAATACAAAGGCATTGCTCAGTTTGCCGCCCTCATACTGGCTGACAAAGGCCTTTTCGCCATTCGGCATGGGATTGGACAGGCAGGTGTCCAGGCCGCGAAAGCCATCCGGGTGAGGACCAATCCAGTTGATACCCTCTTGCTGGCCACGTTCGTACAGCCAGCCTAAAACATTATCAAATGACCTGCTTTCCAGCATGTAATACACGACATGTTCGATTTTCTCGCGCATGAACTCGATTGTGCCGGGTTTCTCTGCCGCAGCGGGGTTTGCAGGCTGGCTGGGTACAACGCCAAACAAGAATGAATGCTCACTAAAGCCCGCGGGTAATTTGGCAGTGTTTATCGGCTTGTCACCCAAGGGGTTTGAGGCCTTGGGATCAAAATGCCAGATTTTGCAGCCTTCGTGAGGGCTGGAAGGCTTCCAGGTGATAATCTGCATATCGATTACCGCCATGGCATCATTTTCAGTTATATCATTCCAGGTCCCGGATTGAATGGTCGGTAACGATAGAGGGGGCTGGGACTGAGGATCAAAACTCCACAGGCGATACTCAGCGCCTTTGCGGTCAAGCACAAAATTGCCGATTGGGTGCAGCTCTCGGTCAGATGCAATATCCCGGAAGCCGCCTTCTTTAAATTCTCCCGCGAAGAGGCAATCCTCTTCGGCAAAGGGGTCAAAACTCCAAAGTTGATAGCTTCTTCGCCCAGCTGCCGGAATGATGCTGAGGACATATCCGGGCAGGCCGATAAGCTCAATCTGGTCAAAGCTTGCACCAAAATTGGATCTGTAATGACCAAAAAACTTTTCCTTGGGCCAAGAGCCGTAGCCCAGTGTTTTCTCTGCCAGTGGGTTGCTGCTGTTACGATCGTACTTCAAAAGACGGTAATGGATAGCCTCATCGTCGGATGATGGCGGTGTCCATTCCACCAGATATCCGCCTACCTGCATAAGACGGTGGTTTGACGGGTAATATGCGCTTGGCTTCAACTCAATAGGTACAAATGCCTCCTCGGCATGGGGTAAAAATGCATAGGGTATGTACCGGTTTGAATCGGTGCTGCGCAGAAGGGCAAAGGCGTTTGCACTAGCCTGAGCAGTGCTTGGTGTGAAGCTGTTGTTATCGAGATTGAATTCCCGGTTTTGCGATTCCATGATTGCCAGAATGGGGCCGGCTTGCTCTTTCAGGACGGTTCCTGTTTTGTCGTCCCATCCCCAATGCGTTTTCAGGTCTGACAGTGTCTTATGAGGGTCGGCGCAGGGGTGTTCTGCCATGTACGCTTGCCAACCCGCCGCGATCAGATCCTGGCACATCACCTCAATGGGTGCCGGGTAGTCGCCATTGGGTTTGAATGCGTCGCGGATGGGCAGGTCAGTGTCATATAGATATTCACTGGGATGGTTGGCACAGAGCACCCAGGTTGTTGGCGTAGACTGGCCCTCTTCAGCAGGCGTAAGTTTCAGTTGGATTATGTCGAGCGTTTTGGGAATCTGCTCAAGCGAGAAAGCCTCTTTCAGCCAGGCATGCACGGGTTCGCCATAGGCGACTACTGGTTGAGTGAAGCTCCCCTGAGTCTCAACAAGAGGATGCAGGTAGTTGCTGAGCTGCAGTTTTGCATATTCAATGAAAGCGTTGTTGTAATCACTTAGTTCGTGACCAGCGCCACCTGGTGCAGCGATGGGTGCCACATCAACGATACGTTCAACCGATGCGTTCTTATTGCCATCAAACCCGTTCTCGGCCAGAAGGCATTCCCAACGGCGATTTGTGGGCGAGTACAAGTAGTCCTTGTAGGTAAGGGTTTCCAGTGGCGGGAAATGAAGTAGCTGTACTGATCTGACCTTTGTCATAGCCAATCCGAACGGGAGCAAAAATTCCCATCCCTTGCGCGCCGATTCGGGAATGCATTCGTAATAATTGGCTAACGCTTTTTTACCTGCTTGAATGTAGTTCGGTATCAGCGTTCGATAGGCAGACACATCACCGTTGGGGCTGGTAATTCTAAGCCGATATTCACCATCGCCATTGCGGTATGCCTGTGCCCAAGCACCAAAATACTGATCCCTTTGCAGCGTTTGGCTGAATACGAAAGTGATCGCATCTTCCAAAGATGGACTGTTTTCACCAAAGCGGAACAGGCCTTCAATCTCATGATAAAACCCCAATCCTATATCGATACTGGAGCCGCTGGAGGCTGGGTGTTCCGGTGAGGGTTGATTATGCAAAACAGTCTCCTTATTGGTATGAATGATTCCACGTCTCTAAGAGATAACACATTTATTTATCCTGCATACAGCCCTGAAGGGGAAACCCGCACAGTTATACTGAGCTAGTAAAGTGACCAACAAGGAGCCGGCTGGATGTCGATGATCGCTAATACCCCCGAGCTGCCTTACTATGCGGTGATTTTCAGTAATCACCGTACACAAGGGGATCAGGGCTACGCTGCCATGGCTGATCGTATGGTCGAGTTGGCAAAACAACAGCCGGGGTTCCTGGGTATTGAATCCGTGCGTGAAGAGTTGGGTATTACGGTGTCTTATTGGGAGAGCCTTGAGGCGATTAAAAACTGGAAAATGTGTGCCGAACACCAGCAAGCCCAGCAGTTGGGGCGGGAGCAATGGTATAGCGATTTCCGTGTACGCGTGGCAAAAGTGGAACGGGAATACGGCCTTTAAGGAATCCTTGTCACAATCTTGTCATTAAACTGACGTAGCTTTTTGCGATTTGTATTTTCAGATACATGGCAGGCTCGAGTCCAATGGCATATGCTCAATAAGGTCTTTTCCTGAGCTACGGCTGCACTGCTGGACGACATTTGCCAGAGAAAAATGCTCAAGAGAAGCCAACCAGCGCAATAACCTTTATGGCAAGTGATACGAATTGAAGGCGGGTTTCAAAATCGGATTGTCAAAAATCACGAATGCACTGGTAACTCTGCTTGTCCTTTCGATGTCTGGGATCTGTCAGGCTGAGGATAGCGTGACGATTCAGCTGCGTTGGCTGCACCAGTTCCAGTTTGCGGGCTATTACATGGCGCTGGAAAAGGGGTACTACAAAGAAGCCGGCCTGGATGTGAAGCTCTTGGAAGGTGGTCCCAGTGCATTGAATCCCCTGGATGAACTGATGTCTGGCCGTTCCGATTTTGCGATCACCAGTTCCGGCGTCGTGATTGACCGTATGGAAGGTAAGCCGGTTCAGGCCGTTGCTGCCATCATGCAAACATCTCCTATTGTCTGGATTACCCTCAAATCCGCCAATATCCAAACCGTTGAAGATATGGCGGGCAAGCGTGCCATGTTGATGCCGCCACCCGAGAGTGCCGAGCTGCTGACGGTTCTGCGCAAGGATCAGTACAACAACCTCAATGTCGAATTTCAGCACACATCCTTTGATGTTGAGGACCTGATCCGAGGAAAAACGGATGCCTATGATGGCTACATCTCGAATGAACCTTATGTGCTGACCCAGCAGGGTATTGAGTATAATCTGATCAATCCGCGTGACTATGGCGTGAACTTCTATGCGGATGTGCTGGTTACCCGTGAATCATTGGCCGATCGCAACCCTGAGCTTGTGGCTCGTGTCCGTGATGCATCGCTCAAGGGCTGGGAGTACGCATTGACCAATCTTGAAGAGTCGGTGCAGGTCATTCATGAGAAATATGCTCCGGAAAAATCCATCGATCACCTTCGCTTTGAAGCGCGTACACTCAGACGTTTGATCCTGCCTGATCTGGTGCAATTGGGGCATATGAACCCGGCGCGCTGGCAATTTATTGCTGACAGTTACCGAGACCTGGGCATGACTTCTGCAGTCCCCGCACTCGAGGGTTTTCTGTTTGAAGACAGGCAGCCGAACAACTACTGGCTGGCGATCAAGGTTGGGGGGATAAGCGCCGTACTACTGATGATTGCAGGGTACGTGATCCTCAAGTTTCGTCGGTTGTCGCAGCAACTGGCCCAAACCAATCGCAAACTTTCAGAAATTGCGATTATTGATCAGCTCACACAGGTGCATAACCGTAATGGTCTGCAGCAGTTAATCCCCGGTATGCTGAGCCTGGCAAACCGGGATGGCATGAACTGTTCTTTCCTGATGCTGGATATCGATCACTTCAAGAGCGTGAATGACCGCTTTGGCCACCAGACCGGCGACGTTGCACTGCAGGCCTTTGCCGAGGTGCTTACACGCCATCGTCGCAAAGAAGACCTGGTTGCCCGCGTCGGCGGTGAAGAATTTGTCATGTTATTGGTTGGCGCCCACATAGAAGCGGCAACTCAGATTGCCAACCAAATACTGGAGTCGGTACGTCAATTAGAGCTGGTGAGTCCTGATGGCGGTCGGTTTGGGATCACCGCCAGCATCGGCCTGGTGCCGGCCAAGGGGACCCTGGAAGGAATTTGGTACGCGGCGGATACGGCGCTTTATCAGGCCAAGCATGAGGGACGAGATAGAGTTGTCAGAACCACGGGGGTGAGCCAGGCTAAGCGCTGAATTTCCTGACAGCCTGGCATCATCGGTTGGCTTGCCGGGGCCTTCGGCGCTAGAGTAAAACTGAATGCCTGGCTGGATGTTGTATGCCCAAGGATGCCGACTCTTCAGTTCAACTGTTTCGACTTTGCTATCAGGGGTGTGTGCAAGGAGTAGGTTTTCGCCCTGTTGTCTGGCACGTTGCTCGTTCATGCGGGTTGGCCGGACAGGTCAAAAATACAGCTGGCGGTGTTGAAGTGCTGCTTTGGGCTGATGAGCAGCAATGTCAGATATTTACTCAACAGGTTTCAGCATTGCTGCCGCCACAGGCAGATATTCATCGACTTGATATCGAACCGGTGAACGACGCTCTAACCCTTGAGCAGATATCTCGGCAAGCGTTTTCTATCCAGCCTTCCTCAAGCGGCTTTCAGCATACGCGAATGCCTGCGGATACTGCGACCTGTCCAGATTGTCTGCAGGAATTGTTTGACCCTGACAATCGCCGCTATCGCTACCCGTTTATTAATTGCACCTACTGCGGGCCTCGCTATACGGTTATTCGCAAGCTTCCGTATGACAGAGCCAGCACCACGCTGGTCGGCTTCCCCATGTGTTCCGCCTGTGATGAAGAGTATCAGAACCCGGAGCATCGCCGTTTTCATGCACAAACCAATGTCTGCCCCGAATGTGGCCCACGCTTGTGGCTGGAGAACCCCCAGGCAGAGTCTATAACTCCGGAAGATACCTTTACCTTCCTGGCACAACGACTGCGGCAGGGTGAGATTGTCGCGTTGAAGGGACTGGGCGGATTCCATCTTTGTTGTGATGCACGTAATGAGACAGCGGTGAAATGTCTGCGACAGCGAAAGGGGAGGCCTGCCAAGGCGCTGGCGCTGATGCTTGCGGATACTGAGGCAGCGAAGGCCCATGTAGAGCTGTCGAGTACCGAGGCCGACTATCTGAGTTCGCCTCAAGCGCCCATTTTGCTGTGCCGAAAGCGTTCTCTTCATACCATCGAGGCTGCACTCTCACAGCAACAGCTTCTGGCTGAGTCCATCGCGCCAGACAGCCATGAGCTGGGCATCATGCTTCCCTACACACCCATCCACCATCTGTTGATGCAGGCCTTTGGTGGCCCGTTGGTGATGACAAGCGGCAACCCCAGTGGCCAGTTGCAGGTGATCAACAATGAAGATGCCCGTAAGGCCTTGGCACCTCTGGCGGGTTGGTTGTTGCTGCATGACCGGCCTATTGAACGCCGGATTGATGACGCAGTGGTCAGAGTGGTTGCCGGGAAGGCTTTGCAGGTATTGCGCCCTGGCCGAGGATTTGCGCCCTTGTACCTGCCTCTCCCGGCCGGTTTTAACCCTGAAGTGCCGGTGCTGGCACTGGGTGGGGATTTGAAAAACACCCTGTGCCTCAGTGATGAACAGGGCCTGCACATGACTCCCTTTATTGGAGATCTGGCAGCGCCTGATGCTTACCAGGCGCACCGGCAGGCCCGGATAGAGCTGCAGCAAGAATGCCGGGCCGATATTGCGTCGCTGGCCTGTGATGCTCACCCCAATTACATCAGTACACGCCAGGCCCGGTCAGAAAACTCTCCTCCCCTGGCATTTGTGCAGCACCATCACGCGCATATGGCCAGCTGCCTGGTGGATAATGCTTACCCGCTTAATGGACCATCTGTGCTGGCGTTGTGTCTCGATGGTACCGGCTATGGGGAAGATGGCAGTCTCTGGGGTGGTGAATGCCTGCTGGGTGATTATGCGAACTACCGCCGGGTAGGGCAGGTTAAGCCTTTCCCTCTGCCGGGTGGGAAACAGGCCATTCTTCAGCCATGGCGGATACTGGCGAGTCAGTTACATCAAGCCGGCATGGACTGGTCAGCTGCCCGCACAGTCTGGAGCTGCCTTGGAGACAAACCGCTGGACACCATCACGGCAATGATCGACAAAGGGGTGAATACACCCATAACCAGCTCCATGGGGCGTCTGTTTGATGCCATGGCGGCTGCACTGGGCTGCTATGCTGAAGGTATCAGCTACGAAGGCCAGGCTGCGATCAAACTGGAGCAGTTGGCTCAGTCGTCTGACTGTCAGGATGTAGAGCCTTATACGTTGCAATGTCAGCAGAATGCGCAAGGTCTGCTGCAACTGGAGGCAGCACCACTCTGGTACCAGTTGGTCGATGATTTGCGGGCATCACGCCCAAGATGCGAGATAGCTGTCGCTTTTCATTTGGGGGTGATTCGTTGCTTGCTCGACATGGTGTATCGGTTGGGACAAATGCACCCCTTTCAGCATGTTGTTCTAACCGGTGGTGTTATGCAGAACCGGTTCTTGAGTGAACGATTGGAGCAGGGTATTGCGCAGCTGGGGTACACTCCCTTGTGTCATCAGCGAGTGCCTTGTAACGATGCGGGATTGAGTGTGGGACAGGCTGCTGTAGCGCTGGCGCGAGTGCAAGGGCAGCAGCAAGGTGAAGGAGAGCCGAATGCATGAACTATCACTGTGTCGATCTTTGATCAAATTGCTGCAACAACAGGCGGAGCAGCAAGGTTTCAGCCGTGTTTGTGCTATCTGGCTCGATGTTGGACCCATAGCTGGGGTAGTGCCCGAGGCACTGGAGTTTGCCTTCAGCGCCTGCAGCCCGGGTACGCTTGCGGAAGGCGCTACTTTACACATGGTGCCGTCACAGGCTACCGCGCGCTGTCGTGACTGTGGTCAGATATCCAACCCAAGCAGTCGGCTCGACCCCTGTCCTCACTGTGGCCATGCCGCAGTGGATTTGATCAGCGGTGATAATCTGACCATCAAGGAGCTGGAGGTGGAGTAATGTGCGGAGTCTGTGGGTGTAATGAAGTATCTGAGCAAACACAAGAACGGCGCCATTTGAAAATGGAACTGGATCTGTTCAGCTTGAACAATCGGCATGCCGAGGCCAACCGGGCACACTTTGAGCATTCCAGCCTGCTGGTGCTGAATCTGGTGTCCAGCCCCGGTGCAGGCAAGACGCGCTTGCTGGAAGAAACGCTCATGGCCCAGCTCGGATGTATTGAAGTGGGTGTTATTGAAGGTGATCAGCAAACCACGCGTGACGCTGACCGTATCCGCGAGACGGGAGCTCACGCGGTGCAGATTAATACTGGTTCTGCCTGCCATCTCGATGCGCATATGGTGAGTCATGCACTCGATGACCTGGGTATGCTGCGAAATGGCATTCTCTATATTGAAAACGTCGGTAATCTGGTGTGTCCGGCCAATTTTGATTTGGGGGAAGCGGCCAAGGTGGTGATCCTGTCGGTCACCGAAGGTGATGACAAACCACTGAAATATCCAGACATGTTTGCGGCGTCGAAGATGATGGTGATCAATAAGATCGACCTCTTGCCCCATGTTGATTTCGACGTGGCGCAATGTATCGCCAATGCCCGTTTGATTAATCCCGACATCGAAGTGCTGGAGCTTTCAGCGCAAACCGGGGCCGGTTTGCAAGGCTGGCTTGATTGGCTGGAAGAGTCGTATCAGGCACTGGTGGCTGACCGTATCAATCAATTACAGGAAGAGCTGGAAACACTCCAGCGTCAGTTTGACCAGGAGTAAGCCATGTGTCTGGGTGTGCCGGGGAAAATAATCGCCATTGATAACGCTGACTTGGGCACTGCCTGGGTAGAGATCAGTGGTGTGAGGCGCTCGGTTAGCCTGGCCTGTCTGCTGGATGAAACGACCGAACCCGAAAGTCTGATAGGGCAGTGGACACTGGTCCATGTCGGGTTTGCCATGAGTGTCATTGATGCTGATGAAGCACAACGGACCTTGCAATTACTGAACGAGATGAAAGCGCTGGAGCAGGAGATGGACGGCCATGAAATTCGTGGATGAATTTCGAGATCCCGAGCTGGCTGAACACCTGCTGCAGCGGATCAAGGTACTCCTGAATACAGCGCCCCTGGCAAATCGCGAGTCGGTGCGGGTGATGGAAGTCTGTGGTGGTCATACGCACACTATCTTCAAGTACGGCCTGGACCGGCTTTTGCCGAGCCGGCTGGAGCTGATTCATGGGCCGGGCTGTCCTGTATGTGTGCTGCCAAGGGATGCAATTGATACGGCCATTGAGATTGCGCTGCAGCCAAAGGTTATTCTGGCCAGTTTTGGCGATGCCCTGCGTGTGCCGGGCACCCGCATGAGCCTGTTGCAGGCCCGCGCAGCCGGCGCTGATGTGCGCACGGTATATTCCCCCATGGATGCACTGGCATTGGCCAAACAGCATCCAGATCATTCAGTTGTGTTTTTTGCCATCGGCTTCGAGACAACGATTCCGGCAACCGCACTTACCATGTTGCAGGCTGAGCGGGAAAACGTCGAAAATTTCACCATGCTGGCGCGGCACATCAGCATCATTCCCACTTTGAAAGCACTGCTGGACGACCCTGAGCTTGAGAACGACGGCTTTATCGGGCCAGGTCATGTCAGCATGGTCATTGGCACCGAGCCCTACGAGTTTGTCGCTCAAGCTTATGGCAAACCACTGGTGGTATCGGGGTTTGAGCCTTTGGACCTTCTGCAATCCCTGCAAATGGTGCTGGAACAGTTGGCCTGCGGGACTTCAGTTATTGAGAACCAGTATGCCCGAGTAGTGCGAAAGCAGGGCAATGCACAGGCGCAGCAGGCAATATCGACGCTGTTCGAGCCCCGTGCCAGTGATTACTGGCAAGGGCTGGGAGAGGTTGCCGGCTCAGGCCTTCAGTTCAGGCCTGAATACAGTCACTTCGATGCCGAGCAGCATTTCCTGTGTGATGCTTCCAAGCCTTCAGACATCGTTGAGCAGGGCTGCTGTGACCAGGTTCTCAAGGGCGCACTTCAGCCTCAGGCCTGTCCGTTGTTTGGCAGAGTCTGTACCCCGTCACAACCGGTTAGCGCATTGATGGTGTCCTCCGAAGGTGCTTGCGCCGCCAGGTATTTGTATCGTTCCGGGGAGCACAGGGATGTCGGATAAAGAACGTATCTCGCTGGCACAGGGGGAAGGTGGTCTGGCATCCAGTCAGCTGGTGGAATCCCTGTTTCTGCAGGCGTTTGATAATGAACACCTGTACCAGCGAGAAGATCAGGCGCGTTTAGAGCTGGCTGACTTCATTCGCCAGGGGGACCGCCTGGCCTTTACCACGGACAGCTATGTGGTTGACCCGATAGAGTTCCCCGGTGGAGATATTGGCTGTCTGGCCGTTAATGGCACCATCAATGATTTGGCTGTTGGTGGCGCTATTCCGCGTTACCTCAGTTGTGCCTTGATTCTGGAAGAAGGGCTTGAGCGGGCTCTGTTGGAAAGAATTGTCGCATCCATGGCCAGTGCTGCCCGCGAAGCGAATGTGTCGATTGTGACCGGGGATACCAAGGTGGTGCCCAGAGGCAAGGCCGACCGGGTGTTTATCAATACCGCAGGCGTTGGTGTTATACCCCAGGGCGTTGAGTTGGCAGCCCGTCGATGCGAGCCGGGTGATGTGCTGATTGCGAGCGGTTACCTGGGCGATCATGGCGCAGCCGTACTGGCGGCACGCGGCGATCTGGCACTGGAGATGGATGTATGCAGTGACAGTCGCCCGCTGCATGGACTGGTTCAGGAGATGCTAAAGGTTAGCCCGGATATTCATGCCATTCGTGATGCGACACGCGGTGGTGTGGCAACGGTACTGAATGAGTTTGCCCAGATGTCGCAAACAGGAATAGTGCTGCAGGAAGGTTCGCTGCCAGTCAGACCTCAAGTAAGAGGCTTTTGTGAAATTCTGGGGTTGGAGCCCTGGTATCTCGCCAATGAGGGTATGTTAGTGGCTGCTGTGTCAGCGTCAGCTGCAGATGAGGTTTTAAGCAGTATGCGGGCACATCCATACGGGTGTGATGCGCAGGTGATTGGACAGGTGGTGGCAGAGTTGCCAGGAAAGGTGCAGCTGCAAAGCGGCTTCGGCGGCAGGCGTTTGCTTGAGCCACTGACCGGTGAGCAGCTGCCGAGAATTTGCTAAATGACCGTCAGCCTTTGGGGCCGAACAGGAACCAGAGAATCAGACCCAGCAAGGGCAGCAGCAGGATCGCAACGACCCAAATGACCTTGGTGCTGGTGCTGGCGTTACTTTGAATGGTTTTGATGATGGCCATCACATCCAGAACCAGCAGAATCAGACCAAACAGACCGGAAATTTCCACACTCATGTTGCTGATACTCCTTCAAAATGGGGGTAACTCTATATAACACGCCGAGACGGGGCCTGGTCAAATCAGCGGTGCCAGCATGGGCGGCGCTTCATCCAGCATTTCCCGTAATCGCAGCAGGCCTTCCCTTAACCGGTCGGTGTCAGCTGGAGGTGTCAGACAGATGCGGACGGCCTGGGGGGCGGGTTGGCTGCCAACACAGAAAGGGTCCGAGGCGATCAGGATAATGCCACGGGTTTCAGCGTGACGAACAAAATCGGCAGCCCGCCAGGGCTCGGGCAGGGTAAGCCAGGCGTGGAAACCACAGGGGTGTGACTGCACGGTGTAACCGGCCAAAATGTCATGCAGCAGGGTCTGGCGCTCCTGCAGGCCCTGCCACTGCCAGTTCAGGATGGCGTCTGCCTCCCCACTGGCCAGCCAGCGGCAGGCCACGGCCCCCATCAAGCCGGGCGGCGCCCAGCATTGAGCACGCAAGGCAGCTCTTAACTGCGGCATCAGATTGGCTGGCGCGCGCAAAGCACCAAACCTCAAACCACCCGCCAGCAGTTTGGAGACACTGAAAATGTACAGGGCGCGCTCGGGAGCCATCTCAAACAGGGGCGTACCGCGCAGTTCCTTGGGCACAAACTGGACACCATCTTCCAATAGCAGCATGTCATGCCGGCGAGCAATTTCAACGATGGCTTCACGGCGTTGTTGGGTCATTTGTTCGCCGCCGGGATTACTGTATTCCGGCATCACATAGAGCAGGCGGATACGTTGCTGCTGGCACAGGCGCTCAAGGGCATCAGGACGAATGCCTTCTGCATCCGAGGGCACAGCGAGGTGTTTAAGGCCCAGTTGGCGTGCAGCTGCAATCATGCCCGGGTAGGTGAGTGCAGCTGAGGCAACGGCTTCACCTGGCTTGATCAAAGCTTGCAAGGCAAGGAAATCTGCATGCTGCCCGCCTTCGGTGATGATCATTTCATCTGCACCGATCTCCAGTGCTTGCCGAGCCAGCCAATCACTGAGCTGGGCGCGCTGTTGCGGGCAGCCCTGCTCGGGTTGATAGTTCATCACCGTTTGGATGGCATCAGGCATGCGCGATAGCTGCTCAAGTGTTGCGGCCAGCTGCTGTTCTCTGAGCGGGTTGGGAATCAGCACACTGAGTGAAAGATCGATGCTGTCCTGACCTGCGCGACTCAAGTGGTGGAAGTGGGGCGTCTGCTCCTGTCCGCCTTTAACGCGGGTGCCACTGCCGACACGAGCTTCTACCAGGCCACGGCGTTCTGCTTCGCGATAGGCGCGGGTAACCGTGCCCACAGTCACCTGCAAGGCATCGGCCAAAAGACGCTGTGGTGGCAGGCGGTCTCCAGGTTTTAGTGTGCCGGAGGCAATGTCGCTGGCCAGGCGTTCAACCAGTGCCTTGTATAAAGGTGAGGCTGAAGCGGGCAGTTCGGGTAGCCACTGGCAGCGTTGGCGTGCGCGATCATGCAGATCCATGGTCTGTCTCCGGCAGAATTGTCACCCTGACAATAGATTGTATGTGTCACAAAGTAAACATTGTGACATTACCTGCTGGGGTTTAGAGTCAATTGTATCAATTCAATTTGATAATTGTGCCAATCAATACTTTAAAGAACCCCCTACAATCCAGGACTGCCGCCATGAATAATGCCTTGCCTGATCTCTTGCCATTGCTAGGCCCTGTAGCGGTGTTTGTCTTCACCATGACAGCAACACCCGGGCCTAACAACATGATGCTGACTGCCTCGGGAGCCAACTTCGGTTTTCGCCGAACGGTTCCGCATATTGTGGGTATTGTGCTGGGGTGTGCGTTATTGAATGTGGCGGTCGCGCTGGGTCTTGGAACGCTGTTTACCCAGTGGCCAGAGTTTCAAACATTGCTGAAACTGGCGGGGAGTGTGTACCTGTTGTGGCTGGCCTGGAAGATTGCCAGTGCACCGCCGCCTGATACCAAGGGCGATGAAGATGCTCGGCCCATGAGTTTGTTGCAGGCCGCTGCCTTCCAGTTTGCAAACCCCAAGGCCTGGGTTATGTCCATTTCAGGTCTGGCTTCCTTTACGCTGGTCGGGGATGCCTTCCTGGCTTCGGCACTGCTGTTTATTGTGGTGATGGCGGTGATTGGCTTCCCATCCATCTCGCTCTGGGCCGGCTTTGGTGTCATGATCGGCCGCCTGTTGAAAACAGCTGCCCATTGGCGCTTTTTCAATCTCGGTATGGGCACGCTGACAGCTGCCTGCGTGGCCATGATCCTGATGTGATTCTGGCAGGCTTTGGTTTAATGCTTGAAGCCGGTTACCAGTTCGTGCATATCGGTCGACACCTTGCGCAGCTCACGCGTGGTGTCGGCCGAATCTCGCGCCCGGTTAAGGCTGATATCTGACAGGTCGGAAATATTAACGACCTGTTTGTTGATGTCCTCGGATACCTGGGCCTGCTCTTCGATGGCGGTTGCCATCTGCATGGACATGTTGGCGATGTTATCCATCATGCCGGCAATGTCATTAAGCAGGGTGCCGGCTTCTTCAACCTGGGTTAATCCGTCCGCTGCTTCGGTTTCACCTTCCTTGGCCACGTTTACGGAGTAGCTGGCTCGTTTCTTAAGTTCGTCCACGATGCCGTGAATTTCCTGAGTAGATTCTCGAGTCCGCTGGGCCAGGCTTCGTACTTCATCAGCTACCACAGCAAAACCGCGACCGTGCTCACCGGCACGGGCTGCTTCTATGGCCGCGTTCAAGGCCAGCAGATTCGTCTGATCGGCAATCTGCTCAATCATCTCTGCTGCCTGTGCAATCTGTTCGGTCTGCTCTGCCAGTGACATCACGGCTTCAGAAATACCGCTCACTGTTTTACCCAGCCGAGCGATTGAATCACTGGTGGTGGCGGCCAGTTCTCTGCCACGCAGGGCTGTCTGACTGGAGTTTTCTGCCTGCTGCGCGGTTTCCTGGACATGTCCGGAAACCTCGTTGATGGTGGCGCTCATTTCGTGCATGGCCGCCGCCACCTGATTCGTTTCGTGCTGCTGGCGATTCATGGCATCAAATGCCTGCTCGGACATTTCCAGGCTTGAACTGGCCTGGGTGCTCAAGATGGAGGAGGCGTCATCAATACGCGTCAAGACAGTATCCAGATGTGCCGCTTCACTTTTAATGGCAACTTCTGCTTCAGCAACAGGCCCTAATGAATCGGTGTAGGTTGCCGTTGCAACCGGATGCCGGAAGGCTGCAGGCATCAGCGCCACCAGGTCTTTCAACTTGCGTTGCTGTTGATGTTGCTGTGCCAGCTGGGTAGCACCTGCGGTTAGTGCCAGAAGTCCCAATCCGGCCAGAGGCCAGCCGCCAATACTCAAGGCCGCCGCGCCCAGTGTACCGCCACCCAGGCATAGCCATGGCCAGGGCAACTGGAGACGGCTGGGGAGCTTTCCGGTCTGATTCAACTGAGTGTAAACACGTTCAGCACGGGCCACATCCTCACGAGAAGGACAGGTGCGCACTGATTCATAGCCGATGGTGTGGCCATTTTCGGTTACCGGGGTGACATAGGCGTTGACCCAGTAGAAATCACCATTTTTGCTGCGATTCTTGACCAGCCCCATCCAGGGTTTGCCAGCCTTCAGGTGTTCCCACATTACTTTGAATGCGGCTTCGGGCATATCCGGGTGGCGGACCAGATTGTGTGGCTGGCCGATCAATTCGTCCCGGGTATAACCACTGATATTGACGAAGACATCGTTGCAGTGGGTAATTTTGCCTTTGGTATCCGTTGTCGAAATCAACTTCTCATGAGGTTCAAAACGGCGTTCCGTGTTGGTAACTGGCAGATTCTTTCTCATGCGTCGTTCGCCTCAAACTCGGTTATAGCCTGGTCAGGTTCCGTTGCTTGGCAATACCGCAGCCAGGAGACTGGCTTGCTGTTGCCTGGTGTGCAAAACAGGCAAACAGCTGTTTCAGTGTAGTCAAAAAACGAGATGTGCATGATTTATAAGGCCAGCGCGAAAAAGGGGCGCATTCTATGGGGTTTTTCGTGATAGTCAATGTAATGCATATGAAACAAACGTTTGTTATGACGCCGCAAAATTAGGGGGAAATGCACACAAATCAATTAGTACGTGGGCAAAAAAAACCGGCCCAGAGGGCCGGCAAAGCTCAGTGCTGCAAATCCGGTGTGACCGCAGGCTTGATGATTCAGTGCAATTTAAGTCGTGGTCGGATCACCTTGTTAATGCGATCCACCAGCGTGATCAGGAAGGTTTTGATATAGCCGTGTACCGCTAACTGATGGAGTCGATAGAGCGATACATAGACAACACGTGCCAGCCGTCCTTCTACCATCAGGCTGCCGCTGGTCAGGTTGCCCATCAGGCTACCGACGGTGCTGAAGCGGCTGAGTGAGACCAGGGAGCCATAATCCTTGTACTCATACGCCGGCAGGGGTTCGCCACGCACAATCTTGCGGAACTGCTTGAAAATATGGGTCGCCATCTGGTGTGCTGCCTGGGCACGGGGCGGTACGTTGCCAGTGCCGTCCGGTTTGGGACAGGCTGCACAGTCGCCCAGAGCGAAGATACGATCATCCTGTGTCGTGCGCAGGTCAGGTGTAACAACCAGCTGGTTAATACGGTTGCACTCCAGCCCGTCCAGCTGAGTGAGAAAGTCAGGCGCACGGATACCGGCAGCCCAAACCTTGAGCTCGGCCTCGATCATCTCGCCCTTGTCTGTCAGCAGGCCCTCGGGGGTAACGCTGGTAATACGTGTATCTTCGCGCACCTGCACACCCAGCTTGCTCAGCTCCTGCCGCGCTGCTGTCGAAATACGCTCGGGCAGGGCTGGCAGAATACTGGGCCCGGCTTCGATCAGGATCACTTCCATACGGTCCCGATCCAGTTTGGACAGACCGTAGGCGGCTAGTTCGCGTGCCGCGTTAAAGAGTTCGGCGGAAAGCTCGACACCTGTAGCACCGGCACCCACGATGGCGATACGCAGGCGCTGGTCAGGGCTGTTGCTGGCCTTGAGATAGGCTTCCAGCAGGGTACGGCGAAACTGCTCTGCTTCGCTGCGGCAATCAAGGAAGGTGCAATGTTCGGCAACGCCTTCAACACCAAAGTCATTGGTGACACTCCCCACGGCCATGACCAGGTAATCATAGTAGAGCGAGCGCAGCGGTAGCAGTGTCTTGCCGTCCTGGCCTTTTACCGGCGCCAGGTGAATACACCGCTGTTCGCGATCAATTGATTCCATGCGGCCAACCTGGAATTTGAACCCGGCGCTACGTGCCTGAGCGCTGTAGCTCAGTTCGTCGATGCCGGCATCCAATGATCCTGTTGCCACTTCATGCAACAGGGGTTTCCAGATATGCGTGGTTTCGGAATCGACCAGCGTGACCTTGAGGCCCTTACGACGATACTTGCGTGCCAGCCGGGTGGCCAGCTCAAGTCCGCCGGCGCCGCCGCCGACAATAACCACATGTTGATATAGGGGAGATTTGGTATCCATATTGGGGATTGTCCTCCGTTACCTGTAACAGCGCATTGCTGCCTTGGCGAGATTTAATGAGGACAATAGTACCTAATACTAAAGTTTTATCGAGGACAAAGCTTGTCGTCTTTTGTGACGTTTTGTGCACTTTTGTAGGCTGGCTCCGACACACCTCACAGGTATAATGGCGAAACGATAACAAGAACGACGTTGCGGGGTTCCTCTCCCGCGTGAGGCAGGAATATGAGTTCGGACATCTCTCGTCTGCGCAAGTTTGTTTCTCCGGAAATCATCTTCGGAAGCGGCGCGCGCAAGACCGTTGGCAACTACGCCAAAACCTTCGGTGCACGCAAGGTGCTGCTGGTTTCCGATCCCGGTGTTGAAGCGGCCGGCTGGGTCGATGAAATAGAAGGACTACTGGCAGAGCAGGACCTACCCTGTGTTCGTTTTACCCAAGTTTCACCCAACCCTCGTGTAGAGCAGGTGGCACTGGGGGCTGAAATCTACCGCGAGCATGGCTGTAACGTCATTGTTGCTGTGGGCGGTGGCAGCCCGATGGATTGTGCCAAGGGGATCGGCATTGTCAGTACCCATGGCCGCAGCATTATCGAGTTTGAAGGCATCGACCGAATTGAAAGCCCGATTCCGCCGCTGATTTTTATTCCCACGACGGCCGGTACATCCGCCGATGTATCCCAGTTCGCCATCATTTCCAATCAGGACGAGAAGCTCAAATTTTCCATTGTGAGCAAATCGGTTGTACCGGATGTGGCGCTGATCGACCCGGATACAACGCGCACCATGGATGCTTTTCTGACCGCCTGCACCGGCGTTGATGCACTGGTTCATGCGATTGAAGCCTTTGTGTCCACCGGCAGCGGCCCGCTTACCGATATGCATGCGCTGGACGCCATTCGCCTGATTAACACCCATCTGGCGCTGCTGGTTGAGCAACCGGAAGACAACCATCTGCGTGAACAGGTGATGCTGGGTTCCATGAAGGCCGGGCTGGCATTTTCCAATGCCATTCTGGGGGCAGTGCATGCGATGTCCCACAGCCTGGGCGGTTATCTGGACCTGCCACATGGCTTGTGTAACGCCATGCTGCTGGAGCATGTAATTGACTATAACTACATCTCCGCCACCGACCGTTTTCGCGTAGTTGCTGAAACCATGGGGATCGACCCACGTGGCTTGAGCCAGTCCCAGATCAAGCGCCGCCTGATGCAGCACGTGATCTCTTTGAAACACGAAGTCGGCCTGTATCAGAGCCTGGCGGACCAGGGGGTACACCTCACGGATATCCCGTATCTGAGTCAAAACGCGATTAAAGACCCATGCATTCTGACCAACCCGCGCAAGTCTAACTTGCGTGACGTTGAGGCGGTATATGAAGAAGCCCTCTGACACGGCTGAAGCAACCTTCGAAGACCTGATTGGCCTGGGTGGCCAGTCGGCACGCAAGAGCTATTACCCCGAGCTGCTCAGCAAAGTTGAAGAGCTTGAGGATGAGCGCAACCGTTATAAATGGCTGTTCGAAAATGCCTTGCACGGCATTTTTCAGATGGATCTGACGGGGCGTATCAACAAGGTTAACCGGGCATTGGCCCGCATCTGTGAGTATCCGGGTGCCGCGTCGATGACGGACGGGCTCAACTTCGCTGCTGATCTTCTGTTCAGTGAGCAGGAGTTTCGTTTGATGACGGCGCGGCTGATAAATGACGGCCAGTTGTTTCTGTACGAGACGCGCCTGCGCAAATCCAATGGTATGCCGGTCGAAGTCTCCATGAACATTCTGCTGCGGCAGAAGGAAGATCAGACTGCCATCGTCGCCTTCGTAGCGGATATCACCGAGCGCAAACGGGTGCAGCAACGCATGCGCTCGCTCAATGAAGAACTTGAACAGCGTGTTGAAGAGCGTACCCGCGAGTTGGTGCAGCTCAACGACCGGTTGTGGAAGGAAGTTCAGATCCGTGAGCAGGCAGAACAGACAGCACTGCAGGCACGTGAGGATGCTGAAGCTGCCAACCGCAGTAAGGATAAATACCTGGCGGCTGCAAGTCATGACTTGTTGCAGCCGATGAATGCGGCTCGGCTGCTGATTGCTGCTCTGCAGGAGCGCGAGTTGCCCGCGGACGAAGCGCGACTGGTGGACCGCGTGCATCTGGCACTTGATGGCGCCGAACAGTTGCTGACGGACCTGCTGGATATTTCCAAGCTGGACCAGAACGCGGTCAAACCGGAGTTTCAGAGTTTCCCCATCAGCCGTCTGCTTGAATCCTTGCAGGGAGAGTTTGAACCTGTAGCAGAAGCCGCCGGACTGAGTTTTCGGGTACACAGTCGCGATCTATGGATCACCAGTGACCCACGCTTGCTGACACGCATTTTGCGTAATTTCCTCAGCAACGCTTTTCGCTATACGGACAGCGGCGGTGTATTGCTGGGGCTGAGGCGTCAGGCAAATCACCTGTTGTTGCAGGTCTGGGATACCGGTGGTGGTATTCCCGAAGACAAGCAGGAAGCGATTTTTCAGGAATTCTGTCGCTTGAGTCATCACCAGTCCCGCAAGGGCGGTGTCGGGCTGGGGCTGGCCATCGTCGAGCGGATGGCGCGCATGCTTGAGCACCCGCTAAGCCTGAACTCGGTCGTGGGGTCCGGCTCCTGTTTCCAGGTGCGTGTGCCTTTGGCAACGCAGTCACCCAGTAGCCTCGCACCCCTGGTTCAGCCACCCAAGCTGGATGCGGATGCCTTGACTGACAGGCGTGTTCTCGTACTGGATAACGACCCGGAAATCCTGGCCAGTATGGAAGCACTGCTATCTGGCTGGGGAGTAACGACAGAGTTGGCGGCAACGCTGGAAGAGGCGGTTGTATCGGCTGAGGCTGTGACGCCTGACCTGGTGTTGGCGGATTACCACCTTGAGGCCGCACAAACCGGTCTGGAATTGCGTCGGTTATTGAATGACTCCGGCCTGCACTCTGTCCCGATGGTGATGCTGACAGCCGATCGTAGCTCGGAAACACGCCAGGCGTTTCGGGATGCCGGTGTGCTGGTGCTGAATAAACCGGTGAAGCCCGGCAAATTGCGTGCCTTGATGACACATCTGCTGGCCGACTGACGTCGGCCATTCTGTTTGCACAAACTATCGCCCTAGCGTGCCTTGCTTTTGGCGACCTGCTCCGTTTTGAATCCCATCAACGCCAGCACGGTAAACACCAGTGCCGTGCCTGCTGTCACCAGACAGGCCGTGGCATTGAATTCGGCATAGAGTGCAAAGCGAACCAGCTCAACCGCGTGGGTAAAGGGGTTAACACTGCAGACCCAATACAGCCATTCACTGGACTCGCGCATCTTCCACAATGGGTAGAGCGCTGAAGACATGAAGAACATGGGGAAGATGACAAAGTTCATCACCCCGGCGAAGTTCTCCAGCTGTCTGATCCGAGATGACAAAAACAGACCGATTGCCCCCAGCATCAGCGCGGTCAGGAGCAGGGCAGGTAGCACGGTAACCAGACCAATGAGCGGTGGCTCCACATCCACCAGCCAGCCCAGGCCGATGAAGGCATACACTTGTGCCAGCGACAGTAGTGCGATGGCGATCAGCTTGCAAAACAGCAGCCAGGCGCGGGGCAGCGGGCTCATCAGCAGTACCTTCATGCTGCCCATCTCCCGGTCATACACCATCGATAATGAGCTCTGCATGCCGTTAAACAGCAGAATCATGCAGCAAAGGCCCGGCAGGATGTAGGTTTCGTAGGTGATATAGGTTTCGTACGGCGGGATGATTGAAACCCCCAGTGCAGCACGAAAACCGGCGGCAAACACGACCAGCCACAATAATGGGCGGACCAATGCGCTGAGAAAGCGGGTGCGCTGGTGAATAAAGCGCAAAAATTCACGCTTCAGAATGCCCTTGAAAGCGATGAAATAGGCGTTCAGATGCATGCAGGTGAATCCTTAAGGCCAGTGAGTTGCTCAAATGCATCAGACAGGTCGGTAGCATTGTGTTGCATGCAGATGGATTCGGCACTGTCATCTGCCAGCAGGCGGCCCTGATGCAGTACCAGCACCGGGTCCTGGGGCTGGATTTCCTCGATCAGGTGCGTGGCCCAGAGCACCGTCAACGATTGTGCCTGGCAAAGCTGACGTACATGACGGTTGATGGCCTGGCGCGCAGCTGTATCCAGGCCAACAGTGGCTTCGTCCAGCAGCAGAATGGATGGCTGATGGAGCAGGGCACGTGCAATCTCCACACGGCGGCGGTGACCGCCATTGAGGCTGCGGATACTGTCTTTGAGGCGATCCGCCAGCCCCATTTCAGCCAGCAGCTCATCGGCCTGCTGGCGCACCTGACGTGAAGACAGGCCGTGCAGGGCGCCATGGTATTCCAGGTTCTGAAGCACGCTCAGATCCGGGTCCAGCGTGCTTTGCTGGAACACGACGCCGAGCTTTTGCTTCAGTAAGCGTGAATGTTGCCTCACCGTCTGGCCATCCAGCCGTATTTCGCCATCCTGCAGACTATAGAGCTGGGTGAGCAGGGCGTAGAGTGTACTCTTGCCTGCGCCATTGGGTCCCAGCAGGGCATTCAATTGCCCTTCCTGCAAATTGAAGTTGATATTGTCCAGCGCCTGGCGCCGACCGTAGCGAAAACTGAGTTGGTGTACGCTGAGGCTCATTCAATCAGTCCAGTGTCACCACACCCCAGGGGTAGCGGCCGACTTTGATGGATTTGATAACTTTCATATCGGCAACGTCAATCACGGAAACATCGCCGCTCACGCCGTTGGTGGTCAGCAGATATTTCTGATCCGGCGTGAATTCCATGTGCCAGACACGACGGCCTACGAGCAGGTAATCCAGTACTTCATAGCTTTTGGCATCGACTACGGCAACATGGTTGGATGGGCCCAGTGCGACAAAGGCGTACTTGCCATCGGCGGAGAGTTTAACACCGACAGGCTGTATTTTATCCGGGTGCACACCGCGGATTTTGAAGTTCAGTTTCTTGATGATCTGGCGGTCTGCCACGGTGATCACGGAAACAGTGCCGCCGATCTCGGACGATGCCCAGAGAATGTCGCCTTCTTTGGTGAATTCAACATGACGCGGGCGCTGATCAACCAGTGTATTGTCGACCAGTTCGTGCGTTTCAGTATCAATCCAGTGCAGCATGCTGGTGGTTTCACTGGTGTTAACCGCCCATTTGCCATCCGGGCTTACGGCCATCCCTTCCGGTTCCACACCCACTTCAATCTGTGCCAGAACTTCGTGGCTTTCGGTATCCACGACAGTTACCAGGGCATCATCTTCATTGGAAATGTAGAGGCGGCGGTTATCCGGGTGCAGTGAAAACTGCTCGGGATCTTCGCCGGAAGGCAGGTTGTTCAGGATCTTGTGAGTGGCCAGGTCCATCACCTGAACAGTGTCGGAGTCACTGGCGCAGATGTAGAGTTTGGTCTTGTCCTTGGACAATGCGATGCCTCGTGGGCGTTCGCCCACGTCGATGGTTTTGGTCACTTCAAGGGTATCCAGATCGATAACGGACAGGGTGTTGTCCTTCTCGTTGGATACGTAGGCCGTAGCAGCCTGGGCTGCAGGAGCAGCCAACAGGGCACTCAGTAGCAGAGATTTAATGAAAGGGGGCTTGAACATCAGGCATCTCCTTTAACGGAACACTGGCTTTCGCTGGCATCAAATCCCAGCGTATCGAGGTCGGTTTTCGGGTGCAGGTAGCCTTCCTGAGGCGACTGGGACACCAGCGCGCGCGGATGGACCAGCGGAATCGGTTGGCGCAGCTGACCACTCCAGCCGCGGTAGTCCAGCTTGCGGCCCTTGAAACCACCCAGCTGGAATTTATCTGACAGAATGAAGCGCTGCAGTTCGGCCGGGTCGCTACTGCGGGTTTGAGTGACAGCCTCACCCAACGTACGCACACCGGCCCAGCTGGCGTAGTCGCGGCTATTCATCCAGCGGTCAGCAAGCTTTTCAAAACGGCTTTGCAGCTGGGCAGCGCCCCAGGCTTCTACCACACGGTGCCAGGCAACCGGGCTCATTCCCTGAGTGCCCACAACCGGGCGTGGGTACCAGGTGTTGTAGGGGACATATTCACCAAAGTCGCCACGCTCGTCGGCGACGACAACGACGTCGTACTCATCGGTTTGAGTGAACGGGGGAAGCTCCTTCTGGGCGGTGCGGCGCAGGTCGGTATCGAAGTCCCACTGTTTGCGTTCAATGACCTTGGCGCCCATGCGTTTGGCGCTACGTTCCAGTGAAGCGGCATACAGCTGGTCGTCGTTCTGGTTGCCTTCAATGATCAACCAACGGTTCCAGCGTTTGCTGGCCAACCACTGGGCCAGAGCATCGGTAAGCATGGCGCGGGAAGGTATGGTGTGCAGCATGCCCGGGACACAGGCCTGGGTGCGCAGGCGATTGTCCTGACTGCCGGAGTTGATCAGCAGTACATCGTCAGGCAACTCTCGCTCGACAGCAGTCAGCTGCTCCGCGGTCAGATTCAGCACGAATAAACGCACGCCCTGGTCGTAAAGGCGGATAGCCGCACTCACCACTTCTGTGGGCTGCTCCGTACTGACGCTGTGCAGGGTGTAGTGTTGTTTAAGAAAACGACCTGTGGTGTTGTTATCGTTGATTCCCAGCTCGGCACCTTTCAGGCCGGCATCTGCGGGTTCTGGCAGAATATTGGAGAGAACCGGTCCGTGGTCAGGCTCAAATCCTACATAGCCAATGTTGATCTCCAGCGCAGCGGAGTGGGCGATCAGAGGCAGTGACGTAACTGCAGCAGCCAGCAGGCGGGGCAGGGTCTTCATCATTAAAACTCGCAACTTATCATTGTTATGGGGCCCAGCTTAGGCCGCCACCGTGCAGGATGAAATATTCAGAAAGTCGCAAAGATTCAGTACCGAAGTAGTATGTTGCCACGGGCGCAGCACACTAGGATGGTGGGGAAAAGACACAACAAAAACAGGAATCTATCATGCGTACCCCCATCCGCTCTCTGACCCTTGCTGCACTGATCTCCTCAACAGTGCTGGTCTCTGTTCCCGCATCCGCCGAGGGCGACCTCACTATTCGACCCAAGCGTCTGCCGGACCTGGTGCTGGGCAGTGAGCAAAGTGATTACTCCATGTCCCAGACCCGTTATGAGATGGAAACCGGTCAGGCCTATAAGCTGGCAATTGAGTCTACAGGTCGTAAGGAATACGCCATGAAGGCACCGGAATTCTTCGGATCCATCTACCTGCGCAAGGTTGAAGCGGGCGACATGGAGATCAAGGCGGTATCCCTGAAAGAGCTTGAGTTTGAGCGCGAAGGCGAAGCGGAAATCTACTTCGTGCCGGTGAAACCGGGTGAGTACAAATTCTACATGGAAGGCCTGGAGCACAAGGGCATGGAAGGCGTGTTCAGCGTTCGCTGATCACCGGACTGATCCATGAAAGCCGTTGTACGCCTGAACCTGCTGGTCGCGTCAGCGTTTATGCTGGCGCTTCTGATCAGTCTCTTTGGCCTGATGCGACAAGCCAAGACCGATATCCTGCGTGAGCTTCAGGCGGGCATGGCGGTGGCCGACCAGTTGCTGGAGCAAGTAGCTCAGGACCCCGAGCGCCTGGAGCCTCTGTTGGCGATCGAATGGCGACACATGCACTTGGCTGTACTGAGTGCTGGCCAATCGCCTGTGCCGCTTGAGATGGATGAAGTACCTGAGTGGTTCGCATCCTGGATCTGGCCCCAGGATATGCCGAGTATTGAACGTCGGCGTCCGCTGGCGGATGGCCGAACCCTGGTGGTGATGGCAGACCCGGCCGATGAAATGGAAGAAGTCTGGGAGTCTGCTCTGCAGGTTTTTGCCCTGTTCATGGGTGGCGCTGCCTTGTCGATACTGGCCATCAGCTGGGGGCTGTCTCAGGGCATGCGGCCGTTTGGTCAGGTGTTGCGCGCACTTGATCAGATTCAACAGGGGCACTTCACGGCCCGGCTCAAATCCTATTCGGTGCCTGAGGCCAATCGTTTGGCCAGCCACTTCAACCGGATGGCTGAGGCCCTTGAGCAGGAGCAGGCAGATAACCGTCGGCTAACCCGTGAGCTGATGGTGTTGCAGGAAAAGGAACGCTCCTATCTGGCAAGAGAACTGCATGATGACCTGGGGCAGTACCTGACCGGCATTCGTGCACAGGCTTATCTGATCAGTCAGGTATCGGGGGATGCGGAAAAGGTGAGCAAAAGTGCTCCGCTGATCGTGCGTGACTGTGAAGCCATGCAGCAGGGTTTCAGGCGCCTGATTCGCAGTTTGCATCCCGTGATTCTTGAACCACTGGGGCTTGAAGACTCTCTTAGAAGTCTGGCGGAACAGTGGCAACGCAGCAGTGGGGTCGATTGCCGACTGGGAATTAGCGGCATGCCCCTGCTAAGCGATGAAACCTCAACCCATCTCTACCGCTTGCTGCAGGAAGCGCTGAACAACGTGGCGCGGCATGCGCAGGCATCTCTGGTCGAAATCGGGATGCAGGTTCGTGGCGATACCCTCAATGTAAGAGTCGAAGATAACGGTCAGGGGCTGTCGGCAGATGTGCGGCCGGGTATTGGACTCAGGTCGATGCATGAGCGGGCGCGATACATGAACGCTGACCTGCACCTGTTATCTGCGGCCGGCGGCGGTTTGCGGATAGAACTCAGTCTCCCGCTGGTAATGGACTAATACTATGAAAATACTTCTCTGTGATGACCATGCAGTCGTACGTCAGGGGTATGCAAGCCTGCTGTCAGCGATGCTGGATGAATGCGAAATCATTGAAGCGGACACTGGCTGGGAGGCGGTCAGTCTCTGGCAGCAACAGCCGGCCGATGTGGCCGTGCTGGATATTAACCTGTCCGATATCAGTGGTATCGAAGTGGCGCGTCGTATACTACAGCGGGCGCCTGATGCGCGCATTCTGTTTTTCAGTATGTACGATGAACTACCCATGGTGCAGCAGGCTCTGGATGCCGGTGCTTTAGGGTATATCACCAAGAGCAGCAGCCCCGAAGTGCTGCTTGAAGCGGTACGCAAGGTACTGAGTGGCCAGCCCTATGTTGAGCATGATTTGGCCACGCGGCTTGCGCTGCAACGTAACAGTGGCATGGATCCACGCCTGTCCGGTATGACGCAACGCGAGTTTGAGATTTTTGTCATGCTGGCACGCGGTCTTACGCCAAAGACCATTGCTGATCAGCTCTGCATCAGTGTGAAAACGGTCTCCAACCACAGCGCTTTGTTGAAAAACAAGCTGCAGGTCTCTTCGACGGCTGAACTGGTGCATCTGGCGATTGAGTGTGGGGTGTTGCGACTGGGGCCGAGCGGGCAGGCATAGAGCGGATATGCCCTGGGCAATCAGCTTCATCGATTTGATTAAAATTGGACAAAAAAAACCGGCCTGAAATTACACCCAGGCCGGCGAGCAAAAAATGAATAGTGCCTGACGAAGAGCGCTATTCGAGGGGAATCTATCGATTAGAGCTGACTGCCCAGTAGTCGGTAACTGTCCATTCGATCATGGTGACTATGGGTAACGGTTACCGTGGCAATTTCATCACAGCTAAACGTCTTCGCCAGCTCGTTTATCTCCTGCCAGCACTGATCCGCAGTACCCACCGTGTAGCCACTCAGAATATGATCGTAGGCGCTCTGCTCGGATGCGGACATCTGGCGGTAGCGATCCTGTACTTCTGAAGGCGTCAGAAAATCTTCGCGCTGTCCAAGCTGTGCTGCCAGTTTGCGGTACACCGCAGTGCCGGCGCGCAGGCGCGCTTCCTCTTCTGTTTCGGCGCAGATGCAGGCGATGGCCAGCATTTTGTTCGCTTTACCCTGATGACCGGCCTTGTCCCATTCCTCGGCATACTGCTCGAAAATGGACGGGTGGCAGTTATCCGGGTCGATGAAGCGGGCCAGGGCGATGTTGTAACCCAGGTGGCCGGCAAGACCGGCACTGCCGCCGCTGGAACCCAGCATCCAAAGTTCAGGTGTCGGCGTGCTGTCCGGCAGAACCTTGATCTTGCTGTAGGGGTTGTCATCCGGAAGGGTACCCTGCACAAATCCCGCCAGCAGATGAGCCTGATTAGCGTACAGGTCGCCATGATGAGGTTCGTGCGGGAACGCCAGTGCATGGGATGTCAGACCCGTGCCACCCGGTGCGCGGCCAACGCCGAGGTCGATGCGGTCCGGAAATAGCGTCGCCATCATCTTGAAGCATTCAGCGACTTTCAACGGGCTGTAGTGGGAGAGCATGACACCACCGCTGCCAACACGGATGTTCTGTGTCACGCTGGCAATGCTGGCGACGAGAATTTCCGGGCAGGGGTTGGCAAAATGAACGCTGTCGTGATGCTCGGCCACCCAATAGCGGTAATAGCCAAGCTGGTCGCACAGCTGAGCAAGTTCGATACTAAGGCGCGGGGCTTCAACCTTGGCGTGGGAGCCATGCACCGGGGACTGGTCAACAACCGACAGTTTGATGTTCATTGGGATCTCCTTCATTAACTTAATATGTTAACTAAATTGGCGGCTGTGTTCAATCCATTTTGCTCCCGTTAAGCTGGTTTAAGGAAACACATGCGATAGCAGCTAGACTGGAAAACGAATGCATCAATTGAGCAGGAGGTGTGCCATGTCATTGGCAGAGAGCCGTTGCGTGCCCTGTAAGGGCGGTATCCCCGCGCTGACTCGAGAGGAGATTCAACCTTACCTGGAGCAGGTGAACGAGTGGGAGTTGGCACCGCAGGCCAATAGAATCAAGCGTGATTTCACTTTTGCCGACTTTCAAAGTGCGCTCAGGTTTGTCAATCAGGTTGGTGAGCTGGCCGAGGATATGGGGCATCACCCGGAAATACAGTTCGGCTGGGGCCATGCCAGCATTGAAATCTGGACACACAAGATCGGCGGGTTACACGAGAACGATTTCATTCTGGCGGCGCGAGTTGATCAGTTGCCTGGGATATAGATTCTGAGCCCTGGCAGTATACGTTAGCACTTGAATCACGCAGCGAGATCCATCGTTTTTTGCAGTTTTTCCATTACAGAATGAAAGGGGGGCGGGTTCTTTTTGTAAATGAGAATTGAATAAGCCGATATTTGATGGATAATGTTATCTTATAACATAGCATTTCGGAGTCCCCGTATCACATGTCCATCCCTTCCAATCCGGCACTGATTGCCACAGCCTTGACACTTGTAACAGGTTTTAATGCCCAGGTCTGGGCTGAAACTACTCAAGCAAGCGATGATGTGCTGGTTGTAACTGCCAATCTTCATGGCGCATCACTTGCTGATGCGCCTGCCAGTATTTCAATTGTGGACCGCGAAGAACTCCAGTTATCCAATGCGGATGATTGGGCTGATGCACTTAGTGCAGAAGAAGGCGTAAATACTCGTTCAATTGGGCAAACACGACGTGGCATCAGTATTCGGGGTATGCCGGTTGAGCATACGTTGTACTTGATTGATGGTCGTCGTGTCAGTTCAAGCAATGGCGTTATGGCACACACGGACTTCGAATTGGGCTGGCTGCCCATGTCTGCTATCGAGAGGATTGAAGTTGTCAGGGGGCCTTTATCGTCTCTCTATGGCTCGGATGCATTGGGTGGGGTCGTAAACCTGATTACACGTGTGCCCGAGGATGAGTTCAGCGGCGAAGTCTCCACAACGCGGGTCTGGCAGGATGATCGAGACGGAGGGGATGCCAGTAAAACCTCCTTTTATATGAGTGGGGCTGTAGTACCCGGTACCCTCGCCATGAATCTGTCGGGTCAGTGGCTGGAGAAGAATGAGCTCAAGCTTATAGAAGATCCGCAGGTATCCGAAATTGAAGCCAGAGATAGCCGTTCAGTGCATGGCAATTTGATCTGGACACCATCTGACAATCAGCGCATCGATCTTGGCTATACCCGAGGGAAGGATGAGCGCAACCGTAATGTGGCGAGTCGCAGTGGTTACTACAACTCGGATGATGAGGTCGAGACTGAACAAGTTTCTCTCGCTCACAAGGGGGACTGGACGTGGGGAAGTAGCGCTATTTCAGCGTATCAGTCCTCAGTAGAACGGGACAATACACGGACCGCCGGCAGTACCGCTACGCCTCGGCAAAAGGTCAAAGATCGCGTTGCTCAGGGGCACCTTTCGACGGGAGTGGGAAGAAATCACTGGCTGACACTGGGCGGTCAGTTGCGTCATGAAACGCTGTATGACCCGCGTGTCGATGCTCAGGGTAAAGACTCTGCTTTACACAAAAGCCTGTTTTTCCAGGATGAAGTATCCCTCTCACGTAATCTGCAGCTGGTTGCCGGCGCGAGCGTAGACAACCACGAACGCTATGGCAATGAAGTCAGTCCACGTCTGTATGCTGTGTATGAACCACGTCCCAACCTGGTTTTGAAAGCCGGTTATGGTGAGGGTTTCAGGGCTCCGACTCTGAGTGAGCTTTCACCCGACTATCAGGTACTTGCAGCTGGAGGTCGCTTCTGGGTCTATGGCAACCCGGACCTTGAGCCTGAGCAATCGGCTACTACAGAGTTAGGTTTGGAGTACATGTCAGATAACTGGAACGCATCAGCACGCCTGTTCCGGAACAATCTGGATAATCTTGTTCAGTCTGTCTGCAGTATTGACTGTGGTATACGTGGTCGTGAGATTCGATATTACGAAAATATCGATGAGGCGGTGATCAATGGGGTTGAACTTGGTTGGGGTATGCACCTGCTGCAGTCTGTGGATCTGAGCCTGAATTACACATTCCTGGATACAGAAGACCGGGGCACCGGCGATCCACTGGAGTTCAGGCCGGAACATAGTGCCAACCTGGCAGTAAGCTGGCATTTTCAGCCGCGTAGTCAGGTACGTTGGCGTTCGGAGTTGATCGGGCGTCAGTATGTAGGCGATGGTGAATATTCCCCGTCCTATGCGCTGCACCATTTGGACCTGGCATGGAATCTGGACTCTGCCCTGACGGTAAATGCCGGGGTCGAAAACCTGATGGATACCCGCTTGCTGGATAAATCTGAGCTTTTTGGTCTGGCAGAGCCAGGACGGACTGTTCGTGTTGGTCTGACGGCGCGTTTCTGAGTCTGATCTGATGACCATGACAGATATAAGGTTTTCTCTATGTTGGTGTGTGCTTTTTGCACTGCTGTCGGGTTCAGCGTCTGTCAGCGCAACCGACACGCAGTCTGCGCGGGTGCATGTGATCAGCAATGATTTTGTATCGACGGGCAAGTTCATTGACCTACAGGTATTGGCGCTGGATGCCGGGATCGAATTGACAGCTTTCCAGATCGAGCAGGCGCCAGCTGATGCCGCTGCCTGGTTTGACGCTGATTTGGTGATTCTGGATACCCCTCGTGGCAGTGACCGACGCCAGGTGATGGCATTCAGCAAGCCATGGCTGGGGAACTCCTCACGTCCCTGGCTGGCAGTGGGTGGGGGTCCAGTAAAGGGCGGTCAGTTGCCTGAACGGGTGTTGCATGATCTGGCGGCGTATTATGCTGCCGGGGGCAAGGATAACCTGACCCACATGATGCAGTACCTGTCTGCCTGGCATCGGGGTGAGTCTACCGCACAGCTTCCTCCCGCCGTGCCTCTGCCGACAGCTGGCTACTACCACCCTGCAGCAAAGCAGCCATTCACGGATTTGGATGCCTATTTTGCCTGGGGCAAGGATCGCTGGCAGCAGGATGCACCGGTATTGGCAATCGCTATGTCATCGGGTGTACTGCGCGATCAGCAGACCGCGTTTCATGATCAATTGGTGGCTGCTATCGAGTCTACGGGAGCAGTGCCACTGCTGTTTTGGTACGGCCGTAAACAGAGTGATGCTCTCTACGATATGCTGGCCCCGGCAAAGCCAACCTTGTTATTGAACACCACGCACATGTTGGACGGTGAGGCCATGGAAAAGGCCTTCAGGGCGCTGAATATTCCTGTGGTGATGGGGTTGAGTAGTCGACAAACCCTAGCTCAATGGCGCAGTCAGGTTCAGGGAATGGATGCAGGAATGGCTGCTGTACTCATGGCTACGCCAGAGCGTTGGGGTATGTCGGATCCGCTTGTGCTGTCAGCGATGGAAGATGGCCGCCGTGTGGCCATCCCGGAGCAAGTTGAACTGCTGATCGGACGTTTTCTGGCTACGGCCAGGCTGCAGCGTGAGGCACCAGAATCCATCAAGCTGGCGTTGATGTTCTGGAACTCCCCTGCGGGTGAACGCAACCTCTCGGCTTCTCATTTGAATGTACCGCGCAGTATTGCAGACATAACAGCAGAACTGGCGTCCAGTGGCTATTCGCTGTCACCTCTGGACGAGGAGGGCGTGATCAACAAGGCGCAATCCATGCTGTCAGGACTTTATCGTCATGATCAGCTGGACGCACTGTTGGCCAAGGGACAGGCGATCAGTTTCCCGGTCAGCCGCTATCGCCAGTGGTTGTCGTCTTTGCCAGGCAACATTCAGCATCAGGTGCTGCACACTTGGGGAGAGCCTGATCAGCACTGGAGCATCCGTACCCTGAATGGGGAACCTCAGTTTGTTATCCCTGCCATTAAACTGGGAAATTTCATCTGGATGCCTCAACCGCCGCGCGCGGACCGTTTGGGTGCGAACGTACATGACAGTGCGCAGCCGCCAGGGCATTTATTCCTGGCTAGCTATCTATATTTACGCGAAGTGTATGGTGCTGACGCCCTGATCCACTTGGGAACCCATGGCACCCAGGAATGGACACCGGGTAAGGATAGGGGGCTTTGGGCCTACGATTATCCGAATCTGGCGGTCGGTAACCTGCCGGTATTCTATCCCTACATCCAGGACAATATCGGCGAAGCACTCCAGGCCAAGCGACGTGGACGAGCAATCGTCATCAGTCATCAGACCCCGGCCTTTGGCCCAGCCGGTCTGTATGCTGAACTGACGCACCTGCATGAACTCATGCATACCTATCAAATGCTGGACTCGGGTCCGGTGAAGGTTAAGGCGGGCGAGCAGCTATTGAATGCAGCCATCGAGCAGAACCTGCATCTGGATATGGGCTGGGATGAGGAAGGCCTCAGTTCCAACCCGCCGGCATTTGCGGCAGCACTGCATGATCACCTGCATGAGCTGGCCGCAGCATCAACTCCACTGGGCCTGCATACCTTTGGAACAGCATCTGCGCCTGAACACCGAGTCATGACGGTGTTACAGCAGCTCGGGATACCATATTTTGATGCCCTTGGAGTTGAAGGTGATGAGTTGTTGGCGCTGGAGTCTGAACAGTTGCAACAGCAGCCTGCCTATCAGCTTCTGGCCGAGACGCTAGCCAGCGGGAAATTGCCAGAACAGGCATTGCCTGAGCCACTGATGACCTTGTTGCAGCAGGCACTCGACAATGATGTCCATCTGAGCATGGATAATGAAATGGAAGCCCTGTTGGCAGGCCTTAAGGGCCGTTTTGTTACACCGGGCCCTGGTGGTGATCCGGTGCGAAACCCGGCTACCAGCAGTGGTACCAACCTGTACGCCTTCGAGCCGGACAAAATTCCCAACAAGGCTGCCTATGCCGCTGCAGAAGGCATGTTGGATCAGCTGGTTGAGCGCTATCGGGAAGAACACGAAGGGACCTCTCCGCGTCGCCTGGCTTTCACCCTCTGGTCCTCAGAGGCCATACGTACCCAAGGGCTGATTGAAGCTCAGATCATGCATGCCTTGGGTGTGCGTCCGGTCTGGGATGAAGGCGGCCGTGTGCGCAAACTGGAGATTATTCCTCAAGCCGAGCTCAAATATCCCAGGATAGATGTGTTGTTGCAGGTGACCAGTGTCTATCGGGATCAGTTCGATGGCCTCATGCGGCAGTATGCTGAAGTCATTGAGTTACTGTCCGAACGGGATGATCCATCTAACCCAATCGCGGTGCAGAGTCGTCAGCTGGCCGATGCCTTGGGTCAAAAAGGGCTTTCTGATGAAGAGGCCAGGCAATTGTCACGTGCTCGGTTATTTAGCAGTCCTCCAGGCAGTTATGGCAGTGGCGTCACTGATCTCGCCATGAATTCCACTGCCTGGGAGGATGACAGTCAATTAGCTGATACGTTCGTGGCTAGCCAGTCCCATGTATTCACCACCCATGAATGGGGCAGGCCGGTTGCCGATTTGAATTTGCTGCAAGATCAGCTGGCACAGGTCGATGCCGTCTTGATGTCACGCTCCAGCCAAATGCATGGTTTGCTGTCAACGGACCATCCTTTCGAGTATTTGGGCGGGCTTTCGGCTGCGGTTCGTCAGCAAAAAGGGGAAAACCCTGCGCTGTACGTGTCGGATTACCGTGGCAATAGTCCTCGTATCGCTGATGCAGCAGCATTTCTATCTGCCGAGCTAAGAACCCGTTATCAAAACCCGCAATGGATCAAGGCCATGCAGGCCGAGGGCTACTCGGGTGCTGTCCAGATGCTGAAACCCGTCAACAACCTGTTTGGCTGGCAGGTAATGGATGCCGGCATGGTGCGTGCCGATCAGTGGCAAGCCATGCATGAAACCTATGTGATGGACCGTCATGATTTGGGTTTGAATGAATGGTTTGCCGAGCAGAATCCTGATGCCCAGTCCCAGTTGATTGAGCGAATGGTCGAAGCTGTTCGCAAAGGGTATTGGCAAGCAGATGAAACTACCCTCAAGCAACTGACAAAGCGCTGGCAAACCTTACAGGAAAAGGGCGCCCTGCCGGGTGCACCTAAAACCGTGGACTACATCCAGGATATGGCTCTTGGATTTGGTCTGTCTGCTCAGCCTTCACCATCCTCTTCAGCAGACAGCGCTGATATCAGTATGAAGGACGATGGGCAGCCAAGTCAGCAAGTGAAGGGGCAGGTGCTGGAAGCACAAGAAATGAATGCTCCGAAGCAGGATGACTGGTCATTCCGCCTGGCTCTGGTCTTCATGTTACTGCTGTTGGCATCGGGCGCCTGGCGAGCCCACCGTGAACAAAAAAATCACCTCAATAATAGAGAAATTACCTGATGATGAGCCAATTTGAGGCCTTGCTTTATCAAATTACCAGCATCTTCCTGGTGCCGGCGTTAGTTCTGATTCTGGTTGCCCTGGCCTATGCCTTGATTGCTACCGGCCAATTGCTGGCAGATGGAGTAATGTTCCGCCACTCCCCTGTGCGTTCGGGTTTGACCCACTTTGCCAGAGGCCAAGGCATTACCAGTGATGACCTGGAGTTGTGGATCATGCGACGTCTGGAAAAGCTGCGTCTTACCTCAAGGGTCAGTCCTTTGCTGGGGCTGGTTGCAACCCTGATACCTATGGGCCCTGCTTTGCTGGCGCTGGCCGAAAATGAGGTGGCCTCCGTGGGTTCAAACATGGTGGTTGCTTTTGCTGGTGTAACGCTGGCGCTGATTGCGGCCAGCTTGAGCTTTGTTGTCCTGAATATCCGACGCCGCTGGCTGTTTGAAGAACTGCGCCTGATTGAACGTGAGCAGGCAGCCCAAAAAAAAGAGGGTGTTTGAGGTGGCAGGACGTTTTATCGACCATGAAGATGATGATCCCATTCTTTCGGTTGTCAATTTAATCGACCTGTTTCTGGTGATCGTGGTCATCCTTTTGCTGGTTGTTGTACGCAATCCCCTGAATCCCTTTGCGACCGACAATGTCGTGGTGGTTGAAAACCCGGGGCAGGACAATATGCGCATAACCGTAAAAAAAGGGGAAGAACTCACCCGCTATGAAAGCAGTGGAGAGATGGGAGAAGGGGAAGGCGTAAAGGCCGGGATTACCTATCGTTTACCTGATGGGCGCATGGTGTATGTGCCGGAATAGACCATAACCTTTATCCATCAAGTTGCGAATAGGCATTGGACAGGGAAGTCCAATGCCTGCAAAACTTAAGGCTGGCTATTACCGCTAATAGTAGTTAGCTCAAAAAGATTTGATTTTATAACAACTACCCCGTCTGCTCAGTCAGTGCCAGCAGTGTATCGGCAACCTCTTTGGTACGGGATGAATTGTTGGATGTCAGGTTGCTCACCTCTGTCAGTGCATCCAGCATGGAAGACAGTTCACCTACCGCTCCGGACTGGCCTTCGATCTGCTGCGCGACCTTATTGATCTCCTCGGACAGCTTCACAATATCCTGACCGATCTCATCGGCGCTGTGGCGAGACTTTTCCGCGAGGCTGCGTACTTCATCGGAAACTACCGCAAAGCCGCGGCCGAGCTCGCCTGCACGTGCTGCTTCGATGGCTGCATTGAGTGCCAGCAGGTTAGTCTGGTCCGCGATTTGCTGAATGACTTGAACAATGTTCTGGATCTGGCTGCTGGACACGGCCAGTTCACGCGCACTTTGTGCCACCTCCTCTGCCTGAACCGACATGGCGTTGATGGTGGCGCCTGCCTGGTCGACGGCGCTTACCTGAGTGCTGACGTGGTCGGTCAGTTCGTCAACGGAGTGGTGCAGGTTACCGGCACACTGGTTCAGTTCATGACCCAGTCGCTGTCGGGCTTCGCGAGCGATTGCCAGTTCATTGCCAAGATCACCCAACCCGTTAAATACCGGTAACAGAGCCGAGTCCAGTCCCTGGGTATCGAAGCAGGTGCTGAAATCATCGCGTTTGAACTGCTCGATCTGCTTCACGATGACGTGGTTCAGCCCCGACAGTTTTTTGATCTGCCGGCGCAGAAAGAAGGCCTTGAACTCGGCATAACGGGCAATGAAACCGTCAACATACTCATCCTTGAACGACGTCTGGGGGCCATCCACGTTGAACCAGAAAATGGATGTCAGCGTCTGGTTCAGGTTAAGCCCCAGAATCTCACCAAAGGTCGAGAATCCGGCCAGTGGAATATCCCCGAATACTCGTCCCATGCCCGGCAGGTCTTTATCGTTATAGAGGCGGCGAAGGATACAGTCGTTGAGCAGTCCCGCAATGGGAGTACCGGGCTTGCCCTGCATGAAGCGTGCAAACGCCTGCTCGGTGGCCTGAATAATGTTGGTACGTTTCACCATGACCAGCTCTTCACCCGGGGCGACGTCACAGAACAGGTGAACACGTTCGGCATCGGTATCGATACGCGCAATGGAGCGAACAAAGAGCTCGTCGCCCACGCGAATTGAAAAGGAGTAATCGGCCAGCTGCTGTTCCAGTTGATCGGGTCGACAGTTAAGTTGGCGGGCGAGCAGGGCTACCATGGTGGTAATCTCGCCGCGGCTGTCGATCACCTGATGGATGTAACGCTGCTCAAGTGAGGCCGTCAGCACATTGAAACTGAATGATGTGGGTTCAAAGTTCTGCGTTTTGAATACGCCAAAACGCACGCTGGGTGGCATTTTGATGAATGTAATCAGCGCGTGGTTGCTTAGTTTCTGCTGCCCGTCATGTAGCCAGGTATGCTGAAAGTCGAGCTTGCCACCGGCTGAGCCACCGACGAAGAGGCAAGGGAAACGGTCAGAGTCATAGAGGGCTTCCATGAAAAAGGATTCCGACGATGAGAGCCCGTCAAAAACCACAAATGCCAGTGTGTCCTGATAATTGATCGCCATGTTGACGCGCAGCGAGCGGATAGCCGCGGTCATTTTCTCGACACGCTTCTGAAGCGACATCGACGCCTGGCCACTGCGAAGGTCTTCGCTGCCTAGCGGGACCTTGACGACCTCTACCTGGCTGGCAACGGCCGGAGAGAACAGCTGAAGCACCACATCATCCCAGTGATTACCGGTCTCGCAGTACAGGCGGCTGCCTTCATTGCAGAGCTCACCTGCGGTTGTACTGAGGCTAACCGGAATGGAGGGGAAGCGCTGCCTTATGGCCCTGGCAACGGCCTCGATATCCACATGGGGTGATACAAAGCCGATCACCAGCGCCGGGGACTGCTTGATGACGTTAAGTCTGTCACTGAGCTGCGCAAGTGATGCATGCACTGTGATAACAGGTGTACTGGCAGCACGGCTGCGTGGATTGATACGTTCAAATAGTCCCATGGTGGTTCCTTGCAATCTCTCTCGGGTGTGTCCCGCCCTCGAGGTGGGGGAGATCTCAGGGCCGCTACTCTGCGTTGGCTCTATTACAGCCTGATGTCACCCTGAGGTAATACAATTCTTTGGTACCATTTTCCCTCTTTTACGCAGGGTTTGCCTTACAATTGTCGTTCAATTCAACCGAATGGGCGCTAACAAAGGCCACTTTTGACAGGGATCATTCAGGGAGTGAGTATATGTTTTTGAAGGTGTTCAAGCGGATGGTGCTCATGGCGCTGTTGGCAGGTGGTGGCTTTTTGTTACTGCTAAAGCTGCCACAAATGGGGGCAGCCTATACCGACCAGTTTGCCGACTTGCCTCTTGGGGTCTGTGTATCCTACGCCATGAAAAAGAAGGAACTGACAGACCTGTCGCAATTGAAGAAGCTGTCGTGTCAGAAGAAAGGCATCACCAGCCTGGAAGGACTTGAACAGTTAACGGGGCTGGAAGAGCTGTATCTGCAGGGTAATGACCTGACCAGCCTGGAAAGCATGGGAGACATGCCTGCGCTGCGTAAAATATCGGTGGCCAGCAACAAACAGATGACCACGCTCAAGGGACTGGAAAGGGCTGAGAATCTGGAAGAGCTGCAGGCGAATCTCAGTTCTGAATTGAGCGATATCTCCGCAATTGCCCAGCTAACGGAGCTGCGGATAGTGGCTGCGATGCAGGATAACATCAGCGATATAAGCGCGCTGGCCCAGTTGAGCAAACTGGAGGAGGTGATACTCAACTATAACCACATATCCGACATCAGCGCACTGGCCGACAAACCGGAGTTGAAGCGCCTGCAGATTTATTCCAACCCTGTCAGCTCGGTAGAACCTCTGTTGGGTAATGCCAGCATGCAATTGGTCGGCATTGGCGGTAAAAAGCAGCAGAAACGCCACCTGTGTGAGGATATGGGTCGCCTGAAATCCCGGTTGAGTGCTGATGCGGTTATTTATGGTCCTGAGGTCTGTGAATCCTGATTTTTTCTAGACTAATAACCCTCGCCAGTGGCCGTTGGCATTTTCTTGTGTGGTGAGGTTACGAATCTGTTCAATAACCTGCGCCATGGCATTGGTGAGGGGGCGATCGCTAGGGGTCATCAGGTATACATCACGATAGAGTGCAGGTTCGATGATCTCCAGCGCCTGTACCTCCTGGCTGCGCTCCAGATGAAAGAAAGAGGATGAAGGTGTGATCAGCATGCCATGTCCTTCGGTCACGTACCTTAATGTGGTCATCAGCTGGCCGTACGGCTGGCGCTTACGCAGGTAATGCCCGGTTTCCTGCTCATACTGCTCAATCAAAAAACCCAGGGAGTCCGTACGGCTGGTAACCATAACATCATGATGCTGCAGTGCCTGGAAGGGAATGCTGCCTTGTTGCAGGTACTCCTCGGGGAAATCAAACGTCCGGTTGTGGCCGATAATCAGGTAAATATTCTCGCGAAAAAAACGCTCATGGCGGATATGGGTGTTATCGCTGTCATCGTGTGAAGAGACGGCAATATCCAGGGTGCCCGACTGCATCATGCGGCTGAGATCCGATGAATAGCCGGTGTAGATGCTGAGCTCAATGCCGGGAAACTCCCGTTCCATCATGCTGACGAGCGGTACCGCAAGAATGTTGCAGATTGGCTGGGTCATACCAAGCGCAACCTGGCCGGTCGGTATTGTCGAAGCCTGATGCAGTTCCGACTGTGCCTGATTCAGCTGGCGCAGAACCGAGCGGGCATGTGCCAGAAAGCGCTCACCGTTTTCGGTTAAGCAAACGCCACGAACATCTCGGCTGAACAGTGTTGTTTTCAGCTCATGTTCCAGTACGGAAATCTGCTGACTGATACTGGGCTGAGAAATATCCAGTTCTCGCGCAGCGGCGGCGATGCTGCCCAATTCGGCGGATTTTACAAAGTAGGTGAGCTGTTTCGTATTCACGTTATTCAAGCCTATAGGCATTGCCTATACCCGCTATACGGGATTGTTTATTTTTTCATCCAAGCCCTTTTTCTATGCTGGACCCCGACAATAAACAGACGGGAATAATTCCACATGAAAAAGCAGGATTTATATTTTGATCGTCCGCTGAAATACAGCGCAGAAGAGTGGAAAGCGCGCCAGGATCTTGCCTGTATGTACAGGATTTTTGATCACCTTAACTGGGACGAATCAATTTATAATCATATCTCATTGCGTGTACCCGGAGAACCGGATCATTTTCTGATCAATCCATTTGGATTGCATTACAGCGAGGTGCGTGCGTCCAATTTGGTCAAGATTGATATTGATGGCAATATCATCGGCGATTCGGATTGGCCGATTAACCCTGCCGGTTTTACTTTTCACAGCGCCATTCACAAACAGGTTCCCGATGGCCACTGCATTATGCACGTGCATACTACGCCGACGCTGGCAGTTTGTTGCCTGGAGGAGGGCCTGTCGTTCACCAATTTCTACTCGGCACAGTTGTATAACCAGATCGCCTATCACGATTTTGAAGGCATTACCGTGCGGATGGATGAAGGTGAGCGAATAGTCGCCAGCAGTGAAGGCAAAAAGGTTTTGCTGCTGAAAAATCATGGCCCGGTCATTATCGGTGCTGACCTGCCGCAGGCTTTTTCCCTGATGTGGCTGCTTAACCGTGCCTGTGAGGTGCAGCTGGCATCCCAATCCATGGGTAAAACCCTGGATATTCCCGATGAGGTTTTGCAGCGCTGTGCGCGTGATACCCCGCTGTTTAATCCGAAATATGGCTCGGGCCGTGATGCTGTTGCGGCACTGGAGCGTTTGATTGAGAAAAAAGATCCATCCTATAAATATTAAAAGGCCCAACCATGAAAATAATAAAAGCCATCTCATGTACCTGTGCACTTTTGCTGTCCGCGCCCGTCTTCGCTGAGACTACGCTAAGAGTCGCGACCTGGCTGCCGGCCAGCAGTAGTCAAAATGATGTTGTCTGGCCCACCTGGGCAGACTGGGTCGAAGAAGCAACGGACGGGCGTGTAAAAATCGAGCTTGAGTACAGCTCCGGCCATCCCAAATCCATGTTCGGCCTGGTTGAGGATGGTGTTGCAGACGTCAGTTTTGGTGTTAACGGCTATCTGCCCGGACGCTTCAAGCTGCCAGCGGTTGTCGAAATTCCCGGTGAAACGGCAGATCCCGAAGCCTTGTCCGTGGCACTCTGGCGTGTATACAAGCAGCACTTTGAGCCCGCGCAAGAGTTTGAGGGTCTGAAGGTGTTGGGCATGTTTGTGCATGGCCCTGGCCAGTTGATGACCACATTCGAGGTGAATCAGCTGTCGGACCTGCAGAACAAGAAAATGCGAACCGGTGGCGGGGTTGTTAATGATCTGGCCAAGCGCCTTGATGTGGTGCCTGTGTTTGCGCCCGTGACCAAAGTGTACGAAATGATGCAACAAGGCGTGATTGACGGTGTCTTTCTGCCGGCTCAGGAACTTAAATATTCTCGCCTGAGTGAAGTGGTCACAGATGTCACGCTGTTCCCGTCCGGCATGTATACCACAGCATTTACCATCTTTATGAACCCCTACGTGTTTGAGGATCTGAGTGAAGAAGACCGTCAGGCTATCCTGTCGGTGTCCGGTGAAAAGCTGTCAGCACTGGCGGGACGTGCCTGGGGCAACTCCGACCTGGCAGGCCTGGAAGATGCCAGGGGGATGGGAGTCCGCATCAAGGAACTGTCTGAGGATGATCCTATCACGCAGGCCTTTGCCGAAAAGGTAGATGGCATGTACGACGCCTGGATCGAAACCGTGGCGGATCGTCCGGTGGATGCATCGGCTGCTTTGGAAGATCTGAAGCGCATTGCTGCGGATTATGACAGCAAAGAGTATGAGAGCGGCAAAAACTGATCGTTTAATATACAACAAGGCCCTCGATTGAGGGCCTTTTCGTTTCAATGGTGCTTATGAGGGGGGCTAAGGCGTCAGTGACGCAGCGCCAGATAAGCACCGGCACCGGCCATGATTGACCCGGCACTGCGATTCAGTCCCTTCATGGCTCGCGGTGAGCGGAAGAAACCCCGAGCCTTGTCGGCAAAAACGGCAATCGCCATCAGGCCAATGAGCAGACCCACCAATGTCAGTACTGACGCCAGGGCAATATCACCGCTGCTAAGCACGCTCAGATCCATAAAGGTGGGCAGGAAAGCGATGTAGAACAGGATGACCTTGGGGTTGGACGCTGAAATCAGAAACCCCTGCAGGAAGTTGGCCGCTACGCTGCCTTTCTGGCTTTTGCTGGCGTTGAACTCGTCACTGGAGACGGGCGCGGTCCACATCTTGTAGCCCAGGTAGAGCAGGTAGGCAGCGCCAATGATACGAATCACGGTAAAGAGCTCGGACCAATGGGTGGCAATGGTCGCCAGGCCCAGACAGGCGGCAATCAGGTAGAGGATGTCACTGACAATCATGCCCAGCGCCATCGGCAGGCAGCTGGTGGCACCATGCATCAAGGCTCGCGCCATGATGGCAAAGACACCGGGGCCGGGTGTAATACCGAAAATGAGTACGGCTATAAAAAAGGAGAATGCGCTTTCAACTGTCATGACCTGAGTCTCCCGAGGGCAAAGAGACATGCATTATGTGCGAGGAAAGCGCAGTGTGCCAGCCGTGTGAATGTATTGGCGCTCATTAGAGCCGAACGGCACCCGATTTATCGGACGCCGAACAGCTGCGATAATCAAAACATGACTTTGATGCCCACATAGGCGGAGCGACCCATGCCGGGTACGGCAATGCCCCAGGGAATACCGGTCATGGACATGGTGCGACCCTGACCCGTGTAGGCACCACCGGTCGGCAGGGCATAGGCGCGGTCGAACAGGTTCTCGATGCCCAGGTCCAAACGCACCTGATCCCAGCTATGGCTGGCACGCAGGTTGATCAAACTGTACCCGGAGGTGCTGATCTCATTGCGTATGTCTGATACCTCGTCCTTCTCATCAACCACAATCCATTCGATGGCATTGTCCCAGCCGGCTTTCTGGTGCGTCAGCGTGAAGCGGCCATTCAATGGCATGATGTTGTAGAGGTCATCGCCGGTTTTACGGTTTTCACCGTCGGTATAGTTGATCACGCCCTTGAAACCCCAGGTACCCAGTCTATTGCTGGCCAACGGCAACTGCATGGAGAGGTCGACACCGTAAAGACGTGCTGACTGGTTGTCATACTGCAGCACGTTGAACTGATCTTCTGCCCAGCCGGCACGCTGAACAGCATCGATGTAGTCGTCGACATGGGTGTAGAACGGGGTCGCGGTAACAACCCAGCTGCGGTCACTGGCATGCCAGTCGAAGGTGGCAGATGCAGTGTAAGCGGTTTCCGGGTTGAGGTTCACATCACCCACATAGCCGTTACCGTCGCCAACAAAGTTGTTCATGGTGGCGGCCATCGGCCAGGTCGACCAGGTGTAGCGCTCGTACAGATTGGGTGAGCGCACCTTGCGGGCAAGGCCCAGTTCAATGTCCAGGGTGTTGCTGTACTGGTAACGCGCCAATGCGGTCAGGTCCACATTGTGGTCAGTCTGGCTGTGGTCTTGCTCATTAAAGGCCATGGAATCCATGTATTGCATGCCAGCAGCGGTCATGGCGGTGTTGTAGCCGTGTACGTCATCAGCATCCGTGCTGACGCGCTCGTATCGTACGCCTACCAGTGTCAGCCACTGATCACTTTGCTGAGTTTCAAGTTCAGCGTACAGCGCATTACGATCACGCTGGCCATTGTTGATGTTCTGGAAGGTGCCTGGCCCCATACCGCCGCCGGAAGCGGTCCAGTAATCATCCAGACGGAAGCGCTGGAACTCGGTACCCACACGGAGCAGGTTGGTAGCGTTGAGGTCGATATCGGCTTTCAGGCTTAGCCCGGTGTTTTTACTTTCCGAATACATCGGCATGCCGCCTGCGCAGGTGCCGGCAGGGTCACCATGGAAACTGATCGGGCTGCACGGGTTGCCGGGGCCTGAAAGCGAGCCATACCAGAAACGCTTGTCGTCACCGAAATCCATGAAGTGATCGACCTGCTCATGATAGGCACGTGTTTCGATGACACCCCAGTTCATGCGACGGGTCCAGGCCAGATTAATCAGCTTCTGCTCGTTTTCAAGCAGATCCATGCGCTGGTTCGGGTACAGCTGTTCGGGCATATCCTGGTAGCTGAACCGGGTTTCAAACAGATTATCACCGGCCTTGAGAGCCAGGTTCAGATTGTGATTTTGGGTGTCATAAGCGGTGGAGCCAACTTCATCCAGTGGCAAATCATGACCGGGACGGCCGGTATCGGTAAAAGCCTTGAAGTCGTCACCGGCCGTATAGTTGTCGGCCTGACTCCAGGAGCCGCTGTAGTTGATGCTCAGGCTCTCGGTCGCATGCGTTGCGGATAGATTGCCGCCGATTGCATCGTTGTTGCTGCGGTAAAAGGCACCGACTTCGCCCTTGATAAGGTTGGCTTCACCGGTGCGTGCAAATTCGGGCTCAGGCCTGTCGGCAACGATAGTGCCGCCGATGCTGTCACCACCCAGGCTGACCGGTGTGATCCCTGCGAACACCTTGAGCTGGCCGATGTTGCTGGGGTCAACATAGGACAGGGGCGGGTTCATATGGTTGGGACAGGCGGCAATCAGATCCATTCCATCCACCTTTACGCGCAGGCGGTCATCCGCCAGGCCGTGAATGGACGGCTGACTGGACACGCCGCCAGCTCCGTAGAGGCTGACGCCGGGAACGTCACGCAGCAGGCTGGCGCTGTCGCTGGTTGCGGCGCGCAGCTGCTCCAGGGCCGAAGGCTCCACCTGTACGGCATTATCGCGGGGCGTTTGTTGAAGTGTGCCTTCAACCACAATGGGATCCTGAGCATTGGCCGATTGGGCCAGTGTGATACAGGCAATGGCAAGGGAAAGCCGTCCATAGGGGACATTGGGCTGGGTGTAATTCAGGCTCATCCTGACTCCTGGCATGTTGAACGAGGTTATCTACCTCTGCCCATGAGAAGGGGCCCAAATGGGCAGAGTGTGTACGAATGGAGCCGGATTTTAGGCAATGCCTTTGCACTTGGGATGAGACACAGTGTCGCAGTGTGACAAAGGGTCGCAGTTTCGAGTGCTCAATTGACTTCAGGCTCATTTACTTAGCTTGCTAACTAAAAATGAATTGATATAATGCTTAGCAAGCTAAGTATTTTGGAGTCAGTCATGTCAAATCAATCAACCTCGCTGCACACAACCATCGAGCCGTCTCTGGGGGCGGTATTGGGGCGTGTACACAGGCAGTGGCGAAGTGCGGTGAACCAGGCCGTTGCACCGCTGGGCATGACTGAATCGCGCTGGACGGCATTGATGCTGCTTAAGAAAATCGGGGAAGGCTGTACCCAGCAAACCCTGGCATCCAAGCTATCGATTGAGATGTCATCCCTGAGTCGAACCCTGAATCAGTTACAGCAACAAGGGTTAGTCGAGCGCCGTACCGACCCTGAAGACAAGCGCGTGCACTGCCTCTGGTTGACGCCAGAAGGGGCCGAGATGGTTGAAGCACTGGCGGTCAGAATTGGCACTATTCGCGATGAAATTTATGCCGGAATCAGCGAAGCGGAGCTGGATGCGTTCGCCAGTGTTCTGGTCAAGATGGAAGCCAATGCCGTGGCCTGTGCCACCCACCAGGAGAAGCGCTGATGACACCTGATCAAAGTTTTGCCCGGTGGGTTCGGGTTTCCCTGATCGCCTTTGCCGTGACGTTTGTGTACTACCTGCTGGCTGATCTTTGGATGCCCATGACCCCACAGTCACGTGTGTTGCACCCTGTAACAGCCATTGCGCCTCAGGTGAGCGGTATGGTGACAGACGTTCAGGTGCGTAATAACCAGCATGTTGAAGCCGGTGATCTGTTATTTGTGATTGATGATCAGCCATACCGCCTTGCGGTCGAGCAGGCTAGGCTGGCGCTGCAGGATGCACGTCAGATCAATAACCAGCTTGACGCTGCCATTGTTGCAGCCAAGGCCAACGTGAGCGCTGCCAGGGCGGACGCACAGGAGGCGGCGCGTGAAGCAAAACGCCTGAAATTTCTGAGTGAACGTCAAAGTGTGTCCATCCAGCAGTATGACCAGGCAAAAGCACGTCATCAGTCCGCAGCTGCACAGGTGGCGGCTGCGCAAGCCGAAGTGTTGAAGCTGGAGGCAGAGCGTGGCGCAGCAGGCGATCAGAATGTGCGTGAAGCACAGGCCGCCAATGCCCTGGCACAGGCTGAGTTGAATCTTGCCTACACACAGGTTCGTGCCCGATCAGCCGGCTTTGTATCCAACCTTCAGGTTCGTGTCGGTACCTACGCCAGTGCTGGAAAAGAGCTGGCGGCGCTGGTGGTTGATGAAATGGATATCGTGGCCGACTTCCGCGAAAAGTCCCTCAATATGATGGAGCAGGGCGGGCGCGCAGAAATCGTGTTTGATGCCTACCCTGGGCGGGTGTTCTCAGGCGTCGTCACCGAGCGTGACGCCGGTACCCTGGCCGGGCAAATCGTTGCGGATGGCCGTCTTGCTGCACCTGAAGCGACTGATCGCTGGGTGCGCGATGCCCAACGTCAGCGAGTACATCTGGAGCTTACCGAGGAGCAGGCTCCGGCCCTGCCCACAGGCTCCCGGGCGACAGTACAGCTGTTTCCTGTCGGCGGTGTGGCCAGCTGGCTGGGGCAGCTGCAGATTCGCATTGTCAGCCTGATGCACTACATCTACTGAGGCGAGTGCAATGTCTCGATTTCTGCCAATGGTGGTCGTGCGGAAGCCTGAAATGTCGCCTAATGATCTGCGCCAGTGTTTGCGCGCGGCACTGGGCGGGACCCTCGGGTTTCTTGTCTGCAAAATGATGGGGTGGAGTTACGGCGCCTTTTTTACGGTATCGCCCATTTTGCTGCTGGGAATGGTGCCGGTGTTCAACGCCCATATTGTGCGTCAGTACCTGGCCAGTACTCTGTTAGTGGTCGGGTGTGTCATGGTTCTTCAGGGCATGCTGGGTGACAAGCCGATTCCCATGACGCTAGTTGTCATCGCGCTGTTTGCCGGCCTGTTCCGGGCCATGAGCGGTGGCGTGAACTTGCTCTTCGGTGCCATGGGCGTGGTCAACCTGTCCATGCTGCTACATTTTGCCAGCTATCCTCAGGCACATGTGAGTGACCTCATGGGCGCTTTTGTGATGGCTGTCGTCACCACACTGCTAATCTGTGCGCTCATGCACCAGCTGCTGCCGGACCCTGAGCCGCGCCAGCCTCGTCAGATGCCGGTTAAGCCGGCCAGCAACGTGCGTCACGAAGTGATTCTGGCCACAACAGTCGCAACCCTGTCCTTTCTGGTGTTTCAAGTACTGGATTTGCAGGATTCACTTTCAGCGCAAATTTCCAGCATTCTGGTGGTCTTTCCGCTTAGCTGGAAAGGGGCCGGGCCTGCAGGCTGGAATCGTGCACTGGGCACATTACTGGGGTGTGCGGTCGGACTGCTGGTGCAGTTTGTATTGATGAACCATTTTGATATTTTGCTGCTGGTCGCATTTGGCCTGTGGATCAGCCTGCTGCTGTTTGCGCGTTGTCACATGCTGGAAGGGGGATTGCCGGGGGTAGGGTTTGCTGGGCTGACGACCATGGCGATTCTGTTTGGTCAGTACCTTACGCCGGCGCAGGATCTGTTTTTCAATGATCTGCACCGAATCACATCGTTGTCTGTCGCCGTCATGCTGTCGCTGATGGTGATCTTTCTAATGGACCGACTGCTAAACCGTTTTGAGTCCACACGGTTGCAGCCGGTCTCTTAGTACGTCGCTGATCAGCGCTGCTTGGGGCTGCCTGTACGGGGCTTGGCGCCCTGGCTGCGCGGTTTATGGCCGCGATGCACATCACCTGAGCGTACGCCATCGCGATGCTGAGGCTTGGGTTTCTTGGGGCGGTTGCGACGACGTCCCTTGGGTTTGTCCAGGCTGGATTCGGGCAGCTCGTGTACCGGTTCAAAACCATCAATCATCTCACGCGGAATGATTTTACTGGTCAGACGTTCAATAGCACGCAGCTGATCAATTTCATCTGCACTCACCAGGGAGACGGCCTGGCCATCTGCGCCGGCACGGCCAGTACGACCAATACGGTGAACGTAGTCTTCTGCCACGTTGGGCAGGTCAAAGTTCACAACCTGGGGCAAGAGATCGATATCCAGGCCTCGGGCTGCAATATCGGTTGCCACCAGTACCTGAATATCCTTGGTCTTGAATGCATTCAGGGCCTTGGTGCGGGCACCCTGGCTTTTGTTGCCGTGAATGGCTGCTGCCTTGATATTGGCCTTTTCCAACTGGGTGGCCAAACGGTTTGCGCCATGCTTGGTACGGGTGAAGACCAGCACCTGATACCAGCTGTTATCCTTGATCAGCTTGATCAACAGCGGGCTTTTACGCTTCTTGTCGACCGGGGCGATCCACTGCTTGACGGTTTCCGCCGTAGAGTTGCGCGGTGTTACCGATACTTCAACCGGATCGTTTACCAGGCCCTTGGCCAGCTCACGGATATCCTTTGAGAAAGTGGCGGAGAACAGCAGGTTCTGGCGCTTACTCGGCAGCAGTCTGAGGATGCGCTTGATGTCATGGATGAAACCCATGTCCAGCATACGATCTGCCTCGTCCAGAACCAGCGCTTCCAGGTTATCAAAACGCACGGCGTTCTGACTGTAGAGGTCAAGCAGCCGGCCAGGGGTCGCGATCAGAATATCGGCACCCTTGCGCAGGGCCATCATCTGCGGGTTGATTTTAACGCCACCAAAGACCACGGCTGACTTCAGCTGCAGGTGCTTACCGTAGGTGGCGACGCTGTCGGCAACCTGTGCTGCCAGTTCGCGGGTCGGTGTCAGAATCAGCACGCGGGCCTGGTTGGCCTTGGCGCGTTCACCTTTGCACAGACGTTCCAGAAGCGGAAGCGTGAAGCCCGCAGTTTTACCGGTGCCGGTCTGTGCGGCGGCCATGACGTCACGTCCCTCAAGTACAGCCGGGATTGCCTGCTGCTGAATAGGGGAAGGGGTATCGTAGCCCTGATCGGAAATGGCTTTCAAAATAGCATCGGACAGGCCGAGACTGGCAAAACTCATGCGTGACTCACTGATTAGGTCTGGTGGCAACCGGAGGGAGCAAGAACTCTGGGAACAGGTTCTGATGCCTCGGGGTTGAGGAGGTCGGGCAGCTTACCCTAAACCTCGCACGCTGGCCATATGCGCGCCCTGATCAGGCCTGGAAAAAGGCGCGATAGCGGCCGGGTGTGAGGGCTGTACGCTGGCGGAAGTGGCGCTGAAAGTGGGCCTGATCCGCAAAGCCCAGTTGCTGTGCCACATCGATGAGCGGGAACTGCTGGTCACGCAGTAGTCGGCGTGCCTGCTTGATACGGTGGTCCAGTTGGAAGGCGTGAGGTGCCATGCCATGAACCTGTTTGAAACGGCGGATCAATTGATAGCGGTTAAGACCACTGACCTGGCACAGATGCTCAAGGGGCAGAGGATCAGCAAGGTGGTCCATAATCAGCTCGGTCACACGGCGTATTTCCGGTGCGCGTTGAGCGGTCAATCTAGGGTTGTCTGCATTGGTTACCTGGAAAAGGGGCTGCAGAAATTCGATCAGCTCTGATTCAGCGGCCAGCGGGTCATTATCCAGCGACAGCGTTTGATACAGCGCCGAAAAGCGATTGTAGAAACCGGGATCTGATTGATAGTGGGCTTCAAATGCACGGTAATCAGTTTGTCCACCCAGACATTCCTGCTGTAGTTCACCAATCCACTGTGTGTCCACGAACAGCATCCGGTAGGACCAAAGTCCTTCATCCGGGTTGCAGGAATGGACATCAGCAGGGTTGATGGTGACCAGGGTGCCGCTGGCGACACGGTGCTGGGCTCCGCCGTTGCGGTAGTCCGCAGCCCCCTGGTCGATGACGCCAAACGAAAATTCATCATGTGAATGCGCCTGATAGCAGGCGCATGACTGGCTGGCCAGCCGCATTTCGACAAAAGGCAGCGCGGCACAGCGTTCAAGTTTCAGAGTTTCGTCTTTCATTGGCAGTGGGGGCTTAAATGAACAGGGTCGTTACCGTTAATGCCAGCATAGCACCCAGAGTGCGATTGAAGAACCGCAGGCGTTTGGGTGTGTTCAGCCAGCGGCTGATCAATTGGCCACAGACGGCCCAGCAACCCACGCACACAAAGCAGGCTACAAATGACAGGCCTACAAACAGGCTGAGATAGAGGTTTGCTTCCGCCTGGCTGGCAACGAAGAGGGCGACGCCTGACATGGCAACAAGCCAGGCCTTGGGATTTAACAGCTGAGCCAAAGCGCCCTGAGCAAGGCTTGGCGGGCTGCTCAAGCCTGTGCTCCCCGTATCAGTCTCGGCGGCTGCCGTGGCGATTTTGAAGGCCATGTAGAGCAGGAAGGCAGCACCGGCATACTGCAGGATATGGGTGAACTGAGGTAATACCTGGTTCAGGCTGTTTAACCCCAGCCCACTTACTAACACGACTAGTACATAGCCAAGGGTTGCGCCGGATACATGCGGTAAGGTTTTACGCCAGCCAAAGTTAGCACCGGAACTGGTCGCAATGATGTTGACGGGGCCTGGGGTAATCGCACCAATTAAGGCAAAACTGAGCATGGAAAGGGCTGAAGTCAGCATGGGGTCACCTCCAATTTTTATTTGGTGCTAGCCTAATAGCGAACCAACGGCGTCTATAGAACAAAATTGCAAACAGGGATGAATAAGATGAAACAGGTGATGCAGCAGCGATTGAGTGTAGTGACACTGGGGGTGAGCGATTTGAACCGGGCCCGTGAATTTTACGAGGCGATGGGCTGGCAGGTCGGCGCGTCTGAAGGCGAGATTGTTTTCTTCCAGCTCAATGGCCTGATACTGGCGCTTTACCCGCATGACGCCTTGGCAGAGGATGCTCAGGTTCCAGTGGCGCCTGCTGCCGGTGCTCGCATGACTCTGGCGCAAAATGTTGAGAGCCCGCAGCAAGTTGATGACGTGCTGGCGCTTGCCGAGCAAGCTGGTGGACATATCACCAAGCCGGGTCAGAAGGTGTTCTGGGGTGGTTATTCCGGCTACTTTTCAGACCCGGACGGGCACCTGTGGGAGATTGCACATAACCCGTTCTGGTTGATTGATGACCAAGGTAATGTGCATCTCTAAACCGGGCTGACGGTGGTAATCGCGGTAAAAAGAGTCTATACGTTTCTTAAAAGAGACGTTTTCTTTGTTTTTTTTTGGGGCTCTTGTCATGTCTCTGGCCCAGAAATGAAATTAAGCCTATGATCATTACTGCGATTACTTGCTGATTGCGGGCATCAACTTTGGCATGTACGCCTTGGCAGGCATTTCCTCTCTGCATGGAGTAGCGGAATGAAACGGACGGATCAGACACTGCTGGAACAGATGCGCATCACCGAACTTGAGATCGAGAACCGCAAGGCGCTGTTCATGATCGAGAACGATGATGTTGAAGTCCTGACACGTGTAAAGCCTCTAATCGAGCGAGAAGTCGAGTCTTTGGTGCGTGAGTTCTATGAATTGCAAACCAGTGTGCCTGAAATTGCGCTTTTGATCGGTGATGCCGATACGCTGGGGCGGCTGCGTTCCGCTCAGCGGAAATATGTCATTGACCTGTTTAGCGGCTTCTACGATATCGAATACGTCAATAATCGTCTGCGCATCGGTATGGTGCATAAGCGTATCGGTGTCGAACCCAAACTCTACCTTGCCGCTATCCAGCAGTTGCAGACTCTTTTGGGTCATCTCCTCAGGCGAATCATTCCGGACCCCAAGGAATGTCGCAGGGTAATTCGAGCGGCTGAAAAGCTGTTTATGTTCGATATTTCGCTGGTGTTTGATACCTATATCCGCAGCTTGATTTCCGAGATCGAAACATCGCGCGAGAAATCAGAACGCTACGCCGTCGAGTTGGAGTACAAGGTTCAGGAACGTACCGAGCAGCTGGAGATCATGTCCCGTACAGATCCGCTCACGGGGCTGTTGAATGTGCGTTTTCTCACCGAGATGCTGACGCAGTCATTGCGTGCGGCGCAGCGGCGGCTGGAGCCTCTGACGCTGGTGTACATGGATATCAATGATTTCAAGGAAGTGAATGATACCCAGGGGCATCAACGGGGTGATGAAATCCTGTGTACTGTGGCGGACAGCATCAAAAACCTGTCACGGCTGGAAGATCAGGCCTTCCGTTATGGCGGGGATGAGTTTTGCATCATCTTGCCCAAGTGTAATGAGCAGCAGGCCATTCAGTTGTTCGATGAACGGCTGCATGCCCACATTCGTGAGCAGGAACCGGATCTGACCATCAGTCTGGGGTTTGTGCAGACCGGTCCCGATGAGTACCTCACGGCTGATGAGCTGATCCATCTGGCAGATCAGCGCATGTATCAGGATAAGGAGCGCTTGAAAGGGGAGAGCGATGGCATCCCTGTTCAAGCCGATTAATCCTCTGTTTGCAAGAACTCCAGCACCTCTTTGCGGTTTCCGCGAAAGATTATGCGCTTTGATTGTTTCTCGCTCTGGTAGGCATACATGGGGTCGTAATATTCCCTCAGCAGGCTGTTAATCCAGTCCTCGTGCGGGCGGGTATCGCCATTTATTGACTGCTGATACAGGGCATTTTCCATCGACTCGGCAAGCCGGCGATAGCGCTCCTGCCCCAGTCGTTTGGTCAGCTTGGCAAGGCTTTCACGCAAGCGCGCGGCAAAGGCTTGAAAACCTGTTTCTGCTCCTTGGGCATCTTGAAACTCGGCAGCCAGCTTAACCACATACTCCTGGCGAATGCGTTCGATACGCTGTTCCAGCGACTCATCCAGCCAGACAAGCGGCGAATCGATAAACCGGCGGTGTAGATCCAGAGGCACATGACAGCTGCCGATGGCGCGATTTTCATCCTCAACTACAAAATGCTCTACACCCGCAGCGCGTTTGCGAAGCACATCAACCGCCAGGGTGTTTTCAAAATTAATCTGGCTGGGCTGGGGAGTGGCGTGCCGCCCAAAGCTTGAGCCCCTATGATGAGCGCAGCCTTCCAGGTCCAGTGAGTGTTCCAGCTGTTGCAGCAGCTCGGTCTTGCCACAGCCGGTCATGCCACCCAGTTGAATAAAGCGACATTGTTCGGCGGCGCTATCGAGAGTATCGATCAGAAAACCGCGCATTGCCTTGTAGCCGCCGGTGACCAGTGGGTAGTCAACACCGGCTTCACGCAGCCATTGTTGGCTGATGTTGGAGCGCGTGCCGCCGCGAAAACAATAGAGATAGCCCTCTGGGTGGGCATTGGCGAACTCGACCCAGGCCTGTACACGTGCCGCTTTGATCTCGTCAGCCACCAAACGGTGGCCCAGACGAACGGCAGCTTCCTGACCGTGCTGTTTGTAGCAGATACCGACGCGGTGGCGCTCATCGTCATTCATCAATGGGCGATTGTCGCTGCCCGGGAATGCGCCCTTGGCAAACTCCACCGGCGCACGAACATCCAGCAGGGGAGCGCCGCTTAGGAAAATCTTACGGTAATCATCCGTGCACAAGCGCATTACACAACCTCAACCGCATGCTCGGTTGCCGGCACCATTTCGGCAATAGGGTGCAATTGAAGCTTGAGGGCCTGAGCGGCTTCATTAAAGGCCGCCTGACCTTCAGGTGTTACGGCCACAAGTAAACCGCCGCTGGTTTGAGGGTCGCATAACAGGTGCTTTTGATCCTCGGTCAGTTGGGTGACCCGATGGCCATAGCTGTCAAAATTGCGGCCAGTGCCGCCAGGAATACAGCCTTCGTCCAGATAGTGCTGGATATGGTCGATGTGCGGGACCGTGTCCATGTCCAGCCTCGCAGTCAGTCCGCTGCCGTCGGCCATTTCGACCAGGTGACCCAAGAGGCCAAAGCCGGTTACGTCGGTCATGGCACATACGCCTTCTAACGTTGCGAAATGTTGTCCGGCCTGATTTAGAGTGCACATAAGGTCGCGTGCCACCCCCTGGTCCTGCTGACGAAGCTTGCCCTGTTTTTCCGCGGTAGTCAGTACGCCGATACCCAGGGGCTTGGTGAGATACAGCCGGTTGCTCACCCGGGCAGTATCGTTGCGCTTCAGGTGATTTTTATCGACACGACCAGTAACGGCCAGGCCGAAAATGGGTTCAGGTGCATCAATGGAATGTCCGCCGGCCAGAGGCATGCCAGCAGCATCACAGACGGCACGTGCACCCTTGATGACCTCACGTGCTACTTCGGCCGGCAGCAGGTTGACCGGCCAGCCAAGAATGGCGATAGCCATCATCGGTGTGCCGCCCATGGCGTAAATATCGCTGATGGCATTGGTCGCTGCGATACGACCGAAATCATAGGGATCATCCACAATCGGCATGAAGAAATCAGTGGTCGAAACGATGCCGGTATCTTCATCAAATGCATAAACGGCAGCATCGTCCCGAGACGCGTTGCCGACCCACAAATTGGGATCCAGCGCCTGGGAGCCACTGCCTGACAGGATTGTATCCAGCACCGCAGGCGAAATTTTGCAGCCGCAGCCGGCGCCATGGCTGTATTGAGTAAGGCGAATGGAATCAGACATGGCATCCTCTCCTGAGTAATCGATATTGGACCCTAATACCCGCTGGGCCGGGCTAAGCTAGCCGGCCTCGCAGACACAGTCAACTTAAGCTTGGCAGTGATTATAGAGAAGGCAAAATCTGGTGGAAGCGGGTCTTGAAATGGGTGTTTCGGATATATTGACAATTAAGTTACCAATGGTAACTTATGCTTCTGAGTTTTGAATCCACCACTGGAGCCAATGATGTCAAACTTGAGCAGGGCAGAAATAATGACCTGTTTCCGTGCAATACGTCACGGAGCCGAGTTTGTGCCTGACCTGTTCCAGTTGAGAGCCTCAACTTGCACACATTGCCCGCCACGACGATGACATTTCACTGATTCATTCCTGATGTCATTTTCATGCGGAGTACTTCCATGCAAGGTTTCAAGCGCAAGGCCACCTACGTGGTGTTTTACGAGTTTCTATCGCTACTGTTGATCAGTACGGCGTTCTACTTTTATTCGGACAAGGATGCAGCCCACTCGGGCATGTTGGGTGTGATCACGGTGGTGGTCGCAATCATCTGGAATCTGGCGTACAACTCGCTGTTCGAATGGTGGGAATCGCGCCAGTCGGTGCGTGGCCGCAGCCTGGCGCGTCGTGTTTCGCATGCGGTAGGGTTTGAACTGGGGCTGGTCGCTATAACACTGCCACTGTTCGCCTGGTGGCTTGAGCTAAGCCTGCTGGATGCCTTTGTGCTCGATGCCGGCTTGACCCTGTTCTTCATGTTCTTCACCTTTGCCTATAGCTGGTGTTTTGACCGGATTTTCGGCCTGCCACTGGCGGCGCAATAAGTTACACAGGAATTGATCTCCCATGCCTCGAACACGCATGAGCAAGGCCGACAGACGTGAGCAATTGCTTGAGATCGCGGCTGATATCGTGCGTGAGGACGGGGCGGAGCAGCTGACATTGCTGACACTGGCAGAGCGTGCCGGTGTCAGCAAACCCATCACCTATAATCATTTCGGTGATCGTCAGGGGCTGCTGTTGCAGTTGTACCAGGGGTATGACGAGCGGTTGGTGCAGGATGTGCGTACCCTGGTACCGGGGGCGGATTGCAGCCTGAAGGGATTGGCGCACAGGCTGGCCGTTGCCTATTTCAAATGCACGGTGCGTAATGGTGCGGTGTACGATGACGTCGTCGCAGCCTTGTGCACCTTTCCTGAGCACCGTGACTTGCGCACGCGTATCTGCCAGTTCTTTGTTGCTTTCTATCGTGACCTTTTTGCACCGGCAGTCGTGCTGAGCCTTGAGCAGGACTCAGCGGTCTTGATCGCGATCTATGGCGCCAGTGATGAGCTGGCGCGAGCGTTGACTGCCGGTCTTGTTGGCGAGGATCAGGCCGTGGATACCCTGACGGAGTTGATCGTCAGGCTATTGAGTCCCACTTCGGTGTAGTCTGAGCGTAACTGTGATGGATATTTGATCAGCTGCCCGTTAGCAGGTGGCGATAGATCATAAATACCAAAAGGCTCAACGTGACCGATGTGAGTGTCTTGCCCGTAACCTTCATGCAAACCGCTGCTGTGCCTGCGCCCACAAGGTAGGGGTTCAAAGGATCCAGGTTAAGCAGAGTATCCTGAATAAAGATCATCGGCGCGATGACCGCTGCCAGCAAGGCGGGTATGGAGAAGCTTAAAAAGTGTAATAGTCGCGGCCCTGGCTGAATGGGCAGTCTGGGTTCCAGAAACAGGTAGCGACTGACAAACACGATCAGGGTCATTCCCAGAATCAGAGCTTCAATCATGCTGCATACCATCCTTATTGCTGGCGATATAGCCGCACGTCATGCCCGTTAACATGGCAACCAGAAGGCCTCCGGGCAGTTGCAGCAAGTGAGTCACTACAGCGGTGATGGCTGATGCAGTCACGCACACCCAGGCCGCTCGATGTTTCAGTATGGGGACCAGCAGGACGATAAAGATCGCAACGACGGCAAAATCCAGTCCCAATGAAGGCAGGTCAGGCAGGTACTGCCCGGCCAGGATGCCGGCCAGGGTAGCCAGATTCCAGCCCAGGTAGAAACTGGCTCCAGCTCCGATCAGGAACCAGCGGCAAAAACGCTTCTCATGTTTGTGACGGATGATGAACAGCTCGTCTGTCAGCAAAAAGCCCAGTGATACTCGCCAGGGAGCGGGCAGGTGCTGTATATCCTGCCGAAGCGCCAGGCCATACAGAAAATGTCGCGAGGTGATCAGCAGTGTGGTCAACAGTATTGAAGCGACGCCGGCACCGGATTCCAGCATGCCGATCGCAACCAGCTGTGATGCACCTGCAAACACGCTCAAGGACAGCAATTGAGTCTGTACCGCGCTTAGCCCTGATTCCACGCCATAGGCACCGACCAGTAAGCCCCAAGGTATAACTGCAATCGTGAGGGGCAGAATCAGCCGTGTTCCTGTTTTCATCTGCTGGATAGGGTGCTGGGTGTTTGTCATTGAGGCTCCTCCAGAACAAAAGAAGCCTCAGATTAACTGCCTGGATCATTGCCAGCTTGTATGTAATTGCTGGCAGGCTAAGACGAGTTTTGGCAGCGGGCAAATTGACCCGGAGTTACGCCAAGGGCCTTTTTGAAATGTCTGTTCAGGTGGCTCTGATCGTGGAATCCGGCCTGTGCAGCCGCACCGGCCAGTGGTTCCCCTGCGCGAATAAGCCGCTTGGCCAGGCGAAGGCGGGCTTGTATCTGGTATGCATGGGGCGGGAGGCCAAAACAGGCCTGAAACTGGCGAATCAGGTGGAATACGCTTACGCCGCTCAAGCGGGCCAGATCCTCCAGTGAAACATCGGCCGCTGGCTGGTCTTCGAGAAACTGACGGACCAGCTCCATGCGAGGGCGGACGCCAGAAAGGTCAGGCAGCTCAGGGCGTACACTGGCATGCCGCTGTATCAATTTTAGCAGAGCAGTGTAGAGCAGCGTTTCGCGTAACAGGCGATTATCCGAGTGGTTTAGATGGTTGAAGGCCAGGCGAAACAGGCCAACCAGTTCAGGGTCTTCCACTACAGGACTGGGGAAGTAGATGGAGCCTTGCAGCGATAATCCGGCTTCGCGCTGTATTTGTGACAACTGGTCGGGTAAGGGATAAATCGCCTGGTAGGACCAGCCATAATCAGTTGCGGAGTGGCCATCATGGACTTCGTCATGATTGACTAAAACGATGCTGTTTTCCGGCGCAATGTGACGAGTGCCATTGCGAAGAAAGCGCTGAGCCCCGGTTGAGATAACGCCACAAGAATACCCTTTATGGGTATGTCGAGAAAAAGTCTGACGATGATATTCGGCCTTGAGGTATTCAAGACCGCCCAGTTCGTTGACGGTCTTATACTCGGCCAGTTCGCGTGGTTTGCTCATCTGGCTAGTGTACTCGGAACCGGCTATAAGCATTGTACAAAATTGCTATGCACAGCCGGTTCCTGTCAAGGATAGCCTGGGCGTCTTCGGCCCTTAGGCAGGATGAGTCGGTTTGAAGCCCAGAAGCTTGGCAATCAACATGCCGGGGCACCAGCCGGTGAAGGCGGACTGTATCAGGCTCACTCCCATTACCAACGGAACAATCAGGAGAGCCTGGGGTGCAACACCCAATACAACAGCCAGACTTGTGACCAGGATGACTGTACCAGCGATGATATGCAGGCCTTGATGTATGGACATGCCACGGCTGTCGCAGACTTCCTCTTTAAGGCCGAGTAGGCGAAAAACGGTAATTGCCGGGCACCAGCGGGTAAACGCGGATTGCAGCAAGTTGAAGCCGACAAAGGCTGCAAGCCACAACCAGGCCGGGTACACGTAATAAGCCAGCACAAGACTAAGGGTAACGACAGAGCCTGCCATCAGGCGCAGTGCAGCATTCAGGGACATTGGGTAATCTCCTTATATTAGCAATGTCTGAATAATATATTAGATTTTGTTAATGTAAAAGGCCTGTATTTAAGGCTGGCGATATCTTGAGCCTGGTGGCGGATTCGGCCTCGACTGCTATGCTCCTTAGGGTTTAGCCAAACAAGGAGTATGGAAATGGCGGTAACTCTGGCCTTTGATGTATACGGAACCCTGATCGATCCACGCGGTGTAGTGGTACTACTTGAGCAGTGGGTGGGGGATCTGGCTGAAGACTTTGCTCAGACATGGCGCGAGAAGCAGTTGGAGTACGCGTTTCGCCGAGGGCTGATGCGTCACTACGCGGACTTTGCAGTCTGTACCCGTCAGGCGCTGGATTACACCTGCATGTATTTCGATCAGGCGCTGACCGATGAGCAAAAGCGAGAGTTGCTGGCATTTTATCGTCAGTTACCGGTTTATGAAGATGCAGCTGAAGCTCTGAAAGCCTTACAGGAAGACGGGTTCAGGCTATATGCCTTCTCCAACGGTGCGCGTGAATCGGTGCAGGAATTGCTGGAAAATGCCGGAATTCGCGAGTATTTCCAGGGAATTGTCAGCGTTGAAGAACAGCGTTCGTTCAAGCCTGACCCCGGTGTGTACAGCTATTTTCTGCGCCAGGCCAAGGCGTCCAATCATGCCTGCTGGCTGATATCCGGTAATCCCTTTGATGTGATCGGCGCCATTTCGGCCGGTATGAAAGGGGCCTGGGTGCAGCGTTCACCGCGTACCATCTTTGACCCCTGGGGTGTCGAGCCGACGCTTACAGTTCGCCGTTTGAGTGAACTGAGCGAAACACTCAAACGGCAGTTGAGCTCGAAAAACAATACTTAATACGTACTTCGTATTTTTAGTATTATTTCCCTCGGTAGACGCCTTCACGTTTTTCCACGAAGGCGTTCACTGCTTCAACATGGTCATCCGTATTGTGCAGCATGCCTTGCCAGGCGGCGCAGAGTTCCAAAAAGTCAGGTAATTCATGGCGTTGCGCCTGCTTCATCAAGCGCTTGCTCATGCGTAGAGCATGGGGTGGCTTGGCGGCCATCTGCTGCGCCAGAGTCATCACACGGCTCATCAGCTGTTCGGCCGGCACCTGTTCCATCATCAGGCCCAGTTGTACCGCTTCTTCCGCATGCACCAGCCGTCCGGTCAGGGTCATTTCCGCAGCACGCTGGTAACCGATCAGGCGCTGGAGGAACCAGGCACCACCGTCACCCGGGATGATGCCCAAGTTGACGAATGTCTCGCCAAAGGTGGCCTTTTCGGAACCGATACGGATATCGCACATACACGCCAGGTCACAGCCCGCGCCTATAGCGGGGCCGTTTACAGCAGCAATAATGGGAACTTCGGCCTTGTGAATGGCAATCGGGATGCGTTGAATGCCTTCCCGGTATTTGCGTTCAAGTTCCAGTGCACTGCCACCAAAGGGACCGTTTCGATGGTCGCCTTCGCGATACTGCATCTCCTTTATATTGCCGCCGGCGCAAAAGGCACGGCCTGAGCCGGTAATAATCAGGACGGATACGTTGGCCGATTGATTGGCCCATTGAATGGTGTCGACGATATCGTCAATAAGGGCTGTGCCGGTGAGGGCGTTGCGCAGATCGTCACGGTCCAGCGTCAGTGTGGCAACGCGGTCTTCCAGCGTGAGGCGGGCGTCTTGGAGGCTAGGGGTGTTGTCAGCCATGCCGGGCTCCCTGTCATATAGTGTTATAGGTGTTGTGAATGACTGTACTGCCAGAATAACAGAACAGGCTGATGAAGGGGCTTCGCAGATGCAAAAAAGCGCCGACGGTCTCTTGGTGCTGCTGTTGAAGCAGTCTTGTCAGAGAGCGCCGGCAAGGGCTGGAGAAGGGGTGTTGGCCCGCCCCCTGGCAGGCTGTCGAAAACCTATCTGCGTTGCCGAATGCTGCGTTAAAAACAGTCTCAAAATGCTCATTTAGCACACTAAACTGCGCTTTTTCGCCTGTTTTTGCCTGGCCTCGGCTGCCTCGATAACGTTTTTCAACAACCTGCTAAGGGGCAGTTGGGTCTGGCTTAGCGACCCAGGCGACGAATGGCCTGGGGGGTGAAGTCGTTGTATTTGAAACGCTGGTTGAAGTCGAAACCCTTGCCCTCTTCATTGGTCAGGCTGCCCACCAGATAGCGACCGGACTGCAGGTCATAAAGGGCTTCAGCGCTGTACCAGGGGATCAGGGCGTCGCGGTAGGGGAAGGCATGGCCTTCGGCGACACGCCAGAGTTCGCCGCGAGTATCGTAGTGATCGGCGATAGCGATCTGCCAGCTATCCTCGTCAATGTAAAACACGCGCTTGCCGTAGATATGACGTTCGCCGTCCTTGAGTGTGGCTTCTACTTTCCAGACCCGGTGCAGCTCGTAGCGGGTATGGTCCGGATTCAGGTGTCCGGGCTTCAGCAGGTCGTCATAACTGAGTTCTCGGTCGGCCAGGTTGAAGCTGTTGTAGGGAATGTACAGCTCCTGTTTGCCGACCAGATTCCACTCGTAACGGTCGGGTGCGCCGTTGAAGATGTCCAGGTTGTCCGTGGTGCGTTGACCATCTGAAGCGGTGCCCGGTGCATCGTAGGCGATCTGGGGCGCGCGGCGCACGCGGCGCTGGCCCGCGTTATAGGTCCAGGCCTGGCGAGACTGCTTAATCTGGTTCAGGGTTTCGTGTACCAGCAGTACTTCACCGGTCAGGCGTGCTGGTGCTTCCACCTGCTGGACAAAGTAGAACAGGATATTGTCCTGGTCGTTGTTACCCTGGTCTTTCAGGTACTCCGGCCAGCTCATTTTTTCGTTGATACGAATTGGCGTGAAAGCGCCATTGGCTTGAACGGGTACCTGTACAAAGGTCCGTTCCAGTGCGCCGCCACGGTAACGGGTGATGTGATTCCAGATCACTTCCAGACCATTCTGTGGAATGGGGAAGGCAAGGGTTTCATCAAAATTGCTCAGCCCGTTACCGCCGTCTGTCAGCTCTGTTTGTTCAGCGTTCTTGCGGGCCTTGGCGTACACCGACTCTGGATAGGCGGCGGTGCGATGGGTCGGATAGACCGGCATGCGGAAGCTGTCCGGGTAGCGCTTGAACAAAGCCAGCTGCCCGGGGCTCAGGCGGTCAGCATACTGGTCGACGTTGTCTGCAGTGATCACGAACAAGGGCTGTTCGTCGGCAAAGGGGTTGGTGTAACGCTCTTCGCTTTGCGCAAGGCCGCCGTTCCAGGCCGGGATACTGCCATCGGCGTTGCCCTGCATTTCGGCACCCACAGGTGTCAGGCTTTGCCCCAGTTTATTTGCCTGTTCCGGTGATACGGCCGCGTGCGCGGGCAGAGCAATGGCCATCGCCAGCAGCAGCGGTTTGGTCGGGAAGTATGTTGTCATTATTGTCGCTCCTCAACTCTGTCAGAAGGATACCGATGCACTGAGGGACAGGAAATCCCGGTCATCAATCGCGTTGAAATCGCCACCAAAGTAGTTGGTGTAACCCAGCTGGAAACGGTAGCGGTTCAGGTAGTCGGCGGTCAGGCTAAGACCCAGGGCTTTTTCGCCTTCACGGAAGGCTGCGCCAGGCTCTGGTCCGTTACCATAAACGCCATGCTTGAAACTCACCTGAGGTGTCAGGTTAACCCCGGCAAAGGCGTTGGGGTAGTTCAGGGAAGCGCGCAGGACGTAGCCCAGAGAGTCTTGAGTTACAAACCCCTCATCATCGCCAGAGGCGTAGCCGTAGGTACCGGCGCGGCCGTATTTGAGGGCGTTGGCGCTCTCGTCCAGACCGTGTACGTGGGTCCAGCCCAGTTCACCTACCAAAGACAGACGGCTGGCACCCAGCACGCGATCATGGAAGCTGACCAGGCTGCTTTGTACCTGAGTCACATCAAACAGGCCAAAACCTTGCACCTCGCCACCGGCGCCGGAATTGGCGACCAGCTGATCGGCGGCGGTGTTACCGATACCGCCAGAGAACTGCGTCAGGATGGCGCCGACCAGCAGCGGGCCATTGACCTGCACAGGCACGTCCTGTTTGTGTGAGATTTCACCGGACCAGGCCAGATCACCCACATTGGTGTTGAAGCTCAAGCCGATCATGCTGATCTCCTCCGGATAGGAGGTGAAGTAGCGGCTTTGGAATACGCCGGCGCTGCCCGCCTGAGTGGCCGCGGTTTGCGCAGCCTGTGCCGCAGCCGCTTGCTCAGCAGCTGTGGGTGCCATGGGGTTGGCTGCATTGTCCATGATGTACTGGGTGGCAGCTGCCTGGCCTACCGCCTGGAGATCCGCTGCGGAGACTGGCGTATTGACCCCGCTGGTGACCGGCAGACGGCTATGGTAGCGGGCGAAATAGAGACCGAATTCCGTGTTATTCAGCTGCTCCGAGAAATAGCGCATGGCGAAGCCGAACTGACCGTCATCATCGGCTTCGCGTCGGCCGTCTGCGTGTCGGTAGACGACCGGGTCAAAACCGAGTGCCGCAGCGGTGAAGTCAGTGTTGAAGTATTGCTGGTCATTCAATCCAAGCGGGACGCGGATGCCGTTACAGCCTTCAGCAGCGAAATCGTTGGTTGAAAAATAGGTACCGCAGCCATCAATGGCCGTAGGTTCCCACTGCAACTGATAGAAAGCTTCAGCACTGATGTTTTCATTTACGCCCAGTGACATAAACAGCTGATTGGAGGGGAGCAGGGCATCGCGCACCTCGGCACCAGGGCGTCGAATGGCGTTGACATCAAAACTGTTGATGCTGTTTAAACCGCCCTGGATAAAGGCGCTTTCACCCCAGTTAACTACCTGGCGACCCAAACGCACATCCAGCGGGTGCTGACCCATTTCACCCAGGTCGAAACCGGCGTAGACATAGGCATCCAACAGCTCGGCACCGGAGAATTTGGCGTAGTCGTTGAAGTCGTCATCATTCAGTTCTGTGCCAGGCGTGTAGCCGTTGGCCGTATGGCCATGGGCACGACCCTCGTTTTCCAGTTCAAAATCGAACCAGTATTTACCGCGGGCAAAAAAGCCCATATTTTCATAGCGAAGATCCAGCTCATGGATACCCTTGAACACTTTGGAGAAGGTTTCACCCTGCTCGAAGTTCTGATTGCCATCGTCGTAGCTGCCGGAGCCTGCGCTGGTGCCGCCATTAGGCTGAGAAATCAGGCCTGGGTCAGCTTCCTCCAGTCTCCAGCTTGCACCCAGCGATAATTGAGAGTCGAAACGGCCCTCAATTTCCCCCAGGTTGAAAGAGACGGCCTGTGCGGTTGGTGCGGCAGCGACCAACAGAGCCAGTAGAGTCGGCTGTGTACCCGGAACGCGTCCGAAGCGGCGGAGAAAAATGCGTTTTTTTATTTCCATTTCGTTCACCGAGACGTTCTTATTTTTATCCTGATTCGGCAGGGGCTTGGTATCTCATTTTTTAATCAATGAGTTGTGAGGCTTTGGTTGTATTCCAGTGTGGCCTTCACGCTATTCATAATCCATGGCGCTGATACTGTTCTCAATGACAAAGCCGTGCAGATTGACTGACAAAAGCAGTCCAGTTGGAGTACATTCGAGCTCAGTATACGAATAATAAAAGGTGGACAGGATGATTCAGCGCACAGTGACGGTGCCCTCGGGATATGTACTCCAGTTGTTGCAACAGGCCCGATCACAGGGGGTCGATACGGATGAGCTGCTGCAGGCGGTCGGTATCGATGGCAATGAAATCGAGACGCTGGCTGAGCTCAGCGCCGAGCGTGTTGGTGCACTGTATCAGCGCCTGATGTACATTGCCCAGGATGAGTTTTTTGGCATGGTCAGCGGTGGCAAGGTGCCCAACGGAACCTTCCGCATGATGTGCCACGCCATTATTCACTGTGGCTCGCTGAAGAAGGCTATCTACCGTGCCAGTGCTTTTCACGAGATCTGTCGTGGTGCGCAAATCAAACCTGTGCTGGTGCAGAAAGGTCGCTATGCCAAAGTCTCGTTCGGGCCGGTTGATCACGCTGAAATCGACTTTGATGCCCTGGTGCAGCAGGCTCCGCCTGAGCGTATCCGCTCCACGCTTTCCATGTGGCACCACTTTATCAGCTGGCTGATTGGCGCCCAGATCGAACTGAAGGCAGCCTATTTCACTTTCTCGGAACCTGAAGACGCCGAGTTTTACCGCAAGCTGTTCCGCTCGGAAGTACGCTTTGACCAGCACGATAACGCGTTGGTATTTGCGGCAAAGTACCTTGATCAGCCACTGGTGCAGACCGAAGAAACGCTGCGCAGCTTCCTGAAAACAGCACCCTATCAGCTGATTGCCATGGTCAACGATGACGCATCTCTCACGTCCCAGGTGGAGGCATTAATCGGCAAGGGCTTCAGTCGCCCGCTGCCCAGTGCGGAGGAAATTGCGGCCACACTTAACTTGTCTGTTTCCACCTTGCGCCGTCGTTTACTGGAAGAGAATACGTCCTACCAGACCATCAAGGACGTGTGCCGCAAACGCGCAGCCCTGCATTACATGGGGTCGCCGCAGTTGTCGATCAATGATGTGGCTGAACTCATGGGGTTTGATGACCCGTCCGCCTTCTTCCGCTCGTTCAAGCGCTGGACCGGCATGACGCCGGGTGAGTATCGCCGCAGTGACGTCTATCGCCAGCAGCTGCTGACGGAAAGCCTGTCAGTGGAGGACGCTTAAACAAGGGTTTGAATAATCATTGACGCAGAATGTCAGTGATTGAGGCGGGTTTTGCTATTGCCGCAACACGCGCCTGAGGTGATGATGGCTGACATAAGAAGTCGGCCGCTCACGGCCGGTCTCCCGATAATGACAACAAGAACGGGGGTGCCATGCACAAGATCCTGTTGTTCGGTCTCTGGCCGATACTTTTCCTGCCTATCGCTTTGCCGTCCTTCGCCGCCAGCCCGTTTGACCGTGCTCAAGCTACCAGCCTTGTCTCGGCTGGAGCAGCGCACGGATTGCTGCTGGATATTGTCAGTGTTCCTGGTTCCAGTCGTTTGATCGCGGTAGGCGAACAGGGCAGCATCCTCTTTTCGGACGATCAGGGCCAACAGTGGCAGCAGGCCAAGGCACCCGTTGCCGTGTTACTCACGGCGGTGCAGATGGTGACATCTCAGCAGGGCTGGGCGGTTGGCCATGATGGTGTTGTGCTGCATACAGGCGATGGTGGTCTGAGCTGGCAGGTGCAGCTATCGGGTCAGGATCTGCTCAGGGTGCAGCAGCAAGGATTACAGCAGGCGCTGGACGTTGCCGAACAGACTGAAAATGCAGCTCAGAGCGATGATTTGCAGTGGTTGCTGGAGGATGTCGAATTCGCGCTTGATGACGGCGCCATGCCGACACTGCTGGATCTCTATTTCATCGACGAACAACGCGGTTTTGTCGCAGGTGCCTATGGCCGCATGTTTGCGACCCTGGATGGTGGCAATAACTGGGTAAGCTTGGGTGACCGTCTGCCGAATCCGGATCGCATGCATTTGAACAGTCTTCTGCTGAGCACGAGTGGACGCTTGCTGGTCGCGGGAGAAGCCGGCCTGCTGGTATACAGCGATGACCTGGGGGAAAGCTGGCAAACAGCAGAATCGCCCTATGAGGGTTCATTCTTCGCGCTGGCAGAGAGAGATCGTCTCTATGTTTTGGGATTGCGAGGCCATCTGTTCAGCTCGGCGGATGGTGTTAACTGGCAGGCGGAATCTGCCGGCACCGATGCAACACTGAACGCAGCGGTCAGTGCATCAGGAAAGCTCTACCTGCTGGGCCAGGGCGGCCTGGTGATGAAGCATCAGAATAACGGTTTTACGCCGGTTTCTTCTCAATCCCGCAATAGCTTTGCTGCAGGTGTGCTGTTGGATGGCCGCCTCATTCTGGCGGGTGAAGGTGGTATTACCACATTGCCTCTGGCAGAGCAGGGAGGTGCACAATGAGTCGCCTGGATACCCTGCTGCTGGCGCCGGTTCGGGGTGCCGAGCGTCTGCTGGAGCAGCTGCTGTTTGGCCATCGGGCGCTGGTGGCGCTTGGCTTTCTGATACTCACGCTGCTGCTTGGCTGGCAGGCCACACAGATACGCCCCGATGCCAGCTTCGTCAAAATGATCCCGTCATCGCATCCCTATGTGTCAAATTACCTGGAGCATCGTGACGAGCTTTCAGGCCTTGGCAATAGCATCCGCGTGGTCGTTGCAGCCAAGGATGGAGACATCCTTCAGCCAGAGTTTCAGCAGACGCTCAAGGCGGTAACGGATGAACTGTTCTTTCTCCCCGGTGTGGATCGCTCTGCACTGAAGTCCATCTGGACGCCTAATGTGCGCTGGACTGAGGTGACGGAAGAGGGCTTTGTCGGTGGTCCGGTCATTCCAGAAGATTACGATGGCTCGGCAGCGTCACTTGAACAACTTAAGGTCAATATTCTGCGCTCCGGTCAGCTGGGGCGCCTGGTAGCCAATGATTTCGGTTCGGCTCTGATTCAGGTGCCCCTATTCGAGCGCCTTCCGGAAACCGGTGAGAAACTCGATTACCAGCAGTTTTCCAAGCGATTGGAAACGCTGGTGCGTCAGCAATACAGCTCAGATCAGGTCGATATCCATATCACGGGCTTTGCCAAGGTGGTGGGGGATCTGATTGATGGCGCTGCACAGGTTGCCACCTTCTTCGCCATCGCCTTTGCGGTGACGCTGGTTCTGCTTTACCTGTATTCGCACAGTGTTACAGGCACACTTATTCCGCTGTGTTGCTCACTGATCGCGGTGGTGTGGCAGCTGGGGCTGTTGAACTGGCTTGGGTACGGGCTGGATCCTTACTCCATGCTGGTACCCTTCCTGGTGTTTGCCATCGGGGTCAGCCATGGCGTTCAGGTGGTGAACAATGTGCGCATCGAAGCGGCTGCCGGGGCGGATAAGCTTACGGCTGCACGCAAGGCGTTTCGTACCATCTTCATCGCCGGTTTTACAGCGTTGCTGTCAGATGGGCTTGGCTTTGTCACCCTGATGGTGATCGATATCCAGGTGATTCAGGATCTGGCCGTGGCGGCTTCACTGGGCGTGCTGGTGATTGTGGTGACCAACCTGCTGTTGTTGCCTCTGCTGATTTCCTGGGCAGGGGTGGGGCAGCGCTCCATCCATAAAACACGCCACGGGGTTGAGCGCAGTGCCGGGCTTTGGCGTGCACTGGTATGTTTCTCGCGGCCCAAGGGGGCACTCGCGGCGCTGGCGGTTGCCGTTCTGCTGGCCTGGTACGGCTTTAATGCCAGTCGTGATCTTCAGATAGGGGACTTGAGTGCCGGTGCACCCGAGTTGCGCGAAGACTCGCGTTACAATCTCGATAACGCCTTTGTGACGGCCAACTACAGCAACTCCAGCGATGTTTTCGTGGTCATGGTGAAAACGCCTGCCGAACAATGCAGTCGCTTTGAAACCCTGCAGTTGGTGGATCGCTTCCAGTATTACCTCACCAATGTGGCGGGTGTGCAGAGCAGCGTATCACTGGTGGATGTGGCCGAGCGGGTAACAGCGGGCCTCAATGAGGGCAGCCTGAAGTGGCGCAGCGTCAGTCGCAATCAGTATGTCATCAACTCCTCGTTGCGTTACGTACCTTCGGGGCTGATGAACTCCAACTGCTCCCTGTTGCCGGTGATACTGTTCCTGGAGGATCACAAGGCGGCAACACTGCAGCGAGTTTCCACGGCCGTTGATGCCTTTGCTGATCGGCATAACAGCGATGAAATCCAGTTCATGATGGGCGCAGGCAACGCCGGTTTTGAAGCCGCCACCAATGAGGTGATTGCGGATGCTCAATATGAAATGCTGCTCTGGGTGTACGGCGTGGTCAGCCTGTTATGCCTGCTTACATTCCGGTCGCTGCGCACGGTCGCCTGCATTATTCTGCCGCTGGCGCTGACATCGTTGCTGTGTCAGGCCCTGATGGCGAAGCTGGGTATCGGGGTGAAAGTGGCAACCCTACCGGTAATTGCACTGGGCGTGGGTATTGGCGTGGATTACGGTATCTACATCTACTCCCGCCTGAACAGCTTTTTGCAGCAGGGCATGGCCTTGCCGGAAGCCTATTACGAAACGCTGCGCTCCACGGGCAAGTCAGTGGCCTTCACTGGTCTGACACTTGCCATTGGCGTGGTCCTTTGGGTGTTCTCACCCATTCGTTTCCAGGCCGATATGGGCGTGCTGCTCACCTTCATGTTCCTGCTCAACATGCTGGGTGCGCTTATCCTGTTGCCGGCACTGTCATGCCTGCTCAACTACCGTCGTGAAACCCGCGAAGTGGCTCAGACCGTACTCTGAGCCCGTTTTTGCATGAGTCATGAACAAGCCTCAGGTATCCAGCAAGGATGCCTGAGCGCTTTCTGCCTGCTGCTGTAGAAACGCCTGAAGGGTAGGCGCCAGCAGTTCATCTACCGATTTGGCTTTGCCAGGATCTATACGCAACGGTGTAAGGTTACTTAAAGTAATTGATCCACTAATGGCAGTCACAGGGTTTTCCCCTGTTGAGCTATTTCCTGAATACCCTCCGACCCTTTGCTGCCGCCTGCCAGCTGGCGCTCGATCTCTTCCTCAATCATTGCTTCAATTTTCATGCGCTCTTCAAACGGCATCGCGGCCAGGGCTTCTTCGGTCAGCCCCATTTCCTGAAGCATCTGGTAACGAATACGCTCGGCTGGGGACATCTGCAGGATACGCAGCAGCTCTTCGCGGGCATTCTGCTCCACCACTTGCTCAGCCTGGGAGAAATCGGGACCAGACACAGCTTTATCCTGCTCCAGAGTCTCCTTGCTCTGAGTGGCCGTCTTGGCGGCTTCTTCCATCAGCAGTGCAGCAAAGTCCATCTGTTTGTTCTCATGACTGATTTTGCTCTGAGAAAACGTATGGGTAGTGAGTGAATCGATCCTGATCATCTGGGGGTTCCTTGGCTGGGTTATAAAAAGTCTTAGCAAGGTTTGAGCCAGAATGATGGTTTATTAAAATCAATGAGTTGCAAGACTGTATGGCAGTTTTGTCTTTATGTGAGGCAATATCTTGCCGGGGTGCCTGTTGCCGATTGGCACGAACCGGTAGGTAGCAAGCACAGCCATGCACTGTGACCGGAGGGTGTTGTACTGGTAAATCTGAGTGAAATACCTCAGTATCACCTCCGCATGGTAATCGGGCTGCAAAGGATGTAGCCCTAACCCTGTGAAAAGTATTCATGCTCGTTTTCAAGGAGGAAGATGGCTGTGATATTCCCGTACTCACGTTCAGTCATTTCATTTGCTCCAGAAGGCGTTTGCCTTTTATCAGGCATACCCGCATGACATTTTAACCCTTAGTAAATGGAATAGCTGAATGAAAATAATTTCTGGCATTATGGCCCTGATGCTTTCGACCTTGTGTTTTGCGAAAGAAGTTCAAGTAGCCGACACGGGTATAACATTTGAAGCGCCCGATGATTTTGGCCCTTTATCGCAGGAGATACTGGATTTCAAGTGGCCTCAAAGCCGTGCTCCGAGGTGGGTTGTCGGGAATGAAACGGGTAGTACTACAATTGCCTATGACCTCAAGCCTCATGACATTTCGGGAGCTCCGATGGAGGCGCTTATGGGGGATTTTGCAGCGACTTTTGAGCGAGTCGTGCCTGGAGTGGAGTGGAGTGGAAGAAGCAGGAAGTGATCCATTTGTCGGGACGCGACTGGATCTATTTCGAAGTAACGTCCAATGCGATTGATACTGATATTTACAATATTATGCTGGTAACCAGCTATGGGAAAGAGATGTTGTTATTTAACTTCAATTCTACAAAAGAAGACTTTCCTCAATACGAAAAGGCGCTGAGGAATAGCGTTAATACAATTAAAATTCCATAGGTTTTATCATTTGTAATTTTTACGAGCCATATTTTTATATGGCTCGTTTTATCTTATATGGACCATCCTTGATGGACATATTGCTTCGTCGCTTACAGCCTTTTGATGCTTTTAGGCATACACTACCCGCTCCTGAATCAATCTGTATTTGGCCTCTATGTCCCGTACCGAACGCCTGCTCGATATTCTCCAGATTTTACGTCGTCATCGCCGACCGGTAAGAGGTGCCGTGTTGGCTGAGGAAACCGGTATTTCCCTGCGTACGCTGTATCGGGATATTGCCACCCTCCAGTCGATGGGCGCAGAGATTGATGGCGAGCCCGGTCTTGGTTATGTGCTTAAGCCCGGTTTCCTTTTGCCCCCGCTGATGTTTTCGCCTGAGGAAATCGAGGCGCTGGCATTGGGGCTGAAGTGGGCGGGGACACGCACTGATGGGCCTCTGGGGCAAGCAGCGCGGGATGCCATGGCAAAACTGGGTGCAGTATTGCCGGATGAGCTGCGCCGTCGGTTTGATGACGATGGGCTGGTGGTTGTGCCCTGTGGTCCACAGCCTGAGCGTGAAGACCTGCCGCTGATACGCAAGGCCTTGAGCGATGAGTGCAAACTGTTGTTGGATTATTCGGACCAAAAAGGCGCCAAAACCCAGCGTATTGTCTGGCCGGTAACGGTCGGGTTCTTTGATTCTGTACAGGTACTGGCAGCCTGGTGCGAGCTGCGTGATGACTACCGCCATTTCCGTATCGATCGCATTCAGGGGGCTCAGCTACTGACCGAGAAAACGCCCAGACGTCGCTCCCAAATGATGAAAGAGTGGCGAAAAACACTGCTGACAGAAACTGACAGTGGTGGGCAGTAAAGTCTCCTCACACACATCAAGTGAAAGGAGACACCCATGACCAAAGAATTGATTCTGTATACCCACCCTCAGTCCCGTGGCGCCATTGTGCAGTGGATGCTGGAAGAAATTGGCCAGCCATATTCCGTACACGTACTGGACTACAGCTCAACCATGAAAGCCCCTGAATACTTGGCTCTGAACCCCATGGGTAAGGTGCCGGCGCTTAAACATGGTGATGTTGTCGTGACCGAAACTGCCGCGATTTGTGCATACCTGGCGGATGCCTTCCCGCAAGCTGAACTGGCGCCCGCGCTCGAAGATAGGGGCGAATACTACCGTTGGCTGTTCTTTGCTGCAGGCTGTGGCGAACCGGCCATGTTTGATCATGCTGCGGGATGGATTCCGGAAACAGACGAGCTTCAGAGCAGCCTGGGGTACGGTACTTTCGAGAAGACGTTTGACACTCTGGCCAGCTGGTTGGCTGATCGGTCCTATGTGGCCGGTGATCGATTTACGGCGGCGGATGTTTATGTGGGATCGCTGCTTCGTTTTGGCATGGACTTCAATCTCATCCCGCGCAAGCCGGAATTTGAAGCCTACGTCGCTCCTTTCCTTGAGCGTCCGGCCCGACAACAGGCTGATGCCAAAATCCAGGCATTGATGGAAGAAGAGGCCTGATCGGGCGCACACGTATTGGGCTGTGCTTAACGCTCCGGTAAGTTCGCTGTTGGCATAAAAAAGCCCGGCTCATTGGCCGGGCTGAAAGGGCATCAATCAGTTGCTTAATGCTTAGTTCAAACGCTCAAAGACGGTGGCGATACCCTGGCCCATGCCGATACACATGGTGGCCAGGCCAAGGGTGGCATCCTGCTGTTCCATCACGTTGACCAATGTGTTGGAGATACGGGTACCGGAACAGCCCAGCGGGTGGCCGAGGGCGATGGCGCCGCCGTTCAGGTTAACCTTGTCATCTACCACATCCTGCAGGCGCAGGCCCTTCACGACAGCCAGCGCCTGTGCGGCAAAGGCTTCGTTCAGTTCGATCACGTCCATATCCTGTATGGTCAGGCCTGCGTTCTTCAGTGCTTTCTCACTGGCTGGCACCGGGCCGTAACCCATGATGGACGGATCACAGCCGGCAACGCCCATGCCGATCACGCGGGCGCGGGGCTTGAGGCCCAACTCCTGTGCGCGAGCGGCAGACATCATCAGCATGGCTGAGGCGCCATCGGAGAACGCGGAGGAGGAGCCAGCTGTTACGGTACCGCCCTTGGGCATGAAGGCTGGCTTGAGGCCGGCCAGCGTCTCGACAGTGGTTTCTGGACGAATCACTTCATCACTGGTGACCAGGCTCTTGAAGCCCTGTTTGTCGTGGCCTTCCAGCGGCAGGATCTCGTTATCCCAACGGCCTTCCAGGGCGGCCTGGTGCGCGCGCTGGTGCGAGCGGGCGGCAAAGGCGTCCTGCTCTTCACGGGAGATGTTGTTCATTTTGCCCAACATTTCAGCGGTCAGGCCCATCATCATGGATGCCTTGGCGATCTGCTTGGACATGGCCGGGTTCACGTCGATGCCGTGCAGAATTGAAATGTGACCCATGTGCTCAACACCGCCGACCATGAAGGTATCACCGTTGCCGCTGGCGATTGCCTGGGCCGCAGTGTGCAGAGCTGACATGGAGGAGCCGCAGAGACGGTTGACCGTCTGGCCAGCGACCGAGTGCGGCAAACCAGCCAAAAGGGCAGCGCTGCGGGCCACGTTGAAGCCCTGTTCCAGGGTCTGGTTCACACAGCCCCAGATCACATCATCGATGCTTGTTGGGTCCAGTGCTGCGTTACGGGTCAGCAGGCCTTTCATCAGGGCAGCAGACAGGTCGTCAGCACGTACGTTGCGGAAGGAGCCGCCCTTGGACTGGGCCATGGGGCTGCGTACCCCGTCGATGATGACGATATCGTTGGGTTTAAGACTCATCGGTTGTTCTCCTTATCCAAAGTAGGTCTGGCCGGCGGCTGCCATGGCGCGCATTTTGTCGGTCGGCTGGTAGAGTTTGCCCAGTTCTGCATGCTGGTCAGCCAAATCGCAGAATGCCTGCAGACCCATCTGATCGATGTAGAACAATGCACCGCCACGGAACGGCGGCAGGCCGATGCCGTATACCAGGCCCATATCCACTTCGGCAGGTGTTTCGACGATGCCATCTTCCAGGCAGCGTACAGATTCAATGCACAGCGGGATCATCATGCGGGCAATGATTTCTTCATCGCTGAATTCGCGGGCCGGGCCGACCACGCCTTCCAGCAGGGCCGGCAGTTCCTCATCAACTAGCTTCTTCGGTTTGCCCTTGCGGTCCGGCTCGTAGCGATAGAAGCCCTTGCCGTTTTTCTGACCCAGACGCTGTTCCTTGTAGAGACGGTCGATCACGGTTTCGCCTTCATTGCGCATGCGATCCGGGAAGCCATCTGCCATTACTGCTCCGGCGTGCTTGGCGGTATCAATGCCGACCACGTCGAGCAGGAAGGCCGGGCCCATGGGCCAGCCAAAGCGTTCCATCACCTTGTCTACCTGACGGTAATCGGCGCCGTCACGCAGCAGCCCGGTAAAGCCCGCGAAGTAGGGGAAGAGGATACGGTTGACCAGGAAGCCCGGGCAGTCGTTAACCACGATAGGCGTTTTCCCCATGGCCTTGGCGTAGGCTACGGTGCGGCCAATGGCTGCTTCAGAGCTTTTCTCACCGCGGATAACCTCAACCAGCGGCATCTGGTGTACCGGGTTGAAGAAGTGCATGCCGCAGAAGTTTTCCGGCTTTTTCAGGGCCTTGGCCAATTCCGTGATGGAGATGGTGGAGGTGTTGGAGGTGAGGATGGCACCTTCCGGCAACTGGGTCTCCACCTCGGCCAGCACGCTCTGTTTGATCTTCGGATTCTCGACCACGGCTTCGACGACCAGGTCCACATTGCCGAAATCGCCATAGCTCAGGGTCGGGCGGATACGGCTCAGGCTGGTGGCCAGCTTGCGGCCGTCAATTTTGCCGCGCTCCAGCTGCTTGTTAAACAGTTTGGAGGCTTCGCTAAGACCCAGCTGCAGGGCATCTTCACTGATGTCCTTCATCAGAATCGGCGTGCCGCGAGACGCGCTCTGGTAAGCGACGCCACCGCCCATGATACCGGCACCCAGCACCGCTGCCTGGCGCACTGGCTCGGCATCGGCTTCATAACGCTTGCTGGTGCGCTTGATCTGCTGATCTTTCAGGAACAGGCCGACCAGTGCCGGTGTGACCTCATTGGTGGCCAGCTTGGCAAAGCCCTTGGCTTCAACAGCCTGCGCATCATCACGGGTCATGTTCGCGTGTTTCTGGATGGACGCCAGAGCTGCCATCGGCGCCGGATAGTGCGGACCGGCTTTGGCACCGATCATGCCCTTGGCCGATTCGAACGCCATCATCTGTTCGATCTGGTTCAGTTTGATCGGGCTCTGCTTTTCGGTACGGCGTGCCTTATAATCGAACTCGCCGGCGACGCAGCTGCGCAGCAGGTCCAGAGCGCCATCGCGCAGCAGTTCGGGTTCGACGATGGCGTCTACAGCACCCACTGCCAGAGCATTTTTCGCACGCTGCTCGGTGCCAGCGCAGATCCATTCGTTGGCATTATCCACGCCGATCAGACGCGGCAGGCGCACGGTGCCGCCCCAGCCCGGGTAGATACCCAGTTTCACTTCCGGCAGGCCGACCTTGGCGTCGCTGTTCATGACACGGTAGTCACAGGCCAGGCAAAGCTCGAAACCGCCCCCAAGCGCGACGCCATTGATGGCAGCCACCGTCGGGCAGGGCAGGTCTTCGATGCTGTTGAATATGGCGTTCATCTGCTGCAGGCCGCTGGCGATCTCATCAGCGCCGGCTGAGAACAGACCGACAAATTCGGTGATATCGGCACCGACAATGAAGCTGTCCTTGTCACTGCGAACCAGCAGGCCTTTAAGGTCGTCCTGAGCTTTCAGGGTGGTAACGGCCTGTTGCAGTTCAGCCATGGTGGCCTGGTTCAGTTTGTTGGCGCTATCGTCCCGGCTGGCAAAGACCAGCTCATACAGCCCGGGTTCGATGGCAGCCAGTTGTATTGCTTTTCCTTCCATCAACATGGTCAGACTCCGTGGCAATCGCGGTCGGTGATTGAATTGCATGACCGCAGGTTGTCATTGTTAAGTGTGATTTCGGCAGGCTTAGCCATTGGACTGTTCCGCCGGTACATATTTGTGTGGGATGTATTTGCGCACCGTGTACTCGTGACGTGACCAGCCGTGGCAGCTGTCGAGCAACAGGTTTTCCGCTAGCTCCATCACGTTTTTCTCATCGCTTGGCCACAGGGTTTGAATCGTAGTGGTGGCCAGTGGCGCAAGCAGCTCGTGCAGGTGTGTACAGTTGTGAATGCCGTTGAACAGTTCCTTGGCTTCCCGGTGCCAGCCAGGCCCGATGCGTGTGCCTTCGAGCTGGGAGAAACGCCTGGCAATGGCTGGACACTGCGGGAAGGGCGAAGCATCAATCACTGCTTCCACCGCATGAATCTTCATGCCGCGGTCGATGGTGAGACGCATCCACATATCGTGGAAAGGCTCACCGGCGCTGACATAGCCACCGCGTTCCGCATTATCCAGGTCATAGGTTTTGATATCGGTGATATGAGCCTCGATATCCCAGAGACCGTCGTCACGTTCATAGCCATCACACTGCACCTGGCGGCGGTGATGAAGGCGTCGACGTGTTGGTTTCGTAAGCGGCATCGACGACTCCTCAGGCCACGTCCTGGTGATTGGTTTTGAGCATGCGGCGCAGAATCTTGCCCACGTTGGACTTGGGCAGTTCCGGCACAAACTCAATCACCTTGGGTACCTTGTAGGCGGTCAGGCGCTCACGGCACCAGTCGCGAATGGCCTGCTCGCTCAGCTGGTCATCGCGGGTGACGGCAAAGACTTTCACCACCTCGCCGCTGACCGGGTCGGGTACACCGATGGCGGCGCATTCGACGATGTCAGGGTGTTCGGTAACGATGTCTTCCACTTCATTGGGGTAGACATTGAAGCCGGAGACGATGATCAGATCCTTGGCGCGGTCGACAATGCGCAGGTAACCGCCTTCTTCCATTACCGCAATATCGCCGGTGATCAGGTAGCCGTCATCGGTAAAGCTGGCGCGGGTGGCACTTTCGTTGTGCCAATAGCCGGCCATTACCTGAGGCCCGCGCACGCAGAGCTCGCCGGGCATGCCTTCGGGCACGGCTTCACCGTCGCCGCCCATAATGAAAACCTCGGTTTCAGGAACCGGGCGACCGATGGTGCCGCAACGTATCGCTTCGGGCGGGTTTATGGAGACCGCCGGAGAGGTTTCGGTGAGGCCGTAGGCTTCGATCACAGTGCAGCCGGTGACCTTGCGCCATTGCTCGCCAGCTGCGTGGGTCAGAGCCATGCCGCCAGACAGGGTCATGCGCAGCTTGCTGAAGTCCAGGGCGCGGAAGTCTTCGTTGTTGCACAGTGCCACAAACAGGGTGTTGAGGCCGAGGAAGGTGGTGAAAGGCCAGTTGCCGATCTCCTTGACCAGCCCCGGCAGATCGCGCGGGTTGGGAATCAGGATGCTGTGCCCGCCGCTGGCCATAATGATCTGTGCCACGGTAAAGGCATAGATGTGGTACAGCGGCAGCGGGGCGATGACGTTGGCAGCCCAGTCGCTGGCGACATCACGGATGATCACGTGGCCCTGCAGCATATTGGACAGCAGGTTGGCGTGCGTCAGCATGGCGCCCTTGGATACGCCGGTGGTGCCGCCGGTGTATTGCAATACGGCCAGGTCACCGGGTTTGCGCTCTACCTTTTCATAGGGTTTATCGATATGGCTGAGCAGCGCAGTGCGCAGGCTGATGGCACCCGGCAGGGAGTACTTGGGCTCCATCTTCTTGATGTATTTGACGGCCGCATTCAGCAGGTGACGCTTCACAAAACCGTGCAGATCGCCCACCTGGGTCACGAATACGTTCTGGATATCGGTTTTGGCGAGGATCTTCTCGGCGTTATGCGCCATGCTCTTGTGGATCACCAGGGCCTTGGCACCGCTGTCGCGGAACTGGTGTTCCATTTCCGACGGCGTGTACAGTGGGTTGGTGTTCACCACAACCAGGCCGGCACGCAGGGCACCAAAGAGTACTACCGGGTACTGAATCAGGTTGGGCAACTGCACGGCGATACGGTCACCGGGCACCAGGTCGGTTTCCTGCTGCAGATAAGCCGCAAAGGCCGCCGACAGCCGGTCCAGTTCGGCGTAGCTCAGGGTGCGGCCCAGGCTGGTAAAGGCAGGGCGCTCGGCGTAGCGCTGGCATACGTCGGCGAAGAAATCGGTGATGGCTTCATATCCCTCGGGGTTGAGTGAGGGCGGGATATGTTGGCCGTTGTCGTTCATCCTAATCATGTTCATGCCCATATGCTTGTTGTTGTGAGGGCTGTTCTGTCGGGCAGCTTTTATTGCCAGACAATCGGGCGTTGCCAAGAGGCTTTGTCCTGGCAGCGGTGGTTGACCAATCTCCCTGGAAAACCACCGCATGTGTGCTGCTTAGAAGATGAAGTTGTCTTCCGGCAGCTCCATCAGGTTGTCGGAACCGGACAGCATGGTTTCGACCAGACCGCGGGTACGCGGCAGGATGCGCTCGAAGTAGAAGCGCGCGGTGGTCAGTTTGCTGCGGTAGAACGCCGCATCACCTTCACCGGCAGCCAGCTTCAGCTGTGCAGCCTGTGCCGAACGTGCCCAGAAGTAAGCCAGAGTGACGTAACCGGAATACATGACGTAATCCACGGAGGCGGCACCGACTTCTTCCTTGTTCATCATAGCCTTCATACCGATCTGCTGGGTCAGATCACCCCATTCGCTGTTCAACTTGGCCAGAGGGCCGGTGAACGCGCGCATTTTCGGATCTTCCTCAGCGGCCTTGCAGAACTTGTGAATCACCTTGGTGAAGCTCTTCAGCGTTTCACCCTGGGTCATCAGTACCTTGCGGCCCAGCAGGTCCAGTGCCTGGATCTGGGTGGTGCCCTCATACAGCATGGAGATACGGCAATCGCGTACGTTCTGCTCCATGCCCCATTCGCTGATGTAGCCGTGGCCACCGTACACCTGCAGGGCGTGGTTGGCGCTTTCGAAACCCACTTCGGTCAGGAAGGCCTTGGCGATAGGGGTCAGGAAGGCCAGCTGGGTATCTGCATTGGCTTTTTCCTCACCGTCGGCCAGCTTCACCTTGTCCACCAGCATGGAGCAGTAGTAGATCAGCGCACGGCCGCCTTCGGCGAAAGCTTTCTGCGTCAGCAGCATTTTGCGCACTTCAGGGTGCACAATGATCGGGTCGGCGGCTTTGTCCGGTGCAGCCGGGCCAGTCAGCGCGCGCATCTGCAGACGCTCACGGGCGTAGGGCAGGGAGTTCTGGAAACCCCACTCGGCATGGGCCAGGCCCTGCATGGCGGTGCCCAGACGTGCAGTGTTCATGAAGGTGAACATGCAGTTCAGGCCCTTGTTGGCCGGGCCAATCAGGTAACCGGTGGCAGCATCAAAGTTCATGACACAGGTGGAGTTACCATGGATACCCATTTTGTGCTCGATGGAGCCACAGTTAACGGCATTGCGCTCACCTGCACCGCCATCGGCAGTCGGCAGGTGCTTGGGTACGATAAACAGGGAGATGCCCTTGGTACCGGCCGGCGCATCCGGCAGGCGTGCCAGTACGATATGGACAATGTTGTCGGCCATGTCGTGTTCACCGGCAGAGATGAATATCTTGGTGCCGCTGATGGCGTAGCTACCATCGGCATTGGGTTCGGCTTTGGTACGCAGCAGGCCAAGGTCGGTACCGCAATGGGGCTCGGTCAGACACATGGTGCCGGTCCACTCGCCGGAGACCAGCTTGGTCAGGTAGGTCTGCTTCTGCTCTTCAGTGCCGTGTTCTTCCAGTGTATTCATGGCACCGTGGCTCAGGCCCGGATACATGCCCCAGGCCCAGTTGGCGGTACTGGTCAGTTCGCTGACCACCATGCCGAGGGAGTCCGGCAGGCCCTGGCCACCCCATTCGGGGCTGTGCGACAGTGAAGGCCAGCCGCCTTCGACAAACTGCTGATAAGCTTCACGGAAGCCGGTGGGGGTTGTGACCTGGCCGTCTTCAAAGCGGCAGCCTTCCTGGTCACCCACCTGATTCAGCGGGGCCAGAACTCGCTCAGCGAAGCGGGCGCCTTCTTCAATGATGGCGCTGACCATATCCGGTGTCGCTTCTTCGCAGCCCGGCAGCTGACTGTAATGCTGCTCGAAATCCAGCAGATCGTTGAGTACGAAATGAATGTCTTTCTGTGGCGCCTTGTACTCGGGCATGGTGGTGAACCCCTTGTGTTGTTATTGGGCTTGGACACTCTCGGGTGACGTTGAGAGGTCTTTCAGTGTTGCACCAAGCATCATGGATTCCGCTGGCCAAGCCAATGACATTTCACGCCAGTTGCACTGGCATTTATTGTCATTTGGCTTCTAAGCCCCATGTTTGCGCAGGGTTGGTTGAAGTTTGTATGTTTTGAAAGGTGACATTATCGGTCAATCGACTGTCATAATATGACAAGCATGGGCTATGGCTTACGTGTTTGCGTTGCTTATAGCGCGTTGCGCGTAGACAGGATTCACTTTTGCAGGCAGAGGGTTGATTTATAAGGTAAATCCGTTGAATATCCCGCCTGCGCAAGGAAGGCGCCGGTGCACAGGGATAAAGTGTGCTCAGCTGTTTGCATACGGTAGTCTCTATGCGTCTTGTTTTGCCCCTGATCCTCGCGGTTTCGGCGACGTTCGCCGCCGCGGATACCCCGTCGTCCTTTTACTCCGCCAAGAAAATTCTCGCCAAAGAGGTGTATCAGAATTCTGATCGCGTCACTTTTTATTGTGGCTGTCAGTACAGCGAGCAGGCGGTCCCCAATAAACCGGGGCGTACCCGTTTGACGCCTGCCGCCGATAGCTGTGGCCTCAAGCCGCGTAAAAATGCTAACCGTTCTGGGCGTATCGAGTGGGAACATGTGATGCCCGCCTGGGAGTTTGGCCATCAATTGCAATGCTGGCAGGAGGGCGGCCGCAAGAACTGTCGCAAGGACCCGGTGTTCAAGCGGATGGAAGCGGACCTGTACAACCTGGTTCCGGCCGTAGGTGAGCTCAATGGCGACCGCAGCAATTACCGTTTCGGCATGATCGCCGGCGAGCCGCGTGCCTATGGCCAGTGTGATTTTGAGGTGGACTTCAAGGCGCGTGTTGCCGAGCCGCCGGAGCAGGTTCGTGGCGACATTGCCCGCACCTACTTTTACATGGCTGAACGCTACGGTGTGCGGCTGAGCCGCAAACAGGAACAGCTGTTTACCGCCTGGTCATCGCTGGACCCGGTAGATGAAGCGGAACGAGCGAGGGCGCGGCGTATCCAGGCCATTCAGGGCCACCCCAACCCCTTTGTCGAACCGGATGTGATGCAGGCGAAGCGCTAACACTTCAGCGTGCACGGGAGCGTGACGAAAATCCGTACAGGGCTTCGTCACGTTCGGCTTCCAGCGTCACCAGCGCCTGCGCCATCCCCGGGTGGTCGGTGAGGTAGTGGCGCTTTGCTTCCGCGACCTGCTTGTCGAACCGGTGATGAATATTGCTGCGTTCTTTGGATACCGACTTGGCGGTGAGTGCGCGCCTGAGATTGGCGTCTATGCGTCCATTCACGCGTTTGAGCAGGGCTTTGTTGTCATACCCGACAAGACGCCGTGTCAGTGCTTTCAACTCCTTGTAGCGTGTTCTGATCGCTTCCCGGTTCACCTCAAGTGCAACAGAGCTATCTTTTTTCTTTGTGCTTTTTGCGGGTTTAGCAGAGCCATCAGGCACCAGCGTCGCGCTGTTGACCCTGAATGCATCTTTCGGAACAGGCTTGGCATCAGCGCTGCACGGCATATCGGAGTAAATCTTGCGGCCGTCCGGGCCTTCGCATTTATAGATGTCGGCGCTGGCTGGCATGCTGATACCCAGCGTAAGCAGAAGGGTGAAGTGGGGCAGTGTTTTCATGGGTCCATCCTTGGGTGATAGCGGGTTTGTGACATGAAGTTGCGGCTTATCCTTGCCACACCTTCTTATTGTCTGGTAATGCTGGGCGACTTGCTTTTATCTCTAAGCTTTCCGACAAGTGTACCTGATCAGGTAACTGTGACTGAACCTGTTGCGGCTTATCTGGCACTGCTCGCTCTCCAAGTCCCTAAGCTTGCTTCAAACTCCTGGCTCTGTGATGGCACGCAAGGGCTTTTGTGTCAGGTGGATCAAGCTTGGTACCGAGTAAATATTCATGTCGAAAAAACACAAAAAAATCGACATGGATTAAGGGTATGTCGATGCGATCGACAAAGGTTAAACAGAGTTCTCAGGCATCTACTCACTTCACCACCGGCAGCGATCGCCAGTTGGTGGTGTAGGCAGGCGATACGTGCAGGCGTTTCATGCGCCATTCTTTTTGTACGCCTTGTCCGGCCAGAAATACCTGGCCCTTGCCGCTGTGGTTGATCTTGTCCAGTACCGACATCAGGGCCTTGGCGTTTGGGCGGGTGTGGGCATCATCAAACAGGCCGGGCTGATATACGCCGGGCTCGTAAAAGTCGGTCAGCATGACGCCGGCTTTCATGTATCGATATCCATCCTTCCAGCTTGATCGCAGCAAACGTATTGCTGCGGCGACGAGATCGCGGGTGTCATCGGTGGGCACTGGGAGTTCGGCGCCCAGTGACGGCATATATTGTGGCTCTGCGGGGTTATGCCGGTTGGTGCGCATAAACAGGTTGATGCGCTTGGCTGTTTGGCCTTCTTCACGCAGCTTTTCGGCGGCTCTTACCGTGTATTCACATACGGCTTCGCGCATGGATTGGAAGCAGGTAATACGTTCACCAAAGGAGCGGCTGCAGATGATCTGTTGTTTGGTCGGTGTTACATCTTCCAGTGAAAGGCAGGATTCGCCATTGAGCTCGCGCACTGTGCGTTCCAGCACGACCGAATATTGCTGGCGGATGGTTTTGGGGTGGCAGCAGGCCAGATCCAGTGCGGTCTTGATGCCATCTTTATATAGCCGTTTGCTCAGCCGTCTTCCGACGCCCCAGACCTCATCGACCGGGACCAATTGCAGCAAGCGTCGCTGGCGCTCCGGGCTGGTCAGATCGACCACGCCGCCGGTGGCGGGGTAGCGCTTGGCGGCATGGTTGGCCAGTTTGGACAGTGTCTTGCTTGGCGCTATGCCGACACAGACGGTAATGCCGGTCCATTGTTGTACGGTGGTGCGAATATGGCGACCGAAGTCCGCCAGCGTTGCCACCGATTCCATACCACTGAGATCGAGAAAGGCTTCATCAATGGAATAGATCTCTACGCGTGGGGATTCCTGTTCCAGGATACTCATCACTCGTGCCGACATATCGGCATAGAGCGCGTAGTTGGAGGAAAATACCGCCACGCCCTGTTGTGTCAGGTAAGGCTCGATCTGATAAAAGGGAACGCCCATCTTGATACCCATCGCCTTGGCTTCGGCGGAGCGGGAAATAATACAGCCGTCGTTATTGGACAGTACCACGATGGGGGCGCCTGCCAGATCTGGCCGGAAGCGCCGTTCGCATGAGGTATAGAAATTGTTGCAGTCCACCAGAGCGAAAACCGGGTTCATCGGTCCGGCCCGCGCAGTGAGTGAATTACATTGGTGACCACGCCAAAGACATCCAGCTCGCAATCCTCGGGCAAGCGGATAGGGCGGTAGGCCGGATTACGGGGCAGCAGGCGCGTATGGGGCTTGAGCTCCAGCTGTTTGACGGTGAACTCTCCATTCAGGCTGGCGATCACGATATCGCCGTGCCGGGGTGACAGGGAAGAATCCACTACCAGGATGTCGCCGCTGAAGATGCCAACCTCAATCATTGAGTCGCCCTCGGCGCGCACGAAATAGGTGGCGGCCGGGTGGTGAATGCACAGGTCGTTCAAATCCAGTGTCTGCTCAACATAGTCCTGTGCCGGGGAAGGGAAGCCGGCCTGTACCCGCTCCATAAAGAGCGGTATGGACAGGGATGTGTGCGTGCTGGCACGCGCCAGAATAACCGCGTTCATCGATAGATATCCAAATACTGTATAAATAAACAGTATTATAGTCTTTCTCGGGCGGATGGCCATACCAGGACTGTGGCGAATTGATTCAGGGCAGCTCGTTATCCCGCTTGACCTTCCCATTGTGGGAAGGTTTATAGTCAAGCAATATCATCATGAGATGCTTGTAAGGAGGCAGCTGATGGATACCGAGACACAACAGAAACAGTCGTCGATAAGCCTGCCGATTGAGGGAATGAGCTGCGCTTCCTGTGTTGGACGCGTAGAAGCCGCATTGAAGAAGGTTGAGCATGTGGAAGAGGTTGCCGTCAATCTGGCGACCGAGCGTGCCGATATACGCGGCGATGATCAGCTGGATGCGGGCGCGCTGATCGAAGCGGTTGAGAAGACAGGTTATACCGTGCCAGCGACCACGACCGAGCTATCGGTTGAGGGCATGAGCTGTGCATCCTGCGTGGGCCGGGTGGAACGTGCCCTGCAAGCGGTACCCGGGGTGGTGGAAGCGAACGTCAACCTGGCCACCGAGCGCGCCAGTATTCGCAGTAATCTGCCTGCAGAAACTCTGATCGCGGCCGTGGCCGATGCCGGCTACAGCGCCAGTGAAGTGGATCGAACCGGTGCCGAGGCTGAAGAAGGCGACGACAAGAAAGATGCCGAATTGGCCGGGCTTAAGCGTGATCTGACGATTGCGGCAGTGCTGTCTCTGCCGGTCTTTGTCATCGAAATGGGATCCCACGTGATTCCCGGCATGCACGGCCTGATTGCCGATACGATTGGCATGCAGTTGAGCTGGTACATTCAATTTGTACTGGCAACACTGGTGCTGTTCGGGCCTGGGCGACGCTTCTTCAGCAAGGGCATACCGGCATTGTTGAGGGGCGCACCGGATATGAACTCGCTCGTGGTGCTGGGCACCTCCGCTGCCTGGGGGTATTCGGTCATTGCGACCTTTTTTGCCGGGCTGCTGCCGGAGGGGACCGCCAACGTCTACTTCGAAGCGGCCGCTGTGATCGTCACCCTGATATTGCTGGGCCGTTTCTTCGAGGCGCGGGCAAAGGGCCGCACCTCTCAGGCGATCAAGCGCCTGGTGGGGCTGCAGGCTAAAACAGCTCGCGTTATCCGTGATGGCAAAGCCGTGGAAATAGGGATCGGCGAAGTGCAGCCTGGCGATCTGGTTGAAGTGCGTCCCGGTGAGCGCATCCCGGTGGACGGTGAGGTGACTGACGGCGATAGCTATGTCGACGAGTCAATGATCACCGGCGAGCCCGTGCCCGTGGCAAAAGCGACGGGTAGCGAAGTTGTAGGCGGTACCGTCAACCAGAAAGGCGCGCTGACTTTCAAGGCGACGGCTGTGGGGGGCACAACCGTGCTGGCCCAGATCATTCGCATGGTCGAAGAGGCTCAGGGCTCGAAGTTGCCCATCCAGGGGCTGGTGGACAAGGTCACCATGTGGTTTGTACCGGCAGTGATGACGGCGGCGCTGCTCACCTTTCTGGTGTGGTTTTTCGCGGGGCCGGAACCGGCCCTGAGTCTGGCACTGGTGAATGCGGTGGCGGTGCTGATTATCGCCTGTCCTTGCGCCATGGGGCTGGCCACACCGACCTCGATCATGGTGGGTACCGGACGTGGTGCTGAAATGGGCGTGCTGTTCCGCAAGGGTGAAGCGCTCCAGCTGCTGAAAGACGCCAAAGTCGTCGCGCTCGACAAGACGGGTACGCTGACTGAAGGCAAGCCAGCACTGACTGACCTGGAAGTGGCCGAGGGCTTTGAGCGCAGCGATGTCTTGGCGAAGATTGCTGCCGTGGAATCCCGCTCGGAGCACCCCATCGGTCGTGCGATTACCGAGGCGGCTGAGAATGAGGGGCTATCTCTGCCTAAGGTCGAGAGCTTTGAATCCGTGACCGGTTTTGGTGTCAAGGCGCAGGCCGAGGGCGTGTCAGTGGATATCGGTGCCGACCGCTACATGAAAAAGCTGGGCCTGGATGTGGCGACCTTTGCCGACGTGGCGGAGCGTCTGGGCGATGAGGGTAAATCACCGCTTTATGCCGCGATTGACGGCAAGCTGGCGGCGATTGTGGCAGTCGCTGACCCGATCAAGGAATCTACACCTGAGGCGATCAAGGCACTGCATGATCTGGGACTGAAGGTGGCGATGATTACCGGCGACAACCGCCGTACTGCAGAAGCCATTGCCAAGCAGCTGGGCATTGATGACGTTGTGTCTGAAGTGCTTCCGGAAGGCAAGGTGGATGCGGTGAATACGCTCAAATCCCAACATGGCAAGCTGGCTTTTGTCGGTGATGGCATCAACGATGCGCCGGCACTGGCAGCGGCGGATGTCGGTATGGCCATAGGCACGGGGACTGATGTGGCCATCGAGGCAGCAGATGTAGTGCTCATGTCCGGCAGTCTGGGCGGTATCCCCAGCGCCATTGCGCTGTCACAGGAAACCATCCGCAATATCAAGCAGAACCTGTTCTGGGCCTTTGCCTATAACACGGCGTTAATTCCGCTGGCGGCAGGGGCGCTCTATCCGGCCTTTGGCCTGCTGTTGTCACCCATTTTTGCTGCTGCGGCGATGGCGCTGTCGTCAGTCTTTGTGCTGACCAATGCGCTCAGGCTACGCCGTTTCAAGGCGCCGACTCAGGCGGCTTGAGGCTAAAAGTGGCTGGAAATTGATCGTATACGCAAGGGGGCAACATGAATATAGGTAAGGCGTCTGAAGCATCCGGTGTGTCGGCGAAAATGATTCGCTATTACGAATCGATTGAGCTGATTCCCGAGGTATCCCGGACCGCAGCCGGCTATCGGGATTATTCGGACAAGGATGTACACCGCCTGCGCTTTATCCGGCGTGCACGGGACCTGGGCTTCTCGGTTGACCAGATGTCCGAGCTGCTGGCGCTTTGGCAGGATCGTGACCGAGCCAGTGCCGACGTCAAGCGTATCGCTCTAGAGCATGTGGCCGAACTGGAGCGCAAGGCGCAACAGTTGATGGAAATGAGCGAGACACTTTCCCACCTGGCAGGCAACTGTCAGGGGGATTCTCGACCCGACTGTCCGATAATCAACGAGCTCTCTGAAGGATGGGGAAGCGAAAAGGGTGATGAAACGGCCGGTTCCGGGTGCGGCAGCAACAAGGATAAGCCGGAGGACTGACGCGTAATAACAGGGAAAGGCGTGACAGGAGCTGAAAAAGCTTGTCAGGAATACAAAAGGCTGTCCCGGGCGCAGATGCTTGGGACAGCCTTGGCAGAAGCGGGCCTCAGGTGTGGCCCTCAGGCGTTGATTGCCTGGTTCTCGTAGCCGGCTTCTCGAATGGCATCACTGATCGCTGCAAACTCGGTTTCGCTTTTGACAGTCACTTCGCCCGTAGCCACATCAGCGGACACCTCGGCTTGAGAGTCCAGTGCCTTGACGGCTTTTTCGATAGCAGACACGCAGTGGCCGCAGGACATACCGGTAACCTTGAGATGGTGCATTGTTAACCTCCTTTGGGTGTTGAATGACTAAGACGATAGACCTTCCAACGATGGTAAGGTCAAGAGGGTTTTAAAAATCTAGACTCAGCAGCGTGCCTGACGCCACTGCGAAGGTGATTGTCCTGTCCAGCGCTTGAAGGCCCGACAAAACGCTGCCGCTTCGGCAAATCCGCTCTGTTCAGCGACTTCCTGCACACTCAGATGCTCACTGGCCAGCAGTTTCAGGGCAAAGTCATGACGCAGGTTTTCCTTGATCTGGCGAATAGAAGTGCCTTCGTGCATCAGCTTGCGGCGCAGGGTGCGCGGGGCGATGGCAAGCAGCTGGCTTATCTCGTCCAGCTCCGGCATCTGTTCAAGATCATAGCGTTGCAGCAATACGCGAATACGCGTTTGCAGGCTGTTATCGCGCACGGGCCGGTGCAGTACTACCGCAGGGCAATCTCGCAGAAACGCCTGTAACTCAACCGCGTTGCGAATAATCGGCAGCTGCAGATAGCGCGGGTGCAGATAAAAGCCTGAACAGGGCTGTTCGTAAATCAGCTCACCCAGATACATGGCGCGATACTCGCGTGCGTGGGCCGGTGCAGGGTAACCAAAGACCGTACTGGCAATGGGGATCTGCTGACCCACCAGCCAACTGGCAAAGCGTTGCCACATCAACATGATGAATTCCTGCAGAAAATGATCAGCATCCTCGCCCTGGTGTCGTAGGTGCAAGCGGAAAAACACCAGAGGGGTCTGGCTGGAACCTTCAAGCTCCAGACCAATATCCAGATCATCCGACAGGGCAGAGTACATGCGTGCACTCTGCTTGAGCATCCCGCCGAGTGTATTGGCCCCTTGGGATAATTCGGCGGCCAGTGAAAACACACCGCGCTTACAGATATGTGGCGATAGCCCCATAAACTCGTCGTTGGTCGCCCGCCAGGCAGCCTTCACCAGCTCACTGAGTTGTCGCTCGGTAATCAATTTGTCGGGGCTATCAAGCCAATGACCGGGAATATCCGCTTCTGCCATAAGCCTTTTGGCATCAGTGCCCTGTCGCAAAGCACCGCCAATACTGGCCCGTATGTAGTGGTTGGCAATATGAGCCTTGTCGGATGAGCGCCGGGTGTCGGGCGGGAGCATGGCATTCCACCTGTTTTGAAACGGATAGTCAGGAGCAGTGTGCAGGCATTGGCCTATCCGATCAATTAAAAAGACCCCAAGGGTCATTCAAAGGATAAGGCTCAGGCTCTTTAATGATGTAAAAGGTCAACCGGCCGGTGGCCCCTAAAGTAAAAACAACAAAAGGGCTGAGCATGAATACACAGGCAACGTCTGTTGTTGCCCCAGAGGCGGGCAATGAAGATAAGGCACTGTTTGAAGAGATGGTGCGTCGCATCCTGCAACAGGAAGTGGCTCCGGATTATGAGGCCTGGGAGGAGGCGCATCAGGTGCCACGTGAACTCTGGAACCGATTGGGCGAGGCCGGGCTGCTGGGCGTAGACCTGCCGGAGTCTTTGGGCGGTTCTGAAGCTGGCGTCGAAATCTGCCTGATGATCTGTGAAGAAATGTCGCGCCAGGGCTTTGGTGGTCTGGCCAGTGGCTACAACATCCACGCCAACATCGTCATGCCCTACATTCTCCACCTTGGCTCTGAGGCCCAGAAACAGCATTGGCTGCCCCGTATGGCCAGTGGTGAAGTCTTGGGTGCCATCGCCATGACCGAGCCGGGAGCGGGCAGTGATCTTGCCGCCATGCGTACCAGCGCCGAGAAAGTCGAGGGTGGCTGGAAACTCAATGGTGCCAAGGTATTTATTACCAATGGGCAGTTGGCGGATCTGGTGATTATCTGTGCCAAGACCGACCCCAGTGCCGGAGCCCGTGGTGTGTCTCTGTTTCTGGCGGATACCTCGCTGCCCGGTTTTTCCCGTGGCAAGTCGATCCGCAAGATTGGCCAGCACGCCAGCGATACCGCGGAACTCTTCTTTGACGATCTGATCCTGCCGGATGACGCTTTACTGGGTGAAGCGGGTCAGGGCTTTGTGTATCTGATGCAGGAACTGGCGCGCGAGCGTTTGGGTGTTGGAGCTCAGGCATTGGGTGCCATCGAGGGTGCTCTGCAGCTAACACTTGAGTATGTGCAGGAACGCCGCGCCTTTGGCCAGCGTATTGCCGATTTTCAGAACACCCGCTTCAGTCTGGCGCAGGTGCGTGCGGAGCTGGAGATGGGGCGCGCCTATTTCAATCAGTGTCTGCAGCGCTACCAGCAGGGCCTGATGAACGGGACCGATGCGGCAACGCTGAAGCTGATGCTGAGTGAGATGCAGTGTCGCTCCATAGACCGTTGTTTGCAGCTGTTCGGTGGCTACGGTTACACCCTGGAGTATCCGATTTCACGTTTCTATGTGGATGCACGTATCCAAACCATCTATGCCGGTACCTCGGAAATCATGAAAGAGGTGATCGCCCGCGACATGCTGGGTCGAGCAGGTTGAACCGATAACAATAAAAGGGAAAAACATGATGAGCGATACAGTCAAACTGCAGGATGTCGTGATTGTTGCGGGTGCTCGCACTGCGATTGGTGACTTTGGCGGCAGCCTGTCTGCCTACACGCCGGCCGAGCTGGGTACCTTTGCCGCAAAAGCTGCGATAGAACGTGCAGGCGTAGAAGCCGGTGAGATTGATCACTCGGTGTTTGGTCACATCATTACCACCAGTCCACAGGATGTCTATCTGTCACGTCATATAGCGCTGAATGCGGGTCTGCCGGATAGCTCGGCAGCACTGAATGTAAACCGCCTGTGTGGCTCTTCGGTACAGTCACTGATCTCAACCGCTCAACTGATCCAGTCTGGTGCCAGCACGATTGCACTGGCGGGTGGTGCCGAGAGCATGAGCCGTGGCGCCTACCTGCTGCCGAGCATGCGAAACGGTCAGCGAATGGGTGATGCCAAGGCACTGGATATGACACTGGGAATCCTCAGTGATCCATTCGACAGTGGGCATATGGGTGTAACGGCAGAGAATATCGCCGAGCAATATGGCTACACCCGTGATGAAATTGATCAGTACGCCTGTGACAGTCACCACAAGGCCGCCGCCGCTATTGCAGCAGGGCATTTCAAATCGCAGATCGTGCCGGTACCTGTGCGCAAGGGCAAGGAAACCCTCATGTTTGCAGAAGATGAGCATGTGCGCGGTGATGTTAACCTGGAAAGCCTGCAGAAACTGCGACCTGCGTTCAAGAAAGATGGCCTGGTAACAGCCGGTAATGCCTCGGGCATTAACGATGGTGCGGCTGCCATGGTGATGACCTCCATGCAGGTTGCGCAGGCGCGTGGACTCATGCCGACAGCACGTATTCTGGGATACGGGTTCGCAGGCGTCGAACCCCACTTGATGGGCCTGGGGCCGATTCCGGCGGTGAAAAAGGCGCTGCAGGCGAGCGGCCTGCGTATGTCCGATATCGATATTATCGAATCCAACGAAGCCTTTGCCTCACAGGCCATGGCTGTGTCCCAGACACTGGAATTTGATCCTGCCATTGTGAACGTGAACGGCGGTGCCGTGGCGCTGGGGCACCCGGTGGGTGCCACCGGTAGCCTGATTACGCTTAAGGCACTGTATGAACTGGAACGCCAGAATAAACGCCGTGCACTGGTGACCATGTGTATCGGTGGTGGCCAGGGTATTGCCCTGATTCTGGAGCGTCTGGGAGGTGCAGCATGAGCAGTGCTCAGGGAATCAAACCGATTCAAACAGTCGCGGTGATCGGCGCAGGTGTTATGGGTGCCGGGATTGCCGCCCAAGCGGCGAATGGTGGTGCACGCGTAATCCTGCTGGATATACCGGCCGCGGATACCTCGCCGGGTGATACAGCCGAAGCACGCAATGCCATTGCTGCGGGTGCCCGCGAGCGCATGCTGAAAGCGGGCTCCAGAGGCGCCTTGATGGATGTGTCCGTGGCTGAACGCATTCAGGTCGGCAACATTGATGATGATCTGGATATGCTGGCCGAGGCGGACTGGATCATCGAAGTGGTAGTGGAACGTCTGGATATCAAGCAGGACCTCTACCGCCGCATCGAACAGGTACGTGCAGCGGATGCAGTGGTGTCCTCGAACACGTCGACCATCCCGCTGGAAACCCTCATGGAGGGCATGCCTGCGACCCTGCGTGAACACTTTGTGGTAACGCACTTCTTCAATCCGCCACGCCATATGCGCTTGCTGGAACTGGTCAGTTCGGATGAAACACGCCCTGAAGTCGCTGAGCGCGTAGATGCCTTTATTGACCATTGCATGGGCAAGACCGTGATTCGCTGCAATGACCGCCCCGGGTTTATTGCCAACCGGTTGGGTGTTTACTGGATGCAGGTCGCGCTTCAGGAGGCGATCACGCTGGATTTGAGTGTGGAAGATGCCGATGCCGTGATGCAGGTGTGTGGTTTTCCCAAAACGGGTATTTTCGGGCTTTGGGATCTGGTCGGCATTGACCTGATGCCTGAAGTGACCGCCAGTCTTAGCCGGCTTCTGCCAGAAACAGACTCCTTCCAGGCGTACGCATCACCGGTGTCGGTCATTAACGGCATGGTCAAAAACAGCTGGTTTGGTCGCAAGGGACGGGTACTGCAGGGGTTCTACCGTCAGCGTCTGGATGACGAGGGTCACAAGATAAGAGAGGTGCTGGACCTGGACAGGCTCAGTTACCGGGCCCCTCAGGCCTCCCAACTGGCATCGGCCCAACTGAAACCGGGGCAGCTGGGTGAGCTTATGCAGGTGGATGACAAGGGCGGCCGCTATGCACGGCAGGTGCTGATAAAAGTGTTGGACTACGCTTCACGGCTGGTACCTGATGTGGCGGCTGAAATCAGCGCAGTCGATGCGGCCATGCGTTTGGGCTACAACTGGCGCTATGGCCCCTTTGAGTTGATGGATCGCATTGGCATGCCAGCGCTTGAGAAGCAGATGCATGTCAGCGAGGCCGGGCTGAGTCCGTTCATGCAACAGGCTGCAGGGCGTCACTGCTATCAGGAAGGTCAGCAGCTCGATGAACAGGGAGTCTACCAACCCCATCAGCCGGCAGCAGGCATCATTGAGTGGCACAAGGTCTGCCAGCAAGCGCCGGTACGCACCTTTGCACAAAGCGTACTGCATGAGCTGGATGAAGACACCTGGTGCCTCGCATTTACCAGCCGCGTAAACGCTCTGAGTAACCAGCTGCTGGATGAGATTGAGACAGCCCTGGCCGCTGCGATCTCAAGGAATAAAGCGCTCATTTTCTACAGCGACAGCGGTATTTTTGCTGCCGGTGCCGATCTGAAGGAGTTCCTGCAGCTTTCAGAGCAAGAGACTGGGCTGGATACCTACATGCGCCGTGGACAACAGCTGTTTGCCGCCATTCGTAACGCCGATATTCCGGTAGTTGCTGCCGTGGCTGGCAAGGCATTGGGCGGCGGTGTGGAACTGATGTTCCATTGCCATGGTGTGCAGATTCATGCCGAGTCGTCACTGGGGCTGGTTGAGTCCAGCGTGGGTATCGTGCCGGGCTGGTGTGGCTGCAAGGAACTGCTGGCACGCACTCAGGAGCGTTTTGGCAGTGACGTTGCTGTCGAGAAAACCTTCGCTTTAATCGCCAATGCCCAGATAACAGGTTCAGCCATTGAAGCCCGCGAACGGGGTTTTCTGCGCGAAACTGATGGCATCAGCATGAACCGGGACCGCGTGCTTTCGGATGCGGTTACCCTGGCCCGTCGCTTACGCAGCGTCGATGACCGCACCCGCTTTAACAGCCTGCCTGCGCTGAGCGCGGGCTCACCGCAGTTGAATGGCGAAGAAAACAGCTATCAATATGAGCTGGAAGAGCAACTTCTGCAGCTACTGAATGCAGCCGTTACACCCGGATGGTATGACACCTTCGGTGACCTGGAGCGCGAGTGCAATCTGCTATTGCTGCAAAACCCCGCATCACGACAGCGAATGGAGCATCTGCTGGCGACCGGCAAGGTGTTGAACAACTGAGCTAGGCAACACAAAACAATAAAAACCGAGGTGTAGTATGAATCTGGACACTCAAACCCGCACAGTGGTTGAACAAACGACGCGCAATACCATCGGCGATGCCTTTCATCGTACCGCCATGCAGTACCCGGACAAGCTGGCGCTAGAATACCAGGGTCGGAGCTGGTGCTACCAGGCACTGGATGCGGCAGTGAACCGTGTCGCCAACCACCTGCTGGCTTCGGGGCTGCAGAAGGGGGATCGCGTCGCGGCCTATGGCAAGAACTCCGATGCCTATCTGATTCTGTGGTTGGCTTGCACCCGTTCCGGCCTGATTCACGTGCCGGTTAACTTTTCACTGACCGAGCGTGAACTGGTCTACGTCCTGACGCAATCCGGGGCGCGTGCGCTGTTCGCGGATGACAGTCTGAAGGCCTTCGTCGAGGAGGTCGGTGATCAGCTGGATCTGTTTATCCAGGGCAGCCTGCATTCGGATAATGCCGAAGGGCGCGATGATATCCTGCAGCTGGCCAACGGTGGTGGCAGTGATCAGGCGCCAGAGGTCGAACTGTCCGAGCAGGATGTGGTGCAGATTCTGTATACCTCCGGGACTACATCCGACCCGAAAGGCGCCATGCACACCCATCGTTCGCTGATGGCGGAGTACTTCAGCTGCCTGTATCACCTGGATATCAAACCCGAAGACCGCAGCCTGGCGGCGCTGCCGCTGTACCATTCTGCGCAGATGCATGTATTTACCATGCCAAGCCTGTTGGTGGGGGCCTACAGCTATCTGCTGGATACGCCGACGCCGGATGCCATTTTGCAACTGCTCAAGGCCAAGCACCTGAACAGCTTCTTTGCGCCGCCCACAGTCTGGATTGCGCTGCTGCATCATGATGATTTTGTCGAGGCAGAGCTTCAGCACCTGACCAAGCTCTACTACGGTGCGTCGATCATGCCGGAACCCATAGTCAAAGAACTGGGCGAACGCCTGCCGGATTCGGGGCTGTATAACTGCTACGGGCAGAGTGAAATCGCGCCGCTGGCAACGGTGCTGTCACCGGCTGAACATCAGGATCGCCCGGCGTCTTGCGGTCGTCCCGTCATTAACGTGGAAACACGGATTGTCGACCCGGCGACGGGTCAGGAATGTGCACCGGGCGAGCAGGGGGAGCTGGTACATCGTTCGCCGCAGTTGATGGTCGGCTACTGGGACAAACCGACCGAAACCGCTGAGTCTTTCAATGGCGGCTGGTTCCATTCGGGTGATCTGGGCTATCGCGATGAGCAGGGCTATATCTGGATTGTGGATCGCATCAAGGACATCGTAAATACCGGTGGTGTGCTGGTGGCCAGTCGGGATGTTGAAGAAGCGCTCTACACCTACCCGGGTATTGATGAGGTCGCGGTCATCGGCGTGCCCGATGACAAATGGATCGAGGCGATCGCGGCGGTTGTAGTGTTGAAGCAGGATGCGGACCCGGATGCCGAAGCGCTGATCAGCCATGCTCGGGCTAACCTGGCGCCGTTCAAAGTACCCAAACAGGTGCACTTTGTGCAGCAACTTCCGAAAAACTCATCGGGCAAACTGCTGAAGCGTAACCTGCGCCAGCAGTTCAGTACATCAGCCTGAAATTGAACAAGGTCGGGGCCGCTGGGCCCCGGTACTGTGAAGGGGAACATGCAAAATGAGCAGCACGGGTGTATCGGTTGAAACACAGGGGGCAGTCAGGTTATTGAGACTGGATAACCCTGCACGCAAAAATGCACTGACAAGCCAGATTTACGAAGCGTTGATCGCTGAACTGAAAGCGGCAGATGAAGATGAAAGCGTGCGTGCACTGGTATTCACGGGATCATCCAAGGTGTTTTGCAGCGGCAACGACCTGGACGATTTCCTGGAAAATCCTATTCGTGATAGCGAACATCCGGTGTATCGGTTTATGCAGCAATTCAACCGGTTACAGAAACCTGTTGTAGCAGCGGTGGAAGGGCACGGCGTGGGCATTGGCTGCACGCTGCTGATGCATTGCGACCTGGTGGTTGCGGGTGAAAGCAGCTGGTTACAAATGCCGTTTGTCTATTTGGGCATCTGTCCTGAGTTTGCATCAACCTGGATCCTGCCACAGCTGGCAGGGCGGCAGAAAGCCTCGGAGTTGCTGTTGCTGGGCGAACGTTTGGAGGCAAAGGCAGCGGCAAGCGCCGGGTTGATCAATCGAGTCGTCGCAGATGGTGAGGCGCTGGCGTCTGCCCTGGCCTATGCAGAACGGCTGGCTTCCGCGCCGCCGAAGGCGATGCAGGCGGCGAAGAAACTGATGCGACAATCAGAGCAGACAGCAATTGATGGCGCGATGAGTCGGGAGCTGGACCAACTGGTGACGGCGCTGCAGGGGGAAGAGTTTGCGGCGGCGGTCAATGCGTTCAAGGCTCGTAAAACTGTTAAACAGTCACATACTGGGTCATCCTGAAGGCCGTGTTATCTCGGAGACAAGGGGCGATGTTTTCGCTAGGCTGAGCTTCAGGGACTCACACTGACTTGTAAGGATTTGCGCCTATGACATCGCCCATCGTTAGCACTCAGTGGCTGCAGGATAATCTTGACCGGGAAGGGCTGGTAATACTGGATGCCAGCATGAGCAAGGTGATTGGCAAAGAGCCCATCACCTATGACACACCGATGTATATCCCCGGCAGCCAGTTCATCAATCTGGAGCAGGAACTCTGTGATCTCAACTCGGACCAGGTGCATGCTTTTCCAACCTCCGAGCAGTTTGCACGGGAAGCACAGAGGCAGGGGATTACCGCAGAGACTACCGTCGTGATTTACGACAACCAGGGTATTTACGCCTCACCTCGCGCCTGGTGGATTTTCAAGGCTTTCGGATTTGATCAGGTATATGTATTGGATGGCGGGCTGCCAAAATGGATGGCCGAAGGGCGCGTGGTAACAGACAAGCTGGAAACACCGGTGAGTCTGAATCAGATGCCGCAGGTACACTTCGAGCCAGAGTGCGTTCGCAACGCCGTTTATCTGCTTCAACAACTGGGCAAGGGGACGTTGAACATCCTGGATGCGCGTTCGCAGGCGCGATTTCTTGGCCAGGTAGAGGAGCCGCGGCCCGGGCTTCGCTCTGGCCATATACCGGGGTCTGTCAGCTTGCCCTTCACTGACATGCTCAATGATATCGAGTTCAAACCCGAGCATGAGCTGGCAGAACTGTTCAGTCAGTTGCCAATAGAGAGGAACCGGCAGACCGTTTTCAGCTGTGGCTCAGGCATCACGGCATGTATCATTCTGTTGGCGGCTGCCATTGCCGGCTACGACAACCTGAGCCTCTATGATGGTTCCTGGTCGGAGTGGCTGATGCAGATTTGCCGATCGAGTAAGGCTCAACTCCAGGGCGGATGATCTTTATGCTGGCGCTTCATGGAATGCATCAGGGCCTGTTTGTCGTGCTCATTGAGCCACTCATCCATCCATGCCTGCATTTTGCTTGCTTTGAGCGGTAACCGCCGCCAGGCCTTGTAGGCCTTGAGGTGCTTTTTGGTTGGGCGTTTGAGGTTAGTGCCCGGTTTACAACCGGCATCCGGAAAATGTGATTTGGTTGTAAACTGGTGATCAATCCACCAGGCCACAAACGCTTTGTCTTTCCGTTCAAGCTTCACTGCTGCTTACCCTCATCACTGTATGGTGATGAATACACTAAAACCACTCCGTGAACCCTTGGTTACAGAATAGACAAAAGCTTTTCAGCTTCAGAAGCCTAATCTGCGACAGGTAACTTGCTGGCAGGCAAGCTGTGATAAAGTCGGCGGTTTTTCGGTCAGGGGCCGTTAAAGTCACTGGAGACTTAGCAGGCTGCTGAAAATCTATCTGCGTTGCCGGTGCGTCGTTAAAAACAGGCTCAAAATGCTCATTTAGTCCACTAAACTGCGCTTTTTCGCCTGTTTTTGCCTTGCCTCGGCTACCTCGATAACGCTTTTCAACACCCTGTTAGGGACAAGCCATGAAACTCCACTTATCACTGTTACTCGCGATTATCGTCTGGCCGCTGCAGACGCTGGCGGTTGGATTTGAACGTGTATCCATCAACGCTCCCACCCCAATCCAGATGGGTATCTGGTATCCCTCTGATGCGCCTGTACCCAAGGCCATTAACTCACCCTTCCGCCAAACTCTGGCGCTGAATGCCAAGGTCTCTGGTGATTATCTGCCGCTGGTTATCCTGTCACATGGTTATGGGGGCTGGATGGGTGGACATGCCGATGCTGCGCTTGAACTGGCGGAGGCCGGATATATCGTTGCGGCCCCCGAACATCCGGGCAATAACAGCGAGGATGAATCAGCCAGCACGGCAGAGTGGCTGGTGTCCCGTCCAGCCGATATTTCAAAGGTTATCGATTTCATGCTGCAAGACTGGCCTGCGTCAGAGCATATCGCAGCCGACAGGATTGGTGTTTACGGCTTCTCGGCAGGCGGTTATACCGCGCTGGTAGCGGCAGGTGCAGTGCCTGACTTCCAGCGGGCACTGCAGCATTGCGAGAACAATCCGCAGGAGTTTACCTGTGAAATCGGCATGTTGGAGGGGATCGACCCTGACGCTCTGGGCAAAGAGGTACAGGCCGTGGCGGGGGATGGTCGCATCAAGGCGATTAGCATTGCGGCACCGGGCTTGAGCTATATGTTTGACGAATCAGCCTTGGCGGCAGTGAATATGCCTGTTCAGCTCTGGTCGGGTGCAGTGGATGTCCGCGTGCCCCACGCCAGCAACGGTGCCAATCTGGCGGCTCACTTGCCCAACATCGTAGAAACACACGTCGTCGAAAAAGCCGGTCATTTTGCCTTCATGGCCGAATGTAACCCCAAGCTTAAAGAGCACAACCCGCGTATCTGGAATATGGTGTGTGTCGATGCTGAAGGCTTCGATCGCGGTGATTTTCATGAGCAGCTGAACAGCGCACTGGTTAATTTCTTTGATAAGGTTTTGCAGCTGTAAGCCGATGTTGTTGAATCCATCCTTGTGGTTTATACGAGTGCCCTGGAGGCAGGGCACCTCTGGCGTTTAAACATTCTTCAGTTACCAAACATGGCTCGGTGCAGCATGCCGAAATGTTCAAAGGTGTAATCCGCCAGGTGGGAATAATCGGGCAGGGTGGTGAAATTCACCAGGCAGGACTTCATGTTCGCGTTGCGGCCTGCTTCCAAGTCATAACGGTAATCCCCGACCATGAGCATCGACTCGGGTGGTAGACCAAATTCCTCTGCAACCTGGAGGAGGGCGGACGGGTCCGGCTTGGGCTTGGAGTTTTCCCGCGTAATAACCCGTTCAATCGGGATGGAATTGCGCTCGATTTTGGCCTGAGACGATTTCAGAGAATTACGCGTCACAATGGCCATGGGAATGCCCTGGTGATGGCAAGCCTCAACAAATGCCCGAGCACCGGGAATCCACTCACAACTTTCTGCATCAAGCCGCTCATGCCGATGAATCACGTCCATCGCGGCTTTCTGTACGTCTTCAGGCTGGGTCTTCAGGTAAGTCAGCACATCCGCATCGGCAGGGCAGCCAATTTCCCGCTTGATAGCGGGAAAATCAAGAGACGATGACACGAGAGTGCCATCCAGATCGAAAATGATGCCTTGTAGCTGTTTCACGCGGGAGCCTCTGGGAAGTCGAATTGTTTCATCCATCAGCTTAGGGTGGATGAATCCAAGTGATATTGAAAGTCTTTACGTAGAACACCTGATGGTTGGTTCACATCAGGTGCTTCCCTGAACCTTGATCGAATAATATGGGTTGGGCAGTATATCTTAGTAAAAATAGAGGGCATATTGTTATGGTCATAAAAAATCATTTCTCAGATTCTCTTCATGAATTTGTGAGATTTTTTACTGAAAAATATTACTAAGACTCTTGATATTGCGTTCCCTTATTACTCTTTTTAGACTATACCCACTTTTGTTTACATAATTTATATCAGCACCATATTCAATTAATATTTTTATTGCCTTGGTGTTTTTAGCAACTGCTGCTATTAAAAGAGGAGTATTGTATGGGCCATTTTCATCTATATTGAAGTTGGGACTAAATGATTTTGATAGTAAAAATTCTAGCTTATCCTCTTTGCCAATAGTTGCAGCGCTATAGAAAATTATTCCATTTGCTATATTTTCTCTTAGTTGTATTTGGCTTTCAGGAATTGATTCTATTATATCGTTTATTGTTTCGTTATTATGCTTGGAGATTATAATATCGAAAAAGGTTATGCCATTAATGTTTTTGTGGTTATAGTCAGCGCCGCTATTTAGAAGAATTTACACACCTTCAATATTATTGTTTATAGCTGCAAGAAAAAGAGGTGTGTTATAGGATGAGTTTTTGGAACAATCGAGTATTTTGGGGTTAGGGTTAGCACCTGCATCGATTAGCATTGATAGAACTTCGTTACTGGACCATTGCGCGGCATTTTCTATGGGAGTCAAACCTTTTAAACTGGCCATGTTTGGGTCAGCTCCTGCTTTTAGAAATATACGAGTGACTTCTTCATCGTTATAAATAGATGAAATAAGTAAAATTCCGGCGCCGCAGGCATTAGAAATATTTGGGTTGTTTGTTTCATTCAGAAGTTTGATTGCAGTTGCATTATCTCCTTTGATTAAATCTATGATTGCTATATTGACGGGGGTTTTATGGTCATTATATCGTTCACAAACGCAGTTGGCGAAGGTGTTAGTACTGGTTAAAAATATTAATAAAATACTAAAGTATGAAATTTTCATGGCTATTAAGATCAAATTTTTAAGTTATTTTTAATAAAAGTATTTTCCAGTCTACTATTTAAATATGTGAGAGAGCTCTTGTGAATGACCCTCACTTACTATTATTTCAAGGGAATAGCCTTTTGAATTTTTATAATTTATATCTGCACCATGCGAAATTAAAGCTTTAGCCGCTTCAATATTATTAGATATGGCTGCAACCAATAATGGAGTATTAAATTTCACATCATCTTTATAAATGAAGTTTGGGTCTACTCCTAAAGAAAGCAGTTTTATTAGGTAGTCATTTTTCATGGTTGTAGCAGTGTTAAAAAGCAGCAGCGATAAAGCATTTTTCTTTCTCTCTTCACTCGGAATTTCATCTATTGCTTCAATGATTGAATTGAGAGGGATTTCTCCAATTAGAAGAACTTCAAAAACATTATAGCCATTCTTATTTTCGTGATTAAAGTCTGCATTATATTTTAGAAGAAGTTTAATACCATTGATGTTTTTATTTGCAGCTGCAATCAGTAAAGGCGTGTTATAAATTTTTTCTTTTAAGCAGCCGTGTAAGCTCGGATTCGGATTACCTCCTGCCTTTAATAAAATTGATAAGGTTTCATTGCTAGACCATTTTGCAGCATTGTGGACAGGAGTGAGGCCTTTTAGGTTGGCCATGTTTGGGTCAGCTCCTGCTTGTAGAAATAAACTAGTGACTTCTTCATTGTTATTGATAGAAGAAATAAGTAAGATTCCGGCGCCGCAGGCATTAGAAATATTTGGTTTTTTTGATTCTGTCAAAAGGTTTATGGCAGTTGTATTATTTCCTCTGATTAAATCTATGATTGCCACATTGACGGGGGTGTTCGGGTCATTATATCGTTCACAAACGCATTTGGCGAAGGTGTTAGTACTGGTTAAAAATATTAATAAAATACTGAAGTATGAAATTTTCATGGCTATTAAGATTAAATATCTAAGTTATTTTAAATAAAATTTCAAGGGTGAAATTTATTCTAATGCAACTAATCGTCCTTCTTTTGTTCCATAATATAAGGATTTTTTATCCAAAATTAAGGCAGTTGAAATAACGTATGGGCTCTCGTGGGTCCATTTCAAATCGCCATTCTTTATGGAAAAGCCATGTATGCTTTTTTGTGTAGGTATATAAGCACTGTTGTGTGAAAGGCTAGCATATCGGGTAATAAATTCTCCTAAATCATAACCCCAAAGTAGATCATGATTATTGTCCATGGCATAAATGGATTTTTTATCTGTGAATATTATTGCTTCACCATCGGATGCCAAATGTGAGGTTGTTTCTATTTCAAATAATTCTTGATAATTTTCTTGTTCCAAATCAAAAACAGTCAGTTTTGTTAAAGAGCCTCTATTTCCTAAACCAGAGGCATACATTTTCCCATCGACTAAAATTGGTAGTGATAAATAATTCAAGTCGGTTTGAAATTGTACTGGTTCTCCAAAGGTCCCATCGATAAAATCATAAATATTAATGATCGCCCCGCAGCAGATTGAGGAACTTGGAATGATAAGCTTTGATTTAAAAAATAGAGGTGGCCCTATCTGTCTATTTAGTTGTATTTGGCTTTTTTCTTTTAGGGTTTTAATGTTTATAGAATAAATAATGCCTTCGTTATTACCTGCTATAAGATAATCTCCACTATTTATAAATGGGCCAAATATTGATCCTTCTTTTTGTATCGTTTTTTCCTTCTTGCCATTATTGATGTTAAATAATAAAATCTCACCATTATTATTTCCAGCTATTAATGTTTCTCCGAATATGAAAAGCTGAGATGTTATGGGGTACTCAAGGTGACGCGACCAATGAAGATCGCCATTTGATTTATCTATAGAAAATAATTTATTATCATTACTTGTTACATATACGTTATGGTTATCGACTATTGGAGAAATCAAAATAGCATGCTTTGATAGTTCTACATCCCATTTTATATCTCCTCGATACTCACTTTCTATGTTTTTGTAGTGGCTTGACTGCGAATAGCTCCCTCTATAAAACGTTGCCCCATATGAAACGCTTGAGGTTATAATTAATAGTAAAGATAGTAACCTGATTGAATATTTCTTATTTTTCTTTATGTTTATTTTAATTCTTCTTGAAATATGCATATTGTTTTAACGTAAAGTTATGTTTATGAACCTGTAAGATGATCATCTAATTTTCACCGCCGGTAGAATCTGAGGTATGCTCTTCTGGTAGGCGCACCGCATGAATTGATCCGCCATTTGTAGCAAAGTAAATGATTCCATCCTCAATGGCCGGAGTTCCCGGGATCGGATGCCTGGTAGGGTAGTAATAAAGCCTCTTACCCGTTTTTTCATCAAGACCAATGATTCCTCCAGCCTGTGTTCCAGCATATACCCTACCTTCATAAGGCACTAAAGCTCCTAAAACTCTACCTCGCACAGGTACATCCCAAACAGGGTAGAGGTTTCGTTTAGACATTGCATGTACGCGCCCATCATTGGATGAAACATAAATATTTCGATTCGATGAAGATAAACGCCCTGGGCTTGCGCCTGCTTCAATATGATGGCGGCCTAAAATACGACCAGTATTAGCATCAAAGGCATAAACGTCAGCTGCCGATGAGTGTTGGACTTTATTGACAGTATAAATGACGTTGTCATCATAAATTAGTGATTGTGATCTTTGATTTCGATCAATTAAATCTTCTTCACCAATTTTCCATTCAGAATTGAAACGCCATGCAACCTTATTACTTTTAGTATCTATGGCGAATACATCTTGATATTGATTTTTCATATAAAGATAAAGTCCATTAATATGGAAATCAGAATCAAAGCCACCTAGTCTTACATCATTCAAGTTGAAATCAAAAATTTGTATTTGTTTTTTTTGTTCTATGTTAAATTTAAAAAGTTCAGTTGTTGTTGAATAATAAATTTCGTCTGCGATTTTCTGATACGAAAGTACTTTTGTTTTTTTGATTCTATCTAGCAGGCCATTTTTTCGATTTATTATGTGTAGTTTCTCAGGATTTTTACAATCCTTTGTGCTGTGAGGGTAAAATGTTATATATGAAGCATTTGTTCGTGTTAATACATGATCTTTATCTACAATTAATTTTTTTTGTAGTGGGCATTTTAAATCTATTTTCCAATTAAGATGGCCGTTTTTTGAAAGTGAATATATCTTGTTTTTTTTATCTGTAAAATAAAGGGTGTCATCAAATATTATGATTGGGCTTGTCGAAAGCTTTGGTAAAGAATAGCTCCATATCTCATATTTATTTTTTTTGTAATTCGAAATAAAATTAAAAAACATTGTAAATGAAACTAATATCATCACCCATATAATAATATTACGCATCATAACGCTTTTCATTTTCGTGTTTTATGGTTATCGACGCGCTGGAGCGTGCATGACTTTGATCTGGTAATCCAGTCTCCAGATTGGTTGAGGTGACTAGAGTAGCTAGTGGCTCGTTTACTGGAGTTAGCTGGAGATGAATTCTGATTTCGAGCAGACTCAGAGTCCTTGAAGATTATTTCTCCGTGAGCAGCCGGTTTTTGGATACGAGCAAGCGGTCGCTTATTAAATAATAATGAAGAGGAATCGCTGGAGAACGGCTCAGCGACGACAACCGTTTTAACGGCGGCAGCAGGGCGCGTGTGGGTTTCGCCCGCACGTATAGAGGGCTTGTTCATGAAACATTCCTTGTTGATCGTGACTCACAATGATTGAAACCTGAGTCGGGCTACATCCTGATAGCCAAGCGTACTATATCTCAATTTGTAAGCATTAACACACGTAGAAAACTGATGTCTGTTCACAAGACCAATGGGTTAACCGGCCTGAAGCTTGTTTACGTCAGGCGCATCCATATTCTTTAATGCAGCAATAGCTTAGATCAATGCTCACTGCTTAAAATCAGATTATTGACCGCGTTGGTGATGAGGTCGGGACGAACTTGTGTGCTTGGTACTGTCTGCTCGAACCAGAAGCTCATCGGCTGATCGAAGCCGATACCATGCATGAAGTTGTAAATTGCTTTACGTAACCCTTCACCCAGCATTTCATGATCAGTACCGGTCGGGTCGATAAATTCGACATCGTTTTCAGCAAACAGGATCTCGTCAGGTTCGACCAGGGTAATGCCGTACTGTTCAGGATACATGCCGATCGGGCTATGTACCGTGGCGACGAAGCGGTGCCAGTACGCGGATTGGAAGCAACCCTGCTGCATCATTTGCCGTACCATCTCCAAAGAATCGACGGTTTCCTGTTCAGTTTGGGTGGGGAAGCCATACATCAAATAGGCATGTACCAGGATACCTGCATCGCTGAAAGCCTTGGTCACGCGGGCGACCTGTTCAACGCTAACGCCTTTTTTCATCAGTTTCAGCAGACGATCCGAAGCAACTTCCAAACCGCCGCTGACCGCGATACAACCCGAGTCAGCCAACAGCTGGCAACGCTCGGGGGTAAAGGTTTTTTCAAAACGGATGTTGCCCCACCAGCTGATTACGACATTGCGTTCAATCAACCGTTGCGCCAAGGCAAACGTTAGCTTGGGCGGCAGGGCTTCATCAACGAAATGGAAGCCTGATTGTCCGGTCTCTTCGATGAGTTCTTCGATGCGATCTACCAGTACATCGGCACTGGCAGCATCGTAACGGTCAATGTAGTCCAGACTGACGTCACAAAAACTGCATTTGCGCCAGTAACAGCCATGGGCGATGGTCAGCTTGTTCCAGCGGCCATCACTCCAGATACGGTGCATGGGGTTGAGCATTTCACACAGGGATAGATATTCGTCCAAGGGCAGGCCGTCATAAACAGGTGCACCCACCTCGGACTGCGGAATGTCATGCAGCGCTTTATTTTCATTGAAGTGGACGATGGGCTCGCCATCTTCTCCTTCGGCAAGGAAATAGGTACGCACGAGATCGTCGATTTCACGTTGTCCGCCAAGGAATTCAAGCAACGTCATGAAGGGGCGTTCGCCATCATCCAGACAGATAAAGTCGACAAATTCGAACACGCGGGGGTCTTTCAATGCGCGCAGCTCGGTATTGATAAAGCCACCGCCCATCACCACGGGGAGATCCGGATCAATGGCCTTGCAGGTTTGGGCAATGCGCAAAGCCCCCAGCATGTTGCCGGGGAAGGGGACTGTGAGTGCAACAACCGAGGGTTGTGTCTCTTCCAGGTACTGTTCGACCAGTTGCTCCAGGATCTCCGAGCTGAAACTCGGCTCATCCATCAGCGTGTCATAGAGGTTGTCGAAGCTTGGATTTGCTGCTGCCAGTTGCTCACCATAACGGCTCACCTCAAAATAGGGGTCAACTCCCTGGGTGATGACAGCTGACAGGTCGTTGATGAACAGGGTGGCCAGGTATTTGGCTTTGTCCTGTACGCCCAGGTTACCAAAAGCGGCTTTCAATACATCACCGGAAACGGCTTCCATCTGTGCAATGGCGTCAAATGCTGGCCCCTCCGGCAGGAAACGACGGGAATTGATGCGCAGTGCCAGGCTGGGGTCTTTGCCCTGCAAGAAGCGGATCGCTGCTTCAACGGTTTGATGGTAACGATCAAACTCGGCCAGGAAGTTGAAGATCACTGGCGGCAGCTCATCATCCTCAAACTGCTCGTAGTTGGCTTCAACATGCTGACGAATAATTTCCAGCGCAGGGGCTGTCATCATCTCAATAAACAGCTCAATGGCAGGATCTCGCTGTACCGCCTCATACCCGCGAGAACGTAAAAAGCCCGTTAAATACGCGGTTGCCGGGTAGGGCGTATTCAACTGGGTCATTGGGGGAGTCATGAGAAGAACGGTCATTAGCCAGCCTGCAGATCAAAAGCCTTGAGAGCTCGGGTGTCACCGAGCGTGGCGACCCTGGCGGTCGCCAAAACAAGTGTGGATCCTAGCAAATGCGCTATAGCCGTACTACTTCAATCTGCGCCACCGGCTCTATTCCCGGTGTATGAGCATAGGGTGACATTTGGCTGTGCTATCCATGCCTGAGCGTTCTGGCCTGCCGGTATGCTGCTAGCAAGCCTGGAGCAGGGCATATTTTATGCGGGCTCCAGAATGACCGAACGCATACTGTTAGCGCCTTTTGTCACCCACTCGTTAATGAATCTGACAAAGCTTCCCCACGTCAGTCAGTGTGCGGAGATGCACAGAATTACGGCCAGTTTCGGGAGCGTTTTGCCAAGCGATTGCCAGCCCTAGGAGAATCGGTTGCTCTCAATGGCGTTCATCGGACTCCCGTGCCCGATAAACAATGCCGGGAGAGTATCGGTGCGGGGCAGGGAATTTTTCAGTTCAGCTAAGGCAAGAGGATGCGGCATGCCGATTAATCCCAGGCCCGCGAGGAAGTTGCGTCGTTTCATTTAAGGTCTCAAGTGTCAGGTCTATCGGCGCTGCCGAGGTTCTATGTAGCGAATAGGGTCGATAATTTCTCGAGTGGAGGCAACCGGATTGAGGTGTGATAGTGGCTGCATGTATTCAGGCAGCACGAATAGCTGTGCTTGAAAGGGGATTTTCTGCAACTAAACAGAGGGGCAGAGGGTGGGCATAAAAAAACCGCACCATCTCGGGGAAGAATGATGCGGCTCTTCAACATTTCGGCACACTAATGGCACACGGAAATGTTTATGTTTTGTAACCCCTTGATAGGCAAGGGGTTACTGAACCAAATTAAAACTGGTTCATTGTGTTGTCTTTACCGGAAGCCTTCAGTGCAGCGTCACCAGAGAAGTACTCTTTGTGATCGTCGCCCATGTCAGAACCAGCCATGTTCTGGTGCTTAACACATGCGATGCTCTGACGGATTTCCTTACGCTGTACGCCAGCAACGTAGCCCAGCATGCCAGCTTCACCGAAGTACTCTTTGGCCAGGTTGTCAGTAGACAGGGCCGCAGTGTGGTAAGTCGGCAGCGTGATCAGGTGGTGGAAGATACCTGCTTCACGGGCAGCGTCAGCCTGGAAGGTACGGATCTTCTCGTCTGCAGCGGCAGCCAGTTCAGTCTCGTCGTACTCAACGCTCATCAGGTTAGCGCGGTCGTAGGCAGATACGTCCTGACCCGCTTCAGCCATGGCATCGAATACCTGCTGACGGAAGTTCAGAGTCCAGTTGAAGGACGGGCTGTTGTTGTAAACCAGCTTGGCATTCGGCACTGCTTCACGGATGCGGTTAACCATGCCAGCGATCTGACCAACGTGCGGCTTCTCGGTTTCGATCCACAGCAGGTCAGCACCGTTCTGCAGAGACGTGATGCAGTCCAGAACTACGCGGTCTTCGCCAGAACCTTTCTTGAACTGGAACAGGCCAGAGGCCAGACGCTTCGGCTTCAGCAGCTTGCCGTTAGCCTTAACAACCACGTCACCGTTGTCGATGTCGGCAGCGCTCTCAATGTAGTCGCCATCCAGGAAGCTGTTGTACTGGTCGCCCAGGTCGCCCGGTTCGTTAGTAACAGCGATCTGCTTGGTCAGGCCAGCACCCAGGGAGTCGGTACGTGCAACGATAACACCGTCTTCAACACCCAGCTCCAGGAACGCGTAGCGTACGGCGCGGATCTTGGCCAGGAAGTCGGCGTGCGGAACGGTTACTTTACCGTCCTGGTGGCCACACTGCTTCTCGTCAGATACCTGGTTTTCGATCTGGATCGCACAGGCACCGGCTTCGATCATTTTCTTGGCCAGCAGGTAAGTTGCTTCTTCGTTACCGAAACCGGCGTCGATGTCAGCGATGATCGGCACTACGTGAGTCTGGAAGTTGTCGATCTGACCCTGCAGTTCAGCTTCTTTGGCTGCGTCGCCAGCTTCGCGAGCGTCGTCCAGCTGACGGAACAGGCCGCCCAGTTCACGAGCATCAGCCTGACGCAGGAAGGTGTACAGTTCTTCGATCAGAGCCGGTACAGATGTTTTTTCGTGCATGGACTGGTCGGGCAGTGGACCGAACTCAGAACGCAGTGCAGCGATCATCCAACCGGACAGGTACAGGTAACGCTTGTTGGTGCTACCGAAGTGCTTCTTGATCGCGATCAGTTTCTGCTGACCGATGAAACCATGCCAGCAGCCCAGGGACTGGGTGTACTGCGCAGTGTCTGCGTCGTAGTCTGCCATGTCATGGCGCATGATCTTGGCGGTGTAGCGGGCAATGTCCAGACCGGTTTTGAAACGGTTCTGCAGACGCATGCGAGCAGCGTATTCAGGGTTGATCGCTTCCCAAGAGTCACCCGCAGCAGTGCGAGCGGTTGCGATGGCGTCGATCTCATTTTTGTAAGCTGACATGGTCATTCCTTCACAGTGTTTGTGTTTAGGTAATGTCGGGACGGGCGACGGTAGCCAATCCCTGATCTTGCATCCGGACTGTTTGGGGCAGTCCCGATGTGTTGGAACGAATGATGATCCTCCCAATTCTAGGAGTCAAAGCGATTTTGTGCAGAGCAAAAAAGATGTAGTCAGACTACACTCGGGATGATGACAAAACTGTAAAATGACTACAGCCGGTTTCACAACGTAAATTCTCTGCAGGCCAGAAACCACGCAGTTTTGAGGCGCTAAAACCAAAGGCTTAGCCACTTTGGTATGAGGATTAAAAAGACAAATTTACAAAAAATATATGGAATAAAAATCGAAATTAATATTCCATAAAATTCTATAAAGGGTTTACTACATTTACTGAAAAATTCGCAATTTCAACGGCTTATAATGGTTTCTCTTACGACCAAAGTCGAGCAGATACAAAAAAGCCACCTCGCAAGGAGGTGGCTTGGGTATTACAGAGGCCTGTTAAATCAGTCTTCGAGGTACACAGAGCCCTGATTTAACAGGCTTGTAACCAGAGCTGAAAGCTCGGTCTCAGGGCTGAGGTTTGCCTGTCCCTGAGCACAGATTTCACAGGCGAAGGTGATTGCTGCAGGTGCGTAAAGATCATGAGATTGACCGTCTGCAAACAGCACCAGGTGATCCTCGCTGAAGCGATGGAAGGCCAGACGCGCGCCTTCGTTTAGGTAAACAGTAGCGCCTTCAGCCGACTGCTCATCAACCTCCGCTTGCGTCCAGTCGTGATCACCACCGGCCAGGTCTGGATACTTTGGATCGGTCATGGCACGCCCCAGCCAGTTGGCCAGCAAGGCATCATCATTCAGGTACTGAGACAGCGCCTTGCGTACGCGTTGAATGGCCTGGGCATCGATTTCACCCGGGTTGTCAGGGATGCTCAGGTCAGGGTCTTCATAACGCAGGTCGCTGCTGAGGCTATCGTTCAGGTGACTGCTCAGCCCCTGCAGGATTTCGGCATGGGATGGGGCGCGGAAGCCGATAGACCAGGTCATGCAGCCATCTCCCATCCCGACGCCGTTATGTCCAACCCGCGGGGGCAGGTACAGCATGTCGCCGGGGTGCAGGTCGAAGCTTTCTTCGGCGTGCCATACCGGCAGAATCATCACCGGCGTGTTCTCGCGGCGCGGCGAGTCTTCGCCGTACAGACCACCGAACTCCCAACGACGAACACCTTCTGCCTGCAGCAGAAATACATCATAGTTATCGTAATGGGGGCCGACACCACCACCATCACTGGCGTAACTGATCATCAAGTCATCACGGCGCCAGCTGGGAATAAAGTCAAAGGCTTGCATCAGTGGTGCCACTTCGGGTACCCAATGATCGACAGCCTGCACCAGAAGGGTCCAGGGTTTGGCGCCCAGAGACGCGAAGCGGTCTTCGGCAAAGGGGCCGTGCTCAAGCGACCAGTCACCGTTATTCGGGTCGGTTTCGATCAGTCGCGATTCAATGTCCTCTTCGCAGGCCAGGCCGGCCAGCTCATCAGCACTGATGCAAGGTTCGAAGTCAGGGAAGGCGTTACGGATAAGCAGCGGCTTTTTCTGCCAGTATTCGCTCAGGAAACGCTCGGCGGAAAGGTCACCCCAGTTGATTTCAGCGATCAAGGTTCAGTAACCCCGACATTTCTGCGACAGCATCTTCCATCTCGGCCATGACTTTGCGGGTGTCACGGGCAGAAAGGGCGGCCTTGCGGTCATTACCCACCATACGCATACACTTCTGGATACGTTCCATGCATTCATGTACACCGCGTACGTTGAACTCGAACTGCTCGAAGTCCTTGGCGGTTTGGCTCAGGCTGTCACGCAGAGCTTCCGCCTGTGCGGCCAGTTCATTGAGTGAGTTGGAATGGCTCATGCTCTCTCCCCAGGTCCAGATATCGTTGTTGTATAACCTTACTTTAACGAGGCTTAAGCCCCGCTGGCCAGTCAACTTTTGGTGTTATCGACTTCACGCTCCAGCACTTCCTCAACCGAAGTCAGGATGCCGCGCAACATTCCCAGCTCTGCCTTTTCCGGACGTGTGCGGTTGAAGTAGCGTCGCAGCTTGTCCATTACGCGGCCTTCGTGCTGCGGGATAATAAAGCTGGTGCGGCGCAATACCTTTTCCAGGTGCTCGTAGAACAGTGTCATTTCCTGCTGGCGCGGGTAGGGCGCAGGCTCGGGTAGTTTGTCCGCCTGTTTGGATGCACGACGCAGTTCGTAGCTCACCAGCTGAATGGCCTGGGCAATATTGAGAACCGGGTAGTCTTCGTTGGCATCAATGAACAGGTGTCGATGGCACAGCATCATCTCTTCATTGGTCAGCCCCATTGTTTCGCGGCCGAACAGGATAGCGACCTGACCATTGCGGGCTTCATCCGTCATCATCATGGCGGCCTGTTCCGCATCCATCAACGGCTGGTCGAAGCTGCGCTGGCGGGCGCTGGTACCGATCACCAGCTGGCAATCGGCAATGGCTTCTTCAACGGTGTTGACGACAACGGCCTGGTCCAGCAGGTCTTTGGCACCGGCTGCGCGGGACTCAGCGTCTTCATGCGGGAATTCAACCGGGTCTACCAGCCACAGCTGGCCCAGTCCCATATTTTTCAGCGCACGAGCTGCCGCCCCGATGTTACCGGGGTGGAAGGTATTAATCATGACAATGCGGATATTCTCGAGCATAGCGGCCTCGCAAATTTGGATGGCCGCATTATAGGGGGCAATGGGGTGCAGGAAAACGGGATACTGTTATTGAGTAGACGCATGAACAGGTAGTTGATCCAAGGCTGCAGATGTATGTTGTCTGTTCAGCAGCTAGCCAGTTATTGTTGAATACAATCTTGGCTATGTACTAAAGACTCAATGGATGAGGTGTTCTTATGTCAGCTAATGACGACTGGGATGGACTCCATAGTTTAGATGAGCTTCTCGGTTCCGAGGAGAACGTTCATAAATGGCGACCTGACTTGTTTGATACAGTGGCTCCGGCTGATCGTGCTACGCCGGCAGTTTCCGGTGATGGTGAAGTAATAAAGCCGCTGCAAGCAAAGGATCAGGTTGAAGTGGCTAAGGTTGAAGGCAAGTCAGTATTAAAATCTTCTATCGCACCCGCACCCGCACCCGCACCCGCACCCGCCGCCAAGCCTTTATGTCTGATAGAGGCGCGTGAATATGCCTTGAAAGCCCATCATGGCCAGCAAAGGCGTTATACGGCCGAGCCGTATTGGAAACATCTTGCGGAAGTGGCCGGGCTGGTTGCCAGTTCTAGCAGCGTGACTCCCAGAGGGATAGCCCTGGCTTGGCTGCATGCGACTGTGGAAGAGACCAGTTTAACCTTGCGTGACATTGAGCGTGATTTTGGTGCATCGATTGCCGATGGTGTTCGTTGCTTGACCGGGTCAGCTAACAGTCGAATACCGCGTGCAGCGCGCAAGCAACGCTATCGCAATCGTTTGGCCTCAGCTGACAAGGACGTTCATACCGTTAAATTAGCCAATATTGCTTCCAATTTGGCTTCTATCGGTCACTTTGACCCCGAATTCGCACTGGATTGTTATCTGGAGGAGAAGCGGCTGGAAGTCGGTGTGCTGGTGCATGGCGATGAGGGGCTCAAGGTGCTGGTGCGACGTTTGTGGCTGGAAGCTAAAAACAAGGCCACAGCGCACTTTGAGCCAGTTGGAGCAGAGTAGGTTGGCAGGAGTCCCCGTGAGCCTGAGCCTACAGTTTGCCTAGCCAGCGGCTGAGATGGTGAACGAACTGTTCCTTGTGCCAGACCTGCGGTGAGTGATCGGCCTGAGGGTAGATGTGCAGCTCAGGCCAAGGCAGCTCGGCCTCCATCCAGGCGGGAACTTCGGGGCTGTAGAATTGGCTGGTATCGCCATACACCATCAGCACCGGCCGATCGATTTTAGATTGAAGGCCACGATAATCCTGTTGTGCCAGCGAATCCCAGCAGTGGATCATGGCGGCGCTGTCGAGCGTGCGCAGATAATCACGCAGCTGCTGGATACCATGGCTATTTTGTGCGTAGGCATCGCGAATACGCGGATTGAGTCCGTTTGCAGCCAGCTCCAGTACACCCTCGGCGAAGTCTTCCTGCATGCGCTTGATAAGCGACTGATTCCGCTCATGGTCGAAATCACCATATATGCCCAGTGACCAGTCGCTGTCGGTCACCATTTTTGGGGTCATATCAATGATGCAGAGGCCGGCCAAACGGCCCAGACCGTAGTTGCGAATATATTCCCAGGCGATCAATGCGCCCATCGAGTGCCCAACCAGTACCGCATCACGGATTCCGTGATGTTCCATCATCTGTTCAAGGTCATCCGCCAGCCGGCTGATCTGCATGCTTTCCAGTGCCGGAGCGGGGTACTGGCCATGGCCTCGGGCCGTCCAGCTGAACGTCTGGTAGCGATCACTTAATTCGTTGGCGAAGGGCAGCCAGTCCTGGGCGGCACGGGTCCAGCCGTGCAAAAAAATAACGGCCTGGCCACGGCCAAGGCTGACATAACGAATAGGGTGTTGGTCGGAACTGAGCAGGGTTTCCATACGTGCCTAGACTCCATGCAGATATGAAAACGGGGCCAGAAGGCCCCGTGAGAATGCTTAGATGCGCTTGGCCTGGTCGGCAGCGTTACCGATGTAGAGCGCCGGGGTCAGCGCCTTCAATTCGGTTTTGGCCGCGTCCGGCATATCCAGGGTATCGATGAAGTTCTGGATGGTTTCCTGATTCATCTCTTTACCACGGGTCAGGTCCTTCAGCTTCTCGTACGGCTTTTCGATGCCGTAACGGCGCATCACTGTCTGGATCGGCTCAGCCAGAACTTCCCAGGCGTTGTCCAGATCTTCAGCCAGGCGTGCTGCGTTGATCTCCAGTTTGCTGATGCCTTTCAGGCTGGCCTGGTAGGCGATCAGGCTGTGGCCGAAACCAACACCCAGGTTACGCAGAACAGTGGAGTCAGTCAGGTCACGCTGCCAGCGGGAGATCGGCAGTTTGGCGGCCAGATGCTGCATGATGGCGTTGGCGATACCCAGGTTGCCTTCGGAGTTTTCGAAGTCGATCGGGTTTACCTTGTGCGGCATGGTGGATGAGCCCACTTCGCCAGCGATGGTCTTCTGCTTGAAGAAGCCCAGCGAGATGTAGCCCCAGACATCGCGATCAAAGTCGATCAGGATGGTGTTGAAACGGCAAACCGCATCAAACAGCTCGGCGATGTAGTCATGCGGCTCGATCTGAGTGGTGTACGGGTTCCAGGTCAGGCCCAGGCTTTCAACGAAAGACTTGGCGTTGGCTTCCCAGTCAATATCAGCGTAGGCAGACAGGTGAGCGTTGTAGTTGCCCACGGCACCGTTGATCTTGCCCAGGAATTCAATGCTGTCGATCTGCTTCAGCTGACGCTGCAGACGGTAGGCAACGTTGGCCATCTCCTTGCCCATGGTGCTGGGAGAGGCGGTCTGGCCGTGGGTACGGCACAGCATCGGCTGGTTGGCATGTTCGCGGCCCAGCTCAGCGATGGCGTCCGCCACCTGCTGCATCTGGTTACGGGTGACTTCAACACCGTGACGCAGCATCAGTGCGTGGGACAGGTTGTTGATGTCTTCAGAGGTGCAGGCAAAGTGAACGAATTCGTTCACGGCCATCAACTCGGCGTTGTCGGCGATCTGCTCTTTGATGAAGTACTCAACCGCTTTTACATCGTGGTTGGTGGTACGTTCGATTTCCTTGATGCGCTCGGCATGCTCGACACTGAAGTTGTCGACCAGGCTGTCCAGCAGGGCGTTGGCTTCTGCGCTCAGAGCCGGTACTTCCTGAATCTGCGGGTGGGAGGCCAGCTGTTGCAGCCAACGGATCTCAACCTGTACGCGGAAACGGATCAGACCGAATTCACTGAATACGGCACGCAGGTCAGCGGTTTTGCTGCCATAGCGGCCATCAACCGGGGATACGGCGGTAAGGGCAGAAAGCTCCATGTTACACAGTCTCACTTATCAGCTTGTGTCATTAAAGGGGCGATTATACGGAAAATGGCCGCCACTGGGTATGCCGATAAGCTGACAGGTGGTGGGGTTTTGGCGTAACCCGGGTTTTAGCCGCTGTGAGAGCGAGGCTGGTCAGTCTGCCCAGCCGCTGCCAATGGCGCTGAAGGGTAGTTCCAGGCCCAGTTCCGGCACCTCCTGGCCGATCCAGGCCGGGAAGGTATTGCTGTTGGGGCCCGGGAAAACGCGATACTCATCACGCCAGGGGTAACGTTGCGCCGCTGCATCGATGCGCTGAATCAGGTCGTCCACGCCTTCGCCGCGTCGGTCCAGAATCAGCTCGGGGCGCGCACCAAACCAGTGACGGTCTGGAATGTCCTGTTTCACGCTCAGTACCGGCAACCCACTGCGCTCGCGCCAGCCAACCACTTCGTAGACCTTGTAATGATCGGTATTGGAGGGCTTGACCGAAATCCAGGTGTGGATGGCGAAAATGCCTCGCCAGCCCCAGGCATCGGCGCCATATACCTGGATGACGGCTTCGGGTGTGGATTCAGGATCTGGTGCAATACCGGCAGATGCCCGACTGGCTGTACGCCAGCCATCGTTGCTGGAACAGGCCGTTAGCAGGGGCAGTAGAACAAGCGTGGCGAGCAGTTTCTTCATGGTCGGGAATGTATCGAGCCAGCTGGAATCGTTAAGTTTCATCTGAATATTCCTACGCTGGCTCCAAGTGTGCTGGATCAACTACCCATGATGCGACGCAAGGAAGGTTTGAGGCGTGAGCGGAAGAACAGCATATGCCAGCGCTTACCACCGACCTGGCGCCAGAGCAGGGTAGAGCGAATACCTGCCAGCAGCAGGGCGCGTACGCGTGCGGCATTTTCACTGTTCTGCAGATGGCGAGGATCACCGCCAACCTGAATACGGAAACTGAAATGGCTGATGGTTTCCTGGTACAGGTTATCCAGCGCTGCGATGACGTTACGGTGCGTGTAGGCAACCGGTTCCAGGTCAGCTGCTGCACCCTCATCACTTTCATTGAAGTAACGTGCCTTGGCGGCCACGGCATCGATGCCCTGGCCAACTTTGGCCATAACGTCCGGATTCTTATCCAGCTGCTTCTCCAGCATGATCATGCCCAAAACATACTGAACGATACGTTTGTTCTGCGCGCTCTCGTTTTTCTCAACCATGTCCTGCAGGTGGCGCAGGCCCAAACCTAGGGTGTAGGGCACTTCGCTGACCCCGCCAAAGACATCTTCGGTCAGTTTGGGATCGGTTACGAACAGGCTGGCGATACTGGCTTCATAACTGTTCTGCGGCACCATGCCGCGGCTGGCAACCTGGTCGACAAGACTGGCGGCCTGAAACATGCCGGCCAGCGCCAGGGTCTGTTCATCATGTTGACGTGACATCAGGCCTCCTTGACCGACGCGGCGATTGAATGACGGGAGGTGGACTCAATCACCCCACCGCCCAGGCAGACATCATCCAGATACAAAACAACTGACTGGCCCGGGGTGACAGCACGCTGGGGCTGGTCGAAGACAACGCGGTAACCGCCTTCTGGAGCTGCTTCCACGACACAGTCCTGATCGGACTGGCGATACCGTACCTTTGCCTTGCAGCGTAGCGGTAATTGCGGAGCTTCGCCGCTGATCCAGAAAATATCGCTGGCATGCAGCCAGTCAGAGTAGAGCAGCGGGTGCTTGCCCTGCACAGCAATCAGTACATTGCGGTCCAGGTCCTTGGCTGCTGCGAACCAGGGTTCTTCAGGGTGGTTTTTAAGACCGCCAATGCCGAGCCCCTGACGCTGGCCGATGGTGTAGTACATCAGCCCTTGATGCTCACCGATAACCTCGCCGTCAGGTGTTTCGATTTTGCCGGGTTGGGCCGGCAGGTACTGCTTCAGGAAGTCGCTGAAGCGGCGTTCGCCGATAAAGCAGATACCGGTACTGTCTTTCTTGTCGTGAGTGATCAGACCGTGTTCTTCAGCCAGGCGGCGAACTTCGGGCTTTTCCAGTTCACCTACCGGGAACAGGCTGAGTTTAAGCTCCTCTTCACCCACCTGATGCAGGAAGTAACTCTGATCCTTGTTGTTATCCAGGCCTTTAAGCAGCACTGTATGATCATCGCGTTCGCCGCGGCGTACGTAGTGACCGGTCGCAATCAGGTCTGCACCCAGCATCTGGGCATATTCCAGGAACGCCTTGAACTTGATTTCGCGGTTGCAGAGGATATCCGGGTTTGGCGTACGACCGGCCTTGTATTCCTCCAGGAAATGCTCGAACACGTTGTCCCAGTACTCGGCAGCAAAGTTGGCGCCATGCAGGGTAATGCCCAGCTTGTCGCAGACCGCCTGCGCATCGGCCATGTCTTCCTTGGCCGTGCAGTACTCGGTGCCGTCATCTTCATCCCAGTTTTTCATGAACAGGCCTTCGACCTGATACCCCTGTTGCATCAGCAGCAAGGCAGAAACCGAGGAGTCGACACCGCCGGACATGCCGACAATGACTTTGGTTTGATCGTTGGGCTTGGGTGCAGTCATCAAGCAGTTTCCTGAATAAAGTCCAGAGGGTAACGAACACCGCGCAGGTAATCATCGATGCATCGGGTAACCAGTTGGCTACGCAATTGAGATCCGAGCGCACCGATTTCGCTGCGTGTCAGCCAGTGCGGGCCAATAATCCCGTCATCCAGCGATGCATCAGGCTGTTGCCGAAGGGGGCGGGCAATAAAGCAGAAACGGTGATAAGTCTGGCCATTGCTGGGCGCATAGTAAGTATAGAGCCCCAGCAGGGCTTCGGGTTCCACTTCCCAACCGGTTTCCTCCAGGGTCTCGCGCCGGGCGGCTTCTACGAAGGTTTCCCCCGATTCAAGATGGCCGGCCGGCTGATTGAAAACCCGTTTGCCATCGGCTATCTCTTCCACCAGCAGGAACTTGCCGTCACGCTCTACGATGCAGGCGACGGTTGCATGAGGTGTCCAGCGCATCATCTCTCCGTTTGTACTCGGTGTTACTGGGCGGTAATAATACCAGCTCAGAGGGTTGAATGCCTGTCCATGAAAGGAGCGGAAGCGCTTGAACAGAATTGAAATTTCGACAAAAGACTTTGACCTGACCGAAGTACAGAATTGGCTGAAGCAGGGCGATACTCCCTGCGGCGCTACAGTGACATTCACCGGGCTGGTGCGAGACCTGGAAGAGGGCGGCCTGGATGGCCTATATCTTGAACACTACCCGGGCATGACGCAGAACGCGCTGGACAATATCATTCAGCAGGCGCGTCAGCGCTGGTCGCTGGGACCGGTCTGTATTCATCATCGCATTGGCTGGCTCACACCCGGTGACAATATCGTCCTTGTCGCTCTGGCTTCACCTCATCGTGCCGAAGCCTTTGAGGCTGCCGAGTTTCTGATGGATTACCTGAAGCGGGATGCGCCTTTCTGGAAAAAAGAGCGCATCAACGGCGAAGAGCATTGGGTTGAACAGAAGGAAAGTGACCGGCAGGCAGCCAAGCGCTGGCAAACCGAAGATTAGGCCCTGTTGCGGCGCCTGGCATGCTGGGGTCGCGGACGACGTTTGGCCGGTGCCTTGGGCAGGTGTACCTGTTCCTGGCGGTATTGTCCCTGGCTGAGCTGGTCCAGCGTCCAGTTACCGATTGACCAGCGAATCAGGCGCAGGGTCGGGAAACCAATATGAGCCGTCATGCGGCGTACCTGGCGGTTGCGGCCTTCGCTGATAGTGAGTTTGAGCCAGCTGGTGGGCTGGTTTTTACGGAAACGAACGGGCGGGTTGCGCGGCCAGAGCCATTCGGGCTCATCAACCAGGCTTGCCTGGGCCGGGCGCGTAAGCCCATCCTTGAGTTCGACGCCTTTGCGCAGCTGCTCAATGGATGCTTCGTCCGGTACGCCTTCAACCTGCACAAAGTAGGTTTTGGGCATCTTGAAGGCAGGGCTGGCAAGCTGGTTCTGCAGCTTGCCGTCATCGGTGAGTATCAGCAGCCCTTCAGAGTCGTAATCAAGCCTTCCTGCGGCATAGATGCCGGGGATGTCGATGAAATCAGCCAGTGTCGAGCGGCCTTCTGTATCCGTAAACTGGGTCAGTACACGAAAGGGTTTATTGAATAAAAGAACTCTCGACATTCAGTATTTCAGGTTTCCGTGGGTTGTATGTTGATCGCGTGCAGCCCCTTGGGGCCTTGCTGGATCTCGAACTTGACGGCTTGTCCGGCTTTCAGGCTTTTGTACCCTTCCATGACGATTGCTGAAAAATGAGCAAAAAGTTCTTCGTCACACTCGTCTGACAGGATGAATCCATAGCCTTTGGCGTTGTTGAACCACTTTACTGTCCCTATCTGCATTAGTACTCCCCCTGCGACTTCGGAGCCAGGCTCTATGTCATAACTTGTCCACTCGATAAAAAGCGGCGCTTTCCATTTATATTCCAGGGACTGCAGGTGGGCAGATTCTGCACTGCCCGAAACGTAACGCGTGTTACGGGCGTAGACTTCTCGGCAGGCTGCCTTTAACCTCTCCTTAGTAAAGCCGAGTATAGCATTTGCAGCCTATGACACTAGGTAATGTCGGGTTTTTCCTAAGGGTTTTAGACTAATATCGAAGGTGGAGATGTTGCTGCAACAGGTTCAAGAGTTCAAATTGATGAGTAACGCACCACGGGCAAGTGATGAAGAGCACCATGATGACGATGGTGGCCAGCTGACAACGGCTGAGGCCAAGCCAAAACTCAAGCGTCCGCCCATGTACCGTGTGGTTCTGATGAATGACGACTACACGCCGATGGATTTTGTCGTCGAGGTTTTGATGATTTTTTTCGGGATGGACCAGGAAAAGGCGACACAAGTGATGTTAGCGGTCCATACTCAGGGTAAGGGCGTATGTGGGGTATTCACCCGCGATGTCGCCGAAACCAAGGCTGCGCAGGTCAATCAATATGCGCGAGAAAACAAGCATCCGCTGCTGTGTGAAGTAGAGTCGGTCTGACGGAGGCGAATGCCATGCTGAATCGAGAACTGGAAGACACCCTGAGCGTTGCGTTTCGGTCTGCCCGAGACAAGCGACATGAATTCATGACAGTAGAGCACCTGTTACTGGCTCTGCTGGATAACCGCCAGGCGGCCGAAGTGCTCAATGCCTGCGGCGCTGATATGGATCGATTGCGCAGTCAGCTGTCGACCTTTATTGACGAAACAACACCGCTATTGCCCGAAAACATACCCAACATTGAAACCCAGCCAACATTGGGCTTTCAAAGGGTACTGCAACGTGCTGTTTTCCATGTGCAATCGTCCGGCAAAACGGAAGTAAGCGGCGCCAATGTGCTGGTTGCCATTTTCAGTGAGCAGGAAAGCCATGCCGTTTTTGTACTGCAACAGCAGGGCATAGAACGTGTCGATGTGGTGAACTACATCTCCCACGGCATCTCTCGCATCAACGAGAGCGAAGCGGACGATCACGAAGCCATTTCGGATGGTGAAGAAGGTGGCGAAAGCAACAAGAGCGCACTGGCGCAGTATGCCGTTAACCTGAACCAGCAGGCCGCGCTTGGTCGCGTTGATCCGCTGGTAGGGCGTGATTCCGAAGTGGAGCGCGTGGTGCAGATCCTGTCACGCCGCCGCAAGAACAACCCCTTGCTGGTGGGTGAGGCCGGGGTGGGTAAAACCGCCATCGCGGAAGGCCTGGCCAAGCTGATCATCGAGGACAAGGTGCCGGAGATCATCAGCAACAGCGTGGTTTATGCCTTGGACCTGGGTGCGCTGCTGGCGGGTACCAAATACCGTGGTGATTTCGAGAAACGTCTCAAGGCGCTGCTGAATGAAGTCAAACAGCAGGATCACGCCATCCTGTTCATTGATGAGATCCACACCATTATCGGTGCTGGCGCTGCATCAGGTGGCTCCATGGATGCATCAAACCTGCTTAAGCCGCTGCTGAGCTCGGGTGAGATCCGTTGCATCGGCTCGACAACCTTTCAGGAATTCCGTGGCATTTTCGAGAAGGACCGTGCGCTGGCTCGACGCTTCCAGAAAATCGACGTGCTGGAGCCCAGTGCCGAGGATACCTACCGTATCCTGCGTGGTCTGAAGTCACGCTTTGAAGAGCACCATGATGTCGAGTACACCGACGAAGCCTTGCGTGCAGCGGCTGAACTGGCAGACCGTTACATTAACGACAAGCATATGCCGGACAAGGCCATTGATGTCATTGATGAAGCCGGGGCCTACCAGCGCCTGATGCCGGAAGAGCACCGCAAGCGCATAATCGACGTGGATGAAGTGGAAACCGTGGTGGCCAAGATTGCCCGTATTCCGCCGAAGAGCGTTTCCACCTCCGACAAGGAACAGCTGCGCAAGCTGGAAGGCAACCTCAAAATGGTTGTGTTGGGGCAGGATGAGGCGATCGATTCACTGGCGTCTGCCATCAAGCTGTCCCGTGCCGGGTTGAAAGAGCCCAGCAAGCCGGTGGGCAGCTTCCTCTTTTCCGGTCCTACCGGCGTCGGTAAAACCGAGGTGACTCAGCAGCTGGCGCGCATCCTGGGTATCGAGCTGGTGCGCTTCGATATGTCGGAGTACATGGAACGCCATACGGTATCCCGCCTGATTGGTGCACCTCCCGGTTACGTCGGTTTCGACCAGGGTGGCCTACTGACCGAGGCGATTACCAAGTCTCCGCACTGTGTATTGCTGCTGGATGAGATCGAGAAGGCGCATCCGGAAGTCTTTAACCTGCTGCTGCAGGTGATGGATAACGGTACGCTGACCGATAACAACGGCCGCAAGGCAGACTTCCGTAACGTTATTCTGGTGATGACCACTAATGCGGGCGCGGAAGCCCAGAGCCGTCCATCCATCGGTTTCACGACGCAGGATCACAGCACCGATGCCATGGAAGCACTCAAGCGCCTGTTCACACCTGAATTCCGTAACCGTCTGGATGCGGTGATTCAGTTCAAGCCGCTGACGCTGGATATCGTCAAGGGTGTGGTCGACAAGTTCCTGACCGAACTTCAGGCCCAGCTCGACGAGAAACATGTGGTGCTGCATGTGAACGAAGAGGCTCGACTCTGGCTGGCCGAGAACGGTTACGACGAGAAGATGGGTGCTCGCCCGATGCAGCGTTTGATTCAGGATCAGCTCAAGAAGCCGCTGGCTGAAATGATCCTGTTTGGAGAGCTGGCCGAATCCGGTGGCGACGTCGACATCGGTGTCGGCGAGGATGGGAAGCTGGAACTGGAAGTGGCAACGGTGGCAGCCTAAGGGCTGCCATCCGTCAGGAGCCGCGCCTGGAAATTAGCGGGCGCGGTATACGATGCGGCCTTTGCTCAGGTCGTAAGGTGTCAGTTCAACCTTGACCTTGTCGCCGGTCAGAATGCGGATGTAGTTTTTGCGCATTTTGCCGGAGATGTGAGCTGTTACAACGTGGCCGTTTTCCAGCTCGACGCGAAACATGGTGTTCGGAAGGGTGTCGATGACAGTACCTTCCATCTCAAAAGCTTCTTCTTTAGCCATTAACTACCTACCTTGAAGGCTTTGTTGCCTGTTGGAAAGCGCAATATTCTGCCTGAAACCGCGATTGAATTCAAAATCTAATCGGGCTTGCTGCCCTGTTGAATACGCTGCCATTCACCATCCAGCAGCATTTCCAGCGGTCGATAGGCTGTCTTGTAGTTCATCTTGCGGCAATTTTTGACCCAGTAACCCAGGTAGAGATAGGGCAAACCCTGGCGTTGCGCTTCGCGAACCAGCCAAAGAATAGCATTAACCCCCAGACTGCGCCGGTCCAGATCCGGGTCGTAGAAGGTATAAAGCGCGGAAAGTCCCTGATCCAGACGGTCGCAGACGCTGATTGCCACCAGCTGACCATCCGGTGCCCGGAATTCGTAAAACAGGCTGTCCTGCATGCCTTCGATCAGGAAATTGATGAACTGCTCTGGTGATGGCGGGAACATGTCGCCATCCTGGTGGCGTTCGCAGATGTAACGCTCATAAAGTGCGTAGTACTCGGCCGTGAGCTGGCAGGGCAGGGCGCGAATCAGCAAATCCTGATTGCGGTTCTCAATCCGGCGCTGGGTCTTGGATGGTTTGAACGCCTGTACCGGGATGCGGACCGAAATGCAGGCCTGGCAATGTTCACAGTGGGGGCGGTAAATGTGGCTGCCGCTGCGGCGAAAGCCCAGGTCGGAAAGCTGGCTGTACAGCGCCTTGCCGACATGGGCCCTGGGGTCGACAAACAGCGTGCGTGCCTGTTGGTCATCCAGATAGCTGCAGTCGTGCACCGGTGTGGCGTAGAACTTGAGCGTACGTAGACTACTCATCCCGTGCTCCGTTAAATGCCTCGCGTGTCAGATCAAAAGCCCAGTCATGAACCAGCGGCTGCACCGTAAATTCATCCAGCAGTTCGGCGAAATACTGTCGCGGCACTTCCGATGCGCCCAGGCTGGCTAGATGGTCATTGTAGACCTGGCAATCGATCAGCTCATACCCCCAGTATTGCAGCTGTCGGGCCAACCAGGCAAAGGCAATTTTGGAACAGTCACGTTGTCGCGAAAACATCGATTCGCCAAAAAAGACACGACCAATTGCCAGCCCGTATAGGCCGCCGACCAGTTCATCATCAATCCAGACTTCAACGGAGTGCGCATGGCCCTGATGGTGAAGGTCAAGGTAGGCGCAAAAAATGTCATTACTGATCCAGGTGCCATCCTGCTTGGGGCGGGGAGATGCACAGGCGGAAATGACACGATGGAACGCCTGATCAAAGGTAACTGTGTAGTCCTGCTTGCGCAGTCGCTTGCGCAGGCTGCGTGATAGGTACAGATCTTCGGGCCAAATGACGCAGCGCGGGTCCGGGCTCCACCAAAGAATAGGCTCCCCCGGGTTGTACCAGGGGAAAATGCCCTTGCGATATGCCTTGAGCAGGCGCTCGCGGGAGAGATCTCCGCCCGCCGCGAGCAGGCCATTGGGTTCGTCCAGTGCCAGCTCGAGCGGGGGAAAATCGAGGCTGTCATCAGCCAGCCATGGAATCATCAGCTATCGAGGTTATCCAGATACTTTTCGGCATCCAGCGCAGCCATGCAGCCGAAGCCCGCTGAAGTGATAGCCTGACGGTAAATGTGGTCGCAAACATCACCTGCTGCAAACACACCTTCAATGCTGGTCTGGGTAGCGTTGCCTTCCAGGCCGGACTGAATCTTCAGGTAGCCGTCTTTCATATCCAGCTGGCCCTGGAACAGGTCAGTGTTGGGTTTGTGGCCAATGGCGATAAACACGCCGGCAACATCGATTTCCTGGCTGCTGTCATCCTGGGTGCTGCGCAGACGCAGTCCGGTCACACCGGAATCATCGCCCAGTACTTCGTCCAGTTGGTGGTTCCAGATGATGTTGACGTTGCCGTTCTCGGCACGTTCCAGAATCTTGTCCTGCAGAATCTTTTCAGAACGCAGGCTGTCACGACGGTGAATCAGTGTCACTTCGGCGGCAATGTTGGACAGGTACAGTGCTTCTTCAACGGCTGTGTTACCACCACCGACAACAGCGACTTTCTGGCCGCGGTAGAAGAAACCGTCGCAGGTAGCACAGGCGCTCACGCCTTTGCCCATGAAGGCTTCTTCGGATTCCAGGCCCAGGTACTGGGCAGACGCGCCCGTGGAGATAATCAGGGCATCGCAGGTGTACTCACCCATATCGCCTTTCAGGCGGAAGGGGCGCTGCTGCAGTTCAGTGGTGTGGATGTGGTCAAAAATGACTTCAGTGTTGAAGCGCTCGGCATGCGCCTGCATGCGCTGCATCAATTCCGGTCCCTGAACACCATCAACGTCACCGGGCCAGTTATCAACATCAGTCGTTGTTGTCAGCTGACCGCCAGCCTGCATGCCTGTAATAACCACAGGGTTCAGGTTAGCGCGTGCCGCATATACCGCTGCTGTGTAGCCAGCCGGTCCAGAGCCCAGAATAATCAGACGGTGGTGTTTTACTTCGCTCATGAATGTTGGGTATCCAGATTAAGATATTCGTAAGTTGAGACAGGTATACTGTCAGATTAGCCGTTTGGAGCTGACTCTAAACGTCAACAACAAAATTGTCCAACGCTGGAATCCTCCGCGCGGATTCGGTGTCTGGGGCAGTATTGTGATATTTTTCACGTCTAAGCATCACCGAGTGTAAGGATTGTTGTATTGAGTGCGAATCGCCCCCCCACAGCACCCCCGTTGGCTGAACAGTTGATCAATATTGCCCGGGAAGGTTCACTGATCATTCTTGTGGGTGCCAACCTGTTACTGTTGTTGGCGTTGTTGGGATATGACCCCAGGGATCCGGGTTGGTCACATCTGGCTTATCAGCCGGAGGTGGAAAACTTTACAGGTGCTGCTGGTGCCTGGCTGGCTGACAGCGCCATCTCGGCGTTGGGAGTAGGGGCCTACCTGCTGCCGCCGCTCCTTGTCGTGCCCATCTGGCGCTTTGTGCGCCGCCGCGATACCAGTCTGCTCGACAGTGTGCCCTTTATGATGCTGAGGACACTGGGCGCCGTATTGGGTTTGTTCAGCGTCTGTGCCCTGGCTTCAATTCATCTGTCGAACGAAGGCCTGCATTATCCCTTTACCGTGGGAGGCCTGGTTGGTGAGGCCATATCCGATTGGGTGGTGAGCTGGTTCCATGTGGCCGGTGGCAGTGTTTTGCTCTGGACCAGCTTGCTGCTGGGGCTGACCCTGTTTCTGGAAGTCTCCTGGCGCGATGCGCTGGAGCGATTGGGCGGCTGGTTGTTGGGTGGCGTGAACAAACTGCGCAACCAGCTACAACGTGCACCCGTCGAATCCTATGATGAGCCCGAGTACGAAACCGAGGCGCATTACGAAGAATCTGCTGATGAAGCCAAGTCCGGTCGTGATTTCCGCAGTTTCTTCAAGAAAGCGGTGGACCCTGAGTCGGACCAACCTGTGCACCTTTCTGATGAGCGCATTGAGCCGGTGATGTCACTGGAGGACGAAGTGGCAAGCGTTCAGGCCGAGGCATCCGGTCAGGACTTTTCAAGGGCACAACCTGCGTCACGCGCCCAGCCTGCGACTCAACCGCAAACCTCTGCCAAAGCGAAAACGGTGTCAGAACCAAAACAGCCAGAGGCACAGCCCGTGTCGCCCACTGTTGAGTCCAAAGGCGGTCCTGTCAGCGCTGCAGCGGTAGCCGCTGAAGTGAAGAAAAGCCTCAAAATCGTGCCGCTGTCGGAAACTCATCAGCCGTTGGCAGAAGAAAACGAGCCCGCTTCAGCGCCACAGCGAAAACAGCTGCCGCGCTTGCCTTCGCTTGAACTGCTGGACCCGCCCTCGCTGCAGCAGGAACCGGGCTATAGCGAAGATGAGCTTGAGCAGATGTCGCGTCTGCTGGAAACGAAATTGAAAGACTTTGGCGTTGTCGCCGAGGTGGTTGAGGTAAATCCGGGGCCGGTGATTACCCGCTTTGAATTGCAGCCGGCGCCGGGTGTGAAAGCAAGCAAGATCTCCAACCTCTCGCGTGACCTGGCTCGTTCCATGGCCGTGATGAGCGTGCGTGTGGTGGAGGTCATCCCCGGCAAGTCCGTGGTGGGTGTGGAGATTCCGAACGAGGTTCGCCAGACCGTACAGTTGAGCGAAGTCCTCAATGCCAAGCCCTATCTGGATGCCTCCTCACGCCTGACACTGGCGCTGGGCAATGATATTGCCGGTAACCCGGTGGTGGCGAACCTGGCCAAAATGCCTCACCTGCTGGTAGCGGGTACCACCGGCTCCGGTAAGTCGGTTGGTGTGAACGCCATGCTGCTGAGTCTTCTGCTTAAAGCCACGCCGGAAGAGGTGCGCCTGATTCTGGTGGACCCTAAGATGCTTGAGCTGTCGATCTACGAAGGCATTCCGCACCTGCTGACACCGGTTATCACCGATATGAAAGAAGCCGCCGGTGGCTTGCGCTGGTGTGTGGCGGAGATGGAACGTCGTTATCGTCTGATGGCGAAAATGGGTGTGCGTAACATCAGCGGCTTTAATGACAAGGTCGTTGCTGCCCAGGAGCGTGGAGAGCCGATTCCTGACCCGCTGTGGAAGCCGGAAGAACATGGTTATCCGGAAGGGGAGCCGGCTCCTGCATTGGAAGCGCTGCCGTATATCGTCGTTGTGATCGATGAGTTTGCCGACATGATGATGATGGTAGGCAAGAAGGTAGAAGAGCTGATTGCCCGTATTGCGCAGAAAGCCCGTGCTGCCGGTATCCATTTGATTCTGGCGACCCAGCGCCCGTCGGTGGATGTGATCACCGGTCTGATCAAGGCCAACATTCCTACCCGCATTGCGTTCCAGGTATCGTCCAAGATCGACTCCCGTACCATTCTGGACCAGGGCGGCGCCGAGAGCCTTCTGGGCTACGGCGATATGCTCTATGTGCCGGCCGGTACCAGCATTCCCAACCGTGTCCATGGCGCCTTTGTCAGCGATGATGAGGTTCACCGCGTGGTAGAGCAGTGGAAGCTGCTGGGGACGCCGAACTATATAGAAGAGATTCTGTCCGACGGAGGCAGTGACTCTGGCGGCGGTGGTGACCTGTTCGATGATGAGCAGGACCCGCTCTATGACGAGGCGGTCGCCTTCGTGACTCAGTCTCGCAAGGCGTCCATCTCCAGTGTCCAGCGCAAACTGAAGATCGGCTATAACCGCGCCGCCCGCATGATTGAATCCATGGAAGCGGCCGGTGTGGTGTCAGAAGCCGGCAGCAATGGTCAGCGCGAAGTGTTGGCCCCGCCTCCACCCAAGGACTGATTTGATGTTGAAACGATTGATTACCAGTACAGCCCTGCTGATGAGCCTGACTGCCCAGGCAGGGCCGGTTGAAGACCTGGATGCGCTCCTGTCGGGCCATCAGACGGCACAGGCCCGTTTTACCCAGTTCTCCATGAATGAGAGTGGTGGCCGGGCAGAAGAATCAACCGGACATTTTGTTGTAGCCAGACCGAACCGTTTTCGCTGGGTTACGGAAACCCCTTTCATGCAGGAAATCGTCAGTGATGGCGATTACATCTGGATTCACGACCCTGATCTGGAGCAGGTGACGCGCAAGGCTGCCGACGAGCAGGGTGGCAGCGCCCCGGCCATGATTTTGAACGGCCAAATCAAACAGCTGAGTGAAACCTTTGAAATCCGCAAGCTGGATGAAGATACCGGTGGTGTCTCGCTGTTTGAGCTGGTTCCCGTCGATACCGAAAACAGCACCTTTACGCGTATCCGTCTGCTGTTTGAGCAGGACCGGATCAGCGAATTGTCCATGCAGGATAGCCTGGGGCAGCGCAGCATGCTGACACTGCAGGGACTTGAATATGATGCCGAGTTGCCTGAAGGAGTGTTTGAATTCACACCACCGGAAGGAACGGACGTTATTCTGGATCAGGGGCTCTGATGCAAGACCTGTTTGCCAGCCAGCCCTCTGGCTACCAGCCGTTGGCCGCACGTATGCGTCCCACGCGGCTGGATCGGTACATCGGCCAAAGCCATCTGCTGGCTGCAGGTAAGTCCCTGCGTCAGGCGCTTGAACAGGGCGCAATCCATTCGATGATTCTCTGGGGACCGCCGGGTGTAGGGAAAACCACGCTGGCCAAGCTGGTAGCGCACCAGGTGGACGCACACTTCATGACAGTGTCTGCCGTGTTGGCCGGGGTAAAAGAAATTCGTCAGGCCGTTGATGAGGCACGGCAGGTTAAGGCACAGAGTGGTCGCAAAACCATTCTGTTTGTGGACGAGGTGCACCGCTTTAATAAATCCCAGCAGGATGCCTTTCTGCCCTATGTGGAAGATGGCACGGTCATCTTTATCGGCGCGACCACCGAGAACCCCTCATTCGAACTGAATAATGCACTCCTGTCCCGAGCGCGGGTGTATCTGCTGCGTTCGCTTACGCAGGAAGAGCTGGGGCAGGTGATTGAGCAGGCACTGAGTGACGAAGAGCAGGGCCTGGGGTCGCAACAGCTACAGATACCGCAAGAGATGCGTGATCAGTTAACGCTGGCAGCGGATGGTGATGCCCGCACTGCTCTGAACCTGCTGGAAATTGCTGCTGACTTGGCGCAAGAGCAGGCAGACGGTACCCGTCAGGTTACCCCTGAGGTGCTGACCGAGGTGCTGCAGGCAGGCGGCCGTCGCTTCGATAAGGGCGGTGACCACTTCTACGACATGATCTCGGCATTTCACAAGTCGGTGCGCGGCTCCTCACCGGATGGCGCCCTGTACTGGTATTGTCGCATGCTGGATGGTGGCGCAGACCCGTTGTATGTAGCACGGCGCCTGGTGGCGATCGCTTCCGAGGATATCGGCAACGCAGACCCCCGCGCGATGCAGGTGGCACTCTCGGCCTGGGATGCGTTTGAGCGCGTAGGTCCATCAGAAGGAGAGCGTGCCATTGCCCAGGCGGCGATTTATTGTGCCTGTGCACCCAAAAGTAATGCGGTCTATCGTGCGTTCAACCAGTGCCAGACGGATGTACGTCAGGCCGGTTCGTTACCTGTGCCTGAGCATCTGCGCAATGCACCGACCAGCCTGATGAAGGATCTGGGCTATGGCGCGGAATATCGCTATGCCCATGACGAGCCGGATGCCTATGCCGCCGGCGAGAATTATCTGCCGGAACCGCTTGCCGACCAGCATTGGTATGAGCCGGAGCCTCGCGGGCTTGAAATCAAGATCAGGGAAAAGCTGCAGCGCCTGCGCCAGCAGGATGCGCAAAGCAGCAAGCAGCGATACAGGAGACGGCGATGATGCATTTGGTAGCGGTAGCCCTTGGCGGCGCTGTGGGCGCACTCGGTCGTTACTGGGTTAGCGGCTTGCTGAATAATGCTGAGCACCGCTTGCCAATGGGAACGCTGAGCGTCAACGTACTGGGGTCGTTTCTGATGGGAGTCTGCTTTGTATTGATTCTGGAGCGCGCCAAACTTTCTCCCGAATTGAGACCTCTGTTGATGGTGGGCTTTTTGGGCGCATTTACCACCTTCTCCACTTTTTCCCTGGAAACCGTCGCGATGATCGGGGAAGGGCATGTCATGTCGGCCCTGATTTATATATTATTGAGCGTTTCATTGTGCATTGCGGCACTTGGTGCCGGATTGTGGTTGACCCGCTTGTTCTGAAATCACGTGTATTGCACGTGTTCTGACAACTGTTCTGAATACAAGGTAAGTTTGATCTCATGCTGGATCCCAAATATGTACGCGCCAACCCGGACGAGGTGGCCGCTCTCCTGAAGAAGAAAGGCTACGATTTTCCGGTGGAGCAATTTGTCGAGCTGGATAATCAGCGCAAGACTATCCAGACCGAAACCGAGAACCTGCAGAACGAGCGTAACACCCGATCGAAAGGGATCGGCAAGGCCAAGGCGGCCGGCGAAGATATCCAGCCGCTGTTGGCCGAGGTGCAGAATCTGGGCGACCAGCTGGATGCGGCCAAAGAGCGCCTGAACGAAGTACAGGCACAGCTGGATGATCTGCTGCTGGGCGTACCCAATATTCCGCATGAGTCCGTGCCTGAGGGTGCGGATGAAGACGACAACGTTGAAGTACGCACTTGGGGCACGCCGGCCCAGTTCGACTTTGAAGCACTGGATCATGTTGCGCTGGGCGAGAAAAACGGCGAACTGGACTTTGAAACAGCGGCCAAATTGACCGGTTCCCGCTTTGCCGTTATGAAGGGCAAAATGGCGCGCCTGCACCGTGCTCTGACCCAGATGATGCTGGATACCCATGTCAGCGAACACGGCTATGAAGAGATCTATGTTCCCTACATGGTGAACGCGGACTCGTTGCAGGGTACCGGCCAGCTGCCCAAGTTTGAGGAAGATCTGTTCCGCGTGCCCTTCGGTGAGCGTGATTACTACCTGATCCCCACCGCTGAAGTGCCCGTGACCAATACCGTACGCGACGAAATCGTGGACGCTGCTCATCTGCCGCTGCAGTACACCTGTCACACACCCTGCTTCCGTTCTGAAGCCGGTGCTTCCGGTCGTGATACGCGTGGCATGATTCGTCAGCACCAGTTCGACAAGGTCGAAATGGTTCAGGTGGTTGAGCCGAGCAAATCCTGGGATGCGCTGGAAGCCCTGACCGGTCATGCTGAAGCCATCCTGAAGAAGTTGGAACTGCCGTACCGCGTTGTCACGCTTTGTGGTGGTGACCTGGGCTTCAGCGCTGCCAAGACCTATGACATCGAAGTATGGTTGCCGGGACAGGGCAAATTCCGTGAAATCTCTTCCTGCTCCAACATGGGTGATTTCCAGGCACGTCGCATGAAGGCGCGCTGGCGTAACCCGGAAACCGGTAAGCCCGAGCTGGTGCATACCTTGAACGGCTCAGGCCTGGCAGTGGGTCGTACCCTGGTTGCCGTGCTGGAAAACTACCAGACCGCAGACGGAACCGTACGTGTACCTGAAGCGCTACAGCCTTACATGGGCGGTATCACTGAACTCTAAGTTCAATTGCCCTGTAGCTGTGAGAGCCCCGCCTGTGCGGGGCTTTTTCGTTTAAGGCCTGACCTCGGGCAAGCGGTGTGCCTGTGCCTCGGGTATACTGGCGCCTGATCGATTGCAGCAAATGCGTGGAAGGAGCAAGGCGATGAAATCGCGGTACGATGTTCTAATAGTAGGCGGCGGAATGGTCGGGTCTTCATTGGCCTGTGCACTGGGCGGCAGTGGCTTGTCGGTTGCAGTACTGGAGCGCAGTTTGCCTCCGGCATTCAGCGTTGATCAGCCACATGATCTGCGTGTTTCGGCGTTGAGCATCGCATCAGAGCGGTTTCTGCGCAATATCGGGGCCTGGGACGGCATCCAGAACCGGCGCAGCTGCCCTTACCGGCGCATGAAAGTGTGGGAGAGTGATTCCCGTCGAGCAGCAACCGAGTTTGATGCCACCGCGATCGGGTATGACCACCTGGGTCATATTGCCGAGAACCGCGTGATTCAGTTGGCGTTGCTGGATCGGTTGCGAGATTTCGACAACATTGATCTGATCACTCCAGCCAAAACGACCCGTATTGATTACTCGCCCGGTGCCACACTGGTAGAGCTTGAGAGTGGTGAGCAGCTGGTAGGCCGCCTGGTTGTGGCTGCGGATGGTGGTGATTCGCTTGTGCGCCAGGCTGCCGGTATTGGTGTAACCCAATGGGATTATGACCAGCATGCGCTGGTTGCAGGTGTGACCACAGCCTATCCGCAGCAGGATATTACCTGGCAGCAATTCACCCCGACGGGCCCTCTGGCGTTCCTGCCCTTGAGTGGAAACAACGCATCCATCGTCTGGTACAACACGCCCAATGAGGTGAAGCGCCTGAAGGCCTTGCCTGATGAAGTGTTCATGCAGCAACTGCATCAGACATTCCCCGAGGAGCTGGGGCATCTCACCGAGCTGCAGGGGCGTGGCAGTTTCCCGCTGCGTCGTCAGCATGCACAGTCCTACGTTCTCGAGGGGTTGGCGTTGGCTGGTGATGCGGCACACATGATTCATCCATTGGCCGGGCAGGGAGTCAATATCGGTTTGCTGGATGCAGCTGCTCTGGCCGAAGTGTTGCTTAAGGCGTATGCCGAAGGACACTCGCTTGCTGATCTGCATGTGCTAAAGCAGTACGAGCATCAGCGGCGTCAGCACAACCTGCTGATGATGCAGGTAATGGACAGTTTCTATCGTGTCTTCAGCAACGATATCGGCCCGCTGAAATTACTGCGTAATGCAGGTCTGGGGTTGGCTGGGCGGTTGCCACCGGCTCGGAATCAGGTGATGGCCTTTGCCATGGGATTGAAAGGCAGTCTGCCGACGCTGGCGCAATAAAGGCAGGGCGCATAAACAAAATGACCGCCCCGAGGGGCGGTCATTTGTTGTAGCTTGAAGAGGATCAGGACGCGGAGGTCGCAGCCGCAGATGATGCGGAGCTGGACTTGCGCGCCGTGGTACGGCTTGCAGCCGGCTTCTTCGGCTTTTCTTCAGTTGCGGTGTCCAGAGTAGGCATGAACTTGCTCATGTCAAAGCTGGCCATGTCCATGGACGGCATCTCGAACTTGGGCAGGTCGGTACCGAAGGAAAGCAGGCTTTCCTCGAACAGGGTAGATGCCTGCTCACGTACTTCGTTCAGTGTTGCCAGTTCTTTCTCTGCAACTTCGCTCCATTTGGATTCCTGAGTTTTCAGGTAATCCATCTGCAGCTGAAAAGCTTCCTTGGGGTCCTTCACTTCAGCCAGGGCCTTAACCTGGGCCAGGCTGGCGTTAACGCACTCGGTAAAGTACTCGGACTGCAGCGCGAAAATCTTCTCAACCGCTTTCTGGTTGGCTTCAGTCAAAGCGGTTACCGGTTTCATTTTTTCCTGCATCTCTTTCAACGCGTCGAACATGCTTGCCACCTATTATAGTTGTGAGGATCAAACGTCCCTGCTTATGCTGCTATGCAGCACTCCCGTGAAGAAGCGGGGGTGGCCAGGCCACCCCGGAAGGATCACTTCTTGGCAGTGATATCCATCGGCTTCATGAATTTCTGCAGTTCAGCCATGAACGGCATCTCTTTCAGGTCTTTCAGCTCGCTCATGTCAGCGACGCTTTTCTCGACCAGACCGGTCAGTTCTTCTTTGGCTTCAACCAGTGCTGCCATCTCTTTCTCGGCAACGTCAGTCAGCTTGGCTTCAACGTCTTTCAGGTATTTAACCTGCATTTCCAGGGCCTGCTTCGGCTCACGGATTTCAGACAGAGTCTTCATCTGAGTCAGGCTGGCGTTTACAAAATCAGACACGTAAGAAGACTGCAGAGCGATCAGCTTCTCGGTAGTCTTTTTGTTGATTTCGGCCATATCGACCATCGGCTGCATGGATTCTTTCATTTTGTCGTACATGGTTATCACCTCTTCAATGTGAACATCTGCATGCAACAGTTATTGTGCAATGCAACATGGGTTTCACTCTAGTGAACAACGAATGACCAGTCAAGCACTTTTTTGTGCGCTGCACAAAAAAGATTAGCCCCCGATTTTAAAGGCCTGCGGATGACTTCACTGCAATGATGATCGGTAATGGTTACAATGCGGTAAAACACCAAGATTCCGAAAAGGTAGATAGGCAACTCATGCAAGCAGAACAGTGTCATTCCGCATTTCGCTTTATTGGCAACAAAGTGGTCGATGCTCTGAATGTCGAAGTAGCCGAGTACGAACACAAGGCTACAGGTGCCCGCCATTATCATCTGGCATCCGAGCATGACGAGAACGTATTTCTGGTCGCCTTCCGTACCGTTCCTGAAGACTCCCGGGGTGTCGCGCATATTCTCGAACATACTGCTCTGTGCGGCAGTGAACGTTTCCCGGTGCGTGATCCCTTTTTCATGATGACGCGCCGTTCCCTGAACACCTTCATGAATGCCTTCACCAGCAGCGACTGGACTGCGTACCCCTTTGCCAGCCAGAACCGCAAGGACTATTTCAACCTGCTGGACGTATATCTGGATGCGACCTTCTTCTCCCGTCTGGACCCGCTCGACTTCGCCCAGGAAGGGCACCGTGTCGAATTTGCCGAGGCGGACAATCCTGAGTCGGATCTGGTCTTCAAGGGTGTCGTTTACAACGAAATGAAGGGCGCCATGAGCTCACCGGTGTCGACGCTGTGGCAGACCCTGACCAAGCATCTGTTCCCGACCACGACTTACCACTTTAACAGTGGCGGTGATCCCGAGTGCATCCCGGATCTGACCTACGAAGACCTGCTGGAGTTCTACCGCAGCCATTACCACCCCAGTAATGCCGTTTTCATGACCTTCGGTGATATCCCGGTCGAAGAGCTGCATCAGCGATTTGAAGACAATGCACTTTCGCGTTTTGAGCGCCGTGACGAGGTCATCGAGGTAACCGACGAGAAGCGTTACTTTGCGCCTGTCCGTGTCGAAGAAGCCTATGCGCTGTCTCAGGAAGACCTGAGCAGCAGCACGCATCATGTCATGGGCTGGCTGCTGCCGCGCTCTATCGATCTGGATGAGCTGATGCAGGCGCATCTGTTGAGCCGTGTATTGTTGGATAACTCCAGCTCGCCGCTGCGTGCGGCTCTGGAATCGACCGATTTGGGCAGTGCGCCTTCACCTCTGTGCGGCCTGGAAGATTCCAACCGTGAAATGAGCTTCCTCTGTGGCCTGGAAGGCAGCGAGCCTGAACATGCCGCTGCGTTTGAGCAACTGGTCATGGATACCCTGGCGCGTGTTGCGGAAGAGGGTGTGCCCATGGATATGGTTGAAGCTCAGTTGCACCAGCTGGAATTGGCTCAGCGCGAGATCACCGGTGACGGCTATCCCTTTGGGCTGCAGCTCATTTTGGCAGCCATGCCTGCGGCGATTCACCGTGGTAATCCTATCGGTGTGCTGGATATTGACCCTGCGTTGGAAAAGTTGCGTGAACTGATCAAGGATCCGGACTTTATTCCGGGGCTGATCCGACGCCAGTTGCTGGATAACCCGCATCGAGTGCGCCTGACACTGCGTCCTGATGCTGAACTGTCAAATCGTCGTGATGCGGCTGAGACAGCCCAGCTTGAGCAGATTAAACAGAGACTGAGCGAAGCCGAGAAGCAGGCCGTGGTTGAACGTGCAGCTGCCCTGGAAGCACGTCAGGAGCAGGTTGACGACGACAGTATTTTGCCCTGTGTCACGCTGGAAGATGTACCGTCTGAACTGAACCTGCCCACAGCCGCAGAGCTGAGCCAGGGGCCTGCCAACACCACGCTGTTTAATGCCGGTACCAATGGTCTGGTCTATCAGCAAGTCATTCTGGATCTGCCGCAGCTTGATGAAGACGAGCAGGCGCTGTTGCCTCTGTACACTTACTGCCTGACGGAGTTGGGTTGTGCCGAGCGTGATTATCGTGAAAACCAGGCTTACCAGAGCCAGGTGACCGGTGGTCTGCATGCCTATACCAGTCTGCGCGGCAGTGTTGGCGATGAGCAATCCGTATCAGCCTATCTGGTCATGTCCGGCAAGGCGCTCACCGTAAACAGCGAAAAGCTCACGGCACTGATGGCTGAAACCCTGGATAAGGCACGCTTTGATGAGCAGGCCCGCATCCGCGAAATCGTTGCGCAACAACGTGCACGTCGCGAGCAGAGCATCACCGGTTCAGGCCATGCCTTTGCCATGATGGCCGCTGTATCGGAGCTGGCACCGGTTGCCCAGTTCTCCCACCGTACTCGGGGCCTCGAAGGTGTGCGCCGTATCAAGGCACTGGATAAGCAGGTACAGGAGCCGGAAGCCCTGCAGGTATTGGCGGCCAAGCTGGCCAGCCTGCACGAGCGTATTCGTCAGGCGCCGCGTCGCTTCCTGCTGGTTGGTGAAGAGGAGCATCAGGACGCCATGCTGCAGCAAATGGAGCAGTACTGGCAGGCACCTGCTGCACAGGACTTTGCGCCGCTGGCACTGCCTTCAACCCGAAAGACCGTCAAGCAGCTGTGGCTCACAAGCACTCAGGTGAACTTCTGCGCCAGCGCCTTCCCGACGGTGACCAGTGGCCACCCGGATGCTGCAGCACTGACCGTGCTGGGCGACTTCCTGCGTAATGGTTATCTGCACCGTGCCATTCGCGAGCAGGGTGGTGCCTACGGTGCCGGCGCTGGTCAGGATAATGGTGATGGCGTGTTCCGCTTCTTCTCATACCGTGACCCGCGCGTTGAAGGCACCCTTGATGACTTCAACAAGGCCGTTGACTGGCTGCTTGGATGTGAAGATGAACCCCAGCGTTTGCAGGAGGCAATTCTGGGTGTGGTGAGCTCCATGGATAAGCCGGGCTCACCGGCGGGTGAGGCCAAATCCACCTATCACAGCTCTCTGTTTGGTCGTACACCGGAGGTGCGTCAGGCATTTCGTCAGCAGATCCTGGCGGTAAGCCTGGAAGATCTCAAGCGGGTTGCGCGTACCTACCTGAAGCCTGAATTGGCCAGCGTTGCGGTTGTGACCAGCCAGAAAACGGCTGAAACGCTTCCGGCAGCATTCGAGCGTATCGAAATCTGATTTGAGTCTGTCAGTGTTCAAGGCCACCCCAGGGCGGGTGGCCTTTTTGTTTGCGTTAAGCATGTTTTAACGCACGTTCGGGAGAGCCTGTTGGAGACCATCTTGTGATTGCCAACCCTCTGCTGCAGGGGGCCTTGCTGATTCTGTTATCGGAATGGGCTCTGGTTGCCAGCGGGATTATTATTCGCCAGTTAAGTGACACTCTGCCGACAGAGGTGTTGGTGTTTTTGCGCAACAGTCTGGGACTGCTGTGGTTGCTGCCCTGGATCATTCGGCGAGGGCAGCGTGAATTGCGAACCCGCCGAATACATCTACACCTGTTGCGTGCGCTGGTCGGCGTAACGGCAATGTCGTGCCTGTATTACTCCTGGGCCAATCTGTCCCTGTCGCAGGCGGCTCTGCTGAAACAGACAGCACCATTCTTCATGCCATTAATCGCCTTCTTCTGGTTGGGGGAGCGAATCAATGCGGCCGTGCGCTGGGCAATACTCATCGGTTTTCTTGGTGTGATGGTGATATTGCAGCCTGCATCAGGCGGTTTTGAAGCCGCTGTGCTGATTGGGCTTGCCGGCGCTGCTCTGGGGGCTACGGCCAAGGTATGTATTCGCGCCATGCGTACTACCGAGTCGCCACAGCGTATCGTGTTCTATTTTGCCTTGTTCGGTTCCCTGTTCGCGGCGATACCGGCCTGGCAGAACTGGGTGATGCCAGTGGGGGTGGACTGGATCTGGTTGTTGGCGCTGGCGGCTGCTTCGACTCTAGCCCAGCTTTTGTTGAGCAGGGCTTATGGCTTGGTGGGAGCGGGTGTTTTAGGGCCCTTTACCTACGCATCCATTCCGTTCGCGGCTTTGGCCGGCTGGTGGTTGTGGGATGAAAGCCTCGGTCTGGCGACGCTTGCCGGGATGGCGTTGGTGATGCTGGGTGGCTTGCTGGCGCTTAAAGGAAAAGGGTAGAGCATTTCTCAAAGCTGTACAGGGAGAAACAAAAAAACCCGGGCAAGGCCCGGGTTTTTCATGTATCAACTTGGTTGATTACTTCTTGAAGCTGTCGATGATCTGGTTGAAGGTCGCGCTCGGGCGCATTACCTTGGCAACAGTATCCAGGCTGGCGTGGTAGTAACCATCCAGTTCAGCCGGCTTGCCCTGGGCTTCGTTGAACTCTTCAATGATCTTCTGCTCGTTGGCAGCCAGTGCTTCAGCCAGCGGCTTGAATTCAGCTGCCAGTTCGGCATCTTCAGTCTGAGCGGCCAGTTCCTGTGCCCAGTACAGAGCCAGGTAGCAGTGGCTGCCACGGTTATCCAGCTCGCCAACCTTACGGGACGGAGACTTGCCGTTTTCCAGCAGGGTTTCGGTTGCCTTGTCCAGTGCGTTAGCCAGTACGCGAGCACGCGGATTGTTTTCCTTGATGCCCAGTTCGTCCAGAGAAACGCCCAGAGCCAGGAATTCGCCCAGAGAGTCCCAGCGCAGGTGGTTTTCCTGCTCAACCTGCTGAACGTGCTTGGGCGCAGAACCGCCGGCACCTGTTTCGTACATGCCACCACCGGCCAGCATCGGAACGATGGACAGCATCTTGGCAGATGTACCCAGCTCCATGATCGGGAACAGGTCGGTCAGGTAGTCACGCAGAACGTTACCGGTTACGGAAATGGTGTCCTGACCACGGATCATTCGCTCCATAGAGAAGCGGATCGCTTCGTTGTAGGACATGATGTGGATTTCCAGACCTTCGGTATCGTGCTCTTTCAGGTACTCTTTGACCTTCTTGGTCAGTTCCAGGTCGTGCGCACGTTCCTGATCCAGCCAGAACACAGCCGGAGTGTTGGACTGGCGAGAGCGGGTAACGGCCAGCTTGACCCAGTCACGGATAGCCGCGTCCTTGGTCTGGCAAGCGCGCCAGATGTCGCCTTTCTCAACATCGTGCTGCATCAGAACGTTACCGTTGGCGTCAACAACGCGCATGGTGCCGTCTTCTTCGATTTCGAAAGTCTTGTCGTGAGAACCGTACTCTTCGGCTTTCATCGCCATCAGACCAACGTTCGGTACGGTACCCATGGTGGTCGGGTCGAATGCACCGTTGGTTTTACAGAAGTTGATTACTTCCTGGTAGATGCGCGCGTAAGTAGACTCAGGCATCACCGCTTTGGTGTCCTTGGTCTTGCCGTCGCGGCCCCACATTTTGCCGGAGCTGCGGATCATGGCCGGCATGGAAGCATCTACGATTACATCGCTCGGTACGTGCAGGTTGGTGATGCCTTTAACGGAATCAACCATCGCCATTTCCGGACGGTGTTCGTAGCAGGCGTGGATCGCTTCTTCGATCTCATCCTGCTTGGACTGAGGCAGTGTTTTGATTTTTTCCAGAACACTGTTCATGCCGTTGTTCGGGTTAACGCCCAGCTCGTCGAACAGCTCGCCGTATTTCTCGAATACTTCACGGTAGAAAACACGTACCGCGTGGCCGAATACGATCGGGTGAGACACCTTCATCATGGTGGCTTTCACGTGCAGAGACCACATGACGCCAGCTTCTTTACAATCCTGCAGGGTGTCTTCGAAGAATTCGTCCAGCGCCTTGGCGCTCATGAACATGCTGTCCAGTACTTCACCTTTTTCCAGGCTCAGCTCTTTCTTGACAACAGTTTCGCCACCCTTGGGGGTGAATTCGATGCGCACGTCGCCGGCGTCAGCCATGGTGATGGACTGTTCGCTGGAGAAGAAGTCACCGCCGCGCATGTAGTCGGCGTGGGAGCGGGATGCCTTGCTCCACTCGCCCATGGAGTGCGGGAATTTGCGCGCAAAGGCTTTAACGGCAGCCGGAGCACGACGGTCAGAGTTACCCTGACGCAGAACCGGGTTTACTGCACTGCCCAGAATCTTGGAATAGCGTGCGTTAGCTTCTTTCTGCTCATCGGTCTGAGGGTTGTCAGCGTACTCGGGAATGTCATACCCCTGACCCTGCAGCTCCTTGATGGCAGCGCGCAGCTGAGGAACAGAAGCACTGATATTTGGCAGCTTGATGATGTTGGCGTGCGGGTCTTTGGTCAGCTCGCCCAGGGCTGCCAGACCGTCTTCAACGCGCTGCTCTTCGGTCAGTCGCTCGGGGAAGGCTGACAGAATACGGCCAGCCAGAGAGATATCGCTCAGATCAACTTCGATATCGGCGGTAGATGCGAAGGTGCGAATGATCGGCAGCAGCGAAGAGGTCGCAAGAGCCGGTGCTTCATCAGTGAGGGTGTAGATGATTTTTGATTTTGTAGGCATGTTTTTCCCCGAAATGATTTATGGCTGGATTGCCAAAGGCTCGTTTGGGTGATGGATAACCACCCTGCGCTGTCCAGAGAGCCTGGCGCTTGTAAATCGGCTACAAATTATAAAGCCTGAAGGGTCGATTTCATACCCGAAGAGTATCGACTTAGGGCTAACTATAGCCATCGAATGCTGCATTCGTGTTGTAGTAAAACAAAATTCATACAGCGGGAAGGGGGAGAGAAGGGCGCTTCGAATGAAACGCCCTGATAAGGGTGTTAGCCCTGTTCCGGCTCGTAGCCGAGGTTGGGTGCCAGCCAGCGTTCCGCTTCGTCCATGCTCATGCCTTTACGCTTGGCATAGCTTTCCACCTGATCTTCGCTGATCTTGGCGACACCGAAGTAGCGAGCTTCCGGATGGCTGAAGTACCAGCCGCTGACCGCTGCTGTCGGCAGCATTGCAAAACTGTCTGTCAGGGTCATGCCGGCATTGTGATCAACATCCAGCAGTTCCCACAACAATGCTTTCTCGGTGTGGTCCGGGCAGGCGGGGTAACCCGGGGCCGGGCGAATGCCCTGATACTGCTCGCGGATCAGCGCTTCGTTATCGAGGTTCTCATCTGCAGCGTAGCCCCAGAATTCGGTGCGAACGCGCTGGTGCAAGCGCTCGGCAAAAGCTTCAGCCAGGCGGTCCGCCAGGGCCTTGATCATGATGCTGTTGTAGTCATCGTGATCGGCTTCATACTGCTCAACCCATTTGTCGATGCCGATGCCTGCTGTTACGGCGAAAGCACCGACATAATCCTGAACGCCGGTTTCCTTGGGTGCTACATAGTCGCTCAGGCAATGGTTGTAGCGACCTTCGACCTTCTGCGTCTGCTGACGCAGGTGGTGTACCTTCATGCGCACCTGGTCACGGTTGTCATCGGTATAGATCTCGATGTCGTCATGACCAACGCTGTTGGCCGGGAACAGACCAAGCACACCACGGGCACGCAGTTTCTTGTTGTCGATGATATCGCGCAGCATCAGCTTGGCATCTTCGTACAGCTTGCGTGCCTCTGTGCCAACCACTTCATCATCCAGAATACGCGGGAAGCGGCCCGCCAATTCCCAAGACTGGAAGAAGGGCGTCCAGTCGATGCACTGGCTCAGTTCTTCCAGGTCGTAATCTTCAAATACATGCAGGCCTGGTTGAACAGGTACCGGTGCCTGATAGCCCTCCCATTCAATGGGCTGGCAGTTGGCACGGGCGGCTTCCAGAGTAACGCGGCGCTGGTCATGCTGACGTGCAGCATGGCGTTCACGTACCGCCTGATAATCTTCCTTTATCTCCTTGATAAAGCTTTCTTTTTTGGTTTTAGAAAGCAGAGAGGAGGCAACGCCAACCGAGCGGGATGCGTTGGTGACATGCACCACCTGGTTGTTCTTGTAATTGGGCTCAATCTTGACCGCTGTGTGCGCCTTGGATGTGGTTGCGCCACCAATCAACAGCGGGATATGGAAATCCTGACGCTGCATTTCCTTGGCGACGTGAACCATTTCGTCCAGGGACGGAGTGATCAGGCCAGACAGACCGATAATATCGGCATTCTCTTCACGGGCAGTCTGCAGGATCTTTTCGGCCGGTACCATGACGCCCAGATCCACAATCTCGAAGTTGTTACATTGCAGAACCACGCCGACGATGTTTTTACCGATGTCGTGAACGTCGCCCTTAACGGTCGCCATGATCACCTTGCCGGCGGAGCTGCTTTCGCTGCCCGCTTTTTCCTCTTCGATGAAAGGCATCAGGTAGGCCACGGCTTTCTTCATGACACGGGCAGACTTGACCACCTGGGGCAGGAACATCTTACCGGCGCCGAAGAGGTCGCCGACAATGCCCATACCGTCCATCAAGGGGCCTTCAATGACCTGCAGCGGACGTTCGTAGTTGTGGCGGCACTCTTCCACGTCTTCATCGACGTAATCGGCAATGCCTTTGACCAGTGCATGCGCCAGACGTTTGTTGACGTCCCAGGTGCGCCATTCCAGATCCTGTTTGACGGAGGATTCAGACGCGCCGCCACGGTATTTCTCGGCCAGTTCCAGCATGCGCTCGGTGCCGTCCTCGCGACGGTTTAGTACGATGTCTTCAACATGCTCGCGCAGCTCGGCCGGCAGGTCGTCATAAATCGCCAGCTGGCCGGCGTTGACGATACCCATGTCCATGCCTTTCTGAATGGCGTGGTAGAGGAACACACAGTGAATCGCTTCACGCACCTTGTCGTTGCCGCGGAAGGAGAAGGATACGTTGGACACACCGCCGGATACCTTGGCATAGGGCAGGTGTCGCTTGATCCAGCCAGTGGCATTAATGAAGTCGTTGGCGTAGTTGTCGTGTTCTTCGATACCGGTAGCAATGGCAAAAATGTTGGGGTCGAAGATGATGTCTTCCGGCGGGAAGCCGACCTTGTCGACCAGTACCCGGTAAGAACGCTCACAGATTTCGATCTTGCGCTCGTAGGTATCGGCCTGACCGGTTTCATCAAACGCCATGACCACAACAGCCGCACCATAATGGCGAATCTTGCGTGCCTGCGCGATGAAGTTCTCTTCACCTTCCTTCAACGAAATGGAGTTGACCACGCCCTTGCCCTGGATACGCTTGAGGCCTTCCTCCATTACATGCCACTTGGAGGAGTCGAGCATGATCGGCACACGGGAGATGTCTGGCTCGGAAGCAATCAGATTAAGGAAGCGGTTCATGGCCGCTTCCGCATCCAGCATGCCTTCGTCCATATTGATATCGATGATCTGGGCGCCGTTTTCCACCTGCTGGCGAGCCACTTCCAGCGCGGTTTCATAGTCGCCTTCCTTGATCAGGCGACGGAAGCGGGCCGAGCCGGTGACGTTGGTACGCTCACCCACGTTCACAAACAGAGTCTCGGCACCAATGTTCATCGGCTCCAGGCCTGACAGGCGGCACTCCACTGAAATCTCGGGCAGCGGGCGCGGTGCCTGATCCAGCAGGGCCTCTCGGATCACGCGGATATGGTCGGGCGTCGTACCACAGCAACCACCGACAATGTTCACGAAGCCGGACTGGGCCCATTCGCGAATCTCTTCGGCCATCTGCTCCGGCGTTTCATCGTAACCACCAAACGCGTTGGGCAGGCCGGCGTTGGGGTGAACGGAAACGTAGGTATCGGCGACGCGAGACAGCTCTTCCACGTATTGGCGCAGCTCTTTCGGACCCAATGCACAGTTAAGACCAATGCTGATGGGGCGAGCATGTCGCACCGAGTTCCAGAAGGCTTCAGTTGTCTGGCCTGAAAGCGTACGGCCGGATGCATCGGTAATAGTGCCGGAGATCATTACCGGCAGGCGCAGGTCATGCTTCTCGAAGTAATCTTCAATGGCATAGATGGCAGCCTTGGCGTTCAGAGTATCGAAGATGGTCTCGATCAGCAGGATATCGACACCACCTTCAATCAGGCCATCGATAGACTCGGTGTAGGCTTCAAACAGCTCATCGAAGGTAACGTTACGAAAGCCCGGGTCATTCACGTCAGGTGAAATGGAGGCAGTACGGTTGGTTGGGCCAAGCACACCGGCAACATAGCGGGGGCGGTCCGGCGTCTGCGCGCTAACCTGATCAGCCGCTTCGCGTGCCAAACGGGCTGCTTCCACGTTGATTTCGCGGGTCAGGGCCTCCATTTCGTAATCGGCCATGGCGATGCGGGTGGCATTGAAGGTGTTCGTTTCAATGATGTCGGCGCCACCTTCAAGGTAGGCAACGTGCAGCTCACGAATCATGTCGGGCTGGGTCAGCACCAGCATGTCGTTGTTGCCTTTTACGTCCAGGTGCCAGTCGGCGAATCGGTCACCACGAAAATCCGCCTCGGACAGCTGGCGCTCCTGGATCATGGTGCCCATGCCGCCATCGAGCATCAGGATGCGTTGGTTCAGAGAGTGGCTGAGTTGCGCATGCAGAGAGTTGTCTTTCACGTGTACTTCCATTGCAGTGACCGATTGAAGGACGACATTGTAGTCCAAACGGCCGTCTCTTTGGCTGAGGGGAAGTCATAGTCTATTGAAAATATTTGAAGATTGCTGCGTTGCAGAAATTTTACGTATATTCACCTTATCTTTTGGAATTATCGTGATAGAATGCACGCACTTTTCAGATCGCTTCTCTGGACCGTTTCGTTGTCCACTTCTACTAATGGTGTATGTCCCTCTCTTATGCGAGCAGGGGAACTGTGCTTATTGGGTGAAGGGGTAACCGCGAGAAAGATAAGCCATCCACGGATGGCGGAAGCGGTAAAATGAAATACCGGCTGGCCGGTACTAAAAAGAGAAGACGCAGGTTTTCAGTATGCTGCAGACATTCTTGAAGGCAAAACTGCATCGAGTAACCGTTACTCATGCAGAGCTTCACTACGAAGGTTCATGTGCCATTGATGGTGATCTGCTGGAGAAATCCGGCATTCGTGAATACGAGATGATTCACATCTACAACATCAATAACGGCGAGCGCTTCACCACTTACGCAATCAAGGCCGAAAATGGCAGTGGCGTAATCTCCGTGAATGGCGCAGCCGCTCACAAGGCACAGAAGGGCGATCTGCTGATCATCTGCTCCTACGTCCAGCTGGACGAACAGGAAGCGGATAATTACCAGCCGACTCTTTGCTACTTCGAAAATGCCAAATCCGATAACGGTGTTGGCATCTCTGATGATGAGCTGCGCAACCGCAACACGCTGACTGGAATGAAATCCGCAATTCCGGTTCAGACCAGCGACATGTAACCACTTCATCAGTGGTCAGAAACCCGCCCGGCATCGCCGTGCGGGTTTTTTTGTGCCTGAAATTCTGGTGTGCTCGGATATTCCCTGATTTATGTGTCCTAGTGTCGACACCTTGATTTTGATCAAGAGTGGCCATGTAAGACCAAAGTGTAAAAAGTGCGTCCAAATCAGCGTTTTAATACTGAAACACAGTGTTTTACGTTCATTTTACGCCTTTTGTCTTAGTTCGTTGCAGGCAAACTTTCGTTAGAGTGCAGTCCTAAAGACACAAAGTGTCAACAATAAATAAGTATGCGGCACAAAACCGAGAGTTAGAGGACGTTGTCATGAGCTACCACGCCGAGTACACACGGTCTATTGAAGCACCTGAAGAATTCTGGGCTGAAAAAGCAGCTGAACTTGCCTGGTTCAAGCAGCCGGAAAAGATCCTGTCCAAAGATGAAAATGGCATTGACCGCTGGTTTGCCGATGGTGAAATGAACACGGCATACATGGCATTGGATTACCATGTTGAGAACGGTCGTGGTGACCAGCCGGCTGTTATTTATGACTCGCCGGTTGCTGACACCAAGCGCGTATACACCTATCGTGAAATGCGTGACCAGGTGGCGGCATTTGCCGGTGTGCTCAAGGCTCAGGGCGTTGAAAAGGGTGACCGTGTCGTTATCTACATGCCGATGGTGCCTGAAGCACTGATTGCCATGTATGCGGTAGCACGCCTGGGCGCCATCCATTCAGTCGTGTTTGGCGGTTTTGCACCGCACGAGCTGGCTGTGCGTATTGAAGATGCCGAGCCTAAAGTGATTGTAACGGCTTCTTGCGGCATTGAAGTATCCAAGGTGCTGGAATACAAGCCGATGCTGGATGCCGCTATCGAACAGTCTGCGCACAAGCCCGATGCCTGTGTCATTCTGCAGCGCCCACAGGCCAAGGCTGAACTGATTCCGGGTCGTGACCTGGATTGGGAAACCGCGATTGCCAGTGCTGAGCCGGCTGACTGTGTACCGGTGAAAGGTACTGATCCGCTCTATATTCTGTATACCTCCGGCACCACCGGTAAGCCGAAAGGGGTTGTGCGTGATAATGGCGGACATGCAACCGCCATGAACTACTCCATGAAGGCGATCTACAATATTGAGCCGGGTGATGTATTCCTGGCAGCCTCGGATGTGGGCTGGGTGGTCGGCCACTCCTATATTGTCTACGCGCCGCTGCTGGCAGGTGCCACCACCATCGTCTACGAAGGCAAGCCGGTTCGTACACCTGATGCCGGTGCCTTCTGGCGTTTGTGTGAAGAGTACAAGATCAAGGCGCTGTTCGCTGCGCCCACTGCCTTCCGTGCGATCAAGAAGGAAGATCCGGAAGGTGCTCAGATCGGTAACTATGATCTTTCCAATCTGGAGATCATTTTTATGGCCGGTGAGCGTCTGGATCCGCCGACCTACCACTGGACGGTCGAGAAAACCGGTAAGCCGGTAATCGATCACTGGTGGCAGACCGAAACAGGCTGGGCTATCTGCGGTAACCTGATGGGCGTTGAAGCCAAAGAACCCAAGCCGGGTTCCGCGACTCTACCGGTGCCAGGCTTTAATGTTCAGATTCTGGATCCGGAAGGGAATGAAATGCCGGCCGGTGAGCAGGGCGCCATTGCCGTGAAACTGCCGCTGCCGCCGAGCTGTCTGCCGACCATCTGGAACAACCATGAGCGCTTTGCCGCTGGTTATCTTGCCGACTTCCCAGGCTACTACACCTCGGGTGATGGCGGCTACAAGGATGAAGATGGTTATGTCTTCATCATGGGTCGTACCGATGATGTGATCAACGTGGCGGGTCACCGTCTTTCTACCGGTGAGATGGAAGAAATTGTCGCAGACCATCCTGCGGTTGCCGAGTGTGCCGTTATCGGTATCAATGACAGCCTCAAAGGCCAGGTGCCGATCGGCCTGGTGCTGTTGAAGGATGGTGTTGATATCGACGAAGAAGAACTGGAGAAAGAACTGGTTGCCATGGTGCGCAAGGATATCGGGCCTATCGCCTGCTTCAATCGCGCTCTGGTAGTACAGCGCCTGCCGAAGACCCGATCCGGCAAGATTCTGCGCAAGCTGATGCGCCAGATTGCTGATGGTCAGGAGTACAAGGTGCCGTCAACCATCGATGATCCGTCCAGTCTGTCTGAAATCGAGGAGTTGATGGATCAGCGTGGCCTGGTGGCCAGCAGCTGAACCTGAAAACGCTTTGAAACTACGGCTGCGAATACGCAGCCGTAGTTCTATTTCCTGCCTTATCAGCTCTGTTTGGGCTTTATTTCCCTGCTGTTCGCGTTAAACTTGAATTTTTAATGCAGCTTAACCTTGCAGGGCCGCTCCTATCAGTTTCCGCACCCTCGTTATACTGGCAAGCCTGTTATTGGCCGTTGTCTTTCTTGGTATCTCGCTGTCCGAGCGAAACCAGGAAAAGCAGGCCTTCAAGCAGCAGTTGCAAAACAATGCTGACATCATTCGACGCAGCTTCAGCGTGGCTTTCAAGGAGCAGGAAAGCCAGATGCTGTTGCTGGCCTCATTTGTAGCTGCGGACCCGGAAATCCAGGAGCTGTTCAAATACGGTACGCAGATGGTGCGCGTGGAAGGCGGTGCCAAGGGCGCTGGTGAATCCAGTCGCTTGCGTCAGGCGTTACTGGAAGAGGTCGAGGCCTCCTGGAAGCAGATGCAGCGTGATTACAACCTGCGTCAGCTGCACTTTCATTTGCCGCCCGCCACCTCGTTCTTGCGTGTACATCAGCCCGGCAAATACGGCGATGACCTCAGTGATATACGCCAGATCATCGTAGACAGTAACCGTCTGCAAGAGCCGCTGTCCGGTTTTGAGATCGGTCGTATCTATTCCGGCATTCGCGGCATTGTGCCGGTCTGGTATACCCGCCAGGATGGCAGTAAAGAACATATAGGCTCCCTGGAAGCGGGTACTTCTGTCGATTCCTTATTGAGTAACCTGGCTGAATTTGTCGATGGGGATCTGGCTGTGCTTTTGAACCGCACCAATATTGATGGTGCCGTTTGGAGCGAGTATCGCACCAGGGCTATGGAGGCCTGTGACTGTTATATCGAAGGTCAGACCGATACAAAGCTGGAAAGCTGGCTTAAATCCGGTGCTATCCAGTATCCGGCTGTCACTGATATGAAGACCTCCGTTACGACACTTACCCAGGAGCAAGCGACCTATGCGCTGGTCAGCTTTCCTCTCTACGACTACCAGGGTGTCAGCAAGGGGCCGGTAGGGCGGGTGGTTACCTGGCAGGACATCACGCCCGCCTGGCAAAAGCACCAGCAGGGTATAGGTCAGCTTGAATTGATGCTGGTGGGCAGTTATGTGCTGGTGCAATTGCTGCTGTTGTTTCTATTGCTGCGGTTAAGAACCCTTATGCAGGGCCGAATTGATCAGGCGACTTCAGCTGCCAAGAGCGCGAATGCGCAGCTGATGTCGGTGCTCAAGGATTCGCCGGTTGTAACCTATAGCCTGGAAATGCCCGCTAATACCCTGAGTTATATTTCCCCGAATTGCCTGGAGCTCACCGGCTACTGTGATCGCGATATTCTGGATACACCCGACTGGTGGCTGGAGCATACGCACCCTCTGGACCAGCACTGGCTGGTAGCAGATGCGTCTCCAGAGCCGGATTCAACCCGTCGACTGAGATACCGTTTAAGGCACAAGTCAGGAAGCTGGCTGTGGCTGGAAGATCGGAGCCGTCTGGTCGCCCTGGATGATGGCAGTCAGGTGCTGCACGGTGCATTGGTTGATATCAGTGCTCAGCAGCATGCCGAGTCAGCACTGGCGAGCAGTGAGCGTACCCTTCGGCGAGCGCAGACGATTGGGCATGTTGGCAGCTGGGAGTATCAGTTTGCCGATCGCATCATGACTCTGTCAGATGAGGCTTGTCATATCCTGGGGCTTGGTCAATCCAGTGATGCCGATTATGCGACCTTTATAAGTCGTGTTCATCCGGAGGATCGCGCGCAGGTCGAAAATGCCTGGCATGAAGCGGTGCAGGGCGGTGATTATGATCTTGAACATCGTATTGTAGTGAATGGTGAAGAACGTTGGGTGCGCTCCATTGCCGATTTTCAACATGATGACAGTGGTATTCTGCTGGCTACAGGCATGGTGCAGGACATAACGCGGCAAAAAAACCGTGAACAGGAACTGCATAAGCTGGCAACGCGAGACATGTTGACAGGGTTGGCCAATCGACGTCACTTCATGCAACGTATGGCGCAGGAGCAGGCTCGTACACAGCGATTTGGCAGTCCTTGTGGCCTGCTGATGATCGATCTTGATCACTTCAAGCAGGTGAATGATCGTTTTGGCCATGCCGCCGGTGATGAGGCACTGAAGCTATTTGCCCGAGTTTCCAGTGCCCAGCTGCGCAATATTGATATTCTTGGCCGTATTGGTGGCGAAGAGTTTGCATTATTGCTGCCAGGCACTGATATGGACGGAGCATTCATTCTGGCCGAGCGTTTGCGGCAGGCAGTAGAAGGTGCTCGTATTGAGCAATACCCGGATCTCAAGCTAACCGCCAGCGTAGGTGTAAGCGTGCTTACGCTGGATGACAGCAGCAGTGATGCGCCCTTGCTCCGGGCCGACAGGGCGGTGTATCAGGCCAAGAATACCGGGCGCAATCGTGTCGTTCGTTCCGATCAGTCTCAGGACTGATTTGCTAGATACCAGCGTGTACCCAGCGTACCGACCGCAAAGGCAGCAACGACAGTCAAAATGTCCGTGTTGGCGAAACTCAACGAAGTTAGCATTGGGCCCGGGCAGTAGCCTGCCAATCCCCAGCCTATTCCGAAAATAACGCCGCCTATAACGATTCGCGCATCGATTTGTGTTTTGTTGGGTAGACGAAAATATTCGCCCAGCAACGGGTGTTTTCGCTTGAGAATAATAGGAGTTATCAGGGCGTTAACAAGCAAACCGCCTGCCATGACGAATGCCAGTGATGGATCCCAATTGCCGGTAAAGTCGAGAAAGTTGATTACCTTGGCAGGATCGATCATTTGCGCGACTGAAAGGCCAAGCCCGAATAGCGTACCGGCGAACAGTGCCGCCAGGAGTCGAAGAGCAGGGGACATGTTAAGCGGCTCCCATCAGGTGGCGGGTAATGTATACGGTAACAATGGCGCTACCCATGAAACACAGGGTTGCAACCAGTGAGCGTGGGCTGCGTCTGGCGAGACCGCAAATACCATGACCGCTGGTGCAACCGGTGCCGATCTGGGTGCCGATACCTACCAGCAGGCCGCCAACAATCAGCATCGGGGTGCTGACTATGGCTTCAATATGTTCAACCCCGGCACCGAATCCACTTGCCTGGTAGATAAAGCCACCCAGCACGAGCCCGATAAGGAATACCAGTCGCCAGCCAATATCTTCTTTGGATTCTGGATAAATAATGCCGCCAGCGATGCCAGAGATTCCTGCCACGCGTCCTTTGGCCAGCAAAAGGAAAGCAGCCGCCAGACCAATGAGAGCACCGCCCAGAAGAGCTGGCCCGGGGGTGAAATTGATAATCGTCATATACGATCCTTTAAATTAGTTATTGCTTATATAATAGTGATTTCATTGGATCGATTCAACTAAGCCGCAGATGGAAATGGCTATGTGTAGCGGAAATTTGCTAATGTTAAACATTATATAATATTATTAAGTGTCTGTATTATGGAAGAAATCCCTTTGGCTCTGCCGCTTTTTGATGCAGTTGAGTACCTCGAAGACGGCAATGCTCTGGTGAATGAATATCTGGCCAGGCTCACAGTCAATCGTATCCAGGATGCAGCGTTGGTCTATGAGTATTCCGTGGACTGGCTACTGGAGCAGCGCGCCAGTGAGAACAATTTCAAAACATACCGCTCGGAACTGACGACCTTTCTCTACTGGTGCTTCGAGGTTGAACAGGAGAGCCCGTTGGATACAACGCGCCGTAGCCTGTTCCGTTATGTGGAATTTTGCCGTCAACCGCCCAATGCGCTGATTGCTTACTTTAATACCGCCCAATTCAAAACCCACAAGGAAACCGGTGAGCGATACCCCAATGGAAACTGGCGGCCTTTCCTGGGACGCAAAGAGTCGGGCGAGGTACTTCCATATCGACTCAGTGAGCAGGCATTGCGGACAAAACTGGCAATTCTGTCCGCGTATTACAGCTACCTCATTGATGAAGAGTTGACAGAGCGAAACCCTGCACGGCAAATCCTAAAAAGTGGCGTGTTCAAGGCTGGCAGCCAGTTTCAGGCCAGTGGCGAGGATAATGAAAGTATCAAGGCCTTCAGTGAGCTGCAGTGGTCTTATGTTATGGCAACCGCACGCGAGCTTGCTCGAGAGGAGCCTGAATTACACGAGCGAACCCTGTTCCTGGTCAGTCTTATGTACGGGTGTTATCTGCGCATTTCCGAAGTATCTGCAAGGCCCGGGTTTGCGCCCATCATGGGGCAATTCAGGCGAGATAGTCAGACAGGCATCTGGAGTTACCACATCCCTCGCAGCAAGGGTGGCAAGCAGCGTAGCGTGGCGGTTTCCAAAGCACTGCTGCAGGCACTCAAACGATACCGGCGCTACCTGGGTCTCACAGACCTGCCACCTCCGGGTGATGAAACGCCGTTGTTTGTGAGGCACAGGGCTGCAGGCCGTGGTCGAGATGCGGGAACCCAGAATGCCAATCTGGGGATTCGTCAGGTACGAGAACTGCTGGATGATCTGTTTTATCAAGCCGCTTCGGCAGCAGCCGATGACGGCTTTATAGAAGATGCAGCCGAAATCCGGCAGATGACAGCGCATAGCCTGCGGCACACGGGGATAACACACGATATCAACCTTAACAGGCGACCGCTCTCGCATGTGCAAGCAGATGCCGGCCATGACAGTATCGATACGACTTCGCGCTATCTGCATACAGGCCGGATAGAGCGCCATGAGTCAGCAGCAGGTAAACAACTGGATCGGCTTGAGAATATTACGAAACCGGACTAGCTACAGAGTTTGGCATGAGGAGCTACCCTGAAAAGGGATAAAAGGAGGGCTCTTCATGGTTGCCAGACTATTTGGAATACTCATCAGCTGTTGTGTTTGGGCATTGCCTGTTGCTGGCGCAAGCACCACTGATGCGGATGGTTCTGAGGCTACGCATCATATTTATGCTGTTTACTGGCGTGGCTGTGAAGAATCATGCCAAGGCTTTAAGGATTATCTGGCAGAACATTTGCCCAGTGTCAGGCTGACCATCAAAAATGCCCAGCGCCAGCCGCAACGGTTACCGCAACTGCTGGCAGAGGCCAAAAAGCTGAAACCCGATCTGATTTTGTCCTGGGGAACGAGCGTAACGCTGGCATTTGCGGGACGTATGGGGGAGCGCGATAACAAAAATTACAATCGAGAGATTCCACAAATATTCACCATAGTTGCCGATCCTGTCGGAGCCGGTATTGTCGAAAGCCTGGAATACTCGGGCCGTAAAAACCTGACAGGTACACTTAATCAAGTGCCTGAGAAGGTCAACATCAATGCCATGCGCGCATATTTGCCGACTCTGAAGCGATTGGGGCTGATTTACAATCAGGATGAACCAAACTCTGTACTTAAAAAGGAAGAGTTGGCCATCTTGGCGCCCGGAATGGGTTTGGAATTAGTAGCGCTGCCATTGGCTCAGGATGTCGAGGGTAAGCCAATCGCCAGTGATATTGCTCCGAAAGTGGCCATGCTGAAATCGCAAGGTGTGGAGTTCCTGTATCTAGGCTCCAGCTCCTTTTTGGATACGCACCGGGATACTCTGGCGGACGCAGCAATTGCGAATCAGATGCCGTTGTTTAGCCCTTATGAACGGCTGGTAAGAGAGTCTGGTGCTCTATTGTCTGTTGCTGCCAGGTATTATGAAGTTGGTCGGCTGGCAGGCGAGCTTGCAGAGGAAATAATAATAGAAAAGCGCACGCCGGGTGATATTCCCATCGCGAGAGTGCAAAATTTTGCCTACGTAGTGAATATGGGCACGGCGAAAAAGCTTCAACTTTACCCATCCGTCGAGATGCTTCAGTTTGTTGAAACGGTTAATCATTGAGTGGTTGAGACATGCACTGTCTCTGCCAGATCGCGCATACAGTCCCCGCCAGTGCGAGCCAAACACTCAGCACGGCAATACCGGTGTTATAACCATAGTGCTGAACCATAAAAGCAATGACGAGAAGTGCTAAGGCACTGCCAATACGTTCAATGGCCCTCAGGCTGCTCAGGATGGTATCACTGCCAAAGGCTTTTAGTTGAGAGTCAGACAGCTGCAGTGCCGTGGCGATAGTCGGGTCCCTCAATAGTGCCTGCCCCAGGCCAGCTACGATAACAGCCAATAGAAGGGTCCAGTAAGTCGTTGAGACGGACGCCATACCCAGAGCAAATGCTGAAATCAAAAGGCCTAGCGTTGCTTTTGTCCAATTGCTTATTTCGGGTAAGAGGCGAGGAGCAAGGGCGCTGGCAATCATGATAATCAGATAGTAGAGCATCATTACCCGGGCAATATCAGCTGCAGATGCACCAATAGAATGAAGCTGCAATGCCAACAGAAATGCTATGAAGCATTGTGTGAGTGCATTTGATGGTATCGCTGCACCCAAGACAAGAAGTCGATATTGCCTGTTGGATAAAGGACGCCAAATTTTGAGGCTGAACGGGTGCATAGATGCGCGGTGATGCTGGCGCGGAAGCATCAAAAAAACAAGCGCCCATGCCAGGAGTACCATAGCCGCGCCAATGGCAAATACATTGGATGCACCTATTCGATCAGCCAGGATGCCACCTACAGCAACACCTGTAAAAACTCCGCTGAACAGCGTGCTGGTAAACAGGGCAAGTGCCCGTGAACGCTGAGCAGGCTGGCTAACGTCAAGGGTATAGTCTTGACATGCCAGTGTAGAAAGCGCAAAACCGGCCCCGGTTAATGAGCGATAGAGCGTAAGCTCGACCGTAGTATCGGCGTTCCATAATCCGGCATAAAAAAGGGAGCAAAGCAGGCTGCTCCACAGTAATGTGCGGCGGTGACCCATTCTGGCAATGACTGGCCTTACCAGGGGAGATATCAGTGTAATAGCAAGAAGGTAACCCACCAGGGGCAGGCTCTGAACCAGAGGGCCTTCAATCCAGTGGAAGCTATTGCTCAAGTTGGCGGTGTATACGGGCAAAAAAGAAACAGATAGAGCATCTGTGAATGCATACAGGAATAAAGGAAGGCGTACATCATTGAGGTACGCAAACTCGAGTACATTCGGTGCGCGAGGTTTAATTAACGAGCTTGAAGTCTCTCCCAAGCGGGCTGTTCTCTCTGACAAAAAAGCGGCTGCTCGATCAATCTCACTATGCCTGAAGTGATTAAGACGAACTGTAAAGTCACCTTTGGCCTGGCGCTGGCTCAAATACATAAGACGGTTAAACGGACCGGTTAACGTTGCGCTGAATGTCACGGCAAAAACGTGGAAAGCCACTAACAAAGCTGCAATTGTGAATACACCGAGGTCCAGCAGGATGTCCCGAAATTGAAGGGTGAAATAATGCGGGTTCGGCTGAATAATGAGTTCCGCTATTTGTTGACCATCATGTCGAATGGGAAGGCCGGTAAAGCTGATATTTCCGAATGACCAGAATCCTGGCTCTGTTTGTGCGCCTGCAGAAACATTCAGAATATCACCCCTGATGCCAAGGTAAGAAATCTCTGGAAAAGCTTCTAATAACTCATTGAAATAAATTGAGGCACCAACCAAATCCCGCAGTGGAACCCCTGAGTCTACTGCGCGCTGTATGTCTGTATTTACAAGCTTGCCGATCAACTGAAGGCGTTCCGCTTGCTCTGGTTCAAACGAGCTTTGGGTATGATGATGAGCATAGGCACCAAAGCTCATAATGGCCGAAACCAGAATAAGTGCTACCCAGGGGGTCAGGTATCTGCTCATCGAATACGCAAGGGAATTATTGGGCGACGGCATGATTAATGTTGAGCGGGTACTGGTACCGTCCTCAGGTGTTTGTTGCTCATATTGCAGTCGGCGGAAACAGGATTCAGCCTCAGCAAGGTTGTTATGAAGCTCATATACCGCATCGGTAAAAAAGCCATAAGAAGCAATGGTAGGCGGAGCAGGGCGGGGGAGCTTTGACTGGGTGGATGCGTAAGAGCGTAAAAGCTTGATTATTTCTCTGTATCCACGACGCGCATCTCTCAATGTATAAAAAAGAACCAGCCAGGTTGCTGATGAAAAAATAACCATCATGACCAGGGCGCCAGAAATTAATTTGGTTACAAGGCTGTGACTGACATCATCAAAGTGTTCTTTGGCATACGCGACGATAACGATTCCTGCGACACTGCCATCAATGGCTTTTAGCTTAAGCCCGCTGGTTAACAACTTATCCGTTTCAGAATGCAGAGTTTGTTCATTACTGGCGCTGAGCTGCATTAGCCATTGGTCGTCAGGCAGCAAATTGGCATGCTGATCTGTCATAAAAACGATGTCGCCAGATGTGTCTGTAACCGATATTTGAAGTGGGCTCGAATATTGACCACGGATACGATTAAGCATGTCATTGGCATTGCGGATGCTGGCAAGTGGAAGACCGATATCGAGTGCTTGCTGAAAGCTGTTTGCCGTGTTCTGTGCGATAACCGAAATGCGCTTTTTGGTGAGCGATGCCAGGACAGCATCATGCTGAAGGCTGACCAAAACACCCAGGGTGCCAAGCATGAGAGCAAGGATGACAGTGACAGTAATCCAGCAGCGCCAAATGATCGACATGGTTCACACGTGTTGGTTTGAAAGTCTTAGTATAGGCCGGCTAAAAAGCTGCGCGCACCTGAGCAGTTGTCGCTCCAATGAATGGTAGATTCGCGAGGCCGAAGTTATTTGGTTTGGCTAATGATTGGGAACCGTAAAAAGAGGTGCATTGAAGTCAGGCAGACTGTGCTTACACAAATGCCGATAAATCAGGTTATCGGTACTAAGCAAAGATTAGTGGAAGCCCCTGAGTAACCGTCAAATTGAACCCTGATACGCCCTGTATTTAACTTCGCATAATGTATATTAAGCCCGTTAAGAAACCGTTCTAAGTTCTTGAATTTCCTCTTCTATTTTTGAAATCTCGTGTCTAGTTTCGAGATCGTCTATTGTTTCCTGGTATCTTCTCAATAACGCTATTCCGGGATCAATTCCGGCCAGCTTAGCGGCTTTAAGTGTTTGTTCTGGCGATAGATTCCGCCTTCCTGCCCTGATATTAGAGACCATTTGTCTCGTAATTCCTAAAAGCTGCGCTGCTTTGTAGTCAGAGGGCAGTTCCTGCGCCTCTTTCATCGCGTCAATGAGGCGTTCACTGTAATTCATATCGCCCCCAATTCTTGAATATTTCTAATCCTAGTTGACGTTATCCGGTCTGACTACGGTTTTATGGTGTTTACAGGTTCAATCCAGATGACTAGATTAGGTTCAATCAAGTTGACACCTAGCAGGAGATTCACGGATGAAAGTCACATTGAACGAAACTTTGCAGGCTGCTCTTTCAGAGTACCGCTCTGCACACAAGGCACTTCTTAGTGCCGATTTTGACTCTCTAACCCGTGATCAAATCATGGACCTGTTCAAGTGTGAAGAAATGGCCTCTGAGCGTTTTTCTCGTCTTTTCCTCTCGCTCGCTGTTTCAGATGAGATAGAAGGCTAATCGCTAATGACCGCGCCCACTTTCTACTACGAACTGATCAACGGCACCTACTACCTGATGGATAGTGGGTCGATCCGTGAATTCCGTTCCCAGTATGAAATGGGCGCGTTTGTGTCTGATGCGGTGCCGGAAGGGAATGCGGTCATGGTCGAAGTGACCCGTGACAACTGGCAAGAGCTTTATGATTCGGGGGTATTCTTCTAATGCGCCTTCCTCCGAAACAAGTACCGGAGCTTAAGCAGCTCTGCATCATAGATTATCTGTCCTTCACGTGGTGCCCGGCTGAAATCGAGCCCTTGCGCCGTCTGGCCCAGTCTGGCCGGTTTGTCGATCCTGAAAGCGAGGAGGGCAAGCCTGTTAAAAACATGGCTCAGTTCATCAAATACCGTGAATCCGTTGGTGATCCGCTCGACCTGCATCAGCTTGAATATGCCGCACTGGATGAGCTGAAGACGTTCTTCATGTCCGTGGGCAAGGACATTTTTGCCAACTGTGAATACTCAACAGCTGACCTCTGGGAGGACCATTTCCAGTTGATCGAGCGAGCAGGGGGTGTCTTTGGTTATCGACGTGCGTTTGATCTGGTTCTTGACGGTCACATCATTGGTCTTGCTGCTTCTGGTGGTCAACAGGGTTCCTGTTATGTATCAGTCACTGGCGGCGGGTGTCGTCTTCTCGACTTCAACTCTGTGCACCGTATTCTTCGCTCGCTTCCCCTGGTTAAGCTGACCCGTGTCGATGTTGCCCTTGATGACTTCGCCGGTGTAACGGGTGGCTATGACGCGGCTGAACAGGCCTTCTTGGATGACCAGTTTGTGACCCGTGGCAAGCCTCCCCAGTGTGATCGCAATGGTTCCGGCGGTGTTAAAAAAGCGGGGACCCGTGAGATTGAATACACCAAAGGCCGGACGTTCTACGTCGGTTCTCGTGCTGGTGGCAAGCTCTACCGTGGATACGAAAAGGGCAAGCAGGGCGGTGATACAGAATCGCTCTGGTTCCGGCATGAGGTCGAGCTACGCTCTTCTAACCGTGAAATCCCGCTGCATATTCTGACCAAGCCTGATCAGTATTTTGCCGGGTTCTATCCGTGGTCTGCTCACGTTCTCGAACTCGTGGCTGAAGCTGACGCGGCCACTGTGCCTGAAGCTGTAACCGTTCCGATCCGCAAGCGTGACACCCAGTCAGTCAAGATGGCGGCTGTTGCTCAATATAACCGCTCTGTCGAGAACGCCCGTCGCGTTGTCGGTGGTGTGATCAATGTCATGCGTAAAGCGCGTGGCCTTTCTGATGAACAAATCATAGATCAACTGATTCGGGATGCTGTGCCTCGGTCGATGCACCGTGTAGCTGTGCCCGGTTTGATGCAATAGGAGAAATAGCTATGTCTATTCGTGTGTATGTCGAGTCTTCCGCTACTGAACAGGTATCCGGAACGTCTTCAAAATCTGGTAAGAACTACTGCTTCTACAAGCAGCCTGTTCATGCCTTTATCGGTACATCTAAATTTCCTGAGAAGATCGAAATCTCTCACGACTCTGCTGACCGTGCACTTCGTCCCGGTGAATACACCCTGGACGTTGAAGCCGCACTTTCCGTTGATCGCTTCGGTGGTTTGGGTATCGACGCACGAAAGTTGGTCTTCGTACCTGCCGCGCCCAAGGCCGCAACAGGTGCGACGGCATCTGCTGCAACTACTGCTGCGAGTAAATAAGCATGAATCCCACTGACGTCGTTCAGGTCTGCAATGCCAGCCAAACAGCCTGCCAGTGGGTATCTGTTTCACAGTTGTCGTCCTTTCCGGTTCTAACCGTTGAGGATGCGCTTACCCTTTCTAGTGCCGTTTGGGGACTGCTTGCGCTGGTTTGGGTTCTTCGTCGTATGCGGTCCTCAACTGTCTGAAGGTGAATTATGGATACTACAGAAGCTGTTGAAGCCCTCGTGGCTGGTGGTGTTGCGATCGCCGCGATCGCTAACGCGTCCCTGATCGTTGAGATCGGATTGAAGGTCTGGAAAAAACTGCGTCGCGCTGCTTGATTCCGGCTTTTTTACTAGGGGGCTCGCGCCCCCTTTTTTAATGGGGACAGGGGTATGTTAAATGACAGATTTAACAGGCTGGTTTTTATTATTTGTTCTTTCTTCAGCTGCTTTTATATACTTCCGGTAAATGCTTCGGGGCAGGCTATTTTTACAACTGCCGCACAAGTTTTGAAGGTTAAAAAGCACGGTCAAAAAATACGTGTAGACTATGCAGTTAAAACGACGCCTGAAAACTCGCATATTCCACGCCATAAGGTTTTATCGGCTGATTTTAAAGAAGCTGATCTTGTTCCTTTAATGGCATCATTAAAAGGGCGTAATCCGGGTGCTTTGGTTGTAACAACAGCTGCTGCGGGTGCGGCTGCCGGTGCTGGCTGGCTGATTGACGAATTGACTGGTCAGATAACAAAGTCCTCACCTACTAATATAGATGATCATGTTGAAGGGTATTATTACCAGACAAAGCAGGCATCTACCCCTAGTTGTATCTCTCCTCAGCACTGCTATCTGATTGCACCACAGTCATTACCCAATTGCGGGCCAAATGGTACATGTCCTCAGACCTCTCACGGCCTGAAAGAGATATTTGGCCGCATGGAACCTTCAGTTACCTATTCAAACGGCCAAACCTTTTGGTGGCAAAAGAAGGCATGCAATTCAACTAATCCGCTTTGCAACATAGACCCTTCCGATATCGTATTACCGGGAACAAATGAGCCTGTTCCTGATGAAGACCTGCTTCCCAAGATGGTAGAGGAATTGCTGAAAATGCCAGCCTCATACCTTTGGGACCTATTCCGTCAAAAGTCGGGTGATCCTAGTCCTAACCCAGTAATCGACACCACGATAAACGACTGGCTCAAGGAGGTTGCCAAAAATGATCCAAACGTTGAGTACGTGGGCCCAGGGCGAATTACCATCACGAACCCTGACGGCTCTACAACAACTGGGGAATACACCCCGCCCAGTGAAGACACGGCCAATAAGCCTGATGCAGAACCTGAATGGCCGGGCTTCTGTGACTGGGCAAGTGTCGTCTGTGACTGGATTGAATGGACAAAGGAAGAAGAAGAAAACCTTGATCCAGATGATTTCCCGGTCGAAGAGTTAACCCTTGATGATATTAAGGAAGATTACAGCTCCGGCTTAGGTGCTGGCTCATGTCCTGCACCTATAACAACCTCTTTTAATGGCCAGTCAATCAAATATGAATTTACGGTCGCCTGCGAAAATGTAAGCACCTATTTTAAGCCGCTTGTTATTTCAATAGCTGGAATTATTGCGACAATGATAATTGTAGGTGCACAAAGGAGGGGGGCTTAATGTTTAAGTCACTTTTTAAACTTCTTGAATGGTTCTCAACTGGTGGCATCACTAGCATGATGACGCATGCCGGTTTATCAATGATTGTATTTGCTGGCTTGGATGCAATGGTTTCAGAGCTTTTAGATACTGCTGTAGATGGCTTGAACGGCCTTCCTTCTGCTGCGCTTCAGCTTGCATTGTTAGCAGGTATATCTGAATTCTTCTCTATTATCGGTGGTGCGATATTAACCAGAATCGCGTTAATGACCGCTATGAACAGTGTAGGTCTTACATATAAAGGGGGCGATAAATGATCACGTTAATTACCGGTGTTCCGGGCTCAGGGAAAAGCCAATACGCTGTTAAATTAATTCTTGATCTTTTAGATGCAAAATCAAAGGCGATAAAGGAGCTTCCCAAACTAGAAGAGGAAGGCAATCCAGATAAAATCGCTGCCTGCAAAGCTAATATTCGCGAAATTTATACGGATATTGCAGGCTTTGATCATGAGCGTTTTGGTACGCATGAGACACCAGCTGACTGGCGTGATACACCTGAAGGCTCGGCTGTCTTCATGGATGAATGCCAGGAGCGTTATGGTCCTGATGGCTCAGGCAGGGCCAAAAATCCTCAGATACAGGCACTTGAGAAGCACAGGCATACTGGCCATGACTTGTATTTCATCACCCAGCGGGAACGGCTCCTTCATGCCCATATTCGTGATCTGGTCGGGCGCCACTTCCATATTCAGCGCCAATACGGTTCGCACAATGTACTGATATTCCGGCGCGATGAGCTGATTGATACCAAGAGCCGAACAGCTCTGGATCGGTGTGATCAGATACCGTGGCGTTACGAAAAACGTCTATTTGAATGCTACAAATCTGCAACCGTCCACACCCATAAGGCAATGCTGCCTGCATGGTTGAAGAAGGCTGTCTTTGGAATGGTTGTAGCCTTGGCATTGGTGCTTTTTCTAGGCTATAAGAGTATTGGCTTTTTCACGGGTGATCAGGCATCCGAGATCATTGATCCTGAATCTGAAGTTATAGCGTCTGTCGATGGTTATAGTGAACCCATAACGGTCTCTAAGCGTCCGCCTGCGCGCTTAATTGGTTGCGTTGTCTGGGCCCAGCGTTCTGAGTGTCGCTGTCATGATGTATATGGCCGTGTTGCTGATCTAGAGTTTGCGCAATGCATGATCCACGCTGAAGGCAGCACCTTGAATTTTGCTGATCAAATCAAACGCGATCAAAAACGGTCTTCTGATTCGCGTGGAGGCACGGAACGCGAACGGAAGACCGTTTCTATTCTGTGATTACCGCATCAGGACGTAAGCCAGGCTGCCGGCCAATATCACGTTAAGCGTAACTGACATCCAGAACAGGTTTTGTTTCATATCGAGTGAAGTAGGGGAGGTGTTCCATCCACTTGCCCCTGTCTTCACGTTCATGGCATCCCGCCGTTTGCGATCCTCTGCGTACCACTTGCGATCCTGTAAGCCCATCGTGTTCACTCCTTGTTGTTGGCATCCTGCGCGTAGCGCATCAGCCGGCATGATAACCCTTGGTCAATGTGCTAATCCATCCCCGGCGGTTCCTCGCTCGCCTTACGTTATTTTTAACGTACGGGCCCAATTGCGATTAACGTAATGAGCCTGCGTTACGTCTTCGCGTCGTTGCGATCCCGGCGATGACAACGGCCGGGCCGCGCCATGATCAACCGCTTTTGCTGTTTCTGGGTTGGCACAATGGTTAGGGGAATACCCTTATTACCCCCATAAACTAATAGGGGGGTAAAGTCTCCGATCTCTCTGTATGTGTCTGATGCGCTGATCGCACTAGGCTTGATCAATCAATGCCGATAATCTGATTTATCGGCAATACATATTAGGTATTAATGGTACGGCTCATGGACTTAAGCAACGGGATGCTTTGAATGTCACCCATGCTGTAACGGTATCCGGTCGGGTCGATCAGCTCGCCCGGTTCAATCCTCCAGCCATGCCAGCCAGGTATCAGCCCGAACAGCTTGAATTCCAGAATCTCGCGCTGTGCGGAATTGAATTTACCATCTTTTCGCATCCGGTAGGCGGTTGCCCTGGACACTGAAAGCAGGTCCATGAGGTCTTGCGGTGTCAGAAAACGTGTGTATTCTCCGCACGCACTAATGAAAGCCAGCTTTTTCTGATATGCACTCATATGATAGATGGTCATTTTGTCGATCCTTAACCTGAAAGTTTTTCATGCTCTGAGCGAGCGGCTAGGATCTTATGAGGTGTGGGGTTCTGTTGGTGAACCGTGACGCTGTGGGGGTCTTTCGCGGTGAAATCGGCTGTTTATACGTGCTATATCCAACTTCGCATAATGTATATTATGTTAAATTAGGTATATCTAGAGTGATGCTGAGCTGACATACATGTTATTTGTATTTTACCGTGAGATCGATCTCATCTTACGGACTAAAGCCCAATCCCTGACAGCGCCTGGCCTACAGGCGGATTCGCCCTGTTCTGCCAAAACGGTTAACTGTCGATAAGATGAGATCCTGTTTTTTCGAGCGCAAAACGCTAAGCAGAATTTTTGGGTGTGATAAAGCCTTAACCAGTTCGTGCGGAGAGTGCCGAAGATTTCCGTTTCGTGGGTTGAGCGTCGTTCCGTGCAAGCTGGTGCACGTTGTGCTATTGCCCGCTAGTTAACGGTTTCATTTGTGCGAGGCAGCAGCTCCAGTAGTTTACGCATCTCGTGAGCTGGTATCAGGTACTCGCTTTCCTTCATGCCTTTAATGCGGCATGGTCGATCACTCAGACTTGCAGATAATGAGTACGGGCCCAGCTCCATGATGTTACTGCCGTCCCAAGTGTAGGATTCCAGGTCGGCGATCATTGTTCTCAACGTGCCCTGAACAGATCGGCTGCATTGGGTATCAAAACTCAGCTCACCAACCTGGACGACGGCTCGCTCGACCAGCACTTCAGGAAAGCCCAGCTTCAGCATGGCACTGGCCAGCATATCCTTGAACCAGAACGTCAGTGCTTTGATCTCTTTCTGGGGCACACCTGTAAGCGCGATGGAGAACCGCGTCTGGTCGTGAGTAAACACCAGGCACTGGCGACGCTGGATTGTGGTGATATTAGCATGCCAGTCGCCTAGCACAGATGGCTGCTCCTCAGCTGAATCAGCGATTTCAAAGCCAGCCTTCTTGAGTTTTTCTGCCAACTTTTTTGTAACGTGGATTCTCAAGACAACCCTTCAACCATATGATTTATTGATTGTTTTTGTTGATTAGCATATCAAAAACGACACGTGCGAAGCCTTGTGCGATCTGCGGGTTGCTAAGGATTTGCATCATCTGATTCTGATGTGCTTCCGAACTGCCCATGACTGCATCATCTACGGCCTGCGGGAAATCTCCAAGAAAAGCCTGATCGGGCGAGTTGTTCCTGAGCTGATGCATCACTCTTTCATTCTCCCCTACTTTGTCTGCAACCGTGCGAGCGTAATTGAGCATGTCGTCATCAGTCAGATTGTCGGTGATAAACAGCTCATTCAGTCGCTGAAGGATGGTAGAAAGAAATTCCTCTTTCTTGTCTCGGGCTTTGGCTGAACCCATCTCGTTACCTGGCTCAAGGCCGTACTCGCCATGGCCTTCTTTCAGCTGCAGATCTTGCTGTTTGATCTTTGAAAGGCGGTAATGGCTCAGCGTGACATTGCTGAGGTCGACATCGTCATCTTCATCGACCTTTTCACGGAGCATCGGACGCAGGTGACGAGCGTAGAGGCTCAGTTTTTCCAGCTCCTTGTCATCGTAATCAACGATTTGTGACATGAACTCGTAGAAGCGCACATAGGTGCCAAGATCTTTCTTGAAGATCTCCAGCGCATCTTTTTCCTGCTTGCATTCCTTCAGGCTGTTTTCTGCATTGGCGATCAATACCGCATCGCCTGATGCCTTGCAGCGCTCGAACATCTCTTTAGCGGTTTTGTACGCATCCACGGCGTTGGCATAGCGCTTCTGCCAGCGCTCAACAGCGGGTTTGCAGATATTGCTGATCGCTGCGTTGCTTTTGTTAGGTACAAAAAACGCCGTAGTGAACTGCTCAACCTCAGCCCAAGTGAAGATGCCCTGTGCTTTCAGCTTATCAAACAGGTCAAAGACCTTGTTCGGGTCTGACACGTCTGTCAGTTCAGCTGTTTGATAATAGGGCTGGAAGGCCTCGAGAATATCTTGAGGGTCGTTGAAGAAATCGAGCACGAAGGTGCCCGATTCAGCCTTGCCAGGATAGGTACGGTTGAGGCGTGACAACGTCTGTACGCACTCGACGCCTGCCAGCTTCTTGTCCACGTACATGGCGCAGAGTTTGGGCTGGTCGAAGCCTGTCTGGAACTTGTTGGCCACCAGCATGACCTGGTAGTCATCGGTATCGAATGCCTTGCGCAGATCCCGCCCCTTGAGGTTCGGGTTCATGCTGGTTTCAGTGAATTTTTCACCCAGCAGAGCTGACGCGTTCGGATCGTTCTCGTTGAACTCCACTTCACCCGAAAATGCCACCATGGCGTGGATCTTCTGGTACTTGTGATCAGCTACGTATTTGTCGAATGCTTTTTTGTAGCTCACAGCCTCTTTGCGAGAACTGGTGACAACCATCGCCTTGGCTTGCCCGCCCAGCAGCCCCATGACGTTCTCTCTGAAGTGCTCAACGATCACCTGCACCTTCTGGGCAATGTTGTAGTCGTGCAGTCGCACCCACTGGTTCAGCTTCACCTTGGCTTTCTTGGCGTCGACCTCTTCATCCTGCTCCCGTACCTTCTGAGCAAGCTGGTAGGCCACCTTGTAGCTGGTGTAGTTCTTCAGCACATCCAGGATAAAGCCTTCTTCGATGGCCTGGCGCATGCTGTAGACATGCCAAGCTTCGGGCTTGTTACTGCTTGAAGGGGGGCTATCTGGATCGGGGCGTCGTCCAAAAAGCTCCAGTGTTTTGGGCTTGGGCGTGGCGGTAAACGCAAAGAAACTGAGATTCTGGTTGCCCTTGCGGGCCGCCAGTGTGGCATCCAGCAGATCCTCGCTGGTTAACTCGTCCTGTTCTTCATCTGGCTCAAGCATCAGGACTTCTTTGAGCTGACGAGCGGTCGAGCCCGACTGGGACGAGTGTGCCTCATCCGCGATCACGGCATAGTTGCGCTCCTTCAGGCTCACACTGTTCTCAATCGCCTTGAGCACAAACGGGAACGTCTGGATGGTAACGATGATGATCGGCTGGGCACTTTCCAGCGCGGCGGCTAGTTTTTCAGACTTGGAGCCGTCGCCTTCCTTGTTGTTGATGCGCCCGACCACCCCGTCGGCATGCTCGAACTGGTAGATGGTATCCTGCAGCTGATCATCAAGCACAGTACGGTCGGTGACGACGATCACCGAGTGGAAACGCTTATTGCCCGCTTCATCATAGAGTGACGCAAGCTGATGCGCAGTCCAGGCGATGGAGTTGGACTTGCCCGACCCCGCGCTGTGCTGAATCAGGTACTTGTGGCCTGGACCGTTTTCGCGGGCATCCGCTACCAGCTGGGTGACTACATCCCACTGGTGGTAACGCGGGAAGATGAGCGTCTCTTTCTTGTACTTCTTGCCCTGCCAGTCCTCTTTCTCTTCGATCTGCAGGTGAACGAAACGAGCCAGAATGCGCAGGATATTGTCAGGCGCCAGCACCTCCTGCCAAAGGTAAGCAGTGGCGTATTCGTTCGGGTTCTCGGGCACCTCGTTGCCAGCACCGCCCTCCTTCGTGCCCCTGTTGAACGGCAAGAAGAAGGTGTCGTTGCCTTCCAGCCGCGTGGCCATGTACACCTCGTACTGGCTGACGGCAAAGTGCACCAGCGCCCCGCGCTTGAACGTGAGCAGCGGCTCGGGCTTGTTGGTGGCAGGGTCTTTAGGCAAACGGGTCAGTTTGTACTGCTTGATCGCTCGCTCTACCGCCTGCTTGAATTCGGACTTCAGCTCCAGCGTGGCGATGGGCAGGCCGTTCAGGAACAGCACCAGGTCGATGCGCCATTTTTTGGCTTGTTTACCCGTGAGAGCCATATGTTCTGCGGTGGCATAAGGGCTGTAGACCAGTTCGGGCACGACGCGCAGGCGGTTCTGTTTGTAGCGCGCCAGCGTGTCAGGATTCAGGTCGTGATCAGGCTTGAACTGGCAAAGGCGGAAACGGGTGCCGCGATCCTTAAGCTCATGGCGCAGGACACCGAGCGTGCCAAAGGTGCGCAGCTCCTTGTTGGCGGCGTTCGGGTCCGCCTTGCTCAGCTGATTGGCCACCCGTTCCAGAAATGCCTTTTCAGGATCGTTCGGATAGAGCTTGCAGTACTTCTGCCACTGCTCAGGCTGGGTGTCTTTCACGAACCCGAGCAAGTCTTCCTCATACAGCGCCAGCTCGCGGTTGTAGCCAGCAGGTTCACCCAACAGCCAGCCGTTTGCCAGTAGCTGTTCAATGACTTCATTCTGGAAAACGGATTCTTGTGCTTTGCTGGCGTAACTACTCATATCCAAACGTCCCTGTGGTTCTGTCAGTGTGCTGCGGGTATTGCTACTGGCTCGGTTGTTGTTTTCGGCTGCTTGTTCGCTGAAGACTGTGGTTTCCAGTTTCTAACATCGATTTTGCCTGTTACAGCAGCGGAAATTAGAGCTGATCGGCGTTCTTTCATGAGATCGATTGACATCTCCGCTTTTTTTACCAAAGAGTCAAAAGCTTTTATCTGCTTCATGATGTATTTAGAAATTTCCATTTGCTCTTCCAAGGGAGGAAAGGTTACATATAATCCTTTTGCCAGTTCAACATTGAAATGCTGCTGGATCGCTCCACCTGAACCTGACGATATTTGTTTTTTACATACATCTGAATTGATTTGATAGCACAAAAAATCAGATATTATTTTTTTACTCTTTCTAATTATTATTAGATCTATACAGTTGTAGCCATCATGTTTAGCTAAAACAACAGCAGCTTTACCAGGCTGTCCTGAGCGAACTACTAAGATATCTCCTTGGAAAACTTGGCTTTTTATGAGGTCGGAGTTTGAGGCCTTGGATATGTATACAAAATCCCGTTCTTCAATACTATTTTCTTTAACGTTAAGCGATCTAAAGCAAGGTATCCCGTTATCAACATAATACTTCGCTGGTGTCACCACGATACCGACGGTAACTTCGGGTGTGATATGTCTAAGTGGCACTACACTCCAATGCTCAGGCACTTCCCCCAGCCACTCCACGCCTGAATCTTTCATCGGCGCATCGGGGTTCAGGCCCTTGGTAACCGCATGGCTGATCACCGCCTGACGCTTCTCTTTCAGCAGCTTGATTAATTGTTGCTGCTTTTCGATCAGGGTGTCGATTTTGGTGGTTTCGTGGTCGAGGAACCTTGCTATATCAAGCTGCTCTGCTAGTTCAGGCACAGGTAGTTGAATTCGGCCAAACTGATCATATGAGATAGACTTTCCATCTCTCAGGCTATCTGTTGATGCCTGAAGTGCAGAGATATACGGATTGCTTTTCAATAAGTACTTATAATATGTAGGCTTTACCAAGCCCCCAGCGGGTTCCAAAACCGTATACGCAGGAGAAACACACCCAACGTAATTACTATGCTCTATGCCGCCCTCAAAGCTTCTGAGACTAATAACAAAGTTATCTTTTTCTACATGTCGAAATGATTCAGTTCCCTTCAGTGCAAGCATCACTTTTGCATCATTTAATTGCATCATTAATGACTGCGGAACAACACCATATTTTTGACTAGCTGCGAGCTGTTCATCGGAAGAATATGCTGATTTTCTAACGCTTCTAAACAGCCTTTTACCATTTAGGCAGTCCCAGTGGACGGGTATTTCACCAAGCCACTTTTCTCCCGTATTTTTCATTTGAAGATATGGTTTGTAGCTGATCGCACTCATGAGTGAACCTCCGCCAACAGGTCCATAATCTCCCGACTCACCTTATCCAGGTCCGCATCAATTTCTTCCAAACTACGTGGCGGCTGGTACACATAGAAATGCCGATTGAACGGAATCTCATACCCAACGATACCGATCTCCCCATCCTTCTCGTCACGCTTGTTGGCGTCAATCCAGGCATCTGGTACGTGCGGTGCGACTTCACGGTCAAAGTAGTCTTCGATCAGCTCTTCCACCCGCTTTGATGGATCAAGCGGGATATTCTCGTAGTCGCGCAAGTCGCTATCGGGCTGGTATTCGACCACGGTGGGCTTGCCCTTGACTGTGGTTTCAAACGCGCCATATTTTGGCTGTGCTGTTTCCTTCAGCACCTTCTTGATGACCCGCTCAGCGTCGGAGTTCTTCCAGGTGATAGCGTCTAGCAGCTGCTTTTTCTGTTTTGCGTCCAGCTTGATGCCTGTGGCCTTGAGCGCCTTTTTCAGCTCATCTTCAAACGGGTTGAAATCGTCACACTGACCAGAGACGAGAGCGCCCTCGCCCATCTGCTGAACCAACTGGTCACGCAGGGTTTTGGCCGCATCGAGCAGCGCTTTCTGGTCTCGCCAGAGTTTGGGGCTGAGCAGGTCTTTGACCTGTTTCTCTTTCAGCTCAGGGAAGCTGGCTTTCATCTCCACCCTGATCTCTTTCTCGACTGCCGCCAGCTCTCCGTAGGAGTCGTTGTCCCACTGCGGGCCAAACTGCTCCCAGATCCACTGCATGGGTGCGTTGAAGGGCTTGGGCGCAAAGCGCAGTGTTGCCAGGCGTTCATCATCCATCTGTACCGATAGGCGCAGCGGGCGCTCGATGGTGATGCGTCGGTAGCCGAAATCGGTGGTATCGAAGATCTTGGTCAGCGGCTGGCCGTTGGTTGGATCGGTGGCACAGGCTTCATCAAAGGCACCAAATTCACGCGTGATGGTGCGGATATCATCTTCAGTCAGATATTTGCGCTTGGAGCCTAGGGACTTGCGCATCTTGCTGCTCAGGTTCACACCGTTGATCAGCTGGACCTTGCCTTTGCGCTCGGCAGGCTTCTTGTTGGAAAGCACCCAGATATAGGTGGCAATGCCCGTGTTGTAAAACATGTCTGTAGGCAACGCGATGATGGCTTCCAGCAGGTCGGCTTCCAGGATGTAACGGCGGATCTCGCTTTCACCGCTCCCCGCACTGCCCGTGAATAGAGGCGACCCGTTCAGGATGATGCCAATACGGCCTCCGCCTTCAATAGAATCGCCTTCGGTCGGGGTGCGATCACGCAGCTTGCTGATCAGGTGCATCAGGAACAGCAGCGACCCATCGGATACGCGTGGCAGACCAGGACCGAAGCGTCCATCGAAGCCTTTGATGCTGTGCTCGTCCTTGATCTCGCCCTCGACTTTTTTCCAGTCCACCCCAAACGGCGGGTTGGAGAGCATGTAGTCAAACTTGTCGGCATAGAGCTGGTCATTGGAAAGCGTGTTGCCCAGCTTGATGTTGTTGACCTCTTGCCCCTTGATCAGCATGTCGGCTTTACAAATCGCGTAGGACTCGGGGTTCAGCTCCTGGCCGTAAGCGCGGATTACGGCGCTCTGGTTAGGGCTGCGTTCCAGCACGTATTCCATGCCGCTGGAGAGGAAGCCCCCTGTTCCCGCTGTAGGGTCATAGATGGTTCGTACAATGCCTTCCTTGGTGAAGACATCATCATCTTCCATGAACACCAGGGAGGTCGTCAGGTTGACGATGTCACGCGGGGTAAAGTGCTCACCTGCGGTGTCGTTGGCGCTTTCAGCAAAGCGACGGATCAGCTCTTCGAACACCAGGCCCATTTCGTGGTTGGAGAGGCGTTCGGGGCTCAGATCGGTGTTGGCGAACTTCTGAACCACCTTGTACAGCAGGTTGGCATCGCTGAGCAGGCCGACAAACTCATCGAACTTGAAGTACTCAAAGATCTCGCGTGCATCACGTGAGAAGCTCTGTACGTAATTCTCAAGGTTGTCTTTGATGCCCGACTCGCCAAGCTTGGAAAGCGTCATGGGTGAGGTGTTAAAGAACGCCTGCTTGGTGGCTCTGAGTATGAGTTTCTCAGCAGCTTCCTCAGGCAGTCCCATGGCTTTAACTTTTTTATACTCCGCCAACACAGCTTCTTTGTCGGGTTCCAGCACACATTCCAGACGACGCAGCAGTGTGAAAGGCAGGATCACCCGCCCATACTGGCTTTGTTTGAAGTCACCACGAAGCAGGTCAGCCACAGACCAGATGAAAGCAGCAGTTTGAGAGAAGTTTTCCATTGAGATGACGTCTAATCCATGTAATGGCAGACAGGTGTTGAGATGAAGTACGTCTGCCGAATTTCTATTTGAAAATCAGTGTACTATGCAGGTACTAAATTTGTCAGGCGGAACTGCGTTAGCTTTCGTGCTCACTACTCAGCGGGACCTGTGATTCCTGGATTTCCTTCAACGACCTGCCATTCTTATCTGACCATTCCAGACGTCCATTCGCTGAGCGCCCGAGCACGACTCCTGCAGCGGTTGAAGGTGATGAAAAGCTGTAGTCCTGAGTGAATTTTAAACGGCCATTCATTTCCGCAATGACCCCAGCCGTCAACAGCTTGGCTCTCATCTGAGAAACGGAGGTTGGCACCGATGCCACCTCTTCAGTTGAGACATCAGTGCCCTCAAATACTGTAAAGCCCTGGGACGACTCTGTTCCCGATCCCTGTATGCCTTTTGTCGGGGCCTTGATATACAACCTTGTGGCTGGTGATGCCTTCTTGGAAGGTGGCTGTTCAAACGCATGGATACCCAGAACAGGCAGGATGCCCAGAATATGGTCGAGGAAAACCTCCATGTCAGCCTGGTCTGCCTCGGTCAGCGTTGGCCTGGATGGCGTTTGGATGTTATCCAGCGCCAGCCGCTTGGCTTCTTTGGCGATATCGACAAGGCGATGCTCAAGGTACTGCACATGTGCTTTGTTCAGCTGCCCTGCCGTCGATACGAAGAACACGCAACGGTTCCAGAAGTCCTTTTTGGCAAAGTGGCTCTCAAGGCGCGGCAAAACGGGATCGCCTTCCCCGATGTAGAGCATCTCACCATCGCCGACCTCTTCAGGCCCAAGCAGGAGGTAGACGCCTGTCTGCTTGAATTCATCACGGTTCTTGACGCGTGGCAGGTGTGAACGTGGAAATAGCACCGCCTTCCCTATCCAGTTTGAGCGCTCCACCAGCCGCAAGCCGTCTGGATCGCCATCAGCTACGAATATTCGGATTGAGAAAGGTGATTGGGGCATTACGAATTCCTTTGGTTACCGTCTGCTTCGGTTGAGGGTGAATCCAGCAAGTGCTCGATCAATGAAATCGCCTTGGTCCGATTCTGAAGGTATATCCTCAGGGCAGGCAAAGAGGTCTTGTGTGGAGATGCTCGCTGGGTCGGGCATATTAGTTTTCGTCCACTCAATAGCCCTGTCTCTACGCGGATGGTAGAGCCAGTGAACATGCTCGGGGCTATCGAACAAATATGACTTGAGCTGCTCTTTGAATGACTGCACGCCCTTTCCTGCATGCCCAAAAAAACAACCCAAGGTGGCACTCAAATCAATCCTGATCACCCCTGCTCGAGCCTTATCTGCAGCAGGTTCATCAATGAGAAAGTGGCGCTCTGGGTGATCGAAGCCAATAATCAGTGGGACACCATGGACCCAACCAATAACATCACCGTATACCGACTCTATTTTTGTCTCCAGCTCCACTTTTTCAAACTGAACGGTTGATGCCTGTGTGACTTCGATGTCCACCTCCAGAGGCGCGTAGCCTTCATACTGAATTCTCAGTGGGTAAACGTACTTGGGCAAGGAGATCTTGATTTTGGCCAGCTCTGCAAACAGCTGCTTTGCCATCTGTGTTACAGACACGTAGAACGAGTATTCACACTCTTGATCTGTTTGATCAGAGGTGCCTCGGGTCGCATGAGCGAAATGCCAAGCGTTTTTCTCACCCTGACGGGCTTGAAGTGGAGTATCGCAAGATGGGCAGATACAGCCGCACTGAAGGCCTCTGGCCACTTCATGTACATCTACAAGTTGACCAGTGTCGACCTCCAAAGCGAAGGGTACTTTGTTCATGGCAGCTTCCTTGCTCCTGATACTCAGGGGGTGTGCCCTATCGCTACAGCGTTTCAGGCATTCACATTACACCGAATATAACCGCTGCAGTCGAAGGTTCACAAGATGACTGACGTAGCGCCAACTCGGTCGCTCTCTTAAAAGCATTGAACTCAAGTGGTGATTGCTTCAACTTGGGAAGCAAGTCACGGTGGCGAACCAGCTTCTTGTTACCCATCTTCTTCAATCGCTCTGTTCTCAGTGGTTGTAGAAGCACCTGAAATGCGTCTGCCAAGCTTTCGAGCTGCCTAAGGCTGGCGTTGTCCCTGCCCTCATCCAGCAAGCCGCCTGTTGTCCATGGCAGTATGGTTTTCACGGCGTGATAGTAATCCAGTTGCTGCTGATCCTGCTTTTTCGCTGTCACATGGGACATGTGGTCGACGTACTGTGACAACAACTTCAATAACGCCAAGCGATTACTGCTAAGGGTGATGTCGGGATTTTCTCTGAGTGTTTTGACCAGTTTCTCCATCTGAGCGATGCTCGCATCAGTTGGTTTGACATCGCACGTGTCAGGGCCGAGATTGGCCTTGAGGAATGCTACGATTTCATCAAGTCTAGCTGTTGTGTTTCGCTCATCATCACTGACTAATACCCAGCGTGCTGGCTGCTGATTCGTGCCTGCCTGGCATATAAAGGCCCAAGATGAGCTTGTTTTGGACCCCACTACGCTGACGCGGGAGATAACAACGCCCGTAGTGGCCTTCATTTGATTGACTAATGTCTTCGGTATCAGTGCAGCGCCGTTTCCATCGTATAGGGATCTGACCGTGTGGAAAGCGTCCTGCACCCCGAAACTTTGCTCTTCGCGAGACTGCTCGAGCTTTGAGATCAGCTCTTCACTGCTCTCCTCAGCCATGGTATCGAAGTCATCCGCCTCATACTCTTCAGGTACTTCGAAATTGGCCCCGATGAGGCGTTTGGTTTCTTGATGCCGTGAAATAAATTTATGATCGCGGTTGAGTCGAAACGCGGGCGCATCAAGCGGCCAGAGAACCTCTGCCTCTTGGTGGGGTGAATCCAATCGTTCGATGCGCCCAATGCGCTGCTCCGCGTGACGGATCACTGACGGGCGGTCCAGCATGATAAGACAAGATGCTGACTGCAGATTGACGCCCTCCGCCATGGCATTTGAGCACAGTCCTATGTGCTTCCCTTCTCTGCCTCCCAGCCCCATGAGCTCACAGAGCTCTGCTTTGGCCTTCGGGTCTCTACCTGTTGCCAGATGTACATGGTGAGTTGGCTTAGCTTGCTTCAGCAGGTTTTCGATCACCCGTAATGCGAGAATGCGCTCCTCAAACACGAGCAACTTATGGTGACGTTGAGATGCCTCTTGGATCTGCCTCACTTTGGTCTTTTCGCGCTCCAGACTCAATTCTGCCGTTAGCGCAGCTATCTGCTCATAGAGCTGGAGCTCCTGCGCGACCGCGTCCTGGTAGCGGTCAGCATTTTTCAAGAAATCGGGTAGAAATGCGGGATCGACAGCGGGCGCAGGCATTTTGCGTGCTTTCTGGCGGATTCTTTCAATGAGGCCTTGCCGTTCTGTATGGTTGTCATCGGGTTTGAGCCTGGCTGCATTGCAGGCGGCTTCGTGGCCTAAAACCACTTCCATCAGAACATACGTTGAAGCCCGTAAGGCATGCATGATGGTATAAGCGGCCAGGAATCGAGCAGCATCGATTCGCCACTCGACATATCGCTGAAGGGCCTCAGGATCTGCCTCTCCCAATCCTGGGTCATCCTTGATGGGCTTTAACAGGTAATTTAGCCCTTTGAGTTGACTCGCCAGTTGAGCAATTTGCAGCGCAATTTCACGGTCTCTCTCATTGCCATCAATGGCGTAGACCTGGTTGATGATCTCGGGGTATGTGCAGTTTTCGCCCAAGGCGTTTTTGTAAGCCTCTGGCTGGGCGGCGATATAGCCTTTCAGCTGGCTGATAGTTCGACGCACCGTAAACTGCCTGATCTCGTTTGAGAGTTGCTGTATGACGGTCTGATCAAGCTTGGCAATACGTTTACGGCCCCCCAGGTAAGACTCCAGTTGCTTGAGCGTTTGCTCCTGCAGGTTGTCAGCGCCGAGCAAATTGATCATGACCAATAGATCTCTGGCTGACCGATTAATCGGAGTCGCTGTGAACAGCATCAAGTCAGTGGCGACGCTTTCCAGCAGCTTTTGGGAACGGTTGGATTTCAGGTTGTGGTAATTGTGTGCCTCATCCACTACCAGGATATCGCCTTGGGCGAGAATGCGTTCAATCCGTTTCGCATCCTTAGAGCGGCGTCCCAGCAAACCACTTGAGCCAACACATGTGTTCGGGCCAGGCCTGTCGGTCTCAGTCACCCAGTTCTCAATGACACTTGGCGGACAGATGATACCGCATAGGCTGCTGACTCTTCCTGTTGCCCTGGCACGTGCCGCTGTGGCCTGAACCAGAAAGGCGCCCATGCGCGTCTTGCCAGAGCCTGTAGCGTCCGCGATGAGAACAGCGCCTGTGTTATCCAGGATGTAGAGTGCCTGTGCTATGCCGTCCCTTTGACTAGGCCACAGCCGCTCACTTTCATGCTCCATGCTGAGCAACAGGTCTACCCAGTCACCAGACAAGAGCTCACTACAGGCTCGCGCCAGCGCTTCTTGCCAAGTAACGACTTTCATCAACTGCTCAATGAGATCTGCAAGCCAATCGTTGCAGCATTCACCTGTCTCCCAGATAGCCTCTGCCAGCGACCAGGTTTCGGCATATCGTGCCTTGTCGCGTGAGCGGCTGAAAATGGTATTTCCTTCTATTTGGTTGTGGAGGCCTGCGTGCGTGAAGTTTGAAGACCCCAGCAGCACATTATCAGTGGCACAGTAGAGCTTGGCATGCACTCGCCGCTCCCCTCGGCCAGGCATTCGCACTTCTAGATCACGAGCGCGCAATCGGCGAGCTGCCGTTTCGATACGTGGACACTGATCTATAGAAAGGCCCTTTGCGAGCCAGTAGTCACGCATTTCATCGGCTACTGTGGAAGTGCTTCTCTCACGCATGATTGGCTGAGGTTCATTGCCGAGGAAGATACGAGCGTGCTGGTGATCGATGGAAAGACTGGCGATCAAGTCAATGACCTTGCCTAAGCTGGCATAACCAGTGACTAGCAACAGCTGTTCAGAGTTGAAAAACCAGTCCTTGATTGTCGAGTGAACCGTGAACTGGGGGCGGTTAGTTGGAAACCTGTCTTGGTTGGGCCATTCCATTCCTGATTCCTTTGCCCTGTGAAGGATGAATTGCATGTAATTTACATGGCATGTTGTCCATCCTAAATGTAGTCATGTTTGGCGCTAGCAATGGAAAATGACGCCCAATACAAGCAAAATGCAGACATAACTCCATGTCGAACTCACGTAGATCAAACTCGTGTCGCCAACTTTCAGGGCTACCTATGAAGGCCTACAAGTTACGCTCTTTCTTGCGACTCACAAACCAAGAAGGAGACTGACATGTCTAACAAAACACGAGTTCAAAACAACCAGCGTGCAAACATCAAGAACCCAAACTACGGTACGTCTGGCACCAACATAACGAATGCCAAGGCTCACGGCAATCGAGGCAAACAGCTGAACCCGAACAATAAGAAGTAAGTAACGGAAATAGGGCCCCAGGTGGGGCCCTTACATAAGGAGATGGAGATGCAAACTGGTTTCCCAACGATTGGTGCGGTTACACGATTTTTGTTTAATGCTGCTGGCGTCTTGGCCCAGAAAGATGACTCTCTTGGTCTGCTTCTGTCTGAAAAAGATAAAAAGAGCCTGCAGACCCGATTGAAGCGGCTGACGGATGAAGATGGCGAGCTGGAAGAGAATCTGAACGATGTTTTGTCACTCTTGATGGGGTGCGTGGACAAGATATCCCCTTCTCCCAGGGTTACGGCGGCAATCGCTGAATCTATCTGGGACCTGCTCGTTCAGTATTCCGATCTGGTACGGAATGAAGGTACTTACCTCGGTGTGAAAGATACCTTGGGCTATGTGCTGAAATCCAAGCTGGTCGGACGTGCAGTCGTTTCTTCACAGAAGAATGTACTGCTCTTTAACCTCAAAGATTTGGGACTCTCTACGCCTGAGGATGAGTACTGGTTCCTGCCTGACATCCATGATGACTGCCTAGTCTGGCCATTGGAAAAGGCGATGCGCTGGGCATATAGCGTTGCTGACACTTCTCAGACGCACTTTCACTTTCCTGGAAAAAATGTGAAATCTGAAAACTTTCAGCTGAGCCAGAACTTGGAAAGCGCAGAAAATTGGCTTCACGCCCGAAGCCTGCCCAATTGGGGAGTTCTGCATACTAATCTGATGGAGTCGTTTGCTGCGATGGAGGCCTGTTCCGACAGTCAACATCAGCGCCAGCTTCCAGAGAGTACCCAAGCTCAAGTTGTCTTGGTTGTATTCATTGCCCGAGCCGCGACGTACATCACACAGGAAATAGACAAGCATTACGGGCGTGACGTGCTGCTGCAACTACTTGATCAGTTCAAAGAGCAAAGTCAGGTGCTTCGAAGTGACGTGCATGCACATATGAGCAGCACAATTGAGAAGCTCATTGGTGAGGCAGCTACAGCTAAGGGTAGCCCCCCTCAAGAGGTTATTGACTGTATTTGGAGAGACTCCGTACCCCAGTACTGGTGGGATGTGGGTCGGTTTTTTGCCCAAGCAGGCGAAGAAACCCAGAGCTTTCTGCTCGAGAATCATGGTGAACCGCTGACTCAGGAGCAACTGACCTATATTGAAAGGCGATATGGGCCATACTTTTTTACATGTTTGAAACATGGACTTGACATTTCTGAGAGTTATCCCATGCCGCAGGGGTTTATGGAACTCGTTGTCGAAGGAGAGAGCCTACTGAATCGGAACAGTAGCCTGAATCAAGTTAGGGTCTACAAAGAGAGCGTGGAAAAAAGTTCATGGTCTACAGCCCTGTCCTGGCTAGCTGAATGGAATGAAGGTTCACTCCACATGAGAAATGGTGACCAAAAGCTGGCACACAAACACTTGGGCAACGCGTTCGGGCTTGGGAAATACTGTGCAGGTGACCGACAAAAGCCGCTTGTTCAGGGTTATTTGGAAGTATGTGCCAAAGTGCAGTCCTGGAAAGATTTCAAGAAAGCTTTTGCCTGGGCACGCTACCTCCAGATTCCCGTCAGACTGTGGGATAGCGAATGGGAAGAGTCTATGGATAATGTCAAAACACTTTACACAATGTACCAGCATATGGAGTTTGCTTGAAACGTGGTCTGGGAGGGCGCTAAGGCATGTAATCATGTCTATGTGTCCCAGCCTCTTGGTTGGAGGATCCTTTCAAATTGGATAGCAAATCAACTTTAAGAAGTACATTCTAACACACTGTTTTTATTGAAATATATTTATATAAATACGATTGGTATCATAGGCTTTCAGACATATACCAGATAAATCTGACCCTTCCTGCCAACAAGGGGTCTAATATTTATATTAGGCTTTTATCGAGGTACTTGCCTATGCGTGAATCAGAGTCGACCTCTGTCGATTACATCGTTGATACCCTGCTGGAAGCGCAGCATTTGTGGGCTTCGATACCAGTGGGTTCGCTGGTTCAGCTGGAGGCGGATCTATACGAAGGTGATACTCAATTGCTAACCAGAGGCAGGCTTTATGAAGTGCTGGCGAAGACAGACGCCCTTCCCGGCCAGCAAATGTTTGTCGTGGAGTCGGAGCTGACACGTCAGTTGGTAGAGCTTTATCCGGGACTGATCTGTAACTATCTGGATGACCAGGCACCCGTTCATTACGCCTGATGAGAATCAGGTCTGGATAATGCCGCTGCGCAGTGCCAGGTAGATCAGCTCAGAGCCGTTGGTGAGGTTAAGTTTGCGCAGGATGTTGGCGCGATGCGCATGGACGGTTTTGGGGCTGAGGAAAATTGCATCGGCGATTGCATTCACGCTGCGCCCTTCGGCAAGCAGTGTGAAGATTTCAAGCTCACGGCGCGTGAGTTGTGAAATGGGAGAACTGTCGCAGTTACTGTCGCCATCGGCGTCAATCTGTTCGCTGATGGCGGGCGAGAAATACTGCCGTCCTGAATAGACCTCACGTACGGCATGAACGAGTTCGTTTTGTGCGCAGCGCTTGGTCACATAGCCTTTGACGCCTGCCTCTGCGACCCGTGCCGGGTATGGCGATGCTTCCCAGATGGTGAGTACCAGGATGCGGGCATCGGCGTCATCAAGAATGATGCGCTTGATGGCGTCCAGGCCTCCTGCCGTTGAGGATGACTCCGTGCTGTTGTTGTCCGCCGGCATTGCCAGGTCCATGACGACCACGTCCGGCTTGACCTTGCGGTAGAGCTCAACGGCTTCACCGCCATTCTCGGCTTCGGCCACGATCTCCATATCCGCTTCCTTCAGCAGCATATGCTGAAAGCCGGCGCGAACAATGGAGTGGTCATCAACCAGTAGAATGCGGATCTTGGAGCTCATAAGTAAGTGCCTTGGTAAATCAGGTTACAGGGTATCAGATGCTAGCGCATAACTTGTTAAATCTTTGGTATACCCTGACGTGAATCAGCGCCGCGATAGATGCCTGATGTATCAATATCGACTGCAGCTGCAGAGAAGCCGGAGCCATCGTCCATGTGTGCCGGAATTGCAACCAGCTCATCGCTGAAGCCGACCAGCTGAATGCCTTCTTTTTCACAGTGTGCCAGCACCTTTTCCAGTGCGCGTATGACGGCTTCCTGGCGGTCTGTAAAACGGTCCTGCTGTTTTTCGCTGCGGCGCTTGCTTGTTACTGTGCGCAGTACGTACTCGTCGGAATCGAGTAGCTGGATCGTCAGGCCAGTAAGTTTCTCACGCACCATAACGGCCTTGATCACTTCAAACAGAGCTTCGTCAGAACAGCTGACAATATCTCCCGACTCGCAAGCTCTCATGCGCTCGGTTACATCCTGAACACGCGTCTCTGTGGGTAGATATATTTCCATTTTTCAAATGGTTAACCATTAAATGAAAAGTAATTTGTTAGAATTCAGCTGGACCTGAGGCGCGCCACTTCACCTGCCAGTGAATGGTTCTGGTCACGTAGTCTTTGCAGTTCTTCTTCCTGTACACGGCTGCGAACACGCAGTTCGATCATTTCTTCAGAGCTTGCTGATCCGGTTCCGGCCATGTGCTGCATCTGTTTCAGGTCGCGTACCAGGTTATCCCGCTCCGAGCTGAGTCGCATATTGGACTCTTCCAGCTCAAGAATGCGCTTTTCCAGTTGGCGTTTATCGTCGGCCAGCTGTTCGCATCGCTCAAGCAGGCGTGCATTTTGCTTATGTGCCTCAAAGAGTGCCTGCTCACCACCGGTTCGCATGCTTTCAGACTGCGCCAGAAGGGATTGCTGTTCCTCTTCAAGCGCTCTTCGCTGCTGCTCGAAGCGGTTTTCGGCATACGCCAGTGCGCGATCCCAGGTTTGACTGGCCAGTTTTGCTACTGGTTCAGGCAGGTCTGGATGCTGATTGCGGCGCTGTATGCGATCCGACAGAGTATGCCACCAGTCGTTGAGTGCACGATTGATGGTGGTCAGGCTTCCACTCCCCAGTCGTTCACGCACATTCTGCTGCGTGGGTCGGACGCCTTCTTCCAGCAGTTGGTCGGCTACCTGCATGGCTCTGGCATGGGTATCACTTTTCTTAGTCATCTGATACTTGATATGTATTAAGAATATGTATTAAACACTAACTTATGCTGTTAACAGCCGGATGACAAGTCGGCAAAAAGGTCGCTGTCATCTACTATGTAATCGTGGTCTGTCTTGCAAAGGAGTGATGCCATGCCTGTACGTATTGCCATCAACGGTTATGGCCGAATTGGACGCAATATCCTGCGTGCCCTGTTTGAGTCGGGGCGTAATGATGAATTTGAGATAGTTGCGATTAATGACCTTGGCGATGCCAGTGTCAGTGCGCACCTGACCGAGTATGATTCTGTGCACGGGCGCTTTCAGTGGCCAGTTAAGGCCGAAGACGATTGTCTGGTAGTGGGTGAATATCGCATCCCCATGCTGTGTATGCCTGACCCCTCTACCCTGCCCTGGTCCGATCTGGGTGTTGATATCGTTCTGGAATGCACCGGGCGAATGACCGAGCGTGCCAAGGCTCAGGTTCACCTTGATCAGGGGGCTGGCAAGGTTTTGCTGTCTGCTCCAGGCAAGGACATGGATGCAACCATTGTCTTTGGCGTAAACCATGATCAGCTTCGGACTGAGGATCGCCTTGTATCCAATGCCTCTTGTACCACCAATTGCCTCGCGCCCATGGCCAAGGTGTTGCATCAGGCCGTTGGTATCGAAGAGGGCCTGATGACAACCATTCATGCCTATACCAATGATCAGCACCTGACAGATGTGTATCACCAGGATCTTTATCGTGCACGTGCAGCGGCTCTTTCCATGATTCCGACCAAAACGGGTGCAGCAAAAGCGGTAGGCCTTGTCCTGCCCGAATTGGATGGAAAATTGTCCGGTTTGGCGGTGCGTGTTCCCACGGCCAACGTCTCGCTTGTCGACCTGACGTTTACCGCCTTGCGCGACACCAGTGTCGATGAAATCAATCAGGCGATGTTAAGCGCATCTGAAAACAGCCTGGCCAATATTGTTGAATATAACCAGACCCCCTTGGTTTCCATCGATTTCAACCACCACAGTGCGTCCTGCGTTTTCGACAGTTTACAGACGCATGTGCTGGGCAGAATGGTTAAAGTATTCGCCTGGTACGATAACGAATGGGCATTTTCTCACCGCATGCTGGATACTGCGGCGTGTATGGCTAAAGGTTAGTCTTTTTTCGTCGGAGGCTATTTTCCTATTTGACTTTTACGCAGGTCAACGGGAAAATACGCCTCCCAACGCATTGATTAAACAGGCTGTCGCAGCTTTTTAACAGCGTTTCATGTGCCCGGATGGTGAAATTGGTAGACACAAGGGATTTAAAATCCCTCGGCCTTCGGCTGTACCGGTTCGAGTCCGGTTCCGGGCACCAATCGCAAATGCTTCATGCGTTCCCCCACCTATTAATCTTTGCGCTTTTGTTCCATTAACAGGCTAGTGCCGGGTTGGCTTATATGTCAGACACTGATGTGTCCGTTTTTTTAATGCAGCTGGAATTGGAGCAGCTGGATAAAATTACCGCAGACCTTCAACTGCGTGCTGAGCAACGTGCCAAGGAACAGGCAGAACAGAAATCAAAACCCCGTTTTCCGCCCAGTTTTAATGATTTGGATTCCATGGCTGAAAACGTAGGGCTGGATCTCTCCAGTCTGATCAAGGATATTAAACGCCGGTCATGAGCCGGATGTGGTAGACAGACTGCTCAGGCTCGCTATAATGCGCCGGTCACAGGAGAGAGGGCCTCAGTGCCCCGCCGAAGGCGCAAACTCCCATAATCGCTCAGGCAACAGTACTGCGACACCAAATTGACTCGTCTACTGGAGAGAGGTCGCAAGACCCACCGAAGGGGCAACGCGCACGGATGAGCGCGCAAACTCTCAGGTAACCGGACAGAGGGAGGGACGGCAACTACTCTTTCAGGAGGGTATGACCGTGCTTCTGTATATCTATCTTATCGCCATTACCGCTGAGGCCATGTCTGGCGCACTTGCTGCCGGCCGTCGCAACATGGATATCTTCGGCGTGGGTGTTATTGCCTTTATTACCGCCCTGGGCGGCGGAACACTTCGTGATGTCCTGCTCGGAAACTTCCCGGTGTCCTGGACACAACATCCTGAATACATTTACCTGACCGTTTCTGCCGGCCTGTTAACCGTCGTGATGGCGCGCTTCATGCACCACCTGCATCGTCTGTTTCTGCTACTGGATGCCATGGGGCTTGTGGCTTTTACCATTATCGGCTGTAACGTGGCTCTTCAGCTTGGCTATCACACCGCCATTGTGTTGATGGCCGGTATGATTACAGGTATTTGTGGTGGCGTGCTGCGCGACATCCTCTGCCAGCGCGTGCCTGTGGTGCTGCGCCATGAACTCTACGCCAGTGTTTCGCTTCTGGTAGGCATCCTGTACCTGCAGCTGGAGCAGTTGGGTATTAATCATGACTTATGCCTGATTGCATCCTTTGCAGTGGGAATCATTTTGCGCGTATGTGCGATCTACTGGCACCTCTCCCTGCCGGTGTTCAGTTACTCGCCCAAGCAATGGAAATAAGAGCGCTTCCTGCGGCCTGATATGACATTCGGCTCCCGGGTATTACCGGGAGCTGTATTCACTCCCTTCTCCCCTGCTGTATCTTTTTATCTTTATGCCTTGTGCAGGTTTATATGCTTCTCAAAGGGCGCCAGGACGCCTCTGAGGCTGCCTATCAAGTTGGGCTCTGAATGTCTCAGGCTGACTGAGCGAAGTGACTCAAGTTGGTTTCTGCAGTTAGAACGCAAAACGAGTATGGAAGATAAAAAGAAGAAAATTTTCTGTTAAGCGCGAGGGTAGATATAGCGATTAAATATCGAAATGAAAATGAAGTATTTAAATTGAAGTAAGTAGCGAGGGTCTTCTAAGTGGGATGCTTCCCGGAGGGGTGCCATTCTTTACAACACTACTGTGTAATATTGTAAAGAATGGAGGCTGGAGTCGGAATCGAACCGGCGTACACGGAGTTGCAGTCCGCTGCATGACCACTCTGCCATCCAGCCATTCTTTGTTTAACATTGAGTGGAGCGGGAAACGAGACTCGAACTCGCGACCCCGACCTTGGCAAGGTCGTGCTCTACCAACTGAGCTATTCCCGCGTCTCAATGTTGGAGCGTATTATAAGGACCTCAGCTTGGGTGTCAACAAGATTACAAAGAAAATTTTAATTATTTTTGCTTAAAAATTAACCACTTACTTAGATATCTTCACTCAGATGTGGCCAGGCCGCACGCAGGTAGATGAACATCGACCACAGCGTCAGAGCGGCTGCCCCATAGAGTGCAGCAATGCCTGCCCAGGACAGAGTTGAATAGATCGGGAAAGCCAGCAGCATCAGTATGGAGGCCATTTGCAGTGTGGTTTTGATCTTGCCGATCATGGACACGGCAACGCTTGCTCTCTGCCCTACTTCCGCCATCCACTCACGCAGGGCTGAAATGACGATCTCACGGCCAATAATAATTACGGCAGGAACGGTAACCCAGGGAGAAGCAAAGCTCTCTACCAGCACGACCAGCGCGGCCGCAACCATGAGCTTGTCGGCTACAGGGTCCAGGAAGGCGCCAAAGGGCGAGCTCTGGTCCAGTTTGCGAGCCAGGTAGCCGTCAAACCAGTCGGTAATGGCGGCAAGGCCAAAAATGGCTGAGGCGGCCCAGGGTGCCCAGGCGTATGGCATGTAATAAACCAGAATAAAAACCGGGATAAGGATAATACGAACCAGCGTGAGCAGGTTGGGGATTTTAATCGATAGCAATGGGGCGTCCCGTTTGTCAGCTTATGAGTCGGGGTGAAGTGCTGCGTATATGTCCTGCGCAAGCGTCCGGCTAATACTAGAGACTTTTGCGATTTCTTCAACACTGGCTCGTTCGACTTCTTTAACCCCACCAAAGTGCTTCAGCAGCTCGCGTCGGCGTTTGGGTCCAACGCCTGGAATACCTTCCAGCTGTGATTGGCGACGCGCTTTGCCGCGTTTTGCGCGGTGGCCGACGATGGCAAAACGGTGTGATTCGTCACGAATGTGCTGCAAAAGATGCAGAGCGGGCGAGTCGGCAGCCAGTATTTGCTCTTCGCCGGTGTCGCCACTGATTAGTACCTCAAAGCCGGCCTTTCGGGTGGGGCCTTTGGCGATACCGATGACGAGAATGTCCTGTAGCTGAAGCTCCTCAAGGACCTGCATGGCCTGGCTGACCTGTCCCTTGCCGCCATCAATGACCAGGAGGTCAGGCACAGCCCCTTCCCCTTTTTTCACCTGTGTATAGCGCCGCAAGAGTGCCTGGTGCATGGCGGCGTAGTCGTCACCACCGGTAATACCTTCGATGTTGAAACGCCGGTAATCCGATTTTTTCGGCCCTTCGCGATCAAACACCACACAAGAAGCTACGGTCGCCTCGCCTGAACTGTGGCTGATATCAAAGCACTCCAGTCGACGCGGTGGCTGATCGAGCTCCAGCACTTCCTGCAACGCCAGGAAGCGGTTATACATGTTCTGTTTGCTGGCCAGGTAGCTGCTCAGCTGCTGTTCCGCATTGGTTTGTGCCAGACGCTGCCATCCTGCGCGATCACCGCGTACATTGGCCTGAATGCTCAGTTTGCGGCCACGCTTCTGGCCAAGTGCGTCTTCAAGGCACTCCTGATCTGTCAGGCTTTCCGGCGTTATCAATAGCGGCGGAATTTCTCTTGGCCCTGACAAATAGAACTGTGCAACAAAAGACCCCAGGATATCGGCAGGCGTATCTTCAAGTGATACGCGAGGGTGGTAAGCCTTGCTGCCGATGACTCTTCCGCCACGTACAAACAGTGCGTGAATAGACACACCGCCGGGCTGCACAGCACAACCAAACACGTCAGCATCACCGCCCTGGCTGCTGACAAACTGCTGCTCCTGAACTTGCTGCAAGGCTGTGATCTGGTCGCGCAGCTGTGCTGCCCGTTCAAATTCCAGAGCTGCAGACGCCGCTTCCATCTCGTTTGCCAGAACCTTCATAATCTCGTGGTTGCGCCCCTGCAGGAACAGCATGGCGTGCTTAATGTCCTGCTGGTACTCCTCTTCGGAGATCATGCCGACACAGGGCGCTGTACAGCGCTTGATCTGATATTGCAGGCAAGGCCTGGAGCGATTGCGAAAGAAGCTGTCTTCGCATTGGCGGATGCGAAACACTTTCTGCAGCAGGTTAAGGCTTTCCTTTACCGCGCCCGAGCTGGGATAGGGCCCGAAATAGCGCCCTTTTTTACGCCCGCTGCCGCGTCTGAAACGAATGGCAGGATAGGTATCCCGGTCAGACACGAAGATATAGGGGTAGGATTTATCATCCCTCAGAAGGATGTTGTACGGTGGGCGGTACTGTTTAATCAGGTTCTGTTCCAGCAGTAGGGCTTCAGTTTCGCTGCTGGTAACGGTTATTTCGATATTGGCGATTCGAGCAACCAGTGCCTGGGTTTTAGGTGACTGGCCGGTGCTGCGGAAATAACTGCTGACGCGATTTTTAAGGTTTTTGGCCTTGCCGATGTACAGCAGGTCGCCATTTTCGGCATACATCTGATAGACGCCAGGGCGGCGAGTCAGATTTTTAAGGAATGCCTTGCTATCAAATTCGGTGGTCAACACGCCCTCCCCTTATTCTGTTTCAGGAGACCGTATTGAGTGTTTTGTTGGCTTCCATGTGCAGGTGAGTCGCCTCGCGATGGATGGACTCCAGCTGCTCTCGGGTTGCATCCAGGATGCCGGCGCCACGAGAGAGCGAAACTTCCAGGTAAACACCAATTTCCGCATAGTAGTACAGACGGGCATCGAATGACTGGGCACGCTTCAGCTTGCTGAGCGAAATTTGAGCGCCATTGACCAGAATCTTGTTGATGTCGGTATCTGAAAGCAGAGGATGGCGTTCAATCTCTTGTGGTGACCGTTTAGATGCCTGCTGTCGGCGTGAGCTGCTCATGGTTAACCTGTCAATCGGGAGAAAAGAAGCTGGCCGGCGTGTATGCCGGCCGTGTGAGTCAGGCGCGCTGAATTAACGCTCGCCTGCCTTGCGTGCATCCTTGACCATTTCGCGCTTCATGAAGCGGATGCCAAAGAAGGTAATCACCAGCATGGCAGCCACAATGGCAATGCTGGGAGCAAAGGAGATCAGGCTGTACTTATCGATATTGAACATAGAACTGTACCTTTATAGTCATTGTGTGTCCTGGCAGTGTGCTGAAAACCTATCTGCGTTGCCGATTCATCGATAACGCGTTTTCAACGCACTGCAAGGCTAAAAGCTGGGCATTATCGAAGCTTTAGCTGTCCTTCTCAAGCCTTTTGAGCAGGCTTGAGGTGTCAAGACGGCCGCCACCTTCCGCCTGTACATCGGCGTAAAACTGATCCACCAGCGCGGTTACCGGCAGGCGGGCGCCATTTTTGCGAGCTTCATTCAGGGCGATATTCAGGTCTTTGCGCATCCAGTCGACAGCAAAACCGAAGTCGAATTCATTCTCGAGCATGGTTTTATGTCGATTCACCATCTGCCAGGACCCGGCAGCGCCATGCTGGATTACATCGAATACGGCTTCACCGTCCAGTCCAGACTGTTTCACGAAATGAACGGCCTCGGAGAGCCCCTGTACCAGTCCGGCGATAGCGATCTGATTGACCATTTTTGCCAACTGGCCTGAGCCTGCCGGCCCAAGCAGCTTGTGTGACGCGGCATAGCATTCGAACACCTGGGCCGCCTTGCTGTAGTCACTCTCCGTGCCGCCCAGCATGATACTGAGGCGACCGTTTTCGGCGCCGGCCTGGCCCCCGGATACAGGCGCATCAAGAAAGCCCAGGTTCTGTTCGGAACAAAGCTGATTCAGTACGCGCGCCACATCGGCGGAAGCCGTGGTATGGTCGATCAGAGTGCTGCCTGCTGACATGCCCTTCAGTGCGCCAGTATCACCGTCGGTGACGGAAAGCAGGTCGTCATCATTGCCTACACAGGTGAAGACAAATTCTGCTCCCTCTGCAGCCGCTGCCGGCGTCTCGGCCATGCGACCCGTGTAAGTGCTGCACCAGGCTTCCGCTTTCGCAGGTGTGCGGTTATAAACGCACACCTCGTGACCGGCATTGGCCAAGTGGCCCGCCATGGGGAAGCCCATGACGCCCAGTCCTATGAATGCGACCTTGGCCATATTACTGCTCCTGTGCTGCGTAAGTGGCGGCGGCTGCAGCGGCAGCACCTGAAGGCAGTTCTACGCCCATTTCGCCCAGGGTGTTTTCCAATGCATCAATACACAGCATGACATGTCGACGGGTGCAGGAGCTGCCCATCAGGCCGATGCGCCACACCTTGCCTGCCAGGTCGCCCAGGCCGGCACCGATTTCAAGGCTGTAGTTCTGCAGCAGGAGTGAGCGCACCTTGGCTTCATCAACGCCTTCGGGAACCTGTACCGAGTTCAGCTGGGGCAGACGTGCATCAGCGGCTACGGTGAACTTGAGGCCCAGGGTCTCCAGGCCGGCCTTCAGTGCTTCATGATGCATGGCGTGGCGCTGCCAGGCGTTTTCGATGCCCTCTTCTTGCAGCATGACCAGTGATTCGTGCAGCCCATAGAGGGCATTGACGGGCGCTGTATGGTGGTAGGCGCGTTTCTGACCACCGCCCCAGTACCCCATGACCAGCTTTTTATCGAGGAACCAGCTGGGGATGCGGCTTTCGCGCTTGCTTACCTTCTCCAGCGCAGCTTCGCTGAAAGTGACAGGCGAAATACCCGGAGGTGCCGACAGGCACTTCTGAGTACCTGAATACAGTGCATCAATTCCCCACTGATCGACTTCCAGCTCGACACCGGCCAGTGACGTTACGGCGTCAACAATTGTCAGGCAGCCATAGTCCCGCGCAAGACGGCAAAGGGCCTGGGCGTCGGAACATACACCGGTAGAGGTTTCGGCGTGTACGAAAGCGAGCGCCTTGATGTCGTCATGCTGCTGCATCAACTCGCGTACTTTGTCGACGCTGACAGGCGTGCCCCAGGCATCCTGAACCATCAGAGCTTCGCCACCGAAGCGCTCGACATTCTCCTTCATGCGCCCGCCGAACACACCGTTCTGGCACACGATGACCTTGTCACCAGGCTCAACCAGGTTGACGAAGCAGGCTTCCATGCCGGCAGAACCGGGTGCCGAAACCGGCATGGTGAGCGGATTTTCGGTACGCAGTGCGTACTGCAGGAGCTGTTTGATTTCATCCATCATTCCGATGAACGCAGGATCCAGGTGACCAATGGTGGGTCGAGCCATCGCGGACAGAACGCGCGGGTGAACATCGGAAGGACCTGGGCCCATCAGGGTACGTTGCGGCGGATGGAAGGATGTAATCATTGAATTATTCCTTTATATCAAAGTGTTATTTTAATTCTTTAAAGCTGCTTTAGAGATCTTGGCAACGATCGCCATGACCATTTCGGCTGAATGCTGGGCGGCAGTATCCAGGAACTGCTCAAACGAAAGATTGGATTCCTTGCCGGCGATATCAGACAGCGCGCGAATGACGATGAAGGGTGTGCCGAACTGGTGGCAGGTCTGCGCAATCGCTGCAGCTTCCATCTCAACGGCCTTCACGGTCGGAAACAGTTTCCGTGTCTGGGCAACACGATCCGGGCAGTTCATGAAGCTGTCGCCGGTAGCGATAAGGCCGCGAACCGTTCGCGCGTGAGTCATCTGTGCGATGGACTCTTCAGCGAAACGGGCCAGCAAGGGGTCAGCGGTAAACGAAGGAGGCAGGCCAGGCACCTGCCCCGGCTCATAGCCGAAAACAGTCACATCCACATCGTGGTGGCAGACCTGATCGGAAATGACGACGTCGCCTACTTCCAGAGCACCATCAAAACCACCTGCGGAGCCGGTATTGATAACACCGTCCGGTTTGAACATCTGTAATAGCAGTGTGGTGCCGATAGCGGCGTTAACCTTGCCGATGCCCGATTTCAGCAATGTGATATCGACTCCCTGCATACGGCCGGTATAAAAGTCGAAGCCGGACAGGCGGTGTGATTCAAGGTCTTCCAAATTGTTCTTCAGTAGCTCGACCTCCTGGTCCATGGCGCCAATCAGGGCAACACGTGGGCGGCGGTCTAGGGTTTTGAGCTGTTCGGACAGGGAGGCGTTTATTGTCATTAGGATTGCATGCTTGGACGGTTAAATAGCGAAAAGCCATGCTACCACGCCTTTATGAATTGGCAATTACCACAAAGGCCCCAAGGCAAAGGCTTGGGGCGCGGGAGGTTAAATTCTTCAGTATGTATCAATAATACTATGTATGTATTAAGTACTATTACTGGATGAAATCCACAAAGTTGTAGTCACCCACAATCTGCAGCGTTGTCTCTGCAAATTCATTTGATTGTGCAAAGGCATTTAGCACCTCCGCCTGATTCTTGGCTCCGGATTCCAGCTCTTGCATCCACCAATCCCAGCCGGCTTGATCCGGCGCCCGGTCAAGCACGGTGCCATACAGATGGTTCAGTAGCTCTGAGTGGGCTACAGCGCCATTTTGGTCCGTATCCATTAGTTGCGTCATTTCAGTCGAGTGAATAAAGTCTGCTGCCACATCAGTCAGGTTTTTTTCGCCTGACCTCATTTTGTCGAGCCACCACAAAAAACCTTCTGTCTCGGGTATACGCTCCATCGCGCCCAGGTACAGTCGGTATAGCTGCGCCTCCTCTGCAGAAAGTACCGGGCCATCCCCTACGTCAACGCTTGCGTCGTATAGGAGCCCATCATCATTTTCATCATTGAAGCGGGCGATGAAACTGCTGAATTCAAGTTTTGCCACTTCATCGAAGGTGGAGGTAATAAACTCATTGGACTCAACAATCCCTAATACCGCATCTCCCTGGTCATGGCTGCCTGCCAGAAGACGGTCCAGCCAAAGATCATGTAGCGGCGTGTTTGTATCCAGGCCTGCAAAGTCATACAGGATGTATTCAAGCAGGTCTGAGTGCTCAATCGGCTCTCTTTCATCCGCACCGATCGCCTTATAAGTGTCGGGGTGTGCGGCAAAGGCATCCGCCATGCGTTCCAGCTTGTCTGGCTGCTCGTGATTAAGACGAAGCCGGAAGCTGTCATTTTCCGGCGGACCGCCCGCGGCAAGGTGCATAAGTCGGTATAGTTGAATTTCTTCGGCGGAAAAAATCGTTCCATCTTCGCGCTCAAGCGGGTCGTCGAACAGGAGGCCATTGCTGTTGCCATCCTCTATCCATGCTTGGTACGCCTGCTGTACAGGCTTGCCATCAGGCGTTACTTCGCGAAGCTGAATAGATGTTTCGATTCTGGACATATCCCTGTCTCCTGTTGGGGTAATTCAGTGCATTTCTTAACGGCGTTTTCACTAGACTCTGTCGTTCACTGTTTATAGCAACTCACAGTCAGAAAGCCAAAGGCAGCCGACTTGATGCGCCTGGGTAGCCTACCCTCGTATCTCACAACGAACCCGTTTTGTGCTTATCAGGGAGTGCTGGAATTTCTGGCGCTAACACCCTTTAAACATTCGAGATTTTCATGTGCGCACCCGGCTTTAAGGCTGCCAACAGGCAACTCGGCATGAGACAATCTGCGTTCTGTTATAATGAAGACCAATGACGGGTCACCAGCTCTCACCTGTCAGCAGCGAATGTATGAAACTACGTGCAGCGGACTGCAACTCCGTGTCAGGACTGGTGATCAGGCGTTAAAACTTCGTTCTTGTTTAGCAAAGCATCCAGGATTATTGAAAATGCCATTACTCGACAGCTTCACCGTTGACCATACGATCATGAATGCGCCTGCCGTTCGTGTTGCTAAAACCATGAGCACACCGTCTGGCGACACCATCACTGTGTTTGATTTACGTTTCAACAAACCCAATGACAGCATGATGGGCGAGAAAGGCATTCATACCCTTGAGCACCTGTTTGCGGGCTTTATGCGTGATCATCTCAACGGCAATGGCGTAGAAATCATCGATATCTCGCCGATGGGTTGCCGCACAGGTTTCTACATGAGCCTGCTCGGTTCTCCGGAAGAGTCACGCGTTGCGGACGCCTGGGTTGCGTCCATGAAGGATGTCATCAATGTTAAGAACGCTGAAGATATTCCTGAATTGAACGAATATCAGTGCGGCACCTTCATGATGCACTCTCTGGAAGAAGCAAAAGAAATTGCCCAATCCATTCTGGATCATGGTGTTGGCGTCAATAAAAACGACGATCTGAAAATGGATGAAGACACTCTGCGTAAGCTGGGCAATGAAGTGTAAGTAATCCAGTCAGCGAATTACTCTGCCGGTCGCGCGCCTACTCGGCTCGCGACCGGATAGCCTTCCAGCCAGCCCAGCTTTCCAAATAGCCGCTCGATATCCTCGCCTACACCAGCTTCAATACGCAGCATCTGACCACTGACCGGATGCTCGAACTCGATTTCCGTTGCCATCAGCAGCAAACGGTGAGAATCAAGGTTCTCGCGAAACAGTCGATTGTGACGCCCTTCCCCATGCTTGGTGTCGCCAACAATGGGATGAAGGATATGCTTCATGTGGCGGCGAATCTGATGCTTGCGCCCGGTCGTCGGTTTTACTTCCACCAGTGAATAACGTGCTTCAGGGTAGCGTCCGACCGGGATGGGCAGGCTGACGGTTGCGATGCGTCGGTAGGCCGATACAGCATCCTGAGGGTCCTTGTCAGGATTTGCACGCGGATCTTCGCGCTTGTCATGAATTGGCTTCAACGCATAGTCAATGACATCGGCTTCATCGGTCCAGCCACGGACAACGCAGAGGTAGGTTTTCTTGACCTTTCGATCCATGAACTGCTGCTGCAGGTGTTGCCCGACCGTTTTTTCTCGCGCAAACAGGATCACGCCTGAAGTTGCCCGGTCCAGTCGATGCACTGTGTGAACCTTCTCGCCGGGGTAGCGCTCACGCAGCATGGCGACAAGATTAGGCGTTCTGGCAGGCGCTATCCAGCTGGGATGTACCAACAAACCGGCCGGTTTATGGACAGCAACAAGGTGCTCATCCTCGTAAAGGATGTTCAATGGTAGCGCAGGAGATTCTTCGGTCACGGGAACTCGTCAGCAGGACAGGCATCATATGAAGATGGCGGAGGGGCAGGGATTCGAACCCTGGGAGCCTCTCGACTCGTCGGTTTTCAAGACCGGTGCTTTCGACCACTCAGCCACCCCTCCGCGACGAAAGTGATTGTACTGGGAATCTTTTCGCTGTCAAACCGTCAAAGTGCTTGAAATACGGTTACAAACCCGCATCATTGCTCCAAATGGAAATAAAACACGAGGTTTATGATGGATAACGTTCGTACTGTTGATAGCCGCTCGACACAGGCGGTGCTGGAGACCAACAAGGTCATCCGCAACACATACATGCTGCTGGCCATGACACTGGTATTCAGTGCGGCAACAGCAGGTGTCTCCATGGCGATCAACCCTCCGTTCATGGTCTACCTGGGTAGCGTGCTGCTCGGCTTTGTCCTGCTGTTCGTCATTAACCGCAAGCAGAACAGCGCAGCTGCCCTGCCCCTTACCTTCGCTTTCACCGGCCTGATGGGCTTTGGTCTGGGCCCAATCCTGAACCACTACCTGGCTCTGCCCAATGGCGGTGAGATTGTGATGACAGCCATGGGTATGACTGCAATCACCTTCCTGGGTCTGTCTGCTTATGTGCTGTCTTCCCGCAAGGATTTCAGCTTCATGGGTGGCTTCCTGGCGGCGGGCTCCATTGTCCTGCTGGTAGCCATGCTGGCCCTGTTTGTGCTGCCGCTGTTCGGTGTTGATATCTCCGGCCTGCAGCTTGCCTTCTCTGCCGCCGTGGTATTGCTGATGTCCGGTTTTATCCTCTATGACACCAGCAACATCGTTAATGGTCGCTACACCAACTACGTGATGGCGACTGTTGGTCTGTACCTGAGCATTTACAACCTGCTGGTGCACCTGCTGAGCCTGGTTGGTGCTTTCAGCGACGACTAAGCCACAGCATACCTGCCCGAGAAGCCCCGTCATCTGCTAAGATGGCGGGGCTTTTTTCATGACGGATTCCTCCTGATGCGATTTACACTTGTCGTGCACTCAGCACCTTACCAATCAGCCTCTGCCGGCACGGCCCTGCGCTTTGCACGTGCCGTATTGGACGCGGGACACCAGATCCATCGCGTGTTTTTCTATCGAGAAGGCGTACACAACGCATCCGCGTTGGCATCGCCCCCGCGTGACGAACAGAATTTGCCACAAGAATGGCGCGCACTGGCCAAGGAGCATGACCTGGACCTGGTTGTGTGCATTGCTGCCGCCGTTCGCCGCGGCATACTCGACAAGGAAGAAGCCAGGCGTTACGAGAAAAAGGCCGGCAATCTGGCCAAGCGCTTTGAGCTTTCAGGTCTCGGCCAGTTGATCGAAGCCAGCGTCGTTTCGGACCGTGTGGTGACCTTCGGAGGTGGCCGATGAGCAAATCGATTCTGATTATCTGCCGCAGCGCGCCTTACAGCTCTTCCTCTGCGCGGGATGCTCTGGATATGGCGCTGGCTGGCGCTGTTTTTGAACAGCCGGTAAGCCTGCTTCTGCTGGATGATGCTGTACTTCAGCTACTCCCCGGTCAGCGCAGCAGTGCCATTCAGGCCAAGAACCCCAATGCCATGCTTGGCGCCTTGCCCATGTACGATATCGAGCATATCTACACCAGCCTGGGCTCGCTTGCCCTGCATGGTTTGCAAGCCGATAGCCTGGAGCCTGCACCGACCGTGCTCGACGCAGAAGAACTGAGACATTTCATTGCCCGTCATGAGGTGGTGTTGACGCTATGACTTTACATATTCTGGGCGCATCTCCCAGTGATCGTACGACCTTTGAATCCTGTCGCGACACCCTGATGGACGGTGATACTCTGCTGTTGATCGAAGACGGTGTGTACTGGGCTTTACCCCAGCACCGCCCTGAACTGGCTCGCCTGCCGGCCCGTGTGAAGCTTCTGAAAGCGGATCGTGAAGCAAGGGGTGTTGAGCTCGAAGCCCTGGCAGAAGTCGACGACAGCGGGTTTGTAGAGCTTTGCTTGGAAAATGAACGTAGTGTGAGCTGGTTCTGAGGATGGATATTGAAGTGAATGGCCAGGCCGTCAGCCTGGATGAAGAGGGTTACCTGTACAATTTGGATAGCTGGTCGCCTGCCGTAGCTAAGGCTTTGGCTGCAGAGGATGGCCTGGAACTCACGGATGAGCACTGGGAGGTTATCCATGTTCTGCGTCAGTTCTACCAAACCTACCAGCTCTCTCCTGCCATGCGGCCACTGGTAAAGGCGGTTGCTGCTGAGCTGGGGCCTGAAAAGGGGCGCAGCATCCATCTTATGAAGCTGTTCCCGGGCAGTCCCGCCAAGGTCGCAGCGCGGCTGGCAGGCCTCCCCAAGCCCGAAAACTGCCTCTGACACCCTTTTGCCACCTCAGGAATAGTGATGCTCAGCTTTGCTGCCAACCTCAGTCTCTTGTTTACCGAATACCCGCTCATTGAACGTTTTGCTCAGGCCCGCAAGGCCGGGTTTGACCGGGTTGAGATTCAGTTCCCCTACTCCCTGCCGCATGAGCAGGTAGAGTTGGAGCTGAGCAGGCACGAGCTGGAGTTAGTGCTGATTAATATTCCTGCTGGTGATCTTGCAGCCGGAGAGCTCGGGCTGGCGTGCCTTCCGGGGCGGGAGCAGGAGTTTGCTGCAGGGCTGGAAATGGCGATTGAGTGGTGTCAGGTTCTGGGTGTGCCTCGTATCAACTGCCTGGCCGGAAAAACACCGCCTGATGCATCACCCGAGCAGGTTCAGGCAACCCTGGCCCATAACCTGCGACTGGCCGATTGTCGTTGCGGTGAAGCCGGGCTGAAACTGATGATCGAAGCCATTAACACCGATGATATTCCCGGCTTCCACCTGCATAACAGCCAGCAAGTGCTGTCCCTGATCAACGAACTGAGCCTTGAAAACAGCTTTTTGCAGTACGATGTTTATCATATGCAGAAAATGGAAGGTAATCTGATCTCGACTTTGCAGCGCAATAGAGACAAAATCGGTCATATACAGATTGCCGATGTTCCGGGGCGTCATGAACCGGGGACAGGTGAGATCCATTTTGCTAATCTTTTCAAAGCGCTCGAGGCAATGGGATACGCTGATATTGTCAGCCTCGAGTACAATCCACTGGGGCGTACCGACGCCGGCCTCGAGTGGCTGAAACCTTGGATGACACAGGACAGACAGCATGAGCATGAATGCAGCGGCTGAACACTTGCGACAGCTTCAGGAAAACCATCAGGCCGACGACCAGAATCGTCGCTCTCAGCAGGAAGAAGTCGTATACCACCAATGGGCGACCTTCCGCGTTGATGACGAGCTTTATGGCATTGATGTCATGCAGGTTAAGGAAGTACTCCGTTTCAGCGAAATTACGCCGGTTCCCGGTGCTGATACTTCCATTCTGGGCATCATCAATCTGCGTGGTAACGTGGTAACCGTTATTGATACCCGCCAGATGTTTGGCCTGCCGATGGTACCCTATGACGACGATACCCGTGTCATCGTGGTGGAATTCAACGAACAGGAAGTCATTGGCCTGGTCGTCGACAGTGTCGATGAGGTGATCAATCTGCCGCATAACGATGTTGATCGCGCGCCCAGCGTTTCTGGCGACGACTCCACCAAGCGTTTTGTGCAGGGTGTGTGCTACCACAACAATATCCTGATCATTTTGCTGGATCTGACCAAGATGCTGCTCAGCATCACGCCGCTGACAGAAGAAGAGTTGATGAATCAGCGCTACTGAGCATAACCAGCGCTTGCATCGAAACAAAACAGGCAGCCGTTGGCTGCCTGTTTTGGTATGGGGGCCTGCTTCAGGTTTACCTAGAAACCTTCCTGGCGATACAGCGGGATCTCGTGCTGACTGGCGTATTCAATTGCCTGATCAATTTCTGCCAGCATACGGGCTTTGTCACGCCCAAGAGTACCCTTCAAAACCAGCGAATTGGACACATGGTCGCTGCGGAAAATACTCTGTTTCAGCTCTGTGGCTTCAATCAGCATCCGCATCTCCTGGAACAATTCCAAGCCGTTAAGCGGCTGAAAATCACCGTCATAACCGGCCAGAACCTTCTTGTCGGTACCGCGCCGAAAGAAGAGTACCAGGGTGGCGAGATACTCAGGCTGCACCAGGTTGACCAGGCGTGCCGATTCCCGCGTATGCTCCTCGCTAAAGCGTTTTCCGCCACCACCGTTGATCAGCATCACCGAGCGCTTGATACCGGCTTCACCGGCCTTGAGCAAAGCCTCAGCCGTAGTATCGAAGGTTTCACCCTTATCAAAGGCGCTGAGCACGGTATTTGAACCACTTTCCGCACCCATGTAAATCAGCGTCAAGCCAAGTTCACGCAGCTCCGATAACTCTTCAACCGACTTGCGCTTGAGGTTGGAAGGCAGGCAGTACGCAGAAACGCGACGCACCGATGGCATATGTTCGCGAATAGCCTGCAAAATGGCCTTGAGGCGGCGAACAGACAACGCCATGGCATCACCGTCCGCCAGGAACACGCGCTGCACCTGAGGCAGCTGCTGTCCGCAGCGCACGATCTCTGCCATCACCTCATCTTCTGCCTTGGGGCGAAAGCGCTTGTGGTCATCGGTGTACATGTCACAGAAGGTGCAGCGGTTCCAGCTGCAACCATTGGTGACCTGCAGGATTAGAGAGTCAGCCTCGCTGGGTGGGCGGAACACCGGTTCGATATACTCGACCGGCGGCTGTGAATACCACATCAGCTGGCTCGGGTGCGCTTGAACAGGGTGTAGAAGTTTTCAGTGGTCTGCTCGGCCACCTGCTCCACCGGGATACCCTTCAGTTCCGCCACACAGGCAGCCACATCGGCAACATACGCCGGCTGGTTCTGCTTGCCACGGAAAGGTACCGGAGCCAGGTAGGGAGAGTCGGTTTCGATCAGCATGCGCTCAAGCGGAACGGCTTTAACGACCTCACGCAGTTCCTCTGCATTGCGAAACGTAATGATGCCCGAGAAGGAAATCATGTAACCCAGCTCCAGTGCGGATTTGGCCATCTCGAGGGATTCGGTAAAGCAATGCAGGACACCTGCCGAGTTCACATTGCCATGCGCCTTGATAAGCTCAATGGTATCTTCACGTGCATCACGGGTATGCACGATAACCGGCAAGTCCAACTCCCCTGCCAGCTGCAAATGACCGGCAAAGCTCTCTTTCTGCTGTTCGATACTGTCCTGGGTGTAGTGGTAATCGAGACCGGTTTCGCCCAGCGCGACGATGCGAGGGTTATCAGCCAGCTGGCGCAGGCGACCTTCATCGTAGGGGCTTTCTTCTACATGCAGCGGATGAATGCCGGCCGAGAAGAACACATTGTCGAAGTCGCTGGCACAGGCATACATGCTGTCGAACTTGTTAAGATCGACGCAGACACACAGCATCTTGTCGACGTTGCGTTCCTGAGCGGCAGAAATGACATTGCTGAGCTGGCCATCATGCTTATCGAGCTTAAGCATATCGAGATGGCAATGAGAGTCTATAAACATCAAGCCTCTGAACTTTTACAGTGTGTTGGTGCGGCGCCCACTGCTGGACATACCCGCCAGGTAGGTTTCGATCTTGTTGACCAGCGATGAGTCATCACTGGAGAGCTGGATACCGATACCCGGTACACGCCCGCCCTGGGCTGCTTTTGGTGTCACCCAGATAACCTTGCCCGTCACCGGAATCTTGTCCGGCTCATCCATCAACATGAGCAGCATGAAAACCTCTTCCCCGAGCTGATAGCTGCGTGTCGTGGGAATGAACAGCCCGCCATTCGTTACAAACGGCATGTAGGCCTTGTAGAGATTTTCCTTGTTGTCGATATTCAGGGACAGTATACCGTGACTGATCCTTGGAATTATGGACATGATTCAACGTTCCCCTGTTATCGGACCAATGCAGACCACTGCAGCAGAAGTGTCTCCAGCAACAGCTGTCGATTGGGATTCTGACGCAGCATAAGACTGACCCTCTCTTCCTGGATGCGATCGGCTAACGAAAAGATTCTAACGCGACTGGTCTGTTTGGCAACTGCTTCCAGCATGCGGCGCATATCGGCGTTGACCCGCGGCTCGTCCGAGCCGGTCATCTGCATGCGCACAACATCATTAAGCAGGCTGGCGAGCCAGTCCAGACAGTTTAGCAGATCCGCCTTGCCAAGTTTGGTTGCCAGCTCGGATGCACTGGTACGGCCTCGCAGCAGGTCTGCAAGCCCCGTCATCAGCAGCTTGCGCTGATCCATGGCATCACTTTGGTACAGGTCTCGCGCGCGCAAAGGCGCACCGTGAGCCAGACCAAGCAGTTGACTGGCCTTGGCCGGCTCAAGTTCCAGCGATTGCGTCAGCCACTGAGCGGCCTCATCTGGCGATGGTATAGCAAAATCGATGCGCTGACAGCGGCTGCGGATAGTTGGCATCAACTGCCCCGGCTGGTGGCTGATCAAGATCAGTAGCGTATCCTCTCCGGGCTCTTCCAGAATCTTCAGCAAGGCGTTGGCTGATGAAGTGTTTAACGACTCGGCCGGCTCAAGGGTTACGATACGGTAGCCGCCCTGCTGGGCAGTGCTGTGCAGGCGATCGATCAGTTCACGTACCTGGTCCACCTTGATAGGTTTGCCCTGGGCTTCAGGACGCAGCTGAAAGCGGTCAGGATGGTGACCGGCGATACGCAATTCACAGCTATGACAATGGTCGCAGGGCTTGTTGCCCTTAGGGTTGTGGCACAGCAGCAAATTACCCAGCGCTTCGGCAAATTCTGCCTTGCCGATACCGGCAGGCCCCGACAGCAACAACGCATGCGGTAGCCGACCATGCTGGCGCTGCTCCATGACGCGCTCCCAGCGGCTGCCAAACCAGGGGTAATCAGCTACATCGCTCATACACTGGCTCCAAAGCGCTGCAAAACGTCCTGGATTTGCTGTTGCACGACAGGCAGCTCAGGTGAGGCATCGATTACCGCAAAGCGATCAGGCTCTGCTTCAGCACGTTGCAGGTAGAGCTTACGAACCGCTTCGAAAAACTGCAGCTGCTCCGACTCGAACCGGTCCGGTGCACTTCGGGCACTGGCACGTGCCATACCGATTTCGACCGGAACGTCCAGCAGCAGGGTCAGATCGGGTCTGAGCGTTTGTTGTACCAGCTGCTCAAGGGTGGCAATGGCTGTCATATCCATACCTCGGCCAGCCCCCTGGTAGGCGTAGGTCGCGTCGGTGAACCGGTCGCAGAGCACCCACTTTTCTGCGGCCAGAGCAGGCTTGATAACCTGTTCCAGGTGCTGGGCGCGTGCCGCAAAGACCAGTAACAGCTCCGTCAGGTCGGATACCTGCTCGTCGCGGGGCGCCAACAGCAACTCTCGCACTGATTCGGCCAGCGGAGTGCCACCGGGTTCACGCGTTCTGACAACGTCGCGCCCCTGTGCCCTGAGGCTGGCTTCAATAAAATCGAGATTGGTGGTTTTGCCCACCCCTTCTCCACCTTCGACTGTAATGAAGCGACCGCTTTGCATCTTCTTACTCTTCTGGTGACGAACGATAATCGCTGCGCCGGCTCAACTGATAACGGCGCACGGCGTTGTTATGTTCGCGCAATGTATTGGAAAACTGGTGAGTGCCATCGCCCTTGGCAACAAAATACAGGGCCTTGCCTGGTGCCGGGTTCATGGCGGCCTCGATGGCTTCGCGCCCCACCAGTGCGATAGGTGTTGGCGGCAAACCGTTGATTACATAAGTATTCCAGGGTGTCGGTCGGCGCAAATCCGCACGTGTAATATTGCCTTGGTAACGGTCGCCCATACCGTAGATGACTGTGGGGTCAGTCTGCAGGCGCATGCCACGCTCCAGACGACGGACAAAGACACCGGCGATCTGGGGGCGCTCACGAGGAACACCGGTTTCCTTTTCAATAATGGATGCCATGATCAGGGCCTCATAGGCCGTATCATAAGGCAGCTCAGGTTTACGTGACTCCCAGGCTTCGGCCAGTACTTCCTGCAAATCGGCGTAAGCCCGCTGTAGCAGGTCGACATCACTGGTGCCGCGTTCGAACTGGTAGGTTTCGGCCAGGAAAAGTCCTTCAAGGGCCGGCAGATCCGAATTCAATTCTTTCAACAGTGCTTTTTCATCAAGCGCATCCAGTGTGTGCTCCAGACGGTCATCTGCCAAAAGGCGTTGGCGCAACTGCTTGAACGTCATCCCTTCAACCAGTGTGAAGCTGTAACTGATGGTCTCACCCGCAACCACCCGATCAAGCAGGTCGCGCACCGACATGCCGGGCTCAATCTGATATTCACCGGCTTTAATAGCGGTTACCGAAGGGTTCAGGCGGGCTTCGAGACGTAGCCACAGAGGACTGTCGATGAGCCCTTCATCACTGAGTTGCTGGGCAAATTTGCGGAACCAGGTTCCGGCATCGACGTGTAATTGCCTGGGCTGCTCAATCGGCAGCTGGGCACTCATTTTTTCCTGATGCATCTGATAGCCGCCCCATCCCAGAGCAGCAACCAGCACAATAAGCAGGGTCAGCAACAGCAGCAGCTTTTTAATCATTTTACCTTCCGTTGTAGCTGCAATGATTGCAGGCGAAGCGTCATATGTCCCAGCGGGTATTCATGCTCGCCCAAATTGGTAATTGGCCAGATGCCATTCAGGCTGTTGCAGAGAAACAGTTCGTCAGCAGCCATTACCTGTTCGGGGCAATAATCACCAATATGGATCTGGACACCCCAGGCATCGGCCTGAGCAATGATCTGGCGCCGCATAATACCATTGATACCGCTGCCGGACAGGTCGGGGGTGTGCAGGCAACCTTCAGACACGAAAAAAAGATTGCTCATCGTGCCTTCAATCACAAAACCGCGGGTATCTGATACCAGGCCTTCGCGACAATTGGTGTGTCGCCACTCTTCACGGGCCAACACCTGCTCAAGACGGTTCAGGTGCTTGATACCACTCAGGGCAGGCTGAACCGCAAGCCGGGTTTCACACCAGCACACATCTATACCCATTTCAGGCTGATCCGGGTATGCGGGCATGGGGGAAAGTGTGACGATGCGATTGGGGTTGGCAGGGTTTGGCGTAAGGTAACCACGGCCACCACTTCCCGCAGTCACAATAAGCTTGAGAACTGCATCGCCCGCTGGCAAGCTCAGCCCGGCGATATCGGCTTTCAGGGCGTCCATAAGCCCTTGATCAGGAATGCCCAATCGCTGACAGCCTTGCAGCAGGCGGTCAAAGTGGGCGTGGAGTAATGCGGGTTGGCCAGCACTGACCAGAATGGTTTCGAACAGGCCCTGCCCATACGCCAAACCACGATCCGAAACAGGAATCGTCGAAGCAGGCAGGCCGTTGATCAGGGTTGAGGTCGACATCGGAAACAGAAGGAGGCGCTAGCGCCTCCTCTTACCTCAGCTTCGGTTGAAAATCAGCGTACCGTTGGTACCGCCAAAGCCGAAGGAGTTGGACATTGCCGCATCAATCTTGCACTCCTGAGAGGTGTGCGCCACATAGTTGAGGTCGCAGCCTTCTGAGGGGTTATCCAGGTTGATGGTTGGCGGTGCCACCTGGTCACGCAGAGCCAGCACACAGAACGCAGCTTCAACCGCGCCGGCAGCACCCAGCAGGTGGCCGATCATGGATTTGGTTGAGCTCATGCGAACCTGGTCGGCAGCACTGCCCAGTACACGCTTGGCAGCGTTGGACTCGGCGATATCGCCTGCCGGCGTGGATGTACCATGGGCGTTGATGTAATGGATGCGACCCGGATCGATCGCAGCATCGTTCACGGCATTCTGCATGGACAGGGCTGCGCCGGCGCCATCTTCAGGCGGTGCCGTCATATGGAAGGCATCATCAGACATGCCGAAGCCGGACAGCTCACAATAGATATGAGCGCCACGTGCTTTGGCGTGCTCGTATTCTTCCAGAATCAGCACACCTGCCCCATCACCCAGAACGAAACCATCACGGTCACGATCCCAGGGGCGGCTGGCCGCTGTCGGGTCATCATTACGCGTCGAGAGTGCTCGTGCAGCAGAGAAACCTGCCAGCCCAAGCGGAGTGGTCGCCATTTCAGCGCCACCGGCCACCATGACATCCGCATCTCCGTACTGGATCATGCGCATGGCGTGGCCAATGTTGTGCGTACCACTGGTGCAAGCCGTGGTAATCGCGATGTTAGGTCCGCGCAGGCCATACTTAATTGCCACGTTTCCGGAGATCATGTTGATGATGCTGCCCGGAACAAAGAAAGGTGAAACGCGACGAGGCCCGGAGTTGTTCAGTGTATCGTGGGTCTTCTCAATCATCGGCAGGCCACCGATGCCAGAGCCGATTGCGCAACCAATGCGGTGCGCATTGGATTCAGTCGCTTCAATACCGGCATCTTCAATGGCCTGAGCGGCCGCAGCCATACCGTATTGAATAAAGAGATCCATTTTGCGTGCTTCTTTGGCACTCATGTACGGTTCAAGCGAGAAGTCCTTGACCGATGCAGAGAAGCGCGTTGCGAACTGAGAGGCATCGAAGAAATCGATAGGTGCTGCGCCGCTTTTACCGGCAAGGATATTGTCCCAGGTGTCCTTCACGGTATTACCTACAGGTGTAAGCAAACCCAGTCCGGTTACAACCACTTTTCTGCGAGACATCCTATTCCTCCAGTCTAGAGGCCTGATAAAAGAAAAGCCGCACTATATTCGCATATAGATGCGGCTTTTCGACTAATTCTGTCGGGATTGATTACTGATGAGCGTTGATGTAATCGATCGCGAGCTGAACGGTGGTGATTTTTTCAGCTTCTTCATCAGGAATCTCAGTTTCGAATTCCTCTTCCAGAGCCATTACCAGCTCAACAGTGTCCAGGGAATCAGCGCCCAGATCTTCGACAAAGGAAGCGGAGTTAACAACTTCTTCTTCTTTGACGCCCAGCTGTTCAGCGATGATCTTTTTTACGCGCTCTTCAATGTTACTCATATCTCTTCCTATTATCTCTTCAGTACCATCACATCGCAGGATGCGAGATGGAATTTTAGAAAACCCATTACGCTCTGGCAACAAGTGTGACGGTTTGGAATTGTATCTCCGTCAACTGACGGCCAATTATCAACAATCCGACGAAAAAAACAAATTTTCTTTCGCCGGATTTTGTCCTTGATCAGGACATGTACATACCACCGTTCACGTGAATGGTATCACCGGTGACATAAGCACCACCATCACTGGCCAGAAAACCAACAACTGCTGCCACTTCTTCCGGCTGACCAAGACGGTTCATCGGGATCTGCGCCTGCAGGTTTTCCTTGTGCTCATCTGCCAGACCAGAGGTCATATCGGTATCAATGAAGCCCGGTGCAACACAGTTAACCGAAATGTTGCGAGAGCCGACTTCGCGCGCCAGAGCGCGTGTAAAGCCTTCCATACCGGATTTGGCTGCGGCGTAGTTGGACTGCCCCGCATTACCCATGGATGCCACCACGGAGCTGACACTGATGATACGACCCCAGCGCGCCTTGGTCATGCCGCGAAGGCAGCCTTTTACCAGACGATACATGGAGTTCAGGTTGGTGTTGATTACACCGTCCCACTCATCTTCCTTCATCCGCATCAGGATGTTGTCACGGGTGATACCGGCATTGTTCACCAGAATCTCAACCGTACCGAAATCAGCCTGAACAGCCTTCAGCACGGTTTCAACGGATGCGGAATCAGCCACATCCAGCACCATTCCGGTGCCTTTATTGCCGGCCTCAGCCAGGTATGCCGAGATTGTTTCGGCGCCCTTTTCGCTGGTAGCGGTACCGATTACGACAGCGCCCTGAGCGGCCAGGTTCGAAGCAATCGCCTTACCAATTCCTCGGGTTGCGCCGGTAACCAGTGCAACTTTGCCTTCAATACTCATGAAAGTTGTTCCTAACGTCCTGAAAAATTTCAGCTAAGGGCCTTTTCCAGCCCAGCCGGTTCACTGATGGAAATTCCCGTCAGGGAACGGTCGATCTTCTTATTGAGGCCTGTCAGTACCTTGCCAGGACCACATTCAATCAGGGTATCTACCCCTTTGCCTGCCATCTGCTGCACGCAACGCGTCCACAGGACAGGGCTGTAAAGCTGGGCAACCAGATTCTGCTTCAAGGTTGCCAGGTCAGCTGCCTGCTCGGCCGATACATTTTGTACTACCGGGATAGCAGGCATGCTCAGTTCGATGTCGGCCAGAGCCGCCTCAAGGCGCTCTGCGGCCGGCTGCATCAGGGCGCAGTGAGAAGGAACACTCACCGGCAGTGGTACAGCGCGTTTGGCGCCGGCAGCCTTACAGGCCTCAATGCCACGTTCTACGGCCGCTTTTTCACCTGCAATCACAACCTGTCCAGGACAGTTATAGTTCACGGGAGAAACAACTGCACCCTCGGCAGCTTCTTCGCAGGCTGCTTCGATAGCGTCATCTGCCAGCCCCAGGATTGCCGCCATGGCACCTGTGCCAGCCGGTACTGCAGCTTGCATGGCTTCACCACGCAACTTCACCAGCTTGACGCCGTCTGCCAGCGACATTGCGCCTGCGCATACGAGAGCCGTGTATTCACCCAGGCTGTGGCCTGACATAACGACAGGCGCAGCACCACCCTGCACCTGCCAAAGGCGCCACAGAGCCACACCGGCGGTTAGCAGCGCAGGCTGGGTATTTTCAGTGCTGTTGAGGGACTCTTCTGGTCCATCCTGGCACATGGCCCACAAATCGAAGCCCAGAGCTTCGGATGCTTCGGCAAAAGTTTGCTCGATGATCGGATTGGCACTGGCCAGCTCAGAGAGCATACCCAGCTGCTGTGAACCCTGACCAGGAAAAACGAAAGCAAGCGTCTGCGACATGGTTTCCCCATATTCTACGTGTGACTTTGAGCCTGGCGAAACGCTCAGGTTAAAGGCCGCTAGTGTACAACATTCGGGGGCAAATAGAAGATTGGAGGCTTTTATGCAGGGCGTAAAGGAAATAAACCAGTATTAAAAAACGTCAGAAAGATAAACCGAAGATTAGTTCTGAACAGAACCGGAACGAGGCAGGTGTTGTTCCAGGTGATCGCTGATTAAAGCGGGGATATTCATTTCCACTTCGCTGATTGCCTGATCGATGGCATGACCGAAGCACTTGCGATTGGCGCCGCCGTGACTCTTGACCACTATCCCTTGCAGGCCTAACAGGCTGGCTCCATTTCTGCGACTTGGGTCCAGTTGTTCCTGAAGTTCCTTCAATATCGGCCGTGCCAGAAAAGCCAGCAAACGGCGGTACAGGCTCTGGCTAAAGCTTCTGCGCACCTTGCGGCTCATCAGGCGGGCCAGGCCTTCGCTGCTTTTGAGGGCGATATTGCCAACAAAACCGTCACAGACAACAAGGTCTACCTTGCCGGAAAATACGCCATCGCCTTCGATAAAGCCGACATAGTTAAGCCCGGGTTCTTCTGACAGCAGGCGCGACGCCAGCCTGACCTGCTCATTACCCTTAATTTCTTCTGCACCGATATTCAACAAGCCAACGGTTGGCTGACTGATCTGTTCAACGGCCTGGAGCATGACTGATCCCATAATGGCAAACTGCAACAAATGCTCGGAGGAGCAGTCCACATTGGCCCCCAAATCAAGCATGTAGGAGTGGCCTTTGAGCGTGGGAATGGCCGTGGTGATCGCGGGACGATCAATGCCTGGCAAGGTTTGCAGGCAGGTGCGCCCCATGGCCATCAAGGCACCGGTATTGCCCGCACTGATGCATGCCTGAGCCTCGCCCTTGGCAACGGCTTCCAGAGCCATATACATGGAGGAATCGCGGCGACGGCGTAATGCAAAGGATGGTCTCTCATCCATGGCCACAACAGAGTCGGCATGGACAAGATGAAGGCGTTGGATCAGATTGTCAGGGTGACGTGCCAGGAAAGGCTCAAGGGAGGACTGTTGACCAAACAGCAGTATTTCCAGGTCGGGGTGGCGAGACAGGGCATCGATGGCGGCCAATACGGTAACACGGGGACCATGGTCCCCGCCCATCGCATCAACCGCAATGCGATACCCTGCGGTCAAGCTTACTCGTCGCCTTTGGCTACGACCTGACGGCCACGGTAGAAACCGTCAGCGCTGACGTGGTGACGACGGTGGGTTTCACCGGTAGTTGCGTCAACAGCCAGAGTCGGGTTGCCCAGTGCATCGTGAGAGCGACGCATATCACGCTTTGAACGGGACTTTTTGTTCTGCTGTACTGCCATGGTAAATAGCTCCTGGTTTAACTCTTATCGGCCTTTTTAAGCTGGGCCAATACACTAAAGGGGTTAGGTTTTTCTTCCTGCGTCCGGGCCGTTTCCGCGTCACCGAACGAGGTTTGAATACTGCAATCATCGTGATACGGAACCAGCGGCAGACTCAGCATCAGCTCGTCCTCGATGACTGGTAGCAGTTCAATCTCATCCGTTTCAATGATCAAAGGATCATAGCTACGGGGCAGATGCTTCGCTTGCTCATCCGTCAGCGCTACCGCGAGATTGAACTCGGCGTTAACGTCTACTTTAACCGGCTCTAGACAACGCTGGCATGTCATTAAGACACTGCCGTGCGCATGACCAGTCAGGATGCACAGGTTCTGTTCATCTTTCGCAAACTGAAGATCGACATCTACAACACCCTCGTCAGTAACGAGGTTGGAAGCCAATCGTGGCATGGCTGCAATAGCAGCCGTACCGGCAAGTGCCGTTTCCCACTCAGCCAGTTTGCGAGGTTCAATTTTTTTCGGTAATGGACCGTACGACATAAGCGCGCAATTCTAGGGTTAGAACCCCTATCTGTCAAAGGAAATAGGGGTTTAACGGAATATTTGAGGCGCCTATTATATCAGAACCTTTTCATTACTCCCTACTTCATATTAAAAGGAGTCGATATGTTGCCGAATATAGTGCTGGCCTCCAGCTCACCCTGGCGTCGAGAAGTACTGGATAAGCTGGGTTTGCCCTATCGCACCCGGCATCCTGATATCGACGAAACAGCTCTCTTTGATGAATCCCCCGCTGATCTGGTCAGCCGCCTGTCGCTTGAAAAGGCGCAAAAAGTCGCTGAAGCGGAAACACATGAAGATGTTTTGATCATTGGTTCCGATCAGGTTGCGGTGCTGGATGACCGCATTATCGGCAAGCCGGGTACTCATGAGCGTGCGGTTGAGCAACTAAGAGCCGCATCTGGTCGAAGCTTAACGTTTTTGACGGGCCTGACGCTGCTCAACAGTGCAACTGGAAACGCGCAAACGGAAGTCGTGCCCTTTCATGTGCACTTTCGTGAACTGACAGAGCAGATGATTGAAGGCTATCTGAGGCACGAACAGCCCTACAACTGTGCCGGCAGCTTCAAATCCGAGGGCGCGGGCATTGTGTTGTTCGAGCGTCTGGAGGGGGATGACCCCAACACCCTGATCGGCTTGCCGTTGATTCGGTTGGTCAGGATGCTGGAGTCGGAGGGCGTACACCCGTTTTGATTACTGCAGACTAAATCCGGCGCGGGCACCAAACTGCAACGCCAGCTCCCGCGCCACCTCGGTACCAAACTGCTTGATAATTCGATCAATCGGGCGTGGGCGAGAGGTATAGTCGACAAGCTTTTCAGCGCCCACGATATCCCTTGCCACCATTGAGCTACTGCCCAGGCCGTCGATAAGACCCAACTCAAGCGCCTGCTCACCGGTCCAGATCAAGCCGGAAAACAGCTCATCATTTTCCTGCAGACGATCGCCTCGCCCCTTTTTAACCTGGTCAATAAACTGTTTGTGAGTGGTATCCAGAACAGTCTGCCAGAATTCACGATCCTGATCCTGCAGCGGCGCAAAGGGATCCAGGAAGGCTTTATTCTCGCCCGCCGTAAGTGTGCGACGCTCAACACCCAGCTTATCGATCAACTCAACAAAGCCAAAACTTGAGGAGATAACACCGATGGAGCCAACCAGGCTTGCTTTATCGGCATATATTTCATCCGCAGCGGCAGCAATATAATAAGCACCGGATGCGCCGATATCAGTTATAACGGCATAAACCTTTTTCTCCGGATAAAGCGCTCGCAGACGTTTGATTTCATCATAAACATAGCCTGACTGAACCGGACTGCCGCCGGGGCTATTGATACGCAAAATCACTGCACGACTACGTTCCGCTTTAAATGCCTCCCGCAGTGCGGTAACCAGAGCATCGGCATTGGCCTGCTCGTCATCGGCAATCGGGCCTTTGACTTCAACCAGTGCGGTATGCGGATGCGGCACGACATCATCTGTATTGAAGTCATTACCCAGCCAGAAAAGACCCAGAATCGCGAACAGATAGGTGAATGTCAGCAGCTTGAAGAAAATTCCCCAACGGCGTGCACGTCGATGTTCGACATGCAAACTGCCAAGCATTTTCTCAATCAGGCGCCACTCGCGTTCCGTGCCGGGCTTTTCAACAGGCTTGCCCTGAGGCTTGTTTGACGAGCCTGACTCGGATTCCTGTTTATGTGGAGGCTCTACGCCCCAATGCTCATCACTCACATCTATCCCTCGTATCAGTTGATTCCGTTACGCTTTTCGAGCCAGTGTTCCAGATCCGGGAAATGGTGAATTTCACCGACCGGCTTTAGTACCTTCAAGCGGTCAATATGATGGGCGCCATAACTGACGGCCAGCGTATCCATGCTGGCATTACGCCCCATTTCCAGATCGTACTCTGTATCGCCAATCATCAGTGCCTGCGAAGCAGAGACACCACTCTGCTCAAGAAGTTCGTGCAGCATGAGCGGGTCCGGCTTTGATGCCGTTTCATCGGCGCAGCGCGACAGCTCAAACAGGCTGCCAATCCCGGTTTCTGCAAAGACATGATCAAGCCCCTTACGACTTTTACCGGTCGCCACCGCTAGCCGATAGCCTTTGCTCTTCAGGCTTTCCAGCGTTTGCTGCACACCGGGGAAAAGTACGGCAGGCGTCGGATCAGCGCCCAGATAATAGTGACCGTATCGCTCACGTACGGGATCGATGATGTGGTCACCCTCTCCCGGGAACAGCTTCGCGATCGCCTCAGGCAAACCAAGGCCGATAATGTCCTTGGCTGCTTCCCAGCTAGGGATCGGGAGCTCCAGATCCCGTGCTGCAGAGCGCAGGCAGGACGCGATACGGGTGGTCGAGTCGATTACTGTCCCGTCCCAGTCAAATATTAGCAGCTTGTACAAGCCTGACTCCTTTTTCAGTTGCGACGCTTAGCTTTCCTGGCGTGTCGGCCAGATCAGCAGCTCACCCACATCCACATGCTCTGGCTGCTCCAGCGCATAGATAACCGCATTGGCGATGTCATCCGCTTTAAGCATGGCGGCATCTTCACCGTACATGTTGCTTTTAACAATGCCGCGAATTTTCTCGTGACCGATGCTGTCAGGCAGCTCGGTATCCACGGAGCCCGGCTGAATGTCGGTAACCCGTACACCGAAGCGGATCGCTTCCTTGCGCAGGGTTTCAGAAATGGCTCGCACTGCATGCTTGGTGCCGGCATAGACCCCTGCGCTGGGGTAGGTTGTGCGCGCGGCAATGGAGCTGACGTTTACAATATGCCCTGCTTTACGCTCAGCCATGCCTGAATAGACGGCATTAATTGCATATAGTACGCCTTTGATATTCACATCGATCATTTGATCCCATTCATCAACGCGGCCATTGATGATCGGGCTGATCGGCATGGTGCCGGCATTGTTGATTAGGATATCGATACCGCCCAATGCGGCCAGCCGCTCCGCGACAGTTTCCATGGCTGCACGATCAGAAACGTCCGCCGCTTCAATATGAACCTGCGCTCCCTGGTTTTTCAGTTCTTCTGCCAGGCTCTGCAAGCGGTCTTCACGACGGGCGGAAAGCACAATCTCAGCGCCCTCGCCTGCCAGCGCACGGGCGACGGCCTGGCCAATACCTGAACTGGCACCCGTAACCCAGGCGCGTTTACCTTTGAATTTCATAGAGGTATCCAACAACGTATTTATGACTCACATCTGAATGGCGCCTATTCTGAAGCATGCTCAGAACGGGGTCCACCAGAACGAAAAAACCGCTGACGCGAGCGACAGCGGTTTTCGGGAACTCCTGACACGCACTACTTAACGGTGCTTGAACTCGGGTTTACGCTTTTCAGCGAATGCATTCATGCCTTCAGCCGCATCTTCAAACGCGAACGTGGACTGGAATGCGAAGCGCTCATGCTTGAGCCCGTCTGCCAGATTGGCGCTCACCGCCATGTTGACGGCCTGCTTGATGATGCCAACAGCGGGTGCCGAATTGGAGGCAATCTTGCGTGCAGTCTTGAACGCGGACTCCTGCAGCTCTTCAACTGCAACAATGCGTGCTACCAGACCACTGCGCTCGGCCTCTTCAGCATCCATCATGCGTCCGGTGAGACACATTTCCATAGCCTTGGCTTTACCCACGGCCTTGGTCAGGCGCTGAGTGCCACCGGCACCCGGCATGGTGCCGATGCCGATTTCAGGCTGGCCAAACTTGGCGGTTTCAGCGGCAATGATGAAATCACACGCCATGGCCATTTCACAGCCACCACCCAATGCAAAGCCTGCTACCGCAGCAATCACCGGCGTGCGGGCTTCATCAATGGCTCGCCAGCAGTCGCGCTTCACGTACGGGAAGTCCAGTGCATACAAGGAGGCGAAGTTATGCTCTTTCATTTCCTTGATGTCAGCACCGGCCGCAAACACCTGATCACCGCCGGTGAGCAGAATGCAGCGCACGTTTTCATCGGCTTCCAGCGCGTCAATTGCCTGACCCAGTTCAGACGTCAACTGCAGGTTGAGCGCGTTCATCGCCTTGGGGCGATTGAGCGTGACGATACCAACTGCGTCACGCACTTCCACCAGTACGGTTTCAAAGTTCATTACGCGCTCCTGACTCACTTTGGGTGGCGACGGCTCTGCACGAAGCGGAAACGGTTGGCCACGAAGGCGTAGTCAGACAGTGCAGCATTAGCTGCCGGGTTACCACCAGTCGCGTGGAAGTCACTGAAGGCAGCACTCTGGTTGACGAATACACCGCCGGTCAGGTTGGTGCTCAGTGCAACACAGGCATCCAGCGCGGCTTCTTCGATCTTCTCAATCTGTGCTTCGTCGCTGCTGTAGCAACCCATGGTGATGGCGCCGTGCTTCTTGACGATATCGCGAGCCAGTTCGATGCTGTGATCGCGGCTGTCAGAGCGAACGATGAAGCTGATCGGGCCAAACAGTTCCTGACCCCAAACATCTTCTTTCTCGGCATCGATGGTCATGATCAGCGGGCTGCGAACACGCGCGTTTTCAAACTGCGGGTGAGTCAGCTTCTCGGAGTCACGGACAACGGTGCCCAGACCTTTGCTGTCCTCGATACGCTGAGCAGTCGCCTCAGACTGGATAGCACCCAGAACCATGGCGGCACGATCAGGATCGGACAGGAACTTGGTCACGCCGGTTGCGATGGCTTCAGCTACCTCATCGAAGGACTTGTGGCCCAGGTCGGTTTCGATACCGTCCTTGGGTACAAAGATATCCTGAGTCGTGGTGCACATCTGGCCGGAGTACAGGCTCAGTGTGAACGCCAGGTTGCGAACCATGCCTTTAAAGTCATCAGTAGAGTCGATGACGATGGTGTTGGCACCAGCTTTCTCGGTGTAAACCTGCGCCTGCGGGCAGTTCTGCTCCAGCCAGTCACCGAATGCAGTGTTACCGGTGAAGTCGATCAGCTTCACTTCAGGACGCTGAGCCAGCTCCATGGTTTCCGGTTTGGCCGGATCGCTGTCAACATACAGAGAAACAATGTGCGGCGGCAGGCCCTGCTCTTTCAGGACTTCCTGCGCAACCTGAACACTGATGGCAGCCGGCAGTGCAGCAGCCGGGTGTGCCTTCACGACTACCGGGTTACCGGTAACCAGAGAGGCGAACAGACCCGGGTAAGTGTTCCAGGTCGGGAAGGTAGAGCAACCGATCACCAGACCTACACCACGACCACAGGCAGTGAACTTCTTCTCCATAACCAGCGGGTCATGTTTGCCCTGCGGCTTGGTCCAGGTAGCCTGCGCCGGAACACCTGCCATGGTTTCGTAACCATAGGCAACGGCTTCAAGACCACGATCCTGAGCGTGAGGGCCACCCGCCTGGAAGGCCATCATGAAGCCCTGACCAGAGGTGTGCATTACAGCGTGCGCGATTTCAAAGCTGCGCTTGTTCAGGCGATCCAGGATCTCCATGCAGATGCCGGTACGACCTTCTACACCCTGGTCACGCCATGCCTTGCGGGTTTCTTCCATTGCCGGCAGCAGCTTGTCCATATCAACAGTCGGGTACTGTACATTCAGTTCAATACCGTAGGGGGAGACTTCAGCACCCGTACGACCGCTGACACCCGGCATTTCCAGCTCGAAAGGCTTGTTCAGGTGAGCCTTGAATGCAGCTTCGCCATCAGCAGCTGCCGTCTCGCCGTAGGCACGCGGGCTCGGATTCTCGGACCAGGGACTGAAGTAGTCACGGCTATGGATGGCCGCCAGCGCCCCATCGAGGGTGCTTTTGTGCTTGGCAAAAAGGTTCTCGCTCATCAGGTGTCTCCCTTGTGCTATGCGCTGCTCATAGGCAACGCGATTTTGTTCTGTTTGGAGTCTGAGTATGGCAGCCAGGCCAGTGCCTGTATGCCCGAGACGCACCCTTGCGGGGCGTACTCATTTGTTTACGACTATATTGATCTCGATATGATCAACAAGATACAGCAATCATTGTGATACGAAAAGAACAATATATCTGTTAAATATTGTATCTCTTTTGTCTTTTGGGTTAACCTTGCCGAAGCTTTAGGGGCCCATGCCAAGGCTTGGCTCGCTTCCGCGCCATACCGCCTGAGCCCCTATTATAGTGCCTATCAGGGACTGTCCAAGTCTGAGCGGCCAGAAAATGATACGGCGACAACGATAACAAAACACTTAAAACGGTATTTCTATGCAGCATGAGTATCAGGACATTCTTGTCTCCGATATTTCCAGCGGTGTGCTGACCATCACCCTGAACCGTCCTGAAGCCTACAACGCATTGCGCACCCAGTTGCTCAGCGAAGTGGCCGAGGTTCTGGACCAGGCAGCACAGAATGATGACGTTCGCGCGGTGGTGATCACCGGCAACGAAAAAGTGTTTGCAGCCGGTGCTGACATCAAGGAGATGGCTGCACTGGACGCCGTGGGTGTTCTTAATGACCCGCGTGTACTTCACTGGCGTCGTATTGCCCAGTTCTCCAAGCCTCTGATCGCTGCTGTAAACGGCTTCGCCCTTGGCGGCGGTTGTGAACTGGTGATGCATGCCGACATCGTTATCGCCGGTGACAATGCCCAGTTTGGCCAGCCCGAGATCAACCTGGGGATCATCCCGGGTGCTGGTGGCACTCAGCGCCTGCTGCGTACCGTAGGCAAGTCCATGGCGATGCAGCTGGTATTGTCCGGCGAATTCATTTCTGCTGCACAGGCCCGAGATTTTGGTCTGGTCAGCGAAGTCACCATCCCGGAGCGTTCTCTGGAACGTGCGACCGAGCTGGCACACAAGATTGCGACCAAGCCGCCGATTGCTGTTCGTCAGGCGAAAGAAGTCCTGCTCAAGGCCTATGAAACAACTCTGGACAGCGGCCTGAGTCTGGAACGCAAAGCCTTTACCCTGCTGGCGGCCACTGAAGACCGTAATGAAGGTATTGCGGCTTTCATGGAAAAACGTAAACCGAACTTCACAGGAAAATAAGACCATGGCTTACGAAACAATCGAATTCGAGATTACTGACGGCGTTGCAGTACTGACACTGAACCGTCCTGACCGGATGAACAGTTTCAACACCGAGATGCATGCTGAAGTTCGTGATGCGATCAAGCAGGCGAAAAAGAGCGAAGAAGTTCGCTGCCTGCTGATCACCGGTAATGGCCGTGGTTTCTGTGCCGGCCAGGACCTGAGCGATCGCAACGTTGATCCCAATGCGGAAATGCCGAATCTGGGCGAGTCCATTGAAAAGAACTACAACCCGCTGATCCGCAGCCTGCAGGCGCTGGAAATGCCGGTTATCTGTGCGGTGAACGGTGTTGCAGCCGGCGCCGGCGCCAACATCGCCTTTGCTTGTGACATCGTCCTGGCTGCCCGTTCTGCGTCTTTCATCCAGGCATTCTGCAAAATTGGTCTGGTGCCGGATTCCGGTGGTACCTGGACGCTGCCGCGTCTGGTCGGTCACGCGCGCGCCATGGCCCTGTCCATGCTGGGTGACAAAATCAGTGCTGAACAGGCGATGGCCTGGGGCATGATCTGGAAGTGCATCGATGATGAAGCGCTGAAAGACGAAGCGCTGGCCATGGCCAAGCAGCTGGCAACTCAGCCGACCAAGGGCCTGGCTCTGATCAAGCGTGCCATTCAGTCAAGCTGGGACAACAGCTTTGACGAGCAGCTGGACCTGGAACGTGACCTGCAGACCCTGGCCGGTCGCACTGAAGATTATCGCGAAGGCGTTTCTGCCTTCATGAACAAGCGTCAGCCCACTTTCAAAGGCAAGTAATCATGAGCATTTTTACAACTGAATCCGTTATCGGCGTAATTGGCGCTGGCACCATGGGCGCAGGTATTGCTCAGGTGGCTGCCAAGGCTGGCCATCCGGTATTCCTGTTTGATGCCGCTGAAGGCGCTGCAGCACGTGGCCGTGAAAATGTGGCCAAGGGCCTGCAGAAACTGGTTGCTCGCGGCAAGATGACCGCTGAAGACGTGGATGCACTGGTTGGTCGCATTCAGGTAATCACCTCACTGGAAGAGATGGCGCCTGCCGCCCTGGTTATCGAAGCGATTGTTGAACGCCTGGACGTTAAACAGAGTGTTTTTGGTCAGCTTGAAGATATCTGCTCCGAGCAGACCGTACTGGCGACCAACACCTCCTCCATCTCCGTGACGGCCATCGGTAGCACCCTCAAGCGCCCGCAGAACCTGGTTGGCATGCACTTCTTCAACCCGGCACCGATCATGAAACTGGTTGAAGTGATCAGCGGCCTGGATACCAAACCTGAAATCGCTGACGCCATCTTCGATCTGTCCGCCAGCTGGGGCAAAAAGCCGGTACACGCCAAGTCCACACCGGGCTTCATCGTTAACCGTGTTGCACGTCCCTTCTATGCTGAAGGCTTCCGTATCTTCCAGGAAGGCGGTACCGATACCGCGACCATCGATGCACTGCTGCGTGAAGCAGGCGGTTTCCGCATGGGACCCTTCGAGCTGACCGACCTGATCGGCCACGACGTCAACTATGCGGTGACCTCATCCGTATTTGCGGCCTACTACAACGATCAGCGCTTCCTGCCCTCTCTGATTCAGCTGGAGCTGGTTAATGCTGGCCACTTTGGTCGCAAGACCGGCAAGGGCTTCTATGATTACAGTGAAGGTGCTGAAAAGCCTGCGCCGATCACAGCTGCCGATGCGGACAAGCCCAACACGGTCACCATTGAAGGTGAGCTGGGTGTTGCCGAGCCTCTGGTTGCTCTGTTCGAAGAAGCCGGTATTGAAGTTGTGCGCACTGAGGGTGATGGCTGCATCCGCGTCGGTGATGCCACCCTGATGCTGACCAACGGCCAGTTCACCACTGTTCGTGCCGCCGAAACCAGCAACCGCAACCTGATCCATTTCGATCTGGCGCTGGATTACAGCCAGTCCACGCGTATTGCGCTGGCACCCGCTGACAAGGCAGACGAGTCTGCCATCCACAAGGCGGTTGGTCTGTTCCAGGCCGCTGGCAAAGCGGTCAGCCTGATCGATGACATCCCGGGCATGGTTGTGATGCGTACGCTGGCCATGCTGGCCAATGAAGGCTTTGATGCGGTTAACCAGCAGGTGTGCAACGAAGAAGCCGTTGATATCGCCATGCAGGGCGGCGTGAACTACCCGCGTGGTCCGATCAGCTGGGCGAGTGAAGTTGGCCTGGCGCGCATTCTGCACGTTCTGCGCAACCTGGGTGCCAGCTACGGTGAAGACCGTTACCGCCCGTCTCCCCTGCTGCTGCGTAAGGTTGCCGGAGGTCGCCAGTCATGAAAGCGAGCGAAATGAACCCGCAACAATTGGCTGAAGCCTCCAGCGCCGCCATGCATGAAAATGATTTTGCCGCTCAGGGCCTGGATATTCAGATTGAAGAAACCCGCCCGGGTTATGCGCGCCTGAGCATGAAAGTCCGCAAGGATATGCTCAATGGCCATGCCATCTGCCATGGCGGTTTCATTTTCACGCTGTCGGATACGGCATTCGCCCATGCCTGCAACAGCTATAACAAGGTGACTGTCGCCAGTGGCTGCAGCATTGAGTTTGTTGCACCCGGTTTCCTGGACGACACCCTGACTGCGGTTGCAGAAGAACGTCAGCGTAAGGGTCGCACCGGCGTTTATGACATCACCGTCTTTAACCAGAACAATGAAGAGCTGGCCCTCTTCCGTGGCAAGTCCTACCAGATCAAGGGGACATTGCTGCCGGAAGATGAACCAGCCGCCTGAGGAGAAACCCAATGAAAGATGCCTTTATCTGTGATGCTATCCGCACACCGATTGGTCGCTATGCAGGCACCCTCGCCAGCGTTCGTGCTGACGATCTGGGCGCCATCCCGATGAAAGCGCTGATGGAGCGTAACCCGGACGTGGATTGGACTCAGGTAGATGATGTCATCTACGGCTGTGCCAACCAGGCCGGTGAAGATAACCGTAACGTGGCGCACATGTCTTCTTTGCTGGCAGGCCTGCCGGTAGAAGTGCCGGGCACTACTGTGAACCGTCTCTGTGGTTCCGGTATGGATGCAGTGGGTCTGGCGGCGCGTTCCATCAAGTCCGGTGATACCGAACTGATGATTGCCGGTGGCGTTGAGTCGATGTCCCGTGCGCCTTTCGTGATGGGCAAGGCTGAATCTGCGTTTACCCGTAACCCGAACGGCCTGTATGACACCACTATCGGCTGGCGTTTCATCAACCCGCTGATGAAATCTCAGTACGGTGTGGACTCCATGCCGGAAACTGCGGAAAACGTAGCCGCTGATTTCAACATCAGCCGTGAAGATCAGGACGCTTTTGCCCTGCGCAGTCAGCAGCGTACTGCTGAAGCACAGAAAAACGGCAAGCTGTCTGAAGAGATCATCCCGGTCACCATTCCGCAGCGCAAAGCGGATCCGATCGTGTTTGATACCGATGAGCACGCTCGTGCCAGCACAACTCTGGAAGGCTTGGCTAAACTGAAAACACCTTTCCGTGAAGGTGGTTCGGTAACAGCGGGAAACGCTTCCGGTGTTAACGATGGTGCCTGTGCCCTGCTGATCGCGTCTGAAGAAGCGGCTAAAGCCAATGGCCTGACACCTAAAGCACGCATCGTCGCCATGGCAACCGCAGGTGTAGAACCGCGTATCATGGGCTTTGGTCCGGCACCGGCTGCACGCAAGGTACTGGCTAAAGCGGGCTTGAGCATCGAAGATATGGATGTCATCGAGCTGAACGAAGCTTTTGCAGCACAGGCGCTGGCCGTAACCCGCGACCTGGGTCTGCCGGATGATGCAGCACACGTTAACCCGAACGGTGGTGCTATCTCCCTGGGTCATCCGCTGGGCATGAGCGGCGCCCGCCTGATCACCACTGCCATGTACGAGCTGCACCGTACGGGTGGTCGTTACGCGCTGTGCATGATGTGCATCGGTGTCGGTCAGGGTATTGCCACAATTATTGAACGCGTCTGATCCCCAACTCAGGTGCCAGAACTCCAACTATTACAAACAACGGGATAATAACAAGCATGAAACACCAACAGCCTATGATGCGTGGATCCCTCGAAGAAATTGAAACCGCGAGCATTGACGAGCTGCGTTCGGTACAGCTGCGTCGCCTGCGCTGGAGCCTCGCGCATACCTACAATAATGTCCCCCACTTCAAGCAGAAGTGTGACGAGAAAGGCGTTCACCCGTTCGAGCTGAAATCACTCGAAGACCTGAAGCACTTCCCGTTCACCACCAAACAGGATCTGCGTGACAACTACCCGTACGGCATGTTCGCCATCCCCATGGACGAAGTTGTACGAATCCACGCATCCTCCGGTACAACCGGCAAGCCGACCGTTGTGGGTTACTCCCAGAACGATATCGATACCTGGGCTGATGTGGTAGCACGTTCTATCCGTGCTGCTGGCGGACATCGTGGTGACAAGGTACACGTATCCTACGGCTACGGCCTGTTCACTGGTGGTTTGGGCGCGCACTACGGTGCCGAGCGTCTGGGCTGCACCGTGATCCCCATGTCCGGTGGCCAGACCGAGAAGCAGGTTCAGCTGATCCAGGACTTTGCGCCCGATATCATCATGGTGACCCCGTCCTACTTCCTGAACATTCTGGATGAGATGGAACGTCAGGGCGTTGACCCGCGTGACCTGCCCCTGCGTACCGGTATCTTCGGTGCCGAGCCCTGGACCGATGAAATGCGCAAGAATATCGAGCAGCGCGCCGGTATCAGCGCTGTCGACATCTATGGTCTGTCTGAAGTGATGGGCCCAGGTGTTGCCATGGAGTGCATCGAAACCAAAGATGGTCCCACCATCTGGGAAGATCACTTCTACCCGGAAATCATCGATCCGAACACCGGTGAAGTTCTGCCGGACGGTGAGTATGGTGAACTGGTCTTCACGTCTCTGACCAAGGAAGCCATGCCGGTTGTACGTTACCGTACACGCGACCTGACCCGTCTGCTGCCGGGTACTGCACGTCCGATGCGTCGTATCGACAAGATCACTGGCCGTTCCGATGACATGCTGATCATCCGTGGTGTTAACGTATTCCCGACTCAGATCGAAGAACAGATCCTGAAAGTTGCAGCACTGGCACCGCACTACGAGATCATCATCACCAAGAACGGCAACCTGGACATGGTCGACGTTAAAGTCGAGCTGGCACCTGAAGCCAAGGGTACTGATGAAGCCGCTGTGATCAAGGAACTGCAGCACCACATCAAGTCCTACATCGGCATCAGCACCAAGATTGCCATTGTCGACAGCGGCAGCATTCCGCGCTCTGAAGGCAAGGCCCAGCGCGTATCTGACCAGCGTAAGTAAGCCTTACCAGGCTTCAAAACGTAAAAAAGCCGGCAATTTGCCGGCTTTTTCGTATCTGTACTGTCGGTTTTAATCGATGGACACGATACGGACATGGCTATGCTTGCCACCCGGCAGCGTCCAATCGATAGTTTGGCCAACCTGCAGTCCGAGCAATGCCGAACCGATGGGTGCCATAATCGAGATGGGATGCTCAACCGATGACAGCTGATGCGGGTACAGCAGATGACGTTGAAACTGCTGCCCTGTCTCCTCCACCTCGAAGGTGACACAGGAATTCATGCGCACCACATCTGCCGGCATTGCCTCTTCGGCAACCACATCAGCACGTGCCAGCTCGGTACGCAGCGCGTCCAGACCAGGGTTATCACGAAATTCTTTGCGCTCAAGCAGCGCTTCAAGCTGGTCAATATCCTTTTCGGACACCAGAATACACGGCATCTCAGCCATGGCGTTTACTCCATTTTTACAACAAATAAAGACAGCCGCCGGATTACCGGGACTACCAGAAAATTCAAGAGGTGTTCGTATACCCGTCGGCCTGCCCTACAGACACAGGCCGATACAAATCAGCGTGTGAGCGGCAGGCCTGCAACAAGGCGGGCTGCGGACAGCAATGTCATCCGGATATACAACATAAGGGAAATGAGCCTCACAGAAGGTAAAAAGGTGCGATGCACCCTGCATGCATTGTTACGCTTTAACCCCGTTAGTGCAATAGCGCAGGGTTAAGAATAGCCATTGAAGCACCTGCCAGCCCTGCAGGCCTTTTATTACTGCGAATACATCCGCCGTCTCGGCGGGTCGACCCAGTCAAAGAAGCGCACATCTTCGAGGTTATTGGGCCGAGTATCAAACTCCAGCACCGCCCTGAGCCCATCCGTGTGGTAGGGATCACCCGTTAGGTTATATCCGGGCCGGCTCAACGGCCTCTTGCCGACCCCTTTGACAAACCCGAGACGCATCAACCCCTGTGAATACAACATGTCTTCAATAAAGGCCGTGCGGGTTTCATCAATATCAGGGTCGATTTTATGGGTAGTGAATGTAGGTGTGTGCGTCGTAAAGCGCACGCCAATGTCCCTGCTGATCTGCCCTACCCATATTTCCTTGCCCTCATAACGCATGTCTGTGAGCCACAACCGCAAGTGGTTTCGCTGGTGAATCGTGCCACGTGCTTTTTGTAGCGCAATATCCTGTTTACGCCCCTCGTAGTAGAGATTACTGACGGGCGAATAACGGTAGTGTTTGCCAAACAGGAAAGAATTGATGGTTTTCCAGATGGAGCGCAGGTAGCTGTCTTCAGCATAGTGCCAGCCACGACGCACAAAGGGTGGAAAGAGATGTTTGGAATTACCAATAAGTACCAGATTAAGGGGATCACCCTGTTTCTGACCGTTCTCACTGGTGGTACAGCAAGGCAAGTTGCGCAAGGCCTCTCGCAACGTTGTGCGATCAAGTGAGGTGATGTCTTCCTGTTGCTGCTGCCCTTCAATTTCCCTTAATGACCGGGCCCTCAGTTCCGACAGCTCAAAGTAAAAATCAAAAAACTTGGTCTCTGTTTTACTGATGAGGTCGATATCCAGCTGCTTCTCATCTTCATCAAGGTTGACGTAAAAGAAACCGCTGCGCGTCGTTTGGGGCAGAATGGGGTTGAAAAAACTCATTTGCGTGAAGTAGACATCAACCTGTTCGTTGTACCCGGGTTGAAGCCAGCGATGCATGCTATAGGCGACTTCATGAGGTGAAAAATACTCAGGGTCCAGCCCGGTTGCCAACATCCAATATGGATGGGAGTCATTATTCTGAACACGCATCCAGACAGGCTGTATCTGTTTCGATGCCAAATCGACACCAAAGAGTCTTCTGCTCTCTTCCTCTGTCAGTACAGATGCAGACACAATGACATTGCCTTGCTCCTGAACCTGTATACGGTCCTCAAATGAAGTCAGATCCTGCTCGGGGCTAAACGAAGCACAGCCGTTAATAACAACGACGGATAGACAGAGCGCACAAATACGCATGAGTGAAGAGGTCTTTAGCGGTGAGCCCATAGCGACGTAAACTCCAAGAACCAGATCCTGTTTCACACCCATCTGGTTTGGAAAGTAACCATCTGGTTAAACAGCCCTGAGCTAAGGCTAATAAAATACAGACTCTCTTAAATTAGTCGCGAAAGGTTTTAATCGCTAGAGGCTTTGAGCTTTCCAGGCTTGTTTTCACGCCAGTATGTGCAGTGGATCAAGGATATTCAGTGTGAAGCCATGTAGATCGAGGACAACAGGTCAGTAAATTTGTATCATCAGCCTGCTTACATTAATCGAGCCAACCCATGCAGCTAAGCCGCTTTTCCGACTACTCCCTGCGCGTACTCTTTTACGTCGCCATCAATGACCAGAAACGCTCCAACCTGGCTGAAATAGCCGACTTCTACTCCATTTCACGGGAGCATCTACGCAAGGTGGTGCATACGCTGGGGAAACTTGAGTACCTGAGTACTTATCGCGGCAAGAGTGGTGGAATCAGCCTGGCCCGGCCTGCTGCAGAGATAAACCTGGGCCAGCTGTTGTCCCAAACCGAAGGCACCACGCCGCTGATTGATTGCAACAGCCAGCCCTGTCGGCTGACTGCACATTGTCGATTGCAGGGTGTACTGGCCGAAGCGCAACAGGCCTTTTTTGCCGTTCTGCAGCAATACACCCTGGCAGACCTGATTAACGACCGGCAGATGCAGGCGCTAATTCAGGTCAATCTGGAGGGGTAAATCTGGAGGGGCCAGGTTACACATCCGGCAAACGCAGTGACAGCACTACGCCGGCCAATCCCATCAGGCAAAGAATCAGAATAATGGTGCTGATAGGCACGGCAACACTCAGCGCACCGGTGAAGCCCATAATCAGCAGCACTATACCGATGACGGTATTGCTCACCGCAACATAGTCGGTACGTCTGTTACCCTCTGCCATGTCCACGACAAAGGTTTTACGTCCAACACGCACGCCCTGGTGGGCAATGCTCAGTGCAAAATAGCAAAGCGGTATAAGCCAGAAAATATCCAGCCATTGGGGGAACCAGGTGGCAATCGCCCAGACGATAATCCCCGCCAGTGATGACATCAGTGCTGCCAGTGTCATGACGGAACGGCTGGACAGATCGGCAAACCTCCCCCAGAACGGCCCTGAAATCAGTCCGGCCGCGCCGCTGGCGATAATAAACAGACCCAGCAATGCCGGTGAGTTGTCCTGAGCCCGTTGTGCCAGCACCACATAGTAAGGCGCAGACAGGGCCGAGCAGAGAAACAGAGAACGGGTAATGACAAACAGCCTGAAGGCCGAATCGGTGCGTAATATATCCAGTCGCTTGAACGCCTCGGTGATGCCGTTGACACCGCCATCGGTTTCACCGGGAAATTCACGTATCTGGGAATAGGTTAAGGCTGCCAGAATCCACAGCAGGCCCGCCAGTGAAAGCAGCACACCAAAACTGGCGCCACTCATGTCCCCTTCTCCGTTTGCCAGCACAAACCAGGCACCGGCCAATAGTGTCACCAGCCCTGCTACACTGGCTGACCAGCCGTTAACACGCCCGCGCTGTGTTTTCGGAATGGTTTTGCCCAACACATCCTTGGCCGCAACGGAGCACAGTCCACGTGACAGACTGAACAACACCAGCAAACCAATGATGGACCAGCCCGCTGCCGCCCCCTCAAGCTGCCAGGCAACCAGTGCGATCAACATCATGCACAATGCCTGCAACAGGCTGCCAACAACCCAGACATGCTTGCGTATAGGTAAGCGCCGAACAAAGCCTGCAATGAGCAGCTGTGGCATCATGGAGCCGGATTCACGGATAGGCACCAGGAAGCCAAGCAGATAGAGGGGCGCGCTCACGGCCTCCATCACCGCCGGCAACACCACTTTGGGGTTGCCAAGAGCATCACCCAGCTTGGTTAGAAACTGGCTCAGGACCAGCCATAAAAAATTACCGGGTACTTCTTTACAGGCATCTTCATCAATGGCTTTACAGGCCCGGGCATCCTCCTCATTCAGTAGTTTTGCATACAGGTCCTGACTTAACGTGCCCTTGGACATTCGTGTGTGCTCCTTAGGTAAGACGCGTGCGTGACAGCTAGGCTGTCCAGAGTTCATTTCCCTGACCGAAGTTGCTAGGCTTGCTGCCTCTTTCGGGTCCAAGGATACAAGGATAATGACAGCCCCCTCCGTACTTCAAGCCACTCTCTGGATGGTCGGTGCCCTTTTCTCGTTTATGGCAATGGCCATTTCAGGCCGCGAACTGTCTGCTGAATTCACGACCTACCAGATACTCTTTTTCCGTAGCGTTATCGGGGTACTGCTGATCAGTTTTCTGGTATCCCGGTCTGGATGGGCTCAGATTAAAACGCACCGTTTCAAGGGGCACCTCATACGTAATGTGGCGCATTTTGGTGGGCAGTACGGCTGGTTTTTCGGATTGGCGTTTATTCCCCTGGCCGAAGTTATTGCCATCGAATTCACGACACCGGTCTGGACAGCCCTGCTTGCAGCAATTTTTCTCGGAGAGCGCCTGACACTGCCACGGCTCACGGCTTTGGTGCTCGGTATTACCGGCTTGCTGGTTATTCTACGTCCGGGGATGGGAGCGGTTCACCCGGCTGCTTTTGCCGTGCTGGCCGGTGCTATTGGCTACTCGCTGACCTATATACAAACCAAGTCACTTTCAGCCACGGAAACGCCGCTGTGCATCCTGTTCTACATGACCCTGATGCAGCTTCCGATGGGAATGATTCCCAGCCTGATGGACTGGAAAACGCCTTCTCTGGGCTCTGTTCCCTGGATTGTGCTGGTCGGGGTAACGGCCATGAGCGCACACTATTGCATGACGCGTGCGTTCAAACTGGCCGATGCAACCGTGGTGGTGCCGATGGACTTCATGCGCCTGCCACTGATCGCTCTGGTTGGCTATCTGTTCTATTCAGAGGTTATTGACTGGCCTGTTGCCGTCGGTGCCGCCATGATGCTGGCAGGTAACTTCGTGAACATTCTGGCTGAGCACCGCAAGCGCCTGCCGCTGCACAGCGATTAAGCTGCTTTTGTCAGACTGCCATCAAAGTACTTCTGTCACCAGAATAAGCTCGCAGGCACCGTCACCGGTGTCCTCGCGAGTCAGTGAACTGCGCCAGCGCCAGCCATCATCCCCACGGGCCTCAATCAGAAAACCCTTGAAGCTGATTTCATCCCCTTCGTCCAGTGCCTCAAGCTGGTCGCGCACTTCATCACTGGCCGGGACCAGGTGCATGTTGGCACTACTGGTTTCAACCGCGCGCCGGGGGATAGGCAACTGCTCCGAACGCCAGTAGTACCAGCGACCGGACTGGCGGATAGAAAATTTGTCTGCGACTTCCGGCCGGGCCATATCTCCCCAACCCAGGGCGAAGTCCCAGGGTGACAAGTCACTCTCACGGCCAAAGCTGTAGTCCTCACGGGCCAGAATGCGGGCATCAATGGCAAACTCAGCCAGCAGGCGCAGTTGATATTCATCTTTGCGGATAGAGGGTGCATTTGACAGCATGCGCTGACCAGGTAGTTCTGGAGAGGCGCTGACACTGACAAGAGGTGTTTCCAGTGCCGGCTCAGGTGGCTCCATACGCACAACCCAGAAGCCGGCTACCAGCAGTACAACCAATAGCCATTGCCAGGGACGCAGAATCATCACCTAAGCCCTACTGCAGGTTATTTCCGACAAAATCGTCCAACTGCTCAATCGCCTGATGATCCGTCGATATCAGGTTCAGGCCCAGTCCTACGTGATCATGTGCATGGCGGCGTTTATAAACGACACGACAATGGCAATGCAATGCGCTGGTGGGCAGGCCGAAGTGCAGCCATATTTCGATCGGGCCAACCCCTTGCGGCGATTCAATGCCCACCAGGCTGGCATCCCCCTCTACATAGAAGCCGCCCCTGCTCAGGTTAACGATACGTACATCGATAGACTCACCCGTCGAGGTTTCAAGCTCGGCAGGCAGGTTACAGGCGACACGGGGGTAAATACGGCGTTCATCAAACATGATCTTTCTCGGTACAGCGTTATTTGTCTTCAATCCTAGTCATTACTGGCCAGAGGGACAATGTCGGAGGTCAGTCAAATCAACAATCTACACAGGGCCATCTACTACTTCAGTACCGGTTTTTTGGGGCCAATGTTCAATACCTCTTGAACCTTGTGGCAGGTGTAATGCACTTATGGAGTACTGCCTATGTTCTGTGTGCAAAAAGCAGCAATAATTGCATTAGCGGTTTCGATATCGCTACCTGTGTCTCCTGTCTGGAGCGCTGGCAGCGACCGGGACAGGACCGACCTGTATTTTTCCTGGGAAGGATACCGAATTGGCCGTTATCGCAGCCCTACGCCTGAACAGGCCGAGGGCGGCACCAGAATCGATGTGCAGCAGCTTGTCAGGTTACAGAGTAGCGCCAAACCAGCGCCGATTCTACTGGATGTACAGCCGGTCAGTTGGCAAAGCGGTATCTTCCTCCAGACCCGGCAACGTTACAACCTGCCGGGCAGTGTCTGGCTGCCTAATGTTGGCCTTGGCGAGCTGAATGAACGCTGGACCGATTATTTTCAGACACACCTGCATCGCATAACGCAAGGTGACAAGCAGCGGGCAATTGTGGTTTATTGCACAGCCGACTGCTGGATGTCGTGGAATGCGGTAAAACGCGCCAACCAATGGGGCTATCAACAGCTCTACTGGTTTGCCGAAGGAACGGATGGATGGCGGGAAGCTGAGCGCAAATTGGTAGCTGCGCAGCCGGTACCCTTACCGGACAAGCAAAAACTTCAGGATACGGATCGTCCTGATACCACTCGATAATAACGATAACGGGGACTGAGACGTGTACAAGATACTGATTGCCGATGACCACCCACTGTTCCGTGAGGCGATCACCAACGTGATTGAAACCGGTTTCCCCGAGGCCGAAACGCTGGAAACCGAAGATCTGGAGACCGCCCTTTCACTGGCGCAAACCCATGATGACCTCGACCTGGTGCTGCTGGATCTCAACATGCCGGGCATGAACGGTTTGAACGGCCTCATCTCCTTACGTAATGAAGCACCGACCATTCCGGTGGTGATTGTCTCTGCCGAAGATGACAAGCAGATAGTGCTGCAGGCGATAACCTGCGGTGCAGTGGGCTTCATTTCGAAATCCTCGCCACGTGCGCAGATGACAGAAGCACTGGAGCAGATCCTGCAGGGCAATGTGTACCTGCCTTCCGATATTATTCGTCAGAGTGATCAGGAAAGCAGCCGTCGTAACCGTCGCACCAATGACCACCCGCAAATAGCGCCCGAGCTGCTCTCCTCCTTGACCCGCCGCCAGCTACTGGTGCTGGAGCGCATGGCCAAAGGTGAATCGAACAAACAGATCGCCTACAACCTGCATATTGCGGAAACGACGGTGAAAGCCCACGTGTCTGCGATCCTGCGTAAACTCGGTGTACATAACCGTGTACAGGCCATTCTGTCTGCCAGCGATATCGACTTTGCACAATACCTGAGACGTTAACGGACGATCCGTGAAGACAATGAAAAATGGGCTCTGATGAGCCCATTTTCAGTTCTGCAACCTTTCCCCATATTCTCTCAGGCAGGTAACTGGCGTCTTTGCTGCAGCAGGTGCCCAAGCGTGGCCTTCAGCTTAAGTGGGCGGATCGGCTTGTTCATCAACAGGTAGCCTTGCTGTTTCACTTCCTGCTTCAGGTCGTTGCTGTAGTTCGCGGTAATCATCAATACGGGGGGCACTTCCACCCGCTGCTGCAGTACTTCACGCACCAGGTCGATGCCGGTTTCACCGTTATCCAGATGATAGTCGGCGATCAGCAGGTCCAACTCGGCCTGACCGATCGACACCTGTTGCTGCAGGTCTTCCAGCCCATAGGCCGTCACCACCTCACAGCCCCAGCCGCCCAACAGGGTTGCCATGCCATCACAGATGGAGGCGTCATTATCCACCATCCAAATGCGCGCACCCTGAAGCTGATTATCGATCCCCGGCTCTCTGAACTGCGGCGAGAAGGATTCAGGCTTGAGGCGCCCCAGCGGCACCTCTACTGAGAACACCGAGCCCCTGCCCTGACGGGAGCGTACACGCACGGGATGTTCCAGCATACGGCTGACCTTATCGACAATGGCCAGACCCAGACCGAGGCCCTTGTCCTGCTGTCGGCCACCACGTGGAATACGGCGGAACTCCTGGAAAATTTCGGTGAGCTTGTCTGCAGGAATACCTGACCCTGTATCCCAGACCTCGATCAAAACGCTGCCGGAGCGCATACGGCAGCCCAGCAGCACTTCTCCGCCCACATCGGTATACCTCAGGGCATTGGTCAGGAAGTTACGCAGTACACGTGCCAGCAAGGTAGCATCACTCATGACCACGGCATCAGTGCCACGGAAACGGAATTTGAGGCCGTCTACAGCCGCCAGCTGACGGTATTCAGCAGTCAGGGTATCCAACAGCTCATTGAGTCGGAACGGCGCTACATCAGGCTTGATGACGCCTGCATCCAGTTTGGAGATATCCACCAGAGTACCCAACAGTGTTTCCACATCCTGCAGGGAGTTGCTGACTGAATAGATCAGCTCACTGATGCGCTCGGGCATGGGTTGTTCCAGCAAGGCGCCGGTGAACAGGCGAGCTGCATTCAAGGGCTGCAGCAAGTCATGACTTACCGCCGCCAGGAACTTGCTCTTCGACAGGTTGGCCTGCTCGGCATCCTGCTTGGCATCCCTCAAGCGAGCTTCGATCAGACGACGTTCTTCAATTTCCTGACGCAGCTGTCCGTTGACTTCGGTGAGCTCCGAGGTGCGCTCTTTTACCCGTTGCTCCAGGTTCTGGTAAGCCTGTTGCAGTGCCAATGCCGTGCGTTTGCGCTCGGTAATATCACGAATCAGAACAAAAAAGCCCACGGTATTCCCCTGGGCATCTCGATTGGGTACGTAGGACTTGAGCATATGCCGGTTATCACCGGCAGCGTTACATTCGTCAATTTCGAAGGTGGCATTCTCGCCGGCAAATGCCTGCTTGATGTGCGGCTCCAGCCGGGTGTAGAGGTTGTCCCCGTGCACCTGGCGTATGCTCTGGCCAATCAGGCTGCCTCTTGGCCAGCCGTACCAGTCATCGTATACCTGGTTGGTAAACTGGAAGCACTCGTCGGCGCCGACATAGGCGATCAGGGCCGGAATATGGTCGGTAATCAGGCGTAGCCAGCGCTCGTTTTCACGCAAGGACTCGGCGTACTGGTCACGCTCGGTAATATCGGTGTAGGTATTAACGAAGCCACCGGACGGCATTGGATGGGTCTTGATCTCAATGACTCGCCCATCGGACAGACGCTGTTCCATTTCGAACAGCTGCTCACCACTGGGGCTCAGCGTATCCGGTGTCAGAAGGCCCACTTCCGAGGCCGCCATCACTTCGGCAAAGGGCTGTTCGTGATTGATTGTCAGACCGATCAACTCATTAAAGCGATCATTCCAGACTTCCAGCCAGCCATTGGCATTGATGAGCGCCACACCTTGCGACAGGTTATCGACCGTCCGCTGCAGCTGACGGCTTTTTTGTGCCAACGCCTGCTCGCGCTGAGCCGCTTCGCTGGCCTTTAGATCCGTGATATCGGTATACAGGATGACCAGACCACCATCACCGGTATGACGTTCGTTGACCTGTACCCAGCGATTATTGAACAGTCGGAATACCGTGGCATCATCATCGCCACGTCCTTCATGTTGCTCAACGATCAGGCCGCTATCCATGGCCAGGCGGTGAACGTCCTGGATGGTGGTACCCCGCTCGATACGCGTACCCGTACCGGCCCAGTAATCACGGAAGCGGCTATTGAACAGCAGAATGCGTCGGTCGGAATCGAACAACACAAAGCCGTCGGTGATGCTCTCGATGGCATCGATCAAACGCTGATGTGCCGTCGCGGCTTCCTGGTTGGCCTGCTTCAGTGCGTAGTTGCTTTGTTTCAACTCGGCCAGCGCAGCATTCAGTGCTTCGGTACGTTCACGTACCTGCTCGGCCAGAATGACAGAATGCTCAAATGCGGCATAAGGGGCGGTACGAACAGAACTGCTGGATTCCACCCGTTCTATCAACGCATCCTTCATACGTCTGAGCTTGGCATTCTCCTGCTCAAGCTCATCGATACGCGCCTGCATTTGTGCTGCTGTCATATCAGTAGTCATTCTGCGTCCGTCCGATTACCACACCAGTAAATGTCTGGTTGATATGCATGCCATCAAACTGCTCACCGTAGGTGTTGAAGCCCACCACGTTATGTTGCACCAACAGGCGCGAGGTTTCATCCGCCTGGCCGGTCAGCTCCGCTTCCAGACGGCGCAGGAAGCAGTCGCAGCCAATGGTGATCAGAGGCTCACCAAGCGTGCTTTCGATTCCGTCCAGGCGATGACGCAAATTGGCCAGCATGGCATCAGGGCGCATGGCCGTCAGAACGATGCCGTTCTCGACGGCACAGTAGAAGGTCAGGCTCAGGTCCGGATTTACCTTCTGAATGGAGCGTACAAAGTATTCCTGACCGATACGCACCGCCAGCGGATTCATGGCGAAAGTACCAAAATCCAGATCATCCAGCTCGATACCCAACAGGCGGGCATACTCAACCGCTGCCGGTTCTGCATTCAGTTCATACACGGTGCGGGTAGCCGGATCAGCTTCGGTGACAATCAGCTTCTTTTCCAGGCTCTGCATGTGATGCGTGGTAAACACCTCGAAATCCAGAGGGGTATTCACCATTACCACGACAGCCGCTTGAGTGCGAAAAGCGCCATCTACGTATACATGGGTACCGGTCAGATGGATATCGTCACCGGCAGAACCACCAAAATGGGGGATGCTGCCCAGTGCGGAGTCCAGGGTTACCAGTACCTGTTCTTCCTGGCTGGACAGACCGTCCAGTAACGTCAGGGCGAAGGTGCGTCCCTTGATGGGTGCGACACGCGTATCACGACAACGGCCGATCAGGGTATCCACCAGCTTTTGCGCACGTGGCAAGGTGAAGGTCTCGAGTTCTTCGACCAGGCCCACTTCGACGGCAAACAGGTTGCGATCAAACCCCAGGGCCGTAATAGTGCCCTGGTCATAGCCGCGCGGCGTCAACTCCCCTGCCGTAGTGCAGCCTGCCAGGCGCACGCCGGCAAAGGCCGCTTCCAGAGCAGACGACAAGGCTCCGAGATCATATTCTGCGGAACAAAAAAACAACACAAAACCGAGATCAGGATGTGACAATTGCGCAGCGAGTTCTGTTGCAGCGCGCCCGACATCTCGATGTGAAGACATGGCCGATCGTACCGGCTCTTGAAACAGTGGCGCGTTCATGGCTCTCACTCGCGCTAGGATTTACACAGGATAATTGTATCTGCTGTTACAACTCGGCAGTAATGCTACTTCAGTATCTTCTAAAAAGCCTTGAGTCGTACACAAACCAATGAATATAAAAGGTTTTATCTTTTTTTGAGGGAAAAGACATCCCAATGCTGAGGTTTTGTACTACTTAAGCACTATAAGCATCATTCAGGCATAAAAAAACCGCACAACCGGTGAAGGGGTCCAGTTGTGCGGCAGGCACTACGACAGCTCGTATTACCAGGTCATAACAGCGCCCAGTGCAACGGTGTCGTTTTCTTCTTTACCCAGAGTGGAGCCATCGATTTCCGTCTGGTCATATTCAGCAACCAGTTTCAGGTTGTCGTTCACAGTGTAGAACCAGGCAACAGCGGTGTTTTCGTAGGTGAAGTCGACACCATTTTCGCCTTCGTTCTCACCATAAGACAGGGCTACGCGGTTTTTACCGAAGGTGTATGAACCCTGCAGCAGGTAACCTTCCATTTCCGCCGCTTCAGCAACTACAAAATTGTCGATTGCAGCCGGGTGGATACCTTCGCTCTCGAAACCGGAAGCGGTCAGAGACAGGCCGCCAAACTTAACGTTGGCACCGAAGGAAACGCCAGTGGAATCGATGCTGTTTACATCGGTACCATCGGGATCGTCAGAGCTCTGGTAGAGGCCACCGATCCAGGCTTTAAATGCGGTGTTGTTGTAATCGGCGCTGTAGGTCAGCTCACCTTCAAAGCGCGGGGTGTCTTCAGACGAGTCCACGTCTGATTTGCTCGGATCCAGGATACCAACTGCCAGCTGCAGGCCATGTTTGGCCGGGCTGCGATAGGTGATCTGAGCTTTCGGGAACGGGTAAGTGTAACCGCTGCCAATGTTACCGAAGGATACGTTGCCGCCATCGATCAGGCCCAGCGCATCAGAGGTTTGGCCGTAGCCCAGCAGCAGTTCGTCAGACATGATGTTGGTACGGTTGAACAGACCAAAGTCTTTACCGATCAGGACCTGACCCCAGTCAGCATCAACAGTGCCGTAGAACTGACGTACATCGATACCGGTGTCGGTACCCAGGGATTCGCCGCGGCCCTGGTTGTTGGCACGCACAACGTCGGAATCGTTGATGCTCACCCAGAAAGAGGAACGGGCACCCAGCTGCAGATCGCCAGTGTCCTTGCCGAAGTTGAAGCCGATGTAGTTGGGCAGGAAGCCCATTTTCACGCGTGACTGCTCACGGTCGTCGTTTTCACTGTGTACGTAGAAAGCGTTGATCAGACCATCAGTGCTGAAAGTGGTGCCGTCCTTGTCGTACAAGGTAATGCCCGCCTGTGCCTGTGCGGCCATGCCCAGTGCAACCATTGCCGGCAGCAGTTTCATGGACAAATTCTTATTCTTCATATTTCCCCCAGATGGAAGTTCGTTCATGACATCGTGATTACGATGCCCTGATGATCCGTTCTGGCGGGTATTTGCAACATGCTTCTATGGCGGGTTTAGGATGCTACATTGGTTGCGGCTGGTCTGTAGCAATACCCTGCCAACTACCAGAGTATTACGACCCTGCCCCCTGGTATTAGACGCAGTCGCAGCAAAGATAATATATTCATCATATTGATATTTAAGGGCTTTTTATAGCACAAAGTACAAACGGACAAAGCCCCGCCGGCAGTGCCGGCAGGGCTTGGGTAACGCTTGAAGGTAAAGGTCAGGCGTTATTTAGGCAGCTTGAAGGTCCATACAGAACCACCCTGGTTCAGGTGCTTGACGCGCTTGGCGACTTCACCACCCCACAGCGGTACCGCACCACCCCAACCGGAGACGACAGAGACGAACTGCTCGCCATCATCTTCCCAGGTAATCGGGGAACCAACGATGCCGGAGCCGGTGTTGAACTTGTACAGCATCTCACCGGTCTTGGCGTCAAAGGCCATCAGGTAGCCTTCCGGGTTACCGGTGAACACCAGGTTACCCTTGGTTGTCAGCACACCACCCCACAGCGGCGCGTAGTTCTCATAGCGCCAGGCTTCCTTACCGGTTTTCGGGTCGATCGCACGCAGCACACCGATGTAATCTTCATTCATCGGACGGATGGTGAAACCGGCACCCAGGTAAGCAGCACCTTTCTTGTAGGAAACCGGCTCGTTCCAGATATCCATGGCCCACTCGTTGGACGGAACATAGAACAGCTCAGTGTCCTGGCTGTAAGCCATCGGCATCCAGTTCTTACCACCCAGGAAGGACGGAGCAGAGACAACAGACTCGCCTTTCTTGCCTTCTTTGGCATCTGCCGGGTTACCCGGACGACCGCCTTCTTTGAAGATTGGACGACCCTTGTCATCCAGGCCTTCAGCCCAGGTGATTTTGTCGACGAACGGGAAGCCACGGATGAAGTCGCCGTTTTCACGGTTCAGGACGTAGAAGAAACCGTTACGGTCAGCAGTAGCCGCTGCCTTAACCGTTTTACCGCCTTCTTCGTAGTCGAAGGAGATCAGCTCGTTTACACCGTCAAAGTCCCAGCCATCATGCGGCGTGGTCTGGAAGTGCCAAACGATCTTGCCGGTATCCGGGTCGATTGCCAGACGTGAAGAGGAGAACAGGTTATCACCCGGACGCAGGTGAGAGTTCCACGGAGCCGGGTTACCGGTACCGAAGAACATCAGGTCAGTTTCCGGATCGTAGGTACCGCCCAGCCAGGTTGCAGCACCACCGGTCTTCCACAGATCGCCCGGCCAGGTTTCACCCGCCTTGCCGCCGGAAATACCGTTTTCGACTTTTTTGCCATCTTTCCAGATGTAACCCATGTGACCTTCAACGGTCGGACGTGTCCAAACGATGTCACCCGTTACCGCGTCGTAGGCTTCAACCTTGCCCACTACACCGAACTCACCACCAGACACACCGGTAATGATTTTGCCTTTAACCACCAGAGGCGCGGCGGTCAGAGAGTAACCTTCCTTGTAGTCAGCTACTTTCTTTTTCCAGACAACCTTACCGGTGTCCTTGTTCAGGGCAACCAGTTTGGCATCAAGAGTACCGAAGATGACCAGGTCGCCATACAGGGCAACACCACGGTTGATTACGTCACAGCACGGCATGATGCCGTCGGGGAGACGTGCGTTGTATTCCCAGAGCTCATCGCCGGTTTTGGCGTCAATTGCGAATACACGTGAATAGGAACCGGTGACGTACATGACGCCATCCTTAACCATCGGCTGAGATTCCTGACCACGCTGTTTCTCGCCACCGAAGGAGAACGACCATACCGGACGCAGTTCCTTTACGGTTTCAGTGTTCAGCTTGTCCAGCGGGCTGTAACGCTGCCCACGCGGACCCAGACCGTTAGACACGACATCGTCAGTCGTCATCTGGTCAGCCAGAATATCCTTGTCGGTGATGCCCGCCTGTGCCATTCCGGCAAAGGACATGGCAGCAACCAGCGTGGATACTGCAAAGCCTGTGCTGCGGCCAAATTTCTTCATCGCTGTCCCCTTTTAGGATTTTTTGTTTTCCAGGAGCAGTCGGGAAAAGTTCCCGACCCGTTTGGGCATTCTTGAATTTGGGGTGCAATCTCACAATTGAACCGGCGAAGCAGTTTTATCCTCACTTGGTAGTAATACTCGCTAAAAGGCCCCGTAAAACGGGGCCTTCAGCATGGTCAAAAATTGGAGAGCCGATCAAAAAGCGGCCGCTTCATAGTCGGGGTAGAGATGGAACACCGAGCGTTCAAACTCCTGCTGGCGCAAACTGATGCTGTTAAATTGCTCCGGGATAGGCAGTGCCATCACTTCAGTCATGCTCAAACCCTGTTCTGCCGCATGCGTGAATGTAGTATCCAGCCAATCCAGATAGGCCTGCATCTGATCAAGTGCACGGGCATCTGTTACAGCGGGACCGTGTCCCGGCAGCATCAGCTTGAAGGGGATCTGTCGCAGCTGCTCCAGCTCGGAACGCCACTGCTTGAGTCCGGGCGTGTGGGGCGTGGTTAAGGCACGCTGATAAAACACCATATCAAAGGGGAACAGTACCCCGGTGGTATGATCGAACAGCACCAGATCAGCCCCACTATGGCCAGTCAGCTCGATCCACTCGAGCTTGTGCTCGCCCATCTGCACCATGCCAGGTTCCAGCACCTGATCAGGCGTGATCGACTCGGTACCGCGCATCCAGTCACCAACCAGTCGGTACATATTCTCGGCAAAGGCATCACCGCTTTGTTCAATCTGCTGCTGTGTTTTGGCCAGCGACGCAATGGGTGCTTCCGTAAAGGCCTGATTACCGAGGAAATGATCAGGGTGCTGATGGGTATTGATGACCAGTTTGATCGGTTGCTCTGTGGTTGCCTCGATCAGGGAGCGCAACTCTTCACCGTAGCGGCGCGATACACCGGTATCGAGCACCAATACCCCCTCTCCCGTTGCAATGAAAGCGGTATTGACGATGTTACCGCCATTCTCAAAACTGAAGTCTTCTGTTGTACCTTCGACAAACCAGGTGTTTTCCGCTACCTGCTCGGCATCCAGATTGTATTCCAGCTTGGCCGCTACCGCCGGCTGAATCATCAGCAATGCGATTACAAACAGATTCTTCATCCCTGCCTCCTATAACGCCTGCTCGAATTCGTTGCCACCGTTGTCACGCAACCAGAGGTGATATTCATTGGCCTGGTCCTTGAGATCGAAGGTAAATACCGGGTTCTCGGATACCGGCGGTGACAGCTCCATGCGCACAACCGTCTGATTCTCGGCATCTCTGACTTCTACCTGCTCCAGATAGAATTCAGGAATGGCATCAACCAGACCGGTATCCATAGGGTGAATAACACGGAATTTGTAACGAGCACTGTCGTCCTGACCACTCTGGAAGCGACGTGACTGGATTTCACCCAGATGGCTTTGCCAATAAGGGTCAGCATTGCCCATGCTCGGCGTGGTGCAACCACCACCGGCTGCATCGAGCTGTGCATAGCCAACATGCCAGAGCCCATCCCGGGTCAGTACTGCCGCACGGACTGCCGTACTTTGCTGAACCTTGATTCTCAGCGACACCTTGGGGTTGGCACCACTGCCCGGGTAATAGTTGAGTACATGCTGAATGGGATTCAGGTCAGCCCAGACAACCATCTTTTCAATATTGCCGGCGTGTGCACGGGCATCGATGGTAATGGGAACCTGGGTTGGATCTTCGGCGAAGGCAGGAACATCCACCTGGATGTCCGGATCAAAGCGATAATCGTCGTTACCGATGAAAATATCGCGGGTGTACTCCCACATGACAGAGTCAAGGGGATCGGCTGGCTGAGCCGCCATCAGGGGGCCCGCCAGCAGCAGGGACAGAGTCCCTGCCGTCAGGCGTTGCTTGAGCTTCATGAGTCTACCTCTTTTGTTTTTATTGTCAGGCAGCCGGTTATTCAGAAATGGCAGCCTCCTCGGCGACCTGATAAAACTCCGGCTTGGTATAGCGCAGGCCGTAACGGGCAAAGATTTCAGCCATTTCACCGGATCGAATCATCTTGTCCAATACGGCTTCAACGGCATACCCCAGCTGACGGTCGGTCTGACGGATAGCAATGCCAATATCCCAGGTTTGCTTGCCCATGGTGGGAAATCCGTTTTCGGCCAGTCGATACTGGCTATCATCAGCTTCGCTCAGAAGCCAGTCGATCTCTGACTGCATGGCCATAACCGCGGCCACTTCGCCCGACTGCATGGCGGCAAAGGCATCCCGTGGCGTCGGGAAATGATGTGTCATATCACGCATGCGCCCACGCATGGCGGATGTGAAGTAGAAGGCCGGCACGCTATCCACCTCTACTCCAATGGGCTCATACTGGAACACAGCCACGGTTCGCACTGCATCCAGACGCTCGGAGTCGTATGCCACTTGCCAGCGTTCCTGCTGGTAAGGTGCCATCATCACCACCATTTCATTGATCAGGTAGCCAAGCGAATCCTGCTTGTAGGCATACTGCTTGTCGTAGGGCACGCGCAGCATCACATCCGCCAGTGTCTTCATTGCCAGCGGGTTTTCCTGATCCTTGTCCAGGTAGTGACCTTTCCAGACATTGTTGCGCAGGTCATCTTCCAGATTTTCATCCGGTGTAATCCAGTGGACCTGTAGCTCCAGATCGAACGCCTCAGCCACACGCTGGGCAATTTCAACGTCTACACCGGCCGGTTTCCCTTCTTGTACGAATGAGTACGGCGGAAAATCCTTGTATACACCCATGCGGATGTAGCCGGACGCCATAACGTCATCGTACAAACGCGCAAAAGCCTGCTCGCAAGCGAGCAGGCTAATGCATAGGGAAATAAGCAGTTTGGGCAGCTTATTCCTCAACATACTTGGTCTCCAGCCAGCTACGAATCGCCCAAAGGGCTTCCTGGCTCAGGGTGTCGGCCATTTTCGGCATGTATACAGCACCGTCACGGACAGCACCGTTAATGACGCGGTATTTGAACCACTCATCACCGTCGTAATCAGCTGTCAGGTAACGCAGGTCCGGTGCGATACCACCCGAAATGCCATCCAGACCGTGACAACGGGCACAGTTCTGGTTATAAGCAGATGCACCAATCTCGACAGCACGGTCGAAATCATCGCTGTCACGGTACGGGTTGGTATCAGCCCACTCTTCACCCAGCGGAGTCAGGCCAGTTGTATCCACTGCCTGCGGGGTCACATCACCGTGCGCCATTACGGTTCCGGAAACAGCTGCGGTCAGTGCAGCAGTAGCAACCAGACCTGTGATTTTATTCAGCTTAGACATGTGCGTTCACCGTTATTGTTATCAAAACTGGAAATCGGAATGAAAGGCGAGTTGCCCGACATTGATGAGGCACATGATGAACCAGGGTCGGAAAGGTCAGAATTACACCTTGGCACCCAAAATATGGTCCCTTGGTAGTAAAAATTGAGAATAATGCCGACCAAGGTTTGACTTCCACCACCCAAAGTCGTAAAACTAAGGAGTAACCTTTTGATTAGTCGGGACTTTTTCCCGGCTTATCCGAATTTTTCCCACTTTCCTTCCGCTCATAGCCCGGTTTTGTCGGGTGCTTTGCCGTGGCCGGTTCTCCTGTCCGGTCCGCACAATGCCCTTGCACACTTCAGCTCCCCTCATGAGCTGTCGTCATTCACCAACAGGGTATTGAAATGATGAAAAAAACAATAACAGCCCCGCGCCGTTCTCTGCTGAGCCAGCGAGTACAAGCGGTCGTACTGGGCGCCGCGATCGGGCTGAGCAGCGCCACTGTACAGGCTTCTACTTCTGAAGTGACCTGGGATGACATTCTGAATGACCAGGCAACACCTGAAGATGTTCTTGGCTATGGTATTGGCCCCAAGGCCCAGCGTTATAGCCCGATGACTCAGCTCAACACTGAGAACATCGAGATGCTGACACCGGCCTGGTCTTTCTCTTTCGGTGACGAGAAGCAACGTGGCCAGGAATCCCAGGCACTGGTACATGATGGTGTCATCTACATCACCGGTTCCTACTCCCGTATTTTCGCAATCGATGCCAAAACCGGTAAGCAGCTCTGGGATTACACCGCACGCCTGCCGGATGATATCCGCCCCTGCTGTGATGTTGTAAACCGTGGTGCAGCCATCTTTGGTGACAAGGTGTTCTTTGGCACTCTGGATGCCGCCATGGTTGCTCTGAACAAGGATACCGGCAAGGTCGTCTGGAAGAAGAAATTCGGTGATCACACGGCCGGCTACACCATGACCGGCGCTCCCACTCTGATCAAGGATCAGAAAACCGGCAAGGTCCTGTTGATTCACGGCTCTTCCGGTGATGAGTTCGGTGTTGTGGGCAAGTTGTTTGCCCGTGACCCGGATACCGGCGAAGAGATCTGGATGCGTCCGTTTGTCGAGGGCCACATGGGCCGCCTGAACGGTGAAGAAAGCACCCCGACCGGTGACCCGCGTGCGCCGACCTGGCCGGATGACCCCAACTCCCCGACCGGCAAGGTTGAAGCCTGGAGCCACGGCGGTGGCGCACCCTGGCAGAGCGCCAGCTTCGATGTCGAGAACAACCGCATCATCGTCGGTGCCGGCAACCCGGCGCCCTGGAACACCTGGGAGCGTACTTCTGAAGGCGGCAACCCGCAGGACTACGACAACCTCTACACCTCTGGCCAGGTAGCCGTCGATCCGACCACCGGTGAAGTGGACTGGTTCTATCAGCACACGCCGAATGATGCCTGGGATTTCTCCGGTAACAATGAGCTGGTGCTGTTCGAATATGAAGAAGACGGTAAAACCGTAAAGGCCACTGCGCACGCTGACCGTAACGGCTTCTTCTACGTTGTTGACCGCGAAGACGGTGATTTCATCCGCGCCTTCCCGTTCGTGGATAACATCACCTGGGCGACACACATCGACCCGAAAACCGGTCGTCCGGCCGAGGTAGAAGGTCAGCGTCCGCCGCCCCCCAAACCTGGCGAGAAAAAGGGTGAGTCCATCGAAGTTTCTCCGCCTTTCCTTGGCGGCAAGAACTGGAACCCGATGGCCTACAGCCAGGATACTGGTCTGTTCTACGTGCCGGGTAACCACTGGAAAGAGGATTACTGGACTGAGGAAGTAACGTACCAGAAAGGTGCAGCTTACCTGGGTCAGGGCTTCCGTATCCGCAAGATGTATGACGACCATGTCGGTATTCTGCGTGCCATGGACCCGCTGACTGGCGATGTTGCCTGGGAGCACAAGGAAAAACTGCCGCTGTGGGCCGGCGTCCTGACTACCAAGGGTGGTCTGGTATTCACCGGTACCGGTGACGGTTACCTGAAAGCCTTTGATGCCAAGTCCGGCGAAGAGCTGTGGAAGTTCCAGACAGGCTCCGGCATCGTCTCCAGCCCGGTCACCTGGGAGATGGATGGCGAGCAGTACGTCGGTATTGCCTCTGGTTACGGTGGTGCAGTGCCGCTGTGGGGTGGCGATATGGCTGACCTGACCAAGCCGGTACCTCAGGGTGGTTCTTTCTGGGCCTTCAAACTGCCGAAATGGGCAGACAAGGTTGCCAAGAAATAATAACCGCATAAACGGTTAACGCTGTCCCCGGGCCTGCCGTTTGGCAGGCCCTTTTTACGGAGATCTGATCATGTCCAAAGCAACCCTGATCTCAGCTGGTGTGCTGACCCTGGTAATGTCTTCAGCAGTGGCGGCTCAATGTGAGCCCGGTATTGAAGCCCAGTGCTCCGGTGCCGATTTGTCAGCACAGGACCTCTCCGGCCAGCAGCTGGATCGCATTGACCTCAGCGGTGCCAACCTGCGTTACGCCGATCTTCGCCATGCGGATTTACGCGGTGCCAACCTGAGCGGTGCAGACCTCAGTTACGCCTTGCTTAGCCGCGCCAACCTGGAAAAAGCGAACCTGAAAGGCGCTACGCTGGATTATGCCAATATGGTTGCCGTAGCGGGTTGGGCCATGCATGCCCAGGGCGCATCGTTCAAGGAAACACGCCTGGATGGAGCCGACCTTTCTTTCGCACGCCTGAGCAACGCACGTTTTGTCGATGCCGTACTCTACGCCACCAACCTGGAGATGGTGTGGGCGACTAAAACCCGCTTCCTGAACTGCAATCTGCAAAACGCTAACCTGCAGGAGGCCAAACTGAATTATGCCAATATGGAAGGTGCTGACTTGCGCGGCGCCAGCATCCGTTTCGCTACCTTCCAGGGCACTCACATGGTGGATTGTGTGGACTGTCCGCAGGACTGGATGGTGCCGAAAAACCCTGTGCAGTAAATATGTTTCATGCAGGAGAGCAGATCTCCTGCATAACCCTCACCTGACTTACCCTTACTACACCTGCCCTTCTGCTACCTGCTCCGGATAACGGATCCGAAGCTGATCAATCAAGCTCTGGCACTTTTCCACCTGGGCTTCCATGTTTGGCATTGCCTCAAGGGCAGTTTTGAGCAAGATCCCTGACTCGACCAGTCGATCATACTCAGGGAATGCCTTATGCAACCCGTTCAACAGCCTGACGGCCGCTTTTGCATCACCGCCTTCAAGGTTCAAACGCGCCAGGCTCAACCTTAACGCAGGCGTCCCTGGTACATATTCGGGCAGGATACGGACCAATCTGCGATAGTTGCGCAACATGGGTATCCCCTGATCAAGCTTGAGTAACAGGCTCAAGTGCTTGTCGGCCATATCCATGAGGGCCTGCCGATCTTCCATCTGGCATAGCAGGTCAAAGTACCGCTGCCACAAGGCAGGAATCTTTGGAGACTGCTTGATGGCAGAATGCAGTAACCCTTTTGCCTGCTCATAGTCGCCCTCTTTCAGACAGATACTGACATGTGCATGGGTCACCGCTTCGGGCTCAGCGTGGTACAGCAATGCGGATTCTGCATCTTCGCTTACATACCCCAGCGCATCCTGATGCTGATACAACAGATATCCCATTAAATGAAAGGCCACCATTGCGTAGTAACTGGATGCTGCCGACTGCAGAATGGCTGACAAAAACAGGAGGTCGTCACCAATCACGGCTTGAATCAGGGAAACCGAGCTCACCATGATAAATAGAAAGCCGACCAGAATGAGGTATGGAATGCCAGTCTTAAGCATCAACCCGATAAAGTTGACCGGATTAATGGCTTCAGTGATCGAATCACTCATGGCCAGGCACATCAGCATGGCCGGAATGCCAATGACCAGCACCAGTGTAATCGTAATAGCCAGTGCTGAACTGACTGAAGAAGCAACAAAATTAAGAAAAATGCCGGTGATGAAAATGATGGCAAACAGCCGGATCAGGATACTTAATGAGCCACCCGCTGCTTCCTGTAGCCTTGGTGGTGTCATATCGCCAGCCGCCGTCGCTTTAAGGCACAGAAAACTGTAGTTCACCGCCAAGCCTGTGCAGAACAGCATTGCCAAAAATTTGATAAAACCGCCCAGCGGCAAGACAGCTAAAAAGGTAGTGGCAACACTCAGACCGAAGATGAACATCATGGCATCAGCCGTCATGGGATAGCGAAACGCCTTGGGCAAGCGCCGGGCCAGGGATTCCATGCTGGACGCCGTTACCCGAATAGTCAGTGGCGAACCACAATGAAAGCAACGTGCTTCACCAGCAATTGAGTGGTCCACACACTCCTTGCACAGGTCGATCTCGCATTGCGAACAGGTGAAATTAGGTGCTGTATCCGGGTGATACTTACATGACTCCATCATGACCCTCCCTGGTCAATTGCTGGATATAGTTCTGATACTTTGCCGCCTGGCGTGGATTATTCTGACTGGAAAACCGGGATGCCAAACGCTGGAGCAACAGTAACAGCTCCCTGGGATCGGCTTTTTGCTGATATAGATAGTCTGTCATGCCTGCAGCGGCGGTCAGGTCGTCCAGCTTGGTAAAGCGAAAAGCCAACTGCAATTGATCCCCGGTTGGCAATATAGTTTGCGCAGATGTCTCTGCCATCCAAAGGCGGCTGAGTTGTGAAAGCTCAGTCGAGGACATGCCTTTCTGAGTCATCAATTCACGGAAGCTGTTTTCAACAGCTTTGCCCGCTTTGATTTTGTCCAGGTTGTAACGAATTTTGGCCAACTCAAAGTCCAGGCCTTCCCGCTCAATCAGATCACTTAACTGTTTACGGGCGTAATCGAACTGCAGGTTCTCAATCGCGCTATAGATATCAGCCAGTGCCTGATTCCTTGCTGAAATGCCCTGTTCCTGTTCTATATAGTCGTCGTTGATGGTGTTGCGGTTAAATGCCATCGAGAGGCCAATCAAAATGGCACCGGCCACAAAACCACCGGCATGTGCCATATACGCCACATTGGAACCTTCCATGAAGAGGTACTGGTAGACCTCCTTACCGATATACAACGGCAGAATCATCAAGGCAGGTGCACGGAAATAACCGGCAAAGCAGAAGATCCAGTAAAAAAACTCGATACGCTTGAGCCTGAATACTGCCAGGTACATCGCCATCACCCCGGATATGGCGCCTGATGCACCGACAAGTGGCACATCACTGCCAAGATTGGTAACGACCTGGGTTACACCAGCCAGAATGCCACCCAGCAGGTAGAACGCCAGAAAACGCAGATGCCCTATGGCCGCTTCTACCGCAAAACCACAGATCAGCAGGAAGATCATATTGCCCAGCAGATGACCCAGGTCGCCATGCAGAAATTGGTGGGTTATCAAAGTAGTGAAGGATACATCCGTTGCCTTCAAGCCATAGGCAAAGCTGCTGACTGATTCAAAGGTCGCCTGTATTTCCGGACGCTTATTGCGCCAGCGAACATAGAGCTGCTCATCAAATACCTGCCGGGCTTCCCCTTGCACCTGGTCATAGTATTTCCGGTCCATCAGCATGGCCTGAGCAAGCCAGTAGACCTGCTCGGAGTCATAGGCTTGTCTGGCCCAGTCCAACTCCTCTTCACGCGAGGGCTGAGCTTCAAGGTAACGCTCGAAAACCGGCCATTCATGCTCGATATAGCCGGCATTATGCATGGCCGTGACGGCATCGTTGATTTTCTGCTGGTCATTGCTCTGGTAGAACAAAAAGACCAGCGTGTTCAAAATCAGAATACTGATCAGAACAACAGGGGTGGTACGCCAGTCAAGGCGCTTCTCGGTAGGGACAATGATCATTATGAATCAGCCTATAGTCCGTTACAGGTGAAGTATGGTTCTTTTTACAGCTCGGGTGCATCTTGCGGGAGCTGTGCGGCCCTTAAGTATTCCACTAAGGGCCGCGAAATGTGCTTAAAGTCCGGCCCGTGCAGCTCTTACTGCATGCAGTTTCTTGTAGCTTTCAATCAGTTTCTGATGACGTTCCAGCCCTTCCAGCTGCATATTGGTGGGCGTCAGGCCACAGAAGGAACGATCACCATTAATGGCACCGATGACATCATCAATCACTGCATCACCAAACATGCGCGTCAGGTTGTGCTGGTAGTCTTCAAACTCCAGCTCATCATCCAGTACGATTTCCAGTACTGCGCGCAGTGCCTGGTAATAAAGGCCGCGCTCAACGGTGTTGTCGTTGTAGGACAGGAACTCACACACCAGATCATAGGCTTCTTCGTACTGCTGCAGCGCAAGATAGATCATGCCCTTGAGCTCACCGACACAGAGCTGGCCCCAGACGGTATTTTCGTCGAACTCAATACCGATCAGCGTGGGCACTTCGGTGTAATTATCCAGCTCACTCTCTTCCAGACGCTCGACCAGGTCGGCCAACGCATCTTCATCCAGCGAGTGGATATTGAGGATGTCTTCACGGAACAACAGCGACTTGTTGGTGTTATCCCAGATCAGATCTTCGACCGGGTAAACCTCGGAATAATCCGGTACCAGGATACGACATGCAGTTGCGCCCAGGTCGTCGAATACGGCCACATACACTTCTTTGCCCAGCTGCTCGAGAATGCCCATCAGGCAGGCATTTTCTTCCTCGCTGGTGCCGGAGAAATCCCATTCATTGAACTCATAGTCAGAGCGGGCACTGAAGAAGCGCCAGGAGACCACACCAGTGGAATCGATGAAGTGCTCAACAAAGTTGTTCGGCTCGGTCACCGCGTGGCTGTTGAAGGTCGGCTGGGGCACATCATTCAGGCCTTCAAAGCTGCGGCCCTGCAGCAGTTCGGTGAGACTGCGTTCCAGCGCCACTTCGAAACAGGGGTGTGCGCCAAAGGAGGCAAAGACGCCACCGGTACGCGGGTTCATCAGCGTGACACACATCACCGGGAACTGACCGCCCAGAGAAGCATCCTTTACCAGAACCGGGAAGCCCTGCTCTTCCAGTCCCTGAATACCGGCAACGATATGCGGGTATTTATCCAGAACTGACTGGGGAACATCCGGCAAGGCGATCTCGTTTTCAATGATTTCACGCTTGACCGCACGTTCGAAAATTTCCGACAGACACTGAACCTGTGCTTCAGACAGGGTGTTACCCGCGCTCATGCCGTTACTGACAAAGAGGTTCTCGATCAGGTTGGACGGGAAATAGACGGCTTCACCATCCGACTGACGTGTGTACGGAATGGCACAGATGCCTCGATCCGCACGTCCCGAGTTGGTATCGATCAGGTTGGAGCCCTTCAGCTCTCCGTCCGGGTTATAGATCTCCAGACAATATTCATCCAGCAGCCCTTCAGGGATTTCATCATCAGGCCCGGGTTTGAACCATTTTTCCGTCGGGTAGTGAACGAACTCACTGTTGGCGATCTCTTCGCCGAAGAACTGGTCGTTGTAGAAGAAGTTACAGCTGGCACGCTCGATAAACTCGCCAAGCGCGGAACACAACGCGCTTTCCTTGCTGGCACCCTTACCGTTGGTGAAACACATGGGTGAGGCCGCATCGCGAATATGCAGTGACCAGACGTTCGGGACAATATTGCGCCAGGAGGAAACTTCGATTTTCATGCCCAGCTGTTCAATCACCCGGGTCATGTTGGCAATGGTATCTTCCAGCGGCAGGTCCTTGCCGGGAATGTAGGTGCGGCCATCACCTTCGGTCATGTCAGAGAACAGCAGCGCGGAGTCTTCATCCAGACTCTTGACCTGATCAATCTTGAACTCAGGGCCTTCCTGCACCACTCTCTTCACGGTACAGCGATCGATGGAGCGCAGGATGCCCTGACGGTCCTTGTCGGAAATAGTGTCCGGCAGCTCAACCTGAATCTGGAAAATCTGGTTGTAGCGGTTTTCCGGGTCGACGATGTTGTTCTGTGACAGGCGAATATCGTCTGTGGGAATGTCGCGCGCCTTGCAGTATACCTTGACGAAGTAAGCCGCACAGAGTGCCGACGACGCCAGAAAGTAATCAAAGGGACTCGGCGCGGAGCCATCACCCTTGTAGCGGATAGGCTGGTCCGCCGTTACGGTGAAGTCATCAAATTTGGCTTCGAGTCGGAGGTTATCGAGAAAATTTACCTTGATTTCCATTGAGTCACTTTCTGGATTCGTGGGTGAAGGGTGTCGCAGGTATCTGCTCCAGGTGCAGTACAAACTCCATTAGCGGCATAAAACCTCGCAATGGTTAGCCTGATAGCAGGCGACGTGAACTGGCGCGAATTCTAGCATGCTTCCGGTGCCCAGGACGAAATTCTGCCCCTCCATGCCTGCATCCAAACTGTCATCGACCTCCCCTAAAGTAGCGCAGAATACCTGCTGGTCATCGAGGTCGTTCAATGGGGCGTTCACTTTTACTCGACAGTCTTCGAATATTGGCAATAGCACTGGTGCTCATTGCGCATACAGGGCAGCTTCTGGGGCATGAAAGCGGCGCGTTCTTTGGCTGGAAGAACATCTATTTTGTCAGTCTCGGAGGCGTGGGAGTAACCCTTTTCCTGGTGTTGTCCGGTGTTCTCGCCGGTTTAGCCAGGCCGGTACCACTTAAAGGTTACGCTGCTTACCTGTTTAAAAAGATACAGCGTATCTATCCGCTGTACTGGATCTCCATTCCGCTTGCCATGTTCGGCTACGCCCTGAGCGATGGATTGCTGCAGGGCGATATGCCCGACCTCTTCCCCAATGGTGTTGCTGTGGATCTGGTCGGCAGTCTGACGGGCTTTTATGCCTGGTGGGGACTTTGGGGTGGCCCTTATAACCCGCCAAGCTGGTATATCAGCCTGATTATGAGTCTCTATATGCTGGCACCGGCCCTGGTGTATCTGCTGAATCGTTGGGCACTCCCGGCATTGCTGATACTCTTCTGTGTCAGTCTTGCCAGTCGCTGGTATGTCGGCCAATGGGGGCTGCCGTTTCTGGATATATCCGTGCTGGAGCAGGTGGAAGGCTGGTTATACCGTCAATACGGCTTCATGCCCGGCCGTCCGGGTGACTGGTTTCCGCCCTGTCGCCTGTTCGAGTTTGGCCTGGGCATCTATCTTGCGTTGATGCTTCCGCCTACCGCTTGGCAGTCGCTGAAACTGCCTTTGACCGGCCTGGTCCGCAAACTCAGTGACCTGTCGTTCCCGCTCTTTCTGGTGCATTACCCGTTTCTGTTTTTGGTCGAAACATTCCGTGACACGGGTATCACTGTCTCACTGGCGATCAGTCTTTACCTGGGGCTCATGTTGCTGCTGGCCGATTACTGCAGCCGACTTGAGAGTTGGTTGCTGAGGAAGTTACGCAAGAAGAAGCGCGCTCAGGATGTCCACGCCGAAACCTGAACACAACGGCTTGTGAATACAAAAATGCCCTGCCGAGGAGCATTACCGGCAGGGCATTTCAATTACAGCCTGTTAGTAACCCTTACGGCTGTTTGGTGGTACGCAGGTACGGCAGTTTGATATCGATATCGCCAAACTTGGCTTTGGCTTCATCATCATTAAGTGACAGGGCAACAATCACGTCCTGACCGCTCACCCAGTTTGCCGGAGTTGCGATGGGTGTCTGATAAGTTGCCTGCAATGCATCCAGGGCACGCAGCACTTCTGCGAAGTTACGGCCGATAGACATCGGGTATGTCATGGCCAGCTGCAGTTTCTTGTCCGGGCTGAAAATAAACACAACACGTACGCTGGCAGAGTCTGCAGCTGTGCGGCCATCCGCCAGGTAGGCATCTGCGGGCAGCATGTCCAGTGCCTTGGATACAGCCAAGTCATCATCAGCGATGATCGGGAATTTTGCCGGTGCACCCGAGAACTTCTCGATATCTGCTTTCCATTCAACGTGCTCGTCAACACCATCGACAGACAGGCCGATTACTTTGGTGCCACGCTTTTCCCACTCGGCCGCCAACTGGGCCACGGCACCAAATTCGGTGGTGCAGACGGGCGTAAAGTCTTTCGGGTGGCTGAACAGGATTGTCCAGCTGTCACCGATGAAATCATGCAGTTTGAAATCACCCAGATCAGTTTTCAGATCAAGATTCGGAACGGTGTCATTAATGCGAAGTGCCATCTGCTTTCTCCAATTGTCTTCCGTTGATGTGCAAGCTCGCCTGCACTGAGAACATAATCACATAAGCTTATAACCAAAGTAAATTTAAGATTTCAATCAGCGTCATAGTGATCGGATATCAACCGCACAGAGATCATGACAAACCCAGATTAGCAGAGTCTCGCCCCAAAGAATGTGAAGCTGCAGGTAAACCGGTTCCTATTGTCCGGGGTCATACTGCAATGCATCGACCAGTACCCGAAAGGCACGTGAGTCCTGCCGACGATGCGGGTAATAGAGAAAATACCCGGCTGAAGGCGGGCACCAGTCCTCCAGTACTGCCCTCAGTCTGCCCTGCTTTATAGGCTCCTCCACCAGGTCTTCCGGCACGTATGCCAGCCCATATCCATCCAGCGCCGCCCGGATCACTGGGTAAATATTGTTGAAGGTTAACTGACCATCGACACGTACTTTCAATTCACGGCCGTATTTTTCAAATTCCCAGGCATAAACACCCCCGTGCGTTGGCAAACGCAGATTGATACAGCTGTACTCGGTCAGGGCTTGGGGGTGATCGGGTATACCATGCCGATCCAGATACTCAGGTGAGGCGACCGGCAGAAAGCGCATGTCAGGGCCTATACGCACCGCAATCATGCCATCCGACAAGTGTTCTCCCAGGCGTACACCCGCATCGAACTTTTCGGCAACGATGTCAGTCAGGCCGTAATCATTGACCAGCTCGACCTTCAAATCGGGGTACTGTTGCAACAAGGGCGCCAGTCTTGGCCAAATCAGGGTATCGGCAGCATGGTCGCTGGTGGTGATTCGGAAAGAACCGGCCAGTTGGTCACGCATATCGATGACCCCCTGCAGCTCTTCTTCAATCTGTGACAATAAGGGCGCTATTCGTGACAGCACACGCTCGCCTTCGCTGGTGGGCGCTACACTGCGCGTCGTCCTTGTCAGCAGGCGCACGCCCAGGCGACTTTCAAGCCCTCTGATTGCATGACTCAGTGCCGACTGGGATACGCCAATCTGCGCGGCGGCATGGGTAAAGCTGCCCACACGGGCTACCACAACGAAGGACATCAGGTCAGTAATATTTTCTCTTAGCACTACACTAGCCTCTATAGGTTGGCAGTCGCCCTGTTCTTTCAGCAATAGATTAATTAATCATGCTCATAAGAGATAGAAATTTACCTCTATTTATTGCATCAGTTTCCTCCCTTATCGTGTATGCCATCGAAAAGGCCATGCCGAAAAGGGTGAACGCGATGGCGCACAATTTGACGTACAGACAGCTATCAAAGATATCGGTCACTTCTGCCGTTATCGCATTAATGCTGATCTCGCCCTTCAGTCATGCTGAAACCGCCAACCAGAGCACAGAATTCATGAATATCCTCATTACCACGGATAAAGGCGAGCTCAAGGCAACCCTGGAGCAGAATGCAGCCTCAGAAGCATTCAGCCGCTTACTGCCGCTAGAACTGGACCTGAGTGACTATCACGCCACTGAGAAAATTGCCGATCTGCCGAGCAAGCTGCCTACCAAAGGTCTTCCCGACGGGATAGATCCGGAAGTCGGCGATCTCACCTATTTCGCTCCCTGGGGTAATCTCGCCATTTTCTATCGGGACTTTGGCTATTCACGCGGGCTGATTCGGCTCGGGCGCATCGAGGGCGACCTTGGCCTGCTGACCGCCGAAGACAATCTGAGGGTGGTTATTTCACCTGCTGACAACGACTGAACCGATACTCAACCAGGAGATTCACCATGCTTAATAACATCGCCGGAAAAGTAATTGTCATCACAGGTGCCAGCAGCGGTAACGGCGCAGCGGCGGCCCGCCACCTTGCCGAATGTGGTGCGACTGTCGTCCTGGCTGCACGCCGCCTGGACCGTATCAGTGCACTTGAAAAGGAGCTGACCGACGCCGGATTCAAGGCGAAAGCCGTTCAAACCGACGTGGTGGATGAAGCCCAGGTAAAGGAACTGATCAACACAACCGTTGACAGCTTTGGCAAAATCGATGTGCTGATCAATAACGCCGGCATCATGCCGCTGGCACCTTTGGAGCAGCTCAAGACCAACGAGTGGGACCAGATGATCGATGTCAATCTGAAAGGCACCTTGTACGGCATTGCGGCTGCCCTGCCACAGATGCAGAAGCAGAAGTCCGGTCATATCATCAATGTTTCATCCGTTTACGGTCACAAACTGGGGCCGGATGCCACCGTTTACTGCGCAACCAAGCATGCCGTGCGCGCGCTCTCGGAAGGTCTGCGTCAGGAAGTGAAGCCGTATAACATCCGCACTACCATTGTCTCTCCGGGTGCCGTTGCGACCGAGCTGCTGGACCATATCAGTGATGAAAAAATCCAGTCCGATACTCGCGCATTTGTCGACCAGATTGCCATTCCGGCAGACAGTTTTGCGCGTATGGTAGCTTTTGCCATTAATGAGCCCGAAAACGTGGATGTGAACGAGATCCTGTTCCGCCCCACGGCGCAGCCGATCTGATAACTGCCCGGGGCCTGTTTAATCAGGCCCCGGCACCTTTGCTGCCCGGATTTAACCTCCAAATACAGGAAGACCCCTTCATTGAAATTGGCATTACTCTGGCTGCTGGGCGTGGTTCTGGTAGCATCAGGCTCGGTATGGGCCTATATGCAGCACCCCAAATTCGGCGACTTGCCAACGGGCGATCACCTGAGTCTTCTGCAAACCTCTCCGAACTATCGTGATGGGCAGTTCCAGAACCTGATCGACACACCCATGTTCACACAGGACCAGTCATTCATGTCCGTTCTGTTTGAGAACCTGACGGCAGATTCGGCACAGCTGCGACCTGAACAGGCTATTCCTGCACAACCACTGGATTTTCATGCCCTCGATCCTGATGAGGACCTGGTTATCTGGTTGGGCCATTCATCCTTCTACGTGCAAATGGCCGGCAAACGTATTCTGATCGATCCTGTATTCAGCGATTATGCCGCCCCTGTCCCCTTCGTTGTCAGAGCCTTCGATGGCACCAGCCGCTATACAGCAACTGACCTGCCCGCAATCGACTATTTGCTGATTACCCATGACCACTGGGACCATCTGGATTATGCCAGCATTCAAGCCTTGCAACCCAAGGTTAGCCAGGTAATCACCCCTCTGGGTGTGGGGGGCTATTTACGCAACTGGGGTTACAGTCAGCAGCAGGTTATCGAAGGTGATTGGTACGATGCGTTCGATCTGAACGAACAATTGAAACTTCATCTGATTCCGGCACGCCATTTCTCCGGACGCCTGCTGACGCGTGGCAAGACCCTTTGGGCCGGCTTTGTTCTCGAAGGCAGCGACAAGCGTCTGCTTTTCAGTGGGGATACAGGCTATGGCCCTCACTTTAAGGAGATAGCCACACGCTTTGATGGTTTTGATCTGGTTGCTTTGGATCATGGACAGTACGACGACCGTTGGGCCCATGTACACATGACGCCAGAGCAGGCAGCTCAGGCCGCCGAGGAGCTGGGTGCCAAAACGCTTCTTCCGGCTCATGTAGGCAAGTTTGCCCTGGCAAAGCACGCCTGGGATGAACCCTTCCAGCGTATTACCGCAGCCACAGCCAGTCGGGAGGTAAAACTGCTGACACCTCAAATTGGCGATCAGGTGAGTCTGGACGCCTTAGCGACAGCTCGTTATTCAAGCTGGTGGGAATAACCTGATAGAAAGCGCCGGCTCAGACAAACTGACCGGCGCAATACCCGGATGCCCAGGCCCATTGGAAGTTATGACCGCCAAGGTGACCTGTCACATCCAGACACTCGCCAATGAAATACAGGCCCGGTGCTTTCTTGGCCTCGAAGGTTTTCTGAGAAACTTCATCGGTTTCGATGCCACCCAGCGTAACCTCGGCGGTTCGGTAGCCCTCGGTACCGGAAGGTTTCAGGCGCCAGTGTTTAAACTGCTGCACTACTTCCTGTAGTCGGGCATTACTGTACTGCCCGACTTCACCCTCAAAGTCCCATAGTTCGCAGAGTGTCTGCGCCAGGCGTTTGGTCATGTGCTGCGCCATCAGCGTGCGCAATTCAGCTTTGGGTCGTTGCTGACGCTGCTCTTTCAACCAGGCATCCAGATCCAGCTGAGGCAGAAGGTCGATTTCGATTTCGTCACCCGGCTTCCAGTAGGAAGAAATCTGCAAAATCGAAGGACCACTTAAGCCTCGGTGGGTCAGCAACAGGTTTTCCGTGAAGCTCATGCCGTTGCAGGATACTGTCACCGGCTGGGAAACCCCGGAAAGAGGCTTGAGGTGCTCAAGCAGATCCGGTTGCAGCGTAAAAGGCACCAAGGCTGCCTGCCGTGGTGTCACCTGCAGACCAAACTGTTCAGCCACTTCGTAGGCAAAGCCGGTTGCCCCGCCATTGGGAATGGACAAACCACCGGATGCAATGACCAATGATTCGGCGTCGAACTGGCCGCGCGACGTTCGGACATGATAGCCGGCTGTGCCCTGCTCTACTTCAAACACACTGGTTTCGGTCATCAACTCGGCGCCGGACCATTCACATTCCGTCAGTAGCAGCTGCAGGATTTCCTTGCTGGATTCATTACAGAACAGCTGGCCGGGCGTCTTCTCGTGGTATTCGATACCATGCCTATCCACCAACTCGACAAAGTCGGCTGCACTGAAACGACTGAGGGCCGATTTGCAGAAATGCGGGTTGGCCGAGAGAAAGTTGGCGGGGGTGTTATGCAGATGGGTAAAATTGCAACGCCCGCCGCCGGACATCAGGATTTTGCGCCCGATTTTCTTGGTATGTTCCAGCAGCAATACCTTGCGGCCCCGGTAGGCAGCGGTTGCAGCGCACATGAGCCCTGAGGCACCACCGCCTATGATAATGACATCGTACTTCACTCGTATCTCCACCGGGGTCGCCTGAGTGGCTTAATCTTCGTCAGACTGCTGTGACTGCTCTTTTTTTTCCGCGTTCAACTTGCGGATCTTCTCGGCCAGAGGGCCGCCATGACGGGTACCGCGGCGGCCAGCCTGGGTATCACGTTCCTGAGCTTTCTGTGTAGCCTGGGATTTTTCATACACCGACTGGTGCTTTTTACGCTGCTCTTTCGCTTTCTTGCGACGACTTTCCTTGCTGGTCGGGTCAGCCAGGAGCTCCTGTTTCTTGGGCTTGCGTTCCAGTACCGTCATGCGGGCGCTGTCTTTACGTGATTTCTTGTTACGACTCATGCTTGTTTTCCTCTGCCTCTCGGGCTGCCTCGGCGGCTGCTTCTGCAGCTGCAATCTCGGCTTCAATACGTTTACGTTCCCACTCGTCCACCGTTTCAAAGGTGATACGACCCAGCTTGCCGGCCCGCAACTCTGTCAGCAGGATGCCGGAAGCCTTGTTCAAATCGACGATGCCGCCCGGACGAAGACAACCGCGTTTACGGCCCAGCGCATCCAGCATGCTGTCGCGGTCTTCCGGCAAGGTTTTGAGCTTGTAGCGCTCCATCACACGCTCCGGATAATCCTCCAGCAGGAAACCCGCGGCATAGGTTGCCACCATTTCATGCTCGATGGCCGTGTCTTTAATCGCGCCACTGGCTGCCAGACGGTAACCTGAATCCGGGTCTTCGATCTTCGGCCAGAGAATCCCCGGCGTGTCAGACAAGGCCATGCCGTTGTGAACGCTGTATCGTTTCTGCGCCTTGGTCACCGCCGGTTCGTTACCTACCTTGGCAATCTTGCGGCCCAACAGTGCATTGATCAGGGTGGATTTGCCCACATTGGGAATACCCATGATCATGGCGCGTACCGGACGTTCCTGACGTACCCGCGCCGGCACCATCTTCTTGCACAGTTCAGGAATCTGTTTGATCTGTTTTTTCTGCTGGGTATCCAGAGCCACGGCCAGGGTGTTTTCACGGGCGTTCAAGTAGTCCAGCCACTCCTGAGTGCGCACGGGGTCGGCCAGATCCTGCTTGTTCAGCAGTTTCAGCACCGGCTTGGCGCCTCTGAGTTGCTCAACCAGGGGGTTCTCGCTCGACATGGGCAGACGCGCATCCAGCACCTCAATTACCACGTCGATCTCGTCCATCACCTGCGCGATCTCTTTACGCGCCTTGTGCATATGGCCGGGGAACCAGTTGATAGAAGTCATCGTGAAGTCCAGCAATTTTCAAAACGGGGCGTTATTATAGCGCCCAGAGTGATTCAACCATACCTAAGTGTTAAAATTGGTGTGTTAACCCATCCATGTCGATCAATTCGAGGATACGAATGGAAGCCTCTTCTGAGCAAAGCCAGGCGATGCTGGCGCGCCAGCCCATCTTTGACCACCAGCAACGTGTCATTGCCTATGAGGTGCTGTACGGCGCCGATCACCATCTTGATGCCATGGCTCTAGCCAACCCTGAAGCTGAGTCCAGCTCCGAGCTGCTGCTGCATGCCTATACCAGCATCTCGGACCAGGGTGAGGTCAAACGCGTACCGGCCTTTATCCAGGTCAGCCCGCGCATGATCCTCGAGGGTAGCGTTCCGGCATTGCCAGCGAAACAGATTGTACTGTGCATTCGCCTGACCGAGCCCAAGAACATGGAACTGCTCAAGGCGATCCACCAGATGGTGAAGGATGGCTATCGTTTTGCGCTGACCGACTTTGAATTCAGCCCTGATTTTGACACTGCGCTGAAACTGGCGAAGATCGTTAAGGTCGATGTAGCCGACAAAACCACCGAACAGCTGGTGGAACTGGCCGGACAACTTGCGCCTTACAAAACCACTTTGATGGCCAGCAATATCAGCCAGTTCGACACTCTGGAAAGCTGTATCGAGAGCGGCTACAAGCTGTTTCAGGGCAGCTTCCTGAGTAAGCCCAAGGCGGTGAAAGGCCGTAACGTCAACGCCAACCAGATCGCCATGATGCAGTTGATCCAGGAGCTGCAGAAGCCCAATACCACGCCGGAAAAGCTTGAATACCTGATCATCCGCGACCCGATCCTCACCTACAAGCTGCTGCGTATCGTCAACTCTGCCGCCTATTCTCTGGTCCGTCAGGTTGAATCGGTTGCCGAAGCTGTGGTGCTGCTGGGCATGGAGCAGGTCCGCAAATGGGCCAGCCTGATTGCCATGTCAGCCAACAGTGACAAGCCTGAAGAGCTGACCCGTATCCTGCTGACCCGTGGCCACATGTGCGAAATGATCGCGGAAACCCAGAAGATGCCGAACCCGTCCAGCTTTTTCATGGTGGGCATGATGTCTGGCCTGCATGCCATGCTGGATATTGATCAGGCCACCCTGCTCGAGCAGCTGCCATTGGGTGAAGACACCAAGGCAGCCCTGGCAAAAGGCGAAGGCCCCATGGGTATCTTGTTGAATCAGGTACTGGCTTACGAGAATGGTGACTGGGACTTGTTGCCAAGCGACTTTGATATCTCGCTGTATGAAGCGGCCTACCGACACAGTCTGAAGTGGACCAAAGATGCCATGCAAGCGATGTACGAATAAGTACACGCTTATCGCTTACACAGGAAGTTCAATCAGTTAGCTTAGATTCTTAAACTGCAGACAAAAGAAAGGCACGCATCGGGCGAAGGGGTACCAGATGCGTGCAGTAACGTCCCTATGTGCTCGGCTGACCGAGCCAGCGTACGTCCTCGGTGCGCTGTTGACCTAAGTATAGACAGAGCTGAAAAATTTTCGCCCGAAAAATTGCTTATTTTTTGTACTTTATTTTTATATCTTCGATATCAGGCAATTAGAGACGAAAGCTATACTTGGCTTTAAGTAAACAGGCAGGATGTTGAAAAATAGTAGGGGTCAACCGGACGGCCAACCCCGAGTGGAAAACAGATATCAGTCTTCCGGCAGTTCCAGCTTGCGAGGCGCAACCAGCACACCGTTATTGTCGGCATAGACGAACTCACCCGGGCGGAAGGTAACACCACCGAAGGTGACCGGTACATTCAGCTGACCCACGCCCAGTTTCTCGGTTTTCATCGGATGCGTTGCCAGTGCCTGAACCCCCAGGTTCTCCAGCGCACCGATGGCGTTCACATCACGGATGCAACCGTAAATGATGATGCCTTCCCAACCGTTCTTTTCGGCTTTCTCAGCGAGCATGTCGCCCAGCATGGCACGACGCAGAGAGCCACCGCCATCAACAACCAGCACCTTGCCCTCGCCCGGCTGAGCAACCTGCTCACGTACCAGAGAGTTGTCTTCGAATGCCTTGATAGTGACGATTTCACCACCGAAGGTTTCACGGCCACCGAAGTTGGCAAACATGGGTTCAACAACCTGAACCAGCTCTTCGAAATGGTCACAGAGATCGGGCAGCAGATCTTGCATCGGACGCTCCTCGCTAAAAATGATGTTGTCAGCCGGGCATCATGGCTGATTCATGCTGCATTTGCACTACAACTTAAGTACCCGGCATTTACGCAGTTATTACCCACATCAAGAGGCTTTAAGCACGTCCAAAAGCGCTTGAGCAGGATGCGGTAACTGTTTGTCGTCAAAACGTTTTACCTGCGAGCGACATGAGTATCCCGTCGCGACCAGGCGCCCCTTGTTTTCGGGCTGGTTTACAATGCCACGCCAGCTCAGCTCGTAGATATCCTTGGAGCGCTGCAGGTTGTCACTCTCATGGCCAAAGGTGCCGCTCATGCCACAGCACCCGGTTGAAACCACTTCCAGCTCCTGGCCCAGCGCGGCAAAGATGTTCTGCCACTGGCGCAAGGATGGTGCTGCAGAGGTTTTCTCGGTGCAGTGTGCCATAAGGCGGAATACCTGTTTGCTGCCTCCCACTTCACGGCTTTGGAAACGCTCGGTCTGAGTGCTGAGCCACTCCTGGATCAGCTGTACCGGCGGCAATTCACCCTCAATCACATCCTTGTACTCCTGACGATAGGTCAGCGTCATGGACGGATCGATACCGACCAAGGGCAGGTCTTCATCGGCAATTTGCTGCAGCATCTGTGCATTGCGCTTTGCAGCCTTGTCGAAGGCACTCATGAAGCCGTGCACATGCAGTGGCTTGCCGTTTGGCATGAAAGGCGCCACCAGCACATAGAAGCCCAAACGACTAAGCAGATCGATCACGTCCATTACCAGCCGGGTTTCGAAGTAGCTGGTGAAGGCATCCTGTACCAGTACAACGGTCCGTTCACGCTGGGCATCGGTCAGTCCTTCGATCACATCCGGGGTCGCCAGCTCGATACCGCGCTCATCCAGCCCCTGCTTGAGGCTGTTGGTGCAGATAACTGGGCTATCAACCATGCCACCCACGCGTCGCATAAAGCTGCGCACCAGTGTATTGCGCATGGCCCAGTTATAAGGTGCCGGGAACCTGGAAAGCGTCGGAATCATGTATTCCAGGCTACCAACCATGTAGTCTTTCATCGGGCGCAGGTAACGTCCGTAGTAGACCTCCAGGAAACGGGCACGGAAATCGGGCACGTTTACCTTGATCGGGCACTGACCAACACAGGACTTACAGGCCAGACAGCCCATCATCGCTTCGTGTACTTCATTGGAGAAGTCGTATTCACCCTTGTTCTTGCCAAGGGTGTTGCGGATGCGCTTGGGCAGGTTGCGAATAAAGCCACGCTGACGAATCTGTTCCGCTTCAGCGGTGACGTCCACCCCACGATTAGCCATCAGGCGCAGCCATTCACGAATCAGGGATGCACGGCCTTTCGGAGAATGGATACGCTCACGAGTCCCTTTCCAGCTTGGGCACATGGCGTCATTCGGATCGTAGTTGTAGCAGGCGCCGTTGCCGTTACAGTTCATGGCCGAATCGTATTGATCACGCACCGGCTCACTGATTTGGCGGTCGTACTGCCCACGGGTGGCCACCTGGTCGATCTTCAGCAGTTCAGCGCCTTCAATCATGGGCGTTGCGATCTTGCCGGGGTTAAGCTGGTTGCGCGGATCGAAGCAGCCCTTGATCTGCTGCAGTACCGGGTACAGCGGTCCGAAAAACTCGGGGGCATATTCAGAGCGCACGCCCTTGCCATGCTCACCCCACAGCAAGCCCTTGTATTCCTGCGTCAGGCGCACAACTTCATCGGTAACTTCACGAATCAGCGTTTCCTGCTCGGGGTCTTTCATATCGATGGCCGGACGCACATGCAATACACCTGCATCCACATGGCCAAACATGCCATAGGCCAGGCCGCGGTCATCCAGCACCTTGCGGAACGCCATGATGAAGTCAGCCAGGTTCTCAGGCGGGACTGCGGTGTCTTCAACAAAGGGGATAGGACGTTTCTGACCCTGAGCATTGCCCAGAAGACCTACAGCCTTCTTGCGCATGCCCCAGACCTTGTTGATCTCGGCCGCACCATAAACCACTGTGTAACCGAAGCTCTTGCCGGCTTCGCCGTTGACGCTTTCCAGGTGCTGGCAGAGTTTTTCTACCTTGGCACGCAACTCGGCTTCATCATCACCGGTGTATTCCACCAGATTGATACCCTGAATTGCCGGGTCACCTTCTTTTTCCGGGAAGTAGTCACGGACTGTATCCCAGACGATATCCCCCATGGCCAGGTTCAGAACCTTGGAATCAATCGTTTCGACAGACGTCGGCTGCCACTCCATCAGCGCCTTGGCATCACGCAGCGATGTTTCGAAGCTGTCGTACTTGATGTTGACCAGGGCGGCATACTTGGGAATGGGCAGTACATTCAGTTTGGCTTCGGCAATAAACGCCAGGGAGCCTTCTGCACCGCAGAGAATGGAGTTCAGGTTAAAGCGGCCGGACTCATCACGGATGTGTGCCAGGTCGTACCCTGTCAGGCAGCGATTGAGCTTGGGAAAACAAGCAGCAATTTCATCCTGTTTGCTGCGTTGAATATCATCCAGCAGACGGTGGACTTCACCGACACGGTCCGTGCGCTGCTTGTGCTCTTCCAGCGTCTCGTCATCAATGGGGCCGGACTCCCACAAGGTGCCATCCAGCCAGACACTGGTCAGACCCAACACATGGTCACGTGTTTTGCCGTAGAGCACTGAGCCCTGACCACTGGCATCGGTGTTGATCATACCGCCGACAGTGGCGCGGTTGCTGGTCGACAGCTCAGGTGCGAAGAACAGGCCATAGGGCTTGAGCGCCGCGTTCAACTGATCTTTGACTACCCCGCCCTGCACGCGTACCCAGCGCTCATCCGGATTGATCTCCAGAATGCGGTTCATGTGTTTGGACACATCGACAATCAGGCCATCGGTAAGCGACTGACCGTTTGTACCTGTACCGCCACCACGGGCGCTGAGTACCAGGTTTTTGAAGCGTGGTTCATTGGCCATAGCCGCGATCATCATCAGATCATCGGTATTTTTCGGGTAGAGCACACCCTGAGGCAGTACCTGATAGATACTGTTATCGGTGGCGAGAACCGTACGGTTGGCATAGTCCGGGTTGAGATCACCCTTGAAGCCTTTTTGCTTAAGCGTTTCGATAAAGTCCAGGTAAAGGCTCTGGGTGTCATCGATCTGGTCGATACGAGGGATCATGTCATTCTCCACTGCCTGCTGGCTGTACCCTCAAGCCATCAGGCGCGGGTATCTGGCTGGCACATCAATCGGCAATTGTTCAATTGCGGGTAATGATGCAAAATCCTGATTTATCATTCAAATGATTAAATTCTATTAATTAATCATTTTTAGAGATTAATAATGAGCAACATCAGTATCCGCCATGTTCAGGCATTCATAGAGGTGGCACGCAGCGGCAGCTTCACTCGTGCCGCCGAGCATTTGCACCTGACCCAATCGGCACTCACGGCCACCATTAAACAGCTTGAGCAGGATGCAGGTTTAACGCTGTTTGATCGCACAACCCGCCGCGTAGTGCTCAGTGCAGAAGGTGAACACTTCATGCCGGTGGCCGAGCGCCTGGTGTCGGATTTCAATGCGGCACTGGACGATCTGCGTGCGCGAGCGGAATTGCAGCAGGGGAAAGTGAGCATGGCCGGCTCCCCTTCTGTTGTGACTCGCCTGATACCCGGCGCCCTGGTGGAGTTTCGCCGCCAGTACCCGTCCATTCAAGTCGATATCCGGGATGAAAGCGCCGGCAGTCTTGAGCAGCGGGTATTGAATAATGAAGTCGATTTTGCCATTGCCGGCAACCATTCGCAGCAGCCAGAGCTGAGTTACAGCCCCCTGCTGAGTGACCGTTATGGTCTGGTACTGCCTGCGGACCATCCGCTGGCCCGGATGCGGCTGCTGAGCTGGCAGCAATTACCGGACGACGATCTGTTACTGTTGTCAGAAGATACCGGCATACGCGCGCAGCTTCAGCGTTTCAGTCAAAGCGGCCATATCCCCGTCCAGCTTGATCATGTTCAGATTGAGGTCTCCAACCCGGCGGGAATGGCCGCCTTGATCAGCAAGGGGCTTGGCGTCTCCCTGCTGCCGGCCCTGGCCGCCGATACCCACTCGTTCGCGGGTGTCGCTTTCGTTCCGCTGCATGACCCCGTGGTTGAGCGCGAAATCTGCGTCATTACCCGCAAGGGACGTGCACTATCGCCTGCAGCGGCGGCGCTGCTGGACACCGCTCGCCAGCACCTGGCCAAGGTTGATCTGCCCAACTGGGTAGAAACCCTGCATGATTAAAGGTTAATCTCAATAATCCGTATCGGAAGGAACGACGTAAAGGCAATGTGTTAACGGAGGAACCATGCCGAACAAACCTATACTCTTTTTCGATGGGCAGTGCCCGCTTTGTCGACGTGAGATCGCTCATTACCAGCGCCTCGACAGCGAGCAGCGAGTGGACTGGCAAGATCTGTTTGATCCCGCGACCCGCCTGGAACCGTGGAACCTGGACAAACTTGATGCCATGCGTGTCATCCACGCCATCGGGCAAGACGGCCAAGTCCTTAAAGGGGTAAACGCTTTTATGGCGATATGGCAGGAGCTCCCCTACTACCGGCAGCTGGCTATGGTGATTCGAACCTTGCGCCTGGAGAGCTTGTTAAATTGGGCCTATCTCAAGTTTGCCAGCAGACGCTTCAAATCACGTTGCAAAGAGGGCTGCAGTCTTCCACCGCAGCCCTGACCGGTTTATTGGCCCAGAGCGTCCAAGTCACTGGCATCATGACGTTCGGGTAGCTGGTCCTCGGGGGCTCCCCAGTTGCGATTGACCTTGCGCCCGCGCTTCACAGCCGGGCGTTCATTAATCTGCTTTGCCCAACGCATAACATGGGTGTAACTCTCCACATCCAGGAACTCGGCCGCGTTATAAAGGCGGCCAAGTACCAGTGCGCCATACCAGGGCCAGATAGCCATGTCGGCAATAGTGTATTCATCTCCCGCTATGTAGGTATTCTCGGCCAACTGTTTATCCAGTACATCCAGCTGTCGTTTCACCTCCATGGTATAGCGGTCAATCGGGTATTCGAATTTTTCCGGCGCATAGGCATAGAAGTGGCCAAAACCACCGCCCAGGAAAGGCGCACTGCCCATTTGCCAGAATAACCAGTTCATGACCTCGGTACGTGCACTCAGCTCGCTGGGCAAAAACGCATCAAACTTTTCCGCCAGGTAGAGCAAAATTGAACCTGACTCAAAAATCCGCAGCGGTGGTTGCACGCTCTGGTCAACCATGGCCGGAATTTTTGAGTTGGGATTGGCAGACACAAAGCCGCTGCCGAACTGGTCCCCTTCGGAAATTTTGATCAGGTAGGCATCGTACTCAGCTCCCTTGTGTCCCAGCGCCAACAGCTCTTCCAGCATTATGGTCACTTTGACGCCGTTGGGTGTCGCCAGAGAATAAAGCTGCAAAGGATGCTTACCCACCTTCAGGGGCGCTTCATGGGTGGCTCCGGATATTGGGCGGTTAATACTGGCAAACTGTCCGCCACTGGGTTGTTCCCATTTCCAGACCGTCGGTGGCGTATAAGTTTGATCGGACATTACGAACTCCTTTCTGATCAGACAACAACCTGCGGCTGCGTGCTGTGTAACATGAAGGTTGACGGCCAAATGGCATCGCCAGTTCTTCAAGATATGGCATCAACTTTGTAAATCTCAACTACCCTTGATGATGTACTGGAGCAAATCCAACAACACATCCCTGTGCCCCCAACTTCCAGGCAAGGAGTGCATCTATGATGAGACATCTAATGGCGTCCGTTCTGGCAGCTCTTTTTTCACAAGGCGTCATTGCTCAAGAGTCAGCCAACCCAGCGCCTGCCGACGCCAAGGCCTACATCATTTCACCTGCTGATGGAGCAACAGTGCCGCAGACGTTCCATGTACAGTTTGGCTTGATGGGCATGGGTGTAGCACCGGCCGGCACAGACAAGGCCAACACTGGCCATCACCATCTGATGATTGATGGTAAGCAGATGCCCATGGCGGGCAAGGCAATGGGTGACGAGGTCATGCATTTTGGTGGCGGACAAACCGAAACAACCCTGACCTTGCCACCCGGCAAGCACACCCTTCAGTTGATCCTGGGGGATATGGCCCATGCGCCACACCATCCACCGGTTATGTCTGAAGTAGTGACGATTACAGTCGAATAAAGGCAGGTATTGGGCCAAGTATTGCCCGACCTCTTACCAACTCCAGCGTTTTGAATGGGCCGCAGCAAGGGAATGCACTGCGGACCATTCAGCTTTTGTCTCAGCTACCCGTATTAGCTATCTGATCAGTGCGCTTGCGTAAGGCTTCCACATCACGCTTTGGTGGCGCACCAAAAGCGCGGCTGTATTCGCGGCTGAACTGAGATGGGCTTTCATAACCGACTTGAAAGGCGGCTTTGGCTGCATCCAGACCATCATTCACCATCAGTCGCCTGGCTTCTGTCAGTCTCAGCCACTTTTGATATTGCAGCGGGCTTTTGGCCGTTAATTGCCTGAAGTTATGGTGCAGGCTGGATGAGCTCATCTGCACATGCGCTGCCAATTCATCAATACGCAGAGGCTGGTTGTAGTGATTCTTTAACCAGTCAATGGCACGTGAAATCCGCTGACTTTGGCTACCCGCCGATACGATTTTCCATAGCCGTGCCGCCAGGTCGCTTTTCAATAAACGGTAGTGAATTTCACGTTTGATCAAGGGAGCGATAACCGGGATATCTTCAGGCCGATTCATCAGCGCCAGTAAGCGATTGAATGGCTCCAGCAGATCAGGTGTCAGCTGGCCGATATACGCCCCCTCCTCGCTTAATTTCTCCTGCGGAGGCGATAGCCGATGATGGGAAATCAATTCCGCAATAATGTTCAGATCAAGGTTAAACACCAGGCCCATCGACGGTTGCTCCGGCGAGGCTTCCAGCACCTGCGAACGCGCGGGGAGGTCCAGTGAGGTCAAAAGGAAATGGCTGGGATCATAACGGTAAGCATGATCACCGATAATAAGCTGTTTAACGCCCGAGGCCACTAGCACAATACTGGGTTCGACGACGCATTCACAAGGCTCGGTCATGGTCTCACGCCGAAACAGGAACAAGCTGGAAATGGATGTTTCCACATCTTCCTGATCAGCTGTCCAGTGATCAATCATGGCTGCCAATTGCCCATGAAGCATTTCAAGGGTTGGGTGTGAAGGCGGGTATTGTGTGGCCATAGCAGTCTCCAGATAGGATATAGGCAGACCTTAGCTCGCGCGCGCGTAGCTGTCGAAGGGTTATCCAGCTATTTGCAGGATCAGGCAATAACCTTGCGGAATCATTATACCGCCAGCCAACTCAGCTCTCCCAAAATGCCAATCACCAGCTGGCAATCAGGCTTCTTTGCCTGAAAGATCGCGACACACATTTAGCTGCCAGCGTAATAAACCGGGGTGGCCCCAATTACTTGTGTGGACCACCTCCAAGCACCTGGAGGCACTTAATGGGTAACTACATTTTCTCACTCAGCGATAACGTCATCCGCAAACCCGTCAGCTACAAGAACCGCTTCGGCATTACCCTGGCTGCAGATCTATACCTGCCAGCGGATTTCGACGCCGATGCATCCTATCCCGCTCTGCTGATCGGCGCTCCCTACGGTGGTGTTAAGGAACAGGGCCCAGGCATTTATGCCAACGAACTGGCCCAGCGCGGATATGTGGCGCTTACGTTCGACCCGTCCTACAACGGTGACTCAACGGGTCAGCCTCGACATTTGTCATCCCCGGAAATATTTGTCGAAGATTTTCATGCCGGTGTTGATTTTCTGGGCACCCAGGCTGGCGTTGACCGTAACCGCATCGGTGTTATCGGTATTTGCGGCTCCGGCAGCTTTGGCCTGAGCGCTGCACAGGTAGACAAGCGTATCAAGGCGGTTGCAACTGTCAGCATGTACGACATTTCCAAGCTCCATGCCGAAGGGTTTGCCGGCACTTTGGATGAAGATGCCCGTAATCAGGCCCTTGATGCACTGGCAGCACAGCGCTGGGCCGAGTTCGAGAGTGGTCGCCCGGAACTGAGCGAGCGCGGCTCACCACTGCAGATTGACGAAGACACCCACGCCATCGGTTGCGAGTTCGGTGAGTTCTATTCCCGCCCGCGTGGTTATCACCCGAACTCAATCACACAGTTTACGCAAACCTCAGCGCTGTCATTCATGAACTTCCCGCTGCTGGACAAGCTGTCATGGATTGCGCCGCGCCCGGTGCTGTTAATCATGGGTGAAGAGGCACACTCCCGTTTCTACAGCGAAGATGTGTTCGCGGATGCTGCGGAGCCCAAAGAGCTCTATATCGTGCCAGGTTCAAACCATGTCGATCTCTATGACCGCACTGACGTGATTCCTTTCAACAAGCTGGACAACTTCTTCACCGCTGCACTGGTGTAAGACCTCCGGCGGCGGGCAGCTCGCCGCCGGCTTCTGAGGATTAGGCAAGAAACACGTTGAATCGTGTTACAGGCAACCAGCGCCACTTTGTTTGAATGAATTCAATCAGGTTCTTAAACGGTTTATCCATTGGAAACGCCAGGGAGATTATGATGACACTCAAGACTGGACGCTTTAACACCGCTGCACTGGCACTGACAGGCTGTCTCGCCAGCTACGGTGCTCATGCTGACGACCATGCTCATTCGGCTCAGACGCATTATCCGCATGGATCTCAAAGCTCTTTTGAAGGCCCTGACAACCTGTTTACCGGCAATGTCAGTGTCGATATTCTCTTTCCCGAAAACGAAGATACCAACTTTTCCGGCGCATACGTAACCTTTGAGCCTGGCGCACGAACAGCCTGGCACTCTCACCCGGCTGGCCAGCACATGGTTGTTACCAGCGGCACCGCTCTTACTGGCACCCGTGATGGCAAAGTGATCAAATTCACCGAAGGTGAGACCGTCTGGTGTCCGCCGGGTGAAGATCACTGGCACGGCGCCACACCTCACGCATCCATGACGCACCTGGTGGTTACCGGCAGCAAGGATGGTGAGAATGTTGTCTGGAAAGAGAAAGTAACCGATGCGCAGTACGCGGCTGGTAATACCGATACCGGCCCGACGTTCAAAGCGCTGAATGCGCAGCAACAAGCCATTGTGCCCATTGCAGCCTTTGCTGCCAGCGGTGATATGGCATCATTGAAAGTGGCCATGGCTGACGGCCTGGATGCAGGCCTGACGGTGAACGAAATCCGTGAAATTCATGTTCACCTCTATGGCTACACCGGCTTTCCGCGTGCACTTAATGCCATGGCAAACCTGATGACACTGGTTGAAGAGCGCAAAGCAAACGGTATCAATGATCCTGTCGGCCCTCAGCCCTCTTCAATCCCTGAAGGAGAGTCCAGCCTGGTGATTGGCGAACAGGTACAGACTGAACTGGTGGGTCGCCCGGTATCCGGACCTCTGTTCGATTTTGCACCGGTCATGAATACTTACCTGCAGAGCCACCTGTTTGGTGACATCTTTGCACGCGGTATCTTCGACTATGAACACCGCGAGCTCATCACCGTCGCTGCTTTGGCCAGCCTGGATGGTGCCGAGCCTCAACTGGCGGCCCATATTCGCATGGCAACCAACGTGGGTGTGACTGAAGCGCAGTTGCATGATATTGCAGCCTCTCTGGCTCACACCATTGGCCGCAAGCAAGGTCAGCGCGTGGAGCAGGCAATCGAGAATGTACTGCACGCCGAAGGCTAAATTGCACTGATCGTTTTACACTTTCACCCGCGCCTTACGAAAGCATTCAGGCGCGGGTTTTATTTTTTAGGGCCACAGGAAGAATTTTACAGCCGGAAGTCTGAAATAAATGGCTCCGAAGTAGCCTGTTGCCTCGGAATTTGACGCGCTAGCCTCTGTAGACTCGATGAACGTGCAGGTACAGGCTATATGCGAACACCCTCCCAATTTGAAAGTCTTAGCCGGGCACTCGCATGCTCTAGCTGTCTGGTAATGTTTAGTCTTTTCCTCAGCTTGGGTGCTTTGGCTGCGTTGATCCCCGGCAGTGCATGGGCACACGGTGTGGCGGAGGGCGATGCGTCTTTCATTGAAAATGTCAGTGGTCAGCACCTGATCCCGTTCATGTATCTGGGCGCCAAACATATGGTCACAGGCTACGACCACCTGTTGTTTCTGCTTGGCGTTATTTTCTTTTTGCACCGCATGAAGGATGTAGGCCTTTACGTCACACTGTTTGCCATTGGGCATAGCACTACCCTGCTTTACGGAGTACTCAGCGGTACCGAAATCAGCCCCTACCTGGTCGATGCCATTATCGGCTTTTCCGTAGTGTACAAGGCACTTGATAACCTGGGCGCCTACCCACGCTGGTTCGGGTTCCAGCCCGATACCAGGGCAGCCGTGCTCATTTTCGGTTTCTTCCATGGCTTTGGCCTGGCGACCAAATTGCAGGACTTCAGCCTGTCACCCGATGGTCTGGTGCCTAATATCCTCGCGTTCAATGTCGGCGTCGAGATAGGCCAGCTACTGGCTCTGGCCGGCATTCTGATTCTGATGAACCTGTGGCGACAATATCCTGCTTTTTCGCGTCACGCCGTTGCGGCCAATGTCAGCCTGATGACATCGGGCTTTTTGCTTATGGGCTACCAGCTAAGTGGTTATTGGCTCACTCGATAAAAGGAGCGTGCAACATGACTGACAGCCTTCATAACAACCCTGTTTCGGCACCGTCCTGCGGTCAACTGCTTAAAGCGACTCTGGGTTCCATCTGCATTGCCGCCCTTTTATTGGTAACGACGGTGCTGCCTGCCGAATATGGAATTGATCCGACCGGTCTGGGTAAGGCACTTGGACTGATGCAGCTGAATGAAGCGACTCCAGTAACAGCAGCCGAGCTATCTACCGAACCAGCTGCCAACAACGTTCAGGCAAGTGATGTTGAGTCTGAAAATCTGTTGAAAGCAGCAACAGAGCTTCGATCTGATACTCTCAAAATTCCTCTAATGCCGGGCCAGGGCGCCGAGATAAAATCCCGAATGATGCCCGGCAACCATTTTGTGTTCACCTGGCAGGTCGAAGGCGGCAGGGTATCCTTTGATATGCATGGTGAAAGACCCAACTCCGGTGGTGCCTTTACCAGCTTCTGGCTGGGCGATGATACGCAGCAGTCCAGCGGTGCCTTTACCGCACCCTTTGAAGGCACGCATGGCTGGTATTGGGAAAACAAGGGCGATACACCTGTTACGGTAGTCCTGCAGACACATGGCTTTTATGGCGACCTCTATATGCCCTGACACTAACAAGATGCCGGCATAAAGCAGGGCCTTTAGGCATCGAATTTCTCTACCAGGTAATCGATAAACACACGTACCCGTGCTGGCATATTGGTTCCGCCGATAAAAACCGCGTGGATCGCCTCGGTATCGCCAGGATTGAACTCATCCAGCAGAGTCACCAGTCGCCCAGAAGCGAGCTCGGCATCGATATGGAAATTGCCCATTCGTGTAATTCCCATACCCGCCAGTGCCAGCTGTACCAGTGTTTCGCCATTGTTCGCTTGCACATTCCCGCTAACGGGCAGCATGAGACGCTCCCCGTTCACCAGAAATGGCCAACCCGGTTCAATACGCTTGAAACTGAAGTCCATGCAGTTAAACCGGTTCAACTGTTCCGGCGTTTCCGGATAGCCGTGTGTTTTCAGGTATTCCGGGGATGCCACCACGGACCGCCCCGTTTCACCGAGACGACGCGCACTCAGCAGACTGTCGGGGAGAGGACCAAAGCGAATAGCAACATCAACGTGCCCTGCTTCGACATCAGCAATTTCATCGCTGAGCTGCAGATCCACATTGATATCGGGATAACGTGACAGAAACGCGGGTATCAATGGCACAATCGACAAACGCCCGTGAGCCAGACCGGCACTGATGCGCACCACACCCTTGGGCCTGGCACGGTCGGCCAATGCGGTTTCAGTCTGGTTAAGATCGGGGAGTATCCGGCGGGCCGCCAGTGCGTAGTCTTCGCCTTCACGGGTCAGCCTCAGGTTGCGCGTCGTTCTGACAACAAGCCTAACACCCAGTCGTTGCTCTATGCGTGTTACTAAACGGCTCACTGCCGATGGCGTAAGCCCCAGCTCTCGTGCTGCGCCGCTCAAAGAACCGGCACAGGCGACCGCCAGAAAGGTTTCCATCTCGGTGGTGCGATCCGCACGTCTGCTTTCCATTTTAAGCCCCCCTTTTCCGGTGCTGCGGAAAGCAGGCACCTGTGTAACAGCTTGATCATGACCGCTGGTGATTGCACGGATCTATTTGTGATTTTAATTCAAAGCTGAGTGACCTTAACACCTGTTTTTCAACGCCAAGGGCTTGTGTACATTCCGCACAGGAACAACCAATCCACTGGAGTACACATGAAATCAAACCTGCCCCTGCTGGCTCTTGCACTGGGAGCGTTCGGAATCGGGGTTACTGAATTTTCACCTATGGGCATGTTGTCTGTCATAGCCGGCGACCTGGAGGTCAGCATTCCGACTGCCGGCATGCTGATCAGTGCCTATGCTTTTGGTGTTGTGGTGGGCGCGCCAATCATGACACTTGGCTTTGCCAATATGTCACGCCGCAGCCTGCTCCTGTTGGCCATGAGCATCTTTACGCTTGGCAACCTGATCTCTGCGCTTTCCGATAGCTACAGCGCCCTGCTGTTCGGTCGGGTGCTGACTTCATTCAACCATGGCGTGTTTTTTGGCGTGGGGTCAGTCGTTGCAACTCAACTGGTGCCACCCGAGAAACGTGCTGGCGCAGTGGCAGCCATGTTTTCAGGCCTCACCATTGCCAATATCGGCGGTGTTCCGCTGGCGACCTATATCGCTGAAACCATCGGCTGGCGCACCGCATTTATGGGCATGACCGCTCTGGGGCTGGTAACACTGATTGCCCTGCGTGTGTCCCTGCCGAAACTGGCGGTACAAGAACAAGCCAGCCTGGCCAATGAAGTGCGAGTATTGGGCAAGGGGTCCGTTTTATTTGCCCTGCTGCTGACGGTTGTCGGCTCCAGCTCGATGTTTACGGTTTTCAGTTACATAGCGCCCATTCTGCAGGATGAAGCCGGTGTTGGCCCTCTGTTCGTGACGGCAATGCTGGTGCTGTATGGCCTCGGTCTAGCCGTGGGCAACCTGCTATCGGGCCGCTATGCCGACCGCAACCTGACAGGTACTTTGGTGCTCTCCATGCTGACAACAATGGTTCTGCTGACGGTATTCGCCGCTACCATGCAGGTCACCTGGATTATTCCTCCGCTTATTTTCGCCTGGGGTATTACCAGCTTCGCGGTGGTTCCACCCTTGCAGGCCCTGGTCATCTCGGAAGCCGAAGATGCGCCAAACTTGGCATCGTCCATGAATATTGCCGCGTTCAACCTGGGCAATGCCACAGGTGCAGCATTAGGTGGTGCCGTTATCCATCTTGGTCTGGGGCTACCCAGCGTAGCACTGGCGGGTGCCGCTACCTCTGCAGCGGGCCTGGTCCTGGTAATACTGTTTCAGCGGCACAAGAAAGCCCAGGAAGCAGTGTTGGCTGAAGCCTGCTAAAGGCTCAGCTTGCATTACGGGGCCGCTTTGGCCCCTTTCATATGCAAGCGGTTACTTTATTGTTTGGCGATTTGGCCTTAATGGGCAGCCAACTTGGTTTCAACGCTATCGATCTTGTCCTGCATGCTCTGATCCCTGTCAGTCCGGGTTCCCAGTCGCATGGATGAGGTGATGCGCGGGGCGCCCATTTCATGCACGACTTCATGGCAACGCTTTACTGCCGCCATTACTTCGTCCCAATCGCCCTGAATGTTGGTGCCATAGGCATGCATCTGGTGCTCAAGCCCCGCATCCTCCAGCACACGCTGGCAGGCCGTTACATACTCGGATACCGAGACGCCAACCCCAACGGGGACTACACAAAGATCAATCATGACGTTCATATCAGCTTCCTGATTGGCTAAAAGGAATATTCGCTCCGTATTCTAGACGGAATGACGACCGGAGGAATCTACCATGCCACGCATGGGCATTCTTTTAATGGCTGCGAACCCAGCGCTCGTTCGAAAATTCCACCGGGAATCCGGCCCATTCCAGGAACTCTGCGAGGGTACAACTCCCCGTCTCGTAACTGCCAGCACCCGCCACGGTTTTATACACCAGACAATCGCGGGCAGAGCGAATCACATCAGGGCCATCCAGCACCTCACGCACCGCCCAACGATCGCCCAATAGTCCGTTGCTGTAGTAGCAGCCGACACTGATTTCAAAGTCCTTCTGCGCCGATCTGGTGGCATGCTCTACGGCCAGGTCAAACAGCTCGGCCAACTCTTCCGAGGTCACATCAACATAGGAATTTACCTGTTCCATCGCAGCCGCCAGGTCTTCATGGCTGAGCATACTGCTCTGCTTGTTCTTGCCCTGGGTTTGTTTTGTCACCGGTCGCACCGATAGCACCGCCGGGTAACGTCGCCAGGGAAAAAGTCCATTGAAGAGACAGGCAACACTCAGCATACACATCAGGTTGATCAGGACGGGCGTCAGCAGGTAGGTAAACCCAAGCGCATGAACGGCATCGCCTCCAATGACGGCCGTTAATGCCGTGGCACCGCCAGGTGGATGAATACACCGACAATAGTGCATGGCTGCCACTGCCAACCCGACCGCCAGAGCAGGCGTTAAGGGGTTATCTGGCAATAGTTGCTGACAGGCGACTCCTATCGTTCCCGAAATCAGATGCCCTGCCAATACAGCCCAGGGCTGAGACAAGGCACCATGAGGGACAGCGAACAACAACACTGCAGTTGCTCCCATGGAGGCAACCATTAACGCACCGCTTTGTTCTCCCAAGTACAGGTGTGAAACATAGTACACACTGAGCAGGCTCAGCATTGCGCCCAACCCGGAAATCAGCTTTTCGACATGGCTGGTAGTATTCTCACCAATGCTCAGCAATTGGGTGATCATTGATTCTTTACGCTCAGGCATTCAGTTTCAACTCCTCTACATTTATCTCCAGCCGCTTTAAAAGACGGTTAAAGTTACCCGGATCAACCCCCAGTGCTCGGGCGGTAGCTGTTCTATTGAATGCGTGCATCCGCAAGGACTGAACAATCATATCGGCCTGAAAACGGTCCGTTGCTTCGCGTAAACTTAAGGTTTCAGTGAATTGTGGGTGCTCATTACATTGGAAAGGTGCGCTTTCTGATGCACTGAAATGCGTCGGATCAACCGGCAGTTCCAGTAGTGCCGCATCCAGTGTCAGCACCCTTCCGGACGGCTTGCGGGTAGCAGACAATCGCAAAACTGCCCTGCTGATCAAGTGCTCCAACTCACGCACATTGCCCGGCCAGTCATACCCGGTCAGTGCTCTACACGCGTGTTTGGATAACCTTAGTGAACCAAGCCCCAATTTACGGCGATTCAACTCAAGGAAATGACCGGCCAGCAGAAGTACATCCCGTCCCCTTTCTCGCAGAGGCGGGACAGTAACAGGATAAACGCTGAGTCGGTGATACAGATCCGCACGAAAACGCCCAGCCAGTATTTCCTCTTTCAGGTTACGGTTTGTCGCCGCAATCACGCGTACATCCGCACAGTGGTAATGATCACTGCCCAGCCGCTGAACTTCTCCGGTTTGCAAGGCGCGCAGCAGCTTGGGTTGCATGGCCAATGGCAGCTCACCTATCTCATCCAGAAAAAGTGTGCCCCCGTCAGCAAGCTCAAACTTGCCCTTGCGCGCGCCCGTCGCTCCCGAAAATGCCCCCCTGGTATGTCCAAACAGCTCACTTTCAATCAGGTTTTCCGGCAATGCTGCACAGTTCACATACACCAATGGCGCGTCAGCGCGAGCAGAGCCCGCGTGAAGGTGCCGGGCAACCAGCTCTTTCCCGACCCCGGTTTCACCGCTAACGAGGACAGAGAGGTCTGAAGCTGCAACCAGATCCAGCTCTTTAACCAGTGCCTGAATAGCACTGCTTTCCCCCATTATCTCGCTGTACCCGCTGTCCTGTGACAGTACCCTGGCAACCTCATGCTCCTTCTTGACCTGATGTTCCAGAGACTGGATCAACTCAGCTACCCGAATGGATGCTTCTGCCAAACGGACAAACACTCGCAGCGACTCCAAGTCCAGTTGATTAAATGCCTTCGGATTTAGCGCATCCAGTGTTAGCAGCCCCCACGGCTGTTCATCGACAAATAGCGCAACGCCCATGCAGTCGTGCACATGCAACGCGGTTTCAGGCCCGTTGACCAGACCGTCATAAGGGTCCGGTAGTGCCGAGTCAGACGGAAAGCGAACCGGGTCTCGGCTGAGCAGGATTCTGGACAGCCGCGGATGGTCCTCCACACGAAAGGTTCTGCCCAGGGTGTCATCTGACAAACCGGAAGTTGCCAGCGGGTAAAGCACAGAATCCCGCAAGCGCAGAAGCGCAACCGCATCACAGGGAAAGTGGTGCTGTATCCTTTCCAGCAACTGCTGATAGCGCTTGCGGGGTGGAATATGCCGTGACAAGTCAGAAACGACCGATATCATCGATTCTGAAATACCTGAAGTAGTCATTTAGACAATGCCAGTGTCAATTTAACAATATGGCCTACCAGTCAAAATGACATGAAAAGCCTTTAAGATGTATATAATATCAATGTTATAGAGATTGGCACAGTTCCCGCATAGATGGCAGCAAACATCGTCGGCCCTTAACAGCCTGTTAGGGCCGTCACATAAGGAGAAAGCTATGCTGTCCAGCGAAACCCGCGCCATCATCGATGCCACCCTGCCAGCTGTTAAAGAGAATGCACGCGCCATCACTGAAGTGTTCTATCCATTGATGTTCAGCCGCTACCCGGAAGTGAAGGCCTATTTCAACCAGGCCCACCAGGTTCAGGGTACTCAACGCCAGGCACTGGCCAATGCCGTTGTCGCCTATGCCAGCAACCTGGACAGGCTGGAACTACTGGGTGATGCAGTATCACTGATCGTGCAAAAACACGCGTCCTTGAACATCCTGCCGGACCATTACCCGATCGTCGGTGAATGCCTGCTGGCGGCCATCAAGGAAGTTTTCGGCGACGTTGCAACGGATGAAGTCCTTAACGCCTGGGGTGAGGCCTACCAGCAACTGGCGGATATCCTCATCGCCGCGGAAGAAAGTGTTTATCAGGAGAATGAAGCCAAATCTGGCGGGTGGCGAGGCGAACGTGAATTCCGCCTGATGGGTAAAGAACGCGAAAGTGACGTGATCACATCATTCTACTTTGTACCCACTGATGGTGAGCCGGTAGCCGATTTCAAACCCGGCCAGTTCACAACCATCATTCTGGACATTAACGGCGCAACAACGCGTCGTAATTACTCCCTGTCTGACAGCCCCGACAAGCCCTATTACCGCATCAGCGTAAAACGCGAACCTCAAGGCCTGGTATCCAATTACCTGCACGACCACCTGAACCCCGGTGACACCGTAAAGCTCACCCCACCCTGTGGTGACTTTGTGCTGCAAGACACCAACCGCCCGCTGGTACTGCTGTCCGGCGGCGTCGGCCTGACCCCGACCATCAGCATGCTGCGCCCCGCACTGGATAGCGGCCGCGAGGTTCACTTTGTCCATGGTGCCCTCAATAGCACCACCCATGCATTCAAGGGTGTCGTCGACCAACTCAACAAGGAATACACAAATCTGCATACCAGCTACTGCTACAGCGAACCGCTGGCAGATGATCAGGACGTAGCCACCGGGTTCATCGACCGCTCGCGCCTGGAAGCCCTGCTGCCGCTGGAGAAAGCACCAGACGTGTACTTCCTGGGCCCTAAAGCCTTTATGCAGAACTGCTACCGCGACCTGAAATCTCTCAATGTTCCGGCTGAACACATCCGTTTTGAATTCTTCGGCCCATTAGAAGAGTTTGATAGCACTGCTGTGTAAGTGAAAATCTACCTTTGAGCTTGGCAAAGCCCTGCAGTGGTTGCAGGGCTTTTTTTGGGACGACCCAGCCTGATATGTTCTACCTCTGTGCTGAAGACACTGTGGCAACAGTTTCAAATACAGGCATCTGTTGGCAACACTCGGAAATCTGGTCCAATATCAGTAGATCATGAAGTTGTGTAATACACTTTTTACCTGTTTTGCAGACACCCAAAGGTTCATGCAGATTATTGCTGCATCGTAATCTCTATCACTTGAGGTCGGAAATGACAGCCCAAAGATATAATGAAGTCCTGGACTTTTGGTTTAATGAACTTGAGCCAAAACAGTGGTGGCAGAAGGATGAAGGCCTTGATTCCATGATTCAGAAGCGTTTTGACGCTCTTCATCGTCAAGCCAAGTCAGGCGAGCTTTTTACGTGGCGAGATACAGCTTTTGGTAGCCTCGCTGAGGTTATCATCCTTGATCAGTTTTCACGCAATATCTACCGTGACACACCTGAAGCCTTCGCTTCTGACCCTATGGCACTGGCTTTAGCGCAATTTGCGATCTCAAAAGGGTTTGAGAAAGAATTGTCTGATATTCAGTGCTCTTTTCTATATATGCCGTTTATGCACAGCGAGTCAAAATTGATCCATGTAGAGGCCGTGAAGCTTTATGAAGCCTTAGGTATTAAAAACAATCTGGATTTCGAGCATAAACACAAAATGATCATTGACCGGTTTGGCCGTTACCCTCACAGGAATAAAATTCTGGGACGCCAGTCGACCGAGGAAGAAAATGAGTTTCTTAAACAGCCAAACTCGGCATTTTAAGATTCTGCATAATAAATCAGGTTATGAAACACAGCCGGCTGGTCTGACAGATTTCGATAGCCATGTTCCTTGTCGGCTGCAAAGCGAATGGCTTCCCCCTGCTTCATCGGTTGCCATTTCCCTTCAATAAGCAACTCCATCTCACCCCTGATCACGATGACATGTTCGGTCACGCCCTTCACATGCGGGTCGGATAAGCGTTCGTACCCGGGCATTAATGTCAGTTCAAAAAGTTCGAATCCGTATTGCTGATCATACGGAAACAGTGGCGCGACCAGCATTTCATCAATAGAAGGCTTGTGACGTAACTGATCAGCTTCGCGTATTTCATTGCCTGTAGAAACATCCTGATTGCTCTCAATAAAAGCTGAAAGCGAGGTATTGAATCCACTGGCGATCTTCCAAAGCGTAGCCAGTGTGGGGCTTGATTCACTGCGCTCGATCTGTCCGAGCATGGCCTTGCTGACCCCCGTTTCCTTCGAAGTTTTGTCCAGGCTCCAGCCCTTTTCCTTGCGAAGGGTTTTAAGGCGATGAGACAGGAACTGGTCGATCGGCTGCATTGATGGTTACCACTGAATAGTTAGTCGCGGGATTGTGCGTTATAACGCACAGGTGTACCCTTCGTTTTGTGCGCTATAGCGTACGAATGGGATTTGGCCGGGTCAAGCGCCTGGGGTTGAGCATATCCAATGCGGGATTAGTTTACGCAGGCGGGAGAGTGTTTCATGAAGGCATTACTGAGCCTTTCACATATTTCAGCAGGTTTCGTTGCCGTGCTTGTAGGGTATACAAGCTCAGCGGTCATTATCTTTCAGGCCGCGGAAGCTGCGGGTGCAGGCCCTGCCGAGATAAATTCCTGGCTGTGGGCGCTGGGTATCGGGATGGCCGTGACCAGTATCGGGCTTTCGCTCTACTATCGCGCGCCAGTATTAACCGCCTGGTCGACTCCGGGTGCAGCCCTTCTGGTAACGGGCTTATCGGGATATTCACTGGCTGAATCGATCGGCATTTTTATCTTTTGCTCCGGGTTATTACTGATCTGTGGCGTGACCGGGCTGTTCGACACTGTCATGCGGCTGGTGCCCCAACCTCTTGCATCTGCCATGCTGGCAGGTGTGTTGCTGCAGTTCGGGTTAAAGCTATTTGATGTACTGGAAACCGAGCTATTACTGGTAGGCCTGATGTTGTTGAGCTATCTACTGGCCCGACACCTGATCCCCCGCTATGTGATTCCAGCGGTGTTAGCCGTGGGCTGTGCGGTGGCTTATGCGCAGGGTGATTTGCAACTGGGGTCGGTTAGCTGGCAGCTCTCATCTCCCGTCTGGGTAACTCCCGAGTTCTCTCTGCCGGCCTTGATCGGGGTCGGCATCCCCTTGTTTATCGTCACCATGGCATCACAAAATGTTCCTGGCATTGCTGTCATGCGTGCGAACGGTTACCAGATGCCCGCATCTCCCCTCATTGCAGGGACAGGCCTGACCGGCATGATTTTGGCTCCATTCGGTGGTTTTGCGTTTAACCTGGCCGCCATAACCGCCGCTATTTGTATGGGGAAAGAAGCCGGTGCTGATCCCGATAAACGCTACTGGGCATCTGTCTGGGCCGGTTTCTTTTACCTTTTGACAGGGTTGTTTGGCGCCACGGTCGCAGCCTTGTTTGCCGCTTTTCCGTCTGAACTGATCATGGCAATCGCAGGATTGGCCTTGCTGGGAACCATTGGCAACAGCCTTTCAGCAAGCCTGTCTGAGGAAACAGGACGTGAAGCTGCGTTGATTACCTTCCTGATTACCGCCTCAGGTGTCAGCCTGATGGGCATTGGCAGTGCTTTTTGGGGGCTGGTTGCTGGACTGTTGGCATACCAGCTGCAGATGTGGTTTTGGCCCAAGCCAAGGGTTGTATCAACCTCAGAGTCATAATTCAGAGCCGCGGCTGATCGATCGCAACGGTTAAATCACCCAAGCGTTTCATGAAATCTATAAATGCTCGCATTTTGGCGGGCATAAAGCGCATTGGCTGGAATTGCATATGGACTTCACCCTGAAAGTCGCTATGCACATGCCAACCAGGTAGCACTTGCTCGACCAGACCTTCCGCCAGTGCTTCATGTACAACAAAGTCAGGGAAGATGCCGATGCCAAACCCTTCCTTTACCGCCCTTAGCCTCATTTCAGAATGGTTATTGGTATAGCGCCCCGTCACCGCAAGCGTCACCTGTTGTGTTGCCCTTGTCAGCTTCCAGTGGTTATCACCCTGATTCAGCCCAAGGGGAATACAGTCATGGTTTAAAAGGTCGGCAGGCATTGATGGTCTTCCCCGCCTATCCAGGTAGTCCGGGCTGGCACACAGAATTGATCTGACTGAACCCAACCGTTTGCTAACCAGGTGTTCTAGTGGCTCAGCAGAAACATGAAAGACAATATCAACATCCTGCCGCGCCGGATCCATTCGTTGATCGGTCACCATAAGGTGAAGGGAAATTTCGGGATAGGCTTTGCCAAAAGCGAGCAGGTGCGGTTCCAATACTTGTTTTGCCAGCGCCTTGGGGATGGCAATTTTCAAACGCCCTCTGGGTATTGAGGTATCGCTTTCGGAAACGCGCAAGGCTTCAGAAGCATTATCCAGCATATTCCGGCACTGCTCGTAGACCGCCATCCCGACAGCGGTTGTCGACTGGCGGCGAGTAGTGCGCTCAATAAGTTGAGCCGCCAGTGACGCTTCAAGACGGGCAACCTGTCGGCTGACAGCGGACGGGGTAATGCCCATCTTTTCTGCAGCATTGGTGAAGCTGCCGGTTTCGACCACGGCCACAAAGGCGGCCATATCGGGTAACAGCGGTATCAGTTTGGAGATATCCATAATTAATGCTTATGAATCACAAGTTATTTGACTTAATACCCTATTATTGCCCAAGTGATATGAAGTTAGTATGCCCGCATTCCATAGGTACTAGGGGTGTAACAAGGCAATGCTCATACCTTCTCGGCTTTATTCTGGCCAACAACTCCGTATCCGACTGCCATTACCTGAACTGTCATTGTTGTTGGTAGCGGCTTTCTGGGGCACCAGCTACGCCGTAACCAAAGAGGCACTGCTATTTACCGGTGCCATCGCATTTATAGTCATTCGTTTTGGCCTCACGGCACTGGTGTTGTTGCCATTTCATATCAGGGAAATCAGAGCAGGTTATGGGCGGGACTGCATTCGTGCGCTCCCCATGGGAGCTGTGCTCTTGTGTATTTTCCTGGCGGAAACCTGGGGTGTGTTCCTTACCTCAGCTACTCGCGCAGCGTTTTTGATCAGTCTCTGTGTGCTGATCACACCTTTGGTACAGGGTTTGGTCGAGCGCCGCTGGCCCGGCACCAGGTTGCTTTGCCTCGTGATGCTCTCGTTTTTGGGCGTAGCACTACTGACTCAAACCGATATAGCCGAGGGCTCAGGTAGCTGGCACATGAACACAGGGGATTACCTGATGCTATTGGCGGCGTTACTGCGTGCCGTTCTCGTCGTGATGACCAATCGTTTGATGCTAGGTAAATCCCTTTCTCCGTTGGCAACGACCAGTACCCAGGCCTGGGTCGTCATGCTGGGCGCACTCTGCATCTTTGCAATGAGTGACCAGCCTGTATCACAGCTGTTACCGCTGGAATCAGAGTTCTGGCTGGCAGCGTTGTATCTTACGTTCTGCTGCACGCTATATGCACTCTTCGCTCAGAACTATGGTCTTAAGCGTACATCTCCCTCAAGGGTCGCACTTTTGACCGGATCGGAACCTGCTTTTGGTGCCCTCTTTGCGTTCGCCTGGCTGGGTGAGACTCTTACAACTGTCCAGTTGCTGGGAGCTGGCTGCATTCTCCTGTCGACTCTTATTGCTACGGTTAAATACTGAAAGAGGGCGACCATGGCAAGATCAGCGTTTACTGGCTTGCCATGGTCATGCTTTCTCAGGTTTAGCCGCTCTCGTTCACGACAATCACTTTGCGGTGCGGGAACGGGATTTCGATATTGGCGTCATCCAGGGCTTTCTTAATCTGTTCAGGGACTGAATAGCGCACCTGGAAATAGTGCTCGCCGGCACAGTAAGGACGCACCAGGAAATCCACGGAGCTGTTATTCAGGGTTTCGATTTCAATGAAGGGAGCCGGGTCCTTAAGTACCAATGGATGGTTAGCCAGAACGTTTTGAATTACCTCCCGCGCACTGTCGATGCTCTCGCCATAGGCGATACCAAAGGTCATATCGACACCGCGCACCGCATGATGGGAGTGGTTGACGATCTGCTCACCCCAGATTTTGGCATTGGGAATGATGATCTGCTGGTTATCAAAGGTTTGCAGAATGGTGGTGAACATGTCGATTTCTAGTACCTTGCCAAAGTTACCGGCGATATCGACAAAGTCATTGATCTTGTAGGGGCGGAAGATCAACAGCATTACGCCTGCGGCCAGGTTGGTCAACGTGCCCTGCAATGCCAGGCCCACAGCCAGACCTGCTGCGCCCAGTAACGCGATGATAGAGGCCGTCTGGACACCAAACCGGTTGAGTACGGCGATGCCGACAAAGGCGAGTATGGTGTAGCGCACAAGGCTGCCAAAAAAGCGAAACAGCGTATCGTCCAGCTGCTCATGCTTGGTTGCGATGCGGACGACCGCCTTGTAGGCCTTGCCGGCTATCCAGATGCCGATAATAAGAATCACCAGCGCCAGCAGAATATTCATCAACCAATCCAGCGCGGCTGGCAGATATTGGTTAATGTCGAGCTTGTTCATCAGTTCTTGCATGGAACACTCCTTGGGAAGCTATCCTTTCAAGGCTTGAGTTAAAGCCTGTCGCTCCTTCGAGGCAGCTAAACTGCCTAGCCTGCAAGTGAGCTACTGACCAGCTAATCATAATGTATACCCATTTCCTGCCATTCGCCGCGCCGCCGCACCTCGTTTCTTGATAAAATCATTCGATTCAATTGAAACCCGATCAGCGAGAGACACCATGGCCACAGCAGCGGCACTGCACATACTGGTAAAAACAGAGAAAGAAGCACTGGATATTCTGGACCAGTTGAAGCGCGGCAAAAAGTTTGACGCCCTGGCCAAACGTTATTCCATCTGCCCTTCAGGCAAGCGTGGGGGTGATCTGGGTGAGTTTCACCGTGGTGATATGGTAAAACCCTTTGACGACGTTGTGTTCAAACGCCCGCTGCTGAAAGTGCATGGACCCATCAAAACCAAATTCGGCTACCACCTGATTAAAACACTGTACCGAAACTGATCCGGTTCAAGTCACCTGGCGACCCGTCTTCTTAACCCCGAAAACGGGTCGCAAAATCCGTCGATCAACATCAGACAGTTCAACAGCTTCGGCAAACCTTTCCCATCCAGCGACAACCTGCTGCAGGCGCTCGATAGTCGAGTTGGTTGCGTGCTCGTCAAGGCCAAAATACCGCCCACATTGGCGACAGCTTTCTACTGAGCTGCCACGACCAAACGCGCCCAGTGCTATGGCCTGTTGCCCCTGGTTGGTGGGCTGAGGCACGACATCATACGCTGGCGAGAGCCTGTATTGATGGTTATTCAGGTTTTTCAGAAATCCATGGTTGCGCAGGTGATCATCTGTATTCCCCACCAGCACATTGAACACCATGCGACTGAATAACTCTGCATTACCGGCTTCAGGTACATCGCTGAGTTTCCAGATCAGATCGGCCAATGCCGGGTAGGAATACACCAGGTTGAAATCCGCCTGACGGACGCGAGGCTGGTATTTCAAGGCATGGGCGCTGATAAAATGCCGCCGTCCTTTTACAGTGATATCGAACCGTTTGACCAGCAGAACGGAACGGCCCGCGATGCGAGTCAGTCGTGTTTCGGCCGTTTCGATTCCGCATTCACGCATCATCAGATAACACAGCTGTTCTGCCCTGCTCTGATCGAAAAGGTCATCGGGCCGGGTAAATTTTGCGATCCAGACAACGCCGTCGTCATCCTGCACCACACTTTTGGGCCGCGCCCCCCCCATTGAAGAGCCAGGTTCCAGTTGGCGAAGAACTTCCTCAGGTATGACCTCATTGCTGTCCAACACGCGCTGGACACTCTCGCCTATGTTCTCAAGCTCACTGAGCGGCTGAAAGCCCTGAGCGGGTTTGGGCTTGCTGCGCGACATGGAAACTCTTATCGCACCAACGCCTGTCCCCCTGGTCGCGAGCAGTTCTTCCAGTTTGTTGGCGGGCTGGCGTGAGTGAAGCACCCGCATCAGCCGCTTGCCCCAGTTATCGGGGCCTGCATCCAGCAAGACGGCGGGCACACCATCATTGCCATTGATGGTCTGGGTCGATGTGCTCAAAGGCAGATTAATTGGATCCAGTGGGAAAGCATCACTCCTTGCCAAATAGGTTTTGCCGTACACAAACCGACCAACGCCGCCATCGATTACCAATCGGGCCGCGAGCACCGGTGATGCCTCTCCCGGCATATCAACAAAAACCCAACCTTCTTTCACCTCATCCATTGAAGTAACTCCGTCTGGTATGACCCTTCATCTCAGAAGTCATTATCCAACTCATGGGTATTGCGCACACGCAGACGTGCTTGCTCAGACTCAGGGTCGTCACGTGCAGATACTTCTGTACATACACCATCAAGATCCGACGCCGCACCATAAAGCGCCAGCAGGATCATGTAGTTGCCCATCGCTACGCCAGGCTCTCCGTTTTCCATTTTTTGGATGGTGCCACGCGAGAGCCCCGTTCGATCAGCCACATCGGACTGACGCCAATGGCTGCGCTGGCGAGCATGAACAAGGCGCTGCCCCAGCTTTTGCAGCGCATGCTCGGATTCATACGGAATTATCTTCGTCATGATCAGAATAATAGGCATTAAATCACTTAAGGTACAATATTGTGATCATAAAGGAGGCTATTTCTCTCTTCTGCCCGATGTCACATGTCGCAGCTACAAGTAATATGTCCCCGCTCTCTGGTATATTGCAGCATGCAAAACTCAGTTTTAAGCGACAGGATTCACAAGGTAGAAATGGACATTCACCAAAGACACAGGCTCTATTTCAGGCTATTGCTCCTGGTGACCGTACTCCTGCTTGGCTGCTGGGTTTACCTGAGCGAATGCGCACGCGACAGGGAACAGCTGGAAGAGCTCGATGAAGTCGCCCAGTCACTGGCAGATAACCTTTCGATCAGCATCCATAGTTCAACGCTGTCTCTCTATGGCATTGGTGAGCTTGCGCTGCAAAGCCAGGGACCTATTGAAGGACTCGACAGGGTTGTGCGAAAGATGCGCGCCAGCCATCCCAATATTTTGAATGTCGCCATTTTGCCCCGGGGAGTAGTGCAACAAATAGAACCCCTGGAGCCAAACATTAAGGCACTTGGCCATGACATGTTTGCCGATCCTGAGCGGATTCGAGACGCGCTGCTGGCTCGGAAGACTGGCAAGATGACTGTAACCGGCCCATATAACCTGATTCAGGGTGGTCAGGCTGTGATAGCCCGTTTGCCTCTATATGAATCAGGCCGTTTTTGGGGCTTTGTGTCGATTGTGTATGAGTTCCCGGAGCTGATCGAGTCCATGTTGCTGCAGTACAGGAGCAGCAACCTGCTCTTTATGTTGCGCTCGGGTGCAGACAAACCGCTTATTCTTGGCAATACCGAAAAACTGCCGAAGCAAAACGTGGAACACATTATTAAACTGCCGAACCACGAGTGGTTACTGCAACTTGCATACCGCCCCTCCTTCAACTGGCTGCTTGTATTCAAAATCCTTGGTTCTGCCATCATCACACTTCTGCTGGGCTATGTTTATCACCGAGTCCTCAAGACCATTGCCAATGAGTATCAACTTCGAAAAGCCTTGTCGCAAAGTGGCAATGAGCACAGAGCTTCGGATAGTCAACGGCACCTGCTGGCACGTATTACGCACGATCTGCGCGCACCGTTGCAGCACATTCTGAACGAAGCGCGTTACCTTGCCCGCGGTGATTCACTGCAACAGGCAAACACCATTGAGCAAAGCGTGCGCTACCAGCTGTCATTGGTGGATCAATTGCTTGAATACTCACAAGACCAGGAGCGTGAGAATCAAAGCCACCCCGAACCCGGCTATACCTACCGCTACCTGATGGAAATCGGTGAGCAGGCAGAGTCCCTGGCTGATAGCTATGGCAATCGCTTTACGCTCAACCTTGCGCCCAACCTTCCTGCCATCATTGAAGCAGATTTTGTTCAATTACAACGCGTTCTGATCAACCTGCTCAGTAATGCTGCCAAGTTTACTCAGCATGGTTTAATCACCCTGAGTGTTGAGAGGCCAGATTCGAGGGAAGGTCACTGCCGTTTGCACTTCCGGGTATCAGACAATGGTCCCGGAATGCAGGACAGGCAAAAACAGGGTAAGCACGCCAACAGTGGTGCCGGCCTGGGTTTGATGATTGTGACGGATCTGCTGCGCCAGATGGGTAGCCACCTTCAATATCATTCGAATGCAGGTGGAGGGTCCGACTTTCATTTCGACCTGGAGTTGCCCTTACCTGCAGATACACCCGATGCCTACATCGAGCGGCACGTGCTTGAATCAAGTGCAGCAGAGCGGCGTGTTTTACTGGTCGACCCTGACCCGATCAGCAGAGAGATGCTGGAAGAGTTACTGCTTGGCTACGGAATGGATGTATTGGCATGTGAAGGCATTGATGAATCTCGCCAGGTATTGGCAGAGTCGGTTGTCGACCTCGTCATAACGGAGATGGACCTGCACGATGGCAGCGCCTGGGACTTCCTCAAGGGAACGACGACACTACCTGCATCGACTCCAGTTGCGCTCTATACCTCTCGGCCGGCACAGCCCGGAAGCCAGCTATCCTTTGCAGCCGAGTTGCTGCGACCTGCGGGTAGTGATCAGCTGCTGGATCTGATCCAACAGCTGACCAAGGGCAACAACGAAGCAGGAAGTGACTGAAAGCCCTTCCGGCCACACCGTTATTCCACCAGGGTGTTTTGAACCTCCAGTGTTACGGTTTCACCGCCTGCCAGAGTGGCCGAATAGCTGGTGTAACCGCCACTGCTGCTACCAGCAGCCCAGCCAGAGTCGCTATCCAGATTCACCGAGTCAGCGTCCTCACCACTGATCTTCAGTGAATTGCGGCTATCGGTCATATCCAGCACATCTTGAGCGCTCAGGCTCGTAATTGCATTACTCCCCATGCCGGTCATGTCCAGTGACTCGATATTGGCCAAAGACGCGCCCAACTCAGAGCCAGTAAGCTCTTCATCAAAGCGCAGTTGGACCACATCCTCACCGCCAAAGCCATCAATGGCCTGCCCAGTCCAAAGCAATTCATCGTTACCAGATGTGCCGAACTGCTCTGTCACACTGCTGGTATCGATGGGCTTGAATTCCGTCCAGGCAGATGGTTCGCCACCGCCGCTTTCTTCGGTACGGGCTCTTACCTGGACATTATCCAGATCACCCGCAGCCTGCATAAAGCCAAGCCGTTCAGCTTCTTCAGGCGTCAGGCCATTGAGAGTGTAGTTACCACCACCATTATCAACGACCTGTGAAGTACCGCTGATGAATACGCCATCGAGATAGAAAGCGGCATGCTCACCCATTCCCGAGAATTCCAGCGTCAGAGTCTCGCTGGACTCATCCTGAAAATCACCTGTTTCCGGGCCAACTGCTTCAGGATCAGCCAGTTCATGGTTGAGGTTGAGCTGAATGATGTCACCCTCAGTACCAAAACTCGGTGTTGGAGAGAGGGAGTTAAGGCCATCAGCGACCGGTTCAACCACAAGGTCGAACAGCTCTTCACTAATCCCTTCTGACGCCAGAGAAGTTTCACCTGAGGTGATTTGCAGCTTCAAATCATTCAGCGTGCCACTCCAGAATTGAGGCGGCATGACGCCCACATAAGCCGGGATATCACCCTGACCCAGCAGCCAGGTATTGTCTGTACCGTCGCCGCCGGCGTTGTTGGACAATTCCGCCAGGGATGCATCCTCTGCGCTATCGCCAACAAACACCAGGAAGCCATTGGGAATATCCCTCAGCAGGACAGTCCCGATCGATTCAGAACCATCGGTGTCATTCAAGCCATTATCGGTAATGTTCAGCTGAATGACGTTGGACTTGTCTGCTTCGGCTTGCTGACTGCCATTCTCCAGACCACTCGCAGGCGCCACACTGAAGTCATAGCCACTGTTTACGGGCTGGATCACACCTGTTTCAGCACTCGATCCCGTGACAACCCGGTCTGAACCTGCCTCGGTTCCCTGTGCCCAGGCCGAGAGGCTCACGGAGCCATCACTGTGAGTGCTGGACGGTGTATATGTCAGAACAACAGAGCTGGCCGGGTCTACCCCTTCAATTACATAGTAACTACCATCCGGGACACCATTGATGCCGCTCACTGAGGTCTGGGCAAGTTCCGTTACACCCTGCTTAAGCACACCTGTTCCATCAATATCCGAGTCATCCAGCTGTAGATAGAGTTTTCCATCCACCAGTGACCAGTCCGGTGCATCTGCACTGTTTGCCAGATCAACGGTGAACGTCAGGTCGCTGCCTTCATCGACAGCAGGCGCACTGATAGATATTTCAGGGGTATCGCTTACCGGTTGCACGGCAAAGCGGGCACCATCCACTATCGTCGCTTCATTTCGCAACCCGCTGGGCACATAGGTTGTCAGCTTGGCGTCAAAATCAAACGTGCCTTTATTGATGTTCCAATCAGCTGGCGGTGTGATGCTGATGTTTTGCATCAGGGTTTGCAGCTCGGCATTCCCCCCCATACCCGAGGCCGTCCAAACAGTTTCGCCGTTGATCACCGTTTCAGTCATACCACTGATTTGGGTGCCTTCAGGGACATTGGACAATGTGATGTTGAAACCATTACCCGTTACGCCACTTTCAATCTCACCATTGAAGGCATCACTGACTGTAAATGCGGCATCTTCGGTTGGAGCGAACTCTGCTTGTGACCAATCCACAATCACGGCCGGCGGCGCACTGCCGGGGCCATCCTCAAAGTTGGTTGTCAGGTTCACACTGATGCTGTCGGTCAGCAACTGACCGTTTGCGGCATCTTCCGTGGTAACTGTGATGCTGATCGGATGGTCGGTCAGATCATCGGCTTCATAGTGCACGTCGAGGCTAATGTTTTTTTCCAAAGCCGCATTGAAGCTATCGTCCGTAACGAACAGCCACTGACTACCGCCGATAAAATCGGCACCTTGAACAGTAACACCCTCTGGAACACCATCCAGCAGAATACGCGTCAGCTGTTCGCTGCCATCATAATCGCCACCATTAACGCCCTGGTTTGCGACATTCATCTCAATCGTCGTAATGCCGGGCTCCGTCATGCTGATGGCATTACTGCTGACCAGTGTCAGATCTGGCTGATCAGTTACAGGATTAACACTGACGTGGTAGGTTTGCTCACCAGAGAGACTGGTTGTTAAACCTGCACCTGCATTATTGCCCTGATCAGTTACCTCATACTGAACACCGAAACTGCCAGAGCCGTGCCAGTTGGCATCACCTTTCAGGTAAATGTTACCCATGGCCGCTTCATCGAGCTTGTACCAGCCATCTTCCAGGGTGACGCCCTCCGCTGTTCCATCCAGCTGATCGCCTGTTGCGCCAACGGTAAGGCTAAAGCCAGCAGCACCGTCCACGTCGGCCTGCTTAATCCAGACAGCGGTAATGCTTTCACCCGTTTCCCCGTTTTGCTGCTGCACACCAAAATCAAGCAATGCGGGCGTATCTTCGCCGGCACTGCTACTCAGATTCATGGTGGCTTCCGGGGAAGGCTCAATTCTGATCTGCAGGTCGTGATCATCGGTGCGTGAGTCACCATCGTTCTCGGTCGTAATGGTCGACAAGACAAATGTACCTGAATCACCACCAAAGTTTTTCGGCGTCGTAACTTTGATGTTGTCCCAGTCGCCCGGAGTGATGACCCATTCACCGTTACCCAGCGAGGTTGCACCTTCCACACCAAACCCTTCAGGTAGCCCTTTTAGCTTGAAACTCAGGGTTTCAGAGCCATCAGTATCGATCAATGCCGGCATGCTGTTGAACAAGTAGCTGAGCATCACTCCGCCAGCAAAATCGACCGATTCTTCTACAAAGCCCTGGGCATCCAGTGACTTCAGGTCAACGCTTGCCGGGTCCGCGACACCCTTGGGGGTCACGTTTATGGTGAGATCAAACGACGCTGACTCATTCTCATACAGGTTACCGTCGACCGTCAGACTATCGACAGCAACTGTTCCGACTTTAAGGGTGAACGGCTCATTCGAGTGTTCTGGCGCAGTGATGGCCATGCCAGTGCTGCCTGTTGCCGGATCAAAGTCTTCAATTATCAGCTTCCAGGTCCCATTGCCGTTATCAGTGACTGTATAGCCACCAAAGCTCGTATCAGAAATTTCATCAGCGCCATATTTGAGTACGGCCCCGTTGGGAATTTCGTCAATGGTAACCTTGTAGGTTTCCGACGGATCTGAGCTGCTTGGACGAATCGACAGCGGCACCTGAGCGTCTTCATCACCGTTAACACGAGCCGTTACCGTAGTCGTTACCGCATCCGCCACCGGCTTAATCAGCACATTTGTGAGTTCTGAAAGGCCACTAATGGCCTCAACCGACTCACCACCATCATCATCCGTGTCGATGGTTAGCGCCTGAACGTTGATCTTGAACTGGCCGGAGAAGTTTTCCGCACCCTTGAACTCCAGGGTATCCAGATACTCGACCGGGATACGCACCGCATCGCCACCAAAGGTTTGGGTGATCCATGCGCCGCCCTCTTCGGTTGTATCCCCATTAGTGGAATAACGGAACTGGGAGCCAATCGGGTCGGTTTGAGTACCATTGGTTGCCGTTAGCTCCGGCGTCAAGGCAGCGAACAGCTGCTCGTCGTCTTCTACCGTCCAATCGTCCTTCAGGTTGAACGCATTTTCAGTGCCCAGCGCAAACCACTGATCTTCCTGGCCTTCGGTCTGGTACTCATGGTTTGGCGACATACCGATATCATCAGTACCGTTGCTATCCGTATCTGTCGGCTGATGGCTGGAATCAAAGGTTTCAGCCACCGGCGTAACCGTGATGGCCACTGTGTGATTAGTCGTCACGGGGGAACTGGTGACCGTGCTGCCATTGACCGTTTGGCTATCTGCAGAGGTTACGGATACGTCAACACTGGCATCCAAACTGCTGTGTGCTGGTGGCGTCAGGGTAAAGTCAGAGAGAATCTCTGCCAGATTGTAACCATTGAGCGCACTGATTATGTGACTATCACCTGCATTAGTGATTTTCCAATCACTGCCTTCGCCGGACGCGGCTTTATCAAAGGCCCAGCTGCCGTTGGCATCGGATGGAACCTTAAAACTCACTTCGGTGATGATTTCAGTTCCATCTGCGCCGGTATCGGTTACCTGAACACCCGAGAGGAAAGCCACCGCCGTATCTTCCGGCGTTTCCTGGTTGCTGGAGGTATTGATATCACCCGCGACCGGGTTCACGTGCATGTTCAAGGTGACGGTACTGGTTTCTTCGCCCGGCTTGCCGCCATGGCTGTCCAGGTCCGTATCGGCATCGGTATCCACTGCTTTGAGGGTGACACTGATGTCGTTGATATCACCACTGAAATCTTTCGGCGGTGTAATCGTGATGGATGGGAAGCTATCGGTGCTTTCACTCAGCCCAGGTGCCGGAATGTTGATCGCCCCACTCGTATCGATTGTCGTGCTGCTTCCACCTACACTGACGACGCTACCTACTGGCAGTCCTTCGATCACCAATTCACGGCCTTCGCTACCGTCAATATCATTGAAGTTGGCGCTCAATAGAGCCGTAAGATCAAGCGGAGTATCTTCATCCAATGTTGCGGTATATGACCCTTCATCGGAGCCATTAATTGCAAGCACTACCGGGTCGGTAATGGCTATTACTTCAACATTGACACTGGTTGTGTTGTTAGCCGATGGAACACCAGAGAGCTGGTTTCCATTCACATCCACTTCATGTGAATCTACGCTGGCAGTAACTATAAAGTTGTCAGCATCATGTGCTGGGGGCAACACTTTTAATGCGTCGTACTGGGCCTGTGTCAGCACAAGGTCGACGTCTGAGGCACTCAAACCATTGAGATGGTTGCTTCCATCCAGGTATTCCTGAATCAGTACGGTTACCGGTTCACCCGTTGTGGTGAACAGCTCTGTGTCAGCATTGGCACCGTCCAGTATTTTTACGCCAGCAGGAACTCCTTCAAGGCTGATAGCACCCAGGCGTTCGGGATAGTCAGCATCACCTGCACCCGTTTCCTGAACCGGGTCTGTAATGGTCGGGGTATTCAAACCTACGGCAACAGCCACATCCTCATCAGTGATGACATTTGCAGTATCGCTGGTTACACCCGGAACGTCTGAAATCGGGTTAACCTTTACCTCGACCGTGTACGTTTTAGTGTCGTTATCTGTGACAGTGGTATAGGTGAAAATATCATCGCCACTGAAGTTGGGATTGGGTTCGTAACTGATCGTGCCGTTTTCATTGACCTTCGCCTTGCCATGAGGCGTTTCCACCCAGCCATCGGCATCCGGTGTGCCGCCATCAATACTGGTGTTATTGCCAGTGGCATCGGCATTGGTCGTGAAGGTGTTCTCTGGGTCACCCTCGCCTGAATCTTCGTCAACAACCTTGTTCTGCGAAACATCCGGGTCCGGGTTGTCGTCCACTACCGTAATTTCGAACGTGTTAGCAGCCGTATCCAGGTCAGCATCCGCCACGACAAAATCAAATGGCAAGGTAATTGCCTCACCACTAGTCGGGTTATCCAGTGGAGCGTGAAGCACAAACTCATAGCTTGCGCTGGCAGACGCCGGATCCTTGATCCTAGCAGTGAAGACAACGGGGCCACCATCACCTGCCGTTGCTGTGAGCACGTGACCAGCTGTATCCAATGACCAGACCACAGGTGTGCCACCAGATGTAAGGCTTAACCCATCGAGTGAAGCTTGATCCGCTGCGAAGGTTGTATCAAACAGCGCGGCTTCATCATCACCACCTGTATTGACACTGAGAGTACCGGTTTGGGTCAGTGCTGCCTCGTTGGGGGCACTGCCTGTCTCCAGGTTCGCTTCGCTCACGGTTGAAGAACCAGGCGTACCGATGCTGGGGCCGTCATCCTGGAACTGGATGCTACCCAGGTTAATGCTTTGGCTGTCTTCGGCTGTATCGCCATCAGCATCCGTGAGAGTAGCAGTACCGGTAAGTGAGATCAGGTCCGCTTCCAGGGAAGCAATTTCAGTAACATCATCCATTGTCGGATGATCAATTGGCTCCGACTGGGTCAGAGTGACCTTGCCATCGCCACCAACGCTGACACGGAAGACTTCACTGCCATCACCGGTTTTACCCAGCACTACGCCATTTTCAAGGCTCAGGGTGATAGCATCGCCGCCACTGGTAAGAGACGTACTGGCACCTTCCGCCAAGCTCAAGGCATACGTCCAGACCTCAGATTGCTCGCCATCGCTGCCTGCATCCTTACTGGCAACATTGAAAGCGTCTGTGTAATCAACCACAGCCGTGGAGGTACTACCACTTGCCGTTTGTGCGTCCAGGGTCTGCAGAGGACCCGGAGTGAAGGCCGGTGTACCCACGGTAATTTCGGGACCATCGTCTTTGAAGATCAGACGATCACCGATGTTTTGTGACAGCGGTATTTCATCACCGTCATTGTCGACCGCAATCAGATCCAGGCTAAGGGCATCATTGGTCAGTGTGACTTGGTCATCAGGGTTAGTTGTATCAGCATGGCTAACGGCTCGCGACTGATTAAGCGTAATCCTGCCATCAGTCTCAAGGCTGACAGTGAATACCAGCTCGCCACTTTCATTCTTACCTTCAACCACACCGTCCGGCGTCTGGCTAAGTACCACGGTCTGCCCGGTGGCCGTATCCACCAGACCTGAATCAGGATTATTGATGGCCAGTTTATAACTGCTGGCATTGGCATCAGCCTGGCCATCCGCACCGTAGTTGATCTCACCAAACAGCCCCGAGAAGTCTGCACTCGCGTTTGTAGTGAAGTCGCTTTCATCGACGGTTAGTGTCGGGTCAGCTGTGCCGGCTGCAATCACCGGCTGGTCATCTACAATGGTGATATCCAGAGTTCCGGTGCCATCGGCTGTATCCGGGTCACGGTCGACCACCGTCAACGCAATGCTGTCCGTCAGGGTTTCATCGTTATCAGGCTGTGTATGATCCTGAGTGCTGTCCTTGAGCGCATAGGTGTAGCTGATGACGCCACTGCCATCGAGCAGATTGCCGCTGCTATCCTTGTCTGTATGGGTGGGGGTGTAAGCGGTAATGGTCAGCGTGCCGTAGGGTGTATCAATCGTAACGGGGGCGCTTTCACTCACATTAAGCAGTGCCGATTCAGCGATTTCAGTGCCACCGATAATGACTTTCTCCAGCCCGTGTTTTGAATCTACCGTGATTTCACCTGTTGTACTGTCCAGTGTATTGGCTGCATCTGTTCCCACATTATCCAGAGAGGACTCATATACAGTTGCCTGGCCTGCCGCATTGGCATCACCTTCATTGCCATCAACGGGTGTAATGGTCGGAACATCGGCCTCACCATTGATGGTCAAGGTAAGGGTGGTCGTGCTGGTATCACCATCATCATCCGTGATGGTATATACGAAAGTTTCCGTCAGGGTTTCACCCTCACTCAGGTTCTGTACGACCGGCAGCGTGTTATCCAGTTCATAGGTGTATGCGCCGTTCGCATCGAGAGTGATCTGGCCATACTCGCCCGCTACGCTGCTGCCGACATTGCCACTGGCATCGGTCACAGTATCCGAACCGGGCTTCACCCCCGTAACCGGCCCCGGACTGTCAGGACCGTCGCCACCGATACGATCGTTGGTGAAGACGTTATTGGTGAGGCTTGGAGTATCTTCCGTAAGCTCACCTATGTCGGCATTCGCAGTGGGGACATCATCGATGATATTGACATTCAGCGTGCCAGTGTCAGTCACATCACCCACGTCAGTCACTTGAAGGCTGATCTGATCGAAACCATTTTCGCCTTCGGCCGGTGCCGTGTTGCTGTACTCAGTGGTCAGCACATAGTCATAGGCGAGCGTGCCCGCAGTCGGAATACCGTTGTAGTGGTCTGTTTCAGTGAAACCGGTGAGCGTTAGCGTGCCATAGTCAGTCGTAATACTGATATGCGTGTCACTGTCGACCGGGTCCAGCCCCTGCAAGGTTGAAAGCGCAATCGGCTGCCCACCCACACTGACACTTTTGATGCCGTCGCTGGCTTCGACATCAATCGCACCGTTCGTTTTATCCGAATCATCGCTCTCGACCAGCCCACGCTCATACACGGTGGCCTGGCCGTAGGTGGTCAGATCATTTGAGTCTTCACCACCGTTGTGGTCTCGGGGTGTAATGGTCGGTGCGCCATCCGTTACACCGTCAATCACAATCGTCAGCGTGGTTGTTGACTGATCACCATCGCTGTCGGTAAGGGTGTAGCTGAAAACATCTTCCAGCGTTTCATCATCTTTCAGGCCGTTCACCACCAGATTGGTGTTATCCAGTTCATAGGTGTAGGTACCAGTGCTGTTGAGAACCAGCGTTCCGTACTGACCCGTAATTTCGGTTGCCAGATTGCCGTCACTGACGTGATTCGTGGTTGGTGTACCGGCCATAACGCCAGTTAGCGTGGTTGCATCTGCACCCGGAACATCGGCCACGTCGCCGGTCGAGGCGCCGCTGCCGTCAAAGACATTGCCGGTGGCAGCATCGACATCCCCTTCCGTCACCGCATTGCGGTCAGCCTTGGCCACCGGTTGTGTATCAGTGATCAGAATCGTCAGATCCTGCGGTGTGGTGGTGTTATCCAGCTGATCTGTAACCATTAGAGTGAAGATATCGGTGATACTTCCATCACCGCTACTATGGTCTTTGTTAGAACCGTTTTGCTGATACTCATAGGTCACGTCACCGGTTTCAGGGTCGAAACCGGTTAACTTCAAAAGCCCCTCAATGCCGGGAATAATGACAGGCGAGGTACTCAGATTTTCCATCTGATCAGCCGTTACCGTGCTGCCGCCAACCGTAATATGTTTCAGCCCATCAGGGGTTGTGACTGTAAACGTACCGGTCACAGGCTGATCCGCATTTTCAGCTATGCTGTGATCACCCGCTTCAGCACCGTTTTCATTATTGATGCCCAGACTGGGCGCACCACCACTCAATCCGGTGACAGTAACAGTAAGCGTCGCGGTATCCGTGCCGCCTTCGCTATCACTGATGGTGTAGGTGATACTGGTGGTTGCCTCATCACCGGGATTAAGTCCACTGAACTCGCCGTTAGGGTCAAAGTCGTAACTGCCGTTGGGGTAGACCGTGAAGGTACCGCCGTTATCGCCAGGTACAGTTACACCGGCATCGACGACCGGGGTTTCGTTGGTCTGATCCGGGGTCTGGATAGTTGCCACATGCAGTTCATCACCGTCCGGGTCGCTGTCATTGGACAGAATGCCTTCGGCGTCATCGACATTGAGTACCGTATTTTCATCGGTGCTGTTCGTGTCATTGACGGCTTCCGGCGCCGGATTGGTGATGGTCCACTTGAAAGTTTGCGTATGTGTTTCACCGCCTTGACCGGTGCCCGTCAGCTTGATGGTATACACACCATCATTACCGCCCTGGCTCGCAGGGGCCGTCAGCAAACCTTCGATTTTGCCGGTAAGGCTATCGAATGTAAGTCCGTCCGGCAGACCTGAAATCTCGAACGTAATCTCACCGTCCAGATTACTGAACAGCTTCCCGAGGTCCAAGGTGACAGAAACAGGCTCGCTGTCCACATCTACACGATCCGGTGGCGTGGGTAGCTCCGGTTCGGGTTCAGGGTTGGGTTCCGGCTCAGGCTCAGGCTCAGGCTCAGGTTCCGGTTCTGGCTCGGGTTCCGGCTCAGGTTCCGGCTCAGGTTCCGGCTCAGGTTCGGGTTCGGGTTCCGGCTCAGGTTCGGGCTCAGGTTCGGGCTCAGGCTCAGGTTCTGGCTCAGGTTCTGGTTCTGGCTCGGGCTCGGGTTGCGTTGGATTCATCAACACTTCTTCCAATCCAGAACTGGCATTTTCACGTTCCGGCTCCAGATCTTCATCATTGTCTGGCCAGGTCATTGCCAGGGGGTCAAGCACTTCCCTGATGGCAGCCACTGTCAGTGGTGTAATGCCATCGGTTTCTACAATTTCAGATACGCGAACCAGCTGCAAAAACCTGTGCCCATCGGCAACAGCGGAGCTGCGGTCACTGTCTTCCGAACGAGCTTCTTCTGCGTTGTCAGGCGTGGCTGGCAACGTAATAACCGGAATATCGGCATCTTCGGCAGCCGCTTCAGTACCCGGTTCTGCACCTACAAATGCCAAAGGACGCTCACCACCAAAGTCCATTACTATTCGGGTTGTCTCCGTGGTGATAAGGGATTCACCCGGCTGCATCTGGTCACCTGATGCCAGCAAACGCCGTTCACCGGATGCATTTTGCACCCATGCCTGACCATTTACAGAGATCACAGTCGCTACAGTATTCATATCCGCCTCTTTACTGTTTTGTATGCTGTCTTGGGAGCTGTTCCGGTTCCATCCGGTCAGCGTTCGCCCATAGCATTGTCTTTGGCACGTAAAATGGGTTTAAGCAGGTAGGAGAGCACCGTGCGCTCCCCGGTTATGATGTCGAGTTGGGCGGTCATGCCCGGCATGACCTCCAGCGCCTCAGAAAGCGCTTTTTCGTGGGTGATTGCGCGCACCAGGTAATAGGTGTTGTCACGTTTATCCGTGATCGTGTCCGCACTGATATGCTGCACTTCGGCTTCAATGCCACCGTAGACAGAGAAATCATAAGCATGCAGTTTGATCATGGCCGGCAAGCCCGGCCGCAGAAAAGCTATGTCACGAGGGGCAATTTTCGCTTCCACCAGCAAGCGGTCATCCGCCGGGACGATTTCAACAACTGCATCACCAGGCCCTACAACGGCACCTTCAGTGCTGTAGAGCACTCGCTGCACTGTTCCGCTGACGGGTGATCGCAGTTCAGCTGACTTGACCCGGTCAGCCAGGGCTACTGCGCCTTCTTTCAAACCATTCAATTCCGCTGAAGCGTCACTCAGCTCTGTGCGCCAACGGTTGCGGGCGGTGTGCCCCACCTCAGCGATACGCGCTTCTGATTCTTCAATGGCAGCCTTTTGTCGCTCAACATCGGCTTGCGCACGCTGCAACTCACCAGAAGCTGCTGCCAGATCTCGTTCAAGGCGCAGCAGTTCAACTTTCGACACAGCACCGGATGCCAGCAAGGGGCGCGTGACCCTGAGCTCTTGCGAAGACAGACGAACAGCCTGGCGTGCTGCTCTGACTTTTGCCTGAACCTCGTCCAGAGCACGTTGCTGCTGACTCAGCTGCTCGCGGGCAATTGCCAGCTTTTGGTCATATTCATCCCGGCTTTCGCGGAAAAATGCATGCTCTCGCTGCAATACCGCCCGTTGCTCCGGACTTAGCGATGCCATCTCATCGGGCTGCCAGGTTTCATCATTAAGCAGCGCTGCAAGGCGTTTTACCTTTGCTTGCAGGGCAAAAATACGAACTTCAGTTTCCTGAAAACTTGATATGAAACGGGTCGGGTCTATCCGTGCCAGCAGATCCCCCGCTTTCACCTGTTCACCCTCTGCTACGAACAGCTCGCGTACCACACCGCCGTCCGTGGACTGGATGATCTGTAACTGGCTGGCCGGGATTACCTTGCCTTCACCACGGGTCACTTCATCAATGGGCGCCAGCCCTGCCCAAACCAAAAGCAGTGTAAAAATGACCAGGATGACGTAAATCAGTCCACGTGCCCCCGGCTCACGAGCCTCTACCAGGCTGAACTCGGCATCCTGCGTCCAGTCAACGCCTTCGGATTCGACGCGACTCAGTAGAGGGTTCATCAGGCCTTGCGCCAGTCGCCCGGTACCGGTTCCCGGTGCAGCAAGGCGACCCAATGCTTCAAAGCCACCCTGTTCGACGGTTTTGTTGTTTTTACTCATGCGGCACGCCTCAACTGACCCTTGTTGAGCGCTTCAAGCACCTGCTGCTTGGGGCCATCCGCAATGATCTCGCCCTTATCCATGACGATCAGACGGTCGACGAGTGTCAGCAAGCTGGTTCTGTGCGTGATTAGCAGCAAAGTGCGCGGCTTACAGTAGGCTTTCAGACTTGAGCAGATGTGCTGCTCCATCATGCTGTCCAACGCGCTGGCAGGCTCATCCAGTAACAGGACGGGGGCCTCAGTCACAAGCGCCCGGGCCAGTGCCACGGTCTGGCGTTGCCCGCCGGACAGGGCACGCCCGTTCTCCCCTACTTGCATGGACCATCCGTCAGCATGGCGTCCAATAACTGATTCCAGACCCGATGTTTTCAAAGCACGCTGAAGGCGTTTCGGCTCTGCCAGGTCATCTCCCAGGGTTACATTGTCGAAGATGCTTCCGTTGATGAGCTGTACATCCTGCGGCAAGTAGCCCAGATGACGGCGTAACTCAGCAGGGTCCAGCTGCTGCTGATGTACACCATCGATATATATATCGCCTTCAGTGGGTCGATACAGGCCGGCTATCATTTTCTCCAAGGTACTTTTGCCGGAGCCGGCAGCGCCCAAAATGGCCACCTTTTCACCTGCAGATATGCGCAGAGATACCTGTTTTAAAGCCGGGCGATCGGCACCCGGATAGGTGAAACTGACCTTATTGAATTCGATATCTCCGCGTATATTTTCGCGGCTGACATACTGTTTCTCGTTTTCACGGTCCTGGGGAACGGCCATCATTTCTTCGAGAGTATTAAGCGATGCAGCAGCCTGATGATATTGCGTGAGAAGAGCTGCCGTCTGGGACACGGGTGCCATGGCACGGGAACTCAGCATGTAGGCTGCGATCAGCGCGCCCTGAGTCATTTGACCATCGATCACCAGATACACACCGATGATGATCATGCAGACTGCAACGGTTTGCTGCACCCAGGCAGCTCCAGTGGTCACTGATGCTCCCAACAGGCGCTGGCGGCTGCTGCAACCGGCGAGAAAGCGTGTTGCCTGCTCCCATTGCCGCTGCATACGACCGGTTGCATTAAAACTTTTCAGCACCGGCAGGCAGTTCAAGCTTTCGATCAGACCCGCTGAGCGCTGTGATGATGCCTGCCCTGACACTTCCGCCAAACGATGCATTCTTTGTTGCACAGACAGTGCATAGACCAACAAGGCACCAGCACCGACTGCAACCGGGATCGACATCAGCGGATCAATCAGCAGTATGATAAGCAGGAATAACAGAAAGAACGGCAGATCCACCAAAGCTGTAACCACGGCAGACCCACAAAACGCCCTGACACTGTCAAAACTCTGGATGTTGCCGGCAACGGCTCCTGCCGAGGCGGGCCAGTGCTCAAGTCGCATGCCAAGCACACGCTCCATGATACGCGCTGACAGGCGCGCATCTGCTCGCCCGGCTGCCAGCTCCACAAACCATGTGCGCAACATGCGTAGAACCAGGTCAGAGAAGATGACTATCGCGGCACCAGCCGCCAGTACCCAGAGTGTTTCTGTGCTCTGGTTGGGCACCACCCGGTCATACACATTCATGACGAAAAGCGGCATGGCCAGGGCAAAAAGGTTTACACAAAGAGATGCCAGAATAACGTCGCGATAGATACGACGATTACGGCGAATAGCCGACCAGAACCAGTGCCCATTGTCGGCGCTGGCGGCCTTCTCGGCAGACGTTTCTGTCAATTTCAATGCAGGGCGACAGTAGAAAACCACGCCTGAGAAATCGGCGGCCAGCTCATCCACCGCCATGCTCTGTGGCTCAAGACCCAGCTCGGGCACACGAACAACGGCCTCACCTTCATCAAGGTTGAGGCTTTCAAGCAGGCAGGCACGATTGCCATTCAGCAATAGAATGCAAGGCAACAGCCTGGAATTGATGCGCGGTAAAGCCTGGCGCACAGGGTGCGTCAGCAAACCTGCCCGCTCCGCTGCACGGGGCAGCAGAGAGGGCGTCAGTTGACCGCTTTTGAGTGGCAGGCCTTCAACCAGTGCATCCCGTGTCAGGGACGCACCGGTGCTATGCGCCAGCCACAATAGGCAATGACACAAAGGATCATCGTGCATGTCGGGGGCTCACTTGGCACGATGGCCTTACTTGTTAAGGCTAACCAAAGCTTCAGAGACGGCAGCGCAGTAGCGCGCTGGCAGCTCCTGATTCTGTTGGACTACGTCCATTTCAGTCAGTCCTTCCATAGCGGGTGCCATACCCAGCGTATCCAGAAGCTCACCCATGCTGTTCAATACCTGGAGACGGTTCAGCAGCAGGTCAAATTCCGCCTGAATGAAGTTACGTTCAGCCTGGAAGGACTCGTTTTCGGCATCCAATACGTCCAGCAAAGAGCGACGGCCAATGCTGTACTGGTGACGGTAGGCTTTAACAACGTTAAACGAGGAAGAACGGTGCTCGGCCAGTAGCTGCAGTTTCTGCTCCAGATTACCTTGCTCGGCCCAGGCGATTGTGGCCGTCTGGCGCAGATCAACACAGGCTTTATCTCTCAGGCTCTCAGCCTGACCAATACGGTTATGGGCTGCTCGCTGAGCCGCACGGTCACTGCCACCACGGTAGAGGTTGTAGCGCAGACGCAGCTCAACAAGGCTTTCATCACCCGTGCTGTCCGGGTCGGTGCGGTTATCAAAACCGTTGTTGTTTTCGTAGAGACCCTGTCTAAAGCCCAATTCCAGCGTTGGATAATTGTCGGATTTGGCTATGGTCAACGCCGAACGTGCCGCGTCAATGTTGGCAAACGCCGCATGGATCGATGGATTGTTGGCGAATGCGCTTTCCAGAACCGGCTCAAGTGTTTGCGGTATGCTGATATTCAGGTCATACACCGACTGCATGTTCGTCTCTGGAGCGCGCCCGACCAGGCGCTGGAAGCGTGCCGTAACACTTTGAAGATTGCTGATCTCTGTTTTGAGATTGGAGCGCGCAAGTGCCAGACGCCCTTCCGCCTGATACAGGTCGGCACGATTACCCACACCCCGTTCGTTACGTTCCTGAACTTGATCGCGAACACGAATATGGTCATCAACGTTAATCTGAGCCATTTCGACCAGCTGGCGATAGCGGACAACATCAAGATACACCTGAGCCACTTCGAGCGCCTTGTCTTCCGCTTCACCTCGCAGACGATAATACTGCTCAAGTTGTTTATGTTCGGCTTCATCAACACGGCCACTGACCTTGAAGCCGTCAAACAGCATCTGTGTTACTGAAAGCTCGGCATAATTTCGATCGAAAGTACCACGGTTGTCGAAGTCACGACGCGCCTGTCCCAGGGACATATCCAAATCAACACTTGGCAGATAACCACCTTTTTGCTGACGGGTTTCTGCGCTCAGTGCACGCAGAGCATCGGCCTGAAAACGGACTTCCGGATTTGAATCCAGTGCTTCAGCCACAACTGAAGTGATATTTTCAGCGTTTACCTGACCACTGGCTGCCAAACATGCACCTGTTACCAGCAGGGCTGCCCAGTGATTATTTTTTAAGCGGTTTTTGGGGGCCGCGTCCATACAAAACATCTCCTTTAACAAGCTCACCTGAGCCGGGGGGCTAACACTTTCCAGATAGTCTGCAAACTGTTTGAGCGCTTTAATACAAAGGGTTTACCCGTTTGGATCACAGCAGTTTGCAAATTATTTAAAAAATTTTATTCGCCATTCTAGGCGCCCTTGAAAAGGTTACTTTTGATATTAAGGACGAAAGCTTTGCGGGAAAGAAAGGCGCTCAAAAAATGAGCACCAAAAGGTATCAGGATTCAGCCAAACAACGCTGACGATATTGTCGTGGGGACAACCCTTCTTCACGTCGAAATGAAGTAGAAAAATTAGCAGCATTTCTGAAGCCTGCCTGGGCCGCAACTTCTTCAATGCTGATCGAATCATTGCGCAGCAGGCGCCTGGCCAACTCCATGCGTGATTGCCGGATGTACGCTGAGACGGTTGTACCCAGCTGAGCACGAAAGATTCGCAGTAAGCGTTTGTCATGGGTACCCACTGAACGAGCCAGTTCCATCACGCTTGGCGGGTCACTTAAACGGCTCTCAAGAATACGTAAAGCCGCCTGTAACATCACTTCATCCTGGCAAAGGTTCGTATCAGTATCTGTAAGGCCTTTTGAATCAGTGACCTGGAGCGTTCGGCCAAGGTGCACCCTGACACGCGCTACAACTTCCTCTGGCATATAGGGTTTACTGACGAAATCCACCGCCCCTAATTCAAACCCGGACAACCTGTCGTCAATGGACGAAGTAGATGATAAAAAAATAACCGGGATCTCGCGTGTCTCTGGTGATTCTCTCAGCAACCGCAACACCGCTAACCCATCCATTTCCGGCATATACAGGTCCAGAAGAATAAGGTCGGGGGTTACTGCATGTGCACGCTGATACCCTATTCGGGCACTGTTGCTTTGGAACACCTGAAAACCCTGGCTATGCATAAGCCTGACCAATGGACCAAGTCCTTCAGGTTGATCGTCTATCAGTAATACTCTGGGGGCTCGAGCTGAATGCATTTTCTAGTCCGTTCCAGCATCCGAATATAGCTGCAAATTGTATGATTTACGTACAACCCTGCGCCATGACAGATACATCTTTTATACTCAAACTTTACAGGCCGGCTCTGAACAGAAAGTCAGTGGCCGGACCAGTTTGGCAATTTTGAACACCTTGGACAAAAAATACCTTTGCGCAAAGGAATATTTGTTTTGTTTAAACCAACAAAGTAACCAATACGTAAAGTTCAGCAAGATGTAAATTTACTGGCTGATTTCAAGTTTGAATGGCCGACGACAAAACCGTGCAAGGTATTGACCATGTTCTTCCATTTCGCTTAACGCTCTGTTGCACAACAGGCTGACGCGCTGGCCGTCATTCATCATAACAACCAGGTTGAACTCATGCCGCTCCAGAAAGCTTTTAGTCACACAGAAACCGGCGATGTGCTCCAACGGCAACTCCAGTCGAGCAATGGGGAATAAACTGCTCAGATGACGCGTCAATGTACCCTTGTTCTTGTCTACAAGCAGGTAATGGCGGACACATAGGCTGTGCAACGCCAGGGTGGAGACCAGTGCCCAGCTAAGGATAACGGGAAACTCAGCTGAGAGCCCCAGATACACCATCAGTATTGATGCAAACAGGAGCGGGATTGCGACAATCCATAGCTTCCGTGTCAACACAAGCTTACTGACATTGGGGGATGACGACTGCCAACGACTCATTTCAAACCCCTCCCCTGTTAGCAAGCTGGCTTAGCAGGATACCCAACAACAGAAACAGCGGAAAAGGCAGTGCCAATTTGAGAAAGACTTTTTGATCACCAATCGGGACATAGCGAGCCTGGGTAGGCACTGCTGATGGGCTTTTGTGTTCTTCCAGACCTGCACTGGATAAAGGCTGTTGTGGTGCAGGTGAGGCGCAACTGCCAGTCTCCGCGTGCTGCTTGTCTTGCAGCTCAATTTCATTTGGCCACCGGGTCACGCGATCAAACGCCGGCACTGCAAAATACCGGTTGATGAAGATGGCTAACTGACGTGTCTGATCAAAGGTGCCAATGGTGTATTTTTGATCGGCAATCTCTAGCAAGCAGCCTTGTGAAAGCTCTGCGATTGGGGCGACCACTGCACGCTGATTAGTCAAAGGGTCTGCAGACTTAATAGATCGCCTCAAGCCCCACCAGGATTTCTCACGCAGCAACTTGCCATTGGTGGTATCCAATACCAGATGACGCCGCATCCCCAATGAGATCGTGACTGCGATGATGAGACAGAGCGATGTCACCATGTATATGATCTGCTCCGCACCATCCAGCACCACAGACATTAGTAAAGAGCTCAGCAAGCAGATAAGCCCAATGACACCCCAGATAATCCATTTCACCTGCCCTGATGTTCTAAAATAGAACCGATCACCTGCCCTGCATTTCAGGTGCATACGCGCACCTTTGCTTAACGCGAGATAGTCAGCCTCTAGCGACATAGCCCTTCCCTGAGTCTTTCATGGTAATAATTGCATCGCTACCTTATCACAGTGCTCGTGCACTCCGTTGTGTTACCGGCCTATCAACTGCACTGTTGCTGCTCGGACTGGGCTCAACCCTTGGTGGCCTGGTATTTGATCTGCATGGCTATCAAAGTGCCTTTGGTCTCAGTGCAGCCTTGCTGACAGCGTCAAGCCTGACAGTCGCTTGGTTAGCCTTTAAACACAAGCACTCTGCCTGATACCCCTCATTACAGGAATAGCGCCAATGGATAATTCACACTTTGATCATTGGCGTTTAGCATTGCTCCTTCTATCCGCCAGAGGCCTTTCACTCTTGAAAGGCTGGCTGGCGCAACAGGATGTAGTTCCAAGGAGTAACAATGGCCAGCCTCACACAGCTCATCAACACACAATTTCCCCTGATTCAGTCCCCCATGGCCGGTGTTCAGGGCTGGGAGCTGGCGGCTGCCGTTGCTTCAGCAGGTGGCCTGGGATCACTTCCCTGTGCCATGTTGACCCCTGAGGGTGTGGAATCTGCGGTAGATGCTTTTCGTCAACGCAGCACTGGCCCTATCAACCTGAATTTCTTCAGTCACACACAACCAGAGCCCGACCAAGAAGTATTAGCCAACTGGCTCGACAACTTTCTCCCCTATTACAGCGAACTGGAAGTTGCCGTACCCAAGGGTCCTGCTGGCCCCGGGCGCCAGCCGTTCAACCAGGCGATGGCCGACGTAGTTACAAGCGTCAAACCCGAGGTGGTGAGCTTCCATTTCGGTTTGCCACACCCAGCCTTACTGGAGCAAGTACGTGCCAGTGGCGCCAAAGTGCTGTCATCAGCCACAACTCTGGAGGAAGCACTATGGCTGGAAGCTAAGGGTGTGGATGCCATTATTGCGCAGGGGCTTGAAGCCGGCGGGCACCGTGGCATGTTCCTGACTGAAGATATCACCCAACAATCAGGCACGATGGCACTGCTGCCCCAGATCGTGAATGCCGTTAGCGTTCCCGTGATCGCCGCCGGTGCTATTGCCGATGCAGCGGGGGTCGCCGCAGCCATGGCTCTGGGTGCCGCTGGTGTGCAGGTCGGCACTGCCTACCTTTTATGTGATGAAGCCACCACCTCAGCGGTTCACCGTACAGCGTTGCAGTCGGATGCAGCAGCCCACACGGTATTGACCAATCTGTTCAGTGGCCGCCCGGCCCGCGGCATAGTGAATCGAATGATTCGCGAGCTGGGGCCCATGAATGAAAGCGCTCCCCGCTTCCCGCTTGCCACCGCAGCCTCCGCGCCTTTGAGAGCTGCCGCTGAAGCCAAAGGGTCAGGCGACTTTACACCGCTCTGGGCCGGTCAAAACGTTTCCGGCTGCCGAGCAGTGCCTGCAGCCGAGATCACCAAGGCTTTGGCGCAAGGGTTCACACCAGCTTAACAAAAATATCGTGCAGCACATTCGCTGCCGAGTGCAGACGCCGTGAACCATCCATCAGGTGATGGTAGATCTCGCGCTTCTTCAACATCTCGGCAGTGACCTCACCCTGAAACAACTCGGCAAGACTGTGTCGATACAGCCGCTCGATACGACGGTGTGCATGGCGTGCCGAGTGGGCCTCCTTCTCTGCCCCGGCCGGATAGGTTTCCAGCTGGCGAAATCCACGTTCCAACGCTTCACAACCTTTGAGCATCTCATCCATCACTGCCTGCATATGTTTGTCCGGCTTAACGTCCAGATCCAGCATCTCATTGATGGTGCTTTTGCAATGGGTAATGATCCAGTCCAGCCCGTCAATCGCGCGGTAGATATCTTCACGGTCAATCGGCGTTGAGAAGGCACGGTTGAGCTGATGCAAGTTGCGTATCTTCAACGTGTCCGCGGCATGCTCCTCTTCCGTCAGTAGCTCAGCCAGGGCTTCATTGGGCTGCTGCATGTACTGATGCAGGTTGGAGATGGTCTCCGTCACCAATGCACTCTGCTCAGCCAGCAGGGTAAAGAAATCGGGCGGCTTGGGAATCACCCTATCGATCAACCGCGACAGAAAACCTTCTTTTTGTGCCATATCCTTGTGTCCTTCAATGTCGGCCGAACAGTTACTGGCCCAGCCCGAATAGACTTACCAGCCCGTAGCACAGCATGGCGAGAACTGCGGCACCGGGAATGGTAATCAGCCAGGTGAGTGCGATCTCACGGGCCTTGGTCCAGCGAACCGCGCGGGGGCGTTCCGAAGCGCCTATCCCCATAATGGAGGATGAAACTACGTGAGTCGTAGATACCGGTGCGCCCACCAGGGAGGCCAGAAAGACCACTCCGGCGGAGGTCAGCTGTGAGTTCAACGCATGCAGGGGGCGAATCTTATAGATGGCAAATGCCAGAGTACGGACAATTTTCCAGCCACCCAATACGGTGCCCAGCGTGATGGCGGATGCGCAGAGCATGATGACCCATAGCGGCACTTCAAAGGTATCGATCTGGCCACTCAGCAGCAGACAAAGTGTCAATATGCCCATGCTTTTCTGGGCATCATTGGCACCATGGGAAAATGCCAAGCCGGCGGTAGTCAGCCATTGTGCGCCCCTGAGTTCCCGGTTCACCAGAGGGCTGGCGGAGCGCAATAACAGCAGCATCACGCGCTGCAATACAAAGCCCAACCAGAAGCCCATCAAAGGGGAAAGGATCAGTGCCAGCAGTACTTTAGTCACGCCAGTGAATTCGCCACGCGTCAGTGCTTCCAGCCCCCAAACCACCTGATCAGGCCCGGCTGATACAACAACAACACCACAGAGCCCACCCACCAAGGCATGAGAAGACGATGACGGAATACCGCGCCACCAGGTGATGAAATTCCAGGCCGTTGCTGCAAATAATCCGCATAGCACGACCACAAGCGAAAGCGTATCAGGCAGCTCATCAAGGGTGACAAATTTGCCAATGGTATTGGCGACTGCCGTGCCACCCAATACAGGCCCGAGAAAGGTAAACCCGCCCACAATCAATACCGACTGCAGTGGTGTCATTGCCCGTGATGCGATGACAGATGCCACCATATTGGAGGCATCATGAAAACCATTGGTAAAATCGAAGAGTACGACCATTAGGCCAGCTAACACTATCAGCAGCCAGACTGTATCCATTTTATTAGCGTTATCCCTGTACCGTGTAAGGAAATGATAACAGATCTGTCATTATCTAAGTTGAATGCTGACCTGAAGGCCGCCTTCCTGCGCATGGCCAAATGTCAGGCTGCCAGCATAACTCTCCACGATAGCGGAACAGATCGACAATCCCAGTCCGCTGCCCTCTCCGCTTTGCTCGTCTATCCGTACCCCGCGCAGCGACATGCGCTGCATGGCTTCCTCCGATACTCCGGCTCCGTCATCACTGATGATCAGGCACCAGGCATCGATATCGGGCGACGGCGGCAGGATTTGCAAGGACACACAATGGGTGGCGTGTCGCCAGGCGTTATCCAGCAGATTGCCCAGCAATTCCAGCATGTCGTCACGGTCAAACGGCATGGTGCCCTGGGGTAACTCAGACTGAAACCGGATATCATCGCGACCAATACGCTGCAGCAGCTGCACCAGATGCGTAATTTCTTCCTTTGGATTGAAGTGACGCCCGGGCCCTGGCGCGCCGGCAATGCGTGCTCGCCTCAGCTCACGCTCAATACGCTGATAGAGCTCCTCATATAGCAACATCAATTGCTGCTTCTGCTCAGGGTCCGGATGCTGATCTGCCAACCACTGCAATTGCTGCAGCGGCCGTTTGAGTTCATGGGCAAGATTGCCCAGCGCCATGCGTGAACGGCTAATCTGCTGACCTGATTGATGTAGCAGTTGCGTGATACTGGTTACCAGCGGCTCCACTTCCCTGGGCACATCAGCCGGCAAGTCGATATCCTCGCCCGCCTGCTGCCGAGCCAATGCCTGGCGCAAGGGTTCCAGCCGTTGAAAACCTCGCTTGAGTACTCGGCGTTGCTGTAACAGCACAAGGGGGACACTCAGGCCAACCAGCACAATTAACCAGACTGCCAGCTGTTCCTGATCATGCTTAAGCTCGGCTATATCCTGAGCCACCCAGAGGGTAAAACGGGTACCCCCGCGCGTGAAGCCCTGTTCCAGCGCCAGCCAGTGCTGACTCTGCAGGGGACTGGATTCCGCCACTCTGGATTCTCCCGGTGCCTGCAATTCGACTTCGGGATCCAGATCCCACAGCGACCTTGAGCGCAGATCAACTTCGTCCGCTTTGAGGCGATAATAATGTCCTGACTGAACGCGCTGATAAGCTTGCATGATGGCGCCTTCGCTCAGCTGCCACTGCCCATTCGCCTCCCGAGAGAGTGCTGCTATCAGGCTTTCGGCATCCGTTTCCAAACGACTGACAACAAAGGATCGGGTCAAATGGGTAACACCAAAATGCACGACCAGCATCAAGCCACACAACATTAACAACAGGCTGAACAGCAGTTGGCGTCGAATCCGCCACTCAAGTGAGCGTTGAGAGTTCGGCATGTTAATGCGTCGCAGCGGGGGTTGAAGGCAAGCTATAGCCCTGGCCGCGGCGGGTCAGGATCACGTTCTTGCCCAGATACTGGCGCAGGCGATTGATATAAACCTCTATGACATTGCTGTCACGCAACTGATCTTCTTCATAGACGTGTTCGCTGAGCTGTGTTTTCGACAGGATACGGTCAGGATTAAGCATCAGGTATCGCAACAGACGGAACTCAACTCCTGTCAGTTGATGCTGTTGCCCCTGCGCATCCAGGACCGTTTGTCGATCAGAATCCAATTGCAAACCGGCTACTTCCAGCAAACTGCTGGCATGGCCGTGCTGGCGTCGCACCAGTGCTTCCAGCCGGGCCAGCAACTCTTCCGTATGGAAGGGCTTGCCCAAATAGTCATCCGCACCGGCCTTAAGCCCATCGACTCGTTCGTGCCAGGCATCACGGGCCGTGAGAATAAGCACCGGAGTGGTACAACCGGCGCTACGCCAGCTCTGCAATACCTGCATGCCCGGTTTTTTCGGTAGGCCAAGATCCAGCACGATGACATCAAAGGCTTCTTCCAGCCCCATGAACTCGGCATCTACGCCATCTACTGAAACTTCAACTGCAAAGCCTGCACTCTTCAGCTCAGGCTTTAACCGGTTTACCAGTGCATTGTCATCCTCGACCAGCAACACGCGCATGTTCAGTCATCCTCAATCTCTTCCTTCAGAATCGCACCGGTGACCGGATCAAGGTAGAACTCCCTGACATTACCAGCGTCATCCAGTATCTCAATCTCATACACCAGTCGGCCATTTTCATATTCCACCTCCACATCCAGAAGGTGGCCCGAGAACCGGTCAGGGTTGAGAGCCATCAACTCGGTCAGCGGACGTATTTTGCCCTCCCGAACCAGCTGCATGACTTCGTCCTGATCGAGATCACGACTGGCTGATGCAGCAAGGGAGAACAGCAAGCCAGAACTCAACGCCAGCACTGATAAATGTCTGGTGAATCTACTCACGTATACCTCCCTTGATATTGTTGCCGCTATTCCTGGTCCGTGCCGCTTGCGGGGCGTTTACGCCCGGTGATCATGGCACGCGGCAGGTTTTCGTCATGTTTGAAACTGGCCCAGAATACACCGCCCAGGTGTAACACGACCAGCAGCAGCACCAGATTCCCGGCACTTTCATGAACCTCTTCGACCCAGGACTCACCCCAGAAGATATCGGTCCCCAGCCAGCCACTGAGCGTCAGCGCACACAGAGACACAAGCAGAGCAACGACCATCATGCCCCCGGCCGGATTATGACCGATATGACGGGTTTCACGCCCCTTGCGGATATCCTGCAGGTAACTGAAAACACGCCCGGGTGAGCGGACAAATTGCGTAAAGCGCGCATAGCGGGGACCCGTAAGCCCCCAGATAATGCGGAAAGCGACCAGACCTGCCGTAATGTAGCCCATCACTTCATGCAGATCCTGCCATTCATCAGCGCTGATCCAGGCCACCGTAAAACAGATCACCAGCGACCAGTGAAACACACGGACCAACGGGTCCCAGACTTTTACGGTGACCATGGCAACCTCCTTAGTCCTCGAGTTCCATTTTTACAATATCGAAACTCTTGGGATCGAAGTACGCTTCTACGCGGCGGTCTTTCTCGTCGTAGCCGTAAATTTCGTAGCAGCCATCGTCAATTTTGAATTTCTTGATTTCCCAGCCCTTGGCCGCCACGGCATCACGGAAGGCCTGCTCAGACTGCCACTCATCTTTAGGGACATCGCATTTGTCACCCGCAAAGGCCGGTGAAGCGATTACGGCGGTGGAAAGCAGCAGAGAGGTAAGCAGTGTTTTCATCGATCTGACTCCTGTGTTGATTGACAGGAGCCAGAATAGAGAAGCGGACTTAAATGAAACTTAAATCGCGAAGGGGATGTAAATAAATCAGGTGTTCAGATAGATACCCTGCTCGTCCTGACGAATTCGACCGGCTTTCATCAGCTGACCCAGCGCCATCTTGTAGGCCTTTTTACTGACACCAAAGGTTTCCTTAATGGCAGCAGGGTCACTCTTGTCTCCCAGCGCACAGAAACCCTCACGGGCTTCCAGATACTGCAAAATTTGCTGTGCCAGAGGGTCAACACGCCCGTACCCCGGCTTTTCCAGCATTACCGTGATTTTGCCATCTTCACGCACCTGCTTGATAAAGCCCGACAGCTTCTGCCCAACACGTACTGGACGATGAATATCCTGCTGGTGCAAAAGGCCAGAGGTGCAGTTATCGATAATCACCAGATAACCGATATCGGTACGGCGCCATACCAGCATTTCAATCAGCTGTGCCTGCTCGTAAGTCACTTCAGGGTCAAAGTGTTTTTCCAGCTTGGTGGTTGCCGCAATGCGTCCGGTATTGTCCAGATAGAGGAATACCGTGACGTAATCGCCCTGAGCCAGGCGACGGGTCTGCTCGTTGTAAGGCAGAAACAGATCCTTGGGCAGGCCCCAGTCCAGAAAAGCCCCGACCTCATTCACTTCCGCCACTTTCAGATTGGCAAACCGACCCACCTGGGCCCGCGGTCGCTTAGTGGTCGCGATCGGCATGTCATTGGTATCCAGGTAGACAAATACCTGCAAGCTGTCGCCCAGGCGCGTCCCCTCAGGTACTTCAGACTTGGGCAATAGAATACCGCCCTCGCTGCCACCTTCCAGATAGACACCAAAATCGACTTCACGAATTACCTTGAGCTTGTTGAGCTGCCCGGTTTCAACCATTTAACACCCCGATCACTGTCTCTCGCGCTGATGCGCCAATAAAAAAGGCATCCAACGGATGCCCTGTACAGTATACCTGAGTAATCTTCCGACCGCGGTGTCCACGAGCGCTTTATTCACCCTCTTACCGCTTTTTGCTGGCCTTTTTCCTTTTAAAATAATCTTTTACCGGGCGAGGCTTATCAGGTAATGCCTTGGCAAACCGATCACGCATGGCCTCGGCACGCCCCTCCTTTTCCTCATGCTCGCGCTTTTCACGGTGCTTGCTGCCGGCCGTGGCAAAGTCTATGACCCTGGTATCTGCCATTATCACTCTCCGCTCATGTATCGCCCTGGGTAATCGATTTATGGGCGTTGTTTTGCTGCTTTTTGATCTCAAGCGCACGCTGGCGAATGAGTCTGTACATTCGCATGAAGTCCACCTCATTTGAATGCCTTTCCTCGAGCACGTAACGGTCTCTGCTGCTGCCGAAGCAGAGGCTACGCACGCCGGTTCTTTTCCCCATAATACTGACAAATGTAAGTCCCGCCAGTGGAACCGATGCCCTGTGATACTTCAGGTGCTTGTATACCGGTAGTTGAACGTATTCACCCCCAACCCTCACAGTGAAACCACCGCTCAGGGCAACTCGCAGATTTACCAGTGCTCGCCACAGGGTTGGCAGCAAGGTGAGAAACATAAGGGCCAACATCAGCCAGAGACCGACCTCGACCTGATCCAGCCGGGACCACTCATGAAGTTTAACGCCAAGCAGCAGAATAACCGGACACAACACAATCAGTGCCAAAACTGCACGCCGGCTATTGTGCAGATAGGAAAACACCACCTCCCCTTGAGGAAACGGCTGCTCAATCAGCGCCTGTATTTTTTGCCTGTCCCTTTCTCGCCGGGCACTTCTGAGTCCAAACAACCAAACCAGTATCGCGACCGGAGCGGTGACAATGGCGCTGATGTTTAGTCGAGCTATTAACTGGTTAAGCCATTGGTACGAGTCGGAGCCACCATCAATGACTAAAAACGCAAGGGAGAACGCGACAACCAGCAAAGCCCATACCATGAGTACACGCATGAGAGACTTCATCATTTGCTATCTCTCAGTACGTCACTATTCGTGTACAAACGATGTCGTGGAATAGCCATGAATACTTCCTTGTATTCAAATTTGCATAACGTCAGTGGACTGGTTTCCCTGACCGGTCACCCTCTAGTTCTTGCTTAACAGCCTGCCACACTCAGCTGCCGGGAGCGGACGCGAGTAATAGTAGCCTTGATATTGATCGCAGCCGTGCGCGTGCAGAAATGCCAGCTGCGCTTCATTCTCGACACCCTCTGCAATGATAGTCAGCCCCAGTATATGGCCCAGCGAAATGACAGCATGAGCAATAGCAGCATCTTCACTGTCCACATCGATGTCTTTTACAAATGACCGATCAATCTTGAGTTTATCAACCGAGAGCCGCTTCAGATAAGCCATGCTCGAATAACCGGTGCCGAAGTCATCGATAGACATTTTAACACCCAGCTTGCGCAACCGACTCATGACTTCCAGTGCCTGGTCGGCTTCTTTAAGCAATATGGACTCCGTGAGTTCCAGCTCAAGATTGGAGGCATCTATGCCTGATTCACGTATCGCCGATGAAACGGCCTCATAGAGGTCACCCCGGGTAAACTGGAGAGCCGATATATTGACCGCCATGACAAAGTCAGCGAGGCCAAATTCTTCTTGCCAGGCCTTCAGCTGGCGACAGGCTTCCTGCAACACCCGACGACCAATTTCCACGATCAAACCACTGCTTTCTGCCACAGGAATAAATCGGTCCGGCGGGACAATACCAATGTCAGGGTTTTCCCAACGGATCAGAGCCTCTACCCCAACGATGTGACCACTTTTTATGTCCAGCTGTGGCTGATAATGCAAGACGAACTCGCGACGTTCCAACGCTCGGAGCAGGCTATTACGGACCATGATTCGATCCATCACGTCCACATTCATCTTGTTGGTAAAGAACCGGTAGGCATTACGCCCGGCTTCCTTGGCACTGTACATGGCCATATCGGCCTTTTTCATCAAGCTGTCAAAGCAGGTGCCATCATCGGGGTACATGGCGACACCAATGGAAGCCGAGATTGATACCCTTTGCCCCGCCAAATCGAATGGCCGCGCCATGGCCGACAACACCTTGGTACAAATGGACGACACGGCGTGCATCTCTATGTCGCCCGTGAGCATGATCAGAAACTCGTCACCGCCCTGACGACTCACGGTATCGGTTTCGCGAACGGTTTCCACCAGACGTTCAGCCGCCGCACGGATCAGGTCATCGCCCTGAGTATGACCAAGCGCATCATTGATCGATTTGAACTGGTCCAGGTCTACAAATAACAAGGCAAAGCGGGCATCAACTTCCCGTTTGGCACGGGTCAGTTCCTGCTCCATACGGTCTCGCGCCAACTGGCGGTTAGGCAGCTCGGTCAAGGGGTCGTGGTAGGCGAGGAAGTCGATACGCTCCATCGCTTCCTTGTTTTCAGTGATGTCATCTGAAATGCCGATAAAGTGGGTAATGGCACCTTTGGAATCACGCACGGCACTGGCCGTCAGCCATTGCAGGTAGCGGCTGCCATCCTTGCGTCGGCTCCAGATTTCACCCCGCCAATAGCCGTCTTCCTCAAGGGCCTTCCAGAAGGAATCGTTAAGGGTTTCGGATTGAAGCCCCGAGCGCAGCACGTCCGGTTTACGCCCGATCACTTCGTCCTGGGTGTAACCACTCAACTGTGTGAAGGCCGGGTTGGTTGCGATAATGTAGCCCTGAGCGTCCGTAACCGTAATGGCACTGTGACTGTACTCAATGACGCGGGAAGAAAGGTGCAATGCATCCTGTACCCGCGTCTGCTCTATCACCTGGGTCGTCAAACCTGCCAGCGATTCCACCAGCACCTGGTCAGCGGTCAAAGACAACCCGGGGCGCTGATAGAAGACCGCGAACACGCCCAGCACCTGCCCTTCTTTAGACAATACGGGCCGGCACCAGCATGAACGGAACCCCGCCGCCTTGACCAGCCCCAATAACTCCACCCAATCCTGAGCCTGGGTAATATCATCGAGTACTGATGTTTGGACATTGTTTATAGCCGCCTTGAACATGGCGGGCACCCTTTCCATGCCCAATGAGGCCAGGGCCTGGGCGAAGCCGGGGTTTAATCGGGGCGCAGCGCCCAGGGTCAATCCTGCCCCGCCAGGTTCAAGCAGGAAAATACTGGCAAACATCTCCGGATTGATACTTTCCAGACCGGTGGCCAGTGTTGTTAAAACAGCTGACAGTGAATTCCCCTGCGCCAGACTGTGCAAGGTAGCGTTGCTGGTTTCCTGCAGCAGGTGGTCGCGCCAGGACTCCGTTATATCCTGTACTGTGCCCACTCCCTTGAACAGTTGCCCTTCGTGCTCGGTCTCCAGCTCTGCCTGCTCATGAACCCATCGGGTTTCCCCATCTACAATGATGCGGTGGCGGATATCATAAGGTGCACCCTGCATCGCATTTGACCAGGCATCACGCACCTCAGCGACATCCTCAGGATGAACACGCGCTATAAAGCCGGCGTAGTCGATAGGCTGCCCGACTGGAATCCCGAAGATCCGATAGGTTTCATCTGACCACCTCAACTCGCCAGTTTCCGCATTCAGAGACCAGCTGCCAATTCTGGCAACCTGCTGAGCTCGTGCAAGCTCACACTCTCGAATGCGCAGCGCCTGTTCTGCTTGCCTGATTTCACTGATATCAGTCCAGGAAGACTCGATATAGGCACGGCCTTGCAGCTCGATCACACTGGTACTGACCACAACGTTACGATAATGACCGTCACGATGTCGGTGACGCGTTTCAAAACTCAACTTGCCGGCTTCGAGGATGCGATCAAATTTTTTGCGGACCTGAATCTCCGTCAGCTCATCAAGATCGAATATGGTCAGCTCGGAAAACTCATCTCGGCTATAGCCAAGGTTCCGGTAGGCGGCTTCATTGAATTCCAGCATACCGCCCGTCTCGGGATCGACCAGAACAATGGCATTGCCAGCCAGATTAACAATGGTCTCCAGCATGCTCTGGCGTTCCCGCAGCGACTCCCTGACGGTATTCAGCTTGGAGATATCACGGGCAACCCCGAGGACGCCCAAACGTTGCCCCTCTGCGTCTCTTAAAGGCGATTTGATGGTTTCAAACAGACCGATATAGCCATTGCTGGCAAAGGTCAGCCATTCCTCATTGATGCTGGCTTTACCATTGGCGACGGAGCTCAGGTCGTGTTTACGGAAGAAGTCTGCCAGCTCGGAGTCGACAAAGTCATAGTCCGTTTTCCCCAGAATCTGCTGGCGGGAAGCGCCGAAAAAACGCTCAAAAGCGGCATTGCAAAACAGGTAAACACCGTCGTTGTCTTTCAGCCAGACAAGATCAGGTATGGCATCCAGCAGGTCTTGCAGGACACCCTCGGTCGAGTTGAACACCAGATGTTCCAAACTACGTATCAAATCCTCACTCCGGCTTGAGGCCTGAGTGTCAGCAGTCAGTGGTTTGGGTTTGCGTTTGTTACTGGAAGTCATGCTCAATCCTGCATCCCGAGATACGACCATGCCGGCGTATGGACACACTATGACTTCCATTTTCACAGAGGGTGGGGAACCCCATGCCGACTTGAAAGTTATATTAGTTGCTTTGGAACAATTAAAGAAGTCGTCTTAGGTCGAGTGATTGTACGCAAGAGACAAGGATAAACCGACGTGGTCTTAGTCAGCGGTATCGAGCAAGAGGAAAGAGGCAGAAGACTGTTATTCAAGAAGGGGAAGGCATGGCCCGCTATCGGGCCATGCGCATGGTTCACTCGATCAGGCCTTTTCTTCGTTGGCCAGGAAGAACCAGGTATCCAGAACCGAATCCGGGTTCAGGGAAACGCTGTTGATCCCCTGCTCCATTAGCCAGCGCGCCAGATCAGGATGATCAGACGGGCCCTGACCGCAAATACCGACGTATTTGCCCTGCTTGCGGCAGGCCTCAATCGCCATTGCCAGCAGGCGTTTGACCGCTTCATTACGCTCATCAAACAGGTGGGCAATAATGCCGGAGTCCCGGTCCAGACCCAATGTCAGCTGCGTCAGGTCGTTGGAACCGATGGAGAAACCATCGAAGTATTCCAGGAACTGGTCTGCCAGCAGTGCGTTGGACGGAATCTCACACATCATGATGAGACGCAGACCATTTTCACCACGCTTGAGACCGTTATCCGCCAGCAGTTCAACGACCTGCTTGGCTTCGCCCGGGGTACGGACGAACGGCATCATCACTTCCACATTGGTCAGCTTCATTTCGTCACGCACGCGCTTGATGGCGCGGCATTCCAGCTCGAAGCAGTCACGGAAGTTATCGGAGATGTAGCGCGCCGCACCACGGAAGCCCAGCATGGGGTTCTCTTCGCTCGGCTCGTAACGATCACCACCGATCAGGTGTCCGTACTCGTTTGACTTGAAGTCAGACATGCGCACGATCACCTTCTTCGGATAGAAGGCAGCCGCCAGCGTAGAGATACCTTCCACCAGCTTGTCGACATAGAAATCGACCGGAGATGCATAACCACCGATACGGCGTTCGATCACCTGCTTGGTGTCACGCGGCTGATCATCAAAGTTCAGCAGCGCTTTGGGGTGCACACCGATCATGCGGTTGATGATGAATTCCAAGCGCGCCAGACCAACACCGGCATTGGGCAGGGACTGGAAGTCAAACGCGCGATCCGGGTTACCTACGTTCATCATGATTTCGAACGGCAGGCTCGGCATGGATTCAACACTGTTGCTCTGATGCTCGAACGCCAGCTCGCCTTGATAGACGCGACCCGTATCACCTTCGGCGCAGGATACGGTGACCAGCTGGCCATCGTTCAGCTTTTCGGTGGCATCGCCGCAGCCGACAATCGCCGGAATACCCAACTCACGGGCAATAATAGCCGCGTGGCAAGTACGTCCACCGCGGTTGGTAACAATGGCAGCAGCACGCTTCATGACCGGTTCCCAGTCCGGGTCAGTCATATCGGTTACCAGCACATCACCCGGCTGGACTTCGTGCATCTGATCCAGACCGCTGACCACACGTACCGGGCCAGAGCCGATACGATGGCCAATGGAACGACCTTCAACCAGTTCCTTGCCCTTCTCTTTCAGCAGGTAGCGCTCAATCACGGTACCCTTGCTCTGGCTCTGAACGGTTTCAGGACGCGCCTGAACCACGTACAGCAAGCCGTCATCACCATCTTTGGCCCACTCGATATCCATCGGACGGCCGTAATGTTTCTCGATGATCACAGCGATGCGCGCCAGCTCTTCTACATCAGCATCACTGATGGAGAACTGGTTGCGATCAGCCTTGGCGACATCAACGGTCTCAACCGCATTGCCGGCACTGCCGTCTTCGGTGTAGACCATTTTGATCGCTTTGGAGCCCAGGGTACGGCGCAAAATAGCCGGGGCGCCCTGCGCCAGAGTCGGCTTGTAAACGTAAAATTCGTCCGGGTTTACGGAACCCTGCACCACGGTTTCACCCAGGCCGTAAGCGGAGGTAATGAACACCACATGGTTGAAACCTGATTCGGTATCCATGGTGAACATGACACCGGAAGAGCCGGTTTCAGAACGCACCATGCGCTGAATGCCGGCAGACAGGGCAACTTCGGCGTGGGTAAAGCCCTTGTGCACACGATAGGAAATGGCGCGGTCGTTGTAGAGGGATGCAAACACTTCCTTGATGGCGTGTTTTACATTTTCCAGGCCACGAATGTTCAGGAAGGTTTCCTGCTGGCCTGCAAAGGAAGCATCGGGCAAATCTTCTGCGGTTGCAGATGAACGTACGGCAACGGAAATATCATCGCCCTCGCTCATTTCTGCCCAGGCATCGTTGATCGCCTGATCCAGCTCGGGCTGGAATTCGGCATCCATGATCCACTGTCGGATCTGGCTACCGGTTTCAATCAGTGCACGGGTATCATCCGCATCCAGTTCGTCCAGCGCCTTGTTGATACGATCAGCAAGACCGCTTTGCGCCAGAAAGTCACGATAGGCAAGCGCGGTGGTGGCAAAACCGCCGGGTACTCGCACCCCGGCATCACTAAGCTGGTGAATCATTTCACCCAAAGATGCATTCTTGCCGCCGACTTTGTCGACATCTCCCATGCCCGCCTGTTCAAGGCGCAGTACATAATCCTGCAAAGCCAGTTCTCCTGAGTCTGAGCCGTTTGACGTAAGGATCATTCTTATTATTCAGTCTGAGAGCCGGATAATACTGCAGATAAATCAAAAAATCTTGGCCTGGCCAAAATGTAATTTAACTACAAGAACGGGACGGTTTTTTTCTGCTAAAGTAGCCCCCCTGCCATGGCAGGAGAACACCCAAGTTGTCGACAATCGAGGTAGGTATGAAACGCACGGCTTTCTTTATTTCAGATGGCACAGGCATTACGGCTGAAACCCTGGGGAACAGCCTGCTTTCGCAGTTTGAAGATATTACATTTGACAAGATAACCCTGCCGTATGTCGACACTGTCCAAAAAGCGCAACAGGTTGTAGACCGTATAAATCGCCAGGGCGAAATAGACGGTAAGCCACCCATTGTACTCGATACCATCGTCAATGATGAAATACGTGATCTGCTGGCCAGCTGTAACGGCTTCAAAATCGACGTTTTTTCAACTTTCTTGAAGCCGCTGGAATCAGAGCTGGAAACCCACTCCTCCTACTCCGTAGGCAAATCACACGCGATCAATGAGATGGAGCGCTACAAAGACCGTATCGATTCCGTCAACTTTGCGCTGGATAACGATGATGGTGCGCGTACCCGTCAATACAATCAGGCCGACATTATTCTGGTAGGTGTATCCCGTTGCGGTAAAACACCGACCTGTCTCTATATGGCACTGCAATTCGGTATTCGCGCAGCCAACTACCCGCTAACAGAGGAAGACATGGAGGCCAACCGCTTGCCGGAAATTCTGCAGCAGCATCGCCACAAGCTGTACGGTCTGACCATCGATCCCTTCCAGCTGGCCGCTATTCGTCACGAACGCCGCGCCAACAGTCGTTACGCGTCACTGGATCAGTGTGACTTCGAGGTGCGTACGGTCGAGCGTCTGTTTACCAAGGAAAATGTGGATTGCATCAATACTACCAACTTCTCCATTGAAGAAATTGCGACCCGCATCATCAATGAAACGGGCCTTAAGCGCCGTATCAGCTGATCATTCAGTCGGTGTAAACATCGACAGATCCAGCTCAACGGCCGGGCCCAGCCAATAGGCATGATCGGTATGATCCTTGTAGTCATCACCGGTCAGGCCGTGAACGAGCACACTCAGGTCACCCCGCTGTTCATCCAGCCAGGGGATAAACGCATCAAAGTCACGGGTGCCAAACAGAACCTGTACACTCCAGCGAGTATGCGGACCTACGTTTTTTTGGTGGATACGCCCGACTTTTAAACCGAACTCTTCCGCAGAGCGGGCACATAACTGCTCGACGCGTGGCAAGGTGTCCTGATCAAAATAGATATGAGCGTGGTAAGCCTTCAGGCAATTCACCGGAAAGCGCGGGGATGGTCTGGACATGACGCATACTCACCTGGGTAGATTGGATACCTCCGAGTGTACGTTCGCCGGAGGCATCGGCACAACCAGTCATGCTGGAATCTGTGCCGTCCGCCGGTTTTCACCTAGAATACCCTTTTTCTAACCTGTACCTGTGTATGGAGTACTTCATTATGCCGAAAGCGGCTGATGTTAAACGTGGCAACCTGGTCGAAATCAATGGGCACTACATGCTGGTCCAGCAAATTGATGTTTCCAGCCCAACCGCCCGCGGTGCCAAAACACTCTATCGTATCCGCTTTAACAAACTGCCCGGTGGTGGCAAGTACGAAGAGAGCTTTACCGGCGATGACATGATCAAGGACGCTCTGCTGGAGCGCCGCAAAGTCTCTTACCTGTATAAAGAAGACGACCTCTATACCTTCATGGACACTGAGGACTACTCCCAGTACATGCTGAACGCGGATGCCATTGAAGCCCAACTGCCTTACTTGATGGATGGTATGGACAACATCATGGCACTGTTGGTCGACGGCGAGATCCTGACCATCGAAATGCCTGCCACCGTCGTTATGGAAATCGTTGAAACTGTCCCCGGAATGAAAGCAGCCAGCGCCACCGGCCGAACCAAGCCGGCCAGGTTTGCCACCGGCCTGGAACTGCAGGTACCGGAATACCTGGAAGCCGGTGAACAGGTGAAAATTAACACCGAAACAGGCAAGTTTTTATCACGCGCTTAAGCGCCAACTTGAGAATGCGCCCCGTTTGGCTTTAAAATCCTAGTCTTACAGAGCTGCCAATGTGTTACAGAATTCCCCAATGACAAAAATACGCTGTATCGAAGAGCTCGTTCAGGAGTTCAAGGAGCAACGTCCTATTCGAGGCGGCTCACTGATCATCACCATCTACGGTGATGCCATTGCGCCGCGCGGGGGAACCGTCTGGCTTGGCAGCCTGATCAATTTGCTGGAGCCTCTGGGGCTGAACCAGCGTCTGGTGCGCACCTCAATCTTCCGTCTGACCAAAGATGGCTGGCTAACGTCTACCCAGATTGGTCGACGCAGCTATTACAGCCTCACCGATTCCGGTCGCCGCCGTTTTGAAAGCGCCTTCCGCCGTATCTATGCCAAGTTGTATCCTGAATGGGATGGTAAATGGGACATGATCCTTGCCAACCAGCTGGATAACGAATTGCGCAAGGTATTGAAGAAAGAGCTTGAGTGGCAGGGGTTCGGCAATATCGCCCCCAGCATCATGGCTCACCCGATGGCCGATGAGCTTGAGTTGACGAACACTCTGCAAGAACTCTGTGTGCAGAACGAAGTGATCCATATGAAGTCTGAGCTGGTCGGCACCCAGACATCGGAGTCGCTGAAAGAGCTGGTCCATGAATGCTGGAACCTGCAGCAACTGGCTGAAGACTATCAGCAGTTCCTGGACCGGTTCCGACCGATTCTGCGGGCGATCAAGTCGACCGACGAGCTGGAGCCCGAACAGTGTTTCCAGCTGCGCACCCTGCTGATTCACCACTATCGACGTCTGCTGTTGCGGGACCCGCTATTACCGGAAAAACTGCTGCCTGCTGACTGGGCTGGCACCTCAGCCCGTGTGCTGTGCCGCAATATCTACCGCCTGATCTACAATAAGGCGGATGAATGGCTGTCACACACTCAGGAAACCGCAGATGGCCCCCTGCCAGAACCTTCGCCCCGCTTTTACAAGCGTTTCGGCGGGCTCTGATCCACTTGAAGCCCAAGAGAGAACACCATGCCTCTTTCAACTCCTGTCCAGCGTGAGCTGCTGCATACCCGTCATGTAACCTGCAACGGTTACAAACGCAGTGATGGCCTTTGGGATATTGAAGGCGAACTGGTCGATATCAAAAGCTTTGATCTTGAGGTTGCAGAGCGTAACAACGGCCTGATTCCTGCCGGTGAACCCCTGCACAAGATGTCACTGCGCATGACCATCGACTACGATCTCAACATCCACGATGTTGAGGCATGCATGGACTACACGCCTTTCCGTTACTGCCCTCAGGTTGCGGACAATTTCCGCAGACTGATCGGGCACCGTATTGCACCGGGATTCACCCGACTGACGCGTGAACTATTGGGTGGCACACAAGGGTGTACCCACCTGTTGGAAATGCTGGGCGTGTTGGCGACGACGGCCTACCAGACCACTCACCATGAGCGCGAAAAGCGTGAAGATTTTGGTGCCAAGGGTGATAATCCGCCACCAATGCTGAATACCTGTCACGCCTTCGATACCAAAGGGCCGGTCGTTAAACAATATTGGCCCCAGTTCCACGAAGACGAAAACTGATAGCTGGCCCGAGCGGGACAACGAACATCCAGCTCGGGCCTGACCTTACCGACTTCAGGCGTCGCCACTCTTCTGTTTGGCCTGGTACAGCGGAATGACTTCGTCATCAAAGCTTAAACGCTTTCGGTCCGGCTCCACTTCGGTCAGTGCTTCTACTTCCTGCATGGTATTGAGACTGCGAACCGCCAGGTCCTGGTACTGCTGAGTGCCCTTGGATTTCCAGGCAATCTCCTCTTCTCCCAGCTCACGAATGATCCGAGCCGGTGAACCTGCAACCAGTGAACGGTCCGGAACCTCAAACTTCGCTTTTACAAACGCCATAGCCGCAACAATGGATGACTCACCCACAACCGCACCATCCATAATCACCGCATTCATACCCACCAGTGCATTTCGCTTGACGACGCATCCGTGTAATACAGCACCATGGCCGATATGCCCGTCCTCTTCCACAATGGTGTCGGTGCCCGGGAACCCGTGCATGACACAGGTATCCTGAATATTGGCGCCTTCCTTCAGAACCAGGCGGCCAAAATCACCGCGCAGACAGGCCGCGGGGCCAACGTAGCAGCGCGGACCAATAATCACGTCACCAATCAAGACAGCAGAAGGATGAACATAGGCGGTGGGATCAATCACCGGGGTAATGCCGTCGATGGAATACACTTTCATGTTGGGTCTCCAGAGTTGTTTTTATATGCATCTTTTCTAACACAGCCTGAGTGTGCAAGCCAGCTAATGTGATACACAATAAATTTATTTATTATATTTAGTGTATCTCTTTTTGGCGATTATGCTATTCTGAACGCATGCAGTCGAAATACGATTTCAATTGCACTCCCATCCGGCACGTCCCAGGACGAGCCCAGAGTAACACTTTGCCCTTATATGGCAGGCTCGTCAGAGCCTGCCTTTTTTATATCTGTTTACCAGCGCCTCTCAGGCAGCGAAGACAAACCCAGGTACTTCCTTCACGCCTGTTCCAGATCGCCTTGAACTCCTACATACCCGTTCATTGCAGCCCGACACTCCCCCCCCGCCCAAACCAAAAGTGGTTGGACCAGTTATTACCAAAAAGATATAAGGCAAAATGAAATTAAAGCCTTATAAATCAATTATTTAAAATCATACAAATTTCAAGCATCTCCGATCGCTTGCCGGACTCCTGGCGCTGAATTAGCTTAGCTGCCGCAATCGAGCCATGGCTGTACGTCCCCGTAACTCAGGGCCTCGCTGACAGCTTGAAACGGACTCAGATGCATATAAGAATCTATAAGAGACAGCTATGTATGAAACGGACTCCATCCTTGCCGCTCGCACCAGCGGCTAAACCCTCCTGGCTAAACAACCTCAGTGTTCTTGGACCTGGTCTGCTGTTTGCGGCCACCAGTGTAGGTACTTCTCACCTGGTGCAATCGACCCGAGCCGGGGCGCTCTACGGCCTTGCGCTCCTGCTGATTGTCATTGTCGCCAATGCCGTCAAATATCCCGCTTTTCGTTTTGCCAGTGACTACCTGCCTGCAACAGGCGTAACGCTGCTTGAAGCCTACCGCCGCCAGGGTCGCTGGGTATTGTGCGTGTATTTCTTTATTACGCTGAGTTCCCTGCTGTTCGCAGTATCAGCATTGGCCCTGATGTCTGCGGGGCTGATCAAGGTCGTATTCGCCCTTACACTCCCGACACATTGGATGGCGCTGGGCCTGATTGCTGTCACCTCGGCGATTCTCGTGATCGGCCACTACAACACCCTGGAGCGCGTTACCAAGGTATTGGTCGTGGTCATGATGGCGTGCACCCTCTTTGCCACTGCGACTGTGATACCGGAGATATCCTGGAGTGAAGGCGTGCAATGGCTGCCGACTGAGCTTGATGTTGTCGGCCTGATGTTTGTGGCCGCCCTTATCGGCTGGATGCCCGTTCCTCTGGATGCGTCCGTATGGCAATCACTCTGGGCCAAAGCCAAGGCAGAAAACAGCGAACATCCTCCGACCCTTGCCCAGAGTCGTTTTGACTTTAACCTCAGCTTTGGCGGCACACTGCTGTTGGCGGTGTGCTTCATGCTGCTGGGCGCAGGCTTGATGCATGACAAGGGTATAGAACTGCAATCCGGTTCAGCCGCATTTTCGGCTCAGCTCATCAGCCTTTATCAAGCCGTATTCGGCAGCAGTGCAGGACCCGTGATCGGTATTGCCGCCCTGGCAATCATCTATTCCAGCCTGTTGGCAATTATGGATGCCTTCCCGCGCGCGCTATCCTCACTGCACCGTCGCTGGCTGGATATCCCGGAAGACCAGGACGACCACAAGCTTACCGAGTCTGATCCTTTCTACATTGGCACTCTGGTGTTGATGGCTGCCGGCGCGGCGCTGACCTATCAGTTCTTTATGACATCACTGACAAGCCTGATCGATATGGCGGCCACCATTGCTTTCATCACCGCTCCTCTGATCGCCTACCTGAACCACCGGGCAATCCGATCAGACTTCGTGCCTGCGGACTGTCGTCCCGGCAAGCTGATGACACTGTATAGTCGCTTTTCCATTGCCGTCATGATCAGTTTTGCCTGCTCTTATCTCTATCTGAGATTCTGGGTGTCTTGATAGCAGCCTGACACAGTCCGGTGATCCCCGGGATCACCGGGATCACCGGGATCACCGGGATCACCGGACTATACGATCAAACCCCAAAATTGGCCCCACCAGTTTTCAGCATAATTCTTCTACACAAATTCAGATTTAAATTAAATTATTCAATTAGTTACAAGAGTAAATCAGGGCTTACCTGGTTTCTGGATTGCCACAAAGATACAACTATGGCTAGATTCGCTTCTCACCATTAACCTGGATACATTCGCCCCCATGACCGCCTCCCAGTCCCTGCCAGAGCTTGTTGCACGCCAGATAGAAGCCATGATCCTGGATGGCCGGCTCAAGGCAGGCGGCCGCCTCCCATCCGAGCGACACCTGGTGGAAAAGCTGCATGTATCACGCAACACCTTGCGAGAAGCGTTGAAGACCCTGCGCACTCGAGGCGTCATAGAATCGCGTCGCGGCAGTGGCCATTACGTCTGTAATTTTCGTGAAATGCAGCCACAGGTACAGCCGATGGATCCAGGCTCACCCCTGCAGCAGCTTCTGAAAAACCATCCGCAAACACTTGAATCCCTTCTGGAAGTGCGCCGGTTACTCGAAGGAGAAGCTGCGTACCTGGCGGCGCAGCGCGCGACCGAAGAGGACCTGCGTGAGCTCACGACTGTCTATCATGCACTGGTCGAGGAACAGCCGGAAAAAGACAGCGCCTCTGCCCATGCCGAGCGTGACATGCGCTTTCATCATGCAGTCTACGCAGCCGCCCACAACCCTATTCTGCTACTGGCGCTTAACAGTATTCGCGATCTGATGATGAGCTTTGTGTTCAATACATCTGATCAGCTCTATTTCAAGGCTTCAATCAAAAGCCAGCTACGAACCCAGCATCGCCGTATCTACCGTGCCATAGCCCAGCGCCAGCCGGCTGCTGCCCGCCGTGCCGCCAGAGCCCATATCGATGCCGTAGCCGAAAGCCTGAACACGCAAACTTCGCCGTAAAACAATAAGGAAATTGCCATGCCCAAACTGTCGCAGTGCCACAATATTGCCGACCTTCGCAAACGTGCCAAACGCAAGCTGCCAGCTCCCATGTTTCATTACATTGACGGCGGTGCTGACGATGAGTGGAGCATGCGGCGCAACACTGAGGCGTTCGATGATTACGAACTGATGCCCAACTATTTGCGCAATGTCGATAATATCGACCTGAAGACCCGGGTTTTGGGTACTGAGCTGGAGCTGCCCTTTTTCCTGTCGCCAACCGGCATGTCACGGCTCTTTCACCACGACAAGGAACTGGGTGCCTGCCGCGCAGCTGACAATTTCGGTACTCTCTACAGCCTGTCGACCATGGCCACCACCAGTCTGGAAGATGTCGCCGCTGCGACAGCCGGGCCCAAGATGTTCCAGATCTACATACTCAAGGATCGAGAGCTGACCCGTGAGTTCGTGCAACGCTGCAAAACCAGCGGATACCAGGCCCTTTGCCTGACGGTTGATACGCCGCTTGCCGGCAACCGAGAACGTGATTTGTATAACGGCATGACCATGCCACCAAAGATCACGCCGCGTAACTTTTTCAGCTATGGCACCAGTTTCGAGTGGCTGTACAACCTCACCCGCGATTCCGACTTCCGTCTTGCTAATGTGGTCCACCGTGTCGATGCACTGGACAAGGGAGCCATGGCACTGATTGATTATGTGAACAGCCAGTTCGACCGGACCGTTACCTGGGAAGATGCCGCCTGGCTCGCCGAACAGTGGGATGGCCCCTTTGTTATCAAGGGGATTCAATCGCCGGCAGATGCCCAGCGCGCTGTCGAGATCGGTGCTACTGCACTTATGGTGTCAAACCATGGCGGCCGCCAGCTGGAAAGCGCCCCGGCCCCCGTTGACTGTATAGCGCCCATCCGGGATGTCATTGGCAACCAACTGGAGTTGATCGTGGATGGTGGTATTCGTCGCGGCACCCATGTCATCAAGGCTTTGGCTCAGGGTGCCGATGCCTGCTCAATCGGCCGTCCGTACCTTTACGGGCTGGCATCAGGTGGCCAGCAAGGTGTTGAGCGCGCTCTAACCCTGTTAAAGACTGAAATCGAACGCTCACTTGCCTTAATGGGGGTTAACTCCGTAACCGATCTCGGCCCCGAACATTTCAAGTACCTGCCGCAACGTTACCAGGACTCCTCTATCCAGAACTGAGCTGATTAGAACCGCTCCGTAGCAAAGGCAGCCGTTCGCCGGTCACGCACCGGCAACGACTGCCCCTTCCTCAAACGTCCCTCTGGTTTTTATTGCAACGCTCAATTCATCAAGCCACCATTCACCCTGGCCCCGGTTCGGGCTAAGCTGCCCCCACGCACCTGATGAGGACATAATCATGTTGATCCACCCCGATAAATCCTGCCTGCTCGTCATTGATATTCAGGAAAAGATGGCACCCGTGATCCACCAGGCCGATGAAGTCATCGACAACTGCCGCTGGCTGATTGAAATTGCCAACCGCCTTGAAGTACCGGTCCTGGCGACCGAGCAATACCCTCAAGGACTGGGCTATACCCTGCCGCAACTGCGTCAGCTAATTGCCGAGGAAAACATCCTCGAAAAGATCCATTTTTCAGCCATGTCGGATGCCGAACCCAACCGTGTGATCAATAGCGGCAAACATAATCAGGTTATTCTGGTCGGCATGGAAACCCATGTATGTGTACTGCAAACCGCCATTGAGTTGAAACAGCAGGCACGCGAAGTCTATGTTGTCGAGGACTGCGTCTCTTCTCGCAAGCCTGCCGATCGTGCGGCCGCACTGGAACGTTTCCGTCACTGTGGCATCCATGTCGTAACCCGTGAAATGGTCGCATTTGAATGGTTACGCCGTGCTGGCACTGATACCTTCCGGGACATCAGCAAATCCTACCTGCGCTAGCAAATATCAGTATTTTCCCTAGGTCCTCTTGACTCCCCTCTCCATATCGATGAAAGTTTACGTAAACGTAAACTTTCATCGATAGACAAGCGTTTCGCTATCTAACGCCACTATTCTCACGAATAAGAACGACAGACAGGAGAGGTCGATGACGGCACCACTCTGGACACCCAGCCAGGCACGTTGCAATGAAACCCGAATCATGGATTTCATGCAGCAGCTCAACCAGCAGCATGGACTGGAACTGAACGATTACAAAAGCCTGTATGACTGGAGCCTGAGCAGCAATGAGACGTTCTGGGATGCACTCTGGCAGTATGCCGGCGTCATCGCCAGCCACAAAGGCGACCGCGTTCTGGAACATCCGGATCGCATGCCCGGTGCGCGCTGGTACCCTGAAGCTCGCCTGAACTTTGCTGAAAACCTGCTGCGCTACGGTGACGACAAACCCGCTGTCATCTTTCGTGGTGAAGACGATACCCGCGTCGAACTGAGCCATGCCGAGCTGCACCAGCGGGTTGCCCAGCTCGCCAGCGCCTTGCGCCGCCAGGGCGTTGTTGCCGGCGACCGTGTTTCCGGCTTCATGCCCAATATTGCGGAAACACTTATCGGCATGCTTGCCACCGCTTCAATTGGCGCAGTCTGGAGTTCCTGCTCACCCGACTTCGGCATTAATGGTGTGCTGGACCGTTTTGGCCAGGTTGAACCTAAAGTGCTGCTCACAACCGATGGTTACCGCTATAACGGTAAGGCTTTGAACAGCCTGGAGCGTGTTGAAGGCATTGTTAAGCAGATCCCCTCCATCGAAAAAGTCGTGGTGGTACCCTTCATCAGCGCACAACCGGATATCAGCGCAATTGATCGCGCTGTCTTGCTGAATGACTATGTCGATACCGACGCCACCGAGATCGAATTCGAACAGCTGCCGTTTGATCACCCGCTCTACATCATGTATTCCTCCGGCACTACCGGCGTGCCCAAGTGCATCGTTCACAGTGCCGGCGGCACTCTTCTGCAGCACCTGAAAGAACATATCCTGCACACGGATGTGGGTCGCGATGACCGCCTGTTCTACTACACCACCTGCGGCTGGATGATGTGGAACTGGCTGGTCAGCGGCCTGGCCACTGGCTGCACCCTGGTACTGTTTGACGGTTCCCCCTTTGCGCCAGAACCCGAATACCTGTGGGATATTGCCGAGCAGGAAAAGATCAGCATTTTCGGTACCAGTGCCAAATACATTGCCGCACTGGAGAAAGCCGGTGTCAAACCCCGTGAAAGCCATGATCTGTCTGCACTCAAAGCGGTGCTGTCGACCGGCTCGCCGCTGGCTCATGAGAGCTTTGACTATGTTTACCGTGACATCAAGGCGGATCTGCAGCTGTCTTCGATCTCCGGCGGTACCGATATCATCTCCTGCTTTGCCCTTGGCTGCCCGATCCGCCCGGTCTATGCAGGCGAACTCCAGTGCCGCGGCCTGGGTATGGCGGTTGAAATTTACAACGATGCAGGTGAACCCGTTATCGGCGAGAAAGGCGAACTGGTGTGCACCCACCCCTTCCCCTCCATGCCGATTGGCTTCTGGAATGACCCGGATGGGCAAAAATACCACGATGCCTATTTCGATCAGTTCGATAATATCTGGGCCCATGGTGACTATGGCGAAATCACGGCTCAGGATGGCCTCATTATCCATGGCCGCTCCGATGCCGTACTGAACCCCGGTGGTGTACGCATTGGCACCGCCGAGATATACCGCCAGGTCGAGAAGGTTGAAGAAGTACTGGAAAGCCTCTGTATCGGGCAGCCCTGGAATAACGACGTGCGCGTTGTACTGTTCGTCCGCCTGCGCGAGGGGGTCGAACTGGACGAGGCACTGATTGATCGTATTCGCAGCACGATCAGAGCCAACACCACACCACGGCACGTGCCCGCCAAGGTGATTCAGGTAACGGATATTCCCCGCACCATCAGTGGCAAAATCGTCGAACTGGCCGTGCGTAAGGTCGTGCTGGGTGAAGATGTGAAGAACAAGGACGCGCTGGCAAACCCTGAAGCGCTGGAACTGTTCCGAAATCTTCCTGAGCTGCAAAGCTGAAGCGCAGAAACACAAGAGCCCCAAAACGGGGCTCTTGTTCACTCAAAACGGTAGTATTCCTGGTTTAACCAGGCAGCAACATCTGCCACCTCATCCGGAAACCAGCCTACATCAAGGTTGGTATTACAGCCTTCCACGTAGGCTTCCAATGCGGCAATACTGCTGACCTTACGGTCATTACGCTGGTAAAAGGATGCCTGATGACAGGTTTCACAGTTGGCATCGGTATAGTGCTGGCCTTTGATCGTGCGCTCAATTGCCACATCCTGATACAGCTGCTGACCCATTTCCGGGTCTGCGGCCAATGCCGAGGTTGCTGTCAGCGCCAGCACACCGGCCCATCTGCTTATTTTCATACACCTGCCCCAGAGCGTTACTGTTGAACGTAACCCACCTGAGCAATGAAGTCGTCCGGATCAATCACCCCGATCAAGGTTAACTCAGGCCTGATTTCACCATCTGCGTCATAAAAAATCAGTGCGGGCGGTCCAATTATGGAAAAGCGTTTGTACAGCGCTTTCGCTTCAGCATCGTTGGACGTTACGTCCAGCTTAATCAGTTTGAATGGTGCAAGCGACTGCTGTACCCCTGCATCACTGAAGGTAACATAGTCCAATTCAATGCAACTGATGCACCAGTCGGCATAAAAATCGAGCATGACCGGCTGATTATTGGCTTTTGCCTGTGCCAGCAGGCGGTCCAGATCGGCTTGAGTGCTGACCATCTCGAAAGGCAATTTCTGGCTTTCAACACTTTGCGCCTGTACACCCATCACACCCTGCAACGGATAGAGAAGGCTCTTGCCGCCAGAGAGAACACCGACCAGCAATGCGCCTCCATAGAGCAACATGATGACACCAACACCTTTCCAGAAACGGTGCCAACCACTGGTCTCATGCTGCAGGCGATCCAGCGCCTTGAGATATACCGCACTGATGATGAGGATCAACGCCAGCAAGAGCATGGTGATTTCGGTCGCCAGAATACGGTCGAGCATCCACACGGCCATTAGCAACAGTACTACGCCAAATCCGGCCTTTACGCCTTCCATCCAGGCGCCGGCACGAGGCAGTAGCTTGCCTGCCGATGCACCCACCAGCAGCAGCGGAACCCCCATACCCATGGACAAGGAAAACAGCGCAGCCCCGCCCAACACCGGATCGCCACTTTGACCGATGTAGATCAGCGCCCCCGCCAGAGGTGCCGCCATACACGGCCCGACAATCAAGGCGGACAACACACCCATGATGGCAACACCGGCCAGGGTGCCGCCTTTCTGATTATGACTCAGCTTGCTCAAACGAGTCTGCAGTCCGCTGGGCAGTTGCAGGTCATAAAATCCGAACATGGCGAACGCCAGCAGCACAAACAAGCCACTGAAAGTACCGATAACCCAGGGGTTCTGCAGCGCCGCCTGAAGGTTGGCGCCAAACAGCCCGGCCAAGACACCGGCCACCGTGTAAGTCAGAGCCATTGCCAACACATAGACAAGCGAAAGCAGGAAGCCATGCAGGGTACTGGCTTTATGCCCCTGCCCTGCAATCAGGCTGGACAGGATAGGAATCATCGGCAGCACACAGGGCGTTAGCGACAGAGCCAGACCCGCCAGGAAGAATGCCCCCAGCATCAGTGTCCAGCTATCACTGGCCAGCAGACTGGCAAAGCGGTCCTGTTCGCTTGCCGGCAGCACAGGATTGCTTGCCTCAGTCGGAGCATTGGCTTGAGTATCTCCAGCCTGTTCAGGCCAGCTCAAACCTGCCGCAAGTGGCAGATCATCCACATCTACGGTTTTGGTGACAGGCGGGTAACAGACACCCCCTTCCCAGCAGCCCTGATAGGTTACCTGCAGCTGTGCTTGCTCACTGGCATCCTCTGCACGCCCGAGCAGCAAATCAACCTGCGCCTCGTTATGGTAAACCTCTACCCGACCGAAAAGCGGGTCGTCCTTCATGTCACCGGAAATATCACGGCGCTCTACCAGCTCAACACCATCCGGCGGAGTCACCTCTATGCGCTCACGGTAAAGGTAATAATCCGGCTGAACTTCCCATACCAGGCGGGTAATACCCTCCGCTGGCACCTCAACACGCAGGCGAAAAGCGTCTTCAACGTCCAAGGGACCATCATTGCTCGCACCCGAGCCAAACAGGCTTGCCGCAGCAGGCCCTGAAAACAGGCTTAGCAATATTAGAGGCATTAAAAACAGGCGTATAAACAAGCTGGTTTTCCTTATCCTGACACTAACACTCACTCTGTGACCCGACAGCTGGCAAATCGTTCTGCCTGCCTTGAATAAGTTTACCACCTCCATTGCCCTGAAACCGCCCGGTACTAACACCAACAGGCACTTATAACCAAAGCATTGATGTGGTAAAACAGAATTAATCGGCTCACAAGAAGCCGGTCTCAGCTACCAAGCCGCTGTCAGGACAATACGATGACCGATACACGTGTAGAAGATCTTAATATCGAATCCAATGTTCGCCTGGTTACCCCGGAAGAACTCAAGGCCAAAATGCCCATCACGGAAGCAGCCGCCGCAACCGTTATGGAAGGCCGCCAGGTAATCAAGGACATTCTGGACCGCAAGGACAAGCGTCTGTTTGTTGTTGTCGGCCCCTGCTCCATCCATGACCCGGAAGCCGCTCTGGCATATGGCCGCAAGCTCAAGGCCCTGGCGGACGAGGTTAAGGACAGTCTGTATCTGGTTATGCGTGTCTATTTTGAAAAGCCCCGTACAACCGTGGGCTGGAAAGGCCTGATTAATGATCCGCATCTGAACGACTCCTTCGACATCGAAGAAGGCCTGCATATTTCCCGTAAGCTGCTGATTGACCTGTCAGAGATGGGTCTGCCGCTGGCCACTGAGGCACTGGACCCGATTTCTCCCCAGTACATGCAGGATCTGATCAGCTGGTCTGCTATCGGCGCACGTACCACTGAATCCCAGACGCACCGTGAAATGTCCTCCGGCCTGTCTTGTGCGGTCGGCTTCAAGAACGGTACCGATGGCGGTCTGGACGTTGCTGTGAATGCGATGAAGTCCGTTAGCCACCCGCACAACTTCCTGGGTATCAACGGTAATGGCGAAGTTTCCATGGTCCGCACCCGTGGTAACGCTTACGGCCATGTTGTACTTCGTGGCGGTAACGGCAAGCCCAACTATGATTCTGTCAGCGTTAAACTGTGCGAACAGGCACTGGAAAAAGCCGGACAGCAGAGCAACATCATGGTTGACTGCAGCCACGCCAACTCCAACAAGGACCCTGCCCTGCAGCCGCTGGTTGCAGAGAACGTTTCCAACCAGATTCTGGAAGGCAACAAATCCATTGTCGGCCTGATGATCGAAAGCAACCTGGAATGGGGCAATCAATCCATTCCTGATGATCTGTCACAGCTGAAATACGGTGTATCGGTTACCGATGCCTGCATCGATTGGGATGCAACCGAAACCTGCCTGCGTGATATGGCTGACCGCCTGAAATCACCGCTGGCCAGCCGCTAAAACCGGCTGCGGAGTCCTGAGCTTCAGGACTCCGCAATCACCTCTTCTTTTTCACCTGCAGCTTCCAGCGCCTTTTTCTCTCGTTTTCGCTCATACATGCGGGCGTCTGCAAGATTCATCAATTCATCAGCGGTCTGCACTTCAGTCGGGAAAATGGCATAGCCCACACTGGCAGAAATAGTGATTTCGATATCATCAATCTTGAATGGCTCCGCCATCAAAGCCTCGAACTTGCCAGCCAGCTTGCCTGCACCCTCTCCACCCATAGAAGGCAACAGAAGAATAAATTCATCTCCCCCGTTGCGCGCCAACGAGTCTGACTGACGCACCTGCATCCGTAGCCTTTTAGCTGCTTGCCTCAGCAGCTCATCACCCACATGGTGACCGTGCGTATCGTTCACTTCCTTGAAGTGGTTCAAGTCGATGAACAGTAATGCAAAGCCCTGACCGGTGCGGGGATGCAGGGCAGCCAGCTGCTCCATTTTATGCATCAGAGAGCGGCGATTATCACAGCCCGTCAGCGAGTCAGTGAGCGACTGTGTCAGCGCAAAGCGATAAAGCTGATACATGATGATCAAGGCAAGGCACAGAAACAAAGGCAACGCCCAGGACAGGACTCTGAGCCAAACCAGTGATATACGGGTATCGGTTGCCTGCGATGCCGCTATCACCCAGGACCCATCGGGGAAATAGATCTCAAGCTTGGCAAGTGCGTCAGAAAAAGTATCTTCACGACCAAAGAAGAGCTCGCCCTGCCCCCCTGCTCCATCCTTGCCACGAATGGCAATGGCAAACTCACCGATCTGCTCGGAAAGCCCAACACTTTCCAGCAAACCGTCGTAATCAATAACAACCGAAGACAACCCCCAATATCGAGAGTCTGCGCCATCAAGAGTGAAGATGGGTGTGCGTCCGATAAGACCACGTCCACCCTGCACCAGATTGACAGGCCCGGCCAACGTCATCTCCCCGGTTTTCATCGCTCTTTCAACAGCAGGCCATTGAGAAGAAACCTTGCGATAATCCAGACCCAACGCTTTTTCGTTACCGGACAACGGGAAAACGAACCGAATCACGTTATCAGGCGCCAGGCCTATGTTGCGAACCAGGGGAGCTTCCTTGACGATCTCTTTGGAGATGTCATACCAGCGCTGCATATCCTCTTGAGGATTGACCGCGATATAAGTACTGAGCGTGGATGATAGATACAGGACTGAATTGATACGGCTTTCCAGCTCGGCCCGTTTCTGCGACAGCATACCTACGGCTTCAACCTGCTGTATCTGTGTGACACGCTGCTCTGCTTGTCGGACAACATAGCCGCCGAGTAACAACAGGCAAAGTGTGAGTGCTGCGATCAGCGAGTAAGCGATAGCCGGGGACGGGCCAGTGCGGATTAGCTTACGGACCATTGGGTATAATCACTCAATCGGTACAATTCCTGTATCAGTTTACGCTATCAGGTCCTTTGCTGTCCGTAAAAATAAACACTTATGACATAAAGTAGCAGGCCCGGCATGTGCCGGGCCTGCTCCAGTCACGCTACAAAGCGGTCTGATTAGAAGGTATCACCCGGTACTCGCACGGTACCTTCCATCAGGACACGAGCACTGCGACTCATAACGGCTTTTTTAGCCGTCCATTCACCCTGAAGTTCTTCGGCAGCTGCACCGACTTTCAAGGTGCCAGAAGGATGGCCAAAGGTCACCGCATCACGCGGGCCGCCCCCCGCCGCCAAATTAACCAGAGTCCCCGGCACAGCCGCCGCCGTCGCAATCGCAACCGAGGCTGTTCCCATCATGGCATGGTGCAGCTTACCCATGGACAAGGCACGTACACAGACATCGATGTCATTTACACTGATCTGCTTGCCGCTGGAGGCTTCATAGTCAGTCGCCGGCGCTACAAAGGCAATTTTAGGCGTGTGCTGACGCGCAACAGCCTCTTCAATGTCCTTGATCAGGCCCATCTTGACGGCACCGTAGGCACGCATGGTTTCGAAACGTGCCAGAGCTTCTGCGTTGCCGTTGATGTCTTTCTGCAGTTCGGTCCCGGTATAACCGATATCGGCCGCATTAACGAAAATAGTCGGGATACCGGCGTTGATCATGGTCGCCTTGAAAGTACCTACTCCTGGTACTTCCAGATCATCGACCAGATTACCGGTAGGGAACATGGAGCCCTCACCATCGGCCGGGTCCATGAACTCGATCACCACTTCGGCGGCCGGGAAAGTAACACCATCCAGTTCGAAATCACCGGTTTCCTGCACCTCACCATTGGTGATCGGCACATGAGCGATAATCGTTTTCTGGATATTCTTCTGCCAGATGCGAACGGTGCAGATACCGTTCTCAGGGATACGATCCGCATCAACCAGGCCACCACTGATGGCGAACGCTCCCACAGCGGCAGTCAGGTTGCCACAGTTGCCTGACCAGTCCACGAACGCCTTGTTGATCGCTACCTGACCAAACAGGTAGTCAACATCGTGATCGGGCTGAGTACTTTTATCGAGAATGACGGTCTTGGAGGTAGACGATGTAGCACCGCCCATACCGTCGATCTGCTGACCATAGGGATCGGGGCTGCCGATCACACGCATCAGCAGTTTGTCACGGGCTTCACCGGGCTCCTGACAGGCTTCCGGCAGGTCCTCACGACGGAAGAAAACGCCTTTACTGGTACCGCCACGGATATAGGTGGCCGGTACTTTGATCTGGGGAACACTGGACATGTAAATGCTCCAAAAATAAGTCGGTTACCGGATACAGAAGAGCCAAAAGGAACTTAAAGACGGGACGGGGTGTGGCTGCAGCGGACCGTCTGTTGCCATGGACGGCAACAACGAGCCCCATGGACGGGTTTACGGCGTGTCCGATGCAGTTACATCCCGGCACGGTAGCTGCACCTGCTCCGGGAAATACCCGAGCCAGCAGTGCCGGCCCGGGGTATATCAGTGGAATTGCGGAATCAGGCAGCGCCTTCAGCCTGCAGGAACTCCTTGGCGAAACGCTGCAGAACACCACCGTACTTGTAGGTTTCCACCTCCGCAGCAGTATCCAGACGGCAGATTACCGGCACTTCAACGGATTCACCGTTGGCACGGTTCACTACCAGCGTCAGCTCAGCACCTGGTGCGATCTCACCTTTCACATCGTAGGTCTCGGTACCGTCGATGTTATAAGTGTGGCGAGTCTCGCCTTCCTTGAACTGCATCGGCAGTACGCCCATGCCGACCAGGTTGGTGCGGTGGATACGCTCGAAGCCTTCAGCCACAATCGCTTCCACACCGGCAAGACGAACACCCTTGGCGGCCCAGTCACGTGACGAGCCCTGACCGTAGTCAGCACCGGCAACAATGATCAGGTTCTGCTTACGATTCATGTAGGCTTCGATCACTTCCCACATGCGCATCTGCTGACCTTCCGGCTCCAGGCGCGCCAGGGAGCCCTGAATCACCTCACCGTTGTCATCACGACACATTTCGTTCAACAGTTTCGGGTTGGCGAAGGTTGCACGCTGAGCTGTCAGGTGGTCACCACGGTGAGTCGCGTAGGAGTTGAAGTCCTCCTCCGGCAGGCCCATCTTGGCCAGGTATTCACCGGCTGCAGAGCTGGCCAGAATAGCGTTGGACGGTGACAGGTGGTCGGTCGTGATGTTGTCACCCAGTACCGCCAGCGGACGCATGCCCGTCAGGGTACGTTCACCGGCCAGCGCACCTTCCCAGTACGGCGGACGACGGATGTAAGTGGACATTTCACGCCAGTCGTACAGCGGGCTTTCCGCTTCTTCAACCTGACCCAGGTCGAACATCGGGATGTAGACCTGCTTGAACTGTTCCGGCTTAACGCTTTCCTTGACGATCGCATCGATCTCTTCGTCCGACGGCCACAGATCCTTCAGGGTAACGGGGTTACCGTTCTGATCGGTGCCCAGCACATCCTTCTCGATGTCGAAACGCACGGTACCAGCGATGGCGTAAGCGACAACCAGCGGCGGAGACGCCAGGAACGCCTGTTTGGCGTACGGGTGGATACGGCCATCGAAGTTACGGTTACCGGACAGTACGGCAGTTGCGTACAGGTCGCGATCGATGATTTCCTGCTGGATCTTCGGATCCAGAGCGCCAGACATGCCGTTACAGGTGGTGCAGGCATAAGCGACGATACCGAAGCCCAGCTTTTCAAGCTCCGGCAACAGGCCCGCTTCTTCCAGATACAGACGCGCAACCTTGGAGCCCGGTGCAAATGATGATTTCACCCAGGGCTTACGGATCAGACCCAGCTCGTTAGCCTTCTTGGCTACCAGGCCGGCTGCGACCACGTTGCGCGGGTTGGACGTATTGGTACAAGACGTAATCGCGGCGATGATGACGGCGCCATCAGGCAGCAGGCCTTCTTCCTCTTCCTTGCGCGCGGCAGCCAGCATGTCTTCATCGGCAATACCGCGATCATGCAGTGCAGACGTCGGCAGACGACGGTGCGGGTTGGACGGACCTGCCAGGTTACGCTCAACAGAGGACAGATCGAAAGTCAGTACACGTTCGTATTCTGCCGTTTTCAGGTCATCAGCCCAAAGGCCGGTTTCCTTGGCGTACTGTTCAACCAGAGCAACCTGCTCAGGTTCACGGCCAGTCAGCTTCAGGTAGTCGATGGTCTGGCCATCGATGTAGAACATCGCCGCAGTGGCACCGTATTCCGGTGTCATGTTGGAGATAGTGGCACGGTCACCAATGGTCAGGCTGTCGGCACCTTCGCCGAAGAATTCCAGATAAGCACCGACCACACGCTCCTTACGCAGGAACTCGGTGATCGCCAGTACAATGTCGGTTGCAGTGATGCCCGGTTTGCGCTCACCAGTCAGCTCAACACCCACGATATCCGGCAGACGCATCATGGAAGGATGGCCCAGCATAACGGTTTCCGCTTCCAGGCCACCTACACCGATAGCGATAACACCCAGCGCATCTACGTGCGGTGTATGGGAATCGGTACCGACACAGGTATCCGGGAAAGCTACACCATCACGCGCCTGGATCACCGGAGACATTTTCTCCAGGTTGATCTGGTGCATGATGCCGTTACCCGCCGGGATTACATCGACATTTTTGAACGCAGTCTTGGTCCAGTCGATGAAGTGGAAACGGTCTTCGTTACGACGGTCTTCAATGGCACGGTTTTTATCGAACGCATCCGGGTCAAAGCCCGGCGCTTCAACGGCCAGAGAGTGGTCAACAATCAGCTGAGTCGGTACGACCGGGTTTACTTTTGCCGGGTCACCGCCCTTTTCAGCAATCGCATCACGCAGACCCGCCAGGTCCACCAGAGCCGTCTGACCCAGGATGTCATGGCAAACTACACGTGCCGGATACCAGGGGAAATCCAGGTCGCGCTTGCGCTCGATCAGCTGCTTCAGCGAATCGGTCAGGGCTTCCGGGGCACAGCGGCGTACCAGCTGCTCAGCCAGTACACGTGAAGTGTACGGCAGTTTGGCGTAGGCACCGGGCTCGATTGCTTCAACTGCCGCGCGGGTGTCGAAGTAATCCAGGTCGGTACCGTTCAAAGATTTACGAAATTCAGTATTCATGGCGTCGGGAGTCCATCGAGTAGGTGTTCATTGACGCGGGCCTGGGAGCGCAGTGCGCTTAGCCTTTATCCCGAGGAGCGATGGGTGCGGCCTCTTCGACCGCACCCCGCAGCGATCAGGCGCGATCTTCGATCGCAACCCATTCGGCCGATTCCGGACCAGAGTAGTCAGCGGACGGACGGATAATACGGTTGTTGGCACGCTGCTCCATCACGTGAGCAGTCCAGCCGGCTACGCGCGAACATACGAAGATCGGCGTGAACAACTCGGTCGGAATACCCATGAAGTGGTAAGCAGAGGCATGGAAGAAGTCAGCGTTACAGAACAGTTTCTTCTCGCGCCACATCACCGCTTCAACACGCTCGGAAACCGGATACAGAACGGTGTCACCCACCTGCTCTGCCAGTTTCTCCGACCACTCCTTGATGATCGCGTTACGCGGATCGGAGTCACGGTAGATCGCGTGGCCGAAGCCCATGATCTTGTCTTTGCGCGCCAGCATGCCCATGATCGCTTCTTCAGCTTCATCAGCCGATTTCCACTGTTCAATCATGGCCATGGCAGCTTCGTTGGCACCACCGTGCAGCGGGCCACGCAGGGAACCGATTGCACCGGTCACACAGCTGTGAATATCAGACAGAGTGGAAGCACAGACACGTGCAGTGAAGGTTGAGGCGTTAAATTCATGCTCGGCGTACAGAATCAGCGACGCATGCATTACTTTAACGTGCAGCGGATCCGGCTTCTTGTCATGCAGAGTCCACAGGAAGTGCTCACCGATAGAGTCAGCGTCGGTCTCGGTGTTGATACGTTTGCCGTTATGGGCAAAGTTGTACCAGTAGTTGATGATCGACGGGAACACGGCCAGCATACGGTCGATATGATCGTGCTGCTCGGAGAAATCCTGTTCTGTTTCCAGGTTACCCAGCATGGAGCAACCGGTACGCATAACGTCCATCGGATGCGCATCTTTCGGGATCTGTTCCAGCACCACTTTCAGGGCTTCAGGCAGACCACGCATCCCTTTGAGCTTGGCTTTGTACGCATCCAGTTCTGCCTGGTTCGGCAGCTTGCCGTACAGCAGCAGGTAAGCAACTTCTTCAAACTGCGCCTTGTCAGCCAGTTCCTTGATGTCGTAACCACGGTAGGTCAGACCGGCACCTGTTTTACCTACAGTACAAAGTGCGGTTTCGCCTGCTGACTGTCCTCGCAGACCTGCGCCACCGAGTTTCTTTGCTTCTGCCATCTGTCACTCCTTAATCTGTTGCCGGGAGGCCAGGCCTCCCTGTACCAGTTTTCTCGATCCGCTATGCGGATGATGACTTATATTTATTTGTTTTTGCCTTCCTGAAAGAGGGCGTCCAGCTTCTGCTCGAAGTCGTGGTAGTTAAGGAAATCGTAGAGTTCCATGCGTGTCTGCATGCTGTCGACAACGGCCTTCTGGTCGCCGTCATTGAGCAGATGCTCATATACATTCAAGGCTGCCTTGTTGGCCGCACGGAAGGCGGACAGCGGGTACAGCACCATGGTTGCACCGGCCTCGGACAGCTCAGAGGTGTTGAACAGCGGCGTGGCACCAAACTCGGTGATATTGGCCAGCAGGTGAGCACCGTTGATGCCGTTAGAGAAAGCACGGTAATCGTCCAGAGTGTGCACGGCTTCGGCGAAGATACCGTCAGCGCCAGCTTCCAGACATGCCTGGGCGCGCTCGACGGCTGCGTTCAGACCTTCCATCTGGAAGGCATCGGTACGCGCCATGACGAAGAAGTCACCATCGGTTTTGGCATCAACGGCAGCCTTTACACGGTCAACCATCTCTTCCAGAGAGACGATTTCCTTATTCGGGCGGTGACCACAACGCTTCTGGGCAACCTGGTCTTCAATATGAACGGCAGCTGCACCGCCCTTTTCCATTTCCTTGATGGTGCGGGCAATGTTAAAAGCACCACCCCAACCGGTATCGATATCAACCATCAGCGGGGTATCAACAGCGCTGGTGATACGGCGTACATCTTCGACCACGTCATTCATGGAGGTCATGCCCAGATCCGGCAGACCGTAAGATGCATTGGCAACGCCACCGCCTGACAGGTAAATCGCCTTGTGGCCAACACGGGTTGCCATCATTGCGTTGTAGGCATTGACCGTACCTACGATCTGCAGTGGATTGCTGTCAGCCAGTGCTTTGCGGAAACGTCCGCCTGCAGTCAGTTTTTCAGCCATGTTTATCCCCTTCCGGTTTGTTATCGGTATCCAGCTTGGCTTCTATATTGCGACGTGCCGCACTGATATGTCGGCGCATCAGCATTTCGGCCAACTCCTCATCGCGCGCCTCGATCGCATCGATGATTTGTCGGTGTTCCTTGAGTGCCCGCTTGGGGCGGGAGCTGGAAACACTGAATTGATAGCGGTACATGCGTACCAGGTGGTAAAGATCGTCGCCCAGCAGCTCCAGCAATTTGGAGTTTTTGCTGCCCTGAACAATGCGGTAGTGAAAATCCAGGTCGCCCTCTTTCTGGAAGTAGGAGCGGCCCTCACGCTGTTCTACAGATGCTTCATGCTCATCCAACAGGCGCTTGAGGCTTTCGATCTCTTCATCCGTCATGTTCTGAGCAGCCTGTCGGCAAGCCATGCCTTCCAGGGCTTCACGGACGCGGTAGATCTCAATCAACTCATGGGCGGACAGTTGAACGACTCGTGCTCCCACATGCGCCTTGCGCTCTACCAGGCGCCAGCCCTCAAGGCGGCGAATGGCCTCACGCAAGGGGCCACGACTGATGCCATAGGTGCGTGCCAGTTCAGGCTCGCTGATCTTGTGACCCGGCGGGATTTCACCCTTTACGATGGCGGTCACGATCTGCTGACATACACGGTCTGCAAGGGTTCGAGTTTCGGGTTCAAGCGGCACTACTTTGCGCTGCCCTGTCTGCTCTTTCACGTCCTGTTCGATCCTCACCAAGATTGTCGACAATGTTCAATGAAGCAACGATACCGCTGCTAAACTTGAGCGTCAACATGGCTGAATGGAAAAATTGTCGACATCCGACAAAAGTCTAGGGGGATTCCCTCAGTGTTGTTCAAGGTACCGCTGCAGCTCTTCGTTCATGCTGCGCGCGATCTGCCTGGGCTTCTGAAATGGCAAGGAATGATCAGTACCCGAGACCATAAAGTAGTGCCAGTTCGGGAGCCGCTCAGCCAGCCCAAGATGGTACTGATGCATTAAATCGACACTTTGTCCGCCGATAAAACTGCTGACATCTCCCTGCGCAGCCACCAGCTGCTCGCGATCGATTCGGTTGATTGCATCGGTAACGGCATCCAGCGCAAAGGCAAAGCCTTCGGGCCTGCGTCCCAATCGTTTTACGGCAACCGCCTGTACCTGAGGTGATACGCGTCGATTCGGGGAAATGGTATCCAGAAACTGGACAATGCCCCGCTCATGATCCGTATCGCGCAGGTGCACGGCTGCTTCCGAATAACGCTGACGCAGTTGCACGGTGGTCGTCCAGTCGGGTCGGTCGAGCACCGCGGACTCCAGCAGAAACTGCTTGCCGACCCGATCAGGATAGCGCTGCTTCAATAGCATGCTGACGAGCCCGCCCAGGGAATAACCGGCCAGATCGAACTGCCACCAGGCCAGGTGATCCAGCAACGACGCCATGTCACTGACCAGCTCCTCTACCTTGAAGGCATACTCTTTCCGGTCAGGAAAGTGGCTATCACCGGCACCACGCAGGTCCGGCACCAGAATTTCGTGCCAATGCGCCAGGTATGCCGTGAGCAGATGCCAGGTATCAGCACCGGCGACACCGGCGCCGTGCACAAGCAGTAAGCGCCGACCGGGAGCGACGTCCGGATTACGGTACAGGCGATAGCACAGAGACTGGTCCGGCAGCGCCAGTCGATGCTCTGAAATCTGACAAGGGTGTTTCATAATGATCCTCAAAAAGGGTTACCCCATTAATTATAACGGGTTAGAGGGTCGCGATTCCCGGTATGTACAGGGTAAAATGCGCATTTTGAAGAGGCGTGACGGGTGATACAGCAACAGGCACTGGATAATCGGCTGAATGCACACGAGGTATTGGAGCGCGTTCGTCCTCTGGGCCACCCCGTCTTATTGGACAGCAGTCAGCCAGAGGCCATCACCGGACGCTATGACATCATCGCCGCAGGCCCCGACCGCGTCGTTTCCATGTCTGCTGCCGGCTTGAGCTGCCGCGACAGCAACGGTCAGCCGTTGCAACTGGACCCAAGTCAGCCTCCCTTCGCCTGCCTGCAACAATTGCTTGATGAACTGGGCACACCGGAGCCACTATCTGACAGCCCTTTTAATGCGGGACTGATGGGTATTTTCGGCTACGATCTTGGCCGTGCTATCGAGCAGCTTCCCGAGCACGCACAGGCAGATATCGATTACCCCTGGCTTCTGGTGGGTCGCTACCTCTGGGCAGTTGTCATCGACCATGTCGACAATAGTCGTCGATTGATCTGGCACCCCTTGGCTAATGACGTCATTGACCAGGTAAAAAGCCTGCTGGTTTCTCCGGCATGCAACAACTCCGCCCCGGACAGATTCGCACTTACACAACCCTTTGCAAGCAACCTGAGCGCTGATCAATATCGCCAGGCGCTGGAAAAAATCGACGACTATATCCATGCCGGCGATTGCTATCAGATCAACTTTGCCCAACGCTTCCAGGCTCAGTACCAGGGCGACCCCTGGCACGCCTATAAACGCTTGCGCAGACAGGCGACAACACCCCACGCAGCCTACATGGAGTCACCCGAAGGTGCGATTCTGTCCCTGTCACCTGAAAGATTCCTGTTTGTGGATAGCGATGGGCAAGTGGAAACACGCCCCATCAAGGGAACACGCCCGCGTGGCAAAACCGCTGAGGAAGATGCAGCATTGGCGCAGGAATTGAGCAATGCCGAGAAAGATCGCGCCGAAAACCTGATGATCGTTGACCTGTTGCGCAACGATATCAGCCGCAACTGCGCCCCAGGCAGTGTCGATGTTCCAGAGCTTTTCAGCATCGAGAGCTACCCCAATGTGCACCATTTGGTCAGCAGTGTCTGCGGCACACTCAAGCCCGGCACAACGGCACTTAACCTGCTCAGGGATGCCTTCCCCGGCGGCTCTATCACCGGTGCTCCCAAGATTCGTGCCATGGAAATCATTGACGAGCTGGAACCTCAGCGTCGCTCGGTATACTGCGGCTCTATAGGGTATATCAGCTGCTGCGGACGCATGGATACAAGCATCACCATTCGTACGCTGCTGTGCCAGGAAGGCGAGATTTACTGCTGGGCCGGCGGTGGAATTGTCGCCGACTCAGTAATTGAGGAAGAGTATCAGGAAACCTTCAATAAGGTTAATAACCTGCTCCACGGGCTGGGTAATTAACCCTGCCCCTGCTTATTCATCTGCGCAAGCAGGCGATCCCGCAGGGAATCAAACGCCAGACGGTCGGCCTGATTAACCCCTTCTGCGACAGGTATGGCAGCCTTCATGGCATCCACCGGACGACCATTGATATGCAGCTCGTAATGCAGGTGCGCGCCGGTTGAACGGCCCGAGTTACCCGAAAGCGCTATCTTTTGGCCACGACTCACGGTCTGCCCCTTGCTTACCAGCGCCTTGCTCAGGTGCAGGAAGCGAGTTTTATACTTCTGCCCATGCTCAATCACAATGTACAAACCGGCATAGGGATGTTTGGTAACGCGCGTCACCACCCCATCGCCCGTCGCCAGTATCGGCGTGCCTATGGGCGTAGCAAAGTCGGTACCATTATGCGGACGCACACGGCCTGTCACCGGATGTTTGCGGAAGGGATTGAAGCGGGAGCTCAAACGGTATCGACCTTTGGTCGGGTAACGCATGAACGCACGGGCCAGGCTGTCACCATTGAGGTCAAAATACTGACCCTCAAAGTTGAATGCCGTCAGCTCGCGTGAGCGATTCAGGATACGCAGCCCTTCCAGGCGGGTATTACCCGTTGCTTCACCCTCAATGTACTGCTTGGCACGCACAACCTGGAAACTGTCGCCGGCACGCAGGTCTCGTCGAAAGTTAAGCTTGTCCTGAAGCAGTGCTGAAACCTTCTGGATCTCCGAAGCCGTCAGTCCGGCGCGCTTGGCGGACACATAGAAGCTGCCGTTAATATCACCAGCTACCACTTCCTCTTTCCATTCACCTTCAACACGCACTTCGCTGTATTCAAAGGTTTCTTCCCCTGCTCGAGAGAACACAACCTGATGCGCAGGACTGAAACGCAGCTCCAGCTGATCAAGCTGCCCTTCGTAGAGCCAGAAGCTCAATTGGTCTCCCGGCTTCAGTGTATCGAGCGCCAGGATGGATACATCACTTTCCAGCACCTGATACATGGCTGCCTGCCCCACATCGAGCATGTCGAAAATGGTGCTGAGCGTATCGCCGCGCTGAATTGTGTAGGTAAAGTCCGGCACACGAACATCAACCCGGCTCAGTGATTCCGGGCTTTCCAGCTCGCTGTCCGGCAATGCCTGAATAGGCAGCTTAAGATCAGAATGCAGAGGCTGATATGAAAAGGCACCAAGCGTCAAAGCCACGGCCGGCAGGAAGACACCCAACATTAATGGCTTGCGCAGAAACCTCTTCATACCTACCTCACGTACACTTAGATTTTCAGATCACGGGCGCTTGCATCAACAAACGCCTGCTTGAGATCGCTGAATGTCTGTACAGCCGGGAACTGAGGAAACTCCTCAATTACGTTCTGCGGTGCATGGAACAGAATACCGGACTCAGCCTGAGCCAGCATGGTGGTGTCGTTGTAGGAGTCACCGGCCGCAATCACACGGTAGTTCAGCAACTGGAAAGCACGTACTGACTGACGCTTGGGGTCACGCTGACGCAGCGTGTAGTCAGTGATACGACCTTCTTCGTTCACTTCAAGCTTGTGGCACAGCAGTGTGGGGTAACCCAGCTGCTTCATCAGGGGTGCCGCGAATTCATAGAAGGTATCGGACAGAATCACTACCTGGAAGCGTTCACGCAACCAGTCGATGAAGTCACGTGCACCTTCCAGCGGGGCCAGGCGGCTGATGGTATCCTGAATCTGCGGCAGGGTCAGACCATGCTCATCCAGAATACGCAGGCGCTGCTTCATCAGGACGTCGTAATCGGGAATATCCCGGGTTGTGGCTTTAAGCTCCTCGATACCGGTTTCTTCTGCAAATGCAATCCAGATCTCGGGGATTAGAACACCTTCCAGGTCAAGACAAGCCAGTTCCACGCGGACGCCTCCAGTAAGTAAATATTAGTGCGCCACAATTTACCTTGTCGTATCAAGGCTTTCAATGCTCCGGCAGCTCTAGCCCTGCAAAGAGTTCGTCCACATCATGTCGATTGCTGCAGGATTGAACACGACGAACCAGATCCGGTGTCAGATGAGGGGCAAAGGTTTGAATGAAGTCGTACATGTACCCGCGCAGGAAAGTCCCCTTGCGGAAACCGATACGCGTCACACTGTGTTCAAACAGATGACTGGCATCCAGTGCGACCAGACCATCATCCTGTCCGTCTTCAAATGCCATGGTGGCAATAATGCCGACACCCAGCCCCAGGCGAACGTATGTCTTGATGACATCGGAGTCGACTGCAGTCAGCACCACCTTGGGTTCCAGGCCTTTGTTAATGAAGGCTTCATCGAGCTTGGAGCGGCCTGTAAAGCCAAACACATAGGTAATGATCGGCCACTCGGCCAGTGCTTCCAGTGTCAGCTCGGGCAACTCGGTCAGCGGATGCCCTTCGGGCACAACCACTGAACGGTTCCAGCGATAGCAGGGCATCATGATGAGATCACTGAAATGCGACATCGCTTCGGTGGCAATGGCAAAATCAACCGTACCGTCTGCCGCCATCTCGGAGATCTGCATGGGCGTGCCCTGATGGATGTGCAGGGACACATCCGGATAATCCTTGATGAAGTCGTGAATGGTCTGCGGCAGCGCGTAGCGGGCCTGGGTATGTGTAGTCGCCACTTCCAGCTTGCCCTTGCGCTCATCGCTGAACTCCTGGGCGACCTGACGAATGGCATCACACTTCTGCAGCACTTCTCCGGCAATCTCCAGAATCGCCTCACCTGCCGGCGTAACCCGCGTCAGATGCTTACCACTGCGTGCAAACACCTCGACACCCAACTCATCTTCAAGCAAGCGAATCTGCTTACTGATGCCCGGCTGAGAGGTGTATAAACTCTGCGCGGTGGCAGAAACATTCAGGTCATGTCGTGCTACTTCCCAGATGTAACGAAGCTGCTGCAGTTTCATTTCACGTCGCCCGAGGTTTTATAAATCAAGCTTCAATATAACATTATAGAATAAACAAGCAACCAACCCTTTTCCTCAATGAAGTCAATCACCTGGCTCAGGCTCGATTCTTCAGACGACGATTTTCTTCCTCCAGCGCAGCAATACGTTTTTCCATGGTTGCCAGGCTGGATTGGCTTTTTTGCAGCTGGTCTTCAGAGCTTTGCAACTGGCTACGCAGTTGCTGCTCGCGCTTGGACGATTCGGCCGTGAGCGCTTCAAGCCGGGCAGCGACCTTGTCACGCGCCTGCTCACCTTCCAGCACCTGTTTTTCAAGTCGTTTGACCTTGTTACGCTCGGCCAGCAGCTGAGAGCTCAATTGTGCCTGCTCTTTATTCTGCTGAACGTCTTCGGACTTCAACCGGCCCAGCTCATCACTGGTCAGTTTTAATTGAGTGGTAAGCGTATCGATTTTGGCATCACGCTTGCCCAATTGGCTCTCTACACCCGACAGCTGACGCGACAGGTCTGCTTCCGCGCGCCCGCTTTCATCCCGCAGCTTATCCAGGGCATTACGGTAATGACGCGTATCCACTTCAGCCTTGGCAATCGCCTCCAGGCTGTAGCGCTTTTCATCCTTGAGGCGCTGCTCAAATACTTTCTGCGCATCCTGATGTGTTTTTTGCAGTTGCGCCAACTCCTGACAGACATTGGCATGCATCTGGGCAGTACGCTGATGCTCATTGCGTTCCTGAGACAAATCCTGTTTCAGGGATTCAATCTCTTTTTCGCGCGCACTGGCACGATCCTGTAGCGCTTCAAAGCGACGTTCGAGTTCGCCATAACGCTTCTCGAGCTCGCTAATTTCGCCACGGGACTCACGCAGGGCATCATCACAGGCTTTAGCCTGGGCTTCCTCCGGCTGCACGCGGATCTGCTGGATCAGATTGGCACGATCTGTTGCTTCATCAACAGCGGCTTGCCACAAACGCGCCATCATCGCCTGAACCGACTCAGGCACTTCTCCCGCAATGGGAGAGCGCGGGGTGCCTAATCGATTACCCAACCCTTTGCGCCATTCCGACAGCAGCTCTTCTGCTTCAGCAATATCGTTCAGGCGACATTGATCGAGCAGGAACTCCGGTTCAGGGTTACGCCCCGCCGCCAACATCGCATCAGCGGCTGCGAAGAACTGCGCTTTCTGTGGGTTATCCATGGCATTTACTCCTCACCGGCAAAACGATCAGCCAAAGCTGACAACCGCTTTTCTGTCTCTGCGTCCATTGGAGCAGAAACGCTAAGCTGCTCGCCATCCGGCAGCTCGACTTCAAGCCGGGCCGCATGCAGCATCAAGCGCTTGATGCCCAACTGGCGAAAATGTTCATTATCAGCATCCGGCGTATATTTCACATCACCCACGATGGGATGACCTGCATACTGTGTATGTACGCGTATCTGATGTGTACGTCCGGTTAACGGCCGCGCTTCAATCAGCGTGGCAGCATCCTGAAAACGACGCAATACCTGAAAACGGGTAACCGACGGCTTGCCATCCGGGTTCACCTTGACCATGCGTTCACCGGATTTAAGCTCATACCGAAGCAAGGGCGCATCGATGGCCTGCTTGCGTTTTTCCCAACGCCCAACAACAAGGGCGTGATAGATCTTGTTGACCTTACGCTGTCGCAGCGCATCATGAAGATAGCGGAGCATACTGCGCTTCTTGGCCACCATAATGCAGCCGGACGTATCGCGGTCCAACCGGTGCACCAGCTCCAGGAAACGGCTCTTGGGCCGAATCTGGCGCAAGGCTTCGATCATGCCAAGACTGACGCCACTACCGCCATGCACGGCAAGACCGGAAGGCTTGTTAATCACCACAAGGCTATCGGACTCATACACAATAGCCTGTTCCAGATGTTCAGCCAGGCTTGCACTCACTGGCGCAGACTCACCACGCTCAGGAATACGAACGGGGGGAATACGAACCAGATCACCTGCATTGATACGGGTATCGGGTTTCACCCGTTTTTTGTTGACACGGATCTCACCCTTGCGAAGGATGCGGTAAATAAGACTTTTCGGAGCGCCTTTAAGCTGGGTGCGCAGGAAGTTGTCGATCCTTTGTCCTTCCTGGTCCGGATCAACTTCTACAAAACGGACCTGTTGCGCTTTTTGCTGCGTTTTTTGCGTCATACAGAGAAAATGACTCTTAATTGATGCCTTCTGGGTTAGCTGTTATATTCTACCGATGCCGCAGGCGGTTGGCTTTAGTAAATTTCAATTCCTGCAGACGGCCCCTCCAGTTACCCGGACTTGAGGCCGCGCAAGGCCCGAATTGCGGCATAGATTAAATACCGTGAAACCAATTTTTCACGTAACGCTTTCACGACCTTCGTTAGACAGAAGGTTCAGTTGGAGGTGAAGACGCACGCTGACCCGGAACCTGCTCGCGTTCAAACTGCAGCAGCAACAGCCATAGACAATAACGACATAGGTCTGCGTTTCCTTCACTGACGATTTAGAGCTACTGGGCCGATTGCCAGGTAGCCGGTGGTGTACCGATTAACCACCCATCCAAAGACTGGACATTGATTCCCTCCCTGGCGACCAGGGCGAGAAGCGTTGCGTTTATGAGAACGCACACAACATGAAAAGAATGCTGATCAACGCAACTCAACCTGAAGAGTTGCGCGTAGCGCTGGTCGATGGCCAGCGTCTGTTTGATCTGGATATCGAATCCGATAGCCGCGAACAGAAAAAAGCCAATATCTATAAAGGACGCATCACCCGCGTCGAACCCAGCCTCGAAGCCGCTTTTGTTGACTTTGGTGCCGAACGCCACGGCTTTCTGCCGCTTAAAGAGATCTCCCGCGAGTATTTCTGCAAGCAGCCCGAACGCGGCCAGCGCCCGAACATCAAGGAAGTTGTCAAGGAAGGCACCGAAGTTATTGTTCAGGTTGATAAAGAAGAGCGTGGCAACAAGGGTGCTGCACTGACCACCTTTATCAGTCTGGCCGGTCGCTATCTCGTCCTGATGCCCAACAACCCGCGTGCCGGTGGTATCTCACGCCGCATTGAAGGTGATGACCGCACCCAGCTTAAAGAAGCCCTGTCCGGCGTGAACATCCCGGACGGCATGGGTGCCATTGTCCGCACAGCCGGCATTGGTCGCAGCTCTGAAGAACTGCAGTGGGACCTGGATTACCTGATCACGCTATGGGATGCCATCAAGGCCGTAAACGAGCGCCCTGCTCCCTTCCTGGTGTACCAGGAAAGCAACGTGGTAATCCGTGCCATCCGTGACTACTTGCGCGCCGATATTGGCGAAGTACTGATCGACAACCCCAGCGTTTACGATCAGGCACAGATGTTTGTGCAGCAGGTCATGCCCAGCTATGAGAACCGCATCAAGCTGTACAAAGAGCAGACTCCGCTGTTCAACCGTTTCCAGATCGAAAGCCAGATCGAAACCGCTTTCGAGCGCGAAGTAAAACTGCCGTCTGGCGGTTCAATTGTGATTGATCCGACCGAAGCACTGGTATCCATCGATATCAACTCCGCACGCGCAACCCGCGGCGGCGACATCGAAGAAACCGCTCTGCAGACAAACCTTGAAGCGGCAGACGAGATCGCGCGCCAACTGCGCCTGCGTGATATCGGCGGCCTGATCGTGATCGATTTCATCGACATGACGCCTATCAAGAACCAGCGCGAAGTCGAAAACCGCCTGCGTGATGCCCTCAAGCTGGACCGTGCCCGCGTCCAGATGGGTCGCATTTCCCGCTTCGGCCTGCTGGAAATGTCACGCCAGCGCCTGCGCCCGTCACTGGCTGAATCCCGTGGCAGCGTATGTCCGCGCTGTAACGGCCAGGGCAGCATCCGTGATACCGAATCCCTGGCACTGTCTATCCTGCGCCTGATCGAAGAGGAGTCCTCCAAGGACCGCACCGCTCAGATCCGCGCGATTCTGCCTGTTACGGTTGCCACCTACCTGCTCAATGAGAAGCGTCACGAAGTTCATAACATTGAACTGCGCCACCAGGTCCGTGCCGTTATTGTTCCCAACCCCAACATGGAAACCCCTCACTATGAGGTGGTTCGCCTGCGTGACGACCACACCGTCACCACTACTCAGGATGTGAGCTACACCCTCCAGCCTGAGCAGGAACCGGAACAGGTCGAAGCATCCAAGCCTGCAGCACCCAAGCGCGAACAGGCTGCCGTTAAAGCCGTTGTACCGCCGACACGTGCACCCAAGTCAACCGAGATTGAAGCAGAACCGGCTCCTGCCAAGGAGACTCCGGTCGAAGCCAAGGCACCGGTTGCCGCTACACCTTCCTTCGGTGAACGCATCCTGTCTGCTCTGCGCGGCCTTTTCGGGGGTGGTGAAACCAGCCAGCCGGAAAAAGAGCAGCCGAAACAGCAGGACAAAAAACCGGCCTCGTCTTCTGATGATAAGCCGCGCGACAAGGGTGATCGCAACGATAAGCGCAGCAACCGTGGTGACCGACGCTCCCGTCGCCGCGACACCGGTGACCGCCGCCGCAAGCAGCCTGAGCGTCGTGACAAGGATGAAATCATCACCGTTGAGCGCGAACAGAACCTGCCTGCCATCGGTGAAACCGAGCAACCTGAGAAAAAAGAAGGCTCCGGCCGTCGTCGTCGCCGTCGTCGCAACCGTGACGAAGCCAGCGACAAGACACAGTCCCAGACCGAGCAGAACCGCAGTGAAAAACCTGCTGACGCCGAAACCGGCAACAAACAAAATGCCGAGCAGGATCAACAGAATGAAAGCCGCGGACGCGGACGTGGCCGTCGCCGTCGCAACTCTGAAGAGCGCACAGCAAAACGCACACCTCTTCCGGATGCCATGCGCGATGAAGCCGCCGAGACTGAAATCCAGGCCCTGCTGGCAGAAAGCAAAATCACCAATGAAACGCTTGGTGCAACTGCCGATTCTGTCGAAGCTACTGCTGGCGAAGTGACTGTAAGCGAGGAAACCAAAGCCGCGCCCGCTACAGCCGAAGCCGGCCAGAGCGATACTGCACAAACCGGCACCGACGCTACAGCCACTGAAGCAACCGCTGAAGCACCGGCTACAGAAACCACTGACACGCCAGCTGAAGACACTCTGCCCGCATCAGCCAAGGCCTCTGAAAGCGCTGCAGAAGCAGCCAACTCTGATGTTACAAACTCAGAGAACGTAGACTCAGAGGCATCCGATAAGGATGCAGGCTCAGCCGAGCAGAACAGTGAGGAAACAGCCGAAGCACCGAGCAAGCCCAAACGTCGTCGCAGCCGTCGTCCATCTCGCAACAAGTCTGCCGATACAGCCAAGAAGGATGATAAAGACGCAACAACCAAGGACGAAGAGGCACCGGCAAGCGAAAGTGACGACTCCAACAAGCCTGAAGCTGAAGCCCAGCCTGAAACCCGGGCAGAAGAGCCAGGCAAGCAGGCTGATGCTGAAAGCACAGAAGCTGCCACTGCAACTGAAACCATTGAGGCCAGTGATAAGGCCACCGAAGCTGAAAAGCAGCCTGAGCAGACTGCTGTAGCCCCGGAAGCCGCAAGCGCTGAACAGAAAGCTGAAGCAGCATCTGCTGATGCCTCTGAGAACACGCCTGCTAAAGCAGCCGTTGATACCTCTGAGAGCAAAACAGCCACAGCTGCCGATTCCTCTACTGAGGAAGTATCAGCCACTGCCGCTGAAACCCAACCAGCAGAAACAGCCACCGCTGAGCCTGAAACTGCTGCTGAGACAGAGCCCAAGCCTCGTCGTCGCAGCCGCCGTGCACCTAACGATCCTCGTGAAGTGCGTCGTCGTCAGACCCAGGCTGACTCAGATGCTTCATAAGTAATGGCTGATGCATTCTGTCGGGCCCGGCAACGGACCTGAACAGATGCTCATAAAAAAACCGCATCCCTCACGGGTATGCGGTTTTTTTGTTTAAGCACCTTTGCTTTAGCAGCTTTAGTCCGGAACCTTTATTTCAACATCAAGGCAAACTGTAGTCAGGGATAAAAACGCGGCTCAGGCTCCAGCTCAACGCCAAAACGGTCCAGCACAGCCTCTCTGATAGAGCTGGAGAAGCGTTCAACGTCAGCACGACGTGCACCACCCCAGTTCACAAGTACAAGCGCCTGTCGGGGATAGGTGCCTACAGAGCCGTCTCGCGCGCCTTTCAAGCCACAGCGATCGATTAGCCAGCCTGCTGCCAGCTTCCAACGGCCATCAGCTTCAGGAAATGCCACCAGATCAGGATAGTCAGCGCGGATTCGCTCATAAACCGCCGAGTGCACCAGAGGGTTCTTGAAGAAGCTACCGGCATTACCCAGCTCCGCAGGGTCGGGCAACTTGCTACGCCGTACTCGGCACACAGCATCAAACACATCCAGCGGACCTGGCGCATCAATTCCAGATAGCGCTTCTCGCAAACCACCGTAATCCAGCTGCAAGTCAGGTGTTTTATTAAGCACCAACTCGACTGCCGTGATGATGTAACGCCCCGGCTCGCCCGATTTGAAAATACTGTCACGATAACCAAAGCGGCACTCGGCGTTACTCAGTTGCCGAATCGACTGATCCTGACGATCAAACACCTCTACCGCACGCAAACGGTCTTTCAACTCGACACCATAGGCGCCAATATTCTGAATAGGAGCGGCACCCACGGTGCCCGGGATCAACGCCAGGTTTTCAAGACCAAAGTAGCCAGACTCAAGGGTCCTGGCGACTGTCTGGTGCCAGTTCTCACCAGCCCCAACCTTTAACACAACCTCAGCATCCTGCTCAGCCATCAACTCCCACCCCCTGATGGCAATATGCGCCACCACACCGGGCAAGTCGTCAGCCAATACAAGATTACTGCCACCACCCAGCACCAGCAAAGGAGCAGCTTCTTGCTTGAGCCAGGATTCAAGCTCAGACAGTTGCTCAATAGAGGTTACGTCCAGAAAACGCCCAGCGCGCGCCGGCAAACCGAGCGTATTACACTGTGCAAGACTGATATCGAACTGGAAAGGTAGCGAGGTCAAATGCCCTGCTCCCGCTGCACATGCCTCAACAATCCTTCACTGGCCGCTTCGACCAGGTCCAGCACCTCATCAAATCCGGCCTCGCCGGAGGTGTAATAGGGATCCGGCACTTCACGTGTCCGCTGCCCCTCGGCAAAATCAAGAAACAGCCCCAGATGCCCTTTATACCCCCGGGGACAGCGAACGCGCAGATCCCTGAGATTGGCATCATCCATTGCCAGAATAAAATCAAAGCGGGAGAAGTCTTCATCATCTACCGCTCTCGCCCTCAAGTGCTCCAGCGAATAGCCTCTGCGACGTGCTGCAGCCTGGGTGCGCGGATCAGGCGCCTTACCCACATGGTAGGCGGCAGTGCCGGCAGAATCGATCTGAAACCTTTCCGCCAGACCCAGCTGCTCTATCCTGTTTTCAAACACGCCATGCGCCGTAGGTGAGCGGCAGATATTGCCCAGGCAAACGAATAAAATCCGGACCGGCTCGCTCATATTACTCGCCCTGCCCCTGCGCCATGATCGCGGCAATACGTGCCAGATCTTCCGGCGTATCAACGCCCGCGGGCGGTATCTGATCAGCGACCGCAACGTGGATACCAACACCATTCCAGAGCGCGCGAAGCTGTTCCAGGCACTCGGTCAACTCCAGCGGCGCCGGCGACCAACGCACAAAGTCATTCAACATCTTCACCCGGTAGGCATAGAGGCCGATATGACGCTGCCAGTCAAAGCCCTCAGGTATTTCATCGGTCACACCCTGCATGAACGCATCACGCGGCCAGGGCATGGGGGCACGACTGAAATACATGGCCATGCCGCGAGTGTCGGTTACCACCTTGACGACGTTGGGGTTCATCAAGGACTCGACGGTCTCAATCGGCTCGGACAGGGTCGCGATACCCGCTTCCGGCATCGCCATCAGGTTATGTGCGACCTGATTAATGATGCGTGGCGGCACCATGGGCTCGTCGCCCTGAACATTCACCACTATATCGTCACTGTAATACCCCAATGTCTGCACCACTTCCTGCAGACGATCTGTGCCGGAGGGATGATCTGAGGAGGTCATGCATACTTCCGCACCGAACCCCCTGGCCACATCGGCAATTCGCTGATCATCCGTGGCAACAACAACCCGCACAGCCTCACTTTCACAGGCACGCTCGTAGACATGCTGCAACATGGGCTTGCCATTGAGATCGGCCAGGGGCTTGCCCGGAAAGCGGCTTGAAGCATAACGGGCCGGGATAATGACGCTGAAACTCATGACGGCTTATGCTCCTTGAGCTTTTCATCGGCCGTGAGCTGACGGGCTTCGGATTCCAGCATCACGGGAATATCATCCCGAATCGGATAGGCTAGGCCACTGGCGCGGCAGATCAACTCATTGGTTTCCCGGTTCCATTCCAGAGGGGCTTTGGAAACAGGGCAGACCAGAATATCAAGTAGCTTGGGATCCATTGTGCTTATCCATCAGTTGGGCCGAGCGAGCGGCCAGTTGCTTCAGTAATGCGGACAGGAAATCAGGCTCCAGACAGGCTTCTACCGGCAGCGCCCATGCCTGAGCTGGAGGTTGTTCCATACATTTTACAGCATCCTTCTCTGTCATTATCACCGGTAACTCGGGCTCAAATGTGAGCTGCTCTGGCTCATAGTGTGCATGGTCCGCGAAGGGGTGCTCTATTACGTCAAACCCCAGAGTATTAAGGGTATCAAAAAAACGTTGTGGGTGGCCGATGCCGGCCACTGCATGTACCTTACGCCCGCCTGACCAGTTTGCCGGCGCCACTGCCCCCTTACCCTGCAGTGACCAGAGTTCGCCGGGCTGCAGCTGCATGGCAACAGGGACATTCGCCAGTGGCGGCAATGACAGCAGTTGTGTCGGGACCTGGCCGTTAAACACAACCCAATCCACCTCCTCAAGGCGCTCGGGCGGCTCACGCAACGGCCCCTCAGGCAGGCATCGCGCATTACCCAGGCCTCGGGCAGCATCAATCACGGCAATCTCGATATCGCGCGGCATGGCGTAGTGCTGCAAGCCATCATCACTGATCAGCACATCACAGTCGTGCTGTTCCAGTAATGCATTGGCTGCCGCCATACGATTGGGGTCGATAAACAGAGGTGCGCCGGTGCGCCGCACAATCAGACAAGGCTCATCACCTCCGTGCTCGGGAACAGTATCCGCTTGTACGGAGAAAGGATAATAAGGCGCCTGGGTACCGTAGCCACGACTGACTACACCAGGTGTATAGCCCGCCTGCCTCAGGTGTTCGATTAACGCAATAACAAGCGGGGTTTTACCGGTTCCACCGACAGTGATGTTACCCACTACGATAACCGGCACTGGCAGCGGGCTCGGATCAATTTGATATTGGCGCTGACGACGACAGCGCCGGGTTACCAGCAACTTGAAAAGCGCAGACAAGGGACGCAGGAGTTTGAGCCAGGCCGCGTTACGGTACCAGGCATCGGCCAGAACACTCACTCCCTGGCAGCCTGCTGCGTCGTAATACTCAGTGCGGAAAAGCCCAGATCCCCTGCCACATCCATCACACGCACAACGGCCTGATGCTGTGCTTGTGCATCAGCCGTTATAACAAAGGGCATATCACGGGCATCACCGGCCACTTTGAGGATACCTCGCCTCAGCGTCAGGGACTCGTTGTTTACCAGGGGTGCGTCATTAATCGAGTACTGGCCATCTGCGCCGATTAACACTTCAATACTTTTCGGCTCTTCAACAGGAGACTCAGCACTCGACGCTTCCGGCAAGCTGATGCTCAGATGAGATTCACGGGTAAAGGTGGTCGTTATCATGAAGAAGATCAGCAACAGAAAAACCACATCAATAAGTGGCGTCAAATTGATGTTAATTTCTTCACGTCTTTGGCGTTGGAATTTCACGTTATGCCTCCGACATCAGTGGATGTCGACCTCACGATCGCCATGAATCGCTTCAACCAGTTTGACCGACTCCTGCTCCATGGTCAGAACAAGCGTATCGATACGGCGCTGGAAATAGCGATGCATCACCAAAGCGGGAATCGCAACCGACAGGCCCGCGGCAGTTGTGATCAGCGCCTCTGAAATCCCGCCAGCCAGAATAGCGGCATTTCCGGTCCCCTGCGCCATGATCTCCAGAAACACCTTGATCATGCCAATCACGGTACCCAGAAGGCCCAATAGAGGCGTAACTGCAGCCACAGTTCCCAGTGGATTGAGGAAGCGCTCGAGGTCATGAATAACATGGGAGGCTTCTTCCTGAATACTCTCCTTCATGATGTCACGGCCATGTCGCGAGTTATTCAGTCCTGCCACGATGATGCGCCCCAAAGGACTGGAGCTGCGAATAACTTTCAAACGCTCTGCAGTCATGGTGCCGCTGCGCGTCAGTTCCCAAACTTCTGCCAGCAGGCCTCTGGGCGTAACCAGCTGAGGACGCAATACCATCAAGCGGTTGGCGCAGATCGCCAGGGCCAGAATGGAGCAAGCTACAATTGGCAGCATCAACCAGCCACCGGCAAAAAGTACTTCAAACACCTGTCGTCACCTCCTGTAGATCGCGCTAACTGTAGCACAGCCCCCAAACCAGGAGTAGCGGGTTAACCAGCTGTCCAATAACGCTTTTTTGTTTGCCTGTGCTGGCTCAATAAACAGCCGTCCGCATTAGCAGACAGAGTAATTGCTCCCGCATTGCCGGTCTCTATCCAGGGTATATTGTGCGCTCCAAGACGCTGCAGAACCTCGGGGTGCGGATGCCCGAAATGGTTGGCAAAACCGGCACTTATCAGCACCCGCCTTGGCTGTACCTGTTCAAGCAGCTCAGTACTGGTGGAATCGCGACTGCCATGATGACCCGCAATCAACCAGGTGTGTGGCTGTACACGACCGGCTGACAACAAACGATACTCGCCACTGTGGCCCAGATCCCCCGTCAGCAGCAGACTGCATTTCTCATTACGCACACTAAGTACGCAGGAGCGCTCGTTGGATGCCAGCGCCTCTGTCGAGCCTGAATACGCAGGTAATACCCTGAACTCGGTACCACCCATTACCCAGCGCTGATCTACACAGGCAATACTGCCCTTACGCTGCTCAGGCTCACCGGCCAACAACCGATCAACCTGCACTTCTCGCAGCAGCGCTTCATAGCCGCCGCTGTGGTCCATATCATCATGGCTTAATATCAGTGTATGCAGCTGATTTATCCCTTCTGCCCTCAGATAGGGCGCGATCGCGTAATCAAACGCAGCACCACCAGAGCGATAGCCAGGCCCGGTATCGTAAAGCACGTTGCCAGCAGCTGTTTTCACTAACACGGCCTGCCCCTGACCAACATCGAACACCAGCGCTTCAAAACGCCCATTCTCCAGCGGAGTCTGTTTAACCCACAACAACGGCAGAAAGGCGACACAGACAAGCAGCCGATACAGCCACCCTAACGGCAGGAGTGCACAGCACCCTATCAACAATGAAAGAAGCACGCGCCCGGCATCGGGTTTAATTGTGGTCATGTAAAGCCCTGCCGCATCCGCTGCCCACTCTAGCCCTTGCCAATACTGTGCAATAAAAGCCTCAACATGACCTCGAAGAGCAGGCAGGGATACGGCCAGCGGCAATACCAGGGGCAGTACCCACACCACCATCGTCAACAGCGGCACGGCAATCAGGTTAACTAGAATCCCCAACGGGTTGAACTGCTGAAAATACAGCACCGTGATGGGGAGCATGCCCAAAAACAACGACAGTTGAATTTTGGCCCAGGCTGCCGGCATGTCAGTCCAGCGCTTAACTGATGCACCCGACTGACTGGCCAGAATAATCAACGCCACTGCCGTAAACGACAGCCAGGTGCCTGCCTCCAAAACAGCCAACGGCTGGATACTGACGACCACAACCAGTGCCCAACGCCAACGTTGCCATGCTGTCAGTTGCAATAAGCGCCAGCTTCCTAATACAAACACCAGCATCATCAGCCAGGCTCGCTGCACCGGCAATCCCCAGCCGGCCAACCATGCATAGACCGTCACCAGCGCAACCACAAACACCAGGGGCAAGACACGGATACAGGCCCGGTTACCCGTCACTCCGGCACAAACAGCAGCCGCGAGCCGCCCCAAAAACCACGCAAAACCGGCGACCACAGCCACATGCAGACCACTGACAACCATGAGATGTGCCGTACCCGTGATCCTGAGCACCTCCCTTTCTCGATCAGTGAATGCAACGCGCTCGCCCAGCACCAATGCCGTCAACGTCCCCGCGGCGGTTCGATCATAGTGTTCCGTAAGGTGATCTCTCAACATCTGCCGCCACTGCCAGGGGCCCGGCGCCGAAGGCTTCAACTCAACCCATTCACGCACATATCCGCGGGCATCCAGCCCGCTGGCCAAATAGTGACGCTCCAGATCATAAGCCTCAGGGTTATATAATCCTCGTGGCGGTTTCAGCCGCGCACGCACAACGACCTGATCACCCGTCCTCAGCTCAACGTCTGATTCATAATCACTAAGCTTGACCTTACGTAACCGGATTGCGGCCTGTGAGTCGGTTAAAACCTGAGAAATACCAAGCACAAACTGAAGGCGACCATTGCGTGAAACCGGCAGACCTACAACCTCCCCTGAAAGAGTCACATCAATTCGGGGCTGGTCGAGTCGGTGATGCAACTGCCAGGCACCATAACTGCTGGCAATACACACGCCCAACACCAGAGTCAAAAGAGAGTTGCGCCAGCGGCGCCAAAGACAGCCCAAGGCCAGTATTAAGGCCAGCAGCAGCGCATATTGCAGGGACGGCAGGATAGCCGGAAGCATTATTCCAGCCAAATAAGTGATCATCCTTGATCCTTAGTGTTGGATTAACGACTTTCAGGCGGCATAATGTCGCCACCCACTGATAGCTGACGTCACGATGTTTCCATGCCGCGCAAGCTGATCCGTAAATACATGCCCGACGAGCGCACATTGCGCAGCCATCGACACCTCAGCTGGTTAGGTCGACATCTTCACGACCCTAACTTATGGCATCTGACGCGCAAATCCGTTGCGCGTGCATTTCTGGTCGGCATTATGTGCGCCTTTATGCCCATCCCCGGGCAAATGGTCGTTGCCGCCGTATTAGCCGTATGGGTTTCCAGCAACCTGCCGATCTCAGTCGGCCTGGTCTGGATCACCAACCCACTGACCATGCCACCGATCTTCTATGTTTGTTATCGACTTGGCTTGTGGGTATTGGGTGAAGAAAGCAGCCTGGGTCAGTCACATGCATGGTCATTGCAGACCATTCAGGCAGAGATTTCATCCATCTGGTGGCCACTGTTAACCGGTAGTGCTATCTGCGCCGTTGTGTTCGGCCTTCTGGGGTATGTCGCCATCAGCCGATTCTGGATCTGGCATGTCAATCGGAGCTGGCGAAAGCGCATCGAACAGCGTCATCAGCGCAATCACCATAACGGCCGCTAAACGGCCTTGAGTTCACCGTCCACAAGCTCCAGTGTTCGGTCCATTTTCTGCGCCAGACCCAGGTCATGGGTCACCATGATAAACGCAGTCCCCAACTCCGCATTCAGCCGGTCCAGATAGGACTGCACATCAGCCGCCGTATGACGATCCAGATTACCTGTCGGCTCATCCATAAGCACACAGGCGGGATCATTCACCAATGCACGGGCGATGGCGACGCGTTGGCGCTCGCCACCGCTCAACTGGGAAGGTTTGTGGCTTAAGCGATGCTCCAGACCAACCTGTACAAGCAATGCTTCAGCACGCTTTCGGGCCGCTTCAGTACCTACCTTGGCCAGCAGCTGGGGCATGGCAACGTTCTCGAGGGCTGAAAACTCATGCAGAAGATGATGGAACTGGTAGACAAAGCCCAGCGCCTGATTGCGAAGACTTGATCGCTTACGCTCACTGATTGAATAGAGCGATTCCCCGGTAACACTGACCTCGCCGCTATCGGGCTTATCCAACCCGCCAAGTATATTCAGCAAGGTACTTTTGCCACTGCCGGAACTGCCCAGAATGGCAACACGTTCGCCAGGCTGGACATGGAAATCGACGCCCTTGAGGATCTCAAAAGACTTGCCACCCTCCTGAAACCCCTTGCGGATCGCTTCAGCCAGCAATACTGGTTCACTCATAACGCAATGCCTCTGCCGGTTGAGTACGCGACGCCCTCCATGCGGGATAAAGCGTGGCCAGGAAACTAATGGAGAATGCAGCCAGGGTAATCATGCCCACATCGGACCAGAGCAGCTCGGAAGGCAAATAGCTGATGAAATACACATCGGCTGACAGGAACTCTATACCCAGCACCTGCTCAATCCAGGCAACCAGGTCCGTAACTGTCAGCGCCAGAGTCACACCCAGCAACACACCCAGCGCCGTTCCGATCAGACCGATCAGAATACCCTGAACCATAAACACCCGCAGGATGGTGGCCGGCGTTGCGCCCATGGTTCTCAGGATGGCGATATCCGCCTGCTTGTCTGTCACCACCATGACCAGCGTCGAGACAATATTGAAGGCCGCCACAAAAACAATCAGCAGCAGCAACAAGGCGATCATCCGCTTCTCCATCTGGATGGCCTGAAACAGGTTGCCATGGGTACGCGTCCAATCACTGACATAAAGCGGCTCGGATTGCGCAGAAGCGACTTCACGCGCCAGTCTGGGGGCCTGGAACAAGTCATCAAATTTCAAACGCAAGCCATCTACACGACCCGTGCTCATACGCTTGATGCGGGCTGCATCCGCGATATGAATGTAGGCAAGGTTGGAATCCAGCTCGGCACCCACTGAAAAGATGCCACTGACCTGAAAGCGCTTGAGCCTGGGAACCACACCGGCAACACTGATCGAAGCCTCAGGGAGCACCAGGGTGACCTTATCGCCGACCGTTACACCAAGGAAACGCGCCAACAGCTCACCCAGTACGATGCGATATTCACCACCATCAAGCTGGCTAAGGTCACCTTCCTGCATATGACGCTGAATGATAGATACCTGCGCCTCAAGTGCGGGATCAATACCGTTGACCAGTACACCCTGGACACGACCACGGCTGGTCAGCATGCCTTGTGCCTGGATATAGGGAGCAGCCCCCTCAACACCCGGTGCCGTCTCAACCGAAGCCTGCAGGCTCTGCCAGTTCTCCAGCCCCTGATCGCCGTAGGCGTTCAAGGTGGCATGCGGCACCATGCCCAGTATGCGCTGACGTAATTCACGGTCGAAACCGTTCATAACCGAGAGCACGAGAATGAGAGCCGCGACACCCAGCATCAAGCCCAGGATCGAAACCAGCGAAATAAAGGATATGAAATGATTGCCACGCTTGGCAGCGGTGTACCTGAGCCCGACAAATAATGATAGTGGTCTGAACATGGGGCAGGATTAAACCATAGTTAGCACCACAGCTCTAACAGAATTGCGTGTTTGTTGCGTATACTGACAGCAGTGATTCCAAATGGAGACGAGGAGACTCAGCGTGACCGAAAGGCGTCAGTTCTACCGAATCGACCACCCGGTGATTATTGAACACCAGTGCATCAGCGATGCCGAGATTCAACAGTCAGGTCGGCCCGATCAGTTTGAGGTCTCACCCTTCTTCCTTTTGCAGGCACAGCTTCGTGACCTGGAAGCTGAATCCAATCACTGCCTGCATCGCCTCGGAGAACAGTCTCCAGCAGCCGAAGCCTGCTTTCGTGTGCTGAATCGCAAGATCGACCTGATAGCCAATACACTCTCTACCGATACCTTCAGCCTTGAACAGGGCGAGCCTCAGTACATCAACCTGAGTGAAGGTGGTCTCAATTTTACCCGCACTGCACCACTGGAAGCGGGACAGGCACTGGCACTCAAACTGGTTTTCACTGAGTCTCGCCTCGGGTTACTTCTTTATGCCCGCGTCATGCGCTGCTCAGCGATTGAAGCCGGGAATGAATATGAAATCGGGGTCGAATTTCTGCGCATGCCCGAGAGCTGCCGCACCCAGCTGGCCCGCCTGATTCTGGAAGCCCAGGCAAAGAAACGTCAGCACGCACAGGATAGCCTTTCATGAGCCAGAAGCCGCTTGATACCCCCTACCCCCGCCTATATCTGCTGGCTACAGGTGTTGGCTTCATAGGTCTGATCGCCTGGTTTTTTGCCGGACGGGAGCTGGGAATACTGGACTGGGCCAGCGAACTGGTGCCGGAATCCCACGCAGGCGCTGGCCTGATGCTGGGAATTATGCTGATGATGCTGCCGGGCTTTTTCCTGTGGAAGCTCTACAACCGCTGGATTGAAAAGCGACTTCAGGTAAAAGGCAAACACCTTGAAGATGACGTTTACCTGCCGCCAAAGACACGCACAAAAAAGCCGGACTGAGTCCCACTGCTGTCCCATAAATGGCAGCAAATGAGAAAGCCTGAATCCAAGTGAGTAAAATGAGAGTGCGACCAAACACTCTACTCACAAAGGATTCAGGCTTTGTCTCATCATAACACCGCGTTTCATCAGTTGCTCCAGCCTTTGTCCAGACATGATTTTGAGCGAACGGCCCGTGAGCATCATGTGGGGCAAAAGCTCCGTTCAGCTTCACGCTGGGATCAGTTCATTGGCATTGCGATGTCCCAGATTTCTGGCCGACAAAGTCTTCGCGACATCGAGTCTAGCCTCGCCAGTCAGCGGCATAAACTCTACCACCTCGGAGCCAAGCCGATTGCTCGCTCAACCCTCGCCCGCCTCAATGAGCAGCAGCCTGCCGAGCTCTATGAGGCCGTTTTTTATAAGCTCTTGCAACGCTGTTCTGTGCGTTCAAATGCGCATAAATTTCGCTTCAAAAATCCACTTTATTCACTCGATGCCAGCACCATCGATCTGTCATTGAATATTTTCCCCTGGGCAAAAATCCATCAGTCAAAAGCCGGTGTAAAGCTGCATACCGGCCTGAACAACGCCAGCTTAATTCCCGAGTTCGTTGCGCTCAGTGATGGACGGGAAGGCGATTTGATTCAGGGGCGCCAGTTCACCTTCCCGGCAGGCAGTATCGTGGCTTTTGATAAGGGCTATGTTGATTACCGCTGGTATGGAGAGCTGACAAAACAAAAGGTTAGCTTTGTCACGCGACTGAGACCCAAAGCTGTTTATCAGGTGCAGAAATCGAATCCAGTACGTGCCAAGACGTCGGTTGAGTACGATCAAGTGATTGAGCTGAGCAGTCAGCACGCGCAAAAACAGGGCGCACCCACGCTTCGATTGGTGGGGTATAACTGCCCGGAAAGCGGTAAACACTTCCGCTTTATCACCAACAACTTCAAGCTGGCCGCGATGACGATTGCGGCGATCTATAAGGATCGTTGGCAGGTGGAACTCTTCTTCAAAGCGCTCAAGCAAAACCTGAAGATAAAGGCGTTTTTAGGTAACAGTAAGAATGCTGTGCTGACGCAGATCTGGATCGCCATGATCTGCTATCTACTGCTCTCGTTTGCTCGCCACAGCGCCCGGCAAGGCTGGAGCGTACAACGCATAATGCGAACACTTCAGGTGAGCTTGTTCGAACGCATGCCCCTTTGGGCGCTGCTTAATCCTCCTCCATTAAAGCCAGAAAAAAGGGACCCTCAAATGAGGATCCCTTTATGATCAAAAACTATGGGACAGCAGTGGACTGAGTCCGGCTTTTAAGTAGGCGCTTTCCTGAATCTTAGAGGTTGGAGATACGATTCAGGCCCGAGATGGCCGCTACGCGGTAGGCTTCTGCCATGGTCGGGTAGTTGAAGGTGGTATTGACGAAGTACTTAAGCGTATTCGCCTCACCTTCCTGACTCATGATTGCCTGGCCAATATGGATGATCTCTGAAGCCTGGTCACCGAAGCAGTGAATACCGAGAATCTGTAAGGTTTCGCGGTGGAACAGGATCTTCAGCATACCGACCGGCTCACCCGAGATCTGGGCACGTGCAGTATCCTTGAAAAAGGCCTGCCCTGCCTCATAGGGAACACACTCAGCGGTCAACTCTTCTTCTGTTTTACCAATGGAGCTGATTTCCGGGATGGTGTAGATACCGGTCGGGACATCATTGATATAACGGAAGTCATCTTCAGACAGCATGTCGGCAGATGCAGAGCGACCCTGGTCAAGCGCTGCAGAGGCCAGGCTCGGCCAGCCAATCACATCACCTACTGCATATACACCTTCAGCTTCGGTGCGGTAGTGCTCATCCACCTGCAACTGGCCACGGCTATTGGCTTCCAGACCGATTTTATCCAGCCCCAGCCCTTTGGTATTGCCTGAACGGCCATTACACCAGAGGAAAGCATCCGCACGCAGCTTTTTGCCTGACTTCATCGTCATGGTCACGCCATGGTCATCACCAATAACCGATTCATAATCTTCGTTATGGCGGATCTTCACGGCGTTATTACGCAGGTGATAGCTCAGGGCATCAGAGATCTCATCATCCAGGAAAGACAGCAGGCGATCACGGGTATCGATCAGATCCACTTTCACACCCAGGCCACTGAAGATGGAAGCATACTCACAGCCGATAACACCTGCACCGTAAATAACCAGTGTACGCGGGGTGTGGCTCAGCTTGAGTACTGTATCGGAGTTGTAGATACGGGGATGATCGAAGTCGATATCAGGCGGACACCAGGGGCTGGAACCGGTTGCGATAACAAAATTCTTGGAACGCAGTACTTCACGGCCGGTCTTGTCGCCTTCAACAACAACCTCACCCTGCTGTGAAAACTGGGCACGGCCGAAGAATACGTCTACACGGTTACGCGCATAAAAGTTGGTACGCAGCATAACCTGGTTGGAAATAACCTTTTCCGCACGCTTCAGTACCTTGGGGAAGGAGAACCAGCGCGGCTCACCGATATCACGGAACATCGGGTTAGTGTTGAATTCGATGATCTGTTTGACTGAGTGACGCAGTGCCTTGGACGGGATAGTCCCTTTGTGAGTGCAGTTGCCGCCTACCGTATCCTGCTCTTCAACGATAGCGACTCGACGCCCCTGCTTGGCTGCGTTGATGGCAGCCCCCTCACCCGCAGGACCAGAACCGATTACTACGACATCATAGTCATATACAGCCATTACTTTCCCCTTAGTTGATCGTCCACTAGCGAACGCTTCTACCTTAAGCAGTCAGCGTCCAGCTTAACGGTGCCAATTACAACAACCTATTAACCTTTAGATTTAACCTCATAGGCAAGATCAGCGTCGTCGCTGCCTGCCACGCGCTGATTTTCTTCATCGCATTTGCTCGGATTACCACCGCAGATATCACATACGGTATCCATACCCAGCGCGCTCATGCCACCGCAGGAGCCCTTGATCGGTTTCTGCCCAAGGAGAACACCTACGGACATGGCAACAACAATTAGCAGCAAAGCCGCAAAGGTCAGGATCATGGTAGCCATAATTCCCTCCTGTTAATTCATGTAGTTGGCGAAACCCGGTGTAAAGCGGGTCGCAAAGCCCTCATCAGTCTTACTGATAAAAAAGGCATCAATTTCATGTTCAAGGGCAAAATTGTACCCCTCTTCCTCGCCCATCACCATGAGGGCAGTTGCTAATGCATCAGCCTCCATACAGGTTGGGCGAATCACCGTGACCGACGCCAGACGATGCGTAATAGGACGCGCTGTGCGTGGGTCAATGGTATGGGAGAATCGGACACCATCTTCCTCGAAGTAGTTCCTGTAATCCCCCGATGTAGCAACCCCACCCGTGGTCAGCGAAATGATTTCCTGCACACTGCGCTCCCCCTGGGTCGGCGTTTCAATTGCCAGCTTCCAGGACTCGCCATTGGGCTTGCTACCACGCGCACGCAGCTCTCCACCTATCTCGACCAGATAGCGCTCAATACCACGCGCTTCGAGCAGGCGTGCCAGCTCATCAACGCCATAGCCTTTGGCAATGGCAGACAGGTCTACATACTGCTCACCCTGCTTGCCAACTGTTTGTGCCTGGGGGTCAAGCTCGACAAAACCATAACCGATACGGCTCTTGAGACTGTCGATTTCGGCTTGCTCAGGCGCATGGGTGATCCGGCCATCAGGACCAAACCCCCACAGATTGACCAGAGGACCTACCGTGTAATCAAAGGCACCGCCGGTGAGCACACTGATGCGCTGCCCTTCGGCCAATACCTGCATCAACTCGGGACTTACACTGCGAACCTGGCCATGCGGCATCTGATTCAGCAGTGAGAGTTCAGAGTCATCGATGTAAGTCGACATCTGCTGATTAACCTGGCTCAGCAACTTGCCGGCGTCAGTACGAACAGCAGCCAACTCGTCTTCCGAGCTCGCCACCCACTTCATGCTGAACGTGGTCCCCATGGTCATGCCCTGGAAACCTACAACCTGTTCTTTGGGGCCTGTATCACAACCCTGAAGTCCAAAAACAAAAACGGCCAGCAGCAGAGCTGCCAGCCATTTAGTCAGACGTATCTGATTAGCCATCAATATCAGCCACCGAAGTCATCCAGCAGGATATTTTCAGGCTCAACACCCATGTCTTCCAGCATCTTGATTACAGATGCGTTCATCATGGGAGGACCACACATGTAGTATTCGCAGTCTTCCGGCGCATCATGATCACGCAGGTAGTGCTCATACAGCACGTTATGGATGAAGCCGGTGTATCCGGTCCAGTTGTCTTCCGGCTGCGGATCAGACAACGCCAGATGCCAGGTGAAGTTCTCGTTCTCTTCCGCCAGCTTGTCGAATTCTTCAACGTAGAAGGCTTCACGCACAGAGCGAGCACCGTACCAGAAGGAGATCTTGCGCTTGGAGTTCAGACGCTTCAGCTGGTCAAAGATGTGTGAACGCATGGGCGCCATACCGGCACCACCACCGATGAAGACCATTTCGTTATCGGTTTCCTTGGCGAAGAACTCACCGAAGGGCCCGTAAACAGTGATCTTGTCACCCGGCTTCAGGTTGAACACATAGGAAGACATCTGACCCGGCGGAATACCCTGGCTGCCCGGAGGCGGAGACGCGATACGAATGTTGAATTTAACAACACCACGCTCTTCCGGGTAGTTCGCCATGGAGTACGCACGGATAACGGTTTCGTCGACCTTGGACACAAACTGCCACATGTCGAACTTGTCCCAGTCACCACGGAACTCGGGCTGGATGTCGAAATCCTTGTAGTTAACCACGTGGGGTGGCGCTTCAAGCTGGACATAACCACCGGCACGGAAGTCAACGTTTTCACCTTCAGGCAGACGCAGGGTCAGTTCCTTGATGAAGGTCGCCACGTTCGGGTTGGACTCAACAGTACATTCCCACTTCTTCACACCGAAGACATCGTCTTCAACGTGAACTTTCATGTCCTGCTTGACGGCAACCTGGCAGGACAAACGCCAGCCTTCCTTGCCTTCACGCAGAGTGAAGTGAGATTCCTCGGTCGGCAGCATGGAGCCACCGCCCTCGGTTACCTGACATTTACACTGTGCACAGGTACCACCGCCGCCACATGCGGACGCCAGGAAGATACCCTTGTCGGCCAGAGTCTGCAGCAGCTTGCCACCGGCCGGAACAGTGATCGATTTTTCCGGATCATCGTTGATCTCGATGGTCACATTGCCTGAGCTGACCATCTTGGCTCGGGCAGCGAGGATTACGGCAACGAGTGCAAGCACCACAGCCGTAAACATCACCACACCGAGGATAATGACTTCTATATTCATCGGTTCATCCTATCCTTCACGCTTACCTGTCATCCGGTTACAGCTGTACGCCGGAGAATGACATGAAGCCAAGAGACATCAGACCCACAGTGATAAAGGTGATCCCCAGGCCACGCAGGCCGTGCGGAACGTCACTGTACTTGAGCTTCTCACGGATACCTGCCAGGGCGGCAATTGCCAGCGCCCAACCGATACCAGCACCTGCGCCGTATACAACACTTTCACCGAAGGTGTAGTCGCGCTCTACCATGAACAGAGCAGCACCCATGATGGCGCAGTTCACGGTGATCAGCGGCAGGAACACACCCAGCGCGTTGTAAAGAGACGGCACAAACTTGTCCAGGAACATCTCCAGGATCTGTACGATCGCGGCAATTACGCCGATGTAGGAGATATAACCCAGGAAGCTCAGGTCCACTTCAGGATAACCGGCCCAGGCCAGCGCACCTTCACGCAGCAGATAGTTGAAGATCAGGTTGTTGACCGGGACCGTGATGACCAGCACCACGATAACGGCAATACCCAAACCAATTGCAGTCTGGACCTTCTTCGAGATCGCCAGGAAGGTACACATCCCCAGGAAGAAGGCCAGCGCCATGTTTTCAACGAAAATCGCCTTAACAGCAAGGCTGATCATTTGTTCCATGACTTACGCAGCCTCCTTCTTGGTGTTCGGAGCCATTTCGAAGTCAGGCTTCTCAACCTGCTCCGGCTTCCAGGTACGGATGATCCAAATGAAGATACCGATCAGGAAGAATGCGCTCGGCGGCAGCAGCATCAGGCCGTTGCCCTGGTACCAGCCACCATTGTTAACCAGCGGCAGGATCTCGATACCAAACAGAGAACCGGCACCAAACAGCTCGCGGAAGAAACCAACGAACAGCAGTACCGCACCGTAACCCAGACCATTACCGATACCGTCCATGAAGCTCGGCAGCGGAGGGTTCTTCATGGCGAAGGCTTCCGCACGGCCCATTACGATACAGTTGGTAATGATCAAACCAACGAATACCGACAGCTGCTTGGAGATCTCGTAGGCAAATGCCTTGAGAATCTGGTCAACCACGATTACCAGCGAGGCAATAATCGTCATCTGAACGATGATTCGGATGTTGCCCGGAATGTGGTTACGAATCAGCGACACGAAGAAGTTGGAGAACGCTGTTACGGCAATTACTGCCAGCGTCATCACCATCGCGGTCGCCATGTTGGAGGTAACCGCCAGGGCAGAACAAACACCCAGGATCTGCAAAGCGATCGGGTTGTTCTTGAAAATTGGCGTTACCAGAACGTCTTTAGTCTTAGACATGGATTAAGCCCCCCCTGCACGCAGGTTGTTCAGGAACGGTGCATAACCGTTCTCGCCCATCCAGAACTGAACCAGGTTGGTCACACCGTTACTGGTCAGCGTGGCACCGGACAGTCCGTCGATCTTGTACTCGGCATTTGGCGTAGAGGCGTCAACAGCACCCTTGATCAGAGTGATCTTAGGATCCGTTTTGTCTTCACCGTACACTTTCTTGCCAGGCCAGATGGCTTTCCAGGACGGGTTATCTACTTCACCACCCAGACCCGGGGTTTCACCGTGTGAGAAGAAGCCCAGACCCACAACGGTATTCAGGTCGCCTTCCAGCGCCAGGAATCCGTACATCGTAGACCAGAGACCCTTACCGTGTACCGGCAGGACCACTTTCTCAACATCGCCATTGTCGCTCTGAACCAGGTAAACCGGCTTGATCTGAGCGATAGACTTGATGCCTGCCTTGTCTTCTTCACGGCTCAGACGCACATTCTGCTGCGGATCTTTAGCCGCTTTAGCGTCATCGTAGCCAGCCGGTACATCAACGTATTTGCCGGTATCCAGATCAACATACTTGGTGGTGATCTGAGTAAACAGCTCATCCACGCTCTTGTTGGGGTCGGAAATACCTGCCGCCGCAAGAATATTGCTCTTACGGTCCAGTTCCTTGTTGGCAACCTGCTTTGGCTTCAGGATTACCGCTGCTGCAGAAACCACTACTGAGCAAACAACACACAGCAGCACGGTCACCAGCAGGGTTTTGCCCATAGTATCGTTATTAGACGACATTACGCTTCATCCTCCGCTTGATGTTCGCCTGGACAACAAAGTTGTCGATCAGCGGTGCAAACAGGTTGGCAAACAGGATCGCCAGCATCATACCTTCCGGGAATGCCGGGTTGGCGACACGGATCAGGACAACCATGATGCCGATCAGCGCACCGAAGAACCATTTACCGGTGTTTGTCATGGACGCAGACACAGGGTCGGTCGCCATGAAGATCATACCGAAAGCAAAGCCACCCAGAACCAGGTGCCACCAGAACGGCATGTTAAACATCGGATTGGTATCGGAACCGATCATATTGAACAGCGTTGACATCGCCACCATGCCCAGGAAAACACCGGCAACAATGCGCCAGGCTGCAATTCGGGCAAAGAGGATGACAGCACCACCAATCAGGATCGCAAGCGTAGAGGTTTCACCTACGGAGCCCTGGATAGTACCTACGAAAGCATCGAACCAGGTGATGTTGGCATTCAGAACCGCTTCAACACCGCCCATGGCTGCCAGGCCCAGCGGAGTTGCACCGGAGAAACCATCAACCGCTGTCCAGATCGCATCACCTGACATCTGCGCCGGGTAGGCGAAGAACAGGAAAGCACGACCGGTCAGCGCCGGGTTCAGGAAGTTTTTACCGGTACCACCGAATACTTCCTTACCGATTACCACACCAAAGCTGATACCCAGTGCAACCTGCCACAGCGGAATAGTCGGCGGCAGAATCAGGGAAAACAGCACAGAGGTCACAAAGAAGCCTTCGTTGACTTCATGGCCACGCTTCATGGCGAACAGAACTTCCCAGAAGCCGCCCACGACGAAGGTTGTGATATAGATCGGCAGCCAGTAGACAGCACCATGGATGATGTTGTCCCAGACACTGTCAGGACTGAAGCCCGTCAGGCCTGCTGCCAGAGCACCACGCCAGCCGGTAGATTCGGTCAGGCCCAGTTCAGCCATAGCTGTGTTAGCCTGAAGGCCAACGTTGTACATACCGAAGAAGATCGCCGGGAAAGTACACAGCCATACCAGGATCATGATGCGCTTCAAGTCTACGCCGTCACGAACGTGCGCAGGACTCTTGGTCACATGACCCGGGGTGTAGAAAATGGTATCGACCGCTTCATAAAGAGCGTACCAGTTTTCATATTTGCCGCCTTTGTGGAAATGCGGCTCCATTTTATCAAGAACGGTTCTCAAACTCATGACCAGCCTCTCTTACGCCTCTTTCTCGATGCGCGTCAGGTTGTCGCGAAGAATCGGACCGTATTCATACTTGCCCGGGCACGCGAAGGTGCACAGAGCCAGGTCTTCTTCATCCAGCTCAAGACAACCGAGCTGCATCGCGGTCACGATATCGCCGGTAACCAGTGCACGCAGCAGCTGGGTCGGCAGGATATCAAGCGGCATCAACGCTTCGAACTGACCCACGGGAATCATTGCCCGCTCGGATCCGTTCGTCGTGGTGGTGAAATCGAACTTCTTGCCCGGCGCAAACACGGACGCAAACATGTTCAGTACGGAGAACTTGTTGCTGCCCGGCGCAATCCAGCCCATGAAGTCACGGCTATCACCTTCCAGCAGAACGCTCAGCTGGGTGGCGTAGCGGCTGATGTAGCCATGAGGGCCCATTGCACGACGACCATTCCAGACTGAACCACTGATGATACGGTTCTTGCCGGATTTGAGTTCAGAGGCGGTCAGCTCTTCGGTGCTGGCACCCAGACGGGTACGTACCAGACGCGGCTTGTTGACCTGAGGGCCACCCAACGCGATTACACGCTGTGTCGGCAGCTTGCCTTCGGCAAACAGCTGACCAAATGCGATTACATCCTGGTAACCGACAGTCCAAACGGTTTTATCCTGAGACACAGGGTCAAGGAAATGGATGTGGGTGCTGGGATTACCTGCGGGGTGTTTGCCGGCAAATTCCTCAGTACGAACACCATCAACTGAAGGGATATCTGCACCGCTTTCCTTACACAGGAATACCTGCTTGCTACCCAGACGGGTCAGCAGGGTCAGGCCGCTTTTGAAAGCGTCTGCCTGTTCCTTGATCACCAGGGCCGGATCAGCAGCCAGCGGGTTGGTGTCGATAGCGGTAACAAAAATGGAGCTGGGCGTAGTGCCAAGCTGAGGTACACGGCTGAACGGACGGGTACGGAATGCAGTCCACAGACCGGAAGCAACCAGGTTTTCTTCAACCTGCTCACGGGTCAGCTGACCCAGCTCAGCTGCCGGGTACTTGGCAAACTCAACTGCTTCTTCCTGATCATCCAGTTCAATGACCACTGACTGCAGCACACGACGCTCGCCACGGTTTACTGCTTTCACAGTACCCGCGCCGGGAGCCGTGTACTTGACCCCTTCTGTCTTTTTATCGGCAAAGATCGCCTGACCGAGTTTTACCCGATCCCCTTCCTTGACGAGCATGGTCGGCTTCATGCCGACGTAGTCTTCGCCGAGAAGAGCTACGGTACGCACGGCAGCACCATCAGTGATGGTCTGTTCCGGTGCGCCCGCGATAGGCAGATCCAGACCTTTATTGATCTTGATCATTAGTCTCACCCAACTTACAAAAATATCTAGGAGGTTCTCTGCACAACTTAATGACGCAGCCTTTAGACTCGACTAACGTCCAATCTAAACAACGACTTGCGCCCACCCCTTCATGCAGGGAAATTCCCACCAAAAAATCCCTGCAAGTATAACCGAGACTCCGGTTATTTTTCTACAAGCCACTGTTTTACTTGGGCCTGCAGCCATCAAAATGTAATCTTCGTAATAGATCTTTTACATATATGGTTATTTCGTATTGATATATAAAGTATCAAATACAAAAAAGGCCGCTCACGGCGACCTTTAGTGTTCAAAAACCGAGCTATTTAGTGCTTGGCTTCCGGGAAAGCATCCAGAGTGCATTTGGCCAAGTGCTGAGCCATGCGAATTACCTGGCAGCTGTAACCAAACTCGTTATCGTACCAGACGTACAGAACGCAACGGTTGCCATCAACAATGGTCGCCAGTGCATCTACAACACCTGCTGCACGAGAACCAACGAAGTCAGAGGAAACCGCTTCCGGTGAGTTGCTGTAGTCGATCTGCTTCTGCAAATCAGAGTACAGAGCAGCATCACGCAGATAACCGTTCAGCTCTTCCTTGTCGGTATCCTTGCCCAGGTTCAGGTTCAGAATCGCCATGGAAACGTTCGGAGTCGGTACACGGATGGCATTACCGGTCAGCTTACCTTCCAGCTCCGGCAGCGCCTTGGCAACAGCCTTGGCAGCACCGGTTTCGGTCAGAACCATGTTCAGCGCAGCTGCGCGACCACGACGATCACCTTTATGGTAGTTGTCGATCAGGTTCTGGTCATTGGTGTAGGAGTGAACGGTCTCAACATGACCATTTACAACACCAAACTGGTCGTTTACGGCTTTCAGAACCGGAACAATGGCGTTTGTTGTGCAGGATGCAGCAGACAGAACGCGGTCATCGTCGTTAACGTCCTGATGGTTCACACCCATCACGATGTTCTTGACGCCTTTACCCGGCGCAGTCAGCAGCGCACGTGCAACACCCTTGGATTTCAGGTGCAGAGACAGGCCAGCTTCATCACGCCAGATACCAGTGTTGTCGATCACCAGAGCATTCTTGATGCCGTACTGAGTGTAATCAACCTGATCCGGGCCATCAGCGAAGATGATCTGGATGTAATTACCATTGGCGATGAGTGCGTTGTTCTCTTCATCTACCTGGATGGTGCCCTTGAAGGAACCATGCACGGAGTCACGACGCAGCAGGCTGGCACGCTTCTCCAGGTCGTTCTCTGCCTTGCCCTTGCGCACAACAATGGCACGCAGACGCAGAGAGTGACCACCACCGGCACGATCCAGCATCAGGCGCGCCAGCAGGCGGCCGATACGACCGAAACCGTACAGGACGACATCAGTGCTTTCGTGAGCTTCAGCCGGCTCAGTGGAAGCACCAGCCAGCTCTTCCTGCAGGAATGCCTGCAGAGTGCGACCATCGCCTTCGTTGCGGAATTTAACCGCCAGCTTGCCGATATCGATGTGCGCATTGGTCACATCCATCGCAGCGACGGCTTCCAGCACAGGGAAGGTATCCACAACGGAGATCTCTTCACCTTCGATCTGACGCACGAAGCGGTGTGCTTTCAGGATATCGATAACGGAACGCTTGACGATCAAGCGGCCGTATACAGAGATTTCAATGTTGCGGTCACGGTACAGACGGCCAACCAGGGGCACCATCGCTTCTGCGATTGCTTCACGGGCTTTCCAGTCTGCGAAAATCATTTCTTGGCTCACGAGGTAACTCCGAAATTGTCATCGCTCAATTTGGGTGCGCGCATTATCCTCTTTTCGGCCATCGGGGGCAAACCTGACACCGTATACTTTGGTCCTTAGTGTCTCCACCAGCTGCGAACACCCTCACCAGAAGGTACAATAGTGCCTTTACCAGCATGGAGCGAGGAGCAAGCGTTGACTGCAGCAATCAAGGTTCCGATTCCCAGAGGCCCTGGAGATATCAAGCGTATTGGCCAGATAAGGGGCAGCGCGACAGGCCTTCTCGTGCAGCAACTGAGCCGCGAGCATGACGGCATGATCCTTCTGGTCAGCCAGGATATGGAAACTGCCGAACGCCTGCTGCAGGAAGTCCGTTTCTATACCAACTCGGAACTTCCGGCTGACCTGCTCCCCGACTGGGAGACACTGCCCTATGACAGTTTTTCACCGCATCAGGACATTATCTCCGAGCGCGTTCGCACCCTTCACCAGCTGCCTGAGCAGAAGCGCGGCGTTTTAATCGTCCCGGTCAGCACCCTGTTGCATCGTATTGCACCGATCAGCTTTGTTACCGCCAACGCACTTTTCCTCGAACAGGGACAAAAACTGGACAGCCTGGCAATGCGCCAGCGTTTCATTGATGCCGGCTATACCGCCGTAGATACGGTTTACGAGCATGGCGAGTTTGCCATCCGCGGCGCCATCATCGATCTTTACCCTACAGGTAGCGACCTGCCGCTGCGCATCGATCTGTTTGATGATGAAATCGACAGCATTCGCACCTTTGATCCGGAATCACAGCGCTCCATCGAGAAGGTAGAACGCATCCGGTTGCTGCCTGCGCGTGAATTTCCGTTCCATCAAGCGGCCATCAGCCAGTTCAAACAGCGCTGGCGTGAGCGTTTTGACGTTGATCATACCCAGTGTCCTATTTATCAGGATGTATCCAGCGGGCTGACGCCTCCCGGCATCGAGTATTACTCTCCACTGTTTTTTGATGGCATGGCCACCCTGCTCGACTACCTGCCAGAGAGCACACTGATCTTGCATGATGCCGATCTCAAATCGGCAGCTGATCATTTCAGTACGGATGTCAGCCAACGCTATCAGGAGCGCTGCAGAGACCTGCAGCGCCCTGTACTTACGCCTGAAGAACTTTTCATCAGCACCGAAGAGCTGTTCTCAGAACTGCGCCAGCGTCCTGTGCTGCGTACTACACAGGAAGCAGAGGATGTTCGCCCGGGCCGCGATAACCTGCCCAGCGAACCGCCACCCGACCTGACATCATCAGCGCGTGAGGCCCCACTGCTGAATCTGATTGAGTTTCGTCAGCAACATAACGATCCCGTGCTGATTTGTGCAGAGTCAGAAGGCCGCCGCGAAGCGCTTATGGAGCATGCGCAAAAAGCGGGATTGCCACTGACTGAATGCAGTAACTGGTCGGCCTTCATTGAGTCGGACATTCCCCTTGCGATCACGACCTTCCCGCTGGAGCAAGGGCTTAGCCTGCCCGGTCATTTTCACCTGATTACCGAAACACAGCTGTTTGGCCGGCAGATATTCCAGCGCCGGCGCCGGGAAAAGGAACAGCTCGATGCCGACCAGGCCATTCGCCACCTGTCCGAACTGACCATTGGCGCACCCGTCGTACACGTGGACCACGGTGTCGGTCGCTATCAAGGCATGCAAACCATCGAGCTTGATGGGCAGCACAATGAGTTTCTGGTGCTCGAATATGCCAATGAAGCCAAACTCTATGTCCCCGTTGCCTCACTCCATCTGATTGGGCGCTACTCCGGGGCCAGCGATGAGTCCGCACCGCTTCATAAGCTGGGAACCGAACAGTGGTCCAAGGCGCGCCGCAAGGCCGCTGAAAAGGTACGTGATTCTGCCGCAGAGTTGCTCGATATCTACGCCCGACGTGCAGCCCGCAAGGGCTTCAGCTTTGGATTTGAAGAACAGGAATATCAGCAATTCGCCAGCAGCTTCCCCTTTGAAGAAACTCCCGACCAGGCCAACGCAATCGAGGCGGTTGTCAGTGACATGCGAGCCGCTACCCCCATGGATCGACTAGTCTGTGGCGATGTGGGCTTTGGTAAAACTGAAGTTGCCATGCGCGCCGCCTTCATTGCCGCACAAAGCGGCAAGCAGGTCGCTGTACTCGTGCCGACTACCCTGCTGGCCCAACAGCATTTTGAGAATTTCCGTGACCGCTTTGCCGACTGGCCGGTGAATATCGAGCTTATCTCCCGCTTCAAGAGCGCAAAAGATCAGCAGCTAACCATGGCGGCCGTCGACGAGGGCAAGGTCGATATACTGATCGGCACGCATAAGCTGCTGCAGGGTGACATCAACTTCAAAAATCTGGGACTGGTGATCATCGATGAAGAGCACCGCTTTGGCGTTCAGCAGAAAGAACGCCTGAAGAGCCTGCGCTCTGAGGTGGATATCCTTACCCTGACGGCCACGCCAATCCCTCGTACCCTGAATATGGCCATGTCCGGCATACGTGACCTGTCCATCATCGCCACGCCACCGGCTCGACGCCTCTCGGTGAAAACCTTCGTACGCCAGAGCGAGACACCCCTGGTCAAGGAGGCGATACTGCGAGAGTTGCTGCGTGGCGGTCAGGTGTATTACCTGCACAATGAGGTCAAGAGTATCGACCGCGTGGCCGAAGAGATCAGCAACCTGGTTCCTGAGGCTCGCGTTGCAATCGGTCATGGCCAGATGCGTGAACGCGAGCTGGAACAGGTGATGAGTGATTTCTATCACAAGCGCTTCAATGTACTGGTTTGTACCACCATCATCGAAACCGGTATCGATGTTCCCAGTGCCAACACCATTATCATTGACCGTGCCGACAAGTTTGGTCTGGCGCAGCTGCATCAGCTGCGTGGCCGTGTAGGACGTTCGCACCACCAGGCCTACGCCTACCTGCTGACACCGCCGGTTAAACTGCTGACCAAAGACGCGCAGAAGCGCCTTGAAGCCATCGGCCAATCCAGCACTCTAGGTGCCGGCTTTACCCTGGCGACTCACGACCTTGAAATTCGCGGTGCCGGCGAGTTGCTTGGCGAAGAGCAAAGCGGCCAAATGCAGAGCGTAGGTTTCAGCCTGTATATGGAGATGCTGGACCAGGCCATACAGTCCATCAAGGAAGGCAAAACGCCAGACCCGGACAAACCACTCAATCACGGCACCGAAATCAATCTGCATTTGCCGGCACTGATACCGGACGACTACTTGCCAGACGTACACAATCGCCTGATCATGTACAAGCGTATCGCCAACGCCGGCAGCGAAGCCGAACTGGATGAGTTGCAGGTTGAAATGATCGACCGTTTCGGCCTGCTGCCGGAATCAACCCGCAACCTGATGCGCCTTACCCAGATCAAACTCAAGGCTGAAGCGCTTGGGATTGTAAAACTGGATGCCGGCGACAAGGGTGGCCGAATCGAGTTTGAGGCCGAGCCCTCTATTGACCCAATGGTGATTATTAACATGATTCAGCGTCAGCCGAAGCATTTCAAACTGGACGGCGCCAACATACTCAGGTTTACTCAGCCCATGGAAAAACCTGCATCTCGCTTCACCGCCGTTGAAGCCCTGCTGGGACAATTGTCAGCCAAGGAGAATCGCTGAACCATGACCAAGTTTTTTCGCCGAACCGCCCTGGCCTTGAGCCTCACTGCGGCTGCTACCAGCCTGCAGGCAGCAGACATGTACAAGGTCGAAATGGTCGTTTTTGCCAACCTGAACAGCGATGATGGCGGCGAATTCTGGCCTCGACTGGAAGCACCGGACACACTGGGCAGCATTACCCTGTCGCCCTGGAACGGCTACCCGCTCCAGTATTTCGAGCAACTGCCAACCGGCGACCTGCAACTGGGGGGTGATGCTGCAGCCTTATCTCGCAGCGGCAACTACGCCCTGCTCTATCATAAGGGCTGGTTGCAGCCGATTGGTGGCCCGTCAAGCGCACGCAAGGTTCTGATTGATGCCAATTTCGAGGATTATGCTCTGAGTGGGAATCTGAGCATCTACAAGAAACGCTTCCTGCATGCCCAGCCGAACCTGCAGCTTACATCCAACCGTCTGGTCGACATGCCGCGCGACACCAGCACACCCGTGCAAACCGCCGAAACAGCGTCGATGGACCAGGGTGTTGACGACAGTAGTTCAGAGAATAGCGTAGAGACACCAGAAGTGGTGGGCTTTCCGGCAGAAGCAGAAACACCGGCCAATACCTGGCAACTCAGCCAGTCCCGCCGCATGCGCTCAAAGGAAACACACTACATAGATCACCCCAAATTCGGGGTCCTGTTGCGCATTCGACCGGTGAACTAAGGCCTGTTCCCACAGGCCTGTACCTGATCGGCAGGCTATCTACAGCTCCAGCAATTCACTGAAGCGACTGCCTGTATCCGCCGCCAGCTCAGCAGGCCTGCCCTGCTCGACAATACGACCAGCATCCAGAATCACAACACGGTCAAACTGATCGGCCATCTGCAAATGATGGCTGATCACGACCAGCGTTTGAGATGCACAGCGGCCAAGCACTGCCTGCATCACAAGACGCTCGGTGTCGATATCCAGACCCTCGGTCGGTTCATCCAGCCACAGAATGGGCGCTTCTCGCAGCAAGGCACGGGCAAGCGCCACACGCTTTCGCTGGCCGCCTGACAGTCGCCCACCTGACTCACCCACTGAATACATCAGGGGCCGATCACCCAACTCTTGATCCAACCGGGCGATACTCAACACCTCTAACAGTGCCGCATCATCAGCCGCCGGGTTACCCAATCGCAAGTTGTCGGCCAGGGTACCGGCAAAAAGCTCAACAGGCTGCGACAGCGTGCTTATCTGGGCACGCAACTGTGACTCACTGAAATCGCGAACAGGTGTACCAGACAATTCAACCTCGCCACGGGTAACGTCATGGAAACGCGCGAGCAGGTTCAGCAAGGTACTCTTGCCACTGCCTGTATGCCCCAGAATGAGCACCGACTCTCCTGGCTCGATGGTCAAATTGAAATCACACAGCGCCAGAGGTGCAGCCTCTTGATAGCGAAAACTGACATCGGTAAATGCGATACGGCCCGGCGCAACCGGCTCTACCCCTGCCTGCGGGAACACAACCTCAGGTTCGGCTTCAGCCACCTCTTGTAACCGCTCGGCAGCAGCTGCAGTTCGCCCCAAATACTGATACGCCAGCGGCAGCGGCGCCACTGCTTCAAACAGTGCCAGCACACAAAATACCAGCATGGCCAGCATCGCCGGCGCAATCATCTCCTCCTGCACCATGGCCACACCGATAACCAATACCAGCAAAGTACTGGCACCCGCTATCAGCGTGTTCAGCCCCGAAGCCGCACCACTGATCAGCGCCATGCGCCGCTGAATCGAATACAGGCGCCGCTCGGCCTTCTGCGTACGCTGTACAACCCTGTCCACGCCGCCATAAATACTCAAATCTGCCAGGCCCTGAACCATACCGGTCAGCTCGGTGCGCAGCAGGGACGTCAACTCGACCTGCCGACGCCCCAAACGGCGACCGGCGCGATTCGCAAGCCAGGGAACACCCACACCCGCCAGTACCAAACCTGCCAGAGCAACAAGCGCTACAGGGACACTGAACAGGCTGAGGAAAAACACGCCCAAAAGACCGATCAGCCCTGCGATGAAGGTAGGCGCCAGAACACGTAGATAAAGGTTATCCAGCGCATCAACATCGCTGACCAGTCGATTGAGCAGGTCAGCGGAGCGATACCGCTGCAGGTGCGCAGGCCCCAAAGCCTCAAGGCGCGTATAGAACCATACCCGCAACTGGGCCAACAACCGGAAGGTCGCCTCATGGGTGGTGATACGCTCGGCATAGCGTCCAGCTGTGCGCAGGATGGCAAAACCCCTGACACCGGCACCCGGGGTAAAATAGTTGAACGCCTGCGCAGTCACCAGGCTCACTCCGGCCAGTGCTGTCGCTGAAATAAACCAGCCAGACAGGGTCAAAAGTCCGACACTGGCAAGCAACGTTAACAGGCCCGCCAGCATGCCCAGCACAACCCAGCCCAGATGCGCTCGCATCAATCGAATAAAGGGGACCAGTGCTCGCATCAGTACTCAGCCTCCACCGCGATCAACCTGCCCTCTTCCAGCCGCCAGATCTCATCAGCCCGCAACATGGAGGCGCGACGATGGGTCAACATCAAGACCAGCCGATCCTGGCACAAACGCTCCAGCGCCTGCAGCACCAGGTGCTCACTGTCGCGATCCAGATTGGCCGTCGGCTCATCCAGCAACAGCACAGGGGCATTTTTCAAAAAGGCGCGCGCCAGCCCTATTCGCTGTATCTGACCGCCAGAAAGCCCGACACCTCGCTCACCGACCCGGGTATCCAGACCTTCCGGCAAACGCTGCACGAATTCCAATGCATTAGCCTCTTCAAGGGCAGCATAGAGATCCTGATCCCCCGCCTCAGGTGCTGCAAACAGCAGATTCTCCCGCAAGGTGCCGGGAAGAAGGCTGGTATGCTGGCTCACCCAGGCAACACGAGACAACCAGGCATCGGTACCTACATCACTCAACAAGCGCCCATTGACACGTATCTCACCGGCATCAAGTGCCCTGAAACCCAACAACGCCTGCAACAACGATGATTTTCCCGAGCCACTGCGACCTATTAGCGCGACCAGCCGCCCCGATACAAGCTTCAGATTCAGGTCAGACCAGACCGGCTGCGTCTGCCCCGGATAACTGAGCTGAGCCTGACTGATTTCGATTGACTTGATGGCGCCATCCAGGCCTTGCCCCTCGGATGGCAAGGACAGGCTGTCCTGATCAAGCAGGGTATTTAAGCGATCAGCCGCAGCCACCGCCTCTTGCTTGGCATGGTAGTGCGTACCCAGCTCCCTTAGCGGCAGGTAGAACTCAGGCGCCAGCAGCAGAATAAACAACCCCTGATACAGGGTAACCGGGGACTCCCAGTAACCGAAGTCGAGATGACCAAGGAAGCTGAAGCCAAGGTATACGGCAACAACCGCAATGGAAATGGAAGCAAAGAATTCCAGTACCGCAGAGGACAGAAACGCAAGGCGCAACACCTGCATCGTACGTACACGAAAACCTTCGGCACCACTGGCTACCACATCCGCCTGCTCGCGACTGCGATCAAATAGCTTCAGTGTCAGTATGCCCTGCACTATATCCAGGAACTGCGCACCGAGCAGTGAAAGCGCTTCAAAATTTCGACGATTGGCTTCGGCGGCCTTGATGCCCACCAGCGCCATAAACAGAGGGATGAGCGGTGCGGTAAACAGGAAAATCAGGCCAGCGGCCCAGTTAACCGGAAACACAAAGGCAAGGAATACCAGCGGTAACAGGGCAGCAAGCGACATTTGCGGCAAGTAACGAGCAAAAAAGCCATCCAGGGCCTCAACCTGCTCCATCAACTCACTGACCAGTCGACCACTGCGTTCATCGGAAGTGTAGGCCGGCCCCAGCTGTGCCAGCTTCTGCAGTAGCTGTTGGCGCAAGGATTGACGTATCCGGGTTGAACTTTGCTGTCCAGCCCACTCCCTGATCGGTGACAGCAAGGCTCTGAGCAGCAAGGCACCCAGGAAAAGTGCCAAAGCCCCCCATTGATCCATCAGGCTGCCATCGGCAAACAGGGTGTCATGAATCACACTGGCCAGGATATGCGCCTGAAGGATGAGGAGCAGGCCAGACACCAGCCCCAGCGCTATGGATAAGCGAATCCAGCTGGAACCGGTGCGTGAAAGCTGCTTGAGCCAGCGCTGCTGGGCATTACCGCTACGACTCATTTACGCAGCTGCCCCTCACCTGCCTGCGGAAAGCCTGCAAAGGCTGGCTCTTCTGATTCTGTACCTGCCAAATGCACGGTCTGGGTCGGGAAGGCGAACTCAGCACCGTTGCGTTCAATGATCTGCGCGATCTTCAGCATGACATCCTGCTTGATCTCATGATATCGCACCCATTGCGTGGTTTTGGTAAAGGTGTACACCATGATATCCAGTGACGAAGGACCAAAGCGGTTCAGGTGCACGATCAGTGTCTGACGGGTATCAATCTCATCGTGCTCGGACAGCATTTCACGTATTTCATCCGCAATCTGCTGCACCCGGCTAACATCGTCATAACGCACGCCCACATGTTCGAATATACGTCGATTGAACATGCGCGAAGGGTTTTCGACCGCGATATTGATAAAGGTTGCATTGGGTACATATAGCGGGCGCTGATCAAAGGTGCGAATACGCGTCAGGCGCCAGCCGATATGCTCCACTGTCCCCTCGATCTCCTTATCTGGTGAGCGCACCCAGTCACCAACGCGAAAAGGGCGATCCATATAGATCATCAGGCCGCCAAAGAAATTGGCCAGCAGATCACGCGCCGCGAAGCCGACTGCAATACCACCCACACCACCAAAGGCGAGAATACCGGAGATACTGACACCCGCTGATTGCAACAGGGTCAGGCCGACCAGTACAAAGAGAATCAGGCGCATCAACTTGGCAATGGCATCGGCCGAAGTGCGATCCATGCGCTGCCGACTTCCCGTGGCACCGATCACCCAGTCTTCAATTACCTTGATCAAACGCAAACCGGCCCAGGCCAGAATAAGGATGGTCCCGAAGCGCCGGACTTCATCACCGATCGCACCGGTAGCGGCCAGATCGTTGCGATCAAGGATTTCCAGCAGCAGGGATAGCCCCAGCACCCAGATCATGGCCCTTAGAGGCGAACGTGCGGCCTTGAGCAACTGACCATCCAGTTGTGATCCTCGATGGCTGAGGTGGCTGATCAATCGGCTCATGACCATATTGAACAGAACAGTCAGCACCCATACCAGTGACACCAGCAGGGTTGCGCCGAGCTGCCAGCGATAGTCATCCAGCCAGGGCCAGAACTCCACGAAGCGAGAGACTGCGGGGGTCAGCAACTGCTCCAGCATCAGGCGCCTCCAACGAGTCGCTCAGCCAACTGACGCGCACGTTGCAGGCGCTCCGCATCCACCTCGGCAAACGGGCGACCACGCATACGCTGCAGACGCGGGTGGGCTGATACCTTGCGCTGCTGCAGATGCGCCAACACCTGGCCCGCCGCCTCAGGGTTATTGCAGACCAGCACCATATCGCAGCCCGCATCCAGCGCCAGATCACAGCGTTGCTTGAAGTCACCGGCGTAACCGGCCCCCTCCATGCTTAGGTCATCACTGAAGATCACGCCATCAAAGTGCAGACGCTGACGCAGCACCTGCTGCAACCAGTATTGGGAAAAGCCTGCAGGCGCCGAGCATACCTGGCGATAGATCACATGAGCCGGCATTACCGCATCAAGCCCACGCCCCGCCAGAGCAACAAAGGGCTGAAGGTCATCCGCTTCAATCTCGGCGAAACTGCGCTCATCAACCGGGAGTTCAAGATGTGAGTCGGCAGCTACCCAGCCATGTCCCGGAAAGTGTTTGCCCGTAGCAGCCATACCTGCCTCGTGCATGCCCGCCATTATGCCGCCGGCCAGCTCAGTCACGGCAGTCGCATTGTCAGCAAAGGCCCTGTCACCAATAACACTGCTGTTGCCCCAGTCCAGATCAAGCACCGGTGCAAAGCTGAAATCGATGTCGTATTCACGCAGTTCGGACGCCAGCAGCCAGCCCAATTCATGGGCCCAGGCAATTGCTTCAGCCGGCGCCTGTTGCCAACGCTGCCCGAGAACTGCCATGGGCGGCAAACGGGTAAAGCCGTCCCTGAAACGCTGGACCCGACCGCCCTCATGGTCCACACAGACAAGAATATCCTCACGCACAGCTCGAATATCCTGCATCAGGCCCTTTAATTGCGAAGGGGATTCATAGTTGCGGGCAAAGAGGATAAGGCCACCGACTTCGGGAGCTGCCAGAAGGAGACGCTCCTGGTCGGTTAATTCCGTTCCCGCCAGATCCAGCATCAATACGCCTGTAGTCACGATCTTACTCCTCGATCAGGATGGGCGTTCCCGGCTGCACCTGGTCAAACAGCGCAAGCAAGTCTGCATTGCGCATGCGAATACAGCCATGAGAACGCGGCACACCCATAGGTTCGGTATCGGGGGTGCCATGGATATAGATATAACGTCGCTGCGTGTCCACTGAGCCGCCCCGGTTTCGGCCGGTCTCAAGACCACAAAGCCAGAGAATTCGGGTCAGTATCCAGTCACGCTGAGGATATTCCGCGGCCAGCGCCGGGGTGTATACCTCCCCTGTGGGACGCCGACCAACAAAAACAGTTCCCGAGGGAAGCCCGCCACCGATACAAGCACGCACATAATGGCGCCCACGGGGTGTACAGCCGCTGCCGTTCTGCTCGCCGGCGCCAGCACTGGCCGTCGAGACCGGATAAACGACCAGGCACTCATCGCCTTGCATGACAGACAGACGTTGCTGACGAATGGAAACGGTTAATGACAGCATCAGCTGATCTCGCGCTGTACCGGTGCTTGCATGCCAGCCGTCAATACCGGCACCAGACGGCGCAAAACTGGCTCCAGCGCTGTTTCATCGCTGTCACTTTCAGCATCGAGCGCGACCAGCGCATGCAGGTTTGAGAGCGTAAACACCACCGAGCCCAGCAGAAAGTGAAGACGCCAGAAAAATTCACTTTCGCCTTCAACGCCACTGCCATGGCGCAGGTGCTGCAGGAAGTGATGCAGCCTTGCGCCATAGGTGTTGAGTAGAAATGCCTGTAATTCGGCCTGATTTGGCCGGTAAGCCTGCTCCAGACAACGCATCAGTACTGACAATGCATAGGGGTTGCTTTGGTGAATGCGCACCAAAGCCGAGGCCAGAATATTCAGCAATGGACCAAGCGGAACAACCTCGGTGCGACCATGCTCGGCAAGGGCCGCTTCAATATCCTGACACAAGGGCTCCAGAGTATGGCCGGCAACAGCATGAATGAGCCCGGTTTTGGAGCCGAAGTGGTAGTTTACCGCCGCCAGATTAACATCCGCTTCGGTGGTAATCTGACGCATGGTCGTGCCTTTGAAACCCTGCTCGGCAAAGAGCTTTTCGGCCGCACGCAGTATCCTGCCGGCGGTATCGATTGAGTCGTACATCTGCTGTTCCATTGCCATCAATCTAGAATATCAAATGGTCGACTGGCGACCACCCGTGCGCCCTTATCGAGACAAGAATCGACTATTGAGCACGCGCTGCCAAATACGGGACAAGGCACCGTCAGCAGCTGTTGCCGTCAGATGACCCAGGCGGTCCTGCAGGCTCTGTTTAACTTCGTAGCTGACCTCAAATACATCGTGTTCTCGGCAGAGATCAAACAGGTAATCATCACTGGTTGTAACGGCATCAACCAGCTTATGCTCCAGCGCACGCTTGCCAAACCAGACTTCACCGGTCGCAATTTCAGGCATATTCAGTTGCGGGCGGTGCTCGGATACAAATTCCTTGAACAGGGTATGTGTATCTTCCAGCTCATCGACAAACTTCTGCCGGCCTTTTTCGGTATTTTCGCCGAATACGGTCAAGGTGCGCTTGTATTCGCCGGCGGTAAGCACTTCGTAATCCACGTCGTGCTTTTTAAGCAGACGGTGGAAATTAGGCAATTGCGCGACCACACCAATGGAACCCACAAGCGCGAAAGGCGCTGCCACCAGATGGTCGGCAATGCACGCCATCATGTAACCACCACTGGCCGCAACCTTATCGACACACACGGTCAGGCGGATGTTGCGCGAGCGGAAGCGCTCCAGCTGCGAACTGGCCAAACCGTAGGCATGAACCAGACCACCACCACTTTCAAGGCGCAGCACAACCTCATCATCCTGATCAGCTATCATCAGCACCGCACTGACTTCTTCACGAAGACGGTCTACGTCAGAAGCATGGATATCGCCATCAAAATCAAGCACGAATACTCGCGTGCGTTTTTTCTCGGGATCCTTGCCCTGCTTCAAGGTCTTTTTCAGAGCCTTGGCTTCAGCCTTTTCCTGTTTGCGGCGCGCCTTTTCATGTTGTTTGGCCAACGCCTCGTCAACAACCGCCGCTTCGATATCGCTTTTGATTTCATCAAAGCGGTCATTCAGGCTCTTGACTTCAATGTGTCCATCCGGCTGATGTTCGCGACGGCGAGCAACCACTGCAGCAATGCCACCAACACACAACAGAACACCTGCAATAAGGGTAATAACCTTGGCCAGAAAAAGGCCATATTCCGCAACAAAGGCTGTCAAGTTCAATCTCCGGTAAACCCGTGTATTCGCTTAAGAATCCGGCTACTGTACCATAGATCCTCTGGGAATCATGTCACTCTATTTCAGGATACTTTCACTCATGACCGAGCTGCTCAGCATCGACCGGATCGTGCAAAAAATGCCGCAGAAGTTCAATGCGGAAAATGCCAAGGGCCTCGATGCCGTTATCCAATTCCGCCTGACAGATGCGGACTCGTTTTACGTACATGTAAGGCCTGATGGCTGCGATAGTCAGATCGGCCTGCATGATGACCCAAGCCTCACCCTGCATCTGGATCAGGCCACGTTAACGGCTGTCATCAGCGGCGAGCAGGATGGCATGAGCGCTTACCTCAAGGGCCAGCTGCGTGCCGAAGGCAACGTCATGCTGGCCACCAAACTGGGCAAGCTGTTCAATCGCTGATTTGCTCAGAGAAGAAATGGTTAATCAATTGGCGTGAGATGCTGAACTGCGGCGGCAAGTCCGGCAGTTCACCCACGCCAAACCAGTCGGCCTCAACTATTTCCACCCCATCCGGCTGCAGCTCACCTGCCGCATGATCAGCAAAGAAGCCCAGCATGAGCTGATGCGGGAACGGCCAGGACTGGCTGGCAAAGAAACGCACATTGCCTACCTCAATCCCTACTTCTTCCATGATTTCGCGCGCAACCGCCTGCTCTGCCGTTTCCCCCGCTTCGATAAAGCCCGCCAGGGTACTGAAACGACCCGGGGCAAAATGCGGCGCCCGTGCCAACAGACACTTTTCACCTCGGCGCACCAGCACAATCACACAAGGCGAGATACGCGGATATTGAGTCAGATGACACTGAGGGCACTGCCGTGCCAGATCTTTTTCATGGTCTGACATGGGCGTTCCACAACGCCCACAAAAGCGGTGTTGATCATGCCAGGTTGCCAGCTGGGCGGCCCTGGAGTGCTGAGCAAACATCAGCTCATCTGCCGCACTGGCCAGTAATGCACGCAAGGCGATCTCTTGAGCTCCCGCCAGAATCTCAGCCGGGACAATCAGCAACCCCACACCTTCGCCCACACTTAATTCCGCTTCGGCGAAGGGCCTGAAACGATCAGCTTGTTCTCGACTCAACACCTGCTCGCCTTCGAAAGCAAACAAGCGGCCTTGAGACGCCAGGTAATAGTAACGAACAGGTACAGAGAACATCACAAATCCCTTAATGTGTCACCGGGTCAGCATCAGCACGTCGCCAGACAGCACCGTCACTTTTCTTGTCGAGCAGGTCGAGAAAAGCCTCATGTGCTGCCAGTTCATCCTCACTCGGGCGCATTACCTTGAGTGACAACTGAGAGGTATCGATACGGCGAATAACTTCACCCTCTTCTTCACTGCCACCACCATTCTGACCCAACTGCAGACTGGTCTGCCCACCAGTAAGGGACAAATAGACATCCGCCAATATCTCGGAGTCCAACAGGGCGCCGTGAAGCTCACGATGCGAGTTGTCGATACCGTAGCGACGACAGAGCGCATCAAGGCTGTTGCGCTGGCCGGGATATTTCTTCCGCGCCAGTGCCAAGGTATCGGTTACCTGACAGATGTCTTCAATCCGCTCGGCGATACCATTACGCGCCAACTCGGCATTCATGAAGCCCACGTCGAATGCCGCGTTATGAATGATCAGCTCCGCGCCACGAATGTAGTCCAGAAATTCATCTGCCAACGCCGCAAACTTGGGCTTATCGGCCAGGTATTCGTTGGTAATACCGTGGACTTCAATCGCCTCGGCCTCTACCTCACGGTCAGGCTTGATGTAACGATGGTAATTGTTCCCGGTCAGCTTACGCTTAACCATTTCGACACAACCGATCTCAATGATGTTGTGCCCAGCTTCCGGGTCGATACCCGTGGTTTCGGTATCGAGAATAATCTGTCTCATGCTCATGCCTTGCCAAACTCCTCTACACCACGATTGGCCAACCGGTCTGCATGCTCGTTACCAGGGTGGCCGCTATGACCCTTGACCCAGCGCCACTCAACCTGATGCCGCGCAACCTGTTCATCCAGCGCCTGCCACAAGTCCATATTCTTGACCGGCTTTTTCGCGGCCGTTTTCCAGCCATTGCGCTTCCAGCCAGCCAACCAACTCAAAATACCCTGTCGCAGATACTGTGAATCGGTTGTGAGCACAACTTCACAGGGACGCTTCAGACTCGCCAGTGCGGAGATGGCCGCCTGCAACTCCATGCGGTTGTTGGTGGTATCGGGTTCACCACCAAAGAGTTCTTTCTCATGTTCACCGTAACGCAAGACAGCGCCCCAGCCACCCGGGCCAGGATTTCCTTTACAGGCACCATCCGTATAGATCTCAACAGGTTTCAAGCTTTATCCTCTGGCTGTAGGCTTGGGTTCAGGTACCGGCATGCTCAGTATGCGTCGGCGACGCCATTCCGGTTTAATCGGTGTCATGCCAACCACATCCTTGCGCGCCAAAACCATCATGGTGGCACCACTGTGCATGGGCACACGCTGACTCAGCTTCTCAAACCAGCGCAAGCGTTGACGCCATTTCGGGCTTTTCAAAGGCAAGTGATGGCAAGCTGATCGGGTCTTGAGCTCCGTCATTTCAAGCAGGCTCAACCAGTCATGCAAACGCCCGAGGCGAATAAAATGACCTGACCACATGGGCGGGACTCGGCGCCTCGTTAAACGCCTTAGCCCCCAGTAACTGGCGGGGTTGAAGCTGAAACTGACCAGATGCCCGCCCGGCCTGAGTACACGCGCAGCTTCACGCAGTACCTGATGCGGATTAGTGGCGAAATCAAGCGCATGATGCAATATGACCACATCCACTTCGTTATTCAGAACCGGTAACTCTTCATGCTCGGCCAAAATGGTGAACGGTCCGGCGCCAAGCTGCATGGCCGGAATCAGCATTACCTTGCGTGACACGGGACTGGTTTCAAACAGTGTTTGGCGGCAGTCATAGCCGACCTGCAACAGGTGGTATCCAAACAGGGTCGGCAGCACCTGTTCGGCCAGGGCTCGCTCATGCTCGATCAGCTCCTGACCCAGCTCGGAATCAAACCACTCGGCCAATAGCGGAGCCAGTTTGTGTTGCGGCATCTGTGCACTGAACTTCATCATGCGCCCTGAAAGTTGTGACATCTCATCCGGCGCCAGTATACAGTAGTCATCCAAGGCCCTGAACCAAGCGCTGCTCATCACAAATTATGACACAGGAGTTCCCCATGTTTACCGTAACTCCCATTCCGGCTTTTAACGACAACTATATATGGGCTCTAACCCGAGCTTCAGCAGGCAACAAGGCAGTTGTTGTCGACCCTGGTGATGCAACCCCGGTTATGACCTGGCTGCAGGAAAACCAGCTGGAATTGGATGCCATCCTGATCACCCATCATCACGCCGATCATACCGGCGGCGTTGCCCAACTGGTGTCCGCCTTTGATGTCCCTGTTTACGGCCCCAAGGATTCACCGTTTGCAGGCATTTCACAGCCGTTATCACAGGGCGATGAAATCGACATTATCGGCCTTGGATTAACCATTCAAGCCGTACCGGCCCATACACGCGACCACATCAGTTTTTTTCAGCCGCAAGGCACCCCGCAACTGTTTTGCGGAGATACTCTTTTCCTGGCTGGGTGTGGCCGCCTTTTTGAAGGCACCGCCAAACAGATGCTGGACGCCATGCACTATTTTGCCAGCCTGCCTGACGCAACCGAGGTGTACTGTACCCACGAGTACTCCCTGGCCAACCTGAGTTTCGCCGCCTGTGTAGAACCCGAAAACACAGATATCACCAGCACCCGTGAACGCTGTCACAAGTTGCGTGAAAACAATCAACCGACACTGCCATCAACCATTGCTCAGGAAAAACTGATCAACCCGTATATGCGGACACAGGTACAAGCCGTTATCAACTCTGCCGAACACTTCAGTGGCAATGCTCTGAGCAGTGATGTAGAAGTACTGGCAGCCCTTCGGGAATGGAAAAACCAGTTTTAACACCGCTCTGCATTAATCACTTTAACCAGCCCGCACACAGATAAAGCCAGGCTCAGAACGCTGGTATTTTCGTTAAAATATCGGTTTTTGAGCCTGCTTTAATCCTCTGTTAAGCGTCATATATTGATATTAGACAGTTTGCTAAATTGACCCTTCTTAACAGGATCCATAGAATCATGTTTTTTAAGGTTATTTTGGGATTCTGTTGCAATGCGATCTTTACCGACCCTGGTGCTGGTTTCGGCACTGGGCCTGGTCCTCTCTGGTTGTCAGACGGCCAACATAAAACCCGAGCAAAGCTCCAATTCGCCCGCAACTGCCAAGGATCAGGCTAATACCCAAACTGCTGCCAACCGCTCCGGCACTTCCAGTAACACCAAGGAGCAACAGGCACCCGAAGATCTTTGGGAGTTGACCCGACTGCACATGCAACTGCCGGTCGATATTGACCATCCGCGCGTGCAAACCCAGTTGAAATGGTATCAGCGCCACCCTACTCACCTGCTTCGGGTAAGTGAAAGAGCTGCTCCGTATTACCACCACATCATCACCGAAGTATTGAAACGCGACATGCCGGCAGAGATTGCGCTTTTGCCCGCCGTCGAGAGTGCTTTTGATCCCTTTGCCTACTCACACGGCCGAGCAGCAGGCCCCTGGCAGTTTATCCCGGGCACCGCTCGCCACTTTGGCCTTCGCTCCAGCTGGTGGTATGACGGGCGTCGCGACATCCTGGCCTCTACCGATGCTGCACTCACCTACCTGCAGCAGCTTAACAAGCGCTTCGACGGTGACTGGCTGTTGGCACTGGCGGCCTACAATGCGGGCGGCGGTACTGTAAGCAGGGCGATTCGCCGTAACAAGCGACAGGGAAAGCCTACCGATTACTGGTCGCTGGACCTGCCTCGCGAGACAGAAGCCTATGTACCCAAACTTTTGGCAGTAGCACGACTGGTACGCGATGCTGAACAGCTGGGACTGACATTAAGCCCCATCAGCAACGAGCCCTACTTTGCTCAGGTAGAAACTGGCGGCCAGATTGATTTGGCTGAAGTTGCCGAGCTGGCCGGCATGGACACCGATGCTCTCTACCGCCTAAACCCCGGTTTCAATCGCTGGGCAACAGACCCCGAGGGCCCTCATATACTGCTGGTACCTGCTGAGAAGGCAGTTTCGCTACAGGCCAGCCTTGATGCCATGCCTGCGGACCAACGGGTTAGCTGGCACCGCTATACCGTCAAACGCGGTGATACACTCAGCACCATTGCACGGCGCTTCCACAGCTCAACAGATGTTATTCGCCAGGGCAACCGCATCAAGGGCAATATGATTCGAGCAGGTCAGGCGCTACTGGTTCCTCAGCCCACTCGTCCAGCAACCGAATACGCCCTCAGCGAGACCCGCAGAAAGCAGGCACAGCGCCAGCGACTTGAGCAGACCAGTACCGACAAGCTTTACCATGCCGTTAACCAGGGCGAAAGCTTCTGGAGCATCTCGCGACGTTACGGTGTCAGTGTTCGCAGCCTGGCACGCTGGAACCAGATGGCGCCCGGCGATACACTGCGTGAAGGCCAGACCCTGCTGGTACTGGGTGCCAGCGAGCCCGTTACGGGCAACATCAAGTTGCCGGATACACAAGCTCGCTCGCCCCAGGTCAAAAAGGTCGGCTATCGGATTCGTAAGGGCGACTCCCTATCCGTGATCGCCAGCCGGTTTGGCGTCAGCATTGGTGACATTCTGGAGTGGAACCAGCTGAAGGCAGACAGCCTGCTGCGACCCGGTCAACCCCTGACCCTTTATGTCGATATTGCGGAGGCCAGCTAGCATGGATACGCTCAGTATCGTCATCATTGTTATCTCTGTAGTGTTGGCAGTACTGTTCAAATGGGTGCTGTTCAGCAAAATACGGCGCTGGATGGATACCGACCTGATCCGTCAGCTTGCACAGGGTGAATCAGAGCTGGAGCAGCGCCTAACCCATTATTATCAGGAGCTTATTAAAAGCGGTGTGAAACGCCGGGAAATTCATGACAAACTGCAGCAGTTCGCTGACAGGAATGAACCCAAACCCTGACAGCGGGTCAGTAAAAGCAGTGCTCTATCGTTAGTCGTCATTGCAAGGAGAGATCTGTGCGAGGTTTGAATAGACTGCCCAAATGGGTATTCACTGCTGTACTCAGCTGCAGCCTTGGCTTTGGCACCGCGAACGCCGAAACATCCAGCCATGGTATTGCCATGCATGGCGAGCTCAAATACCCCTCGGGTTTCGAGCATTTCGAATACGTGAATCCGAATGCCCCCAAAGGCGGCAGCCTTCGCGAAGCCTCCATAGGCACCTTTGACAGCCTTAACCCGTTCATCATCAAAGGCACGGCCGCCGATGGTACAGGCCTGATGTATGACAGCCTGCTTGCTCGTGCCCTCGACGAGCCTTTCTCTCTCTACGGTCTGCTGGCAAAAGAAGTTGTACTGGACCCGCAACGACGCTGGGTAGAGTTCGAGTTACACTCTGAAGCCACCTTCAGCGATGGCCAGCCGGTCACTGCCGAAGATGTTGTATTTACGTTCAACACCCTGTTGGAAAAAGGCAGCCCCTTTTTCAAGAGCTACTATGGCGGCATCGAAGAGATCAAGGCACTGTCCCCGACCCGGGTACACTTTGACTTTGGCGATACCTCCAACCAGGAGCTTCCCCTGATCGTGGGTGAAGTGCCAATTCTGCCCAAGCATTACTGGCAGGAGCGTGATTTCAGCAGCCCGTCACTGGATATTCCCGTGGGTTCCGGTCCCTATTCCATCGAGCGCATCGACCCAGGTCGCACCATCGTTTACCAGCGCCGCGATGATTACTGGGGCAAGGACCTGCCGGTCAATATTGGCCGGCACAATTTTGATCAGCGTCAGTTCGATTACTACCGAGACAGCACCGTAGCACTTGAAGCTTTCAAGGCAGGCGAGTACGACTATCGCAGCGAGCACGCCTCCAAGGCCTGGGCCACAGGCTATACCGGTGCCCCCTTTGATGATGGCCGCATCAGCAAGGAAGAGATCAAGCACCAGAATCCCAGGGGCATGCAGGGCTTCATCATGAACACTCGCCGCCCCCAGTTTGCTTCCGCCAAAACTCGTGAAGCGCTGACTTACGCCTTCGACTTCGAGTGGACGAACCAGAATCTTTTCTATAATGCCTACACCCGCACCAACAGCTATTTTGACAACTCCGAGATGGCTGCTGACGAGCTGCCCACGCCTGCTGAACTGGCAATATTGGAACCCGTTCGCGATCAGGTGCCGCCTGAAGTCTTTACCCAGGTATATAAGGCACCCCAAACCGATGGCAGTGGCCGTAACCGCAAACAGCTGCGTCAGGCACTGCGCCTGTTGCAACAAGATGGCTGGTCACTTCAGGATGGCAAGCTGGTGAACGCTGCCGGGGAGCCCTTCCGCTTTGAAATCCTGTTGGTGCAGAAGGAATTCCAGCGCGTTGTTTCACCCTTCATTCGCAACCTGGAGCGCCTGGGCATTTTCGCGGATATTCGCATTGTTGACGTGTCACAGTACATCAACCTGCTGCGCCAATTTGACTTTGACATGATTGTCTACGGCTTCGGCCAATCCAGCTCCCCGGGGAATGAACAGCGCGATTACTGGAAATCCGATAGTGCAGACCGCCCCGGTAGCCGCAACCTGATCGGCATTCGCAACCCTGCGATTGACTATCTGGTAGAGGAGTTGATTGCCGCGCCTAACCGGGATCCACTGGTACTCCATGCCCGCGCACTGGATCGCGTTCTGCAGTGGAATCACTATGTCATCCCGCATTACCACATCAGCGCCTGGCGTATCGCCTACTGGAACCACCTGGCGCACCCCGAAACCAGCCCGAAGTATGATATCGGCCTGGATACCTGGTGGGCCAAACCCTGATGGCAGCGTATATACTGCGCCGATTGCTGCTGATTATTCCGACCCTGCTGGGCATTCTGCTGCTGAACTTTGTACTGGTTCAGTTTGCGCCCGGCGGGCCGGTGGAACAGACAATTGCTGAACTGGAAGGGATGGGTGTTGCGGCCACCAACCGCATGGGCAGCGGACCCCAAAGCGATACCACTGGCGATGGCTACCGAGGTGCAGAAGGACTGGACCCCAGTCTGATTGCCGAAATTGAGCAGCTGTACGGCTTCGACAAGCCCGCACACGAACGTTTTTTGCAGATGCTGGGCAACTACCTGCAATTCGACTTCGGCAAGAGCTTTTACAGCGATAAAAGCGTTGTAGACCTTATTATCGAAAAGCTGCCGGTCTCGATCTCACTGGGGCTTTGGACCACACTCATCACCTATCTCATTTCCATACCTCTGGGTATTCGCAAGGCCGTTCGCGACGGCACACCCTTTGATGTATGGAGCAGCAGCCTGATCATTATCGGCTACGCCATTCCCAATTTCCTGTTCGCCATTCTGCTCATTGTGTTGTTTGCCGGGGGCACCTATCTGGAGTGGTTCCCGCTGCGCGGACTAACCTCCCCCGACTTTGATCAAATGACCTGGTGGCAGCAGATTGGTGACTACTTCTGGCACATTACCCTGCCAGTACTGGCATCAGTGGTATCCAGCTTCGCCACCCTGACCATGCTGACCAAAAATGCCTTTCTGGATGAAATCCATAAACAATATGTGCTGACTGCACGTGCAAAAGGCCTGAGTGAAAATTCGGTGCTGTATCGCCACGTCTTCCGGAACGCCATGCTGCTGATTATTGCCGGCATGCCCGCCGCTCTGATCGGTATTTTCTTCACCGGCTCCATGCTGATCGAGGTGATTTTCTCACTGGATGGACTGGGCCTGCTCGGGTACGAAGCCGTCATCAACCGCGACTACCCCGTTATCTTCGGCACACTCTATATCTTCACGCTGGTAGGCCTGCTGTTAAAACTGGTCAGCGACATCACCTATACCCTGGTTGACCCCCGTATCGATTTCGAGAGCCGGGAGGTCTGACATGCGATTGAGTCCTATACAACAGCGCCGCTGGGACAGTTTCAGACGAAATCGACGGGGTTACTGGTCGCTCTGGATTTTTGCCACTCTCTTCCTTTTAAGTCTGGTTGCCGAGCTGATCGCCAATGACCAGCCGATCCTGATCCAGCATGACAACCAGTACTTTGTACCTGTTCTTGAAGAGTATACCGAGGTCGATTTCGGCGGCGAGTTTGCCCTGCCCGCCGACTACCGGGACCCCTACCTCCAGGAAATCATTGAAGAGGATGGAGGCTGGATACTCTGGCCGCCGATTCCCTTCAGTTATGACACCATCAATTACGATTTGGAGCAGCCAGCCCCGTCACCACCGACCTCGACCAACTGGCTTGGCACCGATGATCAGGGTCGCGATGTGATGGCACGCGTCATTTACGGCTTCAGGATTTCAGTGCTTTTTGCGCTGATTCTCACACTGGCCAGCTCGGTCATAGGGGTTTGTGCCGGGGCGGTGCAGGGCTATTACGGTGGCCGCATCGACTTGCTGTTTCAGCGCTTTATCGAAGTCTGGTCGGGACTGCCCGTCCTGTTCCTGCTGATCATTCTGGCCAGCCTCATCAAACCCAACTTCTGGTGGCTTCTGGGCATCATGCTGCTGTTTTCCTGGATGAGCCTGGTCGATGTAGTAAGGGCGGAGTTCTTGCGCGGGCGCAATCTTGAATATGTCCGCGCTGCACGCGCCCTGGGGCTTAGCGACGTACAAATCATGTACCGACACGTGCTCCCCAATGCCATGGTCGCCACGCTGACGTTCATGCCTTTTGTTTTCAATAGCGCCATCGTGACGCTAACTGCTCTGGATTTTCTTGGTTTTGGCCTGCCGCCGGGATCGCCCTCTCTGGGTGAGCTGGTGGCACAAGGCAAGGAAAACCTGCACGCTCCCTGGCTTGGGCTGACAGCCTTCATCACGCTATCAGTTATGCTGACACTGCTGATATTCATCGGCGAAGCGGTTCGCGATGCCTTTGACCCAAGGAAAGTTTGATCATGACCAAACCTCTACTGAACGTTGACCAGTTGAGCGTGCAATTTACCGGGTCAGACACCCCGGTAGTGAACAGGGTCAGTTTTCAGATCAATCCAGGTGAAACCCTGGCGCTGGTGGGCGAGTCAGGTTCCGGCAAATCGGTCACTGCCCTGTCTTTGCTGCAACTACTGCCATCACATCAGGTGAGCTTTCCCAGCGGCGCTGTTCATTATCGTGATCAGGACCTGATCAAGGCCAGTGAACTCAAGCTGCGGCAGATTCGCGGCCACAAAGTCAGCTATGTCTTCCAGGAGCCGATGACGTCGCTCAACCCCCTGCATACCCTGGAGAAGCAGATTGGCGAAACGCTGCGCCTGCATCGCGGCCTTGGGCGCCAGCAATGCAGGGAAAAAGCGATTGAGCTGCTTGAACTGGTGGGCATTGATAACCCTGAAGGCCGACTGGAGCACTACCCTCATCAGCTTTCAGGTGGTCAGCGACAGCGTGTCATGATCGCGATGGCGCTGGCCAACGAGCCGGAACTTCTGATCGCAGATGAGCCGACAACTGCACTGGATGTAACCGTACAGCAGCAGATACTGGAACTTCTGCAATCTCTGCAACAGCGCCTGGGCATGGCGATTTTGCTGATCACCCATGATTTGAATATTGTCCGCCGTGTTGCTGACCGCGTCTGCGTTATGCATCAGGGTGAAATCATGGAAACAGGCCCCTGTGAAAGCCTGTTCCGCGCACCTAAACACCCCTACACACGCACCCTGCTCGCCGCAGAACCTGAAGGCAGCCCGGACCCCATAGCAGTTGATTCATCTCCGTTGCTGCAGACCAAAGACCTTAAAGTCTGGTTTGAACAACGCGGAGGACTCCTCAAACGCATCAAGGGCTATCATCGCGCAGTCGACGGTATCGATCTCACACTCAACCCCGGTGAAACACTGGGCGTCGTCGGTGAATCAGGCTCCGGCAAAAGCACCCTAGCCATGGCAATACTGCGCCTGATCAGCAGCAAAGGCCAAATTGAGTTTAAGGGTGTGCGGCTTGATACGCTCAAGAGCAAACAGATGCGCCCAGTTAGACAGCAGCTACAGGTGGTGTTTCAGGACCCCTTCGGCAGCCTCAGCCCCCGCATGACGATCGGCGAGATCATTGCTGAAGGCCTGGAGGTGCAGGGCATCAGGGATAGCAATGAACTGAACAGAATCATCTGCCGGGCGCTTGAGGAAGTGGGTCTTGATGCGCAGATGCAGAACCGCTATCCACACGAATTCTCTGGTGGCCAGCGTCAACGTATCGCCATAGCACGGGCACTAGCCCTCAAACCGGCGTTGATTATTCTTGATGAGCCAACCTCGGCGCTGGACAGAACCGTGCAGAAGCAGGTGATTGAACTGCTACGCCAATTACAGGCTCGCTATGGTTTCAGTTACATTTTTATCAGCCATGACCTGGCTGTTGTTCGCGCAATGAGCCACAGGGTCATGGTGATGCGTCAGGGCAACGTGGTCGAGCATGCAGATGCTGAAACGCTGTTTTCTTCACCAAAACACGAGTACACCCGTAACCTGCTGTCTGCATCAGCCCTTTAACTCCAGCCTGGCGAACACCTCAACAACGAAAAAAGCCGCCCAAGGGCGGCTTTTTCATGTCGAAGATAAACGTAAGGTTAGTTACGCTCCACTTCAGCAGCAGCTTCAATCGCTTCCAGACGCGCCTGATAGCTCAGCTGACCATAACGGTTAGCCATGAAGCCACCCATTTGACGCAGCATCTCAGCATCAACATCACTGAGGTCTGCTTCATTAACCGCAGAAAGCTCCACAACCGCTAGGTCACCATCGTTCAAGGCAACTTCGGCATAGACCGGCTGCTCGCCGGCAGGACGTGCCATTTCGAAGGCCAGGCGATTAACCGCCAAAGGCGCCTGATCCGACTCACGCGCCATATCAGCAGCGACAGACCAGCTCAGGTCAGGTTCCACCTGATCCAGTGACTTGCCTTCACTCAGCGCTGCAATAAGTGCCTCAGCACGCGCCGATAGCGCTTCAGAGCCCCGCTCCTGACGCAGTTCAGCCTCAAGCTGTGCTTCCACTTCTTCAAATGCCAACTGGCGTGCCGGAATATTTTCCTTCACACGTACGACAACCGCACGTTCACGCGTCAGTTCAAGTGGAGCACTGTTGAGCCCTTCATCCTGCAGATCAGCACTGAAGGCCGCACGAAGGACCTTAGAGTTATTGGTCAACTCAGAGCTGCCGCCGGTTTCGGCAAATGGCTCAGTTGTCTGAATGGCCAGACCCAGTTCTTCAGCAGGAACTTCCAGATCTGCCGACGAGAAGCTCAAATCAGCCAGACGCTCCAGAGCCTCAACGTAGCCGGCTTCAGCCTGCTGCGCTGCCAGCTCTGCACGCAGAACCGGAGCACGCTCGTCATAGGAAGGCGCCTCTGTGGCACGGATGTCATTCAGCTTGATCAGGTGGTAACCGAACTCGGTGCGTACCGGCTCAGACAGCTCACCTGACTGCATGCCAAACAGCGTGTCCTCGAACGGACCAATGAAGACACCACGGGCATTAAAGCCAAGCTCACCACCCTGTGCAGCGGAACCCGGATCTGCAGAGAACTCTTCGGCGGCCTGCGCAAACGTGATTTCCCCATCCAGAATACGCTGACGCAATGCATCAGCCTCTGCACGCACCTCAGCTTCACCTGCATCACCGACTTCAAGCAGGATATGGGCAGCATCACGCTCTTCATCAGCTTCAAAGCGCGCCAGTTCCTGCTCATAGGCACCGCGCACATCAGCATCCGATACAGCTTCAGGATCGGCAAAATCTGCCTGATTCAGTTCGACATAGGAGAGCACAACCTGTGGCTCTGTCATAAAGCGATCCAGGTTGGCTTCATAGCGCGCTTTAAGGTCGGCCTCGGTGATTTCCAGACCTTCCTCGACTGCGTCACGGGACAGACGTGTCCAGGCAATGTCGCGAGTCTGGCGGTCCAGTGCCAGCAGCTGTTTCACTTGAGCCGGCGTGGCGAATGCAGACAGCTGGTATGCACTGCGCTCCTGACCAATCAACTGCTCCTTGCGCAGCAGCTGACGATACATCAGCGGCGTCATGCCAACCGTACGCAAAGTGGATTCAAACTGGTTGGGATCAAAACGGCCATCAATCTGAAAATCCGGCGTGGATACAATCATCTGATCAATCATGGCATCAGACAGATACAGCCCCTGCTCTTCGGCAGACTGCAACTGGATTTCCTGATTAACCAGCGCATCCAGCACCTGGCGGCGCAACAGATTCTCGTCAATTGCGGCAGGATCCGCATCCTCGCCCATCTGAGCCAGAATTCGGCGGCGCTGCAGTTCGACTCCACGCTGCAGTTCCACGGCACTTACCTCGGCACCGTTGACTTCTGCAGGCGGTTTTTCACTGTTGGCCAGACCGATCAGTGACTCCACACCGAACAGCGCGAAGGTCACGATGATCAGGCCGACAATCGCCTTGGCGATAATCCCCTGTGAATTTTCCCTGATGGTTTGAAGCATTGTAAGCGTACACTCTGATTTATAAAAAAAGCGCATCCGGAGGGAATGCGCTTTTTCAGATCACTTTAAATATCCGACGGGATGTCGGACAGGATCGTAAGTTGGCGGAACGGACGGGACTCGAACCCGCGACCCCCTGCGTGACAGGCAGGTATTCTAACCAACTGAACTACCGCTCCGAGGTAATCAGGACTTCAGTTCCGATTACTTGTTTACTGCGTCTTTCAGAGCCTTACCCGGCTTGAAAGTCGGCAGAGTTGCAGCGGCGATGTCGATCGGCTTGCCAGTCTGCGGGTTGCGACCGGTACGAGCAGCACGCTCTTTGGTCGCGAAGGTGCCGAAACCAACCAGAGCGACGGATTCACCACGCTGCAGCGCTTCAGTGACAGATTCCAGTGTTGCATCCAGTGCACGACCGGCGGCTGCCTTCGGGATATCAGCAGATGCAGCAATCGCGTCGATCAGTTCAGATTTATTCACATTGTTCCCCTTTTAGAATCGTTGTCGTGTTCTATCCGTTGTCTTTGCCCAGCGCATAGTCTGCAACTTTATACCAACTGCCCGAAACAGGTGTCAACTGGCTACAGCCCTTTTATGCTGGGGCTTTGCGTTAATGCGTACTTAATTGACTGGGTTCATTTCGGCTGCCGTTTTTCTCATTTGCAGCAGCTTCAATTTCATCATCTGTCAAGGGTTTTGGTGCATGCGTCAGTGCAATGTCCAGCACTTCATCGATCCACTTGACCGGACGAATATCAAGATCTGCCTTGATATTGTCGGGAATTTCCTTGAGATCGCGGGTATTTTCTTCCGGAATGACCACCGTACGAATTCCGCCACGGTGTGCTGCGAGCAGCTTTTCCTTGAGCCCACCGATCGCCAAAACCTGTCCACGCAGGGTGATTTCACCCGTCATGGCCACATCCGCACGTACAGGAATACCGGTCAGAGCCGAAACAACTGCGGTGCACATGCCAATACCGGCACTGGGACCATCTTTCGGTGTTGCCCCTTCAGGTACGTGAATATGAATATCACGCTTCTCATGGAAATCCGGCTGAATACCCAGCAGGCGGGCACGATTACGTACAACGGTCATGGCAGCCTGAATTGATTCCTTCATGACATCGCCAAGAGATCCGGTGTTCATCTGACGGCCCTTACCCGGCACAACAGCGGATTCGATGGTGAGAATATCACCGCCGACCTGAGTCCAGGCCAAGCCAGTAACCTGACCCACCTGATCTTCCTCTTCCGCCATACCGAACTTGAACTTTTTGACGCCGTTGTAGTGTTCCAGCTCGTCGGCTGTCACTTTCAGGCTCTGGCCTTCTTTTTCCAGTGCCAGCTCGCGCACAACCTTACGTGCAATCTTGGCTATTTCGCGCTCCAGGCCACGTACACCGGCTTCACGGGTGTAGTAGCGCACCAGGCCCAGAATCGCCTCATCGGTGATCTCCAGCTCTTTCGCCTTGATGCCGTTGTTCTTCAGCTGCTTGGGCACCAGGTAACGACGTGCGATGTTGAGCTTTTCGTCTTCGGTGTAACCCGGAATACGAATAATCTCCATACGGTCCAGCAGCGGACCCGGGATATTCATGGAGTTGGAGGTACACACGAACATCACATCGGAGAGATCGTAATCCACCTCCAGGTAATGATCATTGAAGCTGCTGTTCTGCTCCGGATCCAGCACTTCCAGAAGAGCTGATGAGGGGTCACCGCGATGATCCATACCCATCTTGTCGATCTCATCCAGCAGGAACAGCGGGTTCTTGACACCGATGCGCGCCATTTTCTGGATCAGTTTACCGGGCATGGAGCCGATGTAGGTACGACGGTGGCCACGGATCTCGGCCTCATCTCGCACACCACCCAGCGCCATACGAACGTACTTGCGGTTGGTGGAACGCGCAATGGAGCGGCCCAGTGAGGTCTTACCTACACCCGGAGGACCAACCAGACACAGAATCGGGCCTTTGATTTTCTTGACTCGCTTCTGTACCGCCAGGTATTCCAGAATGCGGTCCTTGACCTCTTCCAGACCATAGTGATCTTCATTCAGGATTTTCTCGGCATGGCGCATATCCAGACGCACGCGTGAACGCTTGGTCCAGGGAATCTGCAGCATCCAGTCGATATAGCCGCGGACAACCGTGGCTTCTGCACTCATGGGAGACATCATCTTGAGCTTGTTGTACTCGCTCAATGTCTTGTCCAGCGCTTCCTGAGGCATGCCAGCGGCTTCGATACGGTTTTTCAGCTCTTCCATATCGGAAGCGCCTGACTCATCCATATCGCCCAGCTCTTTCTGAATCGCTTTCATCTGCTCATTCAGATAGTACTCGCGCTGGCTCTTTTCCATCTGTTTCTTGACGCGTCCACGGATACGTTTCTCAACCTCAACCAGGTCGATCTCCGCTTCCATCAATGACATCAGGTGCTCAAGACGCTTGCGCGCGCCGAGCATTTCCAGAATGGACTGCTTTTCTTCCAGCTTCAGTGCCATGTGGGCAGCAATGGTATCTGCCAGACGGCCGATATCATCAATGCCCTGCAGAGAGCTATGAACTTCGCTCGGGATCTTCTTGTTGACCTGAGCAAAACGCTCGAACTGATCAAGCGCCGTCTTTTTGTAGACTTCGGCTTCAGCGCTGCTGACAGTATCAACGGGCAGCACCTTAACCTGGGCACTGAAACACTCGGCTTCTTCAACCAGCTGCTCCACACCGGCACGGTATTCACCTTCTACCAGCACCTTCACGGTGCCATCCGGCAGCTTCAGCATCTGCAACACATTGGCAACACAGCCAATATCGAACAGATCTCCCGCTCTGGGCTCATCTTCAGATGCACTCTTCTGGGCAACCAGCAGAATTTGCTTATCCCCTGACATTGCCAGTTCAAGCGCATGGATCGACTTTTCACGACCCACGAACAGCGGGATCACCATATTGGGATATACAACCACATCCCTCAGGGGCAATACGGGAAGCTCGACGGTCACAGCGTCATCGTTTGCTTCAATATGATCCATGATGAGTGCCTCTTTGCAGGGCGCCAGGTACGCTGACGCTACTTGGTAATGTTCGCTTAGTCATTCAATGGGGATCTTTAATCTAAATACAACCACTTACGACTAATAAAATGGCAGACCGGTGCGGAAGGACGGGGGAACCTGACTGAATTCCCCCGCGGATAAAGCGAGAGGATTACTTGAAGTAGGCGTTTTCACGAACGCTGTGGTCGGTAGCATCTACCACGCCTTTCAGGCCCGGTACGCGCTCGATCAGCGTTTTTTCAACACCATCCTTGAGCGTCATATCCACTGCGCTGCAGCCCTGACAACCGCCACCAAAACGCAATACAGCAATTGCACCGTCTTCTTCTTCAATCAACTGTTCCAGCTTAACCTCACCGCCGTGAGATGCCAGGCCCGGGTTAACGTCTGAATAAAGCACATAATTGATCTGCTCATCCATGGGACTATCGGCTGAGACCTTCGGCACCTTGGCATTCGGAGCCTTGATTGTCAGCTGGCCGCCCATACGATCTTCGGAAAAGTCGACCAGCGCCTCTTCCAGATATGGCAGGCTGTTACGCTCAATATAGAAGCGCAGCAGTTCCAGGTCCATGATTTCGTCTTCCGAATTAACCTCGTCAGGACGGCAGTAGGCAAGGCAGGTTTCGGCGTAGGCAGTACCGGGCTGAGTGACGAACAGGCGTACCGCAATACCTTCAACATTCTGTTTTTCAAGCAGCTCTGCCAGATACCCTTCGGCAGGCTTGGTCACTGTAATGGTCATAAACTACCTTTGTGAATCTTCATTTGGCTCTAGGTTGCACTTGGTGTCAGCATACACCCAATTTAATCTTGAGTAAATTGATCGGATATTAGCCAAACCGCGTCAGATCGCGCTTTTGCCAGCACTGGCGCGCATCCTCCACCCACTCAGCTGCTGACTTTTGCTGCCCTTTGGACACCAATCTCAGCGCTCCGGCAAGCGTGCTGATGACGGCGCCCTCACCGTATTCATGCACCAGCTCACCGCGCCAGAAACGCAACAAGTCTTCAGTATCCAGCTCATCCTCGCGAACCAGTCGTTGCGCGTACAAACGAGGCCAGAACTCTTCGGTCAGCTGCTCTTTCATTACCCAATGCAGCTCGCTGTCAGAGTCAGGCTTCATTTCAGCTTCGCCACCATCGCCACGGATGGTCAGACTAAATGCCGTTCCCAACAGTTGCGCCGTTTTCTGATGCATAGGCGCATAAGGAGGATGGAAAACGCCATCAATGCAGCACTCTGCCTGCAAGGGGTTTAACAGACGACACAGGGTATGTACGGGTGAGCGGAGGCCCAAAACAGGCCGCAACTGGATAATTTGACCAAGGCGCGGGGCCAGGGCATCAATGGACATGAAGGCAAAGTTTTTCTGTGACAGCTGTTCTCCAACTGCTGCCCAGTCCGCGCATGCACTGATTCCGAACTGAGCCAGCACATCTTCAGTATAGATCCTGCCCGGGGTATGACCACGCGCCCCATGCATGAATACCCTGATACCAGCATCAGCCAAAGCCAGCGCAGCCAATAAAAACCAGGGCAGGCGACGCTTCTTGCCGGCATACGACGACCAGTCCAGGTCAGCTGTTAGCTCAGCCGGAGGCTGCATGCGCGCACGCACGGCCTGCGCAAAACCCTGCAACTCTTCCGGCGCCTCCTCCTTGATTCGGATAAGCATCAGAAAAGCGCCAAGCTGCTCTGGCTCTACCTTGTCATCCAGGATCATGCCCATTGCATCACGGGCCTCTTCGGTTGTCAGGGAACGGCTACCCTTTTTACCCTTCCCCAGAATTCGGACATAGGGTGCGAATGGATGCTCCTGCGACATTGATGCCTCTCTGACTCGACTGGAATGGAAATGAAGGGTCAAATTATGACACGAGTTGCAGACCAATGCCGAACGGACTCCATTAGCGGCTGATACCGCCCATACCGCTATCAAATCCAGTACAATTGGCATCTGCATTCAATTTCAGCGCTCGATTAACCCGTATCAGCAAGGCATTCAGCATTTATGCGACGTTCACGTATCAAATATGGCGGCCCCTCCAAGCGCCGCACGCCCTCAACCAGCATCGACAGCACACACACATTGAAAGTGGAGCGCCTTAGCCATGAAGGCCGTGGTGTTGGCCTGATTGACGGCAAAACCACGTTTATTGCTGATGCACTTCCCGGGGAAGAGGTTGAGGTCCGGATTGAGGAAACGCATAAACGCTACAATACGGCCAGGGTAATCCAACGCCACACTGACAGTCCTGACCGTGTCTTGCCACTGTGTGCACATTACGGACACTGTGGCGGCTGCGACTTGCAACACCTGCACATTGAGGCACAGCGCCAGCACAAATCCCGCCAGGTACTGGACCAACTGCAGCGTTACGCCAATGTGGAACCTGAAGAGATTCTGCCGCCACTTGTTGCCGACGCATCCGGCTACCGCCGTTCTGCACGTATCGGAATAAATCAGCGTCAACGTGACGGTGAAGTCATTGTCGGTTTTCGCCGCCGCGGCAGTAACAAGTTGCTGGATATCGACAGCTGTCCGGTCATGGATAAGCAGCTACAACCCGTATTCGCCTTACTGCGCGAGGCTCTGCATGACCAGGGCGATGTACGCCGCATCACACATGCAGATATCAGCCGGGGCGATCAGGGCGGCTACCTGCGTCTGCGCTGTACACGAGGCCTGCCAGAACACCTTCAGGTACGACTGCAACAGGTCGCAGACGAACTTGACCTGGTGTTGGAAATTGCCCTGGATAACTCCGCGTCGACTGATGCCCAAGCGTTGTATAGCCTGCCAGGACAGGACCTGTCTTTGGCTTTTGCCAGCACGGATTTTATTCAGGTAAACGCGGCCATCAACCAGGCGATGGTCAATCAGGCGCTCGAGTGGCTTGCACCTTCTACCGAGGAGCGCGTGCTGGACCTGTTTTCAGGCCTTGGCAACTTCACTCTGCCGCTGGCGCAAAAAGCTGCGCAGGTGGTAGGCGTCGAAGGGTCCGACACCATGGTCGAGCGTGCACGCAGTAACGCCGAACAGGCTAGCCTGAACAATGTGAGTTTTTACCGAGCTGACCTGACACAGACGTTCCGCCACGCACCCTGGTTCCGTGAAGGTTTTGACCTGATTCTGCTTGATCCACCGCGTACCGGCGCCCGTGAAACCGTCAATCAGCTGGCAAGCTATGGTGCCAAACGCATTCTGTATATTTCCTGCAACCCTTCAGCACTGGTAGCCGATCTAGCCCCACTACTGGAACAGGGCTACCGCATCAAACGATTTGGCATCATGGATATGTTCCCGCAGACCGCCCATGTGGAGTCCATGCTGCTGCTGGTGCATCCGGATGCCTGAGTTTCTCTACCACGACGACCAGGTTGTTGTTGTGAGCAAGCCTGCCGGTTTGCTCTCTGTACCCGGGCGCGGCGAAGACAAACAGGACTGTCTGTGGCGGCGTGTGCAGCAGCACTTTCCGACAGCTCGTATTGTGCACCGGCTGGATCAGGCCACATCAGGCATACTGGTGCTTGCCCTGAGTGCAGACAGCCATCGCCACCTCAGCATGCAGTTTCAGGAGCGCGGTACCGACAAGCGCTATAGCGCTGTTGTGGAAGGCCTTATGGAACAGGATCAAGGGTGTGTCGAGCTGCCTCTGCGCTGTGACTGGGAACGCCGCCCCCTGCAAATGGTTGATCATGACAAGGGCAAGCAGGCCACCACCGAATGGGTGTGCACCTTACGAGACCCGGGACTGAATACAAGTCGGGTTACCCTGTATCCCATTACCGGACGCTCACACCAGCTACGGGTACATATGATGGCCATTGGCCACCCTATTCTGGGTGATCGTTTTTATGCGCAACCCGAACAGGCAGAGCGTTACTCAAGACTGCACCTGCACGCCGAAATGCTGGCGTTTGATCACCCGGAAACCGGAGAGCGCCTGGAGCTGGAAAGCCCCTGCCCATTCTGAAATCCCGAATGAACCTCTGAACCCATTATTTCAGTGGTTACATGCATAAAAAACGGGAGCCCTGGCTCCCGTTTTTAGTGAACTTGATGATATCAAACTAGATCTGTTCCGGCATCTGGTCTTTTACCGCCCAGAGAATCTCCTCTGCGACAACTGCAGGTGCTTCTAGTCCCTGTTCAGTATGCACACTCAGGAAAACACCGGTACGACTGCGGTTCAGATGTAGCTGATAACGCCCGACATGCTCAAAGCTGTCAGTTTCTGCGTTGTATCGGCCCGAATCATCACCACTACCGAAGACATAAAGCACACGACCACCAAACCAGATTTTATAGCCGTCCTGGTTGGCAGCATTGTTCGGATCAGACAGCTCAGATTCTACATCACCACCGGCTTCAGCAGCCGGCTCATTGGAACTGGAGCTATAACGAATCACGTCACTACCCTCTTCGAACCCAAGCGCAGAGTCGATGAAGTCAGTATTCAGAGTGATTTCGTCGCGGTCCGAGTGCAACCACTCGAAGAAGCCCATCTTGTTGACTTCTTCAACCGGTGTCGTGGTGGTGTAGGTCAGGTAGAACACACCCAGTGACTGATCACGCGTACCTACATCCAGCTCTGCCTTGTCCAGCGCTTCGTTAACCAGCTCCCATGCCTGATCGGCACCGGCACCGACTTTCAACACCGGATTACCCTGGGCATCACGTCCCAGCAACGGGCGCACGACACCGTCTTTCTGCTGCATGGAAAGCAGGGTTTGTGCCGTCGGTTCGGCACTGGCCTTGCTGAGGTAGCGCAACATTTCAAACATCATGTCGGACTTGTACTCAACGTCCGTTGCCTGTTCTTGCCAGTTAATCTCGGCAACGTCCTGCTCCAGCGGGAACTGGACGTGAGAGAGGCGAATGGAAGTACGGCCATAATCATCGGGATCAGGGCGTACAGTCATGCGCAGCTTGTTACGGGTGTCCGAATCGATATCCTGCAGGGTCAAGCGCTTCACCCAAAGGTCGATGGCACTGTAATCATGACCATCCAGGGTAATCCAGTCCGTTTCCATCACGCCCTGGCGCGGGTCGGCATAGGCAATCTGGATATCATTGAAAGTCCAGAAATCATGCAGCTTGCGCCAGACATCGGCAATGGGCTCATCAACCAGGATCACCTTCTCGCCATCCATACGGCGCAGGTTAACGTTCTCCGTACCGGATTCGGCGTAGAAGAACTCCGGACGCGGCACCTTGAAATCACCGCCGCGGCCGACAGCTGTAACACCGGCATCCGGGACCACCAGCTGATCCTGCATGGACTTGGCACGCAGGTGTGGCGGCAACTCGAGTCGATCAGCCTTGTTTGCCAGCTCGTAATCCTGGCTTCGGTCCCTTACCAGACCTTCGTCACCGTAGATCGGGTTGTTACTGCAGCCTGTAGCGAAGGAAACCGCCAGCACCAGCGGCAGGTAGCGCGTCCGTAGTATTTGCATAAAACTGCCCTGTTAGATGACGCCACACTCGCGCAGTGATGCACGAACCAGTTCCTGGTACTGCTCGGACAGAACAGTCAACGGCAGGCGAATCCCCTGCTCAATCAGACCCATCTCTGCCATCGCCCATTTAACCGGAATCGGATTGGCTTCAATAAACAGGTTGGTATGCAGCGGCATCAACTTGGCCTGCAATGCACGCGCACCTTCAAAGTCTTTTTCCAGACCCAGGCGGCAAAGTTCGGCCATTTCAGCAGGCGCCACGTTGGCTGTAACCGAGATGTTGCCCTTACCGCCCATCAGGATCAGTTCGATGGCCGTTGCATCATCACCGGAGTACACCGCGAAATCAGACGGCACGTTTTCGATCAGTTCACGTGCGCGGTCCAGGTTGCCGGTGGCTTCCTTGATACCGACGATATTGTCGATTTCGGCCAGACGGTAAACTGTCTCGGGCAACATGTCGCAAGAGGTTCGGCCCGGTACGTTGTACAAAATCTGCGGAATGGAAACCGCTTCGGCAACCGCCTTGAAGTGCTGATACAGACCTTCCTGAGTCGGTTTGTTGTAGTAGGGAACAACCAACAGGCAGGCATCAGCACCGACCTTGGCAGCGCGCTCGGTCATTTCGATCGCTTCTGCTGTGGAGTTGGCGCCGGTACCGGCGATAACAGGGATACGTCCATTGACGCGCTCAACGACGGCTTTAACGACGTCCAGATGCTCATCGTAGCCCAGTGTCGGAGACTCACCTGTGGTACCAACGGCAACGATGGAGTCGGTTCCCTTATCAAGATGCAGATCCACTATCTTGTTCAGAGCAGCCCAATCGATTTCTCCGTTGGCTGTCATCGGGGTCACGAGCGCTACCATACTGCCGCGAATCATTTTCTTCTCCATCTTGTCCGGGAACTCAGTGAGCTAAGGTTTCCATGCTACCGGTGAGAATCAGAAGCCTCAACCAGCAGCGCCTTTTTTGCTATCGTAAACAACGCATTCTAAACGAAATCGTGCTGCCTCGCGTAGTAGTGTAAGCGACTTTTTATCAGCCAAGGATAGTTCCCATGAGCACACCCGAAATCGACAAGCCTTTTCCGGATTTTACTGCCCAGGCCACAAGCGAGACTGAAGTCAGCCTGAGCGCCCTTAAAGGCAAAAACATCGTGATCTATTTTTACCCCAAGGACAGCACCCCGGGCTGCACCACCGAGGGCCAGGATTTCCGTGATCTCTACCAGGAATTCCAGGCTCTGGATACCGAGATTTTCGGTGTATCCCGTGACGGCATGCGCAGCCACGAGAATTTCAAAGCCAAGCAGGAATTCCCGTTTGAACTCATCAGCGACAAGGAAGAAGAGCTGTGCAAGCTGTTTGATGTGATCAAGCTGAAGAAAATGTATGGCCGCGAGCACCTGGGCATTGAGCGCAGCACCTTCCTGATCGACAAGGAAGGCGTACTGCGCAAGGAATGGCGCAAGGTTAAGGTCAAGGGGCACGTTGACGAGGTACTGGAAGCCGTTAAGGCCCTGTAAAAACCTCCGGCAGCCGATGCTCTATTCGGCTGCCGCTTCTTCTACCGCCTTGGGCCAGGCACTGACAATGGCTTTAACCAGGGTAGCCAGCGGAATGGCAAAGAACACCCCCCAGAATCCCCAGAAACTTCCAAATACCAGCACCGCGACAATGATCGAGACCGGATGCAGGTTTACCGCCTCAGAGAACAGCAAAGGTACCAGCACGTTCCCATCCAGCGCCTGAATCACACCATAGGCAATCATCAGGTACATGAATTCGTTACTCCAGCCCCATTGAAACAGGGCAATCAGCATTACCGGCAAGGTCACAACGGCCGCGCCGATATAGGGAATAACCACTGACAGCCCGACCAGAATGCCCAACAGCGCGGCATAGTTGATGCCGAAAAAGGCGAAGGTTACGTAACTGACCACCCCGACAATCATGATTTCGATGGCCTTGCCACGTACATAGTTGGCGATCTGGTCATCCATTTCATGCCAGACACGGGTCATCATTTCACGTTTCGGTGGCAGGAAGGCGACCCAACCGCTCATCAAGCGACGCCCGTCCTTGAGGAAGAAAAACACCAGGATCGGAACCAGTACCAGATAGATCAGGATGGTCATGATTCCCGTGATCGAGTTCAGTGAAAACGTCAGCACCCACTGCCCCAAACGGCTTAGTTCAGTTGCTGCCGCTGCAATCAGCTCCCGCACCTGCGTCTCTGAAATCAAATCCGGATAGCGCTCCGGCAGAACCAGCAGCAACGCCTGCATCTCAGCCACCATCCGGGGTGCCTCATTGAAGAGGTTTACCAGCTGCTGCCACACAATCGGCATCACGAAAATCAGGAAGCCCGATACAAACCCGAGGAAGAGCACAAAAACCAACGCCACCGCCGCCAGGTGAGGCATACCCTTTTCACACAGCCAGTCCACCATGCCCTGCATGAGGAAAGCCAGAATAACCCCGGCAATCACCGGCGCCAGGGGCTGCCCCAGCACCCAGATAGCCAGCAAGGCACCACCGAGCAGCAGAAACAGAAACAGGGCTTCCTCGTCAGAGAAATATTGATCAATCCATTTACTTAAAATCTTGCGCATCTAAGACCTCAGGCCGAATGGCCACGACGAATCCAGAAAATGTAACGCCCTTCTTCGCTGAACGTATCAATCAGTTCATGGTCAGACAGGCCAGTATAGGCAGGAATATCTCGCAGAGAGCCGGCATCGGTAGCGATCACTTTAAGCACCTGACCCGGCAGGAGTTGATGCAGGGCCACCTTGGCTTTCAACAGCGGCATGGGGCAACTCAGCCCGCTGGTATCCAGCTCCTGGTCGAACGTAGGTTCGGTCATCCATTATCTCCTATACACTAGCCATGAACGCATCGCACTTTATACCATATCCTTTCAACAGGTTAACCGAACAAGTGAAGGCCCCATGTTGCAACTTCGTCATATCCTGATCTGTATGCTGCTGTGGGCACTGCCCCCAACCGCCCAGGCTAACGACTATAACCTGCCGCAGCTGAATGACAGCACCTCTGCGACTATTAGCCTGCAAGAGGAGTACCGCCTGGGCCGAAGCTGGTCACGCATCCTGCGCGGTCAGGCCCCCATGCTACAGGACCCGATAAGCTATCAGTATCTGGAAGACCTGATCTGGCGCCTGTTGCCGAACAGCCAGGTACAGGATCGCCGCGTCTCCATGTTTCTGCTGGATAATCGCGGCATAAATGCCTTTGCCGTTCCCGGTGGCGTGATTGGCGTTAACGGTGGTCTCATTCTGACCACTGAATCCGAAGGCGAGCTGGCTTCCGTGCTGGCACACGAACTGGCGCATTTAAGCCAGCGTCATTACGCCCAGCGCCTTGAAGAGGAACGCAAAAATCGGCCCATGATGCTGGCGGGCATGCTGGCCGGTATTTTGCTGGCAGCCGCGGATTCCGAAGGTGGAATGGCGGTCATTTCATCTACCATGGGTGCTTCAGCCTATCAGCAACTTGCCTTTAGCCGTCGAAACGAGCAGGAAGCCGACCGAGCCGGCATGCAAACGCTGGTCGCTTCCGGTTTCGATCCAGAAGCCATGCCCAGCATGTTTGCACGCTTGCAGCGCAGCTATCGCTTCTATGGCCAGAAACCACCTGAGTTTCTATTGACCCACCCGGTAACAGAATCCCGTATCGCCGATTCCATGAACCGTGCGCACCAGCTGCCCAAACCACGCAATACCGAGTCATCGCTTGAATTCCAGCTGGTCAAAGCACGCATGACCGTGCATTTCAATGAAAGCTCTCGCAAGATTCTTGAACAATACCAGGCCGCCCACAAGAAAAACCCGTCACTGGCCAATCAGTATGGATTGCTCTTGTCTGCCATTGCTGATGGGCAGCATCAACTGGCCGAATCAACCTGGCAGTCCCTGCCAGACTCACTGAAACGCCACCCCTACGTGCAGATGACACGTATCGAACAGCTACAGTCAGCTGGACAACACCAGCAGGCCGTTGCCCTCGCCGACCAGCTGCTACAACTGTATCCAGGCAACCGCCCCGTACGCATGCTGCGCGCGAACGCTCTGCACCGAGCCGGACAGCATCAGCAGGCAGCAAGCGCCTATCGCAGCCTGTCACGGGATTACCCCGAGGATGCAGAGGTGCTGTACCAGCTAAGTGAGACCCTGGGCCTCATAGACGACAAGCTGGGTGTGCATGAAGCGCGCATAGAATATTTCCTGCTGACAGCACAGTTTGATCTGGCTTTGCGTCAGATTGAGTATGCCAAACGGGAAAAAGGTCTGACAGGCTCAGACAGGGCTCGACTGGAACAGCGTGAACGTGAAGCCAAGGCGCTTCGAGAAGAGATGAAACAGCAGTTCTAGGTTAATACGTGCAAGCAAGGAAAAGTGTGATGAAAACGGCTTCGCACCCTGGTGTGAAGCCGTTTCCGAACAGGGATCAGTTGGCCTGAAACTCCAGCATACGCTGAAGCGGCTTGAGCGCCTGTTCGCGCAACTCATCATCCACGTGGATCTCATCCGCACCATTTTCCAGTGCCGCAAGGATGTTATCCAGACCGTTCATGGCCATCCACGGACAATGAGCACAGCTGCGGCAGGTTGCGCCAGAGCCGCCCGTAGGGGCTTCCAGCAGACGTTTACCCGGCGCCGCCTGCTGCATCTTGTAGAAGATACCGCGGTCAGTCGCTACGATGAAGGTCTCATTGGGCATTTCCTGAGCCGCCTTGATCAGCTGGCTGGTAGAGCCCACGGCGTCTGCAATCTGGACAACCGAATCCGGTGACTCGGGATGAACCAGTACCGCAGCATCGGGATAAACCTGCTTAAGATCCAGAACACCCTTGGCCTTGAACTCTTCGTGAACGATACAGCTACCGTCCCAAAGAATCATTTCTGCGCCGGTCTGCTTCTGAACATATTCGCCCAGATGCTTGTCAGGCGCCCAGATGATTTTCTTGCCCTGATCACTCAGGTGCTCAACGACCTGAAGCGCAATACTGGAGGTAACAACCCAATCGGCACGAGCTTTTACGGCAGCCGAGGTATTGGCGTACACCACCACTTCATGATCGGGATACTGATCACAGAATGCCGCGAACTCGTCCGCAGGACAGCCAATATCCAGTGAGCAGGTCGCTTCCAGGGTCGGCATAAGAATGCGCTTTTCAGGGCTCAGAATCTTGGCCGTCTCGCCCATGAAACGAACGCCAGCCACAATCAATGTCGAGGCTGGATGCTTGGCTCCAAAGCGCGCCATTTCCAGAGAATCTGAAACACAACCGCCGGTCTCATCGGCCAGCTGCTGGATCAGATCATCCGTGTAGTAATGCGCGACCAGACAGGCATCTTTTTCTGCCAGGAGTCGACGAATCTTTTCTTTGTATTGTTCGATTTCTGCTGATCCCATCTGCGACGGCAGGTGCTCCTGAGCAAAATGCTCCTGCACCAGAATGCGATCATCAAGGTCCTGCTTACTCAACATAATATTGGTTCTTGTCATCCCGCGGGGGTTACTGCCAATGAGGGCATAAATCTAGGGTGCAGATTATACCATAGTTGCAGCAATGCACGGAAAACATTGCGCACAGGCATACAGATAGAATGTGACAGGAAAATGAAGATAGTACTGGAAAAAATGGTGGGTCGTATAGGACTCGAACCTATGACCAATTGGTTAAAAGCCAACTGCTCTACCAACTGAGCTAACGACCCATCGACTCAGGCAGACAGCCTGATGAAAGGAAGTGGTGGGTCGTATAGGACTCGAACCTATGACCAATTGGTTAAAAGCCAACTGCTCTACCAACTGAGCTAACGACCCACTGGGCTGCGCATTTTACGCCTAACTGCGTGAAAGGCAACCCCTTTTTCAAAAGAATTACATGTAACGAGTCGGATCTGCCACACCGGCGTCTGCAAAGCCTTTAGCTCTCAGCCGGCAACTGTCGCAACGACCACAGGCACGCCCTTCATCATCGGCCTGATAACAGGACACGGTCAATGCGTAATCGATACCCAGCGCAGTGCCCTTTTCGATGATATCAGCCTTGGTCAGGTGCATCAGCGGTGTTTCGATACTGATAGGATCACCCTCTACGCCTCGACGTGTTGCCAGGTTCGCCATGGTTTCAAATGCCTGGATAAACTCCGGTCGACAGTCCGGATAACCGGAGTAATCCACCGCGTTAACGCCAATAAATATGGCATCAGCATCCAGTACTTCAGCCCACCCTAGCGCCAGCGACAAAAAGACGGTATTACGCGCCGGCACATAGGTCACCGGAACACCTTCACACTCATCTTCAGGCACATCAATGCTGTTGTCGGTTAATGCTGAACCACCAAAGTCTTCAAGACTAAGGCGCAACACACGATGCTCGGCAACACCCAGCTGAGCGGTAATGGCACGCGCCGCATTCAACTCCGTCAGAGAACGCTGGCCATAGTCAAAGCTGAGTACATAGCAGGCATAACCCTGCTCTTTTGCCATTGCCAGAGCAGTGGCTGAATCCAGACCACCGGAGAGCAGAACAACTGCTCGTTTTTCACCTTGTTTCATCAACTCACATCAAATCTATTGGCTACAAATTAAGGCGTCAGATAACCCCGTGCCAGCTCAGAAGCTGATGACTGCGGGTAGGTATCAATCACCTTACGCATCATCTGCTCAGCCCCGGCCGTGTCACCACTGCGCCCGAACAGCACTCCCAGCTTATACATGGCATCCGGTGCCTTACTGTGCTCGGCGTAATTATTCAGCACCTGTGTAAACGCCTGACGGGCACCCTCAAGTTGCTGTTGCGCCAGGTGCACCTCACCCTTCCAGTACCAGGCATTCGGAATGAGCCCGCTGTTGGGATAGGTATTGATAAACGCTGTAAGCGCTTTATTGGCCTCGACAAAGTCACGCTGACGTATCAGACCGTACGCCGCTTCATAGGCATTCTGATCGGCACTGGCGGGTGCTGACGGGCTTTCAGACGCCTGCTGAACATCCTGTGTTACCGACTCCGGAACCGCTGGCTTATCAGCTGAAACCGGAGACTCGGCAGCCCCGGGAACAGATGGTGCTGCTGTCGCAGAGCCTTCACCCGTCGCCAGCGCGGCATCTGCGGGCAGGCTTTGGAACAGTAGACTCAGACGACGGTCAATGTCCCGGTAACGCTCACGCTGCTGCTGCTCCAGCAGGTCCAGTCGACGCTGCTGCTGCTCAACCGTGCCACGCAGGCTCCTCACTTCGTCCTGAAGCTGCTGAATCAGCAGCACCATTTCGTTTCCCGCAGAATTGGCGCCCAGCGCAACAGGCTGACCAGAAGTCGTGGAGCCGCTTCCCGCCTCACGAATCTCAATTACCGGGACATCGGCGAAAGCCGGTGCGGCTGCACTGAGCAGCCCCACCAGGATGCCATTTTTGGCTATACGGATCATTTGCTCAGGTATTTCAGCTCAACGCGACGGTTTTTGCCCCAGGCAGCGGCATCATGGCCGATCATGGCAGGCTTTTCTTCACCGTAGCTGACAGTTTCAACCTGGTTGGCAGTCGCACCATTGACCATCAGCAGACGCTCGACGGACTTTGCACGACGCTCACCCAGCGCCATGTTGTATTCACGGGTACCACGCTCGTCGGCATGACCTTCCAAACGCACAGAGGCAGTGGGGTTCTGTGCCAAGTAACGCGCATGTGCTTCCAGATCAGCAAAACCCTGCTGACGAACAACGGCTTTATCAAAGTCGAAGTAGAAAACGGTCTGCAGCTGATTCAGGTCTTCACGAGTGACCACCTGACCGGCGGATACACCACCGCTGTTTGCACCGTAACTGCTGGCACCAGCGCCGTCCTGACCACCATTAGCAGAGCCTGCAGCGCCACCATCAGTAGTAGTGCTGGTTGTGCTACAACCGGCCAGAATCATTGCAGATGTAATGGCGACGGCTTTGGTAAAGTTGGCTACGCGCATGCTGTTTCCTCTAAGCGTTATATAGTTAATTGGTTATCAGTGTAATGTTTGGATCATGCAAATTAGCGGAGATAGGGTGACCATGCAGGCTCACGCACATCCCCTTCATTCGCCGGCATTCTGAACTGTACCCGACCATCCAGAGATACGGCCGACAGCACACCACGCGTCCCTTCCTGGGTAGCATAGATTACGATACTACCATTAGGCGCAATACTGGGTGATTCTGCCAGACCTGAACGCGTCAGGATATCCACACGATCGGTTTTCAAATCCTGGACGGCAATATCGAATCCATTGCCCCCACCCTGGCTGCGGTGAACCATGGTCAGGAAGCGACCATCCTGAGTAAGACGCCCACTTGCGTTGTAATTGCCTTCAAAGGTCAGACGCTCCAGGTTACGACTCGCCAGGTCCAGACGATAGATCTGCGGCTGACCACCACGGTCGGACGTGAAGATCAACGAGCGGCCATCCGGAGACCAGTTGGGTTCGGTATCAATGCCGTAATGGCGGGTAATGCGCTGCAGCTCACGTGTCTGCAGGTTCAGCACATAAATTTCCGGATTCCCATCACGTGAAAGCACCAGCGCCAGCTGATTGCCGTCCGGTGACCAGGCCGGTGCACCGTTCAGCCCCGGGAACGACTGAATACGCTCACGCTTACCCGTGGCAAGATGCTGAACATAGATGGAGGGTTTGCTGGTCTCAAAAGAGACATACGCCAGTTTACTGCCATCCATTGACCAGGCGGGAGACAGAATAGGCTCAGGAGACTCAAGGATAGTCTGCGCACGCGCGCCATCCCAATCGGCCAGTTTCAGACGGAAACGCTGCTTTCCAGCGGACAGCTGCTCAGCCGTGACGTACACGATTTGTGTCGAGAAGGCCCCTTTGAGCCCGGTCAGCTCTTCGAAAATACGGTCGGCAATGAAGTGTGCCGCATCGCGCAAACCGCCCTGAGGGACACTTAGCGGCTCAGTCATCAAAGACTCTTCGCGCAACACATCAAACAACTCATAGGTAATATTAAGCTGTCCGCTTGCGTTGTTTTCAACACGACCGATTACCACGTAGTCCATCCGTGAGATACGCCAGTCACGGAAATAGACATCGGCACGACGGCTGGGAAAGCCCAGCATGTTTTCACGCGCCATGGGTTCGAAAAAGCCACTGCGCCCCAAATCCTGCTGCACCAGATCTGCTACGTCCTCACTCAGAGCCAGACCACTGTCATTAGCAAAAGGGACGACTGCGATACGGGTCGGTGACTCCACGCCCTGAGTCACTTCCACCACCAACTCGGCGCGAACGGACATAGACATAAGCGCCGCCAGCGCCAATACCAGTAACTGATTCAGTTTTACCACCTGAGGCCCTCCGGCTTGAATTTAACCTGTAATTTACGCAACTGACGCTCAAACAGTATCGGATCTACATCCGCTACACGCGGAAAAGACTGGACACGATAAACGGCTTGAACTGCGGTATTGTCAAAGGCCGCATTACCACTACTTTTGGCGATGTATGCCTGGTCCACCTCACCACTGGGCAGCAGGTGAATCGTCACGATTGCTTCCATCCCGTTACGCGCGGTACTGGGTATACGCCAGCTATCCTGCAATACAGCCTGAATATAACTGCGAATATCACCAATCACTGCCTGTGACTGCTGTCGAGCAGCCGCAGCCGCTTCAGCCTTGGCGCGCGCCTGGCGCTCCCGCTCCAGCGCCTGCTGCAATTCCTGCTCAGCTTTTGCCTGCTGCTCACGCCGCTCGGCCTCTTTACGAGCACGCTCGGCAGCTTCCTGCTTCGCCTTCTCGGCTTCACGCCGCGCCTGCTCTTCAGCTTTACGCTTGCGAGCTTCGGCCTCGGCTTTTTTCCTGGCTGCGAGCTCTGCCTTCTTTTTTTGCTCGGCTTCACGCTTGCGAGCAATTTCCTGCTGTCGCTTGCGCTCAGCTTCCTGCTTTGCCTTGCGCTCGGCTTCCGCCTTGGCCTTCTTGCGTTCCAGCTCCTGACGCCGTTTCTCGGCAGCCGCCTGCTCACGCTCACGCTGGGCCTTGGCTTTAGCAGCCTCAGCCTGCTTGGCCTTTTCCTGAGTGATACGCTCCTGCTCTGCCTGACGCTCAGCCAGTGCATTCAAGTCGATCATCTGGGCCTGAATATGCCTCGGCATGGATCGCTTGGGTTCAGAATGATCAATCCAGTGCGTGCTTAACAGCGCCAGCACCAGGCCGTGAATCAGCAGAGCCAGAAACGTGGGCAGAATGTAACTTCTAAAATCCACCATGCGCCCTATTCTGTCACCAGCCCGACACTGCCTGCACCTACTTGCTGCAGCAGCACCATCAACTGGACGACCTGATCATAGTTGGTGTTCTTGTCGCCTCGCACCAGCAATAGCTTGTCCGGTGCGGATTGCAGAACCTTGCCCACTCGCTCCGCTACCTGGTCAGCACTCAAGGGGGTTTCCTCATCCCCACCCACATTAATGTAGTACTGCCCGGCAGCGTCCACCGTCAGGATCACTGGCTCTTCATTCTGGTCATCTACGGGCTCCGCTGATGCCTGGGGCAGTTCAACATTGACCCCCTGAGTCAGCATCGGCGCCGTCACCATGAATATCACCAGCAACACCAGGGTCACATCGATATAGGGAACAACATTGATTTCGGAGTTCAGTCTGCGCTTTTTGCGTTGCTTGCGAATCATGCTTCAGCCTCAGGCCGCGCGGTGTACGCGGCGATAAAGAATGCTGGAGAACTCATCAGCAAAGGTGTCATAGGCACTCAACAAGCCTTCAGCCTGAGCCGAGAAGCGGTTAAAGGCGATAACCGCGGGAATAGCCGCAAACAGACCTATTGCAGTCGCCACCAGCGCCTCGGAAATACCTGGCGCCACGGATGCCAGCGTAGCCTGATGCACGTTTGCCAAGCCCCTGAAAGCATTCATAATGCCCCAGACGGTACCAAAAAGGCCGACATAAGGACTGGTGGAGCCTACCGTCGCCAGAAACGGCAGATGACGCTCCAGGCGTTCCTCTTCACGCGCCATGGCAACACGCATGGCACGCTGAACGCCATTCATGATCATGTCAGGGTCACTGCCGCTTTTCTGGCTCAGGCGTGTATATTCCTGCAGGCCGGCACGGAAGATATTTTCGGCACCGCTGTTGGGGTTGGGTGTCTGGTTTACCTCACGGAACAGTTGCCCCAGGTCGATACCTGACCAGAAACGATCCTCAAACAGCTTCAACGAGCGACGCGCTTTGCGCATGACCTGATTGCGCTGAAAAATCATCACCCAGGACAAAAACGATGCCAGCAACAGCGACAGCATCACCAGCTGCACAACAAGGCTTGCGTTAAGCACCAGGCTCCAGATAGACAGCTTATCTTCCATTACTTCTCCTCAACGGTCAGCTGCGCCTAAGATTACATTGCATATATTCAATAAGTGTTGCGGGCCAACGCTGTGGCTTGAGTTCAGCTGCCGACACACAGGCAACCACTACTCTAGCCTGACAAAGCAGAACAGAATCTGAAGATCGGACAATCTGCTGCAAAAACGTGACACGCGTGGCTGAAATCTTTTCGATCTCGACTTCAATCAGAAGTTCATCATCCAGCCGGGCGGGCTTGCGATAGTCGCACTCGGTTCGGGTGACGACAAAGAGGGTTCCGGCAGCTGCCAGCGCCTGCTGAGAATAGCCATGACTGCGCAGCAACTCGGTACGGGCACGCTCAAGAAATTTGAGATAGTTTACGTAGTAGACGATACCACCTACGTCGGTATCTTCGATGTAGACCCGAACCGGCCACTGAAACGGCATGCCGTTGCCCTAATCAAACCATGATGGCAGACAACAATAACAGCCGCAGATTTTAAAACAAGAGATTAGCTCTGACAGGCCATACAGCGATGGGTGAGCGGGTCTGCGCGCAAGAGATTCAGCTCAATTGCTTCGCCGCAACGGGTACAGCGGCCGTAATGGCCACGACTGATTCTTTGCAGAGCCTCGTTGCAGGCGGCAATGGTATCCAGATGCTCTCGAAGATGTTCGAGATTGAGGCGCTGCGCCAACTCAAGCGCCGCTTCGCGGTCACTCTGTCTGGCACGTGCCTGCTGCAGTTGATGACGGGCATGCTCGATGGTGTGCAGCTCATCTGCAAGCTCTTCGTGCAGGCTGTCCAATAACTCGCGCAGCTCCAGGGCGATACCCTCAAGCTCATCGTGACTTAATAACGCGGACATCTGGCCTTCCCCCTGTTTAGTGGCTACAGCCATGCTAAAGCAGGATTGACCCAGGATTACTTGACCTTGATCACACCCTGAGTCCACGTCATCAATTCATCACGAGGGATTGATATCAGTCAGGCCTTTCCAGTCCGAAGTGGACATACGCATGATCGGTAACTACGCGTCCACGCGGTGTGCGCATAATGAAGCCTTGCTGAATCAGGTAGGGCTCCAGCACATCTTCAATGGTATCGCGCTCTTCACTGATCGCCGCGGCGATGTTGTCGATTCCGACAGGGCCACCGGAAAATTTCTCAATCATGGTCAGCAACAGGCGCCGATCCATATGATCAAAGCCCCGTTCATCTACATTCAGCATATTCAGGGCCAGATCAGCGATCTGTTTACTGATACAACCATCCCCTTTTACTTCGGCAAAATCTCGTGCACGACGTAACAGACGGTTCGCAATACGGGGCGTTCCGCGCGAACGCTGGGCAATCTCACGCGCGCCTTCCAACTCCACTTCCGTATCCGTCAACTGACCCGATCGCATCACAATGCCGGTCAAATCCTCAATAGAGTAGTATTCAAGGCGCTGCACAATACCGAAGCGGTCGCGCAGAGGCGATGTCAGTGAGCCTGCACGAGTCGTCGCACCCACCAGGGTAAAGGGTGGCAGATCAAGCTTGATTGAGCGTGCAGCCGGACCTTCACCAATCATGATATCCAGCTGATAATCCTCCATCGCCGGATACAGCACCTCTTCCACACTGGGACTCAGGCGATGAATTTCGTCGATAAACAGCACATCGCCTGCCTCAAGATTGGTCAGTAATGCTGCCAAATCACCGGCCTTTTCCAGCACCGGGCCTGATGTAGTCCGGATCTGCGACCCCATTTCATGGGCAATAATATTGGCCAGAGTGGTTTTGCCGAGGCCCGGCGGCCCAAAAATCAAAGTATGATCCAGTGCTTCATTACGTGCCCGGGCCGCATGAATGAATATTTCCATCTGCTCGCGCACCGCTGGCTGGCCTTCATAGTCCTGCAGCAGCTTGGGGCGGATGGCACGGTCATGCACCTCTTCCGTATTCGAGCTGGCCACTGGAGTAATGAAACGATCTTCTTCGATTTTCATGCCTGTTATCTCAGCCTGTCACCATGGTTTTCAGCGCCTGACGAATCAGCACCTCTGTTACTGCATCAGCACCCAGGGTTTCCGCCGCTTTCTCGATCGCTTTGGTAGCCTGTTGCGGTTTATACCCCAAAGCAACCAGGGCACTTTCAGCTTCTGCGCGGTGATCCGTAGCCGCCGGTGCCGCTGCCGGCAGATTGCCTGAGCTCAGTTCGAGCTCGGTCAGGGTCGGCAACTCAAGCAGTGCCAAACGGTCTTTCATCTCGACAATCAAACGCTCGGCCGTTTTCTTGCCTACCCCCGGTATTTTCACCAGAGCCGAAGTATCTTCCTGGTGCACGGTACGAATAAATGCATCGGCACTGATACCCGACAGAATGGACAATGCCAATTTGGGCCCTACACCATTCACCTTAATCAATGACCGAAACAGGAGCTTTTCCTGTGCATCAACAAACCCGAACAGCAGCTGCGCATCCTCTCGCACGACGAAATGCGTATGCAGCCCGGTTTCGGCACCAACTTCCGGCAAGCCGTAAAAGGTATTCATCGAGGCTTCCACCTCGTAACCAACGCCATTAACGTCCAGCAGCAACCAGGGCGGCTGCTTTTCCAAAATGCGCCCTCTCAGATATCCGATCAAGACGAAAGCTCTCCTTTAATCCTTATAAACGCCAACGACCACTGCTACGACTGCGTGTTCGCGTTGCGGGTGCCAGCCCCGCCCGAGAATGGGCATGACAAAGTGCAATGGCCAGAGCATCGGCCGCATCCACTTGCGGCAAGCCCGGCAGCTTCAATAAATGTGCGACCATGTGCTGCACCTGGGTCTTATCAGCCCCGCCACTGCCGACAACCGATTGTTTGACGCGACGTGCAGCATATTCAGCAACAGGAAGCGCATGATTCGCGCCTGCAACAATTGCCACCCCTCGGGCCTGACCCAACTTGAGCGCCGAATCAGCATTACGGGCCATAAACACCTGCTCAATGGCCATCTCAACAGGATTGTAACGCTGGATAACTTCGGTCACACCTGCATACACCTGCTGCAGACGCTCAGCCAGGTTTTCACCACTGATGCGAATACACCCACTGGCGACGTAATGAGTTTTGGGGCCATCAATATCAATCAGCCCGTAGCCGGTAATGCGTGAGCCAGGGTCAATCCCCAAAATCCGCATCGCTGCTCCACCATCCTGCATGTACAAAAAACCGGGGTTGCCCCCGGTCTCTATGACTCACATCCGATCAGGATCAGGCCATGGCCTCTTCCGGAATATCGGCATTGTGATAGACGTTCTGGGTATCATCCAGATCTTCCAGCGCATCGATCAGCTTCAGCGCCTTGGTGCCGGTGTCCACATCCAGATCAACGGTAGTAGACGGGATCATGCCTACTTCGGCATATACCGGCTCAAGACCGGCTTCAACCAGCCCCTGCTTAACATCCATGAATTCCTGCCAGGGAGCGAACACATCGATGGAGCCGTCTTCATTGGTAACGACATCATCAGCACCCGCTTCCAGCGCTGCTTCCATGATCGCGTCTTCATCGGCATCATCGCCAAATGAGATCTGAGCTTTCTTTTCAAACAGGTAGGCAACAGAACCGTTGGTACCCAGGTTGCCACCGGCCTTGTTGAAAGCCGCACGAACCTGAGACACGGTACGGTTCACGTTATCGGTCATGCACTCAACCAGAATGGCGACACCGTTCGGGCCATAACCCTCATAGGTCAGCTCGTCATAGTTGTCGCCTTCACCGCCACCGGCACCGCGAGCAATCGCTTTCTCGATGGTGTCCTTTTTCATGTTGGCGCCCAACGCCTTGTCGACAGCTGCGCGCAGACGCGGGTTGTCCTCCGGGTTACCACCGCCCTCTTTCGCGGCCACTGTCAGCTCACGAATCAGTTTGGTGAAAATCTTGCCCCGTTTGGCATCCTGTGCCGCTTTACGGTGCTTGATATTAGCCCACTTGGAATGACCTGCCATAAAACTACATCCTCGATTGATTGCAGAGCCGGGCGGCCCTGTTCATCTGTTCGTCATGTATTCGGGCGGCCTGGCGACCGCCCACCCACGCTGAATAGGATCAGGGGGTTTTGCGCAGCTTGATGTTCAGCTCGCGCAGCTGTGCGGCGCTGACTTCACCCGGTGCGTCGGTCAGCAGACAGCCGGCACTCTGGGTTTTCGGGAAGGCAATCACTTCACGGATGGAAGAAGAGCCTGTCATCAGCATCACCAGACGGTCCAGGCCGAAGGCCAGACCACCGTGAGGCGGCGCACCGAATTTCAGTGCGTTGAGCAGGAAGCCGAATTTCTCTTCCGCTTCTTCGTCAGAGATACCCAGCACCTTGAATACAGCCTTCTGCATATCCTGATCATGGATACGGACAGAACCGCCACCCAGCTCGGTACCGTTCAGAACCATATCGTAGGCACGGGACAGTTTGCCTTCCGGCTCGGCTACCAGCTCTTCCGCTGTGCAGCTCGGGGCTGTAAACGGATGGTGCAGCGCAGTCATGCCACCGTTGTCGGTTTCTTCAAACATCGGGAAGTCGACAACCCACAGCGGCGCCCACTCGCGCTCGATCAGGTTCATGTCTTCACCAACCTTGATACGCAGCGCACCCAAGGCTTCGTTAACAACGTTGGTTTTGTCAGCACCGAAGAAGATGATATCGCCATCTTTTGCTTCCAGACGCTCCATGACCTGCATGGCCACTTCGTCACCCAGGAACTTAACAATCGGCGACTGCAGACCTTCAACACCTTTGGCCAGTTCGTTGACCTTGATCCAGGCCAGACCTTTGGCACCGTAGATGCCAACAAACTTGGTGTATTCGTCGATGATCTTACGGGTCAGCTGGGCGCCACCCGGCACTTTCAGTGCTGCAACGCGGCCTTTCGGATCCTTGGCCGGACCAGCAAAGACCTTGAATTCGATATCCTGCAGCAGGTCGGCAACGTCAACCAGCTCCAGCGGAATACGCAGGTCAGGCTTGTCGGAACCGAAACGGTCCATCGCCTCAGAGTACGGCATACGCGGGAAATCACCCAGATCAACGTCCAGGATCTCCTGGAACAGATCACGGATCATGCCTTCAGTCAGACCCATGATACCTTCCTCGTCCATGAACGAGGTTTCGATGTCGATCTGAGTAAATTCAGGCTGACGGTCTGCACGCAGGTCTTCGTCACGGAAGCACTTGGCGATCTGGTAGTAACGGTCAAAGCCGGACACCATCAGCAGCTGCTTGAACAGCTGGGGTGACTGCGGCAGAGCGAAGAAGCTACCCTCATGGGTACGGCTTGGTACCAGATAGTCACGCGCACCTTCAGGGGTCGCACGGGTCAGAATCGGGGTCTCGATATCGAGAAAGCCGTTTTCTTCCAGGTAATTGCGGATGTTATGCGTAATCTTGGAGCGGAAACGCAGTTTGCGCTGAATCTCAGGACGGCGCAGATCGATGTAACGATGGCGCAGACGCACATCTTCACCCACCTGCTGGTGCTCGTCCAGCTGGAAGGGAGGCGTTTCAGCCTTGTTCAGGATAACCAGCTCTTTGCCCAGCACTTCAATTTCGCCAGTGCCCATTTCGCTGTTGATGGTGCCTTCCGGACGCGCACGCACGGTGCCACGCACTTCGACAACAAACTCGTTACGAACGCTATCGGCCAGATTGAAGCTCTCTTCGCGATCCGGGTCAAACACGACCTGGGCGATACCTTCGCGGTCACGAAGGTCGAGGAAGATAACCCCACCGTGGTCACGACGGCGGTGAACCCAGCCGCTCAGGGTAATGTCTTCTCCGATATGTTCTGCTCTGAGGTCGCCGCAATAATGGCTACGCATACTGTCCTGTTCCTGTATCTGGGTGCAACATGGAATTCAAAGGCGGGGATTATAACCGATTTAGCCGGACCTGACAGGCCCGGCGACAGGCAATGCCGGGATAGAAGAATGCTGACCTTCGAAAGGCCCTGAATTGTGTCCACCTGATTAGGTAGACTAACGGATATTCGACCAGGGGACTGGCCTCCCACAGGTTAATGTCAGCCCCCGGCAACCTGGTCAGCACCTCTCTATGAGAGAGCACCCTGGGAGCACACTGTGGCAGCGGTCAGCGGGAGCGCTTTGTGGGAGCGCTTTGTGGGAGCGCGCTCCGCGCGCGAACCCGACTCTCATCGATCACTCAATCATGCGGCTCGAACGCCAACTCCCCATCCAGTAACACTTCCAGTTTGCTGCGTACGCGCGCCAGCTCCTCAGGTGCATAAGGCACTGCAGGCACCTTACCCCAAACAGGCCCTGGCCAGGCAGGATCAGACTCCTTGCGGGCAATGACATGCATATGCAGTTGAGGCACCATGTTACCCAGTGTTGCCACGTTCATTTTGCGCGCCTGAAACAGGTCGGCCAGCGTCTCCGACAACTCACTGGCCTCGTGAATCAACTGCTGTTGTTCATTGGCCGGCAGGTGGTACAGCTCGGTCACACCAGCACGGCGCGGCACCAGAATAAACCAGGGGTACTGACTGTCGTTCATCAACAGCAAACGACAGAGCGGGAAGTCGCCAATCGCGATAGTATCAGTGACAAGACGGGGGTCCAGCTCAAATTCCAGCTCCAACTCGTCCATTAACGGCTCCTTCGATATCAATCCAAATGGTGACAGGATTAGTATAGGTCAGCATGTATAAAGTCAATCTCCACCCCGGCATCGATGCAATTCCCGCTGATCTATGGGACAGCCTCTGCGGTACAGATTACCCCTTCCTTCGCCATGCATTTCTGCACACGCTGGAAAAGACAGCCAGCGTTGGCGAAGGCACCGGCTGGCAACCCTTGCATGCCCTGGTGACCGATAACAACGACCATCCGGTGATGGTCATACCGCTGTACATCAAATCGCACTCCTGGGGTGAATATGTATTCGACTGGGCCTGGGCCGATGCCTATCAACGCAACGGCCTGCCCTACTATCCCAAGCTGGTCAATGCGATCCCGTTTACACCGGCCACAGGACCAAGATTTGGCACATCACTTCCTCTAGCGACGGCCGTTGAGCTGCTACCGGGAATTCTCGATCAGATCATGCAGGAAGTGGGTGCTTCATCCTGGCATTGCCTGTTTCCGCAACCTGGTGTGATTGAAACCGCACCCAGTGCAACACACCCTCGCCTGGGCAGCCAGTATCACTGGTTTAACCAGGGGTATGAGAACTTTGACGATTTCCTCGCCCGCTTTAATTCACGCAAACGAAAATCCGTGCGTCGTGAGCGCCGCAAGGTAGCGGAACAAGGCATTCAACTGAACGCATTAACCGGTGAAGCTATTCAGCCACAGCATCTGGAGCAGTTTTATCGCTTCTATCAGGCCACTTACTTGAAGCGTGGCCGGCAAGGCTACCTGGCGCCAGATTTTTTCCACCAGTTGCACCAGCAGATGGCTGACCAGATGCTGCTGATCATGGCAGAAGATCAAGGACAGGCAGTTGCCGCCGCATTGTATTTCATCGGTAAAGATTGTCTTTATGGCCGCTACTGGGGCTGTCTCGAGCATTACGACAGCCTGCATTTTGAAGCCTGCTATTATCAGGGGATCGACTATTGCATCCAGCAAGGACTGGACCGCTTTGACCCCGGTGCTCAGGGGGAGCACAAAATTCAGCGCGGCTTCGAGCCGGTCAGAACCTGGTCATTGCATCGCATGGCCCACCCGGACTTCAATCGCGCAGTAGGAGAGTTTGTGCGTGAGGAACAGCAGCATATGGAGCTGCAGATTGAGGAGCTACGCACCTGGCTGCCGTTCAAACAGCCAGACACGTAGTTTTACAGAACTTAAAGCACCATTGCCGCAGCCCAGCCTGCCAGCAACAGCGGCAGGTTGTAGTGCAAGAAGGTGGGAACAACTGTATCCCAAATATGGTGGTGCTGACCGTCAACATTCAAGCCTGAAGTCGGGCCCAATGTTGAATCAGAGGCCGGCGAACCGGCATCACCCAGCGCACCTGCTGTACCCACCAATGCCACAATTGCCAGTGGACTGAAGCCCAGCGACAGGGCCAAAGGCACATAGATAGCCGCAATGATCGGAATGGTTGAGAACGAAGACCCTATACCCAGGGTCACCAACAAGCCAACCAGCAGCATCAGCAGTGCCGCCAACGCCTTGTTGCCTCCGATCAGATCGCTTGTCCCGCTCACCAGTGTTGCGATTTCACCGGTTTCACGCATGACTTCGGCAAAACCTGCCGCGGTAATCATGATGAAACCGATCATCGCCATCATTTTCATGCCGTCAATCAGCACGCCATCCGCCTGCTTCCAGCGGATGATGCCCGTCAGGGTACAGACCATATAGCCGGCCAGGGCACCCAGCACCATGGAGCCGCTCCAGAGCTGAATTCCGAACGCCGCCAGAATCGCAACCACGACTGATGCCAGGCGTGCCGCACTATAGTTGACCTCAACCCGCTCGGCCGCCTGCAGACGCTCCATGTCGTACTGGCGCGGCTTGCGATAATTGAACAGTGCCAGCAACAGCCCCACCAGCATGCCCAGTGCGGGAATCCACATGGCCGCCATAACATTCAGGTTATCGGTTGCCAGGCCATTGTCGGCCACATTCTGCAGCAGAATATTGTTCAGGTAGATGCCGCCAAAACCGACGGGCAAAAACATGTAGGGTGTCACCAGGCCAAACGTCAGCACACAGGCAATCAGTCGACGGTCCAGCTGCATTTTGCTCATCACCATCAATAGAGGCGGTACCAGCAACGGGATAAAGGCGATATGTATAGGGATCAGGTTCTGTGATGAGATGGCTACCGCAATCAGCGCCAGAATCAGAGCGTACTTGACGGTACGGCTGGCGGCACCCTGCGTGGCCCCCAGTTTGCGCTGGACCATATCCGCCATGGCATGCGGCAGGCCCGACTGGGCAATCGCAACGGCAAAACCACCCAACATGGCATAACTGAGCGCGACTTCAGCGCCGCCGCCAATACCACCACTGAACACATCCAGCGTGTGCTCCAGCCCCATTCCGGACAGCAGACCTGCGGTTAACGCGCCAGCGACCAGCGCCACGACCACAGGGGTACGCAACAGACTTAATACAAGCATCACGACAACAGCCGCGAGTACAGCGTTCATCCTTTTTCTCCTCCAAGACTGAGCTTGGCCAGACACAAAAAAGCGCGCACTCTGCAGCAGTCGTCAGGATAAGTCAAACAGGCCTAGGGACGCTGAACCCGGAACACTTGATCCAGGCTGGCGTATTCAGCTCCACCCAGTCGGGCCAGCGGTTTTATTTTCTCGGCATCAAAGCGTACCCGCCCTTTGCCATCGTTGAAGCAAACTTCATCATCCACCCAGATATGCTCCACCTCCACCAACAGAAGGTTTTGCGGCTTATTGCCAACTTCGAGATGCTGATGCAACCGACAAGCCAGGGCCACTGGCACCTGACGCAGACGTTGCATCGATGTGCCGTTGAAGTCGACAAGCTCCAGCTCGGTGCCTTCAAGCTCAGATTCACCTAAGTTCAGTTCTCTGGCGCTATCGGATACCTGGGCAGCCTGTGCATCCTGGGCAATGTGAATGACACACCTCTGTCGCTCCAGCAAATTACGGCAACTGTCTTTAAGTGTTCCGTCAGATTTATTCCCCATCGACAGCATCAGGATGGGAGGATCACTGCACACCACGTTAAAGAAAGAGAAAGGTGCCAGGTTCAGGCTTTCGGCATTAGTGTCGTTCGGACTCAATACCCATGCAATGGGTCTGGGTATTATGATCTGCGTCAAGGCATGATAAATATCCGTGGGCGACATCTGATCGGGGCTAAGATCCATTATTGCTCCTGCTCAATCATTGCAAAGCAAGCAGGATAACACCTGCACCAAAGAACCGGCATTCCTGTTAGCAAATGCAGCATGAGCAGGAGTACACCAATCCCGAAACTGTATGAATATTATACAGCCAGAAAGACTCGATAATTACCCATCTACCCCTAAACTGAGAGGCGTAGATTCCTGGTTCAAAGTCAAACCACCCCCAAAATAACGACAGGAGGAGCGGTATGTTGACCTATGAAGAGTGCCTGGAAATGAGTGAACTATCGGCTGATGAAATTGCCGCTATTGCAGAACATGAACACATGGACCCCATGATTGCGGTCGCTTTGGGCCATTACCTGATCACCCATGACGGTGAACAGCGTATTCAACGCTTTATAATTGATGATATTGAACGCGCCAAGCGTTGCGGTGACCGTGAAAAACAGGCGTTGCTGAACAGTGCACTGCAGCACTTTATCGCAACCCATCCCACTCACCAGACACAACAGGCGTCCTGAGCTCGGGAGCGCCGATCAAGGGAAGGTAAGCTGCCGTTATACGAGACAGCGAAATAATTGGCCACGGCATATGCCGTGGCCTTTTTCATTGCAGCGTCTTAGAGAGACTCGTCCAGCTCCGGCAGGGCCGTGAACAGGTCCGCTACCAGACCATAGTCCGCTACCTGGAAGATAGGAGCTTCCTCATCCTTGTTGATCGCTACGATCACCTTGGAGTCCTTCATGCCAGCAAGATGCTGGATGGCACCGGAGATACCCACGGCAACATAGAGCTCAGGGGCAACAATCTTGCCGGTCTGACCAACCTGCATATCGTTGGGTGCAAAACCGGCATCGACGGCCGCACGCGAAGCACCCACGGCAGCGCCCAGCTTGTCTGCGACTTTTTCCAGCAAGTGGAAATGTTCGCTGTCGGCCATACCACGACCACCGGAAATCACCACACGCGCCGAGGTCAACTCAGGACGGTCGGACTTGGCCATCTCTTCACTTACATAACGGCTCAGCCCGGTATCTTCAACCTGGCTCAGAGCTTCAACAGCTGCATTGCCACCCTCGGCAGATACCGCATCAAAGGCCGTACCACGCACGGTAATGACCTTGACTGCATCCAGTGACTGCACGGTCGCAATGGCATTACCGGCGTAAATCGGACGCGCAAAGGTATCAGCCGATTCCACTTTAATGATGTCAGAGATCTGGCCCACATCCAGCAACGCCGCAACACGTGGCATGAAGTTCTTACCATTGGCTGATGCCGGTGCCAGGATATGCGTGTAACCTTCGGCCAGCGACTTGATCAGCGCAGCCATATTCTCGGCGATTTCATGGTCATAGGCCGGGTTATCTGCCAGCAAAACCTTGGCCACACCCTCTGCCTTGGCCGCGGCATCACCTGCTGCCGCACAGCCGTTGCCAGCCACCAGCAGGGTCACGTCACCACCAATCTGGGCAGCCGCTGCCAGCGTGCTCAGAGTAGACGGCTTAAGCGCCTGATTGTCATGTTCAGCAATAACCAGAATACTCATCAGATCACCTTCGCCTCGTTTTTCAGTTTATCGACCAGCTCAGCCACATCTGCCACTTTGATACCGGCAGAACGCTCTGCAGGCGGCTCAACCTTCAGCAATTTGGTATTGGCCTTAACCTCAACACCCAGATCAGCCGGTGTCAGAGTTTCCAGCGGCTTGCGCTTGGCTTTCATGATGTTGGGCAGGGATGCATAACGCGGTTCATTCAAGCGCAGGTCGGTTGTCACGACCGCTGGTGTGCTCAGCTCAACCGTCTGCAGACCACCATCGACTTCACGCGTCACCTGAACCTTGCCATCTTCAACCTTGACCTCGGAGGCAAAAGTACCCTGCCCCATGCCAGTCAGTGCAGCCAGCATCTGACCCGTCTGGTTGTTATCGGAATCGATGGCCTGCTTACCCATCAACACCAGATCCGGCTGTTCTTTCTCAACAACCTTGGCCAGCAGCTTGGCTACCGACAGGGATTCCAGATTTTCGTCACTCTGCACCAGAATGGCGCGATCGGCACCCAGTGCCAGAGCGGTACGCAGCTGTTCCTGAGCCGCCTGCGGGCCCAGTGAAACCACAACAATCTCGGTCGCCGTGCCCGCTTCTTTCAGTCGAACGGCCTCTTCAACCGCAATCTCGCAGAAAGGGTTGATCGCCATTTTCACATTATTCAGATCAACATCCGTGTTGTCGGATTTGACCCGCACCTTGACGTTGTAATCGATAACTCGCTTTACCGTTACCAGAACCTTCATTGCCTTACCCTTTGCTTGTGTATTGTTGGCTCTACAGGGCCTCGCAGCCTGCATCATAACCAGATAATACGAATACGCAAAATCCCCTATTTTCAATGACCCGCAGCCCCTCTGACAGGGATCAAGCTTTACAAATAAGGGTTTTTACTTATGATGGTATTTTACAGACATGTCATACGATGTGGTTCAACATAATAAGAGCACAGCATCCACACCGATGGAGGAACAACCGTGAATCGTGAATCGATGGAATTTGATGTAGTCATCGTCGGCGCAGGCCCCGCTGGCCTTTCAGCCGCTTGCCGCCTGATGCAGCAGGCCCAGGCTGCCGAGCAGGAACTGACCGTCTGTGTGGTAGAAAAAGGCTCCGAAGTCGGCGCACATATTTTGTCCGGCGCTGTAATGGAAACCCGCGCCCTGGACGAACTCTTCCCCGACTGGAAAGAGCAAGGTGCCCCCCTGAAGACACCGGTGACTGAAGACCAGGTATTCATGCTGAAGGATGCCAACAGCGCAGCCAAACTGCCCAACGCCTTCGTCCCCAAAACCATGCATAACGATGGCAACTATATTGTCAGCCTCGGCAATGTGACCCGCTGGCTGGGCGAACGCGCTGAAGAACTGGGCGTTGAAGTTTTCCCCGGTTTCGCCGCTGCCGAAGTACTGTACAACGAAGATGGCAGCGTTAAAGGCATTGCCACAGGTGACATGGGCGTGACCGCCGCTGGCGAGCAGGGCCCCAACTACATGCCCGGCATGGAGCTGCATGCCAAATACACCATTTTCTCCGAAGGCTGCCGTGGCCACCTGGGCAAACAGCTGATCGAAAAGTTTGCCCTCGACAAGGATTCCGACCCACAACACTACGGTATCGGCATCAAGGAACTCTGGGATATCGATCCGGCCAAGCACAAACCAGGCCTGGTCGTGCACGGTTCAGGCTGGCCGCTGAGTGATGGCGCCAGTGGCGGGTTCTTCCTTTACCATGCTGAAGATAACCAGGTAGTCGTCGGTCTGATCATCGACCTGAACTACTCCAATCCTTATCTCAGCCCGTTCGATGAGTTTCAGCGCATGAAACACCACCCCGAGATCAAACAGTATCTTGAAGGTGGCAAGCGCGTTTCCTACGGCGCTCGTGCGATCACCAAGGGCGGCTTCAACACCCTGCCCAAGATGACCATGCCCGGTGCGCTGCTGATCGGCTGTGATGCCGGCACCCTGAACTTCTCCAAGATCAAGGGCATCCACACCGCCATGAAGTCTGGCATGCTGGCGGCAGAAGCTATTACTGATTCACTGGTCGCCGGTGACGAGGGCGGCAAGGACCTGAGCGGCTTCACCGACGCCTATACCTCTTCCTGGTTGTATGATGAGCTCTATCGCGCCCGCAACTTCGGTCCGGCCATGCACAAGTTCGGCCCCTATCTTGGCGGTGCGTTCAACTACATCGACCAGAACTGGTTTGGTGGCAAGATACCGGTTACCTTGCATGACGAGCACAAAGACCACGAGCAGCTAAAACCGGCCAGCGAATGCCAGGAGATCCAGTATCCGAAACCGGATGGCGTGCTTTCTTTTGACAAGCTGTCCTCGGTTTTCCTCTCCAACACCAACCACGAAGAGGATCAGCCCTGCCACTTGCAGCTCAAGGACGCCAGCATCCCGATCAGCCAGAACCTGCCCAAATTCGCCGAACCGGCACAGCGCTACTGTCCGGCGGGTGTGTATGAGGTGGTTGAAGGCGATGATGGCCCACAGTTCCAAATCAATGGACAGAACTGCGTCCACTGCAAAACCTGTGACATCAAGGACCCGGCTCAGAACATTACCTGGGTGGTACCTGAGGGTGCAGGCGGACCTAACTACCCGAATATGTAGGTGCCCTGGAGTTCTTAAGCCGGTGTTCGCACCGGCTTTTTATTGCACATTCCTAATAATTAGCATCGTCCATTTCTGAGCTGTTCGGCCAGAAACGCCTGGCCCGCCGGTAACAGGGCAAAACCATCATGCCCCGCTCCCTCAACCTCTTGGCGGCAAACATTCACGCCTAAAGCTCCCAGCGCATCAGCCAACATCTGCAACAGCTGCGCCCGGCCCAAGCCCATCTCCAGCCCAGAACGCTCAGTACCACGATCCTCACTGCCAATTACCAACTGCACCGGCACCTGCCGCATGGCATGCAATGCCTCCTCACTCTGGGGTGGGAGACATACCTGGCCAGGCGCATGAGCTGACAGCCCTTTTATACGTTGAGGGTGAAGATAATAAAAACGGTGCGCAAACTGGGCACCACCGGAAAAACCGTACAACAAAAAATCACGCTCCGTATGAAATGCCTGCGCGACTTCATCCACCATTGCCAGTAACAGATGATCGTAGGCATAACCGCGTGGTGGCTGCAGCTTGTAACCATCTGAACTTTCAGCAGCCACTGCGCCGATCGGAAACAACGGTGCCAACACCACGCACCTTTCCCGTTCTGCAAACTCTACAAAGGCGTCGCGAAAGCTTTCAGCGGTACGTGCAGAGCCGTGTACTACTACCAATAGCGGCGCTGTCTGTTCAGGATAGTTCTGATGGCATTCAGGCACGTACAGGCAATAGGAAAAACGCGGATCCTGGCGACAGGCGGTAAAAGGAATCCGTCCTTTCTGATAGCGTTTTTGCAGGTCCCTCACTTTCACTTCCTATTCCACCCCTGTGCGCTGAATGGCTTTCATCGAACTCAATGCCTGGCTGTACGGCTTGCCATCAGCCTGCTCGCTGACCTGAGCATTCACGCTAAACACACGTGCCAGCATCTGGGAATCAATAACCTCTGCTGGTGAGCCATGCTCAACCAACTGTCCTTTTTCCATAACCAGTATTCGGTCAGCAAACTGTGCTGCCTGGTTAAGATCATGCAGTGACATTACAACTGTCAGTTGCTGTTCCTTGTTCAACCGGGCCAGCAACTCCAGCACTTCCAGCTGGTGCCCCCAATCAAGAAAGGTTGTGGGTTCATCCAGCAATAGAATGCTGGACTGCTGCGCAATTGCCATGGCAATCCAGACCCGCTGCTGCTGCCCACCTGAAAGTGCTTGCACCTGCTTATCTGCAAGGTTTGCCACGCCTGTCTGCTCCATCGCCCAGGCCACTACTTCCCGGTCTTCCGCACTGGCACCGCGCAGCAGACCTTGATAGGGGAAACGACCATATTCAACCAATTCACGGACGCAAACCCCTTCAGGCGCCAGCGGCTTCTGGGGGAGCATAGCCACCTCCAGTGCCAACTTATTCCGTGCCCAGGAGTGTAACGACTCGCCTCGCAAAGACACTCGGCCATCAATAGGCTTCAGGAGGCCTGCCAACCCCTTCAGCAAGGTGCTTTTGCCACACCCATTGGGGCCAATCAATGCTGTTATCCCATGCGGGCATATCTGGACACTGAGTTGTTCAACAATCGCGCGCCCGTCATATCCCAGACACACCTGTTCAGCTATCAGGCTCATTGTGTATTTTCCTGTGTCATCCAGGCTGTCGCCGCAATAAATATAGAAAAGCCGGTACACCTAATAGCGCACACAAAACACCGACGGGCAGCTCAAAAGGCTGCACCACTACACGACCGACCAAGTCTGCCAGGGATACCAACAGGCTTCCGATCACAGCCGCCACCATCAATTGACCTGGCAAGAACCCGGCGACCAAACGGCGCGCCATATGCGGCACCACCAAACCGACAAATCCGATGGGGCCAGCCACAGCAACTGCACTGGCCGCCAACAGCGTGGCCAACAGGAGTATTGCGGCACGCCAGCGCCCCAGATTAAGCCCCAGCCCCAGCACCTGCTCATCGTTGAGCCGTAACAAACTCAGCGGTTTCAGCACCAGAACCGCACCCAGCAATCCAGCCAGCGACCAGGGCATAATCACCTCCAGGTGCTGCCAGCTTCTTCCATGAAGACTACCCGCCAACCAGGATACGAGAGTCTCCGTATGCGCCTGCCCCCATAACGCCAATACGCCGGTTACCAGGGCGCTGAGAATCGCGGCGCAGATCACGCCGGTCAAAATCATGCGCAAGGGTGTCAGCCGACTGCCACCACTCAGGGTATAAACCAGCAGCGCTGCCAAAAAACCGCCCGCACAAGCACCTAAAGGCAGCCAGTTCAGCAATTGATCGCCCTGCCAATACAGTCCAGTAGCTGCAGGCAAAAAAGTACCTGCCACTACCATCAACTGTTTAGAGGTGAGATAAATATCCAGGGAATGTGAGAAAAATGTGGGACGGACAGGGATAGGATGCAACGGGGCGGGATGAGAAATTGAAAAGGAGTTTCAGAATACGGAAGGTCCGGGGACCGGATCAGAACAGCGTATGCTGATCCGGGTCGCCCTTGGCTCGGATGCGTTTGATGACTTTATATATGCCTCGAACGCTCATGTTGAATTTGCGGGCTAGCACGTGGTGATTGCGGCCATCAAACTCAGCATAGATCTCCTGGTCGCGCTTGCTGACACGATAGTGGTGATCCATCGGGATTGTAAAGTTCTGACCGCCCCAGTTCTGAGCCAGATGGTCTGCCAAGGCACACCCGACCTGGTCGGCGACCGCTTCATCAATACCAAGCTCCTGCATGACCGTCGCTGTCTGCGCGTGTACGTCCTCCAGGAGTTCATGGCGTCGGCCTTCCATTACTGATCCATCACGAGACATGTCACACCTCCTTCACATTCAGCAGAGTGAGCAGTTGTTGTAACGCTTTGCGGTTTCGCTTCCAGCCCTTGCGTGGTTTATAGTCACGTTCGATATCGGCCTCACTAATACCCAGTCGCTTCATTTCCCGTTCGACGCCTTGCCACAGAGCCCGCTTTTCTTGCTCTACGTGTAGCGCAGCGATGACCGCATCGAAGTGTTCACGGCGTTTGAGCCAGGCCACTCGCTCTATATTGAACTGTCGCTTGGCGATCGCATCGGCGTAGCTCCAGGGCAACTGCATATCAGCCAGCTGCGCTTCTATTTTCTGAAGCATGGGTGTTGAATCCAGGTTGTTCGGCTTGCCTGGATGAGTACCTACCTGCTGGCGTGGTTTGCGCTGAAACCCCAGTTTGCCGAGGTTGCTTAATACCAGGCCGCGCTCGCGAGCATTGAGATCCGCAGCACTGCGTTTGCCGGTCCAGCTCTCCAGCATGTCTCGGTAAGTGTCATCATCCATGGCGAGGTCGCGCTTGGCAGCATGTATCGCTGCCAAGTCACGTGTACGCGCAGCGTTCTTACTCATTGCGGCACCAACTGCTGGTCCAGTGTATTAATCGCACGGATAGTCCCTTCAAGCTCAGGCGCTGAGGAGTGGAAGATCAGGGACTTCCACAGCACGATGATTGCTTCTTTATTCAACCTCAGCTCTGCTCCTTCAGGGAGCCTTTCTGCTAGGTCTGTTAGAAGTTTTCCGGGGTTAATATCCTGTTTATCTGACGCTGGATGTGCAGGAGCCTTGGACGGCGCTTTGGCCGTTTGTTTCTTCTGTGGCGCGGGGTTCTGAACAGGTGCGCTTTTCAGCCTACTGGCGGTTGCTGTTCCGGCCACTTCAAGTGCCAAACCCTTCGCGTCTTTCAGCACGCACCACTGTCCGTTTGATTGAAACTTGACGAGTTCCTTCTCAGCCAGGTTTTTCAAAAGCTGTTTTAACTGAGCCTTAGATTCCAAACCATCCACGTGAATCATGATGGTTGAAATGCCTGCAGGGCCGTGATCGTTCAATGCCCAAATGACGCTGGTTTCAAGTGTTGAGAGCTGCATAATCACCACCCACATTTATATGTTGTTCTGAGCGCTCGAAAAGACCAGGCACTTTGTTCAGGCGTATTTCGATTTCGCAGCCCTGGACCCGAATCAAACAGCTTGGGTCATCGCCTTTATTAAGAAGCACACCAAAGTTTTCGATGTGATCGGCAACCCAGTCTTTGGCAGGTTGTTCCAAGTCATGAATCATGCCCCACCTCCGATTCTCATCTGCTCCTCAGCGTGGCCACTCATACCATGATGAAGGTTCGCTTTACGGCCTTGGACACGTCCTGCCAGGGCTGATGCCATATCCCGCTTATTGGTCTTACTTTCTCGGCCTTCGGTAGTGGTCAGGTTGGAGAACTCACGTTCTTTAAAGGTCTCGATCAGCTGACAGGTGCGTTCAGACATCGCCATTTTCTGAACTTTGGCATATACCGCATGCACCCAGTGCAGGGCGAACAGATCACCACGCCGGGTCTTAGTTGATGGCTTAAGGCGTTTGCCCAAGCTGCGTACATGGGCTGTGCGATCGGCGCTGACTTGGCGGTAGAGAACGGTATAGGCGTAACTGGCAATTTCCGGTTGGCTGCCGGGGCCGATAAATGACACATCGCAGCCCTTGAATTTGCCCATCAACACGGCTTCAACGCCAAACGCTTCTCCGACAATGGATACCAAGTGGCATACCCACTTGGATGGGGTTTGCGCTGGGCATCCGAATACTTCCGCACGCTGGATTTCACTCAGTTCCAAATCATCGCCAGTAATCCCATGTTCAGCCATCAGCTTCTGCGCTTGTCGCAAGGCTGTTGCTGCTTCATTCGCGTTGTTGGACTTCGCTAACGCCAGGCATTTCTTGATCTTATCCAGGATCTTCTTATCCATGACTCAACACCTCCCGTACGCTGTTGTGCTGTCGGAACCGGATGGCTGGCTCGCCGTTGGGTTTATGACCTTTATCGAACATGCCAAAGCCTTCGATCTGGACAGCCTTATCCTGGGCGACAGCGGTCACTACAATGTGGCCGAACGCCCGCAGGGCTTGGTAAGCTTGGTGCTCTGTCATCTGTACCTGGAAGGCCAGAGTTTTAGCCAAGTCCTCAAGGGTGATGACACCCGCATATTGACTGTTCTGAGTCATCACGCCTCCTACAACTTCGCCATATCCAGAGGGATCGCCTGCCACTGATCGGACTCGCCGACGCGTTTGTGGAGGCGGATATAGGTCTGGCTGCCGGTCACCTGGATGGAGTCGGCGATTGCCTGCATGGCTTTCTGCCACTCGTCATCCTGGATATCCAAGCGCCGCAGCCCCAGTACACGTGCAGTGGAGATGTTGCCTTCCTTATCTACCTGGAAAGCATGTTCAACCAGAGCTTTGATCTCCTCGGCCGAGCCCTGAGCCCAGCGGTGGATGCAGTTGTCGATCAGTGCCTTCGCAGCTTTCAGGCGCTCATCGAATGACAGCTGGTCCTGAATGGAGCGTGTCAGGCGATACTTGCCATCAAAGCTGGTCAGCTGGACGTTGCCTTTGCGGCCGCCGATCTGCACGTCGTATTTTTCAGCCGACAGCTCCACAAATGCCTGAACATCGCCCAGAGCACTGAGTTTGAAGTCACGCATCTTCTCCTGCAGCTGCTCGGCGCGAGCAACGAACTCAAGCACCAAATCATTGCGGGCCATATCGATATCTTTGATGGTGCTGACCGGTACCAGGTGCCCGGCCGCGTTCATCAGGTAACCTTCAGGGATGTGAGGCTGAACAGTAGTGTCGGTCATGCAATCATCTCCTCTTCATGGGGTTCGGGGCGGCCATGCAGCAGTGCCATCAGATCCCCTGTGTGTTGGTGGATAGTGCTGCGCAAGACAGCACGGGTGGTTTCACCGTTGTCATACAGCTCGGTATCGCCGTTCACGACCTCTTCACTGAAAACAACAGCATTCCCGGCGGCCGGGGTCGCCGAAGCGCCCAGGCTTCGGCTCATGAACATCACCTGGTTAGCCTCTCGCGTGGCCTTCAGGTCAACGATGTAATATCCCGGCAGGCTCATGAGCGTTCCTCCCAGCTAACCTGGCACTCAGCGACCAAGGCGACTTTTTCAGTAAAACGGAGACCGTTCTTAATGGAACGAGTGATCCACCCGGTACGAAGCTGCTCGCAGCCTTTCCCAGGCAGGATGCGGATGCGGGGTCTTTCACCAATTTTGTCGATGCTCAACACCGTGAGGTGGAGTGCCTGCAATGTATTGACGGCTAACTGTGTTTTGCTCAGCTGCTCTGTGATCAATTGGTTTTGCAGGTCTTTATTCTTGTGCGACATGTCACACCCCCTTGATGAGGTCAGCGGTCAGTTTTGGGATGCCGAGTTGAGCTGCTTCATTCAATGCAGCCGTTACGACGTTATGAACCGCCAGGGGGTACAGCGCAGAGAACCCCTGTCCGGTGAGTTTGGTGCGCAGTGCTTCGATAGCGTTGGCGTCCATGAGCTTGCTGAGGTCCGCGCCGGCAATCTGGAAGCGGTGTTGCAGATAGCCTTCCAGATGTGAATCCAAGGGGCGCAGCGTGACGACTTCACAGCGCTGCACGATCTCACGCACACGCGGGTTGCGTTCATCCAGACGGCGACCCAGCTCGGTCTGGCCAATCAGGATGATGGAGAGCAGTTTGTTGAAGCCGTCTTCCAGCTCATAGAAGCGTTTCAGGTGTTTGAGGGTGGCGATTGGCATGCCGTGGGCCTCCTCAATGATCAGCACATGGCGGTTGCCGGCACGGAAACTTTCCAGCAAAGCCTCATGACACTGGCGGAAACGAGCTTCAGAACTGGCTTTGATCTTTTCGCCTGGGGCTACCGAGCGCATGATGGATTCAGCGATATGGCCTGATTTCAGCGTCTTGCCGCGCTCGTCCGATTCCTCCATACCCAGCACGTAGGGCTCGATCAGGATGACCGGGTCATGCTCATTGGCTGCCCAGGTAGCCAGATCCTTACGCAAGGTCGATTTACCAGCACCTGACTCCCCAACAATCGCCATGAACGTGCCGAACTTGGCACCCGAGCGCATGGACTCACGCACATAGCGAATATCGTGTGTCAGATACACCTCTTCAGCAGCACGCACCTCCGCGAACGGGTCGCGGAACAGCCGGAAGGTGCGTTTGGTCTCTGGTTTGAGGGTCTGTTTGCGTAGTAGCATCAGGTTCTCCAAGTTATGGTCTTGCTCAGCGTTTGGGTTATGGCTTGGGGCCGTCCTCTGGGTTGGAGCCAGAGGGCGGGCTTCAAATTCGAACAATCCTTTCTCCTGATATGGCTGCAGGCCATTGGCGCGCAGGATGTCGATAATCTCGGCCTGGAAATCTTCAACGGTGCGTGACTTCGGCCACTTGTTGTAACGAACCAGCTGCGTAATCGTTGCCGGGGACAGATGTACCTGGCGGGCAAGATCGGATTTCGTGAAATCCAACGACGTCAGTACCCGATCAAGACGCATAGACATTACTCACCTCCAACCGCTTTCAGCGTCGTGGGTTTCATGCGGCGCATAGCGGCTTCAATGCTGGGCAGGTCATCTTCGGTGACACCCTCGGGATAACGCTGAACCAGCCAGTTGTAGTGTTCACCCGTCCATTCATCCCCAAACTTCGGACGCAGGCGGCGGGCGATATCGATATGGTTCAAGCGAATGGCCTGAACAGTGGGTGCCTGCACATCAAGCTCAGTACCGCGCTTGGGCAGGTAATCCGGTAGCTGGGTATCGGTGATGGGTTTCATCGGGTCCAGCTCACCGGCAAATGGAGTTGCACCACGTTTGCGCTTCTCGGCAGCATCCGTGTCGGTGTCAGCGCCCATAGAAAGGCGTTCCACCTCTTTGCGGTTTGTATCCAGGGCCGTATCAGCGTGGCTGCGGAATGTTTCGCCAATCACAGGCGCATCCACCGGGAAGCCGTACTCATTCATTTCCTGAGCCTGAACCAGTTGCATGACTTCACGGCCGTCTTCGTCCTTGTAAAGCACACCTGCCACATCGTCATGCCAGGGGTTACGAGTGACTTCCAACTGCATGCCAACCTGAACGCCAGGAATATTGGCCACGGAGTAGGTGCGGCTGCGGAAGCTGACTTCCAGCTGTACTGTTACTTTGCGCACTTCCGGCTTGCTCATTGCCACCGCGCGGATTACCTGGGCTTCAGGTGCAATGATCAACTGATCGGCTCGGATCGTCTGCCAAACCGCATAACGGGTTTTGCCGGTGCGGCTGTGTGTTTTAGTGCCGTTGAACCAGGTCATCCAGTGCTCAACAGCGGCATTCAGCTCGTCCAGACTGGTGGGCGGCTGTGCCAGAAACTTCAGTCGATGTTCAAAGGAGCGTTCGACAATATCGTTTGCTTTTTCCACCTGGCCTTTTGCCCAAGGTTGACCCGGCACATTCACCTGAAGGTGAATGCCCAGCGCTCGACACGCGTTGCGAAACACCGCACCGGTGTTGGCGCTGCCAGGGTCGACCATCACCACTTGAGGGATACCGTGGAAGGGATCGCCATCACGCTTAATGGCGGCGTGAATAAAAGCGGTCAGCAGGTTGATACCGCTCTCAGCCCCCAGCACGTAATGCACGAAGATCACGCCACTGGTGTGGTCGGTAATCACGTAACGCCAGACACGCTCCTTTTCGATGCGACGGATGTTGCCCGGTTTGTTTTTGTAGAACTTCGCCTCATCCATCACCTGGAGCGCTTCACCGGCCTTGGTGGGCAGGTAATAGAGCACGCACAGTGACGGGTCGATCTGCCACACGTGGTTCGGATGCTTGCTGGCCAATACCTGCTTGGGTGTCGGGCGGCGTAGCTGCTCCGGGTGCAGGTTGTACTGGTAAAGCGCGCGATTAATAGCCGACAGCGATAGTGGGCAAAACTCACCGGTCTCGTCATCAATCCGCCCAGCCTCGATTTCACCGTTAGAGCGCAGAACATCCACGGCATCCTCCAGGGATGACAGCCGCTTATTATTCTTGCGGCGGCTGTCCATCATGTAGGCCGATATCTTCTTTGCATCATTACGGGACAGCGCACTCTGCCCGGCGTCTTTACGGCGTTTACGATTGCTTGGGCGGATCTCCGACAGTTGGCGCAGCAGTGTATGGATGCTCACGCCTAGTTGTTCGGCAGCAGAAGCGTAAATCTCTTTCTTGCCGCCATGACCGGCCTGATCGGCACGTTGTGCCACGTCGAGCAGGAACTGCCCCTGTGCCAAGGTATTCATTGAACTGTCCTCTCCGCATCAACGACCTGACCGTCCCATTGCTCGCCATCCAGATCCGGGTCGGTAGATGGCTGCCAGGAGACCATGCCCAATTGCTCACGCAGGTACTCGGTTGCCTCGCTCAGCTGATCCAGCTGACCGCGCAACCAATGACCGATATCGATTCCGTGTTCTGTTGCATGACTGACAACCTGTTCCAGGGGCTGAGCAAGCTGCCGAATGGACGTTTCGGCATCAAACAGCAGACTGTTCGCTTCTTCCCGAAGGTGCTGGCTTTCTTCATCAGGGGGTAGGCGTTCCAGGCGCTTGCGGCTGACCTGCTTTTCCAGCTCATCAATCTTGCTGGACTTGTCTGCGAGTACCTGGTCGACAGCTGCTTTATCAGCCTGGGCGTCGTCGCGCTCTTTGGTGAGTTGTTCTTTATCTTGAGCGAGCTGTTGCTTCTCTCTGGCGTGTTTGCTCACTAAGCTGTCGACCAGCTCCGCGATTTGGTCCTTGTCATCGCACTCGCGGGCCTGCTGAATCAGCGCAATATCGTCATCTGGAAGCTTGCGCAAGGTCCGCATCTTTCCAGGACCAATGCCGACCTGACGCATCGATTCAAACAGCTCTTCGCCGAATGCATTGAGGTTCTGCAGATCGAGGTCGATGGATTCGACGGAACGCCCTTCAACTACCCGGCAGTAGTCGGCCCAAGTCGTAATATTGCGAGTTTCCCCATCAATGCTGACCTGTAACCCTTTGTATTCCTTAGATTCCTTTATTTTTTGAAGATCAACCAGATTCGTAACGTTACTGATTTTCTCAAACATGGTGAGAATCTGCCGGCGACCAATACGCTGGTTTACAACCGCGTTCTTGTGCTGCTGTTCCTCGCTGAAAGCGCTCTGCAATGCCGCATTTTTGTTCTGCAGCTCATGCACTGCCTGCACGGACTGAGAATCAAGCTCCAGCTCGTGGTTCTCTTCTTGTGTTCCAATTGAGCTATCGCGATCCATATCAGTGCACCTCCACGCCGGGTTCGGTCAGTTCCATATAGCGGTCCAGAAGTCCGTCTATGCGCATTGTTTTCAATGACTGAGTGGTCGTTTTCCCTTCACGGATCAATGATTCAAAACGATCAGCAATTTGAATCAGCAGTGCACTCAGCAAAGGGTTTTTAAACTCAGGGTTATGTTCGGCCAAAAACGGAATGTCATGGTTTTTGGCCATTTCACGCACCGGGTTGCCTTGCATCACCAGCGTCATCATGTGCTGGTTAAAGGCTGCCTCGGCCATGCCTAGAATCTGCATGGCTTGGTCTTGAGGTGATTCGCTCTTTGTTTTCATTGCCCCGTCCTTATCGACTGCCAGCCGCAATGCGCTGGGTAAGTTCATTTATCCGATCAGCGCCATTGCTCAGCTCGTTGGCCGTCCGTTGCGCTATCTGAAGCAGCGCCACGCTGGGGGCAAATCGGCCGTTATCCAGTTTCACCGCAAATCCCTCGGCGATCAGGGTGGCCATAATGCGGGTGACGCCACTGGCTGGGACATTAAGCGCCTGAGCCAGCTCGGTATTGCTGACGCCATCCAGGGTGTGGCCTGACAGCGCTTTGATGGCTCTTAAGTGCTTGACGCCGGTATTACTGACGTAGGTCTCTGACATCGTTAAAACTCCAGTTGTGGTTGCGCGTGTTGCTGCACGTTGCCCCTGTGCCAGGCCAGTGCTTCCATGGCGTTCTGAATACCGGCCAGCGTGTCTTCAGCGCCGGTCTTGCCTGCATGAAACTTAATCAGCAGCCCCGTAACGGCGTTCAACTGCTCCTGCAATTCCTGAATATCTTCGGCTTCTGCCTGGCGCCCGGATGGAATATCAACCAGCAGCTTGCCGGTATGGGCCGCTACCCAGCGAGTGACCAGGTTGATACCGCAAGCCCTCTCGAACGGGATGATCTGTGTGGCCGGGATGCGTCCTGTCTGGATCCATTTGTAAAGAACCCAGTGATCTTCCAGCCCCATCTCGGTTGCAATGCGTTCGACGCTCAGGTTATGGCGCTCTCGCGCAAATTCCTTACACCCCTCAAGGGCGCGACGGATGTTGCTGGGCTGATAGTGTTTCCAACGCCGGGAAGTCATTGGAACTCCTCTTTTTGCTGCGACTGTTGCCGCTTCCAAACAAATTTTGTTTTTGCTATAGGTAAATCAATTTCAAAAGCGCTAGGCTCTTCGGTACATTGATCAACCGAGGACATGGCTATGACGACTGATGAGCGTTTACTGAAACTAGAAGGCCAGGTGCAGGCGTTAGCCCAAGCGTGGCTTCATCTTGCGTCGGCCTCTGAGACTGGCGGCGGCCATGGCCTAAATGGATTGAGCAACGCGCTGAGCAAGCAACGATGGCCCGATACGGCTTTCGAGCCTTATGCGCAGGCGATGTTGTCGGGGTTGGTCGAGCAGCTTGAGCTGGCACAACGTCACCGATCACTGGAGCATTAACGGGGAAACCGAAGGTGTTGAAGAAAGTGGTCATAGCGGCGCACCTCAAGCAACGGCATATTCTTGATGAGCGTGGTTTTTTAACCCGCGAGCAACCGCATCCAGCGATAGCTTCATGCCCAGCTTGACTGCAATGTCGTGGGATGCACCGCGAGAGCCCTTAAACTGACCATTGATGACCATGTAAACCTTGCGGCGGTCGTAGTCATTGGCTTCGGCCCAAGTAGAAATCGGCACACCGGCAGCCTCGAATAGGGCTTTGACTTCGGCCCCGGTGTAAGGAGTTGTTTTAGGCAGCGGATACGGAATATTCATAGGGCGCTCCTGCGTCTTAGAAGTGTGTGAATCAGTTGTAGCGTGTGTGTGACTTAAATATAGGAGTACTGAGTACTCCTAGTCAAGGGTATTTTTATGTCTGGAGTACTTTCGGCTCAGCTGAAGGAGTTAATGACGGCTGTTGGGTGCAAGCAGAAAGGCTTGGCTGAAGTCATGGGCGTGAGTGTGGATCGCGTAAAAAACCTGACTCGCGGCAGAGCTTTGAATCTTACGCGGGAAGAAAATGAAGCATTGATCCGCAAGCTCAATGTTCGTGCGGAATGGCTCGCAACAGGGGAAGGTGAAATGTTCCGCTCTGATGGTGAGAAGGAGTTAGAACGTCGGCTGGGTGCTGTGGCGAATGCAACTGAAAAGGCCCAAATAACAGGCTTGGATACAGAGGCCCAGACTCGTGTGCAGATGCTACTTACTGGGCTGGAGATCGGTAATGCCGACTTGGTGATGGAGGCTTTGAACGTTCTGTCGGTTGATGAGCAGCAATTGATCGACTGCTACCGACAAAGCGCTCCTGAAGGCAAAAAAGCCCTACGTTCAACTGCCAGCGTGTTTGCCAAGAGCGGTGGCAGAGTGTCAAACAAAGGCAGCATCATTGATAGCGGGGGCGATACGTCTTTTAGCGTTTCCGGTAATGGCAATACTGTAGCGGGGCGCAATTTCATCAAGAAGTAAGGATGGATATGACATGGAATTGGACGTTGATGGAATCAACAACCGGGTGGCCGGAAGGGACTTTTACCAAATACATAATGCACATGGCCGGCTGCTTACCAAAGATGAACGCAAGGAGCTTAATGACCGAGTTCAAGCGTTGTTCCTGCAATATGAGGAGCCGCCGTGGGAGACCTGGCGCACGATCCACCGGGTAATCGGTGTCGAAGGTGCAGCTGAGCTTCGCCTGGATCACCGTGATCAAGTTGGGTTCATCCTTGATCTGTTGGAAGAACGTGGTGATCTAAAGTCTCGGTTGAATGTTACTGCCGAGCCTGAATCACATTTGCGGAGCGAATCTGAAACACCAGAACACACAGTTTCAAGGGGGGGAGTCATCTCTTGGATGATGGAATTCCCCGAATATTCGGGGCTTCTGTTCATAGCGGGTATCACCTTTGGGGTTGTCCTGGGCATGGTCTAAGGAGGGAAAATGATTCGTGTAATTTTGTTATTGGGCTTTATGGCTTTTGCGCTCTACGTCCTGTTTGGTGGCAAAGGTGAAAGTGGCAGCAATACGGTAATGGGTGGTGAGTTCCGTTCTTTGCGTAGCTGCTTGACTAATATTGAAACCAGCTCCGGTCTTGGCTTGGATGTAATCATAGATAAACCTGACAATGTGACGGGGCGTCTGGAAGGCACCAAGAGAAACTTTGCCTGCACGAAAAAGGAGACTGGCACCAAGGGTGTCTACTGGGATGGCTGGTACGAGCCGTGAAGTGACTGTTAACAACTGGACACTTTAGGATGCAGATTTTTAAAGCTTTTGCTGGCCGAATGCTCTGCTTTATCGTAGGCCACCGCTGGAAGTTCCAGGCAAAAAACGAATGCGGAAAGGTGTTCAAGTGCGAGCGCTGTGGGGTTGTGTACGGCACGAATGTTGGTCGCATTAGATGAGACTGAAAAACGTGCTTTGGGATAGCAGATAGCTTTAAGGAGAAAAGGATGCCTGTAAATGTTAAGCGTGTGTGGTGTGATTTTTTTCAATGTCAGATCATTAACAGTCGTGCTGACCTGCCTGCACGCACTATGGAGCAAGTGTTTGAGCAGCTACTGACCCAGCACCGTTCCCCTGATCAAAACACCGTTCGCGAACTTGGAGGGAAAGCTTATGAGCTTCGGGATATAGAAACCACTAGCACGGGTTACCGTGGTGTAATAGCCAAATATAAGAAAGCCGATCTGCCCCATGCGGCGATTCCCGGAGGAGAGGAGCGTGAGCTTGACTTGGCGGAGGATGAGCAGCTTCTTGATAAGACGTTTTTCTCATATTACTCGGACTACGCCCTCATTATCCTCCAGCGAAACCGCTTTGCTATCAATCCAATGAGGTTTGGCCGTTATCTCTCGCAAGGTGGATATAATGTCAGCCTCAACCCGATCATTGAGGCTGCTGATCTACGCCGGCTTATGGCTGATGATGTAAATATCCGTGTGGCTGAAATTTCAATTGCTCGCCCAACCAATCCAGCTTTGTTTGAAGGTTTGGAACACAACTTCAATAACTCAATCATGCAAAGCCTTGGTGTATCCAATGCAGCTAAAATAAATTTAACCATGCGGGGAGATGGACATTCCGACAGTCCAGAACAGCGCTATCTAGACTCTGGGCTTAAGCGTGCATTCTTAGAAATGAAAGACAGGTTTGACGTATCAAAGGCTCAGCTTGAGCTGGAAGATGCTGGAGGAGTCGTTCACCCTCTTGATCTAGTAACAGACCGGCTGGTATACGATGAAGTGATAGAGTTTGATGGGCGTTATCCTTCTGCCAGTCGAATGCAAGAGGTCATAGACAACGCCCGGAACGTGAAAGAGCCTGAGATACTCAGTTACTTTGGCGCCCTTGATGAGACACGTATAGGCTGAATTGTAATGAAACAAATTGTCATCGTTGTTGGTGTTGCTTTCGCCAGCGGCATAGCTTATCTGAGCTGGCAAGTTGTCCCAGGGTTTGGGCGAGATGTAATTCAGCCTATTGCATCAACCATGGCGAGCGTTGCGGGGGTATTATTCGGTTTTGTTTTGGCCTCTCTTACTATTCTGGCTTCAGCAAGCGGGAACAAGCTGGTCGAGAATACAAAGAAAACGAAATATTTTGAAAAACTTGTACACAGGCTGCACGTTAGCATGGGGCTATTGATTCTTGTGTGCTTGAATTTCTTGGCTGTTTTGTTTGTGCCTGAATCGGTGATGGCTCCTTTCATGACTGAAACCAAGTTGCTTTCGCTGGTCTTGGTGAGTGGTGTGTTCTTTTTTTCTATGGCTCTATTCGTTTTTTTAGCTGTCTGGCACGAGTTTTCCCAATTCACCAAAAATATGTAAATTACTGGCTACAAGCCAAAGCAATTTGACGGCCTGAACTGATTTTGCCCCCGTTCAAATTACTCCCCCGTAGATAGGCGTCATTCTCTGACTGTACCCACAACAGTCAGAGGACGCCGACATGCTGCAGAACTTCCTTTCTAAACTCCCCATTCCACGCCTGGTTGTCTGGCTGATTGTCAGTGTGGCACTGCTGGCAGGCATCGCCCTGGTCAGCCCTCAGCAGCTGCCCGTGGTGCTGTATAAGATTGCGCTGGTCACTATCGCAGCGGTGCTGGCGTACTGGCTGGATCGCACGCTGTTTCCCTATGCCCGACCTCATGAGCTCTTTGATCAAGCGACTCGTCGCCAGGAAGGCTATACCCAGCATGACTGTGAACGAGGCTCGACGATCCGTTGGTCAGCTAACATCGCTACCCTTCGTCGCGCTCTAATCGTCCTCGCCTGTGTGCTGGGCCTGACGCTGGGGCTGTGACCATGAAGGACTTCATCAATCACATCTTTGGCACCCGCGTGCCCACGCCCATTGTGTGGGTGGTCATCATCCTGACTCTGCTGGTGAGCTGCTGGGCGTCAGCATCCAGCATTCCCGTTGCAGCCAAACAGTACCAGCGCACGCTTATACGCAGTGCCCATGCCTATTGGGGACTGAATGCGCCGATCGCCACATTTGCGGCTCAGGTTCACCAGGAGTCCCGTTGGATGCCGAAAGCGGTGTCTCGGGTGGGTGCTCAGGGCATGGCGCAGTTCATGCCGGCCACGTCGTCCTGGATCGCCGAGATCTACCCCGATGCACTGGGCAGTAACCAGCCGCTGAATCCCGGATGGGCGCTGCGTGCATTGGTGATCTATGACCGTTGGATTCTGACGCGGGTAACCGCTGCAGATAACTGCAATGCCGTTGCCATGATGCTGTCTGGCTATAACGGCGGACTGGGCTGGGTACACCGTGATCAACGCCTGGCGTCGGCTTCTGGGGCCGATTCTGCCACGTGGTTTGACAGTGTTGAGCAGTACACCAGCCGTGCGGATTGGGCGCGCCGGGAGAACCGCCGGTATGTGCGCTTGATTCTGCTGCGCTGGGAGCCGCTGTATGAAGCCGCAGGCTGGGGAGCTGGATCATGCTAATGCCCAGCGCAACCAGTATCTCCCTGGCCTTGGCAGCTCTTATCACCGGTGCAGCCGGTGGCTATTGGATGGGGCTGGATCACGGCGCACTGCAAGTCCGTGCAAGCACCGACAGCCAATCTGTAGCCGTACTCTCCGAACTCATCGAATCGCAGAAGACGCTGACCGATGAGGCCAACAAGGCCAGTCAGCAGATCAATACCCTGGTTGCCGAACGTCAGCGCCACGATTACTCAACCACACGAACACTCAAGGAGGTGCTGAATGAAACGGCTGCTCTGCGTGTTGATTGCCGCTTTGATGACCGCGTCATGCGCGAACTCACCGAAGCCCGTAACCGCGCCGCCCGAGCCGTTACCAGCGGCCTTGATGGTGCCTTGCCCGACACCGGTAACGCCGGTGGACAACAGTGACAGTGCAGCCGTCGTTGCACTGAAGGAATTGTACGACCAGTACGGCACCTGCGGCGGTCGTCTGTTCGAGCTGATACGCCGCATACAGGGAGAAAGGGATGATTGAGCTGCGAGAAGTCATTGGCCTGATTGCCATCGTATTGACGATTATCGCGGGGTACTGGGCGCTGGCGAAGTATGTAGGGAAGCTGTTTACACAGCAGCTGGATAGCAAGTTCGAGGCCTTGAGCCAACGATTGGAAAAGATTGAGGAAAGCGAGCAGCGCAATCATCAAGCCGTTACCAAGGTAGAGCGGGATCTGATGGAGCTGCGTGCCCAACTGCCCGAGAAGTACGTGCGCAATGAGGATTACATCAGTGGGCAGAGCCGCCTGGAAGCAAAACTGGATAGCCTGGCCACCAGGCTGCAAACCGCACCCGTGCATGGGCTGGTAGGAGGTCAACATGCAGCAGATTGATATGGAACGTGTCCGCCGTGAGTCCATGCGTTGGCTGATCTTGCTGACGTTGAACAACGCCCGCCCGATCGGAGCATACGAGAACCTGGTGTTGTCGGTTGTTCGTAGTGAGTACCCGGATGCCACCCCGTTGGAATTGCGTAAAGAGATCGATTACCTGGGTGATCGCAAGATGGTTGAGATCGACAAGAAACCGGACGGCCGCTGGCATTGTGACCTGACCAGCCTGGGTACCGATATCGCCGAATACACGGTCGAGTGCCGCGCGGGTATTGCACGGCCTGAGAAGTATTGGTGAGTGCCATGAGTGAGCAGGATGATTCCCTACCGTTGATTGCGCGCCCTGGTCGCTCCTCTGTGGCCCGCTTACCGGATGATGTGAAGCGCCATCTGGAGAAGCGCCTGGTTGAAGACCGCATGACGCTGGATGAGCTGATTGCGGACCTGAAGAACCGATTCCCGGAGCATGCCGAAGAGCTGCCCAGCCGCAGCGCCGTCCACCGGTACGGCCAGAAGCTGGATAAACGCCTGGCAGCAATCCGGGCCAGTACCGAAGCGGCCAAGATTATTCGTGCCCATGCCGGAGATCGTGAAGATGCCCGCTCAGAAGCCCTGACAGCGATGATTCAGTCTGAGCTGTTCGAGTCGATTATGTCGCTGCAGGAAGCGGATGACGAAGACGTCGATATCGCTCAGCGGATAGGCTTGCTGTCGGATGCGGCCAAGAATATCGCCACCCTGACGCGCTCCAGCGTAACTCTGAAAAAGTACCAGGAAGATATTGCTGAAGCCGCACGCCAGGAACTGCTGCGAGAGCAGAAAGAAAAACTGGCAGCCATGCCGAGCAAAGGCGGTGTCACCGAAGACACCAAACAAGCTATTCGCGAAGCGCTGGGGATTAGCTGATGGCTACGCCGTTCAAGGGTAATGCGAAGATGCTACCTGCCGATCCTGAGGCTATCTTCCTGCCATACCAGTCCAAATGGATCACTGACTCCAGCCGCTTAAAGCTGATGGAAAAAGGCCGTCAGATCGGTCTGTCCTGGTCCACTGCGTATGCCGCTGATGAACGCACTGCCGCTCAAGGTGCGCGCTTCGATCAGTGGGTCAGCAGCCGTGATGATCTACAGGCACGTCTGTTCATCGAAGATTGCAAGATGTGGGCAAAGATTATGGACATGGCGGCCAATGACTTAGGTGAGGTTGTGGTTGACCAGGAGAAGCGGATCTCCGCCTATGTGCTGGAATTTGCTAGCGGTCGCCGTATTCACAGCATGTCGAGTAACCCGGATGCTCAGGCCGGTAAGCGCGGCAGCCGTGCCCTGGATGAATTTGCCCTGCACCCGGACCCGCGCAAGCTCTGGTCAATCGCCTATCCGGGTATTACCTGGGGCGGCATTCTGGAAGTCATTTCCACACACCGAGGTTCGCACAACTTCTTCAACCAGCTGATTCGCGAGATTACAGAAAACGGCAACCCCAAGGGCATAAGCCATCACCGGGTTACGCTGCAGGATGCACTAGATCAAGGCTTCCTGTTCAAGCTGCAGCAGATGCTGCCTCAAGATGATGAACGCCAGGAAATGGATGAGGCTGCGTACTTTGATTTCGTGCGCTCCGGCTGTGCTGATGAAGAGTCCTTCCAGCAGGAGTACATGTGCAATCCGGCTGATGATGATGTTGCCTTCCTGGAATATGACTTGATTGCGGCGTCTGAATATCCCGGAGGTACCGACTGGCAGCAGTTCGAAGGTGGCCGCTTGTTTATCGGCGTCGATATCGGCCGCAAGAAAGACCTGACCGTTCTCTGGGTAATCGAAAGGTTGGGCGATGTGCTCTACACCCGCCACGTTGAGTGCCTGCAGAACATGCGTAAATCAGAGCAAGAAGCCGTGCTCTGGCCCTGGTTCGCGAAAGCCGATCGCATTTGTATTGATGCCACCGGTTTGGGCATTGGCTGGGCTGATGATGCCCAAGATCAGTTTGGTACTTACCGAGTTGAGGCCGTGACCTTCACCGCCGGTGTCAAGGAGCAGCTGGCCTATCCGATTCGTTCCAGCATGGAAGACAGGCGTGTGCGTATCCCTCATGACCCTAAGATCCGCGCAGACCTGCGCCAAGTCACCAAACAAGTCACCGCTGCTGGCAATGTGCGCTTCACCGCTGAACGGACCCCTGACGGCCACTCAGACCGCTTCTGGGCGTTGGGACTGGCCATTCATGCGGCCAGTGGCCCAGTTACCAATATTGAATTCACCCCAGCCCCACCGTCCGGTCGCTGGTCATCCATTAATGACTGGGACGAAGACGATGATTACACAGTACAAGGAGGCCGAGCATGGTAAAGGTTCCTGGGTTTGTACGCCGTCTGTTCGGCGATAGTCAGCAAGCATTGAAAGAGCAGCAAACCGGCGATGCCCGTGTGGCCCAGCTGAAACGCGAGTTCGCCGAACACCCCAGCCGGGGCCTGACGCCCGCACGCCTGCATGAAATTCTGGAAGCCGCCGAGCAAGGCGACCTGAAGGCGCAGAGCGAGCTGTTTGAGGATATGGAAGAGCGCGATACCCAGATCGGTGCCGACATTGCCAAGCGCCGCCAGCTGGCCGCTGAGCTGGAGTGGCAGATCGTACCCCCGGATAACGCCAGTCGTCAGGAAAAGAGAGCTGCCGACCAGGCCGCCGAAGCCTTTGCGGGCCTTGAAGTTGAAGATCTGATCATCGACTTGGGTGCCGGCATTGGCCACGGCTGGGTTAACTTGGAACAGTCTTGGTCACTGGATGGCAGTCTGCGCTTTGTGGAACAGCCAGAGTTGCGTCCACATAGCTGGTTCCGTTTGCACCCGGATGATCAAAACCTGATTACGCTTCGCGATAACAGCGCCCAGGGCGCTGACCTTTGGCCGTTAGGATGGGTGCAGCACCGTCACCGTGCCAAACCGGGCTATGTTGCCCGCAGCGGCCTGCACCGTCAGTTGGCCTGGCCGTATCTGTTCAAGCACTTCTCAGTCTCTGACCTGGCGGAACTGCTGGAAATCTATGGCCTGCCGGCGAGGGTCGGCAAATACCCCAGTAACGCTAAACCGTCCGAGAAAGCTACCCTGTTACGAGCTGTCACCAGTTTGGGGCACAACGCGGCAGGCATCATTCCCGAGGGCATGAGCATCGAGTTCATGACGGCGGCCGGGGCCGCTGGCGGTGCCGATATGTTCAAGCTGATGCTGGACTGGTGCGAACGCTCTATCGCCAAATCGATCCTGGGCGGTACGCTCACCAGCGGTACCGGTGAAGGCACTAACACTAACGCACTGGGCAATGTGCATGAGCGTGGCCAAGCCAGCTTAATCCGGGCCGATGCGCGCCAGTACGCCGGTACTATCAAGCGCTGCATGCTCTGGCCTATGGCCGCCATGAATTTCGGCATTGACGATATCCGCCGGGCGCCTCAGTTCTATCTGGAAACCGAAGAGGCCAAAGATTACGCCGCGCTATCTCAGTCGCTGCCGACCTTTGTCGATATGGGCATGCGGATACCCGCCTGGTGGGTTCATGAGAAAACCGGTATTCCCGAAGCCACCGAAAAAGATGAAGTGCTCCAGCCAGCAGCCACCCAGCCTATGCCAGTTGAACCTATGGCTTTGAGTGCCGCCCGCCAGGCCTCCATCGCGGCCCTGCGATCGGGCACATCACCAAGTGCGCAGCCACCCGCACAGATGCAGGAACAAGCGCGTGCAGCAGCCGAACCCGCGCAGAATGAATGGATCAATCAAATCCGCACATTGGCCAGCGAAGTGGACAGCCTGGAAGAGCTGCGTGATCGGTTGCTGAAGGTATACCCCAACATGTCCCTTGATCGGTATGCCGAGGCCTTGTCTGAGGCCGGTGTGGCAGCCCACCTGGCCGGTATGAATGAGATCAAAGAGGAACAAGCCTGATGCCCAGTGTGTCCTACGGATCGGTACCGTTCCCGCAGCAGATCGATTTCATTCGGCAGAAGCTGAATATACCGACGCGCCACTGGACCGATATCTACACCCAGGAACATGACTGGGCGTTCATGGTTGCCGGCGCTAACCGCAATGCGATTGTGTCGGACTTCCGGGAGTCCATCGAACGCATGATCGAAAATGGCCGCACCCTGGAAGACTTCCGCAAGGATTTTGACAACATCGTTTCAAAACACGGCTGGGATTATAACGGGGGCCGCAACTGGCGCAGCCGGGTGATCTATGAAACCAACCTGTTCAGCAGTTACAACGCGGGCAGGTTTGAGCAGCTATGGAACGACCGCGACACACTGCCGTACTGGCAGTACCACCACAATGACGCCGTGACCCACCCGCGTGAACATCACCTGGCCTGGGATAACCTGGTACTCAAAGCAGACGACCCTTGGTGGAAGGCCCACTTTCCACCGGGTGGCTGGGGCTGCCAATGCTATGTTACGGGCCTCTCTGAATACGACCTGCAGCAACAACAGCTGAAGCTGGGCAAGGCTCCGGCCGAGAACTGGCAGACCGTTGAGATAGGCCAGCGCAGCCCTAGCGGCCCCCGCACTGTGCAGGTACCCGAGGGGATCGATCCCGGCTTCGAGTACACGCCCGGTAGTGCGCGCCTTCAGAGTGCTATCCCGCCTGAGCGCCCTGAGCCACCGATATCCGGCTCGGCTGGTGGCCAGGGCCTGCCCAATACCCGCCCAAATGCACCACTGCCTGAGCCACGCCCGGCCAGCCCAGACCAGCTGCTGGCTGAGGGGCTTACGCAAGAGGAATATGCACGCACCTTCCTGCAGCCCTTTGGCGCTGATTTGGATAAGCCTGCAATCTTCCGCGATGTGATTGATGAACGCCTGGTCATGGGGAAAGAGCTTTTCATGGATCGCCGCTCAGGCACCTTGAAAGCCGACAAGCGTGGCCGTGGTCGCTACTTGCCGTTACTGGCTCAAGCCGTGATTGACCCGGATGAGATATGGGTACGCCTGGAATGGCATCACAGTCAGAAGAAAGCCATGATTCGCCGCCGTTACCTTGCTCAGTTCAGTCTGCCTGATCAGGTCTTGCCCGCATTGGCGGTATTCGAGATTGCAGCCGATGGGTGGAGTGGAATCACCGTTTTCCAGCCTGATGCGCATGACATCGAAGATATGCGTGTCGGTGTAAGGCTATACAGCAGAAGTGAGGAGTGACCGCAGGCCGGCACCTGCGGCCCCGCGATGTTTGGCGGCCCAATTGCCGGGGGCGTATCCATCGCGGTTACCCCGATTATAGGAGAAAACCATGGCCGGTGCGCACATAGAGATCAACCTGAACAACCAGTCTGCCAGCAGCTCCCTCAGCACAGCAGTAGAAGCGCTGGAAAATCCCAGGCCGCTATTGGCCAATATTCGCGAGCACCTGACGCGCATACACCGCAAGCGCTTCAGTGAACAGAAGGCGCCCGACGGAACACCCTGGGCACCGCTCTCGCCTCGGTACCGTAAGCGCAAGCGACAGAACTCTGACAAGATCCTGGTACTGCGTGGCTATCTGATGAACACGTTGCGCGGTGTGATCGATGACGACGGTTTGGCATTCGGTACCGACAGGGCTTACGGAGCCGTGCAGCACTTTGGCGCACAGATCCAGCACCAGGCACGTGACACCACCCTGTACTTCAAACGTAACCGGGATGGCTCCGTTGGGAATCGCTTTGTGAAATCGGGCCGGTCTGACTTTGCGCAAGATGCGAAGGTGGGCGCACATACCACCGAGATACCTGCACGCCCCTGGTTGGGCACCAGTGATGAGGATGATCGTGATTTGTTGGCTCTGGCGCGTGACTACCTCGCCAAGGCCACTTCAGGTCGATAAATTTGCCAAGGCTCTGAGCGCCTCTCTAAGCCCCTGAGAGGTGCTCAGGGCTACAACCACTGCCACCCGCACCTGAAAACGCCGCCACAGGCCCATTTCCGCTTTTATAAAAAGGATTGCTTGCCTGTCCTTGCCTGCATTTCCCGCTTTGCCTCCGAAATCCTTCCAGAACAAGTTTTGCCCCCGTTCAAATTACACCCGCTCCGCTGGCTCTTAGTCTGAGATCGAACAGCAACAGAACCCTGTTTGAAATCTTCAATTCAGAACCGAGAAGAGCCATGAAATGAAAACTCAACTGATCGCCGCCTGCGCATTGCAGGTCACTTCCAATACCGATGTGGTGCGATTGATGCCGGGGGGACGCTTCGAAGCTCCTCGTGGAGCATTGGCAGGCTCGGGGCCTTGGAGTCTGACCGAAGAGCGTGCGCGGCAGATCATGTCACTGGCAGCCGCTCGCAGTACCGATATTGCCATTGACTACGAACATCAAACGCTGCTGGCCGACCAAAACGGCAAGCCGGCTCCTGCTGCTGGCTGGGTCGATCCTAAGACCCTGGTGTGGCGTGACGATGGTCTCTATGGCCAAGTGAAATGGACCGCTGCAGCAAAGCAAGCGATCGAAGCGGATGAGTATCGCTACCTTTCCCCCGTTTTCCCTTATGACAAAAACGGCGAGCCGCTGGACATCCTGCATATCGCCCTGACTAACACCCCGGCTATTGATACTGCTGTACCCGCTCTGGCGGCAGCTCGCATGGCCGCAACCGAATCCATCGAACCCGAGGAGGACAGTATGGATAAAGCGAAATTGCTCAAGGCACTTGGGCTGGAAGACAGTGCCACCGATGAGCAAATCGAACAGGCCATAGAGGCTCTGACTGCCTCCGCCAGCATGGTTGAACAGGTTCGCAAGGCTCTGGACATGAAAGAGGACGAAGCGGTTGAAGATAAAGTCGCTGCTCTCAAAGCCGGTGCCCAGCCCGACCCTTCTCAGTTCGTGCCTGTGGCTGTACTCAATGAAGCCCAGGAACAGTTGGCTGCCCTCAAGTCTGGTAGTGAAACCGCTGAGTTGGATGCGCTCATCAAGGAAGGCTTGGCAGATGGTCGTATTCCTGGTCAGGCAACAGCCGACTGGCTCAAAAAGCAAGGTCTTGCAGCCTGTAAAAACCATTTGCAGGACGCGCCATCCATTGCCGCCTTGAAGGGGGCGACTCAAACCCGAGGCAAGGAGCCTGAGCCTGATAATCAGGATCAAGCCACCGATGCAGAAGTGGCGGTATGCAAAAACATGGGACTTTCCCTGGATGCATACCGTGCTGCCAACTCAGACCAGGCCCAGTGAGGAGGTGATCCGTGACTGCGCTAACTAAAGAACGTAATACCCCAACCCGCTTGAGCAAGCGTTTCAGTGACCCGGTAGCGGCTTCGGCGGTGATTTTTGCCGGTGCATTGGTTGTGTTGGATGCCAGCGGAAATGCCGCCAAGGGGACAACGGCAACCGGCTTGACTGCGCGTGGCGTTGCGCAGGCAACCGTTGATAACAGCAATGGCGCTGCGGCTGATAAGACCGTCGAGACTGAAGCGGGAACACACCGCTTTGTGAACGATGGTACCGACACTATCGATCGCACTGATATTGGTGGCACGGCTTACATTGTGGACGACCAAACAGTGGCGGCTACCGATGGGACCGGCACTCGCAGTGCGGCGGGGAAAATTGTGGATGTCGATGATCTCGGCGTCTGGGTTGAAATCGGCTAACCGAGGAAATAACGATGGATCTGACATCTGCAAATTTGAACGCGCTTTTCAAAGCGTACAAAACTCACTTCCAGCAGGGTTTTGATTCCCTGGGTGATGACGGTGCTCTGTTCCAGCTGTTTTGTACAGTTGTGCCGTCAACCACAGCCGTGGAAGTGTACCCCTTCCTGAAATCGTTGCCGCGCATGCGTGAATGGCTGGGCGATCGTGTCATCCATTCCCTGGAAGGCGGTGACTTCAGCATTAAAAACCGCAAATTCGAACTCACCGAGGGCGTTGAGCGTGATGCCATCGAAGATGACACCTATGGCCTTTATGGCCCGGTGTTTAACGAGTTCGGTCGCTCCAGTCGCGAGCATCCCAATGAGCTGGCCGTAGAGGTTTTGGAAAATAACCCTGATTGTTTTGATGGTCAGCCCCTGTTCGATACCGATCACCCGGTGCTGGATGCGGATGGTAAAGAGGTTTCCGTCAGCAACGATATGGGCGGTTCTGGTGATGCCTGGTATGTGATGGACCTGAGCCGTGCGATCAAGCCGATGGTGTTCCAGAAGCGTCGTGATTATGACTTCCGTTCCATCACCAACCTGAACGACAGCGAAGTGTTCATGAAGGACAAGTTCCTTTTCGGTACCGATGCGCGTGTGAATGCGGGACCGGGGCTGTGGATGTTGGCGGTGCGTTCCAAGCAGGAACTCAATGCGGCCAATTACAAGGCCGCCCGTGAACGTCTGCAGGCGATGAAGGGTGATTACGCACGCCCGCTGGCATTGCGGCACACCCACACCATGGTGCCGTCCACCATGGAAGGCGCTGCCCGCAAGGTGGTGCAGAACCTGTTGGCCGCTGGTGGTGAAACCAACGAATGGGCCAACACTTCTCAGCTGATTGTTAACCCCTGGTTGGCGACCGCGTAAGCGGCGCCTGCCTGGTAGGACAGGAGGACTGATTAATGACAGCCCCTAAACGCACACAACGCAGCAAACCGGCCGCCAAAACCGATGCCAAGACTGCAGCCCCAAAACCCAGCGAAGAGAACCCGGCCAAGGATGCGCCGGAGACGGACGCAGCGGCGGAGGCGGTCCCGCCGGAAGTCGAGTCCGGAAAGGATGGAGATCACGCTCAGGGTGAGCAGGCAACAATGGATACCAATGAACAGGCGCAGGATGCGCCGGCCTCTCCAGCGCCAGGTGATGACGCAGCGGATACCACCAAGTCCGAAGGCTCACCGGACCAAGGTGAGGCTGAGGCGGACACGGCCAGCCATGACCGGGATGAGATTGAAGGCATTTGGGTTCGATCAGTTAAACCCAGCTTTCGACGCTGTGGCGTACGTTTCACTCGTGAAGGCTTCGGTATTGCACTGGATGTCCTTGAGGACGGGCAGCTGGAGATCTTGGAAAAGGACCCGAATCTGGTCGTTGAGCGCATGACTTTTTCAGATGAGCAGGCTTCTCAATGAGCTATATCACCCATGAACAGCTCGCCAAGCGGCCGGGTGTCAGAGAGCTGGCCCAGGTCGCGACTCCTGAGCATGAATCCATCGTTGATTCAGAACTGATGGAAGCAACGCTGACCGGTGCGGATCGAAGTGCCTGGAGCATTGAGGACATTGAGGTTGCAGATGAAGCCCTGAGTGCGATTGAAGACGCCATGGTTGATGCCAAATCAGTGATTGATGGTTTCTTGTCTCGCCGTGGCTATCTGCCCCTTACTTCAGTGCCTCCCATTGTGAATACCTGGGCTCGTGTGATCGTGCGCTACATGTTGCACAAAGACCGGATTGGCGACAGCAAGGATGACCCGATCGTGCGTGACTACCAGGACGCTATGAAGCTGCTGCAGCTGACCGCCGATGGCAAATTCAGTTTGGGTGCGGATGATCCCACTCAATCTAATGGTGCCGATCTGGATGTGCAGTTCATGTCTGATGGTCGTGTATTTGGACGGGGCCTGGTATGAACGAGCCATTCGACACCCTCCCGATTGAAACCCGCCTGATAGAACAGGTGGATGCTCTTCAGTGTGTCGAAGGTGCTGCTGAATATGCGGCGGTTAAATCCATTCGTGATTTTCGCCATGGTAGTGCCTATGTGGTACTGGCCAAGGAAATGAATCCGAATGACCCCAACAGCCCCGCAGGCAGTCGCCAACGGGGACGCCCTCAGGCGGTGTGTACCTTTGGTGTGATCACCGCTTCCCGCAATTACCGCAGCCGTTCAGGGGCTGATGCGTTGCGGGATGCACGCCCGCTAATTGGTGCCGTTCGTACGGCCCTGATCGGTTGGGTACCTGAAAAACCATTGCAACCGATTACCTGGATACAGGGTGACGTTATGGAGTACGACGCCAACACGCTGCTCTGGATCGATGTATTTACCACAACCCACTATCTCGGAGGCACTGCATGAGCATCCCCAAGAAGCCGGTACCGGCAACCGTTGAAGTGACCCTGCTGAAGGAGCACACCCACAACGGCCAGAAGCTGCAAAAGGACGCGAAGATCAAGGTAACTGCCTCCCAGCGGAAATTCCTGATCGACCGTGAAATCATCGCCGCAAACAGCCCTGAACCGGCTAAGGCGACCACCACTAAAGCCAAGGGCTAAGGGGGTAACCAATGAAAGACTTTTCACTGCAGGGCAAAGTGCTCCTGGCTGAAAATGTGAACGGCAAACCCCTAGCGGCTCGCTGGGTGGGTGATGCCCTGGTAAAGGCACAGTTCACGGCAAACGAGGAGAAGCGCCAGGAGTCATACTCCGGTACTCGTCGTACCAGCGCAACGATGCAAACCGGTGTTGAAGGCACGTTCACCATTACGTTCAACCATGGCACGCCCGAAAACTTTGCGATCGGTCTGGGTGGCTCAGTAACCGATGTGGCCGCTGCAAGTGTGACCGGTGAAGCCTTGCCGGCTGACTTGGCTGCTGGCGACTACATTGCTCTGGAGCATGTTGATCTCAGTAGCCTGGCACTGGAAGACAGCGATGCGACCCCTGTGGCCCTGACTGAAGGCACCCACTACCGGATTGACGATGCCAAGGGTGGCGTTATTGAGATCCTGGACCCGGCAGCACTGGTTCAGCCGTTCAATGCTGATTACGATTACGGCGCTCGCAAGGACATTGCTGTCGCAACAGAGCGCTCTATCGTGCGTTATCTGATTGTTGTGGCCGAAAACACTGTCGACGGTGCCGAAGATCATGCGCGCATGGAGTTCTACCGTGCCAAGTTCAACATGGCCAATGAAATTGATTTTCACGCTACCACCCTGAGTGGCCTGGAAGTCAGCGGTACTCTGTTGAACGACCCCAATAACGAGGTTGATCCTCAGTTGGGTGGTTATGGTCGACTGCGGATGCCGGAGGCCGTCTAATGGCAAAGCGGATCGAGAAGCCCCAGCAGGATGAGGACCACCAGGATGACCTGGAGGTTCTCAACCCAGAACGTGAGCTGACAATTCAGGGCGAAGTAATCACAGTCCGTGAATACGGGTTTGTGGAAGGGCTTAAGATCCGCCCGATCGCACAGCCCTTTATCGAATCCCTCAACCAGGTATTCAAGGCAGGCGACCTATCAACTGAAGCGGTCCTGATGGCCGTGGGTGAGCATGTTGATGCAGTGCTGCAGCTGGTTGCCATTTCAGCAGACGTGGAACTGGAGTGGGTTCATCAACTCGGCGATAGCGATGGTCAGAACTTGTTGATGACCTGGTGGGGTGTGAATGGCCCTTTTTTCGTTCGCGCGCTTCAAACTCGCGCGATCACGGAACTCATGGAAGCGCAGCGAAAAGCAAACCGACACTCAGATGGGCCGACATCTACGCCGACCTCATCGACTGCGGCCATGACGTCGACCGAATCGGACGCTACACCGAACGACAATTAATCCTTCACCACAATGCCGCCTTGCGTCTACATCGACGCAGGCGCGCCGACAGGCTTGTGGATACCAATCTGGCAACCTGTGGCGGTGATGAGGCTAAGAAGCTGCTGAAGGAGTTGAGGCAGTGAAGCTAAAGGGCTTGTAAATATTAAAGGTGATTACAATGGCATTTGACATTGAACCGAAGAACCCCAAAGCCGGTGTATATGGATTCCCTAACGGTTTCTGGAACGCGTTCTGCGTAGAAACGCCGGTATCTCAAGTTATTGGTTGTGAATATACCGATAGAGGCACCATTAAATATGAGCATGATGGCTATATGGGTGAGAAGTGGTTCAGTGAAGAGGAAGCATTAGAAATGCACCGTCTGCTGGTCGAGTACGTAAAAACGCCAGAGTATGAGAAGCACCGATACTTTGCAGAGCGTCAAAACCAGATGGAATACATGCTGGATTTCCTGCCGGTGTGTGGTGGATTCAAAAAGGGTTTCTGATGTATACCGTAGGTTTTTTTTATGTAAGCGGCATCGTTTTCTGGGCGTTTATTCTCTGGAAAGCTGGTGCTCTCATTGGATATATAATTACGGCGTCTGTGATCAAGGCAGTTGAAGTGTATCGATATTGTCGGCGCTTTAGGGTGAATGGTGAGTTCAAGTACTCACGGCTTCGCTGCCTGAAAGCTGCTACTAAAAGATTCTTTAGTGCCATGTGGAGTGGCTGACTCCTTTTTGCCCTCGTTCAAATTACTCCCCGCGTGACCAGTGCCACCATCACCCTATAACCAGGTGATGGACTATGGCCGACAAAAACCTCGAACTCGCACTCAAAATCAAGGCAGACCTCCAGCAGGCAATCCAGCAGGTAAGCCAGCTGGAAGAAGCTCTGGATAAAACAGTTGCCACCGCTGGCAGTGCTGGTGGCGCCAGTTCTAATGCTGCCAGAGGTATTGGTACCCTTGGAGCTGCTACTGCCAGTACTGCGCGCCAAACCGCAAATGCCGCTACCAGTACTCGGCGTTATGATGCGGCCTTAGATCAAGCTACTTTGTCTGCTCATCAAATGACGCAGGCAAATCGCCAGGTTGGCGGTGGGTTCACTTCCTTGGCTGCGTCGGTCAAAGCGGCCACTTTAACCGTTGCGGCTGGGTTCGGTCTTAACCAAATCATCACTACAGCTGATGCCTGGACCGCCTTTCAAAACCGCCTGCGCCTGGTGACTGATACCCAAGAAGAGTTGGGACAAGTTACTCAGGATGTATATGGTGTAGCACGCTCCACCAGCCAGCAACTTGATTCGACGGCGGCTATTTATCAGCGTTTCGCGCAAAACGCTGATCGATTAAATATTACCCAAGAGCAGACCGCTGCACTGACGCTAACAGTAAGTCAGGCCGTTGCAATATCCGGTGGTTCTGCGGCCAGTGCGGAAGCCGCCATGGTCCAATTCGGGCAGGCACTGGCATCAGGAGTCTTGCGTGGTGAAGAATTCAATTCAGTCATGGAACAAGCGCCGGGTCTTGCTCAGGCATTGGCTGATGGCTTGGGTAAAAATATTGGCCAGCTTCGAGAAATGGCGAATGCGGGTCAGTTGACGACCGACGTGCTGGTTCAGGCATTGGAATCGGCAGCTGAGGGAGTGACTCAGCAGTTTGGGACCCGTGTAAAACAGGTCTCTCAATCGGCTACTGAGCTGCATGAGGCACTAACTCGTTTGGTCGGCACACTGAGCACCGAAGCTGGCTCCAGTGAAGGTTTGGCAGATGGCATCACACTGCTGGCGGATGGGGTCGACCGGCTTACGGAGGGGCTGGATATATTGGGTGTGGCTTTGCAAGTGGCACTCATACTATCAGTTGCACGAGGCGCAGCTGCACTTAAAGGTTTATCTGAATCCACTCTGGATAATATCGCCAAGACGCGCGCCAATACTCTGGCGGTTGCTGATCATGCTAAATCACTTGAAGGGGTGGCTGTCTCGGCCAATCGCGCTGCAGTCGCTGAATTGGAAAGATCAAAAGCTGCTGTAGTGAGTGCACAAGCTGATGTGCAGGCAACCGCTGCTGAAGCGAAACGTGCTGCTGCGCAGGCGCAAGCAGCCCGAGGTTTGGGGACTCAAGCCGCTCTTGAAGCAAAAGCCACACAAGCAGCCAATGCTCATGCCGCAGCACAAGTGCGCCTGGATGCGGCTTTGGAAGCTCGGACGGTTGCAACAGGCAGGGCTGCGGCAGCAACTGCTACCCTCACGCAAGCGACCCATGCCAGCACAGCAGCAGCCACGCAGGCACGTATTGCGAATAGCCTATTCCTTTCCACTCTGAATCGATTGAAGGCGGCAGGTGCCAGTGTTGCCGCTGCCTTGGGTGGTCCTTTTGGGATAGCTGTAGCGGTTGGTTTATTAGCTACATCGTTCATTGATTTTGGCGCTGATGCTGAAGCGGCTACTCAACGAGTGGAACGGGCGCTGGAAGACCTCCAGGCACCCTTGGATAAAACGCTCGCCAAACTGGAAAAGATTTCCAAACTGGAGCAGAACCAGGCGCTAAAAAGTATGGCGACTGGCATTGAGCAAATTCAGAATGAGCGGACAAAATCGGCTCAAGAATTGGCCCAGTTGGCAACTCCTGATGGTGATGCGGGCGGTTGGTTGGGCTCATCTGGACGGGGTGTTCAGGCAACTGGTTGGTCGACCGAAACCAAAGCGTTACTACTGGAGGTGCGCCAAGCAGCAGCAAAAGCTGCTCAGGGCATACAGGTAGATTTTGACCAGCTGGGGGAGGCTGTAGAAAGTTCGGGGGACCTCTCAGAACAGACCAAAACAAAGATGCTTGGGCTCATGGAAGCCCTGATCAAAGATGGTCGAAAAGCAGCTGACCTGACTGGTCGACTGAATGAGCTTAAGGGGGCATTAGACGGCACCGGTGACTCTGCTCAGAGCCTGGCCGCAATCGGTCCATCCGCTGATGCTTTGAAAGCAGCAGATCAGTACTTGAGTACGCTCCAGCGTCAGTTTGAAGGTTTACAAGACTTAAGTGCTCGCGAACAAGCCTTAGCCTTCCTCCGTAAAAATCAGATCGACGTCAATTCGGATCTGGCTCAAAACATCCTGGCACTGGCGACTGCCAATGATGCTCTACGTGAATCGCGCGGTACCAGCGAAGATGACTTGAGCCGTGCTGATCGCATGTCGAAGGTGAATACCGAGCTGGATAACCAGTTGGCGCGCCTTTATATGCTCAAGCCTGAGCGTGAAGCCCAGGTGCAGTTTGACCGCATTGAAGAGCAGCTGCTGGGCAACAAGATCACGTTGAGCCAGCAAGAAGCTGCAGCCCTGCAGCAGAAAATTTCACTGATCCGCCAGGCCAACCAGGTGCAGTCTGAAATGGACCGCATCTATAACGAAACAATCGGCCTGCAGACCCGGTACAACGCTGCTCAGTCGGCTGCCGATCGTCTTCTGTCTCGGGGTGTGATTACCCAGGCGCAGTACAACCGTGAGCTGGTAAAGGCCAAGGAAGGCTACCTCAACCAGATCGACCCCATGCGCCAGATAAACCGCCAGATTCAGGACCAGGCGCGCCTGCTCAAGCTCCCCCAGAAAGAGCGTGAGATCGAAGCCCAGATGATTCAGCTGACCAACCAGCTGCTGCGTGAGGGTATCGATCTGCGTGAGGATGAGGCTGCCGCCACTCGACTGCGTGCCCAGCTAGAGAGCAACCAGGCAGCCGGCGAAGCCTATCAGCAACGTGAAAGCATTCGTGCTCTGGTTGAAGGTATGCCGGGGTTCGACCGTCAGATGGACTTCCTGGAGAAGTTTGCCGGTGAGCTGCGCCGCCTATGGGAAGAGACCAATGGTGCTTTGTTGGGTATGGCTGGCCGCTTGTATGCACTGAACTCGGCTTTTGAGTCAGGCGCCCTGACGGCTGAGTATTACAACAACCAGATTGCACGCCTGAACGTTGAATCCGCAGAGCTACTGAACACGCTGGGCTTTGGCAACAATGAGACTGTCTGGGTCGAAGCCCTGGGCCATGTACTGGACGACTTCACCACGATGGCGTCAGGTTTGGCCGATATCTTGGGTCGAGGCATGGGCGGCTGGGTGGACGGTCTGGCCGATGGCCTTGCCCGTGCTGCCATTGAAGGTAAAAGCCTGCGCGAAACCCTGGGTGAAGTCGCACGCACGGTTGCCGTTGATATGCTCCGGGCACTGATCAAACTGGGCATTCAGTGGATGATCAACCGAACACTGGCTGATGCGTCATTAACTGCCAGTGTTGCCAAGCAGGTGGTTGCGGCCGGCCAAGTTTCCAGTGCCTGGTCACCAGCTGCAGCCCTCGCATCCCTGGCAACCTCCGGTGCTAACGCGACCAGCGCCAACGCCGCCATTGTCTCCACTATGGCGGTGACCAGCGGCATGGCAAGTCAGGCATTTGCCGAGGGTGGCTACACAGGCCCCGGCAGCAAATATCAGCCAGCGGGTATTGTGCATGCCGGTGAGTACGTGCAACCCCAGGAACGTATGCGTGAGCCTGGCGCGATGGCGTTCATGGAAGCGTTCCGCCGTGATGGTATGGACGCACTCCAGCGCTTCCAGGGCTATGCCGACGGCGGTGCTGTATCGGCCGCTACCCTGGCCACACCACCTTCACAAGCTGCCGGGCGTACCCGCGACACGATTCAGGTCATCAATGCCATCGACCCGGATGATATGGCGCAAACAGCGCTGTCGACGCCTACGGCTGTACGTCAGATCAAGAACATCGTTAAGGCGGAAAAGAGCAGCTTCCGCGCGATCCTGGAGAGCTGATATGCCGCTACCCGAAAACATCGCCGCCATTTTCCCGTATCCGGCCAGCTGGACTGATTCCATTACAGAGGGCCGCGAGTACAAAACAGACATCATGCGTAGCCGAGATGGTAAGGAACAACGCCGTGCACTGCGTTCCAAACCGCGTAAAAGTCTTTCATTTGATGTGCTCCTGGAAGGCACCGAAGCGTCCAACTTTGATTACCTGATGACAGGATTGCAGCCTCACCGCTGGTTATTGCCGATGTGGCAGCGGCCGCGTCGTTTGACGACTGCCGTATCAGCCGGCGGCAATACACTCCAGTTCGCGGCCCCGGTGTCGTATGAGCTTCGATCAGGTGATTACCTGGTACTGCATCGCGAGGGTGCTGAGCCCGAAGCCCAGCAGGTTGATACTGTTTCTGGCGATCGCCTGTCGGTGACTCTGACCGATGTGCTTGAGGCCGATTGGCCAGCACATAGCCATGTGTATCCAACGGAAGCGGCTCAGCTGCATAAAGGGAATAGCGGCCGTTACATCACATCTGGCGTGCTCAGAGCCAACATGAATTTCAATTGCCTGGTGGATGCACGTGCACCGGTTGAGCCTGAGCTGACATTTGATCTGATGATCGGAGCTTTGGAGGTGCTGACCCATCCCATCAACTGGGTCAACTCACTGGACGTAGGGTATGACTGGGAGCCGGTGTTGATCGATGCCGATATCGGTCCGACTGCTTATGAAACCGATGGTGACCTGGCATCCCAAACCCGCAAGTGTGAGGTTCTGACTGAAACCAGCGATGAGGTTGATTGGTGGTTCGCATTTTTCGACCGCTGCCGTGGCCGCCAGGTGCCGTTCTTGATGCCCACGTGGGTCGACTTGGGTCTGGAAGCACCGGCATCACCGGGTGCCACCTTTGAAGTGCCGGGCACCGCGCTAGGTCTCTACCTGCTGGATAACCCGACCTACACCCATCTGATGCTACGCCTCCATAGTGGCAACCAGGCGTATTACGAGATCCAGGCTGTGGCCCCTGACTTCGAGTTAGGTGTCACTGTTATCACCACGGCCGAAAGCTGGGGCGAGGCTTACAACCCTTGGGAGTGTGTGCAGGCCTGCCTGGTTAACACCTGCAGGCTGGCCAGCGATCGCATGGAAATTAGCTGGGTCACTGATGAAGTGGCCAAGATCACCTTTGCCGTGAAAACCGTGGAGGACGTGGTGTGAGTCATTCTGAGTATTCAGCCACAGGTTATGGCAGCCGCCCGGCTGAACTCTATGAGTTCCGCTACAGCGATAACCCTGCCGATATCATCCTGTTCACCAGTGCCGACCATGACATCACGATCGGTACCGACACCTATACCTCAATCGCGATTGAGCGTGACAGCTTCAGTGATGATGGTAACCCGGATGACGGCAACACCCTGAAACTGAGCCTGCCGCGTATCAACCCACTGGCAGACCTCTACCGCATCCAACCCCCGGAGAAAACGGTCACGGTGAAGATCCGCGCCGTGCAGCTGGATGACCCGGCGCAGCAGCGTCTGAGCATTTGGTCTGGCCGGGTGGTTGCCGTGAGCTGGGAACATCCAACGTCTGAGGTCGCATGTGAGCGCATTGCTACCTCACTGAAGCGCACCGGTGTCCGTGCCCGGTACCAGCGCCACTGTCGCCACTGCCACTATGGCCCAGGTTGTGGCCTCGATCGGGCGACTTATGAAGTACCTGATGTGGTGTCTGCCGTCAGTAATCGCACCTTGCTCACACTACCGGCCGCAGCGGGCCATGCTGATGGCTACTTCAATGGCGGCATCTTGGCGATCGGAGGCGTGATGCGTCTGATCATTCAACATACCGGTGACCAGGTGAAGGTCAACCGCCCGATCGTTGGCTTGGATGCGGGGACAGCAGTGTCTCTTTATCCAGGTTGTGATCGATCCGCAGCCACGTGCAAGGACAAGTTCAACAACGTCGAGAACTACGGCGGGTTTGATTTCATCCCGACAGACGGCCCCTTCGACGGCAACAACATCAATTCAATTGTGTAGGTGAACCATGGGACTGTGGATTCAGTTTGTAATCACCTTGGCCATGATGGCGGTCAGCTACATCCTGACGCCCAAGCCCTCACAGCCGAAGATTAACCCGGAAGAGATCTCCAACATCCCAACCGTCCAGGAAGGCGAAAGCATCCCTGTCCTGTTCGGTACCCGGAACATCAAAGGCGCATCCGTCACCTGGTACGGCGACCTCAGAACCAAGGCAATCAAGGAGAAGACAGGTAAATGAAGACTGAGCCCGTCGTGACATTCAAGCACCTGCGCGCCTTGAAATACTGCGCTGCCAGCGTGAAGCGTTGGTGTGATCAGCACGATATCGACATCCGCCGTTTCCGCGAGGGTGTGCCTATTTCTGAGGTGCGTGCGACGGGCTGCCCCATGGCCATCGCAGCCGCTGATAAAGCTGAGCAGGAGGCTTAACGATGGGTAGCGGGGGTAAGGTTACTACGGGCTACAAGTATTACCTGGGCGTGCACTTCGTGCTGTGCCATGGGCCGATCGACAAGGTTGTGCGGATCGAAGTTGGCGGCAATGAGGCCTGGCTGGGCGAAGCCGACGCCAGCACGGCCGCGCCGACACGTATCACCATCAACAAGCCAAAGCTGTTCGGCGGTGAGAAGCGCGAAGGCGGTATCGCCGGCGATATCGACCTCCTGTCAGGCCACCCTGACCAGGCACGAAACGAGTACCTCCTGGATAAGATCGGCTCGGCACTGCTCTCGGCTTACCGTGGCGTGACCTCTGTAGTGCTGCGCCAGTGTTACCTGGGCGTGAACCCGTACCTGAAGCCCTGGAAGTTTACGGCGCAGCGTATTCATACCCGTGGGGATGGGAGTGCGCAGTGGTATGACGAGAAGGCAGCGATTGGAGCGTATACCGACTCAAATACAGATCTTTCTTACTCAGACTCACTGAATTCACTTCAGGAGTTTTCCCTCAACAGCGGAACTTGGTCTGCCTTTGATACTCAAGGCGGTATCCTTAACATCATTCCGGTCACCGGGCATGAAACTTCTATCATTTCCAAGCCTGTAGGCCCTTACGATGCATTGCTCGGATTCAGGGTTCAATTCAGGGTTAACAGCATAGGGACTGACGATGCAGGCCAGGTAACTATAGGCCCTATTAATCTCATTCCTTCCCGGCAACTGTATTACGACTCACTGCAGAGAATTACCATAGGCGCTAACTACGCTGCAGCGAGTATTCCTCTTTTAAGTGGTCCCCCTGAGGTTGGGAAATGGTATGAAATTGAAAGCATGGTGGATGAAGGTGGAAACTCCCAGACAGTAATTTTGCGAAGCGACGGCTTGGAGTTGGATCGAGCTGAAAACGTTCCTTATGCCGCCGTAGGCTTCAATTCAATTGTTTTTGGTATGGAGAACACTGGAAACGGAGGTGGCAGCTCTTCGTTTAGGGACTTGCAAATATGGGCAACCGTCGATACCTCCTACTCAGACATGAATCCAGCGCATATCATCCGCGAATGTTTGACTGACGGCGTATGGGGCCGAGGCTTACCGGAGTCAGAGATCGGGCCATCCTTTGCAATTGCAGCAGATCAACTGTTCGATGAAGGACTCGGGCTGTCATTTTTGTGGTCAGAAGAAGCACCTGTGGAAGAGTTTGTGAGCGAGGTGCTGCGTCACATCGATGCCGTTCGCTATGAAGACCCTGAAACAGGTTTGCAGGAACTCAAGCTTATCCGTGGTGACTACGATATCGGCACCTTGCCGGTACTGGATAGAAGCAACTCGAAGATCACCAAATTTGAAATACCTGCGCTCTCAGAACTGACAAACCAGGTAACGGTAAAGTACCACAAGGTAGCGGATGATAACGATGCAGCCATCACTGTTCAGGATACTGCCGCAATCACCATGGCGGGCACGATCATCAACCAAACATATGAGTATCCTGGAATCACCAACGACACTGTTGCATCTATGGTGGCCCAGCGTGACTTGGCAGCGAACAGCCGACCATTTGCTCGGGGAGCCGTGACAACCAACCGAACAGTCGCAGACCTAAAGCCAGGCGATGTATTCATCCTTAACGACCCTGATTATGGTGTTGATGCCATGATCTGCAGGGTGGCGAAGCGAAAAGACAACGGCGCACTCAATGGGGAGATAGCGTTGGAGTTTGGCGAAGACGTGTTTGGCACTGAGTATTCCATTTTCACCCAGCCCCCAGCTTCTGGTTGGACAGACCCGATCGGCACTGCAGAAAACTTCCCCCAGCAAACAGCCTTTGAGCTTCCGTATGTTCATCTTGTGCGCAGGCTTGGTGACAGCTACGTATCGGATGTACCTGAAGGTATTGGCTATGCTGCATTCGTCGGATCTGAACCAACCGCAGTGAATCATATCAACTACGAGCTGTTTATATATCCTACCGGTGCCAACCCTTTGACACAGGAAGACGAGGCCATTGTTGGTGACTTTGCAGAGGTTGCTTTTGTAACTACAACTGCCTCTCCGATAGAAACGGATGTATCGATTGAGCCGTTCTCTGGGGTAGAGTCACATTCTGCTGGCGAGTTCGTATTGATTGGTAATGCGGCGGATTCTGCGCGAGAAATAGCAGTGTTAGCTACCGATTTGGACCCCGGTGACACCCTGGTTTTTTTGGATCGAGGGACCGCTGACACCAGTCCCAGGGAAATATCTGCAGGCACCGCTCTATATCTCTTCAATGAGGACTATACGTACTCAACCGAAGAGTTTGCTACAGGGGAATCTGCCAGTGCGTATGCTCTCCCTTCTACAGGGAGAGAGGATTACCAAGGACCGTACACGTACCACCATGTGGATATAGCCAGTCGCGTACACCTTCCTTACCCTCCCGCGAATGTGAAAGTCGATGGAGTTTACGGATTCACCCCTATTGAAATCAGCAGCAATCAAATTGTGCTGACCTGGAATCATCGTGATCGGGTTTTACAATCAAATCTATCGGTCCATTGGTTCATTGAATCTGACTACGGCCCTGAAGCCGGCACCACGTATCGTGTGGAAGTCGATGCAGTTGATGCCGAAAACAACATACTTCAAGCATCCTATATAGATAGAGACCTCGGTACTGTTTCGACCGAAACTATAGACTTGACAATCGATGTACCCCCGGCAGGTACACAGTATTTGCATATTCGGCTTTACTCCGTCCGGGGTGGGCTAGATTGCTTGCAGCCTTATGAAACTCAGGTTTCCGTCTTTGAAGCACCCTTCAACCTAACAGCTGTAAATGTAGGCGCGTAGATATGAGCATTCGACTGGACTGGGAAGAGAACAATATTGCCGAGGAAGGCCACCGGGTTTACCGTTCAACGTCTCCCTTGGACCCTCTGAATCTGCCTACACCCCTAGCGTCTCTCGGAGAGAACGTAACGTCCTATATAGATGACACCGTGGTAACTGGCACGCTTTACTATTACAGGGTGAGTGCTTATCGGGGGGCTGCGGAGCGGGTCAGCGAGGAAGTCAGCATACAAGCCGCGTCCACGACTTCTGATAGCTTTGACCCCGCAGCTATTTCCGCTTCACGCGTATCACTAAGTGACTCAAATAGGACGGTCACCAGTACCACCAACTCATTTTTTGGGGCTCAATCCTCCTTCTCCTACAGCACGGGCAAAGTATATGTTGAAGGCGTCTGCCCCAGCCTTTCGAACCAGAACGTTATGCTAGGGTTGGCTAGTCCTACGGCGGGTTTCTCCGCCTCAAGTAGCGACTTGGACGATACGCGATGCTTGGTTTACTACGGACAAGTAGGCGGGTATTGGTGCGACACCACTGTAACTTCAGGACTCGCAACCGCCGGCCCTGGAGATGTAATCGGCTTGGCAATTGACTTTGATGCGGACACCATGTGGTTTTCAGTGAACGGTGTATGGCAGGACGGAGACCCTACAGGTGACACTGGTGGTATCACTATCAGCAACTACATAACCGGCCCTTACCTCATAGTCGGGTGCACATATCACTCAGGCGAGTCTCTGCAATTGAACTTCGGACAGGCAGCCTATTCGTACCCCCCGCCGACAGGTTTTGCTTAAAACTTTGAAATTCAGTTGGCGATATTGAAAATGTTTTTGGTTCCAATTTTCGCGCAAACCGGTTCCAATTTTCGCGCGGCGCTACAATCAACACAGCAGCAAGGCTGGCCCCTGCACTGATCCCGAGCACACCCGCATCGGCAAGCGGGTTTCGGCTCAGCGTTTGTAGCAGGTATCCCGACACGGCAAGGTGCATCCCAACCAGCACAGCCAGCAGTGCACGAGGCAGGCGCAACTCCCATATTACTCTGCGCGCGTGCTCACTCCCCTCACCAGCCAACACCGACAACACTTCCGGTATGGAAATAGAGGTTGCACCCAAAGCCAGACTTAAGGCCTGCACGACAGCCAGCGCCAAGAAGAATAAAAACAAGCCGGCCCATAGCGGCATCAAAATCTTTGTTTTCATACCGACCTCCCCATGCCGCTGCGAATCAGGCTAAGCAGCCAGGGACCTCCCAATAGAGCCGTCATTACGCCCAGAGGTATCTCCTGCACGACCGGCGGCATGCGTGCCAGCACATCCGCGGCCAGCAACAGCAAGGCGCCCAGCAGTGCGTTCATTGGCAACCAAAAAAGGGACTGTGCAGACAAAAATCGACGTGTAATGTGCGGCACAACAAGGCCAACAAACCCAACGGGGCCGGCAACGATGACCGTTGCAGCTGTCATCACCACAGCCAGTACCATAAAACCCAGGCGCCACGCCGAGACATTGGCGCCAAGACTTCGGCCGATGGCATCATCCAGCAGTAACAACCTGTAGTGACGGCTCAGCAAAAGCACCAGCAGTAATGGCGCTATAGCCCACCAAAGAACAGAATTTAGCTGCTGCCAGCCACGGCCACTCAAGCCTCCGGCCAGCCAGAAAAAAAGCTCTCCCGCTTCAGCCCCGGAAAACACCAGCAAGCCGGTCATCACCGCTACACACACCGAACTCATGGCAACACCGGCCAGAACAACTCGTATTGGCATCAAACCGTTTTTCCAGGCCAGAGCAAAGGTCAAACCGCCAATCAGCAGCCCACCACTGATGCCTGCCAGCGGATACCAACCGGCATCCATTGAAAACAACGTTGACAGTATGACCACCATACAAGCTGATCCAGCGACAACACCGGTCAGGTCCGGGGCGGCTAACGGGTTTCGAGTCACCCCTTGCATGACGCCACCCGCTGTAGCCAGCGCCGCACCGACCAACAGCGCAATCAGTGTACGCGGCAAACGCAATTCCCAAAGCACAATTATCTGCACCCGATCACCCTGCCCCAGCAGAATCTGCCAAAGGTCCAAGGGCATCAACACCTGCGCACCCAGCATTAGAGACAGCAGGAGCATCAGGGCAATTGCCAACACTCCGGCAGCGATTTTAAATTTCATCTGCCGGCCTAGTGGTAGGGGCGACTGCGCAGATGTTCTGGCAGAGACGGCATGTCGAAAAGTTGCGGGTAGAGACGATGAGCCATCTCCTGAAGCACCAAATCACGTGCGATTGGGCCGGCGGCTTCTTTCCAGTGCTGACCCACTTCGTATACACGCCCTTCGCGAACGGCTGACAGATAGGGCCAGACAGGATTGTGGGTGAAGGCTCGCTCCTTGTTGGAGGCAAACAGAAAAATCACATCCGGATCTTGCCTGAGCAGGTCCTCCAAGCGCATGCGGTAGCCAAGCGGCAAGCCCTGGTCAGCCTGTTCCAGTGCTCCTCCCAGGTTCTCCACGCCCAAACGTTCCAGCAATTCGGCAGTTAGAAAGTGGTCGTAGTATATGAACGGCGCCTCAGCACCGGTAACCAAAAGCGCGGCCGTCAGCCCCCCAGGGGCTTTACGTTCATATTGGTCGAGCCGCTGTAAAAAACGATTATTCAGAGCCATTGCCTGCTCAGGCTTGCCCAGTAGTTCGCCCGCCAGGGTCACCGCCCTGAGGCTGTCATCAAGCGAGACCAGGTTCAGTGCCGCATAGGCCGCAATCTCATCAAAACGCTCTGAATCCATTTCCGTATAACGGCGAATAGCCAAAATAAGATCCGGATCAACTTGAGATAACAGCTCCATATTGACCTGCGAGCGGCTGCCTATCACGGGCACGCCGGTCAGCCCATCTGCCAGATAATCCGCTTGTGTGAATGGACCAAATCGTGTGACTGCAGCGGGCTTGATATCCAACGCCAACAACACATCCGCTCCAAAGGTTGAAATACTGGCGACCCTCTCGGCAGGTGCGGCAAGCTTTACAAGGACACCTCGGTCATCCCTGGCCTCTACAGCCACGGCGCCTGCCGACACCAACAGAAGACAGCAACCCAGCACTCGCGGTAAAATGGATAGCATCAATAAAGCCTAATCGAAATCATTCACATTTGAGCGGCGCATTATGTCATAATTGGCGCCAAAATCGATCCCTATTTCTCGTGATCATTGCCTTGGCCCCGCCCGCCGCTCAATACAAGGGTTCAACTGCAGGGAGTGGCATGAGCAACACAGGTAAATCTCTTTCCGACCAGGCCGTGCAGGAACTGGTGGCAAAACTCAAACAAGCGATTGCCACCGGCACCTACCAACCCGGTGAATGGCTCAAGCAGATTGATGTAGAACGCAGCTATAACGTCAATCGGTTTACCGTCCGCTCAGCATTAAGTGAACTGCACAGTAACGGTTTCCTCCAACACGTTCCCTACAAGGGCTACAGGGTCACCGAACACTCACTGCAGGAACGTATTGCCATTACTGAAGCACGCGAGCTGATCGAGTGCGCTGCCGCGGCACGTGTTATTGCCAACATGGATTCACCCGGCCTGCAGCGCCTGGAATCACTGGCGCTTGAATTTCGAGATGCTCTTAATGCCGAAGACAGGCCGCGCATGATGAAAGTCAATTTCGCATTTCACCGCTGCTTTAATGACTATTGTCGAAACCCTCACCTATCGCGCATGGTCGATGAGCTGCGAGAGCGTGGTGTCGGTAATGCCAACCGCGGCTGGACCAAGCGCAGCACCCAGGAGGCCAGTGCCCAGGACCACCTGGACATGGTCGAAGCCCTGCGAGATAAAAACCTTGTGCGCCTTCAGGCCCTGATTCATATCCATCTAAATCGCTGGCGGCAGGGCTATGACAGCCTCAGCAGCTAACAACAGCCCCTCTCACAAGCGCCTGCCCTGATCGATACAATAAACTTAGTGATAACTATTATCATTCTGTTGTATTGGCGCCAATTTGCATTTATGATCCCGCTCCAGATCGTATTAAGTCGCATTACCACGACGGCACACCCCTCATTCAACTGCCTGCGCCTGGTTCTGACTGCTTGATACCGACACATTCACTCAACACGGGACCGCAGTTAAATGAAGATGTCGCACACACCCGCCGCCCAGCGTTTTGCCCGCAAAGCCCTCTATTCGAGCTGCCTGCTGGCCACGTTTTCTTCGCTGGCTCATGCCAATACCAGTGAACAGCAGACAATGGTTATTACCGCAGACTGGCTCGGTAAAGCGACCGAAGAAGAAGTCAAAATCTATCCAGGGTCGCGTGATCTTCTGACCGAAGAGGAACTGCATGAACGTGGCGCCCTGAACCTGGAAGATGCGCTGCGCTCAACCCCGGGCCTTCAGGTCCTTGATGAAACAGGTACCGGCATCCTGCCCAACATCGGTGTGCGTGGCATGAACCCGCTTCGTAGCGAGCGGGTACAATTTCTGGTCGATGGCTACCCCATTGCTATTGGCCCCTACACAAATGTGGGCGTATCTCTATTCCCGGTCACCTTCCCCAGCATCCAGAGCATTGATGTCGTTCGCGGTGGCGCTGCCGTACATTACGGTCCCAACAACCTGGGTGGTGTCATCAACTTGCATAGCCGAGCCATTCCCCATGAACTGTCACAGACGGTTCGCGAACAGGTTACTGTGAGTGAGGAAACCGGCAACCTGTTCAATGATTTCTACTACCGTGCCGGTGGTGCCGTCAGCGATCAACTGGCCCTGCAGATGCAGGTAAACCTGCAAAACGGAGAAGGTGCCCGTGATCACTCCGACACCGATGTCAGCAATTTCATTTTTGATGCGCGTTACACACCCAACCTGAACCATGAGATTGCAGCCCAACTGCAATACTATGATGTTGAAGCCGAGCTGCCAGGCGCCCTGAGTCCTTCAGCTTTCGCTGATGACCCCACCCAATCACAACGCCCATACGATGCATACAATGCGGACATGTTGCGCGGCACTCTGACCTGGACTTACACCCCCAATGATGATGTTGAAGTTCAATGGCGCAACTTTGCCCATGATGCCGACCGCACATTCTACTTCGGCCAGCGCCTGGGTACTGGTGACAACTGGGCGGACCCATCTCTGGACTCAACCCATATTGCCGACTCCCCAAGACTGTTTACGGTTTATGGCAGCGAGCCCAGACTGACATTGCGCCAGGGCATTCACACCCTGACGCTGGGTACCCGCTTTATTCGTGAAGAAGTTGATTTCGACGTAAACCGACTGGAACTATCCAGCAACAATTATGGCAATGTGCGTGATTGGCATTTTGAAACCGATGCCTGGTCGGCCTATGCCAGTGACACGTTAAGCCTGCTTGGTGGCCAACTGGAAGTAACGCCAGGCATTCGATATGAGCACGTCAAGACCAGCTACAATGACGGCATTTCCGGTACAGAAGACCGCAATACTGTCAGCGAATGGCTGCCCGGTTTGACCCTTGGATACCAAGCCAACTCCAAGCTGTTCTTGTTTGCCAATGCACAACGCTCTTTAGTGCCAGTACAAACCGCCCAGGTCACCAAGCCGGGAGAAGTTGGAAACGAATTGGCCTGGAACTACGAACTGGGTGGACGCCTACAGGCAACACATGCCTTGTCCGTCGGTGCTACCGGCTTCCTTATCGATCACGAAGATCTGATCCAGTATGACAAGGCGAGCAACACCTACCTGAACCTGGGTGAGTCACGCTCGCAGGGGATTGAGTTGGATGCCGACTGGCAGGCCAATGACTCGCTTCAACTGGGCCTGAGCTACACATTCCTGGATACCGAACAGCGCAGCGGTGCCAATCAGGGTAACGATTTCCCCAACGCTCCTCGCCATCACTGGGGCGCTGAAGCTGTATACAGCCATCAGCAATGGCAGGGCAGCCTGACCGGAACCTATGTCAGCAACAGCTTCAGCGATGCGGCCAATACCCATCAGGAAACAGACAACGGCAGCGCTGGCCAATTGCCCAGCTACACGCTCGTCAATGCACGCATTGCCTGCGACGTTAACTTGGGTAGCAACAAGCAACTGCAGCTGGCCTTCTCGGCCAACAACCTGCTGGATGAGGAATATTACTTCCGCGGCGCAGATGTCAGCCCGGTGGGCCGACTGCCGAGCCCTGGCCGCTCATTCATTTTGAGTGCGCAGCTGGACTTCTAACGGCGGCATACCGACAGGGGCCTCCTGAGGGAAGCCCCTTCAATCACCTACTGCTGGCAGTTCCCGCGGGCTAAGAGCATCCGCGCAACGGTGTGCCATACGCCGTCGAGCTACACCACCAACGCCAGTAATCCTCAACCATCTGGTTGAGTCCACGATGCGCCTGCCAGGCCAGCGCATGACGACTTAGTTCAACGGATGCATACAAGCACCCTATATCCCCAGCTCGCGCAGGTGCCATTTCAAACGGCACAGGTTGCCCTGTTACTTGTTCAAAGGCAGCTATTACCTCCAACACCGTGTAGCCCTTTCCCGTCCCCAAATTGTAAGTCTGGCAACCTGGTTGCTGCCTGCTCAAAGCGCTGAGATGCCCCTCTGCCAAGTCCTGAACATGGATAAAATCACGCACACCGGTGCCATCTTCAGAAGCATACTGCTGACCAAGCACCTGGAAGGGACCGGCCTCACCCGCGATGGTCTGCGCCAGCTGCGGGAACAGATTACTCAAGGGGTATCGAGGCGACTCACCAAGCTGCCCACTGGGATGAGCACCAACTGGATTAAAGTATCGCAAAATCGTCAAACACCACTGAGGCTCGGCACTGGCAATACTCCTGAGCACCTGTTCCACCATCAGCTTGGAGTGCCCATAGGGGCTTTTGGGTAGCGCTGGACAGACTTCCGTAACAGGGACTGCCTGAGCATCCCCATAGACTGCCGCAGATGAACTGAACACCATCCGATGGCAACCGTGCTCACCCATGGCTCGAACGAGATTCAGGGTCGCTTCAACATTCTGCTGGTAATACAGCATCGGGTTTTGCATAGACTCTGGCACACTCTTACGCCCGGCAAAATGGATCACGGCCTTAATCGAGTATTCCAGAAACAGGCGATCGAGCAATTTCCGGTCCAGCAAATCGCCCTCGACAAACCTCAGGGTGCTGGTTTTGGCAAACCCTTGCAGTCTATCAATCGTGGACCGGAAACTATTACTGAGGTTATCCAGTATCAGAATGTCATGGCCAGCATCAAGCAAACAGCTTGCAGTATGCGAACCGATGTAACCGGCCCCGCCTGTGATGAGGACCATACCTGCTTTGCTGGGCATAGGTGTGGAATCTTCAGAATGGATTGGCACAAACGCCGCAGCACTTTTCAGCTGTCTGCATGCCTAACCGTAAAATCGATAAAAGAGCGCAGCCGTCTTAATATTCAACAAGGCTTCAACAAGCTCATTTACCTTGGTTTCCGCGTCAATGAACTTCCCCATATTTGCTCCACCGCGTGTCGAATCATAAAGTGCCTTACCCTGAAGAGTGCCATCCTTGTGGATCTGTATTTCGGCATAAGACATATACAGCGCCAGATCCCAGCTCCAGCGCGCGGTGTACGACGCCGTCCATTGGCAATTGGCAGGAATGGCAGCGGCATTCACCAGGCGGTACTGCACGCCCTTGGTCTGTAGTGCGGTCTTGAATGCACTCAGGAACCCGGGACGCACATCCATATTCTCAATCACACAAAGCGTTGTTCCCTGCTCAATATGAGCCGTATCCACATTCTGCTGGATTGAGCAGCCGGTTACTCCGGCCGCGAGCACGGCTATAGCCGCTGTTTTCTTGATCATTCCTGTCTTCCTTGTGCGTTGTCAGGTTCCCGGTTCAGCTCCAGCGCTTGAATATCAGCGACGTATTGATACCACCAAAGGCGAAGTTATTACTCATGACGTATTCCGTCTCGAAATGACGCCCTTCATGCATCACGTAGTCAAGATCAGCACACTCAGGATCTACTTCTGTCAGATTGAGAGTCGGTGAAAACCAGCCCGCATTCATCATTTCAATGGCGGTCCAGGCCTCCAAAGCGCCACAGGCGCCTAATGTGTGGCCGGTGTAGCTTTTCAGAGAACTGATCGGTGTAGTACCGCCGAACACGGCATGTGTCGCCTGGCTCTCGGCAATATCGCCACGGTCGGTAGCCGTACCATGCGCACTGACATAGCCAATCTCACTGGCAGGCAGATCCGCATTCTGCAGGGCCTGGCGAATGGAAATTTCCATGGTGTCAGCACTGGGCTGGGTCACATGGCTACCATCAGAGTTGGTGCCAAAGCCGATAATTTCGGCATAGATAGTGGCGCCACGGGCCTGCGCATGCTCCAGTTCTTCAAGGATCAAGGCGCCACCGCCTTCACCAATAACCAAGCCATCACGATGGCGGTCGAAGGGGCGTGGAGATAGCTCCGGAGTATCATTTTTGACACTGGTGGCATACAGGGTATCGAACACAGCCGCTTCCGTGGCACAAAGCCCCTCACTGCCACCCGCAATCATTACATCCTGAGTGCCGAACTTGATCGCTTCATAGGCATAGCCAATGCCCTGACTGCCAGACGTACAAGCACTGGATGAAGGGATCACACGGCCTCGGATACCGAAATACACTCCAATATTGACCGGTGCCGTGTGCGACATCATCTTGATATAGGAGTTGGCATTGAGACCATCAGACGAGCAGTTCATCAACATATTGCCGAAATCGACAAAGGCACGGGTATCCCCAGCTGAGGAACCAAAGGAAATACCGGCACGCCCGTTGCCCAGTTGATCCCAGCCCAGCAAGCCTGCATCATCAAGGGCACGCTCCGTAGCATAGACACCAAACTGGGCTACTCGCCCCATGCTTCGCAGCGCCTTGCGATTGTAATGCGACGGCATTTTAAAATCCGAGACCGGTGCTGCCAAACGCGTGTTGAGCCCATCATATCGGTCCCAATCATCCATTTTGACAATGCCACTGCGTCCTGCGGCCAGATTTTCCCTGATTGTGGCCCAGTCATTACCGATGGGTGAGAACCCGGCCATACCCGTTACAACAACACGCTTCATCAGAACATACCACCGTTCACCGAAATCACCTGGCGGGTTATATATCCGGCATCCTCAGACATCAGAAAACTGACGGTCCCAGCCACTTCTTTCACCAACCCCACGCGCTGCATGGGGATCATTTTCAATGCTTCATCCAGCGGAAGCTGTTCGGTCATCTCGGTTTCAATCAGGCCAGGGGCCACGCAGTTCACGGTAATCTTGCGCTTGGCCAGCTCAACAGCCAGTGCCTTGGTTGCCCCAATAATTCCGGCCTTGGCCGCACTGTAGTTGACCTGCCCACGATTACCCATTTCGCCTGACACCGAGGACAGTGTCACGATACGTCCCGGCTGGCGGCGGCGAACCATCGGCATGGTCAAGGGGTGCAATACATTGTAGAAACCATCCAGATTGGTTCTCAGTACCAGATCCCAATCTTGTTCCGGCATGGCAGGAAATGCATTGTCACGAGCAATACCGGCATTACATACCACACCGTAATAGGCACCATGGGTCTCTACATCCTGCTCCAGCACCTCTCGGCACTGTTCACGATCGGCAATATCCATCTGCAGGATACGCACCTGTCGCCCCAGCCCTTCAATCTCGCTTGCGACCTGCTGTGCAGCCCCCAATCCGGAACGGCAGTGCAGCACAATATCGTAACCATCTTCTGCCAGACGCAGTGCGATTCCCTTACCGATACCGCGACTGGAGCCGGTTACTAAAACTGTTTTACTCATTGCTTGGCATCCCGTAAAAACTGGTTTGCATCGTCTGGCTGAAAAATATTCAGACTCGCCTCTGATGTGAAACCCTCGCCTCTCAATTCACAATCAAAGGCGCAAAGCCCATTTTCCGCCTGCATGTTCTTGGTCACTTTCACCTGAATGCGAGAACCCAGCGAAAAGTACGGCACGTCGACACTGAACTTGCGCGTACCCAGCAGAAAGCCAACCTTGGGCTCTTCACCTTTCTGGCGTTCCTGCAAACCGGCAAAGGCGCCAATGGCTTGTGCCATATACTCCAGCCCAACCCAGGCGGGTACGCCCTTATCATCGGCGAACATGGAGCTCGAGGAGATATCAACCACTGCAGACAGCCAGTCTTCGCCATAGCCCGTTATATCCGACAACAGGCTCATCTGCCCGGTATGCGGCACCAGTTCATCGACACTGAACTCAGCCTTCATACTACTCGTCTCAAAATCAGTGAAATATTATTGCCCCCGAACGCGAAGGAGTTGCTCAACGCACAGGACAATTCAGTATTCGGTTGCGACGCTGTTATCAGATCCAGAGCCGGCAAATCAGGATCAGCCTGACCATCCCAAACGTGTCGCGGAGCGCCGCCCCCCTGCAAGGCCAACCAACAGATGGCGGCTTCTACGGCACCGGCTGCTCCCAGAGTGTGCCCCGTAAAAGGCTTGGTGGAGCTACAGGGAACACCAGCCTCACCAAACACCTTTGCCAGCGCGCGCGCTTCCATCTGGTCATTCAACGCCGTTGCCGTGCCGTGCAAATTCACATAGTCGACCGCATCCGATGCAATGCCGGCATCTCTAAGGGCTGACTGCATACAACGGACCGCTCCGGCACCACTGGGATCTGGTGCTGAAATGTGATGCGCATCAGAGCTTTCACCGACACCGGCCAGTTCAACTTCACCGGGCTCCCTGCTAATCAGAAACAGACCGGCTCCCTCGCCAATATTAATGCCCTTGCGGTTATGGCTGAACGGCACACAAGGTGAGTCACTGACCGCCTCCAATGCGGAAAACCCCTGCACGGTGAGGTGGCACAAAGTATCAACGCCACCGGCTATAACGGCATCACAAAGCCCGGCTCGCAACAATCGACGTGCCGACGCCAACGCCTTGGCACCCGAAGAGCAAGCCGTAGAAATAGCAAACACAGGTCCAGACACGCCCAGTTCTGCAGCGAGATATGACGCTGTTGCACCCATTTCCTGCTGTCGATAATCAAATTCCGGCGGCAATTCACCCGTATTGACGCGCTGCTTCAGGTCGGTTTCCGAGTCACTGATACCCGAAGTCGATGTCCCCACCACCACACCGATACGGTGCGGCTTGAAGCGTGCGATGGCAGCCTCTGCCTGAGGGCGGATTTGTTCCAGCGCCAGTAGTGCCATTTGATTATTACGGCTATGCCAGTGACGCTCAGGCAACTGGATGACCGGCAACTCACCGGTAAACAGACCCAGTGGCAAAGTATCCTCAGGGCTGAATGAGTGAGAAGTGCTTAGTGCAGGAGCACCCGCGGTCAACTGCCGGTAAGCGGCCTGTGGGCAATCCCCCATGGCGCTCACCATGGCCATGGCATTCAAGTAACACCGGGTCACTGCTGTAAATCCTTTCGCTCTATTGTGGTGATGCTGACGTCATAACTATCCGGGTAATGCGTAACCTGAATGTGCTCACCCGAGAAGGTGAGATCCAGAATCAGCGCGCCATGATGCCACAACTGACGTCGCTTGGCCTCTAGACTTAACGACCACCCGGCTCCACGACCATAGTGCTGCCGCAATGCCGCCTCTGGCCACTCGGCAAACTGAATCATTGCCAGTATGTCCTCAACCGGCAGTTGTACGGGTATTTTCACCTGCTGCTCAAGCTGTTCGCCATCATACTCAAGCAACATAATCGGCTGACCCGTAGCCAATAATGCCGCCAACCGCGTACGTTGCGACTCAAAGCGGCTAACCAGCATGAAACTGACGGCTTCGCCTCTGGCATTGATTACAACCCGCTGCTTCAACAGGGTTGCATCCGGCCCAAAAAACGGTGCCAATAAGGGTAACGCCGGTACAGCTACAGGCTCTGTCCGAAACAGCGAGCACCCTGCCAGCAGGCCCAAACAGAACAGTATCAGCAGTCGTGTGAATCCCCTCGCCATCAAGAACGACACAGCTCTGCTAATGTCGACAACCGGGCCGGCTCACTGACATACGGGTTACGTGTATCCCAGGCATAGCCCGCCAGAATGGAGCTGATCATGGCTTTTACCGGGTCACTCTTGTCGTGGGCAAAGATGACATCCTGCAAGCGACCGTCATACCAGCCTTCAACAAAGGCTCTGAAGGTATCAATGCCCGTTTTAAGTGGCTGCGCATACTCCTGCTCCCAGTCCGGGGATTGTCCCTGTAATTGTCGGTGCACGGTTGCGGCTGCCAGGGTGGCTGATTTGAGCGCGATGGTTACCCCGGATGAAAAAACGGGGTCCAGGAATTCACCGGCATTGCCCAACAGGGCAAAACGGTCACCGTAGAGACTTTCCACATCACAGGAGTAGCCATCCAGGGTCCTGATGGCCGTATCAAAATGGGCCTGGTTCAATACGTCACTGAGTATACCGCCTTCACGGATATACTCTTGCAGGGTTTCCAGTCGGTCCATGTTACTGTCGTCAAACCGTTCACGGGGCAACACAACGCCGACAGACGCACGCCCATCACTGAAGGGAATCAACCAGTACCAGATTTCAGCATGTTCAGGATGAACGGTAATCAGAATCTTGTTGCGATCAAAACGACGGTCGCTGATGTTGTCTTCAATATGCGTGAAGAGAGCGATACGTGACCCCAGTTGCGAGGCCTTTTCCAGATTCAAGAGGCGCGGCAATACACGCCCAAAGCCACTGCCGTCCAGTACAAATTCAGCCTTGGCCTGATAGGGCTGACCTACCTCGGGCTCCACATCCACACCGACACCGGATGCGCTCTGTTGGATCGCCGTAACCGTCTGACCATACCGCACCTCGGCACCCCGCTCGGCAGCACAATCTGCAAGCGTTTTATCAAACTGTGCCCGCTGCACTTGGTAGGTCGTCCCCCAACCAGTTGAGAATTTTTGCCGAAAATCGAAGTAGTCATACTCCTGTCCACGGCAGAACGCGGCACCGTTCTTGTACTGGAAGCCAGCCTCAACGACTGCCTGCAGCATGCCAGCCTGTTCGAGAAACTCCATACTTTGCGGTAACAGGCTTTCACCGATGGAAAAACGGGGAAAATGCTGCTGCTCCAATATCAGCACCTTATAGCCCTGATTCGCCAGTATGGTTGCGGCGACGGATCCCGACGGGCCTGCACCAATCACGATCACATCATAACGTCCCTGTGGATCAGCCATGATCTGTTTCTCCTGTAGAAAATTCACGCATAAGCGGTGCCAGCAGCCAAGTCAGTAGCAGGCCGGGCAAAACGATGACACCGAAGTGATAAAGAACGGGGGTTTGGCTCAAGGCAAGCAAGCCGAAAGCCAACAAACTGCTGGCGGACGATAGCGTCACGGCCAACCAGGTGTGTGCGCTCTCCCTGGTTTCATTGAGGAAAATTCCCATATCCAATCCAATGCCCAGCACCAGCATCAACGCAATCAGATTGAACAGGTTATAACCGTCGTGGAGCAGCAGAAATGCGGCAAAACTGATCAATGATGCCAACAGTGGCGGTAACAGTATCCGCCAGCTGGCAAACCGGTAACGCAACACCAACAGCACAAGCACGCAGGCATACGCCAGCAACAGCCAATTCGAAATCTCCGCGCGATAGCGCTCGAGCAACTCGGTCATACTGCCCAGACTGTCGACGAACACCACATTGGGCAAAGGTTCGGCAAGCGCCATCAATTGCTGCTTCAACTCACTGCTCAGTCGCCCCTGCAGCTGAATCACAGTTGCCACATCCCCGGGTTCACTGCTGACAATATTGGCTGTCCAGGTCTGACCCAAGGTCATTGCCTGCCAGGCCTGAGGCGTTAATCGACCCCGTGTCGATTCATACATGCTTTCCAGAGCCGCTGATCGTTGCCGTTGTGAAAGATTCAGCAGATCAGCCATTGAATGCCATTTCGCGTCATATAATGCCCGCACATGTTGGCTGTTTTGCTCCTGGCGTTGCAGGGAAGGTAATACCTGAGACAAGGCTCTATATCCCTGCAATTGATTATCCGCGATTAATGATCCCAAAGCGGCCTGAAGCCCCTCTTCGGTCTGCAAAACCTGTTCAAAGCTGTCACCTGACACCAGCAAAAAAGCTGTACTGCTGCCATTGCCAAGCAGGCTTTGCACCTGACGATCTTCCGCCAGCAGATCAGCGGAGGAGGTTTGCAGTAGTGCAACCTGGTCCCGTGCACTGCCCTGAAACACGACCGCTGCACTGCAGACACCCAATACAATCAGCACCAGTGCCAACCGCGGTGACTGCGTGATATACGGATATTGCATACGCCAGCGATCCAATGTAGCAGCCGCCGGTAGCGGCCCGGTTGAACGCCGTGTAGATAACAGCGGCAGCCAGAGCAACACGGTCAACCAGGCGGCCACTAGGCCAACCGCCGAGAAAATTGCCATCTGGCGAAGCCCTGGAAAAGGTGCCAGAGCAAGGCCTGCATAAGCCAACACGCTGGACATCAACCCCAGCACCAACCCGGGCAACAGCCTGCGAATGACCTGTTGCCGAGGAACAACACGCACCTCACAGAGAAAATGCATGGCATAGTCCACGGCCACGCCCACCAGACCAGCACCGAAGGCAATCGTGATCATGTGAATACGCCCAAACAGCAACAGAGTGACGGCCATGGCCACCAGAGCACCCGTTGCTACCGGGATCATGACGTGCAGTATCGGTACAACACTTCGAAAAGCCCAGAGAATCAACAGCAGGATACCCAGTATCGACCCCAGACCAATGGTCGAAATCTCCGCTCGGGCTTGATCGGCTCCTGCAGACGCATGCAACAGCAGACCCGAGCGATAGACACTTAGTCCACGTTGCTGCAACTCGTCCAGCAGCGGGTTTAACACTGCATTAACTCGCGCCTGAACGCTGATGCTAAAAGGATCATCCAGCAGTTCCAGGCGCACCAGATAAGCAGGCATTTCGGAGGCAATCAGGCGCAACAGGCCCTGATCCGCACCAACAGGCAGCTTCGATTGCTGTGCCATCGCCAGATCGACAAAGAGACTGAAAGGATCTTCAAGAGGTTGCTGTGAAAAGCCCGATACCGGATTAAACAATCGTTGCAGGGCCAGCTGGTATTGCGCTGAGCCGCCCTCCTGCTGCAACCGCTCGCGTACCGTTTCAGACAACACCGTGAACCTATAGGGATATAAATCCTCTACCAGGGCCTCAGCCCCCTGTGCATGCCAGGTCAGATTGACCAAGCCCGCGAGGGCAGCCAAACGCTCAGCAGCGTGCCGAGCACCCTCGGCAGCCTCGGCAGCCGTTTGGCCACGTATGACCAACAGCAAACTGTTGGCATAGGCATCCGCCTGATGATCCGTGGCCCGTTTAATATTCGGCTGCTGCTCGTCCGCCGGCAGCAGGGCCATGACGCTGGTATCAACAACCGGCCCCTGGCGCCAGGCGCTGAAAAGAAGTATGGCCACCAACAGCAGCCAAATCGCGGCCGCCAGGCGATTGATGTAAAGACCATTCATTGTGGCAATTCAGAAAACCGGATGCGGGTCCAGTCCCCTCCTGCCTCATGCAGAATAATCTCACGCAGATAGCGATCACCCTGGAGCTCAACCCGTGACACGATGGATTCCACTTCATGCGCTCTGGGTGTCAGAACCGCGTGCCAGTTTGCACCCGCCACCCAGGATTCCATTTCGAAATGGTGTTCAAGCCGCTGCCAATCGGCCGTCATGACTCCAAAAAAAATATCACTGAACAAACTGACTATTGGATTACTCTGGGCATCCAGCCTGGACAGTACTTTCCCATCCTGCTCACTGAGAATGCCGCGTGATGTCAATGTCAGCAAATTTTCAATGGGTTCCCGGGTATGCCAGCGAATCGCCTTATCATGCTCGTATTCAAAGCGACCCGAGGAGCTAATTTCAGCTTCAAGCGCTGCCAGATATTTCACCTGATCAAAGCGTCCCTGCAGTGAGGAATGGGAATCCATCAGTGCACTGATCTCCGCATATACAGCAGATGAGGGTGAAGTTGTGTCTGCAAGTACAGAGGGCGCATGCAGAGACAAAATCAGGCATAGCAAACGGATCATGGCTCCAGCCCCAGCTTGCTCAACAATACCGGAGGTGAGGCATAGAGCATCTCACCGCTACCGGTATCCACGGCAACCTGTACTGTATAGGCTTTGGTCAAACGCCGTCCTGTATTAGCATCCTTGATCTGATACTCAACCTTCAGCCGGTTTTCCCACTCAACCAATTGAGCTTCCACGCAAATGCGCTGTTGAAAATGCAAGGGTTGCGCATATCGAATACGCATGTCGATGACAGGCCAGGCATAGCCCGAAGCCTCCATTTGCGGCACGTTGTAATCAATCTGCTCCAGCAGCGCACAACGTGCAATTTCCAGATATTTGGCGTAATGACCATGCCAGGCAATACGCATCACATCCACATCGTGAAATGGAATCTCAAGTTCAACTTCAGCTTTAACCATGGGTATTCCTGATCATGAAGGCGTCTGCGGCGGTGAGGACTCAGCTTTATCAGCTTTTTCATCACTCAACCAGAAAGGGAAAAAATTGAACCACTGCAGTGGAGCCTTGTGGCAATAGACGGCGAGGCGATCAGCATAACGTTGAACCGCGCTTTGCAGCCCCTGGTTACGCTCCTTGCGAGGCCAGCTCAACTGCTGGCTGAAACTTTCCAGATACAGGTGGTAGCGTTCCGATTGTTTGAGACAGAACATCAGATAAACTGGACACCGCAGCAAACTGGCCAAAATGAAAGCGCCCTGAGGAAACTCGGCCTTGGCGCCCAGAAAATCCACGCAGGCTGTCCTACCTCCTCCGTTAACCGGCGTCCGGTCACCCGCAATGACAATATACTCGCCCGCCTCAACACGTTCCGACAGCAACATTGCCGTGGCTGGCGTCATATCCGTTACCTGCATCAGATTAATGGCAGCATTGCTGTTGGTCTGTTTCATCAGGCGGTTAAATTTTTCCGCGTGCTTGGTATGCACCAACATGGTAATGGCTACGTCCGGTAGCTGATGGGCCAACGCGCTGCAGACTTCGGTATTACCCAGGTGTGAGACGATAATAACGCCACCACGCCGATTGGTATCGACAGCGGCAAAGGCATCCGGGGTTTCGAATACCACATCCTCATGACGTATATGGCCCATCCACACCAACAGTTTATCGAGCAGAATCTCACCAAAACACCAGAAGTGCCTGAAAGGAGTCAGCCCTTTCCGTTCAGGTTCAGCCAGAAGCGGCTTGATACGGTCCAGATAATCACGAGATGCCTGTCGGGATTCCGCACGGGTCAGGTAAAAGTACGTCATGACCGGCAACAGAAAGATGCGAAAGCCGGTCCGGCCAAATACTCTATACGCCAGTAACAGGCTTTTCATGCCAAGTAGTGTGCCGGCCTCGCCTACACCCGCCCAGTGTTTACCCGTCTCAGCCACGGAATCGATTCCTCAGAATAACCGGAAAACGCAGCAACATGCCGAAAAACAGACGAGCGTGCATCAACGAGATCAACACGTTGTCTTTAACCGCATTGAAGTGAGATACACCGTCAATCGGGTAGTGAACACGGGTGGGCAGATTCTCTACTGGCAGACCACGCCAGGCCCAACGCACAATGACCTCAGTATCGAAATCCATACGGTTGCCGCAGGGCTCTCTATCCAGCAAGGACACAACTTGCTCCAAAGGGTAAACCCTAAACCCACACATGGTGTCCTTGATACGAAAGGACAGTGTATTAATCCAAACCCAGACATGCGTCAGATAGCGGGCGTAGTAACGTAATGCCGGCACCGAATCATCGTATTTCGGGTAACCTGTCACCAAAGCATCAGGCTCACGACGGGCAGTTGCGACCAGTGTTGGCAAGTCCGTTAAATCGTGCTGACCATCAGCATCTACCTGAATGCCATGGCTATAGCCCATCGCCAGCAGGTGGCGCAGGCCTGCTTTTACGGCTGCCCCCTTGCCGCCATTCTGTTCCAACCGTATCAGTTGCACTTCATCGCCATACTGGCGTTCCAGTTCGATCAGCACATCTCGGCACACAGGGTCACTGCCATCATCAACCAGCAGTACCGGATAACCATAGGTCAGCACACTGGCCAGGGTCGGACCTATTGCGCCTTCATGGTTGTACACCGGAATCACAATGGCGACGTTGAAAGCACCCTCAGCTGAAGCAGATACGTCCACTGGAATGGCCTCCTTTGTCCGACACATAGCGGAAGACGAGCTTGTTTTTCTCCGCTTGATACTCAAGCTCCAGCCTGACCTGAGATTCAGGGAAAATGACCTGCTGAAACTTGGCTGCCTCCAGGCGACAAAACACACCATCAACACCCAGTAACTCACGGCCGTAATGCGCCGCCCAATGCACTTGTGTAATACCCGGCAAAATGGGATTACCCGCAAAGTGGCCATCAAAATAGATCAGAGATGCCGGAACATGAAGCATCAGCTCTGCACTTGCAGCTTCAGCCGTTTGACTGAGGATACTCGGCCATTTGGTACTGTCCGCTTGAAACAAAGTTTTCAACGACTCCACCGTAATTTTTCCTTGCGCGTTATAAGGCATATGGGACACAAAGCGCCAACGTCGAGGCAGAACAACCGGCTCAAAGCATCGGCTCAGCGCTGCCTTCAGTTGTTGCACCAGTGCCCTTTTTCCGTCCGACTGCAGTGTCCTGTTGCCCTCGTCAGTCAACTCGGCAACCAGCCCAACCTCGGTGCGCCGCCCGCTTAAAACCAGTGAGCGCGCCAGTTTAATCAACGGCAACTGTTCAGCCTGCTGCTCTATTTCAACCAGCGATACGCGCTTGCCCTCGATTTTTGCAATTCGATCTGTTCGGCCTAGCAACCTGAATCGCCCGTCTGTAGCCATGACCACACGGTCGGACAACGTCTGGCAGCCATCTGTCACCTGAGGTGCACTGATTTTCAACGTTGCATCGGCGGTAAGCTCACCTTGAACACCTGGCAACAGCTGCCAGGGGGATTCCTCCCTGTCACCTTGTATACGCCAGGCCAGGGCACCCGTTTCAGAACTTCCATAGATTTCACGCACTGGCGCATGCAAAAGTGCAGCAACCGCCAAACTGTCTTCACGCATCAAAGGTGCTGCCGAAGATACAACCGCAACACACCTCGGCTCTACTTCATCCCAATCCAACACCGGATTGAAACGACTCAAGTGAGACGGGGTGGATACCAGTGAGAAATGGGCATACTGATGCGCCCGCTGAAATATCTCTTCACTGAACTGGCACTGGCTGCTTTCAAACAGCTGCCCCCGACATAATGGCCAGAAAAGCCTAAATGTCAGACCATACAGGTGTTGATGGGTAACGGTTGTGACGATTACTGCGTCATGGTGATCCGGCCAAAGCGCTTCAAGCGCCTCCAACTCACTCTGTAACTGGGTAAAGGTTTTCTGAACCGGCTTGGGCTCACCAGTGGAACCTGAAGTATAGATTTCAAGCGCCGGAAAGCCTGTATCCAACGCCCGCCACTCCGGTATTGACACTATCTCGTTGCTCGCATGATCAACACTCGACAGTTCGACCGGGTAATCACCAACAAAACCTGAAACCCTGGTGCTCAAACGCTGGTTAGTACCGGGGCGATTATCACCAGGCACACACACGGTACAACCACGCTGCCACAAAGCCAGAACCCAGGCCAGAAACACAAGTGTATCGGCATGGTACACGGCCCAGCGCTGACCGGGCTTGGCTGATGACAGCTGCCAGTAACATCGGGCGACCTGCTGCGTAAAGGCGTCATGACCTACAGGCCCGTCGTGACTTATTGCCACAGGGTGTGCCGGTGCCTGGTTGAGCCAATCACACAGAGGGATTAACCCCTTCATTGTCCACTCCTGACACGCTGGCGAATCAGCCATTCAGCCCCCAGCATGGCGCCAATCAACAGGTAGGCGATCAGTCCGTTATACAGCATCCAGGTCGCTTCCGATGCCCATAGCAATGTCGCCATTGAAACGCTTCCATTGACCACGAAAAATACACACCATGCCTGGGTAACCTTACGCGTATATGCCACTCCAGCAGGTGGCAGATCCGGCTCCGAAATCCGTGCCAGACGCTCAATGACGGTTTGTGACGCAAACAGGCTACTGGCAAACACAACCAGTAAGCCGAGATTCACCAACACCGGATAGAATTTGAGCCCGAGCTGAGCATCCCAAAGCAGCGTCACCACCAGCACACCCAGAGCACTGACAATGATGACCATACGGTCGCGTACTTGCCGCTCCCCCTGCCACCGCAGCAGCAGCATCAACAGCAGTACGGGTAGCAGCGACAAGGCGTCAAAATGCTGCAATCCCCAGTACACCGCAAAGGGATAACTCAGCGTCAGCAAGGTCACCAGAATACGGATCGGCATCAGTCCTGACCGAGTAACTTCTCTACTTCAGTCACAACATCCTGCACGGTGCGTACGGATTTAAAATCTTCAGGCTTGATTTTTTTGCCCGTCATTTTCTTCAGCTCAACCACCAAATCCACTGCATCGATACTGTCGATGTCCAAATCCTGATAGAGGTGAGCCTGAGGGTGTATATCCGCAGGGTCAATTTCGAACAGGTCTTCCAAAACCTGGATGATTTTCTGATAGGTTTCTTCCTGGTCAGACATGGGGTTCTCTTATTTTTCAGCTTGAGATTGAATCAGGGCGACCAACGCATTCACACTGGCAAAATGTTGGCGGGTTTCATCAGAATCCGCTTTCAGCTTAATGCCGTAGCGTTTCTGCAAGGCCAAACCGATCTCCAGGGCATCAATCGAATCCAGGCCCAAACCATCAACAAACAACGGATCGCTGTCGCTAATATCATCAGCCTCGATATCTTCCAGATCGAGCGCTTCGATAATCATCTGCTTTACATCCAGATGCAGGTTACTCATAAACACGTAACTCCTTATCAAAATAATCAGCCAGGTCGGCTGTCAGTTGCCTGGCCGCAATAGAGGGGGCGCTGGACTCCAGGTAGGGAGCAATAGGCAAGCCATCATTAACCTGGATGCGCATATGTACTTTTCGTGCAGGGACCTGATACCAGCGATCCTGCTTGGTTAGCGTAGAAGGACTGCAGGAAATCAAAACCGGCGTGATGTCTGCCCCGGCACGAATCGCGACATTTGCCGCACCGCGCTTAAGTTTAAGAGGCTCACCCGGTGTCGTTCGCGTTCCTTCAGGAAAGATGATCAGCGCATGCCCTTTGCCAAAGGCATCTGCCGCTGCATCAATCACCTTGTCGCTGTCTTCATTGATGATATATCCCGCACAGCGTATAGGCCCTCGGGTGAACGGGTTGCGAATCAACTTCCCTTTCACCACACAATTGGCATTCGGGACCAGAGCGATCAGAAAAATCACATCGATCAGGGATGGATGATTCGCCAAAATCAGGCGCGCATCACGCAGTTTATCAATCCCTTCCACTTCGTAACTAAGTACACCCAGTGTTTTCATCATGCCGATATAAAACCGAAAGGCACAATGAATGACACGCTGCCCCCTGCGCTCCCGCTGCTCGGCACTCCCCGGCAGGCAATAGAAGATCGGAACCATAAACAAGGGCAACAGCAACCCGCCAATACCAAACACCAGGAAGCTGAAGGCGGTACCACACCAGCGCCAAAGATGATTCAAATGACCCAGCACCATCGCTACACCTGCTCAGGATCAGCTTTACACAGCTGCCAGTGGCTGCCCCGTGTACCGCTGAAGCAAACCTGTTCCTCCAGCCCACAAAGGCATTTCATCATGGCCATCAGCTCACTGACTTCTGCATGTACAGCTGACTGCTGTTGCGCCAACTGAAAACACTCCCCGGTGCCGCGGCTCAGAATCATGGCCAAGGCGAAGGGAAAAGGCTCGGTGGTGACATAAGGCTGGTATAGCTCAGGCAGGGGCACATCATAAATCAGGCAGAGCACCCGCTCATGCTCCTGAAGCTGAGTCATAGCTTCCATTAAGGCATGGGCAATCAACTGTTCGCTGGCAGCAATGGCCGTGACTTCGCTGACATCCTTCCGCGCAATTGACAACAGCCCACTGACAGCATTATGCACAGCAAGACTGAAGCCGGTCGGTGACATGGGTTGCTGCGCGGCGATACCTTCAAGCAGTGACAGGGTGAGAGGCGTGTCCCCATGGCGTGAAGCAAAAACACTCGGTATTGAGTCGATATCTTCCAGCAACGGCAAAGCCGCTCCCGCAGCACATCGGCCGAGCTCGGTAAAACGTCTACGCAGCAGGGGTGGTATCTGTTTGAGCGGAATTTTGGCTAGCTGAGTGTCAAGCAGGTAAGGTGCCTGCAACCAGTTACGCCAATCTTCGGGGCAATTCAGACCCGGCGCAACCGCATTCCATGACTGTATTCTGAAACCTGACAACGTCCCTACTCCTGCCTGCTCGATACTCAAAACCAAGCAGGCCAACCATCCTAGTCTTGAAACAATGTCCCTTTTAAGGGACAGGGAATTCTACCGTCTCGTTTCACCGATGCAATAGAGAAAGCGGTTTACTCCCCGCGGCAAGTCTACCTATAATTCGCCGACTTCTCAGGATTTTTTTATAACACAAGGAGCCTATTGTGAAATTGATCGCAGCCTGCCTGTCGGTTTTTCTGATGTTTCTATCACCCAGTGCCTTCAGCCGCGACACGACGCACATGATGTCCATCGAAGACGCAATGCAATCACCCGATTACCAGGAACGTCTGGACCCTAACATCAAGTTCTATTTTGGCAGCCAGAACCACCCCAAGGTTCTGAACTCTTTTGGGCAGTTTTCTACCAACAAAAAGACCAATGCGTTCAATAAAAGCGATGAAGAAGCCTGCCGCTGGGTAATGCTATCTGCCTTGCTGTCACTGCAGGATCGCGCTATTCGAGAAGGCGGTAATGCTGTAATCAACATTGCCAGCTATTACAAAAAGAACAAGGTCAGCAGCAATACCGAGTTCGAGTGCCATGCCGGCAATATCATGGCAGGCGTCGCCCTGACAGGCAAAGTAGTCAAGATTGCACACTGATTCAGTCCTTAGTGTTCGGCTCTGGTATACCAGAGCCGAACAGCTGTCTATCACACAGCAACAGTCCTGCCTTGCCCGCCTGCCTGAAGCCCAGCAACGCCACTTTCTCACACTGCGAACCGACAAGCGCCGCCAAGAATATCTATTCAGCCGGCTTCTGATCTGCACTGCATTGAGCCAAGTCTACTCAAAGCCTCCCGACAGCTGGATAATCCAGGACCGGCCACACGCCAAACCGGAAATTGCCAATTTGCCTGTCTCCGTTTATATCAGTCTGAGCCATAGCCGGCAGCTCATCGGATTTGCTCTCAGCGAGTCCCCTGTTGGCCTGGACATTGAATACCGCGCAAAACGAAATAACCTCAAAGCACTGGCCGCGGAGTTCATGACCTTATCAGAGCTGCATAAGCTACCTCCTGACTCTAGTAAGCAGCACGATTATTTCTATCGCCTTTGGTGTGCCAAGGAAGCCGTCTATAAAGCCCTCCCACGTGACAGACAGCTAAACACGCCTCTCAGCACAATTGATTATGCAGGCCTTGCCGCAGGCGATACAAACTGGCACCTGCATGAGCACCACATAGGTGCTTTTCAATCCAGCCTGGTAACCCCTCGACTAACTACTCAACCATCACTGATTACACGCACTTTGCAGCTGGTTTAATTCCCTTTTCAATTCACCCCCTCAAAATCACCGCACCCTCACGCTAATAGGTTAAGATCAACTGCGACTCCCAATGAAATCAGCTCATTTCAGTCGAGATCGAGTTTATGCGGCACTGGTACACACTGGTATTGTTTATCTTGGTGGCGTCAGGCCTAAGCACCCTTTCGCTTGAACCACCCTTTCGTTCTTGGGACGAAGTTATCCTTCAAGACGTCTATAGCGAAGCAATCATCTCCATATTGCTCTGTATTTGGGTTGTTCTGCTACATCGGATAAAGCTGACACGAAGTGTGTTCTGGATGCTGTATCTTGGGTTTACGTGTATGGCACTGGGTGCCCTGGAAGACGTAGAAGATGAGTTTTTACTTGAAGAAGGCGCAGTCTCCCAAGCCATTGAAAATGTAGCCTCCCCCATCGGCATGTTGTTTATCAGCATTGGCCTCTACCTGTGGGGCTCAGAGCAAAAACGCTCTCGCCAGCAGCTGCAGAAGTTAAGTGAAACAGATGCGTTAACCGGGTTGGGTAACCGTGCCAGTTTTAACCACCATCTCGAACGTGCTGCCAGTGGTGAAAAACAACGCGCCCTGCTGTTTCTGGATATCGACAACTTCAAACAGGTCAACGATACCCATGGCCACGCCAGGGGTGACCAGGTGATACAGCAACTGGCTCTCACCATGAAACAGTGTATCCGCGAGCAGGACCTGGCATTTCGCTATGGCGGCGAGGAATTCGCGATCTTGCTGGAAGGCACCCATCCACGCGCAGTCGAACTGGTGGCACAGCGAATTATGACCGGCTTTTCCAGTCACCTGTTTACGCTGGAAAACCAGCAAACATTTTCCTGTACCGTGAGCATCGGGATTGCACACACGCAGAACCCCGTTAAGGCTGATGCCTGGCTGGATACTGCCGACCAGGCACTGTATACGGCTAAAGAAAGAGGAAAAGATCGGGCTGTTTTGAAACAACAGTCCTGAAACCGGCAGACCAGGGCCGACACACCCTGGCCTGCCTACCGCAAGCGTGACAGATCAGTCCCAGCGCAGGCGGTCACTGTCTACAACGGTCTGCCCTACTGGCGATAGTGCAATCAGCGCCAGCTTTAAATGCTGGATACCAAAGGGTATGCCGACAATTGTAATAAAGCAGGCAACAGCCGACATCAAATGGCCTATTGCCAACCAGACACCGGCAAAGATAAACCAGATGATATTACCAAGCAGCCCAATGGTACCGGTGCCAAGATCATCCTCGCCTGTCAGGGCTTTACGGCTGACGGCTTCTCGACCAAAGGGTAAAAAGGAAAAACTGCCCAGCACGAAACAGGAGCGCGCCCAAGGAAGGCCCACAATTGTAATCGCTGCCAGCAATCCTGCCAGCCACCAGGCCAGCCCCATTACAAGCCCGCCCAGCACGAACCAAAGCACATTACCCAAAAAACGTAGAACAGCCACTAAAGTGCCTCCTGCCAAATATATCCATCAAGACTAGGCCGCCAACGCTGAACATAGCACTAACAGCTCAACCTATCAGGGCTGCTTATCAAATACCCTGACCCCTTCAGGGATGGTATACCAGTCCTGCTTCTCACTTACCCAGACATGGGCAACCGGTTTAATAATACTGGTATCCGACAGATTTGATGGCTTCAATTTGATTTTGTCGGGTTCTGCCGGATTGTAATGATAGATACGGTTGCCGCAGCCGGGGCAGAATTTTGCGGCACTAATATTGCCACTATCCGCCGGGCGGCTCCAATCAGCCATTTCTCCTTCAAATTTCACTTGGTCGGCATTGACCATGGCGGTAATGCTGAATGCACTGGTGGAGAGTTTTTGACACTCCTTACAGTGGCAGGCAACAACCATCTGAGGTTCAGATAGTAGCTGGTATGTCACACCATCACACTGACAGGCACCATTGATCGGGTAGCTCATACTGAGATCCTTTCTGTCCAGAAATTCAAATTATCGGGTCCGAGATCATCGCAACCTGAATGATGAAAGACTAGAACAAAAGTGACACCCACAGTCATTCAGTCGGCGACTGATCATCTGGCCTGTCTTTACTGGTAAGTGACACCTTGATGCTTAAGCCAGCCATGGGCATGGCGACCGGCCGGGTCATGGTGCGTCCAATGCACGACACCGCCTTTCGGGTTCCACTCGTATTCACCATAAAACTGAACACGGTCGCCCTTTCGCAGTGCATTTATGCGCGGTGCCAGATCAATATTGTGAGATATCAGCAAGGTCTGGCCGGATGCCAGTTCCAGAATAAATTTCTGATGCTGACTGCCCCGGGTGTCATCGGGTAAAAGGTGAACCACAGTGCCCTCGCCTTGTACCTGAACATCACTTTGCCGTGTCTGAAACGCCTCGGCGATAGCGTCAGAAGCACTGGCACCCACAGAAACCGGCTCGCTGCCAAAGAGGTCTCCAAGCCCTGTATTCCGCTCCAGATAGCCAACAGCAACCAAGCCGATTAGCAATACGACAGCCAGTTTTTTCATCACGCGAGTCCCTTCATTCAGCCAAGCCCTTATCTTCATCAAAAACGCGAATCAACGCGAGCCCGGCTATCAAAAAAAACGATATCCAAATACGCCGGAAACTAATGCCGAGGCGGTATAGGCCAGTCGGATGCATCTACATGATCCAGTGCCAAGGTCTGCTCATTACCCTGCCAGCTCTCTATGAAACGACCATCAGGGTCGTATTGACGGGTTTGCTTGGCAATATCGAAACGCCGTTTCCCGCGCGGGTCTGCCCCTACGCCTGCCAGATACTGCCAGTTGCCCCAGTTGCTGGCGGAGTCATAATCCAGCAATTCCTGCTCAAACCAGGCCGCACCATACCGCCAGTCCAATGCCAGTTCATTAACCAGGCAACTGGCAACAACCTGACGCCCCCGGTTGGACATCCAGCCTGCCTGCTTTAGCTGTCGCATGCAGGCATTTACCAGTGGCCAGGGCGTGGTCCCTTCACACCAGGACTTGAAACGCTGGGGGTAGAAGCTGGTCAGTGGTGAGCGCCCTTGAATACCCTTCAAGTGGTACAGCCTGACGCCATGATGATGCGCATACCACTGAAAGTACTCGCGCCACAGCAACTCGAAGAAAATCCAATAGGTTGACTCATTAGCACCTTGGCGTGCTTCATACTGTTTAAGCTGCTGCATGATTCGCCGTGGAGAGAGGCTGCCCTGTGCCAGCCAGGGTGAAAAACGGGTACCGTTCTCAAGACCATCCAGTTCATTGCGAACCTGTTTGTACGTTGAGGGCAGCAACGAACTGAAATAGCGTTCCAGATGAGACTGTGCTGCCTGCTCCCCGCCTGTAAACCAGGTGTCATTATGATACCCGGCTGACCTTGAAAGCTGCTCACCTCTTGCCTCAATCTTCAGTGCAGGCGGCAGGTCCATTACAGGCGGCAAGGGCTGAGGGATATCCAGCGCTTTCTCGACCCTACGTCTGAAGGCCGAAAAACTGACGGGAAAGGGATCAACAATCTCGGTTAATTGGCTTTGATCAAATAGAGTGTAACCATCACGGATAGACGCATTCAGGTGTGGAAAGCGGCTTTGCAGCGAAGACAGCTGACGCTGCTCGTATACACCCGAGCTTCTGGTGCAGAACAATCGATCAATGCGGTACCGACTCACCAGTGACTGTGGTGTCCAGCATAAATAATCAGGCTGTTTTATGACGCCAAAGCTCTTCGTTTTTGAGCATGGTATTTAGCACTACAATGAGCTTGCGCATGCAGGCGATGATCGCCACTTTGGGCAGCTTACCCTCAGACTTCAGGTGTTCATAAAAGCGCTTGAAGACGGGGTTACATTGGATGGATGACAGCATCGCCATGAACATGACCGTGCGGATACGGTGACGGCCTCCGCGAATACGCCGTTTGCCATTCCAGGTGCCGCTTTCTCGGTTCATGGGTGCGACACCGACGAGTGCGGCGATCTCTTTACGGTTGAGCTTACCGAGCTCCGGAAGCTCGCTGAGCAAGGTGTACGCGAGGACTTTACCGACACCAGGCACGCTGGTCAGGATCTCGGTTTTGGTACGCCAATGCTTGACCTGCATAACGGCTTCATCGATCTGTTTGGTGATAGTCTTTATCTGAGTTTC
>NZ_FTMN01000002.1 GCF_900155945.1 Marinobacterium stanieri
AGTTCGACAAAGTCCGCTTCCAGCTCCACGCACAGCTCGATGATGCGGTCGATCCGGTCGATGTTGTGCTTGTGGGTGACGAAGTTGAGCACCATGGGATAGCCCTGGGCTTTGACTTCGCGGGCCATTTTCAGCTTCTGCTGGAACGCCTTGTCGGAGCCGGCCAGCATATTGTTGACCGTTTCGTCCGAGGCCTGGAAGCTGATCTGGATATGATCCAGCCCTGCTTCACGGAAGGCAGCAATACGGTCCGCGTTCAAGCCGATGCCGGAGGTAATCAGGTTGGTGTAATAGCCTAGCTTGCGCCCTTCGGCGATCAGCTGTTCCAGATCCCGGCGTACCAGCGGCTCGCCACCGGAGAAGCCCAGCTGTGCGGCGCCCATCTTGCGCGCCTGACGGAACACCTCGATCCATTCGTCAGTAGTGAGTTCTTCGCCGTGGGCAGCAAAATCCAGTGGGTTGCTGCAGTAGGGACACTGCAGCGGGCATTTGTAGGTCAGCTCGGCCAGCAGCCAGAGCGGTTGGCTCTGGTGCTGGGGCGGTGGGGCAGAGGATTGTTCAGACTTGAGCTCAGACATAACCGATCCAATTCTGCTCATGGGCGATGGCCAGAAACTCCAGCACATCCGGCCCCAGTTCACCGGCCTCGGGGAAGCGGGTTTCCAGTGCCTGAATGATAGCGGCACAGTCCTGCTCGCCATTCACTTCACTGAGGATGGCACCGGCGCTGTCGTTCAGCTTGATCATCCCTTCCGGGTACAGCAACACATGGCAGTTCTGCGCGTCTTCCCACTGGAAGCGGAACATGGCATTCAGCTGGGGTGTCTGGTCCAGCGCCGGTTTAGTCATTGAACAGTCCTCGATGGTACACCTTCTCCTGCGTCACGGTATGGAACGGCGGGCGCTCCAGTTCGTACGCCATGGTCATGGCATCGAGCATACTCCAAAGCACATCCAGCTTGAACTGGAGGATCTCCAGCATACGCTCCTGCTCGGCACGGGTGGTGTAATGGTCCAGCGTGATCTGCAGGCCATGCTCCACATCGCGGCGTGCTTCAGTGAGGCGGTTACGGAAGTACTGGTAACCCTCTTCCTTGATCCACGGATAGTGCGTGGGCCAGGTATCCAGACGGGACTGGTGAATATGCGGCGCAAACAGCTCGGTCAGCGAGGAGCTGGCCGCTTCCTGCCAGGTGGCACGGCGGGCGAAGTTCACATAGGCATCCACGGCAAAGCGTACGCCCGGCAGCACATGCTCGTGGGACAGGATCTCTTCGCGTGTGAGGCCCACGGCTTCACCCAGCTGCAACCAGGCTTCGATACCACCGACGGCACCATCGTACCCGTCATGATCCATGATGCGCTGCAACCACTGACGACGCACGTCACGGTGCGGGCAGTTGGCCAGAATGGCGGCATCCTTGAGCGGGATGTTCACCTGATAGTAGAAACGGTTGGCGACCCAGCCACGGATCTGCTCCGGCGTGGATTCACCGGCATACATGGCCACATGATACGGATGATGAATGTGGTAGAGATCGCCTTTGGCGCGCAGGGCCTGTTCGAATTCACTGCGGCTCATCGGTTCGGTGTTACTCATGATGCTCTCCTCAGAGTTCGATGCTCATGCCGTCAAAGGCCACTTCGATACCATGCTCGGCCAGAACACCCCGCTCGGGTGAGTCTTCGATCAGGATCGGGTTGGTGTTGTTAATGTGGATCAGCACCTTGCGTGGCTTATCCAGCGTATCCAGGTAAGCGATCATGCCGTTCTCACCGGATTGGGGAAGATGACCCATGTGCACGCCCAGCTTGTCACCGACACCGGCGTGGATCATTTCGTCTTCACGCCAAAGAGTGCCATCCACCAGCAGGCAGTCCGCGTCTTCCATAATCGGGCGCAGATGCTCTTCGATCTGACCCAGACCCGGTGCATAGAAGATGGAACGACCGGTGGCGTCATCCTTCAGCAGCATGCCGATGTTATCGCCCGGATGCGGATCGTTGCGGTGCGGCGAGTACGGCGGCGCACTGGAGCGCAGCGGTACGGCGGTCAGGGTAATGCCGGGCACTTCCGGGATGGTAAATTCGTTGTAGGTGTCGGTGCTGGGGATCTGATTCCACACCAGGCCACCGTTCCAGTGCTCCAGCATGTTGAAGACAGGGAAACCGGTGCTCAGATCCTGCTTGACCATGTCGGTGCAGTAGACCTGATGCGGGCAGCCTTCGCGCAGCATCAGCAGGCCGGTGGTGTGGTCGATCTGACTGTCCATCAAAACGACCGCCGCAATACCGGTATCACGTTTACCCTGCTTGGGTTGCAGGGGCTCGAAGCTTTCCAGCTGAGCACGGATGTCCGGTGAGGCGTTAAACAGGATCCAGTCACGTCCGTTGAGGCTGGCCGCGATGGAGGATTGGGTACGGGCCTTGGCGTTGAGGGTGCCGTTGCGCAGGCCTTTGCAGTTGTCGCAGTTGCAGTTCCACTGCGGAAAGCCGCCCCCGGCCGCTGAGCCTAAAATCTGTATTTTCATTATTGTATGTTCCGCTGGGGGTAGGATTGCCGAAAGGCAAAAGAAAGGGCAGCCCCTTGAGGCTGCCCGGTACGCTTAGCGGTTTGCGAAGTACATGGTAACTTCGAAGCCGATGCGCAGGTCAGTGTAAGCAGGTTTAGTCCACATGATGTGATCCTCTTGTTGTTATCGATTTGTCACTTTAGACACCTTGATGGTAGGCAACCTGCCCCTGCCCCAATATGGTACTTTGGAACGAATTGAGGGCTGATTTGGTATAGCGACACTTCCGCCCTACCCTGGCTGGCTGCCACAACACGGCCACCAGACATAAAAAAACGGCCCGTAGGCCGTTAAAGATGTACTGCAGAGCGAAGGCTGCCGGGGCGGGCAGCCATGGTGTGCACGTCCATGTGCGAGAGCTTCGGAGAAATGCCGGCTTAGAAGAAGCCCAGCGGGTTGATGTCGTAGCTCACCAGCATGTTCTTGGTCTGCTGGTAGTGGTCGAGCATCATTTTGTGCGTTTCACGGCCTACACCAGACTTCTTGTAACCACCGAAGGCAGCGTGTGCCGGGTACTGGTGGTAGCAGTTAGTCCATACACGACCGGCCTGGATACCACGACCCATGCGGTAAGAACGGTTCATGTCGCGGCTCCATACACCTGCGCCCAGACCGAACTCGGTGTCGTTGGCGATTGCCAGTGCTTCAGCTTCGTCTTTGAAGGTTGTAACAGAGACAACCGGGCCAAAGATCTCTTCCTGGAACACACGCATGTCGTTGGTGCCTTTCAGCAGAGTCGGCTGGATGTAGTAGCCGGTACCCAGACCGCCTTCCAGCTGCTCTTTGTCACCACCGATCAGCACTTCAGCGCCTTCGGCACGACCGATGTCGAAGTAACCCAGGATCTTGTCGAACTGTTCCTGAGATGCCTGAGCACCGACCATGGTTTCAGAATCCAGCGGGTTGCCACGCTTGATCTTCTTGATGCGATCGATAACACGCTCGATGAACTGATCGTAGATGCTTTCCTGAACCAGCAGACGAGACGGGCAGGTGCAGACCTCACCCTGGTTGAAGAACGCCAGAACCGTACCTTCGACACACTTGTCGATGAAGGCATCTTCATGATCCATAACGTCTTCGAAGTAGATGTTCGGAGACTTGCCGCCCAACTCAACGGTAGACGGGATGATGTTTTCGGCTGCACATTTCAGGATGTGGGAGCCGACCGGGGTAGAACCGGTGAACGCGATCTTGGCGATACGCGTGCTGGTGGCCAGCGCCTGACCCGCTTCAGCACCGAAGCCGTTTACGATGTTCAGTGTACCCTTCGGCAGCAGATCTTCGATCGCTTCAATCAGAACCAGGATTGACCAGGGAGTCTGCTCGGCCGGCTTCAGCACGATGCAGTTACCAGCGGCCAGTGCCGGCGCGATTTTCCAGGCTGCCATCAACAGCGGGAAGTTCCACGGGATGATCTGGCCAACAACGCCCAGAGGCTCGTGGAAGTGGTAAGCGACAGTGTTTTCGTCGATCTCACCGATGGAACCTTCCTGAGCACGGATGCAACCAGCGAAGTAACGGAAGTGATCAACCGCCAGCGGAACATCAGCCGCCAGAGTTTCACGAACGGCTTTACCGTTGTCCCAAGTTTCAGCAACCGCTATTTTTTCGAGATTCGCTTCCAGACGGTCTGCAATTTTCAGCAGGATATTGGAACGTTCGGCGACAGAGGTGCGAGCCCAGGCATCTTTGGCAGCGTGAGCAGCGTCCAGCGCCAGCTCGATATCTTCCGCTGTAGAGCGCGGGATTTCACAGAAGGCTTCGCCGGTTACCGGAGATACGTTCTGGAAGTATTCGCCTTTAACCGGAGCGGTCCATTCACCACCAATGAAGTTGCCGTAACGTGGCTTCAGAGAAACGATGGAATCCGCCTGTCCTGGCTGTGCGTAGATCATATTCTTAGCCTCTTGTTGTTATTCGCATCTTGCTCGGCGAGCAGTAACGATTGACGCTATCAATCTTAGCTAGGCTGCTCGATTCCAGAGTATAGTGCCTTGGGCGCGAGAATATGGCTCTTTAGTAGTAGATATGATGTTCGTCTTAGAGACGGGATGAAGAACAGGGGCCCGAAGGCCCCTGTTATAGCGCGTATTACCAGTTGCCGACCACGTAGCCCAGCTTGTCGGGAAGCCAGAGCGCGATACCGGGTACCAGCATGACCAACAATAGACTGGTCGCCATGGCCGCAATGAACACCAAAGCCCATCCCAGCGTGTGCTCAAGGCGGATATTGGCTATCCGCGTGGTTACCATCAGGTTCACCGCCACCGGAGGTGTGAACTGGCCAATAGCAATATTCATTGCCAACAGGATACCGAACCAGACCGGATTCCAGCCAAAGTGATTCATCAATGGCAACAGGATCGGGATCAGAATCAGGTAGATTGAAACGGCATCCAGCAACATGCCGGCAAAGAGCACCAGCAACATCACCAGCCCCAACAATACCCAGCCGTTATCAGATAATGACAGCATGCCCTCGGCCAAATGCTGGAAGGTACCCAGGGTGGTACCTGCCCAGGCAAAAATACCGGCCAGCGCGATAATCAACATGACGACGCCTGAGGTTACCGCCGCTTCTGTAATCAGCTCAAACAGGTCCTTGAAACTGAGATTGCGGTAGATAAGGCTACCTACAATTACGCCGTAGGTTACCGCCACCACGGCCGCTTCTGTCGGTGTGAACAAACCGGACCGCAGACCACCCAGGATGATGACCGGGGCAAACAGGGCCGGCAAGGCCGCCTTGAAGCTCTCCCACAGCGGCGGACGCTCGGTGGCTTCAGGGTCTTCCCAGCCATGCTTGCGCGCCAGCAGGAGCGCAGGTACCAGCAAGGACAAACCAGCCAGAACGCCCGGAAACAGCCCCGCCGCAAAGAGTGCACGCAGATCGACACCCGGCACCACAATGGAGTACAAGATCAGGGCAATCGATGGCGGGATCAGAATCGCAGTGGAAGACGAGGCTGCAATCAACGTTGCTGAAAACGGCTGCGGATAGCCTGCCTTACGCATGCTGGGCAGCATCACCATGGCAACGGCAGCCGCGTCTGCAGGGCCTGAACCACTCATGCCCCCCATAATCAGACACACCAACACGGCAACAACAGCAAGACCACCATGCCGTGGGCCAATGATTGCCTGGGCAAAGCGAACCAGGCTGGCGGCAACCCCTGCCCGCTCAAATATAAGACCGGTCAAAATAAACAGGGGAATGGCAATCAGGGGATACTTCGCCACGCTGTTATAGGTGTTGGTGCCCAGCGTTGCCAGCATATCTGGTGACAGGCCAGTCACGATGCCGACAACACCACCCAAACCCAGCGCAAAGGCAACGGGGACACCGAGCAACAATGCCAGCAGAAAACTGCCGATCATCAGCAGATCAGGACTCATGGATCACCTCCTCGTCCTGCTTGCCGCGCAAACGGTCCACCAGGTTCTGGGTGATACGAATCATGATCGCAGCCGCCATCAACGGGAGCCAGGCAACATAGATCCAGTTGGGCAGACCCAACCCCGGCGACAGGGATTCCCACTGATATTCTTCCAGCGCAAATATGGCGCCATACCAGCAGGTGATGCCCAATACAATCATGCCAGCCAGCCACTGCAGCACATATACAACTTTCAGCAGGCTTTTAGGCAGGTGGTGTTCAACAAGTTCTATACGAATATGCTGATTATGGCGGGCAGCCACAGCCGCGCCGGCAAAGGTCAGCAGAACCAGAAAAAAAACAGAAAATTCTTCAGTGAAGGCAAAGGAGGCATCGGTGGCATAACGCACAATCACGTTACCCAGACTGATCAAACAGATGGCAATCAGCGCCAGGGACGCGAGCCAGGCTTCCGGCCTGAACTTGGGTTTTCGGGTAGACATATCGGCTCCAGAGGGAGGTGGCGACACCCGCCCGATGTGCGGATGTCGCCGAGGCGATTACTTGCGGTTGGCAATGGCGTCCTGTGCCTGCTTCACCAGATCTTCGCCGATACGAGGGGTCCATTTCTCGTATACGGATTGAGTCGCTTCAACAAAGGCTGCGTGCTGTTCAGGCGTCAGATCAGTGACTTCAACGCCACGCTCCTTGATCTTGGCCAGTGTTTCATCCAGCTCGGCACGGGATTTCTTGATTTCCCACTGACCGGCGTCGATAGCGGCCTGTTTCAACAGCTGCTGGTCTTCCGGGGAGAACTGGCGCCATACACGGGTGCTGACAGCAAATACCAGCGGGTCAGCCATGTAGCCCCAACGGGTCAGATGCTTCTGACCAACCTGGTCGATACGCGCCACGTCAAACACGGACAGCGGGTTTTCCTGGCCATCAACAGCACCGGTGGTCAGTGCCGGCTTGGCATCGGCCCAGCTCATCTGGGTCGGGTTGGCACCCAGTGCGGTAAAGGTGTCCTGGAACAGCGGAGAGCCAACGACACGCACTTTCATGCCAGCAAGATCAGCCGGCTCATCTACCTTCTGCTTGGAGTTGGACAGCTGACGGAAGCCGTTCTCACCCCATGCCAGGGGAGTAACACCACGCTTCTCGACAGCCTTGAATACCGCCTTGCCCGCTTCACCCTGGGTGATGGCATCAATGGCAGCATGGTCCGGCATCAGGAACGGCAGGGAGAACAGGTTCAGTTCCGGTACCTGTGGCGACCAGTTGATGGTAGAGCCTACGGCCATATCGATCAGACCGGAACGCATGGCAGAGAATTCCTTGGTCTGGTCACCTGACACCAGCTGGGCGCTGGAGTAGATTTTCATATTGATGCGCCCTTCAGAGCGCTCTTTAACCAGCTCTACCCATTTGTCGGCAGCCTGACCCCAAGGGAATGCAGACGGCAGCACCGTGGAAACGGTGTATTCGGATTTGTATTCAGCCTGGGCCAGCGGACTGAGCAGCATGCAGGCGGTGGCAGCCGCCATGAAAGTTCGACGTTTCAACATCTATCCGTTCCTTATCGTTCTTGTCCAAAAGCCGTTATGGATTTAATTCTGATATTAACGACCGGTTCGGGATTATAAGGCGTGGATAGAAGGCGACGCAAAGCGATTCTGCATTGCATGTTTTGCAGGCAAAAAAAATCCCCGCAAATGCGAGGATTTTTTCAGAAACAAAACTGATCAGTCGTCCGAAGCGGCCTTGGCCGAATCCTGATTTTCATAGATCAGGATCGGATCGCTGGTGCCATTGATAACACCCTCATCGATCACAACCTTGGCAACATTATCCAGTGACGGCAGCTGGTACATGATATCCAGCAATGTCGCCTCAAGAATGGACCTCAGGCCACGAGCACCGGTACGACGCTCCAATGCCTTGTTGGCAACAGCCTTCAGCGCTTCTTCACGGAAGTCGACATCAACACCTTCCATTTCGAATAGTGCATTGTACTGTTTGACCAGGCTGTTTTTCGGTTCTGTCAGGATCTGGATCAGTGCATCTTCGTCCAGTTCAGACAGGGTCGCTACCATGGGCAAACGACCAACAAATTCAGGAATCAAACCGAATTTAACCAGGTCTTCTGCTTCCACGTCGTGCAGCACTTCACTGAGACGGCTTTCGTCCTTGCTCTTCACCACGGCACTGAAGCCGATGGAGCTGCGCTCGCTGCGATCACGGATCAGTTTTTCCAGACCCGCAAAAGCACCACCACAGATAAACAGGATGTTGGACGTATCAACCTGCAGGAATTCCTGCTGCGGATGCTTACGGCCACCCTGCGGCGGTACAGACGCCACTGTGCCTTCAATCAGTTTCAGCAGTGCCTGCTGCACACCCTCACCCGATACATCGCGGGTAATTGAAGGGTTATCAGACTTGCGGGAGATCTTATCGATCTCATCGATGTAGACGATACCCAACTGGGCCTTCTCGACATCGTAATCACACTTCTGCAGCAGTTTCTGAATAATGTTCTCGACATCTTCACCCACGTAACCGGCTTCGGTCAGCGTGGTCGCATCCGCGATGGTGAATGGCACATTCAGCAGACGCGCCATGGTTTCAGCCAGCAATGTTTTACCACTACCGGTCGGACCAATCAGCAGGATGTTGCTCTTACCGAGTTCAACATCACCCTTTTTCTGGAAGCGCAGTCGCTTGTAGTGGTTGTAAACCGCTACCGCGAGAACACGCTTGGCACGCTCCTGACCAATCACGTAGTCATCAAGGGTTTCCTTGATTTCAGCGGGAGTGGGCAGGTGCTCCTGGGGTTCCTGCTCGTCGGCGTCCTGAACTTCTTCCCGGATGATGTCGTTACAAAGATCAACACACTCGTCACAGATAAAGACAGAGGGACCTGCGATCAGCTTGCGTACTTCATCCTGGCTTTTGCCACAAAAGGAACAGAACAGCTTGCTGCCCTCTCCACCTTTGCCGGTCGTCTCATCTGCCATCTTTCTACCTCAAAAAACACTGTACTCTTTTTATGCGCCCTGATCGGCGATATTTCAACCCCTGAGGGGAAGATCGAGATCAGTCGGTGCCCAGACGGCGATCCAGAACCTCGTCGATCAAACCATAATCCGCTGCTGTCTGCGGATCCATGAAGTTATCACGATCGGTGTCACGCGCGACTGTTTCAAAGTCCTGTCCAGTGTGCTCTGCCAGCAGGCGGTTGAGCTTTTCACGGATAGACAGGATTTCCTTGGTGTGGATTTCGATATCAGTGGCCTGACCCTGATAGCCGCCCAGCGGCTGGTGGATCATTACACGCGCATTCGGCAGTGCGAAACGCTTGCCCTTGGCGCCACCCGCAAGCAGGAATGCGCCCATGCTGGCCGCCTGGCCGATACACATGGTGCTCACGTCAGGCTTGATGAACTGCATGGTGTCGTAAATTGCCATGCCCGCGGTAACGGAACCGCCCGGAGAATTGATATAGAGGTGAATATCCTTGTCCGGGTTTTCGGCTTCCAGAAACAGAAGCTGAGCCACAATCAGGTTGGCCATATGATCTTCAACCGGACCCACCAGAAAGATGACCCGCTCCTTGAGCAGGCGCGAGTAAATGTCGTAGGCACGCTCACCACGTGAGCTCTGCTCCACAACCATGGGAACCAGACCGGAATTCTGAATTTCACTGGCTTGACCGGTGTAGATATCCGCCATGCACTAAATCTCCTTACCTGATAAGCGAAAAAACGACAGCCAGCGACGCCAACTGTCGTTTCCTTATGGCTTACGCCCTGACCGAGGGTTCGGTTCAGGCTTCGCTTTCGTCTTCGTCAGCTTCTTCTGCCTGCTGAGCCGGCTGAATGGCTTCCTCGTACGGAACCGCCTTTTCAGTGACTGTAGCAGATGCAACCAGATGATCAACTACCTGGTCTTCCAGCACCAGGCTCTTGATCTGGTTCAGGATCTGGTCGTTGCTGTAGTACCAGTCGATAACCTGCTGCGGATCCTGGTAGGTAGCAGCCATCTCTTCAACGGTTTCACGTACGCGGTCTTCGTTGGCTTCCAGTTCGTTGGTTTTCACAACTTCCTGAACCAGCAGACCGATGCTTACGCGACGCTTGGCCTGTTCTTCGAACATTTCCTTCGGCAGCATGTTCGGGTCGATGTTGGCATCCTGACCACCGAACTGCTGGATAGCCTGACGACGCAGGTTGTCGATTTCATCGTCGATCAGAGCAGCCGGAACGTCGATAGCGTTGGCTTTCAGCAGCTGGTTGAAGACCTGATCTTTCAGCTTCATTTTCAGCGCCTGAGTCAGTTCGCGCTCCATGTTCTTGCGAACTTCGGATTTGAAACCGTCCAGATCTTTCACTTCGATACCGAAGTTGCCGAAGAACTCTTCGTTCAGTTCCGGCAGTTCCTGAGCAGAAACAGACTGTACCTTGGTCTTGAATACAGCGGCTTTACCTTTCAGGTTTTCAGCGTGGTACTCTTCCGGGAAGTTAACTTCCAGATCGAACTCTTCACCCGCTTTCTTGCCTTCCAGACCGGCTTCGAAGCCCGGGATCATGGAACCGGAGCCCAGCACCAGGTCGTGACCTTCTGCCTTGCCACCTTCAAACGCTTCACCGTCGATGAAACCTTCGAAATCGATTTTAACGCGATCGCCATCTGCAGCGGCACGGTCAACTTCAACCCAGTTGGCCTGCTGCTTCTGCAGAGTTTCGATCATTTTGTCCATATCAGCATCCGCGATTTCAGCGGTCTGCTTTTCAATCTCAACACCAGCCAGATCTTTCAGTTCGATCTGCGGGTACACTTCGAATGTCGCAACGTACTGAAGATCTTCACCTTCCTTGTCGTTTTTGAATTCGATGCTCGGAGTACCTGCCGGCTGCAGCTCTTCCTGCTGAACAGCAGAGTAGAAGCTTTCCTGAACGACCTGACCCAGAACGTCCTGGCGAATAGAGCTGCCAAACATGCGCTTGATCACCTTGGTCGGTACCTTACCCGGGCGGAAGCCATCCAGACGGCGAGTACGCGCCTGCTGAGCTACCAGTTTATCTACGTCCTGGTCGATGCGCTCAGCCGGAACGGTGATAGTCATCTGACGCTCAAGGCCGGAAGTCGTTTCAACAGAAACTTGCATGGAGATCCTCACAAATAGTTTGCAGCATGATGTAGCGACCTGCAGGTTCTTTAATTACGCCTGGAAAGTAACCAGGGACGACCGACCAGCAGAGCCAAAATAATGAAGCGCAAAATTCTCATGCAAGCGCAGCCATTAGTCAAGCATAACGCCACATTGGAGAACGCAAAAAAAGCGCAAACAAGCGCCGGGGTAGTAATTAAAACAAGGAGATATATAAAGGGAGGAGAATACACTGGGGTGGACGATGGGGCTCGAACCCACGACCACCGGAATCACAATCCGGGGCTCTACCAACTGAGCTACGCCCACCACATTAGTGTATCGGGTGTACTTGGTGCGGACGGAGAGACTCGAACTCTCACACCTTGCGGCACTGGAACCTAAATCCAGCGTGTCTACCAATTCCACCACGTCCGCATCAGCAAATGCTGATGATACTGCTTGAGGTAATGGGGTGGACGATGGGGCTCGAACCCACGACCACCGGAATCACAATCCGGGGCTCTACCAACTGAGCTACGCCCACCATAACCTCTTTGTAACTCGACCGGCTAGACGACCTGGCACGCCCGGCAGGACTCGAACCTGCAACCTACGGCTTAGAAGGCCGTTGCTCTATCCGGTTGAGCTACGAGCGCTTTACACGCCGCCTCGCCTTGGGGTGACACCCCGTGTCGAGGAGGTGCGTATATTAAGTACGCCAAACCTGTTCGTCAACACCCAATTTGAATTTTTTCTGCAGAAACAAGGCTCTGTACACAAGTTGTACGACAAAAAAGTGCATTGGCCCTGACCCCTAAAGATGAGAAAATCAGGCTATTAACCATATCCAGCTTAGCAAAGGAATATATCCCACTCATGAGCGCACAGATCATTGATGGCAAAAAAATCGCTGCGGACGTCCGCCAACAGGTGAAAGCCGGTATAGACGCCCGCCTGCAGGCCGGCAAACGCGCCCCCTGTCTCGCCGTGGTACTGGTCGGCAGCGATCCCGCCTCCCAGGTCTATGTCCGCAACAAGAAAAACGCCTGCACCGAAGTAGGCATCGAATCCAAGGCCTACGACCTTCCCGCTGAAACCAGCCGTGAAGAACTGCTCACACTGATCAACGAACTTAACGCCGACAGCGAAGTGGACGGCATTCTGGTCCAGCTGCCTCTGCCCAAGCATCTGGATGCAACTGAAGTACTGGAACAGATCCGCCCTGACAAGGACGTAGACGGTTTCCATGCCTTCAACCTGGGTCGACTGGCACAACGCATCCCGGCACTTCGTCCTTGCACACCCAAGGGCGTAATGACCCTGCTGCATTCAACCGGCGTTGATCTGCACGGACAGGAAGCTGTTATCGTAGGCGCTTCCAATATTGTGGGTCGTCCGATGACGCTTGAGCTGCTGCTGGCAGGCTGCACGACCACCACGACTCACCGTTTTACCCGCGATCTCGAAGCCCATGTACGCCGTGCGGATATCGTCGTGGTCGGCGTGGGTATTCCCGGACTGGTTAAAGGGGAATGGATCAAAGAGGGCGCCATCGTTATCGATGTAGGCATCAACCGCCTGGATGACGGCCGCCTGGTGGGTGACGTTGAATATACTCCGGCAGCCGAACGCGCAGGCTGGATCACCCCCGTTCCCGGTGGCGTTGGCCCCATGACTGTTGCTACGCTTATGGAGAATACACTGGAGGCCGCCAACACACTGGCGCCCTGATTTGCCGCTGCCCGCTTTTGCGGGCGGCCTCTTTCAACACGGTAAGGATTACCGACGACTATGGTTCAATTCAGCAGGACGCCGCCGAACCAGCCGGACCCTAAGGACTCCCCTCCCTTCTGGTCCAGCCCCGCACTTATTCTCATTCTTTTTGTTTTGGGCCTGGCTCTGAGCTTGCTGGTTTCTCACCAGAGCGCCCAAAGCACCCGTGACGCCGTTGATGGACGTTTCAACTCCCGAGCCGATCAGGTAACACACCTGCTACAGGAACGCGTTGCGCACTTCAGCCTGTTACTTCAGTCTGCCCGAGGCACGCTCCTCAATACTACAGGTTTGGAGCCCCGTCAGCAGTCAGAACACTGGCATCGCATGTTTGACTCATTTGACCTCGATTTTGCCAGCCTTGGCATAGTCGGCTTGAGTTATACCGCCTATGTACCTGCCGGCCAGCAGGCAATATTTGCTGCAAGACACCAAATCGATGAACAAGCGCTGGATATTTTTCCACCGCCCTCTATTGCCCGTCCAAGTTTTGTTGTGCTTTACCTGAGCCCGGGATCCATTGAACGGCGTATGCGCGGGTATGATATTGCCAGCGGCCCATCGCGCTATAACGCGGCACTTGAGGCACGACAATCTGGCGTGGTGAGTGTTACGCCTCCTTTGTCACTGCTACCTACTGATGTCAGCTCTCTCGATTACCTTCTGCTGCTTCCGGTCACACACCAGAAACCGGGCGAATCCGAGGAGTTCCTGGGCTGGACCACACTTGGCTTCAGTATGAGCAAAATCATCACCCAAAGCCTGCAACCTCAGAATGGTCAGATGCAGATTCGTCTCTACGATCCGCGCCAGCCTGATCTGGAACCGACATTCGACAGCCATCCAGACCAGACGGAGCTGAATGGCCCTTCAGGCACCCGTTATATTCAGTTGGGCTCAGAGCGAATCCGGCTTGATTTCCACTCTCTGGACACCCGCATCAATTCCCTGTTCGATCGCCAACTTGACATGAACACACTGGTGGCCGGTCTGGCAGTCACGCTATTTCTGGCACTCACACTGATGTCATTTATCATCGCTCGAACACGCACGGACCGGCTCAATCATAAGTTGTCAGCCCAGGCTGCCGAGGTACATGACCGTTATCGCATCCTGTTCGAGCAGTGCCCAGAGGCGGTTGTCGTTCATATTAACGGACAGGTCGAGCTTGCGAATACCCATGCAGCCCGACTGTTTGGCTATGAATCCCCTGAAGGGCTGTACTCAAGGCATGTGCGAGAACTGGTTCATCCTGACAGCATGGACATCGTGAAACAGCGTTCCAGTTCTCGCCAGCCCGGGGAGCCCCTGCCTCCCAGCGAACAGACACTTGTGCGCCAGGATGGCAGCACATTTGAGGCAGAGGTGACCAGCAGCCTGATTCATCTCAACGGTGAAAACGCTGTCCAGGTCCTGTTCCGTGACATATCCGCCGAGAAGCAGACTCGACGCGAAGCCGGTATTGCCAAAACACTGATTCTGCAAAACCACGATGCCATCATGGTTACCGATGCAGCAGGCACTATCGAAATGGTTAATCCGGCATTTGAAGCCATGACCGGCTACACCCGCCAACAAATAATCGGAGAGAACGCCGCCATCATGAATTCAGGGCAGCACGGCAAGCCGTTTTTCTTTGAGCTTTGGCGCTCTCTTAAACAGCACGGTCACTGGCAGGGCCACATCATCAATCGCAAACAAGGTGGGGAGCTGTTTGTGCAAAGCACTGAAATTTCCGCCGTGCGAGATGAACAGCGCAAAACCACACACTTTGTTTGTCTTTTGCAGGATGTAACCAAAGGTACGGCTTCAGAAAACCAGCAACAACTGATGACTCTGCAGAACCAGCGCAAGCCTGCATAGAAGCATTAAAAAGGGCGCCACTCGGGCGCCCTTTTACTCTTACCAGTATCAGTCCTGCAGCCTGTTACTCGCGATACCAGTTAGTACCCTCACGACCGTCCTTCAGAACGATACCCTGCTCAAGCAGCTCATCGCGAATGCGGTCCGCTTCCGCAAAGTTGCGATCCTTACGAGCCTGATTACGCTTATCAATCAGTGATTCGATCGCCTCGGCATCCAGCTCACCTTCAGCAGCCTCACCCTTCAGGAAGGCATCAGGATCCTGCTGCAAAAGGCCAATCATGCCAGCGAGACGCTTCAGCTCAAGCGCCAACGGCTTGGCAATCGGAAGCTGCTCACGCACCGCCTTATTCAGCTCGGAAGCCAGCTCAAACAGGACCGCCAGCGCCCGCGGCGTGTTGAAATCATCATCCATGGCTGCAAAAAAACGCTCTTCATATTCGGAGCCCACGCTGCCTTCAGCGGTAGAGAGGTCGCCAGCCGCTTGCAACGCCTGATAAAAACGCTCAAGCGCACTTCTGGCTTCTTTCAAACCATCTTCGGAGTAATCGATATAACTGCGGTAATGAACGCTGGACAGGAAATAGCGCACCACTTCCGCATCATAATGCTCCAGCACATCACGAATGGTGAAGAAATTGCCCAGTGACTTGGACATTTTCTCAGTTCCCATGCGCACAGGACCCGCATGCATCCAGTAATGCACATAGGTACAACCGTTTGCAGCTTCAGACTGAGCGATCTCATTTTCATGGTGCGGGAACGGCAGGTCAGGACCACCACCATGAATATCAAAGGTTTCACCCAGGCAGCATTTGGACATGGCAGAGCATTCAATATGCCAGCCTGGACGCCCTTTGCCCCAGGGGGAGTCCCAGCTCACTTCTCCGGGCTTGGCAGCCTTCCACAATACGAAGTCGAGCGGACTTTCCTTGGCCTCTTCCACTTCAACGCGCGCACCGGAACGCAGGTCTTCAATCACCTTATTGGTCAGGCGGCCATAGTTGGCAAAACGCTCGACCCGGTAATACACATCACCGTTGCTCGCCGGATAGGCATAGCCCTTCTCTACCAGCGATTGAACCATGTCGATGATATCGCCCATGTGTGCGGTTGCACGCGGCTCCTGATCAGGGCGCAACACGAACAGACGGTCTTCATCTTCATGCATGGCCGCAATCATGCGCTCGGTCAGCTGATCAACCTGTTCGTCATTCTCGGCCGCACGACGGATGATCTTGTCATCGACATCGGTGATGTTGCGCACATAATCAACATCCCAGCCGCGCGCGCGCAGATAGCGTGTAATTAGATCGAAAGACACCATGACTCTCGCATGGCCGATATGACAGTAGTCATATACGGTCACGCCACATACATACATGCGGATCTTACCGGGCTCTATGGGGGTAAAGACGGTTTTACTGTTTGTCAGAGTATTGTAAATATGAAGCATTAGTGTCCGCCGAACTTAAAAAAGAACCGCTTTTAAAGCGGTGTATCAGTAACTGTCATTGCCGGAAATACGTATACGCCCAAGCCAGGCCTGCCCAAGCAGGCTCGACTCGCGAGTCAGCCAGAGATCACCCTGATGCCAGGTAATAGCTTCCCACTGCCCGGCCGGAGAAACCCAGTGAAAGCGGGCATCCGACCAAACCGGTTCTGAGCTTTCTACCGGCAACATCCAAATAAACGGCCTGGGACTCAGTCGACTTTTGGTATAACCCAGCAGTGCCAATGTTTCCGTCTGCTGATCATAATCTGCCGCTGTAATCAAACCGTTAACCGGGAAGGATTGCTCACTGAATAAAGCCTGCCGCCCTTCTGCATTGGGGTCAAGCCGATAAAGACGAGTATTGAGGTCAGACCAGTTTTTAGTAAACAACCAGATTTCGCCATCAACCCAGGTAGCAGCCTCACAATCATTATCATGCTCATAGGCCGCATGAACCCGTTCAGCATCTGCGAAACGAAACTCAAGCAGTCGCGAAGGGACCTGCTGCCCGGGACCCAAATCAGACCAACTCAGGGCATATACCTGCATCCATTCTCTATGGCCGATATTATTACCACAATCAAACACATAGAGATTGGAGTCGGAAGCAGCCATCTCTTCCCAGTCAAGGCTCACCGCATCACGCAGCTCAACTGACTGAACCACCTCACCATTGGACGCCAAGCGATATATCGAGGGACCATCCCCGCTGTCATTGTGGGTCCAGAAAGCATCCCGACCGAAAGCCAGGCCGGACGTTTCGCTGATGGATGCATCCAGCAAGCCCATCTGCTCAACATTCAGCAACTCACCAGCTGGAACAGCCCGCGAGGCTGCACAACCCGATAGCAGGAGCCCCAGCACGGGCAGCAAGACTGCCGCCCGTAACCGGTTCAAATGCCGTATCCGCTTGCTCACTTGCCTTTGATCTTGGCCCAGGAGTCACGCAGCGTCACGGTACGGTTGAATACCAGCTGCTCTTCGGTGGAATCCGGATCAACGCAAAAATAGCCAGTGCGTTCAAACTGGTAACGGCTTTCAGCAACAACATGCTTGAGGCCGATTTCGACACGCGCATTTGGCATGACCTTGAGCGATTCCGGGTTGATGAAGCTATGGAAATCACGCTCCTTGTCACCATCAGGATTAGGCTCGGTGAACAGGCGGTCGTACAGACGCACCTCACAAGGCACAGAGTTATCAGCTGACACCCAGTGAATTACGCCATTGGGTTTGTAGTCAGTCGGGTTCTGCCCCTTGGTGTCAGCATCATAGCTGCATACCAATTCCACAACCTCACCCTGCTCGTTCTTGATCACTTCATCACAACGAACAACATAGGCACCACGCAGGCGCACAGCATCGCCCGGCGACATACGCTTCCATTTGCGCGGTTTTTCCTCGGCAAAATCTTCACGCTCAATCAGCAGGTTTCGCGTGAACGGAACCTTGCGCAGCCCCATGGACTCGTCCTTCGGGTGTGCAGGCAGTTCGAACCACTCCTGTTCACCATCCGGGTAGTTGCTGATCGTCACCTTGATCGGATCAACCACACACATGGCGCGCGGTGCATTGGCATCCAGATCTTCACGGATCGCCGCTTCCAGCATGCCCACGTCAACAGTACCGTTGGAGCGGGTAACGCCGATCATGTCACAGAAGTTGCGGATAGATGCCGGCGTAAAACCACGACGACGCATACCGGAAATGGTTGGCATACGCGGATCATTCCAGCCATTGACCTGGCCTTCATCGACAAGCAGCTTGAGCTTACGCTTGCTGGTCACCGTGTAGTTCAGGTTCAGCCGCGCAAACTCATACTGGCGCGGCTGAGCCGGTACCGGCAGGTTTTCAATGAACCATTCATACAACGGACGGTGATCTTCAAATTCCAGCGTACAGATAGAGTGTGTAACACCCTCAAGCGCATCCGACTGACCGTGAGTAAAGTCGTATGAAGGATAGATGCACCACTTGTCACCGGTCTGGTGATGGTGAGCATGACGGATGCGATAGATCACCGGATCACGCAAATTGATGTTCGGTGCGGCCATATCGATCTTGGCACGAAGCGCACATTCGCCTTCTTCAAAATCACCGTTGCGCATCTTCTCAAACAGGTTGAGGTTTTCCTCAACACTGCGATCACGGTAAGGGCTATTCTTGCCCGGCTCCTTGAGCGTGCCACGAAACTCACGCATCTCATGCGCACTGAGGCTATCGACGTATGCCTTGCCTTCCTTAATCAGGTGCACAGCCCAGTCATACAGCTGATCGAAGTACTCGGAGCTGTACCGGATCTCACCCGCCCAGTCGTAGCCCAGCCAGCGCACATCTTCAACGATGGAGTCGATGTACTCCTGACTTTCCTTTTCCGGGTTAGTGTCATCAAAACGCAGATTACACTCACCACCAAACCGCAGCGCTGTGCCGAAGTTCAGACAGATTGATTTGGCATGACCAATATGCAGATAGCCGTTCGGCTCCGGCGGGAAACGGGTTACCACCTTTCCGCCGTTCTGGCCTTGGGCAAGATCATCTTCAATAATCTGGTGGATAAAGTTGTTCGGCTTAGTGCTCTCGTTCGTGGTCATATCCATGTCTTGTCGAAGCTGATAAGGGCCGGCCTGAAGGCCGGAACTGATCCCGGCATTATAACCGCAGTTAAGGCCTGCACGCACGCCAACTCAATGCAATAGACGCTTAGAGGATGCACCCGCATAATACTTGAGTATAATAGCGACACTCATAAGAAACTAAGAGACACAGGGAACCGGACATGATCATCCTGCAAACAAATCTTGGCACCATCTCTCTGGAACTGGATCACGAAAAAGCCCCCAATACAGCGGCAAACTTCGAGCAGTACGTTCGTGATGGCTTTTATGATGGTGTGATTTTCCACCGGGTGATTGACGGCTTCATGATTCAGGGCGGCGGCTTTGAGCCCGGCATGATTCCCAAGGAAACTCGCGAGCCCATTCAGAACGAAGCTGACAACGGCCTGACCAATGCTGCCGGCACTATTGCCATGGCACGCACCATGGACCCGCATTCTGCTTCTGCACAGTTCTTTATCAACGTATCCGACAACAGCTTCCTAGACCATACCGCGAAAACAACTGAAGGCTGGGGCTACGCTGTGTTCGGTAAAGTGGTAGAAGGCATGGACGTGGTCAACAAGATCAAGAAAGCCTCAACCACTATGCGCGCCGGCCACCAGGATGTACCTGCCGAAGATATTGTTATCGAATCGGCACGTGTCGAGGACGCAGAAGGCTAATGCTCCGGTATTTCGTTGCAGACCTCCATCTCGACAGCAAACGCCCGGATATCATCCGGGCGTTTGTGCATTTCCTGAATGAAAAAGCCGTTCACGGGAACGAACTGTACCTGTTGGGCGATATATTCGAAGCCTGGATAGGTGATGATGCCGCCCCGGACTTCTTGCAACCGGTGTATGACGCGCTCACCTGCGCTTCACAATCAGGCGTAAAGATCTATTTTCAGCACGGCAATCGGGATTTTCTGGTTGGACAAGCTTTTATGGACCGCATTGGTGCAGAGCTACTGCCTGAATGCCAGGTTATCGAAAGCGCACACGGTAAAACCCTTCTCCTCCATGGCGACCAGCTTTGCCTGGATGATATCGACTACCAGGCTTTTCGAAAACAGGTCAGAAACCCGGAATGGCAAGCCGCCATTCTGAGCAAATCAGTGCCGGAGCGATTGGAATTGGCACGCCAGCTGCGACAGGCAAGCCAGGAGCAGACTGCGCAGAAGGCACAGGATATTACGGATGTCAGCCCTTCAGCCGTCAGCCAAACGCTTGAACAAGAAGCCGCGCCACTAATGATTCACGGCCATACTCACCGCCCTGAAATTCACACCGAGCAATCAAAGACAGGCGGCGTGCGCATCGTCCTGGGTGACTGGGATACGCACGGCTGGTACCTCGAACAAGATCAAAAAGGTAGCCGGCTCTATGCCTTTAAGCTGCCGGACGGGCCTGCAGAGCTTCAGGATTATCTAGCAGCGCCTGACTAGGTTTGCCGCTATGGAAACGGAATTCATCGTCTTCTGTACGTATGAGTTCCGCTTCCAACTGGCGGAAATGCTCCACACGATCATCGATCGGCTCACCCGCATACTCGCGTGCCAACGAGATATAATCCTGATAGTGACGCCCTTCCGACTTCAGCAATGACCGATAAAAACGGGCAAGCTCGTCATCCAGATCCGGCGCCAGCGCCGCAAAACGCTCACACGAGCGAGCTTCAATAAACCCGCCAATAATAAGCACATCAATCAAGCGCCCCGGCTCGGAAGTACGCACATCCTTGCGCAATCCTGCGGCGTAGCGTGCCGGGCTTAGATGGCCATACTCCAGCCCTCGCCCATCCATAATACCCAGAACCTGCTCAAAATGGATCAACTCTTCACGAGCAAGACGAGACATTTTGTTCAGCAGGTCAGAGCGGTCAACGTACCTGAACATAAGCGTCATCGCGGTAGACGCCGCCTTTTTTTCGCAGTGAGCATGATCCGTCAGCAACAAACCCAAGGCTTCAGGGCGCGCTGCCAGCTCCAACCACTCACGCGGTGTTTCACAGCCCAAAAAGGCTTTGATTTCGTCAAGTACATCCATCTGATTGCTCGCATTTAACAGCATGAGGCCAGAACTTTTCAGTAAAGGCCTGCTAAAGAAAGGGTCATTAATAATGGGCGCAAATTCTACAAACTCATTTACGCGAATACCAGCACGGTACAGCCGATAACAAAAGAGGCGCACTTGGCGCCCCTTCCGGTATAACAAACACTATGAACCTTGAAATCAATCAACCAGTGTATCAATCAGGTCGATCATGAACTCGGTTTGCTCTTCTTCCATAACATCCCAGCCATCAAGCCCCATGCTTTTCAGCACGGGAATTCCTTTGGGATCATGCTCCATATTTACAAGCCGATCTGTCAATGTATCCATGTGCGCCTGCATGCGAGGCCCCGCTACCAGCGTATGATGGACAACACTGATCTGACTGCTGACCAGGGGCTTCATCTTGCTGCGCACAAGCTCAGAAAGCTCCTCAAAGCCAGCCTTGAGGAAGAACCCCGCATCGGCATCGCGATTCAGCAGTGCCTTGGCCACCAACACATAACTATCCAGCTCTTTAAAGCTGACATTAGTGGCATCCAGGTCAGCTGACTCAAGCATGATCATGCCCATGATATGGACATCAGGATCAGCGGTCGTGGCAACTTTCAATCCCGGTGCCAGATCTTCTACACAGGTGACTTCATCATCAGCACGTACGGCAATAACCGTTTCGTCAGCGCGATTTCGGGGGCGCACCAGCACCTTGAACCCAAGTTCACGCACCAACATCGAGGCGTCATAGGGATTGGCGTAAATCAGATCAAGCTTGCCAGCACGAATATCTTCACGCTGCTGCTCGAAACTGTCATACAGCTCAAGATGAACGCCTTCGCCCAACTGACGCTGCAACCAGGTATTGAAAATAAACCAGCCCGACAAGTGCGTCGGTGGAAAATCAGGACTGACTGACAAGTTCAATGCCATCGCAGAACCTCCCTATCTGAGCGTGGCGTACAAGGCTTCACTCTCATTAATCTTGCTGCGTGAGGGCTTACGCCGTACCGAGGTATAACCGACCAACTGACCATTACGAATATTGGGGATCACGGTCGCTTTTACCCAGTAGTAAGCACCATCCTTGCGCAGATTTTTGACATACCCTTGCCACTTTTTACCCTGAGCAACCGTATCCCAAAGATCCTTGAAAGCCACTGCAGGCATATCCGGGTGACGCAGAATATAGTGATTGGTTCCGATCAGCTCTTCACGCGTGTAGCCTGACATTTCAATGAAGGCACGATTCGCATGAGTGATAATACCCTGTGGGTCAGTTCGTGAAACGATTAACTTCCCGTCGGGGTATGGCACCTCCTGATCGACAATGCTTGCAAGCCGTTCGGTACCATCAAAATACTTGATCAGCACCTCACGAGCGGCAGCCGTATCTTGTTCGGACATACACACTCCAAACCGAGTAAGCGGCGCCTGTATGGCAGGCGCACGCCAAACACAGTTAAACGCTTATAGAATCTTGCCAATCGCATCCGCAGCACGTTTTACGTCCAGGAAGATCAGACCCAAACGTGCATTGGTTTTGGCAACCACTGTAAGCACCGACTCAGGGTTGGCGTGCGTCATAAGAATGTAGCCGTCCTTGCCCTTCACCAGAACCTGCTCCAGTTCACCACGTGCAAGCTCCTGGGATGTGCGCTCACCCAGCGACAACATCGCTGCACTCATCGCACCTACACGGTCTTCATCCATGCCTGCCGGCAGCAGGGAGTCGATCACGAGACCATCCGTGGAAATAACCGCGGAGGCTTCGATTTCAGCCGATGTCCCGTTGAGATCGTTAAGAATTGAGGTCAACATTTCTGAGCGCATGGTAGTCTCCTTTTAGGCCATTAGCGCTGGTTGTAAATCTGTATAAGGCAGCCAGTCTGCCTCATCAGTAATCCAGGTAGCGTCGGATCAGAACCGACATCAAATCAACAAAAGGCTGCCTGTTCAGATGAGGCATCCCTTCCAGAATCAGCAGGAACTTCTGTTCACCTACGTGCAGGGTCCAGAAGCCCAACTCACTTTGACCAACTGCGTCGACCAAAGCCCAAGACGAGCCGTCAAACCCAAGGTGCCGCGCCAGCAAAGACTGATGACGCTCGTGCAGAGACACAAGGTCAGCAGCCATACCCGCTACAGCTTCAGCTTCGTCAGGATCAAAGCCGGACTGACCCAGGCAGAAGCCCTGGTCGTCGGCCAAAAGCACCCGGCCATCCGCCAGGCGAGGAAGATACTCAGGCAACAACTGCTCAATCGTACCACTGGCAATCGGCTCAGGGTTCTCAGGCAGATCAACAAACCCGTGTTGCACCGCCTTGTCCAACAGCGCATGGGCATCAGCTTCAGGCAGGCCTGTAAGTTTCTGTAGCAGAGCACCCAGATAAGGAATATGGGTATCGGCACTCAGTAGCTGCAGCAACAACGCCCTGAGGGCATCATTACTGGTTGAAAGCGTGGCGTAATAGGCCCCGCTGGGGGTGACCTGAAAATACCGCGGGGTCTCATTCTGATCTTGATTCACGTTTTAACTCCGAAAGATCCGTGGGTGTGTTGCACACGTTTCGGTCACTGACAGTACAGGCCGACGGCGTCCGCTGCCACCAGGAACGAAAAGACAAAACGTTGAGGAATACTCAACATATCAGCCACATTACGAGCTGACAGCCTCTGACTCTGCCAAAGTTCGGCGATACTGCGCGCATGCGGTGTTTCCAACAAACGCTCAAAGTCAGGAATCTCAGCCAACAGCAGAGGTTCTTCAGCGGAGAGCGAATCGGACACGCGCCCACGGGCCGTAAACAAGGCCAGCTGCCACACCAGTTCATCAGCAGCCACCCGTTTGCCTTTGGGCAGTTCCTGGTCAGGCTCTTTATCCAGCAGCGACAATTCATCAAACCCGAAACGGGTTCGTGTCAGCTGCAGGAGTAGATCGGAGTCCATACCGACCAAAAAAGCCTTCTCTGCCGGCAGATAGAACAAGGCGCCGGGTACGCCTACAATCTGCTGGATGTTATTTGTTTCATTACCGGTTTTAACGGCACGCAGAATCCAGGGAAGCATCAAGCCATCGAGGCTGAAATAGACACGTCGACGCTCAGTGGCCTCGTCAAGGTTAACATCCGACAAGCTGCCACAGCACTGGAGGATCATTTCAGCCGACAGCGAGGGTACTTTTGGCGCCTCAGGCTCAGGGGCCACTTCAGGCTCAGGTGCAGGCGCAATCTTGCCTTCAGCTTCCAGCCTGGCCTGCTTCTCCTGAACCTGCTTTTGCGCTTCAAGAATCAGGCTATTGAGCTCATTACGATGAACACTGAAACGACTGTTAAGACCGGCTTCTTCCCGATCTTTATGCTCACCCTGCCAGGACGAAGCGGCTTGAGTGCTACGCTGCTTTCGCGCCTGCCACTCGGCAAAGGCTTCTTCACGCGCACGATCACGGTCATTCAGTGGTTTTGAAGGAGCGTCTTTGGCAATTAGCGGTTCAGCTTTTGCTTTCACACCTGATTGAACGAGCTTTTTAAGATCGCTCAGCCCCTCCTGCAATGCCTTGATACTGAGAGGCCTTTCAATGTAGACCCCAGCATTGCGGGACGGCTTGTCGGCTTTACTGTCGACCACTGCGACCCAGGGCTTGCCGGCGTCATTCAACCAGTTCTGCAGGTGTCGCTCGGCCACCTCATCCTTGAGATTAATCATCAGCGCATCGGCATCGCCACTGGAAACAAGGTTGTAACCAATAGCATTGCGACCACCGAAGAACACTTCCAGCATTGCCTGCTCTTTGGCAGCGAACCCGGAAGTTGTAATTGTTAGCTGTTCACTGACCGACATAACGATTATCTATTACCCCGCTCAGTGAAGTTGTTTCTGAATCGACAGTCTGGTGCAACGCCCGTTGCTCAGTACCGAATAATCAAGGGGCAAACTGGACAAGAGATCCAACTCACGGGTATCGACAGCCTTGTTCATGGTGATGCGGTGCTCGGACAACAGCAGAGGTCCTGCTTGCTGGATAAGCCTGTTTACCAGGAATTGACCACGCCCTCTCAGCACCAGCAGGAGATCAATTAACGCCCCGGTCACACGCTCGCTATCAGCACACTGAATGGACAGGTACACACGGCGAATATGATTGCGAAGTACACGCGGGCGGGCAGCGACAAGCCTGGTCAGGTAACGCAACGCCACAGTAGGCTGAACACCGACATAGATGAGTCGCTTGTCCGCCTGAAGGCTGAACATGATCTGCAACTTGCATAGTTCCAGATCTGAACGACTTGGGCGCTCATCCTGTGCCACCTCAGCCTGACCGACTGCTGGGTTCATCTAGGTTACCTCCTACCTGAGATAAAGTGTTCAAACGTTATACGTAGCTTCATACCTGATTTCAAATACAGCTTCATTAATATTGACGCGTATCAAACGGCACGTCGCGAAACCAGGCACCCAACACAAACAACTGTAATTACAGCGTTTCGACGTAATAATTTATCCTTTGATCCTAGGCATTTTTGCGGCAACAGCAAGCCATTTTTCTGAAACAGTACCGAATCGTGATCCACGCCAGTACTCCGCCTCAAAGCCCGTCTCAATTAAGCGTCACATACCCTCATTACAGTCAAACAACTATTTAATTAATATCCTCTTTAACACCTCAGCATAGTCAAGTTGACAAGGTATAGACAGTTTTAAACGACACACTGAGCACGCGTTTTTTTCACCCTTTAAAAAGAGTGGATTTGTCTGCAGCGCTTGCGAGCACTACGCCCCGGCATCATTCTTTAGTTTAGTAATTGTCGACAAAAACTTAACTTTGCCCCTGCCTTTCGCTAGAATTCGCCCCGCCAATCACCATTCGATACCTAGTCGATACGCCGCTGGCAGAGTTACATCTCGCGAGTTGGCGGTGAAAACAGATGAGGGCCATATCGTGCTTGAAGCTTATCGTAAACATGTAGAAGAACGCGCTGCAGAAGGCGTCCCCGCGAAGCCGCTTGATCCCGAGCAGACTTCAGCTCTTGTTGAACTCCTGAAAAACCCGCCGGCTGGCGAGGAAGAGTTCCTGGTTGATCTGCTGTCCAACCGTGTACCGGCGGGTGTGGACCAGGCTGCTTACGTAAAGGCAGGCTTCTTGGCAGCTATCGCCAAGGGCGAGGCCTCCTCTCCGCTAGTGGACAAGGTTAAGGCTGTTGAACTGCTGGGCACCATGCTGGGCGGTTACAACATCGCGCCGCTGATCGAATGCCTGGACATCGACGAACTGGCACCGACCGCTGCCAAAGCACTGTCTCACACCCTGCTGATGTTCGACGCTTTCCACGACGTACAGGAAAAAGCTGAAGCGGGTAACGCTTTCGCCAAGCAGGTTATGCAGTCCTGGGCTGAAGGTGAATGGTTCACCTCCAAGCCTGAAGTGGCTGAAAAGATCACTGTTACCGTATTCAAGGTACCGGGCGAAACCAACACCGACGATCTGTCTCCGGCTCCGGATGCCTGGTCACGTCCTGACATCCCGCTGCATGCCAACGCCATGCTGAAGATGGAACGTGAAGGCATCAACCCGGAAGAACCGGGTGTTAAAGGCCCGCTGGCTCAGATTGAAGAAGTTAAAGCCAAAGGCTTCCCGGTTGCATACGTCGGCGACGTAGTGGGTACCGGTTCTTCCCGTAAGTCCGCTACCAACTCTGTGCTGTGGTTCTTCGGTGACGACATCCCGCACGTACCGAACAAGCGTGCCGGTGGTTACTGCTTCGGTAGCAAAATCGCTCCGATCTTCTACAACACCATGGAAGATGCTGGCGCCCTGCCGATCGAAATGCCGGTTGACGACCTGAACATGGGTGACGTGATCGACGTTTACCCGTACGAAGGTAAAGTGTGCAAGCACGGTACTGATGAAGTCATCTGCACCTTCGGTCTGAAGACCCAGGTCCTGCTGGACGAAGTACGCGCTGGCGGCCGTATCCCGCTGATCATCGGTCGCGGCCTGACTGAAAAGGCACGCGAAGCTCTGGGCCTGGGTCAGTCTGACCTGTTCCGCAAGCCTGAGCAGCCGGCTGACACTGGCAAGGGTTACACCCTGGCACAGAAAATGGTTGGTAAAGCATGCGGCATGGACGGTGTACGTCCGGGCATGTACTGCGAGCCGAAGATGACCACCGTTGGTTCACAGGACACCACTGGTCCGATGACCCGTGACGAGCTGAAAGACCTGGCGTGCCTGGGCTTCTCTGCTGACCTGACCATGCAGTCTTTCTGTCACACCGCTGCTTATCCGAAGCCGGTTGACGTAAACACTCACCACACCCTGCCGGACTTCATCATGAACCGCGGCGGTGTATCCCTGCGTCCGGGCGATGGTGTAATCCACTCCTGGCTGAACCGCATGCTGCTGCCGGATACTGTTGGTACCGGTGGTGACTCTCACACCCGCTTCCCGCTGGGCATCTCTTTCCCGGCCGGTTCTGGTCTGGTTGCATTCGCAGCTGCTACCGGCGTTATGCCGCTGGACATGCCTGAATCCATCCTGGTTCGTTTCAAAGGCAAGCGTAACTCCGGTATCACCCTGCGTGATCTGGTACACGCCATTCCTTACTACGCAATCAAGCAGGGTCTGCTGACTGTTGAAAAGGCAGGCAAGAAAAACGCTTTCTCCGGTCGCGTACTGGAAATCGAAGGTCTGGAAGAACTGACTGTCGAGCAGGCGTTCGAACTGTCTGACGCTTCTGCTGAGCGTTCTGCTGCAGGTTGCACCATCACCCTGTCTGAAGATTCCGTTGCCGAGTACCTGCGTTCCAACATCGTCATGCTGAAGTGGATGATTGCGGAAGGTTACGGTGATGTGCGTACTATCGAACGTCGCATCAAGGGCATGGAAGAATGGCTGGCCAACCCGAGCCTGATGCGTGCCGACGCTGATGCTGAATACGCTGAAGTGATCGAAATCGATCTGTCCGAAATCAAAGAGCCGATCCTCTGTGCTCCAAACGATCCGGATGATGCGCGCCTGCTGTCTGAAGTCCAGGGCGAGAACATCGATGAAGTCTTCATCGGTTCCTGCATGACCAACATCGGCCACTTCCGCGCTGCGGGTAAACTGCTGGAGTCTTCCGGCAAGTCCATCCCGACACGCATGTGGATCGCACCGCCGACCAAGATGGACCAGGCTCAGCTGAGCGACGAAGGCTACTACAACGTGTTCGGCAAGGCCGGTGCACGTATGGAAATGCCGGGCTGCTCCCTGTGCATGGGTAACCAGGCACGTGTTGCTGCCAAGAGCACTGTAGTGTCTACCTCTACCCGTAACTTCCCGAACCGTCTGGGTGACGGCGCCAACGTATACCTGGCGTCTGCCGAGCTGGCGGCTGTTGCGGCTCTGGAAGGCAAACTGCCGACTCCGGCGGAGTACATGGAATACGCGAGCAAGCTCGACAGCATGTCTGGCGAGATCTACCGCTACCTGAACTTCGACCAGATGGACAACTACGTCGAAAAAGCCGGCAGCGTTATCCCGACTGTTGAAGCCTAAGACCGGATTAGTCGCTCAAGCGACATGATCCCTACAAAACCCCGCCTCGGCGGGGTTTTTTGTTATCCGGGAACACCTTGGCAGACCTAACTGATATAATCTGACGCCTGAAACCGTTGTAACAGGCTGCAGACAGGTAATCCCATGAAATCACCAACGCCCGATCAGAACCCGACCCCTGAACAGGAAACTGCCCAGACCAAAAACGGCTATCTGGCACTGGTATCACGCCTGCTGCTGGACGAAAAACTGCCGATCCGCTTCATGTACAAGACAGTCCCCGAGCACTTGAATGACACTGGATGGCGCATGTTTACCGGTTATGAAACCGAAGAGTTTCTGGCTGATGAAATCGTGAATATGGCCCCTATTCCACTGGAGCGTATCTGCGAAATTGACCCATCCCTGACAGAGCTGGTCGAATACAATGCCGGCACCGTATGGGAGCGCCCCCCCGAGTCAGATGGCTGGGAACGTGTCTATGACTTCCGTATCCCCGCTCCCAAGGTTGATGTTGAGATCACCAATGACGTAGACCGCTTTGCTCAGTCCCACGAAGACCTCTAATCGACCATATTTTTACTGACCGAGCTCGATACTCTTTTCATCGGGCTCGGAGCAGATCTGTGTCGAATAACGCCATGCCTGCATCAGATCACTGTCCAATTCACCGGAAGCCATACCTGCCTTTTGCTTCAACGCCTGCATAAAAGCCTCTGGGGTTGTCAGGCTCTGCCATACATCCGGTAGAAAGGTTGCCTGATGATAACCAACCCGGATCAGTATCCCATCCAGGCCGGGCCTTAACTGCCTGACAAGCTCCGCCTCATTGGCAACATCCATCTCTTCCAGCGGCGAAAGCACCGATACCTTGATACGTATTGGCTCATGCGGCAACAAAGGCTGAAAGCGCGGATCATGCAATGCGGCCTGCACCGCATTATGGCGCACGTCCTCTGCCAGAGTCTGCCGCGCATAGAGCGATCCTATACAGCCTCTTAACCGACCGTCGCTTTCAAGGGTTACGAAACTCGCTCGCTCCAATTGCAGCAGGGGCGAATCCAGCTCATGAAGGTCCAGCGCCGCATATCGATACCGCAAGGCCTTTGCAATTGCCTGGCGCGCAATTGCAAGTAAAGCATTACAGGGAAGCACATCAGTAACAGACATAGGCGCCATACCCCACCACACGAGCTTTATCGCCTGCGGTGTCACCTGAAGTATTTTGTCCCAGACAACGCAGCTCTAACCCGGCCTTGCGCGCGGCAAGCAACAAGCCATTCAACGCCTGGCAGCCACAGGCCTGCTCAGGTTCAATCACGGACTCCAGGTTCAAGATCTGCCGGGTGGTTTGCGCATCCAGCTGCCGAGCCTCCTCCCACGGGTGAAAATGACTTAGATCACTGCTGACCAATACCAGCACATCTTCGCGTTGCCACAGCTCCGCTATCAAGGCCGATACGGTTTCGACTGGCGTATGCCCTACCAGTAGCGGCAGAACCCTTGCCTCGGGTGCAACCTTTTGCAAGAAGGGCAACTGGACCTCAAGGCAATGCTCCAGCTGATGCGCATCCTGGCGCACAGGCAGATCAAAGCGCGCTTGCAGTAACCGCTCAAGATCCAGGTCGATGGCAACATCACCCAACGGCGTGTGCCAGTAAGTCTCGGCCACACCGGCAAAACCACTGAGAGGGACCCGATGATTCGGCCCCAGCAGTACAATCTGGCTCCAGCCTGCCAATGGCATCCATCGCTCAATTTGCCGATACACAAGCGCAGCGATCGGGCCGGAGTAGACAAGACCGGCATGGGGCACGACAAAAGCACGGGGCTGCCGCGGCAATGAAACAGGCTCAGTTGACTGTACCAGTAACTGATCCACCAGCTGATTCAAGTCGGTTTCAGTGCCCGGATAAAATACCCCGGCGACGGCAGGCTGTCTCACTGCGGCGTGCATCATTGGCTTTCTCCTGATCTATAGTGTGAGTATAGCCAAACAGGTGATTCACGATGGGCGACCCTCATAGCGTTCCTGGGCGTTTCTGGCACCCGCTGGACAACGGTAAACTTCAGTGCGACCTCTGCCCCCGTTACTGCCAGCTGAACAAAAACCAGCGTGGGCTCTGCTTCGTACGGGGACGTGTGAATGATGAAATTCGCTTACTGAGCTACGGCCTGTCCAGCGGTTTCTGTATTGATCCGATTGAGAAGAAACCCCTCAACCACTTTTTACCGGGCACCCCGGTACTCTCCTTCGGAACTGCCGGCTGCAACCTCGCCTGCCGTTTTTGCCAAAACTGGGACATCAGCCGCTCGCGGGAAACCGCACGCCTGAGCGACAGCGCGTCGCCACAGGCACTCGCCGAAGCGGCCTTCAATCACCATTGCAGGAGCATCGCCTTCACCTATAACGACCCGGTTATCTTCCATGAATATGCCATCGACGTTGCCAGAGCCTGTCATGACAAAGGTATCAATAGTATCGCCGTCAGTGCCGGGTATGTGTGCCCGGAACCCAGAGAAGCCTTCTATGCCGAAATGGATGCGGCCAACATCGATTTAAAGGCATTCTCCGAGCGGTTTTACAAAAGGATTTGCGGTGGCGAACTGGCACCGGTTCTGGACACCTTGAAATACATCCACCATGAAACTGATGTCTGGCTTGAAATCACCACCTTACTGATTCCGGGCGAGAATGACTCAGACAGTGAAATACTGGCCATGTGTGAGTGGATTCGTGACCACCTTGGCACCGAAGTCCCCCTGCATTTCACAGCATTTCATCCTGACTGGAAGATGCGGGACCACCCGCGCACCCCGCTGGCGACACTCAGGCACGCGCGCGCACTGGCGCTGCAGCAGGGATTGAAGTTTGTCTATACGGGGAATCTGCCTGATCAGGAAGGCAACACAACCTATTGCGGTCAATGCGGCGAGGCCTTGATTAAACGCCAGGGCTACACACTGATTGACTGGCAGCTGGATGCACAAGGCTGCTGCAAGCACTGCAACACCCCTCTGCCCGGGCTATTTGAAGCCGAGCCGGGTCACTGGGGCGCTCGACGCCTACCGGTTCACATTGAAGGCCGATAGCTCCGAGAGCAGCTGCGTCATCCTCTCGGGCTCACGCTCGGTACGCACCGCATCAAACACAGCTTGTGCCTGAGGGAAATGGCGCTGCATCATCTTGAGCCATTGCTTGGTACGGCCATTGATATGACGCCGCTCCAGACGCATGGATACCTGCTGGTGATACTCCTGCACCAACTGCATCACAGTAGGCCAGGTTGCTTCCGGCCCCAGATCCTTATCAGGTTGAGCAATGGCTTGCGCGAGGAAGGGGTTGGCAATCATGCCACGACCAATCATGACATCTTCGCAACCACTGATTTCACGACAGCGGTGCAGGTCTTCAACGGTCCAGATTTCACCATTGGCGACAACAGGAATCGACACTGCTTCACGAATGCGGGCAATCCACTCCCAGTGCGCCGGTGGCTTGTAACCTTCAAGTTTGGTTCGCGCATGCACGGTTACGCGTATGGCGCCAGCTTCTTCGATAGCCTGTGCGTTCTCAAGCGCCAATGACTTGTCATAGAAACCCAAGCGCATCTTGGCGCTTAAGGGCACCTCATCCGGCAAGGCATCGCGCACCCCGCGAGTGATGCTGTAAACCTCCTCAGGATCCTTGAGAAGAATTGCTCCACCCCGGCTTTTATTGACGGTTTTGGCAGGACAACCAAAATTCAGATCGATTCCCTTGGCACCCAGCTCCGCAGCACGCACCGCATTTTCACCCATTGCAGCCGGGTCATTCCCCAGCAGCTGCACCAACACAGGTACTCCGCTAGGCGTGTGCGACCCCTGCTCCAGCTCGGGCGCCAGACGGTAGAACACGGAGCGCGGCAGCAACTGTGTGGTAACACGAATAAATTCGGTGACACAGATGTCGATACCGGGCATGCGGGTTAACAGATCACGCAGAGTGTGATCCAGAACCCCTTCCATTGGTGCCAGATGTATTTGCATGGGTACAGGAGTCTACAGAGGCCGGGGAAGGCTCCCCGGCCGGGCAGGGATTAGCCTTTCAGCGCGTCGAGGCCACGCTGAAGGTCAGCTTTGAGATCGGCAATGGATTCAAGGCCAACCGAGAAGCGGATCAAGCCCTCACGAATACCCGCCGCCTCGCGCTCTTCGACACTCATACGACCATGAGTCGTCGTGGCAGGATGCGTAATGGTGGACTTAACATCGCCCAGATTACCGGTAATAGAAACCAGTTCGGTGGCATCAATAAAACGCCAGGCCTCTTCACGCTCACCTTCTACTTCGAAGGCCAGCACACCACCAAACGCACTCTGCTGCTTGCAGGCCAGTGCATGCTGGGGGTGATCTTCAAGACCGGAGTAATACACCTTACGCACACCCGGCTGAGTTTGCAGCCAGCGGGCAATTTCCAGCGCGCTTTCGCTGTGCGCCCGCATACGCAGCGGCAGAGTTTCCAGGCCCTTAAGGAAGACCCAGGCGTTAAACGGGCTCATGCAGGCACCGCCGGTACGCACCAGACCAAAGACCTCTTCCATCTCCTTGTCACGCCCAACCAGCACCCCGCCAACACAACGGCCCTGACCGTCGATGTATTTGGTAGCCGAATGCATGACTACATCGGCACCAAAATCCAGCGGACGCTGCAAAGCAGGTGTCAGGAAACAGTTATCTACGACAACCAACGCATCATGACGATGGGCAATCTCGGCAATCGCACTGATATCACTGAGCTCTGCCAACGGGTTCGACGGCGTCTCCATGAAGAACATGCGCGTATTGTCAGTGACCGCCGCTTCCCAGGCTGCCGGATCAACCGGATCCACAAAGGTGGTGGTGATACCAGCACGGGTGAAGTACTTGTTGAACAGGGAAACGGTAGAACCGAACACACTGCGGGAGCACACAACATGGTCGCCCTGCTGCAGCAGGGCAAGTCCCAGATTCAGAATCGCTGCCATGCCGGATGCAGTTGCAACAGCACGCTCACCACCTTCCAGAGCAGCAATACGCTGCTCAAAGGCCTGTACCGTCGGGTTGGTGAAACGGGAATAGATATTACCCTCTTCATCACCACCAAACCGCGCAGCGGCTTCACGCGCAGACGAAAAGACAAAACTCGAGGTGGGGAAGATGGCATCGGAATGCTCACCTTCCGCAGTACGGTTCTGACCCGCACGCACAGCCAAGGTGTCGACTGACAAATCCTGTTCGGCTGTAAAGTGAATTCGGGCTTCGCGCTCAAAGCTGGACTGAGTCATCGGCCCTCCTCAATCAATCTTGTTATGCAGGTCAGCGGACTCGTTACCGTCCTCGGCATCGCTCGGATCTGCCTGCTTGGCATCATCATTTCGCTTGGCATCCACACGGGCCAGGTAAGCCTGATCCACAGTGCCGGTCACGTACTGGCCATCAAACACGCAAGTATCGAACTCGGTGATCTCGGGATTGAAGGCACTGACAGAGTCCTTCAAATCCTGCAGGTCCTGGTACATCATCCAGTCACAACCGATGTACTCACCCACTTCATCCGCAGTACGGCCATGAGCGATCAGCTCGGTGGCCGACGGCATGTCGATACCGTACACGTTGGGAAAACGTACTTCAGGGGCTGCAGAGGCGAAGTACACCTTACGCGCACCCGCTTCACGTGCCATCTGCACGATCTGCTTGGAAGTGGTACCACGCACAATGGAGTCATCTACCAGCATGACAACCTTGTCACGGAACTCAGCCTGGATCGGGTTCAGCTTCTGGCGAACGGATTTCTTACGCTGGGTCTGACCCGGCATAATAAACGTACGGCCAATGTAGCGGTTCTTGATAAAGCCTTCACGGAAAGTCACGCCCAGAGAATTGGCCATCTCAAGCGCAGCAGTACGGCTGGTATCAGGAATCGGAATGATGACATCGATGTCGTGCTCCGGCATGACACGTCTCACCTTGTCAGCCAGCTTAACACCCATCTCCATGCGAGAGTGATGGACGGACACACCATCAATGATGGAGTCGGGACGCGCCAGATAGACATATTCGAACAAACAGGGCGCAACCTTGCTGGTTGCGGCACACTGACGGGTTGAGACCTTGCCTTCAATATCGATAAAGATCGCTTCACCCGGGATCAGGTCACGTACCATCTCAAAGCCGGCTGTATCCAGCGCAACGCTCTCGGATGCGACCATGTACTCCTCTTCACCCTGCTCGTTCACGCGCTTGCCGTACACTACGGGGCGGATACCACAGGGGTCACGGAAGGCAACAATGCCGTATCCGGTAATGATGGCGACAACTGCATAGCCACCCTGGCAACGGCTGTGAACCTTCTCGACCGCCTGGAAAATATCGTCGGCACTGGGCTGAAGCTTGCCGATCTGCTGCAGCTCGTGTGCAAAGATATTGAGCAGCACTTCGGAGTCAGAGGTGGTATTGATGTGACGCAAATCCGAGCGGAAGATCTCGTCAGCCAACTGATCCGCATTAGTCAGGTTACCGTTATGAGCCAGGGCAATACCGTAGGGAGAATTGACGTAAAACGGCTGCGCTTCAGCGGAGCTGGAACTGCCCGCTGTCGGATAGCGCACATGACCGATGCCCATATTGCCATTGAGCTTTTTCATGTGACGAGTGCGAAAGACCTCGTTAACCAGCCCGTTATCCTTGCGCAGGAAGAAGCGGTTGCCTTCACAAGTCACCATACCCGCGGCGTCTTGACCACGATGCTGAAGCACGGTGAGTGCATCAAAGATTGTCTGATTAACGTAAGACTTGGCAACAATGCCGACGATACCGCACATTCAATCCACCTCAGAAGGATGTCACTAAAAAAGTAGCCCTGAGCACTTCAGTCTCAGCGGCCGATATTCCAAATCGCTTCACCAACGTCACTCGCCACCTGGCGAGTCCAGTCTTCCAGCAGTACAAAGTGTGGAATGAGTTGCGACTCACTCCACCAGTAATCCTGCACCGCAGGGGTCATCCCCAGCAGCGCAACAATGACAACCACTACCAGTCCGCCGCGCACGGCACCAAATCCCATCCCCAACACGCGGTCAGAGCTGGTTAGACCAGTAGCATCCACCAACGCCGAAAACAGCGCCCCAACCAGAGCACCGGCAATCAGTGTGATGACAAACAGAATAGCAAAGGCCGTCAGCAATCGAAGTGACGGCGTCGCAATATAGGCGTCCAGAAGGACACTCAGGGAAGGTGAAAACAGGCGGGCCAGTACAAAGGCCGAGACCCAGGTCAGAAGTGATATCGCTTCCTTCACAAACCCTCGCTTGAGGCTCATGAGGCTAGAAACCGCGATAATGGCAATAATGGTCCAGTCAGCCCAATTCATTCTCGTCGCCCGTACCCAAACAGCGTCGCATTCTAACAGAGCCCCAGCGGCAACCCAATGGGGGATTTCACTGCGTTGTAAAGCGCACGATCATGCCTTCAAGGGCATAATCCTTCTTCAAGCGCGCCTGCAGTGATTCGAGTCGGGAACGCTGCATATCCGGCCCGACAAAGACCCGCACCAGATCAGGCCCATTACGGATATACACCTTGTAGCCCCCATCAATCAGCTCCGAGCGCAGTGACCGCGCGTTGGCTTCGTCACGGAAGCTGGCAAGCTGAAGCGTCCAGGCCACCGGTACCTGCTGCTCATCAAGGCGCGGGGTATCTTCACTGGCATCGATACTGGGCTCCGCCGCGGCTACGGCTTCCTGCAAGGGAGGAGCCGGTACTGCGACCACCGCCGGCTGTGCCGGCGGTGCCACTTCAGAGGTATCAGGCAGCGCAGTTGACTGAGGCTCAATTTGAGCCAATTCGGGCATATCGGGTGCAGGCGGGATACGGTCCTTCAGGTGACGCTCACGATAGCCGGATCCATCCAACAGCAACGGAAAAAGCACCAGTGCCGAGATCAGTACTGCGGCCAGACCGACCAGTTGCTTCTTGTGCTGCTCTTTCATGTTCTATCCTTCAGTGATGCACGCCAATGCATCAGCAACGGTAAAAAATGAGCCTGCGACCACAACCTGCCCTTCCACCCTTTCAGCTGACAGCTTACGCAATACCTGCGCAACACTCTCAGCCGAATGTACCTGAGCGGCTTGAATACTGGCCTGAGACAGATAATCGGCCAGCTGCTGTGCTGAAGTGCCACGCGGCACATCCAGACTGACCGGATACCAGTGATCAACCACATCGCTCAGCGCGTCAATAACAGAGCCTATGTCCTTGTCATGCAGCATACCCAGCACCAGATGCACTGGCGCTTCAGAGCCAGCCAGCTGTGATGAAAGGTACACAGCCGCTTCGGGGTTATGAGCCACATCCAGCAGCAGGTCAAGATTCTGCCACTGACAGCGCTGCATGCGCCCGGTCAACTGCACAGACGCCAACCCGGCTCGAACAGCCTGCTCCGAAACTTGCCAAGGCATCAGCTGTAGCGCCTGCAACACCATGGCCGCATTAGCCAGTGGCAAACCGGGATTAGGCAGCTCTGTCAGAGAAACAGGGCCAGCTGCACCCTGCCCCTGCCAGTGCCAGCTATCCGAATGAGCTTCTAAGTCGAATGCCTGGCCACGTGCATACAGCTGAGCACCCAGCTGCTCTGCATGAGCAAGCAACGATTGCGGTGGCTCAGGATCACCACAGAGTGCGGGCTTACCGGCACGATAAATGCCGGCTTTTTCAAAGCCTATGCTTTCGCGATCAGGCCCAAGCCAGTCAGTGTGATCCAGGGCAACTGTTGAGACTAGTGCCAGGTCAGCATCAACGATATTGACGGCATCCAGTCGCCCCCCCAGCCCCACCTCGAGCAGCATCACATCAACGCCAGCTTCCGACATGATCAGCAGCGCCGCAAGGGTACCGTACTCAAAGTAGGTCAGCGGGATATCGCCACGCGCCTGTTCAATGGCAACAAAGGCACGACAAAAAGCGGCGTCCTCAGCAGGCTCGCCATTGAGCAATACACGCTCGTTGTAGTGCAGAAAGTGCGGCGAACTGAAACGCCCTGTGGTTTTGCCACTGGCCAGCAGAACAGCATCCAACATGGCAAGGGTTGAACCCTTGCCATTGGTGCCGCCCGCAACCACCTTGAATGTGCTATCGAGTTTCAGCTCAAGCCGGTTGGCTACCTGCTGCAGTCGATCGAGACCCAGCTCGATCTCGGCGGGATGGCAGGCCTCTATGCGCTCCAGCCATTGCGGCAACGTAAGCTGCTTAAAATCAGCCGTGTCAGGCGTCTGCATCTTGTTCAGCCGGCGCCTCAACTTCAACAGGTTCTTCTTCAACAACATCCTGAGCCGGCAAGTTGTTCAACTTGCGCAGAATGGAGGCGATACGAGTCGGCATCTCGCCACGGCTGATAATCATATCGACCTGGCCATGTTCCAGCAGGAATTCACTGCGCTGGAAACCTTCCGGCAGTTTTTCACGCACGGTCTGTTCGATGACACGCGGGCCGGCAAAACCGATCAAGGCATTGGGCTCGGCGATATTCAGATCACCCAGCATGGCAAGAGAAGCCGAAACGCCACCATATACCGGATCAGTCAGTACCGAGATGTAAGGGATACCGGCCTGACGCAGTTTTTCCAGTGCAGCACTGGTTTTTGCCATCTGCATCAGCGAGATCAACGCTTCCTGCATACGAGCACCACCGGAAGCGGCAAAACAGATCAGGGGGATACCCTCTTCCAGAGAGATGCGAGCAGCACGTACGAAACGCTCACCTACTACCGCACCCATGGAACCACCCATGAAGTTGAACTCAAAGGCAACGGCAACCACTGGCAGGCCCTGGACCTCACCCTTCATGGCAATCAGCGCGTCCTTTTCGCCCGTAGCCTTCTGAGCTGCGCTCAGGCGATCCTTGTATTTTTTGGAATCACGGAACTTGAGACGATCCACCGGTGTGACTTCGCTGCCCACCTCATGGGTCGTGTTCTCATCCAGAAACATTTCCAGCCGACGACGCGCGTTGATACGCATATGGTGGTCGCACTTGGGGCAAACATTCAGGTTTTTCTCAAGTTCCGGGCGATACAGAATAGAGTCACACTTCGGACACTTCTTCCAAAGCCCTTCAGGAATGTTGGTACGCTTCTTTTCATTGCGCACCAGAGAGGGAACAATTTTTTCCAGCCAGTTACTCATGTTACTCGTTCCTGTCAGTACCGGTCGTTCATAACGACCGTGAAAGCTGTAATTCTATTGAATACGGTCAGGCAGCAGTCTTGGCTGCCTCGACAAACGCCGATACCTTGGCGCCATCTTTTTGGCCGGGTGCTGCTTCAACACCACCCGACACATCAACTGCATAGGGCCCTACAGCGGCAACTGCACGCGCCACATTGGATGCATCCAGGCCGCCGGCCAGGGTAATCGCACCGGCAATTTCATCTGGAATCAGATCCCAGTCAAACACTTCTCCGGTACCACCCGGCACGCCGGGACGGTATGCATCCAGCAGGATACCGCGAGCATCTGGATAAGCGCTGAACGCCTGCATCAAATCCAGATCAGGCTTGACCCTGAGCGCCTTGATAAAGGGACGCCCGAAACGCACACAGTCAGCGTTACTTTCATCACCGTGGAACTGCAGAAGATCAAGCTGCGCTGTTGCCAGCACCGACTCCACAAAATCCACATCAGCGTTCACGAACAAACCCACCGTAGTGACAAACGGTGGCAGCTTGCGGATGATTTCGCCAGCCTGCTCAGGTGTCACATAGCGCTTGCTGGGCGCATAGAATACGAATCCCAACGCATCCGCGCCGGCTTCAACAGCAGCAAGCGCATCGCCAAGATTGGTAATCCCGCAAATTTTTACCCGCGTACTCATGGATTCTCCCGATCTATCAAGCCGCTAATAGTATCAGAGCCCCTCGCCAGCGTCAGTCTGACGAAGGCAGAAAGTGCGGCCCCAAAGGCGCCTGTGGCAGATTGAACAGCTCTGGGTAACGCACATCCACGAAATACAGCCCATCCGGTGGCGCTGTCACGCCTCCCTGACGACGATCCCGCGCTTCGAGCACTTCCCTCGCCCACTCTGTTGGCCGCTCACCGGCACCAACGGACATCAGAACACCTGCAATATTGCGGATCATGTGGTGCAAAAAGGCATTGGCGCTAACATCAATCACTACCAGCTGCCCTGTACGGTAAACATCCAACCTGCGAATTTCGCGAACCGGACTTTTAGCCTGACAGCCCACCGCCCGATAGGATGTGAAGTCATGCTCACCCAACAGATGCGCTGCAGCCTCTTGCATCAACTCCACATCCAGATGACGGTGTGTCCAGGTGACGCCGCCCGCCAGGATGGCCGGCCTTGAGGGTGAAGTATAGATAAGATAGCGATAACGCCTTTCCTTGGCGGAAAAGCGAGCATGGAAGCAGCCCGGGACCTCTGTTGCCCACTTCACGGAGATATCATCCGGCAAGTGCACATTGGTGCCCAGCACCCATGCACGTTCGGGGCGCTCCACCCAGGCATCAAAATGTACCACCTGATGACTGGCATTTACCCCGGCATCGGTGCGACCGGCACACACAACCTGAACAGGATGGTTGGCAATCACGGACAGCGCCCGCTCAACTTCTGCCTGAATGGTGGGAACCTTATCAAAGGCCTGCAGCTGCCAGCCCCTGTATGCAGCGCCGACATATTCAATGGCGAGCGCATAACGAAAAGGGGCGATAGAAATCGCCCCGTCGGTCGTGTTTTCTTGTGTCATTAACGTTTATCAGCCAAGCGTATCCAGAAGTTTCTGTGCCTGCTCCCTCTGACTTTGGGAGCCTTCACTGGTAATTTCCTGAAGGATATCACGTGCGCCCTCTCGATCATCCATTTCCAGGTAAGCGCGTGCCAGATCCAGTTTGGTTTCGGTTTCATCCGTACCGCTGAGCAGATTCATCTTGTCGAGGATCTCAACCGCTTCATCATTACGCTCTTCGCTCAACTCGATTTCATCGTCTGTGCTGTTGAGCATCTCGTCGACTTCAGAATCGAGATCCATTTCGAGGTCATGCGAAATGTTAGACGTAAGCTCCTCTTCCACCGGATTACGCAGCTGGAGTTCATCTGCTCCATCGTCCTCAGACACAGGGTCAAAGTCAGCCAGCAGGCTATCGAGGTCATCTTCTGCGGAGTCCGCTTCAAAACCTGACAGGTCTACGGCGTCATCTTCGTCATCATCCGCTGAGCCTGCGAGCATGGCATCCAGTTCGGAGTCGATTTCGTAATCATCATCCGCCAACGGCTCTACAGTTTCATGCAGCGTAGAATCGGCAACCGGATTGTCATCTTCATCGGCTGCCGCTTCAACGCGCGCCTCTTCAGAGCTGGCACCGAAAAGTGCTTCCAGCTCATCATCACCGTCGATGGTCTCATCAGTGGCTTCGGTCGGCTGATCGTTATCAACGAGCATGAAGTCAAGATCGTCAGAGGTATCATCACCACCAAGCAGTGCATCCAGATCGGAATCCTGGTCTTCCTCTGCGGACAAAGGTGCAACCTTGAACTCCAGCTCTTCGTCTACATCTGCTACTGGCTCAGACGTTTCTTCAGTGTTGGCAGTCGGGAATTCCAGAGCATCGTCTTCAGCGTTCATGTCTGCTTCAGATGCTTCAGGCTCCTCTACACCCAGATCAAATTCGGCCGCATCCAGCTCACTGACCGTATCAGACAGGTTGTCATCCACATCGTCCTGTGCATCAAGATCATCCAGATCGAGATCCATATCCAGATCCAGGCTCTGCAAATCATCACCCAGATCAGCCTGCTCCTCTTCCGGCGCAAGAGACTGCATGGCGGGACGCGTAAAGTCATCATCCTCTTCATCAGACAAGGGGGCGTGTTTTGGCAGCTCATCGCTGTCGTCATCATCAGCAGCCAGGGCAGCACCCGCGGCAACACCTGCTGCACCGGCAGCAACAGCAGCGCTCGGCACTTCAGGCTCATCACGCTCCTTGAGGTTATCCGGCACATTGACCAGATCAGGCTTGGATTTTTCCGGCTTATCCGCGCCACGACGACGCAGCGCCAGCCAAAGGCCGGCCAGAATTGCCAGGGCACCCGCACCTATACCGCCCAACAGAGTCGGGTTTTCCATCACGGTATCGAGCGGGGATTGCGACTTGGCAGCCTCATCCTGACGGCTCATTTCAGCCTGCAGAGTTGCCATCTGCTGGGACTGGAGCTCCAGCATGCGGGTCTGGGATTCAAGCTGTTCCAGAACGGAGTTCAGCTTGTCATTGAGATCGGCGTTCTCACGCTCGAGCACATCGATTTTTTCCTGAGCGACCAGCACTTCATTCTCGAGCTGGCTACTCACATCCGTGATGGTTTGCTCGGTATCCTGCGCTGCAGCACCCTCTTCGGCGCTACTATCAACACTTTCCCCTGCCGGGGCACTGGCGTCAGACTCGGATGCCTGCTCATCAGGGGCAACAATGGTCAGCTTACTCTGCTCGCCTGCGTCAGTTACACTTGCGTTAGCGCTGGCATCACCACCCTCATCCGCTGTGGCGCTATTATCCGCAGCTTCACCATTCTGCGCTGGCTGTTTACTGACATCCACTGGAGCAGGCTTACTAATCATACCCGCTTTACCGTCACGCCAGAGCTTCATCTGACGCGCAACTTCGGCCACAGCCTCTCGGTGGGAAAGTACCCCAGCCTCAGCTTTGTTCGGCACATCCATTACAACGCCTGCCTTCATGGCATTGATATTGCCAGAAGGGAAAGCCTGAGGGTTTTTACGCATCAGTGCCAACATCATTTGATGCTCAGTCACACCGGCGGGTTTGTTTCGTTTTGCAAGGTCCCACAGCGTGTCATTAACACCCACGTAAACCTGACCTTCACCGGCTCGCGTGCGAGCGTTATTGGCATTAACGGCTGGAGAGGCAGGCTTAAGTTCGGGCAGCGCGGTTTCAGTAACGGAGACGGAAGCCGAAACGGCAGGTGATGTGCGCACTGTCGGCGCAGTATCGAAGACCGGAGGATCCAGCAGCAGTGTATATTCACGCACCAGACGACCACTGGGCCAGTTTACTTCCACCATAAAGTTCAGAAACGGTTCTTGCACCGGCTCTGAAGAACGCAACAAAATACGTCCAGCCCCCTCTGGTGAAACCAACACTTGGAACTGAATATCCCTCAGATACCGCCCCAACTCACTACTACCTACAGAGTATTCATCCAGCGATGCCATACGTGGCTGGATCTGCAGAGGGGACAGATCGCGAACCTGCGTCAGCCTGATTTCAGCGTCCAGAGGCTCATTCAGCGCGGAGTTCACTCGTATCTCGCCCAAACCCAGGGCATTTGCGTGCGATACCCCTAGGGCTGCTGAGACCGCAAGACTTAAGGCTAGTTTACGCAGCATCGGATACTCCCTTTTATATTCATCTGCCCCTCCCTTCTTCTATGCTATGAATCAGGGGGTTACGGCTCCATCAAAGTGATTGCAAGTATTATGTATAAGTTGATGGCCGGTCAAGCAACCACGACCATTGAGCACTATTTCAGCACCAAGCGCTGTGCGACCTGCAATGCCATTAGCGCACCACCAAGCCCCAAATCGTCGCCAACTGCTTGCAGCGCAAAGCCGCCGCTTTCTTCAGCATCCTGACGAATTCGGTGCACAACCGCCACATCCTGACCAACGGCATCACTCACCGGACTCGGCTGCTTCTGCGCCTGATGGTCATAACGTACTGCATCGGCCCGATCCATGATCTCTTGAACCTGATCCATCTCGACAGCCTTGCGCGTTTCAGCCTGAGCCGTAACCAGGTTGCCGTAAAACGCAGGCACACGCACTGTGCTCACTTCAACTTCAAGATCTTCACCCAACAGAACCTGCAGTTGCTCGCGCAACAATTGCTCGCTGCTGGTCTGACCGCTGGACTGAATATCGCCGACATCAGGCAGCATATTGAACGCCAACTGCTGGCCAAAGAAGCTGGCCTCAGCCTCACGGCCATTCATCAATCGAGCTGTCTCCTGCGCCAGCGACTCAACACCCTCGCGTCCACTTTCAGATGCAGCTACCAAGGCTGTCAGGTTGACCTTGAGGAGTTCATAGGCTTCATGCAGCGGATACAGTGCCAAGGCTGCCGTAATAGTAGCCGATCCTGGAACACCGATAACACGACCTGGGTCAAGCGATGTCAGCGTCGCACCATTGATTGCAGGCAAACACAGGAAAACATCAGAATCCGTGTATCTTTCCGGATACAGATCAATCACATACCCTTTAGACTGACCTTGCAACTTTGCCTGAACACCAGGCGCCAGCTCAGCATCAGCAACGAAAACCAGTTGTTGCGCATCAGGGTCAAAATCAGCATAGGCACGTGTGCGTGACGCATGCCCACGAAACATCAGACTGCGACCGGCCTGGTCTTCATCTTCGAAAAGCTGAATCTGATCAATTTCCAGTTCGGACTCATCCAGTAATTCAAGCAGTTTTTCACCCTTGAGGCTGGCAGGGCCCAGCAATGCCACATTCAATGTCATTTTATCCCGTTCTCAAATCAAAACAGCCCGACATAAGTCGGGCTGAGGTCTTGCCAAATATGACGCTGATCAATCAGCGTTCCAGCAGAATGCGCAGCATGCGACGCAGCGGTTCGGCAGCGCCCCAGAGGAGCTGGTCACCTACGCTGAAAGCGTTGAGGTAATCAGGGCCCATCTTCATCTTGCGCAGACGGCCAACCGGCACACTCAGAGTACCTGTTACCTTGGTCGGCGAAAGATCGCTGATAGTGGCCTCACGCTCATTCGGGACAACGCTTGCCCAGTCATTAGCTTCGGCGATCATCTGCTCGATCTCATCCAGCGGCAGATCCTGCTTCAGCTTCACGGTGAAGGCCTGGCTGTGGCAGCGCATGGCGCCGATACGTACGCAGGTACCGTCGATGGGGATCGGGTTGTCGGACAGACCCAGGATCTTGTTGGTTTCAACGTAGCCTTTCCACTCTTCCTTGCTCTGACCATCGGCAACGGCTTTGTCGATCCAGGGGATCAGAGAGCCGGCCAGCGGTACACCGAAGTTATCAGTGGCAAAGGCATCAGCACGCATGGTGTCGACGACCTGACGGTCGATATCCAGAATGGCAGAAGCAGGATCAGCCAGCAGCGCTTCGGAACCGGCATGAATCTGGCCCATCTGGGTGATCAGTTCACGCATGTTCTTTGCACCGGCGCCGGATGCTGCCTGGTAGGTCATGGACGAGATCCACTCAACCTGACCCGCCTTGAACAGGCCACCCAGCCCCATCAGCATAAGGGATACGGTGCAGTTACCGCCAACGAAATTCTTGATGCCAGCATCGATGCCTTTCTCAATGACATCCATGTTGACCGGATCCAGTACGATCAAGCTGTCGTCTACCATACGCAGGGTAGAAGCAGCATCGATCCAGTAACCATCCCAGCCGGATTCACGCAGCTTCTGGAACACTTCGGTGGTGTAGTCGCCGCCCTGACAGGAGACAATGGCGTCCATCTGCTTCAGCTCGTTAATATCACGCGCATCTTTCAGCAGCGGAATATCCTTGCCGATGTCGGGTCCAGCCGCTCCGGCCTGAGATGTGGTGAAGAAAACCGGCTCCGCAATATGATTGAAGTCGTTCTCTTCCAGCATGCGCTGCATCAGAACCGAGCCGACCATACCACGCCAGCCTACAAAACCTACACGTTTCATTCGTGCCCCCAAATTGATGGATTTCTGTAAATCATGTCTCTGAATACGACAAAGCGGATACCCGAAAACCGGATACCCGCCGTTGCGGGTCTTGCCCGCACACTATGCACTGATCAAGGGATCAGGCATTCAAGGCTGCTACCACTGCATCGCCCATTTCGGCGGTGGTGACTGCTTTCATACCTTCGGACATGATGTCCGGAGTACGCAGATCCTGGTCCAGCACCTTGCTGACGGCCGCTTCAATCTGATCCGCAGCTTCACCTGCATTCAGAGAGTAACGTAACATCATAGCGACTGAGAGGATGGTTGCCAACGGATTCGCCTTGCCCTGGCCGGCAATATCCGGCGCAGAACCGTGACAGGGTTCGTACATGCCCTTGCCATTTTCATCCAGAGAAGCGGACGGCAGCATACCGATAGAGCCGGTCAGCATGGCTGCTGCGTCGGACAGAATGTCACCGAACATGTTACCGGTAACCACCACATCAAACTGCTTGGGCGCACGCACCAACTGCATGGCGGCGTTATCCACGTACATGTGGCTAAGTTCTACATCCGGGTATTCTTTCGCCAGGTCTTCCATGATTTCGCGCCAAAGCACGGTCACTTCCAGTACGTTGGCCTTGTCGACAGAGCACAGGCGCTTGTCACGGGCACGAGCAGCCTCAAAGGCAACGCGACCGATACGACGAATCTCATTTTCGTCGTACACGTAGGTGTTGAAGCCTTCGCGAATACCACCTTCCTTCTCACGCACACCGCGCGGCTGGCCGAAGTAGATACCTCCAGTCAGCTCGCGCACGATCAGGATATCCAGACCCGACACAACTTCCGGCTTCAGCGTGGACGCATGCGCCAGCTGCGGATACAGGATTGCAGGGCGCAGGTTGCCGAATAGCTCCAATTGAGAACGAATGCCCAGCAGGCCCTTTTCCGGACGGATAGCGAAATCAGGATTGGTATCCCATTTCGGACCACCTACAGCACCCAGCAGAATGGCATCAGCAGCTTTGGCAGCAGCCAGCGTCTCGTCGGGCAGAGGTACACCCGTGGCGTCGATCGCCGCGCCACCGACCAGCGCTTCGTTGATTTCCAGGCCAAGGCCGTGTCGCTCGTTTACCAGCTCAAGCACCTTGCGCGCTTCAGTTACAATCTCGGGACCGATGCCGTCACCCGGCAATACCAGTACATTTTTAGCCATGTGTTTATAATTCCTTCAGCTTGAATCGGTTACTTGATGGCATCGAACAGCCAGGGAGCCGCTTCACGACGACGGGCCTCGTAGGCCTTGATTTCGTCAGCGTGCTGCAGCGTCAGGCCAATATCATCCAGACCGTTCAACAGGCAATGCTTACGGAAACCATCGACCTCAAAGGCAAACTCTTCACCGCTTGCGGTCACAACCACCTGGCGTTCCAGATCAACGGTCAGCTGATAGCCTTCGGTAGCCTCAACTTCCTTGAACAACTCATCTACCTGCGCTTCAGGCAAAACAATTGGCAGCAACCCGTTCTTGAAGCAGTTGTTGTAGAAAATATCGGCGAAGCTTGGTGCAATTACGACACGAATACCGAAATCATCCAGCGCCCAGGGCGCGTGCTCACGGCTTGAGCCGCAACCGAAGTTTTCACGGGCCAGCAACACGCTGGTTCCCTGGTAGCGCGACTGGTTCAGTACGAAATCCGGGTTCAGCGGACGGCCGGCACAATCCTGGTCCGGCTGACCTTCATCCAGGTAACGCAATTCATCAAACAGGTTGGGACCAAAACCCGCGCGCTTGATCGATTTCAAAAACTGCTTGGGGATGATCATGTCGGTATCGACATTGGAACGATCCAGCGGTGCAGCAATACCGGTGTGTTGGGTAAATTTTTTCATCACAGGTCTCCTTACTGCATCAATTCGCGCACATCGACGAAATGGCCGGTAACCGCAGCAGCGGCTGCCATGGCCGGGCTCACCAGGTGGGTACGCCCACCAAAGCCCTGACGGCCTTCAAAGTTACGGTTGGAGGTAGACGCACAATGCTCGCCCTGACCCAATTTATCCGGGTTCATCGCCAGACACATGGAGCAGCCCGGCTCACGCCATTCCAGACCGGCTTCGATGAAGATCTTGTCCAGACCTTCAGCTTCCGCCTGAGTTTTCACCAGACCCGAGCCCGGCACTACAAGTGCCTGCTTCACATTGTCTGCAACCTTGCGCCCTTTCACCACTTCAGCAGCGGCACGCAGGTCTTCAATACGCGAGTTGGTGCAGGAACCGATAAAGACACGATCCAGCTTGATATCGGTGATTTTCTGATCTGCCTGCAGACCCATGTACTGCAGGGCGCGGCGAATACCATCTGCCTTGACCGCATCGTTCTCGGCATCGGGGTTTGGCACCAGTGCACTGACAGGCGCAACCATTTCCGGCGATGTACCCCAGGTGACCTGCGGCTGGATATCTTCAGCCTTGATTTCGACGACGGTATCAAACTGCGCATCATCATCAGATACCAGCTGCTTCCACGCAGCAGCAGCCGCATCCCACTGCTCCTCGCTCGGCGAGAAGGGACGACCACGGAAGTATTCGATGGTGGTGTCATCAACAGCTACCAGACCAACACGGGCACCCGCTTCGATCGCCATGTTACAGATGGTCATACGGCCTTCCATGGAGATGGAACGCATGGCCGTACCGCCAAATTCAATGGCGTGACCCGTGCCACCGGCGGTACCAATCACGCCGATGATGTGCAGCACTACATCCTTGGCGGTTACACCCGCACCCAATTCACCATCAACACGCACCAGCATGTTTTTCATTTTCTTGGCGATCAGACACTGAGTCGCCAGCACATGCTCAACCTCAGAGGTACCGATACCATGTGCCAGCGCACCGAAGGCACCGTGCGTAGAGGTATGAGAGTCACCACAGACCACCGTAGTACCCGGCAGCGTCATACCCTGCTCAGGCCCCACCACGTGAACGATGCCCTGACGCTGGTCGTTCATTTTGAACTCGGTGATACCAAATTCGTCACAGTTGCTGTCCAGGGTTTTCACCTGAATGCGGGATACCGGGTCAGCAATCTGGTCGACACCGGCGGAGCGCTCGGTAGTCGGCACGTTGTGGTCAGGCGTCGCCAGGTTGGCGTCGATGCGCCAGGGCTTGCGGCCCGCCAGGCGCAGACCTTCAAAAGCCTGTGGTGAAGTAACTTCGTGCAGGATCTGGCGATCAATATAGATCAGCGCACTGCCATCTTCATTCTGACGAACGAGATGATCATCCCAGAGCTTGTCGTAAAGTGTTTTGCCAGCCATGCTTCTCTCCCCTGTATTCGTGCAGCACCTTGGCGTAATTTGGGGTCCATCCTAGTGCAGCCACCTCAAATAAACAAATTCATATTTTTTATCTTTTGGATTCCTGCCAGGAATGCTAGTCTAAACCCAAGCTTTCAAGACAGGATACTGCCGTGGATACTGCCGGTCTTACCGCCTTTGTTACCGTCGTTGACAGCCACTCTTTCTCACAGGCGGCCCAGAAACTCTTTCTAACCCAGTCCGCCGTCAGCAAGCGCATCGCCCTGCTCGAAGATCAATTGGACTGTCGCCTGTTTGACCGCATCGGGCGCCAGGTAGTTCTGACCGAAGCCGGAAGCCGATTGTTACCCAAGGCACGTGACATTTTGCACGCGCTCGAAGACGCAGAAAAACTGATCAAGGAAAATGCCGGCGAGGTAACGGGCAAGCTCACACTGGCTGCCAGCCACCACATCAGCCTGCACCGCTTACCCCCTGTGCTTAAAGCGTTCATCAACCGCTTTCCCGAGGTTGAGCTTGATCTCCGCTTTGCCGCGTCCGAGTTTGCCTATGAAGGCGTTCTCAAAGGTGATTTTGAATTGGCCCTGATCACGCTGGCACCGGAAGCTGATGATCGCATTCTGGCTCGCACGCTCTGGTCGGATCGTCTCCAGTATGTGGTAGCCAAAACGCACCCGCTCGCCAGCGCCGCCCAGGTAAGTCTGGATGAACTGAACCGTTACCCGGCCATTTTGCCCGGCACTGATACCTTTACTCATCAGCGCGTGCGACAACACCTGGCACTGCAAGGCCTCGAACCCAATCTTGGGATGAGCACCGACTATATGGACACCATACGCATGATGGTGAGTGTTGGGCTGGGCTGGAGCCTGCTGCCTGAAACCATGATTGATCAAAGCCTGCATCGACTGGAAACCGGCACTGAAGCGGTCTACCGTCCATTGGGCTGCATTCACCATCGGAACCGAACTTTGAGCAATGCCGCCCGTGAGCTGTTGAACATGCTGCCGGAGGCCGTTTAACTGCCTGACAGCTTCGTTTAAGATGGGCGAAACGCCCCCTGAACCTGCGGAGACCCCGTTTTGTCCGAGTATTTCCGGAATGCACTGCAACAATGGCTTGACCAGCTCGAGCAGCAGTCCAGCGACGGGGCCAGCTGGTTACAGCAGTGGCAGTCAACACTTGATCGCATTCCCGAGCACTCCGAGCCCCAGGCCGTCGACCTGCTGCAGCAAATGACGCGGCTCAACCAGCGATTTGAAAATCTGGCCCAGTCTCTGCTCGAACAAAGCAACGATGGCCAGCTGTCACGTCAGCAGCTTTTGGACAGCTACCGCCAGCATCTGGATGGTTTGTGTCATGACTGGATCAATTCCAGCTGCTTCCTGCCGGACCAGCTGGCGTTGCTATCCCCGTTCCTGAGCCGCTCACCTGATCCTGCCAAGCAAAGCAGTGATATTGAATCCTTCCTGCAACGCATACAGCAACTGTCCAGCCTGCCACGCACACTGCTGCAGCACAGCCAAAACCTGTTGAGCAGCCTGATTCTGTTTCAGCAGGCACAACACGCGCATCAGCAGCAGCTCAGCCACATAAACCACGCATCCCTTAATGAGCTGGCAGATCACCTTGAATCAGAAGGCGTTAACGACATTCAGTCCCTTCACACACTTTGGGTCGATATTTTCGAAGCACGTTTCAATAACGCGCTAAGACAACCCGACTTTATTGCGAGCTTCAATCAACTGGTTGACGCAGGCAGCCGCGTGCGAGCGGACTGGCAAGCCTTGACCGACCACCTGTGCACACGCTTTGGTCTGGTGAGCCTGGCAGAGTATGATGAGCTAAGCCTCAAACACCAGACTCTGCAGGACCGCGTCTGGCAACTGGAACAACAGATGCTGGCTATGCAAAGCATCATTCAAGGCTCTGACCGTGATAAACACTGATGCCGACGCACTGAGCAGGAACCTTGCGCAGGAACGCGAACAGCTGCGACGCTCAGCCACACCCCTGCTCAACACACAATGCCAGCACCATTACTCCAGCCACCAGATCATCTGGCAGAACGAAGGGGTTTGCTTGCGCGCGTTTATCCCTGAACGCCCTCGCCATAAGCGCCCATTAGTGCTCTGCTATGCATTGGTCAATCGCCCCTGGATTCTGGATCTGGCCCCCGGCAGTTCGCTCATTGAAGCACTGGTTACTCAGGGTTTCAGTGTGTATCTGATAGACTGGGGACAGCCCGAACGCTGCCAGCGCTTTCGTGGGCTTGAGCATTACGTAGACCAGATCATGCACGCCTGCATCCAGGCCGCTGCCAGCCACGCCGACAACCCCCGGGTCAACCTGGCCGGCATCTGCCAGGGAGGCGTATTCAGCCTCTGCTATGCCTCCATACACCCGGAGCTGGTTAACCGACTGGTCACCCTGGTCACGCCGGTCGATTTCCATGCCGCCGACTTTACCCTGAGCCAGCTGTACCGCGGGGTCGACATTCAGCAGCTGGTGAGCGCATACGGCAATATTCCCGGTCCACTGGTCACTCAGGTTTTCTCCGGACTACAACCCATGCGGCTGGGCCAGCTGAAACACCTGACAACAGCACCACGTCTTGTTGAAAAACCTGATTCGGTTGCGCAATACATGCTGATGGAACGCTGGTTAAACGACTGCCCGGACCTGGCAGGAAGGGCTTTGCAGCAGTTTGTTGAGCTGTTTTTCCAACACAACCGCCTGCTGGATGGGAAGTTCGATTCAGGAAACTTTAAAGTCGATATGAGCCGCCTTGCCGCACCTGTTTTGAACATCTACGGCAAACACGACCACCTGGTACCGCCCAACGCATCACGCGCACTGGAGCAGATTTGCAAGCGGGGACACTACCAGTCACTGGAAATCGGTGCCGGCCATATCGGCACACTGATGGGAAATAAGGCCCTGAAATCAGTTCCTGCAGCCATACAAGACTGGCTACAAGAAACAGACCAATCAGAGCCTTGATCATTAATATCAGGACTTGGGCTTATCGTCCTTGGCTGCATCATCTGCAGGCGTATCTTTTGCCTCTTCAGAGGCCTTCTCTTCTGCCTCCGGTGCCGATTCACCCGGCTTGGGCGCAAACATGTTCCACACCGCCATGTTCTGGTCGGCAAAACGACCCATCATGGTGAGCGGGTTGGCTGCCCCCATCATGGTCTGCATCTGTTCGCGGATACGGTCCTGGTGCTCCAGAAAAGCTGCAATACTCTGCTCAAGGTACTGGCTCATCATGCCCTGCATGCTATCACCATAAAAACGGATCAACTGCTGCAGCACCTGATTGGTCAATAGTGTGCCGTGCCCCTCGGCTTCCTGCTCACTGATAATCTGGAGCAGAATATTCCGGGTGAGATCATTGCCGGTTTTGGAGTCCTGAACCTGAAAATTTTCGCCATTGAGTACCAGCTGCTTTACGTCCTCAAGGGTCACGTAACAGCTGCGCGAAGTATCATATAGTCGACGGTTGGTATACTTTCGCAGAATCCGCACGCCTGCTTCTCCTGATCCATTCTGGCTCATCTAATCAAACTATCCATTCAGTCGGCCATTCAGTCGGCGTCGCGACCGCCTTTTCCATACTGGTTCATCATGCCGAACATCAGCTTCTGGAAGGCTTCCATCGAACCGAGACCATTATTGAGGTAAGGCTTGAGCAACGTCAGCGGGTCATAACCTTCAGCCCCCGCCTCCATCTGCTCCCTGACCTTGTCGATCATATCCTGCTGCAATGCAGAAACATCCGGTAACCCCAATGCCCTGCGCAGCTCTTCCGGTGTCATTTCGACATCAATCTTGAAGTTCATGACTACCCCGACTCATCAACATGTCATTTGTTTCATACTATAGCAACTGCAGTGCAAAACAACTTCATCGATCAAAGGGTTGCCATAGATCGGGCTTGATCCAGACCCAAGCCAGGCCAAAGGCAATCAGCGCAGCCAAGGACGCCACCAGAAAGGTGTACTGCCCCAGCGATTCCCACATGAGACCACTGACCACTGCACCGATGGCACCACCTGCACCAAAGCCCAGGCTTGAGAACAGCGCCTGACCTCGCCCGCTGGTAGCTGGCGTGAAATAGTGTTGCACCAGAGCAATCCCGACCGCATGCAAACAGCCAAAGGTCGCCGCATGCAGAAGCTGTGCAAACAGCATGACACCCAGCGACTCTGGCAGTACCGCGATCAGCCCCCAGCGCAACACGCAAAGCAGCAGACTGATCAGCATCAGACTCCGCAGACCCAGCCCTTCCAGTAAACGCGGCATGAGCAGAAAAATACCCACTTCGGCCAGCACACCCAGCGCCCAGAGCAAACCAATTGCGGTCCGACCATAGCCCAGATCCTGCATCAACACGCTGTAAAAGGTGTAATAGGGCCCATGCCCAAACTGGACCAGAAAGCAGACTGCAAAAAAGGCAGCCACCTGGGGCTGTCGCAGGATATGCCAAATACCAACGCCATCCATTGGCCGCTCTGCGGAACCTGCAGCCCCCATGTTGATCAGCAGGGTATTCAGCCAGATCAGCGCCAGCAGCCCCAACACCACCCAGGGCACCCAGGCCACACCAATAAGGTCCAGCAACCCGCCCACAGCAACAACCGCACAGATAAACCCGATAGAGCCCCACACGCGAACACGGCTGTATTCGTGAGATGCCTTGCCCAGGTGCTGCAGGGTAATCACTTCGAACTGAGGCAACACCGCGTTCCAGAAAAAGCTGAACCCCAGCATCACCAACCCGACACCCAGCGCCCCCTGTTGCCAGAAAATCGGCACGAAGCAGAGCGTCGCCGCCAGCGCACCAAAACGCACAATACGAACCCGCTGACCCGTTCTGTCTGCCAACCACCCCCACAAATTAGGCGCCAGCACGCGCGTCAGATGCAACATCCCCATCAGCAGACCTATAACCTCAGGTCCGAAACGGAGTGATTCCAGGTACAGCGTCCAATAGGGAACAAGCACACCCAGGAGCGCAAAGTAAAAGTAATAAAAGCCTGAAAGTCGTACGTATGGCATCTGTATTTCCGACATGAAAAAGCCGGCACATGGCCGGCTTGGGTATTCAAAACAGCGGGGGTCAGGCTTCGCTCAGTGCATCCAGTACATATTGAGGCAGTGCAAAGCTGGCCGCATGCAGCGCCGGATTATAGTAACGGGTACGTATGCCGCTTTGCTCATAGCGTTCAGCCAGTGTCTTCACATCCAGCTCACGCAGGTCAGCGTTATCGCTGGCCCAGGCAAAGGTCATCACACCACCAACATAGGTCGGCACCGCCGCATTGTAGAAGCTCTGATCAGCAAAATACGGAGACAAACGCTGACGGGTAGTGATTACTTCATCCTGCTGCATGAAGGGCACACCGTTCTGGGCCACAAACACGCCACCCGGATTCAGGCAACGCTTGCAACCTTCATAGAAACGGCTGCTGAACAGCACCTCACCCGGACCGATAGGATCGGTGCAGTCAGAGATGATCACATCAAAGCGATCCTGACACTCACTGACAAAGTCCACGCCATCGGCAATAACAATATTGGCACGCGGATCGTCAAAGGCACCAGCAGAGTGGTTGGGCAGATACTGTTTGCACATGTCGATCACGGCCTGGTCAATCTCGACCTGGGTGACATGCTCAACGCTATCATGGCGCAGCACCTCACGCAGAATACCGCCGTCACCACCGCCAATGATCAGCACACGACGTGCCGCACCATGGGCCAGAATCGGCACATGCGTCATCATCTCGTGGTAAACAAACTCATCACGCTCGGTGGTCTGGATAATACCATCCAGCGCCATCACCGTGCCGAAGTCACGGTTGCGGAAGATAATCAGTTCCTGATGTTCAGTGCGGTGCTCAAACAGCACCTCATCAAGAGTAAAGCTCTGGCCGTACCCCTCGTACAGCCCTTCACGAAAAATAGTCGTCGTCATCGATGCTTACCTTGCCTCGCAGAATTTCTTCGACATCTACCTGATCAGGCGAGAATGCCGCTTCCAGAACCGGAATCGCCTTGGCGGGCTCGGACTCACCACACATGAACACATCAAATGCAGCGAAATTGCGTTCAGGCCAGGTATGCACACTGATATGCGATTCGGCCAATACCGCCACACCGGAAATACCACCGTTAGGGGTAAAATGGTGAAGGTGGATATGCAGCAGTGTCGCCTTGGCCGCCTTGATGGATTCGCGCAGGGCTTTCTCCATCACCTCCAGATCATCCAGACGCGAAGCGCCGCGCAGATCAATGATCAGGTGAGTACCGGCGTAACGATGACCGTCACGCTCGATGAAGAAGTCCAGGCGCTCTTCATCGTCACCCTGGGTGTAGGCGGGCCAATCAGCCACACTGCCTGGCGTCTCTTGGTCGATCACTTCGGACGACAGGTCTTTCGCTTCTTGCATGGGCGATAACTCCAGACAAGTCTGTTTTCACAGAGTTTAAAAAGAAAAAACCCAACCTTCCGGGCCACACCAGCGTCAGAGCAGCGGCACATTGATACTCGGGAATCCCTCATACCCTGTTCACTGCCAGACCCGATGCACCCCAAAGGGTTGGGACTGATCAAATTTCTGCGAATTTAAACCGCGTTTTGCTCAAAATTCAAGCTAAAACAACAGGCCTTGCAGAAAATCCTTACATACTGGACAGGTGAATTAATCACCCTGGGTCGGTACATCTGCCAGCACCGGCAAATCCGTCGTCACATCCGCATTCTGACCGCGATCACGCATCAGGTGGTCCAGCAGTACGATAGCCATCATCGCCTCGGCAATAGGCGTAGCTCGGATGCCGACACAGGGGTCATGACGGCCCTTGGTCACCACTTCAATCTCTTCACCTGAAGCATTGATACTGCGACCCGGCAGACGCAGGCTCGAAGTCGGCTTGAGCGCAATATGAGCACTGATCGCCTGACCCGTCGAGATTCCGCCCAGAATGCCGCCGGCATGATTGGACAGGAAGCCCTCCGGCGTCATCTCGTCACGGTGCTCGGTACCCTTCTGGTTAACAACCGCAAAGCCATCACCAATTTCTACGCCTTTGACAGCATTAATGCTCATCAACGCATGGGCGAGGTCTGCATCCAGACGGTCGAAGATCGGCTCACCCAACCCTACCGGAACACCCGTGGCCTCAACAGAGATGCGCGCACCGATGGAATTACCTTCCTTGCGTAACGCATCCATGTACTCCGCCATCTGCTCCGCAGCTTCGGCATCCGGGGAGAAGAATGGATTGCGACCAACCTCATCCCAGTCGAAACGGGCCTGATCAATGGCAATCGGACCCAGTTGAGACAGATAGCCACGAACCTGGACGCCTTTGTCTGCCAACACTTTCTTGGCAATGGCACCGGCAGCAACGCGCATGGCCGTTTCACGTGCCGATGAACGCCCGCCACCACGATAATCACGGAACCCGTATTTGTGCGAATACACGTAATCGGCATGGGCCGGACGGAAGGTCTCCGCGATATTGGAGTAATCCTTGGAGCGCTGATCGGTGTTCTCGATTAATAGCCCGATCGACGTACCCGTAGTACGGCCTTCAAATACACCGGACAGAATACGCACTTCATCAGGCTCGCGGCGCTGCGTCGTATGACGCGAGGTACCGGGTTTGCGTCGATCGAGATCAGCCTGCAGATCAGCTTCGCTCAGCTCGATTCCCGGAGGGCAGCCATCAACGATACACCCCAGTGCAGGGCCATGGCTCTCACCGAACGTAGTGACTGTAAACAGTTTTCCAAAGCTGTTACCGGACATCTATCTTCTCTGATTCAGTTCAATGACCGGCGAAGCCAGCCATTGGGGTTATAACAAATCGGCGTGAGCGCGCAGCTCTTCGGCCGTAATCACGAAAATACCGTTACCGCCCTGCTCCAGCTCAACCCACACCAGGGGCAGCTCAGGAAGGCTTTGCATCAGATGGACTTCGCTATTGCCCACCTCGACCACCAGCAGACCCTCGGGCGTTAAATGCTGTGCAGCCATCTGCAGGATACGGCGTGTAATATCGAGCCCGTCAGGCCCTGAACCCAGTGCCAACGCAGGCTCATGGCCATACTCTTCAGGCATGCTGGCCAGATCATCCGCATCGACATACGGCGGATTGCTGACGATAAGGTCATAGGTTTCACCCTCAACCGCCGCAAAAAGATCGCCCTGACAGGCACGTACTCGATCTTCCAGAGCATGTCTGGCGATATTAGCCTGGGCTACCTCAAGCGCGTCGGTCGAGATATCCGCAAGGTCCACTTCAGCCTCTTCAAACGCATAGGCACAGGCGATACCGATACAGCCGCTGCCAGTGCAGAGATCAAGGATACGGTTAACCGGCCCCGGACGCAGCCAGGGCTCAAAACCGGCAGCGATCAGCTCCGCCACAGGAGAACGGGGAATAAGCACCCGTTCATCCACATTAAAAGGCAGCCCCATAAACCAGGCTTCACCGGTGATGTATGGCAAGGGCTTGCGCTCAAGCGTCCGCTGGGACACGAAATCGACCACACGGGCTTTCTCTGCCTGAGTCAGACGCCCGTCCAGCACCGCCGGATTGGTATCCCAGGGCAGATCAACGGCATTCAACACCAGCTGCGATGCTTCATCCCAGGCCTCGGCATGTCCGTGACCAAAAAACACCTGGTGACGACTGAACTCGCTCAATGCCCAGCGCATAAAGTCCCTGAGGGTATGCAATTCAGAAATAACAGCGGCTTGATCCGACTTCATGTATCGCCTGATAATAGATTGCTAATGAGGGCAGCATGTTACTTAAAACCAACTTTGAACGCTATGTCTTATAACTCTGACCAAGACCACGACGACGATCTCGACTTTGGCGATGCCATGCAGGGAGTAACGCCCCTCAAGCATGACCGCCATCACGACCTGGGCCAGGCTCCTGCGCGCATCAAACCGCGACAGGATAATGCCAGCCATTACCGCCGTCAGGCAGCCGAGCGTGAAGTCGAGCGTGTCATTGATGGCCTGTCCTCCGAAGCGAAAGACATTCTCGATTCCAACGATGAGCTGCTGTTTGCTGCCCCCGGCGTGCAGTTCGCCACATTGAAACGCCTGCGCAAGGGACATATTCCCTGGGAGGGAGGCCTGGACCTGCATGGATACAGCGTAGACCAGGCACGCGATGAGCTCAGTCTGTTCATTCGTGACGCCTGCCGTCAGAACCTGCGCGCTGTACTTGTCGTGCACGGCAAGGCCTACACCCAACCCGGTCAGCCAGCCCTGCTCAAATCCTGCGTCAATGACTGGTTACGGCAGCTCAATAACGTACTGGCATTCTGCTCGGCACAGCCCCGTGACGGAGGAACTGGAGCAGTCTATGTACTACTGAAAAGACAGGCATCCTGATCATTTCCGACTATCCTTAAACAGCCTGAAACGTCTGATTAGGGATAGAGCATGGTCGACTTGAACAAGTACCTCCAAATGATGGCCGAAACCGAGGCCTCGGACCTTTTCTTCAGTAGCTACACCCCCATTCAAATCAAGAATCAGGGCATTATCAAATCAGCCGATGACACCGAGCTGATGCCCGACGATATCGACAAGCTGGCGCACAGCCTGATGAATGAACATCAGGCACAGCAATTCCGTGACGAAATGGAATTGAACTTCGCCTATGAGATCAAAAGCATTGGCCGCTTCCGTGTCAACGTCTACCGACAACGTGGTGATGTAGCCATGGTAATCCGCATGATCCGCCACCAGATCCCATCGGTGGACTCACTGCGTCTCCCCAAGGTATTGGAAAACCTCATCATGTTACGCAGCGGCCTGGTTTTGATGGTCGGCGCCACCGGCTCGGGTAAATCAACCGCCCTGGCCTCCATGATCGAACACCGCAACCAGCGTACCGCCTGCCACATTCTTACCGTGGAAGATCCGATCGAGTTCCTGCACACAAACAAGCGCTCCCTGATCAACCAGCGCGAGGTCGGCGTGGATACCCTGTCCTATGACAACGCCCTCAAGAACGCCCTGCGTGAAGCACCGGATGTAATCATGATAGGGGAACTGCGCGACAAGGACACCGTCGAGCACGCCATGCGCTACTCCGAAACCGGTCACCTTTGCCTTTCGACCCTGCACGCAACCAACGCAGTACAGGCAGTCGAGCACCTGACCAATTTCTACCATGAGAACAGCCGCCACAAGATCAACGCTGATCTCTCACTAAACCTGCGTGCTATCGTCGCGTTGCGCCTTATCCATGATGTGGATGGCAACTTCATCCCGGCCACAGAGGTATTGATCAATACCCCCTACATCAACAAGCTGATCGCCAGAGGCGAGTATTCCCGCATCCGTGAAGCAATTGATCAAAGCAGCAGCACATCAGCCCATACCTTCGATACCTGCCTGCTCAACCTGTATGAAGCCGGTAAAATCACCATTGAAGAAGCACTGCAGAACGCTGAATCACGAACCAACGTGGCATTGAAGCTGAAACTTATGGGCGGATTATGACTGGACCAACAGCACCAACGGGTGCTGGCTCTTTACCCGAGTGTCATATTCAAGTAATTTACGCCGTTTTTAGCCCGTTGCCGCGACAGTCGAGGAACCACGATGGAAACAGCCTACTCCCAGATCATCGAACAGCTTGGAGAGGACCTTGAGCGAGAAGGACTGAAGGACACGCCCGCACGTGCCGCCAAGGCAATGAAGTTCCTCACGCGTGGCTACACCCAGACGCTGGATGAGGTCGTTAATGACGCCCTGTTCCCGTCTGATAACAGCGAGATGGTGCTGGTACGCAACATTGAGCTTTACTCCCTGTGCGAACACCACCTGCTTCCGTTTATCGGCAAGGCACATGTAGCCTACATCCCTCAGGGCAAGGTCGTGGGCCTGTCCAAGCTGGCACGCATCGTCGACATGTATGCCCGCCGCCTACAGATTCAGGAAAACATGACCAAGGAAATTGCTGAGGCGATTCAGTCAGTCACTGGCGCTGCCGGCGTTGGCGTTGTGATTGAAGCCCAGCACATGTGCATGATGATGCGCGGCGTGGAGAAGCAGAACGCATCCATGACTACCTCAATGATGCTGGGCTCCTTCCGCTCCAGCGAGGCAACTCGTAACGAATTCCTGTCGCTGATCAAGTAAGCCTTCGCAATACTGAAGAGAAGTGAGGCATGCCTCACTTCTCTTGCATCATCACCACCGCGACACTGCTCCGACTGCCAAGCACACTGGGCACCAGCGCACCGACACCACGCGCATCAATCCTGTCCGGTGAAGCCCCCTTCTCAACCAGAGTACGCTTCAAACGGTCCGCCGCTTCCTGTGACTGTGTCATTGAGAGATCCAGGTCTCGACTGCGCCAGTGCACCACCAGCACCATGTTTCGGGACGGGAACTCCGCCAACAGATCCTGTAACGACTGAACGGCGATATCACGAGACTCCGGCCACTGTACTACCTGCGCATACCCCCTTTGACGCACAAGCTCAACCAGCTCCGTAGCGGCAAGGTTATCATTGGTCAGCAGATCCATGTGCAGATAGACCCGACCGTTACCGCGCCGCACAGCATAGAGCGCCACATGCCCCTGATCCAGCTCCAGTGCCGCATAAAACTGGGAACTATCGACACCATATAGTCGTGCCTGCTTGAAGATCTCATTGGCCCAGAGATTACTGGGACCGCATTGACGGCCAGCACATTCGAACAAGACTCGACCGCCCTTATCCATCAACTGCTTGCGCATGAAGTTGAAACCGGACTCGGGAGAGTAGCCGGAAGGCAGCTGCCAGGTGGTTCTGAGCAGATTGGCATTCAGACGCTGTTCACGATCGCTTCGAATAAGGCCATTGATTTTGATGATACCCCCCAACATCAGGCGGTAATCGGGGTCGGATCGCTCCGTTTGATTGATCTCGCTTGCAAGCGGGAAAGGATCAAGATTAAGCGGGGTTTCTGCCCGCAGGGAGTGCGTGGCCAGTAGCCAACAGGCCATTACCGAAAACAGCCGTGTAAGGGTCAATCTCAACATCGAAGCACTCCTGTTCAGAGTCCGCGATAGAACTCCATGATTGTGTGCGCAATTGTCTGCGCGGGTTCCTGCTCCATATGCAGGTGGTGATTACCAGGCAAGACCAGTCTTTGCAGCCCCTTTACTTCAGACGCACGTGATTCCAGAAGTTCATTGGCGATACCTTCTTCGCCCAGCACCAACAGTGCAGGAGCAGTGATCGCACGCAAAAAGGCACGGATCTGGTCTTCACTCAAGCGCAACACCGAGGGTAATACCAGAGCCGAATCGCTGCGCCATCGAAACCCCTTGGCAGTATGGACGACAGACCGCTCTACAAGCCAGCGAGCCGCTTGCTTACCCACGGGAAAACGGGCATTCATTCGCGCCTCTACTGCAGCGTCCATACTGTCATAGTAGCGTAGGGGCCTTGAAGTACGCTGATGCCGGCGAATGGCTTGCGCCATTTTCTGTGGCAGGTCCTCAGGCGCATCAGCAAGTGGAGCAAGCCCTTCAATCAGCACCAGGCTCAATACGCGCTCCGGCATGGCTCCAGCCAACAGAGACGAAATACCTGCCCCCATGGAGTGGCCCAGCAGATGAAACTGCTGCCAACCCAGCTCATCAGCCACTGCAACCACATCGGCAACGTTATCCCAGATATAGTAGGGAACTGCCTCAGGGCGGTGCGCCGAAAAGCCATGCCCCATCAAATCAAGAGCCACCAGCCTGATGCCATCAAGAAATGGCTCCAGAGCCTTGAAGGTGGCGGCATTATCCAGCCAACCATGCAGTGCGAGTACTGGAATGCCATCTTCAGGTCCCAATGCCCTCGCCGCCATCAGATGGCCATTCACTTCAAAACGCAGCTCATCTACAGATTGCATACGCAACACACCTTAATCCGGATTCGGCGACAGCCAGCGCGAGCGAAGCGCCAAACCGGCAGCAGGCCAATCCAGCTCCAACCAGGCACCGCAGCATGGCGAAACAGACAAGCCAAGATCGCGACCATCAACAAGCCAGTTGACCAAACGACCACAGAGTGGCTGATGCGTCACAACCACCAATACTCCGTCATCTTGCCAAAGCGGCTCAAGAGCACCGGCAACACCTTCTGGACTTCCCACGGGTGTTAGCTCAGGCAAGGTAGAAACAGACGCACCCAAAGCTACTGACAGCTGCTCGGCCGTCTGACACGCGCGCAACCAGGGACTGGCCACAAGACGCACCTGATCAAAACGCGCGGCCAACAACTGCCCCATCACCTGTGCCTGCTGCAGCCCGCGCGTGGTCAACGGGCGATCCGCATCCAGGTCATGCCCAGGCACGGCCTCGGCATGTCGCAGCAACACCAGCTGCATTATGATTCCTGCCTGGGAAGCACAAATTCAACATCTGTGCTCTGGGTGTTGAGCATCATCCCGCGTGCGACCTCTTTTACCGGTGCATGATTGAACACCACCTCATAAAGACCGCTCACCAAGGGCATGTAAATATCCATGCTCTCAGCTTTTTCCTTTACCAGGCGCAAGGTATTCACCCCTTCAGCCACTTCCCCTAAGGCGTCCACTGCCTGCTGCAGGGTCTTACCCTCACCCAATGCGAAGCCGACTCTGTAGTTTCGGCTCAAGGGCGACATGCAGGTGACAATCAGATCACCCACACCGGCAAGGCCGAGGAACGTGAAAGGGTTGGCACCGAGACTCACGGCAAAGCGGCTCATTTCCGCCAGGCTGCGCGTCATCAACATGCTCTTGGTATTTTCACCCATCCCCAGCGCGGCGCTGAGGCCCGCAGCAATGGCGTAAATATTCTTGAGCGTGCCGCCCAGCTCAACACCATAAGTATCGGAACTTGCGTAGACACGAAAATAAGAGGTATGCAGAAGTGCCTGAACCTGTTCACGCGCCGTTTCATCGGTACTGGCAATAACGGTAGCCGTCAGCTGCTTAGCTGCGATTTCCTTGGCAAGATTGGGACCGCTAAGTACTCCAAAGCGTGCATCCGGGCATTCCTGCTGGATGATTTGACTCATCAGGCAGAAAGTTCCGGCTTCAATACCCTTGGTGGTGGACACAAGAATTTGCTCGGGTGTTAACAGGGGAACCGCCTGACGCAGAACCTCCCGAAACCCGCTACTGGGAATTGCGACGAAAACCACCTCAACCCCGGCCAGAGCCTCCGACAAATCGGTGGTCGCCTGCAAAGAGGGCGCAAGCGTAATGCCCGGCAGATAATGAGTGTTATGACTGGTTGCGTTAACCTCGGCAACGGCCTCGGCATTTCGCATCCATAGACGGACAGGCAAGCCCTTTTCCGCCATCAAGTTTGCAAGAACGGTACCGAAGCTACCGCCTCCCAGCACCGCAACCGGCGTTTGTGCGTTCATGAAATCTCCCTAGGCGGCATCACCCACCGCCAGCGAACACTCAGGGGGAATCTATTTTATCCAGCAAACGACTAATGCCGGCAAACAGGAACTTTACGATCGCGAACGCAAGCACAGCGATCACCAGAAAAACCAGCAACTGGTTCATATCACCGGTACGTTGATACCCGGCAATGGCGATCGCGGCAAAGAAGGCACTGGCCACAATGGCCAGCACCGTACTGATTCGCTGAAGATTGTGTTTGTCAGCCATGACGAACCCGATCTCAGGATACTTTGTTCTCGGTTGTTTCAGCTTGCTCAGCTTGCTCAGCTTGCTCAGCTTGCTCAGCTTGCTCAGCTTGCTCAGCTTGCTCAGCTTGCTCAGCTTGCTCAGCTTGCTCAGCAGAGTCTGCCGCCGGAGCGGAAACGGATACAACCTCTGCTGCTTCAGCCTTATCAGCATCAGCTGCAGTGTCAGCATCGTCATTAGACTTGGCTTCAGCTACCTGAGCAGGTGCCGGTTCCAGAGCTCGCTCATCAGACTGCGCCAGCATTTCAACAGGTGCAGCTTCGTCAGACACTGTATCTTCTGCGGGTGCAGCGACTGCTTCACCACTATCGGCAACCGCTTCAGGGGCGGATTGAAGCAGTTCGCTGGCCTTGGCCTCGCCAATCGAAGTCGCTGCAGCCACCTGCTCTTCCTCACCAGTCTCTTCGGTCGCAGCAGCCTCGGTCGGTTGGACAGAGTCTGAAGACTTTTGCTCTGCCTCGATGACCGCCTCATCAAACGAATCACCAGCTTGCTCCGTGGCTTCAAGCTCCTGCTCGGAGGCTTTATCTGCAGCCTTGCCTTTAGCGGCCTTGGCAGCAGCATCCAGCGGTTTCACCAGTTCAGCGTCAGGGTGAATACACTCCAGCTTAACGCCGGTTTCCTTCTCGATATCCGGGATAAGGAAGGAATCATCTTCACAGGCGAAGCAGATTGACGTGCCGGTTGCGCCAGCACGACCTGTACGGCCGATACGGTGCACGTAATCATCCGCATCTTCCGGCAGCTGATAGTTGATCACATGGGTGACACCATCGATATGGATGCCACGCCCTGCCACATCCGTAGCCACCAGCACTTCGATCTTGCCGTTGCGGAAATCTTCCAGCGTACGCAGACGTTTGTTCTGCGGAATCTCACCGGACATCAATGCAGCCTTGATACCGTCTTTACTGAGGCGGTCCGCCAGTGCACGGGTCTCATGGCGGCGGTTGCCAAACACGATGGCACGCTCGATGCCATTGATACGCAGATAGTTACGCAGCAGCTGATATTTTTCATTGCTGGAAACCAGGAACACCTTCTGCGCCACATTGTCGGTGGTTTTGTGCTCTGACTCGATTTCGATGGTGACAGGGTCTTGAGTCCACTGCTCAGCCAAACGCATCACATCATCGGTAAAGGTAGCACTGTAAAGCAGCGTCTGACGGTCTGCACCCTTGCGAGGGGTCTGACGGATAATCGTGCGCACATCCGGAATGAAGCCCATGCTCAGCATGCGGTCGGCCTCATCCAGCACCAGCACTTCAACCTGATACAGATCCACTTCCTTGGAGCGCACAAAGTCGATCAAGCGACCAGGCGTTGCAACAAGGATATCAACTGGCTTGGCCGCCAGCGCCTTGCGCTGACGCTCGTAATCCATACCGCCTACCAGGGAGACGACCGACAGATCAGCATGGGCTGACAGCCCTTCGGCATCAGATGCGATCTGCAGCGCCAGCTCACGTGTAGGTGCAATGATCAGTGCTCGCGGTTCATTTTTGCGACGCTCGCCCGGCAGCGGGAAATCCAGCAGGTCGGTAATGATGCCAATCAGGAAGGCGGCGGTCTTGCCGGTACCCGTCTGGGCCTTACCGATAAGGTCACGTCCATTCAAGGCATGCGGAATAGTTGCCGCCTGAATGGGCGTGCAATATTCGAACTTGAGATCTGCAATCGCTCTCATCAGCACATCAGGCAAGCCAAAATCATGGAACCTGCGTTTGCCTTCGGCGATAGCCACATCAAAGGACTGCGGAGTCCAGTTATTACCGCCATCGCGCGGTTTGCGCGAACGGCGACGTCGACGCGGACGTCCCTTACCCGGTTTCTGTTCGGAACTATTCGCGGATGCGGTCTGCTTTTCTTCTGTACTCAAGATCGGATCCATTCAGGTTAACGTTTGATTTCACGTCGAAACGGGGGCAAGGAGTTCAATAGCTGCTGACCATAACGACGCGTTACCACGCGTCTGTCCATCAGCACTACTCGCCCTCGGTCCTGTTCTGTTCTTAAAAGCCGCCCTACTGCCTGAGTAAGACGCATGGATGCAGCAGGCACTGTCCATTCAATGAACGGATTTCCACCTCGCTGCTCAATCCACTCGGCCATAGTAGCATCTACGGGATCATCAGGCACACTGAACGGCAATTTGGTGATGAAAACCTCAGTCAAATAATCGCCAGGCAGGTCTACCCCCTCGGCAAAGGATGCCAGACCAAAAATAACACTGGCATTACCTGCATCAATACTGGCCCGATGGCGTCGCAGAATTTCCTGCTTGCTGTAATCCCCCTGCGCCAACAACCGGTCCTTAATCGATTGATTCAGGCCGTCCAGAACGGCACGCATCTGACGCCAGGAGCTGAACAGCACCAACGCCGCTTTCGCCTTGTCCAGTTCAGTATTCAAAAGGCGCAACACCTCTTCGGTATGCGCCTCGGGATCACCGGGGTCAGCCGTCATCTGAGGCACTTCGAGCACCCCATTGGCAGCATAATCAAATGGGCTTTCCAGCCTTACGGCTGTGGTCTCGCGCGGAATACCCAAAGACGCGAACATGGCGTCGAAGCGCCCCAACGCCGTCAAGGTAGCAGAGGTTAATACGGCGGCATGACAGTGGCGCCACAGATGCTCCTGCAGGGTGTCCGCTGCGGACACAGGTGCGCTGCGCATCTCAAGATCGTGTCCGGTCGGCGTTTCAACACGATTGATCCAACGGGCTGTCGGCGACTTGCCCTCTGGATCAGGCCGGCTGTAGCTTTGTGCCAGCCAACCTACCTGCTGAACACGCCCCCAAAGCACACCCAGCTGAGGAAACCAGCGCTCTGCAGCGGCACGCGGAATTTCACCAATCCCGCCTTCCAGAGCTTCCTTGAGCACATCGACAATTCGCTCAATGTGCTGCTGCGCCTGCTCGGCAGCACTGGACAGCAAGACACAGGGCTCAAGCAGCGGCTCTGGCTGCTTGCCCTCAGGGAAACGATATCGATCACCGTCGTGCGACTCCATCATCGGGCGCAACAAAAGGTCAAGCTGCTCCAGCGCCATATCCATATTCTGGAATGGGCGATGCAATCGCTCCGCAGGGTCTGCCAACTGAATGGCAGAGCCGGTATCCAACAGCATCTGGGCCAGCTGCTTTTCAGCAGACGCGATCATCTTTTGGGACGAGCCCAGACGTGCCGAAAAGGCAAAATGACTGCTGGCCTTATCGGCAAGGTGATGCCCCTCGTCGAAGATATAGATGGTATTGTCAGGCTCCGGCAGGATAGCTCCACCACCCAGCGCCAGGTCCGCCAGCACCAGATCGTGGTTAGCAACGACCACATCAACCTCTTCCAGACGATCCCGGGCGCGGTAGAAAGAACAGGCACTGAAGTTCAGGCACCGCCGATTGCTGCACTGAAGGTGGTCACTGGTCAAGGGCTGCCAGATCTGGTCATCCATTTCGGATTCCAGCGCATCGCGGTCGCCATCCCAGTTACCCGCAGCATAGGCATCCATCATGGCTTGGTACTGCTGCACAACCTCATCGGGAAGCTTGTCAGCCTGCTCATCTTCATAGAGGGCAATTTGCCCCAGCACGCCCTGTTGCTCCAGGTGCTGCTCGACCTTATTCAGACACAGGTAACGACCGCGCCCCTTGGCCAACTGATAATTCATGGCAAGGCCCGCATGGGCTTCAACTTCGGGCAAATCCTTGTTGATCAACTGCTCCTGAAGCGCAACTGTTGCCGTTGAGAGCACCAGCTTACGTCCAGTAGCACGGGCGAGCGGCACGGCTGCCAACAGGTAGGAAATCGTTTTACCGGTACCGGTCCCTGCTTCAACCACCGCAATCTTGTCTTTCCAGGCAGCACCTTGCTCGCCGCCTTGATCAGCCTGAGCCAGGACCTTGGCGACGGTTGCGATCATCTGCTTTTGAGCCGGACGCGCCCTGAGCCCACGACTCTTCAGAAAGCGGCTGTAAGCGCCCTGAATCTCTTTTTTCTGCGCTTCACTCAGCACGTCCAATCCTCATATTCAATCCGCGCGCATTCTAACAACATACTGGATATTTAAACAGATAGGACTTGACCCAGTACTTTTACTGTATAAAATCACAGTAAATCGATTGAGTAACGGCCGCCATGAAACTGACAAAACGACAAACAGAAGTACTGGACTGTATACGCCACTACATCGACACCACCGGATACCCGCCTACACGTGCCGATATTGCACGCGAGCTGGGCTTCCGCTCTGCCAACGCCGCCGAGGAACACCTGAAGGCGCTGGCACGCAAGGGTGCCATCGAACTGACCAAAGGGACCTCACGCGGCATTCGCCTGCCGGAGCCGGAGAGCAAGGATGACGGCTTGCCGGTAATCGGCCAGGTTGCCGCGGGCGAGCCCATTCTGGCTCAGCAGCATGTCGAAGACCATTGCACCATCTCGGCGGATTTCTTCCGCCCTCGCGCAGATTACCTGCTGCGGGTAAAAGGGATGAGCATGAAGAACATCGGCATACTCGATGGTGACCTGCTGGCCGTTCATCAAACACGTGATGCCCGGGATGGGCAGATTGTAGTCGCAAGGATTGGCGACGAGGTGACAGTCAAGCGCTTCAAGCGCGATGACGACAAAGTATATCTCATTGCCGAGAACGAAGAATTCGCCCCGATTGAAGTCGATTTGACGGCTGAAGAGCTGGTCATCGAAGGCTTGGGCGTCGGCGTTATTCGGCAGGGCCAATAATCAGAGGGCACAACCATGCCAGCCATCGACTACCGCTACGCTGAACAATCACAAACCGCTGCGACAAAGACCTGCAACATCACCGAGATACTGCTGCACAACAGCACCATCTCGTTGCAACCCGTACTGCTGCCCATGATTGCCCAGTTGAGCCGTCAGGATCGATGGCTGACTCTGATCAATCCGCCAGCCAACCTGAACCGGGATCTACTGCAACAGGGCGGCGCCTGTATCGAGCAGATTCTGGTATTGCATACCCGTGATGATGAAACATCACGGCTTTTGACAAGCCGCGCCCTGGCAGCGGGCACATCGCACACGGTCATCTGCTGGGCCAATGCCGACCAGACCACCGATATCAACCAACTAAACCAGGACGCTCAGCTGGGGAACAGCCTGGGCATTCTGGTGAAAGGCTGAACCTCTCCCCTACCACTCCTGCATATTGGCCCGGAGACGCTCGATCAGACCGCGGAATTCATCCAGCCAGGCATTGAATTCCGTCAGCATATCCTGATCTTCGGCGTGATCCGGGTTGATTTGCAGCACATGAATTTCAGACAGACTTGCCCCTGCAGCAGCCTGCTGTGGCTTTCCGTTGGTAGCAGACCAGCAGGCATCATAAGCCGACAGCATTTTGTGCAGCCAGCTTTGCGAATTCCCTTCCAGCTGTTCAAGTTCTGTCGCCTCAGGAGACTCCTGACCCGTTTTTTCCAGCTCTACCTGAAGATCGGCAAAGCGGGAGACAGAATCCACGTTCAGCGCGTAGTTTTCGGCAATTTCGCGCAGCAGCGAGGCATAACCACTGGCGAGGAAAAACAGGATCGATTCATGATATGACTCGATGCGGGCATGCTTGCTCCATTGTGAAGCCTCCTGAGCCTGAACCAGCGCCTTGATATGCAGGCGTGCAAAATTCAGTTTCTGGTTGGTTCTGACCGCATAAACATCACTCATTAGTTTGCCTCTCGATTCCCTGTTGAACCGGGCTCAACGCTTGCGCCCGGTCTCTTCATGCCAACTGCCTTCCCGGTAGAAAGCCTTCCATCCGGTAGCCTTGCCTTCCACTTCAGACATTACATACTGCTCTTTGGTCTTGCGGCTGTAGCGAATAACGGCCGGATTACCATCTGGATCCTTCTGCGGCGCACGCATCAAGTAATCGTACTTGGGATCGATTTCATCACGATGCGGCACAATTTCGGACACCAGCGGCGCCCGCGTCTCGCGGTTTTTCGGGAACTGGCTGGCCGCCAGGAACAAACCGCTGGCCCCGTCACGCAGAACATAGGTGTCTTCCACTTTCTGACACTGCAGTTCCGGCATGGGGACCGGATCCATTTTGGGTGGTGCCGGCTCGCCATTCTTCAGCAATTTGCGGGTGTTCTTACACTCACTGTTGGTACAGCCAAAGAATTTACCAAAGCGCCCTGTCTTCAGCTGCATCTCGGCGCCACACTTGTCACACTCGATGCTCGGGCCATCATACCCTTTGATCTTGTAGCTGCCATGCTCTACCTCAAAGCCAGAGCAATCCGGGTTGTTACCGCACACATGCAGCTTGCGTTTTTCATCGATGAGGTAGGAATCCATCGCTGCATCACAGATTTTGCAGCGGTGCTTGTTGCGCAGAATACGGGATTCTTCCTCGTCATCGCCGTCAACACTGACCACCTCATCACCCGGCACCAGGTTGATGGTGCACTTGCAACGTTCTTTAGGTGGCAGGTTGTAACCCGAGCAGCCCAGGAACACGCCGGTACTGGCAGTACGGATCATCATGGGACGTCCACAGTCCGGGCATTCGATATCTGTCTCGGTCGGCGTATTGGGCCGCATGCCGTGTTCAGCACCCTGAGCATCGCCCAGCTTGTCTGTAAAACCGCTGTAGAACTGGTTCAACAACTGCTTCCAGTCGACACTGCCTTCGGCCACTTCATCCAGCTTTTGCTCCATGCGTGCCGTAAAGCTGTAGTCCATCAGGTCAGTGAAGTTTTCATTCAGGCGCTCGGTGACAATGTCACCCATCTTGCAGGCATAGAAACGACGCCCCTGAACTTCGACATAACCACGATCCTGAATCGTGGAAATGATGGAGGCATAGGTGGAAGGACGGCCGATACCACGCTTTTCCAGTTCCTTGACCAGGCTGGCTTCGGAGTAGCGCGGTGCAGGCTTGGTGAAATGCTGTTTCGGTTCCAGCTCCTTGAGCGTGAGAACCTCGCCCTGACTGACGTCCGGCAGGATCACATCTTCATCACTGCGGCTCTTGGGCGGGAGCACACGGGTATAACCGTCAAAGCGCAGAATACGCCCCTTGGTGGTCAACTCGTAATCACCACGCTGAACGTGGATACGGGTACTCGTGTAGCGCGCCGGTGTCATCTGGCACGCCAGGAATTGACGGCGAATCAGGTCATACAAACGCTGGGCGTCCGGCTCCATACCCTTGAGTTTTTCAACTTCAAGGTTCACGTCTGAAGGACGGATGGCTTCGTGCGCTTCCTGAGCACCCTCTTTACTGCTGTAGCTAATCGGATCCGCCGGCAGGTAATCATCGCCAAAATGTTCACGGATATATTCGCGACAGCCTTCAACCGCCTCAGCACTCAAATTGGTTGAGTCGGTACGCATGTAGGTGATGTAACCTGCCTCGTACAAACGCTGAGCCAGCATCATGGTTTTCTTGACGCCAAAGCTCATGCGTGTGGAAGCGGCCTGCTGCAACGTAGACGTGATAAACGGTGCCGAGGGCTTGCTGCTGGTCGGCCGGTCTTCGCGTTTTTTCACTTCGAAGTTGCCGGCACGCAGCTGTGCCAGGTGTTGCTCGGTCTCTTCCGCGCTTACCGGACGGAATGCCTTGCCACCAACTTTAGCAACCTGCAGGCGTAACGCCTGTTCGGCGGCTGTCAGGGTATCGGCATGTACCTCCCAGTATTCTTCCGGGATGAAAGCACGAATCTCGCGCTCACGCTCAACGATCAGCTTAACCGCGACCGATTGCACTCGCCCGGCAGACAAGCCACGGGCGATCTTTTCCCACAGCAGCGGGGATAGCATGTAGCCAACCACACGGTCCAGAAAACGGCGGGCCTGCTGAGCATTTACCCGGTTCAGGTCAAGCTCACTGGGCTCGGAAAACGCGTCCTGGATGGCTTTTTTGGTAATCTCGTTAAAGACCACACGACGGTAACGGCTATCGTCGCCGCCAATGGCTTCGCGCAGGTGCCATGCAATGGCTTCCCCTTCGCGGTCCAAATCCGTTGCGAGGTAGATGGCATCAGCATCCTTGGCCAGCTTGCGCAGCTCATCGACGACTTTTTCCTTGCCCGGAAGCACCTCGTAATGGGCCTCCCAGTTCTGTGTCGGATCTACGCCCATCCGCGCAATCAGTTGTTGCTGTGACTTGCGCTTCTTGTACTCGGCCTTCTCGTCAGGGGACATCTTGCGTGTCAACGCCGCCTGGCGGGCACGCTCCTTGGGATCACTTTTACTGGCGCTGCCGCTGGTCGGCAGGTCACGAATATGACCCACACTGGATTTAACCACATACTGGCTGCCCAAATACTTATTGATCGTTTTGGCCTTAGCCGGCGACTCGACTATGACAAGGCTTTTTCCCATGAGATACGGATCCTTTTTGACAACGGGCAACTCAAAACTGCCGGCATATATAAGACGGTGGGCTGCCAGCGTCAAGCTATCAATGAAAACTACTGCATATCCGTCAGCGGCAGTTTTTCTTACAATATGGCACCATACTGACGTATATTGATACTTTTTTCAGGGTGCCAAACACAATGCTTGGAGACAACCTGTATCTTGTGATCATGTTGGCAGGGGTCGGCATACTTGCGCTGGCGGTGAATTATGTCATCACCTCACGTGAGCAGATGTCTGAAGCCAAACGTGATCGCCTTACCTGGCTTAGCACCCAGGCCGAGCACACCCTGCACGCCCTGGCCATCCTCAAGGAAGCCGGCTGCCGGCAGGACATCGTCGACAAGCTCAACCAGCATGCCATGGCACTGATCGAGGAGATCAGCCTGCTGGCGCCCGAATCCGAGCTAATGACCGAAGTCAGCCAGCTCAAGGAAAGCAGCGACCGCAGCCGACCTGACAAAACCCGTTTCAACAGCGATCGTGCCGTCAAACGCGCCCAAATCTATATCAATTTTGCCGAAAAGCTGATTATTCAAATGGCCAAAGGCGGCAAGATGACCGGGCAATTGGCGCGTACCTATCAGCAGGAACTCTACTGGCTGAACGTTTCACTGGTAGCCGACGCGCACCAGAACCAGGCCAACAATTTGCTCGAAGCAGGTGACAAGCAAACCGCTCTAACCCACTTGCGCCACGCCAAGGCGGTACTGGTGCGTGCCACCGCCCCACAGCGGCAAAAACAGCCTAGACTGGATGAACTCCAGGCCCAGATAGACAAACTTCAGCCCAAACGCACCTGGGGCGGAGGCGCTCTGGCGGAATCCCTGGATGACTACCTGAACGAGCAGAACTGAATCAGATTTTCTGCTCGATCAAGGGCTGAACCAGCTCATACAACTGCTCCAGCCTTTCTGGCTCGCCCCGCTCAAGCCAGTAAAGTGTCAGGTGCAGCGGCGTCGACTCGATACCAACAACATCATCCGGCAGCTGTTTCAGCAGCTCTACAAGCGTAGCCAAGGCATTCCCTTCCAGACCCATGGATTCAGATCGCCAGCTCCAGCCTTCAGGCAGGGCTTCCTGATTCAGGGTTTCGATGCGCAACACCTGCCATGCATACCAGCTATCCTTTTCATTGCGATCGAGGTTTTGTCGCAAAATACGATAGGCAGGCACATTGAGAATATCGCCTTCAGTTTCACCCTTGGCACGGGGTAACTCCAGACGCGCCAGCTGCACTTGAATGCCCATTTTACGTGCCCGCATTCTCAGGTCAGCCTGATAACGCTGACGGGGACTGGGCATTACCCAGAGCATGGAGCCAATAAGCGAAGCGATAATAAACACGATGATGAGCCACTGCATGTAAGGCACGCCCTTGCTGATGTCCGATTGAAAGCCACGCATCATACAGTGAAGGCGGTAGATGCAGTAGTGGCCAGCTTTCCAGCATCGCTCATTACCGCTAAGATGCCCTGCCTGATTTACACGCCACGAAAGGCATGAGTAAGAGGAACCGTCTTGGACAAAGAGACCGCCTGGCGCGCGCTGGAACAACTGGCTGACACCGAGCGCACGCACCATCTCAAGGACCTGCTACAGGACCCGGACCGATTTGAGCAATTCAGCTTCCGTCAGGATGAGCTGCTGCTCGACCTCTCTCGCCAACGTTTGACCCCCGCCACTCTCAAGGCCTTGCTTCAGCTGGCCGAAGGCTGTCAACTCGGCAGCTGGATTGAAGCCCTGTTCAGCGGCGAAAGCATCAACAACACCGAGCAACGCCCCGCGCTGCACACTGCGTTACGACAACCCGCCCACAACAGCTTTATGCTTGATGGACAGGATATCAATCAGGATGTTCATCGCGAGCTGGAGCGCATGGAGCACCTGGTATCGCAGCTACATCAGCAACAATGGCGCGGCTTCAGTGGCGAGCCGATCGATACTCTGGTCAATATCGGCGTAGGTGGCTCGGACCTGGGCCCCATGATGGTGTGCCATGGACTGGAGGAGTTTCAGCCAGCTGCGGCCCGCGCCATCAAAATTCATTTCATTTCATCCATGGACGGCAGCCAGTTGTCCAGTCTGCTGCAACATTTGGACCCGGCCAGAACCCTGTTCCTGGTGGCTTCCAAATCCTTTACCACTGCAGATACGCTGGCCAACGCTGCAACCGCCCGTGACTGGCTGCGACAGGCCAGCGACATACCCGACCCGCTTCTCCTGAAGCGCCATTTTATCGGTATCACGGCACGGCCAGAGAAGGCGCAGGAATGGGGCTTATCCGCTGATAATCTGCTGCACTTCTGGGACTGGGTCGGTGGCCGCTATTCACTCTGGTCTACCATCGGCTTCGCTATTGCCGTGCGTATCGGCATGGATGGCTTCAAGGCGCTGCTTGATGGCGCTTCCAGAATGGACAACCACTTCAGACATGCGCCAGGCTCGTCCAACCTGCCGGTTCTGCTGGCGCTGGCAGAGATCTGGAATATCAATTTTCTCGACATCCATGCTCATGCCATCCTGCCCTACGATGGACGCCTGGCCCACCTGCCGGCGTATCTGGAACAGCTTGAGATGGAAAGTAACGGCAAGTCTGTAGATCGGGATGGCCAGCGCGTTCAGCACAGGACGTGCCCGGTGCTTTGGGGCGAAATCGGCCCTAATGCGCAGCATGCGTTTTATCAGCTGCTGCACCAGGGCAGTGAGGCCGTCATGTGTGACTTTATTGTAGCGGCCAACCGCTACGGTGACGCCGGTGAATCGCTGCAATCCCAGCACAGATTGACCCTGGCCAACTGCCTGGCACAGGCACGTGTACTCGCCCTTGGCGATAGCGCGCTGGACCAGGCAGCAAGCTCGGCCTGGCAGCACTATCACGGCAATCAGCCGAGCACTCTGATTTTGCTCGACAAACTGACTCCCGGGGCTCTCGGTGCACTTATCGCCCTCTATGAGCACAAGGTATTCGTTCAGTCCGTTATCTGGAATATCAACCCCTTCGACCAATGGGGTGTCGAGCTTGGCAAGCAGATGGCCAACACCTTGCTGCCGCACATTGGCGCCCGCCCGCAACAGGGCTTTGATACCGCCACCGAAGGCCTGCTGAATGAGCTGAACCAATTGACCACAGGATCCAAGCCCGCATGAAGATTGCAATCTGGGGAGACGAGCTGGCAGCCTGGGTAGCGGCAGCCGAACTGGCCCGCACCGGCAACGAAGTTTTACTGCAGCAGCTGCAGCCTGAAGACAGCAGCCTGCGTGCCGAACCAGGATTGATGGAGTCGATCAGCCAGGGGTTGGCAACCGGTGCCATTCGCCAGGTTAACCGGCAGCTCGCCTGCAGCGCCGAAATTCACTGGCTGGCGATGCACCCTTCACACCTGTCCGATGCCCGTGCCCTGTGCACCGAAATTGGCCACCGGGGTCCGGACGAGCTGATTATCATCAACCAAAGCAATTTTGGCCTTGGCGCTTCCGACCAGCTGCAAGGCTGCCTCCAGGGGCGAGGCCAGCAAACGGTTGTGTGCCTGCCGGATACCTTGCAGCAAGGCCAGGCGCTGCAACAGTTTTCCCAACCAACCGCATTTTTGATTGGCTGTGAACACCCGGAGATGCAGCCACGCCTGCAGGCCCTGCTACGCCCGTTCTCCAACGGCCTGCAACAATTGCAGTGGATGACACGCAGGGAAGCCGAGTTCAGCAAGTTCGCCATCTCCGGCATGCTCGCGCTGCGCCTGAACTATATCAATGAGCTGGCCAACCTGGCGGATCGTCTTGGCGTCGATATCGAGGTAGTACGCCACGGCATGGCAACGGACAAGCGTATTGGCGAGCATTACCTGGCTCCAGGATGCGGTTTCGGCGGCACCCATTTCACCCAGTACATCGAGGGCCTGGCCGACATCCTGTCGGAAACACGCCACTCGACCCTGCTCAAAACCGTACTGGAGGAGAACGAACGTCAGAAGGAGCTGCCTTTCCGCAAACTCTGGCAGCACTATCAGTGTGACCTTCAGGGTAAAACCGTGACCATCTGGGGCTGCGCATTCAAGCCTGGCGTCGCCAGCGTGGACAACGCTCCGGCCTTGCCGGTGGTCCGAGCACTGCAAGCTCAGGGCGTCAACATACAGCTGCACGACCCGGAAGCAATCGAAGCGCTCAAACAGGCAATACCGGACTGCAAAAGCCTCAGTTTCTATTCAGACCGCTATGCAGCATTGGAAAACAGTGATGCACTTTTAATCATGACCGAGTGGCCGGAGTACGCTTCACCAGACTGCAGCCGCATGAAAGCGCTAATGCAGGCCCCTTTGATCGTGGATGGGCGCAACCTGTTGGAGCCTGAGTTTGTCCAGCATCAGGGATTCGTCTACTACGGGGTAGGCCGACCGGCCAGCCAGTGCTAATCTTGAACTGAAGCCATCTCCTCATCAGTAAAAGGAAAGCACACATGAGCATCTACACACGTATTCTGCTGGCACTGGATCTGTCAGACGAGTCTGATCAGCTGGCCACCAAAACCGCCAAAATGGCAGAAGCTTTTGGTGCTGAACTGAACCTCATTCACGTGGTTGAGCCGCTCAGCTTTGCCTATGGCGGTGATGTCCCGATGGACCTGACCACCATCCAGGAACAGCTGGATGACCATGCCAAAACCAAACTGGATCAGTATGCAGAGAAAGTCGGTTACCCGGTCAACCGTAAAATCATTGTCACCGGCCACACCGAAACCGAGATTCACCGTGCTGCTGAAGAGCTGAACACCGACCTGGTCATCGTGGGCAGCCACGGCCGCCACGGTCTTGCCCTGCTACTGGGCTCCACCGCCAACGGCGTGCTGCATGGCGCCAAGTGCGATGTACTGGCGATTCGAGTAAAAGAGGAGGATTAACCCTCCTCCTGCATCGCCTCCAGCTCTACCCATCGCTCCATCAGCGTTTCGAGCCTTTGCTCCTGCTGATGGAGCACCTCCAATACCCTGGCAACGTCTTCATGATCACGGCTGTAAAAGTCCGGCGCCGAGGTCTCTGCCTGAAGTTTCTCCAGTTCGGCTTCGGCTTCTTCCAGCTGTTCCGGCAGACTATCCAGCTCCCGCTGTAGCTTGTAACTGAGCTTGTTGCTGCTCTTGCGGCGCGGTTTCTCGGCAGCTTTCTGCTTTTCCTCTGCCGGCTTGGCTTCCGCCTGGGCCTGATGCACAGGCTGAGGACGCTGGCGCAACCAGTCCTTATAACCGCCCACATATTCCCTGACCCGAGCATCACCTTCAAACACCACGGAGCTGGTTACCACGTTATCCAGGAAGCGACGGTCGTGACTTACCAGCAGGATGGTGCCTTCAAAGGCAAGCAGGATCTCCTCCAGCAACTCCAGAGTCTCGATATCCAGATCGTTGGTCGGCTCATCCAGCACCAGTACGTTGGCAGGCTGACTGAACAGGCGCGCCAGCAGGAGCCGGTTGCACTCGCCACCCGACAGGGCTTTCACCGGTGTACGCGCACGCTCCGGGCTGAACAGGAAATCCTGCAGATAACTGATGATATGGCGCTGACGGCCGTTAATATCGACGCTTTCTCGACCGCCGGACACGTTATCGATGACACTTTTCTCCGGGTCCAACTGGCCACGCAACTGGTCAAAATAGGCCACATCCATTTTGGTGCCCAGCTTAACCTCGCCGGCATCCGGCTCAAGCTGCCCCAGGATGATGCGCAACAGTGTACTCTTGCCGCTGCCGTTGGCGCCGATCAGACCGATACGGTCACCACGTTGAACCGTCATGGAAAAATCCTGCAGCAGCGGCTTGCCCGCATACTGCATATTCACATGCTTCAACTCGGCAACCAGCTTGCCGGAGCGCTGTGCCTCATCGAGGCTGATATTCGCCGTCCCCTGACGTTCGCGGCGCTGGGAACGCTCCTGGCGCATCTGTTTGAGCGCACGCACACGCCCCTCATTACGGGTTCTGCGCGCTTTAATGCCTTGACGAATCCAGCGCTCTTCCTGCGCCAGCTTCTTGTCAAACTCGGCGTTCTGGCGCTCTTCGTCTTCAAGCAGCTTCTGCTTCAATTCGAGATACTGGGTATAACTGCCCGGGAAGCTGGTCAGATTGCCCCGATCCAGCTCAACGATGCGTGTCGCCAGATGTTCCACCAGATCACGGTCATGGGATACGAACAAAATCGCGCCCCGGTAGTCGAGCATGACCTGCTCAAGCCACTCGATGGTTTCGATATCCAGATGGTTGGTAGGCTCGTCCAGCAACAACAGATCCGGACGCTGCACCAGCGCAGCGCCCAGAGCTGCACGACGACGCCAGCCACCGGAGAGCTCAGACATGCGAGTGTCGGCATCGAGTCCCAGGCGGTCCAGTACCGTTTGTACACGCTGTTCAAGGTGCCAGCCATCCAGGGCCTCCAGACGGAGCTGAAGGCGCTCCATCTTCTGCAGCGAGGCTGCGTCCGTCTTGTGCGAAAGCGCTTCAAAGGCTTCTCGCAATTCGCGCACTTCAGCCAGGCCTTCAGCGACAACATCATAGACCAGGCGTTCATCAGCGGCCGGCAGCATCTGTGGCAACTGCGCCACGCGAATGGCCGGGTCCTGCCACACGCTGCCATGATCAGCATGTACCTGACCGTTGACGACTTTCATCAGCGTCGACTTGCCAGCACCGTTCAGGCCCACCAGGGCAATGCGCTCGCCGGGATCGATCTGAAAATCAACGCCATCCAACAGGGGCGCTGCACTGAAACTGACTGAAACACCTTCTAACTTAACCAGTGGCATATGTACCGCATCCTTAGCTCTAGCAATGCTCGCTAGTGTACCTGATTGAGACGCACAGATAAGCCTTGACGCTGGCCACTTCCTGTCGGTTCGGGCTACACTGCCTGCGTTGTCGAGCTCCCAGTAAAAGGTATGCCAGATGTCCCCAAATCGCCCCACCCTGTTTAGCCTCTGCCTGCTTGCGACCGCCTTGCCGCTCACTGCGTCAGCCCAATTGCCTCAGGAATTTGCCCAGCAGCGGGAATCCTACCTGCAAATAGATCGCCAGCTGGCGACTCAGAAGCCGACCGCGTCAGAGATGGAGGCGCTCCAGGCGTATCCGCTTTACCCTTATCTCGAATACCGCCTGTTGCGCAGCAACCTTAAGGATGCTGAAGCCGAAGAGGTAACGGACTTTTTTGAGCGCAACCGTAAAACTCCGCTCTATGGCCGTCTGATTTTCGCCTGGGCAAAACAGCAAGGCGAAGCAGGAGAGTGGGAGGATTTTCTACCCGCCTGGAACGCTATCCAACGGCCTGATACGGAGCTCAAATGCCTGCATGCCCGCTATCTGCTTGAATCAGGCAAGATACAACAGGCCTGGCAGGCAGCACGCCCACTCTGGCGTGTCGGCTATTCACAGCCGGATACCTGCGACCCGGTCTTTAAGCCCTGGCTGACATCAGACAACTTCACGTCCGCCGATGCACTGGAGCGCTATCTGCTGGCACTGGAAAATGGCCGCCCCGCCCTCGCCAGTTATGTTGAAGATTTCCTGAAAGAGGACAGCCACAAACAGACAGCCAAACTGGCCAGAACCCTGTACAGCTCGCCTGCGGAATTCCATCAGAATGCACGCCTGATGCCCGACGCACAGCAACAGGGGCCTCGCCTGCTGGAGCTGGCCGTGCGCCGACTGGCACGTAAGGACTTGAATGCTGCTATTGAGCTATGGATACGCGAGCGTGATCGCTTCCCACTTGCAGCCGCTGAAGCAGCCAAGCTGACGGAATACATGGGCGTATGGCTGGCCAAACGCTTCCCTGAAGGGGATGAGCGCCAGCTATTGGCAAAGCTGGACCCTGACCATCAGTACTCACGCCTGCAGGAGTGGCGCATTCGCCTCATGCTGGTTGACGGCGACTGGGAGCAGGTTGATAAAAGCATTGCCCTGCTGCCCGAGAGTGAGCGCGACTCGGATCGCTGGCAATATTGGCGCGCCATCGCCCGCAATCACCTGAAGTCTGAAGGCAGCACCAGCACACTGGGCCAACTGTCCGGTGAACGCAGCTTCTATGGCTTTATGGCAGCGCAAATTCTCAACCAGCCCTATGAGCTGAATGACACCCCCCATGCGCCTGCAGAAGCGGATCTTGATGCACTTGCCCAACAACCGGCATTTCAGCGCATTGCCGAACTGCTCACGCTGGAGCGCTACGGCGATGCCCGCTCGGAGTGGAATATGGCGATCCGCGACATGACAGACGACCAGATCATGAATGCCTCCCACCTGATGCAGCGCTGGGGCTGGCACCACCAGGGAATTCGTGGCGCCATCAGCAGCAAGCGCTGGAATGACATGGCTCTGCGTTTCCCCAACCCCTATCCCGATCTCTACCTGCGTCACGCCGGCGAGCAGGATATCGACCCCTACTGGGCACTGGCAGTGACACGCCAGGAAAGTGCATTCTGGATGGGAGCACGTTCACGTGTGGGCGCGCGTGGCCTGATGCAGCTTATGCCGGCAACCGCGAAGGCTGTTGCCCGCCGCCACGGTATTGCCATGGGCAGCCTTGCCAGCCTGTCGAAGCCGGATCTTAATATCCGTCTGGGCAGCGCCTACTTGAGCGAGATGATTCAACGATTTAATGGCAACCAGGCCTTTGCCTCAGCCGCCTACAACGCTGGCCCCCACCGTGTCAGCCAGTGGCTGAAGAGCCGGGGTGACCTGCCGCTGGATATCTGGATAGAGACAATCCCCTACGATGAAACCCGACAGTACGTGCAAAACGTGCTGGCATTCCGGGTGATCTATCGCCAACAGGACAAACAGAATGTTGCCCTGTTCAGCCAACAGGAGTTCAGCCAGCTGGCCCTTAACCAGTAGGGGCTGACACCAGAAACTGTCTCAGTGCCTGGCCATCAAACGGCCAGGCCAGCTCCTCACCGGTGTCACGGTTAACCAGTACAGGGATCTGCTCGGCATAACGCGCCAGCAGGTCTTCGTCGTAGACAATATCCACCAGATCCACTTCAACCTCACCCGGTTGCAGATTGCCCTGCAATATAGCGATGGCGTCATCACACAGGTGACAGCCTTCGGTGGTCATAAGATCCAATTTCCACATGTTTTGTGTGTCTCCCCGTCATCCTTTAGCACTTATTGCTTTCAAATATCAGCCATTCGCCTAAAATATTGTGCCCTTATTCAGACATCAGCAGTAGGTGAAGATGAAAAATCGTATCACGCCGCGCAATGAAGAACATGAACTCAGGGATGATGAGTTCATTGTCAGCAAAACGGATACCCGCGGCGTGATCACCTACTGTAACCGCACGCTGATGCGCATCTCCGGCTTCTCGGAAAGCGAACTGTTCGGCAAACAGCACAATATTATTCGCCATCCCGACATGCCGCGTGGTGCCTACCGCTTGATGTGGCAACTGCTGCGCAATGGCGATGAGTTTTTCGGCTATGTCAAAAACCTTTGCCGAGATGGCAGTTACTACTGGGTACTGGCCAATGTAACCCCCGATATCAATGCAGACGGAAAACTTGTCGGCTATTACTCCGTGCGGCGCAAACCGACCCGCAAAGCCATTGCAACCATTGAGCCGATCTATAAACGCATGCTGGATGTCGAGCGTCAGGCAGGCGCCAAGGACGCGCCCGATGCATCGGTAGCCCTGTTAAAGCAGCTCTGCGCTGAGCAAGGGGTTAGCTATGATCAGTTCATCATCCAACTGGACCAGCAGTGAGAGTCCCATGAGCCCATCCATGCAAAACAGCAAAAGTAGCCGCACACCTTTCCTGACTGCGCAGCTGAACATGGCGTGCATCGCTTTCGTTGTGCTGACCCTGCTCCCGGTTCTCATTGCTGCGCTAACAGTCGGTTTCAGTCTTTGGCTTTTCCTGCCACTGCCCTTTGCCATTGCCCTGGCCTGGATAACACGCCGCAAAGGGATGCGTGCACTTAAAACATTGATTCGCATCGAGCAAACACTGGAAGAAGCCAACAAGGGCGGCTTTGACTCACGTATTACCCATACCGCCCATTTGGGTGAGGTTGGCATGGTCGCCTGGGAACTTAACGACTTCCTGGACAAGATCGAGACCTACTTCAAGGAAGTCGATTCCTGCTTTCAGCATGTTTCCCAGGGCAAATATGACCGCTATGCCTTGTACAAGGGACTGCCGGGCCAGCTGCGCGAATCCCTGATCCGCATTAACACCTCGCTGGAGCTGATGCGCAAGGGAGCCGAGTTTGTCTCCAGTAACGAACTCAACTCAGACCTGCACACGCTTAACACATCACACCTGATCAATAACCTGCGCCAGAACCAGTCTGACTTGCTCAGCATCAGTCAGGAAATGGAACGTGTTGAAACCATCGCCGCCAACAATGGTGAAGCCGCCCAGCAAAGCCAGCAAAGCGTCAGCACCATGGTGAAATCACTGCATGCCATCAACACCACCATTGATGCCGTGGTTGTTTTGATCAAGCAGCTGGGCGAAGAAAGCCAGCAGATGTCCGAATCGCTGTCGTTTATTACTGAAATTGCCGATCAAACCAACCTGCTGGCCCTGAATGCCGCCATTGAAGCCGCTCGAGCCGGTGAGCATGGTCGTGGCTTTGCCGTGGTGGCCGATGAAGTCAAAGCCCTTTCCAACCGCACCAAGGAAGCCGCCATCGAGATAAGCGCTACCGTCAGCGGCTTCAGCCAGCGCGTCGATGAAATGGTGGTCCAGGCCACCGAATCAGAACGTGCGTCCACCGAACTTAGCGAAATGGCCGAGGGCTTGCGCCAGCAATTTGATACCTTTTCCTCTGCCGCTGATGAAACCCGCCGTTATATCAGCTATGCCAAGGACCTGACGTTCGGCTCTCTGGCCAAGGCCGACCACGTGATCTTCAAACAGAACGGCTACCTCATGTTTGACCATAACGAGGAACGCCCTGAAGTCATGGACGCTATCAGCGTCAATCATCACCAGTGTCGACTGGGTCAATGGTATTACGAAGGCCCGGGGCTTGAATCGTTCAGCACCACCAACAGCTACCGCCTGCTTGAACAGCCCCACCGTGCCGTCCATGAAGCCGTACAGCGCGCCGTCGCTCTGCGCAACGAAAACTGGCGCGAAGAACCGGAAACACGCCGCAAAATTGTGGCGGAAATGGCGCTGGCAGAAGATGAAAGTTACAAAATTCTGCAATACATCGATGACATGATCGGAGAACGCCACCGACACCAAGCCTGAACACGGGGCTTGCATCGCTTGCTGCCGCCGGATTATGCTCAAAGTGTTCTCCCGCTACTGGCTTATCAACAGTGATCTTGCGGGCGCCAGGCAGTAGCGACCGGCAGTTATGCTTTCGTCGGACTGGCACCCTGAATCAGCAGAGATGGAAAACAGGCAGTTATGACGGATAAAGACGGCAACACCGCGACAACCGATCCGCAGGAGTTCATCAACTACGTCAATCGTGAAACCAGCAAAGTGCTGGAGATGTTCTCCGCGACCGGTGGCGATGACATTCTGCGCCAGTTCACCCAGTCATGGACCGAGCTGGCCACACGCTCGCTGGAAGACCCTGGTGTCTGGATTCGAGCCATCGCTGATTACCAGCAGGCGCAATTCAACCTCTGGCGCAACCTGATGAGTGGCAACACGAGCGAAACACCCGTTGCCGAACCACCTCCAGGGGACAGGCGCTTTAAAGCCGAGGAGTGGTCGAAGAATCCGGTATTCGACTACATCAAGCAATCCTACCTGCTCACCTCCGGCATGCTCACCGAAATGGCGCAAAACGCCAAACTCTCTCAGCAACAGCAAGAAAAACTCGAGTTCTACACCCGCCAGTACGTTGACGCCATGTCGCCGTCCAACTTCGCGATCACCAACCCCGAAGTATTGCAGCAGGCCATGGAAACCAAGGGCGCCAGCCTTGTAGACGGTCTGAAGAACCTGCTGGGTGATATCGAAAAAGGTCATATTTCCATGACCGATGAGTCTGCCTTCGAGCTGGGTAAAAACCTCGCCACCACTGAAGGTGCCGTGGTTTTCCAGAACGACATTTTCCAGCTGATTCATTACAAGCCGCTCACTGAGCAGACCTATGAACGCCCCACGCTGATCGTGCCTCCGAGCATCAACAAGTTTTACATTCTTGACCTGCAGCCGGATAACTCCTTCGTGCGTTTCTGCCTGGAGCAGGGACAGGATGTATATCTGGTCTCCTGGGTTAACCCCTCCGTTGACCAGCGCGATATCAGCTGGGATGACTATGTCGGCGATGGCGTACTGACTGCCATTGATTGCGTCAAGCAGGTGAGCGGTCAAGACAAGATCAATATGGTGGCCTGGTGTGTCGGTGGTACCCTGACCGCTTCTGCGTTGGGTGTATTGGCCAATCGCAAGGACAACAGCGTTGGCAGCTGTACCTTCCTGACCACGCTGATCGACTTTGAAGATCCGGGTGACCTGCGCGTCTACATTGATGAGCAGCAGATCAACCAGCTGGCCGAAAAGGTGAACAAGGAAGGTGTATTGCACGGGCGCGAGCTGGCAACCTCCTTCAACATGCTGCGTTCCAACGACCTGATCTGGTCCTATGTAGTGAATAACTACCTCAAGGGGCAGACACCGCCGCCGTTCGATATCCTGTACTGGAACAGCGACCCCACCAACCTGCCTGCTGCCATGTACACCTACTACCTCAAGGGCATGTACCTGGATAACAACCTGGTGAAGCCGGGTGGCCTGACGGTGTGTGGCGAGAAAATCGACCTGAGCAAGGTGAAAACACCCTGCTACTTCCTGTCCACCCTGGAAGATCACATTGCCCCCTGGAAATCCACGTTCAAGGCACTGGATCTGCTCAGCGGCAACAATGAATTCGTACTGGGTGCCAGCGGCCATGTAGCCGGTGTCATCAACCCCGCGAAGAAGAACCGCCGCAACTACTGGATCAAGGGTGAAATGGGCAAAGGCTGTGATCACTGGCTCGAAACTGCAGAGCGTCAGGAAGGCTCCTGGTGGAATCACTGGAACGACTGGATTCGTCGTCGCGCAGGTAAAAAGCAGGACGCACCTGCCGAGTACGGCAATGCTGACTTCAAGGTGATTGAACCCGCACCAGGCAGCTACGTACGTCAGCGCCTGGACTGATAAACACCTCACACTTACACGCACTAGACAACGGGGGCCTTCTGGCTCCCGTTTCGTTTGTGCCTGATTACAAACACTTATTCAGCCTATAAGACAGCTATCATTGCACTCAGGCCTGCAGCAGCTTATCCTTGCCGCACTCACATGAATGGTGAGAGCCAACCCCTGGCTTGGGAAAAAGGCTCCTGCACCCAAGATCGCCAAGGGTATGATTTAATCAAGTGTCAGTGATAAGCCCGCAACGCAGCGCAGAAATCATCCAGCTTCTCCGTCTGGGCTGGCCCATTATGGTGGCCCAGCTGGCGCAGAACTCCATGACCTTCGTCGACACCCTGATGTCAGCACAAGCAGGGCCAGAAGACCTCGCCGCCATCGCCTTGGGCAGCAGCCTTTGGCTCCCACTGTTCCTGGCTGTTGCCGGCATCCTCATGGCCACAACGCCCACCGTTGCCCACCTGGTGGGGGCAAACCGAAGCCATGCAACACGGCACACCTTTCAGCAGGCCTGCTGGCTGGCATTACTTATGGGCGGCATTGGCGTTTTCCTGCTGCGCAATGCATCCCCCATACTCGATCTTCTACAGCTTGAACCGGGGCTTTATGCCAAAACCCAGGATTATCTCGATGCCGTAAGCTGGGGCTTCCCTGCCTTTCTCCTTTACCAGGTGGTGCGCAGCTTCTCAGAGGGATACGGTAAAACCCACCCAGCCATGCGCATTGCCGTACTCGGTGTCTTACTCAATATCCCGCTGAACTATGTCCTGATTTTCGGCAAGCTGGGCCTTCCCGCCATGGGCGGTGTCGGCTGCGGTTATGCCACGGCGATTGTCATGTGGGTCATGTTACTGACCGGCCTGGGCTATCTTCGCCACAGCCCCCTTTTCAGCCCCCTGGAGGTTTTCAGCCACTGGCAACGACCTTCGCTGGCCTCAATCAAGGAATTGCTGAAGCTGGGCGTACCCATCGGCGTATCCCTGCTGATTGAAGTGAGCATGTTCTGCGTACTGGCCTTGATCCTGGCCCCTCAGGGCGAAAGCGTCATTGCCGCCAACCAGATCACCATCAGCTACACCGGTATGGTATTCATGATTCCGCTCAGCATGGCCATGGCGCTGACCATTCGCGTAGGCCACCTGGTCGGCGCAAAGGATCCGGCCGCAGCCCGCTTTGCCGCCTCCACCGGCACCCTGATTACGCTCTGCATAGCATCTTTCAGCTGCACCCTGTCGCTCCTGCTGGCCCCGCAGATTGTCTCCCTCTACACTGACCACACCGCCATCAGCACCCTGGCCATCACCCTGATCAGCATTGCGGCCGTGTTCCAGTTTTCCGATGCTCTTCAGGTCAGCGCCGCCGGTGCACTGCGTGGCTACAAGGATACCGCCATCCCCCTGTTCATGGTTTTCATCGCCTACTGGGTTATCGGCCTGCCCGTCGGGTATACACTCGGTTTCACCGACTGGTTGACCCCCGCCCTGGGGGCAGCTGGCCTCTGGTATGGACTGTTGATCGGGCTTAGCGTTGGCGCCGTACTCCTGGGTACACGACTGCTGAGGATTTCCCGCCATGCGCTACATCGTTCTGCTGTGCCTGCTGACCACTCTTAGCGGATGTAGCCAGGATCCTGTCACTGAACGCCTGCATGACTACGCCTCTCGTGTAGGGAACGCCATTGAATTTGACGTTGAACTCAGCCTCGTCGACAACCTCCCCCAGTATCCCGCCAAGCGCGACCGTATTCAGCCCGTTGATGATATCCGCGAAGGCTTGCTGGACGTGCTGGACTTGCGACGCTGCGGACTGCTGACTCTGATCGGTGAGCGCAACAGCTCCCTGGGCAAGCTTGCCGGGCATAGCCAACGTCTGATTTATGAAATGCGCTTTCTGCCGCCCCTGCGCCAATGCATACAAACGTTAAGCAACCAGCAAACCCCACTTGACGAAAGCGACCAGCAACTGTTGCAGCGTCTTACCCAAATCGAGGCAATCAAACGACAAAACCTGCCAGGCATCGTAGCCAACGCAGTTTTTGCTACCGAAGAAATCGAGCAGCAATTCTCGCTCAACGCCACAGCAGCCGACCAGGCCACGCTCGAGGCTTACACCCATGTAGAACCGGCATTGCAGCGCCTCGCACACCTGGCTGATTTGAGTCAGCGCTCGGATTGGCCTGTACCAGACAATATCGACCAGCTGGAAGACAGCTACGCACAGCTATACCGCACCCCCTTTGGTGCCAGCTGGCTGAAAAGCCTGAGCTATTTGACCCAGACACTGGACCAGACCGCTGATGCGCTGGAGCAGCGACTTGAACAACGCCCGCTATGTTTCAATCGTAAACCCACCCCGCAGGCACAGATCATGCGCAACGTCTTTGAGCGGTATTATGCAGGACAGCTGCAGCCATGGATGTCAGCCGTACACCGTAATGGCCAGCGCTGGCGGTCGCATTGGCAAACACTGGCCGAAACCCTGCCGTTGACACCTCAGCTGCAAGATTATTTCTCCGCCACCCTGCTGGGCGATACCAGTCTGTGGCAAGACTACATTTCAGCGCGTGATCGCCATACCAAAAGCTGGCAGCGTATGCTGGGGCATTGCGGCATGATGCCCTCGGCATGACTTGTACCTGCACCCTTTATCTTTCATCATAGGGCCAATAGCGTAATGGAGAGCGCTTTTGCCTGCTTCCCCCCCTTCACATCGACTTTCATTACCTGGCATTTCGTTACTGCTGGGCATGGCAGCGGCTTTGGTCGTTGCCATTGCCACCGCCGTAGAAACCTCGGCCTTGCGCCTGAGCGAGAGCCAGATTGAGGAGTATCGCAAGGTCTATGGAGAGGATGCCGCCAAGCGCCTGCGGGCCTGGCAGGCCCTGATCCGTGACAGCGCCCATCTGCCCGAAGACGAAAAGCTGCAAGTGGTAAACCGTTTTTTCAACCAGGTGCGCTTCATAGACGATATCGTGCATTGGAAACAGAAGGATTACTGGGCAACCCCGGTTGAGTTTCTCATCAGTAACGGCGGCGATTGCGAAGACTTTTCAATCGCCAAGTTCTTTACACTGCGTGCTCTGGGCGTGTCCGAGGAGAAAATGAGCATTGCCTACGTTAAGGCACTGGAGCTTAACCAGGCGCACATGGTACTGACCTATTATTCTGACCCCAGCGCCATGCCCGTTGTATTGGACAACCTTATTGGCGAAATTCGTCCCGCCAACCAGCGACCGGACCTGCTTCACGTGTACACTTTTAATGGCGACAGTCTCTGGGTGAGCAAAAAAGGACGCAGAGCAGAGCTGGTAGGCACCTCAAACAAGCTTAAACCCTGGGTCAAACTGCAATCCCGCATAGAACAGAACGCTGTCAACCTGAACTAGCCCGAGGAGCATTCAGATGTCTTTGACCAACCAGATCATTACGACCGTAATTGCCGTCATTCTCGGGCTGGCGGTCAGCACCCTGTATATCCTGTCGGACAGCTCCCGCAACACTTTGGTTACTCAGCTGGAATCGCATGCCGAAGACGGTGCTACCCACCTAGGTCTCTACCTGGCTCCATACATGCAAAAAGGCGATGTTGCGACAGTAGAAACAGCGGTCAACGCCATCTTCGACAGCGGTTTTTACCAGCGGATTGATGTATTGGACAGAGCTGGCGAGGCACTCTATAGCAAGCAATTCGACAGCTCTGCCAACATTGATGCGCCTGAGTGGTTCATTCAGCTGATTCCAATTACACCACCCACCAAAACCCGCGATATCGCCTATAACTGGCAGCAGGTCGGCAGCATTCATATCCGCAGCCGTGCCGGCTATGCCTACGAGCAGCTTTGGCTCGGCGTACGCAACGCGCTGTTACTATCAGCCGTACTATCGCTCCTCGCGGCATTAGTGCTCTCGGGACTCCTGCGCATTCTGCTCAGCCCCTTGCGTGGTGTTGAGCATCAGGCAATGGCTCTGGCCCGCCGGGAGTATATAGAGCAACCCAACCTGCCCAAAACTCGTGAACTGCGCCGGGTTGTTACTGCCATGAATCTGATGGTCCGCCAGGTTGAGAATATGTTCAACGAGCAGAACCGTAACATTGAGGCACTGCGTACTGCCGCTTACCGCGACACCCTGACCGGACTCAATAACCGCAAAGCCGCTCTGACCCAGCTGAACGAACATCTGGAATACCGCCAGGACTTTGGACCGGCCTCGCTGATCTGTCTGCGCCTTAACAACCTGCAACAGCTCAACAAGGAACTGGGCGAAGACAATACCAACCATCTGATTCAAACCAGCGCCCGCTTGCTTGACGAACTGGCCAAACAACTTGGCTTTAACGTGACCGGTCGCATGGGTGGCGCCGAACTGGTGCTGCTGGCACGACGCCGCAATCGTGATCTGTGGCAGCAAAAACTGGAGCCATTGGCCAACCAGATCAATACGCTGCACGCCCAGCTCAACAACACTGAGGGCAAACCCAATATAGTCAGCATTGGCATTAGCAGCTGCGAGGGTCACGACAAGACCGAGACGCTGCTTTCGCAGGCCCGGTTCGCGGCAGATCAGGCAGAGGAAAACAATGAAGCCATCGCCTTCTATAGCCAACACCAGGCACAGCGCGGCTGGTCCGAGCAATGGCAGGAGCATGTTGCCAACGTGATTGGTAACGGCCAGATCTTCCTGCAGCAACAGACGCTTGTCGGCACCGAAAACCAGCCAGTGCACGCAGAGGTGTTCGCCCGTATCCTGAACCAGGAAAACGAGCCCTGCAGCGCCGGTGAATTCCTCGGGGTAGCACGCGACCTGGACCTGCTGCCGGTCATTGACCGACTGGTAATCGAGCGAGCCTTGAGCTACTTGCTGACACACGAGGCCCCATCACGACTGGCTGTAAACCTGGCTAACCAGACCCTCAGCCAGCCTGAATTTGTCGACTGGCTGCTACAGAAGCTCGAGCAGAGCCCGGCCAGCGCGCGGCTGTCGATTGAGGTTAACGAAACAGCCATCCTCACCCGTCTTGACGCTATCCAGTCATTGCGCAACTCACTTCAGGGACTGGGTGTGGAGTTTGGCGTCGATAACTTTGGCACCCACCCCAACGGCTTCAGCTATCTGTACGCTCTGCGCCCGGACTATCTGAAAATTGATGGTTCACTCGTACGCCATCTGAGCCACAGCGAAGAAGACCGCTTCTTTGTCAGCAGCCTGATCAGCGTGGCTCACAGTCTGGAAATCCAGGCACACGCCGAGCATGTCGAGAACGAGACGCAGCGCAGCACCCTGCAGGGCATGAAGATTGATGGCACCCAGGGCTATCTGCATGGCCAGCCGAGTGCCCTGGGATCAGTGTCAGAGGTGTGATCTGACCCAACGTTCCAGACTGGACAGGTCCATGGCGCCCGCCTGTCGGGCGATCTCCTGCCCCTGATGCACAATCAACAGGGTCGGAATACTGCGAATCGCATAGCGGGCGGCCAGTGACTGGGATTCTTCCGTATTGACCTTGAGCAACAGACACGCGGGTTCAAGTTTCCCTGAGGCCTGCTCGAATACGGGCGCCATCATTTTGCAAGGCCCGCACCATGAGGCCCAGAAATCGATTACCAAAGGCAGATCGGTATTGGCTGCAATGCGGGCGAAAGCGGCCTCATCAACCTCATGCGGCTGCCCTGTCATCAGGGGCTGCTTGCAGCGGCCACAGACTGGATCTCGAGCGAGACGGGATTCGGGTAAGCGATTGGTTGCCAGACATTGGCAACAGCTGAGATGAACCTGACGGGACATGGCGGAACCTCCTGAGACACGTCTCATTTAACTGGAGGCGACCCGCCCTGATTTCAAGCGTTTAGCGACCGCCTTTGTTCAACAAGGCTTCCAGCTTGCGGTTCATGCGGTCTTCTTTCTGCTTCTGGCGGGATTCACGCTCCTGGCGGCGCTCTTCCTGCTGACGTTCACGACGCTGATCACGGATTTCCTTCAAGCGCCCGGCTGCATGCTCCGCTTCTCCAGCAGTAACCTTGCCACAGGCCTCACCCTTGAGATCAACGCGCTCAACATCCTCAACAACAGACTTGAGGTAGGCGATGGAGCGCACATAGGTGGCCAGCGCGCGCTTGATCCGGTTACGGGCCAGTTTTTCATCAGCAATCAGGTCTTCCTGAATACCGATCTTGAGCGGGCGTACATTGTCGCGGCTGAAGGTTTGCGGATAGGCTTCAATCAACTGCTCAAGGGCTGCCTGGTTGGCGGCACGGTTCTTGGAACGATTCTTGCCGGTGGCGTTTTGGTTCACTGTTTGACTCTCTGTTGTCCGGTGTTTTGCCTGACTTTTCTGCTCGACAGTCACCAGGCGTTGTTCACATTCCTGCAGCAGTGTCTCAACACTGGTCTGCAGATTTTCAAGTTCCGACACTCAGTCAGCCCCTTTTTCAATCACATACACATAAACATCCTCGATCACTTGCTGCTCCTGCAGCGCATGACCCAGGAAGGTACAGAATTTGGGAATATCACGCTGGGTAGACGGATCGGTCGCCGTCACCTTAAGCCGCTCACCGGCCGACATCTCGCGCACCTTGTTATGGAGCATCATAACCGGCTCGGGGCATAACAGCCCGGTAGCATCAAGCTCGTGATCGACGTTTTGTTTCATCAGAACTGCACAACTTTAAATATATATAAGCGGGCCTGGGCACCGCACCTGGGCCGGAACTGGCTTGCACCGGCACAACAAGCGATTATCCTGATATAAACACCATCACTCAAGGAGTAAGCTGATGATTCGTGTTCTAATCGAGCGTCATATAGCCTCAGAACTGAGCGAACACTATGATCGCGTTGCCCGGGAAACCCTGCAGGCTGCCATGCACTTCCCCGGTTTTATCTCAGGTGAAGCCCTGCATAACAGCGCTGATCCGAACCATCGTGTCATTCTTGCCACCTACCGGAGCGAAAACGATTGGCTCAGGTGGGCAAGTTCGGATGAGCGCCGTGACATGATGGATCAGATCAACCCGATGCTGGAAACCGATGAAAAAGTCACCGTGTTCAGTCATTGAGTTCAACTGGTCAATGACAACCAGCAGGTGATTTCCTCGCGGTCGTGATAGAGCTGCTTGGCCTGCAGACGATAACCAACACCCGCCAGGTGCAACTGCTCCTCCAGGTGGGCCAGGCAGCTCTCGACCTCATCAAAACGTTTTTTCATCGGCAGCTTGAGGTTGAACATCGCCTCACGACACCAGCCGTTAAGCGCCCATTGCAACATCAACTCGGTAACACGTACAGGCTTATCCACGACATCACACACCAGCCAGTCAACGGGCTTGGGCGGCGCGAAGGTAAACGCATCCTCGCGGCGATGCTCAACCTGCCCGGTTTCCATCAAATCATCATTCATGGGGCCGTTATCGACAGCAATCACATGCATATCCTTGCGTACCAGCTGCCAGGTCCAGCCACCCGGCGCCGCCCCCAGATCGACAGCTGTCATGCCGGGCACCAGTTTTTCCTGTTGCTGCTTACCGCGTAAAAAGTGCAGCCAGGCTTCTTCCAGCTTCAGGGTTGAGCGGCTCGGTGCATCCTTGGGGAATTTAAGACGACGAATTCCCATCGCCAGAGGAGAGCTGTTGCGGACGCGGGTCGCCCCAAACCAGAATGTTTTTCCATCCAGTACAAACAGATGCCAGCGCCAGTCAGAACGTTGCTTGCGCGGCAGCAACAGTCCCTCTCGACGCAGACCTTGCGACAAGGCTGAACCAAATTTACGCGCAAAGCCCTGCAGCTCACGTCCCTCAGTCGTATCAGCGACCTCAACCATCAATTCCGCCGCCTGGGGCAGCTGCCTGGCCCATTCAAGCATGGGGGTGACACGATCTCCTGTGGGCAGATCGCTGATCTGCGGCAGGCAAGCGAACCATTGACGGGTAAATATCAGCCGCTCGAATGGCAGTGACTGCATTAACTGTTCGGCATCGCCAGGCTGATAGCACTTAAAAATGACATAACCCTGGCTCGGCTCGAACTGCGGATAGCCATAGACACCCACGCTGGCGCAGCGCTCCGTTATCTCGGCGGCACACTCCTTCTCAAAACCGCCTCGGCAGTGCAGCAAAACAGCGTTCAATTGTCCCATATGACCTCCAATTAGTAGGCGGGCAACTATAGTAATGCCTTAGTCTAATAACAACTATTCCAATGGATAAGACAATGCTTAAAACCGCCTCAAACCCGCGTTTGATCCATATCAAGCAAAACATTAAATGAAAATAAACGAACCCGGCTTAAACCCCGTATAAGCCATTACCCAAGGCTTTTTCCATACCTGAACCCTGAATTGGAAAAAGCAAAAATCATTGAATTTCAATAGATTGCGAAAAGCGACACCTTTTGACCTCAAAACCACTGCACCAAATCAAGCCTGCGACAATCAACCGCAGCAAAAAGTTTCATTTCATTGAAATAGCTTGGGTATTCCAAGATAATTGCCGGTGGAACTCTTCTTACTACTATTAGCTTGTTGATGAGAGCCTGACATGAGCACTGCAACTGAACACCCGACTTACAATTACAAAGTCGTGCGCCAGTTCGCCATCATGACGGTGGTCTGGGGCATCGTCGGTATGGGCGTCGGCGTATTGATCGCCGCCCAGCTGGTGTGGCCTGCACTGAACTTTGATATTCCCTGGTTGACCTACGGACGTATCCGTCCGTTACACACCAACGCGGTAATCTTCGCGTTTGGTGGCTGTGCGCTTTTTGCCACTTCCTACTACGTGGTACAGCGTACCTGTCAAACCCGACTGTTCTCAGATGCTCTGGCGTCTTTCACATTCTGGGGTTGGCAGGTTGTAATCCTGGCAGCTGCTGTAACCCTGCCGCTCGGCCTGACTTCCGCCAAGGAATACGCTGAGCTGGAATGGCCGATCGATATCCTGATCGCCGTTGTCTGGGTCAGCTACGCCATCGTCTTCCTGGGCACCGTCAAGAACCGCAAGACGTCTCACATCTACGTGGGCAACTGGTTCTACATGGCGTTCATTATTACGGTTGCGGTCCTGCACATCGTCAACAGCATGGCTATGCCTGTCACTCTGACCAAGTCCTACTCCGTTTACCCGGGTACTGTGGATGCGATGGTTCAGTGGTGGTACGGCCATAACGCGGTAGGCTTCTTCCTGACTGCCGGCTTCCTGGGCATGATGTACTACTTCGTACCCAAGCAGGCCGAGCGTCCGATCTACTCTTACCGTCTGTCCATCGTTCACTTCTGGGCGCTGATCGCGACCTACATGTGGGCCGGTGGTCACCACCTGCACTACTCTGCCCTGCCGGACTGGACTCAGTCTGTCGGCATGGTCATGTCCCTGATCCTGCTGGCTCCGTCCTGGGGTGGCATGATCAACGGTATGATGACCCTGTCCGGTGCCTGGCATAAGCTGCGTACCGACCCGGTATTGCGCTTCCTGGTGGTATCCCTGTCCTTCTACGGTATGTCTACCTTCGAAGGCCCGATGATGTCCATCAAGACCGTAAACGCCCTGTCTCACAACACTGACTGGACTGTTGGCCACGTACACGCCGGCGCTCTGGGCTGGGTTGCGATGATCTCCATCGGTGCCGTATACCACATGATCCCGAAACTGTTCGGCAAGGCTCAGATGTACTCTGTTGGCCTGATCAATACGCACTTCTGGCTCGCAACAATCGGTACCGTTCTGTACATCTGCTCCATGTGGGTTAACGGTATCCTGCAGGGTCTGATGTGGCGTGCGGTTAACGAAGACGGCACTCTGACCTACAGCTTCGTCGAAGCGCTTGAAGCCAGCCACCCGGGTTACCTGGTGCGTTGGATCGGTGGCATGTTCTTCCTGACCGGTATGCTGCTGATGGCCTTCAACGTTTGGCAGACCGTTCGCAGCGGCAGCTCCGTCAAGGCAGCTGAACCCTCTGCGCAAGCGGCCTGATTGAGACGAGGAGCAGATAGCAATGATCAAACACGAAACGATTGAAAAGAATATCGGCCTCATGATCCTGCTGATCATCATCGTGATCAGCGGTGGTGGTCTGGCAGAAATCGTACCTCTGTTTTTCCAGAGCTCTACGACCAAGCCGATTGAAGGCCTGCGCACCTACTCTGCGCTGGAACTGGAAGGCCGCGACGTATACATCCGGGAAGGCTGCCATGTGTGCCACACCCAGATGATTCGTCCGTTCCGTGCTGAAACCGAGCGCTACGGCCACTACTCCACCGCGAACGAGCACGTATGGGAACACCCGTTCCTGTGGGGCTCCAAGCGTACGGGTCCGGATCTGGCACGTGTCGGCGGTCGTTATTCCGACGCCTGGCAGAAGGCTCACCTGTACAACCCGCGTGACGTAGTACCTGAATCCAAGATGCCGTCTTACCCCTGGCTGTTCGAGAACAAGCTGAGCGGTAAAGACACTGCAGCGAAGATGCAGACACTGCGCAAGCTGGGCGTACCGTACACTGATGAACAGATCAGCACTGCCCGTGAAGATGTGCAGGGTAAAACCGAGATCGATGCTCTGGTTGCCTACCTGCAGTCACTGGGTAAAACGCACTCTGTTTACACCAACAAACGGTAATTTTCAGTGAGTTACGAGGTTTATGGTCCCTTCATACCGGTCATAATGCTGATCACTTTCATCGGCCTCTTCATCTGGGTGCTTTTGCCCGGCAACAAGAAGCGGTTCGATGAAGCCTCCAACCTGCCCTTCGAGGATGACGAGCAGGACAAACGGAGTCGTGAAGAGCTGGACCGACGGGACCCATAACAGGAGAGACGACAAATGAGTGCTTTCTGGAGCGCGTGGGTAACCGTGATTACCCTGGCAGTCATCTTCGGCTGCACCTGGCTCTTGCTGGCTACCCGCAAGAGCGAAAAGTTCAAGGAAACGACCGAAGAAACTGTCGGTCACGCCTTTGACGGTATCGAGGAGTTCGACAACCCGCTGCCGCAGTGGTGGTTCTACATGTTCGTAGCAACCGTCATCTTCGGTCTGGGTTACCTGATGCTGTACCCGGGTCTGGGTAACTTCAAAGGCCTGCTGGGCTGGACCTCTCACAACCAGTGGGAGCGCGAGATGCAGCACGCTGAAGAGGTTTACCGTCCTGTTTTCGCGGAATACGCAACTCTGTCTATTGAAGAGCTGCAGAAGCCGGAAAACGAAGCAGGTCTGAAAATGGGTCAGCGCATGTTCGCCAACAACTGCTCCGTTTGTCACGGTTCTGCAGGTACTGGCGCCATCGGCTTCCCGAACCTGACCGACAATGACTGGCTGTACGGTGGCGAGCCTGCCACTATCAAGCAGACCATCGTCAACGGTCGTAACGGCGGCATGCCGGCATGGGCTGATGTTCTGGGCGAAGACGGCGTTCGCGACGTTGCCAGCTACGTCATGACCCTGAGCGGCAAAGAAGCCGTTGCGGGTACTGATGTAACCAACGGTCAGAAACAGTTCCAGGCACTGTGTACCGCTTGTCACGCACCGGATGGTACTGGCATGCACGCACTGGGTGCGCCGAACCTGACTGATGACATCTGGCTGTATGGCGGTGACTTCAAGCAGATTGCACACACCATTCGCGCAGGCCGCGCAGGTGTGATGCCTGCTCAGAAGGACCTGCTGTCTGATGACAAGATCCACCTGATCACAGCCTACGTCTACAGCCTGTCCAACAAGTAAGGCATAGACGCGTCTGAACCAAGGCGGCATGATGCAAATCATGTCGCCTTTTTTTTTAGCGGCCTAGTATAATATTCACTGCCTCTAATACATTTAGAGCAGACCTGTCGATCTTCAATAGCAGTAGGTACTGGCATGAATCAGATACCGGTAAAGGACGTTACTCCGCCCAAGAAGGGCAAGGGTGGCGAAGTCGAAACCTATAATCTCTACGCCAAGCGCGAGCACATCTACGTCAAGTTTTACAAGGGATTCTTCAAGAACTTCCGCATCATTTCCGGCTTTCTGATGCTGGCGATGTTTTATGGATTTTCATGGATTCAGTACGATGGCCGCCAGGCGGTACTATTTGACCTGCCCAACCGTCAATTCCATATCTTTGGCATGACGTTCTGGCCGCAGGATTTCATGCTTTTATCCTGGCTTCTGATCATTCTCGCCTTCACCCTGTTTTTCGTTACCGTGTTCGCCGGTCGCCTCTGGTGTGGCTATGCCTGCCCCCAATTTGTCTGGACCTGGCTGTTCATCTGGGCCGAGCGCATCACTGAAGGTGATCGCAACAAGCGCATGCGCATGGACAAGCAGCCCATGAGCAAGGACAAGTTTCTGCGCAAAAGCGCCAAGCACCTGCTCTGGATTTTGATTGCCGTCGCTTCGGCCATCGCGTTTGTCGGCTACTTCTCCCCTATTCGCGAACTGGTGCCCAGCATTGCCAGCTGGGACCTGGGTCCCTGGGAAACCTGGTGGCTGGCTTTCTTTGCCGTTGCAACCTACGGCAATGCCGGTTGGCTTCGTGAACAGGTCTGCATCTACATGTGCCCCTATGCCCGTTTCCAGAGCGTCATGTTTGATCAGGACACCCTGATCATCTCGTATGATGAAAAACGCGGCGAACCACGTGGCAAGCGCAAGAAAAATGCCGACAAGGACAGCAGCGGCCTGGGTGACTGTATCGACTGCATGGCCTGTGTGCATGTCTGCCCGGTGGGTATCGATATTCGCGATGGTCTGCAGTATGAATGCGTAGCCTGTGGCGCCTGTGTCGACGCCTGTGATGACATGATGGATCGCATGGGTTACGAGCCCGGCCTGGTGCGCTACACCACCGAGCATGCTCTGAAAGGCAACAAGACCCATCTCATGCGCCCGCGCCTGATTGGTTATTTTGTTGCCCTGCTTGTGATGTTTGCCGCCTTCGCCTGGGCGATCGCCGACCGTGTACCGCTGGAAGTCGATGTTATTCGTGACCGTGGCGAGCTGTATACCAATACACCATCCGGCATGATCCAGAACGTTTACACCCTCAAGATCGCCAACAAGGATCAGGTAGATCAACAGTACCGCATCAGCATCTCCGGCCCTGACGGCCTGGAAATGGTGACTGAACCTGTCGTAACCGTCGCTGCTGGCGAGCTGCTGAACTACCCCGTTCGCCTGCAAATAGATCCTGATCAGCTTAATGTTCGCAATGCTGATATAAACTTTAGGGTAATTTCGCTGGACCAAAGTACTGCCATTGAAACTGAAAGCCGTTTCCTTGGTCCCATACCTCAACGCTAGTCCCCTTAAAGACCTGATTTGGGTTAGAATGGCGGCCGGTTAATCCGGCCGTCTGCATTTCAAGGAGTGTCATGAATACACACGAACAAGCTACCGCCCCCTGGTTCAAACAGCCCTGGCTTTGGTTTGTCCTTGCACCACTGTTCGCCGTATTTATTTACGCCACGATCTTTATGTATATCGCCGTTACCACCAGTGATGGCGTGGTGAAAGAGGACTATTACAAAGTCGCTCGCGGTATGAATATCGACACCTCCCGTCAGGATCAGGCACGCAACCTGGAAATCCAGGGCGACCTGAAAATCGACCGCATGACCGGCGACGTCAACCTGCGCCTCAATGGTTTGCTGGACAGTTTTCCTGAACAGCTGCGTCTGAACATCATTCACCCGACGCATCAGAAATATGACCAGACACTGACATTGCGCAGCGTCGATGGCAAAGGCCTCTATGCCAGCAGCCTGCAGGGTAAAATCAGCAGCAAGCGCTATCTGTCCCTGAGCCCCATGGATGATAACTGGCAGGTACGTCTGGAAATTGAGCCTCCTTTTGACGAACAGCTCAACTACACCCTTAAACCACAGTGAACGCAGAGTCCAAAGTCCAGAGCAGTGATGCTCGTCAGGACTGTTTTCATTGCGGCCTTCCGGTCCCGCCCGGTACCGACTACACCACGGTTATTGATGGCTCGGCACGCAGCATGTGCTGCCCGGGCTGTCAGGCTGTGGCCCAAACCATTGTTGACGGCGGGCTGGACAACTTCTACCGCCACCGTGACAATCTTGCCCCTGCACCGGACAACCTGACAGGCGGAGCCCCGCTTGATGACGAGCTGGCCCTGTATGACAACCCGTCCATTCAGGCCGGTTTTGTTCGCAGCCTGGAAGATAACCGCAGCGAAGCAACCCTGGTTATGGAAGGCATTACCTGCGCGGCTTGCGTATGGCTGCTTGAGCACCACCTGTCACGCCAGCCCGGGGTTGAGTCATTTAGTGTCAACCTGACCAATCACCGCGGACGACTGGTCTGGGACCCCGAACAAACCTCCTTGAGCCGTCTGTTCGCTGAAATCATGCACATCGGCTATCGGGCGCACCCCTTCCACCCCAACCGCGAAGAGCAGTTGCTGGAAGCCGAGAAAAAGCGTGCCATTCGCCGCCTGGGGATTGCCGGGGTCGGCATGATGCAGGTCATGATGATGGCCGTCGCCCTCTATGCCGGCGCACTCCAGGATATGGAGTCCCGCTTCGTCGAGTTCATCCGCTGGAGCAGCCTGGTCATTACCACTCCGGTGGTGCTGTATTCTGCACGCCCGTTTTTTATCGCCGCCTGGCGCGACTTGCGCACACGCCAGCTCAGCATGGACGTGCCGGTTTCCATCGCTATTGGCGGAGCGTTCCTGGCCAGTATCTGGGCCACCCTTACCAATACGGGCGAAGTCTATTTCGACTCGGTCACCATGTTTACCTTCTTCCTGTTGATCGGCCGCTTTGTTGAAATGCAGGCTCGCCACCGTACAGGTCGTGCCGGTAATGCCTTGATGGACCTGCTGCCGGGAAGCGCCACCCTGCTGATGGATGGCCATGAAAAACTGATCCCGGCATCCGAACTCCAGGTTGATCAAATCGTACTGGTCAAGCCCGGGCATACCATTCCGGCAGATGGTGTCATCATTGAAGGCAACAGCACCATCGATGAATCCGCCCTCACCGGTGAGTATCTGCCCATCAGCAAAAAGTGCGACGATACCGTGGTTGGTGGCACCATCAACGTAGAGCACCCGATCAAGGTCCGCATCACGGAAACCGGACAAAATACCCGTATTTCAGCCATTATCAGCCTGATAGAACGTGCCCAGTCTGAAAAACCGGCTACAGCCAAAGTTGCTGACAAGGTGGCACGATATTTTGTCATGGCCGTGCTGCTTACATCGGTAACCGTAGCTACCGCCTGGTATCTGGTATCCCCGGCCGATGCCTTCTGGATTACGCTGTCGGTATTGGTCGTCACCTGCCCCTGTGCACTGTCCCTGGCAACACCTACCGCGTTGACTGCGGCGACCGGCACTCTGCGCCAGCAGGGCTTGCTCATCACACGCGGGCACGTGCTCGAAGGTCTTGCCAGCGCCACCCATGTCGTTTTCGACAAGACAGGCACCTTGACTGAAGGCAACCTGAGCGTGCGCGACATGCACCTGCTGCGTCCTGGTTTTGCAGCCAACCCCTATACCATTGCCGCATCACTGGAACAGCCATCCGAGCACCCCATCGCCCAGGCCTTCCGCCCCTTCTTCAGGCAGGAAGCCCAGGACGTCAGGGTACAGGTGAACGCAGGGGTAGAAGGTCTGTTCCAACAGCAGCGCTTCCGCCTGGGCAAGGCATCCTATGCCGCAGAACTCTATGGGGGCGAAACCCCGGCAACACCTGAAATGGCTGTGCAATGGTTGTTGCTGGCTGACGAACAAGGCCCGGTGGCCTGGTTCTCGGTGGATGACCAGGTTCGACAGGATGCTCCCGAGTTAATCACCATGCTGCACCAGCGCGGCATTCATGTTGCCATGCTCACCGGTGATGAATCCGAGGCCGCTCCCAGGGTTGCTGAACAGCTTGGCATCAGCGAAGTCCAGCGCGGCATGTCGCCAGATCAGAAGCTGGCCTATATCAAGCAGCTCCAGAATGATGGAGCCAGTGTTGTCATGGTCGGCGATGGCATCAATGACATCCCGGTTCTGGCGGGTGCTCGCACCTCCATCGCCATGGGCAGCGCCACCGATCTGGCCAAGACAAGCGCCGATGCCGTCTTGATCTCGGGTGAGCTGAAGCGGCTTGCTCTGGGTATCCTGCTGGCACGCAAGACCCGCCTGGTCATTCGTGAAAACCTGAGCTGGGCACTACTCTATAACCTGGTAGCCTTGCCATTGGCAGCGCTGGGCTTCATTGCACCATATATGGCCGCCGTGGGCATGTCAGCCAGTTCGCTGATTGTGGTCGGTAATGCCATGCGTCTGGCCCGCACACCTCGAATCAAGCCCCCGCGTCGGAGTTGAATCATGGACATTATCTACCTGCTCATTCCCATCGCCATTATTCTGGCCAGCGTTGCGATCTGGGCTTTCTCATGGAGCGTCAAACAGGGTCAGTTTGATGACCTGGAATCTCCGGCGCATCGCATTCTCTATGATGATGACGAAGACATGATTCCTGAAGATGCGCGTCAGGACAAAGACAAGAACCGGTCTCAGGACTCCAAGTGACCGAATTTCCTGCAATCCTGGCTGCCGTTCTGTTTGGCCTCGCCGGCAGCACTCACTGCATTGGCATGTGTGGCGGCATTGCCGGCAGTGTTGCACTCAGCGCCAGCGGCAAGGCCTCAACACCCCTCTACCTGCTCGGCTTTAATATTGGCCGCCTGCTCAGCTATGCCATCGCAGGCCTGCTGGTCGGTCAGTTCGGAGCCATACTGGCTCAGGGCCAGGCACTGACGATCAGCCTGCGCACAGTCGCTGCGCTGATCATGATCGTCATGGGTCTTTATATCGCTCAATGGTGGCAGGGCGCGGCATACCTGGAACGCGTCGGACAGATTATCTGGCGTCGCATTCAACCCCTCACTAAAGCGTTTTTGCCGGCCGACCGTTTATGGAAGTGCCTCTTCCTCGGCGGCCTCTGGGGCTGGCTGCCCTGTGGGCTCGTCTATACAACACTGATCTGGGCGGGCACCACGGGCCAAAGCGCGCCAGAAAGTGCGATGCTGATGCTGCTGTTTGGCCTGGGCACACTGCCCGCCATGATGACAACATCCGTTCTGGCGGGTCAGCTGCGCCAGGCACTGCAACGCAAGGGCGTAAGACAAAGTGCCGGCGCACTGGTCATCATATTCGGCCTGCTCACGCTGCCCTGGCAGGGATTGCTCGGCCACGCTTGATATTCATCAACCACCCGCCAACCCTCACGCGCTATACTGCTCGCTTGACCACCTATGCATGAGGTTTTGTGGTGAAACGAGACACCGATATCCGCTGGGATCTGGACCTGATCCGTCGTTATGACCTGTCCGGTCCCCGCTATACGTCTTACCCGACGGCCATTCAGTTCGATAGCCCGCTGACACCCGAGGCCTTGCTGTCGACAGCACGGGAAACAACCGACACGGCAGCACCACTGTCCCTCTACGTGCACATCCCCTTCTGTGCACATGTCTGTTACTACTGTGCCTGTAACAAGGTGATCACGCGTAATCGCAACAAGGCCCAGCCCTACCTGGATACCCTGTACCGCGAGATGTCCCAGCTGTCGCAGTGGTACAGTCAGGACCGCATCGTCAACCAGCTGCACTGGGGAGGTGGCACACCCACCTTTATCAGTGATGAGCAGATGGCAGAGCTGATGCAGATGCTTGGCCAGCACTTCCGCCTGCGGGACGATGACAAGGGCGATTACTCAATCGAAATTGACCCGCGTGAAGCCAGCCATGACACCCTGGGTGTCTTGCGTGACATCGGTTTCAACCGCATCAGCCTAGGTGTTCAGGATGTAAACCCTCAGGTTCAGGAAGCCGTGAACCGGGTACAGCCAACGGAACAGACGCAGGCGATCCTCACCCGCTCCCGTGAGCTGGGCTTCAAATCGATCAACATGGATCTGATCTACGGCCTGCCACACCAGACCGCTGACAGCTTTGCCGAAACATTGAATACCGTGATCGACATGAGTCCGGACCGACTCTCGGTGTTCAACTATGCGCACCTGCCTGATCGCTTCCGTTCACAGAAGCACATTCGCGCAGAAGATCTGCCCTCGTCCGCCACCAAGCTCGATATTTTGCAACAGACAATCCAACGGCTGCTGGACGCCGGCTACGTGTATATCGGCATGGACCATTTTGCCAAGCCGGACGACGAACTGGCCATCGCCCAGGCACAGGGCAAGCTGCACCGAAACTTCCAGGGCTACACGACGCACTCTGATTGTGACCTGGTTGCAATGGGCGTATCGGCCATCAGCCAGATTGGCGATGTGTATTACCAGAATGAACATGATCTCTCTGCCTACACACAGGGCGTCAGCCAGCAGGAGCATGCGGTCAAGCGTGGTGTTATCCTGACGCCGGATGACCATATCCGTCGGGCCGTGATCACCCAGTTGATCTGTCAGTTTGAACTGGACAAGGCAGAGGTTCTGGCCCCCTTTGACGTGACCTTTGACGACTACTTTGCCGCTGAGCAGACCGAGTTGGCCCAGTTTGAGAAGGATGGCCTCATTGAGCAGAGCCCGACCCACATTCGCGTAACGCCAGCCGGCCGCCTGTTGATTCGCCGTATTTGTATGGCGTTTGACGCCTACATCCCCAAACAACAACCGAGCAACAACTTCTCGCGTATTATCTGATACACCGGCCAGGGAGGGCTGAAAACCTTCACCCATGGGGGGAAATGTTACATAATGCGGCTAATTGCCATCGCGTTGTAACTCCAGATCAGAAAGGAACCCCCTCATGGCCGATTGGAAATCTCAGGGAAAGCTCCATAGTCTGCCGCAAGTTCATTGTAAAACCTGCAGCCTCAGCTCTCTGTGCCTGCCTGTTTCGCTTGAACTGACAGAAATTGACCGCCTTGACGACATTATCGACAAGAGCCGTCCCCTGAAAAAAGGCGAGCATCTGTTTCACCAGGGCGAGCCCTTCAGCTCCGTCTACGCCATCCGTGCCGGCTCTATCAAGAGCTACACCCTGACCAACGAGGGTGAAGAGCAGATCACCGGTTTTTACTTCCCTGGAGAACTGGTGGGTTTGAGCGGCTATGATGCCGAAAACTACCCCATGTCTGCCAAGGTGCTGGAAACCACCACCGTGTGCGAAATTCCATTCGAGCGCCTGGATGAGCTGTCCGGCCAGCTGCCTGAACTGCGTCGCCAGATGTTGCGCAGCATGTCCAAGGAGTTGCGTGACGACCAGCAAATGATGCTGTTGCTGTCCAAGAAGAATGCGGAACAGCGCGTTGCCACCTTCCTGCTGAAACTGTCCCAGCGCTTCAAGGCACGTGGTTACTCGGCGTCCAACTTCCGTCTGTCCATGTCACGTAATGAAATCGGCAACTACCTGGGCCTGGCCGTTGAAACCGTCAGCCGTATCTTTACGCGTTTTCAGAAAATGGAGTTGATGCGCGTGGATGGCAAGGAAGTTGAGCTGACCAACCTTGAAGAGATGTACCGTCTGTCCGGTGAAGCCCAGGATGACGAGTGCCCCCACTCCAAGGAAAAGACATCTTGAGTCAGTAATGGCTATTGCAGAAAGCGGGCAGCGGACGCCCAAATAAAAAAGGCACAGTCCAGAGGACTGTGCCCAAGTTGCACAATGAAGTAGCCATCTCAATGTGTAACCCAACGCCCTCATTACACCTGTATTTTGCGACCGCAGCATTGAGTTATATCAACAGCCTGTCCGTCTCGGAGAATTTCTATGTCCTACGATGAGTTTTACGTAAAGTCCGTTATCCGTTCACTGCAGGACTGGCCAGAACCCGGCGTAGTATTCCGAGATATCACCCCGATTTTCAAAGACCCCAAAGCCATGCGCATGGTGTCAGACGCCTTTATCCAGCGTTATGTCGACAGCGATATCACCCACATCGCCTGTATTGATGCCCGCGGCTTCCTGTTCGGCTCCATCATGGCCTACCAGCTCAACCTGCCACTGGTATTGGTGCGTAAAAAAGGCAAGCTGCCAGGTGAAACCATTCATCAGGAGTATGAGCTTGAATACGGCACATCTGCTGTCGAAATGCAGAGCGACGCCCTGCAGGCCGGCGATCGTGTGCTACTGTTTGATGACCTGATTGCTACCGGTGGTACTCTGCTGGCCGCCTGTACGCTGATCAATAAACTCGGCGCTGAAGTTATCGAAGCAGCCGCCCTGATTGATCTGCCCGACCTGCAGGGGTCCACCCGCATTCAGGAGCTGGGTATTCCGGTCTATTCCCTACTGGCTTACGAAGGCCTCTAATTCAAGGAGAAGCCCCCATGCGTCTGGTCACGACTCTCGCCGCCGCCCTTCTGTGTGCCACCGCTGCACAGGCAGAGAATATCCAGCTGACCCACCAGGACCTGGTATTGAATGCCAACCTGGAATCCGCCGGAGAAGACGATCTGACCGGCCGCAGCCTGGTATTGATCAGCCACGGCACCCTTGCCCACGGGCGCATGGAGCTGGTCAGTGCTCTGCAGAACACTCTGGCCGAGTATGATATTGCCAGCCTTGCTCCCACGCTTAGCCTGGGCATCAGCGATCGTCAGGGCATGTATGACTGCTCCACGCCGCATACACACCACCACGAAGACGCCGTTGCAGAACTGGCACTATGGCTGGAGTGGCTTGAAGCTCAGGGCGCTGAGCGCATCCTGCTGTTGGGCCATTCACGTGGGGGCAACCAGGCTGCCCTGCTGTCACAAGAAACCGACAGCACTGCCTTGATGGGGCAGGTTTTGCTCGCGCCCATGACCTGGAATGCAGAAGCCGAAGCAAAGTCCTATGCACAACGGTACGGCCAGCCACTGGCGCCCCTGCTGCAACAGGCTAAAAACCAGGCGACGGGCCCTTTGCCCGACCCTGTCGATTTCCTCTACTGCGAAGATGCCAAGGTCAATGCAGACACCTTTGTCAGCTACTACTCGGACCAGCCTTCACATCACACACCCAGCCTCTTGCAGAACACCCAACTGCCAACCCTGGTGATCGCAGGGACCGCTGATCAGGTTGTACCCGACCTGAGTAAAGCCATGGAAACGGTCACCAACCCCACTGTTGAAACGGCCAGCATTGATGGTGCGAGCCATTTCTTCCGTGATCTGTATACCTATGATGTTGTGGATCTCGTTGAAGCATTTATGGAAGCGCACCCTTGAGACTACTGGCAACACTGGCCCTTTGCCTGATTTCCAGCCTGGCCAACGCACAAACGCTGCCACCGCTGACCCAACTCAGTCACGACAACCAGAAAGCGCACGTGTGGCTGGTACTTTTCTCCCAGCCCGATTGCAGCTACTGCGACCTGGTGCGTAATGAATTCCTCCTGCCCCTGCAGGAACAACCCCCGCAAGGCCTGGCGATTCGAGAACTCAAGGTCGCCACCGCCGGCCCGATCACAACCGCACAGGGCAAGCAAGTCAGTGCACGCGATTTTGCCAAGGGCCTGAATGTACGTTTTTATCCCAGCGTGCTGCTTCTCGATGAGGAAGGACAGTCACTTACGGAGCCTCTGGTAGGCATCAGCTCACGTGATTTCTACGGCTTCTATCTCGACCAGGCTATCGATCAGGCTCTGCATAAAGAACACTGAGTCCTTCCGCGCATTGCGTTATACTCCCTCTCCCATCGATCCAACCCCCAGGAGAGGCTATGCTCTGGTTCCGCAACCTGATTTTCTATCGCTTTACCCCGGAACCCGGTTTCACCCCGGAACATCTTGAAGAAGCCCTGTCACAGCACCCCTTCCGCCCTTGCGGCAGTCAGGAGCTGAGTAGCCTGGGCTGGAGCCGCCCGGTCAAGGAAATGGATGACATGCTGGTATTCGCCAGCCAGGGATTCATGTTGATCAACCTGCTGCAGGAAGAACGCATTCTGCCCGCCAGCGTCGTAAAGGACGCACTGGCTGACAAGGTGGACAGCATCGAGGCGGAAGAGTCTCGCAAGGTCTATCGCAAGGAAAAGCTGCAACTCAAGGATGAAGTCGTACTCGACCTCCTCCCGCGCAGCTTTACCCGCCGCAAGGGCCTGCATGCTCTGGTCATGCCGCAACAGGGCTGGATCGCGGTCGATGCCACCAGTCACAAGCGTGCAGAAGAGCTGCTGAATGCCTTGCGGGAAGCCCTGGGGAGCCTCAAGGTTGAACTGCCATTGACACACCTGTCAGCAGACAAGGTGATGACCGGCTGGTTGACCGGAGAAGCCTTGCCTCAGGGATGGGCGCTGTCCGATGAGTGCGAGCTGCGTGACCCCATGGCAGAAGGCGCCAAAATCAGCATCAAGGGCCAGGAGCTGTTGAGCGAAGAAATTCAAGCACACCTGGAAGCCGGCATGCTGGCCAAGCGCCTGGCGGTGGACTGGCAGCAGCAGGTCGAGCTGGTGCTGCATGAAGACCTGAGCCTGCACCGGCTGCGCCTGACAGAAGAGTTCCGCGACCAGATCGATGCCGACACCCCGGATGATGTCATGGCTGCCTATGACGCTGACATCGCACGCATGGGCCTGGAGTTCACCCGCCTGCTACCGGAAATCCTCACCGCCATGGGTGGCGAAGCGCCCAGAGGCAACTGAGCGCATCAGCAAGGGGCGGCGCCTAGCGGGCGTCGTCCCCCACCACCGTAAAACCAAGGCTGGTCCAGGCCTGCATGCCGCCACGGTAGTACTTCAGCTTTTCCGCAGGATAGCCCACCTCAAGCAGTTTACGGATCATGGCCGGCGTCTGGCCACACCAGTAACCGTTACAGAACATGGCCAGGGTTTTAGCCTTGCTGAAGTCATATTCTTCTTTACCGGTTTTCACCACGCCAAAATCATCCAGTGCCCAGTCACGATCGCCGGCATCATCCATCATTGTATAGGGGTAACTTTTGGCCCCCGGGATCGTCAGACGCACATGCCAGCCGATCGTGCGGGTGTCCACAATCATGATGTTGTCATCCTGCTGCGCCTGCATCATGTAGTCTACGAACTCCCGCTCGCCCAGCGTTTCCACCGGATGCGGCGCAAAGGGGTGCATGGGCTGAGGCATGCCTCTGGCCGTCAGGGCATAGAGCGGATGAATTTGATGCTCCTGATCCTGCGCCCGCTTGATTTCCACTTCTTCACCATCGTGCATCACCGTGAAGCTGGACAAGCCCGGAGCAATTTTGACCTCGGCATGTACGGCCGAGGACAGACTCAGTGCGGCACCAAGGCAGGTTGCCGCCAACCAGGGTTTAAACATGTTGATATCCTTTTCTGTTGTAATCGCGACAGTATAATCGATCTTAGCGGCAACATCCTTTTGCTTGATCTCGATCCTGATGCAGATACACTTGTCGCCTGATGTTCAGGAGCCTTCATGTACAGCGTCAAAGAGATTTTCTACACCCTGCAGGGCGAAGGTGCCCAGGCAGGACGCCCATCCGTTTTTTGTCGATTCACCGGCTGTAATCTTTGGTCAGGCCGTGAGCAGGACCGCAGCAAGGCCGTGTGCGATTTTTGCGATACCGATTTTATCGGTACCGATGGCCAGAACGGGGGCAAATTTGCCACAGCGGCCGAGTTGGCTGCCCGAATTGCCAGCTTCTGGCCCAAGCAGGACAGCCAGCGTCGCTATGTTGTGTGTACCGGCGGTGAGCCCGCATTGCAGCTGGACGAAGCACTTATAGATGCTCTACATGAAGAAGGGTTTGAAATTGCCATCGAAACCAACGGCACCAAACCCCTGCCGGCAGGAATTGACTGGATCTGTGTCAGCCCCAAAGCCGATGCCGAGGTCATTATCACTCGGGGTCATGAGCTGAAGCTGGTCTATCCTCAGAGCCTGGCACCACCCGAGCGTTTTGCTGATCTGGAATTTGACAACTTCTACCTGCAACCCATGGATGGGCCTTTGCAAGGCCAGTATACGCGACGCTGTATTGACTACTGTCTGCAGCACCCGCGATGGCAGCTGAGCCTACAGACCCACAAGATGCTGGGGATTGATTAATCACCCCTCAGGACGATTGCACCACCCTGGCCCCGACCAGATCCCGATTGCGCCAGGCGACCAGCAGCAATGCAGGCGCCTGCATCAGCACGCCGTACATGAGTACCACACCGGACATTTCCGCATTCTGCAGCAACCCGCTCGTGACCATTAACGCAGTGCCTGCATTCTGGATGCCGGTCTCAAGCGCCAGGGTGATCCCCTGCGCCTGCTGCAAGCCAGCCAGGCGTGCCACCAGATAACCACACAGCAGCGCACCACAGGCCAACAGCAACACCAGTGGACCGGCCGTACGAATGATGTCACCAAGACGATCCATATTCGCCGCGACGATGGCACTCACCACCATCAGCATGAACACCAGTGACATCAGTTTGACCGGTCGGCGCATGCGTTGCGCAAGGCCGGGCCAGCGGTGACTGGCAAACATGCCCAGCATCACAGGTACAAGTGTGACCGCCACCATCTTGGCAATTGAAGGCAATACAGGAAACGCCAACGCCTGACTCGACAACCCCCACAGAGACAACATCCACAGGGTTAGAACAGGCAATGTAAACGGCGTGATCATACTGGTAATGGCGGTGAGCGAAACAGAAAGCGCCGTATCCCCCCGCGCCAGGAGTGAGAGCATATTGGAGGTTGCTCCACCCGGGGCAAACGCCAACACCATCAAACCCACAGCCGCAACCGGCGCCAACACAAACAATTTAACAAGCACAAAGGCCAACAGCGGCAACAGCAACAACTGACAGATCAGCCCCAACGCTACCGGTCTAGGTGCCCGCAACAGCCGGGTAAAGTCATGCCAGCGTAAAGTCATGCCGACACCAAACATGATAATGAACAGGGCCAGCGGCAAAATCCAAAGCGTTATCACAGAGGGTTGCATAGTGCGCCTTTACGTCCTTGATAAAGGCTTATCTTAGGCAATGATTTTTACCGATACAATGTGGATAGCCGCTCAAGAGGCGCTATAGCTGGCTTTCACACGCCTACTCACATCTACTGTGGATAACACTGTGAAGATTTGATTACCAAACGGCGACAGCAGGCATGGTTACTTGCCCAACCTTAGATTGATTACTTTATAACCAGTAGTTTTTGAGCGTTTATATTCAATCAGTTGCAGACCTGATCGTGCCGATTTTGCGTGCTCGCTGGTGACCAGAAGCATCAGCCGCTATCATACGCAGTCCAATCAGGCAGAGATGGCCGCTCATGCAGGAACAACTTGATCAACGCCGTAAAGCGGCGGAAAAAGTAACGCTCATTGGCGCCGTACTGGATGCGGTCCTGGGTGCCTTGAAAATCGTGATCGGCATTCTGGCCAACTCCAGCGCCCTTATCGCAGATGGTATCCACTCGCTATCCGATCTTGTCACCGACTTTATGGTGGTCATTGTCCTGCGCCTGTCTCATCGCGGCCCGGATGACAATCACCCCTGGGGTCATGCCCGCTTTGAAACCGTGGGCACGGTGATACTGGGCGCCCTGCTTGTCGCCGTCGGTGTCACCCTCGCTTACGATAGCCTTCAGGCCCTGTTTAACGAGCAGCCTGCTGCAGCACCCACTTGGCCCGCGTTAGTGGTTGCAGCCCTGTCCATCGCCGGCAAGGAGTGGATCTTTCGCTATACCCTCAATGTGGGTAAAGAGCTGGATTCAGACCTGATCATTGCCAACGCCTGGCACAGCCGCAGCGATGCGCTCTCATCCATTGTTGTCTTCGCCGCCGTCGCCGGTGCGATGGCCGGCTGGTGGTGGCTGGATGCCCTGGCCGCTGTACTGGTGGCGTTACTGGTCGGCAAGATCGGCTGGGACCTGATTGCCCGCAGCATCACCGAACTGGTGGATACGGCACTGCCGGACACCAAGGTCGCCAAGCTGCAGGAACAGGCTCTTTCGGTGGATGGGGTACTCAGTGTGCACAGCTTTAAAAGCCGTCGCATGGGCAATCAGGGCCTGCTGGAGATGCATATACAGGTAGAGCCCCATTTGAGTGCAGCCGAAGGCCATTATATCGGTGATGTTGTTGTCTCCCGGCTGAAACAACGCTTTGATGATCTCAGCCATATCATCTTCCACATCGATACCTACGATGACGAAGAAGCCGAAGTGGACCCTTCCAGTCCCGAGCTGCCCTCTCGCCGCTACATCAGCCAGCAGCTGGATGTGCTCCTGGCCAATACATTGAGCCTTGAGCCCGACTACGAGCTGACGCTGTATTACCATCCGACCAGTATCGATGTTGAGATCAAGCTTGGAACGACACTGGTGGCATCCCTGCGCCAGCAAAGCCTGACACCTGCCGAGCTGGAACAGCACATCACTGAGCAGCTGTCTTCCCAGGGCTGGTTCCGCTCCCTGACGCTTTGGAAACCTGCCGCTTAAGCATAAAAAAGGCCGCATAAGCGGCCTTGTATATTCAGGGTGAGGCTAGTAATACAACTCGCCTAGCGAACCGGCTGACTCATGGTGACCAGCTCTTCAGCAGCGGTTGGATGGATTCCTATAGTGCTGTCGAAGGTCGCCTTGGTTGCACCCGCTTTCAGCGCGACACCGATGCCCTGGATAATCTCGCCAGCTTCAGGCCCCACCATGTGTACTCCGAGTACACGGTCGGTCTCGGCATCCACAATCATCTTCATCAGGGTACGCTCATCACTGCCACTGAGGGTATGCTTCAGCGGACGGAATTCGGAGCTGAACACCTTAATGTTGCCATGGCGCTTACGGGCATCTTCTTCGCTTAAACCCACTGTGCCGATGTTGGGCTGACAGAATACGGCGGTCGGGATCAATTCGTAATCCACCTCCGGTGACCCTTGCGCATACAGGTGACGCACCAGCGCCATGCCTTCTGCCAGCGCCACCGGTGTCAGCTGCACCCGGTCAATTACATCACCAATGGCGTAAATGGAGGGTACAGTGGTCTGGAACTGCTCATTCACAATCACGGCGCCATTATCACGCGTGGCCACGCCCAGCTGCTCAAGCCCCAGCCCCTTAATATTGGGGACTCGACCCGTTGCATAGAGCACCTGATCAGCCTCCAGCACTCTGCCATCGGTCAACGTCGCTTCCAGACGGCCATTATCCAGCTTGCGAATAGCGGTAATGTTGCAGTTGAACTCCAGCTGTACGCCCTTCTTGGCCACTTCCTGGGCGGTATATTCACGGATTTCCTGATCGAAGCCCCGCAAGAATAGGTCACCACGATATATCAGGTGTGTGTTGGCACCCAGACCTGCGAAGATCCCGGCAAATTCAACAGCGATATAGCCGCCGCCGACCACCAGCACATCTTCAGGGAAACGCTCCAGGTCGAACACTTCATTCGAGCTGATCACATGCTCGTTCCCCGGGAAGTCAGGGATAAACGGCCAGCCACCGGTGGCCACCAGAATGCGCTCGGAGGAGTAGGTCTTGCCATTCACTTCAACTTCATGAGGGCCAACAACCCGGGCACGCCCTTCAATCAGGTCACACCCGGCATTCTTCAGCAAATTGGTATAGATACCATTGAGACGGGCAATTTCACTGGACTTGTTGTCACGCAGACGCGGCCAGTCAAAGCTCACCCCTTCCGCCGTCAGACCAAAACCTTCGGCCTCATGAAAAGACTCGGCGTAATGAGAGGCATGCACATATAGCTTTTTCGGCACACAGCCGACGTTGACACAGGTACCGCCCAGGTAGCGATCTTCCGCCACCGCGACCCGTACACCTTCGGCAGCAGCCATGCGCCCGGCTCGCACCCCACCGGAGCCGGCACCGATCACAAACAGATCATAATCAAACTCAGCCACTGGACCTCCTGTTTCTATGCATGGTTTTACCCCATTGTAACCAGCGCTTGCACACGGGGACCAATTAAATTCCTGTCATTTGGCGATAGGCAAGCACAATCAACCGGACAGCAGTCACCGCGATATTTTTTGCTATGATGCCGTTTTTCAAGCGCCAACCGCAGGATGAATATGAAACTGATCTCCTTCAACACCAACGGCATCAGGGCTCGCATGCACCAGCTGGAAGCGGTTATTCGCCAGCACCAGCCAGATGTAATCGGCATTCAGGAAACAAAAGTGGCCGATGAGCAGTTCCCGATCGAGCAGATAGAAGCCATGGGGTACCACGCGGTTTTCCACGGCCAGAAAACCCATTACGGCGTTTGCCTGCTGTCGAAACAGCCCGCACAGAATGTTCAGTATGGTTTTGAAGGTGATGAGGACGATGCCCAACGCCGCATGATCATGGCGGATTTTGAAGCAGCCGACGGCAGTATCGTTCGAGTACTTAACGGCTATTTCCCACAGGGTGAAAATGTCGAACACCCGCTCAAATTCCCTGCAAAACGTCGCTTTTACGCCGACCTGCTGAGCCACCTCGAACAACAGGATCCTGACCAGTTACTGGCAGTGATGGGGGACCTGAATATCTCCCCGACCGACAAGGACATCGGCATTGGCGAGCCCAATCGCAAGCGCTGGCTGCGTACCGGCAAAACCAGCTTCCAGCCGGAAGAACGAGAGTGGCTGCAGCGCCTGTATGATTGGGGGCTGGTCGATACCTTCCGACACCTGAATCCGGACGAAGAACGCCGTTTCAGCTGGTTTGATTACCGCAGCAAGGGGTTTGATGACGACCCCAAGCGTGGCCTGCGTATCGATGCCATCATGACCACCCGCCCACTGCTGGAGCGTTGTGAGGATGCCGGAATCGACTACGATATCCGCGCCATGGAAAAGCCGTCCGATCATGCTCCGGTCTGGGCCAGCTTCAAGTTTTAGCAGGCTGTAAACCCTGTCAGAACTCATCCACCGGACAGTGAAAGCTGTCCGGCTTGAGTACCATCAAGTCACAACTGACCCGTTCCAGCAAACGCTCGGCCGAGCTGCCCAGTAACAGCCGATCAACAAACCCGCGCGCAAGACTCCCCATCACCAGTACATCTACGCCAATGCGCTCACTCCATTCAGGCACACACTGACTCAGTTCGCCTTCCAGCAAGTGGACACAGGGGTCATCAATGGACAGGTTCAGCGGACTAATCAAGGCCTGGATACGTGCTCTGTGATCGGCACGCACTTTTTTCTGCAACTGCTCATAATCCATGACCAGGTGCTCATCGAAAATCGCCGAATGTGGCAGGGTCTGATACACATGCAGCACATGTAACTCGCCGTCGACCTGTTCCGCCAATCGCTGTGCATGGGTCAGGATCAACTGATCCAGCTCTGCCGTTTCGTCATCCAGGTGAAAGGGGTCGATGGTCGCGGCGATAATGGGGCGCTCGTTCCAGTGCTGCTTTTTGCTCAACAACAGGGGCGCAGGGCACAGCCGTAACAAGCGCCACTCAGGTGCACCGAGAATACGCTGTAACAGATCCGGGTGTGTGTCCGGTGCGTGCATGACCAGGTCCGGCTTATAGCGCATGACCTTGCGCACCAGCGTCTCGGCTTCATCCCGCCCCCAGCTCACATCGGCTCCGGCCTTTACACCCAGCTGCTCCAGCTTATCGGTATGTGACTGCAGCCCTTTTTCGATCTGACGCAGCAATGACTGAATCGCATGCTGATGCTTTTCGGGATCAAACAAGGTGCTGCCTTCAACGGCTGCCGAGTAATGATGGCTGAACAGCTCCACCTGGGAATCGGCCTGCAGCAATTTTCGCAGTTTCACCAGCAACTCACCGCGATGCTCATCCTGTTTCAGGTGCACCAGAAAACGCGCGTAGGATTCCATATAACCCCCTCCTGTATTCACTCAGCATAGCCAGCAATAGCACAAGTTCCCAACCGTTCAACTGATGTATATCAAACGCGAGTCCTGCCCCCAAGCATGCTATTATTCACCTTTCGTTCATGTTCTGGAGCCGGGAACCGAGTGCTGCTCAGGATCATATTGACAGCCATACCACTCATTTTGCTGCCCTTGCCCTTGATATTCGAGAGCAGGCTGCTGCAGCTGAGTGATGACCAGCAGCTCATGATCCGCACCCTGCCCCTGCTGTTAACGCTGGTTGTCGTGTTGCTGGGACTGGGCCTGAAACATTACCGTGCAGTCTGGCTCAGCCTTCACCTGGTACTGGCCGGTGCCATGTTGCAACTCTTGGCCGCACAATCCGCCACCAATCCGGCACAGTATATGACTCTGCTGCTGGCCAGCCTGATCTGGCCGGTACTGCAGTGGGTCATTCTGTTACTGCCAGACCGCCACCTGCTGTCACGCAACGGCATGCGCCGCCTCTGCCTGCTGGCAGGCCCCTACGCTTCGCTGCTGTTGCTTTGGCACTACGCACCACTGACACTGACCGAATGGCTGCTGGCACTGCCTCCAGTGCTGATTGAGTACACCTTCACCGGACTGACACTAAGCCACGGCGCGCTGGTTTGGAACCTTGTCTGGCTGGCTCTGTGCCTGGGCTTTTTGCGCAGCCGCCCACTGGACACACTGGTGACACTGACTCTATCCATCGCCATGTTACTGAGCCTGGCCAAACCGGATTTACCCCTCATTGGCAGCCTGTACCAGGTACTGTCACAACTGATCTTGATCGGAGCCCTGGTTCACCATGGCTACAGCATGGCTTTCCTCGATACGTTGACAGGCGTACCGGGCCGCCGTGCCCTGGAGCATTATTTGCAGACACCCGGCCGCCAGTATGTGATTGCCATGCTCGATATCGACCACTTCAAACAGTTCAACGATCGCTACGGCCACGATACCGGCGACCAGGTATTGCGGATGGTTGCCTCCCAGCTCAACACGGTACAGGCCGGCGGCCGACTTTTCCGCTATGGCGGCGAGGAGTTCACGGTGGTATTTCGCCGGCGCAGCGAGGCCGAGGCCCTGCCGGCCCTGGAAACCATCAGGGAAAAGGTCGCCAGTTACCCGCTGGCTATTCGCGATGCCAAACGGCCGAAAAGCAATGAGAAGGGTCGCCAGAAAAGAGGCAAGGATGCGCAGAATAAGGTGGTGAATGTCACCATCAGCATTGGCGCCTGTGAAAACCAGCCGGACGAAACACCGACTCAAGTTATTAAACGTGCAGACCAGGCGCTGTATATGGCCAAGGAGCAGGGTCGAAACTGTGTTCGCACCGGACGCGAACGGCCCCGGCAGAAACGCCGGAGCCGTACTGATTTCGCACGGGAAACCGCCTAGCGGTTGCCGTACTCCTCTGCCCGCTCCTCAATATGGATCGGCTCTTCCGGGGCTTCATCTGCATGTTCCTGCAGCGCCTTCTTCGAGCGCTTCTCGAACAGCAGGTAAAGCAGCACACCCACGGCCAATCCATAGGCAGCACCGTATACTGACAACACAACGCCCATGGTGCCCGCCACCCCCATGGAGGTGGCGTTATCAATCTGCTCAACACCCACACTGATACACAGGTAACCGGTGATCAACAGGGTCAGTGACAGCGCAATCGGCAGCACCGGCTTGAACACAGTCACCAGCGGCAGCATGAACAGTGCGATAAAGCCCACAATCCAGAAGATGCTGGCACCACTGTAGATGGTATCCATGGCTTTACGGCCATAACGATAGCGCTCGGCAATGGTCGCCATTGCACCGGTAAACAGCGGACCCGCCAGGCCCGGGTACGGCGCCAGCAGTGAGTGCAACAGGTTACGCAGTGCAGTAATCAGGTGCACGCGATCCACGTTCACTTCAATCTTTTCATCGGGACGCAGGTGGTCGACGCGATCCAGCAGGCTCTTGCCCACAATGATGTCACCGAAGGCGATGATATAGGCAATAATCGCTGTCGGTACCGCCATCCAGATCACTTCAATTGACGGCAAACCAACCCCGAACACCGTGTAATCCAGCATCTTGTCAAACGCCGGTGAAGTCAGACCGAACTGCACATCCGGAATCGGGTATTCACCCGCTACCCAGCCAATGACCATGGCCACAATGGCACCCGGTACCATGCCGTAACCGGCGATAATGCGTGCCCAGCGGTGCTTTTCCGTCCAGTCACGGAATGACAGGGAGAACAGGATGTAACCGGTGACAGCACCACCAATGATCAGCGAAATCGGCGTCTGTGCCAGACGACCACCTTCGACTATCTCACCGGAAATGGCCGCAATACCCGCCCCCATCAAGATGCCGCCCTTGATGGATGCCGGAAACAGTTCCACCAGCTTACTGCCCAGGCGCGTTACACCAAGCACAAAGAAGATCAGCGTCACCACCAGCTGCAGACCGATCAGTGCACGGATTGCATCGGGGCCCGGTTCAAAATTGCCCAGGTACAAACCGACCACCGGAATGGCCGGTGTAATCCAGCCCGGCACCATGGGTACACCCAGGATTGTCGGCAACATGAACCCAAGGCCGCAGACAACAACGAAAGCCAGAGCAACGTCGTAGGGCAAGCCAAGATATTTTTCCAGCAGGGGAATCATTGCCATGCCGACCACAAACATGATCAGCGCCTGAATAGTCTCAGGCCACTCCCAGCGGTGATGAATAAAGGGTAAGCGGACCTTGAAGGGTCCCATTTTCCAGTACGGGTGTTCGGCACCGTGCTCACGCCGGTAAATGCCCATAGTTGCTTCCTTGTTGTGCTCTCGAAGATAAATGGCAGCCAGTAATAGGTAAATTCCCCTACCATCTCAGCTGGGCACGAAAGGTAAAGCGGACACCGAAATAAGTCGAGTTGTCGACAATCAACTTTAGTCGCTAATACAACTAAAGTTGACGTGGGTATTGTAAAAGCCCTTACTATATACGGGTTATATTTATATGACGCCTTCGTATATTAGTAAAATAGGATCAAAGCCGGGATTGGGATAAAATCTCCCCATATAATAAGAGCTTGGAGTACAGCAATTGACTGACATCGCGACCCGCCCCACCAATGCACAGGCACTGCCGCAGGACAGCCTGGAGCTGATGAAAGAAAACGCAGCCGCTGCTGCCAAGTTGATGCGGGTATTGGGCAATGACAGCCGACTGCTGATCCTGTGCTATCTCGATGGCAAGGAGCTGTCCGTATCCGAGCTGAACCGCTGTCTCGACTTGAGCCAGTCAGCCCTGTCACAGCACCTGGCAGTGCTGCGTCGCGATGGTCTGGTGCGTACACGCCGCGAATCCCAAACCATTTACTACTCGCTCAATGGTGATACTGCCATCACCATCATCCGCACGCTGCACGAGCTCTTTTGTCCGGACGGTCACTGAGCACACCCGCATGCCCCCACGGCCTGCTTCAGATGACCTTACACTGACGTCAGAGCAACAAGCCGGTTTGCGTCAGAAACATGTACAGTCCCGTTCCCGATAGAATACTCACCAGGGGATTGCGCCACATCAGGTGCAGTACAGCCACCACGGCCAGCGCAACCAGTGATGGCAGCAAACGCTCGCCGGTCACCAGTGCATCCTTCAACGCATACATGAGCAGCAACACCATCAGAACCGGAGGCAGGTACCGCCCCAGATGCTTGAGCAGAGGATGCTCCGCCCAACGGTAGAGCAGCACAAAGGGCAGCAACCGAGTCAGGAATGTGGCAAGGGTCGCCACAACGATGAACGTCAGAAGATACGCAGACGATTCCACTCGACACCTCCCCTTGCCATAATCAGCAACGATACTGCCAGCGCAATGGACAGCATCAGCATATTATCGGGACTGATCACCAGCGCCAGCACACCAATCGCCACCGCCAGTGCAAATACCTGAGGACGGCGCACGGCACGATACTGCTCCAGCGTCAGTACCAGAAACAGTGCCGGCAAGGTAAATTCGATTCCCGCCGTTGAATAATCGATATGACCACCCAGCCAGGCACCCAGCGTACAGCCGATAACCCAGTAGGCATGGTTCAGGGCAGCAACCTGGAATTGCAGCCGTGAGCGCAGCTCCTCACACTTGACCTGCAACATGGTCAGCAGTGAGTAGGTCTCATCCGTCAGAGCAAAAATCAGGTACCAGCGCCGCGGCCCCTGCAATTTGAGTGTGCTCAGGAGGGACAGGCCGTACACCATGTGTCGGGCATTCAGGAGCAGTGTTGCGACAAACACCTCGAGCAAACCGGCATGGTTGGCCAGCAGCCCCACGGCCAGGAATTGTCCGGCGCCGGCATAGATAACCAGCCCCATCAGGGTGGCGTAGATCCAGTGATATCCCAGATCCGAGAACATCACACCAAAAGCTGCTCCCAGGGGGATATAGCCAAACAGCACCGGAAGCGAGAGCTTCAGTGCGGACGTAGAAGTATCAGTTGTCATCATGCATGGCGCCACCTGAACGGCGGCGCCCCTTACGGCAAGAAATTACTTAGTGTTGCAGGCGATAGATTTGCCAGTCTTCCGTGGGCTCGTTCAGCTTCATTTTCATATCCACAACATCTTCTTCCATGTTGTAGCTGACCTTGAAGCCGAGTTTGCGAGCCAAGCCCTGCATTCCCTTGTTGGTTGGCATGGTAGATCCATCCAACTGCAGGGTACCACGGGCACGACAGTAGTCGATTGTTTTCTGCATCAGCATGACACCCAGGCCTTCTCCCTGCATATCATCCCGAACCACGATAGAAAACTCGCTGCGTACATTATCAGCATCGGTCACGGCACGCACTACCCCAAGCGTCTCAAATCCTGCACCACTGAGTTTCGGTGCTGACACAATGAAGGCCATTTCGCGGTCGTAATCGATCTGCGTCCAGTTGGCCAGCTCGGCATGGGTGGGCACACCACGGCTGTAGAAGTAGCGCAGACGAATGGACTCGGGGCTCAGCGAGTTGAAAAACTCCAGATGTGCCGGCTCATCTTCACCGCGAATAGCACGTAGCACCGCCTGACGACCCGAACGCTTGAGCACTACCTGTTCGGTCAGGTATTCCGGATAAGGCGAGATGGACAGACGTGCATCTTCTGCCAGCGACACGGCACAATCCACCGCCAATAGCCCTCGCTTGTTCAGCAGCAGGGGGTTGATCTCAAGACACTTGAGCTCAGGCAGGTCGACCACCATTTCCGACAATCGAATCAGCAACTCGCAGATATGATCGATATCCCGTTCCAGCTGATAGCTGTTTTCGGCGATGATGTTATAGATACGTGAACGCTTGACCAGCTGGCGTGCCAGAGCAAAGTTCAGGGGCGGCAGCATGATATTACGATCAGCCAGAACATCGATGGTGTACCCTCCCACGCCAAAAAGGATCAGCGGGCCGAACACCGGGTCACGGGTGATGCCCACATTCATCTGCATGGACTGGAAACCACGTTTCATCTGCTGCACGACAAAACCGAAACACTCGTCCGGCTGATAACGCTCGCCGATACGGTATCCCAGCTTGGTGGTGGCGTGACGGACCTCATTGATGGAGAACAGGTCCAGCGCCAGGTCGCGCCAACGCTGATGCGAAGTACTGTCGTAACAGAAGGGATACACGTTGTCCTTATGCAGCGCCTTCACCGCGACAGAACCGCCCATGCGACGGGCAAGATCAACTACACCGTTAATATCATCGGCATAGCCGGTGTTGGGGGTCGGTATCTCATACAGATCCAGCAGGTCACAGGCTTCGGAGTGCAGCAGGTAATCCCGTTCCGCACGAGCATCCTGCAACATCTGGCGTGCCCGTTTGCGATTGGGCAGGTTGTGCAAATGGAAGGGAGCCGGCGTCTGACGCATGGCCGCCTGGTTGCGGTGGTACTCTACCATCTGCATGAAAGCGTCTACCGACTCTTCCGGCGTCATGAACGTGGGAATACCCGCCGAGTTGCAGTGGTTGCGGGCCTCGATGGCCGAAAAGCGTCCCATCCAGCAGGTCAGCACGTTTCGCGGTGTTTTACGGGCGACCTTGATCACCTCGTCGGCCGTGTCGACACTGGCTGCCATACGTGTAGGCGCATGGATGCTCAAAATGGCATCCACGTTCGGGTCCTTGCTGAGCAGGCGGATCACTTCGGCAAAGCGCTCCGGAGTCGCCTCAACACCCAAATCAACCGGGTTACGGCCGTTCCAGGTTTTCGGTAACAGCGGCGCCAGCGCCTCACGGGTGGGATCGGTCAGATCAGACACCTTGCCCTGCTTGCGCAGCAGACGGTCATGCGCCAACGCATTGGGCCCCATGCCGTTACAGACAATCGCCAGACGTTCGCCACGCATGGGCTTCATGCGTGACAGGGTTTCCAGTGCATTAAACAGCTGGTCCGAAGTTTCTACCCGCACAGCACCCGCGCGACGCAGGGCAGCATCATAGACCTGGTCCTCATCACTGACGCCCGGCGCCAACTCAACGGACAGGCGGTCATCACTGATGATGTTGGATTTCAGTACCAGCACCAGCTTATTACGAGAGGCCGACCGAATGGCAGAGACAAAATTACGCGCAGAACCGATGACACGGTCCATCTGCAGCAGAATCGCATGTGTGCCCGGGTCCGTAGCGAGGTAATCGATAATGGCCGGCAAGTCCACGTCCACACCATCACCCAGCGTCAGGAAATGGGAGAAGCCGATCTCCTGACCGCTGGCCCAGTCGATCATCGCTGTTCCCAGCAGGCCTGACTGACCGACGTAAGCCACCTTGCCCTTGCTGATATTGACGTGGGAGTAGCTGGCGTTCATTTTCGAACCCGGCACCAGAAGCCCCATACATTCAGGACCCAATATACGGATACCGTATGGACGTGCCGCCTCCTTCACCGCTTCGCGCAGTGAACCGGTGCGGCTGTCAGGGCTCAAGCCACCGGTCAGAATCATGGCTGCCTTGACCATATTGGCGCCCAGCTTGCGAATAATGCCGGCAACGCTTTCCGGCGGCGAGCAGATAATGGCCAGGTCCGGCATTTCCGGCAGTTCACCCACCGAGCGAACACAGGCCACGCCTTCAACTTCATCCATTCCCTGAGAATTGACCGCCATCAGCTTCCCGGCATAACCACTTTCCAGCAGGTTACGCAGGACTATGCCGCCCATGCTATCCTCACGCTCTGAGGCGCAGAATACCGCAATCGATTTGGGTTTGAAGAAGCGTTTCAGGTATTTCGTTGACACTCGGTGAGCCCCTTGCCTGCTCGGCACTGTTCATCAGGGTGTAATGGTATAACGCCTATTCTATCGATTTCGCACCTGCAGCAAAAGCGAAATCCGGGCCCTCTGGCAATTGGACTTTGGGCTTAGCCAACTGCGCACGGAAGTGCCGTTGCACTTGTGGACGCCACACTAAACTTCGCGAAGGAGTGAACCATGACCCGAATGCCGCTTCCCGATATCAAAAACAGTATCGACCGTGTCATGCACGCCGTCGAAGGACGCTACACCCAGGGCATGTCCCCTGCTTCACTGACTCTGGCGTTTATGGATTGGCTGATTCATACCGCCCACTCCCCCGGCAAACTCAGTGAAATGCGCGAGAACTTCCTGCGCAAGTATAGCGCTTTCGGCCTCTGGTCAATGCGCGCCGCGTTTGACCCCGAACTCAAGCCGTTTATCACATCACTACCCGGCGACCGCCGCTTCAGCGACCCTGCCTGGCAGCGTTTCCCCTACAATGTGATGTCACAGAGTTTCCTGCTGCAGGAACAATGGTGGCACTATGCCACTACCGGCATTCCAGGTGTGGCCGACCACCATGAAAATGTGGTCTCTTTTGCGGCACGTCAATGGCTGGATGTGTTCTCGCCCACCAACTACCCGTCCACCAACCCGCTGGTGGTCGAGAAGGCCATCAATACCGGCGGCCAGAGCCTGATGAAAGGCATGCAGAACCTGCTGGAGGATGTTCAGCACAACCTGCTTGGCGATGCGGATACGCAAACCAGTGAGTTCACCCCTGGCGAGAACCTGGCCTGCACACCCGGCAAGGTGGTGTACCGCAACCGTCTGATTGAGCTGCTTCAGTACTCACCGAGGACCGATAAGGTCGCTGCCGAGCCGATCCTGATTACACCTGCATGGATCATGAAGTACTACATCCTCGACCTGTCCGAGCATAACTCCATGGTGCGGTACCTGGTCGACAAGGGACACACGGTATTCATGATCTCCTGGCACAACCCCGGACCTCAGGATCGTGACATGGGCATGAGTGATTACCTGCGCCGCGGTGTCATGGATGCCCTGCAGGCAATCAACCACATTGTACCCAAGCAAAAGGTTCATCTGGTGGGTTACTGCCTCGGCGGCACCCTCGCCAGCATTGCCGCAGCCGCCATGGCACGCGATAACGATGACCGCCTGCAATCCCTTACACTGTTCACCGCACAAACCGACTTTACAGAAGCCGGCGAGCTGATGCTGTTCATCGATGAAAGCCAGCTCAGCTACATGGAAGACATGATGTGGGACAAGGGCTATCTGGACACCCAGCAGATGGCCGGCGCCTTTACCCTGCTGCGCTCCTACGACCTGATCTGGTCCCGTATCATCAACGAGTACCTGATGGGCGAAACGCCTCGCATGAACGACCTGATGGCCTGGAACGCCGATTCCACCCGCATGCCCTATCGCATGCATTCGGAATACCTGCGTCGCCTGTTCCTGAACAACGATCTGGCCAGCGGCCGCTTCAATGTGGGCGATCGCCCCATTTCGTTGCGCGACATCCGTGTACCCGTGTTCTGCGTGGCAACCCAGAAAGACCATGTAGCGCCCTGGCACTCTGTGTACAAGGTGCACGATCTGATGAATACGGAAGTGACGTTTGTGCTTACCAGTGGCGGCCATAACGCCGGCATCGTCAGTGAGCCTGGACATCCTCGCCGCCACTACCAGCTGGGCGTGCAAACGGCCGAAGACAAGCATATCCCCGCTGACGACTGGGCACTGCGCCATGAAGCCCGGGAAGGCTCCTGGTGGGAGCCCTGGAATGACTGGCTCAATACCCATTCAGGCGAACCTGTCGACCCGCCACCCATGGGCAATACCAAAGCGGATTACCCGCCCATCGGGCCCGCGCCCGGCACCTACGTGTTCGAGCGCTGATCCTTCGCAATGCCCCGGCCTGCGGGCCCGGGGCATTGATTAGCTTCTCCCCGCCAAATCTATCGTTCTGATAGCAAATTTCAATTTTGTGCCTGTTAAGATACTGAACTATATTCCGCCTGAAACCGGTCAATTCTTGACTGGCAAAACGGAGCGGTCCGACCGGATCGTTTTCAGTAACCTGTGTGAGAGATAGAAGCGATGGGCACCAAAATCCGTGTCGATCAAGTCAATGATGACGAGCTGGATGATTGGACTGATCAGATGAATGATGAAGACGATCTGAATCGCAGCAGGGTCAAATACAACAGCAAGCGTCGGCGCCAGATAGAAGATCTAATGGAGGACCGTCGCCTGATGCGCCAGATCGCCAATGTATATGACGACCTGGAGCACTTGCGAGACCTTTAATCCTTCATCCAGCCGGCAGAGGCTCAAGCCTCTTTGCCGGCCTCTTCTGCGTCCTGCTGTGTCAGCACAGACATGAAGTCAGGCTCCTGAGACAGCGACAGCAAGCGCTGCTCCTGACGCGCCTGTTCACGATACTCATCAGAGATGGTAACGGCCTTCTTGAGGTAATCCAGCGCTATGCGGCTGGCACCCAGGTCAGCGTAGGCACAGGCCAGCTGGAAGTAGGCATGGCCACTGTCCGGATCAAGCGTGAGCGCCTGGTTACACAGCGAAATTGCCCACTGGTGCTGGTTCAGCTCCAGCGCGGCATCGGCCTTGTAGGTCAGTGCCTCGGCATTATCCGGGCGCAGCTCCAGAATGCGGTCATACAAGCGTATCTTCTGCTCCCAGGAGGTTTCCTGAGTCGCTTTCACCCAGAGTGACTGAACGGCATTGGTCACTTCCAGCTCATGCTGGTTTTCCTGGATGATACGAGACTTGCGCAGCAGCTCTTTCTCCACGCGCTCCAGTCGCTCTTCGTATTCCTCAACCAGACGTCCAACCTTTTCATCGGCGATGGTCTGTACCCGATCACGGATCTCACGAATAGAGCTCCAGCCCACGATCAAGAGGATCGAGGATGCGGCGGCAATCAGGTAGAAGAAATAGGTTACCGTATCCGTCGCGTAGGAGATGGAGCTATTCGCCACCTTCAACTCTCGGTCGGTAATCTGCTGAATCATCTCAACCCGCTGGCGCTCCATATCCGTGCGCAGAGCTTTCACCTCATCGACCAGATAGCGCTCGATAAACGGGTTATAGAGGGGTTCTTTCAATGTTTCGACGTGATCACGCACGTCTTGCTCAGTCACCAGCGCAGACGGCTGATTTCCAGAGTCCATAACGGATTCGGCCCCCGAATCGGGGGCCTCCTGAGCATTCAGGGCTGCCGGCAACACCAGCAGCATCAGTATCACTACCCGTGTCAGGCAGCGCATATCACATCTCCATGGTCTTCCTGCTCGATCAAAGCGTGGTGCAAGGCTCTGACCGCTGATTCATAGTCGTCCTGGTTGACTATACACTGCATCTCTACCTGTCGCATAGACTGGTGCAGCGCCTGAACGCTGATACCGGCATCGGCCAGAGAAGAGACGGTGCGTGCCAGAATGCCCGGCACCTTCAGGTTGGAACCAATGGCAGACACGATCGCCACCTTGTGCAGCTCAACCTCGGCACTCTCGAACTTCTGACCGATCAGGCGAACAGCGCGGGTCACCATCTTGCGGGTACCGGCAACAAAGTAGGTGATGCTGTTGGCATCGGAGTCACGGTTGACCACGTACAGACGCAGCTCGTTCAGCAGACGCGGCAGCTCGATATCGTAACGCGCTTCACCCAGCATCTCCTGGTCGAAGATTTCCAGTGCGAACAGATTCGGACGACCGGCAATGATTTCGACACAGGGCTTCTCACTGCAGTAATCAGTGCTGATCACTGTACCGGCATGATCCGGCTCGAACGCGTTCTTGATACGCAGTTCGATTTCCTGCTGACGCAGGCCCTTGGCCGCTTTGGGGTGGATCGCTTCCATACCCAGGTTGGACAGCTGGTCAGCCACGTCATAGTTGGTACGACCGATGGTGACCACGTTCTCCAGACCGACAATGCCCGGATCAGCCGTACTGAGGTGGAATTCCTTGTGGATGATCGCTTCATTGGCGCCGGTTTTGGTGGCGATCTTGCTGAAGGTCATTTCGCTGTAACCACGGTCGAAGGTTTTCATCAAACCTTCCTTACAGTGGGTATAGCCCGTCACGATGGGCATTTCCTTGCTGACATCTACATCAGCAAAGCTGCTCTCGATCATCTCTTCAAACGGCAGCGGCTCTTCCTGATCCCAACCGGACAGGTCCAGCAGGCGCGCGTTGACACCCTGCTTGCGCAGTGCAATTACGCTGTTGTTGGCACTGTGCGCTTCACCGATACCGGCCAGCATTTCACGAACCTTCATCAGGTGGTCGTCCAGCTGGAAGTGACCATAGCTGCACAGCGCCTGGAGGTTGGACATGATCGCTTCAACATCCGCAATGCGCTTGTTAATGAAGGCATCGGCTTCTTCACGCTCAGTAGTATCACCAAACAGCTCACGGTTGATATCCAGCATTTTGATGCGTACTTCCGTCAGCGCCTCACTCCAGGCACTTTCGTTTTCAGCATTGGCAAAACGGGCATAGACACCGGGCTCGCCGGTTTTCTTGTGTTCCAGAAGCAGATTGGTGATACCGCCGTAGGCGGATACAACGAAGATGCGGTTATACAGGTCATCTCCCTTGCGGTCGCCAATGAGAATAGTGTCCATCAGCTCGCTGAAACGACTCATTGATGTGCCGCCGATCTTCTCTACAGTATGCATGTTTTATCCTGTTGGCTTCTCTCTTATGTGGTGCCAAATTGGGGCAAAGGCCCGAATAAGTTAAAAACATGCCGGCATTGAGCCGGCATGTTGAAAGACTGCAAATGGCAGGATCAGGCTTCGACAGTGTCGGCCTCAAGCGGGTACACGCCATTTTCGTCGTGTACTTCCTTGCCATTCAGCGGCGGGTTGAAAACACACGCCAGCTTCAGTTCTTTATCGGCACGCAGCAGATGTTCATCATGTTCGTTCAGATTATACAGCGTGCCGGGCTTGATCGGGTAGATCTTGCCGTCGGCCAGCGTCTCGATTTCACCTTCACCGCTGATGCAGTAAACAGACTCGAGATGGTTCTGGTACCAGATATGCGTTTCAGTACCGGCATAAATGGTCGTGATATGGAAGGAGTATCCCATATTGTCATCCTTGAGCAGCATGCGCGTGCTTTCCCAGGTCTTGGAGACAATACGACGTTCTGAATTTTCACACTCTTCCAGAGTTCTTACGATCATGACAACTTCTCTTGGTTAAATCGGTGTTGTGTTGTAGCGAACAAGGGCACCCGATCAGGATGCCTTGCGCTCACGCTGTTCCAGTGCGTTGGCAAAAGCCTTATCCAGCACCTTCAGACCAAACTCGATCTGCTCATCGGTCAGTACCAGAGGCACCAGACACTTGACGACCTGATCGTGCGCACCACTGGTTTCGATTACCAGACCCTGACTAAAGGCATCCTTGATCACGGCACCTGCCAGATCACCATCCGGGCACTCGATACCGCTCATCAGACCGCGACCCTTCAGCTTGAGGGTGCTGGCACCGTGCGACTTGATAATCGCCTGCAGACCAGCGCGCAGTTTTTCAGCCTTGCGACGCACTTCCTTCTCGAAAGTATCATCAGACCAGAAGTGTTTGAAAGCAGCCGCAGCGGTAATGAACGCGTGGTTGTTACCACGGAAGGTACCGTTATGCTCGCCCGGGCTCCACTGGTCCAGCTCGGAGCGGAAGATGGTCACTGCAAACGGCAGACCGTAACCGCTCAGGGATTTGGACAAAGTCACGATGTCCGGCTTGATACCAACTTCTTCAAAGCTGAAGAAACGGCCTGAACGACCACAACCGGACTGAATGTCATCGACAATCAGCAGCATGTCATGACGACGGCATACTTTTTCCAGGTTGCGCAGCCATTCGAAAGAGGCTGCGTTCAGGCCGCCCTCACCCTGAATGGTCTCAACGATAACCGCTGCCGGGTGATCAACACCGCTGCTCGGGTCGCTCAGAACCTTGTCCAGGTATTCAGTGGTATCAACACCTTCACCCAGGTAGCCATCAAACGGCATACGGGTTACATCATTCAGGGAAGTACCCATACCACCACGGTGGTGCTGGTTACCTGTAGCCGCCAGAGCAGCACCGCTGACACCGTGGAAACCGTTGGTGAAAGAGATGATGTTGCTGCGACCCTTGACCTTACGCGCCAGCTTCAGTGCCGCTTCGACACAGTTGGTACCGGTCGGGCCGGTGAACATGACTTTAAAATCACCCATGCCGCGCGGCTTCAGAATCACGTCACGGAAAGTCTCAAGGAAGTTGGCCTTGGCTTCAGACTGCATATCCAGGCCGTGTGTCAGACCATCGTTGCTGATGTATTCAATCAGTGCCTGCTTGAGAACATCGTTGTTGTGACCGTAGTTAAGCGTACCGGCGCCGGCCAGGAAGTCGACATACTCCTTGCCTTCATCGGTCGTCAGTACTGCACCTTTCGCCTTGGTGAAAGTCACCGGAAAAGAGCGGCTATATGTACGAACTTCTGATTCAGTTGTCTGGAAAATATTCATCGATCTCTCCTGGATTACGAATTCTGTGTACTGAGCTTGAAAGGACCCGCGCGATAAAGCACTTCATCGTCATGCAGGCCAGCAAAGTGTTCTTCTTTTGAAAACAAAACCGAGCGCTCTACAGGGGCTGACAAGGCAGCAAACACGCCTGCAAACAGCTTCTCGGATGCGATGTTGCCGGGTGTGATCGTGGTCTCGATGTACTGAACACCCTGAGGTGCCAGACGCTCGGCCAATTCCAGCAGCATCTTCTGTCCCAGCTTCTTGCCACGACAGCGGGCATCAACCGCAACCTGCCAAACAAACAGGGTGTCGGGACGCGCCGGCGGGCAGTAGCCGGAGATAAACCCAACCAGTTCACCGCTTTCATCTTCCGCCGCTACGGCTGTGTCAGCGAAGTGACTGCAGTGCAGCAGGTTGCAATAAACGGAGTTGGGATCGAGAGGAGCGCAACGCTCCACCAATTTATGAAGGGCAAAGCCATCAGTGGCCTTGGGTTTACGCAAATTAATAATGTCAGATTCCATAGTGTTAGATATATTTCGCTTTGCTATGGTTTTTAGTATAAAACATATTCATAATGACATTTCAAGCAGGGAAGCAATCGCATTACTTAAGAGATAAGTACCCGTAACGAGCGCATTTTGCGCCAGAGCCCCCAGCAATCGGGCGATACACAAGCACAGTTTCATTGCTTCGCGTTGCAAATTAATTAACAAGAGGTGACACGGAAATTTTGCATTACGTCGGAAATCAGGCTAAAAAGCGCGCAGATATCCAACCTGCCCCGGGAAACACATATAGCGCTATGGAAAAAAGTCAGGACGCACTGGTGCTGCTGCGCCAGATCATTCGTGCCACAGATCTGCACGATAAACACCTGAGCCGCATGACCGGTCTGACCATGCCGCAGTTAATGACCATGCAAACGCTCAGGATTAATGGTCCCCTGACGATCGGTATGCTGGCCAAGGAAATGAACCTGGCCCAGGCAACCGTCACCAGCATTCTTGATCGCCTGGAGCGCAAGAAACTGGTACGCCGTGAGCGCAGCAACACAGACAAGCGCAAGGTGCTGGCCTGCCCTACAGAAGAAGGTCTGGAGCTGTTGAAGTCAGCCCCGGCGACCCTGCAGGACACCTTTATTCGCCAGTTTGAAGACATGCCGGACTGGGAACAGTCCATGATTGTCGCGGCACTGGAGCATGTCTCCCATATCCTGGGTGCGCATCACCTGGATGCAGCCCCAATGCTGGATATCGGCGCCCTGGACCGCACCACCGAGACGCGCCCGCCCGAATATCTGCGCGATACTGGCGACCACCACAAGAATTAATGCACAGAAGCCCCAGCTTCTGTGCTACCGGGCAGTCTGCTAATATGTGCCTTTTGTTCGATCAACAGGCGACTTTTCATGAGCAGATTCTGGAGCCCTTCCATCCAGTCCCTCGTACCCTACACGCCGGGTGAACAACCCCAGGTTGAGGGACTGATCAAGCTGAATACCAACGAAAACCCCTACCCGCCTGCACCCGCCGTACGGGATGTTCTGGACCAGTTCGACACCTCGCGACTGCGCCTCTACCCGGACCCGGAATCCGCCCTGCTGAAGCAGTCACTGGCGCATACACATGGACTGAACACCAATCAGGTTTTCATTGGCAACGGCTCGGATGAAGTACTGGCACTGACGTTCATGGCCCTGCTGCGTCAGGACAAACCGCTGCTGCTGCCGGAAACGACCTACAGCTTCTACAACGTCTATATCGATCTGTACGGCATTGAAGCCCGGCACATCGAACTCACCGACGATTTCCGCATCGATCTGAGCCAGTATCAGCAACCCAATGGCGGTATTATCTTTGCCAATCCCAATGCGCCCACCGGCATCAGCGTACCGCTGAGTGAGATTCGCGCCCTGCTGGAAAGCAATACCGATTCGGTGGTTGTGGTGGATGAGGCTTATGTGGATTTTGGTGCTGAAAGTGCGACTGCATTGATTGACCAGTATCCGAACCTGCTGGTAACCCAGACTTTTTCCAAGTCACGCTCCCTGGCCGGGTTGCGCATCGGCTGCGCCTTTGGTCATGCCGATCTGATTGAAGCACTGGAACGCGTCAAGAACAGCTTCAATTCCTACCCGCTGGATATGCTGGCACAGGCCGTCGCTGTTGCATCGCTGGAAGATGAAAACTATTTCCGCAGCCGCCTGGATCAGGTAATTGCTACCCGGGAATGGACCAACCAACAACTGCAAACGTTGGGTTTTGAAGTACTGCCTTCACACACAAACTTTGTGTTCGCCAGCCATCCGAACGTCAGCGGTGCTGAACTGATGGCTTACCTGCGCGAAAACAAGATTCTGGTGCGACACTTCACCAAGCCCCGCATCGAGAACCACCTGCGCATCACCATCGGCACCGATGATGAAATGCAGACACTGATCAACTACCTGCAGCAACACCCCAAGCTCTGAAGCCGCAGGACAAACAAAGAGGCGCTTAAAGCGCCTCTCCTTCTACCCGGTTCCGACCACTGTGAATGGCCACGAGCATATTCTCGTAAGCCCGCTTCAGTACCTGAGTGCCATCATCTTCCGGATTAAGCGCTGAGCCAACGCCGATACTCACCGTCCAGCGAATATCACCGGTGGCAAAGGGCAACTCCAGCTCTGCAATCGCATCACGGATACGCTCAGCTGCCAGCAGCGCCTGCTCATGGTTGGTCTCGCCCAGCACCATCGCCAACTGGCTATCACTGTAACGCACCAGAAAATCCGAGGTACGCTTGAGGCGATGCAAGGTGGCCACACTGTGCTGCAGCACCTGATCACCGGCATCCCAGCCATGCTGCTCATTAATCGCTTTAAGCTGGTCAACCTCCAGCAGGATCACGCTGGAAGAGCCGTCATACCGTAGCGCCTGGGCCACGGACATATCCAATACAGGCATCAGAGCACGACGGTTATAGGCACCAGTGAGAGGATCACGCTGTGCCTGGGTGCTCAATTTTCGCGACAGGCGCTTGCGCTCGGTAATGTCCTGCATCAGCACCAGCGTTTCGCCTTCCTGGGTCAGCGTCACTCGTGCACTGTACCAATGCGGTTCAGTGAGTCCCAGCGGACGCAGCTCAGGACAATGCTCCGGGCGCAACTGGAACTGAAAGGCAGCAACCTTACCGCCCTGAGTCAACTGGCGAAGCTGCGATAAGAACTGCTCGGCCAGATCAACCGGCAATATCTCGGACAGGCGCCTCCCTTCCAGCTCCTGTCCTGCCCAACGGCTGCTGCCCGCATGAATCGTGACGACGGCCTCGCCATCCAGAATCATGATGGTATCCTGACAGGCCTGCAGAAGTGCCGCATACCGCAGATTACTTGGCTCTTGCCCCATACTGACGCCCTCTCTTATTGATTCCTATTAAGGCTTTCTAAAAAGATACCTTCGATCCTACAAAATTTGTACTATTAAGCTTAGCATCATTCATAATAGCCTTTATGTTGGCAAAAAGAGCCACCTACCGGAACTACTCCCTATCTGGAGCAAAGCATGCCCGCGCAGATATTGATGGCAAGGCAGCCAATTTTTAACCAGCAACTCAAAGTAGTGGCGTATGAATTGCTGTACAGGAATAACGAAGGGACCAACCCTTTACCACTGATCACAGGTGACCAGGCCAGCAGCCGCGTCATCCTGCATTCATATACGAGCGTCACCGAAGCCGGCAACCTGCGGGTACTACCCGCATTTGTTAACTTTACCCAGCAGATGCTTGAGCAGGATAGCCTTCCCAACGTTCCGCCAAAGGAGATTGTGGTCGAAATTCTGGAAGACTGCCTACCAACTTCCAAACTGGTAGCTACGGTGAGAAAACTGGCCGAAGCCGGCTACACTATTGCGCTAGATGACTTCATCTACAGTGATGATGCTATTCCCTTGCTGGAAATTGCTCGCATAGTCAAGATTGATCTGCGAGCCCTGCCTGCAAATCAGCTTGCAGAGCAGGTCGAACGCCTGAAGCCTTATAACGTTCGTCTGCTGGCAGAGAAGGTTGAGACTCACGAGGAATATGCCCAGTGCCGGGATCTGGGCTTTGATCTGTTTCAAGGCTATTTCTTCAGCAAGCCCCAGCTGCTCAAAGGCAGCCACGTGGGCAGTAGCAAGCTTATCCTATTGCAATTGATGGGCATTCTGAACCAGCCACAAGTTGAATTTAGCGAAATAGAAGCACTTATAGGACGAGATCCCGGCCTTACCTATAAACTTCTGCGACTGGTTAACTCATCTGCTTTTGGCCTTAAGAGGCAGGTCAGCAGCATTCAGGACACACTGGTGTACCTTGGACTCCATGAGCTGAAGAAGTGGCTTACCCTAATTGCAATGGCGGATAATCCTGGCAAACCGTCTGAACTTATACGCCAGCTTTTACTACTGGCCCGCATGTCAGAATTGACCGCCCAGGCAGAACAACTGGATTCTCCAGGCGAAGCCTTCATGTGCGGACTCTTGCTGCACCTGGATGGGCTGCTCGACATGAGCACAGAAGACGCGCTGGCACAGATACAGGTCGGTGACCATATACGTGCTGCGGTGATGGATGGTGAGGGGGCTGTAGGCGAGCTGGTGCACAGGGTAGAAGCCTTTGTGCGAGGCACACTGGCCAGTGACGACCGCGCGATGATGTCACGCCTGCACACTACCTATATGGAAAGCCTGCAATGGACTCGAGAGTCCATGCAGCTGATGCAGCAAGCGAATAGCTAAGCTTTCTCAGTCTTACTCGCTTGCCGCTTCAGCCTGCCGCTTAATGCAACGGGCCGGTCATGGCTTCAACCGCACCCTTGAGGTCAGCTTCGGAGCAGCTGCCACAGGTGCCTTTGGGCGGCATGGCACCCTTACCCTTGAGTACTGTTTGCGTCATGGCATCAACGCCCTTGGCAATTCGCGGCGCCCAGGCCGCCTTGTCGGTCAGCTTGGGCGCACCACCCAAACCGGCTTCATGACAAGCGGTGCAGTGCTTGGTAACTATTTCATCCGCGCTCATCGCCTGGCTTTGCATGGCAACGGTAGCCAACCCCATCCCCAGCAGCGCTGCAGTCAAAGCTTTCATGTTGGTGTTCTCTCCCTTGTTGGTTTCATGTCAGCATAGCGCGACTATTGTGAAAAATCCTTGACCCTGAGCAGCCCACAAAAAAGGGTGACTCAAAGAGCCACCCTTATATTCACACGGTGTTATGCCCGGCTTAGCTGCTCAACTCCAGCAGCAGCTTGTTGAGGCGTGTGACATAGCTGGCAGGATCGTCCAGCGTAGCGCCCGCGGCCAAACCGGCCTGATCAAACAGCACCAGGGCCAGCTCGCCAAAGCGGTCTTCATCCGGTTCATGGTCCAGCTTGTTGATCAACGGATGCTCCGGATTGATCTCGAAGATCGGCTTGCTCTCGGGCACAGCCTGACCTGCCGCTTCCATGATGCGACGCATCTGCAGACCCATATCGTAATCACCAATCACCAGGCAGGCCGGCGAATCGGTCAAACGGTGCGTGATACGGATGGAATCAACACGGTCGTCAAGCACCTTGTTCAAGCGCTCAACCAGCCCTTCGTGCTCCTTGGCAACTTCTTCCAGCTTCTGCTTCTCTTCTTCGGACTCAGTCTCGCCCAGATCCAGTTCACCCTTGGTGACATCCTGGAAGTTGTGACCGTCGAAGTCGAACAGCTGGCTCATCATCCATTCGTCAATGCGCTCGGACAGCAGCAGCACTTCAATACCCTTCTTGCGGAACACTTCCAGATGCGGACTGTTCTTCGCAGTATTGAAGTTGTCAGCAACCACGTAGTAGATCTTCTTCTGACCTTCCTGCATGCGGCTGACATAGTCTTCCAGCGAAACGGACTGCTCGGAGGTGCCGGTATGCGTGGAAGCAAAACGCAGCAGCTTGAGGATCTTGTCACGGTTACCCATGTCCTCAGCCGGGCCTTCCTTGATCACGGAACCAAAGGTCTTCCAGAAGGTGGCGTATTTTTCCGCGTCGTTCTTGGCCAGCTTGCTCAGCATATCCAGCACACGCTTGGTCAGCGCTGAACGCAGCTTGTCGACATTGGGGTCTTTCTGCAGGATTTCACGGGATACGTTCAGTGACAGGTTATTGCTGTCCACCACACCCTTGATGAAACGCAGGTAAAGCGGCAGGAACTGGTCCGCCTGATCCATAATGAATACGCGCTGCACATAGAGCTTGAGCCCACGCGGTGCTTCACGGTTCCACAGGTCGAAGGGTGCGTTTTCCGGCACGTACAACAGGCTGGTGTATTCTAGATTGCCTTCTACCTTGTTGTGGGACCAGGTCAGTGCATCGGCGAAGTCGTGCGAAATATGCTTGTAGAACTCCTGATACTCTTCATCATTGAGATCAGACTTGGGACGCGTCCACAGCGCAGTGGCAGAGTTGACACTCTCCATTTCCGGCGCCTTGGCTTCAGCATCTTCAGCTTCATCTTCACCCGGCAGCTCCTCTTTAAGCATCTGTACCGGAATGGAGATATGGTCGGAGTATTTGCGTACAAGGCTACGCAGACGGAAGCCGTCGGCAAACTCTTCTTCACCCTCTTTCAGCTTCAGCACGATACGTGTACCGCGCTTGGGCTTGTCAAAGTTGGCGATGGTGAAGTCACCCTCACCCGTAGAAGACCAATGTACACCCTCAGACACATCAGCACCGGCACGACGGGTATACACATCCACACGCTCGGCCACGATGAAGGCAGAGTAGAAGCCGACACCGAACTGACCGATCAGCTGGCTGTCCTTGGCTTCATCACCAGTCAGGTTGGACAGGAAGCTGGCCGTGCCGGACTTGGCAATTGTACCCAGGTGCTCAATCACATCATCACGGCTCATACCGATGCCGCGGTCTTCGATGGTGACGGTTTTGGCATCCTTGTCATATTCGATGCGGACTGCCAGCTCCGGCTCACCTTCATAGAGCGCATCATTATTGAGCGCTTCGAAGCGCAGCTTTTCGGATGCGTCAGAGGCGTTTGAGATCAGCTCACGCAGAAAGATCTCTTTATTGGAATACAGGGAATGAATCATCAGATTCAGAAGCTGTTTTACTTCTGTCTGAAAACCGAGGGTTTCTTTCTGAGTTTCAGTGCTCATGTCAGGCGTACCTAATCTCCGAAAAACAAACTGTTAGCTTGAATGGATATGGGGTTGCCTGACAGCTTTTCAAGCACTCAGGTGGCAGATTCCTGTATTGGACTCGCATCGAGCAGAAAATGTGCGCGCGCCTGGGCGATGGGACGGCTTTTGCGCTCCTGCCAGGCCAATACCGAGCAGTTGCCAATTCGACGCCCCTGACGGCTGATGGTGCAGATGGCAAAGGTATCCCGGTGAAGACCGGCCCGCATGTAATCGAGAGAAAAATCGATCACTTTGGCAAGGCCTGGCTGCGGCATCTGCAATGTCAGCTGGAATTGCGCCGTCAGCTCCATAAACGCCGCGATAACACCGCCATGGATGGCGGGAATCGTCGGGTTGCCAATGGTGTCCGGGTTGGCCGGCAGCTTGAAAATAACCTCTTCACCATAGCAGGCACACTCAACCCCCAGCATGCGTGCATAAGGGATCAAATCGACCAGCGGCTGATAGTCACCACTGGCATGCGCCGCTTTCACCATCTCAAGCAGTTGCTGCATCATCGCCCCCTTCAATCAGCTGCTGAAAATCGGATACTACAGCCCCGCCTTCGGGCCGCATGAAGGTCGCAACCGCATTGGCCACTGGTCGAGACTTGTCATCCTGATAGACCGACGCCCGGGTGAACAACACGCTGCGGGTGATGCGGTAGCATTCTGCATCGACATACACTGGCCGGGTTTCTGAAGGAATGCGCATATGATCAATGCGCAGATCCAGAGTCGGGCAAAGCTCGAATGCTTCCAGCGCACAAAGCGTAGACACACTGCTGGCCGCATCGACCAAGGTGGTCAAAACACCGCCATGCAAATAGGTTTCCAGCCCCCCGCTTACAAGCTCCGGGTTTACGGGCAAGCGCAACGTTACCCGGCTGGCTTCAGCATCAACCAGTTCAACACCGAGCTTGCGCATATGGGGCTGGGCCTGCAGAAACCGGGTACAGCGACCGGCATACTCATCGGGTGTCATTTCGGTTCTCCGGAACTCATGGTCAGGGTCTGCAACGTAGGCGAGGTAAATTCGCGGCGATACAGTACCACGACAATCACCAAACTCAGGGCCATAAAGCACCAGGGATTGATGAACCAGCCCAGCACCGCAATGCTGAAATAGTAGGTGCGCAGACCATAGTTGAAATTATTGGCGGCGATAGAGGCCATGGTGGCGATACGCTCAGCATGCGCCTTGACCTGATTATCGCTCGGCTCCTCCCCGGGCAAGGGAGCGCCACCGATCATCACCGAGACAAAACCGTACTGGCGCAGACTCCAGGTAAACTTGAAGAACGCATAGATAAACAGCACAACCAGTACCAGCAACTTCAGTTCCCATTCCTGCCGCGTCGCCACCACCACAAAGGGGAGATCTTCAACAAGATTGATCGCCTTCTCTGCCGAACTCATCACCGTTACCAGACCTGCCAGCACCAGAATCGTAGTGGAGGCAAAAAAGGCCACGCTTCGCTCCAGGTTGGCAATGGCGGTGGTATCGGCGATTCGTACATCCCGTGCTAGCATGCGCAACATCCACTCACGGCGATACAGATGCAACATGCTCGACAGGCAGGGTGTTGAATGGCTTTTGTAGGCGGCGTAATACATGTACCCGCGAAAACAGAGCATAAACCAGACCAGAGCAACAGCATTCAGCCAGTTACTTTGTATCAGCAGAACCAGATCATCCATCAGGCATCTTCCATCTAGCCGGAGTGTCTAAGTTATTAATTTACAAGGATTGAAGCCGAGTGTCTTCCACTCATCAGAATATTACGGCGGGCGTGGCATTTGCGCTTGCCACCAGTCTGGTCATGAGCCTTGCAGCCGTGCTCATCAAATTGACCGCCAGCACCCTGTCGATCGAGATGATTGTACTCTTCCAATACGGCCTCTGTACCCTGGCCATGCTGCCCTGGGCTATCAAAAAAGGCCGGCAAGGCCTGGCAACCCAAAGGCCCTGGCTGCACTTGCTGCGGGGAAGCTGTGGCTGGGCCTGCTTCTATGCCTACTATCTGGCCCTGGAACAGATACCGCTGGTGGATGCCGCCCTGCTGCGTAACGCTGCGCCTTTGTGCGTCCCGCTGTGGCTACTGTTATGGCATGGTGCACGCCTGCCCCTGCTGGCATGGCTCCCCTTGCTGGTTGGCTTTGCCGGTATTGCCTTGATTATTCAACCAGAAGGCAGCGGTCTTAGCAGCTGGCACCTGGTGGGACTGGTTTCGGCATTGACGCTGGCGGGCTCTATTGTGACGACGCGGGAACTTGCGCAGACGGAACCCGTCAACCGGGTTTTGTTTTACTATTTCCTGATTTCAACGCTTTGCAGCCTGCCGCTGGCACTGAGCAACTGGCGCACGCCCGAACCCGCCAGCCTGCCGGCCGTGGGCCTGATCGCACTATCCATCTGGATCACCATGTGGCTGTACACACGTGCATACAGCCATGCCCCGGCTTCCATTATTTCACCGCTGAGCTACTTTGGCGTAGTCATGACAGGGCTTTGGGGCTGGCTGATCTGGGACCAGGTGCCCGGCCTTAACAGCTGGGCAGGCACCTGTTTGGTTATAGCGGGTGGTATAGGCTCGGTCTGGCTGGGCGCACGCCTGAAAAGCCGTCACTGAACCCGCTTATGCAACTGACACCGCTGACTCAGGAAGAACATGTCAGATTAATGGCGGCCGCCCAATCCGGTGGCGATCCCGCATAGCGCTGATGCTCAGGATGTTCGTCACCGGGGTGGCGCAGCAAGGGCAGCAGGTCATTAAAGGGTCGATAGTCGCCCTGGTGTGCCTCGCGAATCACTTCTTCTGCCATGTAGTTGCGCAGAATATAACGCGGATTGACGCTGCGCATCTGCTGCCGACGAATGGGGGCACTGGCAGGCTCCAGATCAGCACGTGCGGCATAGTCATCAAGCCAGGTGTTAAGTTCGCCCGCATTGTCGACCAGGGCATTCAGGGCTGCACGTCCCTCAACTTCATTGACGTCCCACTCGGACAACAGGCGCAGAAAACGGTTATGGTCCATTTCATAACGCGCCCAAAGAGCCTCCAGTCGCTCAACCAGCTCGGCATCACCCGACTCTATTCGCTGCAGACCAAGACGCGCCCGCATGAATTCAAGCTTAGCGGCCTGGTACAGCGGTATGAAACGCTCAAGTTCTGCTTCCAGTGCTTCACGCTCTATCAAAGGCAGTAGGGCTTGCGCCAATGCAGCCAGGTTCCACTGCACAATGGCCGGCTGGTAGCGGAAAGCATAACGGCCTTCATGATCATTCTTGTTGGCAATGTGATCCGGCTCATACCAGTCCATAAAGGTATAAGGTCCATAGTCAAAGGTTTCACCCAGGATCGACATGTTATCGGTATTCAACACGCCATGAACGAAACCATAGGCCTGCCAGGATGCCACCAGGCGAGCAGTGCGTTCCAGCACCTCACGGTACATGGCCAATACCGGATTCGCTTCACCCTGCAGCTCAGGGAAAAAGCGTTCAAGGCAGTAATCGGCCAGCTGCTTCAGCTCTTCATGACGCCCTGAATAGAAAAAGAATTCGAAATGACCAAAACGAATATGACAGGGTGTGACGCGTAGCAACTGAGCACAGGGCTCCATGCCATTGCGCATGGTGTAGTCTTCACTGCCCAGTAAACAGAGTGCACGGGTGGTTGGAATGCCCAGACCAGCCATTGCTTCACCGGCAAGATATTCGCGAATGCTGGACCTGAGCACGGCACGCCCATCCCCAAAACGCGAAAACGCGGTTTTGCCGGCCCCCTTGAGATGCAAGTCGTAGCGAACGCCGTCTTGTCCTGCCACTTCACCAAGCAGCAGGCCACGACCATCGCCAAGGTCAGGATTGTAAGTCCCGAACTGGTGACCGGTATATTTCATCGCCAGCGGACGTGTACCCGGCCAGGGCTCGTGACCACCACAAAAAGTGACCAGGTCAGAAGGCTTAACGCGACAGGGGTCCAGGCCGAGGGTAGATGCTACCTCAGGACAAAACGCAATCAGGTGCGCATTTTTCAGCGGCTGTATGTCCACTTCCTGAAACCAGCTGGCGGGCAAGCGTGCATAGCTGTTATCAAATGGAAGTTCGGTTAAATGGCAACCCATAGACATTGTACTCTCCTGTTTTGCTGTCCCTCTTGTACATACCTTATCATTTTACTCGGGTATTTTCATCCATGCGGAGATAAGGTTATGATGCGCCTTCACTTTTGATGCTTGTATTTTGAATGGACGGTTCTGCACATGTGGCTTGAATTGGCTGACCTCTTCTGGCTCTCACTGACCGCTATGGTGTGTTATGCCTGGTGGAACAACCTGAAGCGACGGGAATTCGCCACTCGTGCTGTTCGCCAATACTGCAAGCGTGAAGGTGTACAATTGCTTGACGAAAGCATTGCACTGGAAAAAATACGACTGGCCCGAGACCCGGACCATGGCAGGGTAATACTGGTACGCCAGTATCAGTTCTATTTCACCTCTACCGGGGATGAACGCTACTCCGGCAAGGTACAAATGCACGGACGCCGGCTACAGCAGATCGACCTGGCGCCCCACCGTATCGGTTAGGCTTTCAGCGCGCGCGCCAGAATTCGATCCAGCTGATTGGCAAACTGCTGACGATCTGCCTGACTCAGGGCCGCCGGCCCACCGCTTTGTACACCACTGGCGCGCAGCGTTTCCATAAAATCACGGATGTTCAGCCGCGCCTTGATGTTTTCTGCCGTGAAACGTTCACCCCGCGGAGTGAGTGCCAACGCCCCCTCCTCCAGCACTTCTGATGCCAGCGGAATGTCACTGGTAATAACCAGATCACCTGTTTCGACACGGCGAACGATTTCATGGTCCGCCACATCAAAACCGGCACTTACCTGCAATGAGCGAATATTGGCATCCGGCGGCACTTTCAGCGCATGATTGGCTACCAGCGTCAGTTCAACACCGGTGCGTTGGGCTGCCCGGAACAGGATCTCCTTGATCACCACCGGACAGGCATCCGCATCCACCCATATTTTCATATCGACTCCTCAGCGTAGCTGACGTACACGACAGGGACGGCCTTTAACCTTGCCTTTTGACAGCGCACGCACTGCATCACGGGCGACGGGACGGCTTACAGCAACATAGGTAGAAAAATCAAAAACACGGATTTTACCTACCTGGTCACCCGCCAGCTCACCGCCACGGGTCAGTGCGCCCAGCACGTCGCCTGGTCGGATTTTCTGCTTCTTGCCGACATCCAACTGCAGCGTTGTCATGGGCGGGCGATAATCATCGGTAATGACGCCTTTGGGCAAGGGTTCGTCAGTGATGATCATATCCATCTGGGCTTCAACCGCTGCCAGCTTGAAACGCTCACGCTCGTTGAACAAAGTAACGGCAATACCCGATTGTCCGGCACGCCCGGTACGGCCGATGCGGTGCACATGCACCTGTGATTCCTTGGACGGGCGATGGTTGATCACCAGATCCAGCCCTTCTACATCCAGACCACGGGCCGCCACATCCGTTGCCACCAGTACCGTTGCACTCTGATTGGCAAAACGGACCAGCGTCTGATCACGTTGACGCTGATCCAGATCGCCATGCAGTGCCACGGCGGCAATGCCATCACCCTGCAGGTGCTGTTCCAGGTCGCGGACTTCCTGCTTGGTATTACAGAACACGACGGCCGACACCGGACGATAGTGATACAGCAGACGTGTTACGGCCGCATCCCGGCTGTCATCGGTAATTTCATGGAAATGCTGCTCGATGCTTGTGTTCTGATGAACCGCTTCCACTTCAACCCGAACGGGGTCACGCAGAATACGACCGGCAATGGCCGCAATCTCTTTGGGAAAGGTTGCACTGAACAACAGGGTTTGACGCTCAGCCGGTGTCGTGGCCACGATGGCATCAACCGCTTCCTGGAAACCCATCTCCAGCATTCGGTCTGCTTCATCCAGCACCAGTGTCTGCAGACGGTTCAGGCGCAGTGTACCCTTGCGCAGATGCTCTTCGATGCGTCCGGGAGTACCCACAACAATATGGGCACCGTGCTCAAGCGAGCCAATTTGAGGCCCCAGGGGCATACCGCCACAGAGCGTGAGCACCTTCACGTTGGGGATCTGTCGCGCCAGACGGCGCAGCTCCTGAGCCACCTGGTCAGCCAGTTCGCGCGTTGGGCAGAGCACCAGCGACTGCACCTGGAAAGAGGTGTTATCCAACTGCTGCAACAGACCTATGCCAAAGGCAGCGGTCTTGCCGGAGCCAGTCTTGCCCTGTGCAATCAGATCACGCCCCTGCAGTATCACCGGCAGGCTATCCTGCTGGATCGGCGTCATCTGGGCATATTCAAGGCTCTCCAGATTACGCAGGAGTTCAGGTTTAAGCGCAAGCTGGGAAAAAGGGTGCTGACTCAAGATAGGTACCTGTTGGTGCTGCTGCAAAGAAGTGGGCATTCTAACAGAATGCCAGTGAGCACACGGCAGACAGGCACAAAAAAAGGCAGCCGAAGCTGCCTTTTTCAGGGATCAGAAGAAACTTACTTCATTTCCCAGCCAGTCAGTTCAGCCAGAGCCTTACCGATGTCAGCCAGAGAACGAACAGTCTTCACACCAGCGTCTTCCAGAGCAGCAAACTTCTCGTCTGCAGTACCCTTACCACCGGAGATGATCGCACCGGCGTGGCCCATGCGCTTGCCCGGAGGTGCAGTAACACCAGCGATGTAGGAAACAACCGGCTTGGTTACGTTTGCCTTGATGTAGGCAGCCGCTTCTTCCTCGGCAGAACCACCGATCTCACCGATCATAACGATCGCTTCAGTCTGCGGATCGTTCTGGAACATTTCCAGAATATCGATGAAGTTAGAGCCCGGAATCGGGTCACCACCGATGCCGACACAGGTAGACTGACCGAAGCCAGCGTCAGTAGTCTGCTTAACCGCTTCGTACGTCAGAGTACCGGAACGGGAAACGATACCGACTTTACCCGGCAGGTGGATGTGGCCCGGCATGATGCCGATCTTGCATTCACCCGGAGTGATCACGCCCGGGCAGTTCGGGCCGATCAGGCGAACACCCAGCTCATCACACTTCACTTTGCACTGCAGCATGTCCATAACCGGAATGTGCTCAGTGATGCAGACGATCAGCTTGATGCCGGCATTAGCCGCTTCCAGGATGGAATCCTTACAGAAAGGAGCCGGAACGTAGATAACAGACGCTTCAGCGCCAGTCTGTTCTACAGCTTCTTTAACGGTGTTGAATACCGGCAGACCCAGGTGCTCAGTACCGCCTTTACCCGGAGTTACACCACCAACCATTTTGGTGCCGTAAGCAATCGCCTGCTCAGAGTGGAAAGTACCCTGGCCACCAGTAAAGCCCTGACAGATGACTTTGGTATCTTTGTTGATCAGAACGGCCATGATTATTTACCCTCCGCTGCTTTAACTGCCTGCTGAGCAGCATCAGTCAAGCTGGTTGCTGCAATGATGTCCAGACCGGACTCAGCCAGCTTCTGCGCACCCAGTTCAGCGTTGTTACCTTCCAGACGTACTACAACCGGTACGTTTACACCTACTTCTTTAACCGCACCGATGATGCCGTCTGCGATCAGGTCGCAGCGAACGATACCACCGAAGATGTTAACCAGCACGGCCTTAACCTTGCTGTCTTCAAGGATGATCTTGAAGGCTTCGGTAACACGCTCTTTGGTTGCACCACCACCAACGTCCAGGAAGTTGGCCGGGAAGCCACCGTGCAGAGAAACGATGTCCATGGTGCCCATTGCCAGGCCCGCACCGTTAACCATGCAGCCGATAGTACCGGTCAGTGCAACGTAGTTCAGATCCCATTCAGCCGCGCGTGCTTCACGCTCGTCTTCCTGAGACGGATCCTGCATGGACTGCAGATCCTTGTGACGGTAAACAGCGTTACCATCGATAACGACTTTAGCGTCCAGGCAGTGCAGGTTACCCTGGTCAGTGATGACCAGCGGGTTGATTTCCAGCAGCGCCAGATCTTTTTCTTCGAACATCTTCGCCAGACCCAGGAAGATGTTGACGAACTGCTTGATCTGGTCACCCTGCAGACCCAGCTGGAACGCCAGCTCACGACCCTGGTAGGGCTGAGCACCGGTCAGCGGATCGATGGTTGCTTTCAGGATCTTTTCCGGAGTCTCTTCAGCAACTTTCTCGATCTCAACACCACCTTCGGTGGATGCCATGAAGACAATACGACGGCTGGAGCGATCGACTACTGCACCCAGGTACAGCTCATTTGCGATGTCAGTGCAGGTCTCAACCAGAATCTTGGAAACAGGCTGGCCATTGGCATCTGTCTGGTAAGTTACCAGACGCTCGCCCAGCCATTTTTCTGCGAAGGCCTGGGCTTCAGCCGGGGAATCAACCAGCTTTACACCACCTGCCTTGCCACGGCCACCGGCGTGAACCTGGGCTTTTACAACCCACTTGTCACCGCCAATCTTTTCAGCCGCTTCAGCAGCCGCTTCCGGAGTATCTACCGCGATTCCTTTGGAAACCGGCAGACCATATTCGGCAAACAGTTGTTTGCCCTGGTACTCGTGAAGGTTCATGCTCTAATCCGTTGTGTTATCGGTTATACAGGTGTTTTCGCTGAGTAGTGCAGACACGAAAACACACCTTTTGCTCTGCAATCCCCACCAATGGGTTCGCCACTGGCGGGGTTAACCCTTCAGGTTATCGCTTTTTGCGATTCGCAATGTGAATAGCGTGATTGTCTACAGCCAGCGCTGCTTCATGAACAGCTTCACTGACGGTCGGGTGAGCGAACACCATCAGCTGCAGATCCTCTGCGCTGGCGCAGAATTCCATTGCAATCACACCCTGAGCGATCAGTTCGGAGGCGATACCGCCAACCATGTGAACACCCAGTACACGATCGGTTTCTTCGTCAGCGATGATCTTGACGAAGCCTTCAGTTGCATTGGCCGCCATTGCACGACCGGATGCAGCAAACGGGAATTTACCGACCTTGATCTTCACACCTTCAGACTTCAGTTCCTGCTCGGTCTTGCCGACCCAAGCCAGTTCCGGGAAGGTGTAAATGATGTTGGGGATACAGTCGTAGTTCATTGCCGCCTTGTGACCGGCAATGATATCTACAGCCATGATGCCCTCTTCCGATGCCTTGTGTGCCAGCATCGGACCACGTACGGAGTCACCAATTGCGTAAACGCCCGGTGCATCAGTACGGCAGTTCTCGTCAACAAAGATGAAGCCACGCTCATCCAGCTTGACGCCGGAGTCTTCAGACAGCAGACCCTGAGTCTGGGGACGACGGCCAACCGCAACGATCAGCTTGTCGAATACCATCTCCTGATCACCCTTGGCGTCAGTGAACTTAACCTTCACTTCCTTGCCATCGATGATTTCAGTACCGGTGCAACGTGCGCCCAGTTTGATATCCAGACCCTGCTTGGTCAGCAGTTTCTTGGCTTCCTTGGCAACATCAACGTCCGCCAGAGCAAGGAAGTCATCCATCGCTTCAAACACGGTGACTTCAGAGCCGCAACGCGCCCAGATAGAGCCCATTTCCAGACCGATAACACCGGCACCGATAACACCCAGACGCTTGGGCGTTTCATCGATTTTCAGTGCGCCTTCGTTATCAACGATCAGGCCTTCAGTCAGCGGAGCCGGCGGGATCTCGACCGGTACGGAACCGGACGCCAGGATCACGTTGTCAGCCGCGTGCACGGAGGTGCTGCCGTCCTGAGCAGTGACTTCAACCTGCTTGTTGGCCAGCAGTTTGCCGGTACCCTGCAGCAGAGTGACACCGTTCGCCTTGAACAGACCTGCGATACCGCCGGTCAGGTTCTTAACGATCTGGTCCTTGCGCGCCACCATCTGTTTGGTGTCGATCTGTACGTTGTCGGCAACGATACCCTGAGCCGCAAAGCCATGCTGAGCTTCATGCAACTTGTGAGTCGTTTCCAGCAGTGCCTTGGACGGGATACAACCCACGTTCAGGCAGGTACCGCCCAGTACGGGAGTACCCTTATCATCAACCCACTTCTCGACACAGGCAGTTTTCAGACCCAGCTGTGCAGCTCGAATTGCCGCTACATAACCGCCAGGGCCGGCACCGATAACAATAAGATCAAATTTATCTGACATTACTTAGTCCTGTTTACACTCGTTCGAAGGTGGGTCTGATTAAACATCCAGCAGCATACGGGCCGGATCTTCCAGCAGATCCTTGATGGTAACGAGGAATTGTACCGCCTCTTTACCGTCAATCATACGGTGGTCGTATGACAGCGCCAGGTACATCATCGGCAGGATTTCAACCTGACCGTTCACCGCCATCGGACGCTCCTGGATCTTGTGCATGCCCAGGATTGCAGTCTGCGGCGGGTTCAGGATCGGAGTAGACATCAGGGAACCGAACACACCACCGTTGGTGATGGTGAACGTGCCACCCTGCATGTCGTCCATACCCAGCTTGCCTTCACGGCCACGCTTACCGAAGTCAGCGATGGTACCTTCAACCTCAGCCAGGCTCATGGAGTCGGTGTCACGCAGAACCGGTACCATCAGACCGCGGTCGGTAGAAACGGCAACACCGATATCCTGGTAACCGTGGTAGACCATGTCGTTACCGTCGATAGACGCGTTGACAGCCGGGAAGCGTTTCAGAGCTTCAGTTGCAGCCTTAACGAAGAAGGACATGAAGCCCAGGCGAGTGCCGCCGTGAACCTTCTCGAACAGGTCCTTGTACTGCTTGCGCAGTTCCATCACCGGCTTCATGTTGACTTCGTTGTAAGTCGTCAGCATGGCAGCATTCTGCTGTGCCTCTACCAGACGCTTGGCGATGGTGGCACGCAGACGGGTCATCGGAACACGCTTTTCGGTGCGCTCGCCAACCGGAACATTCAGAGCCGGAGCGGCAGCAGCCGGTGCCGCGGCAGCAGGTGCTGCAGCAGGCTTGTTCTTCAGGAAGTTCTGTACGTCTTCCTTGGTGATACCACCGTTCTTACCGGTACCCTTGATCTGAGACGCATCCAGACCGTTTTCATCGATCAGTTTGCGTGCAGCCGGGCCGATCTTGTCAGCATCGGTGGTCACTTCTGCAGCCGGAGCAGCTGCAGTTTCAGTTGCCGGAGCAGAAGCAGCCGGCGGCGGAGCTTCAGCAGCAGCACCCGCTTCAAAGGTTGCGATCACTTCTTCACTCAGAACAGTGTCGCCTTCGCCTTTAACGATTTCCTTGAGTACACCATCAGCCGGTGCAACAACTTCCAGCACAACCTTGTCAGTTTCGATATCAACGATCAGCTCATCAGCTGAGCAAGCCTCGCCGGGCTGTTTGTGCCAGGTGGCGACAGTTCCGTCTGCAACGGACTCAGGGAAAGTTGGCGCTTTGATTTCAGTGGACATGCTTTTTCCTTTAATAATCCTGATCAGGCTATTTCATCGAGCCTGTGTTAACCGTTGATGGCTTCGTTGACCAGCTTCTCTTGCTGCTCAAGGTGTACAGAGATATAACCTACAGCCGGTGCAGCCGCATGAGGGCGACCAACGCCTTCGAGGTACAGCTTGGCATCATGCTGCTGCAAAACATTGCGCATGTGATGCTGGCTGCAGTACCAGGCGCCCTGGTTCATCGGCTCTTCCTGACACCAGACAACGGACTCAAGGTTAGTATATTCAGCGATCGCCTGCTTGAGCGGCTCTTCCGGGAACGGATACAGCTGCTCGATACGGATGATGGCAACATCATCTTTTTCCAGTTCTGCTCGACGGTTGTACAGGTCGTAGTAAACCTTGCCGCTACACATAACCAGACGCTTGACCTTCTTCGGATCCAGCGTATCCACTTCAGACAGTACCGGCTCGAAGGTGCCTTCAGACAGATCTTCCAGGGAACAAACGGCCTGCTTGTGGCGCAGCAGCGACTTGGGCGACATGATAATCAGCGGCTTACGCAGCGGACGCACGACCTGGCGACGCAGCAGGTGGAAAATCTGTGCCGGTGAGGACGGTACGCATACCTGGATGTTGTGCTCTGCAGACAACTGCAGGAAACGCTCCAGACGTGCAGACGAGTGCTCCGGGCCCTGACCTTCAAAACCGTGCGGCAGCAACATGGTCAGGCCACAGAGACGGCCCCACTTGTGCTCACCGGAGGTGATGAACTGGTCGATTACAACCTGGGCACCGTTGGCGAAATCACCAAACTGCGCTTCCCAGATCACCAGCGCATTCGGCGTGGTGGTGGCGTAGCCGTATTCGAATGCCAGAACCGCTTCTTCAGACAGGAAAGAGTCATAGATATCAAAATCCGGCTGACCTTCGGCCAGATTCTGCAGCGGCACATAGTTGGTGGCATCTTTCTGGTTATGCACCACAGCATGACGATGTGAGAAAGTACCACGACCGACATCCTGACCGGTCAGACGGATCGGGTAGCCTTCGGCCAACAGGGTTGCGTACGCCATGGTTTCGGCGAAGCCCCAGTTGATCTCCATGGCACCTGCCGCCATTTTCTTGCGATCTTCGTAGATCTTCTGAACCTGGCGCTGGATATTGAACCCTTCCGGGAATTCGCAGGTCTTGTTCGCCAGCTCTTTCAGCAACTTCGGATCAACACTGGTGTCACATTCAAAAGACCACTTGTGGCCCAGGTAAGGACGCCAGTCAACGAACAGCTCTTCGTTGGGCTGCATGACCAGAGATTTGGCTACGTGCTCACCGTTTTCCAGTGCCTGACGGTATTCCTGGTCCAGTGACTTCGCTTCTTCAGCGGAAAGAACACCTTCTTCAACCAGACGTGCAGCGTACAGTTCCTTGGTGGTTTTCTGCACCTTGATCTGCTTGTACATCAGCGGCTGGGTACCGGACGGCTCGTCGGCTTCGTTATGGCCGCGACGACGGTAGCAGACCAGATCGATCACAACGTCTTTGTTGAACTCGTTGCGGTAGTCCAGTGCCAGCTGAGTGACAAAGCGTACAGCTTCAGGATCGTCACCGTTAACGTGGAAGATCGGCGCCTGAACCATCTTCGCAACATCAGTACAGTACTCGGTGGAACGCGCATCTTCCTTCTTGGAAGTGGTGAAGCCCACCTGGTTGTTGATGACGATATGGATGGTGCCACCCGTCTTGTACGCACGGGTCTGGGACATCTGGTAGGTTTCCATTACCACGCCCTGACCTGCGACCGCAGCATCACCGTGAATGGAAACCGGAATCACGCTGTTACCGATGGCATCATCACGGCGGTCCTGACGGGCACGCACGGAGCCTTCAACTACCGGAGAAACGATCTCGAGGTGAGACGGGTTGAACGCCATTGCCAGGTGAACTTCGCCACCGGCAGTCATGACGTTGGAGGAGAAGCCCTGGTGGTATTTCACGTCACCAGAGGTTTCCAGCATCTTCTTGCCTTCGAACTCGCCGAACAGTTCCTGCGGGTTCTTGCCGAAGATGTTAACCAGTACGTTAAGACGGCCACGGTGGGCCATACCGATAACCAGCTCTTTGGCACCATCACGACCGGCACGCTGAACCAGCTCGTCAAGGCAGGGAATGAGGCTCTCGCCACCTTCCAGACCGAAACGCTTGGCGCCGGCATAACGTGAGCCCAGGTATTTTTCCAGGCCTTCTGCAGCGCTCAGACGCTCGAGAATATGGGTACGCTCTTCGTTGGTCAGTACCGGATGGCTGCGCACAGGCTCCATGCGGGACTGAATCCAGCGTTTTTCCTGAGTGTCGACGATGTGCATGTACTCAGCGCCGACGGTAGTGCAATAGGTTTTCTTGAGGTCCGCCAGGATCTCCTTGAGCGAGCTTTCTTCTGGTCCGAAGAACAGCGAGCCCAGCTGGAAGCGGGTATCAAAGTCCGCCTCGGACAGCTCGTGGAATCGCGGGTCCAGATCAGGTACCTGCTCACGCTCCATCAGGTTCAGCGGGTCAATGTCGGCATGCTGATGACCACGCACACGGAATGCGTTGATCATGCGTAGTACGCGAACCTGCTTCTTTTCGTGTTCGGAGCTGACACTGCTGCCGGAAACCGGCGTGGCGCGCTTCTGATTCTTGGAGAGGAGGAGGAAGTGTTCCCGTACTGTGGAATGCGGGACATCCTGGGAAATGCTGTCACCCACTTTGGGAAGTTTATCGAACTCTTCGCGCCACTCTTGTGGAACGGCGTTCGGGTCCATCAGGTAAGTTTCGTATAGTTGTTCAACATATGAAAGATTGCCACCGTAGAGGTGGGCATTCTTCCACATCTGCTCCATTATGCCATCTTGCATTATCATCTCACCCTGGCTCTGAGAGGGCGCTGCATCGGTCAGGCTGCACTATTTCCTGAGCCGGCAGTCCTGGGCCCCTCTGCTGATTACCGTTTTGTATATTGTCGACGGTCGCGACGGATCACGTGCGACCGTGGGCACAATTCTACGCTTTTTGTGTCAGCCTTTACACTGCTAGCGGGGGTCGATTCTACAAAATATTACCATTCTGACGACATAGGCCTTTTGGCTAGTAAAAATACTCCACCCAACCGATGGACAAAAAAAAACGGCACCCTTGCGGATGCCGTTTTAATTGATTCAAAAACGATCAGGTCGCTTGCTGAATCAGCATATTACGGATCTTGCCGATCGCCTTGGTCGGGTTCAAACCCTTCGGACATACGTTCACGCAGTTCATGATGCCGTGGCAACGGAACACGCTGAACGGATCATCCAGCTCAGCCAGACGCTCGTTAGTCGCGGTATCGCGGCTATCCGCAAGGAAGCGGTAAGCCTGCAACAGACCGGACGGACCAACGAACTTGTCCGGATTCCACCAGAAGGACGGACAAGCAGTGGAACAGCATGCACAGAGAATACACTCGTACAAACCATCCAGCTCGGCACGCTCTTCCGGAGACTGCAGTCGTTCGATTGCAGGCGCCGGCGTATCGTTGATCAGGAACGGCTTGATCTTTTCGTACTGCTTGTAGAACTGAGTCATATCGATGACCAGGTCACGGATAACCGGCAGACCCGGCAGCGGACGCAGTACCAGCTTGTCGTTCTCGACCACTTCAGACAGCGGCGTGATGCACGCCAGACCGTTCTTGCCGTTCATGTTCATGCCATCAGAGCCACAAACACCTTCACGACAGGAGCGACGGTACGCCAGAGTCGAGTCTTTGTCTTTCAACAGCTGGAGCAGGTCCAGCACCATGATGTCCTTGCCACCCGGGATGTCGATATGAACATCCTGCATGTACGGCGCATCATCAATCTCAGGATTGTAACGATATACACTTACCAGCATCGCACCAGCCCCTTAATAAGTTCGTACTTTCGGCGGGAACGCATCCATTGTCTTCGGCGCGAAGTTTACATCACGCTTGCCAATGGCCTTGGTCTGCGGGAAGAACACAGAATGGCACAGCCAGTTCTCGTCATCACGCTCGGTAAAGTCGTTACGCGCATGCGCGCCACGAGATTCCTTGCGTACTTCCGCAGCGATAGCAGTTGCTTCTGCAACTTCCATCAGGTTTTCGAGCTCCAGCGCTTCAATACGTGAAGTATTGAATGCCTGACTCTTGTCTTCCAAGTGTACGTTCTCAACACGCTGGCGGATCTCTTTCAGCAGACCCAGACCTTTCTGCATGCTTTCACCGTCACGGAACACGCCGAAGTACAGCTGCATGGTATCCTGCAGTTCTTTACGAACCTCAGCAATTTTCTCACCACCAGTGCTGTTGTTCAGACGGTTCAGACGAGCCATGGCCGCTTCGATATCAGCGTCAGTTGCGTCAGCCACCTGGTAGCCTTCACGCATCTGCTGCTCAATGTGCAGACCCGCAGCACGACCAAATACAACCAGGTCAAGCAGAGAATTACCACCCAGACGGTTCGCACCGTGGACGGATACACATGCCACTTCACCACAGGCGAACAGACCATCGATGATCTTGTCTTCGCCAGTTTCCGGATCCGGAGAGATCGCCTGACCACCGATGTTAGTGGCAACACCACCCATCATGTAGTGACAGGTCGGTACAACCGGGATCGGCTCTTTAACAGGATCGGATGCAGCGAATGTCTTGGACAGTTCACAGATACCCGGCAGGCGAGAGTGCAGAACCTCTTCACCCAGATGATCCAGCTTCAGGAATACGTGATCGCCGTTTTCACCACAGCCACGACCTTCAAGAATCTCGAGGATCATGGAACGGGCAACAACGTCACGACCTGCAAGGTCTTTGGCGTTCGGCGCGTAACGCTCCATGAAGCGCTCGCCGTCCTTGTTGATCAGGTAGCCACCCTCACCACGACAACCTTCGGTTACCAGTACGCCAGCACCTGCGATGCCGGTCGGGTGGAACTGCCACATTTCCATATCCTGAGCGGCAACACCTGCACGCATGGCCATACCCATACCGTCACCGGTATTGATCAGGGCGTTCGTGGTCGAAGAGTAGATACGACCCGCACCGCCGGTGGCCAGAACAGTTGCCTTGGACTTGATGTATACAGTCTCACCGGTTTCGATGCAGATAGCGATACAGCCTACAACTGCACCATCAGCATTTTTAACCAGATCAACGGCATACCATTCGTTCAGGAAGGTAGTACCGGCTTTCATATTGGCCTGGTACAGAGTGTGCAGCAGCGCGTGACCCGTACGGTCGGCAGCAGCACAGGTACGGGCAGCCTGACCACCCTCACCGAAGTTCTTGGACTGACCACCGAACGGACGCTGGTAGATACGACCAACTTCAGTACGGGAGAACGGCAGACCCATGTGATCCAGCTCGAATACAGCCTGCGGACCTACAGAGCACATGTACTCGATTGCGTCCTGGTCACCGATATAGTCTGACCCTTTGACGGTGTCATACATATGCCAGCGCCAGTCATCGTTCGGATCAGCACTGGCAATCGCACAGGTAATACCACCCTGAGCAGATACAGTGTGAGAACGAGTCGGGAACACTTTAGTGACACAAGCGGTATTCAGGCCGGACTGAGCCAGCTGCAGGGCGGCGCGCATACCTGCACCACCACCACCGACAACGATTGCGTCGAAAGTCAGAGTACGCAGTTTAGACATGTTTTAGATACCCCACAGAATCTGGATGCCCCACACGACGTAGATAAACGCCAGCAGGCCGCATACGGACTGGAACACAAAGCGAGCGCCGGCCTGCTTGATGTAGTCGGTAGAAACAGACCACATGCCGATCCAGGCATGAGCGACCAGAGACAGGATCGCCAGCAGGGTGTAGATGCGCATACCAGTGCCGCTGAACAGATCCTTCCACTGCTCATAGGACAGGTCAGGATTGAACAGCAGGTAGCCGATCATGAAAATAGTATAAGTCGCCAGAACCAGCGCAGTAACGCGCTGCATCATCCAGTCATAAAGACCGCTGCGACCAAAGCTCGTAATACTGGTTACCATACCCAGACTCCTGCCAACAAAATGGAAACACCTGCAATAATAAGAGTCACCTTGGCTGCCATACGGCCGCTTTCGATCTCTTCACAGTGTCCCATGTCCATAACCAGGTGTTTGATACCTGCAAAGAAATGGTACAGCAGAGCTGAAACCAGTCCCCATGCGATAAGTTTTGCCAGGAATGATTCCTGGAGCATCTCAGCAGCTTCATTGAAGCCGGCCTGAGACTCCAGCGACAAACTCAATGCATACATCATGAAGATAGCGCCAAAGAATAGCACTACACCGGTTGCACGATGCAGGATTGAAGTAATCGCCGGAAGTGGCTGTTTTATGGTTCGAAGATCTAAATTTACAGGTCTTTTCTTGTTCACGGCTCTAGTTCACACTTTTTTCTGCCCAATTGCAGAACAAGAGGACAAGGTTGCTAGGAAGTGCTCAGAGAGTAGTACCTCGAGATGCCAGAACTGACACTAAACCAGTGGGCACGGTGCCAACTCAGGTGCGAGAGTATAGACAGATCACCTAGGGAATACAACGCAGAACCCCCTTCTTAAGGCTTAAGTCTAGTGTCTGATCCAAGCCGTTAAACTAGACGTAACTATCTATTTGTACTTATCTATTCGACCAATTAATTATTTAACTATTGTCGCTTTTCGCAACTGTCTTATTATCTTTTTGCATTGCAACATCTTATGCCTAAGGCTTAATTGACAATCCCGTTTCAAACTCTATAGTGGTCGAGTCCTATTTCGGGCCATTTTCCTATGACGCGGCGCATACGCTGGCCGCAGCAATACAAACAGAATGATAGGAGCCTCTAATGGCTGACAAGAAAGCACGTTTGACAGTCGATGGTCTGGACGAAGCGATCGAACTGCCGGTTTATTCCGGTACTGAAGGTCCCGACGTCATTGATGTACGTCCGCTGACTGGCAAAGGCCTTTTCACCTACGATCCCGGCTTCGTATCCACAGCGGCCTGTGAATCCAAAATCACCTATATTGATGGTGCCAATGGCATTCTGCTGCATGGCGGCTACCCGATTGAACAGCTGGCTGAAAAGTCCGACTATCTTGAAGTCTGCTACCTGTTGCTGAATGGCGAACTGCCCAACGCAGAAGAAAAAGCCAAGTTCGTTAACACCATCTCCAACCATACCATGGTGCACGAGCAGCTGAGCCAGTTCTTCAAAGGCTTCCGCCGCGACGCTCACCCGATGGCCATCATGTGTGGCGTTGTTGGCGCACTGTCCGCCTTCTATCACGATTCCCTGGATATCAACGATCCACATCATCGTGAAGTATGCGCCTACCGCCTGATCGCCAAGATGCCGACTCTGGCTGCCATGTGCTACAAGTACTCCATCGGCCAGCCGTTCATGTACCCGCAGAACAATCTGAGCTATGGCGCAAATTTCCTGCGCATGATGTTCGGCACTCCGTGCTCTGAATATGAAGTCAATCCGGTGCTGGCCCGCGCCATGGATCGCATCTTCATCCTGCACGCAGACCATGAGCAGAACGCCTCTACCTCTACCGTACGTCTGGCCGGCTCTTCCGGTGCCAACCCGTTCGCCTGTATCGCAGCCGGCATTGCCGCCCTGTGGGGACCGGCACACGGCGGTGCTAACGAAGCCGTACTGAACATGCTGGATGAGATCGGGGACGAAGCCAACATCCCCGAGTTCATCGAGAAGGCCAAGGATCCGAACGATCCGTTCCGCCTGATGGGCTTTGGCCACCGCGTATACCGCAACTTCGATCCGCGCGCCAAGGTCATGAAGAAGACCTGCGACGAAGTTTTGGCCCTGCTGGGTATCGAAAACGATCCGCAGCTCAAGATTGCCAAGCGCCTGGAACAGATCGCCCTGGAAGACGAATACTTCGTGGCTCGCAAACTGTACCCGAATGTCGACTTCTACTCTGGCATCATCCTGAAAGCGATCGGCATCCCGACCAACATGTTCACCGTGATCTTCGCCCTGTCTCGTACAATCGGCTGGATCTCTCACTGGAACGAGTTCCATTCCAGCCCGAACAAGATCGGTCGTCCGCGCCAGCTCTACACCGGCGCCACACAGCGAGACTATCCGGCCTAATAATACGCTAGACACTAAAAACCCCGCATTGCGGGGTTTTTTTATATCCGGAAAAATAGGAAAAAGACCTAATGCCATCTGCGTCCGGATCCGCTAAATTTCAAGGTACAGGGAACAGTAGCCAAATTTCTATGCAGTGAAAGGAATCCAGCCATGTCACACGCCTGCCCATCTTGTAACAAACTGCTCAGCAGCGGACGCATCCAGCCACCCCATCACCTCATTAGCCGCATCACCAACAGCGAGCTATTCAAGTGCGATGACTGCCAGGCATACCTGCTACGTGAAAACGGCGACTGGGAGATGCTTGAGCCCACTGGAACGACATACGCTGGCGAACAACGCAATGAAAGCAGGTTACTCGCACAACTGTCATAATTAATTCATCTGCGACACTCGCATTCACAGCATCACTTCTCCTATTATGTATATACAAGGTATAGCAATAATAAGAGAATATATGTCTGAATGTACGCATTGCACCCAGATCATGGGCTCATCAAAAGCGCCGCACGAACACCTCGTCAAACTGCGCGAGCACCACACCCACCCGGTTTACCGCTGCTCAAAGTGCGGCAGCGAACTGGTACTTTTGTTTGACTGTTGGGAACCCTGCTTCCAGGGCTGGCTACCGGCCGCGACAGGCTAGGCAGCAACCTGTTAAGACCTCCCTACCACCACGCGCAAGACAAACAAAAAAGGCGAACCACCAAGTGATTCGCCTTTTTTGCAAGAATTTGGTAGGACTAAGCGGATTCGAACCACTGCCCTCCTCCCCCAGTATATCAAAGTGAAAGCCAACTAATTATAACACTTTGATTTACATAGTCTTTTCATTTTATTTTTGGTATCCGAAGCACGGCAATTCTTGGTTATACAGATCAATAAACTACGGGTGGTTTGGAAACCAGTTCTCAGCCTTCTCTTGACCTGCTTCCGATATTTAATCCAACCGGCTTCTAGTAATATTGTTGGTTGTTGAGTCTATTTCCTGCTATCAGAACGCAGATCCGTACTCCAGCGGGGCCTGGTAGCCCAGCGTTGTCGTTGTCGCTGTTCGTTATAATCGACTTGCCATTCACTGATGAGCTGGCGGGCCAGCCCCCCTCAAAAAGACCAATGCCCATTCAGGCACTCATCCCGGAAATTGCCTTTGAAACTTTCGATTTACCCGTTTTGCATCGCCTTTCCAGGCTGTATCAGCTTCAGTTCCACCTTATTCTCTTAGCTCCACTGATCCAGTGCTTTGCCAGTAAACTCCAACCCTTGGTCCGCTCTGACAGCTTTCTGGTAGCCTCTGACCGCCGCAACAGCATCGAGTGAGCGACAGACCTGCTCGCCTGATATGCCCAGTGCAACCGGTATATCCAAGTACCCTTTCGTGAAATCATCCAGGACTGTCAAACACTTGATGCGTCGGCCATTCGAGAGTGAGTCCATAACAAAGTCCATTGACCAGGTTTGGTTGGGTCGATCGGCCAGCGCCAGTAGCTGACGTTCCAGCATGATACCTTTGCGGCGTGAACGTTTGCGAACGGCTAACCCAGCTTGCCGGTATATCCGATAGACCTTCTTATGGTTCAATTCGATGCCTTCCCGACGTAAGAGCTGATGGACGCACCGATACCCAAATCTGCGTCGCTCCAACGCGCCCCCCCCGGACCCGTTAGGCTAACGCTTCATTCTCAACGGAGTAGCGAGGCTCATAGCGCTGTGTGGCGTGGCATAACCCGACGAGTGAACAAGCCCTGCCACAATATTGCTGTTTCAGATCGCATCGTGCGCACAGCCTCGCGCTTGTACCCGACGGTTAATACTTTCGGTTCAGCGCGCCGCCTTCAAGGCCTCGGTATCGAGCTCCGACTCCCCCAAAAGCTACTTCAGTCGAGCATTTTCTGTGATGAACATTACTAATAGCTTAGTAGATTAGAAAGTGGGGAGCAGGTTACCACAGCACTCCATGTCACCTCACGGCGAGGAGTTTCAGACACAAAAAAGCCCCGCGATTGCGAGGCTTGCTGTCGATTGCGGTCACTGCGACCAGCATGATTAAATGCTAGCTTCTGACCCTCAATATTTCAAGGGAATACTGTAAATAAAACCAGTTATAAGCCCTTTCGCTTGCATAAGTAAGCTGTCACGGTGAAATAGTGAGATCAACATCAGCTTATGACAACTTAAATCTCTGTACACTGTCCTGTAAGATGCTCGAAAGCCTGGCCAGCTCCTGACTAGCTGCTGTCACTTGAGTTGTTGCACTAGCTGTTTCATCAACGGCCTGTGAAATTGTTGTGATATTACGATTAATTTCTTCGGCAACAGATGACTGTTCCTCAGCCGCTGCTGCAATTTGAGAGTTCATGTCGTTTATCGCCGCGACGGATGAATCAATAACACTTAAAGCTTCGCCTGCCTGCGTTGCTTGTTCAACCGTTCTCAAACTGCTTGACCTACCGTGCTCCATCTGAGACGCAGTCGATGTTGAGCTACTCTGTACTTTGTTGATTCGGTTCTGAATATCTTCGGTTGAGGCTTGGGTGCGACTCGCTAGCGAGCGAACTTCATCTGCAACAACCGAGAAGCCACGTCCATGATCACCGGCTCGTGCAGCCTCAATGGCAGCATTTAGTGCCAACAGATTGGTTTGCTCAGCAATATCTTGAATTACATCCAGTACAGTCCCGATTTCTTGGCTGTCTTGTACCAAAGACATTACATTGTTGCTGGATTTCTCTATATCAGCTGCCAGGTGATGGATAGTCTCGATCACCTCATTAACAATTTTACGTCCGCTTCCGGTTTCATTGTTGGCAACTTGGGCCGCATCGGCAGCGGAGGAGGCGTTTCTGGCCACATCCATTACAGTAGCCGCCATCTGATTCATTGCTGTCGCGACTTGAGTAATTTCAGACTGCTGGAGCTTAACCTGAGTATTAGTCTGCGTACTTGAAGCCGATAGTTCTTCAGCCGCTGCAGAGACCTGTACGGATGCATCCGCAATTTGCTTCATCATGCTCCGCATGGTCTCTACCATACTGGCAAAATTGGCCAATAAACTATCAGAATCACCCTCACGCAATGGAATATGAGTTGTTAGATCGCCTTCAGCAATCGCGTTTACAACCCCCTTCACATCAACCGGCTCACCACCAAGCTGGCCCAATACTGTTCGGGTGATATAAACACCTGCAGTGATAGCCAAAATAAAACCTAGTACCACCGCAATAACGGTATTTCTAACGGACTCGGTGGCTTCCACTGTAGCATCACTCACAACATCACCGGTGAGCTGCTTGTTTCGTTCAATTAACTGAAGAAGCTGAGATTCCATTGTCTCAGAACTCACACGGATACCTTGAAATTTTGATTTGTATTCTGAGAAAAGTTGATCATAACGATCTGAAGCCTGAGCCTGACCCAAATCTTCTATGAGCTGATCAAGAGGGGCGGCTTGCTTACGCCACGTATTGATTGAATCCCTGAGTCGTTGATACATGCCTTCTCCCGTGTCAGTTCGAGGAATTGCATCGTAGCGTGCCAAAAGCTGATCGAGCCTTTGCCAGGATCCGAGACGCTCCTGGTAGGTATTACGGTGTGAATTTGTCGCTGAGGCGGAGAGCTCAGGGTATAGGGTGATTAACAGCGATTGCGCCCGAATATTCAGCCGCTCATTGTTGATTTGGCCTAAAAGATCAATTGCATCAATCCGTTCATGTCCCAGTTCTTCAACATCACTCTTCATCTCCATTGCGGAATTGATGCTCATAAACCCAACTAGAAGCAAGGTCAAAGCGATCGCAGCAAAGCCGCCTGTTAGCATTGTTCTAAGACTGAGGTTCTGCATATTTGCTCTCTTTTAACTTTGGTAATTGATATGCTTTTTCATTTAGACCACGCTTAGTACTGAAGTACCGATGTGATCATGCACAGAAACGCCTCCAGAACGGATAGCACATCTGCTTACCTCTTATTCTTATAACCAAATGATTGTGCATTATTATTGTGCGCTGCGGAATAATTTTTTTGATATATGTCTGCATATCTGCCGGTCCCAAAGACCCTCGATGCTTCAAAACAAGTTGAGGGAACAGACACAGCCAAATTGTCGAAATTTCATACAGCAGTTATTTGTTTCAATACCACTAGAAAAACAGATCAACCAAGAGCAGTGTTTCGCGCTGAGGTGTGCTCTCACCTGTGTTGAAAGAGAATGAAGCCATTACAAAACGATTCTCGAAATCGTATTTCACTCGGGCGAATTGATAACAATACCGGTAAATCAATAGGACTATTTGAAGAGCCCGGTAAGTCAGGGTAATGCCTCGGGATGATAGGCCGAGAATCCGTGCATACAGGGTGTTACGGGACACTCATGCATCCAGGATGGGTGATATAAAAATGAACTAATAATGCATAAAGGAGATGTGTAGCTGAAGGCTTAACCCATCACATCAGGTTTAGAGCCAAAGAAATATAGTGAAAAGTACTTCTCTGGCCCAAAGGAGACATTAAGACTTGCTCCAGGTGCGCCGTAGGTGTCACCTGAACCCACTTGTATGGCTTTATCATCATCAGCTACCACTTTTTCAATTCGTTCTTTTAGCCACCCCCCAAAAATCACGGGCTTCCAATCGCTACCTACCTTGGAGCTGACATCGGCCAAGTAACCAAAGTCGCTACCCGCTGCACCGCCAATCGCGGCACCGCCTGGGCCTGCGACAGCGGCCCCAACGGCAGAGCCTACAGCCCCACTACCCAAAACACCGAAAAGGCTCAAAGTCTTACGCCCAGCTGTAACTAGGCCACTCTCCTTTGCGACTTCATTGTGATAGGCAATTATTGCGTCTCTATCACGACCATTCTCTTGCTGTAGCCATTTTCGAAACTTTTTGGCTCTATCTCTAATTTTCAATATCTCTCTGAGCGGAAGCTGATCCGAGTTTACAAGCGCCCTAATATCAGGAAACTCAACCTTACCTTTAAGCTCCTCGATAATATCCCCGGACTTAGCTATACGTTCTTTAGATTCATAAAGCTTATCACCAACGAGGATACTCATTGGTTGGGGTAAAAAAAGGTCACTACCCATAGTTGCAGCCGACCAGATAAAGCGATTTGATAATGCTGAAGCAGAAAGCGGCGTAACATTGTGGAAATTCACCTCGTCACCCGCTATTCGACTCAATTCATTGAAATCGATATTGAAATTTAGTCGATGCTTAGTACCGTCCTCAGAGTTAGAAATAGTAGCTTTAATTTCAGGAGGTCTTCCTAAAGAATGGACACTATAAATTTAGTCTACGAATGATTGTACGATAATGGCATTTCTTCTAGGATCTCTAAAATCGGCTCTGGCATTTTCTATTGCAGAGCCAAATTCTTCTGTTTTTACTTCGACGACATTATCCCTAAAGGCCGAGTAGAGGTGCTTTCTATGTCTTGCCTTCGGAAATAACGCCTCTATTGATTGGTGATATAGAAAACGTCTTTCAAAAGAATTTGGCTCTGCCTGCAACTTATCTTGAATATTCCATATAGAGTATTCATCGTCTTTTATAATTGCCGTGCTTATGAATGAGTACTCATAGAATTTAAGCGTTCCTTCTTTGAGAAGCATATAGAAATCATTCAGAGTTCCATTATTTATAAACCAGCTTATAAACTCTGCCAACTGAAGTTGATTAGAAGGATTAACAATTACGGTGTCATAGTATATTAACGACTCAGCAAAAAGCCCTATATCAATACTTTTACCAGAGCCCTTCGCTCTGGTGAGGCATATGCCCATGACTCAATCGGCACTAAAGCACTGCTATTCCCTGACATTAGATTCCTTCTTCAATAATATTCACTATAGGCCTAACGCCGCACACAGGGGCCGGCAAAAAAGCGCAGCGTTTTGACGGTCCCAGCGACCAACGGGAGCGACTGCTGTGCCTTGTTAAAACTTTTACGTCCAGTGCTCAAAACAGCTCCCCTGAAGAAAGTGCCGCCATAAACGCTTTTTGCTCATCGGTGATAAGCTTGCGAGGCGTATACCCATTCTCATCAGGCTCAGCCAAAAGCCTTGATTGGGCTTCTTTCGCCACTTCTGACAAAGCCCTTTTTTCTTCATCAGTCATTGAAGCGAAATACTCAGGAAGGCTCTCTTGAATTTTTACTGCATAATCAAAATCGATCACTTCCTCACCCTCGAACATGAGAAGCCATAAATAATTGAACGCCATCTCTGCTAGTACTTTCATGCTCGATATTTCCTTTGAGTTTTAACATTTTTAATACTGCGCATGCGCATTTTTGCTTTCAGCCAAGGCTGGAAAATCTTCTGTAAGCACCTGAAGATAAAGAATAAATCGAGATATCACAGTCATTCTCTTCCGGTGAAAACGAGCATGCGCGTTTTGCAGCTTTGCCGTGCGGGTTATCCTGCAACGGCCAGTCCATAGTGTCCCGATACTGAACGATTTTCCCGCCTGTTACCAGTCACAAATGAGCATAGTCACGTGACAAAACAAGCACCCTAGGCACGTGGCTCTCAATACACTGTATGTAACTACAGAAACTTAAAGCAGTTCGTCCACAGGTATCGTGGTACTCGGAATGACTGGCCAATTCCCGCTAAGGTCTGCAATGTGCGCACTCCAGTCTTAAATATCAAGTGGTAGGACTGACCTCACAAAAGACCCGAAACCAGTGCGTGGGACGCCTTCACATGCCACAATGTGCGAGAGTTCCCAAGCATGGCTTAGCTGAATAAGTGTGCAAGGTACTCAGACCTTCTAGGGACAGGACTTTAGGAAAGCTTCATGCGCTACGATGATATCAATGTGGAATTCATCGACCATCTGATTGATACATTCAAGATGCTCGCCCTGCCCTACTACTGGAAGCTTTCCGTAATCCTGACCATACCAACCATTTTGGTCTTTCATACTAACAGCGGTTTCCTGTTTATAATCTTGATGGTTGGCAGTTGCCTGTATGCACGTAGTGCCCGGCTGGGTGGTTTGATCGGGTGGTACCTGGTAACACTTACCTTGTTGCTCTACTATTCAGCCCCCGAAGCTGGGCACTTCATCGAGCTTTTACTCCGCGCCCCTGCTCGCAATAGTTCACCTTCAATCTCCAGTCAGGATGTACTTTCTGCAATTCCTGAAACTTGGGATTACCGTCTTTTCTGGGCTCTGGTTTTTGGTCTACGTGGTGGTTTTATAATTGGGCTCGGCCCCGGGATGTTGGGTCGCATGCTGTGGGGCTACAACCCGCGAGTGACACAATGACTCATCTTCAATCCATCAAATACATATGACGCGATCTTAAGTAATCATAATCGACTCAAACTAAAGTCCTGCAGCAGAAGACACGCAACTACAACAGGCCGGTCTATATCGAGATAAAAGCCGGTGATGCCCTTTGGGCTGCCCTGCGTGCCGCGGTGAAAAGCGACGTGCCCTGCCCGTACCTGGTGCATTACCGGCCATTGCGAATGAGCGCCAAAGCCCGAGCAGCCAAGCCGCACCCGTTTGCAGTGCTGCCCCAGTACCTGAGTAAACAGCTCTCCAAGTACCGGGATGCGTCAGGCGCCTACGACCACCTCACAAAAGAGCAACGCCCCACCTTTCACGATATACGTGCCCTGGGCATTTTGATGTATTACAAAGCTGGGTACCCGGTCGAATACATCATGGCACTGGCTGGCCACGCGAAGTCAGCAACAACTGGCACTATCTGGAAGGACATGAAGAAATGAAGCCAATTGCGGTGGACGCCGACCTGAACATGAGCCAGGTGAACGTGACCGATATCGACTGGAAAATGGACAACCTCCCGCCGGAGATAGCCAAGTTGATTGAAGAGCCTGAGGAGTGAGATTTAGCCGACCGCTAGAATTTCAATCGCACCAATCTTTTTGCCTTCATTCCTGCCTTTGTGGCAATGGTATGGGCGTCGCAGGGAGAATGCTGTTTCAGTGTTTTCGGAATTCATAGGATCATCGATCGAAATGCAGTCAGCCGCTATCGGCTAAATATCAGAGACAAGAATAAGAGGTATGGAAACTGATTGGAAACTTTTTGGAAACCACAAACAGAAACAGCGAGCCGCTTTCGCTAACTCGCTGTTTCTGCAGCGTAATTCTGGTAGGACTAAGCGGATTCGAACCGCTGACCCCCACCATGTCAAGGTGGTGCTCTAACCAGCTGAGCTATAGTCCTGAAACTTGGTGCGAATTATACAGCTAACCTTTTGCTCTGCAAGCCCTTTTTATCATTTTTTTGAAATTTATTCGCCAACCAGCAATGGCGGAATTTCTGCCGCGGTTACGGGCCTGGAAAGCAGAAAGCCCTGTATCAAGTCACAGCCGTGCTGACGCAGGAATTGCAGCTGCTCATTGGTATCAACCCCCTCTGCTACCACCTTCATGTTAAGGCTCTTCGCCAGCGCCAGCATGGCCAGTACAATTTCTTCGTCGCTGTCCCGGTTACCGATACCAATCACAAAAGAGCGATCGATTTTCAGGTAACTGGCATCAAGCTCGCGTAAATAGCCCAGTGACGAATAACCAGTACCAAAATCATCGATCGACAGCCTGACCCCTGAAGACTCCAGTCGCGTCAGGTTATCTTCTACCTGACGGGTAACCCCCATCAGGGTCGTTTCCGTAATTTCGACCACCACTCGGGACCGATCCAGCGCATGTAACTCCAGCATATCCAGTAGTCTCTGTGCCACACCGTCCCGCGCCAGCTGAACAGCCGAAATATTCAGACTCAGGTAGAACTGGGTATGCCCCTGTTGATCCCATTCAGACAGCTGCTGCAGCACCTGGCCCAGCTGCCAGGCACCGATATCCACAATCATACCGCTGTCTTCAGCCACTGGAATGAACTCAGCCGGTGAGACCCAGTCATCACCGTCCTGCCAGCGCAGCAGCACTTCAGCCCCGACCGGCACCAGACGCTGCGCATCGAAGATGGGCTGATAGCGCATTTCCAACCCGGCACAGCCCGACTCAACCACTTTGCGCAGCCCCTGCTCCAACGCGACACGCCGTTGAGCCCTGTTATCCATATCGGGACTGAACACCTGAAAACCGCCACGCCCGATCTGCTTGGCGCTGTACATGGCCAGGTCAGCCTGTCGCAACAGTGTTTGCGGGTCGGTCTGACTCCCGGCAACGGCAATACCGATACTGGCCGTCAGCTGGAAACGCGCATTTTTGAGCTCAAAGGAATCGGCCAGTACTGAGCAGATCCGCTCAGCCATCATTTCTACCTGAGCGCGGGCATTTGGCTCAGCCATTACAACCGCGAACTCATCCCCGCCGAGGCGCGACAGGAAAACTGACTCGGGTAAAGCCTGCTGCAGTCGCTGTACGGCAATCTGCAACAACTGATCGCCTTTGCCATGCCCAAGCGTATCGTTCACCGACTTGAAGTTATCGAGATCGATATAAAGCAGCACGACTTCGATCGAATCCAGTGCTTCCAGCACCACCTGCAGTTTATGCATAAGTGCACGCCGGTTGGGCAACCCCGTGAGCGGATCATGCGTTGACAGAAATTTTGACCGGTCCTCGGCCTGCTTGCGAAGGGTCACATCCTCCTGAACCGCAACAAAATGGCTTACCTGCCCCTTGTCATCCAGAATCGGGGTAATCGTCTGTTCGACGACCAGGCGCTGTCGGTTACGGTTAATGTTCACCACTTCTCCACGCCATACCTGGCCATCGAGGATGGCGTGCCAAAGCCGGTTGAAAAACAGTTTGGAATGCTCACCTGAATTCAATAGTGACGGCTTGCGCCCCAATACTTCCTGGGGCTCATACCCCATCATCTCGGTAAAAGCACCATTCACCCATTGAATCCGCCCCTGGCGATCGGTAATCAGTACCGCATTGGCCGTCGTGCTGATGGCTGCACTCAACAGCTTCAGCTCTCCCATGAGTCGCCACTGGCGGCGATTGAGCCAGGACATGATCAAAACAGCCACCAGAATAACGGCCACCGCCAGCATCACCGCCCAGCGAAAACCACTGATGGTTTTATTCCACCGCGCCAGCGCCACATCCTGATCAATGGATACTGTCAGCAAGAGTGGATACATGGAAGTCGAGCGGTAGCCGGTTATCCAGGTTGTCTCGCCTTTGACTTCCTGCAATACGCCCCAGTCACGTTCAGCCAGCAAGGAAAGATATCGCGCCGAGCCACCACCGCCCTGCGCCTCTGACACATCCGGCTTGGGGAAGCTCACCAGCGCCTGCCCGTCATAACGGTACAACGCTGCCTCTGCCTTAAGACTATGAACCACCGGAAAGAACTGTTCACGCAGTGCATCCGGGTTAAGAATGGCAACCACCCAAAGCGGCTCTTCTCTGCCCTCTGAGTGAACAGGCATACACACTGGAAGGTGGGTCACCCCTTCAGGGGAGACAGGATGGGAGATAGAACGGCCGGGCACAGGTGTACCCACCGCCAGAAACTGCCCCGGCTGATACCACTCAAGGCAACTTTTCAGCTGAAGCACCTGACTCTGGCGAAGATCAGCATCACCAGATGTAGCCAACAGATCCCCCTGGCTATCCAGCAGCACCAACTCACGCAACTGGGGAGCCGCTTGCACCAGATTGCGCACCTGCCTGACCAGTTCAGAATCCGCCTCCAGTCCTAGGTCAGATGCCGCCAGATGCCGTGCCAGTATACGCATACGCCCGTGCACGTCCTGAATGGACCGCACCAGCGTGCTTTCCAGAGAATGAGCCAGCACCTCTGCCTGTTTGCGAATACTGTCTTGCATACGCTGCTCGCCCAAATAGGCAAACAACATAAAAAGCGCAACCAGTATCACTGACAGGAGCACACCGCCAAAAGGAATCCAAAACCAACGTCTTACTGCCAAAACCGACTGCCTATCTGGTATATTCAGGTCTTAATCAGACCCCAGTTGAACCGGGAGGTCGCGTGAATCCTTTCTATCGCCTTCGCTCATTCTTTGCTCTGGCCACTCTAACCTGCGCTGCCGGCACCCTTGCCGCACAGGATCTCAATAATGACCGCCTTGAACGGATCAAGACTACAGGGGAACTGCGTGTCTGCATATGGCCGGAATATTTTTCCATCAGTGCCCGCCATCCCAAAACCGGTGAACTTGAAGGTATTGATATCGATCTGGCCCATGCCTTTGCCAGCGACCTCGACGTCTCCCTGACTTTTGTCGAAACTCACTTTGGCCGCTTTATCCAGGACCTTAAGGATGATCGTTGCGACCTGGCCATGTTCGGCGTTGCCATCACCGACCAGCGCAAACAGCATATCGATTACAGCGAGCCCTACCTTGCCAGCCAGATCTATGCCGTCACCACCCGGACGCACGCCGCCATCAGTGAATGGCAGGACATCAACCAGCCCGGCGTTATTGTGAGCGTGCAGGAAGGCACCTATATGCAGGGATTCAAGCAACACAACCTGCCCGAAACCGACATGCTGGTCGTACGTAACCCGCGTGAGCGCGAACAGACCGTTATGTCAGGCCAGGCCGACCTGTTTTTGACTGACTACCCATACTCGCGCAAGGTTCTGCGCTTTTATGACTGGGCCCGCGTTATCTCACCGACAGCAGACAGCACTGACCGCCCCTTCAAGTACGCCTATGCTATCGCACAAGAGCAACCTGCATGGCTGGCACGCATCAATGAATTTGTTCGTCAGGTAAAAAATGATGGGCGACTAAACGCAGCCGCCAGGCGTTACGACCTGTTGCCGGCCGTCATGGGCGCTCAGGACAACTGAACCAGGTCGTGCTCGATCGCATACCGCGTCAGCCCTGCCGCGGTATGTATATCCAGCTTGGATTTGATGTTTTGCCGGTGCGTTTCAACAGTTCTTACCGAAATCCCCAATACCTTGGCAATTTCCTTGTTGTTACGCCCCTCCGCCAACAGCTTTAACACCATCGACTCGCGCCGAGTCAGAGCAGAGGCTGCTGGCGAGTTGCTTTTGGGTGCCTGATCAAACTGACTGAACAGTGTCTGGGACGCACTTGAGCTGAAATAGGTGCCACCACGGTAGACGGTCTCAACCGCACTGACCATCTCGGCTGCCGACACATCCTTGAGGATATAGCCTTTGGCGCCCGACTGAATCAGCTGCACCATATACTCGCGATTATCATGCATGCTCAGGATCAGAACGCGTGTTTCCGGCATTTTTTCCTGCAACACCCGCGTGGCTTCGAGCCCATTCATAACCGGCATGGAAATATCCATCAAAATCACATCAGGCTGGAGCTGTTGAGCAACATCAACCGCCTCCTGGCCGTTACTGGCTCGCCCGACGACTTCGATTCCACCCTCATCTTCAAGGCGTGCCTGAATACCATCGATTACCAGCGGATGATCATCTACCAGCAATACGCGAATCAATGTGGTCATGAATCTCTGTGTCCTTGTTGCAACGTCAAACCCACCAGCAGTATGGCACCCTGGCCCGGCTTTGACAGCAGTTTGAATTCTCCGCCCAGCAGCTCCACGCGCTCTCGCATGTTACGCAGGCCAATACCCTCAAAACGCTCGAGCACATCGGTATCGAAACCACGCCCATTATCCTGCAAACGTAACCAAACCGCACCGCCCTGACGCCACAACCCCAAATTAAGCCAGCTGGCATCGGCATGCTTCTCAACGTTGGTCAGCCCTTCCTGCACCAGACGGTAGAGGGTAATTTCCACATCTTCAGGCAAGGGCGCATCCGGCAAGCGCATATCAACCTTGAGGCGAATCCCGGTGCGCTCGGTAAAGCGCTGCAACAAGCCATCCAAAGCCGCTTTCAGCCCCAGATCATCCAGCAGCGTTGGCCGCAGGTCATGGGAAATACGGCGCACTTCCTGAATCGCTTCATTGAGCACACCATAGCCCTGTTCCAGGTCTTCAAGGCCACTATCATCCTTGTTACGAAGCTTTCTCTGCGCCAGCTCGATACGGTACAGCACCGAAACCATCAGCTGGTTGATGCCATCGTGAAGCTCGCGGGAGAAGCGCCGGCGGTCAGCCACATTGGCCAGGATTGACCGGTGCGCCAGCAGGCGCAGACGGCTATCTGCCAGCCGGTTTTCATGCAGATTGATGGCGACACCCAAGAGCACTACCAGCAGCACTGCCACCAGCATAATCACCACGACCGTAAAGAAGGTGTTGCGAATGTTGCGATTCACCTGCTCGCGAATCTTGGCGACATCTCGGGTAATGTCATCCAGGTACAGGCCAGTACCGAGCATCCAGTTCCATCTCTCCAGCTTGACTGCATAGCTCAGCTTTTCTTCATAGTCCTGCTTCGAAGGCTTCTGCCACAAGTAACTGTGAAAGCCGCCACCCTGCTCTGCTCGGGCCAGCAGATTGCGGATGAGGTAATCGCCACGTGCATCCTGGAGGTCATAGAGATTCCGTCCAATCAGATGAGGCAAGGTTGGATGCACCAGATTGGTACCATCCATTGTATAGACAAAGTAATAGCCGTCCTGCTCCTGACCAAAGGTCATATCCGTCAGGATACGTTTGACTTCGCGCTTGGCCTCCAGGTCATCCGGCTCTGCATTCTCGACGATGTGCGCAATTGAGGTCATCGCCAGGCTGACATAGTTTTTCAGCTCGCGCTTTTTCGACGCCAACAGATTTTCTTCAAACAGCTGGATTTCATCTTCGGATAACTGCCGTGCCTGACTCATGCCAATCCAGGCCACCGTTGAGGTAACCAGCAGCATGGGTATCAGCGACAACAGTAGTATTTTGACCTTGAGCGGCATTGCAGACTCACGTGATGGCAGCAACAGATACGAACAAGCCCCGCTAAGCGGGGCCTGTTGTCAGACAGTCTATACCAGACCGTAGAATTCGGGGAACAGGAGGATGGAAACGACAATCGCCACCTGCATGATAATGAAGGGCACCACACCCTTGTAAATATCCAGCGTCCGCACTTGCGGCGGCGCCACCCCTTTCAGATAGAACAGACTGAAACCGAACGGCGGCGTCAGGAAGCTGGTCTGCAGGTTCATCGCAATCAGGATGGCAAACCAGACCGGCGCAATCCCCAGGATCTCTGCGGCAGGCAGCAGGATCGGCACGATAATGAAGCTGATTTCCACAAAGTCGATGAAGAAACCAAGAATCAGGATTGCCAGCATGGACAGCAGCAGGAAGCCCATGGCGCCACCCGGCAGATTCGACAGATAGTGCTCCACAATTTCTTCACCGCCCGTATAGCTGAAGGCCATGGAGAATGCGGTTGCACCCAGCAGAATCGCGAAGACCATTGCAGTAACCTTAACGGTCTCGGATGCCGCACTGAACACCATCTTCCAGCTGAACTGGCCATAAATCAGCGCCAGCAGCAGCGCACCCACACCACCCAGCGCAGACGACTCGGTCGGTGTCGCAATACCCGCAAAGATGGAGCCCAGCACGACCAGGATCAGTGCCAGCGGCGGGATGATGGCTTTCAGGGCCTTGAAGATCTGCTGGTTACGGGTACCGTCATTCGGATCCATCGGCAGCGCAGGCGCAGCTTCAGGTTTCAGGTAGGTGTACACCAGAATATAGGCGACATAGGCACCAATCAGGATCAGGCCCGGACCAATAGCCGCCTGGAACAGGTCACCTACCGGAATCCCCATGACATCACCCAGAATGATCAGAATGATGGACGGTGGAATGATCTGACCCAGGGTACCGGACGCACAGATAGTGCCGCAGGCCAGCTTCTTGTCGTAATTATACTTGAGCATTACCGGCAGCGAGATCAGGCCCATGGCCACCACGGATGCACCCACCACACCTGTTGAGGCCGCCAGCAGCGCACCTACCAGCACGGTGGAGATAGCCAGACCGCCACGCACACCACCAAAAAGCTTACCCATGGACTCCAGCAGCTGCTCCGCCAGACGCGTCTTCTGCAGCACAATACCCATGAAGACAAACAGCGGCACCGCCATCAGTACCGTGTTTTCCATGATACTCTGGATACGGAACGGCATGAACGCGAACATGTCCGGACCTTCGGCGTAGACACCAAACCAGAGCGCCACGCCACCAAAAATGAACGCCACCGGGAAGCCGATCAACAGCATCACCAGGGCGACAAAGAACATTGTAATACCAATCATCGAATCACCCCTGATCAGTGCTGCGTCGGAATGTAGTCATCACTCTTGTGATGGCCATTCAGGGTATTGATGGAGCGCAGCAACAGGCCCACACCACTGATAAACGTACAGAAGAACGCAAACGGAATGACCGCCTTGATTACCCACCGATACGGCAGGCCACCCGGGTCGCCCGAGCCTTCACCCAGCTCAAAGGATTCACGTGCGAAGTCGACGCCATACCATGCAACCAGAATGCAGAACGGAAACAGCAGGGTCAGTGTGCCAAAGAGGTCGATCCAGGCCTTTTTCTTCAGGCTCAGACCTTCGTAAATCAGGTCCACGCGTACATGCCCGCCCGCGCGCAGCGTAAAGGGCACACCCAGCATGAACATGGCAGCAAACAGGTGCCACTCAAGCTCCTGCATGCCGATGGAAACATTGTTAAACAAATAGCGTGTAATGACGTCGTAGAAAACGTTGAACAACATCAACACGAACAGGACAGCCGAGATCTTGCCCAGCCAGTCGGAAAAGGCGTTGATGGTCTGCTCAAGGCGTAACAGAAACATGTATCGTCCTCGCAATTGCGGACCCGGTGTCGCTTGGCAGCGCAAGCCGGCAGAAAGAGGGGCTGACAGGCGCCAGCCCCGCCACATCGATTACTCGAAGCTGTTCAGGTAAGCGCGGTCAGCAATGTCGGTCCACTGACGGACAGTACCCATGTAGGCATCCTGAGATTCCAGGATCTCTTTCGCCAGTTCGTCGTTGGCAGCGTGCTCGGCCAGCAGTTCATCGTTAGCCTTGCGCAGCGCAGTGATAACCTCATCCGGGAAAGACTTCACTTCCACGTTCGGGAACTCGGCCTTCATGGTCGCCCAGTTCTCACCGGATTCATGGTGTGACTGGATGGTCATGTCGTAAGCGGCAACACGCATGGCAGTGGTCAGGATTTCCTGCAGGTCAGACGGCAGCTTTTCGAAAGTGCGCTTGTTGACCAGGAACTGCAGCTCGGTACCCGGCTCATGCCAACCGGTGTAGTAGTAAGGTGCAATTTTGTGGAAGCCCATGCGCAGATCCATGGACGGGCCTACCCATTCCAGTGCATCGATGGTGCGACGCTCCAGGGAGGTGTACAGCTCACCAGGCGGGATGTTGGTCGGGTTGGCGCCCACTTTTGCCAGGATCTCGCCGGCAAAGCCCGGGATACGCATCTTCAGACCCTGAAGGTCTTCCATGGAGTTGATCTCTTTCTGGAACCAGCCGCCCATCTGGACGCCGGTGTTACCACCCGGGAAAGACATCAGGTTGAACGGCTCATAGACCTTCTGCATGAGCTCCATGCCGCCGCCATAGTAGAACCAGCCATACTGTTCAGTCGCTGTCATGCCGAACGGCATGGTGGTGAAGTACAGAGTGTTCGGTACCTTGCCCTTCCAGTAGTAGGACGCAGAGTGACCCATGTCGTACTGACCGGCGCGCACCATGTCAAACACACCAAACGCAGACTTGTGCTTGTTGGCGGTGTCGATACGAATCTCCAGACGTCCGTTAGACATCTTGTTGGCCAGGTCAGCCATACGGCGAGCAGGTTCACTGAACACACCAAAGTTGGTGGGCCAGGTTTCAGCCAGCTTGAGTTTGTAGACTTTTTCGGCAGCCTGAGCGGGGCTGATCAGCACAGCCGCGCAAGCGGCAGCCGCCATCACTTTCTTTGCAAAGGTAAGTTTGAACATTGTTTTTATCGATCCTCTGTTGTTTGTCGGCCGGCGCGCGAGGCGTGTTACCGGCACTGGACAGTATCGACATGAAGAACGGATAAAAACATTCGTGAAACTGCGCACATCTGTGCATTTACTACGCAGACCCATACGTAGCAACCGCAGAAAGCTAAGTAGTACTACGTAGAAATGACATACACACTAGGCAGAGCAGATCTGCTCCGGCTCATCACCAGCACTGGCATAGGCATATTGCGCCGGGATAAACAGTTCAACTCTGACACCGCCATCCAGCTTGAGCGTCAGCTCGGCCCCCAGGTATTCCGCTCGCTCGCGTATTGCCAGCAGACCAAAGCCGCCCTGCTCCTGCCCGGGGCGGCTCGCCAGGTTTTTAGCCCCGACGCCATCATCCGCAATCACCAGTCGCAAGCCTTCGGCTTCATCACGAAGCCGAATCAACACGTAGGTGCCCTTGGCGTGCTTGATGACATTGGAAAGCGCTTCCTGAGCAACGCGGTACAGGTGCGAGGTTACTTCCGGCAATAACTGCCGTTCCTGGCGAATATCCATTTCCACCGCGTAGTCCATCTGCTCGAGTATGGGAATGGCCGGCAAGCCACTTAAACTGACCCCAAGACCAAAATCGGATAACTCGTAGGGCCTCAGTGTTCTGATACGGTGATAGACGTTGTCATAGATGGTGTTAACCAACTGCACCGCCTGATCGAGGTTTTGGCTTTGGCCCTTGAAATCACCCATTTCGTCACGCAGCAGCTGCAGATTCATCTTTACGGCCACCAGCATCTGGGCCATATCATCATGCAGCTCATTGGACAGGCGCCTGCGTTCATTTTCCTGCGTCTGGATAAGGTGTTGAAGGATGCTACGCTTCTCGGTAATACTGGTAGACAGCTCCGCATTTACTTCTTCCAGTTCGTGTTCTCGCAGTTTGAGGCAGCGTACAATTTCTCCCACCTCGCGGCCAATCTGGTTGAACTCGCGTATCTGCATCTCTTTCCAGCTGGCATTACGGCTGCGATTCGCCAATCGGGTAAAGCCAATCAACTGTTGCAGCTGACGATCTACCGAACTGGATAGCCAGAATGCCACCAGCAGCGATACCAGCAACGCCAGCACCACACCATAGACCAGTGTATACCCCAGACCCTGACGCAAGGCGGCTTGCCCCTTGTCGTTGATGCTCAACGACAGATACAGGTCAGGGCCCAGCGTGGTCATGCCCCTTGATTCCACCTGGACAAAGCCACGGGGGCCAGCCTCATCATCCATCACCAGCTGTGTCAGACGCTGCTCTTTCAGGTTAAGCTGCAGCGCATGCAAAGGGTCGGCAGCCGACATGATCTGGTTCAACAAATGTGCATTTCCCGCCAGGCGCACCCCCATCAACAGCTGGCCTACCACCTTGCCACTGGTCGCCAGGTCCAGGGGAATGGAATATACCGCCAGGGTTTCGCCATCCACCGCCATGACCATCCAGCCCTGGTAGCTGGCACCTTCATGTTTTTCGATCAAGTGCTCGCACTCAAGGCCACTCAGCTCAGGGACATAGCTGCGTGACAGCTGGCAACGCCCCTGACCGGGAAATGAAATCACCGAGAAGTCGTAATGAATTTGCTCGTAGCCCTCTTCCCAACGCCGCAGATGACTGCGAAAGGCTTCCAGGTCGCCTCGATAAAGCGCACTGACCTGGGATGCATCCGCACTCATGGCATGCGCCTCCGCCTCCACCCGCTTGAGATACTCCTGCAATCGCTCCTCATAACGCAGCGCCAGGCTGTTCGCGTAGCTTATCGACTGGCGGTCAATGATTTCACTGGCCTGCATAAAGGTGGTAACGGAAAAAATGGCAAGCAGCGTAAAGGACAGGAACAACAGCAGCGTGAACGTGAGGGTGCGAAAGCGCGGATTTCTCATCAGTCGCCAGCCTCCTGTGAGGCGCGGCGCGCCAGACGCTCATAGCGCTGGATGTTATGCTCACCCGTTTCCTCATCCAGCACCACAAAGTTACCGGAATAGACCAGCGGTACCGGCTGCCCTGCCTGATCCCGCTTGATTGCTTCAGCCATGGCAATAGCGCTGTCATCATTCATGCGCATTAATACGACCTGCAGCTTATGCTGGCGCAGCTGCTCCAACTCTTCAGCACCACCACCCCAGCCATTGAGCACGACTTCACCCAATTGACCCTCCAGCTCCAGCGCATCCAGTGTCCCCAATGCCACATCCGTGGAGCAGGCATAGATATAGTCCAGCTCAGGGTGCTCGGACAGCAGACGCTGTGCCACATTTTTGCCACTTTCTCGACTGGAGTCTGTGTAATAACTGGCGACCAGCTCGTGCCTGTCCGATACCGACTGGATAAAGCCTGTGCCACGCATCTGGCTGATCATGCCCTTGCCGCGAAACAGCACCGCATACCGTGCCTGCTCCGGGAAACGCTGGGACAAATACTCGGCCAGCCTTCTGGCGCCCTCAACATGATCAAAACCGGAATAGAAGAAGGGTTGCTGGTCGCCCCAGGCTTTCAAGGGCGTGGTGATATTCTGCAGAATCAGTTTGGTGTTCTGGTTCAGCATCATGCGCTCAATAATCATTTTCTGGCGGACAGAGTCGAGCGTGTAAACCAGGTAGTCCGGCTGCCATTGCAGAAGTTCATGTATCTGAGCGACCTGCTCACCGAGTTCTGTACTGGGGGTGGTGTACCTCGCCCTCAGCTCATAGCGCATACCCAGCTGCTGCAGGCGCTTGCGAAAGGCTTTTTCATTATTGGTCCAGTAGCTGGACGACTGGTGCGAGGGATATACAAGGCCGATACGGATGGGGCGCGACTGTTCGTATTCGACAGGTACCGGATTTGCCCGCACGGCTGCGGATAGTTGATCCAGCCAGAGCAACTGTTCCGGGTTGGCTTGATAGAACTCCGGGTGCTGCCAGTAATCATTAAGACTGGCAGCTGACGCCAGACCTCCGGATGAAAGGCTCAGCAAGCACGCAAACACTGTAGACAGCAGTCGAGACATGTCCATATTTTCCTTTTCTGCCGCTCCAGGTGTTTATCAGGCTCACTCAGGAGCGCAACAAAAACACCAGCGTCATTACCAGACCCACCAGCACCACAAAACGCTTGACCCACACAGCTGGCAGTATACGGGACAGATGCGCCCCCTGATATCCTCCCAGTGTAGCAGCCAACATCATTACCAGCGCTTCGGCCCAGAGTACTTTTCCGGCCACTGCAAAGGCCAGAACCGAGATCAGGGATATGATGAAGGATATCCAGTTCTTGAGTCCATTCATCAAAAGCATATTGGTCATGCCGGCTGCGGCGAACATGGCCAGCAACATGATGCCCAGGCCGCCATTGAAGTAGCCGCCGTACACAGCCACAACAAACAGACCCGGCAGCAAAGCCACCGGTTGGTTACTGCGCCGAATCCGCGCCAGCAGAGTCTGGCCGAAAGCGAACATCAGTGTGGCCAGCAGCAGTAATACCGGCACCACCTGCGAGAAAAGCTCTGCCGGTGTAACCAGCAACAACGCACCGCCCAAGAGACCGCCGACCAGCCCTACCACAGACATCTGCAGGTGTTGGCGCCGGGTCAGCTGACTCAGCTCCTGTCGAAAGCCCAAAGCGCCACCCAGATAGCCCGGCAACACCGCGACCGCGCTGGTAGCATTAGCCATGATGGGCGGCACGCCGGCCCATACCAGTGCGGGAAAAGTCAGGAAGGAGCCGCCACCGGCAATCGAATTCAACACCCCTGCCAGATAGCCTGCCACAATCAGGACAATCCATTGCAGTATTTCCCAGTCCAACATACGGACTCCTTATCCGCTGTGCTTCAGGCGCTCAAGCTCATCCCTGATTGCCGCTGCTTTTTCAAACTCCAGATTACGGGCCGCCTCGTACATTTCGTCCTCAAGGCGCACCATCATTTTCGCCTGTTCTGCCGGAGACAGTTTGGCCACATCCACATTGTATTCACCCTCAGCCTCAGCAGCCTTGCGCACGGAGCCCTTGCCTCGTTTGCCCGGAATCTGCTGTGCCCCTTCCATGATATCCGCCACCGATTTGCGAATACCCTTGGGTGTAATGCCATGCTCCTTATTGAAGGCGAGCTGTTTTTCACGACGCCGTTCGGTCTCATCCATGGCACGCTGCATGGATCCCGTAATCCGGTCAGCATACAGAATTGCGCGGCCATTCACGTTACGCGCAGCACGTCCAATGGTCTGAATCATGGAGGTATCGGAGCGAAGGAAGCCTTCCTTATCCGCATCAAGAATGGCTACCAGCGCCACCTCAGGCATGTCGATACCTTCACGCAGCAGGTTAATCCCTACCAGGACATCAAACTCACCAATGCGCAGGTCGCGGATAATCTCAACACGCTCAACCGTATCGATATCCGAATGCAGGTATCGCACACGCACATTGTGTTCGGCCAGGTACTCGGTCAGATCTTCCGCCATACGCTTGGTCAGAACGGTAACGACAATACGCTCCTTGCGAGCGACCACCTTGTTGATCTCGCTTAGCAGATCGTCCACCTGAGTACTTGCGGGTCGGATTTCCACCACCGGGTCCACAAGGCCGGTTGGACGCACAACCTGTTCGACAATTTGCTGAGCATTGGCGGCTTCATACTTGCTTGGCGTGGCCGAGACAAAGATCATCTGCGGCGAGATACGTTCCCACTCCTCAAACTTCATCGGCCGGTTATCCAACGCGGACGGCAGGCGGAAGCCATATTCAACCAGCGTTTCCTTGCGTGAGCGGTCACCACGGTACATGGCACCAATTTGCGGCACGGTGACGTGAGATTCATCGATCACCAGCAAGGCATTATCCGGAAGATAGTCAAACAGTGTGGGGGGAGCCTGGCCGGGATCGCGCCCTGAGAGGTAGCGGGAGTAGTTCTCGATACCGGAGCAATACCCCAGCTCCAGAATCATTTCGATGTCGTACAGTGTTCGCTGCTCAAGGCGCTGTGCCTCAACCAGCTTGTTGTTGTCGCGCAGCTGTTTAAGCCGCTCCTGCAGTTCAACCTTTATATGTTCGGTCGCTTCCAGCAGGGTCTCACGGGGCGTGACATAGTGCGTTTTCGGGTAGATCGTTGCCCGCGGCACCTTACGCAGCACCTCGCCGGTGAGCGGGTCAAACCAGGCAATCTGATCAACCTCATCACCAAACAGCTCGATGCGAATCGCATCCTTGTCGGATTCAGCCGGGTACACATCGATCACATCGCCACGTACACGATAGGTACCACGGTGAAACTCGATATCATTACGGGTGTACTGAAGCTCCGCCAGGCGCCGCAGCAGATCACGTTGATCAATCACATCTCCACGATCCAGGTGCAGCATCATCGACAGATAGGACTTGGGATCACCCAGGCCGTAGATGGCCGATACCGTAGCTACGATAATGGCATCGTCACGCTCGAGCAGTGCCTTGGTGGCGGATAGCCGCATCTGCTCGATGTGGTCATTGATGGACGCATCTTTTTCGATGAAGGTATCAGACGCTGGCACATAGGCTTCCGGCTGATAGTAGTCGTAGTAGGAAACAAAGTACTCGACGGCATTATCGGGGAAAAACTCCTTGAACTCCCCGTACAACTGGGCTGCCAGGGTCTTGTTGTGGGCCATGATGATGGTTGGACGCTGGACAGCAGCAACCACGTTCGCCACCGTAAACGTCTTGCCCGACCCGGTTACACCCAACAGCGTCTGGGCCGCCAGACCGGACTCCAGTCCGTCCACCAGCCCCTCAATTGCCTTCGGCTGATCACCGGCCGGCTCGAATGCCGATTGAACCCTGAACCTTTGCTTCATCTCTAACCTCCGACAACGAACCGGCAAGTATACGCGCTAACCCGCGAAGGGTTAAACACTCGCCTGAAGCCCCTAGAGTTAAGGGTTTTTTACATACAGGCGTTCAGCAATGCGTACTAATGCTGTATGCTCATCTGGCTATGCATTGAAGGATACCTTGCACCGAATTTAGAGAGGACCAAGGCTTGGACGTGCAACTTTCCAACCGCGTTAACAGTATCAAACCTTCCCCCACCCTGGCGGTGACCAACCGTGCGGCCGAACTGCGTGCCGCGGGTAATGACATTATTGGCCTGGGCGCCGGGGAACCGGATTTCGACACCCCAGAGCACATCAAGGCAGCTGCCACCAAGGCCATTCAGGACGGTTTCACCAAATATACCGCCGTGGATGGTACTCCCGCGCTGAAAAAGGCGATTATTGAAAAATTCGAGCGCGAGAACGGCTTCCAGTACGAAGCCAACCAGATTCTGGTCTCCAGCGGCGGCAAACAGAGCTTTTTCAATCTTGCTCTGGCCCTGCTGAACCCGGGTGATGAAGTCGTCATTCCTGCGCCTTACTGGGTTTCCTACCCGGATATGGTGCTGGTAGCCGAAGGCAAACCTGTCATCCTGACTACAACTCAGGAGCAGCGTTTCAAGATCACTCCGGAGCAACTGGATGAAGCGATCAACGAGAAAACTCGTCTGGTTGTACTGAACAGCCCATCCAACCCTTCTGGTGTCGCCTACTCCATGGCGGAACTGAAGGCACTGGGTGAAGTACTGAACAAGTACCCGGACGTGCTGATTGCCACTGACGACATGTACGAACACATCCTCTTCACTGAAGAGCCGTTCTGCAACATCGTCAACGCCTGCCCGGAACTCAAGGACCGCACCATCGTACTGAACGGCGTTTCCAAGGCCTATTCCATGACCGGCTGGCGTATCGGCTACGCGGCAGGTCCGGCCAAGCTGATCGGCGCGATGAAAAAGATCCAGTCTCAGAGCACATCCAACCCGAACTCCATCGCCCAGGTAGCGGCCCAGGCTGCCCTGGAAGGCCCGCAGGATTGCGTCGGCCTGATGGTTGATGCCTTCAAGCATCGCCATGATTTCGTGGTCAATGCCATGAATGATATCGACGGTGTTGAGTGTATTCGTGCAGACGGCACTTTCTATGCCTTCCCGAGCTTCCATAAGGTGATCGAATCCCGTGCGGAGTTTGACGATGACATCGCTCTGGCGGAATTCCTGCTGAAGGAAGCGGGTGTTGCACTGGTGCCGGGCTCAGCCTTTGGCGCTCCAGGTAACATGCGCCTCTCTTTTGCCACCAGCCTCTCCGTCCTGGAGAACGCCATTGAGCGTATTAAGGCTGCCCTGAGCTGATACCACCCGCGCCCCGACACTGATCGGGGCGCTTTTTTTCTGCAACAGGTACGTTGCCCATGAAAGACGCCCTCCTCACTCAGCTATTTGCCAACAGCCCTGTTCCCGCACTGGTGTGTAAACGCGACTCGGCCAAGTGGAACAACGAAGCCTTTGATCATCTCACCAAGCCGGAAAAGCGTGCACTTGCGCACTGGGCCTGCAGTGAACAGGGACGCTGCACACTGATCGAGGGGCGTGTTTTCACACGGGTACAGGTTGAGGCCTATAGCCTGATCTCGGCTGCACCGCCTGCTGATCTTGAGCTGACACGTAAGTTGACTCAGACACTGCTGGAAAAACTCAAGCAAGGCAGTGACCCTTTCTATGCGCTGCCTGAGATTCTGTCCCGCCACCTTGGCTGGAGCGAAGCAAAGGGTGTCAAACTGAGTACCGACAACACCCTGGTGCGCGTGGGTGACTACCGTGAAGGCGAATACCAGGCGCCCAAGACCCTAAGCCTCGACAGCGACCCGGCTGCACGGCTCTATACAGGGAATATCGAGACCTGCCTGATTCACGAAGATGAAACTGATCAAGACAGCTGGTTCGCTCTGCGAGTAGACAGCAGTGCAGGCAACCCTCTCGGCCACTTCTGGCTGGGCAAGCCCAACGAAGGCTCGTCACCGCTGGTCAACAGCCTGCAACTGGTTCAGCACTGCATCCTGCTGTCCACGGCCTGGTTAAGCCGTACAGAAACAGCCGAGCAACCCCGAACACTGCCCGGTGACACCCTTACCGGCCTGGCAACGCGGGAAGCACTGGACCGCCTGCTGCAACAGTGCGAACACCAGTACCGTGAGCATAATCAGGATTTCCTGCTGGCCATGATCGATATAGATGGCCTGTCTGCCGTTAACCAGTCAAAGGGCCAGCGCGCTGGTGATGATGTGTTACACCAGTTCGCAGACCATTTACGACATATCTGCCGCGCCAGCGACCGACTGTTCCGCTTCGGCGGTGATGAGTTTGTCATTTTGTTCCACCATGATGATCTATCACCTCCTCTGCATGAGCGACTGGAGCGAATTAATGCGCGCATGAGCAAAACACTTGGCCAGCCATTCCACTCCAGCTATGGCACCGCGGCCTTGAGCCAGGCCCGCGGTAGCGGTGATGAGCTATTACTGCTGGCTGATAGCCAACTCAGAAAAGCCAAATCAAGCAACTGAGTGTTGTTGATTATCAACAATAAGATATTGAACTGACCAGTCCAGAGTCTACAATAGGCTTTTTATGGAATGATCGGTTTAATTATGAGTCGAGGCCGCCCGCCATCCCACAGCCGCGAAACCCTGCTGGAGCATGGGCACACCCTGTTCCAGCAATATGGCTTTCATGGCACCAGCCTCAGCATGATTCTGGAGGCCTGCCAGGTCTCTCGAGGCTCCTTTTACAACTATTTTGGTGGCAAGGAAGCCTACGCCATCGAAGTCGTTGAGCACTACCAGGCCCTGGAAATCGATCGCTGGGACGCCGAGTTCAAGCTACTGACAGGCAGCCACGCCAGCAAGATCCAAACCATGCTTCATCGCCTGCTGGACGATTTCGACCAGGAGCATGAACGCCTTGGATGCCTGCTTGCCAACCTGTCCGGCGAAATGAGTCTGGCTTCACCGGCGTTTCGTAAAGCGATTCGCCAGGCCATTCAACGCGTACTGATATTGATTGAAGAAGATATGGTGACCTGCCAGGCAGAAGGAAGTGTCAGAACCGATCTCTCCCCCCGCCAGCTGGCCGCACTGATATGGGATTACTGGCAGGGTGCTCTCCTGCGCATGCGCACGGAAGACAGCCTGACTCCCTTGTACCAAGCCATTGAGATGCTGTGGCAGCACTTGCTGCCGCCAGCCCAACAGATAACAACAGCCCCCAAGAGCAGCACATGAAACGATTAACCCAAACACTTGTGATAAGTCTGGCACTGGCCAGCAGCCCCCTGATGGCTGAAGAAGATGCAGATGCCGGCAAACCCTCGGGCTTGCCGGCAGAGGTCGTGCGTGTTGAAGCACAGCGCCTGGAGAGCAGCATCAGCGCTGTTGGCGTCCTCGAAGCTAATGAAGCAGTCACCCTCAGCCCTGAGCAAAGCGGCCGTATCAGTGAAATCCTGTTTAACGAAGGCGAGAAAGTCGCCGCAGGCACACCGCTTTTCAAACTCGATAGCGCTATTTACCAGGCGACTCTGCAACAGGTGAAAGCCCGCGTTCGTTTGAGCCAGCTCGAGTACGAGCGCGCTGAAAGCCTGCTGCAGAAACGCGTTGGCTCACAAACCCAACGCGACACCACACTGGCACAACTGGAAGCCGACCAGGCTGAATTGGCGCTGGCCCAGACTCGCCTGGATAAAATGACCGTGCGAGCCCCCTTCTCCGGTACTATCGGCCTGCGACAGGTGAGCCCGGGTGACTTTGTCAACGTGGGGCAGCCACTGGTTGAACTGGCCGATACTGAAAGCCTGAAGGTGCAATTCAGTGTACCCGAGCGCCACCTGAGCATGTTACGCACCGGGCAGACCATCCACCTGAGCGTGGATGCGCTCGATGGCCAGCAACTGGAAGGCGAAGTCTACGCTATCGCGCCATCAGCCAACCCGGACAGCCACAATATCAGTCTCCGCGCCCGTGTCCCCAACACTGGCGGCATACTAAAGCCCGGTCTGTTTGTGCGCATTGTGATCCCCACCGGCAGTGATGACCAGGCTCTGATGGTGCCTGAACAGGCACTCATTCTGGATGGCGACACCACCTTGGTCATGCAGATGGACGAACAGCAGCAGGTTCAGCTGGTTCCGGTCACCACCGGTGCCCGCCGTTACGGTGATGTGCAGATCCTGACCGGTATCAAGCCGGGCGCTGTCGTGGTCACCGCCGGCCACCAGAAGTTGCACCCCGGTATGCCGATTACCCCTATTTTCCCCCAGTCTGAAACAGGCAAGGACGCATGATTCTCTCCGACGTCAGCATAAAACGCCCCGTGCTCGCCTCCGTGCTGAGCATGCTGGTATTGCTGTTAGGCCTGATCGCCTACGATCGTCTCACCGTGCGTGAGTATCCCAAGATCGATGTTCCCATCATCTCGGTGGAAACCGTGTATCCCGGTGCCAGCGCTTCGATTATCGAAAGCCAGGTCACCAAGATCATCGAGGACTCCCTGTCCGGCATTGAAGGGATTGATTACATCACCTCGGTCAGCCGCTCGGAATCCAGCCAGATCTCGGTCACCTTTGACCTTGAGCGTGACCCGGACGACGCCGCCAGTGAAGTGCGCGACCGTGTAGGCCGTGCACGCGGGGACCTGCCCGACGATATCAACGAGCCGGTCATCGCCAAATCGGAAGCCGACGCCCAGCCAATTATCTGGCTGGCCCTGTCTTCCGAGATTCACGACACCATGGCCGTCACCGAGTACGCTGAAAACCGCGTCAAGGATCCACTGCAAACCGTCCCCGGTGTCGCCAGCGTCATGGTGGCCGGCGAGCGCCGCTATGCCATGCGGATCTGGCTGGACCCGCAGAAAATGGCGGCCTACAAGATCGTACCCCAGGATATTGAATCAGCCCTCAGCTCACAGAACGTGGAAATTCCGGCCGGCCGCATCGAAAGCCGCGACCGTGAATTTACCGTACTGGCACAAACCGATTTGAACACGGTTGAAGAGTTCGAGCGCATCATCATCCGCAATGACAACGGTTATCCGGTGCGTGTACGTGATATTGCCAACGTGGAGATCGCCCCGGCATCCGAACGCAATATCGCGCGCTTCAATGGCGATACTGCCGTTGCGCTGGGCGTCATCAAGCAGTCAACCGCCAACCCTCTGGACGTCTCCTCGGAAGTACGGGAAATGCTCGTTGAAATTGAGCAAAGCCTGCCTGAAGGGATGCACGTGAAGGTTGCCTATGACTCTTCCCTGTTTATCGAGGAGTCAATCAAATCCGTATTCACCACGCTCTGGCAGGCCGGGGTACTGGTGGTACTGGTTATTTTCTTCTTCCTGCGCAACCTCAAGGCGACACTGATCCCGGTGGTTACCATTCCGCTTTCACTGATTGGTGCCTTTGCCATGATGGCGCTGATGGGCTTCTCCATTAACACCCTCACCCTGCTGGCACTGGTATTGGCCATCGGCCTGGTGGTGGATGATGCCATCGTGATGCTGGAGAACATCTACCGCCACGTGGAAGAAGGCCTGAGCCCGATACAGGCCGCGTTCAAGGGCGCCAAGGAGATCGGCTTTGCCGTTATTGCCACGACCGCAACGCTGGTGGCTGTATTCGTTCCTGTTGCCTTCAGCACCGGGCGTACCGGCAAGCTGTTTACCGAGTTCTCACTGACGCTGGCGGGTTCAGTGGTGGTATCAACGTTTATCGCCCTGTCGCTGTCCCCCATGCTGTGCTCGCGATTGCTGCGCCATGAAACGCGCCACAGCGCCGCGTTCAATCTGATTGAAGGTTGGCTGAACGGGCTGAGCAATGCCTACCACGCCCTGCTGAAGCGGGTACTGCGCTCTCGCCTGCTTGCCATCATTCTGCTGGCAGCAAGCGCTGGCACCGGTTACTACTTCTACCAGCAACTGCCACAGGAGCTGGCTCCGGTAGAAGACCGCGGCACCATCATGACCTTCTCCATCTCGCCGGAAGGCTCTTCCGTTGACTATGTTGACCGCTATGCACAGCAGGTGGAAGAAATTGTCAGCCAGGTACCTGAAGCGACCCATTACTTCGGCGTAACCGGCTTCCCCAGCGAAACCAACTCGCTGACCTTCATCCGCTTGCAGGACTGGGATGAGCGCACTCGCAAGCAGCAAGCGATCACCGAAAGCCTGACACCCCAGCTGTACGGTGGCGTTACCGGTAACATGAGCTTCGGCATGAACCCGCCCTCTCTGGGTCAGAGCATCATTTCACGCCCGGTTGAATTCATTATCAAGACCACCCGTGACTATGAAGAGCTGAACGCCATCGCTGGCCAGATGCTGGCGAAAATGGCGGAAAACCCCGGGCTGGCTCAGCCGGATACGGACTTGAAACTGAACAAGCCCGAGCTCAGCGTTAACCTGAACCGTGACAAGGTGTCCGATGTTGGCATCAACGTGAACGAAATGGGCCGCGCGCTGGAAACCTTCATGGCAGGTCGAGAACTGACACGCTACAAGCAGGATGGCGAGCAGTATGACGTCATTTTGCAGGTAGAAGACAGTGATCGACGCGTCCCTGGCGATCTGACCGACCTCTACGTACGCGGTGATCAGGGCGAAATGATCCAGCTGGCCAACCTGGTGACCGTAGACGAGACCATCACGGCCAAGGAATTGAACCACTTCGACAAACTCAAGGCGGTGAAGATTCAGGCTATGCTGGCTCCCGGCTATAGCCTGGGTGAAGCGCTGACGTTCATGGAACAGAGCCTCAAGGAGATCGCCCCTGATGCCATGTTCGACTACGCCGGCCAGTCCCGTGAGTTCAAGGAGTCCAGCAACACCCTGCAGGTCACCTTTGGTCTGGCACTGATCTTTATCTTCCTGGTGCTTGCGGCTCAGTTCGAGAGCTTCAAAAACCCGCTCATCATCATGCTGGCTGTTCCGCCCGCGCTGGCAGGCGCACTGGTTGCCCTGCATTTTTCCGGCGGTTCACTCAGCATTTACAGCCAGATCGGCCTGATTACGCTGATTGGTCTGGTTACCAAACACGGCATTCTGATCATTGAGTTTGCCAACCAGTTGCAGGACCGCGGCATGGCTGTGCAAGAAGCGGTGGTTGAAGCGGCTTCATTGCGACTACGCCCGATCCTGATGACAACTGGCGCGACCGTACTGGGCGCAATGCCACTGGCCATGGCACTGGGAGCCGGTGCCGAATCACGCCAGCAGATCGGCTGGGTTATCGTAGGCGGCATGATGTTCGGCACCCTGCTGACGCTTTTCGTCATCCCAACCGTCTATAGTTATTTCGGTAAACGTAATTTTGTTCAGGTCGAGCCTGACCCTGCACATCGATAATGGGAAATATTGCAACGTGAAAAATCTCAAGAAACAACTTATACCCGTTCTGATTGCGGGCGCCCTGGCCGCGCCTCAGGCGCAGGCCGCTGCACTGGCAGACCTGTACCGACAGGCCCTGGAAAATGACCCGCAATTGAAATCTGCCGAAGCATCCTACCTTGCGGGTCAGGAAGCGCTGCCTCAGGGCCGTGCCGCCTTGTTGCCCCAGGTAAATGCTGGCGGCAGCCTGACCCAGTCAGACAGCGGCCTGCTTGACCAGGAAGCCGGCGACCGCGCCTGGCAGGTATCTCTGGTTCAACCGGTGTTTGATACCACCGCCTGGCAGGGTTATCAGCGCAGTAAAATCGTCACCGAGCAGGCCCAGCTCAGCTTTGACCTGGCTCAGCAGCAGCTCATTTTGCGTACGGTGAACGCCTACCTGAGCGTACTCAATGCCAATAGCGCACTGGATACCGCACAGGCCCAGGAACGCGCCCTGCAGCGCCGCCTGGATCAGGTGAATGCCCAGTTCGAAGTTGGCCTGATTGCCATCACCGATGTGCAGGAAGCTCAGGCGTCCTTCGATAATGCCGTCGTCCTGCGCATTGATGCTGAAGGCGCCTTGGCCAACAGCTATGAAGCACTGGAGCGCTTGACCGGCAACACTATCACCGCCGTGGACCCTCTGCGTGAAGATTATCCGATCACACCGATCACACCGCGTGAGCCTGCACCCTGGCTGGAAAAAGCACGTGATGGCAACCTGGAACTGAAACTGAGTGAACTGGGCGTCGACATCAGCCGTCGTGATGCCAAGATTGCCAGCTCGGGACACCACCCGAAGCTGCAGTTTGAAGCCCGTTATGGCTACACAGAGTCCGAATTCCAGCAGCAGGATTGGGATGATGCCAGTGCCGTAGCCCTGACCTTCAGCATGCCGATCTATTCCGGCGGCGCGACCAGCTCTCAGGTACGTCAGGCAGAGCAGGGCCTGAATGCAGCCCGTTACGACCGTGAAGACCAGTATCGCGCCGTGACTGAGAACACACGCTCACTGCTGCGCGACCTGCAGACCAGCGCGCAAAGCGTGAAGGCACGCCTTCAGAGCATCAAATCCCGGGAAACCGCTCTGCGTGCGACTGAAGAAGGCTTCAATGTTGGTACCCGTAACGTGGTCGATGTGTTGCAGGCCGAACAGGCACTGTACCAGGCACGTTTTGACTATGCGTCCGCGCGTATCAACCACGTATCCACCCTGTTCGGTTTCAAACTGCAGCTGGGCACCCTGAGCCCGGATGACCTCTACGCTCTGGATGAGTGGCTGAAAACCAACTGACTGGATGACAAACAACGGACACAAAAAAGGGCTGATTAATCAGCCCTTTTTTATACTCGAAATGTTCTGGCAACTGTCTTAATGCAGTGTGGGGTTGTCGTCTTCCGTCTCGGGAATAATCACCTGACCTGAGCTATCCAGTGCCAGTGCACCTTCATCCTGTGCCCGCTCCAGCAACTGCTGCAACAGCATTTCGGTTAGATGCGCACTGATGATCAGCCCGGCAGGCGGGTCACCTTCAAACAGCTCTTCATCAACCAGCCCATCACCACGCAGCCCCAGCAGGAGCGGGTTTTCGGCAATCAAGGGTGCCAGGTCTTCAGGGGCGAACACGACGTAATCGGACGATACCTGCAACGCCAACTGATAAGCATCGTGGGCCGCTTCAGCCAGACGCTTGAGATATTCGCTTTCAGCCGCGTTGAACATGATGCTCAACTGGCTGTTGCCCGGCTTGTCCAGATTCGGGCCATCCACCTGACTGTAATCGACACTGCGCACTTCGGGCACATTATCCAGCTCCCAGGCATCTACCAGAATACGGTCTTCTTCATCTACACCGAGCCATTCCCGATTGACGGCAACGGCCAGCAGGCCTTCAATGGCCGCAGCACAAATATTACTGCAGATAATCACCCCGACACTGGGGTTTTCAATCTCGGCAGGGTCTTCCACCAGCTCACTGGCGCGCGCCGAGAGAAGCTTGGGATCTTCAGCCACCAGCTCTGACAGCTCTGCTGGCGACAATTGCAGCATCGACTGACAGACACGGTGAGCGGTCAGGTAAGGCTCATGTTGACCATTATCCTGCATGGCACGCACGTAGCGCTGACGCACTCGATCCATCAGGTCTGCAAGCAACTGGCTCATCGATACCTCGGGCAGTCGAATAGATAATCAGTGAAGCGTAATACCCACAGGTTTTACGTCATCTTTGAGTTTGTCAAACGCCGAACGCAACTGACTCAGCGGAATCAGGCCGAAATCAACCGGATCCTTGGGTAGATCGCACCAGTCCAGCGCCCAGATACGGGTCATCAGCTCATATTCGCCGATCAACGCGTCCATGAAAATCATCACGGCTTCAACGCGGGGATCCATTTCCAGAATCTTGGGCGCATCCTGCAAATAGATGGTCAACTGCATCTTGCCGTTGACGACCTTGACCGCACACCAGAAATCTTCGATGTCGCAGTACTCATCGCCCATATTGACGCAGGACGGGACCGGGTCATGACGGTGGTTGAAGGCGCGTACGCTGATACCACTCAGCTCAGGTGCCGCTCCGACCAGACTGAGAACAGAATGGATCGATTCCGGGTAACCATCACAGCCGAAAATCATTTCGACCGGGCCTTCCTCGTGCTCTTGCTCGAAGTGGAAGGTCAGGTTGCGATCGATCTTCATCAAGCTGTCACGGTAAGTGTTCAGCAGGTTTTCGGCGTCGAACTGCGCCCCTTGCTGACTTTTCAGCAATTGATCGAGCGTCTGCTCCAGACGCTGCCAGAAGGCATTAATCTGTTCTAGGTCAGGTTTGAAAATCATGAAAATCCGACGTACGTGAAGTGAAATGTTCAGGTGCGTGGAACAACCACACCGGTTTGCCCCTGATACTTGCCATTACGATCCCGATAGGAGGTTTCACACACCTCATCGGCACCGAGGAACAGCATCTGGGCGACACCCTCATTGGCGTAGATGCGTGCCGGCAACGGCGTGGTGTTGGAGAACTCCAGGGTCACATGCCCTTCCCACTCAGGTTCCAGCGGCGTGACATTAACGATAATGCCGCAACGCGCATAGGTGCTTTTGCCAAGGCAGATGGTCAGTACATCACGCGGAATACGGAAGTACTCTACGGTACGCGCCAGAGCAAACGAGTTGGGCGGGATGATGCAGACATCCGATTTCACATCCACAAAGCTGCCTTCATCGAAGCTCTTGGGGTCAACGATGGAGGAGTTGATGTTGGTGAAAATCTTGAATTCGTCAGCGCAGCGGACGTCATAGCCATAGCTGGAAGTGCCATAGGAAACGATCGGCTGATCATTTTCACGACGCACCTGGCCCGATTCGAACGGCTCGATCATGCCATGCTCATCCGCCATACGACGGATCCAGCTATCCGACTTGATTCCCATAATTCCTGTCACCCTGATGTGATCTATTGTGAATGCAGCCGGCTATTCTAACGGATTTGCACAAAAAAAACCGCCCCGGTGCGGACACCGGGGCGGGAAATTTTCATCTCGCTGTACTAATCAAGTTCGACTGCAATATTGGGGATAGAGTTCCCGGCTGACTGAACTTTTTTTGCCAACAGCGCACCGGCCTTGCGCGCCACTTCGCGGTAACGCTGGGCGTGGCTGCTGTCCGGCTCTGCAATCACCGTCGGCTTGCCTGCATCCGTCTGTTCTCGAATCGCCAGCGCCAGCGGCAGCTGCCCCAGCAGCTCAGTATCGTAGTCATCAGCAATGCGCTCACCACCACCTGCTCCAAACAGCGCCTCTTCATGGCCACAATTGGAGCAGATATGCACGCTCATGTTCTCCACCACCCCAAGGACAGGGATATCCACCTTACGGAACATCTCAATGCCCTTTTTCGCATCCAGCAGTGCAATATCCTGAGGCGTTGTGACGATGATGGCCGCCGTCACCGGCACCCGCTGCGCCAGAGTCAGCTGAATATCACCGGTACCCGGGGGCATGTCGATCAACAGGTAATCCAGATCCTGCCACAGCGTCTGATTCAGCAGCTGCTGCATGGCACCGCTCACCATTGGCCCCCGCCACACCATAGGCGTGTTCTCATCCACCAGATAGCTCATGGACATGGATTGAATGCCGTGACGCTCAATAGGACGGAAGTACTTTTCTTCCGCCGTCTCTGGTCGCTCACCTTCCGCAACACCCAGCATCATGCCCTGGCTGGGGCCATAGATATCAGCATCAAGAATACCCACATGCGCACCCTCAGCCGCCAAGGCCAGGGCCAGGTTTACGGTGGTAGTCGATTTACCTACCCCGCCCTTGCCGGAGGCGACCGCTATGATATTGCGCACGCCAGCAAGACCGGGCAGTTTCTTGGCGCTGGGGTGCGCATCAATGCGCTGGGACACCTGCACCTCAACGCTAACAGACGGAAAAGACTGCTTCAGCAGCGTTTCCAGTTCCGCTTTCAGCGCTGCATGACGGCTACCGCAGGCAAAGGGCAATACACATTCCAGCTGAATACGACCTGCGTCAACCTGCAGGTTCTCTACGCAACCGGCCTCGACCAGGCCTTGACCCAGCTCTGCATCTACAAAGCCTTCCAGTGCTGCCAGCACCTGGTCTGTACTCAAATCCGCCATAGCGACTCCTCAGTATCACCCAAAACTATAACCAACCAATTTACTCGGAATTATGCCTTAGATCCTGCATTGAGTTCCAGCGCCAAACGCTTGGCTGATGCCAGGTCCGGCTTGCCACTGCCCAAAACAGGCACCTCATCAACCTTGTAGATGGCCGCAGGGCGCATCAATGGCGCGATATCAGAAGCTCGCAATGCGGCTTCGACAGCTGCGGTGTCATCCGTTTCGATCAGCAGCAGAATACGTTCGCCTTTCTTTTCATCCGGCACTGCCACTGCAGCCAGAGGTTGCTCATCGCCGAGGACACGTCTCAGTTCGGTTTCGACGGCACCCAGGGAGATCATCTCCCCCCCGACTTTGGCAAAACGGGAGTAACGATCGACTATGGTCAGGAATCCATCCTCATCCAGATGCCCCTTGTCTCCGGTTTTGTACCAGCGCAGATCATCCAGCTCGACCACAACCTCGTCTGTTTTCGCCGGGTTGTTGAGATAGCCTTTCATAATCTGGCTTCCGCCCAGCAAAATCAGGCCGTCTTCACCCGTTGGCAATTGCTCCAGCGTCTCGGGGTCAACAATCCTGAACATGGAGCCCGGCAATGCCATCCCTACCGTTCCGGCGCGCTCACCGATCTGGACATTCCACCACTGGGTATCCAGATGATCCGGCAGATTGACCCCGGCCACGGGCGTGGTTTCGGTACAGCCGTAGCCTTCCACCACCGGCACCTTGAATTTGCCTTCAAAGTTCTGCTTGACCGTGGGTGACAACTTCTCAGCCCCGGCCACGACGACACGCAGGGATTCGAACATCAGCGGATGCACCTTGCGATTACGCATGTAGAGATTGAGGAAGGTACTGGTGCCACACGTGATCGTGGCGCGGTAGCGAGCCGCCGCCTTGCCGATATTCACAGCGTCGGTCGGGTCCGGATGACACACCAGCGGGATACCCTCAACCAGCGGCAGCATGCAGGTGACCGTCAGGCCAAAGGCATGGAACAGCGGCAAGGTCGCCAGAATACAGTCATCTTCCCGCACGTTAAGTACTGCCGAGATCTGCTTCAGGTTCGCCATCATGTTGCGGTGACTGAGCATCACACCCTTGGGACTGCCTTCACTGCCCGACGAAAACAGAATGGCCGCCGTATCATCCAGTGCTGCCTTGCCGCCGTAGCGCCAACGCAACAGAAACTCAGGCATCAGGACACTCTGAGCCAGTGTCAGGACCGATTCCAGTTTGCCAATACCGGCCTTGACCTCTTCCAGCTCGATGACTTCAACCCGGTCCAATAACTCCTGCAGGCAGACACCCCGCTGCTCCAGCTTCTTGAGGAAGCGACTGGATGTAACCAGCGTCTTGATTTCGGCCTGCTCAATGGCGCTCAGCAGAGACGCCTGAGACGCCGTGTAGTTCAGGTTGACCACGGTCTTGCCCGCCATCATCGCGGCCATATTGGCAATGGCACCACCCGCTGCCGTAGGCAGTAACAGGCCCAGGTTCTGCTCCTCGATACGGCGCATGCGACGACTGAACAGAATTGTGGCGGTCAGCAGCCGACGATGATTCAGCACAGGGCCATTCAGGTCCGTCAATGCCCATTCGGTCGGTGCCGCCTTGGCGGTACGGATGAAGGCCTGCGGCAGCGTATCCAGGCTATCAGTGTATTCATTCCAGGCATGTACCGAGAGCGCCAGCACCTGTTGTTTTACCTCGGCAGCCGTGCTTTCAATCGGCATGGTTTCACCGAACGAGACGATAACATCACGTTTCAGGCGGCTGCCTTCACTGCTCTGCAAACGTTCGCTGGAGCGAGAGAAACGGCTGCCCCAGAGCCCACGCAGATAGAAGGGTACGATATGGGCCTGCAGGGACTCCCCCTCTTCCTGGCGCACAATCCGCTCGAAGCCGCGCTTGAATTCACCCAGCTGACCCGTATAGCTGATGGCGCCCTCGGGGAACAGGCAAACCACTTTGCCTTCTGACAGCAGACGACGCACCTCCTGCATGGCAGTACGCGCACGACCCTTGGAGATCGGGATCACACCATACAGATCCATAAACCAGCGCAGATACCAGCGCTCATAGATGGAACGCTCCATTACGAAGTGGATATGCTTGGGACAGGCCATCTGAATCATGGCCCAATCCAGCCAACTGATATGGTTGCCCAGCAGCAGAATGCCATCATCAACTGTCGCCAGATGTTCAAAACCCTGCACTTTCAGGTTATAGCGACGACGAACCAGCAGCGACACCAGCAGTCGCAAGGCCGCCTGAGGCAAACGACCTATCGAGTAAAGCGCCCCGCCACAAGCTACGACCACCAGCACCCAGAGCAGTGTTTCGGCACTTACGGAAAGCCAGGCACTCAGCACCGTGATGACCAGGAAGCTGAGCATCGCCACGTTCTGAATCAGGTTATTACCGGCCAGTACACGGCCCAGACGATCTTCACGTGCATTGAACTGAATCAGTGCGTTCAGAGGAATCGTCATCAGCGAACCACTGATACCGATCAACAGGAAGACCGGGGCAACCCAAAGCAGCGACTCCATCATCGGCAGCAACCAGAGTCCCAGCGCTACGCCAATCGCCCCCACCGGGATCAGCCCGGCATTGATATAGTGCCGCGACAGGCGCGCTGCCAGTATGGAACCGAGCATGATGCCGATACCGGCCAGTGCCATAACCCCCTGGATGACAAAGGTATTGTCTTCAGCAAAGGTCACTTCGGCATAAGCCGGGAACACGGCCAGCATTACCTGACTGATCGACCAGAACAGTGCCAGACCAATAATGGACTGGATAATCCCCGGCTTGGCCACCAGCATCCGCATATTGCGGCGCAGGCTTCGCGTCGTTACATAGTCGCGCATGCTGAACTTCAGGTCCGGCCTGCGCGCCGGCTTCTGCGGCAGACGATAGGCCAACACCAGCTCCAGCACGGCACCCAGCACGAGCAGAAAACCCAGCGGTGCGATCTGTTGCAGCACCTCGCCTGGTACGCGTGCCGTTTGGGCATCAAAACGGGCTTCAAACATGGCGGAAAAGGCGACGATACCACTCAGAATCGCCACCATGGTGGTGGCCTGCATCCAGCCGTTGCCTTCACTGAGGCGCTCCTGCCCCACCAGCTCGCGGATAAAGCCATATTTGGCCGGGGAATAGAGCGCACTTTGCACGGCCAGAACAAACGTCAGGCCAAAGGCGGTGACAAACCAGCCGTTGTAGTAGCAGAGCGTAATCAAACCGGTGATAACAACCGCCCCCCAGGCGGCAGCTTTCATGACACGAGGCTTGGCATAACGGTCCGAAATGAAGCCGGCAGGAGTAAACAGCAGAATAAAGGGCAGCAGAATCAGGCCATTCACGACAGCTGTCAGCATGACCTGAAGATCGCCGTCATAGGCCTTGAACAGGGTGTTCTGGATAATGATCTTGTGGCCCAGGTCCACAAATGCATTGATAAACGCAATCAGGATAAAGGGCAGGAAACCACGTATACGGAGAAGTTCAAGCATGACACTCTCCCTCCTGCTGCCAGCCCTTAAGCAGACCATCAATCAGCAGTGCCAGCATCTGGGTGGCGCCGTCAGGCTCTTGAAGGAACAACTTGTCGCCCAGCTGAAGTTGGGCAATGCCGTGAACACCACTCCAGACGGTCCTGGCACGCAGCGCAAGCTCATTAGCAGACCAGGCAGGAAACAGGGTTCCAAGACAGCGATCAATATAGGAAAACAGGGTCGCAATCTGCGTTTCAAGCGCATCTGGCATCTGTTTGCCTTCAGGTGAGCGGTGTTCGAACAGCAAACGCCACCGCTCGGGGTGACGTTGGGCAAATTGCAGGTAGATAAGACCGTAGGCATGCAAACAGGCTTTGGGCTCTTCTGCCTGCTGGCGCTCCAACTCTTCCAGTAACTCGGTGAGGGTACGTGTATTGAGCTGCCAGCAGAGGTCATCCAGGTTGCTGAACACCGAATACAATGACCCGACTGAATATCCAATTGCGGTTGCAACCTTGCGGGTGCTGAGCGCCTCTACACCTTGTGTCTGAACGATATGCTCTGCCGCTTCCAGCGCCAGTTCACGCAACTCCTCGCGTGTATGATCATTTCGCCTGGCCATCTGCCTCTCCTTAATGAACACTGTTCAATTATTATGTGAAGGATAATAATCAGGCAGCCCAAGCCAGGTCAATCTTTTTTTAAACAGTGTTCAGAATTATTTCACAGACCAGTATCAGCCAGCGGCAGTGCTTCAAAGCCAGGCTTGGCAAAATAGTACCCCTGCATCAGGCGCACTCCGCGTGTACGGAAGTATTCCATCTCTTCGCGGGTCTCCACGCCTTCGGCCAAGAGGGTGATACCCAACCGGGTACATATCTCCAACAGACCATCCATAATCACCTGCTTCACTTCCAGGTGGTCAATCCCTCGGACCAGCTCCATGTCAATTTTGAGGATATGTGGAATGAAGCCCGCCAACAGGTTTAAACCTGCATGCCCCGCGCCGAAGTCATCCAGGGCCGTGACAAACCCCTGAGCACGATAGTATTCAAAGATTCGCGTCAGGTGTGCCGTGTCGTGGACACGTTCGGACTCGGTAATTTCAAACATGATCTGCTCAGCGGGCACACCATAGTCTCGTGCAGCCTTGAGCGTGCTGCGGATACAGTGCTCAGGTGAATAGACCGCATTGGGCAGGAAATTGATGCTGAGTTTCTGCTTCAATCCCAAACGGGCAGCCAGTTCAATCGCCTTCACGCGACAGGCCTGGTCAAAGGCATAGCGGTTGTCGTCGGTTACTTTGGACAAAACCTCCAAGGCGCCTTCACCGGCCTTGCCTCTTACCAACGCCTCGTAGCCATACACCTCACCCTTGGCAACATCCACAATCGGCTGAAAGGCGAAGGTAAAATCAAAGTCCAAAGGTTGCTTGCAGCCAGCACATCCAATGGCACTCTGCTCAGGCATGTTCACATCCGTCATACTGACTCCCAACAATGAGGCCGGTTATACGCGCTCAAGGGCTACGCCGAAGTACGCAGCTGAATTACACTCAAGCACATATATGCCATACGTGCCAACATGCTAGCCTAAGCATATAAGGCCTGAGAATTTTTTATAGATTAACACAGCGCCCCGTATATTTTGACGCTAAAAGGAGTCAACCAATGACAAAAAATCTCACTGCGACGCTGCTGGTGGCAACGTCCCTATTCACTGGAAGCCTGGCATACGCAGCGCCCGAACCCGCAGTAGAGATCAGACTGGATACCAGTGTCGGCGTAATCCAGCTGGAACTGAATGCCGAAAAAGCCCCTATCACCGTGAATAACTTTGTCCAGTATGTTGAGGATGGCCACTACGACGGTCTGATCTTTCACCGCGTCATTCCCGGCTTCATGATTCAGGGCGGCGGGTTCACACCCGATATGCAGCAGCTGGATACACGGGACCCGATCAAGCATGAGTCCACCAACCAGCTGAGCAACCGCCGCGGCACCATTGCCATGGCCCGTACCCGTGACCCCAACAGCGCCACGTCCCAGTTCTTCATTAACACGGCTGATAACCGCCGCCTCGATGGCGTTCCGGGTCGTCCCGGTTATACGGTGTTCGGCAAGGTAACCGAGGGAATGGACGTCGTCGATACGATCAGCAAAACGCAAACCGGCACACGGGGAAGATACCGCGATGTACCCGTAACACCCATTGTGATTAATAGCGCCACTGTTATCGCTCCGGAATCAGAGCAGGCAGAGCAGGCAGAGCAGGCAGAGCAGGCAGAGCAGGCAACAGAATAACGCCTTTCAGAATCCGCTAGATATAAAAAAGCCCGACCGAAGTCGGGCTTTTGCGGGTCTTGCAGAGCAATCAGTTGCGCTGGTCAAAGTCCAGAACGACCTCGTCAGAGATCGGGTGCGCCTGGCAGCTAAGCACGTAACCGGCTTCGATTTCGTGCGGCTCCAGACCGTGAGAGATATCCATCTCCACTTCACCTTTCACCAGCTTACATTTACAGGTGGAGCAGACACCGCCCTTACAGGAGTAAGGCAGGTCCATGCCCACATCCATACCGGCATCCAGGATGTTCTGACCCACGGTGGCCAGATCAAACATGACAGAGCGACCATCGGCAACGACGGTAACCTTGCTCATCTTCTCTTCACCGTACTGAGCCACACGCGCCTGGGCTTTTTCCAGAGTCGCCTGGGCATCGGCGGAAGAGCTGGCAAAGAGTTCGTAGTGAATCTGGTCGTCGCTCAGACCTTCCATACGGAAACCGCGAGACACTTCGGTCATCATCGCTTCAGGACCACAGATGAAAGCTTCATCGGTGTTCTTGATATCGATCAAACCGGCTTTCTGCAGTGCGTAGCCTTTCTTGTTGTCGATACGGCCATTCAGCAGGTCAGCACCCTGGTCTTCATAGTCCATGATGTTGATCCACTGGAAGCGATCCAAGTAACGGTTCTTGACGAAGTTCAGTTCGTCTTTGAACATTACTGTGTTGGAACGCTGGTTACCGTAGATCAGGGTCACGCGGCTGTTCGGTTCGATGTCCAGCACGGATTTCATGATGGAGATCATCGGCGTGATACCGGAACCGGCGGCGATGCACATGTAGTTCTTCGCGTTGTCCGGCTTCAGCTCGGTGTAGAAGCTACCCTGCGGCGGCATCACTTCAATATCCATGCCCGGCTTGAAGTGGTCGTTGGCGTAGTTGGAGAACTTGCCGCCATCGACACGCTTGATGCCAACACGCATCTTGCCGTCGGTCACACCGGAGCAGATGGAGTAGGAACGACGGACATCTTCACCGTCGATCATGGCACGCAGGGTCAGAAACTGGCCCTGGATGAAGTTGAATTTCTCGGTCAGCTCTTCCGGTACAGCAAAGGTCACGCTGATGGCCGAATCGGTTTCCGGCTGCACTTCGGCAATTTTCAGCGTGTAGAAATTGGTGTCAGACATTGCTTCACCTTATATCTTTTTGAAATAGTCAAAAGGCTCATTGCAGTCATTGCACTGAAACAGCGCCTTACAGGCGGTGGAGCCAAACTCACTGATTCTGCGGGTGTCGCGTGATCCGCAATGCGGACACTGGGCATGAGCGTCCGGCGTCAGACCGTCCTCATCCAGCTCGGCATCTTCAGGCGGCGCGATACCGTAGTTGCGCAGCTTGCGCCGCCCTTCCGGCGACATCCACTCGGAGCTCCAGGCCGGCGACAGTTTGGTTTTCACCTCAACGTCGTCGTAGCCGTTGGCCTTGAGCGCCGCAATAACATCATCGGTAATGGTGTTCATCGCCGGGCAACCCGAGTATGTCGGGGTGATGGTGACCACAATGCGGTCACCGTCACGCTCGACATCACGCAAGATCCCCAGATCCCAAATGCTCAGTACCGGCACTTCAGGATCCTTAACTTGATCGAGCAGGTCCCAAAGCTCCTTCACCTCAGCGGCGTTGCGCTGCTGGAGGCGCTGGTACTGCTCTTCTGGCATCAGTGAGATTTCATTCATGATTCTTATTCCTGGCAGCTTGCGCTTACCACTGGCAACCCGGGTAAGAACGGTGCGTAATCTGCATCTCGGTCAGCATGTGACCCAGATTTTCAGTGTGATAACCGGTACGGCCACCACGCACAGCCCAACTATCTTCAGGTACTGTCAGTGTCGCTTCGGTGAGAATGTCGCTGACCATTTTGTGCCACTCGTCACGCAGCTTGGACACGTCCACCGCGATACCGGCGTCGGCCAGCATCTGTTCGGTTTCGTCCATGTCGAACAGCTCATGGGTGTAGCCCCAGAGTGAATCGACCGCTTTCTGCGTACGCTTGTGACTTTCTTCGGTACCGTCACCCAGACGCAGAACCCATTCACGGCTGCGACGCAGGTGATATTTGGTTTCCTTGATACCCTTGGCCGCAATGGCAGACAGGGTTTCATCCTTGGAATGCAGCAGCTGCGGCAGTACCAGGGTGTAGTACACGTCTGCGAACAGCTGACGTACCTGCGAGTAGGCGAAATCACCTTTCGGCATTTCCATCAGCAGCAGGTTGCGGTATTCACGATCACTGCGCATATAAGCGAAGTCATCTTCGGTGCGGCCATCATCAGCCAGCTCGGCTGCATAGGTGTAAAACATGCGGGCGCGACCGATGTAGTCCAGCGCCACGTTGCCGTAGGCAATATCTTCTTCCAGGAACGGGCCGTAGCTGACCCATTCAGAGATACGGTGACCCAGTACTACAGAGTCATCACCCAGACGGGTGGCGTATTCCAGCGTTGCCGCTTTGATTGCATCACTCATTACTTGTCTCCTCAATCTATCCCGTGAATGCCAATTACATGTTGTTAACGGGATCGGGCAGGACGTAATAAGTCGCATGGCGGTACGGCTTGTCGTCGTTCGGATCGTAGAAGCAATCCGCATCATCTTCCTGAGAGGCACAGATGTCGCTGGATTTAACAACCCACAGGCTCACGCCTTCGCTACGACGGGTATAGCAGTCACGGGCGTATTCCAGTGCCTGTTCGTGATCTTCGGCGTGCAGGCTTCCAACATGCTTGTGGTCCAGACCGCGCTTGGAACGAACAAATACTTCAAACAGTTCCAGTTTTTCAGTTGGCTTAGTCATTATCAGGTCCCCTCTTACGCCGCATTCTGCGCTTTTTTAGCGCGTTTCTTTTCGTTGTATGCCGCAATGGCGTCACGTACCCACTCACCTTCTTCGTGAGCAGCAACGTGGTGTTCGATACGTTCACGGTTGCAGTGACCGTTACCGTTGATAACGCTCCAGAACTCGTCCCAGTTCAGGTCGCTGCTATCGTAGTGGCCACGCTCTTCGTTCCACTTCAGGTTTTTGTCCGGATGCTCCAGACCCAGTACCTCGATCTGCTTAACGGTCTGGTCAACAAACTTCTGACGCAGGTCGTCGTTGGTCTCACGCTTGATCTTCCACTCCATGGACTTCTGGGAGTGGGCAGAAGCGGAGTCATGCGGACCAAACATCATCAGCGCCGGCCAGTAGAAACGGTTCAGAGCGTCCTGAGCCATCTCTTTCTGCTCCGGAGAACCGTGTGCCAGTGCCAGCATGGCTTCATAGCCCTGACGCTGGTGGAAGCTCTCTTCCTTACAGATACGGATCATGCCGCGAGAATAAGGACCGTAAGAGGTGCGCTGCAGGGATACCTGGTTAACGATGGCAGCACCGTCTACCAGCCAGCCGATTGCTGCGACATCTGCCCAGGTCAGGGTCGGGTAGTTGAAGATGGAAGAGTACTTGGCCTTGCCAGTCTGCAGCTGCTCGATCATTTCGGAACGCGAAATGCCCAGAGTTTCGGCTGCAGAGTACAGGTACAGGCCGTGACCCGCTTCATCCTGAACCTTGGACAGCAGAACCGCCTTGCGACGCAGGGACGGAGCACGGGTAATCCAGTTGCCTTCCGGCTGCATGCCAATCACTTCAGAATGGGCGTGCTGAGAGATCTGGCGGATCAGGTTTTTGCGGTAATCTGCCGGCATCCAGTCCTTGGGTTCGATCTTCTCTTCCGCTTCGATCTTCCGCATGAAATTTTGTTCTTCGGGCGTCATCGTTCTGCTCTCCGATCTTATGTTTCTTACTTTCGCACTATGTAACAGCTTATTGTACGTAAGCGATTATTTTGTATCGCACCTGCGTGATGGAAGCCGTAACCACCGTGTTAATCACAGGCGCGACATCACAAGATACGCTCACCAGCATGCGATAGAGTAAATGTACACCAACTCTTCCAATTAATGATACACAAATTGGAATATTTTTTTAAATAAATGTATCACTTGAAAGATTGATGTACCTCAAGTTCCTTAATTCTAGTTCACACTGGCGAATCCGTGATCAGCTGTACGCACATCCATTTGGCGCAGAGCACGGCGCACCTCAACACCATCAACGCCAAACCAGCCATTTGAAGAAAGAAGCGGCCCTGAACGCAAAACGCCCTGCCATTTGGCAGGGCGCTATGCACTATAAGAAGAAGACAGGGCGCACAGGGCAAACACCCTGTCAGCAACCCGGCACTACACCTTGAAAGCGGACACCACTGCCTGCAGTCGCTCCGTTTGCTGCGCCATCTGACGACAGGCTTCTACCGTCTCACGTGCCCCGTTGGCGGTTTGGCTTCCCACCTGGCTAATCGAGTGTATATTGCGTTCGATTTCACTGGCCACCTGGGTCTGCTGCTCACCTGCAGAGGCGATCTGGGTGTTGAAATCGAGAATGCGACTGATTGCACTCGAGATATGCTCGAGACTACGGCCGACTTCAGAGGAATTGGACACCGTCTGGCCAACCTTGCCGTGCGACACCTCCATCGCTTTCACAGCCTCGCCCACGCCTGACTGCAAGCCGAGAATCATGCTTTCTATTTCCGCGGTTGACTCCTGAGTGCGCTTGGCCAGAGTGCGCACTTCATCTGCAACGACGGCGAAGCCGCGCCCCTGCTCCCCTGCCCGCGCTGCCTCGATCGCCGCATTCAACGCCAGCAGGTTGGTCTGCTCGGCAACGCCTTTAATGACATCCAAAACCTGGGCAATGGTGTCACTTTCCTTGACCAGCCGGCGGATTGAGCCCATGGCGTTATCGATATCCGTCGACAGCTGGTGTATGTCACCCAGGGTCACCTCAACCAGCTTTTGCCCCTGCGTCGCTTCGGAATCCACACTGCCGGTTTCACGGGAAGCCACCTGGGTTTGCTTGGCAACATCTTCTGCACTGGCAACCATCTGGTTGACCGCCGTGGCCACCTGCTCGGTTTCCTGCTGCTGACGTTCAACATCCTCACGGCTTCGGTGAGCAATACCATCCACCACAGCAGCCTGGCTTGCCACAGCCTGCGCCGTACTGGTGACCTGCCCCAGCAGATTGCGCATCTGCTCAACCATGGCGTTGAACCGCCCCGCCAGTCGCCCCATTTCATCACGGTTGCCGATACAGACCTGCTGAGTCAAATCACCCTGGGCCACTGACTCCGCTGCCGAAAGCAGCGCATTAATTGCCCTGCGCACCGACACACTGAACCCCAGCATCAGATAGTTCGTGAGCACAAACACCAGCACAATCGCAGCCAAAAGCCCGTAGAACAACTGCTCCTGCGCCCCATAACGCTGTTGCAGCCGGCCATTCACGAATTGCAGCGCAGCATCAATGAATGCATACACCTGCTCGGTCGTGGCCGATTCGCGCTGGTAATAGCTGCGCCAGTCATAATCGATATTTTCATCCAGCAGCAAATCGTTCTCGAAACGAACAACCCCTTGCTCAAGGCTCTCAACGATTGCTTGAGCCGAGTCGATAACGGCCTTTCCATAAACGGCCTCGTTGCCCAGAACAGGTCGCAAGGCACTATCGAGACGCTTCTGGTCACTTAACAACTCGTCCATCAAACGACTGAGGATTTCAATCATGGTGGAGTTCATGGTGCCCGAACGCACAGTAAGCGTGGAGAAGCTGCGCATCTGCCCCTGATGCTCAAGCAGCGACTCCATGGAGTCGAGCACCGTTTTCATCAAGACAAAGTTGTTCGGATCCGAATCCTGATAGAGTCCCGTGTGATAACTGATGGTGTGCACCAGTATCCAGCTTTCCAGAACCAACTGGTTTTCATTGGCAAAGCTGCCTTCGGTATTGGAGCCGGACGACATCAGCGGCTTGTTACTGATGGCCTCAAGCCGCTCAAACGAGTCCGCCAGCTTGCCTTCCAGCCCCAGCTCAGCCACATAGACTTGCAACCTCGCCAGATTTTCCGCATAGGCATCACCCAGCTCAGCGATCTCCTGCTGCAGGACATTCGCGGTCTCACGCACTACGGTCAGGTCCCGGACCTCACCGGCGATACGGGTTAACTCAAGGGCTTGCTGCAGGGCCTCCATTCCGCTCAGCTGTTGCCGGGTAGAATCCTTCCTGGCCGATATATCGCTCAGTTGCATATAGGCCAGCCACAACAGGGGAATAAGAAACAGCAAATTGATCAGAATAAATTTAGACAGGTAGGACAGCCTGTTCATCAGGCTGATCGCAGGCGTAAGCAAACTTGGCATCAGGTGTTCCAACTTATTATTTTTGTAGAGTCGGTTTCCAGAAAAAAGCGTTGCCGCTAACTGCCAGCACAGCACCAGTTAACCAATACGGACAGGCATTGACGTGCAAAAACGCTTTAACGTCTCATTTAAACAACAAGACAACCGATAGGACATGGCAGAACAGGCCACAAAATTGACATTAAAAGACAGTAGAAACGGATAGATGCAATACCGACGCAACATCCGAGCACAGATCAGGCTGTGGGAATGGCTATCAGATACAATAGTAGAACAAAAGAACTAAAGAGGAGGAAATTGGTGGAGCCTAGCGGGATCGAACCGCTGACCTCAACACTGCCAGTGTGTTCTGGACAATAATCCATCCTACTGATTTAGAAGCAATTATTACCTTTTCAGCGTAGCTGCCAACCTCTACTCCCAACCACACATACACCTGATACAAAAACTCACACCTCAGGCCTAAACCAATTTCCTGAACAAGAAGTTATGAGAAAGAAACACCCCTCGCATGTGCGCACGCACGCATTAGGGAGTAGGTCTAATTTTTTTCAGGAGGCCATCGGAAAAAGGTGATAAAGGTGATGGACGGCAGAAATATGGCTGGAGGCCACGAATCACAAGGACTTCAGGATACACGCAAAAGGTGATTAAACGGTGATAGATTGGTGATGTGTTACCTTTTAGATAGGTGATACTGATAAAAAATAAAATACTTATAAAACAATAACCTATAATTCCATCACCTTATTGATCACCTTTCATCACCTTTCAGAGGTAACAATAAATACCATATATATCAGTCACTTACAGACTTTTTTATACGACATCACCTAAATCACCTTTCCCCGATGCAAGAATGAAATATCCAGCACTGAACGTATCCCCCAGAACTCCCTGTAACCCCCTCTGTACCCGCATAAATCCGCATGAATTCCTGCCACCACCATAGCTACGAAAAGCCCACAGTGGGCCTGTCCTGCAGCCGTATCATGCACCGCATAATTACACGCTCAAGAAGCACCGCAGGCGTGGAGGGGGACGAGCGCGTTTACGGGGTAGTGGTTGGCTGTGGTAGGTGCAGGGACTATTGAAGCGAGTAGTACCCTCTGCAATGGCTGGAACTATGGCTGTGATTAAGACACCATGCAGATGGCAAGAGGAGATTACTTTTTACTGCTTTCCTGATTGACTACACATCATCATTTCGACAGCTATATGACACATGGAGAGGGCTATGTTTACTGTTGACAGCAACTTTATCGGTGAATTTAAAACTGGAGATAATATCAACTACAACCTCAAGGTTCTCTCGGTCCTTTACCAATCCCAATGTGATGCCCCATCAGAGGACGCCCCCCTCTTTTGTAAGCCAATCATCATTTCTCTCACGTCTGTAGTAGAAGCGTTGTTACATGACCTGTTTTATAGGATCAACAACTTTACAAGCGAGGGTGTAGAGAACATAGCAGACGAGGTACTGGAGGCTGTAAGAGAGAAAACATTGGACCAGTTTGCAACTTACATTGATGGGGCGAAGAAGCATAAGCTTCTTGGTGAAGATGATGATCTTTATGACGAATTACATGCATTACGCCAAGTAAGAAACCGGATACATATACAGAATGCAAAGCAAATATTAGATAGGGATGAAGTACGAGTGTTTACTCCTGCCTGCCAAGAAAGCGCTGAACTCGCCCTCGAGCAGGTAATCAAACATGTATCATCAAGCTACATGAGGTCTGATTTCACGCAGGGGTACGTAGACGATTTCCAGCTCCCTTGGGAAGAACGCTTAACTGACGAGATGTAATAACAGAGTGAATTATCAGCAGCGGTTCACTCATGTAGGGATGCACCGCTGCTCAAAGCATTCAACATCCAATTTTTCTTACACCGCTTCTTCGATCACATAGGGGTCGAATTTCACTACCTCCTCGCCCATCCATTCGTTGAGTTCCAGGAAGCGGCTTTGCAGCGGTACCAGTTCGTTGCGGGCGAATACCATGGATGCCTTCTCCACATCTCCGAATCCGCCTACGTTGCTGGGCATGATACCCATCAGAACGGGTGGCACGCGGTGCGCTGCGAGCATGTCATCGCGGGTGACGTTTTTGATGTTGAAGATGTCGTCCTTGGCCGCGACCTCGCTGATCGGGATCACCTGCAGGCCGTCTTTCTTGCCGTTGGGCGAGTACATGAACAGGTTGCGGAAGTTACCAGGGCCTTTGCTATCCTTGAGTGCCTGGCGAAGGTTGTCCACGTCACTTTCGTTCTGGGCCGTGTCAGTCATGTAGAGGATGAAACCCGCGTGGCTGCCGTTTAGGTAATACTTGCGGCGGAACAGCGTGGCGCTCTCGTTCAACCAGGCGCTGTTGAGTGCAGCGAGGTATTCCGGCAGGCCGTAGATCTCCTGGTTGATATCGGGCTCCATCAGGTGGAAGACGCTGCCCTTGCGGAACTCGTGCTCCTTGCCCCAACCGCGCACGAACCAGTAGGTGTCCAGGTCGAGTCCACGGCGGGTGTATTTGGCCAGTGCTGGTTCCAGCGTCATGGAGCGATTGCCCATGCTTTTCTGGTTTTCGAGATAAGCGTTGCCGAAAATAATGAAGTCCAGAGCCCAGCGACGGAATGCCTGGCGGGACAGCAGCCTGTGCGGCTTGAATGCACTGGTCAGGATGTTGGCCTTGAAGTAGATCGGGCTGCTGTGGTGGGTCGCTGCCCGGAAGGACTTGGCCAGGCCATCGAATGACAGCGGCGTCTCGTACCACTTCTGCATCTGCAGGCATTCGATGTAGTCCAGGATCTCGCGCTTATCGAGTACCGGTGTCGGGTCGCCGAAGCTGAAGGCCTCAATGCCGGGCTGTTTCTCTGCTGTCTCGCTCATCAGTAAATCTCCATCATGCTGCTACCGGAGCCCGTAACGGGGCCATCGGTTTCAAGGGGGGCTTTGGCCAGTGCGTGCATCACAGCCCAGGCCAGGTCAGCGTGACCGGTGGTGCCGTTGCGGCCTGCCATGTAAGTGATATGGCGGCCACTGGCGGTGGTGGTTTTGCGGATCGACATGAATGCCTGGGCGATATCGACCCACCCGGCATCAAACTCAAGGCGGCCTTTGCTGATCAGCTGGTAGGCCTTCATGACCAGCTCGCCTTTCACTTCCGGGTTGTACTGGTATTGCACCACGGCCGGGAAGAATTTGCGGACCAGCTGATACACCGAGGAGCCAATCCCCGTGGTGTCGATGCCGATGTGGGTGACGTTGTATTTCGTGGTCAGCTGACGGATCTGCTCGGCCTGGTCTTCATAATCCAGGCCCCTGAACTGCCGGCGCTCAACGATGCGGTGTTTGCCGCCCGGTTTGTCCGGAGGCAACACAACAGCCAGGCCTGCGTTGTCGCCGGTCTCGGTTTCACCGTTCGGGTCATAACCAATCCAGACCGGTTTATCCCCCACCGGTTTAGGTGCAAACGGTTTGAAGTCGTCCCACACCTCCCAGCTATCGACCATGCAACGCTGCATCATCATCATGCCGAACAGGCTCTTGTCGTCATCGACAAACTGGCACATTAGCAGGTTTTCGTATTCGGGCTCGCTGTACTCAAGGCGCAGCTGATTCAGGTCGAACAGATCACAGCCCTGGGCAACGGCATCCTCCACCGTAACGATGTGGCGCCACTGGCCGTCTGGGCACTCCATCCCGTTTTTCAGTGCCGCGTGGCTGGTGTCGATATCGACGCGATCGGCTTTTTTGCGGCGCTTGTTGAACAGCTCGCCGGACCAGTATGGATAGGCGTCATGGCTCAGGCTGGACGGCGTACTGAAATAGGTTTGCCGCCACTTTTTGTGCATCGCCATGCCGGAGGCGACCTTGCGGAGTTCCTGAAACTTGTAGGTCCAGAAATACTCATCGAAGTACAGGTTGCCGTGATAGCTCTGTGCTGTGCGGGCGTTGGTACCCAGGAAGTACAGCGTGGCCCCGTTGGACAGCACTATCGGGTCACCGGTCAGCTCCCAGTCGGCCACATCGCGTGCATACGCCTGAATGTATTCCTTGAACACATGGGCCTGGGCTTTGGAGGCTGAAAGGAAAATCTGGTTTCGCCCGGTTTCGACGGCATCCAGCAGCGCTTCCCGGGCGAAGTAATAGGTGGCCCCGATCTGGCGGCTCTTGAGGATGTTACGGATTCGGTGCTTTTCACCGGCGCGGTACCAGTGTTTCTGGTAGTCGAACAGCTCATCAAAGAACGCGGCACGGAGCTGCTCGGTGATCTCATCCGTGACCTCATTTTTGACCGGCTTTTTGCGCTCGCCCTTGTTGCGATTGGCGACTTTCGGGTTCAGATCCCCCTCATGACCACCCGGTTCCTCATACCGGCGCACGCGGGCCATACGCTCGATCTGGCGACCGAGCAAGTCTATTTCCTTGAAGTCGCGCCCTTCCTTGGGGTCTTTCATTACGAGCTGGATCAGTCTAGCCTCTACGGCAAACTCGACCCGCTCGATAGGCTTGGTCTCGTCCCAGGCATCGCGTTTTTTCCAGCTGTGGACCGTGGCGGCCTTCTCGCCCAGCTGCTCCGCAATGCGGGCAACGCGAAAACCCTGCCAGTACAACAGCCTGGCAAGGCGGCGCGGGTCCAGCTCTTCGGTGAATTCGGTCATGGCGTTCATGCCGCCAGAGTAGCGACCTAACCGCCTCCCTCCCCGTCATCCCTCATGTAAACGCTGGCTATACATACAGCCTCAATTGAAGCCCCTCGCGCATAGGGCCACCCTGACCGTCATCAGAAACGAACAGCAGCAGCTGAATCAGACGAGGACAGGACAGATGGCCAAGAAGGCGCTGAAGAGCAAGTGGTTCCGCGTAGGTGTTGCCGGCGACACCACGGACGGCCGCGAGATCGACCCCAAGTGGCTCGAAGAGATGGCCGAGACCTACAACCCCGAAACTTACGGTGCCCGCGTGAACTGCGAGCACGTCCGTGGCATGGCACCGGATGGCAGCTTTGGTGCCTTTGGTGATGTCCTGGCACTGAAAACCGAAACCGTTCAGATCGACGGTGAAGACAAGGTTGCCCTGTACGCCCAGATCTCACCGAATGACGACCTGGTTGCGTTGAACAAGAAGCGCAAGAAGGTCTACACCAGCATGGAGATCGACCACAACTTCTCCGGAAAGGATAAGGCCTACTTGGTCGGCCTGGCGGTGACCGACTCCCCAGCTTCCCTCGGTACCGAGATGCTTGAGTTTGCCGCCAAGGCACAGCACAACCCGTTCAACGACCGCAAACAGAAGCCTGAAAACGTCTTTAGCGCTGCCCGCGAAGTCGAGCTCGAGTTCGAAGACAGCACCTCCATCCTGGACAAGGTGAAGTCCATTTTCAGCAAGTCCGAAGCCACCCATGCCGAACAGCACGGTGATGTCACCGCTGCGATTGAAGCGATCGCCAGCGAAGTCGCCGATCTGAAGGACCAGTTCAGCGAACTGGGCAAGGGTAACGACGACACCGAACAGCTGAAAAAGCTGCAGACCGACCTGTCCGGTGCTCTGGAAAAGCTGAACACCCTGGAGCAGCAGCTGGATAAAACCCCGAATTTCACCCGACGCCCGGCTGCCTCTGGCGGCAATGGACAGCTGGTTACCGACTGCTAAGCCAGTCGGTACCGCCGAACGGACACACGCCCTGAATTACCGGAGATAGCCCCATGCGTAACGAAACCCGTGCACTTTACAACGCCTACCTGGCTCAGATCGGCTCACTGAACAAGGTCGAAGACCCCAGCGTTAAATTCAACGTACTGCCCAGCGTGCAGCAGACGCTGGAAACCAAAATCCAGGAAAGCTCTGAGTTCCTGAGCCGGATCAACATTATCCCTGTTCGTGAAATGCAGGGCGATAAGTTGGGCCTGGGCATCGGCAACCCTATTGCCAGCAACACCGACACCAGCAACAAAGATCGCCAGACCAAAGATCCGACCAACCTGGACGAGCGTGGCTACCTGTGCCGCAAGAACAACAGCGACACCCATATCACCTATGCCAAGCTGGACATGTGGGCCAAGTTCCCCGACTTCCAGACCCGCATCCGTGACGCCATCCTGCGCCGCCAGGCACTGGACCGCATCACCATCGGGTTCAACGGTGCCAGCTACTCAGCTGATTCCGATATCGCCACCAATCCGTTACTGCAGGATGTAAACATCGGCTGGTTCCAGAAATACCGTGACGAAGCGGCTGAGCGAGTACTGTCTGAAGTGGTCGATGCCTCTGGCAAGATCAACGTCTACGCTGGTGGTGACTACGAGAACCTGGACGCCCTGGTATTCGACGCGGTGAACAACCTGATCGAACCCTGGTACCGCGAAGATACCGAACTGGTAGCGATCATGGGCCGCGACCTGCTGGCCGACAAATACTTCCCGATTGTGAACCAGAACCACGCCCCGACCGAAACGCTGGCCGCTGACCTGGTCATCAGCCAGAAGCGTGTCGGCGGTTTGCCGGCAGTGCGTGCCCCGTTCGTGCCGGCCGGTGCCATGATGATCACCCGTCTGGACAACCTCTCCATCTACTTCCAGGAAGAGGCTCGCCGCCGTCACCTCATGGACAACCCCAAGCGTGACCGCATTGAGAACTACGAGTCCTCAAACGACGCCTACGTGGTCGAAGACTACGGCCTGGGCTGCCTGATCGAAAACATCGAGACCGTGAACCCGGCCCCGTAAGGGCCGGCTCCACTAACCGATCGGGAGAACTGACATGATCTCACCCGCAAAACGTCACCTCATGCGCGTCAAGGCTGCCCAGGAGGCAGCCAAGGCCGCCGAGACACAGGTACGGCCGGATGCCAGCCAGTACGAACTGATGCTGGCCAAGCTGTACGATGACAAGCGCCGCTTGAGAGGCGTGGAGTCAATGAAGACCCGTGCCGAGATGAAGCGCGAGATGCTACCAGAGTACGCACCCTATCTCACCGGCATTCTGCAGTCGGACGCCGGTGTCCAGGACGACGTACTCACCACCACCATGCTTTGGTGCATTGATGCCGGCGAGTACAACGATGCACTGGACCTAGCCGAGTACGCCATGCGCCACAACCTGACCATGGCCGACTCCTTCAGCCGCTCCCTGCCCTGCCTGCTGGCCGAGCAGTTTGCCGAAGCCGTGCTGAAGAACGAAGACGCCGTGCCGGCCAATGTGCTGTACCAGGTAGGCGAGCTGACCCTGAACCAGGACATGCCCGACCAGGTGAAAGCCAAGCTGCACAAGGCGATCGGCACCGTACTGCTGGAATCTGACCCGAAAGAGGCCCTGACGAACCTGCAGGCCGCCTACGAGTACGACGAACGCAGTGGCGTCAAAACGCAGATCAAGAAGCTGGAAAAGCAGCTGCAACAGAACAAGCCCGACTCTGATTCAGAGCCGGCTTAACCGAGCGTCCCCATGCGCCGGGCGGCAGGTGCGCTGAAGTGGCTTTAACTCCGTTGACCTACTGAAGCGCACCTCCACCGCCCACCAAATTGCCCCCAGCCAGGACAGCACCATGAACGGATTTGTCGCCAATACTCCCAGCATTGAAGAAGCCGACATTGCCAACGCAGCGTTCTGGCCGGCTGTCTCACCGGTCGCCTGTCGCGATGCCATGCGTATCGGCTCCGAAATCACCCCCGAGCGTCTGCGCAATGCCCTGGTCAGTGCCGTCATCGACACCAACGCGGACCTGAACGATTGGCGCCTGGTCCAGGAAATGATGGGCCACGAGAGCCTGGAAGCGGTACCGGCCGACCAGGTAGATGACGAGAGCGTTTACCTCAGCCTCTACCGCCGTGCCGTGTTCAACTTCGCCAAGGCCGAACTGACCGAGCGTTACCGCGACTACGACACCACCCTGCAGGGCGGTGACCGGGCCGAGGATCTGGAATCCACCGTCGACGACTACCGTCGCAACGCCATCCTGGCAATACGCCTGATCAGTGGCCGTGATCGCACCACCGTGGAGCTGATCTGATGGCCACCCAAGTACGTGCCCAGCAAGGCGACACCGTGGATCTCATTTGCCACCGCCACTACGGCCGCACCGGTCGCGTCACCGAAGCCGTACTGGATGCCAACCCGGGCCTGTGCGAACTGGGGCCAGTACTGCCCCACGGCCACCTGGTCACTCTGCCCGATCAGACGGAAACAGCCCCCGTCTCCACCATTATTCAGCTTTGGGATTAAGGAGCGCTCATGGCCGAGCCCAGTACAGCCACCGCAATCACCGTTGCCACCACCGGCGTGGGACTGGCGGCCCTGTTCCCTGGTATCGACGGCAACGCCCTGATTGGCGCCTTTGCCGGTGCCACCCTGTTTGTCATGTCAGCCCGCGAGCTGCGCCATTGGGTCCGCGCCGTTTACCTGGTGATCAGCCTGGTGATGGGCTACATCGCCGCACCTGAAATCACCAACCTGACGTTCATCGAACAGACCGGGGTTGCCAGCTTCCTGGGCTCCGTGTTCTGCATCTCTGCCACCCTGCCGATGATCCGGCAGCTGGAAGACGCCGACCTGCTTGAACTGATTCAGAGGCTGCGCAAATGAACATCATGGATCTCATCGTCTTTGGCTTCAGCGCCGCCACTTGCTTGCGGCTCATCTTTTACCGCCGGGGCACCGCACGCTTTAAACGGCACATATCGGTGCTGGCCTGGCTGGTCATTGTTGTAACCGGCTCCCTGGCACTGTGCCTGCTCACCGGCCGCCTCAGCGCCGGCCAGATCCACCCGATCGGCATCCTGCTGCTCAGCTACCTGGCCATCGCCACCTGGTGCGCTAAAGGCAACCTGGCTCAACTCATACGAATCACAAGGGGACACCAATGGAACTGATCCTGATTGGCAGCAGTGGCTACAACGTACGCGTGCTACAGAAACGGCTCCAGGCCGCTGGCTACGAGGTAACCGTGGATGGCGACTTTGGCAGCAACACCGATATCGCCGTGCGCGCCTTCCAACGTGACCACAACCTGATTGATGACGGTGTCGTCGGCCCCAAGACCCAAGCGGCACTCATGGGCCGCGACACCCGCATGCTGTTAAGCAATGCCGATATAGCCAGAGCCGCCGAACTACTGCAGGTGGACCCTGCGGCCGTCAACGCGCTGCGCGAAGTCGAGAGCCGAGGCACCGGCTTCCTGGACGACGGCCGCGTAGTGATCCTGTACGAACGCCACATCATGCGCCGGCGCATGCTCGCCAACGGCTTTAAGCGTGCCGAGGTAGTATCTGCCGGCAACCGCTTCCCAGGCCTGGTAAACAAAACACCGGGCGGGTACCGAGGCTATTACGCCGAGCACTTCCGCCTGGGCAATGCCAGCAAGATCCACGCACAAAGCGCCATGGAATCCTGCAGCTGGGGGCAATTCCAGATCATGGGCTACCACTGGGAGCGCCTGGGGTTTGAAAGCGTGCATGCCTTCGTCACCGCCATGCGCGAGAACGAAGCCAACCATCTGCAGGCCTTCGTGAGCTTTATCCAGACTGATGCGGATCTACTCAAGGCCCTGCAGGCCCGCGACTGGAAAGCCTTTGCCCGTATCTACAACGGCCCCGGCTACAAAAAGAACCGTTACGACACCCGCCTGGCTGAAGCCTACGCCCGTTACCAACCACAGGAGCAGGCGGCATGAGCGACCACGAGCAGGCCCTGAAGCGCATGGGCCAGCTGATCGATCAGCTGGACAACATCGGCATGTCGATGCAGATGCCGGTTCCCGCTGAAATCCACCTCAAAGCCCTGCGCGAGTCGGTCCCCGAGATCCGCAACGAAGTACGCGCCATCTACGACCTGCTCGGCGGAGCTGATGTCTGGTCATAACCAGGAGACACCTGATGAAACTGAAACGCATATTTCTTGCACTCATCATTGCCGGCACACTTGCCGGCTGTTCCAGTCCGCGACTGCAGGATGGGTATCAAATCGGCGATGCAACCGGAACGGCAGTTGACGGTACGTTGCACCTATTAGAGCTGCGCCACCGCCACTGCCAGCAGACAGACCCAGTGGCCCGTGCCCTGCTGCTCAGGCTGATTAGAACCGTACTGCCGGCCTACCCAGCAGAAGGCATCTGCACCGACATTCTCAGCACGCTGGAGGCCACGGATGAAGTACCGTAAGCGCAACTGGAAATACCAGCTGGCCGAGCGTGCCGTTCTGCAGACACACATCCACCCGCCGGAAACCCTGGAGACTGAGTGGATCACCCTGCACCCGGACGGCACCATGATTCTGGCAAAGGGTTATGCCTGGGACGGCCCATCCGGCCCCACCTTCGACACCCCCGACAGCATGCGTGGCAGCGCCATTCATGACGCCCTGTATCAGCTGATGAAGCTGGGCCTGCTGGATATGAAGTGGTTCAAGAAGAGCAACCAGGAGCTGCTGCGCTGGCTGAAAAAGGACGGCATGTGGTGGATTCGCCGCCGTGCCTGGTACCGCGCTGTTCAAGCCTACGGTGAGGAGTACATGAACCGAGGCGAAGACGACGCAACCATCTACATCGCCCCATCGGGAGACATCTATGCGTAAGCCCCAGGAGCTGCGCGAATATCTGCTCTCCAGCGTGCGCGAACTCAAGCGCAACCCGGAGAAGCTGCAGATCTTCATCGACCGAGGCAACCTGCAGGCACGCCTGCAGGCCAGCCTCCACTTCGAATACCAGTACACCCTGAACCTGATCATCACCGACCTGGCAGATCATTCCGATGTTGTACTGGTCCCCTTGCTCGCCTGGGTGAAACACGCACAGCCCGAGATGGAAGAGGATGCAGTGCAGTTTGAAGCCGACATCATCGACAACCGCAAGATCGATCTCAGCATCACCCTGCCCCTGACCGAGCGCGTGCTGGTGAACCTGAACGCCGAAGGCAACTACACCACCGAACACCTGGGCGAGCCGGTACCGGAGTGGAACCTGCCCGATCCTGTGCTGTTCAAAACGCTCTGGCATGATAACGAGAAGCTGACGCCGGATGTCTGACCTCAACCGCCTGGAAAGCTGGGCCAGCCCGTTACTGCAGAAGCTGGAACCGGCTGAACGCAAGAAACTGGCCCGCCAACTGGGCACAGAGCTGCGCCGATCGCAACGCCAACGCATCGCCGACCAGCGCAACCCAGACGGCTCAGCATTCGCCCCGCGCCGGGCCGAAGCCAAAACCGGCCGCATCCGCCGCAAGGGCATGTTCACCAAACTACGCACCGCCAAATTCCTCAAGACCCGCTATAACGCCAACAGCGTAAGCGTAGGGTTCTTCGGCGATATCGCCCGCCTGGCCCGCGTGCATCAGTACGGCCTGCGTGATCGGGTGGCCAGAGGTGGGCCAGAGATTCAGTACGAACAGAGGGAACTGGTGGGATTTACGTCAGATGATCTGGACTTGATTCAACAACTGCTGATTGATCACCTGACGTAGTAAGGTGGAATTACCCGAAGGCGAAGTACAGGACTACCCCTCCCACACCCAGTATCAGGAAAAAGCCGAACACTTTACCCAAGAAGGTAATTCCAGGCTCTTTCACCCCGCATTGAGGGCAGTACTCGGCAGATGATGCGACTTCATGATTGCATTCCTTACATTTTACGAGTGCCATAACAGTCCTCCTTTTTTCCTTGTTGTGGCTGACAAAATCCTAACCGATTTCGCCTTACAAAGGCATTAACCTTTGTATACCCTCGCTCTACACATACCCCCGCTCTACTCCCGCGCGCGCGTGATCCATTATCGGGGTATGAAAACTGCAGACATCAACCGCCGTCTTGAATCATTGATCCGCCTGGGCACCATTGCCCAGGTGGATCATGCCGCCCGCCGGTTACGGGTAAAAACCGGTGATCTCCTTACCGGCTGGCTGCCCTGGCCTGCTGAAGTCGGTCGTAATTTCAGACGCTGGAGGCCACTGCGTGAAGGCGCCCAAGTGGTATTGGCATGCCCATCGGGTGACCCTGCGCAAGCAGCCATTATTGGCATGCTGTACACCCAGTCACTTGACCGCCCGAGTGCAGATCCCGATGTGGACCTCATTGAATTCGAAGACGGCACCCGGCTGGAATACAACAGCCACAGTCATCACTTGAATGCTGAATGTGTAGGCGATGTCACCATCGTAAGTCCTACTCATGTCACGATCGACTGCCCGGACAGCACGTTGACAGGCAAGCTGACCGTCAATAACAACATCCGCTGCAATGCCAAAATCACCGCCGCTGGTGATGTGATTGCTGTCGATTCCGTGAGCTTGGCTACTCACAAACACACCGGTGATGACGGTGGCCTAACGAGTGCACCGCTATGAGTGGTATGCATCGCCAATCAGGCACGCTCATCGACAATCTGGATGCGCATGTTCGCCAAAGTATTGGCGACATCATCACGACGCCGATCGGCAGCCGTGTGATGAGGCGCGAATACGGCAGTCTCATTCCAGAACTGGTTGATCAGCCCCTCACCCGTACCACTATTCTGCGCCTTTATGCCGCCACGGCCGCAGCCATCATGCGCTGGGAGCCCCGGTTCAAAATCAGCCGTATCAGCCTGGAATTGCGTTCCCCTGCAGGCGCCATGATTGAGGTTGCAGGTCGAATCGGTACCGCTCCCGTCACAATCAACACACCGGTAGGAGATCGCTCATGAGCGGAGCCTTTACAGCCATAGAACTGAATAAGCTCCCAATGCCTGATGTTGTCGAGCAGATCGACTTCGAAGTGATCCTGGCAGAAATGCTGGCCGATTTGCTGAGCCGTGCACCCGAGCTGGCTGACACACTCGCACTTGAGTCCGAGCCTGCGCACAAGGTCCTGCAGGTAGCCGCCTATCGGGAGACGTTGCTGCGTCAGCGCGTGAACGAGGCTGCCAAGGCGGTGATGCTCGCCTATGCCGGCGGTACCGATCTTGACCAACTGGCCGCCAACTACCAGGTGGAACGCTTGCTGCTGGATGCCGGCAATCCCGATGCCTTTCCCCCTGTGCCTGCCACCTACGAAGATGACAACAGCCTGCGCCGACGTGTGCAGCTGTCGTTTGAAGGCTTTAGCACTGCAGGCCCTGAAGGCGCCTATATATTCCACGGCCTCGGGGCCGATGCCGACGTGCTGGATATCAGCGCTCTCAGCCCAACACCGGGGCAGGTCACGGTAACGGTGCTCAGCCGCTCCGGGACCGGTGCTGCCGATGCGAGCCTCCTTGCTGCAGTCGAAGCAACACTTTCTGACGATGCGGTTCGCCCCCTTACAGACCAGCTCAGCGTACAAAGTGCCAGCATCATCAACTACAGCGTGGTTGCCAGTCTGACTCTGTTCCCGGGGCCTGATGCGGCCGTTGTGCTGAATGCAGCCCAGGTAGCCCTGAATGCCTACATCGAAACCAATCACCGACTGGGCCGGGATGTAACGCTTTCAGGTCTGTACGCTGCGCTTCACCAGGAAGGTGTTCATAACGTGGAATTGGTCCAGCCTGTGGCCGATATTCTGGCAGCGCCCCATCAAGCCCCCTTCTGCACTGAGGTAGATCTGTCGATCGGGGGCATTCATGAGTAGCTTACTGCCACCCAATTCAACCAGCACAGAGCATGCCCTGGACGATGCGACCGCACGCCTCGGCTCAGTTGCCAGCCCTCTGCGCGACCTCTGGAACCCGCATACCTGCCCGGAACCCTTCTTACCCTGGCTCGCCTGGGCATACAGCGTCGATACCTGGTCAGACGCTTGGAGTACCGAGCAAAAACGCCAGGTGTTGGCCGCGTCTTACTCGGTACACCGCAGCAAAGGTACCCGCTATGCGCTCCAGCAGGCGCTGAACAGTCTGGGGTATAGCGTTGAGGTCATTGAATGGTTTGAAGATGCTCCCAAGGCAGAGCCTTACACCTTCAGGCTGGTCGCAACAATTAACCAAACGCCGATGGCCAGCCTGTCGCTTTACCGCTCCCTCATCGACGTGGCCAACGCCACCAAGAATGTCCGTAGCCACCTGACCAGCGTTGCACTTGAAGGCAATAGCCAGGCATACCTCTATGTCGGTGCCCTGTTCACCGTTGGCGAAACCATCACTCTTGCAGCGGAGGCTCCATGAATTACTACATGAAAGTCACCCAGTCGGGCCTGGCCAAGTTGGCTGCAGTCACTGCCGGTGGCCCGGCTGTTGAGATTACCCAGGGCGCGATTGGCGATGGTAACGGTGCGCCTGTACCCGTACCCGATGGTTCGGAAACGACACTGATAAACGAGCTGGAGCGCTACTCACTGAACAGCCTCTTTGCTCACCCCACGGACCCCACCCTAGTAACAGCAGAGTTCCTGGTACCCGCCGATATCGGCGGCTGGCATATCCGTGAAGTGGGTCTATTCACCTCCGATGGGGAGCTGTTCGCGTATGGCAACTTCCCTGAAACCTACAAGCCCACTTCAGCCGAAGGCAGCACCCGCGACATGCTGATTTCTGCCGCTCTGCGTGTTGGCAATTCCGCCCTCATGACACTGATTCTGGATGCCAATGTAACGGTGGCAACACGCAAGTGGGTCAACAACACCATCACCCTCGCGTATCTACTTCCTGGTGGACGACACCACCAGGTGCTGGCCAAGGCATCAGACAACGATGGTGATACCCAGTGGGTTAACCAGATTTCACCTCGCACTTACTTTATGGGACAGAACTAATGGCAGCAGGAAAACTGGGGGCCGCCGTCCCCCCGGCTGAAGTGGATACCACCGTATACACCGTGCCAGCCGAAACGGTGACGACGTTGAATATCTCTGTGGTCAATCGCGGTGTCGATGCGTCGGTACTGAGTGTCGCCATCACCACAAATGAAGTCCCGGCCGATGAAGATTTCATCGAATACGGGCTATCCATCCCGGCATCCGGTGTATTCGAGCGCACAGCGCTGGTCGCAGGCCCGGGGGAGAACATTATCGTCCAGGCATCTACTGGCAGCTGTAGCGTGCGGATATTCGGTTTTGAGGAGGTTGCATAATGGGGCGTCATACATCCTGGGACAGCAGTGCCTCAGCCAATAACACTGTGCTGGCAACCAAAGTGGTTCCCCCGGGTTACATGGGAGATTTTGGCAACGGCCTCTGGCGTATTTTCGGGAGCGTGGGCGTGCACAGTTTTACCATTCCCGACAACGTTCACCAGGTACGCATTCGCGTACTGGGCGGTGGCGGCGGTGGCGGTGCGCGAGGGGGTGGCGGCTCAGCAGGTTCTGGCGGTGGTGGTGGTGGTTATGCACACGGCGTATTCACTGTTACACCAGGCGACAACTTCACCGTTACGGTGGGCTCCGGTGGAGCCGGCGCATCGGCGGACAGCAACGGTAGCCCAGGTGGAGCCTCCTCATTTGGCGCGCTTATATCAGCCACCGGTGGTGGAGGCGGTTTTTTTGAAGAGCTACCCAGCGTGGGCGGCATCGGTGTCGGCGGTGACTTTCGATCAACCGGCGGCATATCGCTTGGCACTTGTACTGGCGGCGGTGGAGCGGCCTCCCAACTGGGGGATGGAGGCCATGCTTATGGTCGTGGCGGCGCCGGTGTAGGGGGCGGCGATACTTATAGCTACGGGGGCGGCTCGGCATTTGGTGTTTCCGAAAGCGGAGCACCTGCGCCCAACGCGCTCGGCGAGCCCGTGAGCACCCTGAACTGCATTAACGCCGTTTACCGCTTTCCGTTCGAAGGCTTTACAGACGGTGGTGGCAGCGGAAATGGTGGTATTGGTGGCGGCGGTGGTGCGTCCTCCTCACCTACAGGAAGTGGCGGTATCGGCGGCGGCGGAGCAGCTGCTTATAGTACCTCTACAACCTACGCACAAGGCGGCCATGGCGGCCGAGGCGGTGGCGGTGGATTGGGCAACCACGGCAGCAATGATAGCTGCCACGGCGGTGACGGTGGTGATGGACTGGTAATTGTGGAGTGGTAAACATGGCAAACTATGCACGCATTGTTAACGGAGTTGCCGTCGATGTATCGGCGACCCCTGAATCAGATTTTCACCCGGCCATCGCGGCTGAGTTCCAATCAGTCCCTGATACAGTCCGTGCTGGCTGGAAGCGGAATGCCCAAGGCGAATGGTCAGCACCTTCAGCTGTGACGCCGCCGGCACCTGCGCCCGACCGGCCTCAAGTGGGGCCTACAACCTTCAAGATCCTGTGGTCCAGCCCGGAGCGTCTGAAGCTCAAAGAACTACGCCCGTCTGATCCAGTGATCGATGATTTCTTCGACATCATCGAAGACACGCGAATGGAGTACATCGATTTGGCCCTCTCCTCAACCCAGGATGGTATCGACTATTGCCTGCAGCAGCTGATCACTACCGGCGTGGTTGCCGAAGCGGATATGCTCACCCGGCGTGAGGAAATCCTATCGGGAACAATGAAGTAAAACGCTAACCCATACGACCGCCCACCAGGGCGGTTTTTGTTTCTTATGCTCCTCCCGGTAGACTGTTAACAGAAATCGTTATGAGAGACAGGGACATGGAAGAAAAAGTCTACCGGCAGCGGCGCAACCTGATGATCACTTGCATCGGGATCATTCTGTTCTACATGGGGCCTGGGGATTTTAACGAGATTGGACTGCTAAAGAATTTGGGGCTTCACACGCTGAACGAGTGGGAGCTAAAGGGCATGATTCTGGCGATGTATTTGTATTATGCGTGGCGATATTACCAATACTGTTCTGAAAACCCTTCGCAGTTTTTCTTTTCGGTTAGCAATTACCTAATGGACAGAGGAAAGTTCCAGACAAACCTGTCGCTTCTACCACTGTTTTCAAGAGAAATACAGCGACTTAAATCAGAAGATCCAGGCGCAAAATATGAGCTTGGTAAAGTTTACTCCAACGTATGCATGGAGGGTCTGATGAGCAACTGGGAGTTTATCTATGACGGTACAGTCTCAGAGAAAAAAGTAGGAAATCTAAGGGTTCCCGGCAACTCAAGTCATCAGCTATCTGTTTTGTGTGAAGGAAGTGAATGGCTTATTTTCAAACTAAAAATTATCTTCAGGGTAGGGTTTAAGTTTCCCGGCTTCACAGACTGGATTATGCCCTGGCTATTCTTTTGGGGTACCTGGGCTTTGATCGTCTGGAACGAAGTCATCTGTACCTCCTGGCAATTATCCGCAATGTAAACCCCCGCTATACATACCCCTAACCTCCTCTCTCCTCGCGCGAGGCTGCACACTGGTTGCATTGCTGACCCAAGCACAATGCCAACCGCAGGAGAGACCCCATGGCGACCGAATACCATCACGGCGTCCGCGTCATCGAGATCAACGAAGGCACCCGCCCGATCCGGACCGTATCGACGGCCGTGATCGGCCTGGTTGCCACCGCTGACGATGCCGATGTCGATTATTTCCCGGCCAACAAGCCCAAGCTGATCACCAACGTCCTGGAAGCGATTGGCAAATCCGGCACCACTGGCACCCTGGCCAAAGCCCTGGACGCCATTGCCGACCAGACCAAACCCATCATCATCGCCGTGCGTGTACCCGAGGGCATTGATGCGGCCGAGACCACCAGCAACCTGATCGGCACCGTGACCGCTACCGGTGAATACACCGGCATGAAGGCCCTGTTGGCCGCCGAGGCCAAGGTGGGCGTTAAGCCACGCATTCTGGGTGTGCCTGGGCTGGATGATCTGGCCGTGGCAACCGAGCTGGCAGGCATCGCCCAGCAACTGCGTGCCTTTGCCTATGTGTCCGCCTTTGGTGCAGAAACCAAAGAAGAGGCGGTCACCTACCGCGAGAACTTCGGCCAGCGTGAAGTGATGGTGATCTGGCCCGACTTTGTCGGCTGGGATACCGTCGCCAGTGCCGAAACCACCCTGTTCGCCACTGCTCGCGCCCTGGGCCTGCGCTCCAAGCTGGACGAGGAAGTGGGCTGGCATAAAACCCTGTCCAACATCCCGGTCAATGGCGTCACCGGTATCAGCAAAGACCTGTACTGGGACTTGCAGAACCCGGCCACCGATGCGGGCTACCTGAACGAAAACGAAGTCACCACGCTGATCAACCGCAGCGGCTTCCGTTTCTGGGGCTCGCGCACCTGCACCGAAGATCCGCTGTTTGCATTTGAGAACTACGTGCGCACCGCCCAGGTACTGGCCGACACCATGGCCGAGGCCCACATGTGGGCCGTGGACAAGCCGATGCACGCCAGCCTCATCCGCGACATCATTGAAGGCATCAACGCCAAGTTCCGCGAACTGAAGGCACTGAATTACATCATCGACGGCAAGGCCTGGTACGACGATACCGCGAACAGCCAGGAAACCCTGAAGGCCGGCAAACTCTACATCGATTACGACTACACACCGGTGCCCCCGCTGGAGAACCTGATGTTCCGCCAGCGCATCACCGACCGCTATCTGGCCGACTTTGCCAGCCAGATTAACGCCTAAGGAGGGATGACCGATGGCACTGCCACGCAAACTCAAGAACATGAACCTGTTTAACGATGGTCTCTCCTACGCGGGCCAGGTGGACGAAGTCACCCTGCCGGTGCTGGAGCGCAAGATGGAAGAATGGCGGGGCGGTGGTATGGACGGCTCCGTCAAAACGGATCATGGCCAGGAGGCCTTGTCCATGGATTGGACCTGTGGAGGACTCATGGAAGATGTCCTCCGCCAGTACGGTATTACCACCCACGACGGTGTGCAGCTGCGCTTTGCCGGCGCCTACCAGCGTGAAGACAGCAGCGATGTGGATGCTGTGGAAGTGGTGGTCCGAGGCCGCCACAGCAAAATCGATATGGGTAGCGGCAAGGCCGGGGAAGGCACCGAATTTAAGGTCACCTCCGAGCTGAGCTACTACAAACTCACCAGCAACGGTGAAGAAGTGATCGAGATCGATCTGATCAACATGGTCGCCATTGTCGACGGCGAAGACCGCCTGGCAGCACAGCGCAAGGCAATCGGCCTGTAAACATCAACGCCCTTGGCCGGTACGCCCCCACCCGTACCGGCCCTTTTTCTCACTGACGCAATGGGATGCATACCATGAAAGCCAAAACCGACGACAAGCCCCAGAACGAAGTCACCATCGTTGAACCTGAAAAGCTGCCGCCCCACTCCGTACGCCTAGATGAACCGCTCAAGCGTGGCAACCAGGTCATTGATGTAATCACCCTGCGTAAACCAAAATCCGGCGAGCTACGTGGACTGAGTCTGCAAGAAGTACTGAGCCTGGATGTGAACAGCCTGCAGACACTGCTGCCCCGTATCAGCTCCCCCACTCTCACCAAGCAGGATGTGGCCGACATGGACCCGGCAGATCTGACGCAACTGGGTGTGCAAATATCCGTTTTTTTCGTGCAGAAGCAGCGCAAGGAAGAAGCCTTCCTGACCGCGTAGACGAAGCCATGGCGGATATCGCCATGGTGTTCCACTGGCGGCCCTGTGACATGGACGGCATGGAACTGGTTGAACTAATGGACTGGCGGGAGAAAGCCCGTAAACGCTGGGAAAGTGACAGTTGAAGCCGCTGGCTGCCATGCGAGGATTTGTTATGATGAATGTACCCCCACTCAGGAACCACTACCATGGAACACCTGATCATCTGGTCACTCGTGGCACTGCTGCTATTCATGGGTTTTGGCGCCCTTTACGGAGCCGGCTCATTCATCGGAGCCGCCTTGCGCAGCGTTTTTCGCAACCCTCGCGACTGATTCACTCTGCAGAGGCGCGCCGCCATGGCGCGTGATCTGCGCGTCCAGCTGATACTGGACACCATCAACAAAGCCAGCGCACCACTCAAAGCCATCGGCCGCGACAGCGGCAAAACGGCTGAAGCACTGAAAGCCTCCCAGGAACAACTCAAAATCCTGAAACGCCAGCAGCGGGATATATCCAGTTTCCAAAAGCTGGAGTCCGCCACCCGTGAAAGTGGCGATGCGCTGCGCGAACAGCAGCAAAAAGCCGCAGCGCTGGCTCGCGAAATGAGGAGAACCGCCAACCCTACCAAGAAACTCCAGCGCGAGTTTGAGCAAGCCACCTCAGCAGCACGCAGACTGAAAGACGCCCACCAAAGCAACCGACAAAAACTGCAGCAACTGGGCCAACAGTTACGCCAGAACGGTATTCATACCGACCGGCTCGACAGGCACCAGAACAACCTGCAGCGGCAGATGCGGCAAACGAATGGCGCAATTGAAGAGCAGAAGCGCAAGCTGGCGGCACTGGCTGAGGAACAAAAGCGGCTGAACGAAATAAGGGAACGTGCCAACAATATCCGGGGCAACGCCATGACCTTGGCTGGCCACAGTACCGCGGCGCTGGGTAGCGGCGTACTGGCCATGCGCGGTATGAGCGGCATGATGGCTCCAGTGGTAGAAGCACAAACAAGCGGCTCCCTGATTGCCGCACGGCATGGGCAAGACAGTAACTATGCTGCGGGCTATACCGCTATTATCAATGCCATCAAAGCCAACGGCAGCGTGGCTGAAGTCAATGAAATCACCACCGCACTGGATGCTGCTTCGGCCGCCTTTGGTACTTTAGGTGATGCCAGCAGCCAAGAGCTACAGCGTATTTCCCGCCATGCACTAAACCTGTCCAGCACCTTTGGTACCGACACCGCGGAGTCTATCCAGGTGGCTCAGATTATGCTGCAGAACGGACTTGCCGGCAGTGCTGATGAAGCCTTTGATTTGATCACGGGTGGTATGCAAAACGTTACGGCTGAAATGCGCAATGAGCTACCCGAGATCCTTCATGAATACAGCACCCACTTCAGGGGGCTGGGTTTTAGCGGCCAGGAGTCAATGAACCTGCTGGTGAAGATGGCCGCACAGGGCAAGTTCGCGTTGGATAAAACCGGAGATGCCATCAAGGAATTCTCCATTCGTGGCTCAGATATGTCCAAAGCAAGCGTAGAAGCCTACGACCTGATCGGCCTTAACGCTCAACAAATGTCTGCCGCGATTGCGTCAGGGGGAGATGATGCACAGCAAGCCCTACAGACAACCGTCCAAGGCCTGCTACAAATTCCAGACCCCGCCGAGCGCGCCAATGCCGCCATCGCCCTATTCGGCACACCCGTTGAAGACCTGGCCATCGACAAAATTCCCGACTTTTTGGCAGCACTGGGTGGCGCTAAGGATTTACTGGGTGATACAAGCGGTGCTGCTGCCAACCTTGGCAAACAACTCCGCAACAACTTGAATGGCGACATAGGGAAACTGTCCGGCTCCTGGAACGAACTTAAAACACAGCTATTCGATGGCGAAAGCAGTGGGCTTAGGGATATAACCCAGCAAGTCACAGGCATTGTTCGTCAGATTACTGGCTGGGCACGAGAGAATCCCGAGCTGGCCTCAACTCTGGTCAAACTGACTGCATTACTGGCCGTTCTGATAACTGTACTCGGCGCTCTCGGATTGGCCGTCAGCAGCGTCATGTTTGGCTGGGCCGGATTGATGAAAATGGCCCCCATGCTAGGCATGTTCAAAGCCCTGGGGCCGGTGCTGCTCACTCTTGGTAAAACAGCCCTACCCCTAGTAGCCGGTGGCCTCAAGGCTATTACCACCGCACTTATCGCCAACCCTATCGGCCTTGCCGTAACAGCTATCGCGGGTTTGGCCTACCTCATCTACCGCAACTGGGAGCCTATCAAGGCGTTTTTCGCCGGGCTCTGGCAACAGGTTAAAGCCGCATTTAATGGCGGCATCAGCGGAGTGGCAGCACTGCTTGCGAACTGGTCACCCATAGGGCTGCTTTACAAAGGCATACGCGCAGGCCTGAGCGCGTTAGGGATTGAACTGCCGGCCACCTTCAGCGAGCTGGGCGGCAATATCCTCCAGGGCCTGATAAACGGCATCACCAAGATGATTCCCAATGTGAAGGAGAAGATCTCCTCCATCGGTGAGTCAGTATCTGGCTGGTTCAAAGGTGTGCTGGGTATCCACTCCCCCAGCCGTGTATTTGCCAGCCACGGCGGCGATGTAATGGCCGGGCTACAGCAGGGCCTCGGCAACGGTGAAAGCGGCGTGATGGACGGCATACTCGGCCTGGGCAGTCGTTTGATTGAGCAAGGCAAAGCGATTGCCGGCAAGTTGGGTGTTGCCCTGGGGGATTTGAAGAACAGCGCCCTGGATAAACTTAAGGCAGCAACGGGCTGGCTGGGGGAACAGCTTGGTTTCAACCCACACGATCTGGAGCCTGTGCCGGTGGGTGCCGAAGGCGGCCTCACTATCGACAAGCGCCCGCCCCTGCAGGGTGCAGGCCGGCAGCCACAGCCGGTCAGCAATACGCTCAGCATTGGCGAGATCCATGTACATGCAGCCCCCGGCATGGATGGGCAAGCCGTTGCGCACTTAGTTGCCCTGGAAATCCAGAAACTGCAGCTCAAGAACAAAGCGGCCAGCCGCTCCAGCTTTAACGACGAGGACTGACTATGCTGCTTAGCCTGGGACAATTTGTATTTGGTATCCCCACCCTCAGTTACCAGCAGCTGCAGCGCCAAAACAACTGGCGTTGGGCGGCCAACAACCGGGTGGGCCAGCGCCCTGCACGGCAGTTTGTCGGCCCCGGTGATGACACAATCAACCTCAGCGGGTGGATATCGCCAGAGCTATGCGGCGACCTCAAAGCCATCGATACCCTGCGCCTCATGGCAGACCAAGGCGAGCCCTATGTACTGGTGGATGCTACCGGTACCGTATACGGGCTCTGGGTGATTGAGAGCCTGAGCGAAACCGGCACCCTACACGGTATCGACAGCAAACCGCGCCGCGTGGACTTCTCACTGACGATCGCACGGGTGGATGATGATCTCATTGACCAGGTAGGACTGATTACCGACGCCGAGGCCATGCTATGAGCCGCTTCTACAAACCCAGCTACCGCCTGGAAGTAAACGGCCAGAACATCACCCCGAAGATCAACGGCCGCCTGATCAATATGACGCTTACCGACGAGCGGGGCCACAAATCCGACCAGCTCGATATCGTGCTATCCGATCACGGCGGCCAGCTCGATATCCCGCCGCGTAACGCTTCCATCAAGGTTTGGTTTGGCTGGGATGGCGCTCTTACCTACAAGGGCCAGTTTGTGCTGGATGAATCCAACCACTCCGGGCCACCCGATATCCTCACCCTGCGGGCACGGGCGAGCGACTTTAAAGGCCCGCTGAAAGTGAAACGGCAACAAAGCTGGCACAAGGTAACTCTGGGCGACATTCTCACCACCATAGCCGGCCGCAGTGGCCTCACGCCCGTGATAAACGACAGCCTGGCCAGTACCCGGATCGATCATATCGATCAAACCGACGAGAGCGACCACAACCTGCTGCAGCGCCTGGGCGAACGTTACGACGCCCTGCACTCAGTCAAGGACGGCCGTCTGCTGTTCGCACCTGCAGGCCAAGGCTCAACCGTGGGCGGTACCGCCTTCCCGACCGTTACAATCACCCGCCAGGAAGGCGATACTCACAACTACCAGCAGACCGACCGCGAACACGAGTACACCGGCGTACAGGCGCACTGGCACAACACCGATACCGGCCAGCAGGAAACCATCACCGTTGGTACCGACGAGAACGCCCGGGTGCTACGCCATACCTACCCGACCCCTGAAGAGGCAACCAGCGCCGCCAAAGCAGAATGGCAACGCATCAGCCGCGCCGGCAGCAAGCTAACGCTATCGCTGGCGATCGGCCGGGCAGAACTGATACCGGAGACACCGGTAAGTGCGGTGGGATACAAGCCAGAGATTGATGCAACGGAGTGGGTGATCGAGCGCGTGGTTCACTCGCTGGATGAGAGCGGGTTTACCACGCGGGGGGAGATGGAAGTGAAGAGATAACCTTAGAATTTATAAAAGGAACAACCTGCCCACTTCAAGTCACCATAAATTAACAAAAAACGTAAGATAAGAATAATAATTGATCACTAAATGCGACACTAATATTAATTATATTTCAGCAATATTAATACTGTGTAAATCGTTGAAAAGCTAGCATCCTGCTTTAGAATAAATACCTCATCGGATAAAAGCCGTATCCAATTTAGAACATTTTTCAAAACCAAAGTGTATCACGGAGTGAAACATGGACGTTCAAATGTGTACCCCATCAGATGATAAGCTCGTTATCATCGAATCCCTTCACGTTTCAAGCATTCATAAATTCAGTGTTTCAACGCAGGTGTATCGGCGCGTATACGGTGTATGCCACTCTCAGGATGTATATTTTGATAATGAAAAGCTAAACAAACCATTATCGGGACTACAAATTCTGCAAAACTTCATAAGCGGTGGTGACAGGGTTACGACTAAGCCTACTGGCGAAGAACTGGTCATTACTCGTTATATGGGTAGCCGAAACTACCTGAAACCGGTTGGCGACCTGAACGTCAATAATGAAATTGGCAAAGCACTCTCCAAGGACTACTACATTGGCAGATTGGGCCAGCTGTTCGCTTATGGCACAGACCCTATACCCGACGTAAAGCTTTTCGGGAATGCCAGCATGACGTTTTCAATGGCAGGCAATGGTGCTTACCCCGTAGCCGTTGCCGTCTATGACAGCGCTACAGGAAACCTCTCACAGGTCCTGGACCCTGTCGAAAAGAAGCGCATGATTCTGGAATTGGTTAAGTAACCGTTAAACAGGCTAATTAAGTTCAGGTATTAGCAATGAAAAAAGTAGTTATAGCATTTATCGTAGGGATCGTACTTTCGCTGATTCCTTTGTTCGGGTATGACGCATTTTTATCCAGCCTGGATGCTAATATCGTATCAGCCACACCAACAGACATAGGTATGGAAAGTTTATATTGCGCAGGTGGTTTATCTGCGTTTGGTTTCATTTCGACACTGATATTGCTGACATTTGATTCCAAACGCCTGATCGCTCAGTATGCTGTCATATCTGTTGTAGCACTACTTGTCATATCATTCATTAAAATCAACCTGATGATTCCTGACACTGAGAATGCTTTGTTCTCAAGGGATGTAAGCCTGTACACAATCCCCTACTACCTGACCTTTGTTGTGGTACCAGTATTCTTTTTGAGTAAGGCATTTCTGAATAGAGCGCCGACTTCATAAAGAAGATGACTACATATTAAAGGCCGCTTGATTAGCTTCAATGTGGCCTTTTTTATTAGCTTTTGAAGGCATTAAACCTACGTCGGTCTGATCTAAAGGGCACTAAGTAGAAAGTTAACACAGCTGGTAAAACCGGCACGGCCAAGGTGCTTAGGCACCAATACCTTACAAGAGGAATCCATATCAGCTGCTGATGCAGCCGCGTGGACCGCTCTTAACCGAGCACTGGCGGAGTTCATCCTAAACCCAGCCAAAAAGGAAGTAGGTCTTCTGCCTGAGACACCGGTAAAGGCGGTGGGCTACAAGCCAGAGATTGATGCAACGGAGTGGGTAATCGAACGCGTGGTGCACTCGCTGAATGAAAGTGGGTTTACCACGCGGGAGGAGATGGAGGTTTGTAAGCGTCAATGATGATATATAAATCAAGAACCAGCGGGGGCATCTACTTTTATTGAATCAAATAGACCAGAGTTTTTGAGTGTATTTTTCACAAAATCAGCAGTATTGATACTGTAAAGCCAGAGTGTTACTTTTCCTTTTTGAATAAATACATTATCTGGGATAATGAATTCAGAAATCAATTCTAAAACCTCATCAATATCATCTATATCACTTTCACCCTCTCTTAAGAAAGCAACAACTCTGCAGACATCGTGCGAGTGTTTTTTAGCTTCATCGTAAACATCAAACGGATTACGAATCATGTTATTAGAAACATTTCTAATATTTTTACTTGAATTAGCCAGTATAGACTCAAATTTTTCCATTTTACTTAATACAAAGCTTTGAAAGTCACTTTCAGGTTTCATTTCCTTCATAACTTTGTATGTCGCAGCACGATAAACTGGGTTGTCTGGCTCATCATCATCTAACGAGTCGGCAGCCATTTTTTCTAGCATCGTCTTTAAGCCAGTTACTCCAGCCATGTCATTTCTATAGAAAATTGTTCTTTCATCTGAAATATCAAAAGGGAGATCGGTTCCCTCTTCGGCCAAAGAAATAACTGGCAACCGGGTAGAATGCCTTACAGCCAATTCATACATTACATTAGGGTTAAGAGTGGTTAGGTTAGCTATTACCAAATCATCTTCAAGAATATGTTCTAGTACTTGCGTTGTAATTGAACCCGGCGTATCAATACGATGAGCGACAAACATTTCAAGGTTTAGGTTTTTACAAACCGGTCCAATAACAGAGTCAATTAAGCCATCTGCTGCTCTGCGAATGTCACTACCCTCTTTTCCAATTGGCGTGACTACGAAACATTTTTTCATGATTTGACTTTTATTTTCGAGAGAATTTGATTTTCAAATATCAAAATAGACCGCAATGGGATCTATAACAATTTCATTTTTTTGTTTCCCAGAGATAGACTTTTCAATATTAGTCACATGCTCAATCAGATTCAAAATTGCTTGCTTCAGGTTGTCAAAGTCATTTTTTTCATCAATCTCAGCTCTTGGATCGTTTAAATCTTGAGATACGATGCCGAAAACAGTAACGTCACGCACGGTTTTTCTTGAATATTTCTTAACCAATAAATCCTCATTTTCTCTGAGAAAATTTCTTTTCAAGCAAGAAGTAAAGAGGCCATCACCTAGTTTCTGCGAGACTTCAAATTGATCAGAAAATCCATATTTAGTCATAAGACTAAGGTTATCCAGAAATTTTTGATCATGATATAACCCCATTTGCTTTGCCCTATCACTGAGGTTACTTAACTTCTTTAGTTCGGCAGTTTTAGCTTTAACCATATTCTGCTTCCCAGCTTGCTTCAGAAGCTCAATCTCTTGATTCAGAATATTTTGTTGTTCAAATATATTTGCGTGTGCTAAAGCTTCTCCAATTTTATTAAATTCAGAGAACATTTCTGTTATCTTATTAACATCATTAAATACAGCCTTAGATTTTATCTTTATGAATGAATAATCATTCATTGAAGATTCCAGATCTCCTAGTCTAACGCTATCATCACTTAAACTTAAAACTCTATTATCCTCTTCTAAGTATTTCTCAAAGAGAGTGAATGAATAATCATGCAAGAATTTTTTTTCAGTTGAAGACCCTCTTGATATCATTGCATCCGCTAATATTTTTCCACTACCTACCGGTCCCTTCTGCTGCTCACCTTCTTCCTTCTCTTCTGCAACCTCTTTGAGTACATACTCTGTAACACCCTCAAATATTTGAGATGAAAGGGAGTACATTTTATCTTCATCAAGATATAAAAAATTCTTAATCATTTTCGACCTTTCCTATCTTTATATTCCAAATAATATTTTTTTCTTGTATCAATGAAGGACCATATTGAAAATAGTATTCCAGCTATACACGCGAGTGCTGTTATAATTACGATAGCTTCATTCATTTATGCCACCTCTTTACTTGAAAGTTTTGTAATTCTGTCAAATACGATAAAACTTAGTAAAAAAGAAACCATAGAAAGAGCTATAGCACATCGCTCAATATAGGAAGTATTTATAGATGAAACACCTTCACTCAGCATAGTTAGTGAAAAAAGAACTGTATAGATAGCAATAAAAACTATTGAGAAACCGTTATGTCTCGTTTTCCAATCTCTATCCTTAGAGTCAAAATGTTCAATTTCATTGATATTTGATATATGTAAAATGAGTCCAAAAGCTATAAAGTCAGATGAGGATATTATATTAACTGTCCCAGGTGTGGTTACCACCCATATTAAAAACCTAGAAAACATGGGAATCAAACCAACAAGAACAGTATATATAAGCCATTTAGATTTGCTATTCACTATCTAAACCCCTTTATAGTCTTTACCTGTTTCTCAACCTAAAAGCTAAATGCCTTATCGTACTTTCGCCCTTTTTCGGAACTTTCACGATAGTTTTCAATAAATTTCTTTTCTTGATGGGATACTGAACAAATCACGCCGGTCAGCACATAGTTGATATCGATGCCTATGCTGGCAGAACGAGCGAGAATATCGGTTGGTAAACGTTGCTTGTGTCGAAGCACATCGCGAATGCGGTAGTGCTCTATGTCTGTACGTCTGGCAATCTCAGAAATACTCATCCCGGTTTTGTCGATCTCTTCGGCAAACCGTTCTGTGATAGCCAATGCTTCTAAGTCTTTAGAACGTCCCTGTTCCATACCTTCATCCTTATTGGGTTACATCAAATTTAGCTTCCAGCCCAGCGCATAATGGCGAACACCAAACCAGCGGCCGCCAGTATGGAACCTACATTCCACATAATGTGCTGACGCAGCAGTGAGTGCATTTCTGCTTTGAGATCAAACAGGTCTGCCTTGGTGGCCATGTTGGTGTTCATGTTCTCCTGCATATGGCCCAAGGTAGTTTTAACCGTCGCCATATCCTGTTCTAAATGCCGCAGCCTTTGTTCCATGTCAGGGGGGCCTCCTGAGCCATCAATTACACGAAGATTGGATGCTTTATAGCTCATTCTTGTCCTCTCCCTGAAGAAATGCCAGTATTTCCGCATCACGGAAGTAGCGGATAAAACCGCAATTTCCGCATACCTGCATCAACTCGCCATAGCCCAAACGTGGGTCTTCTTCCAGCCTCCGTACCACACGTACAGCAGGTGCCTTGCCTTCCCCGGATAGCGATGGGTCGTTCACAGGGATCGATAACCCAGCCGCCAAACCACAGGTTGGGCAATCATCCCCTACGCCCTTTGAGGCCAGGAAGCGGGAAAACTGTTCGCCGGTAATACCGCCGTTTGAGCTCATACAACCTCCTGATATTGGGTGCTACCCAAAATCATCCCTGATTGGTTTTTTTGTCTGTCTTCTGGCCAGCCGACATCACCTCGCTGACCCGGTACACCGCCTCTCGTTGCTCATCGCAGAGGTGGCGGTAGTTGTCCAACAATGCGGATTCATCTGGTTTTAATGGCTCCGGCTCCCCTGCTCTCTCTCCAGTGAGAATGTAGAGAACATCAAAGCCATGCTTTGCCAGTGAAGAAAGTTGCACACCTGTCGGTGACGAGTCCCCTTTTTCCCACGCTATGACCGTTCTTCTGGACGTACCAGCCAACTCAGCAAGGCCTGGCTGGCTCAGTTCGTGGGCTTCACGCTCTTCTTTCAGACGACTGCCAAGGTCACTCATGCAATTTTTTTCACATCTCTATATTGACCTGTGAAGATTTCTTCACCATCATTAATAACAACAACGGTTCACAACCGTTACCCATCGCCCTAACCGCCAAGTAAAGGACGAACAACCATGAACACTGAAACAACCGCTAACGCTGACAGCTCTGCCCCGTTCGACTGGGATCAGTTGAAAACCAGCTACAACCCGCGCGCCATCGCTCCACGGGTTCCAGCCAACTACCGCCGCAACCCAAACTTCAAGGCCTGCAGCGGTTTTGAGCGCATTACCTCACCCGCCGTTATAGCGGCAGACGCAGGGGACCCAACTCTTCACCCGTACTCGCCGGACGCCATCCGAGCGCGGCAGGTTCGGGACCGAAGCTCCATCGAACTTGTAGATCAGCTCTGGTTCCACATTCAGCGTGACGGCCTTAACGCTGATCAAATCCGTCAGTGCATCCAGTGCCGCTTCGCTCACCGAGGGCCAGACCACCTGATTGGGGTCCCCGTTGTATGTGAGCGTGGCCGTACCCGAGAAGCCTGGAATATCCCGTTCCATCGCGAAGAGTGAGGCATCGCCTTCAGCCTTCAGATACTCAAGTATCGCGTCGCGCATAACCGCTCCTTGGCTAATAGCCGTCTATAACCGTTATTAACAGTTAATAGGATTATACCCATGCCTGCCACTACTGCCAGCCACCGCAAACCAAAACGCGGTAACCATCTGCCACTAACCATGATGCTGAAACCTGAAGAGTTCGCTCAGATTGAGGCCCTGGCCTCCGACGAGGTGCGCTCCAGATCCAGCATGGCACGCCTGCTGGTCGCCGAGGCCCTTGAAGCCAGAGCTTCCCACACTGCTTCTTAACCTACTGCCTTTTCCATCCACTGCCACGGCTATATGTCCATTTGAACGGACATAAGGACATTGCAATGCGTAAACGACACCAAGATGAAGGGGGGATTCTTTCCCCCCTGATGGCCTGCTATCACGCCGCCCATGACTACCCTGGCGGGCTTCCCGCAATGGCCGTAATGATGCACAAGCAGCTCGGCACGCTTCAGAAGAAGCTCAACCCCAGTCAGGGCACTCATGTACTCACCCTGGAAGAAGCCGCCCACATCCTGCGCATCACCAAAGACCCTCGCATTCTGGATGCCCTGGGTACTGAGGGAGACGCTGTCTGGTTCCGCCCTGATGAGGTGCCTGCAGCCCCTGCTGATCTGGATGTGCTCAGCAGTAGCACCTGCCTTATGAGCCGTTCTGTAGCCGTTATCCAGGAACTGGAAGAAGCCCTGGCCGACGGCAAGATCGATGCCGAAGAGCGCGCCCGGCTCAACGAGCGCTTTATGCGCCTGAGCCAAGCCGCCCTGCACGTATCCGAAACCGCCCGCCAGTTTGAAGACAACAGGGACTAACCCCGATGAAAAAGATGATCCATATCTCCATCGCTTTTGGTGATGCCATCCTACCGGTAATTGATTGTGAAGACGGTCACCAGCGTGTGCCGTTGAAGCCCATTTCCGACCAAGTAGGCCTCGACTGGGTATCACAGCGCCGCAAGGTGAAAGATAACGAGTATCTGACAAACCGGTTGGGTCTCCTTTTGGTAGGGGTTAAGCCCCACCAGAACCCTGAAACACGGGGCGAAAAATCCCAGTACTGCATCAGAATCGACCGTGTAACAGCATTTTTGAACACAATTAACCCCCTAAAAATCCGTGGCATGGGTAACCACGAAGCCGCCGATTGGCTGGAAGCCAAACACACAGAGTGGGATGACGCCCTCCACCACTACGAAACCGACGGCTTCGCCATGAAAGAAGGCCAGGATGCCCGTCAGTTGATCAATACCCTCTCCCAGATCGACCGCATCAAAAACCCGACCATCAAACGCATCGCCGCTGAAAAGGCCAATGCCGCCTTCGGGATCGAGATCCCTATCGGCAAACAGCAGGGATTGGACGTTTAACCCACAGGGAGAGCCCCCATGAGTGGCAGCACAACCAAACTTAGCACCTACAAACTGGTATGCCCGCACTGCCGGCACGGGCTGCGTGTACGCAACTCCTACTCGCTGCATCTGCTTCTGCGGGCCACCTACCTGCAGTGCACCAACGTCAACTGCGGGGCGACTTTCCGGGGCCAGATGGAGATTACCCACGCCATGAGCCCATCGGCCTGCCCCAACCCCGAGATCGATCTGCCAGTGGCTGATTCCGAGATCCGCCGCCAGGCAATTGAGCGCGAAAACCGCAAACAGATGGATTTTGACGACCTCCTGCAGGACGAAGACGTACAGGGCAAGCCGGCATGAACCCGCAACTCCGAGACGACATCATTGCCCGCCTGACCCAGCAGTTAAAAGGCAAGGCGGTCAAACAGTACATCAGCAAGATCGAGTGCCCCAGCTGTAACCAACGGGAGGCGTTCACCAACGTGGACGCGCCCTGGATGGTGAAGTGCGGCCGCGAGAACCGCTGTGGTGCCCAGCATCATGTGAAAGACCTGTTCCCGGAGCTGTTCGAGACCTGGACGGAGCGCTACGCCCCCAAGGATGAAGCGGCACAGAAGGCGAACCCCACTGCCGTTGCCGATGGCTACCTGCGTGACGGCCGCGGATTCGATCTGATGAAAATCCGCGGTTGGTACACCCAGGAGTATTACCACGACCACAAGATCAACCAAGGCACCACCACGGTGCGCTTCGCCCTGCCCAATGGCCACTGGGAGCGCCTGCTGGATAAGCCGCAGAGGTTCGGGAAGCAAAAGGCGCGCATCATCGGCAACTACAAGGGCACCGCCTGGGTACCGCCGATCCTGACCGCTAAGGAGCTGGCCGAAGCCAAGGAGATCTGGATTACCGAGGGGATCTTCGATGCGATCGCACTGATGCACGAGGGCATCACGGCGATATCAAACCTCAGCTCTGCCAACTACATCGATGTCACCCTGGAGGAGATCCGCAAGGCAGTGCCCCAGGGCGGCAAGCTGCCGACGCTGGTGTGGGCACAGGACGGCGACCGAGCTGGACGCAAGGCCACGCTGAAGCACCGTGACCGTGCCGAGGCTTCAGGCTGGGAGTGCGAGGCTGCACAGATTCCGCTGATGGATGGCCGCCGGCACGACTGGAACGACCTGCTGCAGCGCGAGCGGTTGGGTGCCAAAGATCTGGACCGATATCGGTATTACGGGGATCTGTTGCTGGCACGCACCGCCGCTGAAAAGGCGTTGTTGATCTACAACCACAACGCACAGAACGACCGGGGCAAGCGCGAATTCTGGTTCGAGTTTGGCGGCAAGCTCTGGTGGTGGAAATTGGACCTGGAAGCCTTCGACCGTGAAATGCGCGAACAGGAAGCGGACGGCCCTGAGCAGATGAGTGAGCAGCAGCGTGAAACTGCATTGAAAGCCGCCGGCATGCTGTCCTGCGTCTGCAGCGCGGTACCGACACCGTTGTACTTCCAGCGCAACAGCGTGACCGATGAAAGTTGGTATTACTTCCGCATAGAAATGCCCGACGAGTCCGTGCACAAGCATGCGTTCACGCCCAAGCAGCTTACCAGTGCAAGCGAGTTCAAAAATCGCCTGCTGGGCATCAAGAACGCCTGGTGGATCGGCTCAGGCAAACAGCTGGACCGCATCATGCAGGATCAGATGATAGGCCTGCGCACCGTCGAAACCATTGATTACATCGGGTACAGCAAAGACCACGGGGTTTACGTTTTCACGGATGTGGCGATCAAGGACGGCAAGGTGGTGCCCATCAACGATGAGGACTTCTACCAGTTCGGCAAGTTGTCTCTGAAGACGTTGGCAGGATCTCCGGAGATCCAGCTGAACACCGACACCAGTGAGTACAACCCACATTGGGCCAGCCAAGTTGCTCAGGGCTTTGGCAGCATCGGCGTGGTCACAACCGCATGGTGGCTGGGCGCACTGTTCGCCGAGCAGATCCGCCGAAAACATAAGAGCTTTCCATTCTTTGAACTGGTGGGCGAAGCCGGTGCCGGTAAATCCACGCTGATCGAGTTCCTATGGAAAACCTGCGGTCGCATCGATGAGGAGGGTTTCGATCCTGGAAAGCTGTCTCTTCCCGCCCGGTCTCGCAAATTTGCACAGGTATCCAACCTACCTGTAGTGCTGATCGAAGCCGACCGAGACAGTGACAAAGCTAAGGCGAAGCAATTTGACTGGGATGAAATGAAGCCCCTGTTTAACGGGCGTGCAATCCGCAGCATAGGCCTGAAGACCACCGGCAATGAAACCAAAGAGCAGCCATTCCGAGGCTCAATCATGATCAGCCAGAACGCCCAGGTAGAAGCCAGTGAGGCGATCCTGAGCCGTATCTGCCACATCACCCTGACCCGTGAACACCAGAACGCCCAAACACGCGTTGCGGCGGAATGGCTAGAAAGCATACCCATGGCAAATGTCAGCGGCTTCCTGCTACAGGCAACCCGTGCCGAGCAACACCTAATGGAGATCTTCGACAAGGCTGCCAAGCACTATGAGAAGTATCTGTACCAGCTGGACGAGATCCGCATGATCCGTATCGCCCAATGCCACGGCCAGCTGATTGCCTTGGTGGATTGCCTGGGCGAGAAAGGCCTAGGCCTGCTGCCCGAGCCGATCATTGCTGAGGCCCGCAAATTCGTAGTGGAAATGGCCAAAGAGCGCCAGGCGGCACTGAATGCCGACCACCCTATGGTCACGGAGTTCTGGGAGGCGTTCGACTACATCGAGGGGACGGGCGACAGCATCACCTCAAAGCTCAATCACTTCGGCACAGGCAGCAATCAGATTGCTGTGAACCTGAAACAGTTCGAGCGCTGGTGTGGTGAGTTCAAGTTGCGCACACCCGAGATGCGCACGCTTAAGCAGCTGCTGCGCACCAGTAAGAGCCGCAAGTTCCTGGATTCCAACCGATCGGTCAGCAGCAAGATCCTTGAAGGAGGGAAAACAGTGAAGTGCTGGGTTTTCGATAAAGGATAAGTGGGCAGAACAGCCCGAAATGAAACGGCCCCCGACACCGCCAAGTAGAGGGGGGCCACGTTAGGAGCATTGCTATGAAACAAACCACTAACGCTGAGCGTTTCGATTCTACCGCCGTTGGGCGTGAAATCGCAATTCAGCTCATCCAGGGCCTCTCCCCGGAGGCCAAAACCAAACTGCAACGCATCCGCGCCCAGCGCGCGCAGGCCATGTCTGCCAAAGGAGAAAAACGATGAACGCCCCTCTGTCATTGCACAACCGCCCCGCCCCCAGCCTGGCAGAACAGGCACGCCGCCTGGAGGCGTTCGAGATTGCCCTGCGGGAGGAGCGGATCTCTGAATTGGAACAGGAACGGGACTCGGCCGTTAATGCCGCCATCCTGAAAATCAACCTGCAGGACGGCGACGTGCTGCAGGTACCAGAACCCAGTTACCCGCTCCTCAGCCATCTATCTAAAGCCGTAAATAGCATGGGCCTGAAACAGGTGCTGTTCATCTGCGGGGAACTGAACCATTTGGATGAAGAGGCACAGCGCACGATCGCAGAGCCCTTCCTCGCCAAACAGCGCGAGAAGATCTGCCAGCTGCAGCAAGAATGCCAGCAGCTTCAGGACGCCAAGCAGGAGTTCGAGAAGGCCGGCAACCAGCTGGCTGACGACAAGGAGCAGCTACAGGCAGAAGTACAGCGCCTGGCTGTCCAGGACACCGCCAACAGCCGCGTGCTGGCCAAAACCCAGCAGCAGCTGAAGGAGGCACAAGCCGAGGTGAAACGCCTGAAAGCCCTGGACCCTGACCGACTGAGCAAGCAGGTGAAACGCCTGCAGAAGAAACGCACTGAAGCGGTGGAAGGAGCCAAGAAGATGCGCACCCGCAACCACCAGCTGGCCAAACAGAACCGCCAACTGGATGCCGCCCTGGATAAAGCGATCGCAGAAGCAAACTCAGGTGAGGAGATGAAACCCGCCCACGTATTCGACAGCCCACGCGTTGGCCGCTGGGAGCTGTTCACCTGCGCCAAAGATGGCTGGTACCAGATGCTGGATGCCGAGAATGAAGTCAGCCAGACCGTGCGTGTAGAAGGTGGCGAACTGATCACGCCGAAGATGCGGCCGCTGCCAAAACTGCTGGCAACCGCCGTGCTGGAATTCCACCAGGAACACTTTGGGGGTGCTGTATGAGTGCCGAATACAAAGACTTCACCGTCATCCATACCTGGAGCGGATGGCAGGCAACAGTCCGCATTGAACAGGATGAATCCACCCGAGAAGCAATGCGCGACATGCTTCTGATGTGGACCAATAACGGCCCTGAGCGCCTTCAGGACGCCGAAGGCGATGTCACCGAAGCCTGGCTGGTGATGTTCGGTGAATACGCCTTCCCCGAAAGCCGAGGGAAGAAACTGAAGGCACTGAAGGCGTTGTTTGAACGCACCCCTGGCTGGGCACCTCTGGACGGCAGCTGCGGCATTGAGCTGATCCGAGCTGAGAGCTTCGAAACAGACGCAATAGATTTCACCATCGTTCCATCCACCAAAGCCAACAACAAGGAGTGTGCATCATGCTGATTCTGACCCGACGCGTAGGCGAAACCCTGATCATCGCCGAAGAGATTGAAGTGACTGTCCTGGGTGTTAAAGGCAACCAGGTGCGGATCGGCATCAAAGCACCAGAAGACGTACAAGTGCACCGTGAGGAAATCTGGCAACGCATCCAGCGCGAGTTGATGGCAGACCAGCAGGGTGAAGACCAGGAGGTATCTCATGGCTGATTACACCTACAAAGCGACCTGCACTGAGATCGTTTCAGCCGTCGAAGAATTCTTCAACGCAAAGAAACAGACCGTTAAAGCAGGCCACGATTTTAGTACACGCTTTCAACTCGGAGAGCCTGGGTTTTCTCGATGCGTTGTTAGTTGGGATTTCAAAATGGGTGGAGTATCCATGACTCCCGGCGAATGGCGCGATCAATACCGTGACGAGTGGTACAAGCCCACTAAAGGCTTCAGCACCCCCAAGGGACCAAAGAAAGGGAAAGCACCATCTGAGGTGTATGAGGCATTCAAGGCCATTCCAAATGCATCAGGCGAAGATCTTCAGCAAGCACTGCTGGGGAACCGAAATTCACTATGGGCGCCTGGACTGTTTATGTATGAGGGTGCTGTATTCATCACGGCATCGGCTGAGCTCACTGCCAGAGAGGGATTAGTTGAGATCACTCAAAGTGAATATCAGGCAGTAAGCAAGGAGGCGGATCATGGCTGAACAACTCGAACAGCGCTACCGCGATGCAGTTGAAACCCTGCTGCCAGCGGCCATGACCGATACCAGCGGTGGCCGCGCCGCCGCCCAAGTATTGCTGTCAGCCTACAACGGCAACGAGTTCCACCTGGATGTGACCGATCTGGGCAACTTGGACCCGCGCCTGTTCAACGCCGCGATCGAGGTGATCCTGCTGCGTACCCTCGCCAACCGGGAACCGCACGAGCTGGCCGATAACGGAAACGCCCGCTTCCGGCAGGTGTGGGAGCTCTGGGAGTGCCTACACGTTCGCAACCGTTCCCAGGAGACGCAGTAAATGTCAGAAGCTCAGCTTTCCCTGCTGGGCAACGAGGGCGGTACGCCGCCCTCCACTGCCCAAAACACTGACACCGATATCGTCACCCAACTGGTCCGCGATACCCACGAATCACAGCAGCTCTCCTGGCTGGAGCTATCAGGCCACCTGCGACCGACCGACAACGGCAAGCCTTGGACCACCAAGCGGCTATTTACCGCTGTCAGATCCGCAGTCGATGCAGGGCCAATCCAACCACATGACCCGGGATTTATGAGCGTGCTGAAGTACGAAGGAGGATAACCATGGAGCCTCAGTTAGAAGAGAGGCACAAAGGCGGCCGCAAAGCCCGACAGGCCGCCATGCTCTGCCAAAGCGAGGAGTTCAGGCTATGGCTCGACCGTCGCGCCCGGGCGAAATACAACCTGGTAATGGATGACGGCACCCACACTGAGCAGGATGCCCGTGACTTTATCCTCCAGGCTTGCGCCGTTGAAAGTCGTGCAGAATTGGATCATAACGATCAGGCGTCTGCCATGTTCGCCAAGATTCTCCAGGCATATAGCCGGTATCGGTACCGGCAGAAACAAGCCACTGGAGGGTAGTATGCAGCTTCAGAGATGGAGAACCGTGAACAGGCGGTACTTTGCCCCTCGCTCTGGGCCGTCCGAGAACGAATGGAAAGAGATGATCCGCAAAGGCGTAGTGAATGGCCGCATCATGGGAGACATGACCTATATTGATGAAGACCAGATCGCCGCACACGTTGAGCTGCCCATGGGCAATTCATCTGAGAATATTCCAGACTTGTTGAGCTAACCTGCTGTAAAGAGAAACCGCCTGATGGCCCGCCCGAAAAAAATACGCTATTTCAATGGAGTGAAACTGGAAGACAACCTGTACCCCGATAACCGAGGCAGGGAATGTCACTGGAGATATAAGCGTCCGGACGGGACTTTCAGGCACTTCACCGCTGAGTCGGTGGATGCTGCAAACTTCATCGCACGCCATAACAACGAACGTCGAAACAACCCCTCACCAGCGAAACCGTCCGGTAATAGATTGGGTACCCTCGCTCATTACGTGGGTGACTTCATTCACCACAGGGAAACCCAATCACCTGACCTGAAAACTAAGCGCAGCTGGAGGAACCGTTGTTATTCACTTCATCAATTCACCCGCACGATCACCAAACAGTTGTCTTACCTGGAACGATCAGACGTAAACGACTGGTGGGACACCCTCAGCCATCACCAGCAGAAAGCCCGTCATGCCGAGTTCCGGAAGTTCTTCAACTACCTGATGGGCCGCAACTTGCTACCGCGCATGGATTACAACCCCTTCACCACAGCCGACGATCGGCCACGCCTGTACACGCGCAGCCAGCCGGCAAGACGTGCAAAACGTCTGACACGTGTGGGCTTCTGGGCGATCTACAACAGCGCCGGAGAGCTAGGGTATGAGTGCCTGCAAGTTGCGATGGGGATTAGCCTGCTGACGTTCATGCGCGAAGGTGATATTTGCGACCTCCGCTTGGATGAAGATATCGAGGACAATTTGATTAAGCGGGTTATTGGGAAGTCGGAAAACCAGAAAGGCAGTGCAAAAGCCGCTCGCTTGAAATGGGATCTGGGCAACTACCAGTTGCTGCGTAAGTTAATACAGCGTTCACGCATCCTGTCACTGCAGAACCGTCGTTGTCCCTATGTGATTAGTCACTGGCCAAAACAACGGCGCTTGGGTAAAACGAAGACACATCTCGCCCAAGTCACACCTCGGCGATTGATTGCAATGTTTGATGAATCTCGGAAGCATGCAGGCTTTACTGGCGATGATGCACCTGGCTTTCACCACATCCGCTCACTGGCCGATAAATTGGCTGCTGATGCCGGCTATCACATTCAGACCATCCAGCATGCCATGGCTCACTCATCCGAAGAGATGACCAGGTTATACCAGGATGGGCACGAGCTGCCGTATGAAACTGTAGAAATTGCCTTCACTGAACATCAGATAGGTGGCTCGTTTTAACAGCTAGTTACCTTTTCATGCCCTCTTTGTTACCTTTTTGTAACCTTCGGACCACTTCAGAAAACAATTTAAGATCAAATAGATACATCCGAAAACTGATATCTGAAACTGATATCACCTTTTTCCGGTATCGTCTTGAAAAGATCAGGAGATTAAGAAGAAGTGGTGGAGCCTAGCGGGATCGAACCGCTGACCTCGACACTGCCAGTGTCGCGCTCTCCCAGCTGAGCTAAGGCCCCACAATGGGTCAGGCATGAGCCTGTGGTGTAAGTGGCGTCCCATAGGGGGTTCGAACCCCTGTTACCGCCGTGAAAGGGCGGTGTCCTAGGCCACTAGACGAATGGGACGCAAAGTCACAAATACAGTCCAAGTTAGCGTTTTTGTCCGCTATTTTTGTCCAGTTTTTGTCCGGTTAGTCTTCACTAACGCTGCGTCACATGTGATTGGTGGAGCCTAGCGGGATCGAACCGCTGACCTCAACACTGCCAGTGTTGCGCTCTCCCAGCTGAGCTAAGGCCCCTCGTCACAGGACGGGGCGTATATTAATCGCCCCTCCCGGTGGTGTCAAACACTTTTTAGCAAAACGTCACAAAAAATTATGAGTCTAATCATGCGCTTAGCGCACGGTACTCTTTCTCAAGACGCTTGGTGGCCTTCTTGGAAGGTGCACCCACCACTTCCAGTGCATGACGCAAGCGCGCACGGCTCATATCCGGCCCCAGAATCGACATGGCATCCACCACGGATACACTCTGCGAAGTACCGGCAATCGCCACAAACAGCGGGAACAGGAAATCACGAATCTTGATTTCCATGCCATCGGCCAGACCTTTCAGCTCGGCAAACAGGCTGTCGCGGTCCCATTTTGTCTGCTGATCAAGGTGCCAGACACTGAACTGCAGGATGCGCTGAACCTCTTCCTGCTCGAGCTTCTTGTGCTCAAAGTCCGCCTCGGAAATGGACAGCATACCGCTAAGGAAGAACCCGGCCAGAGGCGCCACGTCGGAGAATTTCTCTACACGCGGCTGAATCAGCGGAATAATCTGCATCAAGTATTCCGGGTTAAGCGCCCACTTCTGAACCTGAGCGGCAAACTGCTCCGGTGTCAGGTCTTCACGAATCCACAAGCCATTCAACCAGCTCAACTTTTCCTGGTCAAAAACAGGACCGCCCAGCGAGACACGCTGGATGTCAAAGTTGGCGAACATTTCATCACGGTTGAACTTCTCGCGCTCGTCCGGCATTGACCAGCCCATGCGACCCAGATAGTTAAGCAGTGCTTCCGGCAGGAAGCCCATGCGCTGATAGTACAGAATGCTGGTCGGGTTCTTGCGCTTGGACAGCTTGGACTTGTCAGGGTTACGCAGCAGCGGCATGTGGCACAGCTGCGGCATATCCCAGCCAAAGTACTGATACAGAAGCTTGTGCTTGGGCGCAGAGTTGATCCACTCTTCACCACGGATCACATGGGTAATTTTCATCAGGTGATCATCGACCACGTTGGCCAGATGATAGGTCGGCATGCCATCAGACTTCAGCAGAATCTGAGCATCGACCTGCCCCCAGTCCAACTCGATCGGGCCGCGCAGCATATCATCAATGACACAGACACCCTCTTCCGGCACTTTCATGCGCACAACATAGGGCATACCTGCAGCCATACGGCGTTCGACTTCGTCCTGCGGAAGCTCCAGGTCGCTCTGCTTCAGCGCTGTATGCTTGCCATCAGCCTTGCGTGATTCACGCAGCTCATCCAGCTCTTCGGCGGTACGGAAGCACAGGAACGCGGTTCCCTCTTCCACCAGGCGCATGGCAAAGTCCTTGTACATGTCCTTGCGTTCGCTCTGGCGATAGGGCCCGTATTCACCACCGACATCAGGTCCTTCATCCCATTCCAGACCCAGCCAGCGCAGGGAATCCAGAATCGCCTGTTCCGACTCATCGGTGCTGCGCGTCTGGTCAGTATCCTCGATACGCAAAATGAACTGACCACCATGCTGGCGGGCGAATGCGAGGTTAAACAGTGCGATATAGGCGGTGCCCACATGGGGATCACCGGTGGGAGACGGCGCTACACGGGTACGAACAGTCATGATTCTCTGTACTCGATCCTGTTGGTGGTTTACGAAAACAACGGATTATAGCCTGTGAACAGGGGTGGCAGCCATGCCAGCCTGCATTAGCCTACAAGGAAGTTGTCATAGATGATGCCGCCCCAGACAAGCGCCGTGATAAACAGGCTAAACAAAACGGCTGCCGAGCCCAGGTCCTTCGCCAGCCCAGCCAGTGCATGAAACTCGGTACCAGCCCTGTCCACGATCGCTTCTATTGCCGTATTGACCAACTCCATGATCAGCACCAGCAACAGGGTGCTGATCAACAATCCCAGCTGCAACCCCGATTGAGCAATCCAGAACGAGAAGGGCAGCATGGCCAATGCCGCCCAGGTTTCATACCGGAACGCCGGTTCTGAGCGATAGGCCGCCTTAAGCCCTTTTAATGAATATCGGGTGGCATGATAAAAGCGAATCAGCCCGGTTGACTTGGTTACGATCACGACAGCTCCTTAAATTTGAATAGTATGAACCGGTTTGAATACGGCTACACACCCGATTAAAACAGCAGCAGTTTGCATGCCATTACAAGACAGCCCCAGCTTGTCAGAGTTTCCATACAAATCCGTTAAAGCTTGCTGCTTTACCGAGGATTTTCCTGTCACTCAATGACAGGGCCAGCGCTTTGCCGCAAACATAAACAGCCAGGCTTAAAGCCGCCTTAAATCCCCGCCCGCTATGATACAATTCTCGTCCAATTTCTGCGTGAGCAACCCTGGCTTTCATGATCCAGCATAGGGCCTGGACGCGCTTTCACGCAGACCGCTAAACTCGCAGTAGGCACGCATGAATACACAGGCATTAGAAAAGACAACCTCCACACACCCCCAAGCACAGCCAGACTCAGTCAATCGCCGCTTCAGCATTGCCCCCATGATGGACTGGACAACATCAGACTGCCGTGTCCTCCACCGCCTGATGTCCCGGCATACACTGCTGTATACCGAAATGGTCACCACCGGCGCTCTTATCCACGGCGATGCGGCCCGCCACCTGCGCTATGAGGACAGCGAGCACCCGATTGCGCTGCAATTGGGTGGCAGTAATCCTGCAGACCTTGCCACCTGCACGCGCATGGCACAGGAGTGGGGTTATGACGAAGTAAACCTCAATGTTGGCTGCCCCAGTGATCGCGTTCAGAACAATATGATCGGGGCCTGCCTTATGGAATTCCCTGAACGTGTTGCGGAATGCCTGGCCGAGATGCAGGCTGCTGTCGATATCCCGGTAACCGTGAAACACCGCCTGGGTATCGACGATCTGGATAGTTTCGAGCATCTGCATCGCTTTGTTGAGGTGGTACGCCAAAGCGGCTGCCGCAGCTTCACCATTCATGCACGCAAAGCGATACTCGACGGCTTGAGCCCGAAAGAGAACCGCGACATCCCCCCGCTCATGTATGACCGCGTCTACCGTATCAAGGAGCTGTTCCCCGATCTGGAAGTCGTTATTAACGGCGGCATCAAGACACTGGAGGAGTGTGACACACATCTGCAACATGTAGATGGTGTCATGATTGGCCGTGAAGCCTATCAGAACCCCTGGCCGCTACTAAGCCAGGCGGACGCACGCTTTTTTAATGACGACCATCCGTATTTGAGCCGCCTGGATGTTGCCGAAGCCTTTATCCCCCACCTCGAAAAACGCCTGGCCGAGGGTGCCCCGCTTTACGCCGTCATCAAACATCTACTGGGCCTTTTTCACGGCCAGCGTGGCGGCAAACAGTTCCGCCGTTACCTGAGTGAAAATGGCCACAAACGTGATGCCGCTGTCGACACCTTTCGCGCGGCACTGGCACTGGTAACCCCCAGTCCAGACACCGAATGATTTAACCGACTGCAACAGGACATACACTGATGGACCAACTGCAACAACTGAAACAGATGACCACCGTCGTCGCCGATACCGGTGACATTGATGCCATCCGTGAATACCAGCCCGTCGATGCCACTACCAACCCGTCCCTGCTCCTGAAAGCAGCACAGGAAAGCAAGTACGCCGCACTATTGCAGGAAGCCAAGGCCTGGGCCGGCACTGGTGACGATCAGCTGCAACGCATGAGTGATCGCTTTGGTGTACTCATTGGCCGCGAAATTACTCAGATCATCCCGGGACGCATCTCTACTGAGGTTGATGCACGCCTGTCGTTTGACACCCAGGCGACGATTGCCAAGGCCCGCGAACTGATTCAGCAGTATGAAGCACTGGACATCCCGCGGGACCGTGTACTGATTAAAATTGCTTCTACCTGGGAAGGAATTGAAGCCGGGCGCCAGCTGGAACAGGAAGGCATCAACTGCAACCTGACACTCCTGTTCAGTTTTGCCCAGGCTCAAGCCTGTGCCGATGCCGGTATCTACCTGATTTCACCTTTTGTCGGCCGTATTCTTGACTGGCACAAGCAACGCCAGCCCGATGCCGATTTCAGCTTCGATCAGGACCCTGGTGTGCAATCGGTCAGCCGTATCTATCGCTACTTTAAAACCCATGACTACAATACCGTCGTAATGGGCGCCAGCTTTCGTAATACAGGCGAGATTCAGGCCTTGGCCGGCTGCGACCGCCTGACCATCAGCCCTGCCCTGATGCAGGCACTGGCTGAAGACGATAGCGAACTGGAACGACGCCTGACCGCTGAAACCAAGAGCGATGACCCGCGCGAAATACTGACTGAAAGCCAGTTCCGCTGGAAGATGAATGAAGACCTGATGGCCCACGAAAAACTGGCAGAAGGTATCCGCAACTTTGCTGCAGACCAGGTCAAGCTGGAGCAGCTGCTGGCGGCTTGCTAAATCAGGCAGGGAAAAAACGTGAATGGAGAACTGTCAGCGACAGTTCTCCAGCGTTGCAACCAGGTCCTTAAAGGCCTCACGGTTGCTGTCATTCAAATCGCTGAGCACCTTATGCGCATCCAGAATCCTTGAGCGCACCTCATCTTCCGACTCCTGCACAAAGGGAACCTGCTTGAGCTCGCAGCGGTCGGCTGGCAACTCAGGCACCAGCACAAACACACGATCAAAGCCCATACTCATAAGAATGCGGGTAATATCATCTCGCGTCGAGACAAGGGTCGGTTGAGGCATGCCTTTTTTGTCAGCCTTGATGGCCAACTTGGCAATGAGCCCCAGCGAAGTGCTGTCGATATTCTCGGTTTCGGTCAAATCAACCAGAGTGTCGGTGATATCATCACGCTGCAAAACACTGTCCAGGTGACGCTCGATAGTAGAACAAAGCGTCAAACGAACATCACCGGCAAACTTCAACACATAGTGCCCGTCACGACACGCGTAGTAAATCGCGCCATCACTCATAAAGCGTCTCTGCGTACCCTCATGATCGCAACATCATCCGGGTTATCAGCCCGTCCGGCAGGCATCATACTCTGCAATAATTGCTCTGGCGAGTCCCATTCACTTGAACACTGTCGCAATAAGCAATCTTCTTTTTCGCGGAGAGAGTCACCGTCAATAATTTCGAGAATACCATCGGAAAAAAGCGTGATATCAAAAGCCGTATCCAGCTCACAAAAGTGGCGCTCAAAATGCGGCTCATCAAACAGCCCCAGCGGCATACCCTTACCTTCAAGATAGCGCACTTCTCCGTTTTGACGCAGTATCGGTAGCGGGTGGTGACCACCAACAGCATAATCGAGACAGCTGCGATCATGATCGATCACCCCGACAAACATGGTCAGATGCTTACCAAGGGACGTGAGCAGCATTTCACGGTTGATACGCTCGAGCGTTGAAACCGGCGAGAGAATATCAAAGCTGGAATTGCGACGATAATTCCGCAACAGACGATGCGTCATGTTTTTCAACAGCACTGTCACCAGTGCCGAAGAAGCGCCATGGCCCGACACATCGGCAAGATAGAACATGGAGAGCTGATCATTGATGGGAAATGCATCAACAAAATCCCCACTCAACAGCAGCGAGGGCTTGAGAATATAATCAAATTCAAGACTATTGATTCGCTGACTGGTGGGTGGCAGCAGGTTTAACTGAACCTGCTGGGCAGCATGCTGATCTTCACGCAGTTCATCCAGACTCCGCTCCAGGCTATCCCTGAGGCTGTAAACCTCTTCAATGTAACGTGCCCGCTTGAGCTGGCGTTCGACGGACTGAATAAACAGATCGGGATGCAGCTGCAGCTCACCGATGACATACACATCATCCGCCCCACTTCTCAGTGCAGCAACCAGCTGCTCCGCCGTCCCCTCTTCAATCAAGGCAACCAGCGGCTTGGGGCTCAGCCGTTGCGCCAGCGCATCCATGGTGACACTGCTGCCAACCGACGCCAGATCGAATATCAGGAGAGAAACAGGAAAGTGATCAAGCTGATGCTCAACCTCTTCGAGATCGGCACAGTGAACCAGTGTAAGCTGATGATGATCACACTGGCTACACAGTTCGAAAATCCTGTCAGATGTTTCGGCACTGGCTGAAAGCAGCAGCACCCTTTGGTGATGTAGGTCCATCAATCAGCCTTAGGCATGAAAACTGATACTGGAAGCCCCACACTAGCCCCAATATGACAGGCTTGCAACCATACCTCCGGACTAGAAGTCCTCATCGTACTGGACGCTAACCTGGCCATCATTAATCAGGTAGTCACGGCGCTGCAGGTAAGCGTCGCGCACGAACAAATACTTGTCACCGGTAACAATCTGCTCGGCTTCCAGCAGACGGCTGCGCGTATCAATCAACAGCAGACCATATAAACTGTTTCGGGTAGGCACATGATCGATTCGATTGGTCAGGTCAATATTCACATCAACAATCAAGGCCGAACCATCACGAACAGTACTGGGTCCGAAAAACGGCAGCACCAGATATGGACCACTGGGTACGCCCCAATAGCCGAGGGTTTGACCAAAGTCCTCGCCACGGCGCTCTATGCCCATCGGCGTGGCAACATCAATAAAACCGGCAAGACCAAAGGTGGAATTAAATGCCAGGCGCGCCAGGCTTTTGCCAGCACCTTCAAATTTCAGCTGAAAGAGATTATTGGCAAGATTATTCACATCACGCAGATTGTGAAAAAAATTACTCACGGCTGTTTCGGCAATATCCGGTGTGATATAGCGATACCCTTGCGCCAATGGTTTGAGGGTATATTTATCAACGGTTTCGTTAAACGAAAAAATTGACCGGTTCATCCTTTCCAGTGGATCCGCTTCTTCAGCACCCGCGACAACAGGCGCCATCCCAGACAGGGCCAATGCTGTAGCCAGAGCCCCCGTACGCATGGAAAAAGGCAGCATATATATTCCTTAGTTAAAGCCGAAGCAGCTTTCATTTTAGCCGCTGTCTTCGCGCAATTAAACCCGCGCTGTTTACATCAGATATCTATAAAACCAAAAAAGGCTCCCGAAGGAGCCTTTTTTCAAGCGACTTTAAAAAAGTCAGACTTAGAAGTCTACGCGGTAACCAACTTCAACGCCGTCGTTGTTGTCGCCGTAGTCAACCCAGGAAGCGAATACGCGAGCCTGTTTACCCAGCTTCTGCTGAGCTTCCAGAGACCACATTGCGTCGTCACGGATATCGTCGTCGATGTAGTTAGCCAGCAGGGTAGTGTGACCCATGGTGTAAGAACCAGCCAGTTCCCACGCATCCTGATCGTCAGCAGATACCAGGTCACGATCTTCGTAACGAGCACCCAGGTACAGGTCGCCCAGAGTGTAAGACAGACCCAGAGAAGCTACGTCGTTGTAAACGTTTCCGCCGAATTTAACAGCATCTTCGTCGTAGTCCAGGTAAGAAACCGCACCCATAAAGCCGGCAGCTTCGAACTTGGCAGCAACGTGAGCTACGTCAACACCAGCGTTTTCAGCTACTTCGCTGTCAGAAGTATCGTCAGAGTCGCTAGTCAGGACAGCACCAGCGAACTGGAAACCACCCATGTTCGGTGAGATGTACGCCAGAGTTTCCGGAGTACGGTGCGCGCCGATGATGTAGCCAGAGTCACCGCTGGTACCGTTGTCTACGATATCAGTTGTGAATACGGTCCACAGTGCGTACGGAGTCCACATACGACCGATCTGAACGGTACCGAAATCGCCAGTAGCACCGATGTATGCCAGACGACCACCGCCCCAAGCACCAGCTTCAGTGTTGATAAACTGCTCGAACTGGTAGATAGCCTTAGCGCCAGAGAACAGGTCAGAAGAACCTTTGATACCGATACGGGAAGAGTTATCGGCGATATCCATTTCCTGCAGATCAGTGTCAACCATCTTAACGCGCAGAGAACCGTACAGAGTAGCGTCGGCCTGAGCGATCATCGGAGCAGTCATGGCACCAGCAACAGCCAGAGCAATCAGTGACTTTTTCATCAACATTTCCCCTTCATTCAACATACTAGTAGTGAATTCTAGTTTTTCTTAGCACTTATGGTGCTTCCAGAAAAATACTATAAATCCAGTGTATTGCAAACCAGTGAATGCAAAAACCTGAGTTTTTTCAATCCAAAAGCCTGCGATGTTGCCTGGCAATTGCCATCCATTGCGAGGTTTGAAGCCCGCGACGACTGAGCAACCACCTTAATTTCCCGCATTACATCACACCCTTTTTCGTCAAACAAGCCTTTCAGCCCTCTGAAAACGGGGTTTTCTCCCTGTTTTTGATACCCATCAACAGGAAACATTAAGTTTGTGGAACTTTATTCCTCAGAGCGTCTGCAATAATTGACGCAAACGCTTTTCTGATACGGTTTCACGTGTACCCAACTGCTGGGCAAAGAGAGAAACCCGATACTCTTCCAACATCCACCTTAGCCGGATCAAATCCACAGGACGCTCATGACGGGCTGAGTATTCCTGTTCTTTTTTCAAATACTTGGTGCGAAATTCTGCCAACTGTTCAGACCAAACACACTGCTGCCTGAGGTTGCGCGCATACTTTTCCAGTCGCACCTCAATCGCTTCCAGGTAGCGCGGCAGCTCCGATAGCCACTCATAATCGATATCGATCAGATAATGTGGCCCCATCAAATCTGCCATCTGCTGCTTGATATCATTCAGGACAGGCACTGCCTGCAAATTGATATTGCGCTTGTTGAGTTGTTTATTGATACGGTGAACCGAGCGATGACAACGATGGATAAACTCACCCACCTCAACCAGGTACTCAGCAATATCAGCCTTCGCATGCGCCAAAGCAGCATCAAAGGCTTCTTGGTTACGCGGCAGGTTTTCTATACTCAGCTGAGCCGACTTCATTGCTGCCAGCAATAACGCATCATTTTCCAATGTTCTGCGATCAACCAGCTTGCCCGTCAGAATTATACTTTCGTTTAACTTGGGTAACTCACGCCGCAGATATTTAAGCTGCTGCGCCGGAAAAGCCAGCAAAATTAAACGTGCCACACCTCTCAGGCTTTGCTGATTGGCAAGATCCTTTGATGGCAACACACGCAGCTCAACACTATCACCCTGATCAATCAGGCCGGGCCAGGCCTCCACCTGAATTCCTCCAGCCTGGCGCAGACTTACCACGTCTGGCAGATCGTCAAAACTCCAGCTGGTCAGGCCCGTCTGCCCCCATTGCTCTGAAGGCCCGGATTGAAGAGCCTCTTCCGCCTGGTCGCCATAGCGCTTGTTGAGCTGTTCCCAATCACGGCCCATACCGATCTGGCGGTCCTGTTCATCCAACAGTCTGATATTGAAATACAGATGCGGATCTAGCTTGACCTCACGGAGCGTCTCAGCTGGCACCCGGGTGCCGGTCATCCTCAGCAACTGGAGAGACAATGCCTCGTACAAATCACCCTCTGCGAAAACCGCGGCTTCACAAAACGCCCCGGCATAATTGGGTACCGGCACAAAATGCTTACGCAGCTGCTTGGGCAATCCTTTAAGAATGGCAACCACCTTCTCCTCAAGCAGCCCCGGCACCAGCCATTCCAAGCGTTGCAGCGGCGCCACTCGAAGCAGTGCCAGCGGCAAGTCAAGAGTCACACCATCCTGCTCAGTGCCCGGTTCAAAGTGATAGTTCAGTTTTAATTGCACACCATCTAAAGCAAGGCTATCCGGGTACTGATTTTCACTGACATGATCACTGTCGCGTTGCAGCACGTCAGATTCGCGCATAAACAGGGCATCAGGACTTTCGGCTTCCACCTGCTTGCGCCAATGCTCAAACCCCTTTCCGTTGACCACATGCCCACCGCCCAGCTCATCAAAGCGCTGGGCATAAAACTGGTACAACTGTTCTTCGTCTACGAGAAGGTCACGTCTCCGCGACTTGTCTTCCAGGCCTTCGACGCTGGCCAGCAGTTCGCGATTATGCTGAAAGAAAGGTGCACGGGTATTAAACTCCCCTTCCACCAGCGCACTTCGTATAAAGATTTCATGCGAGGCAGCGGGATCGATGGCGCCGAAATTAACCCGGCGCTTGGGCACGATAATGACACCGAACAGGCTCACCTGCTCATTTGCCACCACCTGTGCCCGCTTTTTCTCCCAGCGAGGTTCAGACCAGTTGCGCTTAACCAGATGCTTGGCCAGTGGCTCTATCCACTCAGGTTCAATACGCGCAACCTGATGGGCAAACAGCTGACTGGTTTCAAGCAGCTCAGCCGCCACAACCCACTTGGGCGCTTTCTTGAACACACCCGAGGCCGGAAAGATTTTAAAGCGGCGATTGCGAGCCCCGAGGTATTCGCCCTTCTCCTGCTTGAAGCCAATATGACTGAGGAGACCCGCCAAAAGGGAAGTGTGCACGGTGCGGTAGTCAGCAGGCTCACTGTTTTCCTTCAAGCCCAGTTCACGAATACTGATATGCAGCTGGCGATGCACATCCCGCCATTCACGCAGGCGCATGAAGGAGAGAAAGTTTTTCTGACACCAGCGCCTCAATTGGCTCTGGCTGAGCTCTTCACGCTGCTCACTCCATAGCTGCCACAAATTCAGCAAGGTCATGAAGTCGGACTCTTCGTCCGCGTATTCCTTGTGCTTTTGGTCTGCCGCCTGGCGTTTATCATGAGGTCGCTCACGCGGATCCTGCACACTCAGCGCACTGGCAATAATCATGACTTCACGTAATGCATCACGCTGCCCGCCTTCAATAACCATTCGGGCAATACGCGGATCCACCGGCAGGCGCGCCAACTGACGGCCAATTTTGGTCATACGTCGCTGGGTATCAACCGCTCCCAGCTCTTCCAGCAACTTGAAGCCGTCATTAATCAGGCGTGTATCGGGCGGATCAACGAAGGGAAAATCGCGAATATCACCGAGTTTCAATTGCAACATTTGCAGAATGACGGCCGCGAGATTGGTGCGGCGGATCTCTGCATCAGTGAACTCGGGACGGGATAGATAATCCTCCTCCGAATAGAGACGAATACAGACACCGGGGGCAACACGGCCACAGCGGCCGGCGCGCTGGTTGGCGCTGGCCTGGGAGACCGCCTCCACTGGCAAACGCTGCACCTTGGAACGGACACTGTAGCGGGATATGCGCGCCTGACCCGGGTCGATAACATAGCGAATCCCCGGGACTGTCAGTGAGGTTTCCGCCACGTTTGTAGACAGGACTATTCGGCGCCCCGCCTTGCGCTGCTCATGGAATACCCGGTTTTGCTCTGTCAGTGACAGGCGGGCATACAAGGGAATCACTTCGGTGTCGCGCAGCTTTGCTTTACGCAGGGTTTCTGCCGTTTCCCGAATTTCTCGCTCACCGGGCAGGAACACCAGGATATCTCCCGGCCCTCCCGAGCGCTTGGCCAGGTCAATTTCTATCAATTCATCGACAGCGGCCAGAAGCCCCTGCTGCAAATCAACAGCCTTTTCATCCTCCCCTTCCATCTCATGCAAGGGCCGGTAGAGGACATCAACCGGATAGGTTCGCCCGGACACTTCGATAACAGGCGCATTATCAAAGTGCTTGGAAAAGCGCTCCAGGTCGATGGTTGCTGAAGTAATGATGACCTTTAGATCAGGACGCCGTGGCAGAATCCGCTTGATGTAACCCAGCAGGAAATCAATATTGAGACTGCGCTCGTGAGCTTCATCAATGATGAGGACTTCATACTGCTCAAGAAAACGATCCCGCTGCGTTTCTGACAGCAGGATACCATCGGTCATCAGCTTGACCTGGGTACTCTCTGACACCTGGTCATGAAAGCGCACCTGATAGCCAACCCGCTCACCCAGTGGGGTTTTCAGCTCTTCAGCAATACGTGATGCAACCGTGCGAGCCGCCAGTCGTCTAGGCTGGGTGTGGCCAATCATGCCGTAGCAGCCAAGCCCCAATTCAAGACAGAGCTTGGGGATCTGCGTGGTTTTACCGGAGCCGGTCTCACCTGCAATCACAACAACCTGATTGTCACGAATAGCGTCCAGCAGCTCTTCACGACGCGCCGAAACCGGCAGGTCAGGATACTCCGGGACAACAGCAGAGGCTTTCAGCGTTTCTACCCGCTCGATCGAAGCGTCCAGCCTGGCCGCAAGTTGATCAAGCGCAGCTTCATCTTCGGCCTTCTTGCTCTGCGCGTTCTTAAGGGCTCGCCTGAGCGGAAAGCGATCAGCAATACGACACTGGGGAAGTTGTTGTAGCAAAGAGGTGATTCGCTGGGACAATCTGGCACGCCTTGTCGCTGATGAATGAAGTGCCGCCCATTATCCACACTGGCACGGCAATTTCTAATCTCTGGCGATGGGCAACCCGGCGCGCTCTCGTAACTGACGACGGCAAACCTTGCCAACCGCCGTACGTGGCAGACGTTTACAGAATTCGACCGACTTGGGTACCTTATAGGCAGTCAGACGCTCACGGCAGTATTCGCGCACCTGTTTGATACTCAAGCGCGGATTAGCCGAAACTACATAAAGCTTGATCTGCTCCCCGGTGCAACTGTCGGGCAAACCCACTGCTGCACATTCCAGAATATCCGGATGACAGGCGATCACATCCTCAAGCTCGCTCGGATACACATTGAAGCCTGACACATTAATAATCTCTTTCAGGCGATCAATAATTTTCAGGTGCCCGCTGGCATCCAGAAACCCTATATCACCGGTATCGAGATAGCCGTCGACCATCACCGCCCGGCTTTCCTCCGGCTGATGCCAGTAACCCTGCATCAGCTGAGGACCGGCAACCTGAATGCGTCCTGATTCACCTGCAGGCAGAGCATTCCCGCTTTCATCGACCACCCTTACATGAGTACCGGGAACAGGTTGACCTACGGTACCCAGGCGAATCGCATCAGGTCGGTTCACACTGACCACCGGCGAGCATTCGGTCAGCCCATAGCCTTCACATATCTGGTTATCGGTCACCTGCTGCCAGCGTGAAGCCACCGAACGCGTCAACGCCATGCCACCGGAAATCGTTAACTTGAGACCACTGAAATCCAGTCGCTGAAATTCGGGCTGCTGACAAAGGTGTATGAAGAGAGGGTTGATACCGGCCAATACCGTAGGCTCGACCCGATCCCAGGCCTTGACCAGAAGTCGCACCTTTCTCGGATCAGGGACCAGCTCGGTATAGGCCCCTCGGCTCATCATTACCAACGTCAGCATGAATGAATAGATATGATAGAGCGGCAAGGGCTGCAACAACCGTTCGGCACCCTCAACGGATACCACATCCAGCAGCTCACCGACCTGGGACAGGTTTGCCAGCAGCGCCTGTTCACTGAGCATGGCGCCCTTGGCCGGGCCGGTCGTCCCGCCTGTGTACTGCAGCAATGCCAGGTTCGCCCAGCGCTCAGGAACATCCGGCGGCTGCCAAATAAGCTGGGCGCCCCTTTGCATGACTTCATCAAGCGAACTGACACTGAAAGGCAATCGGCTCAGCAAGGGTTTCAACATCCGCTTCACGCCCAGGCGTCGGCTGCGCACACCCAGATTCAGCAACCACCGCTTGGGCGCAGGGTGCAAGTCACCCATTTCGGTTGTAACCAGATATTCCAGCTCGGTCTGCTCCAGCGCCCGTTGTGTAGAGGGCTGAATGTAAGCGGTGCTGACCAGCATGCGCGCACCAGAGTCGCGCAATTGGCGAACCAGTTCGTCATCGGTGTGCATCGGGCTGGTATTCACCACAACCAGCCCGGCACGGCGTGCACCAAACAGAACGACGGGGTATTGCATCAGGTTGGGCAATTGCAGCGCGATACGATCACCGGGCTGCAAGTGGGTTTCGTGCTGCACCCAGGCAGCAAACCGGCGAGACAGGCGCTCCAGATCAGCAAAACTGATGCTGGCACCCAGGTGACCAAAAGCAGGCTTCTCATCAAACCGTCGAGCCAGCCAATGCACCAGGTCTGACAAACATTGATAATCAGGCTCTGCCTGCATCTGGAACTACCCCTTCAACTGATCGACCACTTCCCCGTCTACAAAGACGATCATCTCACCGGTTTCCAGACGCTGCCAGCGCTCATTGTCCGTAAGTGGCTCAGTGGTGATAACCGTCACCACATCATTAGGGGTTGTCTCGGCATAAAAGTCGACACTGACTTCACAGTCCTTTAGTCGAGCCTCACCGAAGGGTGCACGTCGGGTGATCCACGATAGCTTGGTACTGCAGTAGCAGAACAGGTGAGTCGACTCGCTCAGCAGCATATTAAAAACGCCAAGACCTCTCAGCTTTTCGCAGCAGTAGTGAATAAAGCGCTGCAGCTCATGCATGTCAGCCGGGCGCTCGGGGTAACGGCTGCGAATCTGATCAAGCAGCCAGCAAAATGCATACTCGCTGTCGGTGGTCCCCACCGGGTGATAGAACTTAAGCGGCCAGTCAAACAGGGAGGGGTCAAGCTGTCCGTTGTGCGCATAGGTCCAGGTGTAACCCCAGAGCTCGCGACTGAATGGATGCGTATTTTCCAGGCAAACCTGCCCCACATTAGCCTGACGAATATGACTGATCACCACACGACTCTTGATAGAGTAGTCGGCAACCAGCTTGGCAATGCGGGAGTTGGCACTGGGTTCCGGGTCATGGAAGCTGCGTAGTCCCTTGCCCTCATAAAAGGCGATACCCCAGCCGTCACTGTGGGGACCGGTTCGCCCCCCGCGCTGCATCAAGCCGGTGAAGCTGAAGCAGATATCGGTTGGCACATTGGCACTCATTCCCAGGAGTTCACACATCAGTCATTGCCCTCACGTGCCAGGGTAATTCGATCCGGCAGGGAATCGATCAGATGATAGTCCAGGCCTTCGAGACAGTCCGAGTCGTTTTGCTCAGGCTCCGGCTCCAGATGAACGAGCTGCGCCTGGGCCGGAGTGCGACGTTCACCAACAAAAGACGCGCGAGGCTCAATAATCAACTCCTCGCTGCACACATTGGCACTGACACGCCCGCCCCGCTCAATATGCAGGGACTCACAGTGCAGCTCGCCTTCCAGTACTCCGCTGACGGTCACCTGACGCGCACGCACGGTGCCGCGCACAACTCCCTGGCGACCTACGGCAAGGTCGTCTGCCGACTCTATGCGCCCCTCAAGTTCTCCGTCCACATGCAGCTTGCCGGTCAGATGCAAATCGCCCTGCATCCGATTGCCCCGCGCAACGATGGTTACTGCAGTTCGGCTTGATTGAGCGGATACATTGCGCTTAAGGATTCCCAAGGCACTTCCTCGATTTCAGTAAACAGGTGCTCGAAATTATCCAGCCCCCACTTCATAAAGGGAGCCGGGTTAAGCGGGCGAAACAGATGACGCACTTCGTAGTGCAGATGCGGACCGGTGGAACGGCCGCTGTTACCACTGAGCGCAATTTTCTGCCCTTTACTGACAAAGGTGCCGCTTTTTACCAGCACTTTCTGCAGGTGGGCAAAATAGGTCTTGAAACCGAAATTATGCTGTAACACCACCAGATTGCCAAAGCCGCTGCCCTTGCGATAACCCGCATATTCCACCACGCCATCGGCAGTGGCATACACGGGAGTTCCCGGGTCGGCCTTGAAATCCATTCCGTTGTGCATCTTACGTCGTTTCAGAACCGGATGCATGCGCATGCCATAGCTGTCGTTGATCTGCTCGGCCTCAATCGGCACACCGTTGGGAATACTGTGCAATAAGGAGAGGCGTTGCCGGGCAGCCATCTGCGCCCATTCGATACGCTGCTCAAGCGACTGTTCGCTGACCTGCTCGGTCAAGCCAAGGCGGGCTTCAAGATCACTGAGACTGGAGCCCATCAGCGCATTCTCTTTGGCAAGGCGGGAATTATTGGCGCTCAGCATGGACAGGGACTCACTCAGGTCATCCAGCTCGGAGATATACAGACGCTGGGTGCCCATCAAAAGCTGATACTGTTCGTTCAGGTCTTCGTGGTCACGCTCAAGGGTACTCAGATCATCCTGCGTCTGTACCAGAAGCCAGTTGGACACGAAGAAGCTGGCCGCCGACATCAGCAAAAAAATCAGCAGCATCCAGGCCAGCAATTGGTGCAGAAATATCTGACGCGAGCCACGGGTTGTCGTGAGGGTCAGAACCAGTTTACGTCGCAACTCGGATACTCTTCAAAAAAACGCCTACTATACCTCCTGAAAGCCGCGGACACCAAGCACCACCCCGGCACTCAAGCACCGGGGTGAAGCTACAGGCCTCAGGATGCCAATTCAAAGCAGGGCTCGTAGTCCTCGTGTTTGATTTTCATACGGCGCTGATCAACAAATGCCTGCAGCAGAAGGTCCAGTTCCTGGATGATGTCTGCCGCACCATGGAGCTGGAAAGGACCGTGTTCTTCAATCGCCCGGATACCCGGCTCCTTGACGTTGCCCGCCACAATTCCGGACAGCGCGCAACGGAGCTGAGCTGCCAGTTCATGCTCGGTCTGGTTACGCGACAGGTTAAGCTGCCTCATCGCATCATGGGTAGGCTCAAAGGTCTGCTGCAACGCATAGGGAATGCGCAGTTGCCAGTTGTAGTGATAGGCCTCGCCGGTCTGCTTGCGAAAATCCGTCACCTGGTTCAACCCAAGGCGCATACGTTCAGCCACCTCATGCGCATCATCGACGACGACTTCATAAAGCCCGGCAGCACGCTCGCCAAGGGTCGCTCGGATAAAGCGGTCGACGGTCTTGAAATAGTCCTCACTGCCGGCCGGACCGGTGAAAATAAGCGGGAATGGATGATCTCGATTCTCTTCCTGTAGCAGGATGCCGAGGATATAGAGTATTTCTTCAGCCGTACCCACACCGCCCGGGAATACAACGAAGCCATGCCCCAGTCGAACAAAGGCTTCAAGGCGGCGTTCGATATCCGGCATGATGATCAGTTCGTTAACGATAGGGTTGGGCGACTCGGCCGCAATAATCCCGGGCTCGGAGATCCCCACATAACGGCCATCATTGATTCGCTGCTTGGCGTGGGCGATGGTGGCACCCTTCATTGGCCCTTTCATCGCCCCAGGACCACAGCCAGTGCAGATATTCAGGCCACGCAGGCCCATTTCGTAACCCACACGCTTGGTGTATTCATACTCTTCATGCTGAATGGAATGCCCGCCCCAGCACACCACCATATTCGGTTTCACATGGGGTTTGAGCGCATCGGCGTGGCGTAGCATATTAAAGACCTGATTGGTAATCATGGCCGAAGGGGTCAGCCCCTCACAGCAGCCATCCACCTTATCGGCCACATACAACAGATCGCGCACCACCGAAAACAGGTGCTCATTGATACCCTGAATCAATTCGCCATCAACAAAGGCGGTAGCGGGTGCGTTAATCAGATCCAGCTGCACACCACGATGTTTCTGGCTGATCTGAACATCAAACTCACGAAAACGGTTAAGTACCTGACGGGTGCTATCCAGCTCGCTGCCGCAGTTCAACACCGCCAGTGCACACTGACGAAAAAGATTGTACAGGCCGCCCTGGCTTTTATCCTGCAGACGAGCCACTTCGAAGGGAGAGAGAACATCGAGGTTATCCAGCGGGGTAACGCTGGAGGAGATGTAATGCTCGGTCATCATACTGACCTCCTTGTTCCTGTCGGAAAAACCGTGCCCGCCTTGGGCGACAGGCACGCTTTAACTATGAATGCTTGCGAGCAGATTTACTACCATTTGATGAACCCGAGGTTACAACTCGCAATAACGGAATTTGACCGGGTACCCGATTGTATTTGTGCTGGGCATGGATTAGTTTTGGGCTGAAGCCTGTGTACAAGGAAGCGCAAAGATGTCCGCATCAAAACTCTACATCCTCGACACCAACGTTCTGCTTCACGACCCCAAATGCCTGTTCCAGTTCAAGGAACAGGATGTTGCCATTCCCATGACCGTGCTTGAGGAACTTGATTCCATCAAGGACCGCAAGCAAAGCGTGGCCGCAGAAGCACGCCACGCCATCCGTGTGATCGACAAGATACTCTCCACCGCGACCAACGCTGCCCAAATCACCAAGGGTGTGCGTATTCAACTGGAGGGCAAGGAGCGTGAACACAAGCTGGGCAAGCTGTCCATTTTCCCCGACCATGAATTGACCAGCCGTCAGGGTTTTCTGCCTGACACCAGCAACAAGGACAATCTGATCATCAACTGCGCCCTGCACCTGCAGGCGACGTTCCCGCATCGCCAGATCATTCTGGTGACCAAGGATATCAACATGCGCCTCAAGGCGCTGGGTGCAGGACTGCAGCGCGTAGAAGACTACCGCACCGACCAGCTGGTCAGCGATATCGATATGCTGCCGGCCGGGCATCACCACCTGGATGCGCCCTTCTGGGAAGGCGTGGATAAGGTCGACAGCTTTCAGAAGGATGGACGCACCTACCACAAGGTAGACCGCAGCCTGCTGCCGGACACCTACCCTAACGAATTCATTTTTGATGACAGCAAGGATTTTGCCGCACGTACCCATGCTATCGATGAAACCAGCGTCACCCTGCTGGACCTGGGTTACGAGCGACTGATGGACCAGATGTGCTGGGGCATTCAGCCGATCAATATCCAGCAGGCCTTTGCCATGCAGTCGCTGATGGACCCGGAAATCGACCTCAGCATCCTGCTCGGGGCCGCCGGCTCAGGCAAGACTCTGATCGCCCTGGCCTGCGCTCTGGAGATGGTGATTGAAGAGCAGCGTTACAACAAGATCATTGTGACCCGCTCTACCCCACCGGTGGCGGAAGATATCGGCTTCCTGCCGGGGACCGAAGAGGAGAAAATGACACCCTGGATGAGTTCCATCAACGACAACCTTGAGGCCATGCACGAACAGGATGAGCGCCCGCAGAGCAGCGTCAAGTACGCCATCGAAAAGGCCAACATCCAGTTCAAGTCACTGAACTTCATTCGCGGTCGCAGCATCCAGAACGCCATCGTACTGATCGATGAATCCCAGAACCTGACGCCGCAGCAGCTGAAAACCATCCTGACCCGCTGCGGCAAGGGTACCAAGATGGTGTGCCTGGGTAACCTGGCGCAGATCGACTCCAACTACCTGACACCGCTCACCTCGGGTCTGACCTATATAGTAGAGCGTTTTCGTAGCTTTGAAGGCGCCGCCAGTGTGCACTTCGAGGGCATTTTCCGTTCACGTCTGGCCGAGTTTGCCGAAGAGCATCTCTGAGCCCCAACGCCATTTCCACTGCGCGGCAGGCAAAACGCCTGCCGCAATTCACTGTTTCCCATTCTGCCGACCAAAGTCTAAAAATCACACTAAACGCCTATACGACGCGGGTTACAGACGAATTACAACCCCTCACCCCTTCCCCCCACCTTCGGCATGAGTTTTTTTCTGTCGACAGTTGAATATAATGCACCGCACCAAAGTACTAAGCGTAAATAATCAAACAATCTGCTCGGCGCATCACCCAATCGGATGATAACCGGAGCAGTGAGACGCGAAAGTCCGACAGCCAACCCTGTGCGGACGCGCCAAAAGCCACCTTTCGCCGTCTCTTGAATCCCATTGTTTACGATCAAATGGCGAACTCATATGACCACTAAAACTGTAGATGTACTGCTCGTCGGCGCCGGCGCAATGAGTACCACCCTCGGGATGCTACTCAAGCAGCTGGATCCGACCTTGAAGATTGCTATGGTCGAACGGCTCGACCATGTTGCCCGCGAAAGCACCGACGGCTGGAACAACGCCGGCACCGGTCACGCAGCCTACTGCGAGCTGAACTATACCCCGCAGCAGGCGGATGGCAGCATCAATGCCACCAAGGCCTTCGCAATCAACACGTCCTTCGAGGTTAGCCTGCAGTTCTGGTCCTACCTGGTTGAACAGGGCAAGCTGCCCTCGCCCAAGGAATTCATCAACCCGACCCCGCACTGCAGCTTTGTATGGGGCGAGAAAAACGTTGAGTTCCTGCGCAAGCGTTATGAAACCCTGAGCCAGCACCATTGCTTCAAGGACATGGAGTACAGCGAGGACCACGACACCCTGCGTGAGTGGATGCCTTTGGTCATGAAGGATCGCCAACCTGATGAAAAAGTCGCTGGTACACGTGTTCGCTACGGTTCTGACGTCAACTTCGGCCAACTGGCCCGCCACATGGTGCTGCACCTGGAACAGCAGGACAACTTCGACCTGCTCCTGAGCCGCATCGTAGAAGACCTGAACAAGCAGGATGATGGCAGCTGGAATGTCACCCTGAAGAATACCGAAAGCGGCCAGAAAGAAGTCATAAACAGCCGTTTCGTATTCCTGGGTGCCGGTGGTGGCGCACTGCCACTGCTGCAGAAATCCGGTATTCGTGAAGGCGAAGGCTATGGCGGCTTCCCGGTCAGCGGCATGTGGCTGGTCTGCAAGCGCCCGGAAATCATCGAGCAGCACCAGGCCAAGGTGTACGGCATGGCACCGATCGGCGCACCGCCCATGTCGGTTCCCCACCTGGACACCCGTGTGATCGATGGCAAGAAAGCCCTGTTGTTCGGCCCCTTTGCCGGGTTCACCACCAAGTTCCTGAAACAGGGATCTTTCCTCGACCTGCCTTGCAGTATTCGCCTGGGTAACCTGAAGCCAATGCTGTCCGTGGCCAAAAACAACATGGACCTGACCCGCTACCTGATCAGCGAAGTGATGCAGTCACACTCCTCACGCGTGGACTCTCTGCGTAACTTCTTCCCGGAAGCCAAGGATGATGACTGGGAGCTGTCCTACGCCGGCCAGCGTGTGCAGATCATCAAGCCGGGCACTGAAACTGCCGGCAAGCTTGAGTTCGGTACTGAAGTCATCACTTCCGAAGACGGTAGCCTCGCGGCACTGCTGGGTGCATCACCGGGCGCATCCACAGCTGTCAGCGCCATGATGAGCATCGTTGAGCGATGCTATGAGGAACGCCTGCAGAAGAGCGACTGGCAGGACAGGATCCAGGAGCTGATTCCGTCTTACGGCAAGAGCCTGACCGACGATGCCGCGCTGATGGAAACAGTCCGCGCTCGCACCCTGTCGGTGCTGGAACTCGATCCGCAAAACTGATCCACCGCAAGGGAGCCTGAGGGCTCCCTTTTTCTTTGCCTCTTTGTCACTGGTCCTCACCACAGTGAAGGTCTATCATCAGTCCTCATGCATATGAGGTGTCCATGTCGTTTATAAACTCTATCCTGACCCGCATTCTGATCGGCCTGGTACGCGTATACCAGCTCTGCATCAGCCCGGTGATGGGCAGCAATTGCCGCTTCTACCCCACCTGCTCCAGCTATATGATCGAGGCAATTCAAACCCATGGTGCCATCAAGGGACTCTGGCTGGGCATACGACGCCTGTTGCGCTGCCACCCCTACTCCGATGGCGGCATCGATCCGGTGCCTGAACCCCGCTGCCGACATGAAGCGGGAATACACAGCCATTGTGATAACGACTAGACTCAAGCCATCAAGCCTACCTGCTCTGAGGAACCCGAATGTTTTCGCCACTTAGCGTGATTCTGGTTATCGTTGCCTATATCGGCATACTCTTCGGACTGGCTCAGTGGGGCGAACACCGTACCCGCAACGGCCGCCCGATCAACTCTGCCACCATTTATGCCCTCTCCCTCTGCGTATACTTTACCAGCTGGACCTTTTACGGCAGTGTCGGATTCGCCACTCAGTCAGGCTTACTCTATATGGGGGTCTATGTTGGCTCCCTGTTGTCACTTTTCTTCTGGAAGCTCACCCTCAGACGCATGATTGCGGTAAAGGAAACCTTCCGCATCACCAGCGTTGCCGACTTCATATCCACCCGCTACCGCCGCTCCCAACGCATCGCAGCACTGGTGACAATCATCGTCTTGCTGGGTCTGCTGCCGTACATCAGCCTGCAGCTGGAAGCCGTGGTCGACTCGTTCCGGATCATCACCCATGAGGGCAGCGACGATATTCATTGGGGATCATCAGCACTGCTGATTACCTTCCTGATGACAGTATTCACCATCATATTTGGTGTACGCCGCCTTGACCCGACCGAGCGCCACCAGGGCATGATCCTGGCGCTGGTGGCACACTCTGTCGTGAAACTGGCGGCATTCATGGCCATCGGCCTGTATGTCACCTACCAGTTTTTTGATGGCCCGGCCGACGTACTGTTCAGCATTAGGGAGCACCAGATTGACCATCTGATCGGCTCTGGTGGTGAAGGCAGTGGCGTTCACTGGTTGACCCTGATTGTATTGAGCTTCGTCGGGGTACAACTGCTGCCGCGCCAGTTCCACGTCGCTGTTGTGGAGAATGTTTCCCCCCGACACTTGAGCCGGTCATTCTGGTCTTTCCCGCTATACACCCTGTTGATGACCATTTTTGTCATTCCGGTTGCAGCTGCCGGCCTCATCCTGGGACTGCCGGAACCCTATGCCGATTATTTCATGCTGTTGGTGCCACAGACCCTTAACCAGCCTCTGATTACGCTGCTCACGTTTATTGGCGGCTTTGCTGCTGCCAGCGGCATGGTCATTATCACGACCATGACCCTCTCGACCATGGTCTCTAACCATCTGCTGCTGCCATTCTGTGAACACTTCAAAAGCCTGGCCTGGATGCGCACCTGGCTTCTCCAAGTCCGCTGGGTGCTGGTTGCCATCATCCTGTTCGGCAGCCTTTACCTGGCACGCCTGCTCAGTGATACCAATCTTCTGGTGACTGTCGGCATGCTTTCATTCGTCGCTACTGCTCAGTTGGCACCAGCCGCCTTTATTGGCCTGTTCTGGAACCGTGGCAATAGCATGGGAGCCATGCTTGGCCTGGGGGCCGGCTTTGCCGTTTGGGGCTGGACTCTCATCATTCCTGCCTGGGTGGAACAGGGCTGGCTGCCCCTGCATATTCTGACGGAAGGGCCACTGGGCATTGCCTGGCTGCGCCCGGAAGCACTCTTTGGCAGTGAGCTGCCCAGCATTCCCCATGCCACACTCTGGTCGCTGACTCTCAACACGCTGTTCTACCTGGTAGGCTCCTGGTTCTACAAGCCACAGAAACATGAACGGACGCTCACCACGGAATTCCTGTACACCACACGCGCCCTGCGCACTCAGGAAAAGGCCCGCCCCACCGGCCTCAATGCCTACATTGAATTGGCCCCGAAACTGGTGGAAGCCGAGCAGCTGTTGAAGCGCTACCTGGGTGAAGACAAGGCGCAGCACAATGTGAACCGCATCGCCGAGGATCTGCAGGTTTACGACAAGAGTCACATTTCAGTGGTCGAGTTGATGGAGTTTCACCGCATGCTCGAACAGGTGCTGGCCGGTTCCATCGGTGCCGCCAGCGCCCACACGGCCATTGAAGAAAACATCCGCTATACCGACCGTGAACGCTCGGACCTGACAGCACTGTACAGCCATATCGTCAATGAGCTTCAGGGCTCCTATCGATTCCATCCCGACAAGGCCAACGAACCCCAGAGTCGCGGTTTTGAAATGCTGGATGACCTGCAGAACCAGCTGGAGCATATGCAGCTCAAGATTGATCAACAACAGGGAGAGATCGAACAGCTGGAAGCCAAACTGGAAGCACAATACCAGCAGGTGTTTGATCATCGGATAGAGGCGCAGAAATTACGCCAGGAAAACGAGGGGCTGCGTCAGCAGATACTGACTGAAGGGTCGGGCGACCCCTCAGCCATCGGCAGAAATCCGTAATCAGTCGGCTTTCTGCTCGGAGTGCAGATGTACGTCCATCTGCGGGAAGGGAATGCTGATACCCTGGCGGTCAAATTCCAGCTTCACCTTCTCGGTGGTATCCCAGAGTACCGCCCAGTAATCGGCGCTTTTAACCCAAGGACGCACGTTGAAGTTCACGCTGCTGTCACCCAAAGACGCCACATTCACCAGCGGAGCAGGATCTTTGAGCACACGCTCATCCTGCTCCAGAATTTCCATCAGGATCTGCTTGGCCTTAAGCAGGTCATCACCGTATCCGATGCCGAACACCATATCCACACGACGTGTTGCCCGCGCAGAATAGTTGACGATGCTGTCGTTGTAGATCTTGCCATTGGGAATGATGATTTCGCGGTTGTCACCGGTGCGCATCACTGAGTTGAAAATCGTGATGTGCTCAACGATACCGCTGACACCACCGGCTTCCACAAAATCACCTTCACGGAACGGGCGGAATACGATCAGCATGACGCCAGCTGCGAAGTTTTTCAGTGAATCCTGCAGTGACAGACCAATGGCCAGGCCGGCAGCACCAATAAGGGCAATCAGCGAGGTCGTGTCGACACCGAGTTCGCCCAACGCGGCGATTACAACAAACAGCAGCAGAATGGCATGCGCTATCGAGGTCACAAAATTGATCAGCATCTGATCCATTTTGGTTTTGCGCAGAATACGCGTCAGCAGCCCGATCAATAATTTGACAACCCAGCGACCGACAACAAAAATCGCCAGCGCCAGGCCAATATTGATCGCCCAGGGCAAAATATAGTCTTGAGAGATGGATTCCATCATAACTCCCTTTGATCTTCAGTATGGAAGCGTTAAATTCGACTGTCGTTCATATGCAGGACAGCTCCTAAACGATAAAGTGTTTGTTGTGTAAAATCATGCTTTTGTTATTTCAGTTGCCGGATACACCATGAAAAAAATATTGTTTTTAACCACTCTTTTGGGTTTATCTGCCCCCGCCTGGGCAGAACAGGGTCATATTGCCGATGATGTCTACGTCTTCTTTCACGGCGGCCCCAGTAACGAATATCGCATCACCGGCCGCATCAATAGTGGCGAACCGGTCGAAATCCTTGGCCAGAACAGCTCCACAGGCTATATTCAAATAAAGACCGAGAGCGGCCGCACCGGCTGGGTACCGGAACAGTTTGTTGCAACCGGCAACAGTAAGCTGTTCGACCTGCCGAAGCTGGAAACGGCGCTGGCCGATAGCCGATCTACCATTGATGAGCAGGCCTCGACCATTGAGCAGCTGAATGCACAGCTGACCCAACTGAAGGATGCCAGTAGTGGTTACACCGGTCAGATTCGCGATCTGCAGATTGAAATTCGCGACCTGCAGTCGCAGATAAGTAATATGGACCAGAGCAATATGATGCGCTGGTTGACTTACGGCGGCTTGATCGCCTTTGGTGGCGTGGTGCTGGGTTTGATCGTCCCTTACCTGCCGCGTCGACGCAAACGCAGGGATGACTGGTTCTGATCCTGATCCAGACGGATAACAGGCACGTAAGGAACCATGAGTGGCAAGGGCTGTCCGATGTTGAGCTGAACAGGAGAATTACTGCATGCTGACAACACTGGCTGTTTTGACAACTGCAATTGCGCTAGGCGCGGGCCTGGCAGCGTTGGTGCATTCTTCATCAGCCCGACCGCAGCCTTTGCGGGTTCGGGTGGAAGATACCAGACCCCAGCGCACCAGACGGCAACGGCGCGAGTGGTAGTACCACCCACCCTTAAAGCAAGCGGGCCACCCTGAGGTGGCCCGTTCTATTTTGTACCCGATGGGTATGCAGAAGGGTCCAGCGGCTGAAGCTCATCGAACCCCTCATCCGGGGTCCAGTACCGGCGCCCCTGCTCGACCCGAATGACGCCTTTGAAACGCTGCTGAAGATAGGTGACGGCGTCTTCAAGTGTATCGATATCACAGAGGATAACGCCGCCGCGGTCGTTATCCGTGGCAAAAATGTAACTCTTCAATCTGTATCCTCGATTACTCTCTTTCCGGCATTGCTGCCAATGGCAGTGGCCTGTATTCATTCGCCCAGCGACTGAAGTCGGCTGCAGACATGGGACGGGCTATATAATACCCCTGAGCCTGGTCACAGCCCAGTGCCTTGAGAATTGTCAGATCCGCTTCCGTCTCGGCGCCTTCGGCAATCACCGATAACCCCATGGCATGACTCATGTCGATCATGGCACGGACCAGTTTGCGATCTGTTTCAGATTGCTCAATCTGCTCGATAAAGCTACGGTCAACTTTAAGATAGTCCAGCGACATTTCACGGATATAGCTGAGGCTGGAATAGCCGGTGCCAAAATCATCAATGGCAACCCGCACCCCCTCATCCCGCAAACTTGCCAGCTCCCTCTCAGTGGCAGCAGCACTGTGCATGAAGCTGGTTTCTGTCAGTTCGACCACGAGCTGCTCCGGTGCAACCTGATGCTGATGCAATGCTGCCATCACCTGACTGGCCACTTCAGAGCGCTGAAACTGTCGCGCAGACACATTGATGGACATTTTCAGCGGCATGCCCTGCCGACTCCAGCGAGCAGCTTCCTGCACCGCCTGACCAAGCACCCAGACGCCGATATCATCCATCATGCCCGTATCTTCAGCCACGGGGATAAACTGGTCCGGTGAAACCGGCCCCAGGCTCTCACTGTGCCATCGCAGCAAGGCTTCGGCGCCGACAAGAGCACCGGTTACCAGATCGATCTGCGGCTGATAGACCAGACTGAACTCTTCGTGCTCCAGCGCATGATGCAGCTCGGATGCAATACGGTATCGACTCAGGCGGTCATTCTGGTGGCCGGATTGGAAAAAGGCCACGCTATTGCGCCCCATATCCTTGGCCAGGTGGACCGCGGACTCGGCGGCACGCACCAGTTCAGTTGGCTCTTTTGCATCCGCAGGGAAAAACGCCACACCTATACTGGCCCGCACTCTCACTTCCTGCTGCTCCAGCCAGAAAGGTTGGGTCAATGCCCGGCTGAGGCTATCCAGATAGGTACTGATTTCATGCTCATCAACCCCTTCGGTAAGGAGAATATAAAATTCGTCACCCGAAGGTCGCGCAGCTGTCCCCTGCTCCCCCAGGGTCGATTCGATCCGCTCGGCCACCAGGCGCAGCAATTGATCACCGGCGGCGTGGCCAAAGCGATCATTAAACTGTTTGAACAAGTCCAGATCCAGCGCCAGCAAGGCCCCCTTAGCACCCTGTTCGGCACTGAAATTCAGCGCCATCTGCAGACGGTCGTGGAACAGGCGCCGATTGGCGAGACCGGTGACGCTGTCAAACCAGGAGAGCCGCTTCATGCGCGCTTCGTAATTCTTGCTTTCGGTCAGGTCGTGGAAGATGGCTGCATACTGGCCAACTTCACCGGCTTCATTTTCAATGGCGGTAATACTGAGCCACTCCGGATATACACTGCCATCCTTGCGCCGGTTCCAGATCTCGCCTTGCCAGCTGCCGTCCTGCGCCAGTGACGCCCAAAGCTGCTGATAGAAAGCCTGATCATGGCGACCCGAACTGAGCATACTGGGGTTCTTACCAAGCGCTTCATGGGCTTCGTAACCGGTAATCGCGGTAAAGGCCGGGTTCACACTCTGAATGGCGCCCTGCGCATCAGTGATTACAATCGCTTCATGCGAAGCCTGGATGACACGTTCAATCAAGTTCAGTGTTTGTCGTGACTGTTGCAGCTGACGGCTCTTGTCCTGCAGCAGTTCCTGCAGGCGGTAAATATAGTCCCGCTCAACACTGCGCAGGATATCCGCATAGGAAGCCAGCCCGATGACACGTTGCTGAGCGTCCATCACGCCTATATGACGAAAGCCGTTCTGCTTGAAGTAGCGTCTGACATTAAACAGGCTCATTGAGCCTTCAACGGCCAGTAGCTCCGGAAGCTCCAGCTGTTGCAGGGGGGTATCAAGCGGAGTGCGCAAGGCCAGATGACGTATCACATCCGTCTCGGTCATGATCTGCCAACCGGAGCTGTCATTACCTACCAGCACAGCGGTATATCGGGTGCGCCGCATGGCCTGAATAGCATCCCTGAGACAGAGGCTGGCCTGCAGCCGTAGCGCCTGAGTGTTGGTCACTTCATCCAGCGGTTTCAGAAACAGGTCATGCTCGATGCCCTGGTTATTGACCACATCACTTTGACTGACAATGCCTACGCGACTGCCCCAGGGGTCCAGTACCACGGCATGACTAACCCCCTGGCTTACCATCTCCAGACCCAGTTCATCCACGGTCTGGGTGGTGTGGACTTCCAGCAGAGGATCAAGCATCTCACGTGTAACCGAAACGGCGTGATCGTTGTCCTGCTCCAGGCTGAGCTGCATCGCCTTGCGACGGGTCAGCAGTCCGCAGGATTCGGCACCGTTGTTTACACAAACTGATCCTATATGCCGGTCGGCCATAAGCTCGATGGCAGCGCCAAGCGGGCTGTCCAGCTCGACGCTGATCACTTCGGTCTGGCAAATGGAGCCAACCTGAATTGTCGGATGAGAATGTGTCATTTCAGTCATTCGCCAAGACTACCACAGGCGTCGCACAGGAGTGACTAAACCAGATCAACTCCTGGCAGGATTGCCCTCAAAGAGCGAGTATGTAAGCATCAACAGATTGCCTTCCAACCGTTCGAGTAACGACGATGCAGCAGCCTTCACTTAAAGCACTCACCACGATTGTGGAGGAGATCTCCCGTTCCGGAAACCCTGAAGCCATCATGAGCCGTATTGTGCAGCAGCTACGCGCCTTGCTTCAGGTTGATGTCTGCAGTCTTTACCTTTGTACGCCAGACCAACAACATTTGATCCTTGCCGCAACCGAGGGCCTGTCCGCCAGTGCCGTTGGTCAGGCGCGACTTCAGCTGGATGAGGGTCTGGTTGGGCATATCGCGGCCAGCCTGAGCACCCTTAACTTGGGTGATGCGCCAACCGACGACCGTTTTGTATTCATACCTGAAACGCACGAGATGCCCTATCACCGTTTCCTGGGGGTTCCGCTGCTGCATCTGCGCAAGCTCGTGGGTGTGTTGGTAATTCAGGGACGCGAACGCATTCCTTTCGCTCAGGAAACCGAAGCTTTCATGATCACGGTGGCGTCACAGCTGGCCGGCACATTGTATAGCCTCCAGAGCCAGGGCAACTGGTATGAGCGTGCTCCCAGCAGTTCAGCCTATCGCCGCCTGAAGGGACAAAAAGGCGCACCGGGGATTGGCGTTGGCCAGATCTGGCCGTTACGCCCTCACCGCTCTCTGGATCAGGTCGCGGAAGCCAGTTGCTCTGACCCGACACATGAACGTGAAGCGCTTGAAACCGCCATCCAGGCCGTGGCCGACGACCTGGAATCCAGCTCCAGTCATCTGGATCAGCACCTGCCAACCGATGTACATGCTCTGTTTAATGTCTATCAGATGATGCTGCAGAGCCCTGAGCTGCATCGCAGCTGTTGCGAGCTGATCGACACCGGCAAATCGGCTGCCTGGGCCTTACGGCAGACTGTCGAGCGTATGGCACACCAGTTCCAGCAGTCTGAAGATCCTTATCTGCAGGCCCGCGGCGAGGACATCCACAATATCGGCCAACGGGTGCTGAACCAACTGTTGTCACGCGATAGTCTGTCCAAGACCCTGCCAGAGGGTGACCTTATCCTGGCTGCCGAGCTGATCAGCATTGCCGACCTGGCAGAGTTTCCCCTGCAGCGCATCCAGGGGATTGCCTGTACCCGGGGCTCAACACTGTCCCACACAGCCATTGTGGCAAATGCACTGGGTATCCCGGCGGTCATGGGGCTGGACTCCTTCGAGCCGGAGCAACACGCCCAGTCACAAATGGTTGTGGACGGGCACCGTGGCGAGTGTATTCTCAATCCGCCAGCAGCACTGCTGCATGAATACCGCCGCATGATCAATGAAGACCAGCGCTTCATGCAGGACCTGGAACGCCTGCGTGATGAGCCGGCGATCTCCCGCGACGGCTTCGAGGTCAGCCTGCTGACCAACACCGGCCTGCTGGCCGACGTAACACCGGGGCTTCAGCACGGCGCTGAAGGGGTGGGCCTTTATCGATCCGAAATTCCATTCATGATCCATGACGGCTTTCCAACCGAGCAGGAACAGTACAGCCTCTACGCCAAGGTTTTGCATGCCTACGCACCCCGGCCAGTCAGCATGCGCACCCTGGATGTGGGCGGTGACAAGCAACTGCCCTACTTTGATATCAGTGAAACCAACCCCTACCTCGGCTGGCGCGGTATACGCTTTTCGCTGGATAACGCCCAACTCCTGATCACCCAGGTTAGAGCCATGCTCAGGGCCAACGCCGAATACGGCAACCTTAAGCTGCTGGTGCCGATGGTCAGCCGCATTGATGAAATTCAGACCTTTCGTCGCCATGTCGAAAAAGCGGTCAGCACACTCGAACGCGAGGGCGTAGGCGTAGGCATGCCACCGATCGGCATGATGATTGAAGTGCCCTCTGCCATGCTGCTGCTGCCCAGGCTGGCACCCTACGTGGACTTTGTTTCCATCGGCTCCAACGACCTGACCCAGTACCTGCTGGCCGTCGACCGCAACAACCCGCGTGTTGCCAGCCTCTTTGACCATCTGCATCCGGCCGTTCTGGTGGCGCTGGAACAGATACAGAAACAGTGCGAGTCCCTGGGGCTGCCGGTGTCACTCTGTGGCGAAATGGCATCTGACCCGGCTGCGGTACTACTGTTGCTGGCCATGGGGTACGACTGTCTCAGCCTCAGCGCCTTCAATATCCCACGCATCAAGCACCTGATCCGCTCGGTAAGCCGGGAAGAACTCAAACCCTTGCTGGAAAGTACCCGCTTGTGCCAGAGCGAGGCCGATGTGCGCTCGTTGATTCAACCATTGCTGGAGGCAGCTGCACGCCGGCACGGCTGATCCATTATCGTTCAAAGCCCTGTCATGGCGGGGCTTTGCGGTAATAGCTTCGCATCGGCTGAATACTCTATACTCCCCCTAACACTGAGTGTTGCTGGACGCACGCGAACAAGCGAGCCGCCCTGAACTCAGACTTGTGCGCCTCGTCAAACGACCCAATACCTCAGAGGCGCTGTTACGTTTACTGCAATGGAATGAATAATGCGTAAACTGTCCGAAGCCCAACTCAAACGCCTGATTCAGGCTCGCCAACCCGTTGACTGCCAGATCAGAGGCAGTGAACTGCAAGTACGCATCAGCGAATACACACCTCTGGTTTGCACCACCCTCAGAGCCGGCACCCTGCTGTCCGAAGAGCTGACCCAACGTCTGCGCATCAGCCCCGAGCAACGCTTTGCATTGGAGCATGCCGGAACGGAAAAGCTGACGGAATTGCTGCCAATAACACTGACAGCCCATGAATCACGCCTTGGTTGCAGCCTCCACTCGCAGGTAGCCAATAGTCTGCGTCAGCGCCTTGAAGGTCAGCAGCTCTGGCAAAAGCCGCCGACAAAGGCGATGCACAGCCGTGCCCAGCGCCTGCACAGGCAGTTCTACAACCTCCTGGATACTCTGCTGGAAGTGCTCAACGAAGATTTTGGTCACTGCCTGTTAGTCGATCTGAACCTGCGCAATGGCGACAGCAAAAGCAGCCCGGTTTTTGAAGTGCTTGGCCATGCGCCCCAGCAGCCCGAACTGCTGGCATCCACTGAAGCCGTACTGGAGCAGGCTGAACTGCCACACCTGGAAAGCCTGTGCCAATCAGGGGAGGCATCTGCACGCAACAATCTGCACTCCCATCTGCAGCGCCACCATCCCCAGACTCATATGCTGACGCTGAAGGTTGCCCCGGTCTTTATCGATGCCCAGCACGGTCTCTATCCGGTCATGGCCGATGCCATCAGTCGCAGCCTGCATGACAGCCTCTATGCCGGTGCTGCTGCACTGGCCACCCAGTCCAACTCGGAAGAAGTTTCCGCGCTTGACCTGATGCCACGCCAGCTGCCCAAAGAAGTCATTCAGGTCGACAAGGCCTTGAAAAAACTGGCGCGCGGGCTGGAGACACTGCTGTACATCAACCCGACCAACCTGGCGCGGGAAGAAAAACAGTTCATGCGCAACCCGGGCCGCTATCAGCCCCAGTTCCGCTACCGCCAGCTTAGAATCGACCCTTTCCTGCACCGGGAAAAACTGTATCGACTACCCGTGGATGATATTCGCGACCCCTCCCTGCGCCAACTGTACCGGGATGTGATTGATACTCTGGCGGAACGCATCGACCTGCTGGTCAGCATCGGAACCGACCGTTTCCAGTACAACTCGTTACGCTATTACGGCGAGCCCACCGCCGATGACCTGGCCAATGCCCGCTTTCTGCTGCACGCTGCCGACCGGATCGAGGAAACCGAAGCCGAGCGTTATCCGGCTGATCAAATGACGTCGTTTTTCACCGAGAAGGCCAAAGCCTGGGGACTTGAGTGCAAGGTTGAACTTTCCGACCGTATCCTGGCTCAGGCCATGGTCAGCAGTGGCCGCAAGGCCCTGATGGTGAAGCGTGATACCCTGGCCACCGAGTCCGAGATGCATGCTCTGGCGCATCATGAATTGGGCGTGCACATGGTGACATCACTCAACGCTGCGGCTCAGCCGCTGAAAGTATTCAGCCTTGGCATGCCGGGCAATACCCATGCGCAGGAAGGACTGGCGATATTGAGTGAATACCTCTGCGGCCACCTGACACTCAAGCGCCTCAAGACCCTCGCATTGCGTGTTGTTGCCGTGGACCAGATGCTGCGCTACGGGGACTTCTGCCGTACCTGGCGTATGCTGGTCGAAGACCACGGCTGTTCACACAAGGAAGCGTTCAAGATCACCGCGAGGATTCACCGCGGCGGCGGTTTCACCAAGGACCACCTGTACCTGAGTGGTTTTCGTGAAGCATTGAACCTCTGGCGCCAGGGCGATATCAGTGCGCTCTATATCGGCAAGACAGGATTCAGTTACCTGTCACTGCTGGAAGACCTGCTGTCCCGAGGCCTGATCGAAGCCCCCTTGCACCTGCCGGACAGCTTCAAGCACCCGGTCACCAGCCCGCCGGAAATCGCTTATCTGGTAAGCTGCATCCGCTGAAACTCATAAAGGAATAGCCAAGGACAAGCGTCATATGTGGGAAACTCAACTGGCACTCAGCACCGCCGCCGTCATGGCACTGTTCACCGCGCGCTGGCTCAGCCACCGCCTGCTGGATCGTATCGGTTCACAAAAACAGGTCGCAGACCGGCGACTGTTGATGGTCAAACGTTTCTTCAGTCTGCTGCAGCTGGTATTTACCGTGATGCTGCTGTGCATCATCTGGGGTGTCGACTATGCCGAGCTGATGATTCTGTTCTCATCAGCCTTCGCCGTGATTGGGGTTGCCCTGTTCGCGCAGTGGTCTATCCTCAGCAACATCACCGGCAGCATTATCATTTTCTTTGCCTTTCCCTACCGGATTGGTGACCGCATCAAGGTACTGGACAAGGACGATGACATCACCGGCATCATTACCGAAATCGGCCTGTTTCACCTGCATATTCGGGCTGACAACGGCGAGACCGTGCATTATCCCAACAATCTGATTCTGCAAAAGGCCGTGCGCAAGCTGCATGACCAGGTGCCGACAGATACGTCCGAACCGTCTCAGTCATCCAGCATCTGACTGGCTTCCTGCCAAAGTACCAGACGGGGGTAGCGCTCGATCAGCTGCCCCTGCCTGAACATCAACACCTCCCCTTCTGGCAAGGGCTCCCACTCCCTGTCATCCAGGGGCACGCTGGCCAGCATGGCCGTCTGCATGTCCGCGCGTGACTCAAGATCCAGGCCCTCGATAGGGCCGGTTTCACAAATACTCTGCTGCAACCAGTACAAGCCTGGCGATGACAACTCGCCATCTGGCTGACGGCGGCGATCACTGTGTGCGAACAACAACTCGCCATCGGAATAGATGAAATTGGCTGGCCCGAGCTGGCGCAGGCGCGCCGCAAAATCCGCAACGACTGCCAGACGCACATCGGCATCGGGCCGCCCGTCCTGCCAGACTGCGGCCATACGTGCCATAAGCACACAGAAGGCATGCTCTGAATCCGTTTCCCCCACCGGTGCGAAGCTGCCGCGCGGGAAACGCTTGGGGTTGAAAATAAACCGGTTCAGGTCACCATTGTGTGCGAACGAATGGGGCACCCCACCTGCTTCACGCAGGAAAGGTTGGGTATTACGCAAGGCCACTTCCCCCTGGGTCGCATGACGGATATGACCGAGAAAAAGGGTTGAAGGCCGGTGTCGGTCCGTTAGCCAATGCGCGGTTTCGCTGTGCGCGCAGGCCGCAGCTTCACGAATCAGCTGGCAGTCACCCTGTTCATACCAGGCCAACCCCCAACCATCGCCATGCGGTCCTTCTGCACCGCCATGGCGCGCAAATCGCTCAAGCGACAACGACAAGTGCACCGGCTGTGCTGTTGAAATAGCCAAGAGTTCACACATACGTTCACACCTGTTGTTGTACGGCCGGTTCTTCGGATTGGCGGCGCAAGGGCTCGAGTAATACCAATGCCAGCAAGGCAAAGATGACAACTGGGATCATCAACACATTCATAGTGGCCCACCCCAGCGCGGCTTCAAGCCAGCCAGCCGCCAGGGCAGACAGGGTTACAGTGCTGAACACCAGAAATTCATTGCTGGCCTGGGCCTTGGCCTTTTCGCCGTCACGATAGGCACCGGTTAAATAGGAAGTTGCGCTGATAAACATCCAGTTCCAGCCCAGCCCCAGCAGGAACAGCGCCGACCAGAAATGCCATTCACTTTGGCCGTGCAGGTTAATCCCGATGCAGATCAGCATCAGCACACTGCCGGCCAGCATCAGCCTTCTTTCACCGAAATGTTTAATCAGGTGACCAGTAAAAAAGGAGGGCAAAAACATGCCCAGTACATGCCATTCAATGACATTGGCGGCACTGGAAAACGCATAACCACAGCGCGCCATCGCCAGCGGGGTTGCCGTCATAAGCAGGTTCATCACGGCATAGCTGACCATCGCCACGATAACCGCCATCAGAAAACGTGGTTGCAGAATAATGTCACGTACCGGACGCGCATGCCCTGCCACCTTTGCCGGCATTGGGGGTATCCGCACCTGGCTCAGCAGTAGCAGCGCCAGCAGGTAAAGACCGGCCAACACGACAAAAGCACCGCTGAACAAGGCGCCCCATTCAAGCTCCCGGGTATGCACCGCCAGGTTAGGCCCCAATACAGCTGCAATCACACCACCCAGCATGACCATGGAGATGGCACGGCTTTCATATCCCGTATTACACACCTCAACTGCCGCAAAGCGATACAGCATGCCAAAGCCGATGCCGACACCGATCAGTCCTGTTCCCAGACAAAAGAGCGCAAATGCCGAGGCCTGCAGCGCGAAAAAGCACAACAGGGCACCGGCCAGGCCGACCAGATTCCCCAACACAAAGCCATTACGGCGGCCAATCCGTGCCATAATCAAGGAGGCCGGAATGGTCGCCAGCATCAAACCGATGAACTGGCAGGCAACCGGCAACGTAATCCAATGAGTCGCGGGAGCCAGTTGCTGGCCAATCAGTGCATTCACCGACACCAGTAACACATTACCGGTATTGAGTAATGCCTGGCATAACGCCAGCAGCCATACATCCCTATTCATAGCGCCTCCCCGCTTCAACAAGGGGTCATTAAAGAGGTTGCTTCTCATGGATGCAAGTGATGACCTTTTCAGTGCGAAAGTAGCGTTACATATTTCAGACACTTTGCACAAAGGTTAGAATGTCGCACTATATACAGAGGGTGACTGCCACATCACAGGTCCAGTCACATCCTGCTCAGCCCTACACCCGCATGGTGCTATGCGGGTAAGAACGGATTGAACGCAATGAATTTAGATGACCTCCTGGTACTGGTGATCGAACCCTCCAATATGCAGCGCCATATCATTACGGGCCACCTGCGCGCGATTGGTCTGGAAGAGATCGAAGAATTTGATGAGGCAGCGCCCGCGCTGGAGCGCATGGGCCAGATTGTGCCAGATATCGTGGTGTCATCCATGCACCTGCCCGATATGACCGGCACGGACCTGGTGCGGCGCATGCGCCAGTCGCCTGATCTCATGGACGTAACCTTCCTGCTGATCTCCTCGGAAACGCATTACCGCTACCTGGAGCCTATTCGTCAGGCCGGTGCCATTGCCATCCTGCCCAAGCCGTTTACTCAGGAAGCCCTCTCCACCGCCCTGCGTAACACCATGCATTACATTCGTGATACCCAGGAGGTTGAGCCTCTGGATAATGACGAACTGGAAGACATGCGGGTACTGGTGGTGGATGACAGCCTGTTGTCACGCAAGTTTGTGCGCAAGAGCATGAACGCGATCGGCATTGAACATGTCATTGAAGCCAAGGATGGAGCCGAAGCACTGCAGATCATGAAGCAGGAAAGCTTCGACCTGGTTATTTCCGACTACAATATGCCCAACATCGACGGCCTGGAACTGGTTGAGCACATTCGCCACTATAGTGACCAGCCCTCCGTTCCGGTCATGATGATTACGTCCGAGCAGAACGAAGGCCGGCTGGCGGCGGTTGAGAGCGCTGGTGTATCGGCTATCTGCAACAAGCCGCTCAATTACGACATGCTGAAACAGCTGGTACGACAGCTGGTGACCGGCATTGATGTCTGATTGACGCAGCCACCTCAGAACAGACTTCACAACGAAACAGGGCTCCCAATGGGAGCCCTGTTTGTTTATATCATCCCTTGTTAATCTTCTTCACCGCCTTGTAACAACTGCTCAGGGTTAAAGCCCATAATCAACGCCCCCCAGTGCTTGCCGTTGATATACAATGGAATTGACAGGTCATTCAGCACTTCACCGGTATCACGGATAAAGGTCTGCAACAGGAAAGGTGAGGTATGGGAAGCCCTGCGCTTTTCAGCACGGTTGCCGGCAAAAATTCGTCGATGCCGGCTTTGCAGATTATCAACGGAGAAATCGCCCGTCATCGGCTTGGATACCTTGGCATGGTGCGCCGGTGCGTAGCCATTTTTATCAACCGCAATGGCATAGATAAACTCAGGTGACTGGTTGATAAAGCTATCGAACAGAGGCTGGAGTTTACGCTCGAAACGTTCAGTGTAACTACAGTCGAATTTCTCAGGCTTTTGGCCATCGTTGGTTCGGCGGTAGCTGTGATCAAAGAGGTTTACCCCCTCCGCCTGCAGCGCTTCCATCTGCTCCAGAGTTTGCTGAGCCCAGCCTTTACCGGTCTGGATCATGCGCTCGAAGCCGCCATAACCGATAATGAAGCGAGACAACAGCTCCTGAGTTTCTTCCGTTGAGATCTCCAGCTCTTCGGAGTACTGGCGTGACTCGGCCATCTCATCGCGAATACCTGCCGATAGCTGGGTAATTTCCTGCACGTGGCCATGGGACTCGCGGTTGGTATGCGACAACTCATCGATAGCCGCACTGATCCCGGTCAGCTGGGTATTAACTTCCTCAAAGTCAGACACCATACGTTCGAACTGCTCGTTGGTGCTGCTGATGAAATTCTCGGCTTCATTGACGTTATCGAGGATATTGTGGGCACTGTCACGAGTAGACTCCACCAGCGCCGACATTTCAGAAATATTGCTGTCGATCTCCTGGGTAGCGGTACTCACCTTCTGCGACAGGCTGCGCACTTCATCCGCGACCACGGCAAAGCCACGCCCGGCTTCACCCGCGCGTGCCGCCTCAATGGAGGCATTGAGTGCCAACAGATTGGTCTGATCGGAGAAGTCCTTCACCATCGACAGGATGTTGGTGATATTGCCGGAGTTCTCACTCAGCTTGCTCACGGTATCCTGGAAAGACTCCGCCAGCTTGCAGGTCTCACGCACCCGCTCCAGCACACGTTGCAGCTCATTGCAGGAGTTGTGAACCTCGCCCATATTGCCGCTGTTCTGCTCGCTGATAGTCAGCGTGCTGGCCGCAATTTCGTCAATGGCCTGCGTGGACTCCTGGCTGGACTGGAACACCAGTTGCGCCTGCTCTTCCTGCCGCTCGGCCGAGCCATGCGACTGAATCACCACCTTCTGCAAACGTGTGGCACACAAGGCCACACTGACAGAGCGCCGCTGACTCTGCGCGATCATCTTCTTGAGACGGTCCGAGAAGTCATTATAGGCCGCGGCCATGTCAGAGATTTCATCGTAGGTATATTCAGGCAAGGTACCTGAAATATCGCCATCCTTATCCCTGATTGCCGTCAGCACCTCGGTGATGTGACGAATGGGTCGCAGAAACAGGTATCGCATGAAGAAAATGGTGAAGACGCCACCAACCAGAGCAATACTGATGGTGACTACGATACTGACCAACAACGCCGTCAAGCTGCCATCAATAGCCGCCAGTTGCTCTGGCGCCAGGTTAAAGGCACTTAACTGGTCTCGAATACTGGCCGTGTAATAAAACCCTATTCCAATCAGTACCACATGCGGCAGCAGCAGAAAGACAACATTGCCGGTGATTTTTTTGGTCAAGGTGTTGAACAGTGCACGCTCTATAGAAGTATATAAACTCATGACAACCCTAATTATCATTATATCGGCCATCCGCTGGCCGTTTATCATGAACAACTGTTACCGATTATGGACATACTCGTACCGGAACAGCCATCCTCCTTAGGTATCAGCTACCAGTTTAACCAAGCACTATAGTATGAGATTTGTTTCGAGACTTGACGCTGATCAGGTAAGAGTTGTGTGAGCAAGCGGTGAAATTCAGGCCCATGATTCATATGCCTGAGGTGACAGAGCTCATGCAATATTACATAGTCCTGCATCGCCGCCGGCAATTGCAGAAGGCGCCAGTTAAGGCCAATTTCTCCCTTGGCTGAGCATTGCCCCCAGCGGGCGCGCCAATGTCCAATGTAGGCACGGCTGGGCTGCAGGCCTGTGCGTTCGGCAAGCTCCCTTAGCCTGGCCAACAAAATGAACTCAGCCTGGTTTTGATACCAGTTCTGCAGCAATTCACGCACCACCTCATCTTCAGCCCGGCGCACCCGAGACGACAGCTGCACATGAATCCTCTGCTCTCGTATCGGCAATACCCGGCTGCGTGATGCCCGGCTCCAACTCAACTCCAGCCATTCCCCCTGCCAGGGCACGCGCCCCGACTGGGCAATCACCACGGACTGCTCCTCCAGTGCCTGCTTCTGTTTACGCTGATGCTGCTCAATCCACTGTTTGCGTGACTGAACAAAATCCTCAATCTGCTGGCGATCCAGTCCTTTGGGCGCTCGAACTATAACTTCTCCGCCGCGAACCTGAATGCCCAAAGTCCTGCGCCGGCTACTGAAAGCGAGTGTGTATTTCATCGTTGTGTGCGATTTGGCAGCTGGCTCATCAGTTCACCAGCAAGTTTGATAATGGCCTGGGCTTCACGGTCACTGTGACTGCCGGCATAACGACGCCTGTTATCCAGCTCAGCAAGACGCAGTAAACGGCCTTCCTGCTCGGGCCAGTCACCGGCCAGGGTTTCCAGCCAGTGGGCCAGACTTTGCTGAGGCTCACGTGCATTGAAACGGGCACCGGCGCGTGCCTGCAACTTGAACAGGGCGGCATCTACCGGATCGGAGATCCGCGGAGTACGACGGCGCAATTGCGACCAGGCCAGAAAGGCAAAAATCGCACTGCCAGGCAGCATGAGGAACAGTGCCAAGCGCCAGTAATCCAGCCCACCCAGCCAATCAGCCAGCAGGTTTTCCTGTTCACGGTCATAATTCAGGACCCAGCGCTGCCACACAAAGTTGAATGCGTCATAGCGCAACTGCAAGGATCGCATCCAGTCGCTGCGAAAAACGAGGGAAGCCGCCAGCGAGTCGCTGGAGCGTCGCAGAAAGCTTTCGGCAGAGGATTCGATACGTTCAGGCGCAACAGCAGCGGTAGGGTCAAGGCGCACCCAGCCCTGCCCTTCCTGCCAGACTTCCACCCAGGCATGGGCATCATACTGGCGCACCTGCAAGTAGCCCTGATAGGGGTTCCATTCACCGCCCTGATAACCGGTTACGATACGCGCCGGAATTCCGACAGAGCGAAGCATGAAGCTGGTGGCGGCCGCATAATGCTCGCAGTAGCCGCGCTGGGTATCAAACAGGAAACGATCAATGCTGTCACCCAGCAGGCGACCGGGGCTGAGCGTGTACACAAAGGACTGGTTGTAGTGCTGCATCATGCGTTGAATAAAAGCCTGCTGGTTGCCCTGAGCTTCATCAAACCAGCGCTGTGCCAGAGCACGGGCTTCAGGGTTGCCGGAATCCGGCAGCTGCACATAATGCTGCTGCTCGGCCTGGGTCAGCATGGGCTGCAGTACATAGGTCAAGGCGGCACTGAGCTGGTAACTGTAACGCTGGTTCAGATCCTGTTTTAGCTCCAACGTTCGCGCTGGCCGCATCTGCATGCCGGTGGGGGCTGACAAAGGCTGGTCCAGTGCCACCAGCCAAGGGCGCCGGGTTGCTTCCAGCACCACCTCATAACCGGTGGTATCCCCCGTCTGCTCAAGTTTTTCCGACCGCAACGCGCCGGTTTCCTGAGAACGGTACCACTGCCGGCCATCAAACCGGTCCATTACCAGTGCGCGCCAGTAGCGTTGCCGCGGCGCAGGGACTTCACCGTCAAAGGTGACACGAAACGCCAGTTCGTCCGAGCGAGCCAGATTACTGACATCGCCGGGCGATAAATTATCCGACAAGCCTGTTGTTGCCTGGGGCGAGTCCAGCGTAACCGACCAGAGCGGCTCCAGGCGCGGAAAAATCAGGAACAGCAACACCATCAAGGGCACTGCGGGGCCCAATAGCCAAAGTGATCGTTTGAGGGTCTGTTTAACGCTCACCCCCTTGCGCTGATGAATCGCCAACAGAGCCGAGATCACCACGGTGAGCACCGCTGCCGCATAGAGCGCAATCCAGGCACTGCTGGAGAACAGGAAGGTGGTGCCAAGAACAAAAAAGGCCACGTAAATCACGACCAAAGCGTCACGTCGTCGATAGATCTCGACCAGTTTCAATGCCATGCCCACAATCAAAAGGGCAACCATGGTTTCAGGGCCGCTCTGATGGCCAAAACTCAGTATAAGACCCAAGGACGATGCGACAACCAGCGCCAATTTGATCAGGCGCGATGGAAAGGACCAGCGTCCCTGATGGATCATCAGCCGTGCCCCCAGGGTGAGCAGCAATAGCAATGGGACCCAAAAGGGCAGCCACTCCAGGTGAGGCAATACCACCAGCACACAGGCCAACAACTGCCAAATAACGGCCGCACGGGTAATCTGGGTTTCAACCTGATGCATGGGCGCCCTCCTGCCGCAGTGGCTCCAGGCCATACAGAGCCAGCGCTTTCAGTGCCTGCTGACGCTGCTGTTCACCACTGGCCGGGGCCAGGGTGTATTGCCCAAGCTTCAGGCCATAAGACAGGTCGGCCTGCGACAGACGCAGTACCCAGGCCGTCAGGCGTGACAGGCGCCTTTCCAGATTTTCTGCCCCCATCGCATCCAGGTCCAGCCAGAGCTCGGGACTGCGAAGGTCGGCAAACTGTTTGGCCTGCAAGCCATGCCCCCGTGCCAGGCTTTTCCAGTCGATCTGGCGCGGTGACATGCCCGGCCGGAAGCGTTCCAGGCCGATATAATCGTCGGTACCGCCCTGACGCGCTTTTACCAGACTGCCGGAAACGGTGGCTTCCATATGCTCCGGCAAGGGCGACTCCAGTGGTGCCGGAAAGACCAGCGCCGTCAGCTCCAGCCGGCACCAGGTCCAGGCGCGAAACAAGCCAAGGGGATAGACGGTTTCCAATCGTACCCACTCGGGTTTCAGATACCCTCGCGACCTGGCCGGGCAGCTGAGATCAACTACCTGTGCCGACTCGGTCAGATCCACCTCGTGTACCGTCCCTTCAGGCAACTGCATTTGAATGCGGTCCCGCTCACCGGTCTGCGACAGTCGCAGCTGAAAATGGGCCTGCTCACCCGCATGACAATCACTGCCTCGCACCGCACTCAACTCGATACCCGCCAGGTTGTTGTAGGTGTGCAGAATAGTCACCAGAAACAGGCTGCCGAGCAGGAACGTCAGAGCATAAATGAGGTTGTTCTCATAATTGATGCCCATCACCAGCAAAAGCGCCAGCAACAGAAGAAAGACCACACCCGTTCGGGTGGGCAGGATATAGACACTTTTGCGGGTCAGCCGGACGCTGGTCTGACGAGGTTGGCGTGACAGACTCCAGCGCCGAATACGAGACTGTACCCGGCTATCTGAATCATGCGCCAAGGACATCAACCTCTCGCAGCAATCGCTCGTTCAAGCGGTCACCCTCACGGGAGGCCACATCATCGGCTGCTCGCACACGGTGAGCCACCACAGCATTCAATACCGCCTGCACATCCTCGGGTACCACATGGTCACGGCCATGAACCCAGGCCCAGCAGCGGGCACAGCGCAGCAACGCCAACCCGCCACGCGGTGACATGCCATAACTGTATTCGGCATGATCACGGGTGTGCTGCAGCAGACGCTGTACATAGTCAATCAGGCTGTCGGATGCATGCACCTTTTCACAGGCCTGTTGCGCTTCCACCAGTTGTTCAGGTTTGAGGCACACGGGAAGCTGATCAATACGATGCCGAGTCCCCCCGCCCTTTAACAAATCCCGCTCGATGGCCGGCGCAGGATAGCCAAGAGTGATACGCATCAGGAAGCGGTCAAGCTGTGATTCCGGCAATGGAAAGGTGCCGTACTGGCTGGACGGGTTCTGGGTCGCGATAACAAAGAAAGGCGACGGCAGCTGATAGCGTTCACCGTCAACACTCACCTGACCTTCTTCCATTGCTTCCAACAATGCCGACTGGGTTTTCGGCGTGGTGCGGTTGATTTCATCTGCCAGCAACAGTTGAGTGAATACGGGCCCGGGATGAAATCGAAAGCGGCTTTCAGCCGGCTCAAAGATGGAGACACCGATGATGTCCGCCGGCAACATGTCGCTGGTGAACTGCACGCGGGTATCATCCAGGCCGGTCACATGTGCCAAGGCATGGGCAAGTGTTGTCTTACCCATGCCAGGCAAGTCTTCAATCAACAGGTGACCTCTGGCCAATAGACAGGTCATGGCCAGCTTCAGCGGTTCTTCCTTGCCCAACAATACTTTCGATAGCGCATCCAGCGCCTTATTCACCTGATCTCTCAGCAACATGCATTCTTTCCTTGCCAATGGTTATTGGCGCCCAGTTTAACGGCCACATGCCAGCCAGACCAGTTAATCCAGGTTCTGCAATATTCTCGCGGCACTCAGACAAGCCGCATCAAGCCCCTGCTCGCCCGGTTCAGCCGTGCATGTCCAGTCACCACACACGTGAAGCCCGTTCATTGACTTCAGGTTTCCAGTCGGCACGCCGGCTTGCGCATACAACCAACGATGAGCACGGCTGGCAACGACCTTAACCGGCTGTTCGGTGAACGACTCAAGAGCCTGTAGCAACTCGTCGCGCACCTGCTCGGGTGAACTGTCAACATGACCTTCACTCCAGATATCTGACGCCTGAATAAACCAATGCTGCCCGGACCGTCCTGGCTTGGCACCATCACGCACAATTCGACCCAACACCGGATGCCCACCTTCAAGCCAATCAAGAGATTGCAACCGTTCAGGGGCCTGCTCAAGCTGGACCAGCATGACCCAAAGCGGCGTCATTCTGACCGCAGCAGCCTGCCGGGCCAAATCAGGGCAAGCCGTTAACAGCGGGACTGCCTGAGGTGCCGGAACGGCAACCACAACCTGTGTGTACTCGCCCAGCACCTCGCCCCCGTCACTTTTCAGTACCCAGCTGCCGCCATCCAATCGCACAACCTCTCCGACACGGGTCGAGGTGTGTAACTGAGCACCCTGCAAAAGTGCACGCGTGAGCGCACTGTTGCGCGGTACGGATACATGGCGGGTTAGAGTCGACAGGTTCGTCGAATTGATAAAATCAGCGTATTGCACCTGCCAGGGCTGCAAATGCTCACGCAAACCATCAGCAAGTGCCAGCAACTTATTCCGCTGCGCTGACGAAAAGCCGGGTGCCCCCAGGTCCATAGAGCCCTCGCCAAAACGCGCACTGGCCAAGCGCCCACCGGTTCCACGGCTTTTATCAAACACATCGACCTGGTAGCCACGTTGCAGCAGGCCAGCAGCCACAAGCGCCCCACTAAGCCCTGCGCCAATTATTGCTACATGATCCTTTTTAGCCGCCATACCCACTCCTGATGATGAAAATTTTTGATATTACGCGCCCTAAGGGCCAAGAGATCAGCCGACAGGCCTGATTCGGCTTGCGCTGTGTATACACGGTGTTAGCATGAGCCCCAAACCAACCGGGAGCCCTGCCAAGCTGCCTGTTACTCTGGTGTGTTCTGTGTCTGTCTGGCAGGGAAGCTCATCGGGGTAATCCGGTGTTGAGGCAGTTCCTTGCAACCAGGAGATCCCTGATGCAGATCGCTGAAAAATCCGTTGTTTCCATTCATTACACCCTGACCAATGCCGAAGGCAATGTGCTGGATAGCTCTGAAGGCCAGGATCCCCTGGCGTATCTGCATGGTGCCAGCAACATCATCCCTGGCCTGGAAAATGCGCTGGTCGGCAAAAGTGTCGGCGACAGCCTGAAAGTAACCGTAGAACCTGAAGAAGGTTACGGCCCGGTCCGTGACGAGCTGGTGCAGGATGTTGACCGCAGCGCATTCAGCGGCATCGACGACATTCAGATCGGCATGCAGTTCATGGCTCAGACCCCTTGGGGCGAGCAGCCGGTAACTGTTGTTAAAGTTGAAGGCGACAACATCACTCTGGATGGCAACCACCCGCTGGCTGGCCAGACACTGACGTTTGATGTTGAAGTTGTTGAAGTCCGTGACGCAACTGAAGAAGAAGTTGAACATGGCCACGCACATGGTGAAGGTGGTCATCAGCACTAAGCTATTGCAAAGTGCTACAAAAAACCGGGCAATTGCCCGGTTTTTTTATGTCGCAACAGCTGAGATCAGCGATCGTCAGAAGTTGCCTCAATCCGATGGATACTCAAGTCGGCGCCGTTGTATTCCTGCTCCGCATCCAGTCGCAAACCGGCGATGGCCTTAATGGCACCATACACCAGCAGACCACCCACCAGCGCAATCACTACACCCAGCACTGTACCCAGCAGCTGAGACACCAGGCTGACACCGCCCAGACCACCCAGAGCTTCGCTGCCGAAGATACCCGCAGCAATACCGCCCCATACACCGCACAGACCATGCAGGGGCCAGACACCCAGCACATCGTCGATTTTCCAGCGGTTCTGTACCAGCGTAAACGTCCAGACAAAGATCACGCCAGCCACACCGCCGACAACCAGCGAACCCAGCGGATGCATCACATCGGAACCGGCACACACCGCCACCAGACCCGCCAGCGGACCATTGTGAATGAAGCCCGGGTCATTGCGGCCCACAATCAACGCCGTAATGATGCCCCCCACCATGGCCATCAGGCTGTTAAACGCCACCAGGCCGGAGATGCCATCCAGCGTTTGTGCAGACATTACATTGAACCCGAACCAGCCGATGCAGAGAATCCATGCACCCAGTGCCAGGAAGGGAATATTGGACGGCGGAAAGGCCACCAGGCGGCCACCCTTGTAGCGACCGTTGCGAACACCCAGCATCACCACCGCAACCAGCGCAAGCCAGCCGCCTACACCGTGCACCACAACAGAGCCGGCAAAATCATGGAAAGGCGCACCAAAAGAGGACTCGAGCCAGGCCTGAAAACCCCAGTTGCCATTCCAGATAATGCCTTCAAACAGCGGATACACCAGGCCGACCACCAGAGAGGAAGCAATGAGGAACGGCCAGAAGCGGCCACGTTCGGCAATACCACCGGAAATAATGGCCGGAATCGCTGCCGCAAAGGTCATCAGAAAGAAGAACTTCACCAGCTCATAGCCATTATTCTCTGACAGCACTGCGGCACTGTCATAGAAAGTAACGCCATAGGCAATCCAATAGCCGACAAACAGGTATGCCAGCGCCGAGAAACCAAAATCACTCATGATTTTGGCCAGCGCATTCACCTGGTTCTTGCGACGAACGGTACCGACTTCCAGAAAGGCAAAGCCCGCATGCATGGCAAACACCAGGATTGCACCGAGCAAAATAAACTGGGTGTTGGCACTTTGCGAGAGCACCGAGATAGCGCTGCTGATTGATTCCACAGAATCCCCTCCACTTCTTGTTATGCTACCCGTGCTGCATTTTGGACCATGCGCACCTAAAAAGTGCACAATTCCAATACAGCAGTTGACTTGAATTGGGTCTGCACCGCAACGATGCGGGGCCTTGAGGCCATGCACTCTAAACGAGCAGACAATTGGGGCTAATAACAAGCACAGACTGTGCCAGAAATGGAACGACCGGGTAAAAACCCGGTCGTGTATAGGGTTAAGCGCTCAGCACATTAGATGGGGTGGCGAACCTCGAAACAACAGTGAATTTTGCTGTTGCGCTTGAAATCAGGATCCAGGGTGGATGCCGTGATATCCCGTACCACAAAATCGGCCAATTGCTCCTGATCGAGCTTGAAACGACGATAGTTGTTCGAGAACAGAAGCACGCCCCCCGGACGCAGGCGTTTCATGGCCTGGCGAATCAGCCAGACATGGTCACGCTGCACATCCATAACATCCTGCATTCGCTTGGAGTTGGAGAATGTGGGTGGGTCCATGAAGATCAGATCGAACTGGCGATCAGCATGCTCAGCCAGCCATTTCATGCAGTCCGCCTGAACCAGTTGATGCTGCTGACGGGACAAACCGTTGAGCTCCAGATTCTGCCGAGCCCAGTCCAGATAGGTCGCCGACATATCAACGCTCAGGGTGGAACGCGCCCCACCAACACCCGCATGGGCAGTGGCACTGGCGGTGTAGCAGAACAGGTTGAGCATATCCTTGCCTGTCGCCAGTTTTTGCACCATGCGACGTGCCGGACGATGATCCAGGAACAGGCCGGTATCCAGGTAATCATGCAGGTTTACACGCAGCTGAACGCCCTGCTCCTCGACCTCGAAGAAATTCCCAGTCTCATCACGGCGCTCGTATTGCTGCTGCCCCTGCTGGCGTTTGCGCTGCTTGAGGATCACATGCTCCTGCGGCAACTCCAGTACCTGCGCTGTTGCCTGCAGCACCTCCTGCAGGCGCTGAAACGCCTTGACTGGATCGACCTTGGCCGGCGGTGCATATTCCTGCACGACCGCATGCCCCGGATATATGTCGACTGCAACAGCAAACTCGGGCATATCAGCATCGTAGGCACGGTAGCAGCTGATAGACTCCTTACGCACCCAACGAGACAGCTGCTTGAGATTTTTCTTCAGCCGGTTGGCAAACATCTGCCCCTGCTCGCTCAATGCACCCTGACTGGCGGCTTCGGCTTCTGCCAGTTCTTCGGCACTGCGAGCATGCACCGTAAACAACAGCAGCTTACTGTCCAGGGCACCATTGAACATGCGGTACTGCTTTTCAGCACGCAGCTTCATGACCTTGCACAGGTCCGGATTGGCAGTAAAGACGGCCGCCTGCCAGCCACCGAATTCTGCTTTGAGACGCGCGCCCAGCGTGCGGTATAGATGCATCAGCTGAGAGGTTTCCCCCAGACGCTCGCCATAGGGCGGGTTGGTCACCAGCAGACCTGCAGAGACCGATGCCTCAAGCGTCAGCTCATCCAACGGCTGCTGCTTCAACTGAATGAAACGCTCAACACCTGCACGACGTGCGTTCTCGCCGGCACGCCTGAGCACATCAGCATCCGCGTCATAGCCAAACAGCTGTAGCTCGGCCCGTTCAAGGCCATCGGCACGGCGCTGGCGCGCTTCATCGACAAGCTGGTTCCACAGTGCCTGCTCATGCTTGAGCCAGCGACTGAAACCGAAACGCTGCCGCATCAGTCCGGGTGCACTGTCTGTCGCCATCAGAGCGGCTTCAACCAGCAGGGTACCCGACCCGCACATGGGGTCGACCAGGCATGGGAAACGTTCGCTATCCGGCCAGCCTGCTCGCATCAATACTGCAGCAGCCAGGTTTTCTTTCATCGGAGCAGCACCGGCCTTGAGGCGGTAGCCACGGCGGTGGAGGCTCTCGCCAGACAGGTCGAGGGCGAGGCTGGCTTGGCCACGGTGCAGATACACATTGATGCGCAGGTCCGGTGCCGCCCGATCCACACTGGGGCGCTGCCCCGTCGCATTACGAACCTGATCGACGATCGCGTCCTTGACCTTGAGGGCACCAAAATGCGTATTGTTGATAGCTTTTGACTGCCCATTGAAATCCACCGTCAGGGTGCCCGACGGGCGCAAGTGCTCAAGCCAGTCCACTTCGCTGACCATGGCATAAAGCTGATCGGCCGTTTCCACTTCGGCTTCCAGCAGCGGCAGCAATACACGGTTAGCCAGGCGAGACCAGAGACAGATGCGATAAGCCAGTTCCAGCTCACCCTCACAGGAAACACCTGCCACCTTCTGTCGAATTTCTTGCGCACCCAGATCGGCCAGCTCTTGCTCAAGCAACAGCTCCAGGCCCTTGGGACAGGTGATAAACAGCTTCATCTACAGCCTAACTCCAAACCTTGAACATAGATCCTGTCCGTATCGAGGGACGGATTTAGAACGTGAAAATTATTCATTCTGAAATATACAACAAGCATCTAACGCCTAAGCAGCTGATTTTAAAAGAATTGCTGCAGCTGCGCTGACACCGCCTCTATTACAAAATGGTAACAATATAGTTAATTTTAATCGCCTTCCGGCGAGAATTCAGATATCAATAGGGTTGTGACGTCACAGAGCTAAGCGCATACCCCGAGTGACACCCTTCGTCGCTCGGGTCAGTATAATCAGAATATGTGAGGCGCAATATGAAGAAACAGAAACGAGATCGTACCTCTACTCTGTTCAACCGTGGTTTTGTGGCTGGCCTGAACGGCAAAACCCGTGATACCTGCCCTGTCCAGGCAATCGAGCTGCGAAGTCACTGGATGAGTGGCTGGCGTGAAGGGCGTGAAGCACATTGGGGCGGCATGTCTGGCGTTTCTGCAATTCAATCGAACCCATCTTTACACTAACAACTCAGGACGTTAGACGGGGCAGGCTCCACGGAGCCTGCCTCGGTGAATCCTCAGCGAATCTCCCCTGCCCGCTCACGCAACTCGGCAATTGCGGCTACCGAATCCCGTACCAGCTGAGGCCCGCGGTAAATAAAGCCGGTGTAAACCTGAACCAGACTCGCGCCCGCTTCGATTTTCTCAGCTGCATCAAAACCTTCTGTAATACCACCAACACCAATAATCGGCAGGGCACCATCCAGATGCTCCGCGAGATTGCGAATTACAGCAGTTGAGCGGTTACGTACCGGAGAGCCACTCAGCCCACCTGCTTCACTGGCAATGGGGCTATCTTCAACACCTTCACGTGACAGCGTGGTGTTAGTCGCAATCACACCATCCATCTCATAGGTTTTCAAAGCACCGGCCACCAGGCCCAGTTCCTCTTCCACCATATCCGGCGCAATTTTCACCGCGATGGGTACATAACGACCATGCAAGCGTGCCTGACGTGCCTGTTCGGTTTTCAGCGCATCCAGCAGGCTGTTGAGCGAGTCACCAAATTGAAGGGTCCGCAGTCCTGGTGTGTTCGGCGAGGACACATTTACCGTGATGTAGCTGGCATGGGGGTACACCTTACGCAGGCAGACAAGGTAATCCTCATGTGCCTTCTCGTTGGGCGTATCCTTGTTCTTGCCGATGTTGATCCCCAATACGCCGTCATAGCGGCTGCGTGACAGGTTCTTCAGCAGCTGGTCAACACCGTCATTGTTGAAGCCCATCCGGTTGACGATGGCTTTATGCTCGGGAATACGAAACAGGCGCGGCTTGGGGTTACCGGGTTGAGGACGTGGCGTAACCGTTCCTACTTCCACAAAACCGAAGCCCATGGCTGCCAAGCCATCAACGGCGGTGCCATTCTTGTCCAGGCCGGCAGCCAAACCGACAGGATTGGGAAAACGAATTCCCATTACCCGTGTTGGCAGATTTTGCACTGTCGCCCCCATCAAACGCGGCAGGCCCAGAGAGGCTGCAAGGTTCATGCTGCTCAGGGCAAGCTCATGCGAGGTTTCGGCATCCAGCCGGAACATGAGGGTACGTGCAAGATCATATAGCATGGTGATTCACTGCCGGTTGAGGACGGAGGCCGCATTATAGGCGAGGAGAGCCGGGATGAACACCATTCACCCCAGCCGCTGGATATCCTGCAGCTTGCCTGCATCATTGAAACGTATACGAAAACAGCCCCGGATTCCTTCTCTGGAAACCCAGGGCTGGAGAATACTGGCGGGGAACTGAACCCGCCTGCCATCCCTGGCCCTCACGGACACGACACGTGCCACTCCCTGGTATAGCTTCAGATATTCATCACTGCTGATGCGTAGATCAACAATAATCTCGTTCATCGCACCTCATACTTCCAGCTGCGTACTGCACCGCGCCATATCGGCCAACTCTCTTACGGCGACAGTATACATCGCATAGTCTTCACTGCCGGCATTTTTCAGTTCATTCAGCATGTGAAGCCAGCGATCAATGTGCGGCCGGTTCTGCTCAAGCCAGGCCGTGAGACACTCCGGCGCCAACTGCTGGTCGTTATTGCCCGCCTGCACCACTGCAGCGGTCAGGGCACGATGCTGGGTATCCAGATCATCCCTGAACGTATCCCTGGCCAGGGCCTGCCAGTAGCTGTGAATGCTCAGGTCGTTAAGCTGAGTACTGAACCACTGCAACTGAAGCTCTTCACCCAAGCCATAGAACACCTTGGCCGCGGCTTCGACAGAAACCGAATGCTCACTGGCCACTTCGATGATACTCAGGGCAGCGTAGAGTGCTCTGGAACCGGCCACCACCTGCGCCAGGCTGGACGGCACACCCGCCTCGCAGTATCGGTTGTAGGCCGCCTGCCATATTTCGTGAGGCGAACCACACAAGAGCTCATCCAGGTTTTCGGTGATTGTTTTCAGATGTACCGAGAAGTTTTCCGCCTCCTGGGTACAGTCCATATTGGTCGGGCGGTTACGCACAAACCAGCGCGTCGCACGGCGGATCAAATTCTGCAGGCTGTACATCATTTCAGCCTGGATATCAGCCGATACCTTATAGTCCAGCGCCTCGACCTGCTCCCAGAGCGGCTGCAAACCGAAGATATCCCGCGCCAGGATATAGGCACGCACCACATGCTCGATTTCGGCACCGGTAGAGGTCAGTAGACGATCAGCAAAATTGATGCCCATCATGTTGACCATGTGGTTGGCGATCTGTGTCGAAATGATCGCGGCACGCAGTCGATGCTGTTCCAGTTCAGGGGCAAATTCCTTGCGAATCCGCTCCGGGAAGGCGGTAAACAGCTCATGGGCCAGATATTCATCTTCCGCCACTGCTGAATCCAGCAAGCGCTCTTTAAGCACTGATTTGCTGTAGGACACCAGGACCGACAGCTCCGGTCGTGTCATGCCTTCACCGGCGTTCTGGCGGTCGGACAACTGCTCGTCGGTTGGCAGGTATTCCAACTCACGGTTCAGCTTTCCATCGGCTTCCAGGGCATTGATGAAACGGCGGTATTCCGCCATTGAGCCCACCGAACGCCCGCCAGCCAAAGAGATCGCCTGCACCTGTCGGTAGTTGTTATCCAGCACCAGCTCGGCAACCGATTCGGTCATATCGCTCAACAGGCGGTTACGCTGCTTGGCGGTCATATCATCGTTTCTGACCATTTCATTGAGCAGAATCTTGATGTTGACCTCATGGTCGGAGCAGTCCACCCCACCGGCATTATCAATAAAGTCGGTATTGAGACGACAGCCCTGGGCTGCCAATGCCATTCGGGCTTTCTGGGTCAGACCGAGGTTACCCCCTTCGCCGATCACCTTGGCCCGTACCTTATTTGCATCCACCCTCAGACTATCGTTTGCCTTGTCGCCCACATCGGCATGGCTTTCATCAGCGGCCTTGATGTAGGTACCGATACCACCATTCCAGATCAGGTCAATTTTGGCAGACAGCAACGCCGAGATCAGCTCCGTTGGTGTTACCCGGCTGCCGGTAAGACCGGTCAGGCGTTTGATTTCAGGTGTAAGCGTGATCGATTTGGCTGAGCGGTTGAACACCCCGCCCCCTTTGGAAATGAGGCTGGTGTCGTATTCACCCCAGCCACCGCGCTCTTCAAACAGGCGCTGACGCTCCTTGAAGCTGGCGGCACAATCCGGATCCGGGTCAATAAAGATATGCAGGTGGTTAAACGCAGCCTGCAGGCGGATTTTATCCGAGCACAGCATGCCGTTACCAAACACATCACCGGACATATCGCCAATCGCCAATACCGTGAAGGGGTCCTCAGCGGTATTGATGCCCATTTCACGGAAGTGACGCTCAACCGATACCCAGGCGCCACGGGCTGTAATGCCCATCTTTTTGTGGTCATAACCCTGACTACCCCCGGATGCAAAGGCATCGCCCAGCCAGAAGTTATATTCTGCAGCAATCTCATTGGCGATATCCGAGAAGGTCGCCGTGCCCTTGTCGGCTGCAACCACCAGATAGGTATCATCCTCGTCATGACGGACCACCGATGCTGGCGGCTCAACCTCACCGTTCACCAGGTTGTCAGTCACATCCAGCAAAGCACGAATGAAAGTTTTGTAGCATTCAACACCTTCTTTCATCCATTCATCACGCGCCATGCCTTCATGCAGGCGACGGGCAACAAAGCCGCCCTTGGCACCCACAGGCACAATGACTGCATTCTTGACCTGCTGTGCTTTAACCAGCCCCAGCACCTCGGTACGGAAATCCTCATGGCGATCCGACCAGCGCAAGCCACCTCGCGCCACCTTGCCACCACGCAAATGCACACCTTCAACACGCGGAGAGTGCACATATATCTCGAACATGGGCTTGGGTTCGGGCACCTGTGGTATGTCGCGAGGCGACAGCTTGAACGACAGGTAGGGCTTGGGCTCGCCATCTACAGTCTGATAATAGTTGGTTCTCAGGGTCGCCTGAATCAGTGACAGGTACTGACGAATCGCCTGGTCTTCGTTCAGGCTGCTGACTTCATCCAGCCCCTGCAGAATCTGCTCTTCCATCGCCGCCTGCTGCTTCTCGGACGCCTTGTCCGGATCAAAGCGGGCGGCAAAATAGTCGACCAACTGACGCGCAAGACTGGCGTGATGGCGCAATGCCAGACTGATCGCTTCCTGACTGATGGGGAAACGCATCTGTTTCATGTAACCGGCATAGGCGCGTAACAAGGCAACTTCGCGCCAGTTAAGCTCAGCACCCAATACCAGCTTGTTAAAGTCATCATTACCGGCACGGCCATACCAGATATTCAGGAAGGCCTCTTCAAACACCGCCTGCATGGTATCGGCGGTCACCTGCTGACGGCCGGTGTAACGCAAATTGAAATCATGCACCCAGACGCAGTAGTCATCGACTGCGACCTGATAGGGGTGCTCATCGATGACTCGCAGCCCCAGATTTTCGAGAATGGGCAGCACATCAGACAAGGGCAGAGCTTCACCCCGATGGTAAAGCTTGAAGTTCAACTCTTCGGGTTCACGTTCCAGCGCTTCATAAAAGCTCAAGGCCATGGGATCAGAGTCCGTTAACCCCATCATGTGCTGAATATCGACAACCGCAGCACGTGGCGAGAAGTCAGCGCGATAGCCAGCAGAAAAACCAGTATGGTAATGGTTGAACGCCTTAATACCCTGCTCTTCACCGAGCATTTCGATCAGAGTGTCGTACAACTCTTCCTGCCAGCTGCTGGCCGCATGGGATACCTGGCGCTCCAGTTCAGGCTCGTCGTATTTATCAGTGACCGGATGATGATCAGAGCGGCGAAGCAAAAACTGGGTGCGCGCCAGCACTGACTCTGAGAAATAGGTAGTAAATTCCGCCTCATCGCAGTCCAGCGCCTGCTGCAGAATTTTCTGAACTTTGACACGGAAATCGGTGCTGTAGATTTCACGGGGCACATACACCAGTGCAGAGAAAAAATGACCATAGTAATCACGGCGCAGGAACAAGCGAATCTGGCGCCGCTCATGGATCTGCTGGATGCCCATGGCAATGCGGTACAGCTCATCCAGACTGGACTGGAAGAGATCATCCCTTGGGTAAATCTCCATTATCTGCTGCAGCTCTTTCCAGTCATGCCCGCCACGCGGCAAACCGGAGCGCTCCATTACGGCCTTGATCTTGTTTCTCACCACCGGAATATCAGTGGAGCCGTGCAGATAAACAGCAGACGTATAGAGCCCCAGAAAACGCGACTCCCCGACCAGGTTACCCTCAGCATCAAAGCGCTTGATGCTGATGTAATCGGGGTACGCCGGACGGTGCACACGCGATTTCAGCGACGACTTGGTAAATGAAAGCAACTCCGGAATCAGGGTGAACGCCCCCACATCACGGTCCTTGCCAAACATGAGCCCCTGATCGCGATTACCGCCGTTGCCACGCAGTAACCCGAGGCCACTGCCGGCAACAGGCTCCAGCTGCTGCTTGTCACCCTTGCCCGTCAGTTTGAATTCGTCGTAACCAAGGAAGGTAAAATGCTCTTTAAGCCAGACGATAAAGTCTCGCGTTTCTGCCACATCAGCAGGATCCAGATCTGCCGGCGCCTTGTCGTAGCACGACAGGAGATCGTCCGTTTTAGCCAGCATCTGGTCGAAGTCCTGAACGGTGACTTCCACTTCGCACAGGACCTCATGCAGCCCCTGCTGCAGAGCCTTGAGTTGTTCCGGATCGGTATGACGATCCACCTCGATAGAGACAACTGACTCGCAGTCGCATACCTGTTCATGCGTCTCAGGAGCGCAGAGACTGAGCATCTGCCCCTGATCATCACGCTTGATGTCCAACAGTGTGTTGAGAATGGCGTGGATCGTCAGACCGCGCTGGTTAAGTTCCATACGCAGCGAGTCGATGATAAAGGGCATGTCTTCCTGTAGCACCTCAATCACCGTGTGGGTCGATTGCCAACCATGCCGCTCAAAGTCTGGATTAAATACCCGTACCTTTATTTCACCAGGCGCACGTTCCTGCATGAACTGCCAGGCATTCAGAGTGGCGCCGTAAAGGTCATCCAGTCGCCACTTGAGTAAATCCGGCTCTGCCATGTGTGCGAAATATTGATCAGCAAACTCGCTCAGCGGCAATGCACGTTTTTTCGGCAGTCGACTGAAAATCATTTCTTTAAGCTGATGCAGAAAATCGATTTTGCTCTCGGCAGTCTGAGAGGACATACCCACCCTCCTATGGCAAATGGATTTGGCTTTTGCAGCAGTATAGTTAAACAACTAGTGAAGTCATGTTGAAAACCTCAATAGCGACAATAAAAAACGCTTTCTTAATTAAATTGATATGTGCACAACCTTCGCTGATAATGAAGCCTGATTTGTGAATTCATTTACGAGTAGTTGGACGTGTTGATGCGTGCATTTTTCGCACTGCTGCTGATTATTTTTTCGCCAATTTTGTCCGCCCAGGTTTCGGCTACGCTCGACCGTTATTCACTGACTGCTTCGGATACCCTCAATCTGACCCTGGAAGCTGCGGATCAAATTCAGCAACGGCCGGATCTGAGCCCCCTGCGAAAGGACTTTCGTATTCTGGGCAGCCAGCGCGTTGTCGTGTCCAGCCATTCCTCGGCAACCCGTGATGTCAGCACCCGCTGGCACCTGCAGCTGCGCCCGCTCAACACAGGCACACTCACTATTCCGCCGCTGCGCCTGGGCAACTCACTGAGTGAACCCCTCGACGTTACGGTCACGGGTGCAGTACAAAGCCGACCTCAGGCCGACGACCTTTTTATGGACAGCCTGATCAGTCAGGACCGCGTCTACAGTCACGCACAGCTCATCTATACCGCCCGTCTTTTTCAGCGCACTCCGCCAGCGGAAAGTCTCGAATTTCTGCCTCCCAGTATGCCCGGCGCGCTTGTGGTCCGTTTAACAGACCCACGCACATTTAATACCGAGCGCGGCGGTGAGACCTGGTATATTCGAGAACAGACTTTTGCCCTTTTTCCGTCTGAAACCGGCCTGCATACACTGCTGGGGGCAGAAATTCGCTCTGCCGGCCCCGCCTTTTCCAGCCCCTTGCCTGAACGCTTTGAAATCGAGGTACTGCCGCCTGCGCATCAAAATACCCGCGGGTACTGGTTGCCGGCTGAACAGGTCTCTCTGGATGAAAACTGGGATACGGCTTCCTCACTACAGCCAGGTGAATCCTTTGTTCGCGAAATAACGCTAACCGCTCGCGGTTTGCCGGCGGACGCCCTTCCAAGCCTGTTTACACAACGGCACGACGATTATTTTGCACAAAAGGAAGATGTCAGCCTGACCGAAACCCAGACCCCTCAAGGGCTGGTCAGCACGCGGACAGAGCGCATACGCATCGAACCCTTGGGCCCGGGCGCACTTAAACTGCCCGCCATTGATCTGAGCTGGTGGAACACCCGCCATGACCAGGCCGACACCACGACTTTGCCAGCACGCGAAGTGAATATTGAGGAACCCGCACCGGTCATTGCTGCAACTCCGGCCGCAAGCCCGGATATCATCGATACGCAGGGATTCGATTTCTGGCCCTGGCTCAGCCTCTGCCTTGGTGTTGCCTTTCTGGGCAGCAGTGCAGGCTGGTTACACAGCATGCGCCAGCTCAGGCAGGAACGTAACCGCCATAATGAACATAACCAGCTGGAAGCCCAGCGCAGGGCGCAGAAGCTGCTGTTGTCTCACCAGCGTGCAGAACGTAACACCTTCCAGGCACTGGCTATTGCCTGCCAACAGAATGATGGCGAGACGGCTCGTTCACGCCTGATTGAATGGGGTCAGAATTTTTGGCCGGAACAGAATATTGATTCCCTTGAAGGCCTCTGTGAAGCGGCCCACAGCCAAACCATCGACTTCCTGATTCTGGACCTGGAACAGCACCTGCACAGCTCACCATTTGAATGGCAGGGCGACCTGCTGTTGGAAGCGGTCGAGAAGCTACGACTCAAGCGCTTCCGCAATGCTGAACAGCAACTCAGCGATGGCTCAGGCCCCCTGTCACTGGCGTCTTGATTCAGGTCTTGATAACCGCTTTCAGTGCCGGCTCAAGGGTGCGGTATTTGAAAGCATAACCCGCCGAATTAAGGTGCACCGGCACCACTCGCTGCCCTTCCAGCAACAATTCACTGGCCTCACCCAACAGCAGACGCATGACAAAAGCCGGCATGCGAAATGCCGCTGGTCGTTTCAACACCTTGCCCAGGGTCTGACAGAACTCTTCATTGGTCACGGGCTCCGGCGCCGTCAGGTTAAAAGGCCCACGCAATGAAGGGTTGTCGAGCAGGTATAAAATAGCTCCGACTTCATCATCCAAATGAATCCATGACATCCATTGCTGACCATCACCAATAGGGCCGCCCAAGCCAAGCCGATACGGTGGCAGCATTTTGGTCAAGGCGCCTCCAGGCCCCAGTACGACCCCTGTACGCACCAGGCATACCCGAGTACTGGCCGACTCTGCCACCAGGGCCGCCTGCTCCCAGGCATTACAGAGCTCATGCGGAAAGCCGGCTGCCACCGGTGCATTTTCATCCAGCACTTCATCCTGGTGCGAACCGTAATAACCGATTGCGGAACCACTCACCAGCACGGCAGGCGGCACATCCCGTGTCTGCATCCAGCTGACAAGGTCACGTGTTAAATCGATACGACTGGCACGCAGTAATTGCTTGCGGGATTCACTCCAGCGCTTATCGACAATGGGTGCCCCCGCCAGATTCACAACGGCATCCACTTTACCTGAAATGGCCTGTAAGCGGTCAACCGTGACCACACCCGTCATGGCCGGCACCTTGCCGGGCTGGCGGCTAAGGATCACCACCTGATCACCACGTTGCGTCAAGGCACGGGTTAACGCCTGACCAATAAACCCGCTTCCCCCGGTCACCAATACTCGCATCTGCACACTCCCTGATGGTTTCAGGTACTATTACGCCCTGATAGCCGTTACGGATTCACACGTTAAGAGGTTAGCACAGCATGTTTACAGGTATCGTCCAGGGGGTCGCTCAGGTCAAGGCCCTGACACGCAAACAGGGTTTGGCGCACTTGCAGATTGAGCTGCCACTGGAAAACGCCGACCGTCTGGAAAATGGCGCCAGTATTGCACTCAATGGCACCTGTCTCACGGTGACCGATTTTGAGGGACCACTGGTCCAGTTTGATGTCATCGACACCACACTGGAGCTGACTAACCTGGGGACTCTCGATGTGGGCTCCTGGGTCAATTTCGAGCGCGCGGCACGCGTAGGGGATGAAATTGGCGGCCACCTGATGTCGGGCCACATCCTGTGCTGCGCCGAGGTACTGGCAGTTGAGTATCCCGATGCCAATAACTGCCATATCCGTTTCAAAACGCCGGTAAACGCCGCTCCTTACCTGCTACCCAAAGGGTTTGCAGGCCTGAACGGCTGCAGCCTGACTCTGGCAGAGTCGGACCAGGAAAGCTTCAGTGTTTCACTGATCCCGGAAACACTCGAGCGCACAACTTTCGCCCGGCTGCGCCCCGGCGACCGCGTTAACCTGGAAGTTGACCCGCAAACACAGGCCGTCGTGGATACCGTACAACGGTATCTGGCCAGCCAGGCGTGACCCGGTCACGCCTCGGCGTTCATGTCTTCCATTAGTGCCCTATAGAGTTCCCGATACTCCTCTGCCTGGTGTTCGCCAAACAGGGGATCGGGATTCTCGGGTATTTTGGCGGCCAGCGCTTCCCAATCCTGCTCACTCCCCAATTCCTTGAGGCGTGGAAAGATTTTGGCTTCTTCAAAGTCCAGATGGTTCTTTTCCGCCGTGACAAACGCATCCAGCTGATCCGTGAACTGATCCATCGGCATGACGGCATCATTGAGAATCGCCTCGATGGAGTCAGTCAGCCTGGTTGATAGCTGTTTGAGATCGCGGTGCTCCTGTTCACATTCGGCAAAATGCTTATCAAGCTCGCTGTCTCGACCACGGAAAAATTCATACATCAGATCTTCATGGGGGTGATGGTACTGGTCGGCGTAGTCGCCAACATAGCTGACCACATCGGCCATCAAGGAGAAGTCGGGGTGGACCCCTTCGCGCAGTCGGACAACCTTGCGCTGCAGGATATCCAGCAACCGCGTCAGGTTGATATGGTCTTGGTGCAATTCAGACAAGGTATTCATCTTGGCACGCTCCCGATCACATTGGTTACCCTCACTATAGCTGACTCAGGTGTCTACTTGTTGATACCTGTCAAAGCCGACTCAGTCAGTGGTTACCATTGCTATCGCTGTCCAGAAGGTCCAGCAACATGCCCAGCTTGTGCTCAATATCCTGGAGCAGGTGCTGCCCCTGATCATTGATCACAGGCGCAATGCTGTTCTCCAGCTGGACGATACCATCCTGGCTTTGCCTTAGGGCCTGCATGAGATTACGTGAGCGCTTCTTATTGCTGTCGGTCAGCTGCTCGATACGCGACAGCGTACGCTGCAGTTGCTGATCCAGGTCGTACAGATGCTCACTGACGCCCAGCATGCCTTCGCTCAAGGAGTGGTTAACGCTACCCAACTGAACCTCGAGCTGTTGCACCGCCTTGCGGAACCGGGACAGAAAGAGATCACCTTCCCGCTCCATGAAAATGGCCAGCAATTCTTCCGGCAGCATGGCGCGGTTACGCCCATCGGTACGAATGGCGTATTCACCTCGCTGGGTACAGTACGGCTTGCGTGTACCGCTGGGGATTTCGATACGGAGGATAGGTTTGGAAGCGGCGAGATTTTCGGTAAACAGCTGCACTTCCACATTGGGAATACAACCGGTGGACTTGTTGATTAGCGTCAGGCGCGCCTTGTCGTCCACTTCACAGCCAACCACACGGCCGCGTTGCACGCCGTCTGTGGTGGTGTATTCATCAATCCCGATGAGCAGGGTACCGCCCAGCGGAGCATTGGCAAAGGCGACCAGATCAGCACTTCTGACCGCCTGCACTTCACGCTTGAAATCGACGTTAAGCCCTTCAGGCAGCGCCAGCAAGTGGCGTGTCCTGCGGCTTAAACGCCGATATTCACGTTGCATGCGAGTACTTAGCTGTACAGCGCTTCATCGAACGGGTCCAGCGGTGCTTCCAGCTGTTCGTCCGTACGGCGGTACAGGATACGCCCCTCAAACTTCATACCCTTGGACGCAAACCAGCGCTCGGCAACTTCCTTGCCTTCTTCTGCCTGGGATACGCGATACCAGGCAGACATAATACGGTAGAAGTACAGGCCGAACAGGCCAGCCGCAGCACCGAGGAAAAACTCGGAAGCCAGAGCGAAAACCATCAATACGACACCGGCTACCCAGACGCGACTGCCACGCGCATCCTTGAGTATTTCATTGGCAGTCAGGCATTGATCATAAAACTTCAGATAACGACGGTAGTTCTGTTGCAAATCGAATTTGTCGCTTGAATCGAAAACAGCGTCCATTGGCATGTCCTTAACCAGTTTGTTATTGCGGGGCCTGTAAAAGACCCCAATACGTCATTACTTATCAAACAAGACTCTTGCTGACTACTTCATATACATCAGCCGAGAGATCATCGGTATCCATCATTCGTTGTAGTTGCTTCTGCATCAGCGCACTACGTACCTTATCATAGCGTTTCCAGCGTGTTAGCGGTGTCAGCAAACGTGCGGCAACCTGTGGGTTCTGCTTGTCCAGACGCAGAACCCAGTCTGCCAGCCAGGCATAGCCTGAGCCGTCTTCGCTGTGGAAATGCATGGGGTTCTGACCGCAGAAGGCCCCGACCAGAGAGCGCAGCTTGTTCGGATTGCGGGCATCGAACACCGGGTGCTCACTCAATGCCTGTACGCGCTCCAGAGCACCTTCCGTTGGGTCTGAGGCCTGTACCGCCAGCCACTGGTTCATCACCAGAGACTCATGCTGCCATTGCAGGTAGAACTGCTGCAACAGCTCTGCGGCACTTTCACGGTGACGGGAGTGCGCCACCAGTGCAAGCGCCGCCTGCTGATCGGTCATGTTGTCGCTCTGCTCAAACTGCTGTCGCGCCAGCTCCAGCCAGGGCTCAGCCCCCGTCGCCATCAGATAGCCCAGCGCCAGGTTTTTCAAGCTGCGACGGCCAATGGAAGCCGCATCCGGTGAGTAGCTCTCGTCACGGGTATCGCAACGCTGATAGGCCGCCAACCACTGCTGTTCAAGTGCCTGCGCCAGCGAGGTGCGAAGGAACTCACGCACTTCATGAATGGCCACCACATCCACCTCATCGGCCAGCTCTGCCAACAGGGCCTCGGACGGCAGTCGCAGGCACTGAGCCAGCATGGCCGGATCCAGGGCTTCATCCTGCAGCAGCTGCTTCCAGGCTTCGACCAGCGTTGCCGGAAGCTGCAACGCCTGACCGTTTTGCCAGTCACGGATCAAGTTCTGCATCAGGCGTACACAGACACGCTGACCCGCATCCCAACGGTTGAAGCCATCCGTATCATGACGCAGCAGCATCAACAGCTGCTCATCGCTGTAGTCGTATTCCAGCTTGACCGGCGCAGAGAAGGCTCTCAGCAGTGAAGGTACAGGGCGGCTTTCGAGACCGGAGAAGACGAAAGCTTCTTCCTCCTCACGTACCTCCAGAACTCCGGAGCGCAATTCACGACCCGCTTCATCCAGCAAACCATAGGCAAGAGGCAGATGGTAAGGCTGCTTGTGTTCCTGCCCCGGAGACGGCGGGCAGCTTTGCTTGACGGTCAGGCGATATTCGCCTGCATCCGCATCCCAGCGGTCTGTCACGTTCAAGCGCGGTGTGCCGGCCTGGGAGTACCAGCGACGGAACTGGGACAGATCACGCCCGGATACAGCCTCCATGGCAGCCACAAAGTCATCTGTGGTTACTGCCTGACCATCGTGACGCTCAAAGTACAGATCACTGCCTTTCCGGAACAGTTCGGGGCCCAGCAGGTTGTGCAACATGCGTACAACCTCTGCCCCTTTCTCATATACGGTCAGGGTGTAGAAGTTGGAGATTTCAATGAAGGACTCCGGCCTTACCGGGTGCGCCATGGGACCGGCGTCTTCCGCAAATTGCGCGGTACGCAGAAGAGAGACGTCTTCAATGCGTTTTACCGTACGCGAGTTCATGTCAGCCGAAAATTCTGCGTCACGGAACACGGTAAAGCCTTCCTTCAGGCTTAGCTGGAACCAGTCACGGCAGGTCACACGGTTTCCGGACCAGTTATGGAAATATTCGTGGGCTACCACGCCTTCAACACGCTGAAAACCACCATCGGTCGTGGTTTTCGGGTGCGCCAGCACACAGGAGGTGTTGAAGATATTGAGACCCTTGTTTTCCATGGCCCCCATATTGAAGAAATCGACCGCCACGATCATGAAGATATCGAGGTCATACTCGCGACCGTACACCTCTTCATCCCAGCGCATGGCATTCTTCAGCGAGGTCATGGCGTACTCGAGCTTGTCGAGATCCTTGTGCTCGGCATAGATGCGCAAGGCCACTTCACGTCCGGAGCAGGTGGTGAAGCTGTCTTCCAGCAGAGCCAAGTCGCCAGCAACCAGCGCGAACAGGTAGGCAGGCTTGGGCCAGGGGTCTTCCCAGGTCACCCAATGACGCCCCTCTTCTGCATCACCACTGGCCACCGGGTTACCGTTGGACAGAAGCACGGGATACTGAGACTTGTCAGCAGTCAGCGTGGTGCGAAAGATGGACATGACGTCCGGGCGATCCGGGAAGAAGGTAATGCGACGAAAGCCTTCTGCCTCGCACTGAGTACAGAACATGCCATCGGATTTGTAGAGCCCTTCCAGCGCCGTATTCTCATGAGGCAACAGGCGCGTCACACACTCCAGAACAAACTGGTCAGGCACATTATTGATGGTAAGCATACCCGCTTCGCGGCGATAGTCCTGCGGCTCCAGCACCTGGTTATCGATACTCAGGCGCAGCAGCTCCATACCGTCATCACCATGCAGCTGCAGCGGTTCAGGCTTGCCACTCACCTCGGGGTTGGCCTTGATATTCAGGCGCGCCCGAACCAGGGTCTGCTCTTCTTCCAGCTCAAAATTCAGCTCAGTGTGCGTCACCAGCCAGGCCGGTGGGCGATAATCTTCCAGATAAATGGCTTGCGGCTGCTGTGCAGACATGAAAGCTCCAAACTTAAAAACTGAGTTCGACGTTATAGGCAGCAAACTTGCGAATATTGATAACTCCGGTATCGAGGATCAAGTACTGCCCCTTGATCCCCTGCAGCACACCTTCCACGACCGGGTTCTTATCCAGATTATGGGTTCCGACCTTGGCAGGATATACCTCTACAGGGTAATTGATCTCGACCACTTCGGCATCCAGTTCACGGATGGCTTCTACGCCGTACTCCTCGCGCAAGCTATCCAGCTGCAGCGCACAAAGATTCAGCAAGCGGTCGCGCTCGGCCTTCAGGTCCAGAGGCTCAACCTGCCCCTTCAGCATGGTTCGCCAGTTGGTCTTGTCACTGACATGTGCTGCGATGATTTGTTCAATCAAACCGGAATGCAGACGAGTATCCACTTCCAGAATAGGCAGTGCCTGTATGGCACCCTGATCCATCCAGCGCGTAGGGACCTGTTCACCCCGTGTAATACCGACCTTGATGCCCGATGAATTGGCCAAATAAACCACATGAGGCTGGAAACAATGTCGTTCACCCCAGGAAGGGTCACGACAGGTTCCTTCGTGGTAGTGGCACTTTTCCGGTTTCACAATACAGGAATCGCACTGGGGCAAACGGGTAAAACAGGGGTAGCAGAAGCCCTGGTTAAAGCTTTTGCGGGTTTTACGGCCACAATGCTGACAGTGGATCTCGCCGGTGTATTCAAGACGGATAGGCTGGCCAATCAGAGGAGCCATATCCACCAGCTCATCATCCAACGGCAGCTGGTAGTGCACGGGAGCCTCCAGTTGCGTCACCATCTTGCGCAGGTGACCACTGGCCCGTAGAGAAAGCTCAGTCATCAGTCAGTATCTTCAGCGTCTCGGGTTGTAAAGGGTCACTACCATGTTGACGACCATCCGGGCGGGTACGGTCGATAAAGCCAACGCGCTCCTGCTCCGCAACCTGATGGCGGTGCTCATAGGCAATGACCGCACGCAGGCTGGTTTCCCGCTGCTCCTGACTGAGGCGTTCACCATTAGGCCACTTGCCCAGCTCAACTGCACGCCGCAAGGACCGATAAACCTCCGGCGCCATTGTTTCAATCATCTTTTCGAACGTCATGCCACTCTCCGGTATTTCAAGCAGTCATTCTATCATAGCGAAGCACGGCCTCGCTGCAGCCGGCGCCCGACGGGCAACCACAGCAGACCGGCCAATAACCCCACCAGGTGTGCCGTGTTGGCAATGGCACCAAACCCCAGACTTCCCAACATTCCGGTATAGCCCAGCGCCACCCAAAACAACATGAACCCCATCAGCGCTGGCGGCAAACCGAACCTGGGCGTCTGCTTTTGCCGATCCCACAGCCAGCTGTAGGCGATCAAAGCAAAGACCACTCCAGACATACCGCCAAAAACCGGTCCGGTATGCCAGAACTGGGCAAGATTCGACAACAAGCCACTGAACATGACCAGCCCCAGCAGGGATAACCTCCCCTGCATGGCTTCCATGCGGCCACCCACCAGCCATACCCACAATAAATTGAACAGGATATGCATGAGACTGAAATGCATGAAGATGGGGGTCCATAAGCGCCACAACTGCCCCGAGGCGAGCACGTCTGACACCGAAGGATAACTCAGCGTTCCAGCGGAAAGTGAAAAGGGTGCAAAGCTGAAGAAGGATAACGTGTTCAGGTCCTTGCCGAAGCCGATCAAAATACTGACGACAAAACTGCTGGCAATCAGCAGCAGGGTAAGCGGCAACTGCTTCAGCGAAGGGGCCGGCGAGAAACGGCGACGTCGAGCGGGTTTGAGCTGGACCTGCTCCAGAGACTCCCCTGCCCGCCAACGTGCAAACAGGTGCTGTACGGTTTCGGCATCAGCGGGATTTTGCAGCCAGACAACCTGATAGTGCTCGCTTTCAACCACCCGGTGCGAAATGCCACTGCGCCACAGGCAGGCCGTAAACTCCGTGAGGTCCTGACCCAGAGGCACCTCCAGCACAGGGATCACGAAGCACCCACCTCAGGATCTATCAGGTGCACTTCACGGGCAACATCAACCCAGACAAACTTGTCCGGTTGCATCACTGTTTCATCATCGAGTCGATAGGCCACCAGCTTACCGAATTTAACGGCGCTGTAATCAAGGCAGGTGATATTATCGGTTATTGGGCTCGGAGTACCCTCACGCCAATAGTGTCCGATAAAGAGCAGCTTTTCGGTGTCACCGTAGTACAGCAGATCTTCCCGCTGTGCATTGTTTATCGGCAAGCGCGCCAGGTGTGCAGGTAGCGGGTCCGGCTGGAATACCACATCCACCAGATACTGGGGATCCGGCATCCAGAATTTGGTGCGGAAGAAATGGCGTCTGAAACCATCCTTGCTGACCATCACTTCATCGTTAGGGAGGCGCAGATGGGTGCCCCGCAGAAGTCGATCCATCACTTCCCACTCAAAGCTGCCCTCTTTTGCCGAGCGCTCAAGAAAACCTCGGTCGATTCGATTACCGCCCATTTTCTGCTTGAAGGTTTCGATCAGTTCATTATGCCAACAGGCGTGTACTACCCTGAAATTTTCGAATTCGATAAACAGCGGTAGCTGCAGGAACCACTCCATGTATTCCTGCTGTTCATCCCCATAGGGCGATAACTGTTCCAGCGTCTGCTGCAGGATGCGCTTATGCCTGGGTGTATGCTGGCGCAGATATTCTCCGGGCTTTTCGGGATCCGGCGTCACGTAGCAGAGATAGTTGTACTCGTGGTTCCCCATCACGATCTCGGCATGCCCCGCTTCCACCATATCGCGCACGATATGCAGCGCTTCGCGTATGTGCGGGCCGCGATCAATGATATCGCCAATAAAGACCACCTTACGCTGCGGATGCTGGTAAACGCCGTTTATCTGCCGATACCCCATCCTGGCCAGCAGCATCCTCAGGCTGAGTGCACAGCCGTGAATATCACCAATTAGATCGTATCCCTGATAGGCCACGCTTTACCCCTGCTCTCCAAACTTGGTACCCCAGCCCAGCTTCTCGCGACAGGTGCGGTAAAAATCATAGTCACGCGGGTGCAACAGCTTGAGCTTATGCGAATGCTTACGGATGGTAATGCTGTCACCGGGTGACAGGCTCTGGTTTACCTGACCATCGCAGGAGATGACCGGATAGGTCTTGTTATCCTCACTGATCACCAGCTTCAGCTCACTGTTGCCATCCACCACAATGGGACGACTGGACAGGGTGTGCGGAAACATGGGCACCAGCACCAGGGCATCCAGCTTGGGATGCATGATTGGACCACCACCCGAAAGCGCATACGCCGTTGACCCTGTGGGCGTCGAGACAATCAAGCCATCCGATTTCTGGGTGTATACGAACTGTCCTTCGATATAGAGCTCAAACTGGATCATTCGTGTTGCCTTACCCGGGTGCACCACACAGTCATTCAGACCGGTCATCTCACCAATCGGCTCACCATCGCGCTTGACCTCCACGTCCAACAGGAAGCGGGTATCGACCATATACTGGCCAGACAGCACTTCTACCAGCTTTTCCTCAAAATCATGAGGGGGAATATCGGTCAAAAAGCCCAGGTTGCCACGGTTGATTCCGAGCACGGGAATCTTGCTTTTGGCCAGCGAACGCGCCGCACCCAGCAAACTGCCATCACCACCGACCACAATCGCAAGGTCACAAATCTCGCCCATCAATTTCTGCTTGCAGACCTGCTGACCATGCCCAGGCATCACTTCCGCGATGGACTGATCCAGGATTACATTCAACCCCCGGTCATCCAGAAAGCGTATCAGGTCTTTCAAGGTATCGATGACCGACTTGCTTCCCAGGCGCCCGATCAAGCCAATATTACGAAAGTTATCCATGCCCGCTTGCACTCTCCAGGTTGGTGATGTGTTTACCGCATTATAAAGGCAAAGGCCCGACAAATTCAGGGGCCAAAGCACTGAGCCGATCTGCAAACCCTCGATTTCCCTGAAGGCCGCCAGTATGCAGCATCAAAATACGACTATGCGGTTTTATTCGGCACTGCACAATCCTTCTTTGGAGGGCTCTCAATGCCTTGACTGTGTATACAGGATCCAGATCCAGGCCATACCCATCCTGCATTTGCCGCACCAGCGCCGCCTCTTCTGCGTTCAGGCGTGCATATCCAGCACCCTGAGACGCAGGATCCAGAGACCACTTGCAGCGCACCGCTCCCTCGGCCTGTTGCAGCAAGGCACTAATATCCTGCTCCAACCATTCACCGTATTTAAGTACCGGCACTCCGATCACCTCGACACTCGATGGCGCCCCGAACAACACGCCCGCCAGGGTCCCACCCGTACCCACAGGAAGAAAGACGGCATCATATTCACGCTCACTGAACACAGGATGTTGCCAGATCGAGGCCACGGCCGGCAGCGCTGCGGCCTGACTGCCTCCCTCTGGCACCAAGTGCCCGGGGCCGAACCGTTCAAGCAAAGATTGCAGGTAATCGGGGTGCGTGCGCTGCCGATATTCTGCACGGGTAACGAAATGAAGTTTCATACCCCAGCGACGCGCATCCGTTAGCATTGCGTTACTGGCATACTCGGGCTCACCACGAATGATTCCGAGAGTAGGAACAGAGAAATGTGCTCCGGCGTATGCTAAAGCATGAATATGGTTTGACCAGGCACCACCAAAACTGAGCACTGGCATGCCGGTTTTACGCGCCGATTCAATAGCGGGCTTGAGCTTGAACCATTTATTACCACTGACCAGTGGGTGAATTTGATCCAGCCGCATAATATCCAGGGTAACGTCCCGGCACCGAGTAAGTGGCGTAATCAGCTCATGGACAGGCACACGAAAAAGGTCGCCACCCAACTCAAGCTCATACTTTTCAGGCTCATACTTTCCTGACACGCACTCCTCCCCCGAGCCACTCAGCACCCACCACTCATAGACCCCAAGCGTACTATTTAAAGGAAATATTATTACCCAGAACGCCTCGCGACCAAATCAGGCAACAGATCGACTCCACCATTGATCAAAATGCTGGATTATCAGAACAAGACAGATGAGTAGGAAACAAGTGCTAAGAAGGGACAATTCGTAGTGCAAAGGCGCACAGAACTAATAATGAAGGTGGTTTTAAACAGAACCAGGATTGGCCCTTAAAGAAGTGGCGGAACGGACGGGACTCGAACCCGCGACCCCCTGCGTGACAGGCAGGTATTCTAACCAACTGAACTACCGCTCCGCGTTTTGGTGGGCGAAGAGGGGTTCGAACCCCCGACCCTCTGCTTGTAAGGCAGATGCTCTCCCAACTGAGCTATTCGCCCAAAACGTCGGCTTTTTTTTACAATCTTGTCAGCACTTCGACAAGAAGATGGCGGAATGGACGGGACTCGAACCCGCGACCCCCTGCGTGACAGGCAGGTATTCTAACCAACTGAACTACCACTCCGTTTTGGTGGGCGAAGAGGGGTTCGAACCCCCGACCCTCTGCTTGTAAGGCAGATGCTCTCCCAACTGAGCTATTCGCCCAAAACGTCGGCTTTTTTTACAATCTTGTCAGCACTTCGACAAGAAGGTGGCGGAATGGACGGGACTCGAACCCGCGACCCCCTGCGTGACAGGCAGGTATTCTAACCAACTGAACTACCACTCCGTTTTGGTGGGCGAAGAGGGGTTCGAACCCCCGACCCTCTGCTTGTAAGGCAGATGCTCTCCCAACTGAGCTATTCGCCCAAAACGTCGGCTTGTTTACAATCTTGTCAGCACTTCGACAAGAAGGTGGTGGAATTTCCGGGACTTGGCGACCCTCGATTCCTATGAGAGCTGACAGGCAGGTATTCTAACCTTTCATCTCTCAAGATTGGCGGAATGGACGGGACTCGAACCCGCGACCCCCTGCGTGACAGGCAGGTATTCTAACCAACTGAACTACCACTCCGTTTTGGTGGGCGAAGAGGGGTTCGAACCCCCGACCCTCTGCTTGTAAGGCAGATGCTCTCCCAACTGAGCTATTCGCCCAAAACGTCGGCTTGTTTACAATCTTGTCAGCACTTCGACAAGAAGGTGGCGGAACGGACGGGACTCGAACCCGCGACCCCCTGCGTGACAGGCAGGTATTCTAACCAACTGAACTACCGCTCCACTTCTTCATTCCCGTCGACACTTTGTTGTAACAAGTGCCCCGTGAATGAGGTGCGCATTTTAAGGAGTTCTGAGATGTTGTCAATCACTTAATTTAAAAAAATTTCGTTTTATTTCAGAGCCGTACAAAGATTAACCAAGTCAACACAATGACTTGCGACCCTCGACCACTTGGGCCACAGTCAGGGTACGGCTTGCAAAACGACTGATGGACCCTTATGACCGCTACAGAGACAGCCCTTGATCAATTGATGGAGACCTTCCTCGCCTCCTGCGACCAACACCAATACCCAATGACCCCTTTTGATCCCGATTGGCCCAGCGCCTGCTATCGGCATGAAGCCAGTCCGGGCAAAGACGTCAGCTGGCAACCGGTGCGCATTGAAGGGCCATTGGATATGTTCCAACGCCTGAGCGATGCATTGGAAGAAGAGCTGCACCCGGACCTGGTCAGCTACTATAGTCGTTACTGGTCAGACCCCATCAACTGCGTGATGCCAGATGGCACCCAGCTTAGTTTGCTGTTTGCATGGAATAGAGAAGACCTGGAACGACTCCGAGGCAATCTCATTGGCCATGCACTGAGCAAACGCAAGCAAAAGCGCCCGTTGACGCTATTCTTCGGTGTAGTAGAGCCCGACACCAATGACATGATCAGCCTCAACAATCAGGATGGCAGCATTTGGCTGGAAAAACCTGGCAAGGCACCACATACCCGACTGGCTGACACCCTGGCTGATTTTTTGCGCCAGCTATCACCCGCTCTGTAACAGGGTGTTGAAGCGTTATCGAGGTAGCCGAGGCAAGCGGAACGCCGCCCGGGCGAAAACAGGCGAAAACAGGCGAAAAAGCGCAGTTTAGTGGACTAAATGAGCATTTTGAGCCTGTTTTTAACGATGCATCGGCAACGTAGATAGATTTTCAGCAGCCTGTAAACCGATACACGCTGGCATTCAACCTACACTGAACGCCAGCAGCCGGCTGATCTGGCACAGAGGCCTGCCTGACTGCTCGCGCAAGTCATTAAACGCCTGCTGCACCAGCTTAAGATCACGCTGTGCGGTCGGCTTTTTCTCGATCACGCCCTGAGCCTTAAGAGCAACCACTACATCATCGGTCAGCATGAAGGTATCCTTGCCCAACATACGCAGAAAATAGGCTCCCGAGTTGCCACCAAGCTGCTTGCCGCGTTTTTTAAGCAGGGACCACAACCCGATGATATCCTCCTCCGGCCACTCGGCAATCATTCGGGCAACGCTGCCATACTCCTGTGCCAGGTCGACCATCATCATGGCATTTTCACGAGTGGACTTGATCTTGCCAAAGTGCCGAATGATACGTTCGTTATGCATCAGCTCCTCCAGCATTTCATCACTCATCTCCTGCACTGCTTCAGGATTAAAGCGGTAAAAGGCTTCCTCAAATGCAGGCCATTTGGAGTCGACAAGAGAATGCTTCAACCCGGCACGAAAAATACGCCGCATCATCACTGAAAAGATACGATCATCAGGTATAGCCGCCAATTCCTGCGCTGACAAAGGCGGCATGCCCAGCAAATCTTCCAACGAACTGTCCGGATGAAAATTCAACGCCTGCTCACAAAGATCCGACCACTTTTTCACACTCTTCCTCCCGCTGAATTTGAACGCACCCTATACGCCAGACGATGACCTCTGGATTGTACGCCTTCTGGCATGCGCGTATGATTGGGCACTTTAATTTTGCTGTCCAGTATGCCGCGTTCGCCCACGCACCGCCCGTTCGACGCGCCTGGAACTCAGGAACGAGAAGATGTCTGTCATTCGCAAATCGAACAAGCTGATCAACGTCTGCTACGATATTCGTGGCCCTGTACTGCAGGAAGCAAAGCGCCTTGAAGAAGAAGGCCACCGCATCCTCAAACTCAATATCGGCAACCCCGCCCCCTGGGGCTTTGAGGCGCCGGAAGAAATTGTACAGGACGTCATTCTCAACCTGCCGGCCTCTCAAGGCTACTGTGACTCCAAAGGGCTGTTTTCTGCTCGTAAAGCGGTGATGCAGGAGTGCCAGCGCAAGAATATCCGCAACGTGGGCATTGAAGATATCTACATCGGTAACGGCGTTTCCGAGCTGATCGTCATGGCCATGCAGGGTCTGCTGAACGACAACGATGAGATGTTGATCCCGGCACCGGACTACCCCCTCTGGACAGCAGCCGTTAGCCTCGCCGGTGGCAACCCCGTTCACTATGTCTGCGACGAGCAGCAGGACTGGTTCCCGGACATCGAAGATATTCGCAGCAAGATCACGCCTAAAACCCGCGGCATTGTGGTTATCAACCCGAATAATCCGACCGGTGCACTCTATCCCGAGTCACTGCTGCTGGAGATTCTGGAGCTGGCGCGCGAGCATAAGCTGATCGTGTTCGCTGACGAGATCTACGACAAGATCCTCTATGACGGTGAAGAGCACACCGCCTTGGCCTCCCTGGCCGATGACGTTATGTGCATCACCTTCAACGGCCTGTCCAAGACTTACCGTGCTGCCGGTTTCCGTTCCGGCTGGATGATCATCAGCGGCCCCAAGCACAAGGCTCGCGACCTGATCGAAGGCTTCGAAATGCTCTCCAGCATGCGCCTGTGTGCCAACGTACCTTCGCAGCATGCCATCCAGACTGCTCTTGGCGGCTACCAAAGCATCAACGAGCTGATTGTCCCGGGTGGACGCCTTTACGAGCAGCGCACCCTGGCATGGGAGATGCTGAACGAGATTCCCGGTGTATCCTGCGTTAAACCCAAGGGCGCCATGTACCTGTTCCCGAAACTGGACCCGGCGCGCTACCCGATCCGCAACGATGAGAAGTTTGCCCTCGACCTGCTGCAGCAGCAGAAAGTTCTGGTGGTTCAGGGCAGCGGTTTCAACTATCCGGATACCCAGCATTTCCGTCTGGTTTTCCTGCCCTCCAAAGAACTACTGGCCGACGCCATCGAGCGCATTGCCAATTTCCTGCGTACCTACGAGCAGTAACCTCCCCTCCTGCTGACAGCTTCTCGGGAAGCTGTCAGCAAAATGTCACCCATATGACATATACTCAAAGTCGGACACACCCACCGACAGAGAGTCGCCATGTTTATCAAGATCAAGAAAAACTGCGGTATCCAGATGGAACACAACGGTCTGGAGACACGTCGCCTTGTGCCTGTAACGTCCAACTTCCTGATTAACCTGAACCAGGTGGCCGAGGTCTCCTTCTACACCATCAAGGAGCGCAAGACGCGCTTTGATCTGGAAGGTCACGAATTCGAACTCCCCCTGCAGAGCCGTGTCATCCACCTGCAGATGAGCTATCTGTACGCCACCATCAAGGAAACCATTAACGGCAACAAAGGCCGTCTGGTGGAACGTCAGTATTACAAGCTGTACTTTGCACCCGAGAATGTGGATGCCTATGAAGAGCTGCGCAACCTGATTGAACAGCAGGTGGGAAACCTCTAGTCAGAGGCAAAAGACCGTGCACGGCCTCAGGCAGGTGTGGAACCTGCCTGCGCGGCCGCAATTGCCGCCAACAGATGCTCAACATCCGGCAGCGCGCGGTGACGACGAAACTGGGCGCGCGAGATCAACTGGTACTGGATACGCTCTTCGCTGCTGAGTACCCTTTCCAACCCCTTCAGCTCGAAGGTCGGCTCAATGCCCGCAGCCTTGAACAGCCGCCCCAGCCAGAAGCTGTCGTATTCAACGGCATCACTGATAATTTCACAGCCATCAAGTGAGCGATTCAGACGTTCAGCGGCTTCCTTGACACTGACCCCTTCGGCCTCAAGCTTGGCGAAGGGAATACAGTGCAACTCACTGGCAAAATCATCCCAGAAGGTCCAGTCAGCAACAGAGGTAGGGTCAATCAAAAAACTGTCGTGCTCGCCCGTCTCGGAACATTTCCACGCCACTTCAATCGGGTAGGATTCCCGTGCCAGACCGCTGGCCTCGAGGTCGATACAGATCAAGTTAGCTTACTCCTGTCGCTCATACACAAATACCTTGAGCCCACCCGACTCATCCATATCCGGGAAGTCTTCGCCAGCCCCCAGATACCCCTTCAGACTAAACGCTGGCACTTGCTCTGTCATCATTGATTCAACAAAGTTACGTGTCTCCAGCGGGTCGTTATGGCAGAGCAGCACATGGGCACCAGGACCGGTTAGCTCAGGCAAACGCTTCAACACCTTCAAGTAATCCTTTTCAGCCACAAAACTGCCGGGCTGAAAGCTGGGCGGGTCGACAATCACCAGGTCGTAGGGGCCAAGCTTGCGCAGCTTGCCCCAGGATTTTAGGAGATTCACCGCCAGGTAGCGCACATCAACGCCATCCAGATCGTTCAGACGATGATTGTCTCGACCACGGGATAACGAGCGAGAGCTCATATCAACGTTTACCACAGACGCAGCGCCCCCTGCGGCAGCGGCCACCGAAAACGCACAGGTATAGGCAAAGAGGTTCAGCACTCGCGCCCCCTTTGCATGCTCACGCACCCAGGCGCGACCGGGTCGCATATCCAGAAACAGCCCCGAGTTCTGCCAGGCCAGACTGTTGACGCCGTATTTCAGGCCTGCCTCGGTGACCACATGCTGTTCAGGTATATTGCCCCACAGAACCTGCAAGCCCGCTTCATCCTTGCGACTACGTGGCTGCCAGACCACCGCTTCCACCTGCGTCTGAGACCTCAGCCAGCCCAGCAACGGCTGAATCGACTCGGGGGATTCCGGCTGATAGGCGCGAATAACCGCCACCGGCGGCAGCCAATCCACTACCAGCCATTCAAAGCCGGGGAAACGGCCGCCACGGCCATGAAACAGGCGTCGGACCTCTCCCTGCGCCTGTGCCAGTTGCTGTTCAACCCAGTCAATGACACTCTGCATCTGCTTCCCCCGATAAAAAAGCGGGCAGTATACCTATTGGCTATTCTATCAACCATGTAGATTGAAACTTTCACTCACTGCCCATATCTAAGCAGCAACACCAAACTAAGGAACGATGACCCACCATGATGCGAATCATCCTCTTTCTGGCCACTAACATGGCTGTATTGCTGGTCGCCAGCGTCACCCTGAATATTCTGGGTGTAGAGCACTACCTCAGCGGTACCGGGCTCAATCTGACGTCGCTGCTGATTTTCTGTGCCGTGTTCGGCTTTGCCGGCTCCATCATTTCACTGCTGATGTCGAAATGGATGGCCAAGCGGTCAACCGGTACTCAACTGATCGAACAGCCCCGCTCCGAAGAGGAACGCTGGTTGCTGGAAACTGTGGCCGAGCTGTCGGAAAAGGCTGGCATCAAGATGCCTGAAGTCGGCGTTTTCCCGGCTCAGCAGGCTAACGCCTTTGCCACCGGCTGGAACCGTAATGATGCGCTGGTTGCCGTAAGCTCAGGCCTGATGCAGCGCTTCCGCCCGGAAGAAATTCGTGCAGTGCTGGCACACGAAATTGGCCATGTTGCCAACGGTGACATGGTCACTCTGGCTCTGGTACAGGGTGTCGTGAACACCTTTGTGATGTTCTTTGCCCGCATTGCAGGCTACGCCGTGGATTCCTTCCTGCGTCGCGATGAAGAAGGCGGCGGTGTAGGCATCGGCTTCTACATCACGACGTTCATCTTTGAAATCATCTTCGGCATTCTGGCTTCCACTATCGTGGCCTGGTTCTCGCGCCGTCGCGAATACCGTGCCGATGAAGCCGGTGCTACCCTGGCCAATCCGCATGCCATGATCGGTGCGCTCCAGCGCCTGAAAGCCGAATCCGGCATTCCGGATCAGATGCCTGCTCAGATGACCGCTTTCGGCATCAACAGCCACCTGAAGCAGGGCTTGATGGCACTGTTTGCCAGCCACCCGCCGCTGGATGACCGCATTGCCGCGCTGAAGCAGCGCTAAGGCTACACAAAACCCAAAACAAACGGGGCGCCAACTGGCGCCCCGTTTTTTGACTGCTTTGTCCGCCTAGCGCCCTACCCGATAAAGCACCGCATCTCGATAGCCTGTATTGACCGGCATCAGCCCGCTCAACTCAACATCCAGCTCGGGATCTCCCGAATCAACGATCAGCGGACGACCTTCCAGTGCATTCAATTTGGTGCGGGTCGCAACTACATACAGGTTTTCCCGTCCGACCCGACGCAGAAGTTCCGCACTCAATTGCTGGTTGCCACGGCCAATAATATGCCCCTGACCACCAATCAGCGTAATCACAATTCGTGTCGGCTTACCCTCGGTCAATGCCAACAACTCTGCTGCCGTGCAGTCCGATGCGATCAGCTCACCATCGTGAATCACATCAACCCCCAGCAGGCTGTTCTCCAGTCCCAGCTCTTCCATAATCGCAGCAACCGTTGAGCCCGAGCCCATCAAGTAATAGATATCGGGATCCATCTGCTCGACAAAGCCGGCGGCTATCTCATCCAGTACCAACACTTCCTCTTCGCGGTTGCTGGCGTTTTTCACATGCTGGATATACTGGTGTTCGGCCGGCACACACATTTCACCAAAGAAGCGCGCACTCACCCGCCCCTCACGGTAGGCATTCTCATCCAGATCACGAACCTCTTCGTTCGCCAGGGATACCAGCTCGCCTTTTACCAGCAGCGTCAGCAACTCTCCTGCCGCCTGAGGCGTAAGTGCATAGACCCCCGAATGGATTTTGACGCCGGCCGGCACACCCAGTACCGGAATGCTGTCTTCCACCGCTTCACAGATATTCCGCGCGGTCCCATCACCGCCGGCAAAGAGAATCAGATCAACGCCAGCCGTCTTGAGCTGTCGTGCAGCAGCCAGCGTATCTTTCGCCGTGCTGGGATCCGAGGCCGGGGCGCCTAATACCTCGGTGGCAAACCCCAACTCATGCGCAAGGAAGGCGCCCATTGGACCGGCCCAGGTCTTGATACAGACATCCAGCCCTTGCAAGGCCTCCAGAGCCGTACGTGTTCGTTTTTCGGCGCGTGGCTCAGCTCCCAGTGCCAACGCCTGCGCAGCAACATCAGCACCATCACTGCCCTTCAAAGCAACGCTGCCACCCAATCCCGCGTAAGGATTGATTATCAGTCCTAATCGAAAACTCATTACCCGCCTTACTCAATCAAACCGGCATTCTGCAATTGCTGCTCATAGACAAACCCCGCCAGGATCAGGCGCGTATCTTCCTCGAGGTCCACAAACTCAACCCCCTGACTGAATACGGGAACAGGGCCGGTTTCCAATTGCTGCACGTTGCGCACCAGGGCAGGCAGTAGCAGCAGGTGATCCATACCGGCCACACTCACCCGCAGGGTGATAAAGAGTTGCTCCTCAGGCTGAGCCAGCGCACGAGAAGACTCCAGATTAGCGCCCTGCAGGCTGATATCACGACAGACGGCCGATACCGCCGATGCCCCCAGTGACAGTTCATCCTGCTCCACACGCACACTGAGGTTGATGGGTATACGTGTTTCCTTACGCAGGCGTCGACTCTCGACACGAGCGGGGTACTCCAGGTGCCAATAGCCGAAGGGCCGGCTTTGCACCTGGACCAGGCGCGTTTCAAAGGTACACAGGTAGTTACCGATCATCATACGAGCTGACATTCGGGTGCCTTCGTGGACAATGGCACCGCCCGGAGCCAGTTTGGGGGCTGATACCATCAAAGACCCAGGCTCGCGATAACCCAGAAGGCGCGCGGACAGCTTCTGGTTAGGCGCCCTGACGTCCAGACGAATCGATTCACCCACCGCCGGCGCCAACTCCGCCAGACTGGTCAGCTCATTTCCCAGTATTCGGGACAGATCAGTCATCATTCCCCCAGTGACAGTTGAACCCAAGTGCCGCAAACTGCTGTGCAGCATCTGGCTCAACTTCCCCTTTCAAGCTCAGGGTGACAAATTCACGGCGTTCAGGATAAAAGCGCCGCAAACGGTCAAACCCCAGTTTAATATCCGTTTCAGTATCGCCCAGCATCGCTCTGAAATCGCGGTCGTCTCGATAGATATCATAGACGGATCTCACCGGTGCCAGCAGATTATCGGGCCTATTCAACTTCATGGATGACACCGGTGATGGTGGCAACACCTGCGACAGACCTATATCGGCCGGTCTGCCAAGCTGCTCACACAAGGCATTGTAGAGCATCCAGGTGCCACGAATCTTCCCATCCAGCGCATATCCGGCAATATGGGGCGTTGCCAGACGACAGCGGGATGCAAGCTCGGCATCCACCCAAGGCTCATGTTCCCATACATCCAGTATCAGACTCATCTGCGGACGTGCATTTGCAAGCTGCAACAAGGCCGCATTATCAATGACCGGACCGCGTCCGGCGTTGAGCAGCACCACATCCGGTTTAAGCAGCGCCATATTATCCGCATTGAGTAGATGATGTGTGGGCCAGGCACCTGTTCGCGTCAGGGGCGTATGCATACAAATGATATCGGACGAACGCAGCAGATACTCCAGCTCAACAAAGCCATCCGTGCCTTCATTAGCAGCACGTGGCGGATCACACAGGAGCAGCTCTACGCCCAACTGCTCCAGGCGGCCCTGCAAACGATGACCAACATTACCCACACCGACAATACCCAGGGTTTTATCGCGCAGATCAAAACGCTGATCCTGAGCAGTATGCAACAGGGCGGCCAGTACATAGTCGACCACAGAATCGGCATTACAGCCCGGCGCACTGCTGAAACCGATACCCTGCTGCGCCAGCCAGTCCTGATCCACGTGATCAGTCCCGATGGTTGCGGTCCCTACAAAACGCACGGAACTGCCGCTCAACAGACGCTCATCGACGCGGGTGACCGATCGTACCAGCAGCACATCCGCATCTCTCACCTGCTCGGGTGAAAGCGTACGCCCCGGATAGGTGTGCAACCTGCCCAGGTGCTGAAACAGCGGCTCCAGTGCAGGGATATTCTCGTCAGCAACAATTGTCAGTGGCAAATCAGTCAAATGCAGTCCTTATTTGCGGTCAGGGCTTTACAAACGCCCGGGTTTCAGGCTCAATCACGCGCCTCCATTATAAAGACATACTCCCTCCGGGTCATTGAACGGTAACGCTTCCTTGGTTGTGCGCTGGCAAAAAAATCAGGACTTCCTTGTAGTCAGGATCTATCGCGATCTTGTCGGTGACTGGGTGGTCAGCGAATGCTGGGGCAGCCCGAACGACAGCGGGGATTGCCGTCATACGCTTGTGAACTCCTACGCGGATGCACTCGAACGTTTGCGCGACATCGGTCGCGAACAGCGTCAGCGCGGCTTTCGTCGTCAACAGGTGCGCGAAGAGCAGCTTGGCTTCGACTTCAGCTAGAAAAGCTGTGAGCAAGCCTATTGCACTCAGCGTGGCCTGAGATGCCATGGACTTATTCACGGCTTCCCTGGAAATCTCCCTTTCAGACTTGGCACCGCCCGGTCGTCACTTTATAGTCATTTCCCCTGATTGGATGAAATAACAGATGCGTCGTCTGTACGGCGTATTGTGCTGTGATGCCTGGAGTAACTATGAGTAAGTTTGATTTTGCGCAGATGCCCGATGCTGATGGCTTTTTTGGTGAATACGGCGGCCAGTTGATTCCGCCCGAACTGAAACAGGTCATGGATGAAATCAACCAGGCATACGAAGAGATCCGTCAGATGCCCGAGTTCCAGCAGGAACTCAACGCCCTCTTTGCTGACTATGTTGGCCGCCCCAGCCCGGTATTTTATGCCCGCCGTCTGAGCGAGAAACTGGGTGGTGCACGCATCTACCTCAAGCGTGAAGACCTCAACCATACCGGTGCGCACAAGATCAACCACTGCCTGGGTGAAGCTCTGCTTGCCAAATACATGGGCAAAACCAAGGTGATTGCCGAAACCGGCGCCGGTCAGCACGGCGTAGCTCTGGCAACGGCCTGCGCACTGGTCGGCATTCCCTGTGAAATCCACATGGGCCAGGTGGATATCGAAAAAGAACACCCCAATGTCGTGAAGATGAAGATCCTGGGCTGCAAACTGGTCCCGGTTACCCGCGGCACTGCCACCCTGAAAGACGCCGTCGACAGCGCCTTCGAAGAATACCTGAAAGACCCGAAGAACTTTATCTACGCCATCGGCTCCGTTGTTGGCCCCCACCCCTTCCCGAAAATGGTGCGAGACTTCCAGAGCATCATCGGCAAGGAAGCTCGCGAGCAGTTCCAGCAGCGTGAAGGCAAACTGCCGGATTACGTTACCGCCTGCGTGGGGGGTGGCTCCAATGCCATCGGCATGTTCACCGCTTTCCTGGGTGATGAGTCCGTGAACCTGGTCGGTGTTGAACCAGCCGGTTACGGCCTGGACACCGACAAGCATTCCGCCACCATGACACTGGGCAAGCCCGGTGAAATCCACGGCATGAAATGCTATGTACTGGAACAGGAAGATGGCACTCCCATGCCGGTTCATTCCATTGCGTCAGGTCTGGACTACCCTGGTGTCGGCCCTCAGCACAGCTACCTGAAAGACCTGGGACGTGTTCAGTACGATAGCGCCAGCGACCAGGAATGCCTGGATGCATTCATGACCCTGTCCCGTGTTGAAGGCATCATTCCGGCACTGGAAAGCTCTCACGCCGTTGCCTGGGCCATCCGCACTGCCCCGACGCTGACATCCGACCAGAGCATTCTGGTTAACCTGTCCGGCCGTGGTGACAAAGACGCCGATTACATCGCCGAGAAGCTGGGGCTCTAAGCCGGCTACACAGCACAGCAAACACCGCCCGTTTCGACGGGCGGTGAACTTTTCACTGTTCATCAACTCACACCTGACAGGTGCTGGCTTGCAGCAGCTGTCGGCTCCATCGCTTAAAACCTTTCCGTTGCAATCAACGACCAGGACCAGCACTCAAGCCACCATAAAACCCTCTACAAAACAGGGCATTACTTGCTTGAGTCAGATCATATCGGCGACAATTACAAGGATTGACGGCACAGGGATTCACCGCGATGATAGTGCCGCGATTTACGGACATTTTTAGGGAAGAAGGCTTTTCATGGTTCAGTCAGTACTGGTTTTCGAAGACGGCAACTTTACGCGTGCACGTCTACCAACACGTCCGATGCAGGGTGAGATTATTCACTTCAATGGCCAGCGCTATATGGTCAAATCCATTTCCCATCACGCCACAGAAGCCGATTCAGGCAAGACCCCAGTATTGAAGGTACACTTGGGTGTAGGTCGCGGCAAAGACGACTCTCACCTGATGGAAAAATCGTCTCGCGGCTTCTTTACAGGCTAAGCAGACACACAGCTCAGCCTGCTCTTTAGTCAAATCAAAAATATGCGATCTGCTGCTCGTCCATAATGGCACGCTGCATCGCCTGCTGCGCACGCTCGACCAACTCAGCTGCTTCCACACCATCATCAGGACTGATCGCAACCCCGGTATTGATGGCATAGCCTGCCTCCAATTCGGGAGCTCCCTCGTGCAGTAGCGCCGAGAACTTTTCAACCACAGTGCCGATCGCCTCGGGGCAATCGATCTGCTCCAAAACCAGCAGGTAGGCACCGGATTCAAGCCGTGCCAGCGTATCGCCCTGGCGGATTTTCTGACGCACAGAAGCCACAACCTGGTTGAGCACATCAGCCTGGCTTGCCAGATCCTGTTGCCCGGTGCCACTCACCTGAATCGCCATAAAACCGACGTATTCCTGCGCCCGCTGGGCACGATCCAAAGCATGTTTGATACGGGCCTGAACCTGATCATCGGAGGCGAGCAACAGGCCTTCATCGCCAGCAGCGGCAAGCGGATGCTGCAAACGATAGAACGGCGTCAGATCCCGGCCGGTAATCAACAGCGATTCGACGCAGCCCTCTGTATCCAGGCCGGCATCCGCATTGAAACGGATCAGGCGGTTTTCACCGCTCTCAAGCTGAACCCAGGTTTCCACGGATTCCTTGGCCCGGTGGACCATCAACTCACGCAGCTCCGGCAAAGGATAGGCTTTGCCCAACAGCGATTCCCGCTCTGCGCCAAGCAGATTCGCAAAAGATCGATTACACCAGGCACAGGTGCCATCCAGCCGCAACACAACGACAAAATCATCCAGGTTGTCTGCTAATTGAATCAGGTGACGGGTTTCCGGCTGACAGGCCTCGTTATTCCCTTGCGCGTGCACTTCACTCATTGAGTCTGGTCTCTGCTCGAAATTCAGATTGCAGCGCCCAAGATAACCAATACCGACCGGCGTTGCCAGATATCTCGACCATTAGAAGAGAGAGTGCGACAATTTGTCACTTCCGACTAACACAACACGTGTACTAAGCTCTTATTCAAATGAAAACAGACACTTCCAGCACTCGGGACGACAGCTCATCGGCACTCTTCAAATGGCTTTTATGGGCCGCTCTGTTATTGCTGATTCTGGCAGTGGCGACCTATGCGCAACAACGACTCGATGTAAATCAGGGTGCCAAAATACACGACTGCGACCTGCAGCAAGGTGCCTGCGAGTTTGAAGGCTTCACACTCAGCTTTGGGCCCTCACCCATTCAGTCACTGCAGCCAATGACACTTGAGCTGGAGACAAGCGAGGACATCTCATTCGATCAGGTGGTTGCCGATCTTCAGGGAGCTGATATGTATATGGGACAAAATCGTTTTTCGTTAACGCCCTCCGATGAGAATGGCTGGCAGGGTGATACCGAGCTGGCGGTCTGCACAACCGGGACCATGCGCTGGAGACTAACATTGAGTCTGACCCGAAACGGCGAGACTCAACAGCACCAATTCGAGTTTGATGCCCAATGAGCCAACATCTGAAAACACTCAAAATACTGCTGATTCTGACCCTCTGCCTGCTGCTGGGTCTGGCCACGGCGTTCATGTTGCGCCCCCAGTCCGTCGCCACCGACCCAATGAATGCAAATCTCCAGCTGGGCGGTGACTTTACTTTGCAGTCAGCCGAAGGGCCGGTATCCCTGTCAGATTTCAAGGGCCAGGTGAGTGTCATCTACATCGGCTATGCATCCTGTCCGGATGTCTGCCCTACAGCACTTGCGGTGCTGACACAGTCACTGCGCCAGCTGTCTGAGTCAGAACGCGAGCAGGTGCAGGGCATCTTCATCAGTGTCGACCCCGAGCGGGATACGCCTGCAAAACTGGCCGATTACACCGCCTTTTTCTCGCCGCGCATTGTCGGAGTGACCGGCAGCCGTGAAGAGATCGATCAGGTAGTACGCCAGTACGGTGCCTTTTACCGCATTGTTGATATGGAAGACTCGGCCATGGGCTATGCAGTCGACCACTCCTCCCGGTTGTATCTGGTGGATCGCGAGGGGCGCCTGGTTGAAACCCTGCTGCACAATACCAGCGTGCCAGCCATGACAACGGCACTCAAAACCCTGTTAACTTCGGAAGGATAAGATCATGAAACGAGCGCTTGCCACTCTGACTACCCTGCTGCTGGCCAGCAGCCTGCAGGCAGCGGATGTAGACGTTGTTGAGCCCTATGCCCGCGCTACTGCACCGGGCCAGATGAACAGCGCCGCTTTCATGCAGCTGACTAACAAGGGCGACGCCACTCGCCTGACCGGTGCCAGCAGCTCGGCGGCCGAGGTCGTTGAGCTGCATACCCACCAGCATGATCAGGGAGTCATGCGCATGCGCCAGGTTGAAGCCATCGACCTGCCGGCCAACGAAACCACCACACTGGCGCCGGGTGGTCTGCATATCATGCTGATCGGATTGCCTCAGCCACTGGCGGCGGGCAGCTCAATTGAATTGAATCTGGAATTTGAAGACGGGGATACACGCACTCTTCAGGTACCTGTGCAGATGGTGATGCCTGGCGGCATGAGTCACGGCAACAATAGTCACAATATGCAGAACTGATAGCCGCTACATCAGCACATTTTACAGCCACGCAGACGCCCGTCGAAGTGGCTGTATACCTGCAGACATACCTCGATTTCCGGCCCTTCTCCCAGCGACTCGACACGATACCCGTCAATATATTCAGCTCGCACCCAATCCGCTTCCGTCTCGACCGGTTCTACCCGATAGGATTTGAATCCCACCCTGTACAGGCCCGCATACACAGGCCAATGCAACTGTTGATCAACCATGCGGACCGCCGGTGCATCCTGCTCAATCAGCAAGGCGGGAACATACAGAGGATTTGCATTGTGAAGTGCCAGGAAAAAATCTGCCTGACCCAGAGTATCAAACACACCCAACACCCAGGCCTGGTCACCATCATCAACATAGAGGTAACACTTGAGGCCTGATGCTGTTTGCAACTGCAGGCGCTGGTAATGCCAGCCTTCAAATTGACAGGTTTCAAGCAAGGCCGCATCAACGCCCGCCGGCAGATGCAGCCCGTCGGGCAGAACTTCCTGCTGCCAGGGTGTTGCCTTGATATCCAGGTTACGCATAACTGCAGTCTTCCTCGGTCTCAAGTTCAAGCACAAATTGCTGCGCGCTCAAGGGAGGCGTTTGATACTGGCCACGCAGGCCATCAACCAGCATCTGCACCCGCACCGGCAGCCCCTCTTCAAGCAGCTGCATAACACGGGCATGCACATTGCGCTGGAAGGTATCACTGGCCCCAAGCCCGGCACTCAGATTATCGGCACTGAAGTGAAAGCGCCGCCCGGCCGCCTGATTGAACATCCACTCATAGGCCTGGGGTTTAACTTCCACACGCTCGAATTCTGCCTGCTCCTGCGCGGTACGGCCATCCGGCTTGTACCAGTAGCCAAAGTCTTCCAGCAGACGCCGCTGCGGGCCTGCCACACACCAGTGTGCAATTTCGTGCAGCGCACTGGCAAAAAAGCCATGTGCGAAAATAATACGATGATGAGGATGGGCATCATCCGCCGGCAGATAGATCGGCTCATCCTCTCCCGCCACCAAAACGGTGTTATAGGTTGGCAGGAACAAGCGGTTGAACAGCTCGATCAATGGCTGGTAATCATCCTGCTGCATTCAGTACTCCTGCCAACGCTTGCCATTCAACCACCAGCTGCGGCCAGAGTTGAGGTCGATACGCACTGCCACATACCCCGCCGTATTGCGGTCGGCGCGACTGATCTGGATATCATAGAGTGAATTCTCCGGCGGCAGCTCCTCAGAGATCAGCTGCCAGTCACCAAATTCCGCCATCCAGGTCTCACCCGTGCTGCGGTCATAACGCAGCAGCACCCAATCACCGCCCTGAGTATAGGTTGTGGCCAGCCCAAACTGCCCCTGGCCGCTGCCAGAAGGCAACTCGGCCTGGTTCAGAATCTGCATCAGCTGACCAATGGCAGCATCCAGCTGTTCGGTACCACCGGCATCAGCAGACATCTCCCCTTCTGCTGCTGAATCCTCCGGCTGAGTGCGGGTAAGGAGTTCAAGGCGATTCAACAGCATCTGATTCTGCTCACGCAGTTGCTGGTTACTGCTGCGAATCTGCAGCACCTGCTCCTGTAGCAGAGTCAAACGACCGCTGAGCTGGTCAAAGCCGGTTTGAATGGCGCCAGCCATCTCGGCATTGGCATTGTTTCGCCCAGAGGGAGCAGGGTTCTGCGAGGACTCAGGTGAAGACTCTGAAGAGGAAGGCCGGGACTGGGCGTCGGCCGCCGGGTTGGCACTGCCTTCACCAGACTGCGGCTGCGTTTGAGCGGCGTTGCAGCCACTTAGCAACAACGCCAGTACGGGAATAGCGATGGGGGTGATGCGCATGCACGGGCCTCATAGATGGAAACTGCGCCCTATTCTATCGAAACCCGAGACATGCGCCACAGTCTCAGCTCAATACCTGGTTGGCATAGTCTGCCAGCCCCGGATTTCCCTTAACGCCTTTAAGCACCGGCGTATTGAGTTTATCCACCTGCGCTTCCTTACGATCACGCAGGTATTCCGCCACTACATCCCAGATGGCAGGACCTTCGGACTGAGCGCCCACCGTCGCCCAACCGGTCACCTTGTAGGTTTTATCTGCTTCAATTCGCTCGCCGTTATCCAGCGTCATCTCACTGATGCGCTCACCGATCTGGCGACCGGGCTCACAGACATAATCGAAACCACCGACACGCACCATATCACCACCTGATTGTAGATAGGGCTCGGGGTTAAACAGGTTATCCGCCACATCCTCCATGATCAGCTTGAGCTCGGAACCTTTCATTTCCCGCACATAGGTTTCGGGATAGGTCAGGCAGGTTTGATCCAGTACCCGCTCCATATTGATCATCTGCCCCTTGAGCACGCTGGTTCCCCAGCGGAAGCCCGGTGACAGCGAGATCTGGGCATCACCGACTTCACGCAGGGCATCACAGATCACCTGATCAAAGGTGCCGTTGAAGTTGCCACGGCGGAACATCAGATCGTTGGCCACCGCAAGCTCTTCGTTCAGCCAGTCGAGGTGAGGCGCACGAATCTCATCGATAAGCTGCTGCATGCCCGCATCTGCCGGCAGCAGTTCCGAGAACACCGGCACCAGACGGTAACGGAAGTCCTGAATGCGGCCGTTGCGGATATCCAGGTCAAGCGTGCCCAGGAATTTGCCGTTGGAGCCCGCGTTGAATACCAGTGTTTCACCACCGCTATTCTTCACCACCGTCGGAGCCGGCATGCCGTCATGAGTATGGCCACCCAGAATCAGATCAACGCCCGAGACCCGACTTGCCATGGCCAGATCCACGTCCATGCCGTTGTGGGACAGCACGACAACGGCATCCACTTTTTCTTCTGCACGCACCTGATCCACAAGCTCCTGCAGATACTTGTCGTGAATATCAAAGCTCCAGTCAGGAATGAAGCGCGACGGGTTGGCAATCTTGGTACGCGGGAACGCCTGACCGATAACGGCAATACGTACGCCGCCGAGTTCACGAATGCTGTAAGGCTTGAATACACGCCCGGAGAAGTCATCAAACAGGTAATCGGTATCACTGCCGAACAGGGCATCTTCGGTAATGAACACGTTCTGGGCCAGAAACTCACCGTTAAAGGCCTTGATATTGCTGAGAATTTCTTCCTGGTGATAGGTAAATTCCCAATGCCCGGTCATGATATCCACGCCCAACGCATTACAGGCCTTGACCATGTCCATGCCACGGGTCTTGTAGGAGGTGCCCGAACCCTGCCAGGTATCACCACCGTCCAGCAACAGGGTTTTTTCACGCCCATAGCTGTCACGTAAACGGTCAGCCAGGTTTTTCAAGTGCGCAAAGCCACCGACCTTGCCGTACTGAGCCGCCGCGTCGTTGAAGTCCAGATAGCTGAAGGCATGAGCCTCGATACCACCAGGCTCAATGCCAAAGTGCTGCAGCAACTTGTCGCCCACCAGGTGTGGCGCCTGACCGCGCGCACCGGCGACACCCAGGTTTACATTGGGTTCGCGGAAGTGGATCGGCAACAGCTGGGCGTGGCAGTCCGTCATGTGCAGCAGGCGCACATTGCCAAAACTGGGGACTTCATAGAGGTCTGCCGGTTGGCGCCCCGCAGCATGCCCTTTCAGCGGCAGCATTCCCGCCATACCAGCCAGCCCCATCATGCGGGCAAATTCACGACGCGTCATCGACATTTTCAGTTCCTCCTGACATGAAAACGCCCGTACCCGAGACGGGGACGGGCGTTTAAAGCCTGTAGCTAATTGGAATTACTCGGGCACGGCGTGGTGCCAGGTTGAAGCCACATGCGCCTGCTGTTCAACCGCCTTGCGCGCCTGGTACTTCGCCTGTGCTGCCAGGTTCATGGCATCCTGGAAACGCTCTTCTGCCAACGCGTCCTGCGCCTGCTTCAAGATGCGGCCGGTGAAACGCCATTCGTAACCCACAGCGGCAGCCTCCTGACGCTTGGCTTCAGCACTGGCCACCAGTGCTTCCGCATTCGCCTTGGTCGGCTCAGCCATGGCTTCCACTTCTTCCGAGTGATACGTCTTGTACGTTTTGCCCTCGAAGGTGAATTCATGCCCCTTGCCGTAAAGGGCACGCTGCTGGTTGAACACCTCCTGGAAGGTTTCAGCCTGTGCCAGTGCCGGCGCCAACACCAGGGCAGCCAGCAATGTCATTGTTGCCTTTTTCATCATGCTACCCCTTATTTACGTGCGCCCGGACCATTCACAACCAGACCGTTGCTCATGTAGGTCTGGAAATATTCCAGCTTACGGAACTCTTCCGACTGCGGCGGCAGCGGCACGGAGCGGGAGTCACGGTGACAGCCCTCGTAGCGACGGTGCAGCGTACCGATTTCACCCCACTTGGAGCGATAGACCGGGAAGTGTGTCGGCTGTCCCAGCATCGGGCCCGGCAGGTCGGCGCGAATCAGGCGGCGCGAGCCCTGCAAGTGGCAGTTGGCGCAGGACAGGTTGAGCTGGCCACGCTTGGCATAGAAGAACTGTTTGCCGTCCAGGTATGCCTGCAGGGCACGGGGATCGTCTTCCGGGATCTTGATATCGATGACATTGTCACGCGATGTCCAGGCCATGTAGGCAGAAATCTGGGCGATTGCACCCTTTTTCCACTTCAGCGGCTTCTCACCATTCTGCTCGCGGCATTCGTTGATTTCCTGCTCCAGCGTCTTCACCGTACCTTCTTCCTTATTCCAGTACGGGTAGTTCTGGCGAATGCCGATACCGCCATTTTCAAAGCAGTCCGCATAGCTTTTGCCATTGGCAAACGGCGTTTCAAACAGCACCTGCCCCTCTTCGAGGTCAAACTCGTAGGGCGGGAATTCCATCAGAGCATCCCACTGCTCACGAGACGGCGGATCGATGGCATAGATACCGTTTACATACTCTTCGAGTGGCACTCCGGGAAAACGGTTCTGATAGAACTCCTGCAGCGCCTTACGATCCGCTTCAGGATCAACCGTTTCCAGAGTGAAGCCACTCTCGGCCGCTTGGGTCAGCGGTGCCAGCGCGGTCAATCCCAGCCCCAGCAACAAGGTTTTTATTGTCTTCATGCAACACCATTCAAAATCGGTTATCAGCGGATCGAGGCGGTCTCACTGCCGGACTTGCCGGTATTTTCCTTCCAGTTGATTTCCAGCTCATCGCCTGAGGCGCCGCCGGCAAAACTGAACGAGAAATAGGGGTTCTTGGACACAGCGGGGCCCAGATTGGCAGCAAACACCACCTTGCCACCGTGTTTCACCTCAACTTCAGACAGGAACATTGCCGGAATGATATTGCCCGACTTGTCCTTGCGCTGACCGGTTTCCATGATGTGCTTGGCCATCATCTTAACGTCGGTACGCTCGCCACTGGATTTGGCTTTTACTCGCATGATACTCATTGTCTGTCTCCTCAAATCCTGTCGTTATTAGCCGCCGCAACCACCGATGGTGACCTTGACCTCTTTGGTCGCGCTGTACAGCTTGCCGTCGGCCTTCACGACCGCGGTTACGTTAGTGGTTTTACCCATGCGCACACGGGTGGAGACATCCGCTTGCGTCCCTTCCGGGATCATGAACTGGACCGCCAACGGAGACGGGTTGTTCTCGATGAAGATGCTCATGGACTCAACATTGGCCAGGCCAGTGCTGACGCTGACCGGCACAACCGCACCATTCTCAGCAATATCCGGTGCATCAAGGATCACTTCAGCACTTTCAGCCGGGGCGTCATCCCCGTAAAGCGCCTTGATAGCTGCACTCTGTTCAGAAGCGCTGAAGGCTTCCTTGGCCCAGGCCGCCATGGCGGCACGCGGCATCAGCACACTCAGGCCCATTAGGGCGCCACCGGCTGCCACGGCTTTTACCAGGGTTCGACGATTCATACTCATTATCTGTTCCTCATCCTGTTCCCCAAGGGGCCTTAGTACTGGTAGATGTATTCCACAACAGCATCGATCTCTTCTTCAGAGAGGATCCAATGCTTGCCAATCGGCGGCATGATGCTGAGCGGGTTTGCCACGGTGGCGTCCCACACCTGGGCACGCAGTTTGCGCTTGTCAGGGAAGCGCTGTTTCATGGCAACCATCATTGGCCCCTGATTGCCGGGAAGATTGGCAACAGGATCATCAATGCTGTGGCAGGAAATACAGTTACCACGGGTTTTGTCGTGAAAAACGTCACGGCCCAGTTCGATCATTTCGTCCTGGGACGCGGCCGCTACCGGCCCGCTGAGCGCGGTGGCTGCAGTTGCCACACACATCAGGGTGGTCAGTCTGCGCATGCTAAATCCTCCGGCCGAGCCTGCTTAAGGCCCTTATATTAAATTATGCTAACTTTATTATTTTTGAACACCAAAAGTAATATAGACGTATTTTACCGACTTTTTTCTGTCATGAAAGCCACTGCATGCATTATCTGCTCGTCAGACAGATCAACACGCCCTCCTTTTGGTGGCATAACGCCCTTGGTGCCAGTGAATCCTTCTATGGCATGCTTGAGCAGCGTATCCATGCCCTTCGCCAGCCGTGGTGACCAATCTGCCTGATCCCCCAGTTTGGGAGCACCGGCAAGACCCGAGCCATGACAGGCAACGCAGGCCGCTTCATACACCTCTCGCCCCGCAAGGGCTGACGCCGACAACTCACTGTCTGCGCGTTCATGAGGCGCTTCAACCTCAATCCCGAGGGAGTGTAGACGCTCACGCTCTTTTTGCTCTTCCAATGCTTTCTGCGCCTCATGAGAGGCTGCCGGCGCATCGGCTCCCTGCTTGAAATGACCAACCGGCGTAATACCGCCAATGGTGCCAACCATCTCCAGTTGCTCGGGATTGGCGCAGTCCTTCATGCAGCGCATATTGGGCGAATCCGGTCGATCATCGAGAAAAAAGCCATCCTGATTCGGCATTTCGATGGATGCCAGATTATCCTGTGTCAGCACAAACTCATCATCCACTATGTCATTCAGATAGAGTACGTACGCAGAGATGGCATAGGTTTCATCTGCACTGAGGGAGCGCGGTGCCGTAAACGGCATGGCACGATGAATGTAGTCCCAGAGCGTACTGGCATAGGGCCAGTAAGAGCCGACGGTCTTGGTAGGCCGTTCATGCGTCAGGGTATCAAAGCCACCGGACAGCACCGGCCAACGGCCCACGCCTTCACCGAAAGTGCCATGACAACTGGCACAGCGCGACTCATACAGCATCTCGCCATCCATCACACTACCCTCTCCGGGTGGCAAACCCAGGCCATCGGGGCGCACATCAATATCCCAACCGGCTATCTCATCCGCACTGGCGGCCTGTCCGATACCCAGAGGTTCAGCCAGGGCCTGCACACCGGTCGTCAGCAGCAGCCCGGCGATCAACGGCCGCCAGCTGTGATCAGGTAATCTGAACATTGGTGACCTCCCCGTTGGCTGCAACTTTCCAGGTGTGAATCGAATTCTTGTGATAGATGGAATTGCTGCCGCGAGCTGCTCGCAACTGCTTGAGTGTTGGCTGCACATAGCCGGTTTCATCAATTGCTCGTGCCTGCAACAGCCAGGGTTGACCATGCCACTGCGCATCGACACTGAAGCGGGTCAGCGCCTTGGGCAGCACCAGCCCTTTCAGGCGTGCAGGCACCCAGTTCACACCGCCATCGAAGGACACATCCACTTGCTTGATCCGCCCGCGCCCGGACCAGGCAAGCCCTTCAATTTCGATATAGCCCGAATGCTTGACCGGCTTTTCCGGGCAGGGATAGGTAATAACCGAGTTGGTTTCCTGCACGAAGCTGAACTTGCGCGCCTTGCCACTGGCGAGCAGATCGGTGTATTTGGAGGTTTCCTCACGGTGATACCAGGGCTGATCTCCCACCTCCAGACGGCGCAGCCACTTGATTGAAGTGTTGCCTTCCCAGCCGGGGTTGAACAGTCTCAGGGGATAGCCCTGCTCGGGCCGCAGCCGTTCGCCATTCTGGGCATACACCACCAGTGTATCGTCCAGCGCTTTCTCCAGCGGGATGGAACGGCTCATATGGGCACCATCGGCACCCTCAGCCAGTATCCATTTGCCTTCAGGTTTAACACCCGCTTCTTCCAGCAGTACTTTCAGTGGTACGCCCGTCCACTCACAGCAGCTCAGCATGCCATGGGTAAACTGCAGCGCTTCCATCTGCGCCCCTTTCCACTCCATGCCGCCGTTGGCCGGACACTCGAGGAACTTGATCTCAGAGACGGACGGAAAACGCATCAGGTCATCCATGGTAAAAATCAGTGGGCGCTCCACCAAGCCATGCAATATCAGGCGATGCTCTTCAGGATTGATGACAGGAACCCCGGCGTGATAGCGCTCAAACACCAATCCGTTGGGGGTAATGATGCCCTTGAGTTCCGCAAGGGGTGTCATGGAGATGGAGGATATGGATTCTGCCGTCAACCAGGGAACGGTTCGACGCACGACATTTTTTTCAAACCGCGAAGGGCTGCCATAAGGGTGTTCAACAACCCCATGTCCCAATTGACGGCTCCAGCTGGGTTCGTTGGGCGGCAGGTTGGTGGAACCGGCGCTTTCTGCCAGGGCTCCTCCAGCAACACTGGTAGCCGCCAGCGCGCCAACGGCAGTAATGCCACGGCGAAGAAAATCACGCCGGTCGTTTGCAGACAGGTCTTCAGACTCCCGCGCCAGCTGTTTGAGCAACTCAGCCGTGCTTTGGGGACGAATAATTCTGGACATGCCAGTCTCCCGATTTGTGCGGAGCCTGACAGCTCCTTTTTATTTTTATGTAATAAGCGTAGACAATATTAGAATATGCATGATTAAACTTTAGTCTAACTCGCATCAATATCTTTCAGTTTGCGGTAGAGGGTCCGCTCGCTAACACCGAGCTGTTGCGCCAGCTCGCGCCGCTCACCTTTAAAACGGACAGCCAGTGAATGCAGATAAGCGGCCTCCAGCGCCTCCAGCGGCATCACCGGCAGCTGATGCATTACTTGCTCAGCGGGCAGTGCGGGCGTGGTTTCGACGGTTGCAAAGAGGTCTGGTGGCAGATGTTCCAGCTTGATCACGCCAGCATCGGCCAGGAGAATGCCGCGCTCCAGCAGGTTGCGCAGTTCACGGATATTACCCGGGAAGGAATATCGGCGCAGCCACTGCATGACGGTCTCGTCCAGCTTTACTTCGGCACCACTTGGCAGTCGCTTGAGCAGAACGGAGACCAGCAGTGGCAGGTCGTCAGCTCTCTGCCGCAACGGTGGCAGAGGCACTGGAAAGGCAGAAATGCGGTAGTAGAGATCCTGACGGAACTCGCCGGCCCGCACCATTTCACGCAGGTCACGATGGGTGGCACACACCAGGCGAAAGTCCGCATGCTGAGGCTCCACACTGCCCACCGGACGGAAGGTGCCGGTCTCGATCAAGCGCAGCAATTTAACCTGCAGACTCAGCGGAATTTCACCGATCTCATCCAGAAAAAGTGTGCCGCCCCGGGCCGCTTCAACCAGCCCTTTTTTTCGACCGATGGCGCCGGTGAACGCGCCCTTTTCATGGCCAAACAGCTCGCTTTCAAACAGACCTTCACTTAGCCCCGAGCATTCAACCGTGACAAAAGGTGCCCGTGAGCGCGGACTACCGTCATGCAGCGCCTTGGCCACCAGCTCCTTGCCGGTACCGGATTCGCCCAGCAGCAACACGGTGATCTCACTGGGTGCCGCCCGATGGACCAGTGACAGCATTTCGGTGAAGGCCTGGGAGCGCCCGACCATGCCATCCTGGTCCGACACCTGCGCCCGCGCTTCCTTGACCTGGTGCATCACCTCCAGATAGCCGATCAGCTGGCCTGCAGCATCCTTCAGCGGTGACATTTCGACATCGACGTGCTCCTCCCCCTCTGGCGTATTGTGCAAATGCAACACGCGCTGACGCAGCCCCGTATCCCGGCAGGCTCGGAGCGGGCAGGCTTCTCCGGCCTGATCGCAGGGGACCGTGTACCCATGTGACACCCGGTAGCAGGTTTTCCCCACAATTCGCCCCTGGGGCGCATAGCAATCCTGATAGGCCTGATTGGTCGCCAGGATGAGATAATCCAGCGAGAGTATGGCCGCCGGTTCCGGAATCGCTTCCAGAATCACGGCGGGATCAAAATGGTCGTACACGTGCCAGCCTCCTTCACCTCGAACTGACATCTACGTCAGCCAACTGACATTATCGTCACCCCGCGACATTTTGTCACTTGTCGGAACTAAGAGTTGCAGCTGAAAATACGTCATAAAAGTCCGCTAGACTGCGTTATTACTGGCTTATTACCAATAATTAACCACATAAAACATACAGGAATATATGGCACAAATAATGCTTTATTAATGTCATGACCTGCATTCAGGCGCTCTAAACTCGCACAGGAGACTGGTAATGATCACTGAGGAAATCGTTGATCTTTCCCGGCTACAATTTGCCATTACGGCGATGTACCACTTCCTTTTCGTCCCGCTTACGCTGGGGCTGTCATTCATGCTGGCCATCATGGAATCCGTCTATGTCATGACCGGCAAACAGATCTACAAGGACATGACCCAGTTCTGGGGCAAGCTCTTTGGTATCAACTTTGCCCTCGGTGTTACCACCGGTCTGACCATGGAATTCGAGTTTGGCACCAACTGGGCGTATTACTCGCATTATGTGGGCGACATCTTCGGTGCTCCTCTGGCCATTGAGGGACTGATGGCCTTCTTCCTGGAGTCCACTTTTGTCGGTTTGTTTTTCTTTGGTTGGGAACGCCTGAGCAAAGTAAAACACCTGATGGTCACCTGGCTGGTGGCACTGGGCTCCAACATGTCTGCGCTCTGGATTCTGGTGGCCAATGGCTGGATGCAGAACCCGGTGGGCTCCGAGTTCAGCTATGAAACCATGCGCATGGAGATGACCAGCTTTGCCGAGGTGTTCCTGAACCCGGTCGCTCAGGTCAAATTCGTACACACCGTATCCGCGGGTTATACCACTGCTGCCATGTTCGTCCTGGGTATCAGTGCCTACTACCTGCTGAAAGGGCGTGATCTGGCATTTGCCCGTCGCTCCTTCGCCATCGCCTCCGCCTTTGGCCTGGCCGCATCCCTGTCGGTCATCCTGCTGGGTGATGAGTCCGGTTACGAGATCGGTGATGTGCAGAAAACCAAACTGGCCGTCATCGAAGCGGAATGGGAAACCGAAGAAGCGCCGGCCGCCTTCACCCTGTTTGGCATGCCCAACGACGAAACCATGGAGACCGATTACGCAATCAAGATCCCCTATGTCATGGGCATCATCGCGACTCGATCCATTGACGAAGAAGTTATTGGTATCAAGGATCTGGTCATCGAGCACGAAGCGCGCATCCGTAACGGCATGCAGGCCTATGCCCTGCTGGAGCGCCTGCGCAACGGAGAAGAAACCGATGCGCTCAAGGCCGAGTTCGATCAGGTCAAGGGCGACCTGGGCTTTGGCCTGCTGCTGAAAAAATACACCGACAATGTGGTCGATGCGACAGACGAGCAGATCAAAATGGCTGCGCGGGACACCATCCCCAGCGTGGCGCCGATGTTCTGGGCCTTCCGCATCATGGTGGCCTGTGGCTTCTGGATGTTGATGATCTTTGCGCTGTCGTTCTACTTCACCGCACGCCGCACTTCGTTCAACAAGCCCTGGTTGCTGCGCCTGGCGCTGTTCTCGATACCGGCCCCCTGGATCGCGTCCGAGATGGGCTGGTTTGTGGCCGAGTTCGGCCGTCAGCCCTGGGCCATTGGTGAAATTCTGCCTACCTATGTTGCGCCCTCGGTACTGACCAAGGCCGATCTACTGGGCAGCCTGTTCGCCTTTATCGCGCTGTACACCCTGCTGGCGATTGTCGAGATCTATCTGATGGTGAAATTTGCCCGCCTGGGTCCCAGCAGTCTGCATACCGGCCGTTACCACCACGAACAACAGCACGACGCAGCCGATGCTGCCGTGAAAGTCTGAACACCTGAGGAGACTGGATATGCTGTTTGATTATGAAACTCTGAAACTGCTCTGGTGGGTGCTGGTTGGCGTGCTGCTGATTGGCTTCGCCATCACCGACGGCTTTGATATGGGGGCCTGTGCCCTGCTGCCGCTGATCGGTAAAACCGACGACGAACGTCGCGTGGTAATCAATACCGTTGGCCCGCACTGGGAAGGCAACCAGGTCTGGTTCATCACCGCCGGTGGTGCTCTGTTTGCCGCCTGGCCAGCTGTCTATGCGGCGGCGTTCTCCGGCTTCTACTGGGCCATGCTGCTGGTGCTGTTCGCCCTGTTCTTCCGTCCGGTCGGCTTTGACTATCGCTCCAAGCTGGCCAACACCAAGTGGCGTCGCGCCTGGGACTGGGGCCTGATTGCCGGTGGTGTTGTGCCGTCGCTGGTATTCGGTGTTGCCTTTGGCAACCTGTTGCTGGGCGTACCCTTCCAGCATGACGAATTCATGCGTCCCAGCTACGATGGCAATCTGTTCGGCCTGCTGAACCCCTTCGGCCTGCTCTGCGGTGTCGTCAGCCTGGCCATGCTGTCCATGCATGGCGCGGTCTGGATTAACCTGCGCAGCCATGGCGAAGTGGAACGCCGCGCCAAGGGCTATGCCCAATTGCTGGCCTTGGTGACACTGGCAGCCTTCGCCCTGGCCGGTATCTGGCTCAGCATGGGCATCGATGGCTACAAGATTCTCAGCCAACCGGAACTGGGCGCCCTGCCCAATCCGCTGGCCAAGGAAGTGGTCATTGCTGAAGGTGCCTGGCTGGCTAACTACAGCCTCTATCCGCTGACCATGCTGGCGCCCATTAGCGGTTTCATCGGTCTGATCGGTGTATTCCTGCTGGCAGGCCGCAACAAGCCGGGCTGGGCTTTCCTGTTCAGTTCACTGGCATTGGCCGGCATCATCGCCACCGCCGGGGTATCCATGTTCCCGTTCGTGATGCCGTCGAGCCTCAGCCCCAATTCCAGCCTGACCCTTTGGGATGCAGCATCCAGTCACCTGACCCTGAACGTAATGGCGATTGCAGCCTTTATCTTCGTGCCGATCATTCTGGCCTACACCCTGTGGTGCTACCGCGCCCTCTGGTCGAAGATTTCGGTGGATTACATTCAGGAAAACGATTACTCATCCTATTAAAGGAGATACAACCATGTGGTACTTCGCCTGGATTCTCGGTGTGCTCCTGGCCTGCTCATTCGGCATCATCAATGCGATGTGGCTGGAGCACGAGGATATCGATAACCCCTGACAGCTTGCCTGTCATCTCTCCTCAAAGGCGCCCCTGGCGCCTTTTTTTATTTTCATCTGTCATCAGGTGGCAATTAGTGCCGCGCTCCGGGGCCTTCTTCCGTTATAATCTGCAGAGAATACGTTTCATTTATCGAGACAACGGACCGCCTTAGATGACAAACCGACTTCTCCTGGCTGCAGCTTTACTCTTTACTTCACCTTTCAGTCAGGCGGCCCTGCTGGATCCATTCCGTAACGAGGATGGCAGTACCCGCTGGCAATACGTCGCCAACTTCTCCAGTGGCGTATTGATTATTCTGCTGACACTGGTCGTGATCAGCCTGTTCGTCACCTGGCGCCGCGCGCGGCGTTATAACGTGGAACTGGAAGCCATCCGCGGACACCTGGAGCAGCGCGTGCAGGACCGTACCGCCAAACTTGAACACGAAGTGTCCGAGCACGTGATTACCACCCAGCGCCTGCAGTCATCCGAGGCGTATATCCGCAATATACTGACCTCCATGCCGTTGGTCCTGGTGGGCCTGAGCAAGGACGGCACCATCACGCAATGGAACCGCCGTGCGGAAGAGCGCTCCGGCATCAGCACAGAGGAAGCGATCGGGCAGAACCTTTGGAAGATCTACCCCGATATCACTGTCACACCCAAGCACATCGAGCAGGCCATCGAACAGAATGAAGCCCTGACCTTGCGCTACAGCCAACCCGGCAGCTACCACATGGATATCACCGTATATCCGCTGGAGCACACCCAGGAGCCCGGCGTCGTTATCCTGGTGGATGATGTGACCCGCCAGGTCATCGCCGAAAACATGCTGATTCACCACGACAAGCTGTCATCCATGGGTGAACTGGCCACCACCATGGCCAACGATATCAACCCGCCGCTGCAGGCGATCCTGTTTGATCTGCGCAATTTCCAGAGCCTGCTGGAATCCGGCAAACTGCAAAACACCGGTGCCGATTCCGCTGCCGAGGTGGAGCGCGTACAGCAGTTGCTGCAAAACGCCTCCAAGAATGGCCAACAGGTTGAGTCCGTGATTCGAAATCTGCTCGATTTTGCCCATGGCCGCAACGACAGCGCCCAGGATGCCAACGTGGTGGATATTCTGGAGCACTCCCTGATTCAGGCAGGTGATGTCCTGTCGGTGCCTAATGCAGTGCCCTTCCGAAATATCGACATTGAGCGTCACTTTGAAGGCGAGATTCCGCTGGCGCCCTGTTATATCACTGAACTTCAGCAGGTTTTCCTGACCCTGTTCCGTCATGCCTACCAGTCCCTGGTAGACAAGTCCCAGCGTCTGGGAGCCGAGTTCACGCCCTGTATCAAACTCTATGTGACTGAATGCTACGATGCCCTGTCGATCCGTATTCAGCACAACGGCACCGGCCTGGACAGCGATGAACAGATGCACCTGTTCGAGCCCTACATGCGCAAGGGCAATGAAACCAAGGCGGCGGAAGAAGCCGACAAGCGACTGTCATTCCCCTACTTCGTGATTACCGAACAGCACAAGGGTCAAATGGCCGTTACCTCTGACCCGGATGTGGGTACCACCTTCCACATCCAGCTCGACCTGCACTAATCAGCTACACAGCAGACACCAAAAAGGCGGCCGCTGGGGCCGCCTTTTTTAATCCTTCAGGCTCAAACTGCCTGCTTATGAGGCTTATGCCGGCACTGCCGCATAGGCGACAATCTCACACAGCATCTCTTCACGAGCCAGCCCCGCCACTACCATGGCGGCCCGGTTGGGATAAGGTGCTTCAAAGTATTCTGCATACACCTGGTTGAACACCGGCAACTGCGCACGGTCGGTCACATAGATCAGCACCTGGGTGACATCTGCCATGCTCAGCTCAGCGGCTTCGATGGTGTGCTTGAAGTTCTCCATGGTCTGGCGTGCCTGGGCCTCAATTCCCCCTTCAACCACCTGGCCATTGGCATCAATGGGAATCTGGGCCGTGGACAGGGTGCCATTGGCAATAACGGCCCATTCAAGGGGCGCTTTGGAAGCAAAAAGATCAGTCTTCACAGCTGTTTTCATTGTCATCTCGTGTATTCAGTCGCGGAAAAATAGAAAAATCCGGTTGCCGCACAGAGCACGGCAACCGGAACAAAGGGAAGTTAAAGGCCTTGTTCTTTAGCCATCTGACGGGCAATGCGAGGAGCGACCCAAAGGGAGGGCAACAGCACCAGTGACACCGGTACAGCAGTCACCACGATGAAGGACTGGAGTGCCGAGATACCGCCGGAGCCGATGGAGATCAGCAGTGCCGCCATGACGCCCATCATCACGCCCCAGAAAATGCGGACGCTGGTCTGCGGGTGGTCAGTACCGGTCATCACCATGGACACGGCATAGGTCATGGAGTCACCGGTAGTCGCCACGAAAATGGTGGTCAGAATCAGGAACAGCACCGAGACCAGGAAGCCCATGGGCAGCTGTTCGGTAATGGCCATCAGAGCGGCCGGGAGATTGAATCCGGTAAACGGCTCGGAGATCACACCCGGGTTGTTGAGCTCAAACGAGAGCCCGGCACCACCCACAATGGTGAACCAGAAGCAGGTGATCACCGGCGCCACCACCGAGATCAGCAGGATCATTTCACGGATGGTACGGCCACGGGAAATACGCGCCACAAACATCGCCATCAGCGGACCATAGCCCAGGAACCAGCCCCAGAAGAACACGGTCCACCAGTCCAGCCAGCCGGTATCGGCACGGAAGGTTGCCATCGGGATGAACTGGTCCAGGTAGATACCGAAAGAGTGCAGATAGCCATCCACGATGAAGCCGGTCGGCCCCAGCAACAGGATGAACGCCATCAGTGCCACCGCCAGGATCACGTTGGCACGACTCAGGATCTGAATGCCGCGGTTCACCCCACTGACCGCAGAGAGGGTGTAGATACCGATCAGCGCGATCAGGATGAACACCTGGGTACCGTAGGTATTGGGAATACCAAACAGTTTCTCCAGACCAAAGCTGACCTGCAGCCCTAGAAAACCGATGGGGCCAACAGTGCCTGCAACCACTGCCAGCACACAGCAGGAGTCGACAATGGCACCCAGAGGGCCTTTCATGACACGGTCGCCCAACACCGGATACAGCAATGTACGCGGTTTCAGCGGCAGGCCTTTTTCATAGTGCAGGTACATGAAGATAATGCCGGTCAGGCTGCCCAGAATCGCCCAGGCCAGAAAACCCCAGTGCATGAAGCTTTGCGCCAGCGCGTTATAGGCGGCCTGAAGCGTGCCGGTTTCCGCGCCTTCACCCGCAAACAGCGGTGGTGGCGAGGTAAAATGCGCCATGGGCTCAGCCGCTGCCCAGAACACCCCTCCACCGGCCAGCAGCGTACACATGATGATGGAGATCCACTGGAAGGTGGTGATATCCGGCGTATCCGTACCGCCCATCACCACACTGCCTGTGCGGCCGACACTCAGTACCAGACCGATCAGGAAAGTAAGCAGGAGCAGCACCTGCCAGTAGGCCCCGAACAGCTTGGTCGAGGTAGCAAAGGCGGCATTGACCCAGCCAGACACCAGGTCAATATCATAGAGGGCAAGAGCGGCGAACAGGACAAGAATCCCGCCGCTGATCAGGAACACGGGCAGATCCACACCTGACAGCCACGACTTTTTGGGCATATCAAGCTCCTGGCTGACAGACGCAGCCTGAGTAGTTGTATTCATCTTAGTCTCCCGGCGAGCTTTTATATTTATGGTTCGGAGCATCGACGGGGGCATTGCCGTCCGGCCGGGGACACCGGACGGCAACTGTTTTCAGTCGCGCTGTGCTATTGCGGTTGCAGCGCATCCTCGAGGAAGTTGAGCCAGTTTCGGCCCATGATTCGCGCCACATCCTCGTCACTGAAACCTCGCGCCTGAAGGCCTGCGGTCAGATTGGGGAAGTCACGACTGTCACGGAACCAGGACAGCGGGCGCGGCCAGTCCGCATTGGACTTGGAGCCCTCGCCGTAATCCATCTCTTTCGACCAGCGGCCATTGCGCATCCATTCCAGCACCGACAGCGGCTGCTCCTGGCACAGGTCGGTGCCAATACCTATGTGTTCAACGCCCATCAGATCCGCCGTACTGGCGACCATGTCGCAGAACTCTTCCAGCGTGCAGTCGGAACCGTTCTTGAGATGGAACGGATAGAGGCTGAATCCCAGCAATCCACCAGACTCGCCCAACGCCTTTAGCACAGTGTCAGACTTGTTGCGCTTGGCAGCGTGGAAGCTGGTCGGGTTGGCGTGCGAGATCACGATGGGGCGCTCGGACAGCTCAATGGCATCCAGGGTACTGCGCTCGCCGCTATGACTCATATCGATAACCATGCCGACCCGGTTCATCTCGCGGATCGCCTGCTTGCCGAAACGGGTGACACCACTGTCTTCCGCCTCATAACAACCGCAGGCCAGCAGACTCTGGTTGTTGTAGGTCAGCTGCATGATCATCAGGTTCAGCTCACGCATCACCTCGACCATGCCGATATCGTCCTCGATGGGCGAGCAGTTCTGGGCACCAAACATGATGCCCACCTTGCCCAACGCCTTGGCGCGACGAATATCCTCGGCGGACTTCACCGGCATGATCAGATCGCGGTTGTACTCAAAGTGGCGATTCCACTCGGCGATACGCAGCAGAGTTTCACGAATCTGCTCGTGGTAGACAATGGTAACGTGCACCATGGTCACCCCGCCTTCGCGCAACTGCTCGAAGATGTGACGGTTCCAGTTGGAATACTGAAGCCCGTCGACCACGATCAGGTCTTTGTGCAGGTTCTGGTTCATGGCCTGACTCCGCTTATGCACGCATGTAGGTAGTTTTAACGACGGTGTAGAACTCTTTCGCGTAAGTACCCTGCTCACGCGGGCCGAAGCTGGAGTCCTTGCGACCACCGAAAGGCACGTGGTAATCCGTACCTGCGGTCGGCAGGTTGATCATCACGCAGCCGGTCTTGGCGTTACGCTTGAAGTCAGTGGCGTACTTCAGTGACTGGGTGCAGATGCCACCGGTCAGGCCGAAGTTGGTATCGTTCAGAGTCGCCAGTGCTTCGTCGTAGTCTTTCACCTTGATCACACAGGCGATCGGTGCAAAGGCTTCTTCACGGTTGATACGCATGTCGTTGGTGGTGCCGGTAAACAGCGCCGGCTGCATGTAGTAGCCTTCGGTATCTTCGTTGAGCACCTGACCGCCACAGACCAGCTCGCCACCTTCGCTCTTGGCCAGCGCCAGGTATTCCAGGTTCTGCTCCATCTGGCGAGCATCCGCCACAGCGCCGATATGCACGCCCTCTTTCAGCGGGTGACCGACCACCAGTTTCTGCATTCGCGCTTTAACCGCTTCTACAAAGCGGTCATGAATACCTTCGGTGACGATCAGGCGGGAAGAAGCGGTACATTTCTGGCCGGTACCACCGAAGGCACCATTAACCGCACACTCGACAGCGTTATCCAGATCAGCATCATCCAGCACCACCAGAGCGTTCTTGCTGCCCATCTCCAGCTGGCACTTGACCAGGTTCACGGCGGTGGCAGCCGCCACCTTGCGACCGGTCTCCAGCGACCCGGTAAAGGTCAGAGCATTGATATCGCGGGAATTGATCAGTACATCCCCGACTTCCGCACCCGGCCCCATTACCAGGTTGAACGTACCGGCCGGCAGTCCCTGACGGGAGATGATTTCGGTCAGCGCCCAGGCCGATGCAGGCACCTGATTGGCCGGCTTCCAGACAACAGCGTTACCAAACGCCAGCGCCGGTGCGATTTTCCAGGCGCCGGTGGCGGTCGGGAAGTTCCAGGGGGTGATGATACCCACTACACCCACAGGCTCGCGGCGGGTTTCAACTTCGATACCGGGACGGACAGAATCGGCGGTTTCGCCCATCTGACGCAGCACTTCCGCGGCGTAGTAATGGAAAAACTGGCCGGAGCGGTAGATTTCACCAGCACCTTCTGCCAGAGTTTTGCCTTCTTCACGGGCCAGCAGCTCCCCCAACTCGTCCTTGCGGGCGATCAGCTCGTCACCAATGGACATGAGCACGGAGTAACGCTGCTCCAGACCGCTTTTCTGCCATTCCAGCTGGCCCAGGTTTGCCGCAGCAATCGCTGCCTGTGTCTGTGCCTTGTCAGCCTGGGCATACTGGCCGATCACATCACTGGTGTCAGCCGGACTGATATTGGCGACCACGCCCGCGCCTTCAACCCATTCACCGGCGATATAGTTACGAAAAATTGATTCAGACATGATTACCTCCACCAAATTGATGGATTCATCCTAGGCGCAGTGTTTTAATAATAAAAATTAATAAATAATATTCCGTGATAAAAATACCTTATCACTGATACTTGATGTGAACGGGAGGCCTCGCCATGCTGCCGGAATTGAAAATCGCCCAGCTGAGACACTTCGTGTGGGTCGCTGAACTCAAGGGGTTTCACGCCGCTGCAGAAAAGGCGCATCGCACCCAGCCGGCCATTTCACTGTCAATCAAGGATCTGGAAAACAAATTGGGCGAGACCCTGTTTGAAAAGCGCAATGCCAAATCCAGCAACGCGGAACTGACCCCCTTTGGCCGCCACTTCCTGCCCCAGGCTAAAGAGCTGATTGCCCATCACGACCGCATTGCCGAAGATATGACCCTGATGGCGGAACACAAGACAGGCCACCTGCGTCTGGCCTCGGTACCGTCAATCGCCAGCCGAATGCTGCCGAGTATCCTGTCCCGCTTTGTTGCCAATGCACCTGATCTGCATATCAGCTTTTATGATGACAATGCGTCTGCCGTGCTCAAGATGGTGGAAAACCAGCAGGTCGATTTTGGCATCGCCAGTCTTTGGAAAGCAGAGGAGCATGGCGATAAAAGCTTTACCCCGATCTGGGAGGATCATGTCGGCGTTGTCTGTCCATGTGATCATCCGCTTGCCGGTGAAACCAGCCTGCACTGGGAAACCCTGCGTGATCACCGCTTGATCAGTAACGGCACTTCCCGCCTGCTGGAAGGCACCGAAGCAGAACCGCTGCTGCTCGATTCCCAGTTTTATATCTCCAACATGATTTCTCTGGTGGCCATGCTGGAAGCCGGACTGGGCGTGACAACCCTGCCCCGCTTTGCCTTTCCCGAGGAGAGCAACACCCTCACGTTTATCCCATTGACCACTCCGGAGGTGGTGCGCCGCATCGGCATTGTTCGTTTGAGTAACAAGTCATTGCCACCGGCCGCCGACGCGCTGGTACAGTTCATTCTGGAACAGAGCAAAGAACAGAAAAAATAATTAAAAATGGGGTTTGATAAGCTCGACTTATCAGGCGATAGATCCTTTTCATTTGTCCAGGCGCAGCGCTTTGCCCAAGATAAAGCTGTCACCCATGGGGTGTCCTCTCTCTGCCGACTATAACTAAACAGGAAGCCAGCAGAGATCCAAAGAGCAAGGTTTCCATCCCATCTATGCTGAGCGCCAGCACCGCTGGCAACACCGATACAGGATGTGGAGTTAACAGAGGATCACAATAATGATAACGCCTGCAGCAATTCAAACCTCTCTGCGGGGTGACAATGCACTTCCCCTGCGCCCCGCCGAACAGGTAATGCACCTGGAACGACTGGGCGCCATGCACCAAAGCCGCCTCAGCTTCATGCGCAGCCTGGTGCGCCGTATCATGCGCGAGCGCTGGCAGATCGAGCCGGTCCGCCTGGACCTGGATGCCGATGGTTACGGTACCGTCATCTATGAAGTACAGGCACCTCAGGGCCTGTACAGTTTTGTACTCTTTTCCAACTATCTGGCACCGGAAGTACGTAATGACCGCGTGATCGCCACCCAGTGGGACCTCACCATGGCATTGGTGGAAGGCCGGGTCGACGATATCTATCTGGAAAAGCTGCGCCAGAATGTGCCCAAGCAGGAAGCAGGCCGCGTCGACGCCCGGGTCTTCGTGCTGTCCCGCGCCAACCGCAGTGCACGCAACTTTGACTACGTAGTCGACCAGCTGGCAAAAGGCGAGCAGCCTGACGTTGAACGTATCGCCCGCGTCGGCTACCTCTATCGCACCACCGCCGTATACGGCAGCGGCAAGCTCGGCATGGCCGACTGGGAAAAGGTACGGACACAATACACCGACTTCGCCCGGCCCTTTGCGGCGGAAATGTTTGTCTGCCTGATGCTGCGAAACTTCAGTCTGTTGCAGGCCGAGCATATTGCCCGCCACCGCTCGCCCGAGAGCTTCCAACCGATGAAGCCGGAGATCAAACGCTATTTCGGCATCGGTAACTCAACTGGTCTGGGCATGGCGCCCTATCTGGTGAACCACCCGCTGTTGATCAATCGCTGGGTAGAAATGCGTGAACTGGCACTGGCCCGCATTCGAGTACTGGGTGATATCTCCCCCGCCCTTCGTGAACAGCTGCATCGCCTGATTGATCGCTGCGAACAGCATACCCGTGAAACAGTGACGGAGGATCAGTGGCAAACCGGCAACAACCAGCAGGTGCTCAAGGACCTGGCAGCCCTGCGCAGCAAGGCCAGCGAAGGGTTCGACGACTGGGACAGCCTGATTCTCTGGAGTGAAGAGCACTGCTCCCTGCAGGGACAGGAGATGCTGGTATCCATTCTGCTGGAGCTGTATCCCACGCTGGTGGATGACCTTGAAGACTATCACTGCGCCGAGGAATTTCTCGATCTGGATCCGCTGATGCCGCTGCAGACACTCAAAGAGGTGATCGAAACGCGCTATGCCTGGGCACTGGCGATCGACTTCAGCGTCGAGGGCACCCGTGAAACCTGCTGGTATCGCTCGGAAGAGAAGATGGAGCCCCGCCTGGGCAGTGTGGCCGATGCCGAAGCCAAGAAAAAGCAGATGGCACTGGGTGTAGGCTATGCCGTGCGCAAGTGCTACGACCAGCTGTGTGACTACGTCGCCGAGCACCCTGACCATACCACCGCCCGTTTCATGGTCGCGCGACCGAAAATGCGCGGGATTGTGCGCCGTATCCAGAGCATGAACCGCTGTGTCTACGGCGATATTCAGGCCAACCTGCTGGATCGTAATGTGTTGCCCATGCACCTGCTACGCTGCAAGCTCGCCTTCTTTGGTGTCAGCAAATTCGATCCACGCTCACGGCTTTGGGTCCGTAACACCATGTTCCAGGGCGCACCGCTGCTGGACGATATCGGCTCTCGCTTCGGCGATGACTGGTTCATGCCACTGGCACCACAGCAGTAAGGAGCAGCTCCATGCATATTTCCATGAACGAACTCAAAGCGGCGCTGCGTCGCTGCTTCGAAGCCAGCGGCTACTTTGTCGGCAACTATGAGGATGCCGCCAACATGATCCTCTGGCTGGAAAAACACGGCCTCAACGGCCTGGGCGAGCTGGAACGTGCCCTGCCCTACATTCGTAACGACAGTGACAAGCCGCTCAGCAGCGTCGTCTATGAGGACAGCACCTCGGCCATTATCGACAGCCATGATCGCAGCGCCCTTAACTGCATTGCAGCTGCCGTCGACCTGGCTCATGCCAAGGCACTGGAAGTGGGTATTGCGACGGTCACCGTGCACAACTGCCATAATCGCATGTTCATTCTCAAGGCCCTGACCGACTGCGGACGCCGTGGCATCAGTGTGGCGGCCTACTGGCAGAATGGTGAGCAGAATATCACCGAGCATACCGCTGCCATCCGTGCCGGCGAGCGCTATCCCAGTTACAGCGAGGCCAAAACCTGCCTCAACGCCAGCGCCGATGACAAACAGGCGCTGACCATTATCTGCAGCTCCCGCGTAGATCTCTCGACCCGTCTCAAGCACCGTAAAACACGCCTGCTGACCGAGACTCAGGTAGAGGAAAACAAGGAGCAGAGTGTGGAAAGCGGCATTGAAATTGACCCGGCTCTCTGGGACGAGATCAACCGCATCGGCACCGAGATACTGGTCGAAAACAGCGAACGCTCCCGCGCCGACGCTGGCGGTCGCTAAACCAATTTTATCCTGTTTCACAAAGCTCCCCTGTGGTCCCGCACTAACCACTCCGGGAGCTTTTTCACTTTCAGGATCTGATGGATGCTCTATACACCCCCTGAATTGCTGGCCTTACTCGTGGTGACCGCGGGTGTCTTCGTCCAGTCCCGCATTGGTATCGGCTATGGCTTACTGGCCGCCCCGGTTCTGTTCCAGATAGACCCGGCGTATGTCCCGGGCCCAATTCTGGTGGTGGGATTTTGCCTGTCCACTTTGATGGTGATGCAAAGCGTGCAGCAGCTGCGCTGGCGTCGAGTGCTGCCAGCCATTATTGCCCGTGCACCAGGTGCCGGAGTCGGTGCATTGCTGGTTCAACTGCTGAGCCAGGCGCTGTTAGGGGTGTTTCTGGGGCTGGCGTTGTTGCTGGCGACCCTGTTGAGCTGGCGTGCATTCAAACTGCGCACCACGCCTCGCAGCCTGGTGACGGGAGGCTTTTTCTCGGGTCTGATCGGTACAGCCACCGGCATTGGCGGCCCACCGATCGCACTGGTGTATCAGGAGCAGGATCCGGCCATCGCCCGTGCCGAACTGGCAGCCTTCTTTCTGGTGGGCACCCTGATCTCTCTGGCAATGCTGTTCGGCGTTGGCCAACTGGGTGAAGAGCATCTGTGGCTGGCGCTCAAACTGCTGCCCGGCGTATTGCTGGGCAACAGCCTGAGCTACCTGTCCGAGCGATATTGGCAGATCAACAACCTCAAGCCCTGGGTTCTGCTGCTTTCATTGCTGGCCGCCCTTCTGCCCCTGAGCCAGGGGGTGTCAAATCTGTAACCGCTTTTAACGGTGCGTCCACTCCGGTTTACGCTTATTGATAAATGCATCTATCCCTTCCTGCGCATCATCAATCAGCATATTGCCGACCATCACCTCACTGCAGAATTCATAGGCCTCGGACAATGGCAATTCGCGCTGGCGATAAAACGCCTGCTTGCCGATCTGGAGAGTTTTACGGGATTTGGACGCGATCTTGGCCGCCAGCGTATCCACGGCTGTTTCCAGCTCCGCTTCCGGCACCAGCTGATTGATCAAACCGATATCAAAGGCGCGCTGGGCGTTGATCAGATCACCGGTCAGCAGCAGCTCCATGGCGTGTTTGGGCTGTACGGCGCGGCTTAACGCCACCATTGGTGTTGAACAGAACAGACCGATGTTGACACCGGGCGTCGCAAAACGGGCATTATCAGCGGCAACCGCCATATCGGCACTGGCAACCAGCTGACAGCCTGCCGCTGTGGCAACACCGTGTACCTGGGCAATGACCGGGACGGGCAGGCTGACCACACGCTGCATCAAACGGGAGCAGGTATCGAAGGTACAGCGGTAGTACTCTTCTTCCCCTTCACCCAGCATCTGCTTGAGATCATGGCCGGCACAGAACCCCTTGCCGGAACCACGGATGACCACGCAGCGAACATTGATGTCGTCGGCAATGCTGTCCAGCTCGGCATGCAGCGCCTGCATGAGTTCCAGAGAAAGGCTGTTGTAGGCATCGGGGCGGGATAACGTCAGGGTGGCAACACCGGCCTGATCCTGACGTTCGAGAAGCGACTGAGACATGCGAACTCCCTTTTTGTTTTTATACGGGTAAACCCGAATATCCGCAAAAGCGAGCCGCAGGTCAAGCGGTTAATTTTTAGGCTTAAACCGACAGAATATCGATCTTTTCCATCACCTGAACCCCAGAGCCATTGGCGCCGGTTTCTTCATCATCACCCAGCGGCCCCAGAGCACTGCCGGTATCCGGTGCAATGCCGTGCGGGAAGCCCAGCTGCAGGCCCTTGAAGTCGAAGAGTTCGTTATCGGCCAGATGTGAAGGCACCACATTGCAGAGCGAGCGGAACATGGTTTCAATGCGCCCCGGATGCGACTTGTCCCAGCCCTGCAGCATCTCCTTGATCACCTGGCGTTGCAGGTTTTCCTGAGAGCCACAAAGGTTGCACGGGATGATCGGGAATTCGCGCAGTTCGGCGTATTCGGCGATATCTTTCTCACGGGCATAGGCCAGCGGACGGATCACCATGTTCTTGCCGTCATCGGATACCAGCTTGGGCGGCATGGACTTGAGCTTGCCACCGTAGAACATGTTGAGGAAGAAGGTCTCCAGAATATCGTCGCGGTGATGGCCCAACGCGATCTTGTTGGCCCCGATCTCTTCGGCAAAACCGTACAGGGTGCCACGACGCAGGCGCGAGCAGAGTGCACAGGTGGTTTTACCCTCGGGCACCACTTCCTTGACGATGGAGTAGGTATCACGCTCCACGATGTGGAAAGGCACACCGATGGACTCCAGATAATTGGGCAGAACTTCTTCCGGGAAACCCGGCTGCTTCTGGTCCAGGTTCACGGCCACCAGCTCAAACCGAATCGGCGCACTCTTCTGCAGATTCATCAGAATATCGAGCATGGCATAAGAGTCTTTGCCACCGGACAGACACACCATCACCTTGTCGCCCTCTTCAATCATATTGAAGGCTTCAATGGCCTGGCCTACCTCACGGCGCAGGCGTTTCTGCAGCTTGTTCAGGCGGGTTTTGGTCTGTTTGTCGAGGCTGTCGGTGTGCATAAGGCGCTTCGTGAATCACTGGTTGAAAATCGAGCGCGAAGTATACAGCAAAGCAGCCGGACTCATAAGATGCAACCGGCTTTCATCATAGGTTCTACAGACTAAAACGCCGGGACAAAGCCCGGCGTTTTATGGTCAGCTGAGATCAGGACAGCTCGCGGAAAGATTCCAGCAAGGGCGGCAGCCCCGGGAACATGCCGATACCGGCCATCACCGCGCACAGAATCAGGAAGACGACGCCCGGCACCACCCAGCGGCCCATATGACCCAGGCTTTTGCCGCGCTCCTTACAGCCGATCAGGCCCAGGTTATCCAGCAGCACCGTCAGTGACCAGCCAAACACAGGGTTCACCAGTGCCGAGGAGAAAATCACCACCGCTGCAGACTGGGTCGTTTTGCCTTCACGCGTCATCTGCATGCCCGCTTCCAGCAGCGGCAGGTATACACCGACAATCAGCGCCACGCTGAGTACCGGCTGCCACACGGCCAGATCCATGGGGTAGCCCCAAAGTGCGGCAACCACGCAGAGGAAGCCCGTCAGAATGGCACCGGCCGGAATGGGACGACGTGCAATGGCTGCCGGCACGATATAGGTCCCCCAAGACGAAGTGATATTACCGCCACCCAGCAGGCTGCCGGTGATCTGACGAGCCGACGCGGTGCACATGGTATCGTCGATATCCATCAGTACCTTTTCGGTTTTTTTCGGGTAGTTGATCTCCTGAAACACCCGATGCCCCAGAAAATCCGGCGACCACATGGCCACCGCCAGGATGGCAAAAGGCGCTACCGCAATGAAATGATGCAGCTCCGGCCAGCCCAGCTGCCAACCAGTGTTTTCACCCCACCAGTACGCCGGGTTCATGTTGGGCATGCCGGGTTCTGTAGTGAACTCAAAGGGCGCGCCCAGTGCGAAGGAAAGACCAGCTGCCAGCACCGAGCCCAGCGGAATGGCCAGCCAGCGCATCTGAATATGCTCCAGGTAGGCATACATGATGATGGTGCTGATAATCACGATAAACGCCAAGTAGGCCATATCGAAGCCTTCTGCCCAGGCAAACAGCTTGCTGATCTGACCGGTAATGCCGATAAAGCCAAGATAGAGCAATAGCCCGCCGCAGACCCCGTTACTGGTCAACCGCGCCAGCAGACTGCCGCCTTTGGTAATACCCAGAATAAAGCCCAGCACACCGATCATCAGGCCCAGGGCCATGGGATGGCCGCCGGAGGCCACGATGAGTGGTATCAAGGGAATAAGTGGCCCATGTGTCCCCGCCAGGTTGGCATTCGGATTCAAGAAACCGGATACCAGCACAACAAACAGGATGGCCGCAATCAGCAGCTCAAAGCGCACGTTTTCAATGACAAAGGTTTCCGGCAACCCCAGCTGGGTAGCGAAGGCGGCGACAATCGCGGCCACCATCACAATCTTGCCGATGGTGGCCGCCATGGCCGGCACCCAATCCTCTACCTCGAAGCGGTAGTCTTTAAAGGGCAGGTTCGGACGCCAGCGCCTGGGGCGCATGCTTTGCAGTTCATGGTCCAGATACTCGGCACGGGAGGCGAAGGCAGAACGGGGCTTTCGCTGCGCCTGGTAGGTCGATTGATCTACTTCGGACATAAGCTCTCTTGTTATCGCTGAAGATAAAAGCCGGCGATTCTAGGGAGCGTGTGTTACAGCCACAATCGACACTTAGGCTATTAACACTAAGTCGAATAGCCATGTCTGAACCTGATGGCTAGGTCTGACGACTGAGTGCCGCGCCCAGGCGGTAAAAGTAATCGGCAAAGGCCTGGTTGATCCGCTGTCTTTCGTCATCACGGGGGTAAAGCCCGTTTTGGGCTTCGGGAGACTCACGTGTGCCTTTCACCAAGAAGTGGTTTTTCACATTGGCATCCTGTACGAAGGCCTCAAAAGCACGTGCACAGACCTCTTCAGGACGACTGTAATAGCGCGTGCGCAATTTGCGGTCCATGTTGACCGAATGATTGAACAGCTCGCTTGGCTCGCGCCCGGACTCATCCAGCAAGATCGCCTTCATCAAGGCAAACCAGAGATCATTCAGGGGGTGTACCACCGGCGTGGCATCGTCCAGCCAGGCGGCGGAGGCAAACAACCCCGAGGGCGCATCGGTGAATACCTTGTCCGACAGGTAATGGTCCAGCGCATGAAACCACTCATGGGCGATACTGCCGGGGCCGGCATTCTTGGCCAGTGCAAAGGCGCGTCGGGAGGGATCATAGTGGGCAGAGACACCCGGGCGGCCGCCCGTGCCATACTGCAGGCCCAGGGTGCCACGCAGTGACACCAGTTGCTCCGGCCCCTGCAGAATCAGCATCAAGTCGCAGAGCGCATCATAGAAAAGCCCGGCCGCGCGGCTGCGTTCCTGTTTGGTCACCCAGCGGCCCAGCTCGATGCTGCGAAAATCAAAACGACGCCGTACTTCGACAAAGTCGATCTCCTGTCCGGCACGGTGGTCCGGCCCCTGGCGATAGAACTGCCTTTGTTTTATGCTCATCCGCTTGCACTGTTCGGGCCAGGCCCGATTGGAAAAGTTCGATTCTACGCGTTCATTCTGAGCTGCCGAGCCTCAATGCCAGAGCCCACTTCAATTCAGGCCGACCTGAACGACCCGCTTTACTACCTGCGTAATGCGCATACCCTGATCAATTGGGTCAGCCAACGCCACGGCGACCTGCTCGATCAGCATGAGTGTGACCAGCTGCAACGCTTTCGCAGTGTACCAGAGCCGGCCCAGGCGTTGCTGATTCGGATGGTGATGCGTCGCGGTGAATATTTTCGTACCGATCAACTTGAATATGCCGAGCTACCGGACATCAACCGCCTGTTGGGCCTGTTGGCAGACGCAGAACTCATTCAGCCGGATCCACAACTAAACACCAATGAGCTTGGCTCCCTGCTGCGTAAGGCTGAACTCTGGCAACTATGCGCAACCCTTGCACCGGACAGCCCGCCTTCACGCAGCCTTCGCAAGCAGGAGCTGCAGGACTGGTTGAGCTCCCATTACGAGGATCGCCGCCTCTTCAGCCATTGGCTGCCGGATGCAGGCTTTGAGGTTGTAGCCCTGAACATCAGCCCACTGATGCAGCGTTTGCGCTTGATGTTCTTTGGTAACCTGCATCAGGACTGGTCCGAATTTGTTGTCACCGAGCTGGGCCATCAGCGCTACGAGCCCGTGCCGCTGGATGCGGGTAGCCGTGCCTTTCAACAGCGCGACGAGGTGGATGCCTACCTGCAGCTGGCAGATCTGCAGCAACAACTGGATAGCGGCGCAGACCTGACCGACCTTGTCAGCCAACTGCCCCACTATTGCCCTAACGACTGGCTGGAGCACCGTCGGCGCAAGCTGGCCTTTGCACTGGGGCATGCGGCTGAACGCAGCGGTGAAGTGACATTGGCCCGACAGCTTTACGCAAGCAACCCGCACCGCGACGCACAGCTGCGACATCTGCGTCTGCAGGAGCTCAATGACACACCTGAAGACACCTTTGCGAACGCACAACAACTGCTTGATGAGGTTAAACAACCCGAAGCCCGGCTGCGAATTGAGCGGATTTTGCAGCGCACCGGCAAAAAAGCCGGGCATAAGGTCGCGGGCATCAAACGCCCCTCCCTGCAGGAGCAAACCCTCATACTGCCTGCCGACGAGAACCTGAGGGTCGAACGCCTGGTCATCGACGCGCTGAGTGACGATCACCAACAGGCCTGGCACGTAGAAAATCGGCTGTTCAACGGCCTCTTTGCCCTGCTGCTCTGGCCTGCGCTCTACAGCCCGGAACAAGGAGCCTTCTTCCACCCCTTTCAGGCCGGCCCGGCTGATCTCTACCGCCCCGACTTTTTTCAGCGCCGAGAGGCTCTGGTTGAGATGCAGCTGGCGCAGCTGAAAACGGGTGAATATCGCCAAACCATTGTGCAGTACTACCGGCAAAAACAGGGCATTCGCTGCAGCCTGATCCACTGGCCATCACTGCCCCTTGAACTGGTGACCCAGGCGCTGGAGCTGATACCGGCTGTTCACCTGGAAGCCGTGTTCCGCCACTTGATGCTCGACCTGCGCCACCACCGTCGCGGCATGCCGGACTTGATCTGCTTCGACACCCGGCAACACGAGTACCGCCTCATTGAAGTCAAAGGACCGGGAGACCGGCTGCAGGACCATCAGCGCCTCTGGATGGAATTCTTTATGCGCCAGGGGATACCTGCTAGTCTTTGCCTCGTTGAACACCACTAGATGCTAGACTGCGTCACAGGCAGCCAATACCCGCCGCCAAGGCATAATGACTGACTCTCCAACGCAAAAGGACGTGAAGTAGTACCGAATCATGGAGCCCCTTGCCTGTGTTTGTTAGAAATCTGTTTCGTCTCGACCTTAAACACCTGATCCTGCTCCTGGCTTTCAGTACTGCAGCTCTGACACTGGTGAACGGCCTCTTTGCCAGCTATCAAGTGCAGCGACAGCTGCTCATCGAACAGGCACTGTCCAGCAACCACGCCTATGCCAGCAAACTGGCGGATGTCACCACACACTTCCTGCTCAATGCCCAACAGACACTTGCCTACAATGCGCGCATGCTCAGCAGCAAGCTGGACTCGCCTGAAGCGCGTCATGAGGTGACCGAGAGATTAATGCGTCAGTCCGGCAGTTTCAGCTCGGTAGCGATCATCGACCCATCGGGCAGGATACTCAACATTTCACCGGATACCCTGCCCGTGCTGGGGGAACAGCTCACCGACAGCAGCACCGCCCTGGCGCTGGACGAGCAACGCCCCATGATCAGTGACCCCTTTATCTCCCCCGCCGGTAATCTGCTGGTCCTGATCTCACACCCGATATTCTCCCCCGCAGGCGAATACCAGGGGTATCTGGCAGGCTCTCTGTATCTGAAAGAACGCAACATTCTCAGTAACATCCTGGGCAAGCATTTCTATGAGGATGGCTCCTATATCTACGTGGTCGACCAGAAGAAGCGGCTGATCTACCATCCCAAGCGGGAGCGCGTCGGCGAGCAGGTGTTGGTCAACCCGGTCATCGACGCCGTGGTAGCGGGTGAACAGGGCATGTCCCGCGTCATCAACAGCAAAGGCGTGGACATGCTGGCTGGCTATGCTCCCATACCGGCGGCAGGCTGGGGTGTGGTCGCCCAGCGACCGGTAAAAGCCACACTAACGACGCTGAATCAGCAGATGTGGCGCGTCATCAGCAACACCTTACCCGTTGTTCTGGTCACGCTCATTCTCATCCTCTGGCTGTCACGCCTGATCGCCAGCCCTCTGCGAAAACTGGCTGAGAGCGCCCAGTCGCTGGACCATGAAGATACCCTCAAACGTATCCATTCCGTGCGTTCCTGGTACTTTGAGAGCGACTCCCTCAAACAGGCCATGCTGACCGGCGTCAATCTGGTGCACCGCCAGCTGGGACGTTTGCAGGATGCCGCGGCCAGGGACCCTTTAACCGGTCTGGGTAACCGACGCAGCCTTGAATCTGCCATTGCTCTGCACCATAGCCGCAATACTCCATTCAGCGTACTGGCAGTGGATGTGGACCATTTCAAGGCGATTAATGACACTTACGGTCACGATGTGGGCGACCAGGTCCTCAAAGCGCTGGCGGAACGCATGAGCAACTGCTTCCGCAAGGATGATCTGATCTGTCGTGCCGGTGGCGAGGAATTCATTATCATCCTGCCGGGTTCTTCTCTGGACAGCGCCTGGGTATTGGCCGAGCGTCTGCGCCAGGAAGTGGAAACCAACGCCATCGCCCCGCTTGACCAACTGCACATATCAATCGGTTTGGCTGAGTGGCCCTTACAGGCTGACGACCCCTATGAAGTGCTCAAATATGCCGACAAGGCACTGTACAGAGCCAAGCAAAATGGCCGTAACCGCTGCGAACTGCATCAGAGTGAATAGCGCGCACAAAAAAAGCCGGCACAAGGCCGGCTGAAAAACAGGGCAGGCTGACGAACCCGGCTCTACCCTTGCACGCTGACAGACAACAGATCGAACCTTATCCTTCGCCCTCTTTCACTGTGACCTCCAGGCCACGTCCTCGCATTTTGCCGAACATGGCCGACAGCAGTGGCAACAGCAGAACAATGGCGGCGATAGTCGTGATGGTGAGCGTCAACGGACGGTCCCACAGGAACGCAAAGCTGCCATCCGACATGGTGAGCGCACGACCCAGGTTTTTCTCCATAATGCCGCCCAGAATGAAGCCCAACAGCATGGGCGCCATGGGGAACTCCAGCAGTTTGAGGAAGATCGCACCCAGGGTGATGAACACCATCATGTAGATATCAAAGGTGTTGAAGCTGACCAGATACACGCCGGTGATCGAGAAGAACAGGATCAGCGGAATCAGGATCGGACGCGGAATCGCCAGCAGACGTGAGATATACGGAATCAGCGGCAGATTCAGGATCAGCAGAACCAGGTTACCGAAGTACATGGAGATGATCACCGACCAGAATACGTCCGGATTATCCACGAACAGGCGCGGTCCCGGCTGAATGCCATAGGCGATCAATGCGCCCAGCATGATAGCCGTGGTGCCTGAACCGGGGATACCCAGGGTCAGCAGAGGTACAAAGGAGCCAGTCGAAGCCGCATTGTTGGCTGACTCAGGCGCCGCCAGGCCGCGCAGAGAGCCCTTGCCGAACTTCAGTTTTTCCTTGGCCGATGCCAGGTTTCGCTCCAGGCCGTACGCCATGAACGAAGCGATGGTCGCACCCGCACCCGGCAGCACGCCCACCAGGAAGCCAAAGACTGAAGAGCGGCCAATGGTCGGTGCCACTTCCTTGATCTCTTCCTTGCTCAGTTTCATGCTGCCCAAAGAAGCCATATCCATCTCTGGCTCTTCTTCGGCATGCTGGCCGCGCATCACGGTCATGATCACTTCAGTCAGGGCAAAGGTTGCCATCGCCAGCAACAGGAAGCTGACGCCATCGATCAGGTCGACACTGCCAAAGGTAAAGCGGGTCGCACCCGAGGTAATATCCGTGCCCACCGTGGCGATCATCAGACCGAAAATGGTCATTAACAGCGCTTTGATGACCTGCCCCTTGCCAGAGAACGCAGCGACAGCGGTCAGACCCAGCAGCATCAGGGCAAAGTAGTCACCGGACTGGAAGCTCAGCGAAACCGAAGCCAGTGCAGGTGCGGCAAACAGCAGAATCAGGGCACCGATGGTGCCACCGGTAAAGGATGAGTACGCGGCCAGCGCCAGCGCCTTGCCCGCCTGATTTTTCTGCGCCAGCGGAAAGCCGTCAAACGCGGTCACAACAGTACTGGCACAGCCCGGCGCATTCACCAGAATGGATGAAGTTGAGCCACCGAATACGGCGCCGTAGTAAACACCCGCCATCAGGATGATGCCTGAAGCCGGATCAAGGCCGTAGGTGACCGGGATCATCAGCGCAACCGCCGAGATCGGCCCCAGGCCAGGGAGCATGCCGATGAAGGTGCCGGCAAAGCAGCCCACCACCACCATCAACAGATTGAAGGGCATTACAGCGGTGCCCAAACCGGTCAGAATTCCGTCCCACATGAGATCAGCCTCCGAACAGCGATGTAAAGATGCGACCCGGCGCCAGATAGATATCCAGCAGCTGTGCCAGCATGAACCAGAGCACTACCGAGAACGGCACAGAGGCCAGAAGCAGGGTTTTGACCTTGCGTACACCCAGAATCCAGTAGCCTCCCATCAGGAACAGGATGGTGGAGAGCAGGAATCCAAGCCAGGGCAGGACAAAGCCCAGCAGCATTACCAGTACCAGCAGCTTACCCACCAGCCAGAAGTCATAGCCGGCCAGTTTCACACGGCCTTCGGCAGAGCGGTCGGCGGTGACGATCAGGGCAACCGAAAGAATCCCACCGAGGACTGCCAGAGCACTGGGCAGAGATTGAGCGTTAAAGGGAGCAAATTCATCACCCGGCAGCAGCGGTATATCACCTGTGTAGTAGCCATAGGCCACCGACAAACAGAGAAATACCAGACCACCGATGTGATCCTTGGAAATAGTCATGATCGAGTCCTCGTTGGAGCGGGGTAAATCGAGGGGGTCAAAAGGGAGTGGCCCGCACTCATGTCAGAGTGCAGGCCCGGATGATCAGCGCAGGAAGCCCAGTTCGCGCATCAGATCACCGATCTCCTGTTCCTGCTGCTCAAGGAAGGCAACAAATTCATCACCCGGACGGAAGTCTTCGGCCCAACCATTGCGGTCGCGCACTTTCGCCCACTCTTCGGTACCGTACATTTTCTCCAGCACCGCGATAAACTCGTCACGCTTGCTCTCGGCCAGACCCGGCGCTGCGAAGAAGCCACGCCAGTTGACAAAGGTGGCGTCGTAGCCCAGCTCTTTCAGCGTTGGCACATCGGCAGCAGCGCTGGAACGCTCAGGGCCGGTCATCGCCAGGATGCGAACTTCACCCGCTTCGGCCAGCGCCAGTGCTTCACTGAAACCGGTGGACAGCACATCCGCTTCACCGGACAGCAGACCTGCCATCGCCTTGCCACCGGCATCATAGGCCAGGTATTTGACCATGCGCGGATCACCGCCGGCGGCCTTGAATGCCTGAGCAGCGACCAGGTGGTCCATGCTGCCTCGTGCAGAACCGCCCACGACGGTCACGGAACGCGGGTTCTCCAGGTAGGCATCGGCCAGCTGGTTGAAGCTGGTGTATTCAGAGTCAGCCTTGACCACAAACGCACCGAAATCACCGATAGTTGCGGCAACGGGTGTCAGGTCGCGGAAGGACTGCGGGAATACTTTTGACAGGGAACGGATGACGATCGGAGTCGAGTTGACCATCAGCGTGTCTTCTGACTGCTCGGCCACTTCGATCAGGTGGGCAATCGCCTTGCCACCGCCGCCGCCGGACAGGTTTTCGTAGGAGATGGTCTCAACCAGACCAGACTTCTGCAGCGCTTCACCGGTACCACGTGCAGTACCATCCCAACCACCACCGGCGCCACCGGGGATGAGGAAGTGGATAGTATCAACTTCAGCCTGAGCCACGCCGGCAGTCAGACAGGATGCCAGTGCAGTGGCCAGAACGGTGGAGCGACGGAAAGAAAGCATTTTAGAGCGCATAGCCTGTACCTCATTATTTTTGTATTGGTTGGAGGTAAGACTAGGCACCCGCTCTCGGTTAAAAAAGTTTATGAATTTAAAGAGCTTTTAGTCTTTAAAAACCATTTTGTTCATTCTGTTCACGGGCCTTGAATGTCAGCTAGAGTTAACATCGAGCAGTAAAAAAGAGCCTGTTTATGAAACTCTCGATCCGCCGCTTTCCTCTGAAAACCCGCATGGTGTTGCTGCTGGGGTTAATCGCCCTGCTGCAGACCGGTGCTTTGGGTCTGTTTGCCCTGCACTACCTGACCTCGGCACTGGAAGAGCAGATGGGAGAACGTGCCCTGCATGTAGCCAAAACCATCGCCAGTATTCCCCAGGTGATTCAGTCTGTTGAGACCGGCGACAGCACCGAGTTACAGCCCCTGAGCCTTACCCTGGCGGATAAAACCCAGGCACTGTTTGTCGTCATTGGCGACCGCAACGGCTTACGGCTGGCGCATCCCAACCCTGAACGCCTTGGCTTCTCCATGTCAGATGATGACGATGATGCCGTGTCGCCGACCCTGGCGTATGGTCTGGCCCAGGTTACCCGCGCCGAGGGTAGCCTGGGGCTATCAATGCGCGCACGTGCCCCCATTTATGATGCCGCCGGGGAACAGGTGATAGGGCTCGTCTCCGTTGGTTACCTGCTCGACAAAGTGGATCTTTATATCAGCCGCTATCGCCTGACCATGACCATGGTGATCCTGCTGGCATTCGCGTTCAGTGTTTTAACCGCAGTATGGTTTGCCAGCCACTTCAAGAAAGCGATCTTTGGCCTGGAACCCGAGGAGATCGGCCGTCTCTTCCAGGAACGCAACGCTACCCTGCAATCCGTGCGAGAGGGCATCATCGCCATCAACACCCGCGGCGAAATCACTACCGTCAACCAGGCCGCTTTGTCCATTCTGGACCTGCCCAACGAACAGAACATTATCGGCAAGCCGGTAACAGACCTGCTGCCCAATTCGCGCATGCCCGAAGTCCTCACCAGCGATCAGGCTCAGTTCGACCAGGAGATCCGCGTGGGTGACCGGGTGCTAATTGTAAACCGAGTACCCTTGCACCAGTCTGGCAAGGTGGTCGGGGTGGTCTCCAGTTTCCGGCGCAAGGACGAACTGCACCAACTGGGCCAGAAGCTCAGCCGTATCCAGCAATATGCTGACAGCCTGCGCAGCCAGGCCCATGAGTATTCCAATAAACTGCACACCATTGCGGGGCTGATTCAGATCGGTGCCAACGACAAGGCCCTGGCCATTATCGGTCAGGAAACCCGCGATCATCAGGCACTGATTCACCTGCTGGTGGAAGCGGTGCCTGACCCGGTACTGGCCGGCTGCCTGCTGGGTAAATACAACCGTGCGCGTGAGCTGGGTCTGGTGCTTGAGATCGACCCTGACAGCCAAATGCGTGACCTGCCCGAGTGGATACCGCGCGAACAACTGGTCAGTATCCTGGGTAATCTGCTCGACAACGCCTTTGAAGCGACCCTCAATCACGGTGGTCACGGCAAGCCGATTCTGCTGACCATGACCGATCTGGGCGATGATCTCATTTTTGAGATAGAGGACCGCGGCCCCGGCATCCCTGATGATCAACAGGCGTTGATCTTTACCAAGGGATTCACCAGCAAGGCGCGCGCCGGTCATGGTCTGGGGTTACACCTGGTCAACAGCCTCTTGCAGCAATTGAACGGCACCATCACCATAGAGCCCGGCGACCCTGAGGGCAGCCGTTTTACCGTGTACATTCCCAAGCAACAGGCAGTGAAGCCCTCACCGATGACAGGAGCCGCCAATGACTAATCCCATTCGCGTTGTGGTTGCCGAAGATGACCCGCAAATCGCCGAGATCCAGCAGCGCTTCCTTGAGCGCATTGACGGTTTTGAGCTGGTTGGGCTGGCTCACAGTCTGGATACCGCCCGGGACCTGGTGGATGTCATGCAGCCAGAACTTCTGCTGCTGGACATCCAGTTCCCCAACGGCACCGGACTGGACCTGCTGCGGGAAATGCGCACTCAGAACAACGCCACCGACGTAATCCTGATTACCGCCGCCCGGGAAGTCGACACCCTGCGTGAAGCACTCAGGGGCGGTGTATTTGATTACATTCTCAAACCACTGGTGTTTGAACGCCTGCGCGATGCCCTGCAGGAATATGCCCGCCACCTGGAACGGCTGCGGTCGATGGAATCCCTGGCTCAGTCAGACGTGGACAGCCTGCTGCCCCGAAGCAAGGTGCCACAAGCCGACACGGCAGCGCCTGACACAACAGAACAGCGCCTTCCCAAAGGAGTGGATGCACTGACACTGGAGAAAGTGAGAGCTGTTTTTGCTGCCACCGACGCATCTCAAAATGCCGAAGAAGTGGGCGCCACCATCGGCGCCAGCCGCACCACCGCACGCCGGTACCTGGAATACCTGGTCAGCACACGTGAATTGGAAGCTAGCGTCAATTACGGCAGTGTGGGTCGTCCCGAGCGGCGCTACCAGCGCACTCAATGATCAGAACGGCCGGATGACGACTCCGAGCGGCCAATACTGCCCACCTGCGGCCAGGCGCAAACCCGGTTGCGGCCACCTTCCTTGGCACAGTAGAGCGCCTCATCGGCCTGGCGCACCAGCCAGTGTCGGTCCTGTGCGGGGCAGTCACGGGTATGCAGGGCAACGCCCAGACTCAAACTGACCTGCCCCATCGGCGATTCAACATGAGGCAGGTGCAGCTGCTCAACGGCCTGACGGATACTCTCTGCCACCCGCAGCGCCCCTTCCAGATCGGTGTTTTGCAGCAACATCACAAACTCTTCACCGCCATACCGGGCCGCCAGATCCGTTGCCCGTTTCAACTGTAGCTGGAGTTCGTCCGCGATGGCCTTGAGACAATCATCACCAGCCAAGTGACCATAGTGGTCGTTATAGAGTTTGAAGTAGTCCACATCCATCATGATCGCAGCCAAGGGCTCTCCGCTGCGCTCAACCCGCGCCCACTCTCGCTCCAGCACCTGATCAAACAGGCGCCGGTTGGCCAGCCCCGTCAGGCTATCGGTATTGGACAGCGCTTCCAGCCGCGCATTGGCCTGTTCCAGCTCCTGGGTACGATCAGCAACCTTCTGTTCCAGTTCACTGCTGAGCGCCTGAAAGCTGGCCAGCAGTTGCCGGGTTTCCTGATTCTTGGACCTGAATACCTCGGCGGCACGTGCCAGCTCGCCCAACTCATCGTCCGCATCCTGACGCTCGATGCTGGTACTGTCCTTGCCCCGTGCCAGATCCATAAAGGTTTTGGCCAATGACCGGATCGGGTCCGCCACGCTATGCCCGATGAGATAGGACAACAGCAGAACCAGCACCAGAAGGCCCAGGCAGATCCAGAGCACCCATTGCCCGGTCCAGCGCATTTCCGCCACCGCCTGCTCTTCGATGTTTTTCATTTCAGCCTGTATCAGTTCGGCCAGATACTGGGTCTGGTACAGCATCTCATCCGCTTCCGCGGCCATCACCACATTGACCAGATACATATACCCGCGCGTGCGTTGAACCGCTTCCAGTATCACGGCTTCGTAGTTCTGCAGAGATTGCAGCATCGCATCCAGCAATGCCTGAGCTTCGGGGCGGATCTCCAGCAGGGCAAAGCCTGACATCAGCTGACGGCTTTCCCGCATCCACTGCTGCATCCGCGTGATATGGCGCCCATCCAGCGTATAAAAATAACGTGAGGCCCCCTGCTCCACCCTCAGCAAAGCGGTTTCGAGCTCTGCCAGCTGGTCAACCGGCGCTGCTCGACCGCTGCCCTGCAGGCGGCGGTAGGCTTGCAGCAGACGATTCACTTCACTGGCGTGATCGGCAATACGCTGTTCAACCAGTTCGGCACGCCGCTGACGCTGGCGCTTCACGTCCTCAAAGGTACTGGTGTAGATATTCAGGTGCTGGCGAATCGACTCGACCCGCTCCTGCACTTCAGGCTGGCCACCCTGCTCCAGCTGCAGCAGGATCCGCTGCACCCGCTCACTGATATAAGCCGCCTGACGGGCACCGGACACCTGACCGTCCTGCATGAACAGGTCGGCCGAGCGCTGCAGTTCAACCACATTACGCGACAGTTCCTGCCCTCTGAGCGCACTTTCGCCATGCTCGGTAAAGTGCTTGAACTCACCAAACAGTGACATCACGCTGAAATAGGCCAGCAACACCATCAGCAGGGCTATTCCCCCGGTGATGATGTAACCGGCGTAAATGCGTGTACGCAACTTGAAATAGAAAGTGCTCACCATGATCAGGCCAGCAAAAACTCTTTCCACTTGATCAGGGTGTACTCGTAGTTATCCATGACCGTATTCCATACCGCTATATTCTCGAATCGCTGCTGATAGGAACCGCCGGTACGTACTTCACCCTCGGCAACAGAAAACCGTCCGTCAGTCCCTTTCAAACGCTGGGCCGCTGGCTCTCCCTCATACCAGTAGTCCCACTCGGCGGCACTCATGAAGCGACGTGAGCGCTCCGGGTTGGCGATGTAATAGCCCTGGCGGGCAATAAACGCACCGGGCCAGCCGGACAGCCACCAGTTCATAAAGGCATAGGCCGCCTCCTTGCGCTCGCCCTCACAGTGAGACGACAGGCACATCACGCCATGCCAGGCTCGGTAGCCTTCCCTAGGAGCAGCATAGACACAGGGAACCCCCATGCCATTAAGGCTGCTGACACCTGGGGAAAACATGCTCTGAATCCAGACCTCTTCATTCTGCATAAGCTCAACCGATGCCGGTACGGAAGACCAGACACCCCGAAAGTGCCCCCTGCGCTTGTACTCAACGGCAATTTCAAACAGCAGGTCCAACTCGGTACGGCTCATATTGCCAATATCGGCAAACTGCATCAGCCCACGTGCCTGCACCGCCAACGCCAGGTCGAACAGGCCGATAGTCGGCGCATTCACAATGGCCACCTTGCCGTGGTAGTCAGGGTTCAGCAGCCAGCCCCAGCTTTCGGTTTCGTAAGGCACGCCCTGGGCTATACGACGTGAATCGTAGCCAAAGGAATCCGTGTTATGAACGTAAGGTAAAAAGCTGATATGGCGGCTTGGCTCTGGCGCCAGCGTCCCTTCCGGCTGCACATAGAGTAGTTTGTAAGGCGCATCCCCCTGACCCAGACGGGCATCCGGTGAGATGCGTCCGGTTTTGGTCAGGCTGTTAATCTCGTTCCAGTACTTCAACCGGCTAATTTCAATAGGCTGAATCGAGCCGGCCTGCCAGAGAATGCGAATACTGTTGGACCACTGTTCGTAAAGATCAAAGGACTGAGGGTTGGTTGAGGCGCGCAGCAGGACACCAGCACTGCCGCCGGGATGAAACTCGATATTGATGCCCAGATCCTGCTCGGCACGCTGACGTATTGCTTCCTGCAAGGTCACATGAGTACCCAGCACCCGAATGGTGGGTTTGCGATTGACCGCCGAAACAATAGCGGGAAAGCCCGCTGACGCTAGGCCCGAAGCCGCTACCATTCCCGCCTTGCGGAGGAATTGACGTCGTTGCATGTACCTTTCCCTTCGCTTGACCCTGCACGCACGTCTGGCAGGTCGTCCGGAACCTGAATCACTTCAGTATAGGTAAATGCCAGCAAGCTGCCATGCAAATGGCGACATCAAAGGGTGTATTCAGCCAGGTCCAGCTCCGCCAGCTGTTCACGCTGCTGCTTCAACAGCTGCAACAGCGAGCGGGCAGCTTCAGCATCACCGCTGGTTCTCAGCTCGGCTTCCACCGCCTGACTGCGTTGCTCCAGTTCTCGGTTGGCAACGGTGCCGGCACCGCCCTTGATCCGGTGTGCAACACCAGCCAGCGTATCACTGTCTGTGGTAATAGCCTGCTCCAGAGTGGCCGCCAGTTCATCAAGACTGGATGCAAAGGAGGCCAGACAAGCCATGTAGATCTCTTCATCATCCCCGAATTGATGCTGCACCCGGTCGCGATCAATAAATTCGGGCAGGTTGTCTTTCCAGTCGGTCACACCATTTGTCGATACAGAAACAGACAGGGACGCGTTTTCGGGGGCCTTTTCATGTAGCGCTTCAGCAGACTCGCAGGCCTCTGCACCGAACAGCCTGGACAGGGCATCATGCAGATCTTCCAGCACCACGGGCTTACCCAGGTAATCGACCATGCCTGCCTCACGCGCCGCTTCCTGGTCCCGCTCCAGCACTGAAGCGGACAAACCGATCACCGGTGGTGCGCCATCCGGCAGAGCACGGGTTGCCTCGTAGCCGGTCATGCCATCCATATATACATCCATCAGAATCGCATCGTAACGCCCTTGGGTCACCCGCTCTATTGCCTGCTCACCGGACTCTGCCTCATCACAGGTCACACCCAGCTTGTGCAACAGGTGTACCACCACTTCACGGTTAACGGCCAGGTCATCCACAACCAACAGGTGCAATGACGAAAATGTTTGCAGCCCCTTTGTCACCGGCTCTGGTTCAGGTTGTATCGACAAGGACTCAGGCTGACTAAATTCGCCACTCAGCGCCGCGAACAGCCGTGCCGGTGTTTGTGGCCCAGGCAGGCAGTAAACACTGACACCTTTTACATCACGTCCACAGGGAATCACGTGTCCTGGCGGTAGCAGCACAATCAAGCGCAGCCTGGCCGCAATGCCCGGATTCATTTCGGCTGCGGACAAAGCGGCTTGTACTGGAGCAGAATCAAGCTGTTTATCCCCCAGCAGAATCAACGCGTGCTGCCGGTCGGCACGGCCCAAAGCATCCTGCCAATCTGCCGGGTAGGGTAAAGCCTCCACGTCCCAATACACCAGCAATTGATGCAGGCTTTCGATGGAGGCTGTGTTACCTGCGTGTGGCAGATAAACACTGAGTTCAGGCAATCTCAAATCGGCATATCGACGGCTTTGCTCGGGCACCTCCAGCGCGATTTTCAGGGTAAACACGCTGCCCATGCCCGGATGGCTATCTACTGAGAGTTCTCCGCCCATGGCTTCGGCCAAAGCACGGCTGATCGCCAGGCCCAACCCGGTGCCCCCGTATCGACGGGCAGTTGAATCTTCACCCTGATTAAAGGCCTGAAAAATCCGCTGCAGCTGCTCATCGGTCATGCCCACACCGGTGTCAGCAATCGATATCGCCAGCTGTGCACTGGACTCATGCTCCGACAACAGCTCCATGCTCAAACAGATTTCACCCTGATGGGTAAACTTGATGGCATTACCCATCAGATTGGACAGTATTTGCCCTAAACGAAGCGAATCTCCCAACAGCTGCCGCGGCAGTTGCGGGTCAATCTCGACACTAAGGTTCAGCCCCTTGCGCTCGGCTTCCAGCGCAAACAGATCTGCCGAGCGCTGTACCAGTTCTTCCAGGTCGAAAGGCGTTTTCTCGATACTGACACGCCCCGCTTCAAGCTTTGAAAGATCCAGGATTTCATTGAGAATCCGCAGCAGGGACTCAGATGCCTGATAGGCCTTAGCCGCATAGTTGCGCTGCGCCTCAGTCATCCCGGTATCCAGTAACAGCTGCAACATCCCCAGAATCGCATTCATGGGGGTGCGCACCTCATGGCTCATATTGGCAAGAAAGCTCTGCTTGGCCTCTGCGGCCTGCTCGGCCTCATGGGTACGGTCACGCAGCACCTGATCAGCCTGGCGTTGATCAGTAATATCTTCCACGATCATGATAAAGCCACGCTCACCACCCGAGAGCGGTAAATAACGCACCAACAACAGGCGCACCCCTCCGTTCGGGTGCGGATAAAGCGTTTCCAGCGACGCGGATTCACCCTGAAGCACTTTATCCAGCAGGGCGCGGCGGGACTCAAAGCGCTCCTCCCCCATGCATTCGGCCAGCGTCATGTTCAGCGCCTCGGCCTTGCTCAGCTCAAACCAGTCGGCACAGGTGGAGTTAATAAACTGGCAGCGGAAATCACGACCCCAGGCCGCGATCAGCACCGGCAGATGATCCGTCAGGGTTTCAATAAATGCGAGTGCCTCGCGTAACTGACGGGTACGCCGCTGAACGTTGTGCTCCAGTATTTCCGATTGCTCATGGCTTTCCCGTACTTCCAGGCGCGCCAGTTCAGCCACTTCTCGACTTCGACGCATGGATCGGAGGGCAAAAAACAACACCAGCGCCCCCAGCGGAGCACTCAATATCATCGCCCTGAAAGTCCCCTTGTCAGGCAACAAGGATGTCATGCCTTCGTTATTCAAATGACTGGCAAGAAACCACTTTTCGTCCTTATGTACCGGAAAGGCAAAATCAAAGTCGATCGATACGGGCGTTATCAGCCAATGGCCCGCCTGCTTGCCCCGGGCTTCTGTTGATTGAGTAATAGCATCCAGTTTGACGTCAGGCGCATCGGGGTAAGTATACAACCCGTGCCCATGTCCCAACTGGGTCCGCCATGCCAGGTCCTCTTCCGGTGCGCTAAGCCAGTCAGCGTCACTATTGAGCATATAGGTATTAAACAGATGAACATCGTGATCACCACGCAGCTCATGCAGGAGTTTGCGGGCGTTGAGGTTAATGATCAGAAAGCCAGAACCTTGGGCCGACTGGTCCGCCAGACGCATCCCGATACGCAGAGTCGGCTGCAACGGGATCTGGATGCTCCCCTGCTCAACGTTCAAATCGAGCCGAGAGAGATAAAAGTGCCCCGCAGGCAACTTCAACATTCGCTGGGTGTAGGGTCGGTCATGCTTGGGCTGCAGTTGACTGACCGGTACCAAGGCCGGCTCACCGATGGAATAGTGATTTATGCGCACCCGCTCCAGGCCCTGCTGGTCAATGTAACGCAATTGCAGGTAGTCAGGGTTGGTACTTGCCAGCAGATAGAGCGCGTTTTCAACTTCCTGCCAGCGCCCCTTTGATGCCAGACGGTACAGGGTATTGCCCAGTGCCTGCATCTGCAGCATGGGACGCTCCAAAGAATCGCGCAGAGACTGGTGGCGCTGCTCCAGCAATAGCGCCTCTTCTTGCATCAATATGGTGTGCGCCGCTTCGCTTCGGGACAGGTCGAGCCAGTAGCTGCCCGTCAGCAACATAATCGCAATGGGGATTACAAGGTATTCGTAGGCAAACCGCTGCATAAGACACCCTCACATTGGCCATCTCGGCATTAAGGCATAAACGTCAGCAAAGTGAAACGCTACCTCGGCCTCATACAAGCTCAGGTGTGATAAGCGTCAAGCAAGAAAGCTTGCAGGTGTCAGAACAGCACCCTGAAGGGAGGCGTATTGCCAATGATCATAAACGAAAAAGCCCTGTTGAGTTTCCGCAACAGGGCTTCTGAATTCGATGGCGGTGAGGGAGGGAGACCTAGCCAAGCACATAAAACCAACCCATCACGCCATAAACCAGCTGACATAAGGGATACAGAGGGATATGGTGTCAACTTTAACGTCAACTTTTACCTAAATGCCGCCATGTCAGACACCAAGTATCTCGTTCAACGCAAGGGCATTTGGCTATGTAACTGGCGCGTTCCAAAGGACTGCGCCGGCCTGTTCAATGGTAAGAAAATGATCACCAAGAGCCTTGGCACTCATAAGCTCCCAGAAGCATATCTCAAGACCTTGGTTAGCCTGACCATGGACACTGTCGAACGCGCACAAGCCACAGCACTTCAGAATGTCCATGCCGGAGTCCAGCACGACCTAACCCCTGTCATGCTAGAAGCAACAAAGCTTCACCACGACGACAACGAGGGCAAACTAAAGATCAACGCACTAGGCCAGATCAATACCGCTGTTGAGCGATTCCTGACGACCATCGACAAGGACCAAATCACCTTGAAGCCCATCGGTCGACTTATGGTCAAGGACTTCATGCCACGCCTTGGCTGTCTGTGTCACCGGCTGCCAAATCGAGGAGCTGTTTGCTCAAGGTACTACATCATTTTACGAATACTTTCCGGTTTGTATAAAAAGGTAAACTGATTTGAATCAACTTGGATGATTATCTATAAGTCTAGAGTTCTATCAAACAGTAGGTGATATCCCGTTTTGTCGCCTTAGCTTTATAACCCCAAAAAGTGGCATATTTAGGTCAAAATCTTATATGAACTAGCTGTTGCTCTGATAGCGATATAGCATTTAACGGAAACGATTCAGTATGGATCTTCAAAAATTAATTTCACAAATTGATTCCCCACTTTGGCTCATCAATCCTGACAGTTCTCCTCCACAAGAGATCATTTGGAGCAACTCTTCCGCACAAGACTTAATGGGTGATTCAACTATCTCTGAGCTGCGAAACGGGGAGCTTAGCGCCGTTTCTCAACCAAACCTTTCAGACTACAAAAGCAACTGAAGGCTTGGTGAGACAATACAAGAAATCTGGACTATTTATCATAAAGACAGAATTTCTATTCTGACTTGTAAATTAAGCATTTTCCTCTTGGAGAGTGGGCAAGATGCAATTTTAGTTGAAGAATCAAAACAAAATAATGATCAATCTCATCTTAGCCTCAAAGTTGAAAGCAAGACAGTAAACACTCCTCGAAAAACTTGTAAACACAACGATTCTTTGAAAAGTGATGATTTATACCAGAGTATATTTCAGGCTAATGCTGCCCCAATGATCCTCATTGCCCCAGATGAAGACGGAAGGATTATTGATGCGAACCAACGTGCTCTAGACTTTTATGGATACAATTATGAAGAGCTATGCTCCCTTCATACTTGGCAAATCAACACACTAGGTAAGAATGTATTGCCTGTTATGCATGAGGTGCATTCATGGCCTGGTGGGCATAAGCCCCTTAGCTTTCAGCACATCACTTCTGATGGAAGCATCAGAGATGTTCAAACCTACGTCGGTCCTGTCGAAGTTAAAGGAAGAAGACTGATGCTAGGAGTAATTCACGATATAACTGCGCAGAAAGAAATCGAAAAATTTCACCAGTTGTTATTAGAAAGCTGTCACGCCGGTATTATATGTGTCGATAGTAAACATACTATTATTTATGCAAACCCTACTGCTGCAAGGTTATTGGGGTTCAGGCACCCTTCTGAACTGATTTCAAAGAAAATTAATGAGTTCTCAAACTTAGAAGATCAAACCCAAGGTAATATCGTCTCGCTTATTTCCAGCGTGCTATTTACCAATAGTGCAAGTCTGGACTGCGAGGTCTATATGAAAACCAGAAATGGGCTCCTTCCATACTGGTGTTATTTATCCCCAATGCTTACAAGCAACATCCGTGCTGTGGCCATAAGTTTCTCAGAAATTTCAAGACGAAAACAACTTGAAGAGGAACTAAAACAAGCTGCTCAACGCGACCCTTTAACAAAAGCTCTTAATAGGAGGCAGTTTGAAAAGTTGCTTTCTGATGCCCATGCTCGCTACCTTCGCTATGGCGACATGTACAGTTTGATTATGATCGATGCCGATTACTTTAAAAATATAAATGATCGTTATGGGCATGATGTGGGAGATCAGGTACTGATCAAATTAGTTAACACACTAAATAACCGCTTGAGAGAATCTGATCACCTATGTCGATGGGGAGGTGAGGAGTTCTTGGTTCTGATACCTAATTCAGATATAGAGCAAGCAAGAGCTCTAGCTAAAGATTTATTAATTTGTGTAAGATCTGAAAACTTCGATATGGCTGGTAAGGTTACGGTCAGTATCGGTGTAGCTGCTGCTGATGGCTGTAAATCCTCAAATGAGGCAATAAAAAAAGCTGATCTTGCAGTATATAAGTCAAAAAACACTGGTAGAGATAAAGTTTCTTCACAGTATTAAAGGATATTTGTTCAGTGAGTTTGAACACACTAATTTTTTGACTCTTTCTAAGAGTCTCGAAGTCATCCACGCAAAGGCTGGCCCCCACCGAAAGAGCGCTCCCGTGTGCGCGCGGTCGAGCTAATGGCGCCGCCATTCCTGGCTCAAGCAACAGATGCGCTATACAAAACTGCTGGAACCGGTCGACATCACCGTGATCGAACGTAACAACGTGACCAGCCGAGAAGAGTCCGTGCGGTTCGTGTTCCGCAACGGCAAAAACCAGATCCCCTGGCACGACCCGTCAATCAGGCGCTGGTACAACGACATCCTGACAAAAGCCAAAGTCAGACACCGTGGCCCGAACCAATGCCGGCACACCTTCATCAGCCAGATGCTGTCCACCGGTGTGGTATCACTGCTAACCACGTTCGCCACACCACCACGGAGATGATCCAACGCACCTACGGCAAATGGATCAAGTCAGACGGTGCTGACATGCACAGCATTATCGAAGGGATATTCAAACTCTGACGGTAGGCACTCGCCCCCGTCACCTCTCGCCACACTCCTCCATCACCGCTTCCAGGTGACAGACAAACGCAAAGAGATCAAAGGGTTGCAGCTGAAATCAGCAACAGTAGCCGATATCACTTTTTTCCGGTGTAAATGCGAGATTTGAAAGTCGGAACGGACGTTCCTAGATGATCAGAATTCCCAGTTTATTCCCCAGGGCATTCCCATTTTGATATCAGCCCGGCTGAACCACCTCTAACTGATTGAATCTACTGAAGAAGTAGATGGCGGTGAGGGAGGGATTCGAACCCTTTAGTGAATGTTCGCAGTCCGCTCCAGTCCGCATAAAATGCGGGGTGTGCGAACAAGTGAACGGACTGCAGCGGACAGTTCAGGACTCATTTTTGCCCCAATTTTGCCCCAAATGGAACGTAATGGAGCAAGACGAATAACGCCCTGCTCTTTCGGCGGTTATCGGTTTTCTTTGATGTAAACGATTGTGCCGTCGTAGACGTGTGCGGTGAAGCTGCGGCCGTCTTTGCTGAATTGGTAAATGCGGCCCCAGCCTGAACGGCTATCGCTGCAGCTGCTGTTAGATGGGCGCTTGCACACACGGCCCATTTCGCTGTAGGTGCGACGGCCCAGAGAGGATAGCTCTGAAGCGGGCTTGCCGGTGCTGATGATCTTGTTGTCGATGCGGACGCTGGCAGCGGTGGCGGGCAGTGAAACGGCAGCGGCTAGAATGGCGGTTGAAACGGCGGTAACGAGACGCATGGGGGTTCCTTTTCCTGAATAGTGGGGGCGGTGAACTTCCTGCGCTTTCGCGCTCACCGGCTGCAATGGTAGCAAATTGCAGACAAGAAAAAAGGTTACGCCGCTTGGCTGACGGTTGCCGCCCTGGCGAATTCGAGCACGCTATCTACAGCGGCATGATCCGCTGCAGCCTCAATCTGATCAGCATACGCTTGTCGTTGGCCCGCCAGTTGAGGGGCCACCTGCCGCCAGGCATTCGAGTTTTCGATCACACGTGAAACCAATTCGGGCAACGCGATGCCGCGGGCGGAGCTGATGCCGGTGAGCGTTGGCGTGCTGGGTGCTGCACCTGTACTGCCGTTATTAACCCAGCTCTGATACGTGAGGGCTTCATATTCCTGGTCTTTCCATGTGTCACGCTCGAACCAGGGGTACAGGCCTGCTATGTCATCTGCCAGTGCATTGAATATGTAAACCAGCTCGCGATGGGCGTTGGCCTTGTAATCAGCAAGTGCTGGCAATGTCGGTTGAACGGGTTCCGGAAGCACCTGAGCCCACGGCCCATTTGGCCAGTTTTCAGGGTGGTCACGGTGAATGATAAAGTTGGGATATGCAGACTTGATCTGTTCAAACGTCTTAACGCTTGTCCCATCGGAGTACTTAGGTTTCATATGGTAAACCTGTTAACTTCGTGCTGATTATAGTTCGGCAGACCTCGAACTTCGTGCGCAACCTGCCAAGAAGTTCCGTCTAATGAGTATTCCAAATCCCACGACGAGGGGCTTCCGTAGCCTTCAGCCGCCCACACTTCATATTCGGCAACTGTCACACTAAAGGGGATCGAGTATCTTAACCACGAGTAAGCAGAACCCGACATAAAATCGCCGCCTGACAACGTTTTATTGAAGGCCCGGCTTGGATACCAATTTGAGTAAACTGAAGAGGCCGAGGGTGTGCCGCTAACACTCACGTCAGCCCCTTGCGGGTCAAACAGAATTAGTTCATTGATACGGTCCCTTGATCTGCTACCGTCTTTGAACGAAAGCCTCCAGTGGGGGGCACTAATACCACCAGTGCCACCTTCAATAATCACTCCTGCTCTTAGTTTTGCACCCAACATCAGCTATACACCTGTGGTGAACTTATATAAATTTGCGCGCCCTTCTTCCAGACTTGAAACACTGCCTCCACCGCCGCCGACAGATCCGGAAACGCCGGTGTCTTCGCGCCTGCAGGAAACGCCAGCGTCCAGCCGCTATCCAATCCAGTCACATGCAGCGTGACATTCTGTCCGTCTTGCAGATCCGGAAACGACAGCGTGGTGTTTTCAAGCACCGTCAGATCGATATCCTGCACCGGTCCAGCAGCTGTTGTGATAGCACCACTGGATGCCGTGCCGGTTTTCTCCCGGTAACGCAGTAGCTCAGGGCCATCGAGTAGCAGCAGGCTGGAGGCGGTGAGGCGCTCATCAACGTAATCATCGATTGCCCAGCTGTTTACGGTACCGGCCTCCAATGTGAGCGTGTTACTGCTGACGCTGGTGATTGTGACGATTTCCAGCTTTGTGGGAGCTACAGATGGGTCGTTGCTGTCGGTGAGTGTGACAACCAGGTATTTACCGGTGGGCAATACAGGCGGGTTATCCACCTGCAGGGTGCCATCGCCGGCGGTTACCGGTGCCGTCAGCTGGGCGATGTAGTTATCGGTGTAGTGTCGCATGGTCAGTTCCAGGTGCCGGGGATGCTGTCGGGGGAATAAGCTTTGTTTTGAACGTTGCGGTAGTAGTAGGACTCTGAGCGGTCGTATTTGGCATCACTGCCCCAGTATTGGACGACGCTATCACTGGTGGGCAGCCGGGTGGCCGGGTCGACATCAATACGCATGTGCCCGCCACCTTTCATCGGGATGTAGGCGATACAGCGCCTGGCTTCGCCCTCTCCCTGGCACATGATCTGGTTATCTTTTGGGGCCTTGCTCGCACAATCCGGGTCTTTCGGATGGGGGACGTATTTGCCGTTGATCAGGGCTTCTTGGCACTTACCGTCGGAGGGCCAGTCTTCTTCCCCTTCGACACAGGGCGGCTCTGTCAAAGTACAGTAGGATTCTTGTGCATTAGGCCCGGAGCAAAGCCCCCTATTACCCATGCTTGAAGGCGCTGTTGGACTGCCGCTAGATTCAACAAGGTATCGTATGTAGGTCAATGTTTCACTTTCATACCCCCAGTCATATTTAGTGCCATACACTGGCCCCTCTTGCGTGTTGAAAACAATCACTCTATCCGGAAACGCAGCATATAACGCACGAGGTGAAGGGTACTTTCCGGTGACACCAAACGATCCAGAACCAGTCCAAAAATACCCCGCTTCCCAGCTATCATCCGGCACACACTCCGTCGCCGCTTCCCAGGGCACGAGTTCACCATCCGGGCCTCGGTACCGGCCGTCCATGCCTTTTTCGTTTTCGCCATCATCCGGGCGTTCGCCGTCGATGGTGCCGTCGTTGCCGTCGCCGTCTTCATCTTCGTCAGGCACGTCTGATTCCGGATTGCAGCAGGCATTCTCATCCTCTTCACCGGCGAAGCAGCGGGTGGTGATTTCGGGCAGGATGCCGCGGGAGCGGAGTGCGCGCAGGTTGCTGCGCACAGCCTCGGGCGTCCAGGCCATTTTCTGCACGGCCTGGGCCAGGAGTTTGAGTGATGTGGTATCCATGTTACCAACCGTTAATCAGGGTGATGTCGGCGTTTTCCAGCGGCACTTCGAATGTGTGCGCGGCCTTGGTTTCAGCTTCGTCTATCAGCTGCTCGGGCACCTCACCGGCGCTTACATCCAGGCTGCTGTCTTCGGTGTTGTAGTTGATGGAACGTATTAGCGGGGTCGCTTGAGCTGAAAGCCCTGGCCCCCAGCCTTTCGTGTACAGGCTGCCTTCAATCATGGGCGAGGTGATGGCGGTTCTGTCTTGCGGCAGTTCCAGCGCTGGCACAGGGGGCAGATCCCAGTTGGGTGCCGGTACCGCGCCGTTATCATCCATGTAGCTGATTGAGGTGCGCACACGGGTGTCACGGATGCCGTCACCGATGATGTAGGTGAGCCCCGTGATCTGGCCAATGGCATTGGGCACGCGGGTGTTGATGTGTGCCACCTGTCCGATTTGTGCCGGGATTATCCGTTTACGGCACACAATATCGATGTAGTTCTGCCGGTGGCTCTGAATGATCTCCTTCGCCCCGATTTTGACTGAGACGCCAAAGCCGGCGTTGAACAACGGACGCTTGTCGTCGGCAACGGGGATTTGGCCGCCGTCGGTTGTTGGGGCCAGGTATGTAGCGGTTGCGACGGCATCTGCCCAACGCTCGATAGTGCCGCCGGTGGGCCATTGGGTCCAACGGGCCGGGCGCTGCATGGTTTGTTCTGCGTACACCGCTTCGCGGTCTTCAAACGTCGCTGTGTCGAAGTCGCTTTCAATAGCAAACGACAGCGCGGTGCCTTTTACTTCTTTGCGGTATGCGCGCACGGACTGGGGCGCGGTCACCGTGATTTCGTAGTGCTCGGTTACGGGCTGTGCAATGTAGCGCTCCAGGTTGGCGGTGTAGCCCATGCCGCGGTCGAGCCGTTGGCGCACCACCCCGATACTGCCGTACTTGCCGACTGGCGGGGTGTTATAGAGCTCATAGTCGATGGCAAACCAGGGCGAAAAGCCGTTTTGAATGCGGTCTACCAGGCTTTCGCGCAGGAACGAGCCTTTGCCGTCACTGAAGAAATCCTGCAGTCCCTTAACGCCCTTTACCGTTGTTGTGACGGTGCGCAGCGCGTAGTAGCGGTATTCCAGGCTGATACTGACGGTGTTTTTGATCTGATCGCGGGTTTGGAAATCGACAGTGATATCGTTGCGGTGCACATCCGCGTCGGTGAATGTCCAGTCGACGGGCTTGCCGTCTGTGCCCCAGGAGTAGTAGTACAGATCCCCTTCACGGGTGTAACCCAGGCTGCCGGCGACGGTTTTCATCATTTCGTTGACGAATTCGTTGCCCTCGGCGCCCTCTTTCTGGGTCATCTCGGAGTAGACGGCCTGGGTCAGCTGCAGCAGCTCTTGCTGGTCTTCTTCGCCCAGCTGTTCGCCCCGCAGGTTTGAGCAGTCGAATACCACGGCGCGGGTGTTGCGATCGTAACGGGCATCGTTCACTTCACCGGTGAACAGCCGTTCGAGTTCGCTGTTCGCGTCGGTCGGGTCTGTGTAGGTATAAATCTCAACGGTTTTACCGTGAAACGCCGGAATGCTAATGGGTGCATTCACTTCAAACCGCAGGTGGAAAGCGGCGGTGCTGGGCTGGTCTTCACCGTGGTTGATGACGATTTGACTCATCAGCTTGGTCTGGCTGGTGACATCCTTTTTGCCGATGACAACACGGGCTGCCGGCACTTTGGTTGTAACCGGTGCGGTGGGGTCGAACACCTGCTGACGCAACGTAAGCAACCGGCGGGCCGGCACACGGCGCTGAACCACTTGCCGCAGGGTGAGCAGTTTGCGAGCCGGGTGGTTAACCGTTTGCACCACTTGCTGACGCAGCGTGAGCAGCTTGCGTGCCGGCGTTACGCGGAACGCGACCCACTGGCGCAGTGTAAGCAGTTTGCGTGCAGGCCGCTCAACATACACCGATTGCCGCAGGGTGAGCAGCTTGCGCGCGGGGTAGCGTGTACCGAACGACGCCGGCGCACCGCCCAGGGTGTGGCTGTTGATGGTGTATGTATTCAGTGGCATGGGTTATGGCAACGCTGCGGTTTCTGTCTCGATGGTGGATGACAGCCAGAATTCGATTTCGTCGGAGATGCTGAGCTCTGTCACGGTATTGATGGAGCGCACATGGATGGCCACGGCGTTACTCACACCGCTGCGCACCCGAGTACCCAGCGGCAACGGATCGCCTGCGTTGTTGGTCCCCAGCGCGGCTGCACTGAGGGCCAGGGTGATTTCATTAACGGAGTGCCCGGCCCCGGGTGCAACGTCCTCGGCGTAGAAGAGGATTGGGTCTACATCCGGATTGGTTTCGTTCAGCAGGGTGATGGACCCGGCATCCAGCGGATCGTCGATCTTGTTGCCCAGGTAGACGATGAAGTCTTTGGGGTTGTCGTTCAGGTTGGCGTTGTGGGCCAGGTCTTTGATGCTGGTCATTTCGGTGGTGAGCGCAGCGTCGGTATGGAGTTTGAAATTACTGTTGGTGGCCATGCGTTAGGCTCCGGGGGTTGCGGCGGCGGCGCGTTGGAAAAAGCTGAGCACGTTCTGAAGCTCGGCTGAGTCGCCATTAACGGTGGCCGAGTTCGTGCCTTTGTCTGACTGCATATTGAGGGTTAGCGTGCCGAGGTCTTTGCTTTTGCCTTCGCCATCCAATAGCTTTTTCATGACGGCCTGCATGCCGGTCACGTCATACTCATCAGCACGCCCTGTACTGATGCCCCGCCCGTTCAAGCTGGAATGACCAAAGGGGTTGCGCTGGAATGACTCAAGCACTTCCTGCATTCGGTTGGCCGCTTTTTCAGCCGCGCCCGTTGACCCTTTAGCCATGGCGTTACGGTAGCTCTGTGCGGCCCGGATGAAGTTTTTATCAAGCTTGTCGCCCTGCTTTTTGCCTTCATCCGGCGAGCCAAAGATCTTTTGCCACGCAGTGTTGCCACCCTTCTGACCGCTCAACGCTGCCGCAGCGGCTGTGAGTGCGCGGGTGTTTTCTTGAGTGGCGGTGGTGTTTTTGTCGTTGGCGCCTACAACAGGGTTTTCGCTATTGGCGATTTTTTCTTTCAGAGTGCTTATTTCTGCAAGAATGGGGGCCACGTTTTTGCCGGGCGATTCCATCATCTGCTGCTGCAGGGCGGCTATTTCCTTGCGCCACTGGGTGATTTGCTCAGACTCGGCGCCAGCGCTTCCATCTTTATCAGAACCGCGCTCCTCAAACCCTTCAATTACTTTTGCTTTGGCTTGGTTAACATTATCAATAAGAGAGCCCATTCTTTCCGAATGCATTTCTGCATCCTTCAGCATTTGCTCAGAAGCTTGCTTGGTATCCTCAGATACTTTGTAGAACGAGTCTCCGAGTAAATTTGCCTCTCGCTCCAGGGTATCCAGCCCAACTGTTCCAGCTAAGCTAGCCACGCCTTTGGAAACGATACCGCCGAATTTCTGACCACCGCTTACCACGGTGTAATAAAGCTCCTTTACATCGGTGATGATTTCGATGAGGGTTTTGAAGCCTTCTACCATGCTTTGAATCATGGTTAATGCACCAACTGTGACGGACTCTGCTACTTGGTCAATCCCCCCCATTTCATCTATAAATTCCACGGTTTTACTTATTAACACTTCCATCGCCGGGACAACACCCGCAGTCACGTGCTGTTGAAGCCCCGTGAAAATGGTACCTAACCGTGTTTTTGCATCGTTATATGCCTCAACCGCAGCAGCCTGTGGCCGCGTAATTGCCACCCCTAGATTGTCGAACTCCTTCCCAAGACTGTTCAGGTCAGCCGCAAACGTGTTTACCAGCCCTACACCTTCAGTATCGAAAATGCGCATAGCTAATTTTACACGGTCGCCTTGGCTGGAAATTCCCTTCATGGCGTCCGCAATTGCATAAAATTGCTGGTCTGGTGTCTTCTTCGCCAACTCGTCTGCATCTAGCCCTAACTCCGCCAGCGCATCTTTTGCCGCACCTGTTCCATCAGCCGCCTCGGCTACGCGCCGCGTCATGCGCTGCAATGCAGTTCCTAGTTTGTTTTGCGCAACGCCTGTCAACTCTGCTTGGTACTCCAGTTTCTGTAATGCCGCTGTACCAAGCCCAAGTTTGTCCGCCTTTTTTGCCAACTGGTCGAGCTGATCGGCCTGACGTTCGATCATCGCAATAAACCCAGCACCCGCAATAGATGCGCCAGCGAGGGCAATACCAAAGCCTTTACCCGCCGTTGAGGCGATGGATTTCATGGATTTAGCCCATTTGCGAGCATCATCCTTGGCCTTGTCCATTTCTGTCTTCAGGCGCGCGGAATTGGCACCCAAAGTGACAACAAGGTTGGCTATAACCGATTTCTTCGCCATGGGATTATCGCCGTCTTACGGTAGGTTCTGCGAGCTGCTGCTCCAGCCAAGCTGCTTGCTCTTCGGGGGTGCGCATGCGTTGCATGAGCGTGTCTTTGTACTCTTGGTCGCTCTGGAGTCTTGTGAACTCAATCCATTCCAATATCTCGTCAGGCGGGTATTCCAGCTCCACCTGCCTGACGCTTTTTCCATGCCGGTCCGCCAGCTGGAACAGGAACATCCTGTACGGCCGGATTAGGAGTTTTTTGCAATCTCCTCAAACTGCGAGGTCAGTACAGGGTTCAGTTCCATAGCTGCTTCCCACAAGCGAGTCAGAGGAGCCTCAGCCTTGTCATTCAAGGCTTCTATATCCTGCAGCGTAAATTTCTGTTTGCGGGTTTCGGGGTCGATAACGCTGATTGCAACAAACAAGGAGCGAAGGTTCTTGTCATCATCTTTCGTTTCATACACGTAGGTATCGAACTGGTCGCGCTGTTTAGCATTCCAGGTAATGACGGTCAGGGTTGCACCCTTTCCCCATTCATCTACCTTCACGGTTTTGGTTTTACGGTCATCAGCCGTCAATACTTGGTCACGGGTCAGGTCTGCCATGGGTTACCTCAGGAATATGAATGCTGCAGAATGGGATAGCTAACCGGCCGCAGGGGCCAGTGCGTTAAGGCCCGGTAAGAATGGTGTAGTTGTCTTCTACGGCTACGCCACCGGTGACGCGCAGGTTGATTGTGCCTTTGTAGTCCTGCTCGAGCTCACCGTTTTCGAACGGCCAGTTTTTCACCCAGCAATCAAATTTACGTGCGCGCCCTGTCGGAAACAGCCATACGATAGTGGACTTTTCCTGCGGCACGGCAAGGTAAGCAGCCTCAAGCGCAATCTGGCCTGGGTCGTCCTCAGAGTGCAGCAGGTTCAGTGTGACAGTGCCGTAGCGGCGCACTTCGCCTACCGCAACCACCTCGTCATTATCTACCAGCGTTGTTTGATCGCGCTCGTTGCGCTCGCCGTTCAGGCCGCTGATGCCGGTATGCCCCAAAATCTCGATATCGGTATCACCGGCTGCATTGCGGATGAACACACGGGTGCCGTGCGTGGGTACTGTAGGTACGCCCATGATGCTTTCCTCTTGGGTGTGGTGTTATTCGTAGATGGAGAAGTCGATCGCGAAGCGAAAGAGCTTTTTATCGCGTTCGTGAAGGGGCAACTGCCCCAGCAAGATCTGATCAGACATGACGCCGATGACAGCGGCCTGCAGTTCTTTTGCCTGGCGGTAGCTATTGGCCCACACGCTGATGGAGTAGCGGTTATGGCTGTGGCCGGTGTAACCCAGCAGCGTGTTCAAGGGGCGGTCGCTGACGTACATGAAAGTAACCGCCGGCAGCTCCTTGCCTTCCGGCAGGTCGCCGTTATCAACACGGTCACCCACCAGGGCAGTGATGGCCGGGGCGGTGCTCAGGCGCAGGTAAAGATCCTGCTCGCTCATACCGATCATTATTTACCCCGGTTTGCTTTCTTCACGGCACGGGCAATGGCCTTTCCGAGTTCACTGCCGAATAGGTCGAGCACTCGGTCTACGTTCTGGTCCAGTGCCGGGCGCAGGAAAGGCTCGGCTTCCTGGTCACTTGTGCCATATTCCTGAGCAATTGCCTTGTGAGCGACGCCTGAAAGCTCACGCCCGCCTTCGGATTTAGCAGCTTTTTTCTTGGTTGGGCCAACATCAATATCAACCGCTCGATTGCCGCCCTTTCCTTTGCGGGAGCTGATAGCCATTGAGTCTTTCAAGTCGCCACTATCTCGATTTGCCCCAATGGTCGCCGCGATCAGAACTGGCTCCATGGCCTTACGGCCAGCCGAACGCAGGGTTTTGAAACCGGTTTCTGCGCCAAGGTCCAGCAATGCCTCTTCAAGTTCGGCCATGCCTTGGACTTCAAAGTTTTGAATACTCACAGGCTTTGTCTCATCTGCTAATCTGCATGGTTTACAAAACACTGCTCATAACTGGAGAAATCATGAGTACGATTAAACGGATTTGTAACCTGCTGTTTGTGATTTTCTGCGCTGTTTTAATCGTTAAGGTTTGGTTTACCCTCAACGAGCCCACGTCACTCAAAAGCACCTCATCTACCACCACTGCTGCACCTGTATTCAATCCTACCGAAGCCATGCGTGATGCAATTGACCCTGGCGACAGCTTCCGCAGGGATGGATGGCGATTCGAGTTTGGCGAATTCACCGAGCGTGACATAGATGTGTGGGTTTACTGGCCGAGCAAACCTAAGCCAACCCTGGAGGCAGTTGAAATAATGGGAAGCGCTTTTACCCAAGATGCCATTCAGAAACTCAAAACAGCCGGTTTCGATGCTAAACAGAGAGGAACCAGCATCACCTATTTTTTCAGGCAAGATATTGATGGGAGTGAAATGTCTCTTCTGGGCTCCGCTGGCTACATGGGCTCCGTCGACAAATTCTATTTTTCTCCGCCTAAATAACCTGCGTCAGGTACTGTCCTCCTCGCAGGTAATCACGAGCTCTCGGTTTCGGTTGTCCACGTTGATGGGTGGGCCGGTGATCTCAAGACGCATGTCACCGAAGCGGATACGCATTTCCGGCTTGATGTCGTCGCGGTAGCGAATGGTGACGGCCAGTGTTGCGGTGTTGGTCATGTGCTGGTTGGCCCAGCGTTCACGGCCGGTGATCGGCTTTACGTTGGCCCAGATATCAACCATGCCGGGTATGGGTGCCCAGTCTTCGGTCGGGTGGCCGTACTCATCTTTGGTGCCGACCTTCTGTTCAAAGGTGACCTGGGCATTCAGGCGTCCGGAGCGCATCAGCCAACCCTCATAATTTTCCAGGGGTCCAGCAGCATGGAGACGCCCATGGGCAGCTCTGTGGTGCTTACTCCGATGATCACGGATTCGCGGTTTTCATAGAAATGCCCGATTAACAGAAGCAATGCTTGGCGCACGTCGCCGGGTGTTTCAGTCATGCCTACGGTGGCGGTGATGGTGACGCTTTCAGGCTCGGCGATGGTTTCGGGCCACTCGGTGCCCCATTGCGGCATGAGCAGCGGGTACAGCCGCCTGGTGTCGAGCCGCAGCGGTGGCGAGTTCAGTGTTTGGGTGACGCCATCCGGGTCGACGTATTCAACGCTGTCGATGCTTTCCACCGGCGTCCATGGTAGTTCGATAGCGCCAGCGGTAGAGCCAAAGCCATCCAGTACCAAGGTTCGCGCTGCAGAATCAAAGACACGGCCGGTGCGGGATTCCGCGTGGCGGTAAGCTGAGTCGATCAGAGCTGTGATCAGTGTGTCTTCAGCACTGTGCTGCACGCGCAGGTGTGCTTTGGCTTCGGTGAGGGTGATCATGGTTTACCACTTTTTGAAGGGGCAGCGGACGCGCTCGTACACCGCAGGAACACTGGTTACAGGATCGAAGCCGACGGTTGTTTTCCAGGCCAACTTGCAGCCGCAGTCTGTGCACCTGTGGTTGAAGAACCGACCACGACCCAGGTGCTCGCATGCACTTTCGAGGCGCGTTTCGCTTCCATCGGGATTCACCACGAAGCCGCAGGTTGCACGCCTCAAGGCGATGATCGCGGCTTGGTCGATGGACTCGGCCTCAATGATGGTCAGCGCCTGCTCTTCGGTGAGAGGCGCTGGGTTTGTATCAGTCGTCATTTCCATCAGATTGACCGCTGGTTGCGGGCTTTTTACTGGCTTTTGCCGATACTTTTTTCACCCATTTCTCTGAAAGGGCTACTTCGGCCAGGTCTGCTGGCAGGGGGCATTGCTCCCCTTTCACATAACAAACGACTGTCGCGCCGTCAGGTGAGCCCTTCCAGTCCTGCAGGTGTTCGTAGAGTTCTTCCATATCAAGTCAGGCGGGAGTTATTGGCCCCCGCCCTGCTCCGTTATGCGACCGGTGCCAGTGACGGATCGCCGAGGATGACATCAGCGCCGTAGACGCCACCGGTTGAAGCGCCAGCAACAGTTGATACTGCGCGGATATAGCGTTTGTTGCCTTTATAGCCAACGCGCTGGATGGTGTTCGAGGCAAGCGCCGCCAACGTGCCCTGCAGGTCTACAGCCGCAACAGCAGTCCAGTTGGAGTTGTCGTCCGACTCTTCAACACTCGGAGTGTGAGTGCCGTCAGTGATGGTGCCGGGGCTGAAGACGACGCAAGCAGAGTTGAAGCCCTGCAGGTCTACGCCGGTACCTTCGGCAGTCGCGGTGATTGCAGCTGCCGCAATACACTGCACCACGCCGATCTTGGATTTGAGGTCTTTCATATCAGTCTCCGTGCGGGGGCATTCGACCCCCGGTTATCGGTTGAGGTGAGGCCGTGCCTTAGCTGGTGGCGAATTTCATCAGCTTGATGGCTTCAAAGTTCTGCACACCACCGCCCACACGCTTGGTGGTGTAGAACTTCACGTAGGGCTTGGCAGTGAACGGATCACGCAGCACCTGGACGCCGCGGCGGTCAGTGATGACATAGCCACGCTTGAAATCACCGAAGGCGATGGAGAGGCTGTTTGCTGCAATGTCCGGCATGAAGTCGTCGGTTTCAGATGTGTAGCCAAGCAATGTGCTCGGTGCACCTGCTTCCAGGCCCGGACGCCAGAGGTAGTTGCCATCTGCGTCTTTGAGCAAGCGCACCTGCATCAGTGACATGTCATTCATCAAAAAAGATGCACCCTGTCGATAGCCGCGCTTCAGGCTGTGCACCAAGGTGATCAGCTTGTCTGACGGGTTAGACGAAGCAAAAGCGCCTGCACCGCCAGAAGCGATGTAGCCCAACTTGCCCCAGGCGTAGTTGCTGTTGGCTACGGCTTCATAGCCCAGGATGCCGCGCGGTTTGTTTACTCCGTTGCCAGTGATGAATGCACCTGCTTCCTTCTCGGAGAACTCGGTACCGACTTCATCGGCCAGCCAGCTTTCAATGTCGAACATGCCATCTTCCAGCATGGACTGAGTGGCTTTCGGCTCGGCATAGAGTTCCATGGTCGGGAATGCCAGCTCGCTGAGCGACGGTGTACCGGTCTCGCTGCGTTCTTCACGCTCACCTACCCACCCAGATGTTGCGCCGCCCTGGTTGGTCAGTTTTTTGTAAGTGGCAGATCCTACCGGGCGAACGGTTGCCAGCTGACGCATGACCCCCATGTCACCCATAACGCGTTCAATACTGGTGTCGACTTCTTCGGTGACGATGTACCCGCCGTCCGGATCGGAGTCAGTCGACAGCGCTTTCTGCTCAAGCTCACGCAGGCCGTCGTCATGCCCTTTACGCATGAAGCGATCAAATGCCGCTTTGTGCTCGGCCTTTGCCTTGGCATCGGTGCCGGTTGCACCTGGGCGACTCAGTGCGGCCAGCTCTTCTTCAAGCTCCTTTTTGTATTTGTCGAGATCTGTCAGCTTGCCGTTGAGGGTTTCGACGGTTTCAGACAGCTTGCCCTTTTCCGACTCCAGCGCATCAATGCGCTTGTCGTTTTTGGATTTGAACTCTTCGAACTTCTGACCGAATTCTTCGGCAACCTGTTCGATGTCTTTCAGTTCAACAGCCATGATGTTGTCCTCGCGTTAGATGCGGTCAATAAATGATTTAAGGGATGTCAGTGCTTTCTCTTGCTCCGCATCTCGCGGTGCGATTCCGCTGTAGCCCTTGGCCATGAAGGCCTGGGCCTGCGCTTTGCTGAACCCTACCTCTCGCAGGGTTCGCTCAACGTCAGATGGGCGGGGCGTCTCGCCTCGGTCCAATGCACTTTTGACGTTGGAGATTCGGGCTTCCTCGTTTGAGGGGAAGGTGACCAGGGATACTTCCCAGAGGTCGATGTCTTTCAGGAGCCAGGCTTCTTTTTCAGAGGCATACTCCCAGTCTTTGATCATGTAGCCGATGGACAGCCCGCCAAGGCTGCCGGCTTTCATGTGGGCATGAGCACGCTTGGCCAGCGGGTCGTCATCGATGAGCAATCGCCCTTTCACATATAGGCCGTGCTCATCTTCTTTCATCTCGGTGTAGACGCCAATTGGCTCTTGCATGTTGTGCTGCCACAGCAGCGCCGGCAGGCGCCCTTTCTCGCGCCAACTATCCAGGCTTGCCTTGAAGGCGCCGGGTACAACGATGTCGTCGTGGCTGTCTTTGTTGCCGAAGACAGAGCCATAGCCTTCAAATTCACCGTTGTCGCTGACCGCCTTGATGGTCAACGGGACGTCAAGACGCTTTGTTGTCAGCATTGGTAGTCTCCGGCTTGGTGGTCATGTTGGTGGGCGTAAGGTAGATGTCACCCCCAACTCGGGGATTTAGGTCTTCCATATCGCGGCATTCATTGGGGCTGAGAATCCCCCAGTTGATGCCCTGCCCGTAGGATTCGTATCGTGTCTTCTGGTCACCGCGCAGCAAAGCGCCAGCATTGAATTTGGCGTAGTGGGTGGCGCGTTCGCCAGGCTTGATCAGGCCAATTCGGATGCGGTTCTCAATGCGAGTGAGGTACGGGACCAGCGAGTAGCTGACGAACCCCATGGATTGGTGTTCGATGTTGCTGAAGGTTGCCCGATCCAGGTTGGCGATCATGTGCGGGGGCACACGGTAGATGGCACAGATTTCGTCGCGCTGGTACTTGCGGGTTTCGAGAAACTGGCTGTCTTCCTGGTTGAGCGCGATGGGCTTCCAGTCGAGGCCCATTTCCAGAATCATCGGCTTGTGGGCGTTGGTCAGCCCCGCTTGATCCTCCTTGAATTGCTTCTGCAGGCGCTCAAAGGCTTTGTCTTCCAGCTTCTGCTCAGTCTGCAGAATGCCGCTGGTTACCGCTCCGTTCTTGAACAGGCGTGCGCCGTGCTCTTCGGTAGCCAGACCCAAGGCGATTGCCTGCCGTGCGTAGGCAACGGGATTCAGGCCGTTCAGCCCGTCGAGTGTTAGCGTGCGGACGTGCCATATCTTCTCCTGGGGCAACTCTTCTGTATGACCGTCGCGGAACGTAACTTTGTAGGTCACCGTCCAATCGTCGTTGAGCTTTGGCTTTACGGCACCGGGGTCGATGGGCAGTAGCTCTTTAACCTTGCCCATTACCTCTACTTTGTATGCGTAGAAATTCCCGCGCAGGCAGAGACAAGCAACCAGCAGCTCCCAGAATTCCTGTGCCGTCATGTAGCCGTTGGGCGCGATAGCCAGCAATTCGTACAACGGGTGATCAGTCGCCGGCTTGCGTATATCGCCAGCGTCACTCATCAGCTTGCATGGCAGCATGCCAACCGACTCAGACAGCACGCGCACACAAGCAAAGACTGTTACCAGCTGCATGGCTGACTGCGTTGTAACACTCCGGCCGGTAAAGGTATCGGCACTGACGCCCAGATAGGCAGCCAGCTTTTCGGGGGTATCGATGACGTCTGATGACGATTTACGCCCGAAAATCTTGGTGAAAAAGCCCATTAAAGCGTCCTGATTCCGTGTTCTGCTATGTGATCGGAGAGCGATGGATCACCAGGCGCATCAGCATTCATGGCCCGGCCAAGCGCCATCAGGATGGCGATGATGCCGTCGATCTTGTTTTCGTTGCGCTCTTTGCGCGGGTAGATGTTGTCCTTGGCGTCCGACTTGGCGGTGACGTTGCTGGCCATCCAGGTGAACAGCGGATCATCTGAGTGAATGAAGCGTTTGCCCGTGATCGCTGCTTCCATCTCCCGCATGGGCGGGCTCATGTTCTGGACGGTGTTGCGATATTCCACGATATCGGCGCCGTCTTTCATGAGCTGGTGAGCCAGCTGGGTAGCGCGCCATGGGTCGTAGGCGATTTCGTTGATCTGGAATATCGCGGCCAGGTCTTTGATCTCTTCGCGTATCTGATCGAAGTCGATCTCTTCCCCGTCGGTGACGACCAGGTGCCCGGCGTTCTGCCAGGACTCATAGGCCGCCCGATTGTTGCCGGCCCGCTCGATTGCGCCTTCTGGCAGGTAGTTGCGGGTGAATGCCGTCCATCGGTCACGGCCAGATTCCAGCCTGTCGCGGAACAGCAGGCCAAGTGAGGCGATATCGGTTTTGCTTGCAAGATCGACACCCAGCCAACACTCTTTCCCTTCCATCTGATCCAGCGTGAGCTCCGGATTACCGCAGGCATGCCAATCGGCCATGTTGAGCCAGGCGGTGCGGGCTGATACCCAGACGTTCAGGTGCTTGGTCAGGAATGCATTGGTTCGGCTTGGATACCGGATGGCATCGCGCTGTTGCTTGAGCAGGAACTCTTCACTGACTGACACACCGAAGTTCGGGTTTGCCTTGATCAGTGTGTTTGGGTCTTGCCAGTCATCATCAGCATCAATGGTGTAGATGATGGCGAACAGTTCATCGTTCGGCATGACACCATCCAGCATCTGCTGGGCTTGGCGTCGCTTGTCGTAACAAGGGCCGGCCAGGTTAAAGCCAGCCGTGGTGATCAGGAACATCAGGCCCTGCTCACGGGCGCCCATGCCGGTGAGCATTGTTTCGTAGAGGTCGGGGCTGTCGTGTTCGTGGTACTCATCAACCAGCGCGCAGCTGGGCGAGCTACCATCCCCCGGGTTGCCAATCAGCGGTTCAAATCGACTGCCATCAGCTGGAATGCTGATGTTCTTGGCCATGATCTCAACACCGGCTGCATTGGTTAGCGCCGGTGTTTTCTCAAGCATCAGCTTGGCTGGGCGGAATACCTCCCAGGCCTGTTTCTCTGTGGTCGCGCCACAGTAGACCTCAGCGCCATATTCTCCATCAGCGCAAAGCATGTAGATGCCCACGCCAGCCGCGATGACTGATTTACCGTTCTTACGCGGGATCTCACAGTAAGCCTCGGTGAAGCGGCGCAGGCCGTCTTTCTTCTTCAGCCAGCCAAACACACTGCAGAATATGAATTTCTGCCAGGGCTCCAGCTCGATCAGCTTGCGCTCTCGTGCCCACTGGCCCTTCGTGTGGGGTAGAAGCTGAACAAAGACACAGGCCTTCTCGGCTTCGTCCTTGTCGAATTTGAATGCAAACCCTCGCTTCTTCGAGAGTTTCAGATCATCCAGGTGGCGCTTACACGCCTGCCGCACCTCCTTGCATGCAGCAATGCGGCCAGCAACGATGTCCCGCGCGTACTTGTTCGCGGCATTGACGTTCGGGTAACTGGCCATTGAGTCTCATCACTTCCCGCCCCGCTTCTTGCCGAGCAATGCGGCGAATGGGTTATCGTCCTCTCCACTCCCTGGCACAGCCAGTCGAACCCGGCTTGCCGGATCCAACCCAAGCGCGGAACCAAACATGGCCATTTGCTTAAGGGACTCATTGATTACAGTTGCGGCCGGATTCTTAACCGGCCCGCCAGTTGCGCCCTCTACAACAGGCCCCTCTTTGGCGTAGTGCTCTTCAGCATCGCGCCAGCGGCTATAGGCAGAACAGAAGGCTTCGAGGTTGTGCAGGTCTGTTGCGGTCAGGATCTTGGAACCCACTAACCAGCTGGCCAAATGATCCCAGGCTTCGGTGCCGAGTTCAGTCAGCCAAACCGGCGCTTCTGGAATTTGCTGAAGTGCTTCAGCCTGAGGTTCAGCATCGTTCAGTTTCCGCTTGCCGGCGTTACCCTGGATGACCTTAAGGCTGCTCGGCTTGGGCTTGCGTCCGCGTGTCATAGATGAGAACCATTCGCGCCGGATTTAATTTTCAATTTCGCGGCTGTAAAAATTTGACTGGGTCATAGCGGTGTCCGGGCTTAAAGGTGTAGAGATTTGACCCCCCCCCTACCCCTGCTGGGCTCGCTTGGCCTCGGCCTGCGTCTTCACGTCATGGCAGGCCTTGCAGATCGCCTGGAGATTGCTGTCTGCATCCGTGCCGCCTTCAGCCTTCGGGATGATGTGGTCAACCTGGGCAGCTGGCGTGACTCGGTTGTTCTTCAGACAGGGTTGGCACAGCCCTTGGTCACGTCGCAGAACGGCATCGCGCTTACGTCGCCACGGTCGGCCGCCTCGGCCCGATCCCTTCCGCGTTGCCCAAGCCTTCCGCGTTGCCCAAGCCTTGTGCAGGTGCTCATGCTCTTCGCAGTAACCATGGCTGGCCGTTGTCTTGTTGCCGCAGGCAGGTGCTCTGCAGGGGCGTGGCGGCTTACTCGGCATTGTGGTTCCAGTGGTGGTGATGCATTGGAGTGTGAAAAATTCTCGATAACCACGTAGTTGCGCCTGCCCCGCGGTCATTTGGGGGTCCCAGGGGCCCCGTCGTTTACGTCCTGAGCTTCGTCGGACCAGCCTCTGACGCTGATTCGATCATCGTTGCACTGCTTTACGAACAACTCACAATGCGCGATGTAGTCCCCGTACGTGCCGTTCAGAGAAGGCGCGACAAGCGTGTCAGTCCAGGTTTGTGGCACCGGTTCCCTCAGGTACTGGGGGGTGGGTTCGAAAAATACGCACCCGCTCAGCAATATCAGCATCAATGCCAGCATTGTGACAGGCGCCAGGATCACCGAGATCACGGAGCTCATCAGCCAATTGACCAGCCCTACGTACAGCATCAGCACGTTGTCGAGCAGTCTCAGCGAGCATTCGGTCGGTCTGTTCATGACGGGCCTGCTGTTCAAGGAGGGTCTGGTTAAGATGGATGATTGCTTGTTCGTACTGGTCCTGTTCTGCTCGGTATTCACCGATGGACATCAGTGACCAGATCAAACCGCCGGCCAGACTGATCAGCAGAGCTGCCAGCATCAGCCAGCGGCTCACAGCCCTACCTCACAGAGTTCACGCTCTACCTGCCGGCGCCTCACAAGCCCCTCAAGCTTGCGGCCACCGGCATACACCCAGCGTGATAACTCAGCGCAGGCCCCGGCAGGGTCACCGGCGTTGAGCTTACGAAGCAGTGTTGAGCGCTTGAATGCGCCCTCACCTACGTTGAATACAAATGAAGCCAATGCAGCTCTTCGCTCAATGGGCAGCTGTACCTGGGCATGGCGATCTACAGCAGCCAAAGCTTTACCAAGGTCTGCTTTCAATAGTTCGTCGCACTGTGCGTCAGTGTGGGTCTGACCCAGTTTTGCCGATTCAGTGTGGCCATAGCAGATAGTTACCACACCCACAGGATCGACATAGGCTTCAGGTTCATTGCCTTCAAACAGCGTTACAACGGCTGTTGCCATTGAGACAGTGGCTGTCAGCGCAATTGCAGCTACTCGTTTCTTGAGCATTCGCGTGCCTCCCGTCGACTCTTACGCCACTGGGCGAACTGATACCGGTAACGGGGGATCAGCAGGCCTATCTGAAGGGCCAGATAAATCAGGGTAATGATTGCCACCCAGTCACTCAGTGATAGGCCCAGCAGGTAATGGGCACTTGTCACGGCGATTGGCGGAGCGGCTTTACCAGCTTCAACGCCAATGTCATGGAGTACAGACTGGTTACTCATGGGATGCTGCGGTCCTTTTGGGGCGCCACAGCCAGGCTGCAGCGGTGGGGAATTTCGCTGCAGAACAGGCACAAAAAAGCCCCGCGATTGCGAGGCTTGCTGTCGATTGCGGTCACTGCGACCAGCATGGCTAAACTGTAGCTTTGCTTTCTCGCATTTTCAAGAAAACCACTGTATTTTTTCACAGTATCGGTGGTTGCCTGGGTTTGATAGGATCTTGTTGCGATTTTCATACATAGGGAGCTTGGATGAAAAAGTGCTACCCACCTTTATTCCCGCCTGGGTTTCATGACATAGCTATTGCTGATATACATTCGCTGTTTGTTGCCCCTTTTCGCGACAACTCTCGTCGAACTATGCTGTCTAAGAAGCTAATGGAGTACATAGACGATCTTCAAAGTGTGCTTCAACCACATGGCGTAGCTGGCGAGTTGTGGATTGATGGTTCGTTTGGCACGGAAAAAATTCATCCAGATGATGTGGATCTAATAGTATTCATACCAGGTGCTGACTTAAACTCGCTGCCGCCACATTCACAGCAGAGACTGCAAGGTTTGCTGAATACAAGCTACGCTAAAGTAAATTACAGCTGTGATGCTTATTTTTGCGTAACTGAAGACCAACCCCAAAGGAGTTACTGGCGTGGCTGGTTCATGTTTGACCGCGATGAGCAGCCCAAGGGAATTGCAAGGGTGACGATATGACTAATACTACACATTCTCTCCCACTTGCGGAGAGAAAGACAGCTGTCGAGGAAATGCTAAAGTCTCTTGAAGATAAGACTGACTTTGCATCAAGCCTAATGCGCAGCTCTCTAGATAGTCATTTGTCCGATGTTCGTGAACAGCTGAATGAATCAGAGACCTCATCCGATCAGCGTGAGGTTGTCGAGATGCGCCTTTCGGGAGCTTCCGTAGATTCAGGAACAACTCCTGCGCAGCTTCTCTCCAATGTTCTTAAGCATTTCAATTCTGGCATTGCTCGAGCAGCGCATAAAATTGTCACGGGCCGTGATTCTCAAAAAACATCTAGTGCAATTCATGAACTTTTGGACTTAAGGTTTTACCGGCTCCAGCCTGGCTCTGCCAGGGTAACCTTAACAGCCAGTTCAAATGGGGACCTAGCCGGGAATACGACTAAAGAGACGCTGGACCAAGTCTTTAATTTTTTGGAGAGTCTAGATAGTGAAGAGCGCTTCATTGATCAGGTCTCAAATATTGGCTTGAACTCACTTAATAGTTTTAATGCTCTCGCGAACGATATTGCTAAATCAAGCCTGTCCGTAAGCCTCAACTGGCCCGATGCAGAATCTGGTCGATCCCACTCTTGGCGGGCCGGTAAAGCTGAATTCGAATTGCTTAAAGCAAGAACCAAATCAATTGATATTCGGCGCACATCTGTAGAACGTCTTGATGGCATTGTGACGCTTGTTGGTGAAAAAGGCGTTCTCAGCCTCAGGACTGATGCCGGAGAGGAGGTTCGAGCAAGGTTTTCTGAAAAGCTTCTCGATAGCGTTCAGGCATCATGTCATCTTGGCTCCAAAATCACAGCGGACTTTGACGTTACAACTATTGGAAACACTACTGTTCAAGTTCAAAAAAAGTCCTACTTATTGAAACAAATAGTCTAATATTTACGCCCCTCGAATCCGAGGGGCTTTTCTATACCGCTACTCTCTGTCAGCCAGCCTTTTGTAGAAGATCCTTTATCTGATCTATCTCATCCAGTTTTTTTCCCAATTCATCCCGTGCCTTTACCAATCTCAACGCATACTGTCGATCACCCAACCCCAATCGCCCACACACCACATGTGCCGGGTCCTTCTGCCAATACCGCTGCGCCAACAGCACCAGCGAATACTCAGGCTTGATCTGCCCTTTCCGGATGGTCACGCCCAGGCCTGAGCAGGTACCACAGACCGGCTCATCACCCTTCCCGCAATCCTTACACGGCTCTGGCATGCCCAGCAGCCACTGGATGATGGTCAACTCTGCGTGGCGCTTTCGTGTAGCGCCAGCGGCCTGAAGCATGAAGTCATTCGAAGTATCCATACCAGACGGCGGCGGGAGATCCCCTTTCCACACCTGTAAGCGGTGCAGATCATTTTCACCATGCCAGCCCCGTTCGTGGCGCTCCAGGTGATTGAGGTACACCGTCAGTAGGTTATCGATCCGGCTACGCATTTCCCTGGTTACTGCCATACATCCCCCTCAATCAATCTTGCTGCCGACACGTGATTCTGGCACCACCTTGGCGTACAGCCGCCTCATCTCAGAAAGATCACGCCGAGCAATTATCAACGCACTTGCCAAGCCATCAGCCAGGTCAGCGAAGTAATCCTGCTCCACCTCACTCAGACCCAACCCACCACAGTGGCCACAGATGTATTCAGAGGTTGCGCCGCGGATTACACCGGTACCGAAACAGTGGTCACAACGGGTACCCTTGGGGGCCTCGATCTGGAGCGGTCGGTTCTTCAATTTACGCTTTTGCACGCTGCTGCCTCCTTGTCACTGACAGCGCCAGCATGGCGGCGTCCCGGGTGTCTTCGCTGCTGCGCCCTTCCCAGCCGGTCATCTTCTTGAACAAATCAGCCTTACGCTTCGCCGCTTTAGCGGTACCACCCAGAGGCTTAACCAGGGTGTAGCTGGCGCCGATACGCTCCAGCCACATCACAATCAGTTCGGCGCTATGCTTCACCCGTCCAACCTTCTGACTGATGCAGTTCATTTGGGCCTGCTCCTTCTGGCGAGACCCGCGCTGAATCTTCCGGCCATAGGTCGCCTTATTGGCCTGCACATCCTCAACAGCGAAGTGGGCGCCAGCCTGGTGCTGCTCAATGGTCCATTCCTGCAGGTCGAAGAAATCCATGGTTTTCAGGTCAACAAGTTTCCCGTCCTGAAAAATGCCGATCCCGCTTTTCTTGGAATCTGGATCAATACCGATAATCAAACTCAAAACGGAATCTCCTCATCCTTAAACGCCGCCGACGTAACCGCACGCACATGCAGAAACCGATACTTGTTGCCCGTAATCCACTGATAGCCGCAGGTATCGTTTACCAGGCGCAGATCCAGAACGTGATACGCCAGCTGCTGCAACGGAATGTCAGAGCGGCAGCGCTGCAAACGCTCGCCGGCTGGAACCCGCATGCCGTTGAACCGGCAGTCCTGCTCCAGAGCCGCAAACTCGACCCGGGCAGCCCGCCAGCAGCTCCTCCAGATGTCTCGTGCTTCAATCTGCATTAACGCTCTCCTTCCATTGCGCTCGCATGGCCTTCTCAACCTCAGAACGGCTAATCGGGCTCATGCGGCTTGTTTCCCACATAAACGTCTGCTTGCGGTCATGCCGGGTTGGAATCGCGCGCAGTTTCTTAACCAGCGCCACCACATCGATGCCGTGCACTACGTTTTGATCAACCACACTCACCCAGATACCCCCGCACCTGTGCTGAAATATCCGTCTCCATCAGAGCGGTATCGTCATGCGACTGTGCCGCCTCCTCCAGTGTTTCAGGCGTAACACCCATCTTGAGCGCCAGCCCGATCAGTGCATGGCTATTGGCACGGCTTCCACTCTCAAACAGCAGATTCACAACCAGGAGCCGGTCCGCCTCGGTGATCAGTCCATCAGTTAGGTTCATTGGAGGCCTCTTTATTCAGGTCGTTGATCAGTTCCCGCAGCTGGCGAGCGGCACAGTGCGGGTACCCGGTTTCAATCTTGATGACGACTTCAGAGGCGGCTTCCGAAAACGCGCGCAGGGATTCAGACGCCTTCTGGGCATTCTCGACCAGGGCGCGGTGTGCTTTTTTCAGCGCTTCGTTTTGGTCGTTGATGATGCGTTTCTGTTTTTCGCTCATGCTGCTGCGCTCCCTGTGTTTCGAATGTAAACGCCGCGATCGCTCATTTTTTCCAAGGCTGATGCGCAGTCATCGCCCCATGCAAACATCACAGTGCCAGCGCCACTCCGGCTCTTTTTATGCTGATTCTCATGCCCGGGTACAAACTGAATTCGCCCCTGGATAAACAGCATTGCAGTCGCGGATCTCATTGCGGCCTGACACCAAGTAGTGTCGGTACGGCTAAACACCAGTGCTATACCGTGGCCGTGATCAATCATTCGCCCCATCCACGCCGGGGTTTCTTTGCCATATGGAGGGTTGAGCCAGACACGGCCATGCCACTGCTTGCTAAGACCGTCATCAAAAACCGTGTACTTGGTATTAGCTGGAACAGCTGTCTCCATGTCGTGCGGGCTTGATGGATCAAGGTCAAACTGAAGGCCCAGGGCATCAAATACCCACTGCGGGGTGTACCACTCGACACTTTTAATTGGCGATCGCACTACTTCAGTCCCAAAGAAGCCGCTCATGCTCAATCCCCCCAGCTCGTATCTTCGATATCCATAACCGACGCCGACAGGTCTGCTCGCTTCTGCTGGCGCGACTGGTTGGCGGCAACGGCTGCACTGCTGGGCACACGTTGCAGCTGGCGCAGTAGCTTGTGTTCCCACTGGGCCTGATTGAACTCACGGCCGGAGGCTTCCCAGTAGCTGCGGAACTCACCCAGAATGCTCTCCTGCTGGGCAGGCTCCAGGCTGGACAGGTTCACGCCTGCAGTGCGGCAACGCTCCGAGAACAACTCAGACGGAACCCACTGCCAGTGCATGGGGAAGCGATCAGGGTTCGTGGTGGCCGGTACAACTGGCCCTGAATCCACGTGACTGAAAATCGCATCCTGGTGTGCCTGCTCGTCAGGGTCGACAGGCGGGTGATCAGCAACCGGTGCGCTGCTGCTGGATGCGCCAGCATCAACAACAGGTTCAGTGACTGGTTCCAGTGACCGGTTCTGCAACCCGTTTTCGGGTACATTCAAAAACCCGTTTTCGGGGGCATTCAAGGTACCGCTTTTGGGAATATTCCCGTTTTCGGGTACGTTCCCGTTTTCGGGTGCATTTGCGGGCCCGCCGGCCTCTTTCGTAATGTTCCCTTTTTTGGGGTGATTCGGTTTCTGGGGTGGCTTCGTATCCAGCATCAAGCGGAACACCCGCACGCGGCGCGTTGGGCCTTTGCGTTCACCTGTGTCGCGTATCAGCCCAAGCTCTACCAGATGGTTAATGCCGGCCTGGACCGTCTTTTTATTCAACGACGTGTCTTTGACCAGGCGATCAATACTTGGGAAGCAGCAATGCTCCTCGTCAGCACGGTCAGCCATCGACAGCAGGATCAGTTTCAATGGGGCTTTGCCGGGGTTTACGTCCCATGCCCAGTCAGTAGCGGCTCTGCTCACTGCATCACCTCCGACGCATGACCGATCTTGCGGTTCCAGGTCTTCTTCATGGGGAGTTCTTCTTTCGTATACATCTGGAACAGGCGGACAGCGCCGGCACGCAACAGCACCGGGTAATGGCGCTCCTGTTCCTCTCCTGTGATGGGGTGTTTCCAGATAGTGGTGCGTTCAGCCAGGTGTTTATCACGCGCCTTACTGTTCACGCGCCAGCCGCTAAAGCCGTTACGACGCAGCCAACCAATGGATGCCAGATATTTCTGCACCTCCTGGCAGTTCACGCCGTTCAGGGTGCGGGCAAAGTCGGTAATGCGCATGCCTTCAACGAAATGCGCCTGCAGATGCTCCAGATCCTCCCGCACCTGCTTATTCTCCAGCGCCAGCTGCTGGCCCTGCTCGATAGCGTCAGCCCAGGCACGGGCCGCGACGGCGGGGTTGCTGAAATCCGGCAACTGGTAAGAATTGCTTACAGGTTGCGCTTCCAGCTCCTGCCAGCGGTCGATTATGGCTGCGCGCATCTGTAGGTTGTAACCGGATACCAGGATCAGCGTTTCACGCTTGGGCAACCGGAAAATCGGGTAAGACTGGCCGTTCTGCGGGTTACGGTGGGTATCCTCAAATTTGAGGACACCCCTTTCCCCATGCAACTCGGACAACATGGCACGTGCATCACGCATCACGTTATCATGGCGCTTGCCCGTGAGCTTCGCAATTTCACGAGTGCTCATGGTCAGCGTCTGGTTGTTGTCGATCGTCATTAACTGCTGCATAATGAAACCCTCTTGTAGATAACCCGATGTGGCTGGCCTGCCGTTACGCATCGGGTTTTCTTTTGCCTATTCGTAGCTGCCGCGCCCAAGTATTGGATGACGCGAATATTCCACTGGGAGCCGTCGCACGGCATTCACAGCAACTGAAAGACGCCCTGTTCCATTGATTCATCACCGGCCACCTGAAACACATAAAACCGGCCAAGGCGTCTATCGGTTGCCCCTCTCTGTCGCCACCGGCGAGGGATACCGGCTATGTGGGGGAACGGTAAAAACCCCGGCCTGCAGATTACTTAGGGCTCCCATCTGCCAGAGGAACAAACGCCCGATTAGAGCCTGCCGTCTCTCCGGCTGTCCGCGACCCTACTGAACCGGCGCAACCCAACTGCTGCTATATGACCGGCTGTTCAGGAGATCGCCCAGGCAAGGAGTAGGGAAACCCGTCGATCTGCTGCTGCGGTTATTTCATGCCCGGTCACTCACAGCTGATACCGGTCGGCGCCAACCCCGCCGCTGGGTACTGCGTTTACTGGGAGTAAGCACGCTCCAGCGCATTGGCCGTCGACTCCATGAGCGCAGCCGGCACCGGTGCATGGTGACGAATCAGTTCAGCACCACGGCGGTTGAATTCGATCAAGTCAGTGAGATTCACAGGGCGTGGTGACTCGGACACCAACTCACTCAGCTGAGCCAGCGCTTCATCCAGACTGGTGCGATCAGAATCAATCACGGTCAGTGGCTCGCTCTCCTGCTCCAACACCACTTCACCTGCGCCAGCGGTAATAACAGGCAGCTCCTCGAATACGGCAGCTACCTCTTCCGTGGTAGACGGGATCTCATCCGCATCAGACGCCTGATCAGCGCCAGCAGGAACGGCATCAGCCGCAACAAAAAACCCGTACTCCGCAGCCGCGCCAGCGCCTCGTTCGGTCAGGTAGTAACGGATGGTCAATCCAGAGCCATCTCTATCCACCAGGCCGTCATCATTCAGAAGCCCCTTGGCAGCAGCCTCGAATTCAGACGCCCTGCGGCAGGTAGCCGAACGAGACATCAACAAGCCCGCATCGATACCGGGTTGGGCGGCGATGAGCTTCAGCAGTTCAAGTTTTCGGTCCGCGTGTACGGTCATGGCTTCACCTGTATGGATTTACATGTAGTGCCTGGCATAAAAAAAACAGGCGCCAGCAGTGATACTGAAGTCATCTCAATTAGCCTTCTGTGCTGCTGATGCCGACTATTGGCAACCCATCATCTGGGTTTGGGTAGATGTCAGGGCGCAGACTATGTGGTGCGACTTCCCAGCGTCGTTTCTCGCAGTACTGCAGAACGAACTCAGCTGGAACACGCCCACGTGTTCGCCAGTTATTTATTCGCTGGAGCGATACCCCAAGCGTTTTTGCCAATGGAGTTGGGCCAAATTCTTGAATATCACGCTCAAGTACATTCATGCCTGAAATCTAAACATTGTGTGTAGTTTGGTCAACAATACGTTTATTGATTAGCGTCCGCAAGACGTAAACAATCTGTTTATGAATGAAATGATCGAAAGAGTGGATGCTGAGTTACAATCGCGACAATGGTCTCGAGCTGACTTGGCGAGAAAACTTGGCTACTCAGAGCAACGCCTTATGAACTGGTGGAAACGCGGAATTCCAGCCAGTGAACATTCTCGTGTTGCGAAAGTGCTCGACTGGACTGTCGATCATCTGCTCACAGGCAGTGCACCTACCAGCGCCAGTGGTCAAAGCAAAGAAAACCACTCCCTGTTAGAAGCCAGCATCGCATCCGATCAAATGACGACATCAGTGCCCGTTATGGACCAGGAGTTTTCTGCCGGCCAAGGCGCTGCTGCTCAGAGCATTGAAGACTTTTTTGATGGGCATAGAGATATCAGTTTGTCCGACTTGGACGCACATGGCATTCAGCCAAGCAACGCACGCATCATCAAGATCCGTGGCGACTCGATGTGGCCTACCCTCTGGGGCGGTGATGAAGTTCTGGCAGACACCCATGTGCCCCGTCTGACCAGCAGCAAAATTTATGCGTTCGAGTTTGATGGTGAGTTGAAGGTGAAGCGTTTCACCAAGAAGATGGATGGCAGTTGGCTGATTTCAAGTGACAACAAAGACGATCCGGCCTACACCGATGAGATCGTATCGGCTCACAACGCCCAGCAACTAAGGGTTATTGCTGAGGTTAAGAAGTTAGTATCACGAAATTTATAGCTTGTTTGCCGTGTGACTTAGGTAGCTAAAGCACCTTCTCTTGTCTCAATCGTGATTTCTATTTGAACATACAGCATCAAGGAACAGATGAAGAAAAGAACCAGAGAGCAGCTACAGCGTGAGCTGTTGGCCGGACTTAAAAGACATAGACGTTACCTGGCCCGTAAAGAAACTCCTTCAGTTCCAGGAAGAAGCCTCAGGAATAGTCATAATCACTCGATCTTTCATGGATACAGATCGATAGATGCCCCTGAGTTACTTTCGATTTACAACATATCGAAAGAAGATGGCAGCCTCTACACTCAAGCCATTGATTTTTACGACCAAATCCGGCGATATGTTGGCCAAGAGAAGTGTGTGATCAGCTTCAAAAATACTCAAGTCATCTCTGCAGCTGCCATAGTGGTGATCTACGCGGCTATTGAAGAGTCACTTCAGAAAGGTACAGCAAGGGCCACTATCGAATGGTCCGGTTCTAACTCGGCTGTCGTAGTGAACAAGCAGCTTCGAAATATCAATATCCATCTTCTCATTCAAAGAAAGCAAATTACTTACAGCTTTAGAAACAGTCAAAGCATGCCTATCGTAAGAGGCACGTCAAACCAGTATGTTGACGACATCATCGACTACGTCCAACAATTCATCTACGAGAACGAAATGTCTCCTGAAGAGGAGTATATTTTCGCTGACGCTGTAACTGAAGCCATCAACAATGTTGGACTTCATGCCTATCCAGACACCGATGCTCAGGACAGGAACTGGTGGCTGATGTGTGACGTGAAAGATGGCCAGTTGTTTTTGGCCATTTATGATACTGGTGTGGGGATTCCTGCCACTGTGCTTGAAAAAAAGTGGTTCTGGGCTTCACTTAAGGCTTTTTACCCAGAGGAGTACAATGAGCTGATCAAGCTGATCCCCGGATTTGAGAGCTCTGGGCTTAAATTTGTAGTACCCCAGAAGCTCAAGGATGCTCAAATGATATACTTATCTATGCAGGGTGATGTTACCGGGACAAGAAGAAGTAAGCATGGGCAGGGAAGTAAAAGCATCAGAGCATTGGTAGATGACACTGAAGACGGTAAGCTCTGGATCTTCAGCCACAAAGGTCTATACACCTACCCGGCAGAAGACAATGAAACAGGATTATACAAACTACCCAAACAGCTACCCGGAACGCTAGTGCAGTGGAACATTAAGCTATCATGACAACAAAAACGATTTCTGTGGTTAACGACTTCAACCCAAGGCCTTATGGTAGATACTATGAGGATGGCGAGGGTTCCGGACAGGCCTTCCGTGAGAAACTGATGGCACCAGCGCTGCGTGAGTTTGATACTGTTCACATTGACCTGAATGGTTACAATCGTTACGGACGTTCATTTCTTGACGAAGCTTTTGGAGGGCTCATTCGCGAAGAAGGATTCACCAAATCTGAGCTTGATGAAAAATTAAGCTACGCTCACGATTTAGTCAAAAGCATAGAAGACACGATTACTGACAGAATTGAAGCCGCAGCTAGGGATTGCAGCAACGGTGACTAACCCACTTCCTCTCTATATTGCCATCATCGGGTGGCTCATTGTTCTTCTCCTTAATAATCGAACCCTCAAACGGTCCGAAATTTCACGGATCAAAGATAGATTAATTGACAAGCTAGATTCCTGCATTTCTTGGTTAGACTCAGAAATTAACTCTGATGCATTTGAACCATCTCTTGCGGAAGTTCAGCTATCCGGAAAAGCTACTCTAATTGAACTGAAAGTACGGCAGCTCAATCATTATGTTGGCACCGAGCTGTTGCCCGTATCAGAAATTTCAAATATCAGGGCATTGGACGTTTTCCAACCAAACAAAGCAGAACTATTGGTTGAGGCTACGGAAACCATCTCGGACCTTATAGAGAAGGTTGAGATCCGATATGACGAATTTTATTTCTCCACCCCTCTACCCAAGCGGCTTTGGATGTCGCACCGTCAAACGATGATGGGAGCCTTTCTAAGCTTACTGCTTATCATTGCATTCTTAACATCAACTAGACTGATGATCGAATAGCTACTATGTGGCATATCGCGGCCGCTTGATACACCAGTTTGAGCTCGATTCAATAATAGCTTATCTTGAGTTGCTTCCTAAAACATAGCCACTAATTCTTACTCTCGTACTAATACGGTAAGCCCTCCAAATTATGAATGCACCGTTATTCCAAAGCCGCGCGCTCTCCTAATCCCTGTAACCCTTCAGCCCAAGCGCAATGGCATAGCAACCCGCTGTAGACTCTGTACTCATAGCCAAGCGAGCAGCGGGCAAGCCGATGTATTTCGTCGCAAACGCTGCACCCATCGCTTCAGCTTGGGTAACAGGCCCTTCCTCTCCGTCAGAAACTATATCAACAACCACTTTTCGAGCAGCGGCTTCACAGGGCGTAAGCGCTTTATATCGGAGTAAGAAATATCCATGGGTGAAGAGCACAACTGCAAGGATAGCTGCAATGACACGCTGCCCGAAAGTCGGCACGCTATTTGACTGTGCTTCCGCCTGCTTAAAGTTTTGGGGCTGGCTTATCGAATCTTTTCCAACTGCCCGAGCGGTTTCCCTAGGTGCACCGCAGTGAGGGCAGCTTGTTGCCTTGAGACTTACCTGGTTACCACAGTCTGGACACTCGGTCAGATTATTTGGTTTCGTTGCAGGCGCTTCCTGGCCTGTGGGCTTGGCAGCAGGGTCACTACCAGCCTTAGCAGCATTACCAGACAAGTGCGAGCCACAGGCTGAGCAGTGCACTGCCAATGGCGAATTCGATGCTCCGCACTTCGGGCATTGCTTATTGCTCATGTGACTACCTCCTTGCTGTCTTGGTTGCGCGTCTTCCTACAGCGCATTAACCATTCAAACCTATGCTCTTGTAAATTTCACTGAACAAATTGTTGACCAAATATAAACATTATGTTTATTCTTAACTAAACGTTATGTTTATAGGCATCGACATGATCACAAGCACCGAACACGGATACGCACTGAACGGCTGGGAGGCAACCCCCATGCCCCTGCCCAACGGCGGCAAGTTCACCGCTGGCGAATCACGCGCCGTCGTCTGCCGGGTCAATGGACTGAAAGCGGCTGAAGCCGCTCAAGAGCTGCACTGCAGCAGCCGTAACATCCACCAGTATTGGCAGACCCTCTACTACAAGCTCGGCTGCAACAACGCCATCGTCGCCATCAACAAGCTGGTCGAAATGGGCGCCCTGCACCGCCTCCAGGTACTCATGCTGGCGCTCATGCTCGGCACCAGCGGTGTACTCAGCACCAGCACCGATGCCGACCTCGATATCGAAACCCGTTCAGGCCGCGCACGCGGCACCCGCATTACCCGCCGCGCATCCGGCAAACGCGGACGTGGTGGTCGCATAGCTGGCGCCAGCGGTGCCCTGCTGGCTGATCTCGACTACTGGGCCAACGGCAACGCCGGCGACATCTACACCCACGCAGACGCACAGGGAGCCCTGTCATGACACTCGAAATGATCATAACCCTGTACGTCGGCCTGCTCTGCCTGGTGGCCTTCTTCGCCGCAGGCTGGGCCGTCGCCACTGTCGGGTACTGCTTGCACGCACTCTGGCACCGCAAGCCCGTGCGCCCCGTCTTCAAAGCAATGTTGGAGGAATGGTGATGCGTGATTCATTCGACACCCTGAAGAACCTGATTGACCAGGCGTATAGAAGCCGCACCGGAACAGCTTCATACAAGGCACTTCTGGGCTGCGCGTCAATTGACGTCGAGTTTAACGGCGGGCTGGCCTTCATCCATCACTGCGCTCCAGGCAAGAAGCCGCAGGAAATAACAACCAGCCAAGCGATAGCGCTGATTGAAGAAACCGACACCCTGCTTGAAGAGAGAGCATCCAAATGAACCGCATCCAGACCCTACCCCGCACCACAGCCGCTATCCGCTACCGCCAGCGCGAACAGCTCACCGGTGGTGTGGTGGTCCTGAACAAAGGCATCCCCACTACGTGGCTGCCAAGCATGCCGCCGGCAAAAGACTGGCAGGAAGGCATTGAAGCTGTCGATGCAGACGGCAACGAATGGTCCGCCCAAGGCGGCAACGAAGACGGCGCAGAGTTCTGGCGCCAGCTCAACGGATAAGGAGAGCAGCATGCAGTGCGAATGCCAAAGCCGATTAAACGAGAAGATTTTGCAGGCCGTGAAAGCCAATTTGCCCAAAGGCTCACTGGAGCCAAAAGCCGAACTGGTTAACTACGCCTTCATCATGAACGGCAACTCAATGGATACGCGAGTGTTTCTTGAATTCAGCGGTGAAGTCATGGTGCCCAAGCGTGGTGGCGGGCTCAAGAAGCAGAAGATCAAACAGAAGATAACCACTGCATATTGCCCCTTCTGTGGCACACCTGCTGAAAATAAGGACAAGGAGTGATCATGTTCAACCCCAAAAACGCAATCGCCTACCTGGTCAATGACCTGCCAGACGCCGAAACCCTGCAGTCGGCACTGGCTGAACACCCTTTCCGTCCACGCGGCAGCCAGGAACTCAGCAGCATGGGCTGGGCCACTCCCTGCAAAGACGCCACTGACGGCCTGGTATTCGACGCCCATGGCTGGCTGCTGATCGGCCTCAAGTACGAAGAAGCCGACCTGAAAGCCGCGGTCGTGCGTGAACAGCTGGCCAACAGAGTGGACGACATTGAGCAGGAAGAGTCCCGCAAGGTGTACCGCAAAGAAAAGCTGCAGCTGAAAGATGAAGTGGTACTGGACCTGCTGCCCCGGGCATTCAACACCCACCGCATGACCTACGCCCTGCTGAACCCAGAAAAGCCGTACCTGTTTATTGAAGCCACCAGCCACAAGCGTGCCGAAGAGCTGCTGAACGCCCTGCGCGAAGCCCTGGGAAGCCTCAAGGTTGCCCTGCCCCTGACATCGCTATCAGCAGACAAAGTCATGACAGGCTGGCTCACCGGCGAACAGATGCCGAACGAATGGGCGCTGGGTGACGAATGCGAACTGCGCGACCCGATGGCCGAAGGCGGCAAGATCGCAGCCAGGGGCCAGGAGCTTATGAGCAAGGAGATCACCGCGCACATCGAAGGCGGCTACCTGGTGAAGCGCTTGGCGCTGGAGTATGGCCAGGTCATCGAATTCGTATTGCACGAAGACCTCAGCATCCACCGCATCCGCCTGACTGAAGAGTTTCGCGACCAGATAGATGCAGACACCCCTGATGATGTTATCGCCGCTCTGGATGCCGCCGTGTGGCGCTGGGGCACCGATCTGACCCGTCTGATGAACAGCCTGGTGGATGCGATGGGAGGCATTCCCGATCAGGATTCCTTCCAGCTGGTACAGGAGCAAGACGACATACCGGCCGGCCCCCTCACCCTGAGCGCCAGCGTAGGCAAGGCCAGTGAAAAAGCGGTGATGATCACCAGCAAGCTCTACCAGATGCGCCAGCAGCAGATTTTCCTTGGCGGTGAAGAACGCTTCAAACAAAGCGTTGAGCATTACCGCCCCATGTTCGAGCAGGTCATGGCCGATCAGAAGTGTGACCCGATCAAGGCGCTGATCACCCTGCTCGATAACGCCAAAGGCCACCAGAACGAAGGCATGCTCATGCACGTGTTGAGCGCAGTTGCCTGCGAGCTGGCAGAACCTTCACTGGGAGAAGCAGCATGAACCCGATGAACCAATACCCGCCACGCCCTACAATGACGGATGAAATCCTAGAGCCGGTTGTAGTGGCCTTTATCGCTACCAATCCAGAGTTTGCTAAGCGTTGTGGCCCAGATAGCGTTCAAGACATTGTGGATGCTTACTCACTCAGTGCTGACGGCTTCGAGCTTTGCAAATACCTTGAGCGCGATCATGGCTGGGACACATCCCGCGAAGACATGGACACGCTTGATGAACTGGGCTCAGACGTGCGTGCCAGGCTCAAGCAGCTTGAGCAGGAGTGGATGACACACAACAACATCAAGCCGCCCTACCCAATCGGCACAAAGGTGAAATGTAACAGCCGCCGTGACATTGGCTTCATCGACAGCATCTGTGAATACCATCCTGGTCGTTTCCTGGTAAGGCCAGAAGCACCAAGCGACGTCGACAGGAAGCACAGCATGCGCTGGGTCTGCAAATTCGAGGAAGTCGAACCTGTCAGCGAGGCCTCAGCATGAACCTCTACTCCATCATCCTGCGCTTCCGCGCCGACCCAAGCCCGACCAGCCCCGCCACCGGCATGCGTCGGGTAACCGTCCGCGCCAGCAGCGTCAGCAATGCAATCAAGCAGGCAATGGCCGGCTATACCGGCCCCTGGTTTGTCCGTGGAACCGTCGTGAGAGGTAAGCAGGGATGAACAAGCAACTGCGCCAGCGCCTGGAGAAAACTATCCAGATCGCCCAGAGCATGCTCAAGGAAGAAGAATTCCACGTCTCCAACTCCGAGATCGACTGCGTTCCAGTACCCGTGACAACCAAAACGGCGGCCAAAACAAAGCGCTGGGTACTGAAGCGTGGTGCCAAGCGTGTGGGCACCTGGACATTCCAGATCGCAACCGGCGGCAAAGCCCACGGTGATCTGTATCTCGAAACCAGCTTCAAACGGGAGGCAGTATGACTGCTCAAGCCCAACACCGCGATCCCAGAAACGCCGATCTGGCCACTGCGCTGGAACAGTTCGAAATCGACAACCTGAAAGAGCAGCTGCGCCAGCAGCGCATTACTCATACCGAAGAGCTCAGCGCCGCCAAGCGCGAAGCAGAGCAGGATCCACTGGAACGCATGATCGATCGCTGGAACGGGTACCCCGGAGCAATCGAGCGCGCCAGAAGTGCCGAGGCCGAACTGGCCAAGGCTCGCGCCGAACACGCCAGCGTCACGGACACCCTGAATGTCGTGGCCGACAACTGCGCCAAGTACGAACAGCTGGCCGACCAGTACAAAGACCAGTGCGAAAAAATGCTGGCCAAGAACAACGGCAACGTCGAACGGGCCAATGATGCGATTAGCCGTCTGCAGCAGCAGGTACGTGAACTGAACAACCAGCTGCGCATCTACCGCGAAATGAACCCCGACAAGCTAAAGAAGCAGGTCAAAAGGCTACAGGACAAGAACAAGGAACTGACCGCCCGCAACGAAACCGCCGTCAAGAACGCCGAGCAGGCCAAGAAAGAAAAGGCTCAGCTTGCCCGGGAGCTGCAGGCTACCCGGCAGATGAATCGAGACCTCAAAGACTCCCTGGACGACATGGAAAAGATCGCCGAGGGCACCCTCGATGCCAACGAATGCCGCTACGCCTACCAGGACGAAACCTGGGGTATCACTGGTCACGACCGCAACACGCAGGATCTGATCTTCATCGAACACCTGCCCACTGGTCAGCGCCGGGTACTCAGCCGCACCACCGGCGATGTAATGCGCACCGAGCCGATCCCATCATCGATTAAAGCCCTGGCAAAACAGTGGGTGGAGAAATACGCCCAGCTTCATGACGCCATCGACAGCCTGTGTGAACCTGCACCCAGCCAACAAGAGGACTCCTGATGGAACAGCGCGAATTCCACCCTGCCACAGATCTACCAGAGCGAGGCCAGCACCTGCTGATTGAACTGGCAGATGGAAGCGTGATCGATGGCATTCGCCCTCTGGTGGACGCCTCGCACCGAACCAACCCGGACTGGCGAGACATGAAGGGCAACCGACTGGACGCAAAGGAGATCACCCGATGGGCAATCAAGTAAGCCGCATGGACATTATTGGCCAGAACGGTAATGACGGACTGGCGTACTTGGAAGACGTAGGTGACGAACAGCAGCATGTTGGCAGCAGTCAGACTGAGATCGAGGCGATTCCGGCAATCATGACAGGCGTACCGCCAAAGGGTGCAACGCATTGGTATGCCGGTTCAAACCTGATGCCTCAAGGTTGGTACAAGTTGGACGGTACCGGCTGGTGGTTCCACGGCCGTTACAGTGACCACTGGGCGCGGGCCGAAACCGTGCCAAAGGGTGAAAAAATGGAGCGCTTGGTGCCTGACCATATCGGTGACACCACCGAAGAGGTCAAACCGGTACGGGCGCTCGACACACAAGAGGGCGGCAACCATTACAAGTCCCTGAAGATCCAGCCGGTCGAGTACATCCACGCCAACGGTATCGGTTACTTCGAGGGCTGCGTGATCAAGTACGTCACCCGCTGGCGATCCAAAAACGGCATCGAAGATCTGCGCAAAGCCCAGCACTTCATCCACCTACTTATCGAATTGGAGTCTCAGTAGTGAAAAACAAACTATCAGACCTGAATGACCACCTGTTTGCCCAACTTGAGCGCCTGGGTGATGAAAGCCTGAAAGGTGATGCACTGGCCAACGAAGTAGACCGGTCACGCGCAGTCACCAGTGTTGCAAAAGAGATCATCAGCAACGCGTCACTTCAGCTCGATGCCGTCAAGCTGAAGGCAGAGTACATGGGGCTCAAGCAGGATGACGTTCCTCTCCTGCTCAATGGAAAAGGTGACGGCGATGGTGCGTAAACAATACACCCAGGAACAGCTCGACTTTCTGCAAGCAGGATTCCGCAAATGGGGATACGACCAGCTGACTGCAGAGTTCAACCAACAGTTCGGTACCGACAAAACCATTAGCCAAATCCGCTCAACAGTGAAAAACAAGGGTTACAAATGCGGCCGTGGTACTGGTGATCTGAAGCGCGGCCGATCTGAACTGTTTACTCAGCAGCAGATTGATTGGCTGCGTGAAAATTACCCACGTATGGACCGCACAGAGATCACCGACACCTTTAATAGCACCTTTGGAACCAGCCTATCCAAAAGCCAGATCGTTGCGTTCTTGAAGCGAAACAAGATCAAAAGTGGCCGCACTGGCCACTGGGGAACAAAGCCGGGCTGGAACGCTGGCACAGCAGGTAAAGGGATCTGCAAACCGAATAAGGGCAGCTTCAAGCCAGGCCTGGTGCCGCCCAACATAACGCCCATGTATACCGAGCGCACAAACAAGTCCGGATACATCGAAATTAAGGTGCCGATCGCCAACCCATATAACAAACAGAAAACGCGCTATATGCCAAAACACCGTTGGTTATGGATGCAAAAGCATGGAGACATACCACGCACCCATGCAGTCATTTTCAAAGATGGCGATCGAACCAACTTTGATGATGACAACCTTGCGCTGGTAACCAGGCGACAGCTGTCCATGTTGAACATTCGTAACTACTTCGAAGCACCGGCAGAACTCAAAGAATCAATCTGGCACCTGGTAATGCTTGAGAGCGCCGTTATAGGAAGCGAGTTAGCCGATAGTGACAAGTCGCATCAGCAACTCGTTCAGGAAGCCATAAAGCAACCCCGCACAACCCGGGAGATTTCCGATATCACGGGCGTGCATCAAACGCAGGTGGCCACCCTGCTCTGCCTGCTACAAAAACGTGAACGGGCCAAGGTCATCGGCAGCCGTCAGGGCGTAAGTGGGCGTCATCTGAAGATCTGGATTGCTTCCAATAGCCACCTAGTAGGCGCAAAAGGACATGAGGAACTGCACTGATGCTGAAACAAAAACGCAAAGCCCTGCAGGCCTACGCCCCAGAACCCCAGCAACTGGAGCGCCAGCAGAACCACTCAGTCATTGCCCAGTGCCTGGCCTTCATCGCCGGCCACAAACCGAACGGCATCAGCTTCCAAGTAGACGAAGCCGGAGTCAGCGCCAGCATGGGTACCGAGCGCTTCACCCTACACCCCAACCGCTTCGAGCTGCAGTCAGACATCGAAGCCCTATGCCGCATGGCAGACCGGAGGATTCGATGACGACTGATAACCGACAGGCAATCATCCACTTGGCGCACGACGCCCTGGCATTCGCTGACCAGATCAGTACCGACTGGCCTGCAGAAAAGCAGCTGACCCATCTGCGTGAGCAGATAGCTCTGGCCCGTAAGCACCTGGAGTCAGAGCCTGATGATGCCATCAAGCAGGTTCAGGCAGATGCTGTAATGCATTTCATGGCCACACCGGTCGGCGCTTATGAAGCCGGCTTCGTGGATACGCCCCTCTGCACCATCGCAGAGCTGTACCAGGTTGCCCGCAATCATGTGAAAGACAACTACGGCGTTGAAACCAGGTCGCTGGCTGAAGAGATGGGCGAGAACTTTGCGCGGGAGTGCATGGGGCGACCGGCTGTGAATGATGTCATTAATGAGCGTCTGCGACAGGTAAACGCTGAAGGCTGGACACCGGAGCATGATGATCAGTACGGAATGGGTGATATGGCTGAAGCTGCCGCTTGCTACGCAGTATCAACAAGCTTGAGTGATAGGCCCTGGGAGACGTATTGGCCGTGGGCGGATGAGTGGTGGAAACCCACAACTCCACGCCGCAACTTGGTCAAAGCCGGCGCTCTGATACTGGCAGAGATTGAGCGTCTTGATCGTGTAGAGCAAAAGGAAGGTGAGCAGCATGAAGCGTAACGTATTCCAAGACGGAAACGGCTCAGGACTGGTGATGATTGAAGGCCTGGGCGAGTACGTGCCGGTGGCTCAGCTGGCTGAGCTTGAGCAGCGCATTGCTGACCAGAAACGTCTTACCAAAGAGCTGGACATTGCCATGAACGGGGAGGATGCGGCAGAGCAAGCAAGCCTGTGTGACTTGGTAGCCCAGGCAAAAAACTCTGAAAGCCGCACTCACATAATCTCACCACAGGTGTTTGAGGATGCGCTGAAAGAGCGCGATCAGTTGATGTTGGCGCTTAGCGAGAGGCTGCCTCACCCGGATGATATGGCTGTTGAAATGTTTGCCATGGCCATGCGCGAAAAGATGGCTCAGAAGCGTGAAGAGGGTCGATTCGGCTGGTCTGATACCTCAATCTGCACACATGAATTATTGAATAAGTTGCTGTGCGGCCACGTCGATAAAGGCGATCCGGTTGATGTTGGAAATTTCGCAATGATGCTGTGGCATCGACATGAGAGAACAAGCCTCGCCGCCCACGATGCCGAGGTGATTGAGTACTTCAAGAATGAGCTGGTGAAGTCGGTAAAGCCGATCTTCAGGCCACACATTGAAGGTGTCTGTGCTGTGGTTCAGCAGCAGATCACCCAGCAGGCCAAGGAGGTGCAGTCGTGACCAACTTCACTCCTACTCAGCTCATAGCTATTGATCAGACTGTTTCGGCGTGGGGTTTGGATAAGTCCATTCAGCGTGCCGGTGAAGAGCTCCTTGAACTGGGCCTGGCTCTACAGCACTTCAATCGAAACAAAGTTGGCAAGGAAGTTGTGCTGAACGAAATGGCTGACGTACGCATTGTCCTCCAGCACCTCGAATTCATATTCGGGAATTATCAGACTCAGCTGGATGCCAAGGTGCTTAAGGGCTGCAGCCAACAGCAAGAGAGCGATAGCTGCGAATTGGAGTGCGGCGCACACGGTACATTCTGCCGATGCAAAGCGGAAGCAGATCTGGCCGAGGAGGCGCAGTCGTGAAGTGGTCATACCCTGCGGCAATTGCCGGAATAGCTTTTTTTGCTGGATGGCTTGGGGCGGAGGGCTCTACAGCAGAGATGACCATTCACCTGGTGACGGTCGTTATCCTTTCAGTAGTCGGTATGAAAACAATCATGAGGAGCAGCCAATGAAGAAGTCCAAGCTCGCCCTCGCCGTAGCCGGGGCAATGACTGCCGGCTTCAGAGCTCCAGTTACAGCCCAGGCTGATGCCGCACTCTACGGCAGCTTGCGGCCAAAGCTGCGCCCTGCCCAGCCTCAATACTGGGATTGGCGCCAAGTATCAAAAGACATGAATCGGAGGAAGCAATGAGCGCAGCACTACAAATCACACACGCCGCACCCGTGGGCCGCTGGGTTCGCGCCTCCCTGCTGCCCAGCACCTGGGGGATCACCACAGAGGCCGCACGCAAGTACCGCGAGCGCGGCATCTGGCTGGAAGGCAAACACTGGCGTAAAGACCCCACAGGGCGCGTTGTCTATAATTCAGCCGAAATCGATCAATGGTTTGAGACAGGACTGTGAGTAAATTACCCAAAGGAGTCGACCAGCTGCCCCGTGGTGTAGAGATCCACGGCAACCAGCTGCGCATATCATTCATGTTCAAGGGCAAGCGCTGTCGAGAGCCCATCGACGGCGTTGCCAAAATCAACAAATCATCCATCGCCTACGCCGAAAACAAGCGCAAGGTCATCCTGACCGAGATAAAAGAAAACCGGTTCGACTACGCCGCCCACTTCCCGGCGTCAGCAAAGGCCGCGCAATTCTCTGGATACGGCGGCCAGGTGATCGGCCGCACCGTATTCCAAGGGGTGGAACAGTGGCTCAAGGTACAGGAGGTACGGAAGGCGGCCAGCACATACCGCAACTACCGGCACAAAGCCCGGCACGTGCTCGACCACTGGGGCAAACGTCGCATCGCCGACATACCCAAATCAGAGATTGAGATGTTCCAGTCCCAGCTGCTGGCCAACGGCCTCGCCCCCAAAACCGTGAACGACATCTTCACCGTTGTCCGAGGCGTCTGGGGGAATGCGTACAACGACGGCGCTATCCAGTCCAATCCACTGGACCGAATCGAAAACATAGAGCGGGACTCAGATCAGAACACCGCCGACCCATTCACCCGGGAAGAACTTGAGCGAATCGCCAGCATCAAAACGAACAGACCGCAGGACGTAAACATGGTCATGTTCGCCTGCTGGAGCGGCCTGTCACTGTCAGAGCTGATTGCGCTGTCATGGGAGGATATCGATACCGAGCAGTGGACCCTGAAAGTCATCCGCGCAAAAGTCGGCCCTCAGTACAAAGTACCGAAAGAACGCTCCCGTGTGCGCACGGTCGAGCTGATAGCGCCAGCCATTCACTGGCTCAAACAACAGATGCGCTACACAAAGCTGCTGGAACCGGTCGACATCACCGTGATCGAGCGTAACAACGTGACCAGCCGAGAAGAATCCGTGCGGTTCGTGTTCCGCAACGGCAAAAACCAGATCCCCTGGCACGACCCGTCAATCAGACGCTGGTACAACGACATCCTGACAAAAGCCAAAGTCAGGCACCGTGGCCCGAACCAATGCCGGCACACATTCGCCAGTCAGGCCCTGTCAGCATACGTGCCCCTGGAATGGGTCGCGCGCCAGCTCGGCCACACCGACAACACAATGATCAAGAAGCACTACGGCAAATGGATACCCAACGACACCAAATCAATGGCAGGCATGGTTTCGCAAATGATGGGGTTTGAAGCGGACTCGGGCGGACTGGAAGGCGGCAATTCTGCCCCAAAAATGTCCCAAGCGTGATTTAAAAGCTGAATGAATCGAGAAGAATCAAGAAGATAGGATGGCGGTGAGGGAGGGATTCGAACCCTCGATACGTTTCCGTATACACACTTTCCAGGCGTGCTCCTTCGGCCACTCGGACACCTCACCGCATTTCAATTGTGTGGCTGGCAGCGCGTTGCTGTTGTCGCCTCATCAATTGAGGTGCGTATTATAGATGCTTGTTTTCAAAGCACAACCCCCTCGTGTGAATTTTTTTTCATTATTCCTGAACGCGACGGGAGCGCCTGGTCAGAGTATGATGCGCACTGTTCTTAAAACCTGAATCTGCAAGGAGTTCGGTAATCGATGTTGATGGCAATTTTGGCCGTTGTGGGAGGGCTGGCTCTGCTGGTCTGGAGTGCTGACCGCTTTATAGATGGGGCCGCAGCAACCGCCCGTTATGCCGGCATGCCACCTTTACTCATCGGCATGGTTATTATCGGCTTCGGCACCTCTGCACCCGAAATGGTGGTGTCGGCTTTTGCGTCTATCCAGGGCAACCCGAACCTGGCGCTGGGTAATGGCTATGGTTCAAATATTGCCAACATAGCCCTGATACTGGGTATTACCGCCCTGCTCAGCCCGATCGCTGTCCATTCGCAGATCCTGCGCAAGGAGCTGCCGGTATTGATGGCCTTCACGCTGCTGGCCGGGTACCAGCTGCTGGATGGTCGCATCACCCGGATGGAAGCCGTAGTCCTGCTGGGTGTTTTCTTCCTGATGATGGGCTGGTCGATCATGCAAGGCATGCGTCAGCGCGGTGATGCACTGGGCAGCGATGTTGAGCATGACATGGAAGGCGAAACACAGATGACATTGCGCCAGGGTATTCTTTGGCTGGTTGTTGGCCTGGTTCTGCTGGTTGTGAGTTCTCGTGTACTGGTCTGGGGTGCCGTCGATATCGCCAGCGCCATGGGCGTCAGCGATCTGGTCATCGGCCTGACCGTGGTGGCAATCGGCACATCGCTGCCTGAACTGGCGTCTTCGATCATCGCCGTGCGCAAGAACGAGCATGACCTGGCACTGGGCAACGTGATCGGCTCCAACATGTTCAACACCCTGGCCGTGGTCGGTATTGCCGGCAGCATCCAGCCCATGAGTGTAAGCCCGGAGGCGCTGTACCGTGACTGGGTGATCATGGCCGCTCTGACCGCGTCCCTGTTTGTTCTGGGCTACGGTTTCCGTGGCCAGGGCCGCATCAACCGCCTTGAAGGCGGACTGCTGCTGTCCGTGTTCATCGGTTATACCGGCTACCTGGTCTATGGTGTACTTAACGCCTGATACGGAGAAAAAGGATGATTCGAACCTTCGCATTGAGCGCGGGCAAACTGCGTGAGCAGGAACTGGCACAGCCGCTGAGCGGTGCTGATCTGCAGGCAGCCAGCTGGCTGGACCTGCAGGAAGCGGACGATAGCGAGCGCAGCCTGGTTGAGCAGCACTTTCCGGAGAGCCTGCCCGATGCCCGTAATGTTGAAGAGATCGAATCCAGTTCGCGCTATTTCGTCGACGGCGACGACCTGCACGTACACTCCCTGTTCCTGTATCAATCCGAGGGCCGCTTTCGCAACGCGACGGTGGCCTTCACACTGCAGCCAGACCGCCTGATCAGTATCCATGATGTAGATCTGCCGGACTTCCGCCTGACCCGTCTTCGGGCTCGTCGTGGCTGGATAGAAGCCGACAGACCGCTGCGCATCATGACGGCCCTGTTCGAGCAGAAAATTGATAACCTGGCAGACCAGCTGGAAGACCTGCACCGGGATCTTGAAGGCGTCAGCATTGAAGTGCTGGAAAAGCGTGAATCAGACCTGGGCGAGCAGCTGGACCGCCTGGCCAAGCTGGAAGACAGCAACGGCCAGATCCGTCTTTGTCTGATGGATACCCAGCGCTCGGTGTCTTTCCTGCTGCGCCATATCCGTCAGCAGAAGCTGGAAGTGAAGATCTGCCGCGAAATGCTGCGTGACCTGGACACCCTGATGGCGCACGCTACCTTCGTGTTCGAGAAGATCAACTTCCTGCTGAACGCGGCTCAGGGCTTCATCAATATCCGCCAGAACCAGATCATCAAGATCTTCTCCATCGCTGCCGTGGTGTTCCTGCCGCCGACGCTGGTGGGCACCGTTTACGGCATGAACTTCCACAGCATGCCGGAGCTGGATTGGATATTCGGCTATCCGATGGCGCTGGGGCTGATGGTGGTATCAGCCATCTCGCCCTACCTCTTTTTCAAACACAAGGGCTGGCTCTGACGGCTCGCGCATCCGCTTCTCGAATTCAGGCACCGGCAGCGGCCGGTCAAAGAAATAACCCTGCGCCTGGTGACAGCCAGCCGCATGCAGGAAGTCGACGTGGGCACGTGTTTCCACCCCTTCTGCCACTGTTTCCAGATTCAGGTGGCGGGCGATATCGATAATGGATGAGGTGATCGCACTGTCATCCTTGTCTTCGGGTATACCCATGATGAAGGTGCGATCGATCTTGAGCTTATCCAGCGCAAAGCGCTTGAGATAGGCCAGGCTGGCATAGCCGGTACCGAAATCATCCAGCGCGATCCGCGTACCCAATGCCCTGAGCTGCTCCAGCAGCAGAGCTGATCCCTGTACATCCGACATCAGCAGGCTTTCGGTGACTTCCAGCACCAACAAGTGCGGTTCCAGACCACTACTGGCCAGCGCCTTACGCACATCATCCACCAGCTCGGGGCGGAACTGAACCGCCGAGACATTCACCGCCACAGACAGAGGCTTGCTGCTCATAGTCTGCCAGCGCTTGGCCTGATGGCAGGCTTCACGCAACACCCAGCCACCAATGGGCACAATCAGGCCCGTTTCTTCAGCCAGAGGGATAAAGCGATCCGGCATCACCAGACCGGAGGCGCTGTTCCAGCGCAGCAGGGCTTCACAGCCGATCACGCTTTGTGTGGCAAAACAGAATTGGGGCTGATAATAGAGCTCGAATTCATTCTGCTGCAGCGCATGGCGCAGGTTGTTCTCCATGGCCAGGCGTTCCGAGACCTGCTGGTTCATCACCGGCGCGAAGAAGCGGCAGGTGTTCCGGCCTTCGCCCTTGGCGTGATAGAGCGCGGTGTCGGCACTTTTCAGCATGCTGTCAAAGTCATCACCGTCATAGGGATAGAGGGCCACACCGATACTGGCCGTTACCACCAGATTGTGATCATGAATATGAACCGGCTCACTGACCAGATGCAGGTACTCCTCCACCCGTTTCTCAAGCTCATGCAGGGATTTCACTTTGGGCAGCAATATGCCGAATTCGTCTCCGCCAAGGCGGCTCAGGGTCTCGTTTTCCTGTGCCTGATCCGTCAGTCGGCGCGCCAGCTGCTTGAGCAGGTTGTCACCGGCACCGTGGCCCAGGGAATCGTTGATATGTTTGAAGCGGTCCAGCCCCACCACCAACAGTGCTACCTGCTCACCGCTGGCCCGGGCCTTGGCCAAGGCCTGAATGGTGCGATCACGTAACAGACGACGGTTGGGCAAATCAGTCAGGGTATCGAAGTCCGACAGGTACTTGAGCTGGTCTTCCGTCGCCTTACGCTCGGACACATCATTGAGCATGGCCACATAGTTCTGAGGCTGACCCTGCTCATCTTCCACCACGGTAATCGACAGCCATTGCGGGTACACCTCGCCGTTGCGACGGCGGTTCCAGACCTCGCCCTCCCAACGCTTTTCGCTACGCAACTGGCTCCACATTTTTTCGAAGAAGAGAGTACTGTGTCGGCCGGAGGAAAATAGCGCAGGCGTTTTGCCTACCACTTCCTCTTCGCTGTAACCAGTAATGCTGCAGAAGGCCGGGTTCACGGCCATGATGTGATTGCTTGCATCCGAAATCATGGCCCCTTCACTGGCAGACTCAAACACCGTTGCAGCCAGCTGCAGTTCACGAGAACGGGTTTCCAATTCATCCTTCTGCTTATCGATCGCACTCTGGTAGCGACGCACCAGGTCTCTCAGCCAATGTGACAGCAGCAACGCCACGGACAGGGCCACCATAAGCGCCACCATCATTACCACCAGCATGTACCTCACATCCTGGGTGGTTTGCTCTTCCAGAGCCTGCTCCTGTCGGGCAATGGCGGCCTGCAAACTGTCCTGAAAACTGGTGGCGACCAATACCCAGTTCCACTCGGGCACCAGCTGCACCAGTGCCTGCTTGGCATGCAAACCGGTATCATCAGATCGATACCAGTCATACTGCATGAAACGCCCCTCAGGCGTTGCACCCTGTAACAGGGTTTGCACTATGTCGCGGTGCTCAGGCGACAGCTCGGATAATGCTAGCCCTTCAGACTCGGGCTGGCTGGGTGAGAGCAACACCCGGCCATCGGTATGCAAGACGGCGATATAGCCATCATCACCAAATGTCAGTGCTTCCAGACGAGCCAGAGCCTCCTGTTTAAGATCATTTTCAACCTGATACAGGTAATCGCCGGTACCGATAATCCAGTCCAGCGGCTCGAAATATTCGACGTAAGCAATCTTTTCCTTCATTTGATCCGGATAATCCGGCGCAAACCAGCGATAACGTGAATATCCCCCGCCTTCCGGCCTGTTCACCGCATCGATCAAACCGCGCATGATGTAGTGGCCGGTATCATCCTGATTATCCATCAGCGACTGACCTTCAATACCCGGACTGGTCGGCAGCAGCACACATTCGCCAGCCAGAGTATCAATGAAGATATAACCACGACCGCCGAAGAAACGCAGATCGCGCATAGCTTCGCGAATCAATACACCGATGCTGTCGAGGTCTGTATTACCACTACGGATCTGCTGGCTGTATATGCTTTGCGCCAGCGTCATGACTTCGCGGGTAACGGTTTGGATACGCTGTTTAAGAACCGTTTCGGTACGTTCGCGGGAAAAGGTGATGTAGCCCAGGATGCTGTCGATTTGCTGACGCAGTTGCTCTCGGCTGGCCAGCTCCATTTCAGAGCGCTGAAGTTCCAGACGGTTTTGACCGGTTTGATAGGCGTTGTTGGTAAAAAAGGCCGTAATCAGCAGTACCAACAGGCACACACTGCCCACCAGGGCACTGGTCTGATAACGGGGGAGCGTTTTGGCATTGATCTTCAGAGGCATCTGATCCGGGGCCCGACTGCTGACTGGGTGTCTCCTGGCAGGCCTCGCTCCCTGAGGCCGAACTGAGAACTATTTTCTTTACTGATGCTTCTTATAACACCCCCCAGTCAAGCGGACAATCAAATTTACCGCTACAGGGGCAAAGCATGGCTATTCTTGATTTGACGCAAGCCAAAATTGGAGTGAACCTGCGCTATCCCCTTAAGAGTAAAGATCTTTTCGTTGAGGAAGCGGTCATAGGAACCCATGTCGGGTACCACCACACGCAGGACAAAATCTGCATTCCCGGTCACCGCATAGCACTGCAGCACCTCGGGATAGTTCAGCACCTCCTGCTCGAACTCTTCGGTGCTGTCGATGTTATGGCGCTGCAGGGATACCAGCACAAAGACACTCAACCCCTGGCCCAGGGTTTCCGGATCCAGCAGCGCTGCGTAACCGGCAATGGCCCCCTTCTCCTCAAGCGCCCTTACCCGACGCCAGCACGCGGCCGGTGACAGCCCTACCTGTTCGGCGAGCTGCTGGTTGCTGATACGGCCATCCTGTTGCAGCACCTGCAGAATCTTGCGATCAAAATTATCCAAGGAAACCTGTTTCATTTAGTAACACCCGAGAATTTTCGAATATTCTTTCTTATTTTCATGTGAATTGAAATATTCATCGGAAATTAACCTGATTCACGCCCCAAATAGCAAACACCTTTACGCCGCTTCTCCCTACAATTTCTCACCATAAATGCACGGTTTTCTGCACAGCCATCGGCAGCCAACCGGCGATAACGACAAGATCCAACAAGAGGAGTCCGGGTATGACTGTCAATGCCAATACCCCCGCACTCGACGACTATCGTCTCGAGGATCGTTACCTGCGCGATACGGGTCGCGTATTTCTGACCGGCACCCAGGCGCTGGTCCGCATCCCGCTCATGCAGGCACGCCTCGACCAGCAGAACGGTCTTAATACTGCTGGCATGATCAGCGGCTACCGTGGTTCCCCGCTGGGTGCTTACGACCAGGCCCTGTGGCAGGCGAAGAAACTGCTGGATGACAGCAAAGTCGACTTCGTTCCGGCCGTCAACGAAGACCTGGCCGCCACCATCATTCTGGGCAGCCAGCAGGTTGAGACCGACGATGACAAGCAGGTCGAAGGTGTCTTCGGTCTCTGGTACGGCAAGGGCCCGGGTGTCGATCGTGCCGGCGATGCGCTCAAGCACGGCACCACCTATGGCAGCTCACCGCACGGCGGTGTACTGGTTGTGGCCGGTGACGACCACGGCTGCGTCTCCTCTTCCATGCCGCACCAGTCAGATGTGGCTTTCATGTCCTGGTTCATGCCGACCATCAACCCGGCCAACCTGTCCGAGTATATGGACTTTGGTCTCTGGGGTTATGCCCTGTCCCGCTTCAGCGGCTGCTGGGTCGGCTTCAAGGCGATTTCCGAAACTGTCGAAAGTGCCGCTTCCGTTGAGCTGAAGCCGCTGCCGACGTTCGTGACACCCACCGATTTCACCCCGCCGGCTGACGGTCTGCACTACCGTTGGCCGGATCTGCCTGGCCCACAGCTGGAAACCCGTATCGAGCACAAACTCGCTGCGGTGCAGGCCTTTGCCCGTGCCAACCCTATCGACCGACGCATCTTTGACAATAAAGAAGCCCGTTTCGGTATCGTCAGCACCGGCAAGGGACATCTGGACCTTCTGGAAGCCCTGCAGCTGCTGGGCATTGATGAAGCCCGTGCTCAGGAACTGGGCATCGACATCTATAAAGTCGGCATGGTCTGGCCGCTGGAGCGCCAGGGCATCATGGACTTTGTCCGCGGCAAGGATGAGATCCTCGTTATCGAAGAGAAGCGTGGCATCATCGAGAGCCAGATCAAGGAGTACATGTCTGAACCGGATCGCCCTGGCGAAGTGCTGATTACCGGTAAACAGGACCAGAACGGCGACCCGCTGATTCCGTATGTTGGCGAGCTGAGCCCGAAACTGCTGGCCGGCTACCTGGCCGCCCGTCTGGACCGCTTCTTCGGGGTGAAATTTACTGATCAAATGGATGCAGTGAACTGCAGCCTGGGCATTACCGACCCGGGCGGCGTTCGCCGCATGCCGTACTTCTGTTCCGGCTGCCCGCACAACTCATCCACCAAGGTACCCAAGGGCAGCAAGGCGCTGGCCGGTATCGGCTGTCACTTCATGGCATCCTGGATGGGCCGTGACACTGAATCCCTGATTCAGATGGGCGGTGAAGGTGTTAACTGGATCGGCAAAAGCCGCTACACGGGCAACCCGCACGTATTCCAGAATCTGGGGGAAGGCACCTACTTCCACTCCGGTTACATGGCGATCCGTCAGGCCGTGGCTGCCGGTATCAACATCACCTACAAGATCCTGTTCAACGATGCGGTTGCCATGACCGGCGGCCAGCCGGTGGACGGTGTGATCACGGTGGATGCCATCGCCAAGCAGGTCTCTGCTGAAGGCGTGAAACGCGTGGTTGTTTTGAGTGACGAGCCCGAGAAATACAAGGGCAAAGAATCTCTGTTCCCGGCCGGCGTTACTTTCCACGACCGTTCCGAGCTGGACAATGTTCAGCGCGAGCTGCGTGACATCGAAGGCTGTACCGTACTGATCTACGACCAGACCTGCGCTGCCGAAAAACGTCGTCGCCGCAAGCGCGGCCAGTTCCCGGATCCGGCCAAGCGTGCGTTTATCAACCACCACGTATGTGAAGGCTGTGGCGACTGTTCGACTCAGTCCAACTGCCTGTCCGTGGTTCCGCGTGACACGGCTCTGGGCCGCAAGCGCAAGATCGACCAGTCCTCCTGTAACAAGGACTTCTCCTGCGTCAACGGCTTCTGCCCGAGCTTCGTCACTATCGAAGGCGGTCAGCTGCGCAAGTCCAAGGGTCTCGACCTGGGCGCCGAGCTGGAAAAACGCCTGAGCGGCACGCCGATGCCGACAATTCCGGCACTGAACGACAGCTACGACCTGCTGGTCGGCGGCGTCGGTGGTACCGGTGTTGTTACCGTGGGCCAGCTGATCACCATGGCGGCTCACCTGGAATCCAAGGGCGCATCCGTACTGGACTTCATGGGCTTCGCCCAGAAAGGCGGTACCGTATTGAGCTACGTGCGTCTGGCCAACTCCCCGGCCAACCTGCACCAGGTTCGCATTGAGAACGGCCAGGCCGACGCCATGGTCGCCTGTGACATGGTTGTTGCCACCTCACAGAAAGCGCTGAACGTACTGCGCCCGAACCACTCGCGCATCGTCGCCAACGAAGCGGAACTGGCAACGGCTGACTACGTCATGTTCCGCGATGCCGACATGCAGGCCGAAAAGCGCCTGAAGCTGCTGAAAGATGCCGTGGGCGAGAGCCATTTCGACCAGCTGGACGCCAACCTGGTGGCCGAGAAACTGCTGGGCGATACCGTGTTCTCCAACGTCATGATGCTGGGCTTCGCCTGGCAGAGTGGCCTGGTGCCAGTATCCATGGAAGCCCTGATGCGCGCCATCGAGCTGAACGGCGTTGCCATCGATCGCAACAAGCAGGCCTTCGGTTGGGGCCGCCTGGCTGCTACCGACCGTGACTACGTCATGTCCCTGCTGAGCCCAGAAGCACGTGAAAAACCGATCACTCCGGAAAAAGAAACTCTGGAGCAGCTGGTCGAGCGCCGCATGAAGCACCTGACCGAGTATCAGGATGCGGCCTGGGCCAACGAATACAAACAGCTGGTCGAACAGACCCGCACTGCCGAACTGTCTTTGGGCAAGGACGATCTCAGCCTGACGCGCACCGTCGCACAGCAGCTGTTCCGTCTGATGTCCTATAAAGATGAGTATGAGGTGGCGCGTCTGTTCACCCAAACCGACTTCCTGAAAGAGGTCGAGCAGACCTTCGAAGGTGACTACCGCATCAACTTCAACCTGGCACCGCCAGTTCTTGGCGGAAAGAAGGATGCAAAAGGTCGCCCGATGAAGCGTCAGTTCGGCCCCTGGATGTTGAAGGCCTTGAAAGTTCTGGCACCTTTGAAGGGGCTCCGAAACTCTCCGTTCGACCCCTTCCGTTTTTCCGCCGATCGCAAGCTGGATCGTGCTCTGCTGGCGGAATACCGTGAGTTGCTGAACCGACTGGCCAAAGAACTGAACGCCAACAACTATGAGTTCGCACTGGAACTGGCAGAACTGCCGTCCGATATCCGCGGCTACGGCCCGGTACGCGAACAGGCGGCTGAAGCCGCAGCCGAGAAGCGCAAGCACCTGGTCAAGGCATTCGAGACCGGTCAGGCCACGCTGATTATGGTCGCCCAGGCTGAGGAGAAGGCTCATGTTTGAACAACTGAAAACCCTGCCCCAGGATCCGATCCTGGGCCTGATGAAAACCTTTCGTGAAGACACTCGCAGCAACAAGGTTGACCTGGGTGTGGGTGTTTACCGTGACGAAGCGGGCAACACCCCCATCATGGCAGCGGTCCAGCAGGCGCAGCAGCGCTTGCTGGAGACCGAAACCACCAAGGCCTACATCGGCCCGGCCGGTGCTGAAGGCTTTAACCAGCTGATCGGCCAGCTCCTGCTGGGCGGTAACCACCCGGCATTGAAAGATGGCCGCGTAAACGTGGTCCAGACGCCGGGTGGCTGTGGCGCCCTGCGCATGGCCGCCGAGTTCCTGAAACTCTGCAAGCCCGACACCACCGTATGGGTGAGCACGCCAACCTGGGCCAACCACATTCCGCTGCTGGGCGGTGCGAACCTCAACATTCGCGAATACCCCTACCTGGACAAGGCCACCCTGAGTGTTGAGTTCGACGCCATGATGGCCTGTCTGGAGCAGGCAGAAGCCGGTGATGTGGTACTCCTGCACGGCTGCTGTCATAATCCGTCCGGCGCAGATCTGGACGCCGATCAGTGGGCCGCTATCACGGACCTGGTCGAGCGCAAGGGACTGCTGCCGTTTATCGATATTGCCTATCAGGGTCTGGGTGAAAACCTGGATCAGGATGCGCAGGGTGTTCGCCTGATGGCGGAGCGTCTGCCGGAAGTGATTGTCGCTTCCTCCTGCTCCAAGAACTTTGGCCTGTACCGGGAACGTACCGGTGCCCTGATGCTGATTTCGGCCAACGCCCAACAGGGCCAGGCCGCCACCAGCCAGCTGTTGAGTGCGATCCGGTCGCACTATTCCATGCCTCCCTCGCATGGGGCAGCGGTGGTCGAGATGATCCTCGACACACCTGAGCTGATGCAGGCGTGGCAGAGCGAACTCGAAGCGATGTGTGTGCGCATCCTCGATTTGCGTGCCGCCCTCAGCCAGGCACTGGCCCCGGCCGGTGACTTCAGCTTTATCGAACGGCAGCGCGGGATGTTCTCTTTCCTGGGTATTACCCCGCAACAGGTTCAGATTCTGCGCGAAGAGTTTGGCATCTACATGCTGGACTCCAGTCGGATCAACATCGCCGGTCTGTCCGCAGACACCTTGCCACTGGTCAGTGAGGCCATGCGTGAGGTGCTTGGACGCACTGAATAAGCTGAGTAGCCAGAACACGGCCTCTGCCGCCTCCGGGTGACAGGGGCCTTTCAGTACAGTGCCGGCACTGTCCGATAACAATAACGATACCGGAGAACTCTTAAAATGAGTCAGACCACAACAAAAGCACACCAGCAGGCTGGAAACCTCTGGTCTTCACGCATGGCCTTTATTCTCGCGGCAGTGGGTTCTGCCGTAGGCCTGGGCAACATCTGGAAGTTTCCATATATCACCGGTGAAAACGGCGGCGGCGCATTCGTGCTCGTCTACCTCGCCTGTATCGCCATTGTGGGTATTCCCGTTCTGATCGCCGAGGTCATGATCGGCCGTCGCGGAGGCCAGAGCCCCGTGGCCAGCATGCACTCCCTGACCCAAACCGAAGGCACCCGCAAGGGCTGGCGCCTGATCGGCTGGAACGGCATGATCGCCTCCTTCCTGGTTCTTTCCTTCTATTCCGTCATTGGCGGCTGGGCCCTTTCCTACGTGGGCAAGGCGGCTTCCGGCATGTTCATCGGTGCTGATGCCGATGCCATCGGTGGTGCCTTTGGCGGCATGCTGGCCAGCACCGGCGACCTTCTGCTGTGGCACAGTGTGTTCATGGCGATCGTTATTCTGATCGTCGGCCGTGGTATCCGCTCCGGCATGGAGAAAGCGATCAACACCCTGATGCCGCTTCTGTTCGTGCTGCTGTTCATCATGGTCGGTTACGCCATGACCACCGGTCACTTCGGTGAAGCCGTCAGCTTCATGTTCTCGCCTGACTTCAGCAAGCTCACCACAGAAGGTGTACTGACCGCTCTGGGCCACGCGGCCTTCACACTGAGTATCGGTATCGGCGTAATGATGGCGTACGGTTCCTACCTGCCGCAGAAGGTCAACATCGCACGCACCGCCATGTCCATCGCACTGATGGATACCGGTGTCGCCCTGCTGGCAGGCCTGGCTATCTTCCCACTGGTATTCGCCAACGGTCTGGAGCCGGGCGCGGGTCCTGGTCTGATCTTTGTCACCCTGCCGCTGGCTTTCGGCCAGATGACCGGTGGTCTGATCTTCGGCACCCTGTTCTTCGCGCTGCTGCTGGTCGCCGCCATCACCTCTGCCATCTCCATGCTGGAGCCGGTGGTTGAATGGCTGGAAGAACACAAGGGCATCAGCCGCGCCAAGAGCGCATTGGTCGGCGGTCTGGCCATCTGGCTGGTCGGTATCGGCACCGTGCTGTCGTTCAACGCCTGGGCTGACTTTCACCCGCTGGGCGGCATTGCCTTCTTTGAAGGTAAAACCGTGTTCGACCTGCTCGACTTCCTGGTATCCAACCTGATGATGCCGCTGGGCGGTCTGGCGATCGCACTGTTCGCCGGCTGGGCCATGAAGCGTCAGGGCCTGGACGACGAGATCGGTCTCAAAGGCGGTATGTACAGCGCCTTCATGTTTGTACTGCGCTACCTGACTCCGGCGGGCATCGCCGTAGTCTTCCTGTACAACCTGCTGTAATACCTGCGCCGGGCGGCGCCTCGTCGCCCGGCCGCTCCCCTCACCCAGCACCCGCCCCTCTCCTTTGCACCCTTGGCTGTAAATCTGCTTGAATGCAGATAACGGCTCGTCCATTATTGGCGCCGCCAACGGGACCTGCCACTGATCTCTGCTGACCTGTCCCGACGCCCCGCTGATACTGCCGATTATTCTGATCAGGTTTACGACCTGAGTGTGCCGGAGTCCAAGCATGGCCACGGATACAAGTTGCCAGACCGAGCATGTGGGATTTTTCCTGATCCCCGAATTTTCCATGATCTCCTTCGCAGCGGTGGTCGACCCCTTGCGCATGGCCAACCGCCTCAGCGGCAAACCGCTGTACCGCTGGCACTTTTATGGCCTGCACGATGAGCCCGTCACCTGCAGTAACGGCATTCCCATCAGCCCCAGTCGTTCAATGAACGATGTCAGCGACCTGAACCGCCTGTTCGTGGTGGCCGGCATCAATGCCCACCTGGTCGATGAGAAGCCGGTGTTCAAATGGCTGCGCCAGCTGTCACGCAATAAAGTCGCACTGGGCGGCACCTCAACCGGCAGCCTGCTGTTGGCACGGGCCGGTTTGCTCAAGGGCCATACCTGCACGATTCACTGGGAAAACCGTGAAAGCATGCAGGAAGAGTTTCCGGGGCTAAACGTATCCGGTGAGCTGTACGAAATTGATGGCCGTATCTCGACCTGTTCCGGCGGCTTGGCCGGGCTGGACATGATTCTGCAGATCATCGCCCTGCAGCACGGTGAAGCCCTGGCCAACGATGTGGCCGAGCAGTGCATTCATCCGCATATTCGCCCGGCTCACGACAAGCAGCGCATGAAGTTCCAGCTGCGCTATCACGCCAACCACCCCCGGCTGGTACAGGCACTGGAATTGATGCGGGAAAACCTCGAAGAGGTGCTCACCTGTGAGGAGATCGGTCAGCTGGTGGGTATTTCCACCCGGCAGCTGGAGCGGCTGTTTCACCAAAACCTGTCCATGTCGCCGGCGCAATACTATATGGAACTGCGTCTGGAACGGGCCCGCCACCTGCTTCAGCAAAGTAGTCTAACCATCCTGCAGATCGCCACCGCCTGCGGCTTCAGCTCAACGTCCTACTTCTCGCGCTGCTACCGGAAGAAGTATCAACGCTCGCCCCGGGAAGAACGGGCACGGCCCTGAGCCAGGCGCAGCTTGTCTACACTGCAAACAGGCAGGCGTGTAAACGGAAGCCCCCAGCAAGTCGCAATTGAACCCTCGAATGTCGGATATGTATCCTTTCGCCGCCCGCGTCTGGATTATTGTGGCTGCATGCTAACGGCCAGCTGGCTGAGCAACGATAACAATAATGACTATAAGCAAGAGGAAAGACGTTGGAAATTCTCGACTTTCTTACCGGTAACCTCGATCTGATTCTAAAGCTGACGATCGAGCACATCTCGCTGGTGGCCGTCGCCGTGGGCCTCGCTACCATCACGGGTGTGCCCATCGGTATCGCCATTACGCAAAATGAGCGTGTCGCACGTGTGGTGCTTTACCTCGCCTCTATCATTATCACCATTCCCTCCATCGCCCTGTTCGGCATCATGATTCCGCTGCTGTCCACTATTGGCCACGGCATCGGCTATTTGCCGGCGGTGATTGCGGTACTGCTCTACTCCCAGTTGCCGATCATCCGCAACACCTATACCGCCATCAATAACGTCAACCCGGCGCTGCGCGAAGCGGCACGTGGTATCGGCATGAACCCTGTGCAACGCCTGCGCATGGTGGAAATACCGCTGGCCATTCCGGTGATCATGGCAGGTGTACGCACCGCTGTGGTGATGAACATTGGCGTGATGGCCATCGCCGCCTACATCGGTGCTGGTGGACTGGGTGTACTGATCAGCCGAGGCATTACCCAGAGTGATCCGCGCCAGCTGGTAGCCGGTGCCATCGCCGTCAGCATCCTGGCCGTGATTGCAGACTACGCCCTGCTCTGGATTCAAAAACGCCTGACGCCCAAGGGTATTTCAGCCTAACTCTCTTCAGCGCCGCTTAACGGGACAAGACAATGATAAGAATCGACAATCTGACCAAAATCTTCGAAACACCCAATGGCCCGGTGACTGCTGCCGACCATATCAATATGGAAGTGCCCGAGGGTGAGATCTGTGTGCTGCTGGGACCGTCCGGCTGTGGCAAAACCACCACGCTGAAGATGATCAACCGGATCATTCCCTCCACCTCCGGCAAAATTTTCATCAACGGCGAAGACACCACCGGCATGAACACGGTGGAGCTGCGTCGCAACATCGGCTATGTAATTCAGCAGATCGGTCTGTTCCCCAACATGACCATCGAAGAAAACATCGCCATCGTACCCAAACTGCTGGGCTGGGACGCCAACCGCTACAAGGCTAGAGCCAAGGAGCTGCTTGAGCTGGTCGCGCTGGATCCGTCCATCTTCCTCAAACGCTATCCGCGCGAGCTGTCCGGTGGCCAGCAGCAGCGCATAGGTGTCGCCCGTGCGCTGGCAGCCGATCCGCCCGTGATGCTGATGGATGAGCCCTTTGGCGCCATCGACCCGATCAACCGCGAAGTGATCCAGGATGAGTTCCTGAAAATGCAGCAGGAGCTGCGCAAGACCATCATGTTTGTCAGCCATGACATTGATGAAGCAGTGAAGATGGCCGATCGCATCGCCATTTTCCGCGGTGGCCGTCTGGTTCAGTACGATACGCCGGACGATCTGCTGGCCCACCCGGTCGATGACTTTGTCGAGAGCTTTGTCGGTGATGACCGCGCTCTGAAACGTCTGCGCCTGGTCCAGGTCAGCCAGGTGATGGAACCGGTTACCACGGTCAGCCCCGGTGACAGCCTCAAGGTTGCCCTGGAGCGTATCGAGCAGCAGGGCTACAGCCACGCCATCCTGATGGTCAACGAGCGCAACCAGCCGATCGGCTATGTATCGCGCAGTGTGGCACAGACCACCAACGGCCTCTGCGGTGAGCACTACTTCGGCCTCAAGGCGGATACCCGGCCCGAAGATGATCTGCGCAAGGTCGCCTCATTGATGTTCAACCATGACACCACCTGGCTGCCCTGTACCGATGAGCACGGCGTACTGGTTGGACAGGTCACCCAGCGGGGTATTACCCACTATCTGGGTGCTACCTACCACCGTGATGCACCGGTCAGCCTGGCGCAGACACTGCAGCAGATCAGCGCCTGAGGGGGATGTCATGAAAAAACCCGCATTCACCCGCTTTGCCTACGGCCTGGCACTGGTGCTGATGTTTGCACTGGGTTCGCTGGCCGAGCAGGCCGGCATTCTGGAAGAGCTGTTCAGCTACCGTGAGGATGTAGTTTATCTGGTCGGCCAGCACATTGAGCTGGTACTGATTTCAGGCAGCCTCGCAATCCTCATCGGCGTGCCTCTGGGCACAGTGTTGAGCCGGCCTCGCTTTGCCAAAATGGCGGAAACGGCCATGCAGACGCTGAATATCGGTACCACCATACCGACGTTGGCGATTCTGGCGCTGTCCATGAGCCTGCTCGGTATCGGCATGCTGCCAGCCGTGTTCGGTCTCTGCATCGCCTCTCTGCTGCCGATTGTCCGCAACACCTACACCGGTTTGCTGGAAGTGCCGGACCATTTGAAAGAAGCCGCATCCGGTATCGGCATGACCCCCATGCAGATGCTGATCCGCGTCGAGCTGCCTAACGCCCTGTTCGTCATCTTTGCCGGTATCCGTACCGCACTGGCGATCAACGTAGGCACTGTGCCCCTGGCCTTTCTGATTGGCGGCGGCGGCCTGGGCGAGCTGATTTTTACTGGTATCGATCTTGATGAACCCTTCATGATGCTGGCGGGGGCGATTCCGACTGCAATTCTCGCAATTCTGGTCGACATCGCTATCGCTATCCTGGCTTTCATGATTGTGCCCAAAGGCGTTAACCCCCTGCGTGCCTGATCGGCCTCAGAGCGGGATAAATATAAAAACGAGGAAATAGAAAATGCGCAAACTGTTCAAACAACTGGGTACCACTCTGATGGCAGCAACACTGGCGACGGCCATTCAGGCAGAACCGCTGGTCATCGGTGGCAAGAACTTCACCGAGCAGCAACTGCTGACTGAAATGACCGCCCAGTATCTGGATAAACAGGGCTACGACATTGAACGCCGTGCCGGCATGGGCAGCGCAGTCCTGCGCAAGGCGCAGGAAAATGCCCAGATCGACCTGTACTGGGAGTACACCGGCACCTCACTGCTGGTATACAACAAGGTGAAGGAGCAGATTGCTGATCCGCAGAAGGTCTATGAGAAGGTACGTGAACTGGATGCCAAGAAAGGGCTGACCTGGCTGAACCCGTCCAGCGCCAACAACACCTATGCGCTGGCCATGCGCAACGAAGATGCTGACGCCAAGGGCATCAATACGCTGAGTGATCTGGCCAAGGCGCTCAATGACGGCCAGGAGCTGACGCTTGCTACCAATGCTGAATGGTACTCCCGCAAGGATGGCTACAAGGAGCTGAAAAAGGCCTACGACTTCGATATTCCGCGCAGCGATATCAAACGCATGGACTCAGGCCTGACGTACGTGGCCCTGAAAGAAGGCCAGGTCGATATTGCACTGGTATTTGCCACTGACGGCCGCATTCCGGCCTTCAACTTCCGCGTGCTTGAAGACGACAAGGGCTTCTTCCCCAACTACGCCATCACCCCTGTGGTGCGTGATGAGGTGCTGAAGGCCAACCCGAACCTGAGTGAGCAGCTGAACAACCTCTCAGCACAGCTGGACAACGACACCATGTCGGCATTGAACGCCAAGGTGGATGTGGACCGCATGTCCATCGAAGATGTTGCAGCCGAATTCCTGACCGCCAAGGGCCTGCTCTAAAACCGCCAGCCGGGCCGGCGCTACCGGCCCTTTTCTGGAGCCATAAAATGAATACTTCTCCGCTTCTGGTTGGGGTCGTACAGCTCAACTCCGAACTGCTTGCCCTTGAATCCAACCTCAGCACCCACGCCGACTGGATTCGCACTGCGCAATCTGAATCCCTTGAACTCCTGCTGTTTCCGGAACTGTCATTAACCGGCTATCAACTGGGCCGGCGCACACCCGAGGCCGCCATGCGTGCCGACGACGAGCGTTTGAAGTCACTGGCCCGTATCGCGCCGAACATGACCGTTGTAGTGGGCTTTGTGGAGCAGGCCAGCCCCGGCGAATACTATAACGCCGTCGCCTACCTCAGGCAGGGTGAAATCGCTGCCGTCTACCGCAAGATCAATCTGCCCACCTATGGCGGCCTGGAAGAAGGCAAGTGGTACCACCCGGGTGAAGAGCTGGTTCAGGTGGAATGCAAACCAAACTGGACTGCCAACACGCTCATCTGTGCTGACCTCTGGAACCCGGCGCTGGTCCATTGCGCCATGTTGCGTCGTCCCGAACTATTGCTGGCCCCCGTCAATTCAGCTTCAGCCATTGTCAGCGATGAGTTCTCCAACGAAAACAACTGGCAGACCAACGTCAGCTTCTACGCCATGCTATACGGCGTGCCTGTACTCATGGCTAACCGCTATGGCGCCGAGGGCGATGCCTGGTTCTGGGGCGGCAGCCGCATACTGGGCCCCCGAGGTGAAGTACTGGCACAGGCGGAAGACCGTGAATGCCTGATCAGTGCCGAGCTGGATCTAAACAGCATCGCCGCTGCGCGCTTCGATCATCCGGCCATACGCGATGCCAACACCCTATTGATCCAACGCCTGCTCAACCAATCATAAAAACAACCAGGTTTGAGGTGGGCACCCGCCCGCCTCACTGCACAAAAAGGCCCAAGCCGTGCACTCTCTCAACAGTTTCATCCATGACCTCACACCCGAGGATTTACCCGACAACGTGATTGAACAGGCCCAGCGTTGCCTGCTGGACCTTCTGGGCGTCGCCGCTGCCGGCCACCGCACCCGCCTGAGCAGTATTATGCAGCGCTTTGTAACCGCCCAATATCCGGGTGATATCCCGCTCCTGTTCAGCGATCAAACCGCCAGCCTCTGTGGCAGCGCACTATTTGGCGCCCTGCTGATAGACAGTCTGGACGCCCATGACGGCCAGGTACTTACCAAGGGCCATGTCGGTGTCGCCATCCTGCCGGCATTGCTGGCACAAGCCCACGAGCAACCGCTTGACGGCAAGGGCTTTCTAACGGCCCTGGTCATCGGCTATGAAATCGCTACCCGTGCCGGAATTGCCCTGCACCGCACCGCAAGTGACTATCACACCTCCGGTGCCTGGAACGGCATCGGTGTCGCCGCCATGCTCTCACGCCTGCGCAAGCTAAGCCCTGAGCAAACAGCTGAGGCACTTGGGACCGCTGAGTTCTATGGCCCTAGAAGCCAGATGATGCGCTGCATAGATCACCCCACCATGGTGAAAGACGGCTCGGGCTGGGGTGCACTCGCCGGTGTCAGTGCCGTGCTCTTGGCCGAGTCAGGCTTTACCGGAGCCCCGGCAATTACACTGCAAGGCCCGGAAGTCGCCGATATCTGGCAAGACCTGGGACAGCGCTGGTACATCCTCGAGCAATACTTCAAAGCCTATCCTGTGTGCCGCTGGGCCCAACCCGCTGTGGAAGCCGTGCGTACCCTGCGCCAGCATCCGGGCTTTGCGCCTGAGCAAATCGAAGCGATCCATATTTACAGCTTCCACGAAGCTACTCGATTACACAAAGTACTGCCCGAGACCACCGAAGAAGCCCAATACAGCCTGCCATTCTCGGTCGCCTCTGCCCTGATCGATGATGCCGTGTTACCTGAAGCCGTGGCTGAAACGCCGCAGGGGTTGCAGCACCCTCTGCGACGACAGCTAAGCCAGCGGGTACACATGCATGAAACCGAAGCCTACAACGCCCGCTTCCCGGCCGAACGCTGGGCCCATGCCCACCTTATTATGAAAGATGGTCGCCAGTGGACATCGGAGCCCTGTATCGCCCGAGGCAATCCTGAGAACCCGCTGATCACTGGAGAGTTGTTGGCCAAGTTCAATTTGCTAACGGATGGCTTGATGACGACAGCAAATCAACGGCATGTTTCTGAAGCCTGCCTTGCAAGCTGGGGACTGGACCGTTTAGACGTTGAGGCATTACTCAAACGTCTCTCTGGCCGCCTTGCTGTCTGAGAAGTTCACATACTGGAATCAAAAAACCGGCCGCGGCCGGTTTTTTCGATAGTATCAATCTTTTCAGGCTGTCTTAAAAACCGTAAAGGGCGGCGGGGTTATCAACCAGAATACGATTGCGCACTGCCTCATCCGGCACCCAACGGGCCAGCAGATCCAGCAGGTCGCCATCATTGGGCATGGGAATCGAGAAATGCGGATGCGGCCAGTCCGAGCCCCATACACAGCGGTTGGGATTGGCTTCCACCAGCGCCTGGGCAAAGAGATCCACGTCTGTATAGGGAGGTTGCTGTTCGGCAGTGATCCGGTACGCGCCTGATAGTTTCACCCAAACCTGTTCGTCTCTAAGCAGGTTTAGCAATGCCTGAAAGCCCGGATGCTCCAGCCCCTTGCGGCAATCCATATGACCCATATGGTCTACGACAACGGGCACCGGCAAAGCGCGAATGCGGCTTTCCAGGTCCTCAAATTCTGACACATCGATCAGAAACTGCAGGTGCCAGTTGCGGGTAGCCAGACGCTGGGCCAATACTTCCACATCACGCCATTGAATACCGCCCTTGAACAGCAAATTCATACGTACACCACAGTGACCACCGGCTTCCAGCTGGTCAAGCTCGGTTTCTCTGGCATCCGCATCCACCACAGCCACGCCCTTGTATGCGAGCCCCTGGCCACGCAGATAGGCCAAAGCATCCATCTGCAGGCGGTTATCGGTGCCATAGACACTGGGCTGCACCAGCACACCGCGGGCAATACCCAGGCGTTCATGCAGATGGCGATAGGCCCCTACCGGTGCATCGGGCGGTGTGTAGGTACGATTGGGAGTGTAGGGATAAATGCGCTCAGTGCCGAAGACGTGGGCATGGGTGTCACAGGCACCCGGCGGAATTGTGAAAGCGGGTGCACGGGGAAAGGGATCGGCGGCGTCACAAACAGGAATAGATTCGCTCATTTAACACCTCTCATCACAGAGCCTTGAACGAAAAACCGATGCCGGTAGTGCAGGCCGGCATCGGTAAAAGGAGAACTCAGAACCGGTTAAACGTTGGCCTGAATCCACTGGGCAATGTGGCTGGAGAACTCGATGAACAGCGGGTTGTCATCCAGCATCCACTCAGTGTGACCACCACCGGCGAGCAGGAACAGCTCTTTCGGGCCCGGGTAGGCTGCGTACAGCGCCTTGGGCTCGGTTACCGGGTGAAGATCATTGTCGGCACCATGTGCGATCAGCATCGGAATGTTGGAGAAACGTTCATCCAGGTGCGCTTCCGGCTTGAAGCTGATCAGAGAGTCAGCGAGATCCAGTGTCGAGGTCACACCATAGCCCGGTGCCTTGACCAGCTCGGTGAACACGTATTCTCGGCTGACCGGGTCCAGCGGGTAGATATCGAAGGGATCAATACCCTCAGGAGCGCCGCCATTGGCAAGACGGGTGCGTTCCTTGGCCATGAACTGCTTGAACTCTTTCCAGCCATGTTCGCCGCGCAGTGCTTTCTGCACGCGCACCGCATCGAAGAAACCGTTCATGGCGATCAGGCCATCAATCTGATCTTCACAGATCCGGAAAGCATCAATGATCAGGCCGCCAGCCATCCCCCAGCCTGCCAAAACGACTTTACGGCCCTCTTCGTCGGCACGCTGGCGAACAATGGCAACGGCACTGGCAATATCGCGTACCTGCTCTTCCAGAATGACACGCTCACGTTCGCCCTGGGACTCGCCAAAACCACGGTAGTCAAAACCAAAGACGGTGAAACCCTTGGGCGTCAGGGCTCGCGCATAACGCTCAGGGTGGATGTTTTTCTGGCCGGTGAAACCGGAGCAGACGATGACAATCGGCAGGCTCGGGTTGGAATTCTGTTCGTCGGTGAAGAAAGCGCCATCCAGGGTCAGGCCATCACTTTTGAATGCAACTTTTTGTTCGATCATTGTTTGTGTACTCTTATTCGAAGCTCAGGTTGTTGTTCAACGGTTGCAATAATGGCGTAAAGACCTGTGGCAGAATGTTCAATTTACGACGTTATCAGGCACATTCACGACTTCATTTTTCGAGCAATTTGTTTCATTCCGGGAACCCTCCCCTGTCCTTTCTGCCCAGTCTCGCTAGAATGTAATTCTCATTCTCTTTTATCGAGCCCTCATGACTGCAGCAGCTGAAAACCCCTATGCTTCTCCCTCAGTACGCTGGCTCACCCTGCTGAGTATCTGCGTCGCCACCTTCCTCATGCCCATGAGCATGTCGGCCGTGAACGTTGCCCTGCCGGCCATTGCCGAAGACCTGAACGCTGATGCCGTGTTGGTGAGCTGGATTCCGACCATGAACCTGCTGGGCGCAATTGCCCTCCAGCTTCCGGCAGGCCGGATCGCCGATATGATCGGGCGCAAGAAGGTGTTTCTGTCCGGCCTGCTGCTGTTCACGCTCAGTTCGCTGGCCATTGCCATGGTGGAACATATTGGCTGGCTGCTGTTGATGCGTCTGCTTCAGGGGATCGCCGGCGCGATGATCTTTGGCACCGGCATGGCGATCGTATCTCAGGTGTTTGCTGAACATGGCCGCGGCATGGCGCTGGGGCTAACGTCGACGTCAGTTTATCTGGGCCTTACCTGCGGCCCGCCCATCGGTGGCTGGCTCACGGAGTGGTGGGACTGGCACGCAGTGTTTCTGGCGCCTCTGCCGCTGGCCATCGTCTGTGCCCTGCTGGTGTGGATCAACGTACGCGAGACCGAGCGTCAGAAAGATGAACGGCTGGACTGGATTGGCAGCCTGCTGTTTATCGCTGCCTCCAGCCTCTTTTTTGTTGGCCTGTCAGAGCTGCCGGACTGGAAAGGCGGGCTGCTGGGCGTCATCGGGCTGGCGTTGCTGGGCCTGTTCATCTACCAGCAGGAGCACTCTCCCTATCCGCTGATCCGGCTGCGTCGGATGGTAAAGAACCTGGTGTTCTTCCGTTCCATTCAAGCCAGTTTCCTGATGTATGCCGCCAACTATCCGCTGCAGTTTCTGCTCAGCCTCTATCTGCAATATATCCGTGAACTGTCTCCGGCCGAGGCGGGACAGCTGATGCTGCTGCAGGCGATGATGATGGCGCTGCTGGCACCTGTCGCAGGCCGTCTGTCCGACCGCATGGAACCGCGTATACCGGCGACTCTGGGCTGTATCCTGTTCGGTACCGGCTTTATGATTCTGGCGCTGCTGGATCAGGACAGTGGCCTTGGCCAGGTGATGTTGGCACTGCTGGTCATGGGCACCGGCTTCGGGCTGTTCTCTTCGCCCAACAACAATGGCGCCTTGAGTGTGGTGCCGACCGAGCGCCTGAGCATCGCCTCTTCCCTGCTCAACATCTCCCGTACGCTGGGCAACATGCTGGGCATGGCAGTGGTGGTCTTCCTGTTCAACATGTTTATCGGCAATGCCCAGCTGACATCCGATCAGTTCCCGGCCTTGATGAATCTGCTGGAATTCGCGTTCTGGATCTGCTGCGGCTACTGCCTGCTGGCCGCCTGGCGCTCCTGGTCGCGAGGCACCGTGCATCAGCAAGGCTGATTTTCAGGCATAAAAAAGCCGGGGTACAAGACCCCGGCAAGCACTTCGTAGCAACAATCACAGAAGTGAGATGATGAAAAAGCCTTAGCCGCGGCTGATGCTCAACAGCTGTGGCTGGGTGTACTCGAGCAAGCCTTCCTCGCCAAACTCGATACCCACGCCGGACATCTTGCTGCCACCGAAGGGGCAGTGGGGCAAGACTTCAGCGTGGTTGTTGATCCAGGCAGTGCCTGACTCAAGGCGTGTCGCAACTGCACGCGCCTGTTCAATGTCATCGCCCCAGACGGAACCGCCCAGGCCGTTGACGTTATCGTTGGCCATGGCCAGTGCTTCTTCCACGGTGCTGTAAGCAATGATCGGCAGGGCAGGACCAAACTGCTCTTCGTCGACCAGGCGCACGCCATTGCTGACGCCAGCCACAATTGTCGGCGGGTAGAAGAAACCGTTACCCTGCTGAGCTTCGCCACCGCAGAGAACACGACCACCCTGTGCACGGGCGTCGTCAACCAGCTCGGCAACCAGATCCAGCTGGGCCTTGTTCTGAACCGGACCGAAGGTAACACCCTCTTCCAGACCGGAACCGACCACCTGCTCTGAAGCCAGTTCAACCAGCTTGGCGCACATTTCGTCGTACTGATCTTCGTGTACGTACAGACGCTTGAGCGCGGCACAGGTCTGACCCATATTCAGGAACGCCGTCTGGAAGATGCCTTGGGCAATCTTGTCCAGATCGGTACCCGGCAGCACGATAGAGGCATCGTTACCACCCAGCTCCAGGGTCAGGCGCTTCAGGTTGTCGGCAGACTTGCGCATGATGTCCTGACCGGTCGGAGTAGAACCGGTGAAGACGATCTTGTTGATGTCCTGGTGAGATGTCATGGCACGACCGATGCCGCCTTCACCTGTGACAATGTTGATCACGCCAGCCGGCACAACCTGGTTGATCAGCTCGACCAGTTTCAGCGTGCTGAACGGCGTCAGGGAGGACGGCTTGGACACTACGGTATTACCGGTACGGATCGCCGGCATGATGTGCCATACCGCAATCATCAGCGGCCAGTTCCACGGCGTGATTGAGCCTACAACACCCAGCGGCTTGTGGTGCAGCTCGGCCAGGCGTGTTTCGCTGTCTTCGATAACCTTGACCGGCACATCAAGGTCAGCGGTGTAACGGGTCCAGCCTGCAGCGGCACCAACTTCCATCTGTGCAAGCGCCAGCGGCTTGCCCTGCTCCAGTGTTACCACACGGGCCAGTTCGTCAGCGTTGGCATCGATCAGGTCCGCGATACGGTGCAGCATCGCCTTGAGCTCGGCATCCGGCGTGTGCTGGAAGGTTTTGAAAGCCGCCTGTGCGGCAGCCACGGCCTCGTCCACCTGCTCCGGTGTAGCGGCCGGACACTGGGCAAAGGCTTCACCGGTGGCCGGGTTGTTCACCGGGAACGGCTCACGTCCGCCCTCAACCGGCTGGCCATTGATAAAGATTGTCGATACCGTCTGCATGAGAAATTCCTTAGGTTGCGAAAAGCACCCGGCCCGACTCGGACAGGGTGCCTTGGGTTACATCGGGTTTGATCAGAACGGAACGATCGCGATGACCTGTCCGTAGACATTGGTGTCGTCGCCACCAATCTGAGTTCCGTTGCTGCTATCTGGAGTATAGAAGCCAACCAGCGGGCTGATGATCAGGTTCGGGGTGACCACCCATTCCGCGTACAGGTCGATTTCCTGACCGTCCATGGCACCGCCAGCAGTGTCGCTGAAGTCAAAGAACAGCGCGCCCAGGCTCAGCATTTCGGTCGGTGAGGCTTTTACGCCCACGTGATGAACATCGGTACCGGAGTTGAACGGGCCGGCATAGTTGGCCGCCACTTCACCCTGGAACCAGGTGCCGTAGCCACGGTTGAAACCGAAGAACAGCGGGTCGAAGCCTTCGTCGAAGGAGGCGTAACGGTAGTTCACGCTCGGTGACCAGGCTACGTCAGCGAAGGTCCAGCCGGCTTCCATGTACCAGGCATCGGCATCCGGTGCAGAGTTGTCGCCCTGATCCTGAGTGACGAACTCACCGGACAGGAACAGGTTTTCAACGCCGGCATTGCCCTGGTAACGCAGGCTCAGGGTCTGCTGACCGTCACGGTTGGTGTAGCCGTAGTCTTCGTTGACATCCAGACCTTCAATGAAGGCGGCACCGAAAGTACCTTCCGGAGTGACATATTCGGCGTTGATACCGGCCAGCTCGGTTTCAGCCTGGGCACGGTTGTCCGATTCCAGCCAGAACAGGTCGGCACGCAGCCCTTCGGCACCACCGACACGTACAACTGCGGTACGATCAAAGGCTTTACGCGCGGCCAGCCAGTAGGCGCCACCGCGGTTCATGTTGGTGCCGGCCAGCTTATCGATGGCATCACCGAAGTTGAGGGCGTCACCGTTGATCAGGAAACCGTCGCCAATGGAAAAGTTCTGACGACCGAAAGAGATGTCCAGACCGTCCTGACCCAGCGCCGGGATCAGGCTGCCGGAACGCCAGCCCAGGTAGGCGTCTTCCAGGTCGGTTTCAGATTCGTCACCGGAGGTGAAACCACCGGCATCACCGTCGCCCCAAGTAGCGGAGCTGACCAGGTTCAGGCCACCGTAAACGCTGGCACCGGATTGGTAAGCGTGGCTGCCGGACAGACCGTACTTGATGTAGCCTTCGCGCCAGTCGGAACCACCGGCTTCGCTTTTGGCACCCAGGTTGTAGTTTTCTTCACTGGTGAATACACCGAATACCGCTTCGATATCCAGGTTCAGCTCGGAGCCGTTCTCACTGTAAAGGTTGTAGGCGGAAGCCGGTGCCGACAAAGCTGCAGCAACCGCTGCCGTCAGCAAATAGCCGGAAGTACGACGAAAGATCTGATTTTTCATTGGCGTCATTCCTCGGGTGCCGGACCGGCATCATCCATGCCGATCAGGTCAAATGTATATTATTGTAGACGCACTAAGACTAGAGGCTGCCTGTAAACCAGATACGTGTTTGTTGTGAGAACTTGTGGCGATTTGTAACAGCTTGTAACGCCATCACATCCCCAGCGCTTTCAGCCTCCGGTACAGGGTTGCGCGACTGATCCCCAGTGCCGTGGCTGCAGCCGTAACATTGCCGTCATGCTGTTCCAGAGCACGCCGGATCATCATTTCTTCGCTGGCCTGAAGGGTGCCGGCTGTCGAAGCGGGCCCCTGCTCCAGCTCATCCAGAAAATCATCGCTCAGATGGCTTTCATCCAGCACCCGTTCGTCCGGTTCCATAAAGGCCAAGGCCACTTTCAGGACCATCTCCAGCTGACGAACATTCCCGGGCCAACGATAAGCCTCCAGGCGGGTTAAAAGCCCTGCTTCAATTTCAATGTCGGGACGCTCCAGCTGCTGCAGCAATCGTGCACATAGCGTGTCAAAACTGCTTCGCTCACGCAGTGCCGGCAGTTTGACGCCCACGCCATTGAGTCGGTAATAGAGGTCCTCACGGAACTCGCCCTCGGCGACCATCTGCTTGAGATCACGATGAGTTGCACCAATCAGGGCAATATCCAGAGCCACCTCTTCGCCGCCCCCCAGTGGCGCTACCTTGCGCTCCTGCAATACACGCAGCAAACGTGCCTGCAGTGATAACGGCATGTCACCGATCTCATCCAGGAACAGCACACCACCGTTCGCCTGCTGGAAACGCCCCTGCATGCCACCCTTGCGTGAACCGGTAAAAGCGCCTTCGCGATAACCAAAGAGTTCGGACTCAATAAGCCCTTCCGGAATGGCGGCACAGTTTACCGCGACAAATGGTTGGCCGCTCCGGTTACCCGCCTGATGCAATGCCCTGGCAGCTACCTCCTTGCCGCTGCCGGTTTCACCGTTCAATAGCACGGGGACATCATTGTCCAAGGCCTTCACCGCCATTTTCATGGCACGGGTCAAACGCGGTTCACCCTCGGCAAAATCCAGTACAGCCTGGTCCCGTGTCGGTTTGACTCTGGGCTCGATATCACGGCTGACCGGCGTCAACGCAGCCAGCCGATTCGGGAACTGCAGAAGCTCACAGAAGAGTTCGCCCGCACGTGTCTGAACTGATGCGATCCGTTGCCGCATGCAGTTATTCATCAACACGCCCATTTTCTCACCCACCAGCTCTTCCAGCTGACGCCCGACCAGTTGATCTCGCCCACGGCCCAGCAACTGGCAACCCTGTTCGTTTATTGCCAGCAGAGCGCCGCATTCATCCAGCGCCACCAGGCCTTGCCAGGCGGAGCGCAGATACTGATGTCGTGTGTGAAATGCCAGCACAATGCGATGCTGATACTGACTGGTAAACAGGCGGGATTCGATATTGCGTGCAGCCAGCTGGATAACGCCCAGACTGTCTTTGGGCTGATCATTACGGCCTACCCGTGTCAGGTCGAGCACACCGGTCACCTGACCATCGGCATCGATAATGGGGGCAGAGGTGCAGGAAAAATGCGCTACCGTATCGAGAAAATGCTCTTCTTCGTTAATCAATACCGGTCGGCGCTCGATCAGAGCGGTACCGACAGCATTGGTGCCACGGTTGGCTTCACTCCAGGACACACCCTGACGCAACGCCAGCTGGCGTGACGGTGTAACAATCTGGTCACTGCCTTCCAACGCCAGGATACGGGCGTCCGCATTGGCCAGTATGATCAGGCCCTGGTCACCAAATTGGTGCGTCAGCTGCTCAATTTCGGGCAGCGCAGAATGCAGCAACGGCTGATGCTGTTCCTTGAAAGCCAACAGATCACTGACTTCGTCAATCTGTTCGGGGTCAGTGGAAGCGTTATCGAGCCCGGCTTCCAGACTACGACGCCAGGAGGCTTCGATTTCATCACGCAGGAAGCCGCGTGGTAACTGTCCATCGGTGTGCAAGCGCTCACGAGCAACACGCGCAGAGAGCACAGGGTCGCTTATAAGATCCTGGCGTAAACGAGGAGCCATACATCCGGCCTCTTTATTGTTATTGTCCGGGTTGACATGAATCATAGGTGCTCTCCCTTGTATACGACAATGCCCGCTCAGGTGCAAATAGAGGGAAGACAGCAAAATTTGCGCCAGTGGTTGCCAACACAGGTGTGCGCCAGAGCTGAACCACCGGCAAACACTGGAGTCGAACAACATTATGAACCTTATCAGTGAGGACACGTCATGCGTATCGCCGGCCTGATAGCCATTTCTCTCATTCTGGGCGGCTGTGCCTCCCTGCCCGATGACCTGACCTCACCTGAAGGCCAGGCCCTGTTGCCCTTTGCTGATTCCAGGACGGTAGCGGCATCCCAGCAAAAAGCACGCTGGGGCGGTGAAATTGTCGCGGTGCGTAACCTGGCTCAGGGCAGTCAGGTGGAAGTGGTGCAGTTTGTCCTCAGCAGCAACGGCTACCCGGTTAAAAGTGACAACAGTGGCGGGCGTTTTCGGATCGAGACCTCGGCTTTTATAGATCCGGCGATTTACAAGGCAGGGCGGAAAGTCACCGCATTGGGGCAATTTGACCGTATCGAATCAGGCAAAATCGATGAACAGCCCTACAATTTTCCGATTCTTAAAACGGAATCGGTGCACCTTTGGCCGGAAGTAAAAGAGCCCCCTGCTGCCTGTGATTGCGACCCGTTCTGGGGCAACAGCCTGATGCATCGTCCGATTATTGTGGTGCCGGCCAAGCAGCCGAGATAAGTCGTTTGCTTCGCTGAGGGCTGAGGGCCGAGAAAAAAAGAGCCCGGACGCGAGGGTCCGGGCAAGCCTGTCGGTTCATGAGTGCAGACAGGGAGAGATTACAGGCGTGCTGGCAGGGTTAGCGCATAAACACCTGAGATGTTGAGATCGCCATGTCACCGCCCGGCAGCTGGATATTGCCCAGTTTTTCCATGCTGTCGGCATCATAGATGGCCACATCGTTGAAGGTACCACCCAGGTAAACCTTGCTGCCGTCATGGTTCATGGCAATACAGTAGTAGGAGTGGTCCAGTTCTGCAGCGCCCACCAATTCTTTCTTCTCAATGTCATACTTTGCCAGACGGTTCAGTACCCCGAACACCAGGTTCGGATCCTTGGGTGAACGCATACCGGAGAAGTAGATCTCGGTAATCGGACCGAAATCGGTGGTTTCGGTTTCACCGGTTTCCAGATTCACGTTCATGAAGCCGTAGATCCAGTCCGCCGTATTCAGATCGTAGCTTTCATCCTGAAATTTGGCGGTGGTGTACAGAATGGTGAAGTCCTTTGAGGGAGACTGGATCGGCCAGGCATTCAGCACATCAGGCGGGGCATACAGCGGGCGGTCCCAGTTGCGGCTGGGAATCGCCACATCCACCTCACCGGTGTTCACATCCACCTTGTAGATATCGGCACCGGCCATATACAAAGTGCCGTCATCCCCGGTCTGCATCACCGTAACCTGGCGTGGCGACGGGAAGGTACGAACCGGCTTGGCATCCAGCCCTGCACTGGTGTCATAGACCGCCAGACGCGCCGGCTGCACGCGGTAGTGGTCGCGGTACAGCATGGTCGGATTCTGCACCGCATAGATCTCGTCACCATCGGCACTGATGGCAAAGGAGAAGATCGATTTGGTACGTTCATTCTGCTGCAGTGACATGGAAGCATGGAAGGTCACTTCGCAGTTATCCAGGTTCACACCGTAGATATCCTCGTAGTGGTTGTTGAGGATATAGGCGGTTTTGCCATCCGGTGCCATCTGCGTCACGCCGGGGCCAAATGCATCCGGCAGTTCGCAACTTTTGTAGAGAGTATCGGTTTGCAGGTCGATCACGTGCATGCTGTTGGGGTAGTTTGCCACCAGCATGTACTCATTGCCCTCTACCAGCGCCGGCCCCTGAGCCAGCACACTGGTGGAAATTGCCGAACCCAGCACCAGCGCGGCCGTCGGCATCAATGCGGTCAGTCGTTTCTTATCCATTATCAGATCACCTTCGGCTTAGTTCTTGTCTTTCGGGAACACGGTACCCAGGTTGCGCCAGTCCTCTTTCGAGTTCATCGCATCCTTGTTCCAGTCCGGATAGGTGTTCATCATGTCCGGCACCTGTGCCGGCCACCAGCAAGGGTCTGCACAGCCGTAAAGGTCAGCTTCCATCGGCTGGCACAGCGAGGTTACGCCGCCAAAGGCATCAATTTCCCAGCCCGGGTCGGTGGTGGCAGTACAGCCGGCCAGTGAGCTCATGGCCACGACCTCTTCCACACTGTCGTCGGCCACGGCCTGGCTCAGCAACTGAGCCTTGTTATTGATCGCTTTGAGATGTTTCATGTCAGTGCGCCCTCCGAGGCGAGATAAACTGGTCGATGAAGGCGGGATTGACCGCCATGATGCGGCTGTAGACTTCAATACCGAAGTCGACCCAGTCACGCATCAGGTCGCAGTAGTGGTAGGTCGGATGGGTCGGATCGCCGTAACGGGCGTAGCTCTCGTGATAACAGCCACCAGAACAGAGGTTACGGATACGGCAGCTGGCACAACCGGTGTCGGTACGATCCAGACGTTTGGACAGGAAGTCACCCAGCTCAACCTGCTGCACACCGCTCTTCACATTGCCAAAGGTCGGCATATCCGAGCCGGTGAATCGGTGACACAGGTTCAATTCGCCCTCATGATCCACCGCCAGCATTTTCAGGCCGGCACCACAGGGCAATGCCTTCTTGTGGCCTTCATGCAGGTCGGTAATCAGCTGATGCATATTGGAGAAGCCGATATTACGGTGCTCCAGAGCCGCATCGAGGTAGCGCTGACCCAGACGTTTCATGCCGGCGAAGACTTCAACCAGCTCCTCGGATGTGAGGTTGTAGCTGCTGATATCACCCGAGGTGACCGGTGCAAAGCCCACTTCCGAGAAGCCCATATCATTGAACAGGTGGTCCCAGATCCGCTCCACTTCGGTGGTGCCATGAGTGAGCGTGACACGGGCCCCTACCGGGCGAGAGTCATAGCGTTCCAGCAGGCGTCGCGCCTTGCGACGCACCACGTCATAGGTGCCCTGGCCGCCCACGGTGATACGGTTCTTGTCATGGATCGCCTTGGGGCCATCCATGCTGACCGACAGGCCAAAGCGGTGCTTGTTGAGCCAGTCGATAATCTCGTCCGTCAGCAGGGTGGCATTGGTCGTCATCACATACTCGACCTGCTTGCCCAGACTGGCAAAACGCTTGTCACAGTAGTCCACCATGGCTTCTATCAACGGGCGGTTACTGAGTGGTTCGCCACCGAAGAACACCACCGTGTAGCGGTCTTCATCGGGCGATTCACGCAGTAACATTTCCACCGAATCCACGGCTGTCTGCAGCTCCATCTTGCGCCCGGCCGAAGGAATATCCAGGTCTTCCTTGTAGCAGTATGTACAGCTGAGGTTGCAGCCGGTATTAACGTTCAGCACCACCGTGGTCAGCGGGAACTGATCCACCTGTCGCGTACCGATATCATCGGTCAGCGGTCGGCCGTCATTGACCAGCTCCAGTGCCAGCAGCTCACGAACCGTTTCCGTGATCTCCTGTTCCGAGAAACGGTTGCTCAAGCCGGTTATCAGTGATTCGGCCGTTTCTGCGCCACTGCGCAGGCGGTCCAGTACACCTGAGGTCAGGTTATCCAGCGCAAACAACGAGCTGGATGGAATATGGAACAGCATTCGGGTGTCCCCGACTTGCACCTCGTGCAGGTTATGTTCCACCAGATTGAGTACAGCACCCATATCCGGTCTCCCCTTTCAGAATTCATGTCGAGTACCCTCGGGGTACCCCCTGAGTTTTCAGTACCCGTTCATCACGGAATCGGGGGATTGTTCCAGCGCTGTACCGTCACGATCATCTGACCTTCGGCATTATGGGTCTCGCCGCCATCCTGGACCTGCGCCTGTACCTTCAGGTTACCGGCGTTGTTGGTCATCATGCGGCGCTCGGGATTAGGGCCTGCGGCCGCCGGCGTAAAGACACCCGTGCTGCTGTTCATACGACCGGTGAAGTGCACATCCCGATCGGCTTCAGCCACCGCATCAAAGGGTGCGACCGACCAGGTCGCGGGCATCATGCCAATGCGGTAGTCATCGGCGGTACCGGCCTTGCCATCGGCACCAACAGCCCAGGCCTCAGCTTCAAAACGCGCTTCAACACGGGGAGTTGAGCTGCCATTGCCGCCGACTCGCGCAACCGCAAACTCGGGCACCACTTTCACGTTGGCAACGCGATCATAAACGGCGAAACGACCACCTTCAGCAGTCCCTACGCTGGCAGTGACCACACCGCTGGCATCTTCGGCGGCACGGGCTCGCACGCGGATGAGGTCAGGGCTTTCGCTGATCACTTCAATCACATCCACACCGGCACCCAGTACCGGCATGCCACTGAGCCCAGTACCGACAATGCTGATCTCGGCTTCGGTTCCGGCTTTAATATATGCCGGCTGCAGCGCCAGAATGCGGCTTGCACCCTTGGCATCTCGAGCGGCGACCACATCGGCACCCACTTCGTCCTTATCGCGCAGGAACATGCGGCCACTGAGCTGACCATCCTTGAGCGCGAACACCTGACGCATTACCTGGCCATCGATCTCGATATTGGCGCGCCACTCGTAGCCGGTATAAACGACCGCTTGCCCCTCACCCTTGAGTGCACTGCCATCGTCGTATTCACCGGTTAATGTCAGACGGTACTGGTCATCACCCTGAGCAGGCGTTACCTGCATGCGCGCATGGAAAGCGCCCTTCCCGGGCATATGTCCAGCCAGTGTCCAGTCGCCATCGACCGGCGCTTCTGCCTGCTGCTGCCATTCATTCCAGGCCTTTGAATCCATCGGCAGCATCTCGGCCAGCTCGGGCACCATTTCATTCAGTGCCAGATCCAGCCAGTCGCGGTCACGGGCCAGTGCCTGGAATTCAGTGGTGGGCCATTGGCCAAGGTGGAAATGAACCAGGTGTTCCCATTCGGACGCCGGGCGGCGCTGCAACATTACGCGCGCACCGGAGTGACAACGTGCACACATTTCAGTGAAGGCCTGGGAATCAAAGGCTTCGGAGGTATTCAGCCGACGCTCAAGTGCATAACGTACGCCTTCGGTTTCCGACGGTGCCAGACCCTGGCGGTCCGACAGATATTTCACCAGCGTGCGCCGATCTTCATCGCTGATCTGCAGGCCATGCATCACCTGCATACGCGCGATGGTCATCAGCCAGCCTTCCGGTGACTTGCGTTGATGGCTGATACGGCTCCACTGGTTATCACCTTCCTGTGTATGGCATGCCAGGCAGTTGTTCTGAATGATCTGCTCGGCTTCAGGTGCGGCCTGGGCCGTCTGGGTTGCCAGTGCGACGGCCAGTGCCAGTAAGCCGCCTCCCAGAGGTTTTAGAGTTTTTGTTGTGTTCAAGGTCCGACCTCCTTCAGTGGTCATGGACGGGTATCTCAGAGGAGATGCCCGTTGAGATCCGGGTCATGTTGAGTCACATGAGAAGGAAGCACAGCCTGTGCCAGATTAACCTTATGTTTATAAAACAGTCACTTGGCGTTCATATTACGACTTTAGACCCCTATTTCACCGAGGCTGGAACCGTCTTATATCGAGACAACTGTATCAGCCTGAGACACCGCATTGAGACAACACGGCTACCGGAGCCTGCAGGCCGTTTTAATGAGCGTCTCAGGTTGCAGCATTGCACTGCTCCGGCGTCTCAATCTGCGACGCAGGCGTGTTTTGCATCTAGTCGAAAAAAACAAAAATACTTTATATTTATCAATGACTTAAAGATAAAAACCCAAACTGGCACAGGCATTGCCATCCCTGAACAGGAGCTATCACTATAACGACAAGAGGCAAGCCATGAGCGAATTTACCCTGCACCCCGATACTCAAGCCTTTATCAGCCGCACCCACCCGCTTCTGATTGGCGACCAGCGCCCTGAAGGTCGTGACGGTGGCACCATTGATGTGATCAACCCGGCCACCGGTGAGAAGTTCACCCAGGTTGCCCGCGCTACTGCTGAAGACGTTAACCAGGCCGTTGCCTGCGCACGTCAGACATTTGAAGATTCCGGCTGGAGCCGGATGACACCGGTTGAGCGGGAGCGCCTGCTGTGGCGCTTTGCTGACCTGATTGAAGCCAATGCCCAGTCACTGGCCGAGCTGGAATGCATGGACAACGGCAAGAGCGTTGCTGTCGCCGGCGCCGTGGATATACAGCTGGCGGTAAATTTCCTGCGCTATATGGCCGGCTGGGCTACCAAGATCGAAGGCAGCAGCGTACAGCCTTCAGTACCATTCATGCCGGGCGCCCAATTCCACGGTTACACCACCCGTGAACCCGTGGGTGTGGTCGGCGCTATCGTAGCCTGGAACTTCCCGCTGCTGCTGGCGTGCTGGAAACTGGGCCCGGCACTTGCCACCGGTTGTACCGTCGTACTCAAGCCCGCCGAAGATACACCGCTGACCGCCCTGCGCCTGGGCGAGCTGGCACTTGAAGCCGGTTACCCGCCCGGCGTACTCAATGTCGTGCCGGGGCTCGGTCAGGATGCCGGTGCCGCCCTGTCATCCCACCCGGACGTGGACAAGCTGACCTTCACCGGCTCGACCGGCGTCGGCAAGATGATCGGCAAGGCTGCCATGGATCATATGACCCGTGTGACTCTGGAACTGGGCGGCAAGTCACCGACCATCGTGCTGGATGATGCCGACCCGCAGGACGCCGCAGCCGGGGCTGCCAATGCCATCTTCTTCAATCAGGGTCAGGTATGCTGCGCCGGCTCACGCCTGTATGTTCAACGCAAGCTGTTCGACAACCTGGTCGCCGATATCACCGATATTGCTGGCAAGATTCAGCTGGGCAACGGCCTCGACCCCACGACAGAAATGGGACCACTGGTATCCGCCGTACAGCAGCAGCGGGTACAGGGTTTCATCGACAAGGGGGTATCTGAAGGCGCACGCCTGACTACAGGCGGGGACAGCCAGGGTCCGGGGTTCTTTGTGCAGCCAACCGTGGTGGTGGACGTAGACCAGCGCTCATCACTGGTACAGGAAGAGATATTCGGCCCGGTACTGGTCGCCATGCCGTTTGATGACATCGACGAGGCTATCCGGATTGCCAACGACAGCCAGTACGGCCTGGGCGCCAGCATCTGGTCCAACAACCTGTCTGCAGTGCACCGCATGGTGCCGCGCATCAAATCCGGCAGTGTCTGGGTGAACTGCCATACGGCACTGGACCCGAGCCTGCCCTTCGGTGGCTTCAAGCAGTCAGGCCTTGGCCGCGAGATGGGCGCTGCCTGTATCGAGCACTACACCGAGGTGAAATCGGTATTGATGAAAGTGTAACAGACGTGATCGACAGAGCTCAGGCCCTGTCGATCAGCCTCAGCCACGGCGGTAACTGCGAATCCTGAACTGCGGCTGGAACCCCAGCTTGTGGTACAGGGGCTCGCCGGCCACCGAGGCTTGCAGGCAAACATACTCGGCGCCAGCCGACCGAGCCCTTTCCAGCAACATCAGCATCAGTTCACGGGCAATGCCCTGCCCCTGCAACTCAGGCGGAACCCCCACCTGATGTATCCCTGTGACCGGTCCTGTGCGATAGAGAATCGCCGTAGCGATTGGCTCTCCATTCAAGCTGGCCCAGAGGACATCCACATCCGGCTGCTGGCGTAGTTGATCGATCACCTCAGCATCCAGCGTGTAGCCAAAGGCTCGCCCGCACAGACTGGACCATTGCTCGGCCTGCTCGTGACTCTCAATCAGGCGGACGTCCAGGCGCGGATGATCCGGAGACGGCGTATCAGTGTCCAGCGGCAACACCATCGCCAGCTGCTCAAGACCGACTTCCAGCCCTTGCCGGCGCAGGGCCTGTTCCAGTGCAACGCTCGCTTCACCTGCGCGCCAAACGGGAAACAGATAGTTGGCCGGTATGTGCTCAATAATCTCTGACCATTCAGCTGCCTGCTGATCAGGATGTTGCCAACACCGGCGGGGCCAGCTGATGGACTGTTGCAGCTCTTCTGTAACCTGAGTGGCACCCATCAATTGCCAGAGACCGGTTAAATTCTCAAGATTGGCATGTTCAAGCAGCTTGTCCATCAGGCTTTCTCCCAGTAAATCAGGCTGACACCGGCCACCAGCACCGCCAGGCCTATCAGGCGTGTCACATTCATCGGTTTCACCGGCTGGTCGAACCAGCCGTAATGACTGGCAATCACGGCCAGCACGATTTGCCCGGTCAGAGCGAAGGACATCATCGGGCCAACGCCCATTCGCGGGATCAAAAAATAGAACATCCCCACCCCAAAGGCACTGATGATACCGCCACCCCACAGGTACAGAGGCACAGACTGCAGTCGATCCACACTGGGCACACCTGCGCGCTGAACGGCAACGACCAGCAGTGACACCAGGCAGGCTACAGCAAAGGCGATACCTGTACCCAGCATGGTACTGCCCAACTCCACCCCCAGACGGGCATTCATGCCCGCTTGAATGGCAATGGCACCGCCGGCAGACAGCGCCAGCCAGGGAAGCAGGCTGCTCATGCCAGCACCCGGGTCATCACCTGCGCCGGCAGGCGCACCTTTGGCAGACCTGCAACGGCATCATCCGCATGACGTTCGCCCAGGGCACAGATGGCAACACTTCTCAGTCCCTGCTCGGCAAGCCCCAGCACCTGGTCATAACCTGCGGCATCAAAACCGGTCATGGGGCAGCTATCAATGCCCAACAGCGCCGCACTGGTCAAGCTGTTGCCCAGCGCCAGATAGACCTGCTGATCAGCCCAATGTGCCTTTTCCTGCTCAGTCATGTCCCGGAAATAGCCGTTCAGATGCGCCTGAAACCCCTGATACTCCTCGGCAGTGCCTCCCCGTTGATGAACCATCAGCTGGATATGCTCAGCCACAAAGGTCTCATCAATTTGTGTCACGGCGGCAAACACCAACAGGTGCGAGGCGTTCGCAACCTTATCCTGCCCCATGGAATGGGCCAGCAGATCTCGACGCAGTTCAGGGTTACTGATCAGCAACAGACGATAGGGCTGAAGACCAAAAGCGCCCGGGCTCAGGCGTGTAGCTTCCAGCAGGGATTCCAGCTGTTGCGAGTTCAGTGTGGTATTGGAGAATTGCTTGACGGCATAGCGCCAGTTCAGTGCATTCAAGATGGACATAATCGACTCCAGTGTTGGGCTTCACATTGCGGGATATCCGCTGACTGGAGACAGATTACGTGTGGCGGCCCCGAGGCTCATTTACATAGGTTGATGGCTCAGGATTTTTTTCGAATTCGGCTTAGCTGAGTGGGCGTCACGCCAAGATGTGAAGCTATATGGTATTGCGGCAGACGTGCCAGCAGCTCAGGATACTCCTGCCGGAATGCCTGGTAACGCTCCGCTGCGTCCTGCTGAACAAGGCGAACCTCGCGGGTATCCTTGTCCAGCAACCAGTGGGTCTCCAGGTAGTGAATCTGAAACAGTTTGAGATCCTCACTGCGATACAGCAGATCACGAAAAGCCTTAAAGTCGATTTCGATGATGACCGAATCTTCCAGCGCCTGGATCGAATGCAGTGAGGGTTCCTGGCGCAACAGGGCGGTCATTGAGCCGGGAAACCGCCCCTCCTGAAAGAAGTTCTTATTGAATTCATTGCCCTTCTCATCCAGCACAAAGACACGAAACAGCCCCTGACAGACAAACGCAAAGGAACGCGGCACCTCACCAACTCGGCAGATCAGATCCTGCCTGGCAACCTGACGATACTGACAAATTGCCCTGAGCGCCTGCCAGGTAGTATCGGACAATGGATAGTAGCCTGACATCGCCTGGCGTAACTGGATAAATGCCTGTTCCTGATTCATCTCGACCTCATCTGCTGACGCCTAATTATACCCTTAAACATTGTGCCGGCTGAGCCTCTGAGGAGACTTTTCAAACAGGCCCGAATGAATTGCAGGCCAAACCGCACCTCGGGTAATCACCAGCAACAGAAGCAGCCCTCCCGGTATCAGAACCATGGCCAATAGTGGCCGGAGGATGTAGCAGAACACAATCAAGGTCGGCCCCAGAATCAGATAGGCACCCAGGCGGTTTAAAGCAGCTTTCATGGTTACACGTCCTTTAAAAAATGAGCATGCTCATAAAATAAATTGAGCACGCTCATTTATCAAGCATAAACGCATTACTTTTATGCCCGAGGCTGTTAGCATCCATGGCCACAGGGAGAAAAGAGTATGAGCACAAAACGCGAGCAGACCCGCACACGCATCCTGCAGGCAGCCTGGCAGTTGTTTCAGGAACAGGGCTACCAGAACAGTAGCACTCGCGCCATTGCGCGTGCGGCAGGCGTGGCCGATGGCACTGTTTTCAGCCACTTCAAGACCAAGCTGGATATGCTGAAAGCCGGCATTCTGGTGCAGGTAGACACTGTTGTAGCAGAAGCCGATCGCCTGCTTCGCGCCAATACTCCTGAACAGAGGCTGCTGCACTATGCCAGCCACCTGTATCCATTCTATGCAGAATGCGCCGAATTCAGTCGTGAGCTTTTCAAGGAACTGCTGTGGGATCAGCAGGAGTTACGCCCCCAGATTCAGGCATTTATAGACAAGCTGTTTGCAGACAAGCCATCTGAGGACGACAGGCTGTATGGGCAGATATTGATGGACCTGTATTTTATGACCCTGCTTGAGGGTCTTGGGGAGAGAACCTGTGACTCAGACCGGATGCTGGCACAGCTTGGGGCCAAGCTGGACCATATGAGCCGTGCTCAGCCGGCAACCTGAACAGTGTTACGCCCGGCTGATTTGGCCGCGTACAGGGCGTTGTCAGCCAAACCTATGAGCTTGTCAGGGTGCAGGCTGCCACTGGGTGAGAGGGAAGCAACGCCAAGACTCAAGGTGACTACGCCGGCCTCGGCGCCGGTATGCTCAATCGCCAGCGCACGCACGGCTTCCAGTACTTTCCAGGCCAGTTTTTCGGTGTGCTCGGTATCCAGCCCCGGCAACAGCATGATGAACTCTTCACCACCGTAACGGGCGGCCAGGTCGCTGCTGCGCTGCAGGCATGAGGACATGGCCTGGGCGACGCGATGCAGACATTCGTCCCCCTGCTGGTGACCATAGGTATCGTTATAGGCCTTGAAGCGATCCACATCGCCCATGATGACTCCAAGTGAATACCCTTCGCGGCGGGCACGGTTCCATTCTTGCTCCATCGCCTGCTCAAAGTGGCGTCGATTGGCGATCCCCGTCAGTTCATCCGTGACACTGATCTTGGCCAGTTCATCATTCATCGTCTGCAGATCCACATTCGCCTTGGCCAGGCGCTGCTCAGCCTGCTGCCGCGCCTGCACAAAAAAGGCAAAAGTCGTGCCCATAGTGGCGATTTCATCCTGCCCCTCGATAGGAATAGACACGCGATGCCCTTCCAGATGTGACTGCATGGCACTGCTGAGCTTGTCGATTCGTGCTACCACCGTGCGGCGAATATAGATCACCGCCAGCGCGGTTACGCCAAACAACACAAGTGCCGCCACCAGAAGACCAAAAAGGGACTGGCGAATCAGCGTCTGGTGTTTGTTAATCGCTTCCTGAGCGGCCAGCTTCAATTCAACATGGTAGTTGAACGAAGCGCCTGTCAGCTTCTGCGCCAGCACACGGGTCTTGCGTGCCTGTGCCAGCGTTGCCCGTTCGCTGTTCAACTCCTCGTCATGTGCCTGCAGCATTTGCTGCAGCAGAGGCACCAGCTTCTCACGCTGGGCATTCAGAGTGCTGCCCCGAAGGTCCAAAGCGCCAAGTTCCGACAATGCCTTCATGGCCCGCTCCTGCAGCTGAGCCACCTGACCCGGGCGCTCTGCCCCAAGCGCAGCACCAGTGTAGCCGACCGCCTGGGTAGCCGCCGAGTAAAAGGCTTTTTCAGATGTTGGCAACCCCAGCCACTGGCTGCTGACAGGCCACTCACGTAACAGCAGGAAGAGCTGGTCCATACGTTTCAGATGGTCCAGCTGCAGCGCTTTTTCCTGGTTAAGACGGCTGTCCAGGGTATCCAGGCTCTGGAAGAAGGGGTTCTGCCAGCGGTCAAGTTCCTGCTCCATATGGCTGTTCACCATACCGCCATGATCCAGCTTCTCGCGGCTCGCCTTGTACAGCTGTCGCAGATTCTCGGTGCGCTGACTGCCAATACTGAGAGAGCGCTCACCACTGACCATCACTTCAAACACTTCTGCCGCAATGACTTCAGCATTTCGGGTCAGTTCGGCAGCCTTGAGCGCCTGCTCAAAATGCTCCCCCGCCAGGTGGCGAAACTCCTGATACTGCTGATACATGACGTAGCCGATGATGGACGCCGACAACAGGTAAAGGCCGAACACCAATGAGATGATCAGCGTGAGGCGTGTTCCGATACTGCGCGTGGCAAGAGGCATTATTGACCTTAAGGGTTACTGGAACAGGGGCGCATAGAGGATTCCACCTCTTGACCAGGGCTTATTCAGCCCTTGTTCTATCCCCACCGCCGTGTCGGGACCAAAATGACGTTGATAGATTTCAGAGTAGTTGCCCACACTGCGAATCATGTTAATGGCCCAGTCCTGCGGCAGCCCAAGGCGCTCCGCCAGATCACCGGAGACACCCAGCAGCTTCTGTACTTCGCCATTGGGATTGCTTTCGGCCATGGCCAGTACATTATCCCGGGTGATGCCCTTTTCATCGGCCAGAATCAAACCATTCACCACCGCGCTGATGGCACGCGCCCAGGCTTCATCTCCCTCGGCCACCATCGGACCGATCGGCTCACGGGTGAAGGCCAACGGCAGGACGCGATACTCGTCCGGATTCTCGGCACGGTTAGCACGGTTAACCGCCAGATTCATCCGGTCCGCCGTATAGGCATCGCAGTTGCCACGAAAGAAGCTGTCCCCATTGGAGAAATGTATCTGAGCATCGACACCACGGGCTTTCAGCAGATCCACCAGGTTTTGATGCGTGCTTGTATTCTCAGTAACACAGATCGATTTGCCGCTCATGTCATGCACGGAGTCTATGCCAGAGCTTGTCCGCACCAGAAAGCCCTGGCCGTCGAACAGATAGATCGCCGGAAAGCGCACGCCATAATTCAATTCTCGACCGAGGGTGCGCGTGGTGCTGTACATCACCACATCGGCTTCCGCTTTCTGCAGCGAGGTGAAGCGCGTGGTCGCATCCACCTCAAGATATTGGACTCGGTCCGGATCGCCAAAAAGGGCTGCCGCCGTGGCACGGCAGAAGTCGACATAGAAGCCTTCCCAGTTGCCCTCGACATTAAGCGCACTGCGGCCAGGGTCATCCGGGAACACTCCGCAGCGAATGTCACCATGCAGCTTCACAGTGTCCAGCACAGATGCATGCGCAGCTGTGCTCATCATAGAGCCAGCCAGGCCCAGAGCCATGAAAACAGAACGCATAACTAATCGCATAACAAAGACTCCGGAAACGACGACTTAACGGCGCAAGCTATCGGCATCGGACAACAGCAGCCCTGCACCAAAGGCCAGCATGACACCCCCCAACACACGATCAACCCAATGCCCCACGGCATTGAACCGTGCCCGTACGGCAGGCCGCGACAACACCAGCGTGACCAGCGCAAACCAGCCGAATTGTAGCAGCATCATCCACCCCCCAAGGAGCAGTATCTGCCACAGAGGTGTCAAGGGTGTGATCAGTAGCGTAAAAACGGAGAGAAAGTAGAGCGGCGCCTTGGGATTCAAGGCATTGCAGATAAAACCATGCGTCATCAACCCGAGAGGGCTTGCACTGGGCACATTCGAGGGCGCCGCATCCGGCCCGGAGGCACGACTACGCAAACCGGATATGCCCAGCCAGATCAGATAGGCTGCCGCCAGGTACTTGAGCAAACTGAGGGCAAATGCGGATTCGCTCACCAGTGCTGCCATACCCAAGGATGAATAGGTAATGTGAACTGAAAGGCCTAGCGCTATACCCAGGCTGCACAGCAGTCCGGCGCGCTTGCCTCTTACCAGAGACTGCTGGCTTACCATGACAAAATCAGGCCCGGGAGAGGCGGCAGCCAGCAGATGAATGAGCGTTACGGTAAGAAACGCATCAATGAAATCCATACACAGTATCCAATCCAGGTGCCCTCAGGCACCATGTTTCTTAATGGATACAAAATAAAGCAAGGCCAGCCCTAAAAGCAATCATGTTCTGCCCTGAGCATGGCCTTATAGTCGGAGACATGGCCGGGGAAACACAAGGTATGCGCTATTGGCCTTCAGTTCCAGTCTGTTTCGACGCACTTGCCATCACTACAGGCGACTTGGATACAGTTGCGACTGCCCTCTTTTGCTCGGTACAGCGCCCGGTCCGCCTGCTCCAGAAAGTGCTCCAGGCTGTCGGTGTGGGCCGGCAGAGAGGTCGCAACCCCGCAGCTAAGGGTGATGCGGTGTGCCACCGGCGAGCTGGGGTGATGGATATCAGCGCTTTTCAGCTTATCAAAGCATCGTTGTGCTACCGTTTTGGCAGCGGAAGCATCCGTTTGTGGTAACACCAGCACGAACTCTTCGCCCCCGAACCGGGCGGCAAAATCACGTGCCCGCGTTGCACTCTGAGTCAGCAGCTGCGCCACTTCGCGCAGGCATTCATCGCCCTTGAAGTGGCCGAAGCTATCGTTGTACTGCTTGAAATAGTCGATATCGAACATGATGATCGATAGCGGCTGCTGCTGTCGCCGCGCCTCCATCCATTCACGTTCAAGCACCTGATCGAGCATGCGACGGTTGGCCACCCCGGTCAGGCTATCCAGATAGGAAAGTTCTTCGAGCTCCTGACGCAAGCGGTCACGCTCGATCTCAACCTTTTTACGCTCGCTGATATCAAACATGAAACCAACCAGGGCTTCCATATTGCCCTGCTGGTCGCGCAGCACATGTACAACATCACGAATCCAGACGTATTCGCCCTGTTGCGTCAAAGCACGGTAGTCAGCCTCATGATCTGCACCCTTGCGAGACTGTTCCAGACAGAACTCGACCACCCGTTTTCGATCTTCCGGGTGCATGCGCTCAGCCCAATCTTCAACGCTGTTCCAGCTGGCTCTGGGCCAGCCCAGCAGGTGCTCGATTTGCGGGCCAATATAGGTGAAGGTCAGCGAATTCCAATCGATCTTCCATGGTATTGCCTTGGTCGACTCCAGCAGGGTTTTATAGAAATCGGGATCATCCTCGATGCCCTTCCCCTGCCCGGCTTCCTTAATTGTCATTTTATTCCTCTACTGCAAGGCGTTGTGACTGCCTGCTGGCGGGAAACTCCATAACCCGTCAATCCGCAGGGACTTATGTCACCAAAAAGAAACACATGACTTAAAGTAGCTTCAAAACCACCCAAGGTCTACTGAATATTGACTGAATATTCAGAGCCATTTCTACTTTTTTCACCGGAACAGGTTACCCGCTGGATGAATATCCGGAGCCGTGCAAGGATACTCTCCCACGGCCGAGGTGCTTGGCCTGGTAGCAGGCTGTGTCGGCTTGGCATAGCAGATCTTTCAAGCCGGCTGCCTGCCCGGAAACCGGGACTACACCGATACTGGCCCCCACCCTGAACTCGCGGTTGCCCCACCGGAATTGAAACGCGTGAACGGCTTCACAAATACCTTCAGCCACCTTGCAGCCCGCGTTTAATGCGCAGTCCCTTAACAGAATGGCAAACTCGTCACCTCCCAGCCGTGCAAGCTCATCCGCCTCACGGATGCGCCCTCTCATAACTCCTGCAATGGCTTTCAGCAACTCATCCCCGGCGGCATGACCACAGGTATCATTTACTACCTTGAAGTGGTCCAGGTCGATAAACATGAGCACATGTTCGGCACCCGGGCCTTGCTGTGCTTCATCAAGGCTTATGGCCAGACGTCGCTCAAACTCCCGACGGTTGATAATGCCGGTCAGGGGATCATGCTTGGCTTCAAACTCCGCCTGCTGTTTCTCCATTTTCAACAGACTGGCTTCATGCTGGCGGTTTTTCAGCTCATCCTGCATGTCGATATGGTGGCGTTCAATCGCACTGCGCATATCGCTGAACGTCTGAGAAAGTTCACCAATTTCCCCTGCAGCCTGATCCGGCAGGTGTGTACCAAAATGGCCATGCATCAGCTTGTGTGCAGCCTGAATCATTTGCGCCAGTGGCCTGCGTATAACCATCTCCACCTGAAACCAGACGGCCAGCAGCATCAGCGCCAATACAATCAATAAGGCGATCTGCAAGGATATTTGTTGGCTGCGCACCACACCCAATACGGGTGCCATATCCACCACAACCTGAAGCTCAGCGACAGCCGGGTCCAGAAACCCTACTTTCGCACTCAGCTGGATAATTTCATCCCTATCCGCCAATCCTTCAGGCTGTGTCAGTGGGTACAAACGCTGACCCTCGGCATTGACCAGTACGACTTGCAGCCAATCGGGTGAATCATGCTTGATAGCATTCAACAGGGTGTAAACGTTGGCCAGGTCGCTCTCCAACAACGGTGGCAAAATTGCTTCTGCGGCAAGTTCAAGACGATCCTGATGCGCCTTACGCGCAATTTGCAGAGTCTGATCACTCACCGGAGGCAAAACTACCCAGTGCACGTACAGGAGAAACCCGGCCGCCAACCCCAGCAGTAGATAGATAAACCTGGCTCTTAGTCCCATAACCGACCTCAGCCCTGCTTAATCCAGAATGTAATAATCATCCAGGCCACGGTCACGCAGCTCGGTATAATCATCCATCGTTGCCGATACAGACTGGAACATGGGTATCCTGGCCATCAACTGCTGTCCTTGAGCGGTCGACGCCAGCGCCAGCCAGGCATCGCGCATCTTCTCACGGTCACTCTCGGGGACACGTGGATGCGCTGACAGAGGATGCGGTTTAATGCCCTGGGTTTCATACAGGATGCGCAAATGTGCTTGCAGGTCTTCAGGCTGTTTCTTCAAAGTGCTCAACACACCGCCACCCGCTGCGGTCTGCCCCAGGGCCACATTCAGATACACTGAACTGTGTGTTTGCACATAGCGTGGAATAAATTTGAGATTGAACTGGCCATCCAGGTCGGCACGCATCAGCAGTGACGCGCCAAGTGCATTGGGAGAAGGAAAGGCGATCATGGACCCATCAAGGTCGCTCAATGCTTCATAGGGGCTATCCTTGGCAACGACCAGCACCCCTTTCAACATTCGCGAGTCATCCCGCACCAGTGGCACATAGCCCTGGCTGTCATTCGCCTTGAGCAGATGATAGGGGTTCATGTACGCGAAATCGTACTGGCCCGCCAGAAACTTCTTCTCAAATACCGGTATTTTCGGGCTGCCAATCAGCTTGAGTCGAAAGCCCGTTCGCTTCTCCAGCGCACTCAGTATCGGCTGCCAGGTTTCAAAGAGCTTTCGCTGTTCAAACTGGGGCACAACGCCAACGGTATATTCACGGGAGGAAGCGCTATCAGCGGCCCACAAAGGCATAGCCAACGCGACTAAACAAAGGGAGAGAAGGTACTTCATGGCGATCACTCGATCGTTCTGAGGCGACAGGGAGCTTACACCTCAACAAGCTGAACATATGACACACAATAATTGTCGCAGATGCGGCTTTGTCGTAGTAGTTCAGCTCGGTTTTGAATGCACCTGACTTGATCTGAGTCCGCGCCAGGCGCAAAACCAGTACTAAAGTATGAGGGGCAAGGGCTGCTCCAACACAAATACCTCCGGAGCCAACCTCACACGCCAGGCCAGGATTTCGACCCCACGCGCACGGGCTTCTCGCAGCAATTCGCCGTAGCGTGCATCGATCTCATCAGCAGGACGGGCTGCCAGTGCACCCGTATGCTGCACACAGAAAAACAGAACGGCTCGACGCCCTTCATCGACGACCTGCATGAGGGTTTGCAGATGCTTTTGCCCACGCTCGGTGACCGAGTCCGGAAAGGCAATAATGCCATCATCCTTATCCTCGGGCCCCGGCCCCAGCGTTACATTTTTCACTTCAATGAAGGTATGCGGATCAGCACGCTTCCCCAGTGCCAGATCAAAGCGACTGTCGCCATAGCGCACTTCGCGTTCAACACCTGAGTCGGGCTGAAGCTCAGGTATCCATCCTGCCCGTACCGCTTCTTCCACCAGCGCATTGGTGCGACTGGTATTCACCCCGGCCCAGTGCCCGTGGCCAACCTGCAGGGCTTCCAGCGTATGCCGGTATTTGCGCTTTGTGTTGCCGCTATCCGAGATCAGCGCTGCCTGCTCAACACCGGGTAGCACACAGTTGCGCATGGACCCGGTATTCGGGCAATGCACGGTCATTTCACTGCCATCAGCACGACGGACATCAGCAAGAAAGCGCTTGTAGCGACGCAACAAAACAACAGGTTCAAGCGAGGGTTCAAATTGCACGTTAACTCCGAGCCAGCATGAAAGTCAGCAGCATTGTGCATGGGTGAGCAAGGAGTTCAAATCGAGAGCGCCACTTTTCAGCGTCACCGCTTCACAACCAAATAATATAAGTATATTCTAATTTAGAATATACTAACCAACATGCACAGGACTCGACCATGAAAAAGCTCTTCCTAACGCTTGGACTCTGCTCAGCACTGATGACAACGGCGACACAGGCCGAAAACGTTGATCAGGCACTGGTTATTGTCAACAGCGGTTCACTGCAAACACAGGGAATGGCCATGGTACTGGCCAATGCCATGCAGGCCAAGGGTACCCAGGTTGATGTGTTGCTCTGCGACCAGGCCGGCGACCTGGCGCTTAAATCGACCCGGAGCTCTGAACTTAAACCACGCAATGTCACCCCTGAGCAGCTGATGGGTAAACTCCAGCAAGGGGGCGCCCAGGTCAGCGTATGTGCGCTCTATCTCCCCAATAGCCAGCACACACAAAACGACTTGCGCGCGGGGATCAATGTGGCCAAGCCACCGGCCATTGCCGACCAAATGCTGGATTCCAACCGCCGCATTTACAGCTTTTGAGACATAAACAGGTAGTCAATTATGAAGAAGTTCATCACAACGATTCTGGTATCAGCCTCGCTCGCACTGGGAGGTGCGGCATCACATGCGGACGAAATGGGCATCAGCAATAAGGATGCCTACGAGCTGGTTCAAGCAGAGAACCAAAACGTACTCTTTGTGGATGTACGTGACCCGGTCGAGATCATGTTCATCGGATTCACAGACAGTGTTGACCTGAACATCCCCTATCTGATGGTCGACAGAAACCAGTGGGACAGTGAAAAAAACCGCTTCCGCCTGTATCGAAACCCGGATTTCATTGCCCAAATTGAAGCGGCACTCAGTGCGCGGGGTATGGACAAGAGTGCAACCGTTATCACCATGTGCCGCTCGGGCAGCGAACGCGGACTGCCCAGCGCCCAGTTTTTGCAGGAGCATGGCTTTGATAACGCCCGTTACGTGATCAATGGCTTTCAGGGCAGCAGCGTGAAACAGGGAGAGAAAAAGGGACTTCGCATTAAAAACGGCTGGCAAAACTCGGGCCTCCCCTGGCAGGCCAAGCCAAATCCCGAGAAAATTTATCGACTGGCCCCTTGATACATCACGATTGTCAGGAGGCTAACGGGCCTCCTGCTTTAACAGCCAAAGTCAGAGCCCGTATAATGCGCCCTCGTTCACGTGACTGATGAGGTATGACTTGAAACTGGGTAAACGGTTACAACAGATAGCGGCACTTGCCGACGAATCCTATACCCATATCTGGGATTGCTGTTGTGACCATGGGTACCTGGGACAGGCACTGCTGCATCAGTTGCACCAGCCCCAAATTCATTTCGTCGATATCGTTCCGGAGCTGATCAACTCACTGGAGCTTCATCTGCAGCAAAAAGCACCACTTAGCGGCTGGCACACCGCCTGTATGGATACCGGGGAGCTACCGCTGGATCAAATGCCCGGCAAACACCTGGTCATCATTGCCGGTGTGGGTGGCGATCTGATCCAGGAATTGGTCACCCGGCTGCACCAGCAACGCCCCGATGCAGATGTGGACTATCTGCTATGCCCGGTCTACCACCAGTACGCCGTTCGCCAGCAGCTGATTGCTCTGGGCTTTCGCCTGAAGCAGGAAGTACTGGTCAAGGACAAGCGCCACTTCTACGAGATCCTGAAGGTGTGCCCCGGCTTACCTCAGAACCGACATTTGCCAGCCGTCAGCCCTACCGGCCAGCGCATCTGGAAAGCGGACACGGAAATGCAGACTCGTATCGCCCGAGAGTACCTGAGCCGAACACTGGCGCATTATCGCCGCACCAGCCGCGGTAACCACAAGCCGGTCGAGCATATTATCGCGGCCTACGCTGATGTCCGGATTGAAACCGCCGAGGGCTAATCTTTCTGGCGAACATGCGCTTGCAGCAATGGCTCTGCAATCGCCCAGGCCTTGAGAGCAGCGTTTTTATCCCCGGTTACATGCGCCTGCACAATGGCCCCCTCTTTCAGGATTGCCAGCGCATCAACCAGCTGATCCAGCACTCCAGACTCCACCCATGCCGACAGGTGCTGTCGCATAAGTGCCTGCACCGCCCGCTTGTGCGCTGAACATTGCTGATGCAATGGATGCTCTGCATCCCCGTATTCAGCACTGAGGTTAATGAAGTAGCAGCCATTAAATTGAGGCTGGCCAGCATCTTCACCGTTGAACCAGTCATGTAAAGCATCAAACATCGCTTTCAAAGCGTCTATTCCTGCCTGCCCAGTTGCCATTCGCTCACCGAGCCAGTTCAGAAAACGCTGATCACGATAACTGAGCGTCGCCGCCACCAATTCATCCTTGCTGGCAAAGTGGTTATACAGGGTTTTCTTGGCCACCCCTGACTCAGTCAAAATGCGATTGATCCCCACCGCATGCACACCCTCACGATAGAAAATGTCGAATGCGACCTGCACCAGATGTTCTCGCTTATCCATTCAGACTCCTCTGTCTTGATTGGCCCATGTTGACACCAGGAGACAGACCTGTCTACCATGGAGACAAATCTGTCTACTTAAGGAAATATTCATGAGCCCCCACCTTTCCCTCCCGATGCAATTGAAAACCGCATTACTGGCCGGACTGGGTGCAAGCCTCTGTATTTCAGGATTGGGGCTGCTGGGCCATTTGCAGCAAGCCCTCTGGTTGATGGCTCCCTTTGGCGCCACCATGGTGATTCTGTTTGCCCTGCCGGCCAGCCCCTTGGCACAGCCGCGCAATATCATTGTCGGGCATCTGCTGACGACGGCTTTAGGCCTGCTCATTGCCCAGCTGTGGGGCGTGCATGTCTGGTCAATGGGGCTGGCGGTTGGCCTGGCAGTCATGTTGATGATGCTCACTCACACCACTCATCCGCCTGCCGGTGCCAATCCGCTGCTGGTGATGTTGGCAGGTGAACACTGGAATTTTCTGGTGAATCCGGTGGCTGTGGGCGCCATCGCTATTGTCGCCTTTGGCTATGCCTACCACCGCTGGATATCCCGGCAGCCCTATCCTGCTCGCTGGTTTTAAAATGCCCAGGCAAAACAACTTGACAGCCCCCGGTCATTTCTGTTTATTCTATAACCACTTTTTAGCAAGTCAGTCAGGAGCGCTCAAATGAGCTGCATCACCACCAAAATCATGATGATTATTCACACTAACAGAGGTTTGGTGGGATAACCTGTACTTGCAAATACGCATTCAAAAAACCCGCCAAATGGCGGGTTTTTTTATGGCTGAAAATAGCTGACATCCATTGAGAGGATATGACCATGACCGCAGCAGCCGCACTACCCGAGCCCCTGACATTCACTGACCTTCTGCCCGAGGTTCAGGACATTGAGGCGGCCGCTGCACGTATGGAAGGCATTATTCGCCATACACCGCTGCAGAAAAGTGAATATCTGAGCCGTAAATACAAGGCTGAAATTCTGCTGAAACGCGAAGACCAGCAACCGGTTCGCTCGTTCAAGATTCGTGGTGCCTACAATCGCATTGCACAGCTGTCCGATCAGGAACGTGCCTGCGGCATCGTCTGTGCCAGTGCCGGCAACCATGCTCAGGGCGTAGCCTATTCCTGCCATGCTCTGGGAATCCGAGGCAGGGTATTCATGCCTGCCAACACGCCGGCCTTGAAAGTGAACAAGGTGCGGGAATTTGGCGGCGACCAGATTGATGTGGTGCTGACAGGCCACACCTTTGATGACGCCTGCGCTGCCGCGAAAGAGTTTGAACGCACGGAAGGGGCAACGTTCATCCATCCCTTCGATGATTTTGATGTCATTGCCGGTCAGGGCACCCTGGCACTGGAAACACTGGAGGACGCCCCCGGCGCCATCGATTACCTGTTCGCGCCGGTCGGCGGTGGCGGTCTGGCCAGCGGTGTGGGTACCGTGTTCCATCACCGCAGCCCCGATACCTACCTTGTGGGTGTAGAGCCCAAGGATGCCGCAGCGCTGAAGCACTCCTTTGCGGCCGGGTACAACCTGACGCTGGCCAGGATCGATCCGTTTATCGACGGTGCCGCCACCAAGCGAATTGGTGAGCTGGGTTATACCATTTGTCGCCAGGCGCTGCATGAAGTGGTCTCAGTAGACGACAAGGCAACCTGCAGCACACTGATCGATTTGTACCAGGAGGAAGCCATCGTGGCAGAGTTGGCCGGCTGCCTGAGCATTGCAGCTTTGGAACAGTACAAGGACGAGATTGCCGGCAAACGGGTGGTGTGCATCCTCAGTGGTGGCAACAACGATTTCACCCGTGCCGGTCAGATCATGCAAAAAGCCAATGCCTGATACTCAGGCGGACAACCAGCCCTGCTGACGCATCCAGTTAGCCAACAGAGGACCCTTATCGTTGCCGATGTGATCAGCTAGAACCTCGGCGGCGGCACGCTCAGGTTCTGCCCGTACCGCATCGAGCAAGGGTGCCAGCGGCAGTCCGTTCAAGTGCCAGATACCCAGTGGCTGGTCCGGTGTGATCACCACATGAGCTTCCGTAATCAGGCCGTTTTCGACCACAGGACGCATACCGGTTGTGACCACCTCCGGTGTAACCTCGATATGCAAGGGTTCAGCATCCGGCCACTGGCGCCGCGCTTGCCAGAAAGGCCGATCCGGCCACTGACTCTCCTGGGCGTAAAAGTCACGCCCGATGCGGGCAAAGCGGTAAAACAGCCCCTCGATACGCGCCTCATGGAACGCCTTGGCCAACTCTGCGCGTTCAGGGTTCTGGATTAGTGTATTGACCACTGCCGGTGCCTGCAGAGCCGATGACAACGCCTGGAAAATTCCATTCCCCGATAACGGGTCTACCGCCATGGCGGCATCCCCCACGCGGATCCAGTTATCGCCGGCGCTGCGCTCACAGAGCACCGGGCTGCTGGTGCGCGCATAAATCGACCCGACAGGCTTAGCTCCCGCCATAAAAGGCGCTGACTGCTCCAGCCGCTCCAGCCGTGCACGACACCAGTCGTCCAGCTCGCGCTTGGGTGGCAAGTTGGCGCTGGCCACATCCAGGGTAAGCTGCAGATAACGGCGGCCATCTGCACGCATGGCCATCCAGGCCCAGCCATCCTCGAAACTTTCCACGGCTGTTTTTGGTTCGGCCTCTTCACCTTGCCAATATTGCAGCAGAGACACGGTCTGCGTGCCTTTTACCCGAGACACACCCGCCGCCGGTGCGGCACGGCCGCGGGCCTCAACCAGAAACGGCGCTCGGAGCTGCAGCTCTCCACCGTCGGTCAACGCCACATCGGCCGTAAAAGCGCCTTCATGTTCCTGGCAGTTGTGTACTCGGCCCTGAACTACATCAACACCCTGCTCGGCCAGATCCTGCAGCAGGCCACGATCAAACGGCTGACGCGGAATCAAACGCTCGGTGTTGGCTGCACTGGTCTCACCATTCCAGGTCACCTGGCGTGGTGACGGCGCGGCCAATGCCTGCAACGCATGCTTGAAACCGGCCGCCTGCATGCCTTGAACGGCACGGTCAGAACTACCCTCCACCGCATCGAAGGGGCGCGGCTCGCTGACAACCGACACCGAATACCCCAGACGACGCAGGCCAAGGGCGACCGCACCACCGGCCGGGCCTCCGCCCAGAATCAAAATATCCGTATCAGCCATGAGCCGCTCCTCGTCGTTCCGGTCCTTGATACTGTGATTGCTCAATCAGCCACTGACGCGCCGCGCTAAGGCTTGGGCTCGAGGCCTGCTGCAAATAGCGCAGAAGGTGTGCACTCAGATGAGCACAGCCCAGGCTCGCCCCCGACAGCCCGCGGGTATTATCCAGCGGCAGCACACAGGCACCAAAGTCGGCGAACTCGGTTTCAAGATAGGAGATCTCTTCACGCTGGCAACGAGCATCACCGGTCATGCGGAATACACCCGGATAGTGCGCCGGATAAACCGGCTCCCCCCGTGCCGGGCTGGAAGCACAGATCAACACACCGGCTTTCAGCGCCTGCTCGCAGGCCTCACGCAGGGCCGGACGGTCCTGACGCAAGCCCAGGCTCAGATTGATCACCTGCACACCCTGCTCCACCAGCCAGTCGATGGCAGCGGCCACCTGAACAGCGGTCGTGGTTAAACGCGCCTGAAAAACCTGTGCCGAAAACACTTCCGCCTCGGGGGCCAGAGCCTGAATCACCTCGATCGTGCGGGTGCCATGACCCAGCTGATCCGGCTCCGCCTCAGCCAGCCACAACTGCCCCTCATCCAGTACAAAGGCCGCACTTTCAACCAGCTGTTGTTGTACGGAGCAGCCCGAATCAACCACCCCGACTTTCAGTGGGCTAGTGGACATCGGCCACCTCCTCAATCAGGCTCAGATGCGCATTTTGCAGCAGCAAGCGACGGTCGGCGCCGGCAAGCGTTGAGGGTCGATGACTGATCAGAATGCGGGTGCGGCCGGCAAAGAGACGATCCACCGCTGCGATCACCTGCTGCTCCGTCGCCTCATCAACGGCGGAGGTAGCCTCATCCAGCACCAGCACCGCCGGCTGCTGCAGCAGTGCACGGGCAATAGCGATACGCTGTTTCTGACCACCGGACAGCTGCTGACCGCGCTCACCCAGCGGCGTATCCAGACCTTGAGGCAGACGCTGAATCAAATCGTCCAGCTGGGCTTCCCGTGCCGCCTCACGCACCTCAGCATCACTGGCATTGGGGCAGGCATAGCGCAGGTTGTCAGCCAGGGAGCCACGGAACAGCGTAATATCCTGGGACACCACGGCGACACAGCGGCGCAGTTCCGCCAGGCTGAGTTCACGTATATCAACGCCATCCAGCAGGACTTGCCCTTCCTGGGGATCGTAATGCCGCTGCAGCAGGTCAATCAGCGTTGATTTACCCGCACCTGAAGCACCGGCCAGCGCGATCTTCAAGCCGGCTGGCAGTTCAGCGCTGACATTATCCAGCACCGGACCACGCCCATCATAAGCAAAGCTGACGTTTTCAATGCGCATCTCGCCACGCACGGGCTGAGGCAGGGATTTGGGCTCGGCTGGTGTTTCGATCTCAACCTCGGCCAGGCGCAACTCGTTAACACGATCCAGGCTGACGCTCATGCGCTGAATGGCAACATACAAGCCCAACAGACTGTTGACCGGCCCTGTGGCCATGCCCAAATACGTCGAGAAGGCAATCAGCGAGCCCAGCTGCCACTCGCCCTGAATCACCCACCAGCCACCGATCAGAAAGGCAGCGGCACGGGTCATGGACGTCAGCGTACCGGGAATGGCATGGGTAAAGAATTCGGTCACCTGCAGCTGCAGGAGTTTATCAAGATAGCTGTCATTCAGCCCGCCGAGGCGGGTACGTTCGCGCCCTTCTTGACCAGTCGACTGAATGAATTTAACCGCTGGCAGGGTTTCGACCAGAAAGCTGGACAGATCCGCCGAGCGTTCGCGCATCTCACGGGTACGCACTTCAACCTTGCGTCGCATCCAACGCAGCCAGACGATTTCCAGTGGAATGAGCACCAGCACCAGCAGCGACAACTGCCATGAAAGTGCCACCAACAACACCAGCGCACCGGCAAGACCGATAATACTGCTGACCGCAGAAAACAGGCTGTCGACGGCAAAACGTTGAATCGCGGCCACGTCGCCATCAATTCGTGACAGCAGGTCACCAATACGACGCTGGCCAAAGAACGACGGTGAAAGGCGCTGCAGATGCGCATAGAGATCGGTGCGCAGCGCAAACAGAATCCGCCCCGACAGGCGCGTGTGCAGATAGCGGTTCACCCCGGAGAGTGCAGTGCTGAGAATACCCACGAAGATCATGGCGATCGCCAGCTGCACCAGCACACCATAGTCCTTTGCGATCAAGCCATCATCAATCAGCATCTTGGTCAGCCAGGGCTGCAACAGCACGAAGGCGGAGCCGATGAACGATAAGCCCAGCAACCCGGCAATGGCACGGCGCTGCGGCTTGATGAAGCTGTACAACCAGCGAAACCCCTGCTCCAATCGGCTGCGATCGGGCGCATGGATGGCGCGTACCAGCCAGTTCAGCATCTATCTATCCTTATGTATTTCCTGGCAATATCGAGCGGCCTCTGAGCAGCTCCTGCCCAATAAAAACGGGAGGTCCGTTGCCGGCACCTCCCGTTGACTATACCTGATTTGCCGAGCGCGTCAGGTATCAGTCCTTGATGGTTGCCACACGCAGGTCAGACGTGGACATGTCACCGGTCAGCTGAATGGAGCCGATCTTGTCCAGCGTTTCACTGTCATGGACTGAGATATCGCTGCTGGTACCGCCTACGTAGATGGTTTTGCCATCACCCGAGATGTTCAGGTCGTAGTAGGTGTGACCCAGTTCATGTACCGCCAGCGTTTCGTTCTTGCTGATATCGTGCTTGGACAGCGTGTTGAAGCTGCCGTACAGGATATTGGAGTCACGCGGGTCGGTAATGAAGTTGAAGATGATGAATTCGAACGGAATGGTTTCCACACGCTCGGCTTCACCGGTCTCCAGATCCACACGGCTCATGCCCCACCACCATTCGGCGGTTTCGAAGTTCCACTCTTCAGAGTCAAACTTGGCGGTCACGTACGGCATGATGTACTCGTTGGCCTGCTCACCCTGAGAATGCATGGCGAAAGCATCAGGCGGCAACCACAGCGGGCCTTTCTCCCAGTTGGCCAGCTTGCTGACCATGCGGATATCACCGGTTTCCGGGTTGATTGCCTTGAGATCAGCACCACCCAGGATTACTTCATTCTGGGCCGTGGTGGCGATCTTGGTGATACGACGATCCACCGGGAAGGTGCGTACAACCTTGGCGTTCATACCATCTTCAATGTTGAATACGGCCAGGCGCGGCTGCATCACTTCAAAGCGGTCACGGTGCTTCTTGACCGGGTTCTGCACGGTGTACAGTTCGGTACCGTCGGCGCTGACGGTGATCGACTGCATGGAGATCACCTGCAGAGTCGGGGAAGACTGCTCGGCCTTGAAGGTCATGTCACAGTTACGAATATCGAAACCGTAAATGTCCTTGGTACCGTTACTCAGCACATAGGCGTGGGTATTGTCCGGGGACATGGCGATAGAGCCAGTACCGAACGGGCCAGGGATATCACAGGTACGCGCGATCTCGTTGGTGCTCATGTCGATCACGTGCAGCTGATTGGGACGGGTCACCGTCAGCAGGTATTCCTGGTCCGCCATGGCATAGGGTGCCACCGCTGACAGGGCTGCGCCCATCACCAGGGAGCCAGCCAGGCCGGCTGATTTGAACGTGTTAGTCAGTTTCATCTGCCAGCTCCTGTTACTGCTCATCCTCGAAGATACCATCCAGCTTGCGCCAGTCCTTGTCGGCTTTCGCCACATCCTTACCCCAGTCCGGGTAAGTGTGCATGGTGTCCGGGACCTGTGCCGGCCACCAGCAGGCGTCGGCACAACCGTACAGGTCAGATTCCATCGGCTGACACAGTGAGCCCAGACCACCAAAGGGGTCCAGCTCCCAGCCCGGGTCAGTGGTGGCCGTACAGCCCACAACGGTCTGCATGGCAACAACGTCTTCAACTTCTTCCGGGCTGACCGCCTTGTTGATCAGCTGCGCTTTCTTGTTCAGAGACTTGAGATGTTTCATTTAGCACTCCTCCTCGGAGAGACATGTGCTTCGAAGAACCCGGGGTTCTCGAGCATGATCCGCGAATACACTTCCACACCAAAGTCGACCCAGTCTCGCATCAGGTCACAGTAGTGGTAGGAAGGATGCGTCGGATCTCCATATTTGGCGTAACTTTCGTGGTAACAACCACCCGAACAGAGGTTTCGAATACGGCAGGTTTCACAACCGGTGTTGCTGCGGTCCAGGCGTTTCTCGACGAACTGACCCAGGCTGGCCTTGTCGATACCGTTTTCCACATCACCGAAGGTCTGCATGTCAGAGCCGGTAAAGCGGTGACACAGGTTCAGGTCACCATCCTTGTCGACAGCCAGCAGACCGATGCCGGCACCACAGGGCACCAGTTTCTTGTTGCCTTCATACATGTCAGTAATCAACTGATGCATGTTGCCGTAGCCGAAGTTTTCATTGCGCAGTGCGGCTTCAAGGTAACGTTTGCCCAGGCGTTTCATGCCGGCGAACACCTCGACCAGCTCTTCACCGGTCAGGTTGAATTCGGCTATATCGCCCGAGGTCACGGGGCCAAAGCCCACTTCGAAGAAGCCCAGCTCGCCGCTGAGGTGATCGTAGATTTTCTCCACATCGGTGATGCCACGTGTCAGCGTGACACGGCAGCCCACCGGGCGCGCGTTGTAACGGGCCAGCAGCATTTCCACCTTGCGGCGGACCACATCGTAGGTACCCTGACCACCAACGGTAATCCGGTTCTTGTCGTGCATCGCCTTGGGGCCATCCATGGAGATGGTCAGGCCGAAGCGATGCTCGTTGAACCAGTCCACCAGCTCTTCGTTAAGCAGGGTGGCGTTGGTTGTCATGGTAAAGTCGACAGTGGCATCCAGCTTGGAAAAGCGCTCCTCGCAATAGGCCACGACATCTCGGATCAGTGACATATTGGACAGCGGCTCACCACCGAAGAAGACCACGTTGTACGCGGGCTGGTTCGGCGATTCCCTCAGCAACATTTCGACCGACTTGATCGCCGTCTCATAGGCCATTTTCTCGCCCTTGGACGGCGTCGTCAGGTCTTCCTTGTAGCAGTAGGTGCAGCTGAGATTGCAGCCGGTGTTAACGTTCAGCACCACAGTGGTCAGCGGAAACTGTTCCACTTTCTGCGGATCCGGGTTGATGCGGGCAACCGCACCGGGCTCGGAAATCACTTCCAGTGAGCGCAGCTCCTCAATCACTTCGGAGACCGCTTCCTGCGAATAGCGCGCATGCAGTTCAGCCAACTGCTGGTGTGATACCTGCTCATGGCGATCGAACAGCTGCAACAGTTCGCGCCCGAGATCATCGAGTTCGAAAATGCTGCTGCTGGGGATGTGAAACAGCATCTGGCGGGCATCAACATCAACCCTGTGCAGATTCGGTTTCACCAGTGTCATGGCGCCCATGATTCACCTCTTTGTTGTTCTGTTGGGTGGCTACTTTTTGTTGTCGGGTGTCAGAGGCTTAGTCCAGTACGCGGCGTACGAAGTCCTGCACCGCTACCAGCATGCTGCCTTCGCCTTCAACGGTGGTATCACCGTCTTTAACACTTGCTACCACTGCCAGACGACCAACGTTGTTGGCACTCATCTTACGGGCCGGGTTCGGACCGGCATCACCCGGTGTAAAGATGCCTGCGGCATTGATCATGCCGGCATATTTGTCATCTTTATCATGGGCAGCCACTTCGTCGGCCGGCTTGATGCTCCACTGTGCCGGCATGTAGCCCAGACGCAGGTCGTCATCCGTACCCGCTTCGCCATCAGCACCCGCGCTGTAGCCCACGGCACGATAATTGGCACGTACCTTGGCCATGGCGCTGTCAGCACCACCGTTACGGGTTACCGCGTTGGCCGGCTGTACTTCAACACGGGCCAGTTCGCTGTATACGGCCAGCTCGGCATTAGCCTTGCCAACGGATACGGAACGCATGCCTTCTGCACCGTTCGCCTTGGCGATCACGGTAATACGGTCCTTGCTGCGAGAAACCACTTTCTCGACTGCAACACCCTCGCCCAGATTGATCTCGCCATCCAGGTTCTGGCCAACCAGCGTCAGCTCGGTGCTGACACCGGAGCGCAGGTAAGACGGCTGAACCGCAACGATGTCCGCAGCACCCTGATCACGCACGGCCATCAGGTCACCACCGATTTCACGCTCAGCAGCCAGGAACATGCGGCCTTCCAGGTTGTTGCCGGCCTTGTCTGCCGCCATCACCTGGCGCATTTTCACGCCGTCAATGGTCAGGCTGGCACGCCATTCGAAGCCGGTATAGACGGTTGCATTACCCTTGCCGGCCAGCTTGCTGCCATCGGCGTAGGTGCCTTCGATATCCAGGTCATACTTGCCTTCGCCGGTCTTGGCAGCCGACATCCAGGCATCAAACTCGCCCTTGCCCGGAATAAAGCCGGTTACACGCCAGCGGCCCATGAGGTCGCTCTTGTCAGCGGCTTTCCAGTTGCTCCAGGCATTGGTTTCAAACGGGAACTGTTCGGCCAGCTTAACAGCGGTGTCGTTGCGTGCGATATCGAACCACTGACGGTCACGTGCCAGGGAGTGGAATTCAGTAGTCGGGAACTGCCCCATGTGGAAATCAACCAGGTATTTCCACTCCTGCTCGGTACGGCGCTGCAGGCTGAAACGGGCACCGGAGTGACAGCGTGCGCACATTTCTGCAGTACCCGGCTCAATACCGGTTTCCACGATATTGGTATCCTGCTCCAGCAGGTAGCGGTAGCCTTCGGTCTCTTCCGGCGCCAGGCCCTGAGTATCCGCCAGGTATTTAACCAGCGCACGCTTCTCCTCGGTGGAGATCTGCAGGTTGCGCAGGTGAATCATGCGGTTCAGCGTCATGTGCCAGCCTTCCGGCGTTTTACGCTGTTCACTGATACGGGAGAAGCTGGGCGCCTCAGCCGTACCGCTTTCGGTATGACAGGCCAGGCAGCGGTCCCGGATGATCTGTTGTGCGTCCTGAGCCAGAAGCGGGGTACTGGCCAGACCGGCCAATGCCAACACGCCTGTGCTCAACAGCGCACGTTTGGAATTATTATTACTCAATGCCATCACTCCCTTACTGATGAGATGGATCTTCTTCTATTGTGCCCAAGCGGTGACGCGGCTCTGCAACGCACTACCCGCTTCAGTGGTCATAGCTAAACTAAACACGCCATGTAAATGAATTATCTAGCTTTTGTGCTAAGTTGTGCCCAGATGTAACAGAATGTAAAAAGCCCTTTCACTTTTTCGTCACACAACGGATATTGCCTTTTTCACCATTCGGCTGCTGTTCCCGAGGCTCAAGCGATGCAGACTTCATACGCCCCTGCGCACATACTGATTGTAGAAGATGATTTGGCGTCCAGGTCCCTGCTGGTCAGTTACTTTGAAAACGAAGGCTACCGGGTCTCGGAAACGGACCAGGCAGATGACTTGCACGAGCGCATCGAGCAGGAAGGGATTGATTTGATTTTGCTGGATATCAGCCTGCCCGGAAAAGACGGACTGACCGTCACCCGCGAGCTGCGGGCAGCCTCCCGTGTGGGCATTATTCTGGTCACCAGCAAGGGCGATGAAATCGACCGTATTGTCGGCCTTGAGCTGGGTGCTGACGACTACGTCACCAAACCCTTCAACCCGCGTGAGCTGCTGGTCAGAGCCAAGAACCTGCTCTGGCGTATCCAGACCGCCTTGCCTGAAGGCGATGACAAGGCCCCCGTGCGTACCGGCGCCAAAGGCTATACCTTCGAGGGCTGGCACCTGGACCCCTTCAAGCGCCAGCTAACCAGCCCTGAGGGTGAGCAGGAGCGCTTACCCGAAGGCGAGTTCAAGCTGCTGCAGACACTGGCGGAACACCCGGGACAGGTGCTGTCCCGCGATCAGCTGATGGATGCCATCCATGATCGTGAATGGACCCCCAACGACCGCTCGGTGGATGTGCTCATTGGCCGTTTGCGCCGCAAACTGGGCGACAATCCGTCCAACCCGCAGCTGATTCTGACCGCCCACGGGGCCGGCTACATGTTTGCCGGTGATACTCGCTGATGCAAACCCCGGACGGCTATCGCCTGCAGCAACGCCTGCACCAGAGCAAACAGATGGAAGTCTGGCGTGCGCTGCGTTTGCGCGATAACGTCAGCGTTATCATCAAGCAGCTGGATGCCGTCCACTGTAACCATGAACACCTGAGCCGCTTTCAGCATGAGTACGACATGCTGTCCCGGCTGCAGATCCCCGGCATAGTGCGGCCGCTGGAACTGCTGCAACTGGACCGTGGCCCCACCGCGCTCTACAGCGACTCCCACTCGATTCCCGTGCGCCAGCTGATGCAACACGAGCAACTGCCCTGGACACGCTGGCTGGCCATCATCATCAAGGCCGCCAACCTGCTGGGCCGCTTGCACGAAGCCGGTATCATCCATAAACAGATCACACCTGATCATGTGCTGGTCAACCCCGATACCGGCATGGTGGAGCTGATCGGCTTCTCGCGCTGTACCGGGTTAAGTCGAGAGCAAGCCAGCTGGCACACCCCGGACCTGAGTCTGGAAGGCCTGGCCTATATCGCGCCGGAACAGACCGGTCGCATCAACCGCAGCATCGATTACCGCAGCGATTACTACAGCCTCGGCGCCAGCTTTTACGAAATGGTGACCCAGCGCCCGCCGTTCGTCAGCGAAGACGGCATGGAGCTGGTGCATGATCATATCGCCAAACAGGTTCGCCAGCCGCATCTGCTCAATCCGCAGCTGCCGGAAATGCTGTCGCGGGTGATCCTCAAGCTGCTGTCCAAGGACGCGGCCCAGCGCTATCAGTCCAGTGTCGGTCTTACCCATGACTTGCAGCTCTGTTTGCAGGCCCATCATCGGCAACGTTTTCCGGGCGACTTCCAGCCGGGACAGGAAGACCTGTCCGCGCGCTTCCAGATCCCGCAGCGCCTGTATGGCCGTGAAGCACTGCTGCAGCAGCTGCAGCATCTTTATGACCACAGCAGCGCCCACCGCCACCCGTTCATTCTGATTCACGGCTACGCCGGTGTCGGTAAAACCAGTCTGGTACACGAACTGCGCCAGTATGTGAATGAACAGGGCGGACGCTTTACCAGCGGCAAGTTTGACCAGTTCCGCCGCAACCGGCCCTATTTCGCTATCGTTCAGGCCCTGCAAGGCCTGGTACGGCAGATGCTGACCGAGCCGGAACAGCGCATTGCCGAACTGCGTGAAGCCCTCCTCCTGCATATCGGCAGTCAGGCGCAGGTGCTGCTGAAACTGATCCCCGAACTGGAGTTGATTATCGGCCAGCAGCCCGATGTGCCTGCATTGCCTCCGGTGGAGGAGCAAAGCCGGTTTTCCCGCCTGTTCTCACAACTGCTGCACGTACTGGCCTCGCCGCAACGCCCACTGGTGCTGTTCCTGGACGACCTGCACTGGGCCGACCTGGCCTCACTGCATTTGATTGAAGCCCTGGCCGGACAGGAACGCCCCATCGGTCTGATGCTGATCGCCAGTTATCGTGACCATGAGTTGAGCGCGACTCATCCGCTCAAGGTCAGCCTCGACCGCATGGCGCGCTCAACGCCGGAACCGGTTGAGCTGTCACTACAGCCGTTGGATCTGGATCAGGTTACCCAGCTGATTGCTGATACCCTGCGTGTGGAGCGCAGTCGTTGCCGCAGCCTGGCCAGGGTCTGCATCGAAAAAACCCAGGGCAACCCCTTCTTCCTTAACCAGTTCCTGCACTCATTGCATGAAGAGGGGCTGATCAACTTCCGTGAGCAGCAATGGCAATGGGATGAGCAGGCGATCCATGCCCAGGAAATGACCGATAACGTCATCGAGCTGATGGTCAACAAGATCCAGAAGCTGGCCGCCGCGACTCAGGCGGTACTGCCTCTGGCCGCCTGCATCGGCAGCAGTTTCAATCTGCGCACCCTGTCACTGGTGAGCGGCCTGACACCCCGTGTGGTCGCCGACCGCCTCTGGCCGGCCATGACCGAGGGCCTGATTCTGTCCCAGGACGACAGCTACCGCCTGTTCCAGCATCAGGAGCCCGAACGCTCGCGCTACCGCTTTGTACATGACCGCGTACAGCAAGCTGCCTACTCATTGATTGCCGATGACGAGCTGGAAGAGCTGCACCTGCAGATTGGTCAGCAGCTGTGCGCCAGCCTGACCACTGCCGAGGTCGAGACTCGCATCTTCGAGATTACCAACCATCTCAACCAGGCCCACAGCCTGCTCAAGACCCAGGCCGAGCGTACCCGACTGGCCGAGTTGAACCTGAAGGCCGGGCTCAAGGCACGCGAATCCGCGGCCTTTGCGTCGGCCCGTGAATATTACGACCAGGGCCTGAATCTGCTGCCAGAAGACGCCTGGAACAGCTGCTACCGCCTGACATTGAGCCTGCACACCGCAGCCGCCGACTGCGCCAATATTTTGGGCCATAAGCAGCGCATGCTGGAGTTGATCGAAGCAATCGACCGTCACGGCCAGGCCCTGCTCGACCGCATTCAGGCCTACGAGATCCAGATCCAGTCCCAGGTGGCCAACAACGAGTTCGGCAGCGCGCTGGATACGGCACTGAGTACCCTGCAGCAGCTGGGCGTCAGCATTCCTGCTGACCCATCCACCACCCAACTACTCAGAGCCGTGGGCAAAACCCAATGGCTGCTGCGACGCACGGCGCCAGAGCGTATTCCCGAACTGCCTGCCATGAGCGATCCTCAGCTGGCCGCCGCCATGCCGCTGCTGGCCAGCATGTTCGGTGCCATCAAGTTTTCCAGCTCAGGACTGCGCCCGCTGGTCATGGCGCGTCAGGTCGAGCTGACACTCAAGCACGGCCTCACCCCCTCATCGGCCCAGGCCTTTGCCGGCTATGGCGGCGTACTCTGCGGCCAGTTCAGCATGATTGAGCAGGGTTACCAGCTGGGACAGCTGGCAATGGAGCTGGATCGGCGTTACCTGTCGCCGCTGACGCACCACCGTACCCTGTCGCTGTTCGACTCCTATGTTCGCCACTACCGCGAGCCACTGCGCAACTGCCTGGAATCCCTGCTCAACGCGCACCAGTTGGCACAGGAAGCCGGTGATATGGAATGGGGTGCCTACGCCCTGGCCGCTTATATCCAGTATGCCTTTCAACTCTGTGCCAACCTGGATGAACTGCAGCCGCGTCTGGAACAGTATGCTGACCAATTGTCACAATCCGGCCAGCAACAGTCCCTGCAGTATTCCCTGTTTGTGCTCCAGACCATGGCCAACCTGCGCGGCCATTGCGCCGACCCGCTGAAGTTCACCGGCCCCTTCTACCACGAAGAAGAAGGCCTGAAAGAGCTTGAGCGCGAGCACCACATGACCGCCATCTGCCTGCACCATTACTACAAGGCATTGATCTGTTACCTGCTGGGCGAGTACAAATCGGCTTACCTGCATACGGAATCCGGCATGGCGCTGCTATCTTCCATCAGCGGTACCTTTACCGGCCCCTGGCTGCAGGCATTGCACGGACTCAGTATCCTGGCGCTGCTGCCGGATACCAGCATTTTGCAGCAACCCTCTCGCATTAAGCGGGTGCAACGCATTCTGCGCAAGGTGCGTAAACTCAGCCGCTACTGCCCTGAAAACCACCAGCATCATGTTGACCTGCTGCAGGCCGAGCTCTTCCGCAGCCAGCACAAATACAGCAAGGCCATGGACCTTTATGAGCAGGCCATCGAACGTGCCCGCCATCAGGGGTTCAAAATGGAAGAAGCCATGGCCGCCGAACTGGCAGGCCGCTTCTATCTGGAGTGGGATAAACCGGGCATCGCCCGTACCTACCTTCAGGATGCTTACAGCCGCTATGCGGAATGGGGTGCCCAGGCCAAACTGGAACAGATGCAACAGGCCTATCCATTTGCACTTGAGCGACCGCTGCAGGCAGGTGTCGCCGAATCAGCGCCGGGCCAGACCCTGAGCCCGCAATCGCTGGACAACCAGGCCTTCGATATCAACTCGGTAATCCACGCTTCCCAGGCTATCTCCGATGAGATTGTGCTGGAGCGACTACTGGAACAGCTGATGCAGCTGGCCTTGCAAAACGCTGGTGCCCAGCGCGCCATCCTCATGCTGCGACGCCCGGATGGTCTGTTCCTGGAAGCTGAGATTTGCCATAACCAGCCGCCCCGACTCTTTACCGATCAGGCACTTGAGGCCAGTGCCGAGCTGCTGCCATTGAGCATCGTGCACTATGTGACCCGTACCAAGGATGATGTGGTGCTGGGCAATGCCGTCGAGCATCAGATGTTTCAGCACGACCCCTATATTCGTCACCACCAGCCGCGTTCGCTGCTGGCCATTCCGATTCTTTACCACGGTGACCTGACCGCTGTGCTCTACCTGGAACACACCGAGAGCCGTGACGTTTTTAATCGCAATCGTCTGAAAACTCTACAGATACTGGCGGCGCAGGCGGCGATCTCTATTGAAAACGCCAAGTTGTATCAGAGCCTGGAACAGTCGGAACGTGAGTACCGTTCACTGTTTGAAAATGCCAGCGAGGGTATCTTCCGTATCGACCAGAACGGCCGCTTCATTTCCGCCAACCCGGCGCTGATCGAGCTGCTGGGATACAGCAGTGCAGACGCATTTTTCAGCCAGGTAACGGATGTGATCCGTGATTGCTTCATCTCGCGCCAGGAGTGCCGGGCTTTTCTGGGTGAGCTGAGCCAGCAGGAGCATGTCAGCGGTTTTGAAAGCCGCTGGCGTCGTGCCGATGGCTCCGAGGTATTCGTGGCTATTTCGGCGCACTGCATCACTGACGAGAAGCATGATCAGCTCTGCTACGAGGGCTCAATCACCGATATCAGTGAGCGCAAGGCTAAGGAACAGGCCGAGCTGGCCCGGGAGAAAGCAGAAGCCGCCAGCGAAGCCAAGAGCCTGTTCCTGGCTTCCATGAGCCACGAGATCCGCACGCCGATGAACGGCATTCTGGGCATGGCTCAACTGCTGATGCGTACCGAGCTGCCAGCTGCGCAGCAGGAACAGGTCCAGGCTATTTACCGCTCCGGCCAATCCCTGCTCAGCATCCTCAACGATGTGCTCGACTTCACCAAGATTGAAGCCGGCCAGATGGAGCTGGAAGCGACTCCCTTCAAGCTGAATGAGCAGCTTGAACAGCTGCGCCAACTGCTCTCCCCCATGGCGCAGGAAAAACACCTCGACCTGATTTTGCGGTGCGACGACAGCCTGCCGGAGTCCGTACTGGGCGATGCCCGCGCGCTGAACCAGGTTTTGCTCAACCTCTGCACCAACGCGCTCAAGTTCACCCATGAGGGCTATGTACTGATCAAGGCACGTGCCTTGAGCTGCGATAAACCGGAGCAGCACCGCATCCGCTTTGAAGTGGAAGACACCGGTATCGGCATCCCTGCCAGCGCTCACGAACGCATCTTCACCCACTTCAGCCAGGCCGACAGCTCCATTACGCGTCGCTTCGGTGGCACCGGACTAGGCCTGTCGATCTGCAAGCGCCTGGTAGACCTTCAGCAGGGCAAAATCGGCTTTGACAGTGCAGAGGGTCGGGGTACCAGTTTCTGGGTGGAACTGGACTACGTGGCCACCACCACACCTCATACCGTGATTGCTCAGGAACCAACCAGGGCACGCGACTGCGCACTGGATATCCTGTTGGTTGAAGACACCCCGATCAACCAGCAGGTCACGGTGGGATTACTGGAGTCCGAAGGCCACCGTGTCAGTGTCGCGGACGATGGCTACACGGCCCTGTCGATGCACAACGACCACGCCTACGACCTGGTACTGATGGATATACATCTGCCGGATATGGACGGGATCGAAACGGCTCGGCGCATGCGTGAGCACTCCAACCCCCAGCGCGCTGGCGTGCGCATTATTGCCCTGACCGCATCAGTCACACCAGCTGAAGTGCGCCGTTACGAAGAAGCCGGGATGGATGCCGTAGTGGGCAAGCCCCTGCAGTTTGGCGAGCTACGCCGCCAGCTGCACGGCGCATCAGATACACCGCCAGCGCCGGCCATGCCACCGGCAGCGCTGGAGTATCTGGACCTTAACCTGCTGCATCAGCACCAGAATATGCTCGGCCCTCAACGCTTCAATGAGCTCTGTGATCAGATGGAACAGCAGTGCCTGCAACTATTGTCACAACTGCAAAGCGCTGTGGGTGAGTCACAAACCGAACTGCTGCATAAGCTGGCCGGCACGCTGGGTAACTTCGGCATGCCCAAGGCGGCAGCCTGCTGCCGTACGCTGGAACAATCAGGCGAGCGTTCTGCAGATGCCATAGCACAACTGGACAGCCTCTGCCGCGCCAGCCTGGGGTCACTGAAACAGCATTTTGCCCAGGACCAGACGGCTTAATCGAGCACCAGCGGCTTTAGCCAGCGGTAGTCTTCGGCACTGACCGGGACAATCCCCTGAGCACGCTTTTGCTTCAATAACAGATCAAGCGCCGGTGATGGCTGCAGCAAGGCCTGCGAGAGCGCCTCGGTCAGCTCGGGACAAAGGTGGCTGCTGGAGACGATAGGATCGTAGTGGATGGGCGGTGAGCGCCATAACTCCCGCCATTCACCGGCCTCAGCCTCCCCCCGCTCGATATAGGCATCCGCTTCGCGGCTGGCGACAAAGGCAGCCTCAACCTGCCCCGCCTGCAGCGCTTTCAGGGCACGGTCATGGGAGCCGGCATAGACCAAATGCGAGGCCAGCCGGTCCAGCGCCAGCCCGGTATCCTCGACAAACCGCGTACGGGGAATTACACCACCTGAGGTACTGTTCGGATCGGTCAGAGCAATGGCCTGCCCTTGCAGATCTTCTGGTGCCGCGTAAGTCTCACCCTGTCTGACCAGCAACAGGGAGTTGTAGTAACTGCCCTCAGGCGAGAAGGTACCACCGGCAAAGCTGTAGGACCCAATGGGCTTGATACCGGGGTCACGCTCACTGGCCTTGAGGTAAGACGCCGGCCCCATCTCCGCCAGATCAACGGCACCGGATACGATGCTTTCGATAACCGCCTGGTAGGAGTGTGCGGCAATGGTTACCACCGGGATGCCCAACACCTCTTCCAGATGCAGGCGCATGGGCTCAAAGGCTTCATATTGCAGCTGCTGGGACTGCTTGGGCACCGTTACAAAGCGCAGTATTTCCGGCTGCTTGCAGGTGTCTGCCTGCACTGCCCCCGCTGCCAGCATCAACATGGCCACCAACACACGCCTGATCATCTTCATAGCTTCACCTTGCGTTTGGGGGTTTGCAGATAATCCCGTACTTCAGCTTCCTCAACGGCGCGGCTGAAGAGAAAACCCTGAGCCTCATCACAGCCAGCCAGCTTGAGGTACACCAGCTGATCAGGTGTTTCCACACCCTTGGCCACCACTCTCAGGCGCATCTTGCGCGCAACCGAGATCGTGGCCGACAGCAATACATTGTCATCAAAACTGTTACGAATATGTCGAATCAGTGCCGGACTCAGCTTGATACAGTTAAATGGCAAACGAGAGACACGCTGCAGCCCCTCTTCGCTGGAGCCGAAGTCATCCATCACCAGTCCGACACCCAGCTCGCTGACCAGGCGGAGCTGGCGTATGGCCTGATCACCCAGATGCTGCAGATCCTGATCCCCAATCTCCAGTTCAAGCCAGCCGGGGGTTAAGCGGTACTCCTCAATCAGCATGCGCAGTTGCCCCGGCAAGGTCGGGTCATTGATTTGAGAAGCCGACAGGTTCAGCGCCACCGGCAGAATATCGAGCCCTTCATCCGCCCACTGACGCAGCTGCTGTGCCAACTGCCGCAGCAGCTGGTAGCCCAGGGCAGGCATGAGCTGCTGCTGTTCAACCAGCGGCAGAAAGACGGCAGGCATAAGCAGCCCCTGCTGAGGTGACTCCCAGCGCACCAGCGCTTCAAAGCCGCCGGTTTCATAACCTCGCAAGAAGAGGCGCGGCTGGAAGTGCAGCTGGAACTCGCCCCGCTCGATCGCCTCCGGAATCAGCGCCTGCAACTCTTCGGTTGAAACCTCCTGTGCCGCATCCTGACTGTCAAACAGCCGGAACTGGGCACGCCCGCCACGTTTGGCGCGGTACATGGCGATGTCGGCATGCTTGATCAGGGTTTCGATATCCATGCCGTCTCGCGGTGCCATGGCCACACCGATACTGGGACTGGTCGCCAGACCACCCGCCTCAAGCTCTGGATAGGGCGCTGCCAGCACATCCACCAGACGCTGAACCTTCTGCTCCACATCCGCTTGCTGCTTGACGGCCGTCAGCATCACTACAAACTCGTCACCACCAAAACGGCTGACAATATCGCTTTCACGCAGGTTATCGGTGAGGCGCCGGGCCACTTCCTGCAGCAGGTTGTCACCCACCTTGTGACCCAGGGTGTCATTGATCGCCTTGAACCTGTCCAGGTCAATAAAGCAGACGGCCGCAAAACGTCCCTGTCGTTTGGATCCGGCCAGATGTGAATGTCCCAGCTCGGTAAAGAGACGTCGGTTGTACAGGCCGGTCAGGTGGTCGCGCGAAGCAGCCTTCACACTGTCTTCATGCTCGCGCCGCAGCCGGGCGAGCAACTTCATGTTGCGCTGCTCAGACTGCTGCAGCTCTCGCAGCTGCACTTCCCGCACATGCATCATGCGCAGCAGCCAGAGCAAGCCGCCAGCAGCAATCAGCGTAATGATGACCACTGACACCAGAAACTTGTTGCGCTGGCGATGATATCCGGCCAGGGCTTCACTTTCGGATTGCCGCACCGCAATCACCAAAGGTGCCCGCTCGAGCTTGGCAAAGTGGCCCAGATAGTAACGCTGGTTGTCGGTATGCAAGTCCCGGGTAGTGCCCTGGTTAAGCCGCGACTTCAACAGTACGGTGTTATCAAATGCCGAGCGCCCGGTCACCAGGCCTCCCCGCTCGGCGCGCAGCAGCTCGGCGCCCTGCGCAGTTAAGACATGGATACTGGTTTCCCGCCCCAGCTGCAGGTTCTGATAGAGGTTAAGCAGGTAGCCCAGGTCCATTTCCAGTACCAGCAGGCAGCAATCGGACCTGCCCGGAGTGTTAATCGGCATGGCCAGAGGCACACTCCAGGACTTGCCGAGGGCTTCAGAGGGCAGAATGTTGATGGGCCAGGTTCTCTGGTGAGAAAGGCTTGCTTGCCATCCCTGCTGCAGCCTGGGCAGGTTGGTCGCCGAGGTCGAATTCAGCACCCGCCCATCACGACTGTAAACGGTCATGCGCGTGAACACGGGGTCGGTCGCCATCAGCGTTGCCAGCGGCCCGGCAGCGGGCAATTCGCCACGCGAGAGCTGCAACCGCACCAGCGTCTTGAATGCCTCGGTACGGTCCAGCACCTGATTGATGTTTTCAGACACTACCAAAGAAAGGTTCTGCAGGATGACCTTGTGTTCATCAAGCACCTGTTCGCGATTCTGGCGCAGCTGGTAGCCGGCAAAGATCCAGGTTGCCAAAATCACCAGCATCGCCAAGGCGATCAGCACACCTTGCAATGAAGAAATCGTAATGGCATCACGCTCTAAAGGGGGGCTCAAGCTGGTACATCCCTGTCACGTCAGAAGGCAAATCGCTGTATTAACACAGCGACACTTAAGGAACGCTAACAAAAAGGAGTGACAGCTTGATGACATGCCCGACAGGCCAAGCCTGCCGAGCATGCAGAGAACACCTGAAGGCAATCAGGAGTCGGAGGATTTCAGCTCGTCCAGCTGAGTGCGGGCTTCATCGGTCAGGTCTTCCGCGGTTTCGGAGGCCGCTTCACCAAATGCCTTGGCATCTTCTTTGACACGGTCATAGGTCTCACCCGTGGCTTCACGGATCTGATCACCGGTTTCAGCCGCCTTTTCTGACAGATCATCCGCTGTTGACTGGGCACTGTCCTTGGCATCCTTGTAGACATCGCCTGCAGCTGTCAGCGTTTCATCAGCCTCACGCTTCAGCTTATCCATGGAAGATTCGCTTTTTTCCAGCACTTCCGCACGGTCCTGCTCGGCTTCAGTTGCGGAATCATCACAACCTGTCAGCGCCAGCGCCGATACCAGCAGGGTAGAACCAATCAATGTCTTCATATGCATAAAAAGATACCTCCTGTGAATGTCGTATCCTGGCGCCCAGTCTAATGACCCAGCCTGAGTCGCGGATGAACGGCTGTCAGAATGACACCAGCGTGAGCACGCCAAGCGCTACAAAGAGCACACAGGCCGATTTACGCGCCAGATCCAGAGGGATCTTCTGCATCAGCCAGCTGCCCGCATAGGCCACAGGCACATTGGCCAGCAACATGCCCAGCGTGGTTCCCATGATCACCCAGAACAGGTCGTCATAACGCGCCGCCAGTATCACCGTCGCAACCTGGGTTTTGTCACCAATCTCGGCAATAAAGAACAGGATAGTCGATGCCAGGAAGGCACCATATTTGAGAACGGCGCCGTCTTCCTCATCTTCCTTGTCAGGAATCAGTATCCAGAAGCCGACCAGAATAAAGCTCAGGCCCAGAATCCAGGGCACCCAGCTTTCGGGAATCCACTGTACCGCCCAGGCACCCAGCCAGGCAGAAAGCGCATGATTAAGCAGTGTTGCCACCAGAATGCCGAGAATGATGGCATTGCGCTGAGCAAAACGAGCGGTAAGGAAAAGTGTAAGCAGCTGTGTTTTGTCGCCTATTTCAGCAATCGCAACAGCCAGAGTAGAAGGGATAAACGCGTCCATTGATATGCTTCCGGCGGGCCAAGAGTCCATTAAGACATCACACGCCGGCCCGCCAGGTCAGCATGTCATGTCTCAGGTCTCATTAATCCCGTACGGGACGTGACAGCCATGAGCTTGAGGCTCAATTATGTTGACGGCCACTCCGCCGGCTGACGCCGGACAGAAAATTACTCCCCCAAGAGCGGCGAGGATAATACCATCAGGGACACATAAATCAAGGCGACTGCCCGCTCAAACAGAGACTGGCCTGTTCGTCTGGCTCAGGTAGAATGGTCAGCCCACTCTGCCACAACATGGACGAAATCTATGACACTTCGACCGGGACTCGCCGCTTGCCTGCTCCTCGGCACACTTTTGACAGGCTGCCAAACCATACAGGTGCCTTTCATTTCCGAGCCGGAACCGGCTGAAACGCCCCAGCCCCCTGCCGAAGAACCGATTGTCGAAGAGTCCAGAGCCAGCTCCATTCCGGCCCAGCTGCCCGCCAGCGCCGACCTGAACTGGGAGCCCAAGCTGGACCAGCCGATTACCCAGCTGGAAGCCCAGCTGCAGGTGGAAGAGTCTCAGCTAAGCAAAAACCACACCCTTTCCAGCATCGCCTATCTGTACGATGCACGGCTGTACATGCTGTTTCAGGATACGCTGGACTACCTGCCTGAACAGGCGCGTCGTCATGAGGTGGAACTGCAGAACCGCTGGCTGGACCAACGCGCCGAGGCTATGACCCGCGCGTTCCTGGATGATGAAGACGGTGAGGTCGCGCGCTACAAGGCCGGTGAAGCCTTTATTGAGGAGACGCGCAAGCGTATCCAGGAACTGGAACGCCTGCGTGAGCTGGTGGTGATCGATTAATCAGGATTCCTGATGGCGCAGGAACGCCTGATAGTCACGTTCAACGCAGTCGGCATAGGCCTGCGCCATACCTTGCAGCAGGTCGTTGAATGCCGCCTTCTGTGGTAGTGCCAGGCCCAATACAGCCTTGGCAAACTGACTGGCGCCCTCCTCGCTCAGCGCCTGAGCGCCGCGCAGATGGGAGGCTGCCAGAATACGGCCCCAAAGCGCGGCAATATGGCGCCAATGCTTTGGCTTGGTCAGCTTATCGGTCGGATAGTCTGCCTTGAAGGGTGAGCGCTCCCGCACGGAAAACACCTGCTCACCCACTTCAAGCCAGCCCACATAAGGGTCCGGGTGGCGCGCCATCGCCTGAAAGGCCAGAGCATGGCGCTCCCCTTCATGTGCAAACATGGCGGCATATTCGTCACGTTCGCGCTGACTCATCACCCACCAGGCCGCCGGCGGCTGCTGCGCCTTGATATCCAGAATCACATCATCATGATCGCCACTGCCCTGCCCTTCAACCAGGGCATAGAAGCGGTCCGTTCCCAGAGAACCGGTACCGGCATTGATACGCCGGGCAATATCTTTCACCTTGAAATGCTGGTGACTGTGGCCGGGCACCTCATCCGCCAGCGTATCCTGATAATCCTGCAGCGCCTGTTCCAGCGCCTGATATTCAGAGTGCAGCAATGGCTCCAGCTTGGGGTGGTCCGGCATAAAGCTGCGTACGGATTCACCTTCGGCCACTGTCCATTTGCGCAGCATCTTGGCGCGGCTTTTCTTGTCGGTCAGTTTAATCAGGAAGGCCTGCAGGCGGCCATCAGTCGTATCCGCCATGGCGGCCCAGTCCCGGACCTCTTCACTATCCGCCGCCAGCGTGTCCAGATAGCTGTCGATCAGCGTTTCCAGAATCTCGGTGATCGCTTCCGGTTTGAGGGCTTCACTCTCACGCACCGCCAGCACCACACTGATCAGCAGACGCCAAAGATCGTACTGGTAATCGCCGACGATACCGTCATCAAAGTCATCCAGGCCAAAACGCACCCGTTCATCATGACTGCCGTAGGCACCAAAGTTATGCAGGTGCGCATCCCCCTGCAGCCAGGTTTGCGTCTCGGTACGCCCACCAAACAGGGAAAAGTGCCAATCCCGATACATATCCTGCCAGTACAGGTGGTTGCTGCCACGAAAGAAGCTGAATGCCGATACCGACATGCGCTCATACTTTTGCTGCCTCAAATGTGCATCCAGATCGGCATCGAAGCGTTCCAGCGCTTCAATGACCTGCTCATCACGATTATGTGCTGTGGCGACACGCATGTTCGCTCTCCTGCTGTGCGTTTGACCACGTACCTTAAACCCAGCGTTGCGCTGGATCAAACTCAGTGTTCACCCGCTCGGCAAGGCAACTTTGCACGTGTTAACATAATGGATAACTGAGAATGATTCTGATAATCAGGCTGTATTCATGAAAAATCGTGCCTTGCTTACCTTCCTGCTCCCAATGTGCCTTTCCACCACCACAGCAATGGCGCAAAACGACGCTGACACCAGCCAACTGAAGGCCAAAGCCGCACTGGGCCAGCAGCTGTTTTTTGATGTTAACCTGTCGAAAAATCGCAGCCAGTCCTGCGCCAGCTGCCATTCGCCGGCACAGGGTTTCGCTGATAACCGCAAGGGTACAGAGCTTGGCGGGTCTTTGGGTGACGATGGACACTCACTGGGCGATCGCAACGCACCTACTGCTGCCTATGCTGCCTTCAGCCCCGAGTTTCATCGCAAGGCCAATGGCGAATGGGCCGGCGGCCAGTTCTGGGACGGGCGCGCCTCAACCCTGGCCGACCAGGCAGGTGGCCCGCCCTTGAACCCGATCGAAATGGGCATGCCGGACAAGGCCAGCGTGGTCGCGCGTCTGAAAGATGCACCGCGCTACGTCATGCAGTTCGAGAAGCTTTACGGCAACGGTATTCTGGAGCAACCTGAACAGGCCTATGCCGCCATGGCAGACAGCCTGGAAGCCTTTGAGAAAACCAGAGAGTTTGCTCCCTTCGATTCCAAATACGACCGCTTCCTGCGCGGCGAAGCCAAGCTCACGGACCAGGAAGAACTGGGGCGCCTGCTGTTCTTCTCGCAGCAATTCACCAACTGCAACCAGTGCCACCAGCTGCGCACCAGTGCACGCGCCAAGGATGAAACCTTCACCAGCTACGAATATCGCAACATAGGCACACCGGTGAATACAAAACTGCGCGCAGTTAATGGTGTTGCCGCTGAGTTCATCGACCAGGGCCTGCTGGATAACCCGGCCATCGACGACCCGAACCAGGCCGGCAAGTTCAAGATTCCCACCTTGCGCAACGTCGCCGTCACCGGCCCCTACATGCATAACGGCGTGTTCCAGGACCTGCGTACCGTGGTGCTATTCTACGACAAATACAACAACCCCACCCGCACGACCAACCCGGAAACCGGAGAACCCTGGGGCAAGCCGGAAGTGTCCGCGAACCTGGCACTAAAGGAGCTGGAAGCAGGCCCCGCACTGGAAGATGAACGCATTGATGCACTGGTCGCTTTCATGAAGACACTGACCGACCAGCGTTATGAGCACTTGCTGAAGTGAGGTGAACCTTTTTTCGCGCGCGGAGCGCGCTCCCACAGAGCAGGCCTGTGCTTAGGCAGTTGTATTAATGAGCTTAGTATTTTGTTGTGGGAGCGCGCTCCGCGCGCGAATATGAATATCACCAAACAAATCCCACATCAGGCCTATACTCAAACACCAACAACAGAGGCAAGGATGCCTTATGTATCATTCAAACCGCTTGCGTACCGGTCGCTATTCAGCGACCGGCCATATCTACCTGATCACCATTAACTGCAAAGCGCGCGCGCCGGTATTCTCTGAGTTTCATACCGCCCGCTGTTTCGTTCATGCACTGCAGGAAGCCCAGCTCTCCTCCGAGACACTGGCGTATGTGGTAATGCCGGACCATGTTCACTGGCTGATGCAGTTGAAGGACGCGTTCAGTCTGTCCGAGTCGGTTCGTTTTGTTAAAAGCCGCACCACTTCACTCATCCATCAGGCTTCTGGCTATCACATTAGCGTTTGGCAGTCGGGGTTCCATGACCGGCAGCTGCGCCAGGAAGATGATCTGGTTCATCTGGCCCGCTATGTAGTGGCCAACCCGGTTCGAGCAGGGCTGGTTCGCTCGGTCAGGGAATATCCGCTTTGGGATGCGGTTTGGATTTAGACTGGGGTGAGGCTGGGGAAAACGCTATTCGGCCAGGGGACTGACCTCCCACAGTTAACCCCGCACTTCGGTGAGCAGGTGATGTGTGGGAGCTCACTCCTGTGAGCGAAACGGGATTACCCGCTTTGGAATGTGGTTTGGATTTAGACTGAGATGAGGCTGGGAAAAACGCTATTCGGCAGAGGGACTGGCCTCCCACAGTTAACCCTGCACTTCGGTGGATCGGTGATGTGTGGGAGCTCACTCCTGTGAGCGAACTAAACTCTGCCCCTCTTAAGTTTGATCACGCGGGTAATGTTGTGGGAGCGCGCTCCGCGCGCGAATCCTGCCAACCTTGTGCTAGAATCCCGCCATTCATTTCTGCCCTTGATGGCTGACCAATCCAAGCAACAGGACCTGTGACACCATGAGCCTTGCGCAATCCGTTCTGGCCGTGAACAACGACCTGCCGATCCGTACCGACCGCCCCGTTCACAGCGGCAAGGTACGTTCCGTCTACTGGCTGACCGAAGCGGACAGCCGCCGTCTGATCGAAGAGAAAGGCTACGACGTGGCCCCTGATGCCCCACTGGCGATCATGGTGATCAGCGACCGTATTTCCGCATTCGATTGTATCTGGCACGGTGAAGATGGCTTGAATGGCGTACCCGGCAAAGGCGCGGCGCTGAATGCGATTTCCAACCACTGGTTTGGCCTGTTCCGCGAGAAGGGTCTGGCCGACAGCCACATCGTTGATATCCCGCATCCGTTTGTCTGGATCGTGCAGAAGGCACGTCCGGTGATGATCGAAGCGATCTGCCGTCAGTACATCACGGGCTCCATGTGGCGTGCCTACACCAAGGGTGAACGTGAGTTCTGTGGTATCACTCTGCCGGAAGGCCTGCAGAAGGACCAGAAGCTGCCCGAGCTGCTGATGACCCCATCTACCAAGGGTATTCTGCGCGGTATTCCGGGCGTTCCGGAAGCGGATGACGTGAACATCACCCGCGCCAACATCGCCGATAACTTCGAAGCCTTCGGTTTCCGTTCTGAAGCGGACATCGCCCAGTACGAGAAGCTGCTGAAAGAAGGTTTTGGCGTGATCAGCGATGCCCTGGCGGAGCTGGATCAGGTGTTCGTCGATACCAAGTTCGAGTTCGGTTACGTCACCGATGCGTCCGGCAACGAAAAGCTGATCTACATGGATGAAGTGGGCACGCCTGACTCCTCCCGTATCTGGGATGGCCCGGCCTACCGCGATGGCAAGGTGATCGAGAAGTCGAAAGAAGGCTTCCGCCAGCTGTTGCTGAACCACTTCCCGGATCCGGATATCCTGCTCAACAAGGAGCGCATGGATGAGCGTGAGGCCCTGGCCCGTGACAACGCCCTGCCGACTGAAGTGCTGATGGATGTATCCCGTACCTACCTGGGCATTGCCGAGAAGGTCGTTGGCCACAAGATTGAGCTGTCGGAGAATCCGAAAGCCGAAATCATTGAAATCCTGCGTGATCAGTATGGTCTGATCGACTGATACTACTACCGGCCAAGCCAGAATAAAAAACCTCCCGCTGCCATAAGCAGGGGAGGTTTTTTGTTGGGCAGTTTTCAGACTTTTTTACTGCAGGTAGCCCTTTCGGCCAGGGGACTGGCCTCCCACAGGTACACCTTGTCACAGTTTGCATGTATCAATGCAGGTTTACCACAAGAGCCCTGTCTCAACTGGCTTGTCACAGAAGGCTCTCTCTGGTGACTTTTCTCTACAGTTTCGCAAAGTCCGCAGACACCTTTCACTTAACGCGGTTTCAAGGCATCACAGTTGGGGCGACGCCCTTCGGCCTGCGCCTGCTGGTACAGTGGATAGTACTGTGACAGTTGGGCGTCCAGCTTGCGAATACGGGTTGTGGATGCCGGGTGTGTCGACAGCAGTTCAGGCGGTGCAGCACCACCCTTCTCGGCCATTGTCTGCCACAGACTTACCGCTTCACGCGGGTCGAAACCGGCCTTGGCCATCAGCTCCTGGCCCAGCATGTCGGCCTCGGATTCATGGGCTCGGCTGTAAGGCAGCAGGATGCCGTACTGGGCGCCCAGCCCCAGTGCCATAACGGCAGCCTTTTGAGTTTTGCTATCGACCTGATCAGCCAGTACCAAGCTGGTGGCAGTAATACCAAGCTGTGTCAGCATCTGCTGGCTCATACGCGCATTACCGTGCTGCGCCAATACATGAGACACCTCATGGCCAATCACCGATGCCAGCTGATCCTGGTTTTTTGCCACCTTGAGCATGCCGGTATACACACCCATCTTGCCACCCGGCAACGCGAAAGCATTTACGGCCTCGTCCTTGAACACCACCAGCTCCCAATCCTGGGGCGCGTAGCCATATTCACGCGGCACCTGCATCACGATGGCATCGGCAATACACTGCACATAGCGGTTGGTCTGCTTGTCCTTCTCGATTTCGAGCTTCTCTTTCATCTGCTCGAACGACTGCGTCCCCATGGCATTCATCTGCTGCGGCGAGTTAAGCAGCAGCGTCTTTTCCCCCGTGGGAGACACTGCACACCCTGCTGCCAGGGCGCTCAAACCTGCGATCAGGGCCAAACGCTTGCACGCTTTCAACATTCAATCTTCTCCTGCTTGCTCTGGAAGTTCACTCTGCGTCCGTGCGGTATTGAGCGCATCGGCATGTTCCACCACCCAATCGTGCAGCGCCTGTAGATGCGGCACCAGACTTTGCCCCAGAGGCGTCAATGAATACTCGACTCTGGGCGGGACTTCAGGGAATACATGACGGTGAATAATACCGCCCTGCTCCAATTCGCGCAGCTGTTGCGTTAATACTTTCTGGCTCACATCGGGCATGCACTGGCGCAATTGCCCAAAGCGTAAGGTACCGTCCTTTAACCAGAACAGAATCAAAGGCTTCCATTTGCCACCAATGAGTTCGAGTACGGTATAGAGTTCACAATGTTCGCGCATGGGTTTCCTGCAGGTAACCGAGGCACCTGAAAGTGCCTTCTTGTCGCATCTCAGGTTGCTATCTAAGCTCGCAGCTTAAACGACAAAGGAGAGCAACCGTGGCTATTATCATACTGATTGATTTTACCATGCCTGCCGAGATGCTCGGTGACAACCTGACCGAAGCCGCACGCGGACTGGCCGAGTCCATCAACCATGAACCGGGCTTCATTTCCAAGATATGGACCGAGAATACGGAAACCGGTGAGGCGGGCGGAATTTACCATTTTGCCGACAAGGCTTCAGCGCAGGCGTATCTGGAGATGCACTCGAAGCGGGTTGAAGCGATGGGGGCCAAGAATATTCGCGGTCGCATTTTCGCTATCAACGAGACGCTGACCAGGATTAATCACGGCCAGACAGGAAAAGGCCCGGCAGAACACTGAGGTCCGGCCGGGCCTTTCTCACTAGGACAAAGCAGGTTTACAGGGTGTTGAAAAGCGTTATCGAGGCAGCCGAGGCAAGCGGAACGCCGCCCGGGCAAAAACAGGCGAAAAAGCGCAGTTTAGTGAACTAAATGAGCATTTTGAGCCTGTTTTTAACGATGCATCGGCAACGCAGATAGATTTTCAGCAGCCTGTTACAAACGGCTTTCCAGCTCGGGAACCGCTTCGAACAAATCGCCCACCAGCCCATAGTCGGCTACCTGGAAGATCGGCGCTTCTTCATCCTTGTTGATCGCCACGATGATCTTGGAGTCTTTCATACCGGCCAGGTGCTGGATGGCACCGGAGATGCCCACAGCGATGTAGAGTTCCGGCGCAACCATCTTGCCGGTCTGACCGACCTGCATGTCATTGGGCACAAAGCCTGCGTCAACAGCCGCTCGGGAGGCACCGACTGCAGCGCCCAGTTTGTCCGCCACTTTATTGAGCAGCTCGAAGTTCTCGCCGTTACCCATACCACGGCCACCGGAGATCACCACAGACGCAGCAGTCAGTTCCGGACGATCGGACTTGGCCAGTTCTTCACCGACGAAGCTCACATCCGCATGCTGATGCACAGAACCACAGGCTTCAACATTCGCGCTGCCACCGGTGGCTTCAGCCGCATCAAAGGCGGTGCCACGTACCGTGATCACCTTGACCGGATCGGAAGACTTGACGGTTGCGATGGCATTACCGGCATAGATCGGGCGTTTGAAGGTATCCGGCGCTTCAACTGCGCTGATATCGGACAGCTGATTTACGCCCAGCAGAGCCGCCACGCGCGGCGCAACGTTTTTACCGGTAGTGGTACCCGGCGCCAGGATGTGGCTGTAACCATCGGCCAGCTCTACTACCAGCTTGCTCAGATTTTCGGCCAACTGGTGAGCGTAAGCGGCATTGTCCGCATGGATCACCTTGCGTACACCGGCGATGGCAGAGGCCGCTTCGGCTGCAGCCTGGGCGTTTTCACCTGCTACCAGCAGGTCGATATCACCGCCGATCTGTTGTGCTGCCGTCACCAGATTCAGGGTAACCGGCTTGAGGGACTGGTTGTCGTGTTCGGTAATAATCAGGATGCTCATGCTACCACCTTCGCTTCGTTACGCAGTTTGTCCACCAGCTCTTCAACGGAGCCAACCTTGATACCTGCCTGACGCTCTGCCGGCGGTTCAACGCTCAGCAGTTCGGCACCTGCAGACAGCTGGGCACCCAGCTCATCCGGGGTTTTCACATCCAGGGGTTTCTTCTTCGCCTTCATGATATTGGGCAAAGAGGCGTAACGCGGTTCGTTCAAACGCAGGTCGGTGGTAACCACGGCCGGCAGCTTCAGGCTCAGGGTCTGCAGACCACCGTCAATTTCACGGGTCACTTTCAGGGACTCGCCTTCAACCACGACTTCAGACGCGAAGGTCGCCTGCGGGCGGTCCATCAGCGCTGCCAGCATCTGGCCGGTCTGGTTGTTGTCGGAGTCGATCGCCTGTTTGCCCAGCAGGATCAGGTCAGCGGACTCTTCTTCCGCCACTTTCTGCAGGATACGGGCCACGGACAGGGAGTCCAGCTGATCCTGAGCATCAACCTGAATGGCACGATCAGCACCCAGTGCCAGTGCGGTACGCAGCTGCTCCTGGCAGGGCTTGCTGCCGATAGACACCACCACCACTTCCGTAGCGGTGCCAGCTTCTTTCAGGCGCACGGCCTCTTCAACAGCGATTTCACAGAAGGGGTTCAGGGCCATTTTCACATTGGCCAGATCCACATCGGTTTTGTCGGATTTAACACGCACTTTGACGTTGTAGTCGATTACGCGCTTAACGGCTACGAGTACTTTCATAGGTACACCTTTTTGTTGTTCTGCTCGACTGGATGGGAGGCACATCGGCCTCCCGGCGGATCAGGGCTGAAAGATCAGGCTGTTTCCGCTTCTTCAGCCGCCTGCTTACGCAGGAGGAATCGCTGGATCTTGCCGCTTGAAGTCTTCGGCAAGTCGGTTACAAATTCGATTTCACGCGGGAAAGCGTGAGTGGACAGTCGGTTGCGTACATGCTGCTGCAGGGTTTCTGCCAGCGCCTCATCGGCATCGAACTGCGGATGGGTCACCACATAGGCCTTAACGATGGCACCACGCTTGTCATCCGGCTTGCCGACTACGGCGCTCTCGATAACGGCTTCATGCTCCAGCAGAGTGCTCTCCACATCGGCCGGGCCAATGCGGTAGCCGGCAGACGCGATAATGTCGTCATCACGGCCGGTGTAGGAGTGGGAACCATCGCCATTATTGATGACGATATCGCCGGTCAGGTAGTACTTGCCATGGAAGGGGCTCTTCTCTTCCCAGGTGTAGCCCTGGAAGAAGTACAGCGGCGAGTTGTCCATGTCCACGGCCAGTTCACCACTCTCTCCTTCAGCCACTTCATTGAAGTTGGCATCCAGAGCAACCAGGCGATAGCCCGGCAACTGATAGCCCATGCTGGCATCGCGGTGCTGATGCTCCAGCTCGTGGAAGTTGGCCGAAGTCATGCCGGTTTCGGTCTGACCATACTGGTCGCAGACGGTGCAATCGAATGCACGCTTCACCCAGGTCACGATTTCCGGGTTCAGAGGCTCACCGGCACTGCTGGCCACACGCAAGTCGATTTCCGGATAGTCTTTCAGCAGGGCATCGTTTGCCTTGAGCATACGATAGGCGGTCGGAGCCGCTGCCAGGTTGGTGATCTTGTAGGTGCGCAGGAATTCGAAGGTGTTTTCAGCGGTAAAGCCGGCTTCGTTGAAGTGCGTCGTGCAACCCAGCAGCAGCGGACCCACAACGGCGTAGTAGAGGCCGTAAGCCCAACCCGGGTCAGCCACATTCCAGAAGTTGTCGGTATCGCGCAGACCGATGGCATAACGCATGTATACGTAGAACGCCGGCAGCGCCTTGGCCGGGATGGTGACACCCTTGGATTTGCCGGTGGTGCCTGAGGTAAACATCTGCAGGAACGGGTCTTCCGCGCCAATCTTGACCGGCTCGAACTGGTCAGACTGCTGATCCAGCGTGGCGTAGAACAGGTTGTCCGCTTCAGCGGCCAGCTCATGACCGGCATCCGCCACCAGCATGGTTTCCGGCAGGCCGTTCACGTCTTTCAGTTTGGCCCACTGGTCCGGGTTGGTAATGATCAGCTTGGTCTGTGCCTTCTGTACACGGTACTCAATCGCACCCGGGCCAAACGCCGTAAACATCGGCTGATACACGGCACCGGCACGCAGTGCCCCCAGTACCGCAATCAACAATTCAGGGGTACGGGTCAGCAGGGCCGAAATTCGGTCGCCCTTGCCAATACCACGTGACTGGAGGAAGTTGGCGAACTGAGCGGAACGCTGCATCAGTTCTCGGAAGGTCATTTCACCACTGTCGCCATTGGCCAGTTCGTAGCGCAATGCAACCTTGACGGGGTCTTCGGCCCAGCGATCGCAGATCTCCTCACAGACGTTGAGGCCCGCGTTAAAATCGCCCACGAAGTTCTGTATGATCGACTCCGGCGTGAAGTCCTTGATGAAATCGTTGTAGCTGATCTTGTCCATACTGAAACCTGTTTATTGTTGTAATGCGGCTGCCCACTGAAGGGGGTCCATGCATAGGCGCTCTAGAAACAAGGGTTTTCCCTTACTTGCAGTATGAAAGCAGGTTAATGGATAGGCCGGTGACAACAGAATGACAACTTCCAACAGATAAATTGACAATTTTTGCACGCGATTCACGCTTGCCCGTTCACCGCCGGCATCGCGGTTTCGGGTTGGCTGGAGCCCTGTTTCAAGCATGAAAAACCTGACCTTTTCATCCCATTACGCACGCGCCATGCTGCACGGCCCTGAGGTCAAGGGCATGGATATAGCGGCATTGCTGGCGGACTGTGATATCGATTCCAAGGTGATCGCCCAGCCCAAGGCACGTATCCGCAAGGGGCAATTCATTCGCCTGTTTCGCGCTATCTGGCGCGAGCTGGATGACGAGTTCATGGGACGAACAAGTCAGCCCTGCAAGGTAGGACATTTTCATCTGATGGGGTCGCTGGTGGTGCACAGCAGCAACCTGCAGGAAGTGATTGAACAAAGCATCCGCTGCTACAGCCTGTTCTCGGAAGATATCGAGATCAGGCTGAATCTGGACGGCGACGAAGCGGAGTTGAGCCTGACTCACCAGCACCCTGAGCTGGACCCGGACAACTTTCTGGTGGAGTGGCTATTGATGGTCTGGCACCGGCTGATAGGCTGGTTGATCGGCCGTAAAATCGTGCTCAGCCATGCAAGTTTTACCCACCCGTTGCCACTGCATTTTGATGAATATCGCTTCATCTATCCCTGCAAGTGCCTGTTCGAGCAGCCTCGCACCAGCATCTTCTTCAGCAAAAACTATCTCAGCATGCCGGTGACACGCACCTCCAAAGAGCTGGACGAATTTATCATCTGCTCGCCGCGTGACCTGCTGATCTGGACCGATGAGGACGACAGCCTGAGCACACGTGTGCGCGGCATGCTGGAAACTTTTGACGAAGGCGGCCTGCCGAATCTGGACTGGGTGTCCGAGCAGCTGCACACCACCTCCTATACCCTGTCACGCAAGTTGAAGGCGGAGGGCACTTCCTATCAGGCGATCAAGGATAACCTGCGCCGAGACCAGGCGATCATGATGCTGACCCGCCAGAACCTCAGCATTGGTGACATTTCCAGCCAATTGGGCTTTGCCGAACCCGGCGCCTTCTCACGTGCTTTCAAGCACTGGACCGGCGTCAGTCCGCTGGCGTATCGAAAGCAGGAAGCCTGAGGGTCAGGCCTGCTTTGCGTACCAGCTGTTCCAGTTCCTGACGCGAGAGCCGCGCCACTTCCGAATAGGTATGGCGCATCACGCGGATATCGTTTTCCAGCAACGCCCGCAGCAGTTCGGATGCCTCCCGGTTACGCCCCTGCAGCAGTGCTTCCAGAATGGCCATGCGCCGCCGGCACGCTTTCTCCACCGAGGTATGCAGCTGCATCGACAGCAGGTCCGAGGGCTTTCGCAGCCGGTTCTGCTGCTTCATCATCGCAACAAGGAAACGGTTGCCCGAGCAGTGCATCAGCAACTCATGAAAGTCCGCACTCAGGGCAAACAGTTGCGCTGCAGGTACCTGTTCAGGTTGTGCAATGGCCTGTTGGTGACGTTCAAGCAGCGCCTCAACTGACTCCGTATCCAGCGTCCACTCCGGCTCCAACAAGGCGGCCGGTTCCATCATCAAGCGGCAGCGGTAGCTCTCATAATGGCTTTGGGCATTATTCAGGTTGTCACTCAACAGCCATTTATAGCCTTTGCCCGGCTGAACAATGCCGTCTACTTCCAGCTGCACCAGCAAGCGTTGCACTTCAGAGCGGCTGGCACCATAGCGCTGCTGCAGCTCCCGCTCGGAAAACGCTGCAGGCAGCTCCGACAGAAAACGGTCTATGAGAAACGCCATATACAGATCTTGAGGGTCGCTTTCATCCAGGTTTTCCTCAAACAGACTCAGCTCACTGGCCGGCACCCGCAACTCCACGCCTCGATAGGGCAAAGACTCCACCCAGCCCTGCTGTTCCAGCAATCCCAGCGCCGCCCGTATGGGCGAACGTGACACCTGAAACTGATCTGCCAGCGCCGACTCCCTCAGTCTGAATCCCTGGGGTGCGCCCTGCTGCTTCAGCCATTGCACGATCTGATCGGCCAACCTGGCCTGAAGTGCGGTTACTGCCTTCTGAACCATAACGCCCGTTAATTCCCTTCAACACCAAAGGCATAAGGGTACTGCCTGTTCCCTGAAAACACCAAAATTGTATTTCATCAACCAAAATACCATTGATAACAATTCTCATTGCGTATAGTATTTTCACATCCAAAATACAAAACCACTTTCATCCGCCAAAGGAGTTGCTCCGTGCCCTCTCCCCTACTGACGTTTCGCAAATCACTGATATCCGTTGCCATTGGTCTGGCCAGTACCCAGGCACTTGCCGCTGAAGCTGATCTGAACACGACCGTCATTACGGCCAACCGAGCTGCGACCAGTATTGCTGATATCCCGGCCACCGTACGTGTGATCGAAGCCGAGCAGATCCAGCAGCAGATGCGCGGCGGCAGTGATTTCAAGGATGCCTTGGCGCAGCTGATCCCCAGCCTGGATGCCGGCAGTCAGGGGCGGACCAACTATGGTCAGTACATGCGCGGACGCTCCATTCTGGTCATGATCGACGGGGTGTCACTCATCTCCAGCCGCAGCGTGAGCCGTCAGTTCGAGTCTATCGACCCGTTCAACATTGCCCGCATTGAAGTGATCTCCGGCGCCAGCTCCGTCTACGGTGGCGGTGGTACGGGCGGTGTCATCAACATTATTACGCGCAAGGGCACACCGGGCGAACCCCGCTTCGATCTGGAAACCGGCGTGAAGAGTGGCTTCCACAGTGACGATCTGGACAGTCAGCTGGCAGGTGCCGTCAGTGGCGGCAATGACCGCATGGACTATAGGATTTCTGCCTCACTGCGCAAAACCGGCGCCTTCTACAACACTGAGGATGAAGAGATCCTGCAGGACATCACCCAGACCTCGTCCCAGTATGGCGATCAGGTCGACCTGATGGCCAACACTGGCATCCAGCTGGATGACGAACAGCACCTTCAGTTGACGGCCCAGTATTTCAAGAACGAACAGGATGCTGACCGCTTCTCCTACTTCGGCCCCAACTATGCCGGCTTCACCGACCCGTCACAGGTATCCGTAGAGGATGGGCTGCAACTGGATGACCAGCCGGAAACCGAGCGCAAGTTGCTGAACCTGCAATACGCCAATGATGACCTGATGGGCCAGCAGCTGTTGGTGCAGGGGTTCTATCGCAGCGAAGCACTGCAGTTCTACCCCTTCCCGCGTGCGGCAAGCCAGACTGTCAGCGCCTCCAATCAGGAAACCGAAGTCTATGGCCTCAAGGCTGTTATGGTCAGCCAGCTGAGTGCGGATACCTCACTCACCTACGGTGCCGACCTGAGCCGGGAAACCTTCGACAGTCGCCAGCAGTATTATAATTTTGCCGATGCCGCAGCCAGCGGTGGCCTGGTCTACAACCCCGATGTCAGCACTGGTCGCTACCCCGGCGTTGAAATCGATGAGATGGCGCTGTTCTTGCAAGCCAACAGCCAGGTGACTGATCAGCTGACCCTGAACGGTGGTCTGCGTTATCAGTATGCCAATGCCAAGATCGACGACTTTGTCGATACCGACCAGCAGTACCTGGTCGCCACTGGTCAGCTGCCCTATGCCGACGCCGTGCCGGGCGGTGAAGCCGATTACAACACCACCCTGTTCAACCTGGGCGCGGTCTACTCACTGACCCCGGAACACCAGCTTTATGCCAATTTCTCACAAGGCTTTGAAGTGCCGGACCCGGCCAAATATTACGGCTACGGCAACTACGATGGCAGCAACCTGATCTCCGGCATCAACGTGGCGGACAACAAGGCAGACGCCCTCAAGACCGACTCCTACGAACTGGGCTGGCGTTATGACGATGGTCAGCTGCGCACCCAGCTGTCGGCCTACTACTCCATTTCCGACAAGCGCATCAGCAACAGCAGCCGCAACCTGTCCGTGAGCGTGCTGGATGAGAAAAAACGCATCTACGGCCTGGAAGCCATCGCCGACTATCGCATCAACAGCAACTGGGCACTGGGTGCCAACCTGCACCTGGTCGAGCCCGAGAAAAAAGGCGACGGCTGGCAGGCACTGGAAGCCTACTATGCCAGTACCCACAAGCTGGGCGCACATGTGGACTGGAACCAGGGCCCGCTGAACCTGCGTCTGCAAGGGATGAAAGTCTATGACTACAAGGATGATGCCGGTCGCGAACTGGACGGCTACACCCTGTTTGATCTGGTGGGCGGCTATGACCTGCCGGTGGGCAACCTGAGCTTTGGCATCAACAACCTGTTCGATACCGACTACCAGACCCTGTGGAGCCAGAAAGCCCAGATGCTTTACGCCGGCCTGACTTCACCGGCGGTCGTAACCTTCGAAGGTCGGGGCCGCACCTTGGGACTGAGCTACGCGGTTCAGTTCTAACAGCCCGCTAAACATCTGTAACTTGCCCGCCCTTGCGCCTGAAGGCGGAGGGCGGCATCCCCTTGATACGCACAAAAGCACGCCGCATACGTTCAGCATCCTGAAACCCGCATCGGTTAGCGATGACCTGTATCGAGTCCTGCCCACTTTCCAGATAGCTGCTGGCTGCTTCAACCCTGAGTCGCTCGACCGCACGCGCGGGCGTCGTACCCACTTCAGCGGTAAACAAACGACTGAAATGGCGCGGACTCATGCACATCCAGTGCGCCAGATCCTCAACCTGCAGAGGGTCGCGCAAATGGCTGCGGATATGATCCAGTAAGGGTGCAAAGCGACTGTCGGGCGCAGCCAGATCCAGCAGTTCGGAAAACTGTGACTGACCACCTGGACGCCGGTAGTACACCACCAATTGCCGAGCAACCTGACGTGCGACAGCCTCTCCCAGATCCTGGGTAATCAGGGCCAGCGCAAGATCAATCCCGGCACTGACGCCGGCCGAAGTCCAGACCGGACCGTCATTGACAAAAATCCGGTCCGGCTCCAGCCGTACCTGAGGAAAGCGACGACAGAAATCCGCACTGCGATTCCAGTGAGTGGTCGCTCTGCGCCCATCCAGCACACCGGCGGCTCCCAACAGGAAAGCACCCGAGCACACGCTGGTCATGCGCCTTGCAGTGCCAGATCGCGCCCGCATCCAGCCCAGTGTCTGCTCACACTCAGCCGCCGAGTACACGCCCCAGCCTCCCACCGCCATCAGCGTATCCACCTCTCCCGCTTCCTGACATGAGCTGGTTAGCAGGCTGACACCTGACGAGCTGGCGATCAGTCCGCCGTCAAGGCTAACCAGCCTGAGGTCATAACTGCCTGGTACCAGCCTGTTGGCGGCCTCGAAAGCAGCAACAGGCCCGGATGCATCCAGCAACTGGAAATCAGCAAACACAAAAACGGCAATAATATGAGGCATGGCACAAATAGTGGGAAGCTAGTCATTCAGGACAGATTCTAGTCATGCATGATCAGGCCAACAACGTTTACCGAGATTTTGACTCATGAATCGGAATGTCTTACTGCTAACCCTCTGCCAGGCCACTATGATGACCAGCGTGAGCCTGGTGCTGTCATCTTCTGCGCTGATTGGCGCTCAACTGTCTCCCGGCCCGGAACTGGCGACCCTGCCACTGGCGATCCAGTATCTGGCCACCTTGCTGATGCTGTTCCCGCTTGCCTGGTGCATGCAGCGTCTCGGAGCCAGAACCACTTTTGTATGCAGCGCACTGGCCGGTGCTCTGGGCCTGTTTATGGCAGCAGCAGGGATTTATCTGGAGAGTTTCTTCCTGTTTGCGGTATCCGGCCTGCTGATCGGAATCTTCAACGGCGCTGGACAGTACTACCGGTTTGCGGCCGCAGATGCCGTTGCCATCGAGCACAAAAGCCTGGCGATTTCCCTCACACTGAGCGGCGGACTCCTCGCTGCGCTGCTGGGCCCCAACCTGGCGCTCTGGAGCCGTGATGCTCTGGGACCGGATTTCTTTGCCAGCTTTCTTATACTGGCCATCATCGCCACATCCTCAGCCCTGCTGGCCGGCGCACTTCGTTTGCCGGATCAGAACAGTAGCGAGCCGTCGGACAAAAGCTCATCCAGAGATTCCCTCTCACGTGCATCACTGCTGAAAAACCCGGGTATCCTGATTGCCATTCTGGCAGCGGTGGGCAGCTATGCGGTTATGAACCTGCTGATGTCCGCCACGCCCCTGGCGATGATGCATTGCGGTTTCGGCTTTGATGACACAGCCTGGGTCATCCAATGGCACCTGGTCGCCATGTTCGCCCCTTCCTTTTTCACCGGACAGCTGATTCAACGCTTCGGCTGCATTCCCGTAATGCTACTGGGCTGCATGCTGAGCTTCGGCAGTATCGGCATTGGCATCCTTGGGGTTGAACTGATCCATTTCGAGGCGGCACTGGTGTTACTGGGGCTGGGCTGGAACCTTCTCTATATCGGTGCCTCATCACTGCTGGTTGAGCACTGCCACCCAACTGACAGCCACCGAGCAAGAGCACTCAATAATACGCTGGTATTTACCGGCGTAACCGGCGCCACCCTGATTTCCGGCAGCTTGGCAAGCACCATGAGCTGGGCGGCCATTAACCTGTATGCCGCCCTGCCCGTGTTGCTGATAATGGTTGGACTGCTCTTATTTCGACTGCAGACCCGCGCCTGCCCGTCAGCTATTCGCGCAAGTTAGAACAATGTGTTGTGTTGGGAGAGCGCTGACCAGCCAGTACGGCCAGCGCTCCTGTCTCAAAAACTACCCGGCGCACACTGCAGGCAGGTCAGCCCCAGCTCGCGCCAGCGCGCCACTACCGCATCACGGTCATCCAGCACCAGCCAGGGGCTGAACCCGTCGTCCCGAATTTGCTGCAGCAACTGCTGCTTAACGCTTTCATCATCAACCTCATCATCACCCAGGGCACGCAGGTACACGCCGTCGTAGGGAATCTCGTGACGGTCCAGCCACTCCAGGGTGTGCTCGCGGTGGGAATCCGGCCGACCACTGCAGATGACGATCTTCTGTTGCTGTGCCTTTAACATTCTCACCAGGTTACGCACGGGCTCGATCACCGGCGCTTCACGCATGAATTCGAAGAACGGGTCCCAGGCTTTTTCGGCGCCCAGCACCCATTGATGGACTGTTGCGGGATCGAAATGTGCCAGGGTTCCATCCACATCGACAATGACGGTATCACCGTTGTTCAAACCATATCTCCTTAAGTAAGGTCATGTCCCAGCCATCCGCCTGAGGCTCAATGAGCACCGGCTCGGCATTTTCAATTCTTGGGCCCTGTGGAGTGCCCGTTTGCAGCTCGCGAATCACGCGATACACCCCCGAGTGCGCCACAATCAAGGGCAAGTCATAAGCATTCAGCAGCTGATTCAGAGCATGAACGACCCGATATTTGAAGACGATCCAGGGCTCTCCATCCGGTGGTGTCTCTTCATAGGGCGTCTGCTCCGTAAGAGGCGCCATCTCAAGTGCCCCCCAATGACGCTCCTGCAGATCTTCGACACTAATCAGGGTGCGTTCGGGCAGTGCCAGCTGCGCAGTGGAACGGGCGCGCTGCAGCTGACTGGTGGCAACACAGCTCCAGTTATAGCCGCCCAGCCAGGCCGCTGAGCGGGCCTGTTCTTCTCCTCTCGGGCTCAGCGGCACATCCGTGGAGCCACAGATCAAATGCCCGGCATTGGCCGGGGTTTCACCATGGCGCATAAAAACAAAGGGGCGCCGCACCAGCGCCAACTCGGTATCAATCATGGGGGATTAACTCAGTTGAATTTCGTCTGTGGTCGGGATGAAGAGGCAAGGGTCCAGAGCGCGCTGCCACTGCTGCCGTTCAGTAAGAGACGTAAACAGCGGGATGACACGCTTGGCCTGTATCTGTTGCGCCAACCTTTGCAGATCAGAACAGCGCGGGTGCACATTCCAGCGCAGCCAGCGGGCACGCCCCTCGGCTACATCCCGTTGTGCCTTGGGCGGCAGATAACCGGTGTAAATCACTTGGCGCTGACCACTGCTGATCAACTGCTCAATGTCCTCACCGATTCCCTCCGGCCGCCCCACCAGTGCAACCTGGCTTTGCGCCAGCGTGCTGGAAGGTTGCAACCGTTTAAGCCTGTCGAACACACCTGGCTGAAAACAGCTGGCCGGCATCGATTGCATGCGCGCCAGCTGTTGCAGGCAGAGGTCATCCATACTCCAGTCGATGTCCTTTTCTTCCAGCCAAAGCGCCATTTCAAGCGCACGCCCTGACGCAGGCACCGGCAATAAAGTGGGTGTATTCAAATGCGTCAGCAACTCTTCCCGGCATTGATTCAGTGGTTGGTCGTAAAGCCCGTAGGACGCATCCAACAGTGTCAGCTCTGCATCAGGTGGGGTATCAAAGCGGAACAGGGTCGACTCGGTTGAAAAGTCACCGCTGTAGAACAGGCCGTCACCCACATCGAAGTGCAGCCAGACACCGCCCAGCGAGTGGCCGGCCTGGCCGGTCCGCACACGCAGCCCCAGCATTTCCAGCTCGCCCTGCAGCGGCAGCACGCAGTGTTCAATCCCTGCAGGCAGGGCGGCGGCTACCGGCTCCGTCGCGTATACCGGTGTCCCCTTTGGCACTCGATCAATGGCGCCCATGTGATCCACATGGTCATGACTGATCACTACGGCATCGACAGGACGATCCTGTGGCCACTCCCAGTCACAGGGCAGTCCGGGCTCAAGCGGGCCTCCTGCCTCAATCAACAGTCGTCCTTGTTCGGTATCCAGCAGGAAAGCGGCCGGCTGTTTACCGCCCAAACCACTCAAAATACGCAGTGCCGCTGTCATCGTGTCGGCTCCAGCGACCAGCCCCGGCTGATATGCAGGCAAGTTCGGTCGGCCATAGCCAGAGGTTGATCATGAAAAGCCATCAGCTCGGCGCCACAGGCCAGGCGCAACTTGAGTTCGTAATGCGCGCCCCGGTAAATGGAGGCGATCACTTCAGCCGATACGCCGGGCACTCCGACTCGCACATCCTGAGGCCGAATCAGTACTGGGGTCCTGGCACCCTGCTCAGCGCTCAGCCCTGTGGCCAGAGCCTCAGGCCCGATTTCAAACCCCGGTGCGATACCGCCCACGCTGGCAACGCCGCCCTGGCCAATAAAGCCGGCCACCCATTCACTTCTGGGCCGAGCATACAGGTCCTGAGGGCTGCTCCACTGCTCCAGTTGCCCCCGGTTCATGACGGCTATTTTGCTGGCAAGCGACATGGCCTCGGACTGGTCATGCGTCACGTAGATCATGGTGGCGCCTGTACGGCGGTGAAACTCCCGGAAGGTTTCTTCCATGGAGGCACGCAGGTGTCGATCCAGGTTCGCCAAGGGTTCATCCAGTAGCACCACATCGGGCTCGGTCACCAGACAGCGGGCCAACGCAACACGCTGACGCTGGCCGCCACTCAGATCCTTGGGCGCACGATCCGCCAGGTGCGCCAGCTGTACAGCCGCCAGAGCTTCATCAATGCGACGCTGCCGCTCGCCCTCCGACAGTTTCTGCAATTTCAGCGGATAGGCCACATTCTGCAGCACGCTCATGTGCGGCCAGAGCGCATAGGACTGGAACACCATCCCCATACGACGCGCCTCCGGCGGCACATGAACTCCGTCTGCGGCCAATGTCTGTCCGTTCAAGTGGATACTGCCGCCCGAAACGGCCTCAAAACCGGCCAGCATGCGCAGCATGGTGGTTTTGCCGCAGCCACTGGGGCCCAGCAAGGCGACAAATTCGCCCTGTTCAATGTCCAGACTAACCGCATCCACCGCCGGCTGGCCGTCAAAGATTTTAGTTACAGAATCCAGTATCAGGTTCGCCAAGGTATAACTCCTTCAGGCAGCCAGCGCCCCATCAGGCTGAGCAACAGCATGAGCGCGGCCACCATAACTACAATCACCACCGAGATGGCTGCGGCCAGCACGCTGTCGCCGCCTTCATCCAGGTTAAACACCAATACACCCAGGGTTTCATTCCCGGCACTCCAGAGCAGCGCCGACACCGTCAATTCGTTTACCGCAGTGAGAAACACCAGCAGTCCACCAGCACAGAGCGCAGGTGCAACCAGTGGCAACACGATTTGCAGCAAACGCCTGAGCGGCCCGGCCCCCGCAAGTTGCGCGGCTTCTTCCAGCGAGCCATCAAGCTGGCCGGCACTGGCCTGCACCGGCTTCAGCGCGATACTCATGAATCGCGCCAGATAGGCCACAAACAGAATCGCCAGCGTGCCGTAGAGGCTGATATCCAGCAGCGGCAAGGGCTTTACGAACAGCAGGATGCAGGCAATCGCCAACACCACACCGGGCAAGGCATAGGGAATTTCGATCAGACTGTTGATTGTTGTGCGCAGCCGGGGCTGCATGCGCAAGAGCAGCCAGGCCAGCGGCAGGCTCAAGGCCATCAAGAACAGAGCACTGCCGCCGGCCAACAGCAAGCTATTACTCATGGCACGGCTGGTGACGCCCTGACGTGTGAGCATCTCCACATAGGCTTCAAAGGTCAGTGTCTCAGCGGTGAGGCCAACACCCAAAGCAGGCACCAGTGAGCTAATCACCAGCGCGATCAGCGGTGCTACCAATATCAGCCCCAGTACCAGCCAAAGCGCCGCCTGCAATAACCGACGATGACGGGTATCCAGCTCAAATGCCTGAGCACGGCCACTATGGCCCACCAGTTCAAACTGGGCCTTGCGCACAAACCGCTGCTGAACCAGCACACCGATCAGTGCAAGACACCCGATCAACATCGACAGTACCGCCACGTCACTCAATACCGTTTGACCAAACCCGGCCAGATGCTGATAAATCAAAGTGGGCAGTACATAGTAGGACGCGGGAATACCCAGCATGGCCGGAATGCCGAAGTTACCCAATGCCGATACGAAAGCGATTGCGGCGGCCGCTACCAGCCCGCTGCGACACAGGGGGAAAATCACATCAAGCCAGATCCGACGCTGACTGGCACCATTGATGCGTGCAGCCTCAATCAGCTCGGCGGGCAGGTTAATCAGGCTGGCTCTCAGGGTCAGAAACACCAGGGGCGCGTGCTGAATCCCCATCAGCAACGCAATACCTTCGGCCGAGTAAAGAGGCTGCGGCGAGCCTAATGAAGGCGCCATTCCCAGCGAGTTGAGCAACGGGCTACTCGGGCCAAACAGTTGCAGCCAGCTCAAAGCCGTTACCTGAGGCGGAATCATCATGGGCAACATGAAGCAGAACACCAGCCACTGGCGGCCGGAGACATTGGTCAGCGACAGTGAACAGGCAAATAGCGCTCCCAGCACCAGCGATATCAGGGTTGCCAGTATCGAGGTATAGAGACTGTTATACAGAGCAGTCCAGGTAGCACTGTCACGCAGCACCCGAAACAGCGGCGAATCAGTTCCCTGATCCAGCTGACTGAGCGCTTCCAGCATCAGGCGCAGGCTGGGCGTCAGGCTCAACAGGACTATTAACGCGAGAATCAGTGCGACCAGCCAGCGCGGCTGGTCGCTCGAACGTATGGCTACCAGCATGCTCAGCCGCCAAATACGTCGTTAAAGCGTGCCTTGTTGGCATCGGCATTGCGCAGTGCATCAGCCGCATCAAACGGCATCAGCTTGATCTTGTCACGTGCCGGGAAGCCTTCTGGTACTGCAACCTGATTGCTGGCCGGCAGGTAACCCTGTTCGCGCACCAGCTCCTGCCCTTTGGCAGACAACACGAAATCGACAAACGTCCGGGCCGCGTCCACATTCTCGGCGCCCTGCATAATGGCCACCGGCTCGGTCACCATGCTGCCGCCCTCCTCCGGGAAGACAAACTCAATGGGCGAGCCTTTACGCGCTTCGCGGATGGCCAGGAAATCGACGATCACGCCATAGGGCTTATTGCCGGATGCAACGGCCTTAAGCACACCGCCATTGCCGCCCTGAGCCTGGGTCTTGTTGTCTGCCAGAGAGCGGTAGTAATCCCAGCCAAGGTCAGGGTTGGAGGTCAGTGTCGCCAAATGAATCAGCGCAGCACCGGAGTAAAGCGGGCTCGGCATCGCTACTTGCCCCTTGCAGCGCTCATGCGCCAGATCAGCCCAACTGGCCGGTGACTCGGACGCGCGGGTATGGCGCACAATGCCGGTGGTGATCAATTTGGTGCCGTAGTAATAGCCCTGGGGCTGGTACAAAGCTGAATCGAAATGCTTGCGCTCGGGGCTCAGATAAGGCTGCAGATGCCCACCTTCCTTGAGCGATTCCATATTCACGCTATCGGCAATCAACAACAAGTCGGCTCGGGACGAACCACTTTGCAATTCAGCCCGCAGGCGTGTCATCAGCTTGGTGGTGCCATCACGGACCCACTCAACCTCGATATCAGGATGCGCCTGGGTAAAGGCATCCACCGTTGCCTGAGCATCGGCGTTGGGTTGGCTTGTATACAGCACCAGACGGCTATCCGCCTGCGCCATCATGGAAAGGGTACCGCCGGCAATGACGGCGAGGGTCATCAGAGTCTTCTTAAACATCATGCCATCTCCAAAATGTGATGGCTGAAACCTTAGTGACACCTCCTTACACCAGAATGACATTTCATTTTCGTTTTGATGTCGCTGACTTTCGTTTTGCATATTCAACGACAAAACCGCTAACGGCATTACCTTTCAGGACACAGGCTGACCGATGCATCAACGCAGACACCAGATTACCGAACGGGTAAACAATGAAGGCCGCACCAGCGTGCAGCAGCTGGCAGAGCACTTTGGCGTATCCGTGCAGACCATTCGCAACGACGTTCGCGTGCTGGTACAACAGGGGCTGCTTCTGCGCAACCACGGGGAAGTCTTGCCCTTCCCCCACCGGGAGAACATCAGTTACGACCAGCGACGCATTCGCAATGAGCCCGGCAAGGCACTGATCGCTGAGCTCTGTGCAGAGCAACTCGGCGGGTTTCAGACCCTGTTCATGGGCACAGGCTCAACTCTGGCGGAACTGGCCGCACGGCTTGGCGAGCACAAAGGCTTGCAGGTGATCACCAACAACCTCCATGTGGCGAACCGACTCTGCGAGCATCCGGACTGTGGCCTCACCATCGCCGGTGGTCGTGTGCGGTTGCGCGACAGGGATGTGATTGGCGGCGACGCCCTGCGCTTCTTCAAGCGCTATCGCGCCGATACAGCAATTACGTCGGTAGGAGCAATGGACGCCAACGGTCAATTATTCGATTTTAACGATGATGAAGTAATGGCACGGGAAGCCATGTTGGAACAGAGCCGTTTGCGCGTGCTTTTGCTCGATAGCAGCAAGTTTGATTGCCTGGCCCCCTGCCACGCCGGGCACATCGAAGACTACGATCTGGTTATTACCGACAAGCCCCTGCCACAACGGTTACAGGGACTTCTCATCGCCAAGGGTAAACAAACGTTGAGCGGTACCTGACTTAAGCCAGGCCGTGAATTTCCTTCCAGTTACCCGGGTACCATGCATAGCAGTCACTAGGCTTGACTGGCTTTTTTATGCCCGAGTGCAGGTGTTTTCGAATTTGCTAGACAGCCGCCTGCAGCTGGGCCTCATCCAGTCGCGCGACGATACGCTGAATCTTGCCGTGCAGAGCCTCTGCGGTGAAAGGTTTCACCAGATAACCGTTAACGCCGGCATAGGCCGCTTTTGTCATTTGCTCTTTCTTCGATTCAGCCGTAACCATCAACACCGGAACTCGGGCCGTTTCCGGGTGGGTACGCATGTTAACCACCAGCTCCAGACCATCCATCTCCGGCATATGCCAATCCGTCACCACCAGGTCGACTTTGTTCTTTGCCAAGTGCTCCAGCGCTTCAATACCGTTACTTGCCTGATGAATGCGGGTGAAGCCCAGTTGGCTCAGCAAACGGCTGATGATCCTGCGCGTGGTTGAAAAGTCGTCAACCACCAGAACGGTCATGGAAGAAATCATGTCTGCACTCGGTTATGAATTTCAGGGAGCATTCTAGCCAAAAACACTTTTTGTCTCAAATGTCACTTATAGTAATTTTTAAACTAAATACTCACAATACTTATGGATTTAAGTCCATTCCGCACTAAGTCAGGCCGAGCACCGGATTGTCTTTACGTGCCACTCCCCCTAAGCTCTTGGGCATGACCACTTCAACCTCCTCCCGCGTACGTGCACGCGCCCTGATGGGTTTTGCCGATCTGGTGAACCAGTGCGGTGGTGACCCAAGCGACCTGCTGCACGAACTGAATATCAGCCCGGCCCTGCTGGAACAGCCCGATGCTTCGCTGGAGCATGCACAAGTCGTTCGCCTGTTTGAGCGTGCCGCTGAAAGGCTGGAAGTCAGCGACTTCGGCCTGCAACTGGCTCAGATACAGGACACCGATGCACTGGGGCCGGTGGCCGTCATTGCGTTGAACGCTGCATGTGTTGGCGAAGCACTGGATGCCATTCATCGCCACATGGCCTATATCAGCACCAGCGCTGAAGCGGTCATTGATCCTGATGCTCGCCCGAGCCAGGCCGCCCTGTTCTACTCTCTGAACCTGCCCATAGACATTCCTCATCGCCAGAAGTCGGAACTCAGCTATGCCATCGCACTTCGCCTGTTACGGCTTCTGGCCCCCGAACAAGACAGCACAGACTGGGAGGTGCATTTCAAACATGAACAGGGACTGCCACTGGATGAGTACAGGCAGCGCCTTGGCTGTCGGGTGAAACTTGGGCAAAAGGCTGAAGGGTTGTACTTCCCGCGGGAACTGCTGGATCAAACCATCAACACGGCCGATCCGGTTTTGGCCGGTGAAGTCGAGCCTTACGTGTCTCACATCGTGCGCCGCTTTCCGCTGGACCTGGCCATGCAGGTGCGCACATTGCTGGAGCAGCAGCTGGTATCGGGTAATTGCACCCTGCCCAGAATTGCCCAGCAACTGATGATGTCGCCACGCACCTTACAAAGGCGGCTGAAGCAACAGGGCAGCAGCTTTGATGAGATCGCTGATACACTGAGAAGAGAACGGGCAGAAGACCTGCTGCGCAATTCCAACAAGCCTCTGGAGTCGGTCTGGGGGTTGATCGGTTATACCGAAGCCAGCACCTTCAATCGTGCCTGCCGGCGCTGGTTCGGCCAGACACCACTGGCGTTCCGCAAAGCGTTACGGAACACCGGGGGTGCGTCTTTGGTATCCTGATCAGCTCAGCAACCCGCCTGTCGCCTGCTTCAGGAACTCGCGCGTCACCTCACCATGCGGTGACATGATCAGATCCAGGTTGGCATCCTTGGCCATTTCCATGCAGCCGCGCGGGTTGGAGAATTCGCGGAAGCCTTCAACACCGTGGTGACGGCCCATGCCACTTTTGCCTACGCCACCAAAGCCCATGGTTTCCTGTGCACCCTGCAGCGCAGCCGCGTTGACACAGAAACCACCGGACGAGGTATTCAGGCGCAGCTTGTCCACCAGTTCCTGCTGGTCAGAGAAGATATAGATCCCCAGCGGACGGTCACCTGACTGAATCGAAGTGATCACCTGATCAAATTCGGTGTAGGTGTAGATCGGCAGGATCGGCCCAAACACCTCGTTACGTCCCAGCAGGGAGTCCTGCTGCGAATTGATCACTAGTGTCAGGGGCATGCGGGACGGCGAGCTCTCATCACCGCGCTCGGCAGCACTGCCCAGCTCGATAACCTGAGTGCCCTGCTGGCGTGCCTCATCCAGGTAGCTGCCCAGACGGTCGAACTGGCGGGTATTGATGACGGAGCAGATCTGCGGCGCCTGGGTGTAATCACCCACGGAGCTTTCGACAAAGTCCTTCACCAGATTGACGAAACGATCCACCGAACCGGCCGGCACATAGCAGTGGTCCACGTTGATACACAGCTGACCGTTTTTGGTCATCTTGATACCAACCATGGAGCGGATATTTTCCGGCGTCAGCGCTTCTTCAGTGAATACGGTCGGGTTCTTGCCGCCCAGCTCCAGAGTGACCGGCACCAGATTTTTCGCCGCATTCATCATCACTTCACGGCCGATATTGGTACTGCCGGTGTACAGCAGATGATCCCACTGCATGGCACTGAAATGCTTGGCCAGATCGATGCCGCCATTCACCACGGCAACACGCTCACGATCAAAGGTCGCGCCGATGATCTCTTCCAGTACTTCGCCTACAGCCGGCGTCTGCTCGGAGGGTTTGATGATGGCACGGTTACCGGCTGCCAGCATTTCGCACAGCGGACCAACCGTCAGTTCAACCGGGAAGTTCCAGGCCGGCATGTTGCCGATTACGCCCTTGGGCTGGTATTCGATGTAAGCCTTGGAGCTGCCGTAGATGTGCGGCTCAACTTCGCGATAATCGCGTGCGGTCCACTCTTCCAGCATTTTCTCGGCATACTGGGCACGGGCCGCCACACTGACCACATCGTGTGCATAAGTCATCAATTCAGGATGGTAGCCATAGTCGCTGTTCAAGGCTTCGGCCAGGCGCTTGGCATTGCCCAGTATCATGCCCGGAATCGCCTGCAGCCATTCGCGGCGCTCGGCAAGCGTCGGGTGCGAGTGCTTGAGGTAGGCAGCCTTCTGCTGCTGGAAAACGTCTTCGAGTTGCGCAATGGCAGCGTGATCAGCGTGAGTCATTTCAACCTCTCATTGTTATTGGCATAGGGTCGTCGGACTGAGACCGGCCATGGAGGTATTATTCACACCCTGATCACACAAATATTGTCTTTTGGCGCCACTCTGTTCGGCACAGATGCTGAGTGCCTTCAGGCACTTGGAGGACGGGCAATTCCGGCTTCTCTCAGCAGCATCGAAGCGCGGGTCGTAACGTCACTCTGGAACGCCTTTTCATAATTCACATCCAGCACATAGGCCTTGGCCCTCAGGCGAATCACCACCCGGTTGGTCAGCACTATCTCTTCAATGGCAAAGGTGACCGGCTGCTTAAGATAGGCAAAGCGGCTGGTGACGATGACTTCACGTACAATGCTGCGGGCCTGTTCAATGTCCGCATCCAGTGCCAGATGGAAATCGGTCACCACCATCATCGACATGGCGCCCATATTGCCGGATGACACCACATCGGTGACGAAACGGGCATTGGGAATGGTGACGGTATTGTCATCCAGCGTCTGCAGCCGCACCGAGCGCAATGTAATGGCCGTAATCTCGCCATACACGCCCTCAAAGTTGACCCTGTCCCCTACCTGGAACGGGCGATCAAACAGCAGCATGATGCCGGCAATCAGCGAGGCCGCCACATCCTTGAGGGCAAAGCCCACCGCCACCGCTGCAGAGCCACCCACGGCCAGCAGCATCTCCTGAGGCGGATTCAGAACGGTAATCAGCAGAAAGGCTGTACCGCCGATATACAGCACAAAACTGACCAGCGTGGTCATTTGCAGGATGGTAAAGCGGCGCGTGGGCAAATGATCCATTAACCCGGTGGCCGTACGTCGAATCATCCAGTTGATCAGCCAGAGGACGACAAAACCGGCTACCAACATCAGCAGGTTGCTGGCCTCGAACATGGCCAGCACCGTCTCCAACTGCGAATTGAGTGTGTCTGCCGTGTCATTCATTGAGCAGATTCTTCCTGTGCAATAACCGACCCAACACCGGAATCCATACCGGCACTATGCGGTAGCGACGGTCCTTTGTACGCCAGACGAAACCGGCATCGAAGGCCGTTTTCAATGCAGTGCGAATGGTGGATTCCGGGATCGAAGTGGTTTCGACCAGCTCATCACTGGTCATGTTTTCATGCAGCATCAGCGCCGAATATACAAACAGCAGGTCAGCCCCCAGATTATCCAGCGCACTCGACGAAGGCTGCTGCGGCAGGCTTACCAGCACGGACTTGGTGCGCACCGTGACCGACCTGAGCCACATCTCCAGCGCCTGCATGGGGTTGCCGCCACTGGCATCCCACAGCAGGTTGAAATAGAGCTGCTCGGCATTGCGCACATTGCCGGCCTGGGGCCCTCGAGTGGACAGCAGAATGTCATCATAATCCAGTGACAAGCCGCTCAGCTGGTGGCGCGACATGATCAGCGAGCGAATTTCGCTTTGCGTCCAGGCCTTGGTTTTGATCACCTTGCTGAACTGGTAGTCACCGCCAAACACCTGGCGCAGATAGGCCCAGCTGGAGTTACTGATCGCAATCACCCAAAAAATGCTTTGCACGCGCGTGCGCAGCAGGCTCAGCACCATTTCCCAGCCACCCAGGCCACCGACTTTGCGCAGAAACAGGTTCTGAGCATCTTCAATGATGACGACGGTCGGCTGCCGCTCCGCTTCACTGGCGACCAGCGCCGAGGGGCCGGCACTGAGATTGATCCCCAGCGCGGCTCCCAGCAGTTCGGTCACCTGGGCTTCAGTCGTGGTTTTGGCCGGTACCTGCACCCGGCATACGTGCAACTCCCGTTCTTTCTCTGCCCAGCTGCCCAGCCGCTCTATCAACGTGGACTTGCCCGAACCTCGCGGCCCTTGAATCAGCAACGAGTTTTCTTCCGAGGTATGCGCCTGCCACTGCTCCACTGATGCCTGCACTATGCTCAGCAGCTCCACATTGATATAGGGCATCTTCTGCTCCGGCAGGTCTTCGCCAAACCACTGCCGATAGCGTTCCTGTGCCTCGCTCTCTTCACCACCGGACTCCGCTGCCGATTGCGACGAACGCAGGGCAAAACTGCGTGCCGAGATGCGACGATACCAGTCAAAATCGATCAGGCCACGGTGGCAAAAATCGACTAATTGCCCGCCCAGCATCACGGGGATACCCAGTGGCCGCAAGAGCATGGCCGCACGCGGAGCAAACACGCGCTGTACCCAAGGGTCCACCTGCTGCGGCAGGTAAGACTGCAGTGCCACCACAAATTCATCACGATAACGGTGCAGCAACACACTCAACGCGATAAGGATCGACAGCAGTGTCAGCCAACGCAGATGATGCAGCAGCAAGGCATTGCCAATGGTCAGGTGCGCCATCGCCTGCAACAGCCAGGGCAGCAGAATAATGGCGGAGGCATAACGGGCACGGCGGGCGATACGGCTAGACTCCTTATCACTCAGGAACACGCTCGCCCGCTCGTTGATCCGGTGCAGCATCCAGCTGCAGAACTCAGCCACCAGGCCGTAGAGAATGTAGATCTTGGCGAACGGAATCAGTGGCAACAACAGGACCAGGTGATAGTCGGTAAACAGGACTTTCAGCAGATCCAGACCAATCCAGCCAACAAACCAGGGCAGCAGTGTGGGAAAGCTGGTGGTGCCCCTGAGTACCTGATGATACAGCCGCTGCTTACGGTAACGTCGCGCCAGCTCGGCATGCCAGTTGGAGGCTGGCGTTCTGAGCCAGCGGGCAAGCGCTGCCAGCGCCCAGAAACAGAATATGCCGAACAGGTATTCAGCAATCTGCAAGTAGCGCCAGAGGGAAGAATCTACGCCCCCGGCGGGCCTGAAATCCACACGGGCATCTACATATAGCCACTTGAAGATATTGCGAATGGCCCGTGCTTCCAGACCCAACAAACGGGTATGACTGATCTTGATCGCGGCCAGGGCCTCCTCGAATACCGGCCCCTGCTCACGCCAGAGCAGACTTCTCCCCGTATTCAGGTTGATCGACATCACCAGCGCATCCAGTTCCAGTATGCGTAAGTGCTGCTTCAGCAACCCAAGGGTGTCGGATGGTAGTGCTTTGGGCAGGTCGGCCTTGCGGCGCGAAACCGCACTGGTCTGGGCCAGTGTTTGTGACTGGCGCCACAACTCAATCCAGAGCTGGATATCCTTGGTTGTGATATCGTCTGCCAACCCCTGCTGAAGCTGAAAAAACTCCCGCCGCTGCTGAGCAAGAGGTGTGCCCATTTGGTTCAACCAGGCATCCACCTCAGCCAGGTAAACAGGATCAACGGTCGCCAGCACCTCCTCCTGGTGCAGCAAAACACGTTGCCGTGAACGCCAGATATTCAGCAACGCCTCTCTAAGTTCCACCGGCTGCTTGCGCCAGAGGCGATCACGCAGATTACTGATATGCCCCTGATTACGCTGCAGTTGTGTAAGCGCCTCTGCGTACTCGTCTGTCAGGCTGGCACAGCTCAACTGCACAGGCCAAACCTGACCGTCCTGCTCACCCGCTCTTGCGGCCAGAAGGGCTTCCAGTTGTTCAGTACCCGCATCAGCAGCCGCACTGCCTTCCACCACCGAGCGAAGGTGCTGAACAATGGTTTCGGCTGCATTCACATCCTGATGCAGGCTTTTCAGTACCAGCGCCTGCTCGCTGCAATCAATATCATCCTGTGCCAGCACAAGGGTTGGCAATACGAGGGATAACACCAGCAGGACTGGTGCAAGAAGAGAGACATTCATGCTGGCTATATGATTTCCGCTATCAAGGGCCTGCAAAGAGGCCTGCCAAATGGGTCTCAGATGAATATAGCAGCTTAATTATGAAAGCGTTGCTGCTTGAAACCTTCCTCTGCTGCCCTAAATCCCGGTCACGGCACGTCCGATAAATTGCACCGGCCCCGTCGGCAGCCCTGTCGGTGAACCGCCGCTTTGCTCGATGGTCAGCTCAAACAACTGGTTGGGTGTAATGGCAGACAGCTCTTCAAGCTGGGTTTCCAGGCTTCGATCAGGATCAACCAGCCCCAGCGACACGGGCTTCTCCCACCCTTCGGCCTTGGTCCAGAACTCCAGTACCTTGCCCTCGGGCACCTGGGTCGCTACCAAAGGCTTGAGCTCGATACTGGAGCCATCGTAACTGGTCAGCATCCAGCCCGGCTGTGTTTGCCCCGGTGCCGTAAGCACCACGATATGCGTGGGTGCCGGTTCGCGCACGAGAAACAGTCCGACACAAACCACCAATAATGCCGCCGTGGCCATCCGCCAAATTCCACTGCCCTGCCACATGGAAGGCCTGGTTGGCTCCCGCATTTTCAGCTCATCGAGACTGCGCTCAATCCGCAACCTGGCAAAGGGAGACGGCTCTACGGAAGGAACCAGTTCGTTCAACAGCTCAAGCCGGTCTTCCCAATAGGCAACGGCCTCACGTGCCTCGCTCTCCTGCGCCATACGCACCTCAAACTGCTCACGCTCTTCAGCATCCAGCGCCCCCATCACGTAGTAGGCCGCCGAGAGGCTGAGTTGCTCCTCTTTGCTCAGGCTACTGTCCGTCATGACATGCACTCTCTCAGTTTGATCAGGCTACGTTGCACCCAGGCCTTAACCGTGCCAAGTGGTTTATCCAGGTGACTGGCCAGCTCAGAATGGGTCAGCCCATGCACATAGGCTTTCACCACTGCTGAACGCTGCTCGGTATCCAGCTGTTTCAGACAATCCAGTAACGTGTGGCGTTCACGGCTGGAGCGCGGCTCAGGCTCGTGCGAAAGCCGCTCCAGTACCGCATCCAGTTCAGGCATTTCCTGGTCCGTCGACAGGCTGGCTTCACGGTAGGCATAACGCTGAGTATTCAACGCGAGGTTGCGCGCCATGCGGCTTAGCCAGGCTTGGCCATTGCCACCTTCAGCGTCGAATGAATCCGCCCGGGTCCACACGCGGACGAAAAGATCATGCAGGATATCTTCAGCGAGCGCCTGATTTCGCACTATCGCCATGATTAATCCCAGCAAGCGAGATGACTCCAGGTGATAGAGCTCAGATAACGCAGAACGTTTCCCCTGAGCACACTGAAGAATCAATTGATTAATGTTTGCGTCCGTCACGGCTGCCCATCGAGTCCTTGAGTATGAACCTCATACTAGAGTACCGACCCGAAACCGCCAAGGCGCAAGGCCCGGCGGTTTCGTCAGGCTATTACCGGGCTTTCCAGAACACATATTCACCGGTATAGGCCACCAGACGCTTGGTGCCGACGGCACCAGCATCACAGCCGGACTTGGGCGCAGCACCACCGTGCAAATTGATACGCTGAATGTAGGTGACGCCGTTTAATGCGCCGTCGCGTTCAGAGGCATTCGCTTGCACCAACTGGAACGGGATATTGCCATCCCCTGCCGGTGCGGTTGCCAGCTGCTTGCCGGTAATTTTGCTGCCATCAGTGGCTTCCCAGGTCGCAGGAGGGCCATAGTAGGACACGGCTGGCTTACCCATTTCATCAGATAGAACGGCAGCAGGGCCGGCAAACTTCCAGGCCGGGCCTTTATCCGTCTCGGCACACATCCAGGCGACGGTGCCGACTGCCTTGGTTTTCATGGCAGCTTCATGCCCGGCTGGCACCTTGATGTCATCCGGAATCGTCATGCTGTGCCCTGCGGCCACGACCGAACCGCTCGCAACGGAAAGTGAGAGTGCGGCAGCGGTAAGAATCGACTTGGTATTGATGTCCATCGTTATATCCTCATTTGTGATCAAACGTGAACAGAGTTCAGGCTCTGTGAGAGGTAAACACTTGAGCGCCGCATTTGGATGCAAAGAAAATCACTTTTTTTGAAAATTGCCTCAATCAATCGGATAGCCGCTCAAACTCTCAGGCCGACTCGGGTAATACGTTACTCGTTCAACTCGGTATACTTGGCGCCAAACGCATACTCTGGCCCAAGGTGAAACAAGAATGGCCCCACAACAGCCCCATGACTGGATAGCCCGTGCAACGGCACAGCAGGACTCAGTATTTAATGCGCTGAAGCAGTGCCGAGAGCAGTTATGGATCAACCCCAAGGCCACCCGCTTTGAGTCCATCAAATCACAACTGCCGCTGACCCTGGCGGATATCGGAGAGGCTTCAGCTCGCCTGGAACGCTTTGCGCCCTACTTCGCCAAGGTATTCCCAGAGACGTCGGCAAGGAATGGCATTATCGAATCAGATCTGATTCAGCTGCATGAAGGCAGCACCGCCGTTGCCCGGTTGTTTGCTGCTGAAGCTCCGCATCGGCTGCTGATGAAATGCGATAGCCACCTTCCGATCTCCGGCTCTATAAAGGCTCGTGGTGGCATATACGAAGTGCTGTGTTTCGCCGAGCAACTGGCGCATGAGCATGGGCTGCTGAATGAAAGCATGGACTACACCTGCTTCGATACTGCGCCGTTCAAGGCACTCTTTGCCCAGCACAGTATTGTCGTTGGTTCTACCGGCAATCTGGGACTGAGTATTGGCATTATCAGCGCCAAACTGGGTTTTAAGGTGAGCGTTCACATGTCGGCCGACGCCCGTGAATGGAAGAAGGCACTACTGAGATCCAAAGGCGTCAACGTAGTCGAGCATACATCCGATTACAGTGTTGCCGTGGCCGAAGGGCGCGAGCAGGCACTGGCGACGCCCGGCTGCCATTTTGTCGACGATGAAGACTCGACCACCCTGTTCCTGGGCTACAGTGTGGCGGCATTGCGGCTGAAGCAGCAGTTGGCGGAACAGCAAACTCCGGTGGATGAGCAGCATCCGCTGATTGTCTATTTGCCCTGTGGTGTCGGCGGCGGGCCCGGTGGTGTCGCCTTCGGTTTGAAGCAGGTCTTCGGCGATGCGGTGCACTGCTTCTTTGCCGAACCCACCCACTCACCCTGCATGCTGTTGGGTATGCACTCTGGCCTGCATAACGGTATCAGTGTGCAGGATATCGGGCTGGATAATCTCACTTGCGCCGATGGGCTGGCAGTGGGCCGCCCCTCTGCCTTCGTGGGCGCACTGATGGACCCACTGCTGGATGGCATCTACACCGTCAGTGATGACCACCTGCATGCCCTGGTCACCCTGATGACCGATACCGAGCAGCTTTCCATCGAGCCCTCGGCAGCCGCTGGCCTGACCGGCTTTGTCTGGTTACAACAAGCCGGAACGGACTTGCTTGAGCAAACCGGGCTCACGGGCACACTCAAACAGGCTACCCAACTGGTGTGGGCGACGGGCGGAAATATGGTGCCGGAAGAGGAGCATGCCAAATATTACGCCCTTGGGCAGCAGGCGCTGAAAGCGAAGCACAGCGAATAAATACGGCATCCAGCCCACCAGAGCAGGCGGGGAATGTCTCGCCTACTTTGATGGGCCAGCCGAAATGGCCGCAACAATTTCGTCGATCAGCTGCTGATGAATCTCAGCACGGCTGCGGCCACCGGGTTCCTGACACAGCTCGCCCTCTCCCTCGGCCTGCAAAATCTTTTTCCCCAATTCAGTGCACTCACTGAAGGCACTGAACGGGCTTGCCGATGCGATATTGACCGCTGAATAGCTCTGTATGTTGTCTAGCTGCGCGGCGGGTGCCAGTGGCGACTTGGCATCTTTCGACAGACTGATCAACTTCACGGGCACCGCTATGGACTCGAGCGAGCCCGGCTCCAGCACAGAGGTCAGTTCAGGGTTAATCACCACCAGATTCCTTAGGCGTGCATCTGAAGTGTTCTGGGCAAAGAAATCATCCGGCAGCGTTGTAAGGTCCACGCCCTGACTGCTCAACCAGCCGCAGTCGATATTGATGCCCTGGGCGTTGCAGGATTGCCGATACCCTTCGGGATCGAACCCTGCACCAGCCAGAGACAACATGGACGTACCACCCAAAAAGAACCCCACCCCGTTCACATCCGTCATATCGACACGGCTTGAAAGTGGTTCGATACCTTTAAGTGCAGTGAGCGCCAGCGACAAGTCAGCCGGACGCAGAAGAAGTTCATTCGCGGCATCAGCGGCTTGCAACTCGCGACCACCGGGTGGCTTGGGCACCACAACAATGAAACCACGACGCGCCAGGGCCGAGGCGATCCAGCCGGTATGGATAAACGCAGAGCGCATACCGCCGTGGGCCAAGAGCACAACCGGGAAGGAGCCCTGTGCAGCCTTGGCATCAGGTATCACCTCGACTGGGTTGAACAGCTTGCCCTGGCCAAAGTGCTCTACGGGCTGAGTCTCCGCAGTCGGATACCAGTAGTGAACCTCCACTGGTCTGCCTCGCGCCTCACTCGGCAACGCCCGTACCAGATGTGAAGCCGCATAGGGTTCTGCCGCCTGAACGCCGGGCAGAATCACACCAACCATGACGCTGGCGGTGACTAAAGCAGTTGCCATCAATCCTCTTAGCCCTTTCATCCCTGACCTCTTTTCGTGAACTGAGCGTATAGGTTTGAATGATTCTATCTGCTTGTGAGGGTAGCGGGGAGCATTTCCATAGAAAGTATTCCTGGCCTGAAATACGGGATAGATGAATATTGGAACGGGTGTACAATATGCAACCAATTCAGCTGCCTGCTGAGCCAATTGGTGTTAATATATAACTGTATCCATATAGAGACACACACCCCACCAAACTAATGCAGTGTGATTTTTTGGCGGGGATCAGATAGTTATACAAAAACTGAACCGATTCAGTTCATGAGGCCCCTGTCAGTGCTGCTGCCCTTAATCCTTTGTTTACTGCTCCTGCTGAGCGTTGATACCCAGGCGTATGAGCCTCAGCCGCTTGAGTTCACGGCAGAAGAGCAGCAGTGGCTCGACCAGAAGCCAGCGCTGGTGTTCAGCGAAGTGAACTGGAAGCCTCTTTCCGACGTGGATTCCTTCCCGGAGTACCGCGGCATCATTGCGGACTATATGCAGTTCATTCATGAACGCACGGGCATAGAATTCGAATTTGAACCCAGCGATACCTGGATCGAGGTACTGAACAAGTTTTCTGCCGGTGAGATCGACCTGATCCCGGCCATGTCCGAATCCGACATGATCGGGTCTGAAGTGCTGCTTACCGAGCCTTATGTCACCTTTCCTCTGGTAATTGTGTCACGAGATGACACGGATCTAGTCGCGATTGTCGGTGCCCTGAATGGCAAGAAAGTGGGCGTGGGCGAAGGTTATACCAGCTACTTTTACCTGAAACAGAACTACCCGGATATCATCCTTGAACAGACCCGAGATGTGCCCGAAGGTTTGCAGATGCTGGAAGATGGCGAGATTGATGCCTTTGTCGGTCATATCGCGGTCGTGGTGCACGGCATCAACGACAAGAACCTGGACTTGAGGATCTCCGGCTTTGCTGACTACACATTTCAACACCGCATTGGCGTGACGCCTGACCACCCGCTGGCACGCTCTGTCATCGATAAGGTCATCCTGTCGATGACACCGGAAGATCACTCCAAAATCATCGACCGCTGGTTCAATATGGAGGTCTCCCGGTTCAACTACACCCTCCTGTGGTACCTGCTCGCAGGTATTCTGGTGGTATCAGGCTTTGCCTTCTACCGCTACTACCTGATCTCCAGAACCAACGAAACGCTGGTCAAGATTGCCGCTACAGATGATCTGACGGGCCTCGCCAACCGCAAACGGATCAACGAACATTTGGAAACCTGTGAGTATCGTGCCGAGCGCTACGCCGACAGTTACCAGTACAGTCTGATTTTGATTGATATCGATAATTTCAAAATCATTAACGACGAATATGGCCACGATGTAGGCGACAAGGTGCTAGTGCACTTCGCAGGTGTTTTGAACAACCTGACCCGCCGCACGGACCTGGTGTCTCGCTGGGGAGGAGAAGAGTTTCTCATCGTCTGCGAGAGTACGGGTCAACAGGAAGCGATTACCGTGGCCGAGAAACTCCGTGCTTCAATCAGTGAAGTTAAGTTTCCGGATGTCCCCCAGGTAACCGCCTCCTTTGGAGTGATCGAGAATTTCCCCGGCGAAAGCCATGTCGCCGCCTTCTGTCGTCTCGACAAGAAATTGTACGAGGCCAAGAACGCCGGGAAGAACTGTGTTGTGGCTTAAAAGCCGCCGCATCACAGCACGGCAGCGATACTCTCACTGAACGGTGTTGTGGGGCGACCAATCAACGTGCTGAGTGTTTTACTGTCGTCTGCCAGCCAGCCTTCAGCCGCCTGGACTTCTGAGTCTGCCAGAGCTTCAGCAAACAGCTGCGGCAAACCGATCTGGACCAACAGCGCAGCAAACTCTTCACCCTTCATGTTGTTGTAGCCAATTGTCTGCCCCGTCTTTTTGGCAAGCGCGTCGGCAAACTCGGCCAGTGTAAATCCGGTGTCGCCGGCCAGCTCGTAGACCTTGCCCGCCTGATTTTCAGTGGTCAGAACCACCGCCGCAGCCTCAGCGTAATCCTTGCGGGTGGCGGTATGGAAACGACCGTCCTGTGCCGCACCATTCACGGCACCCACCTGCAGGATGGCACCAATGCTCTGGGTGTAGTTTTCGCTGTACCAGCCGTTACGCAGAATTACGGCAGGAATGCCCGAGTCCTGAATCAAGGCTTCTGTTACCTTGTGCTCATTGGCCATCAGCATCGGCGAAGTATCCGCCTTGAGAATACTGGTGTACGCCAACAACCCCACGCCAGCCGCCTTGGCTGCTTCAATCACCGCCTGATGCTGAGGCACTCGACGGCCCACCTCGTTAGCGGAAATCAACAGCAGCTTTTCAACGCCTTTAAGGGCAGGCACCAGCGTTTCGGGGCGGTCGTAGTCGGCTTCTCGAACATCAACGCCCAGCGCCTTCAATGCCTCTGCCTTGGCCGGATTGCGCACCAGCGCCACCAGATTGTTTGCATCGGTTTTCTGCAGCAGACTTTCGATAACCTGCTGGCCCAGCTGACCGGTTGCACCTGTAATCGCGATCATGATGACTCTCCTCGGTTCGGTATGAACATCTGTGTCTGTGGAATTCGCAGTCAGTATGCGCGACACTGAGCGTCACCATAAGACGATCAATACCGAATACGGAGTTCGGATTTTGAGTACAATCGATTTTGTGCACCTGCGCCTGCTGGCGATCTACGCAACGGTTGTGGAGTGTGGCAGCTTCGCCGCTGCAGCCCGCAAGCTGAACAGCAGCCGCTCCCGTATCAGTGAACAGGTTTCACAGCTGGAAGCCGACCTGGGCGTACGTCTGCTGCAGCGCTCTACACGTCAGCTAACCATCACCACTGAAGGCCAGCAGGTGTTCGAACAGGCCCGACAACTGCCGGATATTCTGCAGGGTGTCGAGGCTATTACCACGCCCGCTGTGCCCAGCGGCCGCGTGGCCATTACCATGAACCACGATATCGGCCACAAGTATGTATTGCCGGTACTGCAGGATTTCCAGAGCCGGTATCCCGAAATTCAGCTCGACCTGATTCTGGATGATGCCCGCCGGGATTTGATCGCTGAACAGATCGACTTGGCCATCCGCATCGGCATTCCCCGCGATGAATCACTGATTGCACGCATGATGCACGAAGAGCGTTTTGCCCTGTTTGCCAGCCCTGAACTGCTGCAAAAGTACGGCAAACCCGAAACGCTGGAAGCGCTTGAACAGCTGCCCTGGGTCATGCTCGACCAGCCCGCCAATCCGCAGCTGAAGTACAACGGCAAAACGGTTGAACTCAAACCCACACAGGCTTACCGCTGCAACTCGCCGCTGATGGTGCAACAGATGGTCATGCGGGGATTGGGCGTGGGTATCATGCTGCCGACCACCATGCGTGAAGAGGTCAGTAGCGGACGTCTGGTTCAGATCATGCCGGCGCTCACCAGTGAAGCGCTGGTATTCGCGCTGGTGTACCCCAGCCGCCGCCAGCTGCCGTTAAGAACACGAACGGTGATCGACTATCTGCTCGCGGCGGATATTTTTGGCAGGTAAACGCTAAGCCCTTTCCAACCCCTGCATCCAGAAGTCGCTCAGCTGCTGCGGGGACATGGCGGGCACGGGCGTTTCAGTTTTTGAATCAGGTGCAAAGATCCTCTGCGCAAGCTGCCTGCCCACATTCTGAGCGGCCGTGACCTTGGCAATGCGCCGCTGATAAAAGTTCGATAATGTCTCCTCCAGTTCAGACTTTTCATCCAGCAAACAGGCAAGATGCCAGGCATCCTCCAAAGCCTGACAGGCCCCCTGTCCGGAGGTTGGCAAAGGCGCGTGTGCCGCATCCCCAATAATCACCAGATTGCCCTGGTGCCAGTGGGGTAAAGGGTCCAGATCATGTACAAAAATGCGGTTGAGCGATGACGCCTCGCGGGCATCAAGTACGCGTTGTACCGGCGCACAGAATTGGCCAAAGCGCCGGTCCATCTCGTCATACCAGTCCGAGACAGGGCGCGTTTTATCCAGCTCAGCACGCCAGGCTGCCGCCCAATAACATGCGCCCTCCTTCACCGGCACGATGCCAAAGCGCCCTTGCCCGCCACGGATATCATGAATGGCATTCGCGAGCCGGTGCTCGCCCAACTGACTGACCCCGATAATATTGATAAAGCCCTGATAACGGGGTCTGACGGAGTCAGAGAATAGCGCCTGTCGAGCCACTGAATTCATGCGACCATCAGCCCCGACAACCAGGTCAAATCCCTGGCGCAGTTCATCAGTCTTGTCCCGTGTCATCGAGCAGCCAAAGTTAATCTGGCCACCCAGGTCCTGCAGACGCCGGGCCAGAATCTGCATCAGGTCGCGGCGCAGGATAGTTGTGCTGGTAAACCCGCTCAGGGCATTGACCGCCTGAATATCGAACTCGCCCTGCAGGGTTCCTAGCTGATCATACTGGTGCATGTAATCAGGTGCGCCCCCCGCACGCTCGATCTCAGAGTCCACTCCCATCTTCCGCAAGACATACATGGCGTTCGACCAGAGGGTCACGCCGGCGCCCATGGATGCGACAGTGCCATTGCGCTCGTACACACCTACCTGAAAACCCCGTTGGATAGCGAGGATTGCCAACGACAGCCCGGCAACGCCTGCCCCAACAATCGCAATTCGTCTGCTCCTGCTCATCATCCCTTCCTGATCAGTTGATTCGGCAGGGATTGTTACAAGGCCAATATTCAGGATAAACCCGCTATTATTGGCTTATTAATCCCGAATAATGAGCGAATCAATGATTGAGAATGTCGAGCTGCAGTGGCTGCTGAGCTTTCAGGCCGTGTATGAGCACCTGAGCTTCAAACGTGCGGCCGAACAGCTGCAACTGCCTACCTCCAATGTCAGCCGACACGTCGCCTTGCTGGAACAGCAACTGAACCTCCGACTGCTTGAACGAACGACACGCAAGATGGTTGCAACCTCGGCAGGCAAGCAGCTCTATCATTCGATCAGACCGCTCACACAGGCGATGGACGATGCACTGGAAGAGGTATCCCTGCACGGTGAATCGCTTTCAGGGCATCTCAAGCTGATCATGCCGGACCTCCCTTTCATGGCTGAGATCATGGCGGACTTCTGCCTGCAGCACCCTCAGATACAGCTCAGCTGCGACACCCAGCTCAACCCGGCGGAAGGCCTGTTGGATGGTTTCGACCTGGTGTTACGCTTTGGCCGCGGCCCGCTTGAAGACTCCGGCTGGATTGCCAAAGAGCTGATTCGCTGGCCCAGCTGCGTGGTCGCCACGCCTCAGCTGGTGCAGCAACAGGGATATCCCTGCTCTTTGGAAGCACTCAGCAAAGCCCCCTGCATTACGACACTCTCAATACTGCAAGGCATGCCCTGGCGTTTCAAAGGCGACCAAAAGCTGCAGGTACGCTCAGCTTTTAGGGTCAACAGCGGCCAGATGGCAAAAGCAGCGGTGATGAAGGGGCTTGGGTTCGCCATTCTGCCAAGGCACGCCTGCCAGGATGAGTTGGCAGCAGGCACCCTGGTCGAAATACAGCTCGACGAAGAACCGGAGGACCTGGTGCTGTACGGCTTTTACTCAGGCAGAAAATACCCGCTGGAAAAAGTGAAAGCGTTTTTGCAGCATCTGGAACAAGCGCTCTGCAAGCTGGGAATAACAGGAACCGCTGATTATTCAAAAACCTCGTAGTGGCGCTCTACATTCACCGTCAGCCGGCCCCAATCGGAGGATTGAACCCGTGCCTGATGGTGCTCGAAGGCCTCTTTGTTTTTGAACACTTCAAATACTTCAAATCGGCACGGGTTTTCCTGACTCTGCGTCACATCGAACTGGATACAGCCCGGCTCCTCCCGCGTAAGTTGTGTGTGTCGGCCCAGTGCGTGCTTAACAACCGTAAGCTCATCTTTTGCAACCAGAATAAAGCCCTTCAGAGTAACCTCAGACATTTAAACGCTCCCTGTTTTCCGTTATATCCGTCTTTTGACGATGCCCAATACCAGGATACTCCCCGGCTTTGGCGTTACTTTCCCCTTAAAATCACTCTGGAAGACTTTCGCCAGAACCACCCATTTCGGCAGGTACATCCTTCAATTTGGGCACGCCGTCGTGAATACGCAATACAGTTTCCTGATAATGCACGTGAACACCGGGTTCATACGGAAAATCCGGAATAACCGCCGCGTAGACATCGATCAGCCCCATGGTCGGGTGATCTGTCAAAATGTGTCCTCCGCAGGACTTACACCACTTGCGCAGGCTTTGAGGGGTCTTACTGAAGGTAGCGATGTTCTCCTCGCCCTTCGTAATTTTCACAGCTTCAGGTTTCCAAAGTGTAAAAGCATTAACGGGTCCAGCAGACCAGTGCCGGCACGACTCACAATGGCAATAGCCCATAGCGGCAGGCTCCCCTGTGACGGTCAACTCAACCGCGCCACAGAAGCAACTGCCCTTGTACACTTGATCATTGCTCATGGTGCACCTCGTCTATTCATTACTGACCACAGTGCCAGTCAGCTAAGTATAGACCCGAGGCTCTTGCGTCGTGGGCACTCTGGACTCCCCCAGCGATATGCAAAGCATTTACGGGAAGCCCCCGTATTACTCCCGACGCTCTCTTAGCCGCGCCATCAACCGGGGCGCCAACGCGGTAACAACCAGCACCACCGGCCAGAGATTACCATCGGTAAAGGTATAAGCCGCAAGCACCTCCACCAGCGACTGCCCCTGCAGGGCGGCAAAGGAAAACTCGAAACCCAGCGTCAAGAACAGCCAGAACAACCCCAACGCCCATTGCTGCTTCCGCTTGTGTACCGCTAACCAGGGCAAGGCCAGATAGCTGACAATCAGAATCAACGCACAAAGCACAAGGCCGCTGACAATCATCCCTGACGGCAAACCTAATGTGGGCAACAGCACCGACTCACGCAGAACACCATTTGATATCGCCAGCATTAAAATCAGAAACCAAATAACCAAGGCTTTAACAACCAGCATCCGCTCCCCTTGAGCTAATCAACGCTCGTTTTTTGTAGTGTATGCGTAGTTGAAATCGATGGGAGGAGATGTAACCGAAATATAGATAAAAGGGTCATCATTGGCGTTTAGAAAACCATGAATATCGCCATCTTCAAAGCGAACAACCTGCCCCGCTTCAAACTCCAGGGTTTTATCATCCCCCAGCAGTAAGGTTCCTGCCCCCGAAACCGCAATCCAGATCTGCTCCGATTCGGGGTGACTATGCCGAGGCTGTTCATGCCCCGGCTGCACAACGACACGAGTCAACGTGACACGACGAGAGTTTGAGTTATGAGGGGAGAGTAATTGAGTCGAGGCAACACCGGGGTTAGCCAGCACCATAAAGGCATCATCCGTAAGAAATTCCATCATGCATCCTTTCTCTATTTGAAATACGAGGGGTCGACCAAAATCACCTTAGCTCACCAACGGATTTCAATTGGCGTCCCCGGTTCAACCAACTCCATGAACTCATCCATTTCGTCATTGCTAATGGCGATACATCCATCCGTCCAATCAAAGTGTTGCATGATTGACGACAACCACCCAAAGCCATTTCTCTGGCCATGCACCATTATCATTCCGCCGGGACTAACGCCTCTTTTTTCAGCCTGAGCCCGGTCAACTGCATTTGGGTAGCTCACATGCATGGATCGATAGAAAGAGGAATTTTCGTTCTTATAGTCCAGAGCATAAGTACCTTCAGGTGTCTTTTGATCACCTTCCTGAGTTTTATGGCCTTCTGGAGCTCCGCCAAGCGAAATGTCATAGCTGGCAATAATTTTTCCTTGCTCATGCAAGGTCATGATCCGGTCCGATTTGTCGACTATCACCCGATCGGCACCCGCAAAGACTGGCTGTACATCAAAGCTCACCAACATGAGAACCACTAGCGAGTATTGATTAATAAACTTACTGCAAGGCACTTTCATCCCTCCCTGGGCCTTATTAGAAAAGCGGCTGCTACATAAAACACTAAGCCGACCGGGCTTCATTTTAACCGCTTTAATATCCATTAAAGCGCATGACTCAACACATCCACTCCAACTTCAAATCAAGTTCCTCTCACCTCTGCCGACAACAACAACTATTGCAGTTGTACTTTACGGATAAAGGATTACGACATGGAAATCACCTCTGCCAACTACCTCACCCTTAATCAGGGAAAATCTATTCGCTCGGCGGAGTCCAGCACTTCCAATCCGGCAACTGCCCTCACCTCGCAAACTCCAGCAACCAAAGTCACGCTCTCGGAAACGGCACGCTCAACCAGCGCAGCCGAAGAGAAAGCGATTAATGAGTCGCTTCGCGTCTATCAGGGCAACTACAGAAACCTGGCGGTGCAAGACGCTGACAAAAGCGCGCGTATCGATGCCATCCTGAACCGTCTTTCCGAGAACGAGCAGGCTGCGCTGATTGATAACAATACCATGCTGTTGGATGAGGACTTCATCCAGCTGGCCGAAGAGCTGAGCGATGATGAACTCAGGCAGTTTGTCGCCGTCAGCTCTGCGCTGCAAACGATTCCTCTGGTTGAAACCGGCAGTCAGGGCCGTCTCTACTCCGGCACTGCTGAAGTGGAAAACCTGATTAACACCCTTTCCAATATGGATGCCGAGACTCGCAGCCGCGTATTGGACAAGGCAGAGAGCTATGCTGAACAGGTTACCAAGCGGCCGCCTTCTCCATTGACCTACGACGCCCAGAGTATTGGCAACTTCCATTCGGATGGGGCGACCGCCAACGATTTGTTCAACCTTAACCGTGCCATCTCCGGCAGTGACGACGTCAATGCCATGCTGGATCAACTGGAGCAGTTTGACGAGCACCAGCAAACACAGCTAATGGGCTTGCTGCGAAGAGACAACACCCTCGGCACCCAGATGATGGAGCAGCTGGAGGGGCGTGACTCAGCAGCCCAAAGTGCCATTCTGGACTTCATGTCCGAGCTGGATACAAGCCGCACCTTCCAGATGAAGTATGACGCCACCGGCGCGACCCGCGCCGTGCTCGATTTCGACAATAACGGGGCTGAGGTTGTTGTCGGGATGATGGAAGATACGGTCTCACTGCTGGAGAACTATCGCTTCGATGACGAACAGCTCGAACAGATGGGTAACCAGTTACAGAACCTGGACCGCAGCGACCAGCGAGCCTATCTGGCGATCACCAAGACCGGCCTTGAAACCCTGCTGGGCGATGTCACCAGCCAAGGCAAACAGATCGACATGAGTCAGCAGGAAGGCGCTTTGGAAACCATCGATGATCTGCGTAATAACGCCCAAGCCCGAGAGCTGGTGTTCAGGTCGCGTATGGGTGAAGAGAGCATCGTAAACGGTACACGCTACTACGAGCAAAAATCACTGGGCGAGGCCAGGCATGATGTAGAAGCGGTGGTCCGCCTCATGACCACCGACGCCTGGCTGAACAACCAGCTCGACGACAGCTCCGCCCATGACGCTCAAACCAACCGTCTGAGCAGTCTGCTAACCGATATGGACGCCGATCAGCGTGATCAACTGGTGCAAGACCTAAACCGCCTGGGCCAGGACGTCCACCCGATGACCGAGCTATCGGTCGCGGCCCTGAAAGATACCTATGGCGCCTTCTTTGACCGCACCACGTCCATCGCCAATGTGAATGACTTGAGCGCGATGGCCGAGGCTGAGGAAAAGACCCAACCCGAGCTACGTGAGTCCTTCTGGCAAGCCACTGAAATAGCAGGCGAACGGGTAGATGACGTACTGAAGATTCTGGATGAAAACGGCCCTGAAATCCGCGACCAGTTGATCCTGACGCTTGCCGAGCAGGCATCCCTGACGGAATCCGGCCAGAAGACACGCGATGAAGTGGATGGGGAGCTAAGGAAGCTGATCAACTACTTCAAGGAAGATTACAGCAGCGACGACAAGCTGAGCTTCCTGGACCAGGCCTTTGCAGCACCTTGAGATCACGGGGCTTACACAGTTAAAGCCGTGTAAGCCCCTTTTCATCCATTTAACTCAATCTGTACGCCCTGATATCCGGGCGATACGACAGACAATCATCAGCCGCCCTGCCATTGAAAATCTCGTTAAAGAACTTCTGGATATCGGCATTCGCTTTGACCGTGTCACCTTTAAAGTAGGTATGCTCTGAGCCAAGCCCTTCCGACGAGGTAAGGTCGATATAACTGGCATTATCTGCACTGAGGTTTTTCAGGTAATGCCCAAGTCGCGCTTTTTGCTCTCGACCGGGTTTGATGCGGGACACTTTCAAGGCAGAGTCGTCTTCATTGATCACGACATAGACACGCTTTCTGACATCCAACTGTTCGACCCAGCGGGCGTGATCATGGTTATTGGTATCAGCGGCAACCAGGCAGATATTGTCGAACACCAGATTGGAGCTGAACCGATCAGTCGTCGAGAACACATGCTTGAACACATAGTTCCCCATGCTGTGACACAGCAGGCTGATTTTCACATGACATTCTGATTCGGTAAGCCGCGTGAAAAGGGCCGCTGCCGCTTCAGGGTTATCCTTATGCTTCTGATACGCCTTGTTCCGGTTGGAGGCTTGCGAGGCGCTGCTGAATATCTGGTGAAAGCCGTGCACTTTCTCAATGGCGCGGTCCAGCGCAGATGAGGAGACTCGGGCATCGGACTTGTCGCTCAAATAGACGGCCGTGCCTGATACAGCACCACCACCATTGGCAGGCCAGGTGAAAGGCACCACAATTACGTTATAGAGAGCTTCAATTTCCAGGGCGGCATTAATTACATCTTCAACATCGTTATTGTATCCATGCACAAAAAATAATATCGACTTGTTTTCATTTTTGGCGCGGGTATATATCTCGCAGGCGACGTCCAGGCTGCCATACCATCTTTCATTCACATCGATATCCAGCTGGTACTGATTCTTGAGCCTTTTAACATTCTTTTTGGGGAGCAAGTCATCAACCGGAGTGGTGACCCATTGATCGTTTACCCTTTCGACTTTAACCAGCCGTAGCTCTTTCGGCCCTTTTATATTGGGTGTTTTACCAAATACGTCGAGCCCTTGCTTGCGTGTGGACAGTTTCCTGTTTGTGATTAAGTACATAAAAATCCCTTTTTATTTATTATTCAAGCTAACACCCACATCCTTTAGCGTTGCTTTTAACAGGTAAAAACCATTTACCTTCGATAGACGATAACAAATACACAGCAGACTTCGTTTGGTAATCGCTAAAACGGCAACATGGATCAAAAAAGAGAACGCCCACTCCCTGTGGGCAGGGTCACAAACAAAAAAGGAGGTGACATGGCACCTCCCCTTGCACCCCGGATTGCGGGGCAATGTTCTATGTACAGTCAGCCCATTCAGGACTCGACGTTGTGGTACACCTGCTGCACATCGTCCAGATCGTTCAGCATCGTCAGAAACTTCTCGAACAGCGCTACATCATCGCCACTGACAGTGGTAAAGCTCTGCGGGATGAACTGGATCTCATCAACGTCGAAATCGATTTCGCCGAAGCGTTCAAGCAGCGCAGTCTTGGCCTTGAAGTATTCGGTATTTGGGGCAAATACAGTAATTTTGCCGTCTTCAAGCTCGATATCGGTGACGTCTACATCCGCTTCCATCAGCGCTTCCAGCACGGCTTCTTCATCATCGCCGGCAAAGACGAAGATGGCGCAGTGATCGAACATGTGGCTGACGCTGCCTTGAGTACCGATCTTGCACTTGGTCTTGGTGAACGCCTGGCGCACATCGCCGAAAGTGCGGTTGGGGTTATCGGTCAGACACTCGATGATCGCCATGCTGCCGCCGGGGCCATAGCCTTCGTAACGCGCCGGAGAGTAGTCTTCGCCGCCACCACCCTTGGCCTTGTCGAGCGCCTTGTCGATCACGTGCCCTGGCACCTGATCCTTTTTCGCACGATCGATCAGACCGCGCAGCGCCAGGTTGCCATCGGGGTCGACCCCGCCCGACTTGGCCGTGACATAGATTTCGCGCCCGTAACGGCTATAGAGCTTGGCCTTCATGTCTGAGGTTTTGGCCATTGACTCTTTGCGGTTCTGATACGCTCTGCCCATGGGCTGAATTCTCCGATAATTATCTTAAGGTGGTGATTTTACTGCGATCCGTGCGGACTGGGTACTGTGCATTTCGGTCGTTTCTCGCACCTCTTGATCAGGGGTAACCTAGCTGTCTCCTGTTCGTGGGTAACTCGGTCACCTAACGCACAATTAAGGTGTGAAGCACGCGACCACAGAGCTTAGTTTGAACATCGTAAACACTGAACTAAACCCAGACCAAAAATGCCAAGCGTACTGAATCACTCTTAAATTGTTTGTTAGGACTCTTTTTCTAGCGCATTGCTTTTTCGATCTCTTTTTGGGTCATAATCGGTGCATTAAAGTAAGAAATGGGGTCACCTACATACCCCTGACTTCTAACATAGAGGTGTAACCCCAAAGCCATAGGAGTTGTCGTAGCTAAAGTATGTTCTGGTTGGAAACCGCCAGAAATCAAATCCAAAGCTCTAAGGTGATCAAGTTCCCTGTCAATTTGATGAATATCACTTACTCCCATTACTTCAATGAGTTGAGGTAAATCTAAGGTAAATTTTAACGAACCCAGCCACCCAGCTGTTGATTGAAATGTTGTACAGTTCTGGCATACATAGTTAATCAACCTAGCTTGACTAGTAGTTATCTGAGAAAGTAGGTTGACCAGTATCAAATTACTTTCATCTTTGCCAGTTTCAGTGCAGGAAGATGCTAAAAGCCCAGCCCACAACTTTTGCATAAAGTCATCTTCCGCCCAAGAACCATTTTCGATTGTTGCATATACAATTCTAGGATGGGCATGCAAAACAACATTTCCAACTTGATGTTCAAGTAGAGCCTGAGCCTTGTTTGCTATCTCAACCGCATTTTTAGCCCTCCAACTGCTGACTTTATCCTTGAGTAATAATCCAAACTCTTCAGCAGCAGGTAAGCAGATACGACTCAAAAAAGCCGACGCCCCTTTAACAGTTCCATCCGTAACTGTATTGACAGAATCAGCAATCGGCTTAACACCGAGTAAGTCTAAACTTTTATTTCCTTCACTCATTATAACCTTCTCTGAATTTTGCTAAGAGTCCTAACACTTCGCTCTGCGGCAAACTTGGAGCGCAGCGGAAAGTTTGTCCGACAGCAGCGCCTTGTTAAATGCAAGCTTACTAAACCTTTCAAGCATCCAAATTAACTACATTATCCTCACCAAACCAACTAACCGCTGTTTGAATGACTTGAGCACTTGGATTTGGAAAGAATACAGCCAACCTTTCTTTCGCACGAGTACAACACACATAAAATATTTTCTCTGACCTCTGGCGAACACTATCGGTGCCGTTTCGCTCAAACAGATAATTAAAGTTATATTGGTTCCACTTGCCATTATCCAGAACTACCAAAACATCAGGAAATTCGGCACCTTTAGTTTTATGCTGTGTCGAGAATGGCAAGTACCCTTCGAGATATTCAAAGACATTTCGGAACTCTTGATAATTAACTTCACACACCTGCTTGTATAAATAATATTTATCTTCTATGTATCTTACCAGATTGTCATCCTTGATAACTAAACCTAACTCATGAGCGAGGTCAATAACCTCACCTATCTTAATGCCCACCTGTATTTCAAAAGACTGAATGGCTTTATTCAGCCTGATTTTATCTTGAACAGAAGTAAGGGAGTATTCAGTCGCTTTAATGAACTGATTGAATTTTTTAGACTGATAGAGTCGTATGCAATTTTCTATTTTAAACAGGTGCTTGACTAAATCATCTCTATTAGAGCCAGGTTTACTTTCATCACCAACATTATTTTTCTTATCATCAAGCAGTTGTTCTTTATCAACGTATAGCTTTGATATCTGATCGTAAGGCTGTTTTTTGGCTAAATCAAAATATCTTGGATGATTTTCAATGTAATTACTCTGTGCAGGTGTTGGATCTGGATTTCCAACATGATCAATTACTTGAGCAAGTGTTTTTCCTGTAGAATCGTATTCTGGCTCATCTCTTTCAAGAGATTTTCTTATTTTAGTTCTAATATAATCAAGGATTTTATCTTTATCATAAATACGCATCAATTCAGGAAAATTAGCCTTATCTGCAATAAGGCTGTGAGTAAGGTTAAGTTCCTTAACTAATTCATTATTATCGAATTCCCATCCAAGATGTTGCCTGACTAAGTCCAGACTATCGTTAGATGAGTATAAAAATTCAACAAGACCTTGCTTGACGTTGCCGTCCTCATCCATATTCGGAGCAGTTCTATCTCTCGAAGGCACCTGAATAAGTCCATCAACTCTAAGCTGATTTGCCAAGTTGATTATTTTTAAAGGATTACGCCGGTTTTGCTTCTTGAATACCTCAATTACTTTTGGCGTTTCAGTTCTCGTATACTTATCTAAATTACCAACACTACCATCGTAAATCGATTGCATTGCATCACCAAAAAAGCCAACAACATTGTCCTTGGTTGACTTTTCAAGATGCTCTAGCAATATCTCTATAACTAAAGGATCAGTATCCTGATATTCGTCTACAAAAATAAACGGATATTTATCCTTTGTTATCGAGCATAGCTTTTCGTACTTTTCAAACATCTTATAAGCCAAGACTATGACCTCATCATGTGATATTATGCCTTTTGCTAGTTTTAAGTATTCCTTATATTGAATCGAGTTGCAGTCATCAAAAAAATCCTGAGAAACAACCTCATCATCTGGATGTTTGATTTTAGTTTGCTCAGGGTCATTTATAAGTTCAATCAACGTCCCCTTAATCTCCGATTGAAAACATTTAATATTTCCCCATAAGAAATCATGTATAGTCGACACGTATAAATTATCGTGTGAAATTCGATCTTCAATTTCATTAACTGCAGCATTGGTGTATGTAATGCACCCGATATTTAGTGAAGGGCTATCGCTAACTACAGCTTTTAACACTTCCACTAATGAATATGTTTTACCACTACCTGCACCGCCACTAAGTAGGAAGTGCTTTTTACTCTTGATCAAGTCAATGACATGCCTTGATTCCTCAGAAAGGTTTTCTAGGTCTAGTTTTTTTGAAGCCATAACAATCCTTCCTTGATATAGAGGGGGACGTGCCAGTTTGAAAACTCAACTCCTTCTTCTGTCGTCTCGCTATTAAGTAATATTTCAATGGCAAGAGATGGCTTACTATTAACTGCTTTTTCGGAAAATTCGAAAACATCAATATCGTTTGACAGATACAAATCTAAATATTTTTTTGTTAACGATGGGAATGCGCTATGTCCGGCATTAAGCAGATCTTTATTTATACTGAAAAATGCGTCCTCATAGCTTCTACCATGATATCCATGCTCTGCTACCTGATATACAATCTTAAGAAATCCATTAGGATCTTGTTGCCAGGTTTCGCTTCCTGATGGTTTGGTTAAGCTCTTATTTTCAAAGTCTAAGCCTTTGTAGAATCCTAACCCTTCTTGTTGAAAGAAAAATTTTAGAGATGAGTTAGATGACTTTGAACCATTAGGATCTAAAGGAGTACATTGCACTTCTTCTATTTTATCTTTGCCATTCTTATACTTTTGCGGCGTTACTCCATCATCTTCGTATACGATCTTTTCGTAGTAGCTATCAATGTCAGTAATAATTAGTGACTTAAGTCCTACAAAATCAATGAATTTCTCAAATGTTTGAGAATGAGCTCCAACCTCTACTATTGAAATATTCTGCGACAACAACGGTTTTTCGTCCGGATTCTGAGCATCTTGGTCAATTTTCTTCATCATTGATGGCAAGATAATCCGCTCTGTATCACCTTCGATGAATATCGCTTTATCAGCAAAAAACAACTCCGCTCGATTTAGGGTTAAGTATTGCTTTAGAAATCGATACGCTTTTTTTAGCTCTTCGTCTTTTTCTGGATCTTCACTAGAAGCGTAGGCATGCTCTAAATCTTTTAGGTTTTTCGCCTGTACTTGATGATCTTGAGCGGATTTCTTAAGGTATTTAATATCCTCAAAACTGCTTTCTGATACTATGTGCGAAGAATGCGTAGTAATAACTGATTGGAGGTGAATGACCACCCCATCTTCCCTTAAGCGGTTTTGCCTTAATAGCTCTTTGATATTTTTTATAAATACATATTGCATTTGCGGGTGAGTATGTGCCTCAGGCTCTTCAATAAATAGCAAGTTAATTGCCGCTGGCTTTTCCTTTATTGACCGCCTCAACCTACTCATTAGCATTTCAATTTCAAAAATCATACTAATTAAGTTCATATACCCTAAACCATTATAATGTTCGGGTAAGTCGTGACTCTGATGCGCATACATTACAGTAGTGTTGCCTTCTAAAAGCTCCCGATGCTGCAACGTAGACGTAATTTTGATATCCGTTTCATCTGGATTTATACCACCGAATTTGTTCACCTTTTCGATGATACCCTTAAACATGCTCTGATAGATGCCACTCAACCTATCATCGGTTTTACGCAGTTCTTTTTTAAATTCGTCAGACGCTTCTTCTTGTTCATCTGACTCATCAACTTGCCTGTACAAGCTTGACGTTTGATTAGACAAGGTTTTATCGTTTTGCTTATTAGTGACGCTTCGCTTCGCATTAATGAACTGAATTCCTAAGATATCTTTAAGGTTTATCCTTTCCTTGTGCAAATCCAAAAATTGATTCTCGTCATCATGCAAAAGACTCTTTTTAATAATTGGACCAAAATAATCTGACAACTTTTCCTTTAGGAAAAGATGGGGTCTATTATCAAACTTATTAGATTCTTCGATATATTTTAATTTAAGCTCAATTAGCTTGTCGAATGGGATTTTATATTCAAAAGAAAGAACTACGTTATCATCATCAGGATCTAAACTCATTATTAATGGACTGATCATAGAAAGATCGTCTGATTCACTGTATTTAATAAAAAGCTTTAGTTGAATTCCTAAAGGAACATATTGTTCCTGAGCACCTATCTCTTGGTCACCTAGAAGAATTTTCTCTAATGAAGACCTCAGTTCAATATTAAAGTCTTCATAGGAAACTGCGTTTCTTTCCGATTGGACTACTAGTTTGTCTAGGCAAGCTAAAACAGATGTTTTACCAGTGTTATTTTTTCCTATAAGTAGAGATAGCTCATCTTCCAAATCTAAGACGAAGTTTTTTAGTAATCTGAAATTTGAAATTTCAATCCGTGCCAATTTCATGCTCTTCTTTTTACCTTTTTCTTGATCGACAGATATTGACTAACTCTACGAGCGACCCACCAGCATTTAACGTCGCCAACAGGGGCGCCTGTTAAGGCGTCCCCTCTTGCTTGGCCTTGTATGGATAATTCCGTGTGTTTTCCGGGTAAATTGGGACCCACCCTCAACGGCCATTGAGGGCCTTCATGCAGCAGCTCGGTGATTGGCCGGCTCCTCTTGCGAGAGACCGATAACAAGTGGGTAGCGCTGCATGACTCGTTAGCGATAACTCGAACAGTCATCGGGGCCCCGAGCCCGCATAGCAAGGCAGAGTTAGCTTATGACCATACACACAGAAAGCCAAATTGAAATCAACGTCGGCGTTGACGTCGGTAAATCCACACTCGATATCGTCCTGCATCCGCTGGACCTCCATTTCCAAATCCCGAACGAAGAAACGTCTATCCGTAAGATCGTTCAGATCCTTAAATCCCAAAATGTCACACGCATTGTCACGGAAGCCACGGGCCGCCATGAACATGCATTCGTGTTTGCTTGTGACCAGGCAAACCTGCCCATTGTCGTGGTCAATCCTGTCAGCATCAGGCGCTACGCCCAGGCCATCGGCGTACTGGCTAAAACGGATAAGATTGATGCCAGTGTCATCGCACG
>NZ_FTMN01000007.1 GCF_900155945.1 Marinobacterium stanieri
CCGTCGCTCAATCGAGCTGCTGCATGAAGGCCCTCAATGGCCGTTGAGGGTGGGTCCCAATTTACCCGAAAAACACAGAGAATTATCCATACAAGCTCGCTCAATACTTCAACAGGGTCACCCGTGAACACCAGCAATTGCTGACCACAGGCATCCAGCTGCTGCCTCAGGTCTGCAAGCCCCTCAAACAGGAAATCTCTGCGGGCCCTCCCCATTCGAGCCGCATTAAAGTTGCCGGCACGCTCCAGCCTTGAATCATGTACATAGACCAGCAATAACTGGCCGCACTGTATCGCCGCCTGCTGTAAAGCCGGATTATCGTCGAGCCGAATATCTTGGGTAAACCAGAAAAGTCCTGTCGTCATGGAAGCTCCTTATCATCTGCCTTAATTACGCAGAGTAGAAGTAACCGGTTCGACATCTCAGGCCGCAGAAAAGGTGCTATTACGTTTTCACCGGCTGCCGAAGCGCCTTAGCTGCATTTCACGCAACCGGCTCAGGGTACGCCGAAATGCAAAACTCAGGTAACCCTCAGGGTACAGCTCTTCCATCGGGACCTCAGCCTCAATCCATAGGGGAACGCGCCGGTCATAGCATTCATCCACCAGCGCGATAAAACGACGCACACCGTTATCCTTATCGGTCAGCTTGGGTAATGTCCGGTCACCGGCAGCAACCTGAGCGGCCGCGTCTTCAGTTCCGCGGGCAATACCGGGCAACTCGCGATCACCACTTAATCTGGGCACCGCCGTCAGCAAAACGTGATTAAAGCGGTCGCAGAGCTCAATATACTCAGCTGCAGCCAGCGGTGCTTCACACAACTGGTCATAGGTGCACCAGAGCTGGTGGTCGTCATACTGCAAGCTATCGACCTGGCGATTGTTCAGCACCAAGGGACCACTTTTTGCCTGCCCTCGCATCTGGCTGCGAAACACATCTGCCAAAGGGGAATGACTGCCGGCTTGATACCAATAACGTTGCTGTTGCTCGCCCGGATGCAGTCGGTGATCCTGTTCCCCATCCAGCGGCATAACGTGCATCCGGGTTTTAATGGCCTCAATCGCCGGCAGCAAACGTTCCCGGTTGTGACCTTCTGAGTACAACTGATCCGGTGGCTGATTGGAGGTCAGAATCAGCACAACGCCCTGATCAAACAGGCGCTGCACCAGCCCGCCCAGCACGACCGCATCACCGATATCATTGACAAAAAATTCATCCAGACAGAGTACACGAACTTCTTGCGCCAACTCAGTGGCTACGACCGTCAGCGGGTCTGGTACACCATTCAAACGAAACAGACGCTGGTGAATATCCCGCATGAAATGGTGGTAGTGCTGCCGCCTGGACGCACAGGCCAGGTCTGACTCAAACAGGTCCATCAACCAGGTTTTACCACGGCCCACACGCCCCCACATGTATACACCTGATACATCAGACCGGCCCGCCTGCAATTGCTGGAAGCAGTCTTCCAGCAAACCAACGGCATCTGCCTGGGCCGGGTCGGCGACAAAGCCACCTTCCAGAGCGGCCTGATAGCGCTGTACCGGTCCGGCCTGACTCATTCCTTCCCGCCCTGCTGCTGTTCAAGCTGACGCTCGATGCGGTGCAGCTGCTCACTCATCTGCGCCATATGTTCACGCATCCAGTGCACATCAGCCGCCTCACCCTCGCCACTTTCCAGCTGTTGGGCTTCACTCTCTTTCTGCATTACATCCAGTACGATACCGATCATCATATTGAGGAAGACGAAAGCGGTCAGGAAGATAAACGTCAGGTAGAAAATCCAGCTATAGGGATAATCAACCATGGTGGCGTACATGACATCGGTCCAGTCCTCAAAGGTCGCCACGCGAAACAGGGTCAACATGGAAATGGTGATATTGCCCCAGAGTACAGGATCAACGCTATTGAACATGAAGCTGCCAATGGCGGCATAGATATAGAAGATGATGAACATCAGCAGCGCCACATAGCCCATGCGAGGGATGGATTTCACCAGGGCAGCGAGGAGCACACGCAGTTCCGGGATCAGTGAAACGAGTCGCAATACACGGAATACCCTGAGCAGGCGTGCGATCAGCACCATTTCCGATTCGTTGATCGGTACCAGGCTGGCAACCACAATGACAAAGTCAAAGATATTCCAGCCCTGCTTGAAGAAGTTGATGAAGCGCTTTTCCGCCGCCATTCGCACCATGATTTCAAACAGGAAAAACAGGGTGACACCCAGATCTAGCCAGTTGATCCATTGGTCAAAGCGGGAAGACTGCTCATAGGTTTTGGCACCAATCAGCAGCGCAGACGCGATGATGACGGCGATGACAAAGGTTTCGAACAGTTTGTTGGCACGCAGGTGCTCCATGCGGTCCTGCAGGCGGCTCCAGTTAAGCGTCATTAAGGCTGAGTCTCCAAGGCAAAATCGGTTTGATTTTGGACCTGCGAATTATACGCAAGTGCCCGCTCAGCCCCAATGTTCCTCTTCATCACTCATATCGAAGCGCACATCCTTGCCATCCGCGCCCAACTGCCAGACTTCAACCGGCTCACCATCTTCAGCAAACCGTACCAGTCCGATACCGGCATTATTCACCAGACGGCAACCTTCAGGCGCCCCTTCGGGCTTACGCGGCGATACTTTCATCAGGCGGCGCTTGGTAAACCAGTTCAGCGGGGATGAGGGTGCATACATCCAGCGGTTCACACGGTCGAAGAGTTTCAGCAGACCTTTGGGGAACTCGTTTTTCAGACCACTGCTAGTGATCTGCCAGATCTTGGGACTGCCCTTGCGGAAACGGATTTCAATATCGTAAACGAAGGAGTAGTGAACATCGCCGGACAGGATTACGAAGTGCTCCGGGGTCCGTGTATGGCGGAAAATATTCAGCATCACATTGGCGGCACCGGGATGTGCCATCCAGTTTTCCGCATCCACCATCAATGGCTGACCAAAGGTGGTGAACAGTTTCTGGATCGCCTCGATCAGTTTCACACCGAATACAGGAGCCGGTGACACAATGATCACCGCCTTGCGCTCCAGCAATTGCTGCTGAAGCTCGGTCAGTGCCTCCCAATCCATCAGGCCGGAGGGGCTCGCCAGGTTGCGTTCTGCGCGCCAGCGACGGGTACGGGTATCCAGCACCAAAACACCCGGCTCCACCGGAATCAGATAGTCCCAGCGCTGGAACGCAAACAGTTCACTGATCAGTTTTTCATGGTCGGCGTGATCCTGACTGTGCAGCCAGTTGTCCAGATACTCTCGCAGATGCTTGCGGATACGGTCCGGGGCGTTTCCCGCGCCCTGGCAGATCAGGTAACCGATCAGCGTGTTACCGATTATCTGGCGGGAAAACGGATGCCCGTAGGCCGACATTTCCCAGGCGGCGGAGAGGTTCCAGTCATCGGTGACATCATGGTCGTCAAAGATCATGTAGGTCGGCAGGTGTGCCATTACCCGCCGCACGGCCGGGAGCTGCTGACGGAACCCGGCAATGGCCTCAGCTTCCTTGTCATATCGTGCCTGGTGCGCATCCGATAACTGCAGCGGCCGCAGGTTCAGTCCTTCCCAGGCACGCGGCGACCAGACCAGACAATAACTGGCGATCACCTCGGCAAAGGTGATGAGGTGGTTATGCGCGGAATCACTGGTGAAGATCGGTTTGCGCACACCGGAGAAAAACTTGTCACGTACATTCTGACTCAGTTGATCCTTCGGCAGGAGCAACTCACGCTCATAGTAGCAGTGCGGACTGGCACGCAGTTCGGCACCACTGTCGGCACCGCCACCTTCCAGCTGCTCATCCCACAGCTGCAATTTGTCACCCAGCTGGTGAGCGGCCTGGAGCAATGGTCCCGCCACATCATCGGCGTACAACTGGTCACCGCTCATCATCAGCACTGCAGGCCAGTCTTCAGGCTGCTGCAGCCGCTCGGCGAGCCAGTCATCGGCACGCGCCAGACCATCGAGGGAGTCATGATGGGGCTTGCGGCAGGAGCCATGGAGCATGGAGGTCAACTGAGGCTGGATAACAAAGCCAGGCAGAGCCTCGCCCGGGTACAGCAGATCCACGCCCCAATCGGCAATCGAACGCCATCGCCCCTGCGACTGGGCAATTTTCAGATCGTAGTCGATGCGTACAGCAGTCGGCAGTGCCGTATCCGGTTTTACATGCAGCAGGTAGGCATGTGCCCGATTGCCGAGCGGCATGTGCCAGCACTCGTCCGTTTCGACTGGCCGGTCCAGCAGGGTTTCGCCCTCGGCCGTCAAGCCAATGGCAAACTGCAGCGGGACAGTCGAGAGACACCAGATTGTCAGTTCGTCAGGCGCGATACGTCTCAGAATCGGGCCGACCAGAATTGGAGAGGAAGCGGTATGAGTATTTACGTCAGAATGCGTCATGCAGATAATCTGGCCCGATCCACTCGGGCCAGAGCAATACCTTGATTCAGTGAACGGCTGGATCGTCGTATTTTTTGCGAATCGCCATTAAGGCCGGCTGAATATCGAGAGGGGCATAGTTCATCGCCTGCTCGAACAAGTCCTTGTTTTCTTCGGACAACCGCTCCTCCTCGCTCATCGCGGACAACTGTCGCATGGCTTCAATAAACTTGGGATGGGGTTTGTTCTGGCTCATGGTGTGCCCTCCTCATTGGGTCAGAGACAGGATCGCTCTGCTCAAGCGTATTGTGCCTGTGCGTGAAGTCGAGGGCCAGCCCCAATCCAACACGGCATGTTTGTTTATAGCGCCACTGGTACGCACCAGATCAATATCACATTAGCAATAACCTTATAAGATGAAAGAATATTGCCCAGGACTCCCTGTCGTGGGCACTATTAACCAACGCAGTAAGCAAGGAGTGCTTAAATGTCGATTGATCCCCGCAATGTCATTCTCGCCCGTATCTCAACCGGACTTACGGAAATGCTCGGACGTATGGGCGCTCACGCCACCATGCGTGATATGGGTACACACAGCAGTGAAGAATTGTGGCCGCAGTGGCCTGATAACCTGACAGCGGAAGATGCCTGTGACCTGCTGGGTGATGCGCTGAGCAATATCGGCACTTTTGACCAGGTCGATATGAAGCCGGAAGGTGATGCCGTCGCGATCAGAATAAAAGGCTGTGAATTCAACCACCTTGGGCAGTTGGAAGCGTCCCCGGTGGGACAAAGGTCGATCTGTTTCTTTGGTTTCGGGCTTATCGAGAAGTCGCTCGAGCGATTGACGGGCAACCAGTATCGCGTGGAATTGATCCACCACGATGCAGAGACCGATACCTGTAAAGAAATAGCGCGTTTCCGCTAACCAAAAAAGAGGGAATTGCTTCCCTCAAGATCCGAGAGGCCATCCTTGGCGGACATGTAGCAACACATGCCATGAGAGTCAGGGCCCCGAGGGGGCCCTGTGGAGCATCAGGCGAGTCCAACTGCCCGAATTTTTTCTTCGATTTCCGGCAAGATGCTTTCATCATCGATGGTGGATGGCATCTTGTAGTCTTCGCTGGCGGCAATCTTGCGCAGAATGGCGCGCAGGATTTTGCCAGAGCGGGTTTTCGGCAAGCGCTGTACCACCACTGCCCGACGGAAACAGGCCAGTGCACCAACCTGGTCACGCACCATGGCTACCAGCTCTTTTTCGAGCTCGGCTTCTTCCATCTCGACACCGGCCTTGAGAACGATCAGCCCTACCGGCACCTGCCCCTTCAGGGAGTCATTCATGCCAATGACTGCACACTCAGCAACCGCCTCATGCGCTGACACCACCTCTTCCATTTCACCGGTCGACAGACGGTGGCCGGAGACGTTGATCACATCATCGGTACGACCGGTAATGTAGACGTAGTTATCTTCGTCTTTAAAACCGCCATCACCGGTGTGATAGTAACCCGGGAAAGCCGTCAGATAGGAGCTGACGAAGCGGTCATTGTTGTTCCAGATACTCCAGGCAACACCCGGCGGCAACGGAAGCTTGATACAGATGTTACCGGCTTCGTTGGGCTCGACTTCCTGACCATCGCCATCCAGCACCTGAATGTCATAGCCCGGAATCGGCTTGTTGGTAGAGCCCAGGCGAGGTTGTGACGGCTGCTCCCAGCCCATCATTGGCGCTGTAACCGGCCAGCCGGTTTCGGTCTGCCACCAGTGGTCAACCACGGGTACCTTAAGCAGATCATCCAGCCAGTAGTAGGTTGATGAGTCCAGCTTTTCACCGGCCACAAAGATCCAGCGCAGGCTGCTCAGATCATACTTCTGCGCCAGTTCGCCCTGGGCATCTTCCTTGCGCACGGCACGGAAAGCCGTCGGCGCACAGAACATGGAGTTGACCTTGTACTCCTCAATAATGCGCCAGAACGCACCGGCATCCGGTGTTTTGATCGGCTTGCCTTCATAGAAGATCGCACTGCAGCCACCCATGAGCGGCGCATACACGATGAATGAATGGCCCACGACCCAGCCGATATCAGAGGCACCCCACCAGACATCACCCGCGTTCATGCCATAGACATTATTGAGTGCATAGCGCAGCGCCACGGCGTAGCCACCATTATCACGCACAATGCCCTTGGGCTGACCGGTCGTACCGGAGGTGTAGAGAATATACAGTGGATCGGAACCTTTCACCGGCACACACTCGGCTGGTTCCACACCCTCCTGAGCCTGATACCAGTCCAGATCGCGGGACGGATCCATATCGGCCGTCAGCATAGGTCGCTGGCACACCAGCGTGTGCGGCGGCGTATGAGTCGCCAGCTCGACCGCCTTATCGACCAGCGGTTTATAGGCGATTTTCTTGTCAAACTCGATGCCGCAGGATGCGGTCAGAATAACCTTGGGCTTGGCGTCATCGATACGGATGGCCAGCTCATTAGGCGCAAAACCGCCAAATACGACCGAATGCACTGCTCCAAGGCGCGCACAGGCCAGCATGGCCACGGCTGCTTCCGGGATCATGGGCATATAGATGACGACAGTATCGCCCTTCTCCACGCCCAGCTTGCGCAGGGTGCCGGCAAAACGGCTGACACGGTCCTTCAGGTCGTTATAGGTGATCGCTTCTTTGGTATCAGTGACCGGGGAATCATAATAGAGAGCAACCTGCTCACCGCGGCCCTGTTCAACCTGATGATCCACTGCCAGATAACAGGTGTTCAGCTCACCATCGGCATACCAGCTGTGGGTACCCCAGTCGGTGGTGGTCAACGTGGTTTCGGGTGTCTTGAACCAGGCGATATTTTTGGCCTGCTCTGCCCAGTAGGCTTCGGGGTTCTCGATGGACGCCCGGTATTCTTGTGTGTAATCCATGCTCTACCTCGGTTTATTTTTGTTATAGCGGGCAGCCCGTGCGGGGCTGCCCCAAGGTCCGGCTTCAGCTGTTAACTGCAACAGCGCCGGTATTATTCAGCGTCCTGATACAGTTTGATCAGGCTGGAGAAGTCGAGGCCACCGTTGCCGGCAGACTTGTGCAGGTTGAAGAGTGAACGTGCGGCAGAGCCCATGGGCGTAGCTGACGCGCTTTGCTGGCTGACTTCCATGGCCAGACCCAGATCCTTGAACATCAGATCGACCTGGAAACCGCCCTGGTAGTCACGTGAAGCCGGAACGCCATCCATCACACCCGGAACCGGGTTGTACACCTGCAGCGCCCAGTTGTTGCCTGAGCTCTGCTTCATGATGTCCGACAGGACTTTCGGGTCCAGGCCATTCTTAACACCCATGTTCAGCGCTTCACAGGTACCGGCCATCAAAATGCCCAGCAGCATGTTGTTGCAGACCTTGGCGATCTGCCCGGCACCGTGGTCGCCGGCGTGGAAGATATTCTTGCCCATGCATTCCAGAATCGGCTGCGCCTTCTGGAACTGCGCATCGGTACCCCCGACGATAAAGGTCAGCGTGCCCGCCTGAGCACCACCCACACCACCAGATACCGGTGCATCAATGAAGCCTACGCCCTTTTCGGCACCGGCAGCTGCCACGCTACGTGCGGTTTCGGCATCAATAGTCGAACAGTCGATAACAAGCGCATCACTGCTCAACAGGTCAAACAGCGGCTGCTCACCCGATACATACAGACCCTGGACATGCTTGCCGGCGGGCAACATGGAGATTACGAAGTCAGCGCCGGTGGCGGCATCCTGGGCACTATCGGCAACCTGACAGCCCTGTTCGGCTGCGGTTTCCAGTGCTTTGGGAGAGAGATCGAATGCTTTTACGGTATGACCAGCCTTGGCCAGATTGGCTGCCATTGGGCCGCCCATGTTACCCAGGCCGATGAATGCGATAGTCGCCATAATGAGTATCCTTGTTTTTATTATGCGGTAAATCGTAAATGTGTATCGGCAGGCCTCGCAGGCCCGCCTCTGCCCGTTTCGAACTGGCTGTTAAAGATCAGCCAGCGGATGTGCTTCCCAGGGTGACTCAAACAAGCCGTTGAGGAATTCGGTTTCCACCTCATCAACAGCCGGGAACGTCCACTGCGGCTTGCCATCCTTGTCGATCAACAAGGCACGCACCCCTTCCTGAAATTCACGGTGGCGACAGCACTGCACGGACAGCACCAGTTCGTTCTGGAACACCTCGCGCAGTGACATGTGACGGCAACGACGCAGCTGCTCGTGAATCATCTTCAGCGACAGCGGGCTACCATGGGTAATCGCCTTCTGGGCACGCTTGACCCATTTGTCTTCAGACTCCACCGCCTGCAGAGCCTCAACCATCTCCTCCACGGAATCATGGTCGGTCACCTCACGGATCAGAGCCTCGTGCGCGCGGATCGGTGCTGCCATTTCATCGAAAGTGGCGCGAGACTCGTCTTCCAGCTCGCGCAGCACACGGCTGACCACGCCACCGGCATCATCACCCCAGTGCTCGCTCTGCAGACGCTGCAGCATGCCCTCACGCATATCCGATTTCAGCGCCCGGTCAGCCAGACCAAGATACAACGCATCAGCCGCATTGATCGGATTACCGGTCAGCCCCAGGAACAAACCGGTACCGCCCGGCATACGATTGAGGAACCAGCTGCCACCCACATCCGGGTACAGGCCGATAGTCACTTCAGGCATGGCCAGATGCGAGGTTTCAGTCACTACGCGGTGGCTGCAGCCATTCATCAAGCCCATGCCGCCGCCCATGACGATACCGCTACCCCAGCAGATGATCGGCTTGGGATAGGTGTGTAGCGCATAGTCCAGGCGATATTCACGGGTGAAGAACTGCTCCGGGAAATCCGTGTCGTTGGCAACCATGGATTTGTACAGGTTGACGATGTCGCCCCCTGCACAGAACGCCTTGTCGCCGGCGCTGTCCAGCAGGACCGCAACCACGTTGCTATCGTCGCGCCAGGCATCCAGCTTGGGCTGGATCAGATCGATCATTTCCAGCGTCAGCGCGTTCAGTGACTTTTCCGCATTGAGACGGATTTCACCGATAATCTGGCCATCTCGGGTCGCGTGTTCGGTAAAGAGTACACAGCTCATGTCAGGCTCCTGATTAACGGTTCTTCCATTCAGCCTTGCGCTTTTCAAGGAAAGCGTTGACCCCTTCACGCTGATCTTCGGTGTGGAACAGATCGACGAAGAGCTCACGTTCAATGATGTAACCCTGGTCCAGCGGACGGCTGCGACCGGACTGAATCAGTTTCTTACAGGCAGCTACTGCAGACGGGCTCTGCTCACCCACCTGTTCGGCCAGCTGCAGCGCACGCTCAAGTGCCTGGCCCTGCTCAACCACTTCTTCAACCAGGCCAATTTCCAGCGCCTTGTCGGCCTTCACCCGCTCACCACACAGGATCATGCGTTTGGACCAGCCTTCACCGACCAGCCAGGTCAGATTCTGGGTGCCGCCAGCGCAGGGCAGCAGGCCAACTTTCGCTTCCGGCAGGGCCATCTGCGCCTGAGCTTCAGCCACACGCAGATCACAGGCCAGGGCCACTTCCAGACCACCACCCATGGCAAAACCGTTCACGGCCGCAATGGACACACCGCGGAAGCGGCTCAGGGTTTCAAAGGCTTCACCAAACAGGCGCGCCATATCACCGGCAACCGCACGATCGCCATCGGCAAAGAGTTTCAGATCAGCACCGGCAGAGAAAAACTTCTCGCCTTCACCGGTCAATACCAGGCTCCAGATATCGCGATCTGCATTCAGCTCTTCAACAATACTGACCAGTGCCTTAAGGCTATCCGCGGTCCAGGTGTTGGCCGGCGGGTTGTTCATGGTCAGCAGTGCAACATGACCACGCTTTTCTACTCGAATCGGTTCAGACATTTCCCTGCTCTCCATTCAAATTCGGTTTACAGCTCAGCAGCACCTTCCGCCAGTACACGGCGAGAGATAATCAGACGCATGACTTCATTGGTGCCTTCCAGAATACGATGCACACGGGTATCGCGCAGATAACGCTCCATCGGGTATTCCTTGATATAGCCGTTACCGCCATACAACTGCAGTGCTTCGTCGCAGATGTTGTAGCACACATCCGTGGCGAAACGCTTGGCCATGGCACAGTACGTGGTGGCATCAGCATGACCATTGTCCAATTTACTGGCGGCCAGGCGCACCATTTGACGCGCGGCAACCAGCTCAGTCTGCATGTCCGCCAGACGGAACTGCAACGCCTGGAAATCAGCCAGACGCTTGCCGAACTGTTTGCGTTCCAGCATGTATTCAGTGGCCTTGTTCAACGCCTGCTGCGCCGTCCCCACCGAGCAGGTAGCGATATTGATACGCCCGCCATCCAGACCTTTCATCGCAATTTTGAAGCCCTCACCTTCCTGTGCCAGCAGGTTTTCAGCCGGTACACGAACGTCTTCGAAGGTAATCATGCGGGTCGGCTGGCAATTCCAGCCCATTTTGTCTTCCTTGCGGCCATAGCTGATTCCATCAGCCTTGGCATCTACGGCAAACGCCGAAATGCCGGCAGCACCCTCGCCACCGGTGCGTGCCATCACCACCAGCACATCCGTATCGCCGGCACCGGAGATAAAAATTTTGCTGCCGTTCAACACATAATGATCGCCTTCCAGCCGTGCACTGGTTTTCAGTGACGCAGCATCAGAGCCTGCATTGGGCTCAGTCAGACAGTAAGAACCCAGCAGCTGGCCACTGGCAAGACCTTCCGCCCACTGCTCAATTACAGCTGGGCCACCGAAGCTTGCCACCATCCAGCTCACCATGTTGTGAATGGTGATGTAGGCAGTGGTAGAGGTGCAGCCCATGGCCAGTTGTTCGAATATGATGCTGGCATCCAGGCGACTCAGACCCAGACCACCCACCTCATCAGGTGTATAGAGGGAGCAAAAGCCCAGCTCACCCGCTTTCTGCAGCACTTCAACCGGGAAGATCGCTTGCTGATCCCATTCACCGGCATGAGGCTCCAGTTCATTCTGTGCAAACGCCCGCGCCATATCGGCAAAGGCAATTTGATCTTCGTTCAGCTCAAAATCCATTCCATACCTCGGACACGCTTATTATTGTTTTTATGGCCATGGGCTGCCGGATTACGGCAGCACCATGACTCGGTTATTTAATAGCGATTTATTTCAACTGGATGGTCATGTTGGGACCAGAAGCGATGTCGTCTTCAAACCAGCGAGCCGTAACCGTCTTGGTTTCGGTGTAGAACTTGACCGCCTGCTTGCCGTAAGCATGCTGATCACCGTAGAAGGATTTTCTCCAACCCGTGAAGGAGAACATCGGCAGCGGCACCGGCACCGGTACGTTGATACCGACCTGACCGACCTTGATTTCATGCTGGTACTTGCGAGCAGCCGCACCAGAAGACGTGAAGATGGAAGTACCGTTACCGTAGGGGTTCTCGTTGATCAGCGCGATCGCTTCTTCAATGCTGTCCACTTCCAGTGCAATCAGGACCGGACCAAAAATCTCTTCCTGGTAGATCGACATGTCGCGGGTCACATTGCGGAACATGGTCGGGCCAACCCAGTTACCATCCGGGTAACCTTCAACCACACACTCGCTGCCATCCAGAATGCAGTCGGCACCGGCATCCTTGCCTTCCTGAATCAGGCTCAGGACACGTTCACGCGCCTGCGGGTTGATCAGCGGACCATAACCGGCTTCAGGGTCATTCCATGCACCCGGACGCACTTTGGCCAGGGCATCACGCACTTCAGGGATCCACTCACGAGCTTCACCAACAAACACGGCGACAGAGATCGCCATGCAGCGCTGACCACCGGCACCGACAGACGCACCGGCGATGTTGTTGATCACCTGGTTCTTGGACGCATCCGGCATCACGACCATGTGGTTCTTGGCACCGGCGAATGCCTGCACGCGTTTCATGTGATCGGTACCGGTGCGGTAGATATGCTCACCGACGTTCACGGAGCCGACGAAGGAGATAGCCGGTGTATCCTTGTGCGTCAGCAGCTGGTTCACCACATCTTTGGTACCGTGTACGACCTGCAGCAGGCCATCCGGCGCACCCGCTTCCTTGAACAGTTCTGCCAGACGCATCGGCGTCAGCGGATCCTGCTCGGACGGCTTAAGGACAAAGGTGTTACCGCAGGCGATGGCCATCGGGAACATCCACAGAGGAATCATGGCCGGGAAGTTGAACGGCGTAATACCGACACACACGCCCAGCGGCTGGGTGATGCTGTAGCAATCGATCTTGCGTGCCACGTTCTCAACGGTTTCGCCCATGCTCAGGGACGCGATGTTGCAGGCATGCTCAACCACTTCGATACCACGCCAAACATCACCCTTGGCATCTTCAAAGGTTTTACCGGTTTCCTGGGCCAGCAGCTCAGCCAGTTCGTCGTGATGCTCTTTCAGCAGGTGCTGATAACGCAGCATCAGGCGAGCACGGTCACCGATGGATGTTTCCTTCCAGCTCTCGAACGCCTCCTTGGCGGTTTCGACAGCACGCTCTACCTCGTCGGCAGTGGCACAAGGAACCTGGGCCAGTACTTCCTGAGTCGCAGGGTTGGTCACCGGCAGCCACTGGCTGGTTTCACTCTGAACGAATTCACCACCGATCAGGAGGGGTACATGCTGAGTCATTTGCTTCACCTTTGTAGTCAAAATTTATTGTTGTTATCGGTTAACAGCTGCAGCAGCAGCTCTTGTTTACGTTAACGTTAATCCGTTGACCATTTTGTAACACAGCCCTCCATCGCCACGGATTGATAATCTTGCGAACATGATGGACTATATTGCTGCCCAATAGGGGTTTTTACTAGTACCTAAGACCAAAGGTGTACGGCATATGAGCACTCCATCCAGCTGGCCACTGCCTTCCGAGAGCATTCGCTTCGTGCTGCCACGCAAGATGGTGTCACGCTTGCGCGAGCACCCGCTCAGTGAGCAGCTGTATCCACTCGGCGTCGGCTATTATCAGCTGGCACGCGGTCATGCCATGCAACGCGAACAACATGATGACTATCTGCTGATCTACTGTCTTGAGGGGGCCGGTAAACTGGAGTACGGAGAAAAAGGCAAGCGCCGCATCATCAGGCCTGGCGACTTGATCGTGCTGCCACGCAATACGCCTCACCATTACTGGACGGAACAGAAAAACCCCTGGAGTATTTACTGGATCCATTTTGATGGCAGCCTGGCACAAGATTTTCTGGACCAACTGGAAACCGAAGGTGATTCACCTGTGCTGTCACTGGGGATTCACTCCCGTCTGGTGACCGATTTTGAAGCCCTGCTCGACGCCCGTCAGGCGCGCCACCATCTTGCGTCCTATCTTCACAGCGCCAATCAGCTGCGTCAGTTGCTGACACATATTGCGCTCCTGCGCCCGCTGGCACGTCAGCAACAGGAAGAGGCACTAGACCTGGAAAAAGTACACAGCCTGATGCAAACACGCTTACACGAGCAACTGGACGTGGAGACACTGGCCGCCGCCGTCAGCCTGTCGAAATTTCATTTCATCAAGAAATACAAAACCCTGACCGGCACCACACCGATCAACCATTTTATCCAGCTGAAAATTGAGCGTGCCTGCCACCTGCTCGATGTGACCAACAAGGGTATCAAGGAGATTGCCTGGGCGGTGGGATATGAAGATGCCTACTATTTTTCGCGCATCTTCAGGAAAATGATGGGGATATCGCCCACACACTATCGTGAAATGCGTCTGGGACGATCTTCCTACACAGAAGACTAATCTGAAGAGATGCGAGGGCTAAACCACCCCCGCGCATCCATCACTGTTTGGCGCCTTTGGCATGAGCATGCGCCTTACGCTCTGCCCCATCCATTTCGGCGGCCAGATCCCAGCCTTGAACATGCTCGGCCACCAGGCTTTCCAATGCATCAATGTGCATGGATTCCGCATTCAAGGCAGGAATATAGTCATATTGCTCGCCGCCCGCTTCCATAAAGTATTCGCGGTTTTCTTCACCAATCTCTTCAATTGTCTCCAGGCAGTCGGCAGAGAACCCCGGGCACACGATCTGTACCGATTTTACGCCCTCTTTTGGCAGCGATTTCAGGGTGTGATCGGTGTAAGGCTTCAACCACTCTTCACGGCCAAAACGGGACTGGAAGGTGGTCATCCACTCCCCTTCCCCAAGCCCCAGGCGGTTGGCCAGCAGGCGACTGGTTTTATGGCATTCGCAAAAGTAAGGGTCACCCTGCAACAGGTAACGCTTGGGCACACCATGGTAGGACATCAAGAGCTTATCGGCGCGACCATGCTGCTCCCAAAAGCGTTCCACCGATACCGCCAGCGCTTCAATGTACGGCGGGTAGTCATGATAATGATTGACCATGCGCAGCTCGGGCAGCCAGCGGCGCTTGCGAAAATCTTCCGCAACCGCATCAAAGGTCGATGCCGTGGTTGCACCGGAATATTGCGGATACAGCGGCAGCACCAACAGACGACGCACACCTGCCTGCTGCATACGGTCAATCGTGCTGGCAATGGAGGGGTTGCCATAGCGCATGGCAAATTCGACCATCACATTCTTGCCAAAACGGCCCTGTAAGCGCTCGCGCAAGGCGGTGCACTGATTCTGGGTATGCACCATGAGGGGCGATCCCTCTTCGGTCCATACGGTTTTGTAGGCTTCAGCCGACCGGCGCGGGCGAATATTAAGAATGACGCCATTGAGAATGCACCACCAGATCGGACGTGGCACCTCGACCACACGAGGGTCCCAGAGGAATTCTTTCAGGTAACGGCGCAATGCGGGCGTGGTCGGCTCATCCGGTGTGCCCAGGTTGGTAATCAGAATACCGGTCAGATCCTGCTGATCGTGTTGAAACCCTTCTACCCCGCGATACCCCATTTTGACTCCTTAGGCCGGAAAAGACGTTTGATTGACGCATCTTAGGGTATACGCCGCCAAGGGCCAAGCGGATCAGGCCTTAAACGAAAAAACGCCTGCCGGGGGCATCTCCGACAGGCGAATGGCTCGACGATAAAGGATTAGCCGAAGTTACGTTTCCAGACTTTCTGGAACTCACCGACGATACCGCTACGGAACGCCAGTACACAGACCACGAAGATGAAGCCCATGATGATGTGCAGATAGTTGCCCAGCTCACCGCCGGACAGGTAGTTCTGCATGGTTACAATCACACCAGCGCCCACAACCGGACCCAGAATGGTACCTACACCACCAACCAGCGTCATCAGTACCACCTCACCGGACATGTGCCAGTGCACGTCGGTCAGTGATGCCAGCTGGAATACCAGTGTTTTGGTAGAGCCCGCCAGACCTGCCAGCGCAGCAGAGATAGTGAAAGCTACCCACTTGTAGTCGTTGACGTTGTAGCCCAGGGATACTGCACGCGGTTCGTTTTCACGGATCGCTTTCAGCACCTGGCCAAACGGCGAGTGGATGGTGCGGTGGATCAACCAGAAGCCGAACAGGAACACCGCCAGTACGAAGTAGTACATGTTGATGTTATCGGACAGGTCAATCATGCCAAACAGGTTGCCGCGGGGCACACCCTGCATACCATCTTCACCACCGGTGAACGGCGCCTGCAGGTAGATGAAGAACACCAGCTGCGAAAGCGCCAGGGTCACCATGGCGAAATAGATACCTTCACGCTTCACCGACAGCTTGCCGTAGATGGCACCCAAGGCGCCGGCGGACACGGTACCCAGCAGGATAGCCAGCTCAGGTGTCATGCCCGAGTTCATCATCAGCCAGCCGGTAATATAACCACCGGTCCCCAGGAAGGCTGCATGCCCGAAGGACAGCAGGCCCACATAGCCCAGCATCAGGTTGAATGCACAGGCAAACAGTGCGAAGCAGAGCAGTTTTGCCAGAAACACCGGGTACAGGAAGAACGGTGCTACCAGCGCGAGAAGCAAGAGTACGACGTAGACTTTATTGATTTTCATTATGACATCCCCCTCAGGCTTCTTTGCCGAACAGACCTGCGGGCTTGAGCAGCAGGACAATCACCATCACCAGGAAGATCACGGTATTGGATGCTTCCGGGTAGAAATATTTGGTCAAACCTTCAATGACACCCATACCCAGACCGGTCAGGATGGCGCCGCCGATGGAACCCATGCCACCGATAACCACAATGGCGAATACTACGATCAGCAGGTTGGAGCCCATATCGGGTGATACAGAGTAGATAGGAGCCGCCAGAACACCGGCCAGACCTGCAAGGCCTACACCAAAGCCAAAGGTCAGCGTTACGATGAGCGGTACGTTGATACCGAAAGCCTGCATCAGCTGCGGGTTTTCAGTACCGGCACGCAGATAGGCGCCCAGTTTGGTTTTCTCGATCATCCACCAGGTCAGGCCGCAGACCACAACCGACGCACAGATGATCCAGGCACGGTAATCCGGCAGATACATGAACGGCAGTTTGGTACCGCCGCGCAGCGCTTCAGGAATGCTGTAAGACAGGCCTGAAGAGCCATACATATGAGTAAACACACCCTGCAGCATCAGCGCGAAGCCGAATGTCAGCAGCAGGCTGTAGAGATGATCTTCATTGGCGATGGGACGGATCAGGAACCGCTCCATCAGCACACCGACAAGACCTACTGCCAGAGGAACCAGCACCAGAGAAGCCCAATAGTTGATGCCCATATATTGCAGCGCAAGATAGGCAGCAAACGCGCCCAGCATGTACATGGCACCCTGAGCAAAGTTGATGATTTTCAACAGGCCGAAAATGATTGCCAGCCCGAGGCTGAGCAATGCATAGAAGGAGCCGTTGATCAGGCCGACCAACAACTGGCCGAACAAACCGAAGAGGTTGATTCCAAGAAAAGTCGCCATAGCCTTGTCCCGTTCACGCCGCTTTGCCCTTTTTCGGGCCGCAGAGGTCCGTACCACTGCCCCAATGACAGTGGCCGGCCCCTGTTTAAAGCGGTTTAACTCTTATTGTTATTTGAAGTTGCACTCAGGCAGCATGGGTGCATACGCCTGGTCACCCGGAATTGTGCTGACAACCTTGAAGATATCGTTGTCATCGCGACGCTCATCCGGTTTCTTGATTTCGACGTAGTACATGTCGTGTACCATGCGGCCGTCGGCACGGAGGGTTGCATTGCGGGAGAAGAAGTCATCCGGCTTCATCTCTTTCATCTTCTTGATGACGGCATCAGAGTCGTCGGTACCAGCGGCTTCAACCGCTTTCAGGTAGTGCATGGTCATGGAGTAAGCACCGGCATGACCCATCGCCGGGATAGAGCCGTGACGCTCCATGAAGCGCTTGCTCCACTCGCGAGTCTGATCATCCAGATCCCAGTAGAAACCGGTGGTGGTACGCATGCCGCCCGCCACATTCGGATCCATCGCCTGGGCGTTCGGTGTAAACACCAGCAGACCGGCCACGTCCATCATCTGGGTCAGGCCGAATTCAGAAGCCGCCTTCAGGGAGTTAACGGTATCGTTACCGGCGTTTGCCAGTGCCACTACGTCAGCACCTGAGGACTGTGCCTGCAGAATGTAGGAAGAGAAGTCGGTTGTGCCCAGCGGCGCACGGGCGGCACCAACAACTTCACCACCGTTTTCATTGATCACCTTGGTCGCCACCCCTTCCAGAGCATGACCGAAGGCATAGTCGGCGGTGATGAAGAACCATTTTTTCTTGCCCGCTTCTACCATCGGCTTCACGGTACCGTTCGCCAGGGCCACTACGTTATAGGTCCAATGGACGTTGTAGGGTGAACATGCCTTGGTGGTGAACGCATTGGATGCAGAGGTAGAGATCAGCGCGATTTTCTTGGCATCAGTCGTTACCTTGGTAGCCGCACCGGTTACCGCAGATGACACCATGCCGCCCACTGCATCAACCTGCTCGTTTTCGATCCATTTGCGCACGATTGCCGAGCCCACGTCCGGCTTCAGCTGATCGTCCGCGCTGATGACTTCAATCGGCTTGCCCAGGACTGTACCCCCGAAGTCCTCAACAGCCATCTGTGTTGCAGTAACACAGCCCTGACCACAGATATCCGCATAAGTACCGCCCATGTCAGCCAGTACGCCGATCTTGACCTTGTCATCAGAGACGTTGGCCAGAGCAGCGGAAGAGGCAACAGCAGCAACGGAAGCAGCCAGCAGGGTTTTCTTCATCATTTTCATCGATACTCTCCTGTCGAGCATTGTTATTTTTATATCTCTTGCACAGGCGTCAGACGCCCAGGTAGGTATTCAGGAGCTCAGTCTTGGCTTCCAGCTCGTGAGCATGGACTTCCTCGACAATATGACCGTGTTCCATGACGTAGTGACGGTCGGCAATTGGGGCAGCAAAACGGAAGTTCTGCTCCACCAGTAGAATGGTCAAACCACGCTCCTTCAGCTTGACCAGAACCTCGCCCAACTTCTGCACGATAACCGGAGCCAGACCCTCGGTAATCTCATCAAGCAACAGAATGTTGGCACCAGAGCGGAGAATGCGTGCCAGGGCCAGCATCTGCTGCTCACCACCGGAAAGGCGGGTACCCTGGCTGTAACGACGCTCGTAGAGGTTGGGAAACATCTCATAGAGCTCATCCACACTCATGCCGTCAGAGCGAACCGAAGGCGGCAGCAGCAGGTTCTCTTCCACATTAAGGCTGGAAAAGATGCCACGTTCTTCCGGACAGTAGCCCAGACCCAGGTGCGCAATCTTGTGCGCCGGCATATTGATGGTTTCGTTACCGTTAATATTGATGGAACCGGTACGACGACCGACCATATTCATGATCGCACGCAGCGTGGTGGAACGGCCGGCACCGTTACGGCCCAGCAGTGTCACCAGCTCACCCTGCATCACCGTCATATCGATGCCATGCAGAATGTGTGACTCACCGTAGAAGGCGTGCAGATCGTCGATACGCAGTTTTTCCCTGTGCGTGCTCATGCCTGTACTTCCTCCTTGCGTGCCTCTTCAGCCGCCGCTTCAGCGTTCAAGCGGTCCTGTTCTTCACTGGCTGCGGTACCCATGTAGGCTTCACGCACACGCGGATCAGCCGAAACCGTTGCATAATCACCTTCGGTGAGAATGGCGCCACGCTGAAGAACCGTAATGCGATCTGCCAGTTTGGAGACCACATGCAGGTTGTGCTCGACCATCAGAATGGTGCGGTCCTTGGACACCTTCTTGATCAGGTCGGCCACCAGGCCCACATCTTCGTGGCCCATCCCCTGCGTCGGCTCATCAAGCAGCATCAGTTCAGGTTCAAGTGCCAGTGTGGTGGCGATTTCCAGGGCACGTTTGCGACCATAGGAAAGGTCTACCGTTTGCGCATCAGCGAACTCGGCAAGGCCGACAGATTCCAGCAACTCAACGGCACGATCGTTCAACTTGTTAAGAACCGATTGTGGGCGCCAGAAATGGAAACTGTTGCCTTCCTTGCGTTGCAACGCGATGCGTACGTTTTCCAGCACAGTCAGATGCGGAAACACAGCAGAAATCTGGAAGGAGCGAATGACCCCGGCACGCGCAATGGCCGCCGGTTTCATGTCAGTAATATCCTTGCCGTTGAACAGAATCTGGCCGGAGGTCGGCGTCAAAAACTTGGTCAACAGGTTGAATACGGTTGTCTTGCCGGCACCGTTAGGGCCGATCAAGGCATGTATATGGCCGCGCGTCACCTGGAGGTTAACGTCGTCGACCGCGGTGAAACCCTTAAACGCTTTAATAAGGTTACGGGTCTCGAGAACGTAGTCTGCACTCATGTGTAAACCAAGCCTCTTGTTGTTTTTATGCTGGCTTTCGCACTTGGCGTCGAATTTTTTACCTTCACGTAAGGTACGAATGCAAACTAGCAATTTACCCTAGGGGAATACAATTACTACTTTGGTCTAATACGTACAGTTTCAATGCCTTTAAATCACCATATATGTATTTAAATACAACCACTTAGACTATTTTAAAATTTATTGGACGGGCTAAAAAAAGCACAAGTGACACTTTACGTTAACGTAAACTTCATTTAGCCTCGGTAAAAACGATCACAACAGGATTGCAGCCTTGATAAGCAAGACCTACTCAATCAGTGAACTCGCCGCCGAGTTCGATGTAACAACCCGCAGCATCCGCTTCTATGAGGATCAGGGTTTGTTACACCCTTCTCGCCGGGGCCAGACACGCATTTACAGCAGCAAGGACCGGGTTCGTCTGAAACTCATACTGCGCGGCAAACGTCTGGGCTTCTCACTGGCCGAGACACGCGAGCTGTTTGATCTCTGGGACGACTCCCTGAGCGGCAGTGAAAAGCAGCTGCAACTGCTATTGAAGACGATTAACGGCAAACGTGCCGAGCTGGAACAGCAGCTAAAGGACATCGCCATGGTGCAACTGGAGCTTGATAACGCCGAATCGCGTTGCCTGGAAGCCCTGAGCGAACTCGAAAGCAAGAAACAGATGACAGCCGAATAAGCCCCTGGCATCGGCCCAATAACAATAAAGGTGGACTAGATGATCTCTGCATACTCTGAACTGAACTTCGGACTGGGCGATACCATCGATATGCTGCGCGAGCAGATCAACAGCTTCGCAGCCCAGGAAATCGCACCCCGTGCGGAAGCGATCGACCAGGAAAACGCCTTCCCCAACGATCTCTGGCAAAAGTTTGGCGACATGGGCTTGCTGGGTATTACCGTCAAGGAAGAATGGGGTGGTGTCGAGATGGGCTACCTGGCCCACGTCATCGCCATGGAAGAGATCAGCCGTGCCTCAGCGTCTGTCGGCCTTTCATACGGTGCCCATTCCAACCTGTGTGTGAACCAGATTCACCGCAACGGTAATGACGAGCAGCGTGCCAAGTACCTGCCCAAGCTGATCAGCGGCGAACATATCGGTGCGCTGGCCATGTCCGAACCTAATGCCGGTTCCGATGTAGTGTCCATGAAGCTCACCGCCCGTGATGCCGGTGACCACTATGTGCTGAACGGCAACAAGATGTGGATCACCAACGGCCCGGATGCCAACGTCTATGTTATCTATGCCAAAACCGAACCGGCAGCCGGCCCCAAAGGCATTACCGCTTTCATCGTTGAACGTGACACCGAAGGTTTCACCCAGGCACAGAAACTGGACAAGCTGGGCATGCGTGGCTCCAACACCTGTGAGCTGGTCTTCCAGGACGCCAAGGTACCCAAGGAGAACATCCTGGGCGAACTGAATGGCGGCGTAAAAGTCCTGATGAGCGGCCTCGACTATGAGCGCCTGGTACTGTCCGGCGGCCCGCTGGGCATCATGCAGGCAGCCATGGATATTGTGGTTCCTTATATCCGTGACCGTAAGCAGTTTGGCCAGGCCATCGGCGAGTTCGAGCTGGTACAGGGCAAGGTTGCCGACATGTATACCCAGATGAATGCCGCCAAATCCTATGTATACATGGCGGCCATGGCTGCGGACCGCGGCGAGACCTCTCGCAAGGATGCGGCCGGTGCCATCCTCTACTCTGCCGAAATGGCCACCAAGGTCGCACTGGATGCCATCCAGCTGCTGGGCGGCAACGGCTACATTAATGAATTCCCGACTGGCCGCCTGCTGCGTGATGCCAAGCTCTACGAGATCGGCGCCGGTACTTCTGAAATCCGTCGCATGCTGATCGGCCGTGAGCTGTTCCTCAACAAATAAGAATAATCCAACGTTGCCGGGCAGCACGCCTGCCCGGTACAGCGAGGAGCCTTTCGATGACTCAACTGCATAGCAAAGTAAATCCGCGCTCGGACGAGTTCCGCGCCAACCATGACGCCATGGACGCCGCTGTTGGTGACCTGCGTGACAAGATCGCGCAGATTGAACAGGGCGGTGGCCCCAAGTATCAGGAACGTCACCTGTCTCGCGGCAAACTGCTGCCCCGTGAACGTATCAACGCGCTGATCGATGAAGGCTCCCCCTTCCTCGAACTGTCGCAGATGGCCGGTTACGACGTCTATGAAGAAGACGTGCCGGCTGCCGGTATCATCACCGGGATTGGCCGTGTCAGTGGTGTCGAGTGCATGATCGTGGCCAACGACGCGACCGTTAAAGGTGGCACCTACTATCCGGTTACGGTTAAGAAGCACCTGCGTGCGCAGGAAATTGCTGAACAGAACCACCTGCCCTGCATCTACCTGGTCGACTCCGGTGGCGCCAACCTGCCGCGTCAGGATGATGTATTCCCGGACCGCGATCACTTCGGCCGCATCTTTTTCAACCAGGCACGCATGTCATCCAAGGGCATTCCGCAGATCGCCGTGGTGATGGGCCTCTGTACCGCCGGTGGTGCTTACGTACCCGCCATGGCTGACGAGTCCATCATCGTACGTAACCAGGGCACCATCTTCCTGGCCGGCCCGCCACTGGTAAAAGCGGCCACCGGTGAAGTGGTCAGCGCTGAAGACCTGGGCGGTGCCGATGTGCACTGTAAAACGTCCGGTGTGGCCGATCACTATGCCGAGAACGATCAGCACGCCCTGCAAATCGCCCGCGACTGCGTGAAGAATCTGAACCACCGCAAGCAGCTGAACGACCTTAACCTGCGCAAACCCGAGTCACCGCTCTACTCTGCCGATGAACTGTACGGCATTGTGGGGACCGATCTGCGCAAGCCGTTTGACGTGCGTGAAGTGATTGCCCGTATCGTCGATGGTTCTGAATTCGACGAATTCAAGAAGTACTACGGCACCACACTGGTCACCGGCTTCGCTCATGTGCATGGCTACCCGGTCGGTATTGTGGCCAACAACGGCATCCTGTTCGGAGATTCCGCCCAGAAAGGCGCTCACTTCATCGAGCTGTGCTGCCAGCGCAAGATCCCTCTGCTGTTCCTGCAGAACATCACCGGCTTCATGGTCGGTCAGAAAGCCGAATCTGACGGTATTGCCAAACACGGTGCCAAGATGGTGACGGCGGTTGCCTGCGCCAATGTACCCAAGCTGACCGTTCTGATTGGCGGCAGCTTCGGTGCCGGCAACTACGGCATGTGTGGCCGTGCCTACAGCCCCAACTTCCTGTGGATGTGGCCTAACGCCCGTATCTCCGTGATGGGTGGCGAGCAGGCCGCTGGCGTTCTGGCTACAGTCAAGCGTGACGGTATGGAGCGTGCGGGTGAAGAATGGCCGGTGGAAGATGAAGCCGCCTTCAAAAAGCCGATTATCGATACCTACGAGCACCAGGGCCATCCTTATTATGCCAGCGCTCGCCTCTGGGATGACGGCGTCATTGATCCGGCCCAGACACGTGATGTTATCGGCATGGGCCTGTCCGCCGCACTGAACAAGCCGGTCGAAGAGACCCGCTTCGGCGTCTTCCGCATGTAATCGCTGCCATATAAAGGAAAGCGCTATGGAAAATAACAATAACACTGTGCTGCTGGAGGTATCCGCCGCGGGCGTCGCGACACTGACGCTGAACCGTCCCGAGGTACATAATGCCTTTGACGACAGCATCATTGCAGCACTGATCGAGGCCCTGGAAGCCACTGACCGTAACCCTGAGGTGCGGGTGCTGGTATTACGCTCCAACGGCCGCAACTTCTCTGCCGGGGCTGACCTTGGCTGGATGAAGCGGATGGCTCAGAACAGCCATCAGGAAAACCTTGAAGATGCCGGTCAGCTGGCCCGTCTGATGGAAGTGCTGAACAACCTTAGCAAGCCGACCATCGGTCTGGTACAGGGTGCCGCCTACGGTGGCGCCGTAGGCCTTGCCGCCTGCTGCGACATCGTCATCGCCACCGAACAGAGCTCGTTCTGCCTGAGCGAAGTGAAGATCGGCCTCATTCCGGCCGTCATCAGTCCTTATGTAGTACAGGCAATCGGTGAGCGTCTGTCCCGACGCTACTTCCTGACCGCCGAGCCCTTCAGCGCCAGAATCGCAGCCGATGCAGGCCTTGTCCATGAGGTGGTTCCGGATGCTGATCTGCTCGACGAAGCCTGCAACCGCTTCATTGCCAAGCTGCGCCGTAACAGCCCTCAGGCCATGAATGCCGCCAAGGACCTGATTTTCGCCGTCAGCCAGAAACCCATTGACCAGTCGGTCATCGATGACACGGCCCACCGCATTGCCGATATCCGTGTCAGTGAAGAAGGTCAGGAAGGTCTGAGTGCTTTCCTGGGCAAGCGCACACCGAACTGGATCGAGGAATAAGTCATGTTTAACAAGATTCTGATTGCCAACCGTGGCGAGATCGCCTGCCGAGTGATCCAGACTGCCCACCGTCTGGGTATCCGTTGCGTTGCCGTCTATTCCGAGGCCGACCGCCACGCCCGTCATGTTGCCATGGCCGACGAAGCCTTCCTGCTGGGCCCTGCGCCGAGCAGCGAAAGCTACCTGCGTGCCGACAAGATCATCGAAGTGGCCAAGGCCAGCGGTGCTCAGGCAATCCATCCGGGTTACGGCTTCCTGTCCGAGAACACCGACTTCGCCAAGGCCTGTGAAGCCAACGACATCGTATTCATCGGCCCGCCCGCTTCCGCCATCGCATCCATGGGCTCCAAGTCCGCCGCCAAGGCGATCATGCAGGATGCCGGCGTACCGCTGGTGCCGGGCTACCATGGCGATGACCAGTCTCCTGACCTGCTGCGTGCTGAAGCCGAAAAATGCGGCTTCCCGCTGCTACTGAAAGCCGTTGCTGGCGGCGGCGGTAAGGGTATGCGCGTGGTTGAAGCCATGTCCGAATTCGACGAAGCCCTGGCTGCTGCCCAGCGTGAAGCCAAGAATGCCTTCGGCAACCCGGGCATGCTGATCGAGAAATACCTGACCCAGCCACGTCACGTGGAAATTCAGGTGTTCTGCGACAGCCAGGGCAACGGCGTCTATCTGGCCGAGCGCGACTGTTCGGTGCAGCGTCGTCACCAGAAAGTACTGGAGGAAGCCCCCGCCCCCGGTCTGAGCGAAGAAACCCGCAAGGCGATGGGTGAAGCGGCTGTGCGTGCCGCCCAGGCGATTGATTACGTTGGCGCCGGCACCGTGGAGTTCCTTTATGACGTGGATGGTTCTTTCTATTTCATGGAAATGAACACCCGTCTGCAGGTGGAGCATCCGGTAACCGAAATGATCACCGGTCAGGACCTGGTTGAATGGCAGCTGCGTGTCGCCAACGGTGAAGCCCTGCCGCTGCAGCAGGATCAGATCCGCTTGCGCGGCCATGCACTGGAAGCCCGTATCTATGCGGAAGACCCGGATAACGACTTCCTGCCGGCCACCGGCACCCTGCGTTACCTGCGTACGCCCGACGAGAATACCCATGTGCGCGTCGATACCGGCGTGGTTGAGGGTGACGAAGTCAGCATCCATTATGACCCGATGATCGCCAAACTGGTGGTTTGGGACGACAACCGCGAGCGCGCTATCAATCGCATGGTACAAGCGCTGGAGGAATATCGCATAAGCGGCGTGAAGACCAACATCCGCTTCCTGCATGCGTTGGCCGATTCAGCACCTTTCCGCGAAGAGGATCTGGATACAGGCTTCATTGGCAAGCATGAAGACCTGCTGTTTCCGCCCGCGCAACTGGACGAGAACCTGGGGCTGGTATTGAGCGCCTGCTTCTTTCTGCTGCGCAGCAAAGCTGAGCAAACCTTGCCGGCAGACCCCTTCTCGCCCTTTGCCCGCCAGAACAGCTGGCGCCTGAACTCACAATATGCGCGCCCCATGACGCTGCTCAGTGATGACGTTCAGCATCAGCTCAGTATTCTGGAGCAGGATGATCACTACGAGATCTGCATCGGTGACAGCAGCTACAACGTGCGCGCCAGCCTTGAGGATGATCGTCTGCAGGCTACGGTTAACGGACACCGCTTCAGCATCTGCGGCGACCTGCATCAAGACCAGCTGGTGCTGTTCCATGAAGGCGAATCTTTCCACTGTGCCCAGCACCGTGAGCAGTATGGTCTGGAAGACCAGGCCAGCGAAGGCGGCCTGCAGGCACCAATGAACGGCTCTGTGGTAGCCGTACTGGTCAGCGCTGGCGATCAGGTTGAAGCCGGCCAGACACTGGTCATCATGGAAGCAATGAAGATGGAACACTCCATCAAGGCACCGGCCGCCGGCACGGTCAGCGAGATTTTCTTTGCCGAAGGCGACCTGGTGTCCGAAGGCGCCGAGCTTATCTCGGTCGACCTGGACGATGAGGAGGCCGCCTGATGAGCTTTCCGCAACAGGTTCGTATTGTTGAGGTTGGCCCGCGCGATGGCCTGCAGAATGAGCCGGGGCCGATCATTCCTACCGAAACCAAGGTGGAACTGATCAACCGACTGGCGAACGCTGGCGTGTCACACATCGAAGCGGCCAGTTTTGTCTCACCCAAGTGGGTGCCGCAGATGGGCGATGCCGCGGCAGTAATGGCCGGGATTGACCGTCGTTCGGGCGTGACCTACTCCGCCCTGACGCCCAATCTGAAGGGGCTTGAAGGCGCCATTGCCGCCAACACCCCGGAGGTCGCGGTCTTTGCCGCCGCCTCCGAGGCGTTCTCGCAAAAAAACATCAACTGTTCCATCGCCGAAAGCCTTGAACGTTTTGTCCCCGTGATGGAGCAGGCACAGGCCGCCGGTATACGTGTCCGTGGTTATGTCTCTACCGTTCTCGGTTGTCCCTATGCCGGTGATATAGCGCCCGCCCAGGTTGCGGCTGTCAGTCGCGCCCTGATGGATATGGGCTGCTATGAAGTCTCCCTGGGTGACACCATCGGCAAGGGTACACCGCTGAAAGCCAAGCAGATGCTTGAAGCGGTGGCAAAAGAGGTGCCCATGGATCGCATCGCGGCACATTTTCATGATACCTATGGACAGGCGCTGGCCAACCTCTACGCCGTACTTGAGGAAGGCGTCTCCGTGATCGACAGCTCAACCGCTGGCCTGGGGGGATGCCCCTACGCCAAGGGCGCGTCCGGCAACGTTGCCACAGAAGATGTGCTCTATCTGCTCGAAGGCCTGGGCATCAAAACCGGGATCAACCTTCAGGCCGTAGTCGATACCGGTCACTGGATTACCCGAGAGCTGGGCCGTCATAACGGCTCAAAAGTCGCCCAGGCATTGGGCGAATGCAACCAATAAAGTGCTTTGATACAACGCCCGCATAACGATAAAAAGGGGAACACAGGATGTCACAGCCCGATCATATTACCGCCCTGGATCTGCCCATCCCCGAGCGGCATCAACTGCCCGAAGACGTGCAGAAATACTTCGGCAAATGCGATGAAAAACTGGGCATGGTGCCCAATGTATTGACCGCCTATAGCCAGAACATGGCGCAGTTCGAGGTCTTTACGCGCTTCTACAACGAGCTGATGTTTGGCGAGAGCGAATTGACTCCACTGGAGCGCGAGATGATCGCGGTGGTGGTCTCCTCCAACAACAACTGTTACTACTGCCTCACAGCACATGGCGCAGCCGTTCGCGAATACTCCGGTGACCCCGCTCTGGGTGAGCTGATGGTGATGAACTATCGTGTCGCTGAGCTGGAACCGCGCCAGCGTGCCATGCTCGACTTTGCCCACAAACTGACCGTCAGCCCGGCCGAGATCTCCGAAGATGATCGTCAGGTGCTGCGTGATGCAGGTTTCAGTGAGCGCGGCATCTGGGATATTGCCAACGTGGCCGGCTTCTACAACATGACCAACCGCGTCGCCAGCGCAGTAGATATGCAGCCGAACCCCGAATATCACGCCCGCTTCCGTTAACGGGTTCACTTTGTCATCAGACTGGATAACAACAAAAAATTGGAGTCATAACGATGAGCAACACACTTCCAAGCTATACCAGCAGCACTGCCGACAAGCCGCTGATCGGCATGACCATTGGCGACAAATTTGATGAGATCGCCAATCAATACCCGGATAACGATGCCCTTATCGTGCTGCATCAGGATATTCACTGGAGCTACCGCGAGCTGCAGCAACAGGTCAATCAGTGCGCCCGCGCCCTGATGGCGCTGGGCGTACGCAAAGGTGACCGCGTCGGTGTCTGGTCGCCCAACTGCTCCGAGTGGACGGTATCCCAGTTCGCTACCGCCAAAATCGGTGCCATTCTGGTCAACATCAACCCGGCCTACCGCACCCATGAGCTGGAGTACGCCCTGAACCAGTCCGGCGCGCGCTTCCTCATCACTGCCGACAGCTTCAAGTCGTCCGATTACCGCGGCATGCTGTATGAGCTGGCACCGGAGCTAAAAGCCTCCGCCGAGGGTAAACTCAAGTCACAGAAACTGCCGGAACTGGAATGCGTAATTAACCTTTCCAGCGAGAAGCATGCCGGCATGTGGCGCTGGGCGGACATGATGGAGCAGGCCGAGCAGACACCCGAAAAGGACCTGGCCGACCTGCAAGCCACCCTGCAGTTCGATGAAGCGATCAACATCCAGTACACCTCCGGCACTACCGGTTTCCCCAAGGGCGCTACCCTGTCGCACCACAATATCCTCAACAACGGTTTCTTTGTTGCTGAAAGCATGGGCTTCACCAGTGAAGATCGCCTGGTGATTCCGGTGCCGCTGTATCATTGCTTCGGCATGGTGATGGGTAACCTGGGCTGTGTTACCCACGGCGCTACCATGATCTACCCGGATGAAGGCTTTGAACCCACTTCCGTGTTGAAAGCGGTTCACTCACAGAAGGCCACCGCCCTGTACGGCGTACCGACCATGTTCATTGCCGAACTGGATCACCCGGAGTTCGAAAGCTTTGACCTGTCTACCCTGCGCACCGGCATCATGGCCGGCTCCATCTGCCCCACCGAGGTGATGAAGCAGGTCATCAACAAGATGAACATGTCCGAGGTCCAGATCGCTTACGGCATGACGGAAACCAGCCCGGTATCCACCCAGACCGGCGCCAATGACAGCATCGAAAAGCGTGTATCCACTGTTGGCCGTACCCAACCGCATCTTGAGAGCAAGGTGGTTGACCCGGGTACTGGCCAGATCGTACCGCGTGGTGAAATCGGTGAACTCTGCACCCGTGGCTACAGTGTCATGCTGAAGTACTGGAACAACGAGCACGCCACCGCCGATGCCATCGACGAGGCGGGCTGGATGCACACCGGCGACCTGGCCACCATGGACGACGAGGGTTACATCCAGATCGTGGGCCGTATCAAGGATATGGTCATTCGTGGTGGCGAAAACGTCTACCCGAAAGAGATCGAAGAGTTCCTGTATACCCACCCCGCCGTATCGGAAGTACAGGTAACCGGCGTACCGGACAAGAAATACGGTGAAGAGCTGATCGCCTGGATCAAGCTGCATGGCGATGCCGAAGAAGTCAGCGCTGAAGATCTGCGCGAGTTCTGCAAAGGCAAAATCACCCACTTCAAGATTCCGCGCTACTTCAAATTTGTGCAGGAATTCCCGATGACGGTGACCGGCAAGATCCAGAAGTTCAAAATGCGTGAAATCTCCATCGCTGAACTGGGCCTGGATGACTGATCAGGCCTGATGCATACCCAGGAGGACAACGCCGGCCCTGTGCCGGCGTTTTGGATAATGAGTATTGACCAACACTACCAGCAGGAACTGGATCCTCAGGCTGTCATTGAGAAAGTGCAGGCGGCCTATCCGAACGGCGCGGACCTCTATCAGCTCGCGCCACTGGACCAGCTCCATATTGGCGGTATTAAGGCGTCTGAACGCCTGCTATGCCATCTGGACCCCAAACGGCACACACATGTGCTGGATATCGGATCGGGCGCTGGCGGCCTTATGCGTCAAGCCGCTTCTCTTGGAGTACAACTGATTGGGCTGGATATCACCCATGATCTGAACCGCCTGAACCAGGGCCTTAACCGTTGTTATACCGGTGAAGTAAACAACCCTGTCCTGACAGGCGATGCCCACCACTTGCCCCTGGCTGATGCCAGTATCGACCTGATTCTGTTCCAGCACAGCTTTCTCAACATGCCGGATGACTTGCAGGTGCTGCAAGAGTGCCGACGGGTACTCAAGCCCGGCGGGCAGTTGGTGATGCATGAAGTGGTTGAGGGTGAGAGCCCGGAAGCCATGCAGTTTCCCGTACCCTGGGCCGCACACTCAAGCCAGTCTCACCTGCTCACTGATACGGCGCTCAGGGCACGCTTGCAACAGGCCGGCGTCAACGATATCACCCTGGAAGACTGGAGTCAGGAAGCCATAGACTGGCGCAGGCGCCAGCTGGCCAAGGAAACATCACACACGCGGGTGAAAGCTCCCTTGTCTCCAGCCATGATACTGGGCAAGCGCTTTGCGGCCATGGGCAAGAACCTGGTGCACAACCTTGAAAGCGGGGCTATTCGTGTGATCGAAGTCACCGCACGTACACCCGGCTGATTACCTGGAAAGGTTAAGAATCCAGTGCCTCGTATTTGTCGAGTTTGTTATAGAGCGTCTTCACACTGATGCCCAGCTGCTGAGCCGTCTGGGTTTTATTGCCTTCATTCTCAGTGAGGGTCTGGGTGATAGCTTCACGCTCTATCTCTTCCAGTGACGTGCCGGTCGGCACCTCCAGGCGCTCTTCAAAGTTTGGCGGAGGATTCTCCAGCACCAGGTGCTCTTCGGTAATCATCTCGTCTGCCAGGATCGCCGCACGCTCAATAACATGTTTCAGTTCACGCACATTACCAGGCCAACTATGGGCCTGTATGGACGCCTTCGCAGAATCGGAGAAACCCAGTTGCCCTCCTTCTGCGGCATTTCGATAAGCGAGAAAGTGTTCGGCCAGTCCCAGTATGTCCCCTTCCCGCTCACGCAAGGGCGGTACATTGATGGGAAAGTGCGCGAGACGAAAATACAGGTCTTCTCGCAGGTGGCCTTCCGTGATCGCTTGCTGCGGATCTCTGTTGGTTGCCGCCAGAATACGTACATCAGCACGTAACAATCGCTGACTGCCCACGGGCCTGTATTCTCCGGTTTCCAGCACTCTTAGAAGTTTAACCTGATGATCCAGCGGCATTTCTGTCACTTCATCGAGAAACAGGGTACCGCCCTGTGCTTGCTCAAACACACCCTGATGATCACGCACGGCACCGGTAAACGCACCCTTGATATGACCGAAAAGCTCACTGTCGATAAGATCGGGGCTCAAGGCACCACAGTTAATCGCAACAAAGGGGGCTTCAGCCCTCGCACTGGCCAAATGAATGGTATTTGCAACCAGTTCCTTGCCGACTCCACTTTCACCCTCAACCAGCACACTGGCGGTTGATCGGGCTACACGTCGAAGTGTTCGATAGAGGTGCTTCATCACATTTGACGAGCCCACGAGTAGGCCGAACTGATCCAGTGAGCTGTTGTTCACGGCCGGGCTGTCGGCGCTTTCTGATTCCAGATCCTGCAGCAGATCACGGCAAAAATCCTGCAAAAACTCCGGGTCTATGGGGGTTCTTAAATGTACTGCTGCGGATTTCTTCACCAGCACATCAAGGTGCGGATTTGGCGCCCCAGGGGATACAAATACAAATTCAGTGGTATTCAAAATACCTGACTGGATCAAGACATCTGATTCTCGCGCGCTGATATTTGCGCTTTCTATAATGGCAAGTACCGGGGATAGGCCGACCAGCTCTTCCACCCACTCTGCATGGCTCTGAGTGATGTCAAAACCGGCCAGAGCCTCACAGTCATTAAAAAGATGGCACTGAGGCTCCGTTTCCACATGTATGAACGCCTTTGGCTTTGTCATCAATACTCCCTGTCTATTACAGAGGGCTTTATTGCACCCTGTAAAAATTACTGACGCCTTATAAAAAATACCGTCAATACCGTTTGAATGACACCTGTTTATGCCGTTTACCGCAGATTAAGAGCTGGTACGTGAATTGAATATGAACTGAAGACACCCTCTTAACCCGGTATAGATGAATGACCTATGGCTTGCCGACACATTGAAGAATCCCGCTTGCTCCCCTTTGCTGACACACTGTTAGACCAATCACTGCACCTCAAGCTTTTGAGCAGCCACACCTCACATCTGGATAAGCGCCTGCGACTCAGGTCGCTGGCCCTTTATCACCACTCATTATCGCTGTTCCTGTTTTCGAGCTTACAGACGCGTATCACCTCACCTGATCTGCCTGATCATAGAGAGTTCGGAGTTTCACAGAACGAGGCAGGCAACTCACACCTTCACAAACACACGCAGGTAATAAGAAGCACCCATCAGAAGCTGCTGGTTGAAGGCAAACAGCACCTTGCCCATATTCAAACCCCGGAATTGCGTCTGGCGCTGGCAAACGTCCTTGCAGCCTTGAAGGTAACGGACGAGCAGATCCAAACAGGCCTGGATAGCCATTAGTGGCTTGTGGGCATTTATTTCATTCCAATCGGTAAAAAGTTCATTCACCTCACAATAAATCAGCGGACAGAATTATTAAAACCCTTTAATTACAAATACTTATAAATTGGCACGGTATTCGCTATGTATCCAAGTGACCTCATTGAAAAGGAGATTTTCATGAATACGCTAGCCAAAACAATGACTGCCATTTCACTTTCAGGCGCACTGCTGGGTGCCAACCATGCTCTTGCTAATGACTGGAAAGACCAAAGTCACGATGCCTGGCTAGACGGTAAGGCTGAAACCGTATTGCTGATGAACACCAACCTGAATTCATTCGATATCAACACCGATGTTAATCAGGGTACAGTCATTCTGAGCGGTAAAGTCGCCAATGAAGTCGACAAGGAACTGGCGGAAGAACTGGTCGAAGGTATCGACGGTGTCCAGATGGTCGAGAATGAGCTGAGTGTCATTAATGACAAGAACAGCACTGACAGCTCGCTGGTTAGTTCCATGACGGATGCCAAGGTGACCACAGTGCTCAAATCACGCTACATGTTTGAATCAGAAGTGAGTGCCGTTGATATTAACATCGACACGAAAGAAGGTGTTGTCACACTGAATGGCCAGGTAGCCAGCGCGGCTGAAAGTGATTTGGCCGAAGCCATCGCTCGCAAAACCGATGACGTGAAACGCGTGGTGAACAACCTGGAAGTTGTTCAAAGTTAATTAGAGGTACTTTTACTTAGTACCCACTCCACCCCTTCAGCATACACTGCAGGGCCGCCCATCAGCGGCCCTGCTTTCTGTTCTAGTCCGCCAAAACCAATTCAACACGGCGATTTTCAGAACGGCCATTATCGGATGAGTTACTCATCACCGGGCTGACAGGACCAACGCCAACAGACTTTAAACGTGCTGCTGCAATGCCATGCTCCTGTACCAGCGTGCGCACCACGGTGTCAGCGCGGTCCTGGCTCAATTTCATATTGAAATCGAAGGCACCCTGGCTGTCCGTATGGCCAACCACATAGAAAGACTGATCAGCGTGGTTGCCCAAATATTCAGCAATTGTAGCGACCACTTCTGCAGACTCAGCCTTCAAGCTGGCTTTCGCTGTATCGAACAACACACCTTCCAGTTCGACTTTACCGGTTTCTGCCAATGACTTGCTCATCCCGTCCAGATCGATGCTGATGCGGTCATCGTCTAATGACTCGATCTCGCCAATATCCAGGACGGCTTTGGTCGGGAAACGCCCGCCACTGGTCTGAGCAACCAACAGGCTGGCATAGGTTTCTTTACCCTGTACCTCAGCTTTGCCCGACCAGTAGAAATATTGATGGCGGCTACCATGCAAGTTGGGTGCATCCAGGCCCTTGTCACGCCCACGGCGTGCCGAATTGCCATACCAGTAGAGCTTGTTTACGAACTTGCCACCACACTCGTCATCATTACGACAAGTGAAGATAGGGGTAAAGCCGGCCTTGGCAAATGCCTTCTCGTAGTTACGGAAAACCTGCAATGCAGAATATTTACGCTCGTTGGCTTCATAACCCAGCGTGGTTACCTTACCTTCAAGGCGTAAAACCGGCGGCAACTCACCACCCGTTCGCGGCCCAGTCGCGACCAGAAACTCATCGTATTCACTGGTGTAATAGCTTTTGATGTAAGTATCGGGAAAGCGTGACAGCAATGGATGGTCTTCAGAACCACGTACATCATTGGCAGCAATAACAGGTGCAGCAATCAGTGCGGATAAGGCACAGGGCAAGAGCATTTTGAACATCATAGCGGATCCTTACTCATGTTCATCAGGTGGGGGCCAGACCCTTGCCGGTCTGGATTCAGCCGAATGGCTGTAAAAAAAGCCCCATGCGGCAGCACCGCTGGGGCTTTAATAAAGCGCAGTCAATTGACGTATCAGATATCCTGAACGTCGAACTCAACTGCCGGATTCACATCTTCTTCGTAATCAATCCCTTCGATACCAAAGCCGAACAGCTTGAGGAACTCGTCTTTGTACAGCTGGTAGTCGGTCAGATCGAACAGGTTTTCAGTGGTGACCTGCGGCCACAGATCACGGCAGGCCTGCTGAACATCTTCACGCAACTCCCAGTCATCCAGGCGGAAGCGGTTGCCATCATCCATCTCGGCAGTCGAACCATACAGACCGGTCTGGAACAGACGGTGGACCTGCTCCATGCAGCCTTCATGCAGGCCCTGCTCGCGCATAACCTTGAATACCATGGACAGGTAGAGCGGCATGACGGGAATGGCGGAGCTTGCCTGGGTCACTACGGATTTGAGGACAGCCACATTAGCCTGACCATTGTGAGCCGCTGAAAGCTTGTTGTTCAGCTCGTCTGCGGCACGGTCCAGATCCTGTTTGGCCTTGCCCAGAGCACCGTGCCAGTAAATCGGCCAGGTAATATCGGTACCGATATAGCTGTAAGCAACCGTTTTACAGTTGTCAGCCAGAACACCGGCATCTTCCAGAGCGTTGATCCAGAGTTCCCAGTCTTCACCGCCCATCACGGTAACGGTGTTGGCCACTTCCTCTTCCGTTGCCGGTTCAATTTCAGCTTCGGTGATCACGTTCTTGTTGGTGTCGATAGCCGTGGAGCGGTACGGCTCGCCAATCGGCTTGAGCACGGAGCGCACGACTTCACCGGAATCCGGCATTTTACGCACAGGAGACGCCAGTGAGTAGACCACCAGATCGACCTGACCCAGGTCTTCCTTGATCAGATCGATGGTTTTCTGTTTCGCTTCATGGGAGAAAGCATCACCGTTCAGGCTTTTTGAGTAAAGACCGGCTTCTTTCGCCAGCTTGTCGAACGCCGCAGCGTTGTACCAGCCCGCAGTACCCGGCTTGCGCTCGGTACCCGGTTTTTCGAAGAAGACACCGATGGTGGCGGCATCACTGCCGAAGGCAGCAGCGATACGAGAAGACAGACCATAGCCACTGGAAGAGCCAATCACCAGTACACGCTTGGGACCATTCTCGATCTTGCCCTGGGCCTTGGTGTACTGGATCTGTTCGCGCACGTTGGCTTCACAGCCAACCGGGTGGGTAGTGGTACAGATGAAGCCACGAATTTTCGGTTTGATAATCATAAGCGGATTCGGTGCCGTTATTGTCAGATACAAGTGTTTTCGGGTACAAAATTCCGCTTAAGATACCGTATTTACTGCGCTGACAACAGCTTTGCCGCCGACGGGACCGATTCAGCGGCAAGTGGCGCCGTACAGGAACAACTCCACTGCCTGTTCCACCGCCAGCTCGCGCTCGGCCTCGCTGATTTCAATACCCATCAAAGACCTTAGCTGAAAGTTGCCCTTCACCATCTCCATAAACTGATACGCGGCCATTTCAGTATCACGAATGCGCATATTTCCCTGTTCAACCTGCGACTGCAGATAGGCGCCCAGTTTGTCGTTGATGCGTTTTGGCCCCTGTTCATAGAAAAGAGACTGGATCCGCTCCCGCTCACTGCTGCAGTCCATGGCAACCAGGCGGTACAGGCCTACGGCTTCTGGCGATAAAACACGCTCCAGCATCAGGTGACCATAGCGCTTGAGTGCCTGTTCAGGGGTTTCCTGACGTTTGATGGCACACTCCACCGCTTCAAAGGCGCTGAATACCCGGTTCGAGGTCTGTGTCATCATCGCCTCAAACAGGCCCAGCTTGTTGCCAAACAGGCGGTACAGCGTACTCAATGATCCACCCGCACGACACATGATGTCGTTGATACTGGCGTTATCGTAGCCCTGCTCGATAAACACGTCTCGCGCTGCGTCCAGAATGCGTTTCTGGCGCTCCAGGCCCTTGGGGGTCAAACCACAGGGTCGGGTTTCGGGTTCTGCTTGATCGTTACTCATGGCTCATTCTTTGTGGAAATGCAGCGACATTATAACAGGCCACTACAAGAATATTCGTGCCCATATCAATGGACAGGGCACTTTATTGTAATGTATATTACACTACACTTCAGTTGTTTCCTCATTTGTACCTGGCTCTGCGCCCTCTCATGCAGAGCCAGTCTTTTTTATTGATACAGGTTTCCCATGAGCACCAAACAGATCCCGATTCCGGGCCTGATTCTTATGTTGGCTGCATTGACAGCATTAGGCCCACTTTCCACCGACGCCTATTTGCCGGCAATTCCGGCGATCGCAGAGGGATTGGGTGTCACCATTCATGAAGTAGAACTTTCTGTCAGTCTGTTTCTGGCAGGCTTTGCCTGCGGGCAGCTCACCGGCGGCCCTTTGTCCGACCACTACGGACGCAGGCGTGCTATTGCACTTGGCTTGAGTGTTTTCTTTATTGGTGCCGGCTGGGCATCTATTGCCGGCAGTATTGGCGAACTCTGGACTGCGCGCATCCTGCAGGGATTTGGTGGCGGCCTCAGCGTAGTCAATTCAATGGCGATCATCCGTGACCGCCACTCCGGGCGCGAAAGTGCACAAACCATGGGCAAAATGGCCAACATCCTGATGCTGGCCCCCCTGCTCGCACCAGTGCTTGGCACGGTGTTACTTGAGCTGGGCAACTGGCGCCTGATTTTTACCTTCCTGTCCGCTTACTCATTGCTGCTACTGATTACGCTGATGTTCCGCCTTCCGGAGACACGTCGCCCCAGCGCAGAGCCTTTGCCCAACCCGATCAGGGGCTATTGGAATGTACTGAAACACCGAACCGCCAGGGGCTATCTCTGTTCGCTGGCGTGCGCCTATGCCGGCATGTTCGCTTTCATTACCGGCTCATCCGGCAGCTATATCGACTACTACGGTGCCAGCCCGGCCATGTATACCGTGCTGTTCGGGCTCAACATTGTCACCCTGCTGGCCTGCAACCAGATCAACATTCGCTTGCTGCATCGCTTTTCTACCCAACAGCTGCTGCAGATGGGCCAGCGCATTCAGCTCACCTGCGGCCTGCTGCTGGTTGGGGCTTTTCTGTTTTTTGATGCGCCCCTTCCGGTCATTGTGGCTTTGGTCATGCTGTATATCGGCGTTCAGGGCTTTGTGATCTCAAATGGCATGGCGGGTACCAGCGAGTTCTTCCCTCATTCGGCCGCCACTGCTACGGCATTATTGGGCGCCAGCGGCTTTGGCTTCGGTGCCCTGGCGGGCACTCTGGTGGGACTGCTGGGTGATGGCACACCCTTGCCAATGCTGGGTGTCATGTTGGGTACAACCTTGCTTGGCAACCTGATGGGCTGGTGGCTATTGCCGCGCACCCATTCAATATTCAAGGCGAGGGCTGCTGCAGACGAAAGCTGAACTCGATTGAATCTACATTTCCGGCACTATCCACGGCACTAACCCTGAACTGCCCCGCCCGGGACAGTTCAAGTGTCTGCCGGTTCATGCCCCCTGCGGGCAATGGCCTGCCATCCAAATACCAATTCACGCTTCCGGCGGCCCCAACCAACTTCAGATCGAGCTCAAGTGCATCACGCCCTGCGGGTAACCACAGCAGGCTGCCGTCTTCTACGCCTATGATTTTGACAGGTTCCGCAAGTCCCAAGGCTGCCTCACACGCCGGTACCACCGCAGGCAAGCGCGCTCGTCTTCGCCATTCAGGACGCACCCAGGGTTCAGCTTGCTGAGGCCAGAGGGCCAGTTGCCGAGTGAGAGGCTGAACCACTTCCTGACCGCACCCCGGTAAAAACCGATACCCCGTTTCGGGATCGATCTGTACCCGACGCAGCAACCCCGACATGGTAATACCCGGTTTCTGGGGCAGCGTTAACGGCGCAGTACCATTGAGCAACCAGGCCTGATGGCTTTGCAGGCAGTTATCACCCTCATTGGCATTGTGTGTTGCTCGTGAGCCCAGTGGCCAACATATTTCACCCTGTTCAACGCTATTCGGCCTGGGAGCAGCAGCATCAACCTGACCCAGACGCTCATATACGCGAAACAGCAAAGGCGCTGCCAGGCTGCGCCCACTCTCACCGGGGCTCGGGTTACCATCAGGCCGCCCTACCCAAACCCCCAGCGTCCAGTTGGAATCGACACCCATGGCCCAGGTATCCCTGAATCCGTAGCTGGTACCGGTTTTCCAGGCCAGAGACCATTCTCGTTGCCCCAAAGCCCCCAATGCACGCCAGGGGTCTTGAGCCAAAATACGCCAGGTTATCCAGGCCGCACCGGGACTCGACATCCAGCGTGAGGTTTCTGGGCTCGATGCCAACAACCGGGGCGTACCAGCCATACCTGCCCGTCCCAAAGAGGAATAAGCACCCAAAAGTGACTCCAGACTTGTACCCGCGCCACCTAACACCAGGGCGCTACTGGGCTCACCACTTCCGGGTAACTGAAGATGCAGGCCGCCATTGCGCATACCCGCAAGGAAGGATTCTGCACCCAGATGCTCTACGAGTTGAACGACAGGCAGATTGAGTGAGCGCTGCAAGGCGTCCTGAACCGAGACAGGGCCGGCAAAGCCACCGGTGAAATTATGGGGTCGATAATCAAGCCCGTATCGCGGAGTATCCAACAGCATGGAATGTGAGTGAATAAGCCCCTGATCCAATGCTTGCGCATAGGCAAATGGCTTGAGGGTGGAGCCCGGAGAGCGCAGCGCACGGGTCATATCGACATGTCCATAACGCTGGGCAGCACCAAACTCGGCCGCACCGACATAGGCCTGCACACTCAAATCATCGTTACGCATAACCATCACAGCCAATGACTGATGCGCATTCAAACGCTGGCGATAGGTTTCAACCAGTGCCTCCAGATCCCGCTGCAGATCCGCATCGATGAGTGTTTCTATGGTGAGGCATTCAGAACATTCCTGACGCAGTCGCCGGGCCAACAAGGGCGCCAATACCGGCGACCGAGGAGGCAAGGCAGCAACGTTTTCCTGTAGCGCTTCATCGACGCGATTGATATCCCAGAGTCCAAGCGCATGCATGCGCTTGAGAACCTTGTCCCGTGCCGCACGTGCACGCTGAGGGTAACGGTCTGGCCGCCATTCACTGGGACGCTGTGGGAGGACCGTCAGCAGCGCGGCTTCAGCATCGCTGAGCTCCAGCGACGGCTTACCAAAATAGTGCTGGCTGGCCGCTTCTATTCCCGACAGCATACCGCCATAGGGTGCAAGATTCAGATAGAGTTCGAGGATTTCCTGCTTGCTGTAATGCCATTCAAGCTGCAAGGTTCGCAGAACCTGCTTCACCTTCCCTTTTAATGTACGCGGATAAGGATCAAGCAGCCCTGCCACTTGCATACTGAGGGTAGAACCACCCGACACCACCTCACCGGCCATCAGGTTTTGCCAGGCAGCTCGGGCAATTGCCAGTGGGTTTACACCGGGGTGGTAATAGAAAGCACGATCCTCATAAGCCAGTAGTTGCTCAAGAAAGACCGGTGCGACGGATTCAACCTGCGCAGGATAGCGCCAGGTTTCATCCGGGGCCAGGAAAGCACGCAGTAGCTGACCATCCTTTGCAAGGACTCGCACCGAAGGGGGCGCTGGCTGCGGCAAAGGGTAGGCCCAATCAAGGATCAGACCCACTGCCGATGCCACGCCCGCCAACACCAGGGCTGACAGCAGCCAGCGATACCGCTTTTTCATATCAACGCGCGCGAATAACCATCATTTGGCTGTCACCACCCTGATGACGGATTTCCGGGCTGTACATGGACTGGGCGAAACTTGGCGGCACTCGATATTCACCGGGCGTAACCGCACGTGCCAGGTAGTAGAGACGCGCGCCACCATAGCCGAGCTTGAGCGCAGCTACATAGCGATCATCACGGTACTCCTGATGACGCAGGTCCAGCATCGCCATCAGATCGGCAACACGGTTCCCTTCTACCTGAAGATCACCGGCATCCATGCTGTTGGCCAGGTTTTGATTCTCCAATTCCAGCCCGGCGGGCAAGAGGTCAACAATCAGTGCATCGTTTACGGGATCTTCACTCTGGACCTGCAACTCAACCAGCACTTGATCACCGGTTTTCAGCTGACTGATATCCAGCGGCTGCCCCTTGGCATCAAGGAAACGGCGCTCGACGTTCATGCCCTGACTGATTGCTGCGGGCGGCTGAGTGGTATACCCCTGAATTTTGAGGTTGAACCAGAGTGCGTGATCAGCCGGGTTTTCCAGCTCCAGCCCCTGCAGCACATCCATACCGCTAGCACTCAAGCTGTAACTGCCCTGACCTCTTAGCACCTTGTCCCATGCGCCTGAAAGCCTGGCATGGACGCTATCACCCGGCAGGTTGGCAAGACGATTACCCGCCAGGAACAGCGCATTGCGCTCCTGAGTGCTGAACCATTGACGATCCGTCAGGCTCGCCTGCAACCGATCGAGCACGGGTAGCCACTGCGCTTCAGGGCTATCCGCTTCCAGCAGCCAGAACAGAGCCAGAGCACGATCACGGACCAGGCTGCCATAATCGGTGTAGTCAAAACTGTCTTTAGACAAAGCAACCAGTGCACGATCCAGTGCCTGCTCCGCCCTGCGCTCATCACCTGCAGCCCTCAGCGCCAGCCCCAGCTGTAACATGGCCAGCGGAGGTGTATTCGCGCCATGGTGATCCAGCAGGTTGCGCAGTTCTGCAAGCGGTGCCTGCCCCGAGCGCGCCAGCACCTGTGCAGCATAGGCTCTTACAGAAACACGAGAGCGACGGTCATGCAGCAGCTCGCCATTGATACGGTTGGGGTGTCGCAGATAACGCGCCACCTGCTCAAGCGCCAGCTTCAAGCCTGGCTCGGATACCGTGTAACCCGCATCCCGCGCGCGCAGCAGGAAGTCCGTGATATACACGCTCAACCAGGGTTCCTCAGGGCTCTGGTCACTCCAAAGGCCAAAACTGCCATTGCTGCGCTGCATACCGAACAGACGTCGGATCGCCAATTCTACTGCCGCAGTGCGCTCATCAAGCTCATCGGCTTCAAGCCCCCAATCCTGCAACTGGTTGCCCCGCACATAAATCTGCGGGAAGACACCGCTGGTGGTCTGCTCTGCACAGCCATAGGGGTAAGCCTTCAGCGCATCAAAATGGCGCGCAAGATTCAGCGGCGCATGGCGAGACATTGTCAATTGGGCATTAAGCGATTCGGGTTGCAACCCTTCCAGTGCAGCTCCGCTCAGATCGAAGGTATCACCGGCAGGGACGGGTTGCTGCCAGTTCAACGCTTGCGCAGGCCAGGCCGGTCGAATACCCAGAGTCCACTCCCGGGCAAGATCGGCTTCACCTTCAATACCCGTCACATGCAGGCGCAGCGGTACCCTGCCCATGGCGATATTGGCCGTTACCGGAAGTACCTGGGTAATTTTCTCGCCAGCATCCAACTCGACTTCGGTTTTCCAACCACCAGAGCCTGATTCGAACACCAGCCCCTTACCGGCATCCAATTCAATGCTGAGCGTCTGTTTTTGCTCCGTGCGGTTATGCAGATCCAGCGTCAGCTGGCTTCGATCACCCTGTGCCATGAAGCGTGGGCGGTTCAATTCTGCAACCACAGGAGCGACCACAGGGATTTCATGATCAGCAGACCCCATAGCCTCGTCCGAAAATGCAACCGCCATGAGACGAATGCGGCCATTGAAGGCAGGCAAGTCAACCGGAATGCTCGCACGACCCTGCTCATCGACATCAACCGCCCCGGAAAACAGTGAGAGAATTTGCACATCGCTGGGTGGCTGCGCACCACCACGGCTGAGATCCGCATCGCCGCCATAGCGCAAACGTGCCAGCGCACCGGCTTCGGCATCAATGAGGTCGCCATAGTTATCACGCAGGTCTACACGGTAGGCACCGGGGGTAAAGAACCAGTCCAGCGGGTCGGGTGTCGCAAAGTCGGTAATGGACAGCACGCCCACATCGACTGCCGCCAGGGTGACTCTAACCGCATCTGGCAGCTCGCCATCTTCTGTTGCAGACACCTGAACCGGAACGTCAACACGTTGCTCGGGGCGTAATTCCATAGGCAGGTCGCCAAAATCGACCTTCAGCTCTCGCTCACCGGGCGCGACAGGAACCGGCTCCAGTCCCAGCATACGCTTGGGCAAGGTACGCTCACGCGCATCGCCCGGCTGCAGCAGCACAACGCTGGCGTACAGGTCCTGGCGCAACCATCCAGGCTTCAGCGTTACACTGACTTCAGCGCCTTCAGCCGGAATGCTGATCGGCTCGCGATAGAGCAGCTGATCCGTCTCCAGCATCAGGTAACCCTCACCCGCAGCCGGTGGCCGTACCTGAATACGAAGCTCATCACCCGCGCTGTATTGCTGCTGATTCAGTGTTAGCCCGACACGGTCCGGGCGCCCAGCCATAACCTTGGCATCGGGATCCCAGCCGGCTCGGAATCGATAAGCTGCCACCTGGCCGCTGACAGGGTCTTTGACTTCCACACGGTAATAACCCCATTCCGTCGGAAAGCTGATCTCTGCACTGTCGCCTGCTTTCAGGCTGACTGAGCGTTGGTCGACCGTGTAATGCCGCTCGGTGTACTGGCTGCGCCAGCCTTCAGCATCACTCCAGCTCCAATGGTAGTCGCGTCGCTCACGGATCAGGCTGACATCCAGCTCATCTGATGCCAGACGTGTCATACCATCGGTCAGCACCAGCTCGAATGCAGCCTCACTTTGGTAGTCCACCACATCCTTTTCAAACAGAGGTCTAATCCCCGGCAAGGTGCTGTTGGGGAGTACCACGGAAGTTGCCCGCCGAGACACAGGACGACCGCCACTATCCAGCAGCCTGGTGTAGGCAGTCAGACTCAGAGGGCTGGTAAGATCCTGCCAGTAGGCTTCAACTTCAAGGTCAGCACGTCCTTTGGCATCCAGCTCTATTTCCTCCAGACCTTCCCGGCGCTCCAGCTCGGTATCGTTGGGATGACCAAAGTAAAAATCCTTGAACGCCTCAAAGGGATGGGGTTCAAGCCTGGCAATCAGCTGGGACTGCAAGCGATTACCCGACGCAGGTGCGCCATATAAATAATCGCCCTGTACCTCAATATTGAAGTTGTCTTCAGGCTGGATACGCTGGTCGGCCTGCAATGTAAGCGCCAGGCGTTCAGGCAGGAAGGTTTCGACCTGTACCGGATAGTCACGTTCAGAGCCATCAGGCAGCAGGATACGAAAACGCCATTCGCCCGTCGCCGCATCATTGGGCAATGGCAGGCTGGTTTCATAATAATTCAGGGCATCCGGCTGAATGTTCTGGCTGGACACAACGCGCCCATCCGGCTGAATCAGACGCGCCTGTAAAGGAATGCCCGGCACCGCCCCCGCTTCGCTTGATCGCAGTAAGGCACTGAAGACAAGCGTCTCACCCGGCCGGTAAATATCGCGGGGGCTGTAAATGAACACCTCCTGAGCATTACGGACAGGGCCGTCGACCGGAAATTCCGCCAGATCAAGCCCCTGCCCTTTCAAACGGACCAGCGAAAGCTGACGTCCTTTTTTCAACAGCAGCAGGCGAGCGTCGCTGAAATCACCCTGTCGCACCAGCTCCGGAGACAGCACAGCCTGCCCCTTGGCATCAGTACTGGCTTCAATCAGTGTGTTCCCTTTCTCATCCAGCAGCTGTAGCTGTACGTCATCAACTGCGTCTGCAGTGGCCAGGCTATTGACCTGCACGTCCAGCTCGTCAGCATACAGACGCACCTGCGCCCCCAGATCGGTGACGGTGAACCAGGTAGCCGGATACCGGTACTCTATGCCACCGGCTTCACGCATGACTGCCAGATATACACCCGCCTCCTGCAGCGGTTCCATATCCTGAACCGGAAGGTAGCGGGTCGCACGGGTGTTCTTCTCCAGCTCCAGGTCAAAACGGCCCGACCAGACCAGCTCGGCATCATCCTTGAGTTCACGAGCATCCCAAGCACTCAGCTGGGTCATTTGTCCATAGCCGGCCAGAAACTGGTCCAGAGCGTCGGCATTGATGTGATACACATCCAGATCTACCTGAGAGACATTCACGGCCATAACCGGCAGCCCCTCTCGCAGACGGTGAGCCAGAATGTTGCCCCGACCGGCAAAGCCAAGTGCCGCCGTCAAACTCGGCGTTTCCAGGTCCAGCTCAGAACCTTGTTGCAACTGCTGACCATTGCGGCCCGGCAAACCTGCTTTCACCTCAACCCGGTAGCGGCTTTCCGGATTCAGTCCGGCAAAGTAAATGACCTTGCCCCGCTGATCTGCAACCCAGCCACCTTGCAAACGATCACCGGCCTCGGTTTCAACCTGTAACCATTCATCCAGGGGCTGATCGGTCACGACCGGCGTTGACAGCGTCACCGCAACAGCCTGGCGCCCCTGCCACAAGCGTACACTGATATCCCTTACCAGCATTTCGATGTCAGCAGAGTCATTACGACTGACTTGCTCGGTGACAGTGTCTTCGGGCTTTGTTTCAGACGGCGTTTGCGTGGGGGCAGTGTCGTCCTCACTGCTGCAGCCACTGATTAACAGGGCTACCAATGAGGAGACTGCAAGCCTGCGCTTGAAGGGGGGCATAATCATCTCCGTTGATATGCATGCAGAGCTGCCAAAACAGCTCTGCCGGTCATGTATCTAACGCATGATGCCCCTCGGGTTATCAGGAGGCAAGGGCCGCTGAGCGATTACTGTTATCCAGCTCTGCAGCCGTTTGGTCACTCAGCTTAAGCACCAGAATCAATACTGCTCCCAGGGCAACAAAACCGCCGGCGAGCCAAAGGCCCAGCGCGTAATTACCGCTTTGCTCTGCCAACACACCGGTCAAGGCTGGCGCAACAATCTGAGCCAGGCCATAGGACAACGTCATCCGCCCCATCAGCTTGGCAGGTTTGGACGGATACAAGCGCCCCGCCATGGTCAGCACCAGGCTAACACACCCTATAAAGGTGCCACCAAACAGCACCGCACTGATCAAAACCGACGTGAGGCTCTGGTCAATCGCCGGCAGTACAATACCGGCTATCTGCACCACGTATGCCAACAGCAGTGCCATCAGGTAACCAACCCGACGCGCGATCAGATCCCAGGCCATGACTGCAGGCACTGCTGCCAGTCCTACGACCAGGAAGGCCAGCTGCCCCATACCAGCCAACTCCGGCTCACGCTCGACGATGGTGACGATAAAAGTCGCGCTAACCACGTAGCCGTACCCGGCACAGAAGTACGCCAGCATCATCAGCCACAAAAAGCGTTTCCCGGGAGGGTTGTCTTCCATTGACGTACCGGCAGGTGCAGCCGGTGATGCAGACGGCTGTGGTAACCAGCGCCAGGCAGGTACCGCAAGCATCAGACCCAGAATAGAGAACCAGAGCCATTGATCCGCCCACCCCATGGACAGTCGCAGGAATATTTCCACCACGACGGCGGCAAACACGATACCCAGGCCTGCGCCGGCAAAGTGGATACCCAGCTCACTGCGGTGCTGGTGACGGATCAGCCAGTTCAGGATCAGCCCGGATGCGATCAGCATGGAACCGGCACTGCTGAGGCCCGAAAGAAAGCGCATTAACGACCAGAGGAACATGTTTTCGGTCATTGCCATGGCCGCCGTTGTCACAACAGCCAGCACGAGGCCGATTCGATAGAGACGATCCTTTAACTGAAGGTCGCCAACAGACGCGGCAATGAGGGCACCACACATATACCCGGTGTAATTAATGGCGGCCAGCCAGCCGCCCTCCGCATCACCAATCCAGGTTTGGTCCTGCATGACCGGCAACAGCGGTGTGTATGAGAATCGGGCAATACCGACACAAAGGATCTGACTGAAGATACCCGCAAAGAGCACCCTCAGGCGTTGGGTTTGATCCGACATGAGAGGTCCTTATGATTATTATTCCGTTCTACAGCGTTCGGATTGTGCGCCAGTCGTCTGAATCAGGCCAGCCCCCGAGCACAAAAAGCCCGGCACAGGGCCGGGCTCAAAGGTTCGGAATTGGCGCAGCCGGCTTACTGCCAGGCGCTGCTGAACTGTTCTTCCGGCAGTGCCATGATGGACTGGCTGCCATCATTCAGGGTTTCAGCAAACGCTTTCCAGCGCGGCAGTACCTGGGCCATATAGAAACGGGCACTTTCCTGCTTGGCCTGCAAATAGGGGTCATCATCCCCTTCTGCCGCCAAGCGTACCGCGGCACTGGCCTGACGCAACAGCTCCCAGCCACCACATACATAACCGGACAGCATCATGAAGCTGTATGCAACGGCTCCCGGCATGACCTGGTCGGCTTCGGCACCCTGCAGCAACTGCTCACGCGCCTTGTCCAGACCGATGACCGCTTCTTCAAGCGCCTTGGCCTGAGCCGTCAGCGAGGGATCAACAGATGCAATGTCGGCTTTCATTTCTTCTACCAGTGCCGACAGGGCTGCACCCTTGTCCATCAGAGTCTTGCGTCCAACCAGGTCCAGCGCCTGAATACCGTTGGTGCCTTCATAGATCGGCAGAATGCGAGCATCACGGTAATGCTGGGCCGCACCGGTCTCCTCAACGAAGCCCATGCCGCCGTGGATCTGAACTCCCAATGACGTAACTTCCTGAGCCACTTCTGTACACCAGCCTTTAACGATCGGCGTCAGCAGAGCGGCACGCGCCTGCTCGGCTGATTTCGCTTCATCGTTGTCAGCCTTGAGTGCAAAGTCGAGGCTGCCGCAGGCGTCATAGGCAATACCGCGGCCCGCTTCGGTGAGTGTTTTCATGGTCATCAGCATGCGACGTACATCAGCATGACGAATGATCGGACCTGCTTCTTTCGTGCCTACAGCCGGGCCCTGAATGCGGTCAAAGGCATATTCCAGCGCCTGCTGATAGGCGCGCTCAGAAATCGATACCCCCTGAAGGCCCACACTCAAACGGGCGTTGTTCATCATGGTAAACATGCAAGCCAGGCCACGATTAGGCTCACCTACCAGATAACCCACGGCGTTATCGAAGCCCATTACACAGGTCGGGGATGCATGGATACCAAGCTTGTGCTCCAGCGACAGCGCATTGGCACTGTTACGCTCGCCCAACGAACCATCATCATTCACCAGATATTTGGGTACCAGGAACAGCGAGATACCGCGAACACCCGGAGGTGCATCCGGCAGACGCGCCAGCACCAGGTGGATGATGTTTTCGGCCATTTCATGATCACCCCAGGTGATGAAAATCTTCTCACCACTGATACGGTAATGATCACCCTCAGGCTCGGCTTTGGCGCGGACCACTGACAGGTCAGAACCGGCATTGGATTCAGTCAGGTTCATGGTGCCGCACCACTCGCCACTCACCAGCTGCGGCAGAAACTTGGCTTTCAGCTCATCGCTGCCGTTGAGGTCCAGACACTCCACTGCGCCCTGGCTCAGCATGGGGCACAGGCCCCAGGACATGTTGGCCGAGTGCCACATTTCCATAACGGGAATCGACAACAGGAACGGCAAGCCCTGACCACCATATTCAGGGTCGAACTGGAGTGAGCCCCAGCCACCTTCGGCATACTGCTGGTAGACATGCTTGAAAGACTCGGGACACACAACCTGACCATCCTTGAGTTGCACGCCCTGCTCATCGCCTTCGCGGTTGGTCGGTGCGACCACATCACGGGCAACACGAGCAGCCTCTTCCAAAATGGCATCGACCATATCGGCAGAGGCGTCTTCAAATCCCGGTTTCTGGGCCAGCTCGGTCATGCGGGCAACATGATTCAGCGTCAGCTTCATATCCTTGAGCGGTGCATTGTACTCAGCCATCGGAGAGCTCCTTGATGATCATAATGTGGTTGAAGTACCAACACAGGCAGGTCTGGCACTCACCAAAATAAGGGAATACACTTATTCTAGCATGGAGAATTGAATTGATAAGTAGGGAAACGTTCATTCAAGGGATTTATACTGGCCCTACTTTAGTTACATTGACCATAAACACTGACAGCGAGAGAGCCTTCACATGCAGGAACTGCACGGTTATTACCTGGAAGATCTGGAAGTCGGCATGAGCGACTCCTACGCCAAAACCATCACGGATGCCGATGTCGTACTGTTTGCCGGTATTTCCGGTGACAACAACCCGATCCACATCAACGACGAATACGCCAAGACCACCCCGTTCAAACAGCGTATCGTGCACGGCATGTTCAGCGCCGCCCTGATCTCAACTGTTGCCGGTACTCGCCTGCCTGGCCCGGGCGCCATCTATGTTGACCAGCAGCTGAAATTCAAGGCACCGGTTCACATTGGTGACACAGCGACTGCCACCCTGACCGTTACAGAGATCGACGAGCGCCGTCGTCGCGTCAAATGCCGTACTGATGTTCATGTCGGTGACAAATTGGTCGCCACAGGTGAAGGCACCTTCATGGTCGACCGTCGCGAAGCCTGATTTGGCTTGTACCTGATCAACCTGTGAGATGGCTACACCTGAATTCCGCAAAGCTGGCATTTTTGCCAGCTTTGCTTATCTAACCGACCACCCAACTAGCATTTAATACCTGCCAAAACAATTATTGCCGCACACTCCTCTTTATTTGAGGGGAAATAGCGCAGGTAAAAATTCATAGAGCACCGGCAACAAGCTAAATGTCATGTATCCAAGTACATGCGACGGTACTCGCTTGGTGAATAATTGTAATGCTTACGAAAAGATTTACTGAAGTGCGCCATATCATTAAAGCCGCACCCAAAAGCAAGAGTGGATATAGTCTGTGATGAAAGGCTCGTATTCCGCAGGCAACGCTCCGCTTGCTCCAAGCGTTGCTTCCAGATGTAACGGCTCAGAGATGTATCCTCTACTGACAACAGCTGATTTATATAACGCGCTGATATGCCCAATGAGTTGGCAACACTGGTGGGTGTCAAATCCGAGCTGTGTAGATTTTTAGCTACATATGCCTTGATTCTAAGCAGATTCGCAAGCCTATGGTCTGTAATAATACCTGCCGAATCCTGCACAGCCTCCGACACCATTGCTGCAAGTAAATCCAGCAGATTATCAGCAATTTTACCAATAGATTGATGCGGCAGTTTAGACATAATATTGGCTAACTCTTTAACATACGCCAAAACCAAAGGGTAAACCGGATTTTTCACTGCAAGGTTTTTAGCCATTACCAAGTCAATTCCGGCAACCTTTGTACTCATTATCTTACGAGGCACTTGCAGTACAGCAAGCTCGGTATTCTCAGTGATATTTAGTTGGTAGGCCCTGCCTGCATTAACCACAGTGCCGGAACCGCATGCAAGTGAGTGCTCTTTTCCATCCTGACATGCAATCAAATTACCCGCTAAGACGATATTAAAGACCAATAAGTCTGAATCCGACGCGAAATGACTGGCAGGAGTACGCTGCGCAATATGCGGGGTTGATTTAATGAGCGATAGGGTCGCAGATCCTAACTCACTAGAGTATAGAGAACCTTCAAAGGACTGATTTCGTTCAGTGCTGAAATCCAGAGCAACAATATTTTGCTCAACCAGGGAGCGCCAAAACTCCAACTTTTCCTTTTGAGGAAGATGCTCAGTCGATATTCTTGAGTTCGATGCATCAGTACCCATTTGGCCGCCACCGTTTCCCGTCATCTATCCTCCAGCCTGAGAACCTTCACGTAGAACCAACTCGATCCGAGTATAGCCAATCCAGGCAGGCATTTAAGTGACTTTCAAGAATAAAAACGTTCGCTCTGGAAGAGAGCAACCTCAAAGCTCCGTCACGACCAAGATTCATATCCGTTCTAGCCAAGATGACAACCAGGCCTTTGTGTAATGTTCAACATTAGTTCTGGTACCAAACGCCTCACAGACGAGTTTTTAGAGCGATCAGCTTTCTAATGCAGGCATTCGGGGCTTAAAAGCTACCACCCCAAGGTACCGGCATAAAGATCACGACTCATAACAACATAAAAAAGAGGCTGACATGGGCATTACACACCCTAAGTACAAGGTAGCCGCCGTTCAGGCTGCCCCGGTTTATTTGGATATTGATGCAACCGTAGACAAAACAATCCATCTGGTTGAGGAAGCAGCAAAAGAAGGAGCAAAGCTAATTGCGTTTCCCGAAACCTGGATTCCGGGTTATCCCTGGTGGATCTGGCTTGGGTCACACGCATGGGCGGTACAGCGGGGGTTTGTGCAGCGCTACTACGATAACTCATTAAGCTACGAGGATCCGCATGCCGAGCGAATTCGTGAAGCAGCCAAACAGAACAACATCACAATTGCGCTGGGCTTTTCAGAACGCGAATCAGCTACAGGTACTTTGTATATCAGTCAATGGCTAATAGGACCGGACGGCGATACGATTGCTAAGCGCCGCAAAATTCGCCCCACACACTCCGAGCGCACCGTCTTTGGTGAAGGTGATGGCAGTGATCTTGGCGTACATGCTACCGAATTAGGCCGCATTGGGGCGCTTAATTGCTGGGAAAACCTGCTGTCGCTCAACCGTTATGCCCTTTTCTCACAGAATGAGCAGGTGCACATCGCTGCCTGGCCGAGCTTTTCGACCTATGAACCCTTTGCCAATGCATTGGGCCCTGATGTGAACAATGCAATCAGTAAAGTCTATGCGGTTGAAGGTGCATGCTTTGTCATCGGACCAAGCGCAGTTATCTCGCAAGACATGATCGACACCCTGTGCGACACGCCCGAAAAGCACGAGTTAACTCATGTCGGTGGAGGGCATGCTGTTATCTACGGGCCTGATGGCTCGCAGTTGTGCGACAAGCTGCCGGAAACAGAAGAAGGTATTCTCTTTGCCGAGATTGATCTTGCACAAATCCCACTCGCCAAGAATGCCATGGATCCCTGCGGCCACTATTCTCGCCCCGATGTCATGCGCTTGTTGCTCAACAAAACACCCATGAGCCGAATCGAACACACGGCACCGCCATTGGATACCCAGAAACATACACCAAATGAAAGTGATTTCGAGTACACCCAGCTCGAATAGTCCAACCCGGCTCTGTAACCCCAATTAACTTAACGACAATAACTCAACGGCCAGGGTACCCTGACGTGTGCTAAAGCAAACAGGGTACCTCCTTGAGGAAACGCAACATATTCTATACACCAGCCATGACCCCTTATTCCTTCCGATAGGCATTCGGCAACTTGATGTTGTACTTAATCGCCAGCGCCCTCAATACAAAAGCCACCAGAAAGCCGCCAATAAGATCATAGTTGGCGGGGGCATTCACCGTATTCAGCAAAAGATAGGTACAGGCACCGGCCAGTGCGGTGGTGATATAGAGTTCTTCATTCATCAGGGTCAGATTACTGCCACAGAGCACATCCCGCGCAATGCCGCCAAAGGTAGCCGTCATCACTCCCATACACACCGCTATCAGCGCTGGCGCCTCGAAATTCAAGGCCACCTCTGTTCCTACCACCGCAAACAGCGCCAACCCCACGGCGTCCATCCAGACTAGGGCGCGCGTCAACGAAGCCAAGCGTGGCGCAATAAAATAGGTTAATGCCGCAGCCACCAGACAGACGACGATCCAGACAGGCTCACGAATCCAGAACACCGGCATTTTGCCCAACAACACATCCCTGAGCGTACCACCACCGATACCGGTCGCAGTGCCGATCAGCATGAAACCGAGAATATCCATCTTGTGGCGCGCAGCATCGAGTGCACCTGAAACCGAGAATACCGCTACGGCGGCCAGCCCCATCAAGTTAACTGCTGCGGTGAAGTCAAATGCCATCAATGATTCCTTATGCCAGATTCAGCTTCCATCACGGGTGTTCGTAGACATTGCATTATATGCACCACTGGCGGCATTATCCTCGCCTTTGATTGACTGAATGAGTATAGACATGGAGCTGGAGTTTAACTGGTCACGCTTTGAAGACCTGACCACCCTGGAGTTTCATGACATTATCCAGGCCCGCGAGTCTGTTTTTGTTGTTGAACAGGAATGTGCCTACCCGGAAGTGGATGGCGCCGACATACATGCCTGGCACCTGTGTGTTAAGCAGGCAGGCACACTCGTGGCTTATGCACGCATATTCGGGCCTGGCATCAAATACGAGGAAGCCTCAATCGGACGCGTAATGACCTTGCTTGAACATCGCGGCAAGCGCCTGGGCCATCCGCTGATGCAGGAAGCTATCCGCTTTACCGAGGAGCAATTTCCCGGGGCAGGCATCAAGATTGGCGCACAGGCTCGACTGCAGGCCTTTTACGAATCACTTGGCTTCGCGCGCTCCAGCGAGCCCTATGATGAAGACGGCATCATGCATATCGAAATGCTGAAAACCGTTTAAAAACCCTGACATTTGGACATATTTTCGCCTGATAACACGCCAAAAGCATCATCCTGAGTAACCGGCCTTGCGTGCTACACTGCGCCATTCAATAGACAACTAAAACAAGAACCATAATTTGAACCATGCCTATTGCTGACGCTAAACGGACAGAGCGCTCTGACGATCATATCCCGCAGGATATCGCCATTCTCATCGTGGATGATGAAGCCGGTATCCGCGATTTCCTGCACCGCGCGCTAAAAAAGCATTACCGGACCGTCGAGTTTGCCGCATGTACGCGTGAGGCAGACCGCAAACGCCAGTCCAGCCACTTTGACCTGCTCATCGTCGATATCTGCATGCCGGGTCGCTCCGGGGTCGAGTGGGTCCAGCAGCTGCGTGAATCCGGCTGCCCATCCGATGTTATTTTCATGACCGCCTTTGCCGATATGAACAGCGCCATTGAGGCCCTGAGGCTGGGTGCCAGCGACCTGATGCTCAAGCCCTTCCGTATTGAGCAGATGCGCAATGCTGTTCAGAAGTGCATCGACAACCGGCGCTTGTCGCGGGAAAACTATGTCCTCACACGTCAGGTTGCCCATGCTGAAGGCAGCGGCCTTGTCGGTGAGAGTGTATCTATGCAGACGCTGCGTCAATTACTCAGCCGAATTGCGGCAGCGCCTTCAGCGGTACTGATCCAGGGTGAAACAGGAACCGGCAAAGAGCTGGCTGCTCGTGCCATCCATCAGCAAAGTGGCCGCAGTGGCAGCTTCGTACCGGTTAACTGTGGCGCTATTGCGGCTGAACTGATCGAATCAGAGCTGTTCGGCCATATAAAGGGCGCCTTTACCAGCGCGCACCAGGCACGGCTGGGACTCTTCGCCTATGCCGACGGGGGCACTCTGTTCCTGGATGAAATCTCAGAACTGCCCCTGCCCATGCAAACCAAGCTGCTTCGGGTATTGGAAGACGGTGCCATTCGTCCACTTGGGACCGAGCAGGACACACCGGTGAATGTTCGTGTGGTAGCAGCATCCAACAAGCCTCTGGATGAGGCTGTGAGTGAAGGGCGGTTCCGAGAGGATCTCTATTACCGGCTCAACGTGCTTCAGATACAGGTCCCCCCTTTGCGCGAAAGGTTGGAGGACATACCGGCGTTACTGGATCATCTTGTCAGCCGGTTGAGCGACGAGCTCGGGATAGAGCCTGCGCCTTTTAGCCAAGTGGACTTGCAAGCCCTGCAGGCCTATAGCTGGCCCGGTAATGTGCGTGAGCTTAAGAACCTGGTCGAACGCAGTCTGCTGTTAAGCATGAGCCCCGCTGAGCTTATCAACTCCAATGCCAACCATCGGGAACCCACAACCGGTTATCCATCCAGCTGGCCATTGAAACAGGTGGAGCGGGCTCATATCGAACAGGTTCTGGCCCAGAATGGCGGCAACAAGACACGGGCTGCCGACGTTCTGGGTATTACCCGTAAGACACTTGATCGCAAACTGCAGTCGGATGACTTGCACGGTGATTAAATCGCTTTGGCATCGGATAACATCCAATCTGCGTTACCGCTTGCTGGCCTTGACCCTCTTTCCCCTGCTGTTGGTGTTACCGGGCGTTGTCCTGTTGGCCTACCTCTGGAGTAACGAAGTTGGCTATCGTCAACTGTTGATGAAAGCGAATACCGACCTTGCCGTCGCCCATGAGGCTTTTGAGGCAACCCGAGATCAGTATCTGGTTCGTTTATCCTTGGCCGCTGGGGGTGACCGACTTCGCCAACAGCTGATGGCGTTGACGGCAGCCGAACAGCCACAGGACCGGCACAACCGAAAAGCCCTGCTGGATAATCTGCGCTCAACCACAGGCTTTGACTTTGTTCGGCTGCTGGATGCCAATGAATGCCAGCCTGCGCAGGCTACCCAGTGCCAATACCCCACCAGCCCCCTGCTCACACGCGCCGCAGTGAACGGCCCCGTCAGTGGCGTTGAAATTTTCTCTGCAAGCGAGCTCAGCTTGCTGGACCCGGCGTTGGCTGAGCGGGCTCGCATCTCTCTAATCCCCACAGACCACAGCACCGCGTCCCTCAAAACCGTTGAAGACCGTGGCATGGTGCTGCACTTTGTCTATCCACTACACAATGCGAACGGGCACCTCGTTGCTTACCTGACCGCCGGGCTTCTGATGAATGGCAACCTCGAGTTTGTCGACCATATCAGTAATACCGTTTATGGCCCCGGCAGCCTGCCGGAGAATGGCATAGGAACAGTCACATTGTTTCTGGATGATGTGCGTATCAGCACTAACGTAGAACACCCGGACACTCCGTTACAAAGGGCACTGGGTACCCGTGTATCGGCCCAGGTTCGCCAGCGTGTGCTGGATGAGGGCGAGCGCTGGCTGGATCGCGCTTTTGTAGTCAGCGACTGGTACATCTCCGCGTACGAACCTGTCCTTGATGTGCATAGTGAACGCGTTGGCATGCTGTACGCGGGCTTTCTGGAAGCTCCGTTTCTGGACAGTTTTTACCAATGGCTGGAACGCCTTTTATGGTTGTTCGCACTTGTTTTGTTGTTATGCATTTTCATTGCGTTCGCCGGCGCACGCGCCATATCCAGGCCGTTTGAAATCATCACAGACGTGATCGACCGGATCAGAGATGGGGAGCGACAACACATCCCTCCGCTGCATACTGCCGATGAAATTCGGGTATTGGCAGAGCACTTTAACCTCATGCTGACCCAGCTGGACCAGCAGCACGACGCCATTCAGCACGCTGCCGATCAACTGGAGGAGAAGGTGCAGGAACGCACCCGCGAACTGAAGCAGCACATCAGGTTGCTCAATCACACACGGCAACAACTGCTGGAGGCCGGTAAACTTGCTGCTCTGGGTGAACTCACGGCCAGTATTGCCCACGAGGTTAACAACCCCACCGCCGTTATTCTGGGCCATATGGACCTGCTGCTCGAAGAGTTGGGCGACGAGGCAACCCCGGACATTCAACGTGACGCGGAACTGATCATTGCGCAGGTCGGTCGTATCCGCAAAATCATTGATGATCTGCTCAAGCTGGCCCAATCAGATTCGCCAGAACCGCATCTGCAACCAGTTGATATCGATGATCTCGTGCACAATACCCAAACCCTGGTGCAGCACGAATTGAAGCGGCGCAATATCGGCCTCAAACTCGACCTCCATGCATCTGCACCAGCACTGGCCGATGCGTCACAGCTGCAACAGGTGCTCATCAACCTGATTATGAACAGTGCCAACGCGATCGGTGATCAGGGTGAAATCAGGATTCGCAGCCATAGCTGTGCCAATGGAAACATCCGGCTCAGCATTCGAGATAACGGCTGCGGCATTCCAGCCGATGAAATCTCCCGCATTTTTGATCCTTTCTTTTCCAAAGGCCAGACAGGCACAGGCCTGGGGCTTGCCATTAGTCACCGACTACTTACCCAATCAAAGGCCAGCATCCAGGTTCGTTCGCGCGAAGGTGTGGGAACCGTTTTTGTTATTAAACTGAAAGCGTTCGCCCCTGAAGCAGCCTAGCAACCGAGTCATTATGACCCGGCCAAGTTGAAAAGCGGGTCGTAACGACCCGACCAGACAGCGACACCAAACCGCTTCGCCGCTTATCCATCCCATCAGTACGGCCTTTTAGGCAACTGGCCCGGTATTTGCCTTTATAGATGTGCTGTCACAGCACCGGCGGTCCCGGTCCGCCGACGTACCTCGGGTACAAAAAATAACGATAAAAACGGAGCTATACCCTATGTCGAATAACTCTGGTCCCCTGTCATTTCTACTCAAGGAGAGGATTGTCGCCAAGCCCGGCTTCAATCGCTGGCTGGTGCCACCTGCCTCAATTGCCATTCACCTGTGTATCGGTTCGGTTTATGCCTGGAGCATATTCAACGCCCCACTGGTAAGGCAGCATGGTGTTGTCACCAGTGCGGCAGATGACTGGTCATTGAGCTCAGTGGTCTGGATCTTCTCTACCGCAATTGTATTTCTCGGCCTGGCCGCTGCCTTTGGCGGCAAGTGGCTGGAAAAAGTCGGTCCCCGTGCCGTAGGCTTTCTGGCCGCAATCCTCTGGGGTGGTGGCTTTCTTATCGGCAGCCTCGGTATTATGTTCGACCAGCTATGGCTACTCTATTTAGGGTACGGTGCCTTAGGGGGGTGTGGCCTGGGTCTTGGCTATGTGTCGCCGGTCAGTACCCTGATACGCTGGTTCCCCGACCGCCGCGGCATGGCCACCGGCATGGCGATCATGGGCTTTGGTGGCGGCGCCATGATCGGCGCTCCGCTGAAAACCTGGCTGCTGTCAGTGTTTTATGAAGCCCCTCAGTATTTGGGCAAGGTTGCAGATGTCAGCCTGATCACCGAATCCGGCCGTCGCTTTGCTGAAGTGGCTGGCCAGAAACTGGAAGTTGTCGTCGCCAGCGCAGCCGATATGGCCAATATGCCTATTCCGGGGCCTGAAGGCGTGTACGTGGTCAATACCGGTAACACCGGTGTCGCCGGCGTATTTATTACGCTGGGTATTGTCTACTTCGTGATCATGACCATCGCCGCCTTCTCCTACCGTGTTCCGCCTGCGGGCTGGGCTCCGGAAGGCTGGGAGCCGCCCAAGGAAAGCACCAGCAAAAACCGCCTGATCAGCAACAACCATGTGCATATCGACCAGGCTATCAAAACCCCGCAGTTCTATCTGCTTTGGGTCGTTCTGTGCCTCAACGTGACCGCCGGTATCGGTGTAATCGGTGTCGCCAAGACGATGATGACGGAGATTTTCGGTACCACCCTGCCGAACATTGTCGATACCAGTTTTGCGGCAACCTACGTATTGATGATCAGCGTGTTCAACATGGTCGGCCGCTTCCTCTGGGCCTCAACATCCGACTATATTGGCCGCAAGAACACCTTCCACTGCTTCTTCATCCTAGGGATGCTGTTATATATCTCCATTCCCTTCTTTGCCGGTCAGGTCAGCAGTAATCCATCTGCGGTTTGGCTGATCCTGTTTTGTATCGCCACCATGGTCATCTTCACCATGTATGGCGGTGGTTTTGCGACCATCCCGGCTTACCTGGCAGATATCTTCGGCACCCTGCATGTGGGCGGCATTCACGGCCGACTGCTGACCGCCTGGAGTACAGCCGGTGTTCTGGGCCCATTCGCCATTACTCACCTGCGTGAGCAATCATTGCAGGGCGCCATTGAGACGCTCGCCTACAAGGTGGACCCTGCCGTGTTCCAGCAGACGTTCGGTGCCGGTCTTGACCAGCTCAGTACACTGATTGCTTCCAATACTGTAACCCTGGGTCGTCTGATGGAAATTGCACCAGCCGGTACCATCGACCCTACTCCGAGTCTCTATAACACCACCATGTATGCCATGGCTGCACTATTGGTAGTTGCACTGGTTGCCAACATGGCGATCCGCAAGGTGTCGGATAAACACCACGTGGAGAACACTCACCCTGAAGAGGCCCCCGCCAGCTAGTCGGCTCTCCTGATCCGTACTGGCACCCAGCCCGTCTGCATGGCGGGCTTTTTATTGCCTGGTCAGCACAACCTCAAGAACTCCACCGGCTTGAGTTTCAGGTATAAAAAAACCGCACCCGGAAAAGGTGCGGTTTCAGGGTATCGAAATATCCGAATGTTACTGTTCGGCGTTCGCCTGGGTGCGCAGAACAAACTTCTGGATCTTGCCGGTGGATGTTTTCGGCAGATCACAGAACACAACCCGTTTCGGCGCCTTGAAGCGCGCCATGCTGTCACGGCAGAACTGGATGATGTCCTGCTCGGACACATCGGCACCGGCTTTCAGCGTCACAAAGGCACAGGGCACTTCACCCCATTTCTCATCCTGCTGTGCCACAACCGCCGCTTCCATCACCTGCGGGTGACGGTAGAGCACATCTTCCACTTCAATACTGGAGATGTTTTCACCGCCGGAGATAATGATGTCCTTGGAGCGGTCCTTGATCTCGATGTAACCATCTTCATGCCAGACCGCAAGGTCACCGGAATGGAACCAGCCACCGGCAAAGGACTTGTCAGTCGTGGTCGGGTTCTTCAGGTAGCCTTTCATGACCAGGTTACCGCGCATGAAAATTTCGCCGATGGTCTCGCCATCTTTGGCAACCGGCTCCATCGTATCCGGATTGGCCACCATCAGGTCTTCCAGCATCGGTGCTTTCACACCCTGACGCGACTTGAGGCGGGCCTTCTCGGTCGGCGTGGAGTCATTCCACTCCTCGTGCCAGGCACACACAACGCAGGGGCCATAGGTTTCGGTCAGGCCATACACATGCGTTACGTTGAAGCCCATGTTCTCCATGCCTTCAATTACGGATGCGGGCGGCGCTGCACCGGCGGTCATTACATTCACCTGATGCTCGATACCGGTTTTCAGTTCGTCATCAGCGTTGTTTAGCATGTTCAGAACAATCGGTGCGCCACAGAAGAAGTTAACCTTCTCGTCACGAATCAGGTTGTAGATGTCATCCGCACGGACGTGACGCAGACACACACTGACACCGGCGGCAGCCGCAATCGACCAGGGGAAGCACCAGCCATTACAGTGGAACATCGGCAGCGTCCACAGATAGACCGGGGCATCACCCATGTTCCAGGACAGCACGTTGCTGACAGCGTTCAGGTAGGCACCACGGTGGTGGTACACCACCCCTTTGGGATCACCGGTGGTACCCGAGGTGTAATTCAGCGTAATGGCATCCCACTCATCGGCAGGCAGCGGCCATTCATAGTCCGGGTCACCGGTACTGATGAAGGCTTCATAGTCCATTTCACCGATCAGCTCCCCGCCTTCAAAAGAAGGGTCGTCGATATCGATCACAATGGGGTTGATACGGGCAATCTTGATCGCACGGGCAATGGTCTCGGAAAACTCCCGATCCACGATCACGACCTTGGCTTCGCCATGCTGGAGAATGAACGCAATTGCCTCAGCGTCCAGACGAATATTCAGAGCATTAAGAACAGCCCCTGCCATGGGCACACCAAAATGGGCCTCGAATACTTCCGGCAGGTTGGGTGCCATCACCGCAACCGTATCGCCCTTGCCAATGCCCCGCTTTTCCAGGGCGCTGGCCAGACGGCGGCAACGACTATAGGTTTCGGCCCAGTTACGGCGCATGCCCTGGTGCACAACAGCAGTACGTTGCGGATAAACAGCCGCGGTTCGGGCGATAAAACTCAGGGGACTCAGTGCAGCAAAATTGGCCGGGTTCTGGTCGAGACCCAGCGCGTAGGGATTATGATCGGTAGTTGTCATTATTCATTCCTCTCCACCTCGCCTGGAGGAGCCTTCCTCGTTTGTTATGATTCCATCCGATCTCAATCATACGTGTTTTCCCTTATTACACAATAGAATCCAAAATCATAAGATTGACCCGAAACAGTCACGGGTGAGAGCTGCTCTCGCCATAGCGGCATCTGATAATAAGGCTATGCATGCAACCCATTGAGCAGGAACTGAAAAGCTGTCTTGAAGAGGCTGACCGCTACCGGTTGCTGGCGGAACAGTCGACGGACATGATTTCGCGCCACACCCCCACCTCTGACTGGACGTTTATCGATGTCAATCCCGCCATCGAGCGCCTTCTCGGCTACACCCCCGATGAAATCATTGGCACCCCCGGTTATGACCTCTTTCACCCGGATGATGCCGATAACCTGAAGAAGCGCGCGGAGTCCGTGCGCTATCGTCGCGGCATGTACACCAACGTGTACCGATTCCAGCATCGGGATGGACACTACATCTGGCTGGAAACCACCAGCCGGACCATTCGCAACGATGATGGCCACCCGATGGAAATCATCTGCGTGTCCCGCGATGTCACCGAACGCGAACTGGCCCAGCAGGCCACGCGCCGTCTTGCACGGGTAGTTGAAGCCTCATCGGATTTGATCCTGTTCTGCAACCACCGCACGCTGCAGCTGACCTATATGAACGAATCAGCCTATCGTACCTTCGGGGCGGAACGGGAAAACCTGGCCGTGTTCTACCTGGACCAGCTCTTTCCCAAAGCGGTATTGCACGAACTGGTTGAACCTGCGCTGCAACATGCGGCGCTGTACGGCACCTGGTATGGCAGCATTCCGCTCTACCCGGCGGGCAACCCCGGCCGTATCGCCGAGATTCGCGAGATCATTGCGCACCGCAACCGTGCCGAAAACATGCGTGTGGAGTACTACTCCATCATCGCCCGAGACATCACCCTGAAACGCCAGGCTGAAGAAAAATCCAAACGCCAGCAGCTTGAGATGGCACACATGTCGCGCCTGCTCTCCGTAGGTGAAATGGCAACCGAGCTGGCACACGAGGTTAACCAGCCACTGGCTACCATCATCAACTACTGCAACGGCACTTTCCGCCGCCTCGATGAAGGCCAGATTACCGAGATCGAGCAGGTCACCCGTGCCATGGAGCTGATCTCAACTCAGGCCAAGCGGGCTTCAGAAATCATCAAACGTATGCGACGTTTCGTGCGCCATACCGAATTCCAGCGTATCCGTTTTCCCATAAACGAAACCTGCGAAGAAGTAACCCGCTTTCTGAACCAGGAAGCTACGGATCACAATATTCGTTTTGAGTTTGAGCTGGATCCGCAAAACCCCGAGATTGAGGCAGACCGTCTGCAGATCGAACAGGTGCTGCTCAACCTGATTCGCAACGCGATTGAAGCCTACAGTGGTTCAGATATCAGCCCCCGTCCGGTGCGTATCAGCACCCGCATTGAGGGACAGCGCCTACTGGTAACCGTGGCCGACCAGGGACCGGGGATCAGCGACGAACAGATGCAGAGCCTGTTCGAGCCCTTCTCAACATCAAAAGAGAATGGCCTGGGCATGGGTCTGTCGATTTCACATACTATTATCGAAAGCCACTGCGGTCGCCTTTGGGCGGAAAGCGACGGTCAGTCCGGCACCCGTTTTCACTTTCAACTCCCGCTGAGGGGAATGCATGACTAGCAACAGCAAAACCGTATTCATCGTCGACGACGATGCCGATTTCCGTGAGTCCGTTCAATGGCTGCTGGAATCCACCCAGTACGCCATCGAGAGCTACGCCTCGGCTCAAGAGTTCCTGGACGCCTATGACCAGCGCGCAGGCTGCCTGCTGCTCGATGTCAGGATGCCGGAAATTAACGGCCTTGCCCTGCAACAGATCATGCAGGATCAGGATATTCGCCTGCCGGTTATCATCCTGACCGGCCACGGTGATGTTCCCATGGCTGTTAGCGCTATGAAAAATGGCGCCATGGACTTTCTGGAAAAGCCCTTTGATGACGACGTGCTGCTGAAGCTGGTCGACAAGGCCATGCAGGAAGCCGAGCAACGCTTTAGTCAGCTGGGAGAAGAGCAGGTTTTACGGGAATACTTTGACACCCTCAGTCGCCGTGAGCGTGAGGTGATGGAGCTGGTGGTCAACGGCAACTCCAACCGGGAAATCGCCGAGACACTGGGTATCAGCCCGAAAACAGTCGAAGTGCACCGCTCCCGCGTCATGAGCAAAATGCGCGCCGATAACCTGGCGCAACTGGTGCAGATGAACAACCGGCTGCAGGGTTAACCCGCAGCCGGCTCCAGTACATCCTGCAGAAAGGCTTGTGTCTGTTCCAGTACCGCATCGGGCTTTTCCAGATGCGGCACATGGCCGCAATCCGGCACAAAGTACCCTCTTGCATGCTCACCAATACCTGCGCAGCAATCCGTTACCTGCTCAGGCACGCCATATTCATCCCGATCGCCCTGCATGATGAGAGACGGACATTGAATCTGCGCCAGCTGAGGCCGGAGATTCAACCCCTGATTACAGGAAGGACGCAACCAGGTTTCAGACCAGGCACGGAAAATCAGATCAGTCCGTTCACCATGATAACGGGCCAGCTTTTCCGCCAGGTTAGTCGTCTTATAGCGCTCAGCGGCCTCTTCTATGCCCGCAAGCGTCAAATGATCGGCGTAGATGTGGGCTGCCAATGTAACGATCGCTTTCACCTGTTGCGGACAGCTGGCTGCACCTATCAGGGCAATGGAGCCACCATCACTGTGGCCAAAGAGCACAACATCCTGCAGACCCAGTTTATCCAGCAGCCGTGGCAACCAGAGCTGTCCTTCTTCCAACAGATAATCATCCGGGCGTGGCAACGTAATGGGCGATGAAGCCCCATAACCTCGCCGCTCGTAGACCAGCACGTTGAGCCCGGTCACCTCGGCTATTTGCTCGGGGAATCGCTTCCACATGGCAATACAGCCCAGGGCTTCATGCAAAAGGATCAGCGTTGGTCGTCCTTCGCCACTGGGCTGAGTGTAATGGCGTACACTCAGGTGCACACCCTCCCCCACGTCGACGAGCCTGTCCTGATATTGCATCATGCCGCTCCCTTATCGGGGATGGCATAGGTCATGGTTGCGTGGGCTACCGGGTCTTCATCGCCTTCCGAATATACGGCTACCTCACCCACGCCCAGACGCTTGCCCACCTTGAGCATTTCGGCACGTGCCAGCAGATCCGCATTGGGTTTGGGTTTACGCAGGAAGTTGATATTCAGGTTGGTCGTTACCGCCAGAGCAACGGGGCCGATACGGCTAAGCAGGGCTGCATAGACAGCCACATCGGCCAGACCCATCATGGTCGGGCCCGACACCGTTCCCCCCGGCCGCAAATGATCATCACCAACCGCCAGTCGCATCAGGGACCAGCCATCCCCCAGCTCCTCGAGCTTGCCGTATTGTTCACCTTGAGGGAAATGATCAAGCAGAAACTGCTGCATCTCTTCCAATTGCATCACCTGCATCATGACTCCTTGTTATCACTCACCACTGCCAGTGTCACAGTGGCCTTGGCGACGAGGCTGCGCTTGCTGCCTTCGACCGCAAAGACTTCCGACTCGGTTACGATTAAACGACGCCCGGGGCGCAACACCTGAGCGATGCACTCCAGATACTCACCGGATGCCGCTCGCAACAGATTGATTTTGAACTCGGCGGTGAGCACGCGCTCGCCCTCTCCCACCAGCGTTGCGCCGGCAATACCAGCGGTATGATCCGCCAGCGTAGCCTGCACACCGGCATGGACAAAACCATCCTGCTGCTGGTGGTCCTCTCGTAGCACCAACCGCGTCTCACAATGGCCGGGCCTGAACGTACAGAGTTCGGCACCCAGTAAACGAATGAAAGGCGCCTGATCAAACACCCGGCGCGTTTCGATTTCATACTCGGGGTTGCGCGGTGTGAACACCTGCTCCTCGCTCATTGATCCGCTTCCTCCCGAGCCTGATTGCGCAGTATAAAGCGCTGGATCTTGCCACTGGGCGTCTTCGGCAGCTCCTGAACAAACTCGATCTCACGCGGGAAGGCATGGGTTGAAAGCCGATTGCGAACCAGCTCCTTGAGTTCATCCGCCAGGTTCTCATCCGCATCGTACTGTGGCTTGGTGACTACGTAGGCCTTGATAACGGCACCACGGGCGCTGTCAGGTTTTCCGACCACCCCGGATTCAGCAACAGCCGGATGCTCCAGCAAGGTACTTTCCACATCCGCAGGTCCCACCCGATATCCGGCGGTGGTGATAATGTCATCATCTCGACCGGTAAAGGAGAAGCTGCCATCTCCATGACTGATAACAACATCACCAGTCAGGTAATAACGGTCGTGGAAGGGGTCTTTCTCATCCCAGGTATACCCCTGGAAGAAAAACAGGGGCGAGGCGTGTATATCCACCGCCAGCTGCCCGGTTTCTTCGGGTCCGACTTCCTGATAATCACCACCCAAAGCCACAACACGGTGACCCGGCAGGGAAAAGCCCATGGAACCAACACGCACCTCATGATCCAGGGCGTGGTGGTTACAACAGGTCATGCCGGTTTCAGTCTGACCATAATGATCTTTCACCGGACATCCCAGGCGCCGCTCCACCCAGTTGTTTACTTCAGGGTTCAACGGTTCTCCGGCACTGCTGGCCAGCCTCAGCCCCATGGACTCACCCTCAGGCAGCACATGATCATTGGCCATGAGCAAGCGGTACGCCGTTGGCGCAGCGGCCAGGTTGGTGATGCCGTATTCACGGATCATGGCGTAGGTGCTATCCGGGGTAAATCCGTTTTCATTGAAGTGAGTTGTTGCGCCCAACAGCAACGGTCCTACGACGGTGTAATACAGGCCATAAGCCCAGCCAGGGTCAGCCACATTCCAGTATTTGTCTTCAGGCTGGAGATCGATGGCGTAGCGCATGTACACGTAGAAAGACAGCAACGCCCTTGCCGGCACGGCAACGCCCTTGGACTTGCCTACGGTACCAGAGGTAAACATCTGCAGGATGGGATCTTCACCCAGAATCATGACCGGGTCGAACTGGTCGCTTTGCGCGGCCATGGTCTGCCGGTAATCGATATCAGGGTCCCCGCTGGCAGCTTCTCGGGTTACACGCACGATCGGCGGGCAGTTTTGCACGCCATCCAATTTGAAACGGTTTTGGTCATCAGTGACAACCAACCGCGTGGATGCGCGATCCAGTCGATATTCGATTGCACCCGAGCCAAATGCGGTGAACAGGGGTTGATAGACAGCACCGGCTCTCAGCGTACCGAGCACCACAACCATCAGTTCGGGCGTACGGGGCAGTAATGCGGCCACCCGATCACCCTTGCCGATGCCCTTGGATTTGAGCAGGTTGGCGAAACGTGCCGACGCATCACGCAGCTGGGCGAAGGTCCAGCGTTCGGGCTCTCGCTCGACACCATGATATTGCAAGGCTACCCGCTGCGGGTCCTCGGCCCATTTATCACAGATTTCCTGACAGGCATTCATACCAGTTTCAGGACTGCCCTGAAGGATCTCGGCGGTCAGTGCCTCGACATCGAACCGATCATAGAACGGCTGATAAGGCTGCTTACTCATGAATATCTTCCTTCTTCTTATCTTTATTATTGAAGTCGAAGACTAGTGAAACCCCTTAGGGGATATCCCGAATATATCCTCACCTTCCGCTTGCGTAAACCTCCCGAGTGAAATTGATCAAAGGATCACCTTGCCGCGCCGAAATTCATCAAATGCTGCACTGAGCGGATATTTTTCGCTCCAGACTAGCGTCATCATGTGGCGACATGGCTGGCCCATATTTTGCTCTCTACACAGGAACAGCCATTCGATATCAAAAAGGACTAAATGGAATGCCGCATAACAAAAATAAAAAAACAAACGAACAATTGATTCTGGTACTCAGTGCCGAGGGCACAATACGGGAAGCCAGCCCCTCATTTCTGAGCCTCAGCCGCCATGCTGCAGAGCAACTGATTGGTCAGTCACTGTCAGGGCTGCGTCACCCGGACATGCCCGAAGGCCCCTTCAAGGACCTCAATCAAACACTGGATCGTGGCCAACCCTGGATGGGCGTTATCCAACTGACATGTGCAGATAACTCGCCCCTCTGGCTTGATGCCTACGTAATCCCCGTTATCGAGAATGGACAAATTCTCGAATGTCAGTGCATCCTGCGCCGCCCCAGTGAGGCTATTATCCAGCGTGCTGCTCATATCTATGCCCTGCGCCGCAAAGGCGCCATGCCCAGACAATTGAAATGGCCGAGCCTGAGCCTGGGTAGCAAATTCCAGCTGCTGCATAGCTGTCTTTTCATGCTGTTGATGCTGGCGATACTGATGCTGGAACAGATGAACTCGATCCTGGCAACAACCCTCGGCGGTCTATGGCTGCTCGGTGTTGGCGGATTCTGGTATCTGGGTAAAAGTCTTAGACAGCTGGTCACCTCCAGCCAGCGTATCGTTCAACATCCGATCAAGCAGCTGATCTATACCGGCACCCATGACGACATCGGCCAGCTCGCCCTGACCCTGGAAATGCTGCAATCACAGCTGGATGCGGTATTACGGCGTATGCACTATGCATCCAGCCAGGTCATGCTAGATGCAACCGAGAGCGTCACGGTCATGACCCGCACCTGCACGGAAGTGGACGATCAGCGCAGCTCCCTCCAGCAGATTGCGGTAGCCATCAGCCAGATGAACAGCACCATTACCGAAATGAGTGCCAGTACCGCTAAAACCGCTACGCAAACCCGGCAGGCCCGTGAGGAAATTGAACAGGGGCTCAGTGTCGTCGACACCGCCATCAACCGGATTCGTTCACTTGATGGTTCAATTACCGGCACTGCCGGTGAAGTCAGCCAACTACAGGATGAAAGCAACCGAATCGGCTCCATTATTAATGTGATCAGTGATATTGCCGAACAGACTAACCTGTTGGCTCTTAACGCTGCTATTGAAGCCGCACGCGCCGGCGAAAATGGCCGGGGTTTTGCTGTGGTCGCTGATGAAGTGCGCCAACTGGCTCAGCGCACCCAAACAGCAACCGGTGAAATTCACCAGATGATCGCGGCCTTGCAGCAGAAGACGGATATCATCGTGTCGGCGATGGCTGCCAAGCGAAACCTGTCCGAGCAGGCCGTGGAGCAGATCGACAGTACCGGTCACACCCTGAGAGAAGTACTGCTGGCAGTGGACCGTATTAACGATATGGCAACTCAACTGGCCACCGCCAGTGAAGAGCAGAGTACGGTTACTCAGGATGTCAGTCAGAGGGTTAACGATCTCAGCAGTAGTGCCGAGCAGATGGTCAAAGATGCCAGCCAGACTCTGGACCTTAATAGTCAAACGGCCCGCATGGCAGAACGGCAAAGTTATCTCATTAATTGCATCATGCACGCCTGAGGTTTGAGCAGGATCATCGACACAGAATCCAGGTAACTTTGGTTGTATTGCACCAGTGAAAGATGGCCGTAAAATACCGCCACTAGAATAAGAACAATGAATGCACCGCAAGAGTTACCCATGAATAAGATTCTGGTCAGCGCCTGCCTTATGGGCGCCAAAGTTCGTTATGACGGACGCGATAACCTGCTCGACCACCCCGTTCTCAAACGCTGGCATGAGGAAGGACGTATTGTCAGCGTTTGCCCGGAAACACTGGGCGGGCTTCCCACGCCCCGTCCTCCGGCCGAAATTCAAAGTCGTTTTCCCATTCTCGTGACTACAAAAGATGACGAGGACGTAACACCCGAGTTTCTCAGTGGCGCAGAGGAAACGCTCGACCTGGCACGTCGTTATGACTGTAGCTGTGCCCTGATGAAAGCACGCAGCCCCTCCTGTGGCAGCCGCGAAACCTATGATGGCAGCTTCTCCGGCGAACTGGTTGAAGCACCCGGCGTGGCCGCAGGTGAGTTGCTTCAAAACGGTATTCCAGTGTTCAACGAACACCAGCTCGATGAGCTGATCCGCTTTGTCGAACAGGACGACGAAGCCGCCTGACCCTCCTCCCACTTGTTACCCTGAAGCAGGCCCCCTAAAATGGGGGCCATTTTCATTCCCAGACGGATCCCATATCAATGCGAGCCAGCCAATTTCTGATTGCCACACTGAAAGAGACGCCTTCCGATGCGGAAGTTATCAGCCACCAGCTTATGCTCCGCGCGGGTCTTATCCGCAAGGTAGCTGCCGGTCTGTACAACTGGTTGCCATTGGGCCTGCGCACCCTGCGCAAGGTTGAGCGCATCGTTCGTGAAGAGATGGACGCTGCCGGTGCTCAGGAAGTGTTGATGCCCGCTATCCAGCCATCCGAGCTGTGGCAGGAATCCGGCCGCTGGGAACAGTACGGCCCTGAACTGCTGCGTGTGAATGACCGCCATAACCGTGAATTCTGTGTCGGCCCCACCCACGAAGAAGTAATCACGGACCTGATCCGCCGCGAAGTCAAAAGCTACAAACAGCTGCCAGCCAACTTCTACCAGATCCAGACCAAATTCCGTGACGAGATTCGCCCCCGCTTCGGTGTGATGCGCTCACGCGAATTCATCATGAAGGATGCCTACTCCTTCCACACCAACCTGGATTCACTGGTCGACACCTACAAGGTAATGCACCAGGCCTACACCAACATTTTCACCCGCCTGGGCCTGGATTTCCGTCCGGTACTGGCAGACAACGGCTCCATCGGCGGTGACTCTTCCCACGAATTCCACGTACTGGCGCAGTCCGGTGAAGACGATATCGCCTTCTCGGACAGCAGTGATTTTGCCGCCAACGTCGAGATGGCAGAGGCCCTGCCGCTGGGTGAGCGTCAGGCCGCCAGCGAAGAGATGCGCCTGGTTGACACCCCGGATGCCAAAACCATCGCTGAGCTGGTTGAACAGTTCGACCTGCCGATCGAAAAAACGGTTAAGACCCTGATTGTTGCCGCCAGCGAAGAAGTTGAAGCTGACTTCATTGCACTGCTGGTCCGTGGCGATCATGAACTGAACGAAGTCAAAGCGGAAAAACTGCCGCAGGTTGAAACGCCGCTGCGCTTTGCCACTGACGAAGAGATCCGCAAGGTTATCGGTGCTGGCCCCGGCTCACTGGGCCCGGTTAACCTGAGCATCCCTTGCGTCATCGACCGCAGTGTTGAAACCCTGTCCGACTTCGGTGCGGGTGCCAACATTGATGACAAGCACTACTTCGGCATCAACTGGGAACGCGATCTGCCTACACCGGAAGTCGCCGACCTGCGTAATGTGGTCGAAGGCGACCCCAGCCCCTGTGGCCAGGGCACGATTCAGATCCGTCGCGGTATCGAAGTGGGCCATATCTTCCAGCTGGGCACCAAGTACTCCGAAGCCATGAACGCTACGGTGCTGGACGAGAACGGCAAATCTACCCTGATGGCCATGGGTTGCTACGGTATCGGTGTAACCCGCGTTGTCGCCGCTGCTATTGAGCAGAACTACGACGACAACGGCATCATCTGGCCGGAAGCGCTGGCACCGTTCAACGTGGCCCTGGTACCGCTGAACTACGACAAGTCCGAAGAGGTTCGCGCCAAATCTGATGAGTTGTACGACGCGCTGCGCAAGTCAGGTGTGGACGTGCTGCTGGACGACCGCAAGGAACGCCCGGGCGTCAAGTTCGCTGATATGGAACTGATGGGCCTGCCACATCGTCTGGTCATTTCGGATCGCGGCCTGAAGAACGGCACCCTGGAATACAAGGGCCGCCAGGACAGCGAATCCCGTGATATCCCGGTTGAAGAAGCTCTGGAATTCCTGCGCCAGCAGATGAGCTGATCAAACCATCCCCAGGCGGGCCTTTATGGCTCGCCTGCCTCCCCTTACTCTTTTCTTCTGCTCACCAATTCAGTTAATGTCTCTTCATGCAGAGGTCTGTTTTGCAGGAGACGGCATGACTACGCGCACGACTGACAACCAACAAACCACCTGCAGCACGGCTGCTAGCCTTATCCACCGGCATGACTTTGGTCAGGGCCGTACGCATAACGCCGAGCAGCGCGCAAAACTGGTTACCCTGCTGACACTGGCAACCATGGTTGCCGAGGTATTCGGCGGACTTATCACAGGCTCCATGGCTTTGCTGGCTGATGGCATCCACATGGCTGGACACGCCATGGCACTGGGCATGGCCGCCGGCGCTTACTATCTGGCGCGTACCCACGCGCAAGACCGCCGTCTTAGCCTCGGTAGCGGCAAGATTGCCGATCTGGCCGCATACACCAGCGCCCTGCTTCTCGCTGCCTCCACTGTCTGGCTGGTGTTTGAATCCATTCGCCGGCTCATTACCCCTAACGAACTCTTACCCGTTGAGGCGCTCATCGTCGCCAGTATCGGGCTGATAGTGAACCTTGTTTCAGCCTGGGTCCTCGCCGGCAAACATGAGCACGGACACGGACACGGACACGGACACGGACACGGACACGGACACGGACACGGACACGGACACGGACACGGACATCAGGATCATCACTCAGATGCCAACCTGAAAGCTGCCCTCATGCATGTAATTGCGGACGCGCTAACCTCTGTTGCAGCCATTCTGGGCCTGATTGCCGCCTGGCTATGGGGGTGGAACTGGCTGGATCCGGCTATTGCCCTTGTTGCGGCGGCAGTGATCATGAAATGGGCCTGGGGATTGTTACGCCAGACAACGGGTGTACTGCTGGACCGAGAAGGACCCGAGTCCATTCGACGCCAGGCAATCGAAGCTTTGCAGCAGGCTGGGGAAACCGAGGTGATCGATCTGCATATCTGGTCGGTTGGCCAGGGTGCCTGGACGCTGGTTGCTGCTGTGGTCACACATGGTGATACCACACCCGAAGAGTACCGCACCCGACTGAACAGGATAGATGGCCTGCACCACCCCATCATTGAAGTGAGCTACTGTAACCTTTGTTCCGCCGAAGACGCGCATTGATCAAGCGCTCCCTCACGGCACGCCTCCAACACACGTTCAGCCAGATCGGCATCATTGATCGCCCGTGCCACAGCCACACCGCCAACCATCAAAACCAGCGTTCTTAATGCGGCATCATCCGGTTCACTGCCCGGTTCACCGCCCAGCTTACCGGCCAGCGCATTGAAGATTCGGGTGTAGGTCTCACGAATCTGAGTGTCCCTCTGACCGATATCAGAGACGAGAAACGCCAATGGACAGCTGCCTGCCTTGCTCTCCAGATGCTGGATACTCAGGTAGCGGCGAATCAACTCATCAGTACTCGCCGGATGCCTGGCCTCCATGCGTTTTGCCGCCGATGAAATCGCCTCTGCATAGAGTTCCCGCTTGGACTTGAAGTGCGCATAAAAAGCTCCACGGGTCATACCGGCATCCTGCATTACCTGATCAATGCTAACGCCATCAAAACCACGCTCTGTAAAAAGCCGCTCTGCGCTCAAAAGAATGCGATCACGACTCTCACTCCGGCGCTCACTTGGCCAGGCCATACCTGCTGCTCCTTTTCAGTTGTGTAAATCGAGTTTGCCACACCATCACAATATGTTCTTTAACATATTGTGATGTCCGTACACACTGCGTCTACCCACCAAAGGAGACGCATCATGGAAAACACCGTCTATATTTTTGCCCCCACCTTTAGCAGTTTTGCCCGCTCAGTCATGCTGTGCTGTGAAGAAAAGGGAATCGCTTATGAGTGTGGAATGGCACCAGAAGGCAGCAAAATCACATCCAAAAGTCCTGAGCACTTCGCCATACACCCCTGGGGCAAACTCCCTGCCCTATTCCATGAAGGTCAGGTTCTGATCGAAACCAGCAGCATCTGCCGCTACCTGGATGCGCGCTTTGAACAAACACCTCTTCAGCCCAGCAGTACTTTTGAGCGCGCATTGCTTGATCAGTATTGCGCCGAAATCGCCTTGTATATAGATCAGGCACTGCTGAGAAATATTGTGTTGGAGTTCGCGTTCCCGAAAGGCGAAAACGGTGCAGTACGCATGGAAAAAGTTGAAGCAGCCTTGCCTGAAGCCCGCAAGGCATTGCAGCGGGTGGATGAAATGCTGGGTGATAATGAGTTTATCCATGGGCAGTCCTACACCCTCGCGGATGCGCTGCTTACCCCGATTCTGGACTACCTTGCCAAGGTGCCAGTGGGCCCTGACCTGATGGAAGGCACTAAAGCGATCGATTACCTGGCAAGAATGCGTCAGCGCCCTTCAGCCAGGGTCTTGAACACCCAGTAAAGCTGTAAAACGAAAAGGCCTCCTGGCATAGCATCAGGAGGCCTTATTGTATGGGCTAGCTTTTTTACTTGCGCGCGGTACGAACAGCCGCCGCCAGTTCACGGGTCAAGGACAATACACCCTGGGTACCTTCTTCCGGTGTGCTGGCCTTGTTGATGCAATCGATCAATGCTGAACCAACCACAACACCGTCAGCGAACTGACCGATACGGGCAGCCTGCTCCGGGGTACGGATACCAAAGCCGACACCGATCGGGATATCCGTGTTGGCACGGATCGCTTCCACTTCCTGCTGCACTTTTTCTGGCGTAGGCGCGGCAGAGCCGGTCACACCCGTACTGGATACGTAATAAAGGAAGCCCGAAGTATTGTTCAGCACACCCGGCAAACGTTTGGCGTCTGTAGTAGGTGTGGCCAGACGAATGAAGTGGACGCCAGCTTCGCGGGCCGGAATACAAAGTTCATTATCATGCTCCGGCGGCAGGTCCACTACGATCAGACCATCAACACCCTCTTCCGCCGCTTCTTCCAGGAAGCGCTTCACACCGTAGCGGTAGATCGGGTTGTAGTAACCCATCAGCACCAGCGGTGTATCCTGATCCTGTTCACGCAGAATGCGCACCATCTGCAGCGTTTTAAGCATATCCTGACCGGATGCCAGCGCGCGTTGGTTGGCCAGCTGAATTGCAGGACCATCTGCCATCGGGTCGGTGAACGGCATGCCCAGTTCGATTACATCGGCACCCGCTTCCGGCAGGCCCAGCAGTGTATCCAGGCTGTTGGCGTAATCCGGATCACCCGCAGTGATAAAGGTGATCAGCGCCGGGCGGTTTTCCTGTTTCAGCGCAGCAAAGCGGCGCTCCATACGGCTTGCTTGTCTTGTATCGGTCATGGATTACTGCTCCGCCAGTTCATCAGCCAGATGTTCGGTTACGGTGGTCATATCCTTGTCGCCACGGCCACTGAGGTTCACCACGATGATGTGATCCTTGGGCAGAGTCGGCGCCAGCTTGAGGATATGCGCCAGGGCATGGGAAGACTCCAGCGCCGGGATAATGCCTTCGTATTTGCACAGCGCCTTAAAGCCTTCCAGTGCTTCCTGGTCGGTGATCGAGACATATTCCACACGTTCGATCTCGTGCAACCAGGCGTGCTCAGGACCAATGCCCGGATAATCCAAACCTGCCGAAATGGAGTGTGCATCCTGAATCTGGCCATCTTCGGACTGCAGCAGGAAGGTACGGTTACCGTGCAATACACCCGGCTCACCGCCTTTCAAACTGGCTGCATGGCGCTTATCAAGGCCTTCGCCACCGGCTTCAACACCGATCATGTGTACGGACTTGTCATCCAGGAAAGGATGGAACAGGCCCATGGCGTTGGAACCGCCACCGATGCACGCTACCAGCGTATCCGGCAGACGACCTTCTTTTTCCATGATCTGACGACGGGTTTCTTCACCAATCACCGCCTGGAAATCACGCACCAGCGCCGGATAAGGATGCGGACCTGCTACGGTACCGATGATGTAGAAGGTGTCGTGAACATTGGTCACCCAGTCGCGCAGCGCTTCGTTCATGGCATCCTTGAGGGTGCCGGTACCACTGGTGACCGGAATCACTTCAGCACCCAGCAGCTTCATACGCTGTACGTTGGGCTGCTGACGGTGAATGTCGGTGCTACCCATGTAGATCACGCATTCAAGGCCAAAACGTGCGGCCACGGTGGCAGTTGCCACGCCGTGCATACCGGCACCCGTCTCGGCGATGATGCGTTTTTTGCCCATACGCTTGGCCAGCAAAATCTGGCCCAGGCAGTTATTGATCTTGTGCGCGCCGGTATGGTTCAGATCTTCACGCTTAAGGTAGATCTTGGCACCGCCCAGGGCTTCGGTCAGGCGCTCTGCCAGGTACAGCGGCGTCTCGCGCCCGACAAAATCTTTGCGCAGCACTTCCAGCGCGGCATGAAACTCGGGGTCATGCTTGGCTTTTTCGTACTCTTCCTGCAGGTCCAGAATCAGCGGCATCAGGGTTTCCGCTACAAAGCGGCCACCAAAACGGCCGAAAAAGCCGCTTTCATCCGGTCCCTGTCGCAAGGTGTTTTCAGTGCTCATGGCAACGACTCCATCAATCTTTAATCTGGAACCAAGTCTAGTGGATGCAGAGCGGACTTTAAATCGATAAAATCACACCAAACTGTGAGAAAAAGTAACAGCTCATGCCCACATCCAATTCACATTCACTGCCTTCTTTGACAGCCTTGCGCGCCTTTGATTCCTGCGCTCGCAGCCTAAGCATGACGGCTGCCGCAGAGTCTCTACATGTTACCCATGGTGCCGTTAGCAGGCAGATTCGCCAGTTGGAGGAACAGCTGGATACCCGCCTGTTTGATCGGAAGGGGCGAGGCCTTAGTCTCACAGACGCCGGATTGAGACTGGCGCGCACAACCCGTGAGGTGTTCGATCAGCTGGAACAGACCTGTGACCAGGTACGCCGCGATGCCAAAGGCGCGCCTTTTGTGCTGGCCTGCTCGGGCAGCTTTCTTGCACGCTGGTTTATTCCACGACTGGACCAGCTGCAACAGGAATGTCCCGAACTGGAGCTACATCTCACCGCCACCGATGAGTCTGACAACATGCGCGCAGGGGTTGATGCCGCTTTGCGCTTCGCTGCCCCACCCTGGCCAAAAGAGCAAAAGGTGATCGAACTGGCACCCGAACGCATTGGCCCTGTGCTCAAACCTCAACTGCTGCCGGAAACCTCCCCGACACCCGACTGGTTACTGAGTCAGCCCCTGCTGGAAACACTGTCACGTCGCCAGGCCTGGCCCGAGTGGTGCGAAGCACATCAACTGGACCACAGCCGACTCAGAATGCGGCAGTCATTTGAGCATCTCAATTATATGCTGGAGGGTGCGCTGGCCGGATTGGGGGTCGCCATTGCACCTGAATATCTGGTGGAGGAAGATTTACGTAGCGGCCGCCTTGTAGCGCCCTGGGGGTTTGTTGAAACCGAGGCCCGACTGGGGCTTTGGCTGCCAGACACAGAAATTTCTCCCCGTGCCCAGCAGTTGGCTGACTGGCTGAAAACGGCGCTCAATCAATAATTTCGAAGCCGGTAAATACTTCTTCGAGCGGGCGGTCTTCTGACACGACCTCAGCTACGGTGGCCAACTCAGGCCCCTGGCTGAGCCAGGCTTCAACATGCCGTACGGCCTTTTCTTCACCGCACAGCAAGGCTTCTACTCGGCCATCTTCCAGGTTACGCACCCAGCCTGTTAACCCACTGGCCTGCGCCTGTTCACGGGTGAAGTGACGAAACCAAACACCCTGTACCCGGCCGCTTACCAGAGCATGTACGCAGATCTGTGCCATTATGAATCCTCACTCCTTTGTCGTCTGGGGAGATTGATACAACGCCTGCAGCGTCACGTCCAGCACTTCACCGCGCTGATGTTTCAGTCGCTCCAGACGCTCATACAGGGATTGCTGCCAATGTTCTTCCTGCTCCGGTTGCGGATCAGGCAGTGGCCAGGGCAGCGCCTGCTGAAGGTCATGCAATGTGTAACGGTTAAGGTCCCGACAAAGCAGGTACTGGCCACCTTCGGTGCGTCGTACCAGGCCAATTTCCTGCAGCAGCTGAACATAATCGTCCCAACGCCCCTGATCCAGACCCGGAATTTCTTTAAGCAGCACACGATCCGGTATGGATTCACCCTGCTCCTGAGCCTGCCAAAGACGGTGCAACACAGCCAAAAGCGTATACAGATGCGGCTCGTTGGTGCGGTACTTGTTCAATCGTGAAACGGTCAGCAAACGCGTCAGCTCCGCGCCGAACAGAATAATGCCCCAGCTGATGTAGATCCACAGCAGGAAAATGGGCACTGCCGCGAAGGCACCGTAGATCAGCTGATAGGAAGGTGACAGCGTCACAAACTGGACAAAGCCACGCTTGGCCAGCTCAAACATCACGGCGGCAAACAGCCCCCCTATCGCTGCACTTTTCAACGGAACCCGGCAGTTGGGCACCGCGGCATACAACAACATGAATGCCAGTGCCGAAAACAGCGGCGGCAGCAGTGACAGCAATCGCGCCCGGCCAACCACTTCAGTCGCACTGGTAAAAAATGACAGACTGGCAATGTACGAGGTCAGCAACAGGCCAAGACCAATCAGGATCGGCCCCAGGCTCAAAACGGCCCAATACAGCAGAAAACTCGAAATACCCTTGCGCGGTTCAGCCACGCGCCAGATACGGTTAAACGCCGCCTCAATGTTCTTCATCATCATGATCGACGTGACCGCCAGGAAGATAACACCAACCACTGTCAGGCTCTGCGCCTGGGTGGCAAAAGTGCCAAGGTGCTCCTGTACCACCGCACCGGTGGCCGGCACAAAGTTTTCAAAGATCCAACCCTGTACCTGCTCGCCCACGCCTTTGAAATTGGGCACAGCTGCCAGCATGGAGTACGACACGGTCATCAGGGGCACCACCGCGAACAGGGTGGTATAGGTGAGCGCAGCCGCATTGAGTATGCCCTGGTTGGCCTGAAACTGCCTTACCAGGGACCGAACAAACACCAAAGCGGTCGACAGGGTTCCTTTCTGCATGCGAACTCTCTTAACGAATCATGGTTCAGCCCTATACAATAGGGCCCTCATCTGTTGAATGAAAGCCTGTATGGAGTCCTCATGTCGATCACCATCTATCACAATCCGCGTTGTTCCAAGTCCCGCGAAACCCTGAAACTGTTGCAGGAGAAGGGAATTGAGCCGAACGTGCGCGAATACCTGAAGGACGTTCCCAGTGCTGAAGAGCTTCAGACAGTGCTCAATGCCCTCGGCATCAGTGCCCGTGAATTGCTGCGCACCAAAGAAGCGGAGTACAAGGAAGCCGGTTTGAACGACACCAGCCTGGATGATGATGCCATCATCGATGCCATGACCCGCTTCCCCAAACTGATTGAGCGCCCCATTGTGATCAACGGTGACCAGGCCCGTATCGGTCGCCCGCCGGAGTCCGTACTGGAGATCCTTGCGTGAGCCAACCCTACGTACTGGTTCTGTACTACAGCCGTAATGGTGCCACGCGGGCACTGGCTCGCCAGATTGCACGTGGTGTCGAAGAAGCCGGTCTGGAAGCACGACTGCGTACCGTGCCTTCGGTGTCGCCAAACAGTGAAGCCAGCGAGCCTGCGGTACCGGAAACCGGAGCGGTGTATTGTACCGAATCAGATCTGGCCAACTGTGCAGGCCTGGCTCTGGGCAGCCCGACCCGCTTCGGCAATATGGCCGCTCCCATGAAGCATTTTATCGACAGCACCAGCAGCCTCTGGTTGTCAGGTGCCCTGATCGACAAGCCGGCTTCGGTGTTCAGTTCCAGCGCCAGCCTGCATGGCGGCCAGGAAACCACTCTGATGACCATGATGCTGCCGCTTTTGCACCATGGCATGGTTCTGGCTGGACTGCCTTACAGTGCTGACGAACTGCTCGATACCCAGACCGGTGGCACTCCCTATGGGGTCACCCATGTCAGTGGCCGCGCTGAAAACCATGTACTGGATGCCAACGAGACCGCACTGGCACAGCAACAGGGCCGCCGACTGGGCCAGTTGGCCAAAGCGTTGTTGCACAAGGAGGCTTCATGAGCGCCAAACTCGAAACAAAAACCCGTATCAGCCGCGTCCTGGTCCTGGCCAGCTATTTTGGCCTGCTGCTGCTGTTTACGCTCTGGTATCTCTGGCTGGCACCGGCCAGCAGTGACCATCCCTGGGTCGTATGGCTGGTACATTTCCTGCCGCTGGCAGCTTTCGCGCCGGTAGTAGTAAAAGGCGCCCCGCGCGGCCACGCCTGGCTTTGTTTTGTACTGCTGCTCTACTTCCTGGAAGCCGTGATTGCCGCACTGGTGCCGACGACTCGCTGGCTGGGTCTTATTGATTGCACCCTGTTGGTAACGTTGTTTACCTCCGCCATGCTGTTTGCCCGCTGGCGCAGTCAGCTGACCCGAGCACAGCAGGTTGAGGCCCAGTCTTGAAGCCACGCACTACAGGTGTAAGCAGTACAAACGCCGCAGACAACGCCGCCCGCTGGCGGCGTGACTTCCCCCTGCTGTCTACTCGTTCACACGGGCAGCCACTGGCATATCTGGACAACGCCGCCACGACGCAAAAACCGCGTCAGGTGATCGATGCCATCAGCCGCTATTACAAAACCGGCAATGCCAACGTCCACAGGGGCAGCCATGATCTGTCCAACCGCGCCACCACTGCCTTCGAGCAGGCACGTTCAACGCTGGCTCAGTGGCTGGGTATTGATAATGCAGCCACTCTGATCTGGACGCGCGGCACCTCTGAAGCGATCAACCTGGTTGCCCAGAGCTGGGGCAACACCCACATCAAGCCTGGTGATCGCATTCTGCTGCTGCAGAGCTCCCATCACGCCAACATTGTGCCCTGGCAATTGTTGGCCCAGCGCACCGGTGCCGTGATTGATGTGATTCCCCTGCAGGATGACAACAATGTCGACCTGGATGCCTTCCGCAATTTGCTGCAACGCATGCCCAAACTGGTCGCGCTAAGCCATGTATCCAACGTGCTGGGTACCCGCTACCCCATCGAGCAGATGTGCCGCGATGCCAAGTCGGCAGGTGCCCGTGTGCTTGTTGATGGCGCACAGGCACTGCCCCATTTCGATGTAGACCTGCGCCTTATTGATTGTGACTTTTATGCGTTCTCAGGCCACAAGTTGTTTGGCCCAACGGGGATCGGCGGGCTTTGGGGGCGACAGGACCTGCTGGAGAGCATGCCACCCTGGCAAGGCGGCGGCGAGATGATTGAGCACGTCAGTTTCACACACACAGACTTCGCAGGTCTGCCGTTCAAATTTGAAGCTGGCACGCCAAACATTGCCGGGGCAATGGGTCTGGCGGCGGCCATCGAATACCTGAAAAAAGACCGTGCAGCTCAGGAAGCGCAGGAGCAGATGCTGATGCGCCATGCCCTGTCTGCTTGCCATCAAGTACCCGGCTTTGAGGCTCTGCCCGGTGGTGACCAGCCTGTCGCGCTCTTCTCCTTTCTGCTCAAGGGGTTCCACCAGCAGGACATCGCCCACTGGCTGGACCAAAAAGGTATTGCGGTCAGGGCTGGCCATCACTGTGCCATGCCGCTGATGCAGTCTCTGGGTCTGCCCGGTACGGTGCGAGCATCTTTTGCCTTCTACAATACGCTCGATGAAGCTGAGCGACTGGCTCACGCTCTGGATGAACTGGTGTGCAGTCAGAAGAGCCAAATCGATGTTGCAACTGTAACAGCCCCTACACTTAACACCGATCCGGTGTATGATGCCAAACACTGGGATGAACGCTACCGTGCGCTTATGCAGCTGGCTGGGCAGGTTGAACGCCTGCCGGCATCTCTGCAGCAGCCCGAACATCAGGTTCCCGGCTGCGAGTCACGCGTATGGCTCATCACCGCCCTGGATGACCAGGGGCGTCTGGCCTGTCGAGCCGACGCCGATGCCCGTATTCTGCGGGCGCTCGTGACCTTGCTATTACAACGTATAAACGGTCTGACCCCGGCCCAAGCCGCTGAGGTTGACCTGGAGGCCATGCTGGCGTCATTGGATCTACAACGCCACCTGAGCCCAAGCCGCGGAAATGGACTGCTGGCGATTGTGCGCCACCTCAAGACCTTCGCCCAGTCACCTCATTCGTAACGTCGGCCCTGCAAGCCGTCTTTGGAGCTTTCAATGAACTTGAACGACCTCAACCTGTTCATTCGTGTGGTTGAAACCGGCAGTTTTACTGCTGCTGCCGATAGCCTGGATGTGCAGAAATCCACTATCAGCCGCCGCATCGCCCAGCTGGAGGACACCCTGGGCATTCGTCTGATTCAGCGCACCACACGCAAACTCAAGCTGACACCGGAAGGCGAGGAACTGTTTTCTCGCGCCCAACCACTGGTGGACGACCTGGCAGCAGTGCAAGACGATATCAGCGCCTCCAAGACCGAGCTGCGCGGCCGTCTGCGACTGACCATGCCCACCGAGATTGGCGTGTTCATGATGAATGAGGTGATCTCCAGCTTTATGCAGGCCTATCCCCGCATTGAAGTGGATGTAGAACTCAGCACCCGCACCGTTGACCTGATCGAGGAGGGTGTCGACCTCACGCTTCGCCTGGGTCCGCTGCCCAACTCCAGCCTGATTGCGCGTCATGTGGGTGGCCTCAGACGCGGACTCTTTGCCACACCTGAGTATATTGAGCAGCACGGCACGCCCAACTCACCGGCAGATCTGGCGCAGCATGCCTGCATCACACTGCAGCGCCCCTTCGATCACCTGCGTTTTATTAACTGGAACAACCAGGAGCCCGTCACCATGGGCGGTCGCCTGCGTACCAACAGCCTGAGCTTTGTTCGTGAGATGATCCTGCAACACATGGGTATTGGCCGCTTGCCGGATGTGTTCTGTAATGAACTGGTCGAAAGCGGACGCGTGGTGAGGGTACTGGATGACTTTAAACTGGAGGCGCTGGAGATCAACGCACTCTATGCCAGCCGCCGTAACCTGAATCCCCGTGTCGGTGCCTTTCTTGACCATATGACCGACCGTCTTAATGATCACCCCTGGGTGCAAAACAAGCTCGTTCACCTTACACCCTGAGGCTCACTGGGCCATACTGTTTACGAATGGCCCATCCAACCCTGAATAAACAGTAGACAGCCCGCTTGGATTGGTTAATAATCAACCTAAATGACAAATGCGACATTAGGGTATTTTGTTAATCACCATGAGCCTTAAATCCAAGTTATTAGCCAGTCTGTTATTGCTGTTGGCCGTGCTGGGCTCCGGTATCGCCTTTATTCAGCAGACAGTCGTCATCCCCAAGGTTGAAGCATTCGAAATCGACGCCCTGCGTGAAGACCTGGAACGCATCAAGTATGGCCTCGACCGTGAGCTGACCCATATGCGCCGTATGGCCACTGACTGGGCACAGTGGGATGATACCTATGATTTTGTGGTGTCACGCACGCCCGAGTATGTCGAATCGGCTCTTGGTGGAGATGCCATGGAGCAGCTTTCAATGGACATGCTGCTGATCACTCAAGATGAAAAACTGGTTACTTACCAGTCCACGCGTGCTCTTTCCAGCCTGCGTGAACCTCTTGTCTCCACGCTGCTTAGAGGCCCGGAATCTCGCTTGCTGAATGAAGGCGGTCAGGGCCTGATTGCCACGCCTGCAGGCGTAATGCTGGTAGCTGCAAATCCCATACTGACCACCGAAGGTGAAGGCCCATCGCGGGGAACCTTGTATTTCGGTCAGCTGATCGACGCAGACCTGACCAAACAGCTGCGCCCACCCCAAATTCACGCCATCTTTCTGCGTCTGGACTCAACACCTCCAGGCCCAGACGACATCCAGCTTCTGCCCGGCTCGGACAGCGTCAGCAAAACCTGGGTACCTCTCCTTAATGATCCCGACCGCTCGCTTCAGATTGAGCTGCAACAGGGTCGCCCGTTTCTCGACAGCATGCGCGCCTACACCTATTACATCATGGGCACCATCTTTGTATTGGGTATCCTTGGCAGTGTGGTCACCTACGTTCTGCTTAAACACTATCTGTTGTCGCCCATAGAACAACTGCAACACAACATGCAGAGTTTCTCGACGTCCCACTCTCTGGCGGACATACCCACCACCAAAAGTTCGGATGAAATTGGCCAGCTCACACGCAGCTTCAGAGAGATGGCGACACGTATCAGTGACAATCACATCAGCATGCTGCACAGGCAGCAGCAGCTGAAGGAACAAAGTCTGACAGATCCCCTCACCCGCCTCGGCAATCGGCGCTATCTCGACTCCAGATTGCAGCAAGCGGAATTTGCCAAAAAGCATCCCTATATCGCCACGTTCAGCACCGATATCGATCATTTCAAGCAGGTCAACGACCGCTATGGGCATGACAACGGCGACAAGGTGCTGCGTGAATTTGCCGAAGTCTTGCAAGGCTGCTGCCGAGACGATGACTGCGTGGCGCGCGTGGGTGGCGAAGAGTTCACGGCCGTTTGCGGTATCAGCTCGATTCAGGATGCCAGTGAAATTGCTGAACGTATTCGTGTACGCACCGAGCAAAAAGGCTTTGTCGACGGCAAGATCGACCTGACCTGTTCGGTCGGCTTTATTGTGATTCCCGGCCACGAACTGGATACAAACATGGAAACCTGGAGCCGCGTGATGAAGGTCGCTGATTTGGCTCTGTACGAAGCGAAAGAGTCAGGCAGAAATCGCTGGGTGGGTTGGCGCAACCCTCTGCATGCCGAGAAGACAATTGCAGCCCTTCCCGCTTCTGCAGAGGAGTTGCGCCAGGCTGTCCAGAAAGAAGCTCTGGTCGCCATCAACTGACACCAACCGGGCGGAAATTGCCGCCCGGCTGTTCACTGGCTCAGGACCAGCCGGTAACCACTTTCACTTCAAGGAACTCTTCCAGCCCCCAGGGGCCGCCCTCACGGCCATTACCCGATTGCTTATAGCCACCGAAGGGAGCGCCGCCACCCAGGGCTTCGCCATTCATCTGCACCATGCCGGCACGCAACTGGCGCGCAACACGGTTGGCTTTTTCGCCATCCTGCGTCTGTACGTAGTGCGTCAGGCCATAGGGGCTGTCATTGGCAATGCGGATCGCTTCCTCTTCAGTATCGAAGGGAATGATGCACAGCACCGGACCGAAGATTTCTTCCCGAGCGATGGTCATTTCGTTGGTCACGTCCGCAAACACGGTCGGGCGTACGAAATAGCCATCAGTCATACCTTCCGGTTTACCGGTGCCACCGGCCACCAGACGCGCACCTTCATCGATGCCTTGCTGGATCAGCCGCTGAATCTTGTCAAACTGAACATCAGACACGACCGGGCCGATATGGCGGCCTTCCAGAGAGGCCTGATTGACTTCGGTTTTGGATGCCACATCAATGGCAGTCTGAACGGCCTGCTCATACGCTGAACGTTCCACCAGCATGCGTGTTGGCGCATTGCAGGACTGCCCCGAGTTCATGAAGCAGTGGCGCACACCACGGACGACAGCCTTTTCATCTGCGTCGGCAAAGACAATGTTTGCGCCCTTGCCGCCCAGTTCCAGGCTGACGCGCTTGACGGTATCCGCCGCATTGATGGAAATCGCCTTACCGGCCCGCGTGGAACCGGTGAACGACACCATGTCCACCTCTGCATGGCCAGAAAGCTGGGTGCCGACACCCGGCCCATCGCCGTTCACCAGGTTGAATACACCGGCCGGGAAGCCCGCTTCATCGATCATTTCAGCAAACAGCATGGCCGATAGCGGCGCGATTTCGGAGGGTTTCAGCACCATGGTGCAGCCGGCAGCCAAAGCCGCTACCACCTTGAGCGCGACCTGGTTCATCGGCCAGTTCCAGGGTGTGATCAACGCACAGACACCGATCGGCTCATGCAGAATCTGGTTGCCCGGCGCGTGATCGCCCAAGGGCGCTTCAAAGCTGTACTCCTTGAGCACACGGATGAAGTTCTTGATATGACCGGCGCCAGCCCCCCATTGAGCGGTTTGCGCCAGCGCCATGGGAGCACCCATCTCGGTGGAGATTGCTTCTGCCATCTCTGCCGAGCGTGCCTTGTACAGGCTGTAGAGTTTTTCCAGCAATTCCAGTCGCTCTTCGCGGCTGGTTTGACTCCAGCTGGCAAATGCACGGCGTGCAGCAGCAACCGCAGCATCAGTATCTGCCTGGCTCCCCAGTGAGATCTTCGCGCATACGGTTTCGGTCGAGGGGTCGATAACATCAAGGTCACGGGCCTCGGCAGGTGCTACCCATTGTCCATCAATATAAAACGTTCGCTTATCCAGCATTTACTCGCCCTTCTCGTCATTATATTTAACATCTTCAGGATAACGTGCTCAGTGCAGGAGGTCACCCTAGACTGCAGATGAAGTTGCACGTTTCCTGCCGCTTGCAGCAGCACTCGCTGCACCTCGCTTGCGTGAAGTGCTGCCTGTACCTTTGACCTTTGAACCGGAGCTTTTACGCCTGCGTTTACCGGCTGTTTTCGGTGCCGGTATACCGCTCAGCGCCTGGGGCTGAATACTGCTGATCAGATTCGGCAAGGCATCCTGCAACGGCTGCATAAACCCCTGATAATTGAACGCCTTGCGGCTGATGGCATCCAGCTGGGATTCCCAGTGCGCCGTCATGTCCGGGCGGCTCAAGTCATCCGGCAAGGCGGCAATCAAAGCCTTGCCGGCCGCCGTGGCGTGTATCTGCTTGCCCTGGCGCTGCAGAAACCCCCGCCGAAACAGCAATTCAATAATCCCGGCACGGGTTGCTTCCGTGCCCAGGCCATCCGTTTCACGCAACACCTTGCGCAGTTCGGCATCCTGCACAAAACGGGCGATTCCCGTCATGGCCGCCAACAAACTTGCATCGGTAAATGCCTTGGGCGGCTGGGTCATTTTTTCCAGCAACTCCCCACGTTCACAGTGCAGTGGCTCATCGGGCTTGAGTACTGGCAACTGCCCCACTGTTTCATCTTCGGCTTCTTTCCCCAACAAAGCCTTCCAGCCCGGGTCCAGAATTTGCCTAACCTTGGCTACAAACAGCCCGCCGGCTATCTCGACCTCAACCCGACGGTCTGCATAGCGGCATGGAGGGTAAAACTGCATCAGATACTGCCGGGCAATCTGGCTGTAGACCTGGAGTTCAGCTCTGCTCAGGCGTTCGGCTGAAGCGGCTTTACTGGTGGGTATGATGGCATGATGTGCCTCCACCTTTTTATCGTTCCAGGCTTTGGATTTGAAGCTCAGGTCGGCATTTTGCACGGCAGCTGACAGATCAGGCTGGGTTCGTGCCACAGCCTGGGTCACTTTTGCCCCTTCAGCAAAATGCTCTGCCGGCAGGTAGCGGCAATCGGATCGTGGATAGGTAATCAGATTATGCTTTTCATAGAGTGCCTGAGCGGCATCCAGCACCTGCTGGGCGTTGAGACCAAAGCGTTTGGCGCAGTCTATTTGCAGCGCCGACAGATTATAGGGCAACGGCACAGCCTGCTGGCCTGTTTTGCGCTCATCGCTTAATAGTTTGCCGGGCTGGCCGGTGATTCTGGCCACCACATTTTCTGCAAGCGCTTTTGACAGCACGCGCCCTTCTTCATCCTGAAAGCGCGCACAGGCTTCGCTGGGCTGCCAGCGTGCCTTGAAGCGCTCGCCGCTCTCGGTCAGCAGGTGGGCATCCACCTCGTAGAAAGGTTTGGGAACAAAGGCGTCTATCGCGGCATCACGCTGAACCACCAGCCCGAGAACTGGCGTCTGCACACGGCCAACCGATAACACGCCGTTATAACCGGCACTGCGCCCTTTAACCGTCAGCGCTCGGGTCATATTGATACCGAACAACCAGTCCGCACGGGACCGGGCCAGAGCCGACACCGATAAGGGCACAAATTCTCGATTGGACTTGAGACGCTGGAGTGCGCGACGGACCGCATCAGGGTTAAGGTCGGAAATCAGCAGACGCTGCACCTGCGATTTTTTGCTGGCAGGCACTTTCAGAAACTCGATCACTTCGTCGACGAGCAACTGGCCTTCGCGGTCCGGGTCCCCGGCATGAATAATCTGGTCAGCAGACTTTACCAGTTTGCGCAGCACCGAAAGTTGCTTGCTGACACCCTTGCGCGGTTTTAACTGCCACTCATCCGGCAAGATGGGCAAGTGTTCCAGACGCCATTGCTTGAATGCCGGGTTGTAGGTGTCAGGCTCTACCTGCTCCAGCAGGTGTCCGATACACCAACTGACAACCTGATCGCCACCGCAGCGAATCAGCCCCTCTTCCTTTTTTTGTGGCCCGGGAAGAACAGCAGCGATGGCCCGACCAAGACTTGGTTTTTCGGCGATGTAGAGCTTCATAGATATCGGTAAATCAGGACTAAAAACCTAGATTAAGAGATCAGCCCACTCAAGTCGATACATAAACTGTATGAATACACAGTAAAATATATTTCAACGCCCTCCCTTCAGGTTTCAATCTATTTTTTTGATCATTTGCTGCAAATTTGCGCTGTTCTTCATCATTCGGGTGGTCCCTATAGTTAACCCATCACTAAGACATGACCCGGAGACACGCCATGAACCCTACCCTGATCACTCGCGTACTGGCGACCAATGACAGCCTCGCGCCGCTGGCCCTGCGTATTCCGGCCGGCATTATCTTCGCCGCACACGGCGCGCAGAAACTCTTTGGTGCCTTTGGTGGCTATGGCCTTGAAGGAACAGGGCAGTGGATGGCATCAATTGGCCTGGAACCGGGTTACCTGATGGCACTGCTTGCCGGTAGTGGCGAATTCTTTGGTGGTCTGGCGCTGCTGCTCGGACTGCTGGTACGTCCTGCTGCCGCTGTTCTTGCTTTCGCCATGCTCGTAGCTATCTTCGCCGTCCACATTGGTAACGGCCTGTTCATTAGCAACAACGGTTATGAATTCGGTCTGGCCTTACTTGCCATTGCCGTTTCACTGTTCTTCAGTGGCGCGGGCGCGTTTTCTCTGGACCGATTGCTGAACAAGAGTCAGCACTGATTTTTAAACGGCAGCTGTACTACCTACGTACAGCTTTAAATGCAACAGCCAACAGGAGATCAACATGGGCTTGCTCGTAGACGGACACTGGGTCGACCAGTGGTACGACACCGAATCCAATCAGGGACGCTTTGTGCGCTCCGAGTCCCAGTTCCGCAACTGGATTACGGCTGACGGTGAAGCAGGCCCAAGCGGTGACAGTGGTTTCAAAGCCGAACCCGGCAGATACCATCTGTATGTATCTCTGGCCTGTCCCTGGGCACATCGAACCCTGATTTTCCGCGCCTTGAAAGGCCTGGAATCCATGATTTCAGTTTCCGTCGTCAACAGCTACATGGGTGAACATGGCTGGACCTTTGCGCCGGAACCTGGCGCAACCGGTGATGACCTCTATGGCCTGGACTACCTGTACCAGCTCTACCTCAAGGCAGATCCGGACTATTCAGGACGCGTGACCGTCCCCGTACTCTGGGACAAGCAGCGCCAAACCATTGTCAGCAATGAATCAGCCGAGATTATTCGCATGCTTAACTCGGCTTTCGATGACTTGGGCGCTGAGCCTGGTGATTACTACCCAGCTCAGCTGCAAAGCGAAATCGACAGTCTTAATGAAGTGGTATATGACCGCGTCAATAATGGCGTCTACAAATCGGGCTTCGCTACAACTCAGAGCGCTTACGAACAGGCTGTAATGCCGTTGTTTGAAACCCTGGACGATCTGGAGCGCCGCTTGAGCAAGCAGCGTTACTTGGCCGGTGACCAGATAACTGAAGCTGACTGGCGCCTGTTCACAACGCTGATTCGCTTCGATGCCGTGTATCACGGCCATTTCAAATGCAACCTGAAGCGGATTGTCGATTACCCCAGTCTCTGGGGATATGTCCGAGAACTTTACCAGTGGCCCGGTATCAGTGAGACCGTAAACTTCTCGCACATCAAGGATCACTACTACCGCAGCCATCACAGCATAAACCCGACCGGAGTCGTACCCAAGGGACCGATTCTGGACCTGCAACACCCTCATCAACGCGAAACCTTCAACGATTGAAAAAGGAGCTACAATCATGAGCAAAATTCTTGTCCTTTATTACTCTTCCTACGGTCACATTGAGTCTCTGGCACAGACTATCGCTGAAGGCGCTGCATCGGTCGAGGGCACCGAAGTTGTGGTCAAACGCGTACCTGAATTGATGCCGGAAGAAGTGGCCCGCAATGCCGGCGTTAAAATGGATCAGACAGCGCCCGTTGCCGATCCCAAGGAGCTGGCCGACTACGATGCCATCATCTTCGGTACCCCGACCCGCTTCGGCAATATGGCCAGTCAGATGCGCAACTTCCTCGACCAGACCGGCGGCCTTTGGGCGTCCGGCGCGCTGATCGGCAAGGTTGGCAGCGTCTTCACCAGCACCGGTACCGGTGGCGGTAACGAGACTACGATCCAGTCTTTCCATACCACCCTGTTCCACCACGGTATGGTTGTTGTAGGCCTGCCATACGCCTTGCCGGAAATGACCGACATCAGCGCGGTTCACGGTGGTTCTCCGCTGGGTGCCGCGACGATTGCCGGCGGTGATGGCTCTCGTACTCCGAGCGAGCAGGAGCAGACCATGGCACACTATCAAGGTGCTCATGTGGCCCGTATCACGGCCAAACTCTCTGCCTGAGGCCTGATACATCTGGAGGGCAAATCGATCTCGGTTTGCCCTTCTCTGCAAAATGTCCCCTCATCCCACTCCCGAATTAGCAATTTGATACGCCTGCTCCCAGGCAGGCTTTCACATGCCCAGACGCCGATCGGCGACGAATCCAGCTTCAAGCCCTGTCTCGCTCATCCGTTCAAAGTCATTGAATCCAAATAATTTTTTAAATGCGCTTGGACACAGGTAGATCCCTTAATAAAACTGGGTTAGCCTGAATTTACGTTGAAAAAAGGTGACACGAGCGCTCACCTTTACCCTGATCGTTTTTAATAAATGATCAGGGATTCATCGTTGCAGACAGGGAAGAGCAGGCTAAGCTAAATGGCAGTCCTAGTTTGATAGATTCATTATCGGCGAATACCGGTTTGAATCATATCGACCTAAACAATCGCTCAAGGAGATCCTCTCCGGCTCCATAGCCGTGCACCTATTGTCCTTCTTCCGTTTGTTACCCGTACGCTTGCTATATTGAATGAATGCCAAACAAGGAGTGCATTTCATGAAGACCTCAACCAAGCGCCGTAACGGCCCCCTTGCCGGAGCTCTGGCATTAACCCTGATGGGCACGTCCAGTGTCATTCTGGCGGCTGACAAGCCCAACGTTCTGGCGATCATGGTGGATGATGTGGCTCAAACCAGCCTCAGCGCCTACAGCCACGGCATGCAGTACCCGACACCCAACATCGACCGTATCGCCAATGAAGGCGCCCTGTTTACGGACCACTATGCCCAGCCCAGCTGTACAGCGGGCCGCGCTGCGTTCCTTATGGGCCAGTTACCGGTACGTACGGGTCTGACAACCGTTGGTCAGCCGGGTAACCCGCTGGGTATTCAGGAAGCCGACCCGACCCTGGCTGAAGTTCTTAAGGAAGAGGGCTACATGACGGCCCAGTTCGGCAAGAACCACCTGGGTGATCTGGACCAGCATCTGCCAACCCTGCACGGGTTTGATGAGTTCTTCGGTAACCTCTATCACCTGAACGTGTCTGAAGAGCCCGAGCAGGCTGACTACCCAACCGACCCCGAGTTTGTGAAGAAATTCGGCCCACGTGGTGTGATCGAGTCCTTTGCGACCGCCGATGGCCAGACGGTCAAGGATACCGGCCCCCTCACTATCGAACGTATGAAAACCTTTGATGAAGAGGTTCTCGCACGCTCACTGGACTTTATGGATCGTGCTGTAAAGGCAGATAAGCCGTTCTTTATCTGGCACGCTCCCAGCCGTATGCACGTGTACACCCACCTGAAAGAGGAAAGCCGTAACCTGGCGACTCCGATCAGTTCCGCAGAAGACCTGTTCGGCAGTGGTTTGATGGAGCATGACGGCCATGTGGGTCAGCTGCTCGATAAAATCGACAATCTGGGTATCGCTGACAACACCATCGTGATCTACACCACCGATAACGGCCCCGAGAGCAGCACCTGGCCACACGCCGGTGTTACCAAGTTCCGTGGCGAGAAAATGACCACCTGGGAAGGTGGCGTGCGTGTTCCTTTCCTTGTCCGCTGGCCCAGCCATATCCCGGCAGGCCTGAAGCTGAACGGTATTTCTTCTCATGAAGACGTTCTGCCTACTATTGCAGCCGCTGCAGGTCGCACCAATGTCTCCGAAGAGCTCAAAAAGCGTGACAAGGTGATGATCGATGGCGTCAACAACCTGGAATACTGGACCGGCAAAGCGGAAAAATCCGCACGTAACAGCTTCTTCTACTACTACGAAACGGCTCTGACCGCTGTGCGTGTAGGCCCCTGGAAGCTGCACTTTGCCAGCAAGCCGGGTGGCAAGTACTACGAGGATATGGTCAACCACACCATGCCCAAACTGTTCAACCTGCGTAAAGACCCGTACGAACAGTATGACGGTGATATCGGTTTCCAGCAGGTTATGCGCAAGAGCTGGGTACTGCAGCCCATTATTGCGTTGTTGAACGAGCATGTAGCTACCTTCGTGGAGTTCCCGCCACGTCAGGAAGCAGCATCACTTGATGTCAACAAGGCGATCGAGAAAGCACAGAAAGCAGCGGCCACACGCTAACGGATAGCGCCGCTGCTACGCACACGTTTAAAAGCCCGCTTCGCAAGAGCGGGCTTTTTTGTGTGTAACGCTGTCCTGACTGTAACTGTCACTCCTTCGTCATACCCAGTGTTCTATGCTTGGCATTTTGCACTGATAAAACTGAATGATGACGCCAGAAAAACCTGCCTCCGTGCTTTCAATCCTGCTGATCTTTCTGCGTTTAGGCCTTACTAGTTTTGGCGGACCTGTCGCCCATATAGGCTATTTCCGGGAAGAATTCGTCAACCGCCGCAAATGGCTGAGCGATCAAAGCTATGCCGATCTGGTAGCTCTGTGCCAGTTTCTGCCGGGGCCGGCCAGCAGTCAGGTGGGGCTTGCGTTGGGTATGTTCCAGGGTGGTTTCAGGGGCGCACTGGCTGCATGGTGTGGTTTTACCCTGCCATCCGCCATTGCCTTAATACTGGTTGCTTATGGTGCTACCCAGCCAGACGGGCTGATTTCTGCAGGTGTGGTTCAAGGGCTGAAGTTAATCGCCGTTGCCGTGGTCGCACATGCGGTCTGGGGCATGGCGCAAAACCTCTGTCGTGGCCGTATAGAAATTGCCATTATGCTGGCCGCAGCCTGCGCCATGCTGGTAATGCCAACCGTCTGGCTGCAACCGGCACTGATTCTGCTGGCGGCCCTGGTGGGCTGGTTACTGCTGGAGCGCAAGGCAGACGCCGAGGACGCACATCTGCCGGTAAAGGTATCCCTTGTCGCCGGCAAACGGCTCTTGCTGATCTTTGCGGCGCTGTTAGTGCTACTGCCATTGCTGACAGCGCTTTTGCCCAGCGCGGGGCTGACGCTGTTTGATCTCTTCTACCGGATTGGCTCACTGGTATTCGGCGGTGGCCATGTGGTGCTGCCACTGCTGCAGGCTGAAACCGTACCGACCGGCATGATCAGCGATGATCTTTTCCTGGCCGGCTATGGTGCCGCGCAAGCCGTGCCCGGCCCGCTATTCACCTTTGCCGCCTATCTGGGAACCGCCATGAATACCCTGCCGGGCTGGCTTGGCGGGCTCATCGCTCTGGTGGCCATTTTCACCCCCTCATTTCTACTGGTCGCCGGCGTGCTGCCTTTCTGGGAGCAATTGCGCCGCCGTACTGGCGTACGTGCAGCACTGGCCGGGGTTAATGCGGCTGTGGTTGGGCTGCTGCTGGCCGCCCTGTATAACCCGATCTGGACCGGAACCCTGCACGCCCCGGTGCACTTCGCTCTGGTACTGCTGGCGTTTGCTGCGTTGCAGATATGGAAGCTGCCGGTGTGGTTGCTGGTGCTTCTCTACGCCCTGGGTGGCTGGCTGGCCTGATGCCCATAAAGCCCTTCATGCGCTGTAACAGGCGCCTGAAGGCCAATGCTCTCATTCCTCTGGCACGTTTACCGTAGTAGCGCATATCAATCTCGCCACCTGCTGCTCTTCGAATCCGTCCTGTACGTGCTTGATCAACAGCGTTCATCTTCACGCCCTCCTCATTAGCTTGAAGACAGCTTAGAACGGCTTTTCTATTATGAATAATGATCAATTCAGATCATAATGATCGCAAATAACGATGGATAAGCTCTATGCCCTACCCCAATTTGAGCACGGAACTACTGCGCACCTTCGTTACCGTGGTAGATGAAGATGGCTTTATCCGCGCCGCGGAGCGCCTGCATAAAACACAATCCACGGTGAGCCAGCAGGTGCGGCGACTGGAGCAGGAGCTGGATGTGGAGCTGTTTCGCAGTGAAGGCCGCAAGCGTGTGCTGACCCCAAGTGGTGAAACCATGTTGGGTTATGCGCGCCAGCTGTTATCCCTGCAGGAGGATGCGCTGGCGGCCATTACTGAACAAAGTGCCCAGGGGGAGTTGAGAATCGGTGTTTCCCTGTCATTGACCGAGAGTATGCTGCCCTCGATCCTGGCACGCTTTAAACGGCACAACCCGGGCATCCGGCTGAATGTTCAGACCGACTACAGTAATAGCGTCTGTGAGGATTATGATCGCGACCAGTATGATCTGGCGCTGATTCTGCGACGTGATCGTACCCAGGTAAAAGGCGAGCTACTGGGTTATGAGCCCCTGATCTGGATTGGTCCGTCAGGTTATCAGTGGTCCAAAAACCGGCCACTGCCGTTGGTTTTGCTGAATACACCCTGCCTGTTTCGTGAAGCCACCATGCAGGCGCTGGACAGCACCGATATCAGCTGGCGAACCGAGTACTCAACCACCAGCTTCACCAGTTTGATGGCCGCAGTGAAGGCGGAACTGGGGGTTACGGTTCGAGCCCAGGGCGCACTGACGGATGGCATGGAGAACATCGGTTCTCGACTGGGCCTGCCAGAACTGCCACCCGTGTATATCGAGCTGCGCTACCGCACGCACATACCCGGCGGCGAACAGCTGGCACAATTGATCCGACACGAACCTTTGCAGGCATGGTGACAGGGAGGCCTTCAGCCCATACAGGGCACGCCTCTCTCCATTACCTTGCGCAGAACAAAGCTTGAATGCACGCCGGTGACGCCTTCGATACGGGTGATTTTGTGCAGCAAAAGATCATGGTACGCATCCATATCTTCTACCAGCACACGTAACTGATAATCCGCATCCTGACCAGTGATAATCAGACATTCCAGCACCTGGGGCAGGCGTTCGATTTCTCGCTCAAAGTTCTCGAACCGCTCAGGCGTGTGTCGATCCATCGAGATATGCAGTAAAGCCATCAGGTTAAGCCCCATGCGTTTGGCATCCACCAGCGCCCTGTACCCCTGTATCAGACCACTCTCTTCCAACGCTTTGACCCGTCTTAAACAGGGTGAAGGCGACAGCCCTATACGATCAGCCAGTTCCTGGTTACTGATACGCCCGTGTTGCTGCAGGAGCTCCAGAATCTGGCGATCATAACGGTCCAGATCCAGCGACTCGACTTTTGAAGGCATAAAATTGCCGTCCTTTTATATATTTAGATATTTAATGCCAAAAATACTCCACATAAGGACAACTTAGCAATCCTATGACTCGCTGGTTGCATTAATATATCCCCATCTTAAGCGTTAAGGCCCGCTACAGACGCCGGCAGTCTTACCCAGACATTCCCGGTGGCCGTAACCCTTACCCAGGGAAGCCCCTGAGCGGTCCGCCCCCAACAACAATGGAGAGCAACACCATGGCAAGTGCCACCTACAACCATCGCAAGTATCAGCCGGTCGAACCCGTGACCGGCTTTACCCGTACCTGGCCCGATCGTCAGGTGACAGAGGCGCCGATTTGGGCCAGTGTCGACCTGCGTGATGGTAACCAGGCCCTGCTGGAGCCCATGAATGTGGCCCAGAAACAACGCCTGTGGCACCTGCTGGTGAAGCTCGGCATTAAAGAGATCGAAGTCGGTTTTCCCTCCGCCAGCCAGCCGGATTACGACTTCACTCGCTGGTTGATCGAAGAAAACCAGATTCCGGACGATGTCAGCATTCAGGTGCTGGTCCAGGCCCGTGAAGAGTTGATTGCCAAAACCTTTGAATCGTTGAAAGGCGTCAAGAAAGCCGTAGTGCACGTGTACAACTCTACCTCCCGCATTCAGCGTGAGCGTGTGTTCGGCATGGGCCGCGACGAAATCAAGGATATTGCTGTCCGTGGTGCCCGCTGGGTCAAGGAGTACGCCGAGAAATACCCGGAAACCGACTGGACCTTCCAGTATTCACCGGAGAGCTTCACCAGCACCGAAGTGGATTACGCGGTAGAAGTCTGTGACGCGGTGATGGATGTATGGCAGCCGACCCCGGAAAAACGCTGCATCCTGAACCTGCCGACCACCGTGGAAGTGGGCCCGCCCAACCACTTTGCTGATCAGGTGGAATACTTTTGCCAGCACCTGAACCGCCGTGACAGCGCCATCATCTCGGTGCATACCCATAACGACCGTGGCGGTGCCGTTGCTTCTGCCGAGTTAGCCTTGATGGCCGGTGCAGACCGTGTCGAAGGCACCCTGCTCGGCAATGGCGAACGTACCGGCAATATGGACATCGTTACACTGGCGATCAATTTGTACAGCCAGGGCGTAGACCCGCAGCTGGATCTGTCCAACCCGGATGAGATCATCCAGACCTGTACCGAATGCACCGGTCTGCCCATTCATCCTCGCCACCCCTGGATCGGCGAGCTGGTCTACACCGCTTTCTCCGGCAGCCACCAGGATGCGATTCGCAAGTCATTGAAGCAGCAGCAAAGCGATGAGCCCTGGCAAGTGGCGTATCTGCCGATCGATCCGACCGACCTGGGCCGTGATTACCTGGCCGTCATTCGCGTCAACAGCCAGTCCGGCAAGGGCGGCATGACCTTCCTGCTTGAGCGCGATTTTGGTATCAGCATTCCGCGCTGGTTGCAGCTGGAGCTGGCCCCGATTGTTCAGCAGAAGTCCGAGCAGCAAGGCGGCGAGCTGGACAGCCAGATCATTCACGACCTGCTCATCCAGCATTTTGTGCAGGACAAGGCGCCGGTCAGCCTGGAAGGCTATCGCATTGAACGTGCTGGCGATAATGAAACGCTCGCTGCCAGCATTCGTGTTGAAGGCGTGGAGCAGTCCATCGAAGGCAAGGGCAAGGGTGCCATGGCGGCCTTCATCAATGCCTGGCAGGCACGCACCGGTCTTGATATCCACGTGGTAGATTATGCCGAGCATGCCATGGGTGAAGGTTCAGATGTTGCCGCAGCGGCATACGTACAGCTCAACGTTGCCGGTCAGCGCGTCAGCGGTATGGCCGTTGATGCTGACACGGTAAGCGCATCACTGAAGGCCGTTGTTTCCGGTTTGAACCGTTCGGGAACCGCAACCCAAACAGTGAGTGCTGATCAAGCCCAGCAGGCCTGATCGAGACAAAAAGGCACATCATGACAAAGGCACCTTCGGGTGCCTTTTGTGTTCAGCAGAGAATGAAACACCTGAATTCAATCACAACTGTTCGATCATGACCTGGTTGCGGCCATTGTTTTTAGCCCGATACAGGGCATCATCAGCTCGCTTCAACAGATCTCCGGTGTGGTCTCCCGGATGCAAGGCCGCAACACCAAAACTGCAAGTGCGCTGACCGATAACCGGGAATTTGACCTGCTCTATTCGGTGACGCAGATTTTCAGCCAGCCGGTGCGCCCCTGCCAGATCGGTATTGGGGCACAAAATCATAAATTCTTCACCGCCCCAGCGCCCCGGGAAGTCAGTAAGGCGTGTGTTGTCTTGCATCAAGCCAGCCAACTGTCGAAGCACCTGATCACCCACCGCGTGACCACAGTTATCATTCACCTGCTTGAAGTGGTCAACGTCCAGCATTATAAGCGAGCAGTCTGTACCATAGCGTTCATATCGATGAAGCTGATGCGTCAGTAACGCCTCTATCCTGGCGCGGTTAACCAGGCCGGTAAGACCATCCGTTATCGACAGGCGCTCCAACTCTTCATTTTTGCGCTCCAGCTCTTCCCGATGCTGCACCTGCTGAGTGATATCCAGCACCATACCGATATAACGTGTCTCACCTTCCGGCAGGCCTTCATAGCGCCTTGCCGCACAGCGGAACCAGCGCACATCACCGTCACGGTCAATGATACGTGCTTCGTAATGCCAGTCCTGCTGTTGCTGAACGACCATTGTTTTCCAGCTGCGCAGCACGGGTTTAAGATCATCAGGGTGAAGAATACCGGCCCAGCCACGGCTGTTAAGCTCAGCCAGTGAACTGCCAACGGTTTCAATGAAATATCGATTGGCATAAACATTGTGGCCTTCAGAGTCCGCCTCAAAAATACCAATGGGGGAAAAATCGGCCAGGGCACGGAAGCGTTCTTCACTGGCCCGCAAGGCATCTTCCGACTGTTTGCGCTCGGTAATATCGGCCAGATTCAGCACCAGGCTTTCTATTTGCCCTCCTGCAATGGAGACTGGGCTGCCCGATATTCGACAGTACCTGTGCCCTTTGCCGGCAAAGCCCAGCCAGGCCTCCAGCACAAAAGCGGTTCCTTTTAGCGCAGCATCCAGCCTGGGCTTAAGTAACGCGTGCAGCTCGCCCCCTTCATACAGTTGCCAAAAGGGCTCATTCTCAACCTCCAGTCGACTGCAGCCGTGGTAGGCCAGATACTGGTGGTTCACCTGCAGGTGCCTGAACTGACTATCAAGCAACACCATGAGCTCTGAAGAGGCATCGACAATCTCGCCATAGCGCAGCAGACGCCTTTCATTCTCCTTTTTCTCAGTGATATCGGTACTGATGGCGAAATAACAGGCCGTACGTCCATCCGTATCGTGAACCGGTGTGATCATGGCCAGCTCTACGCGTTGCTGCCCATCACTCAGGCGATTAATCAATTCGCCCTCCCATACCAGCCCCTGTTCCAGATGGTTCCACAAATCCAGATAAGTACTCTGAGGTATCTGGCCTGAGGAGAGAATTCTGGCTTGCTGACCCAAAAGCTGGTGACGCTCATACCCCGAACGGGCCAAATAGGCCCGGTTCACATAAAGGATTCGGCTTTCCAAATCGGTGATCGCAATAGCCGACGGCATCTGCTCAATGGCCTGATACAGGTGAGCCAGATCATTCGCTGCCTTGCGTTCCCGCACCAGGCTGTCGTGCCAGCGTTTAAGAAAAAACAGCGTTACCAGCATTAACGAGCCAAGGCTCAATAAAGAAATCAGCAACCGTTGCTGCCATCCGACAAGCGCATCACTGCGCTTGATAACTGCAAGCGCCCTTACCGGCTGTTGGCCCAGTTGGCGGATGGCGTACAAATATTCATCTGCAAATACCAGGCGAGTACCGAAGGCCGCAAACTCATCCAGCTTGAAATGGCGCTGAAGTTCGCCCTGCGCCTCATTTACCTTCTGTTGATTATATTCACCCGCCACCAGCATCAGCTGATTCTGGCTATCCAGCAGCATCAGGCGCTGATGACCGTAGGCTTCACCACTTTCAAGTTCAGCCTCGATCTGCTCCGGCTCAATGGTGGCCAGTACCGAACCGACAACACGGCTGTCAGAGTCATATACCAGCTGGGCCAGCCCCAAATGCCCGTCGTCAATCCCCATGGCCATGTGACTGCCGGCTGCCATGGCCGCGCGTACCCACCCGGGTGGAGACTGACGTATACCCTCTGCACGCCCGACACTGGCCAGCCCTTCTCCCGCACGGTTATACAGTACAAGACTGTCCAACGACGGTGATGTCATCATCGAGCGCATAAACAGGGGCCTTAATCCCGGCTGTTGTTCAAGCGGCTGAGGATTGGACTCCAGAACCAAACTGACATCATGCAGAACGTGATCAGTGGATATGAAAGCAATATCAAGCGCACTGGCATAGGCGCGCAACTGGGTTTGCAGCCGCTCCCCGGCGCTTTCAAGACTGTATTTGTAATCCTGGTAAAGTCCCCAGGCCAACATACCCGACATAATGAACAGCAGCGCCAGCGCGCCGACAATCATTGGGTGCCACAGCCAACGGTGCTGATCGCCGGATTGCTGTGAGAGTTGCAGGGGCGGGACACGCATATTCATTCAGCCAGTGCAGCTTCTGCTCTGCTAACCAGATCCGGATCAACGCCCATCTGGCGAATCATGGCGGGTTCTTCCTGGCGAGCCACCTTGCGCCAGCGTAACAAGGCTGCAGTACCGGGAGTGGTGACCTTGATTCCCTGTTCCAGCAGAGCACTTCGAGCAGAGCGTTGCGCTTTGATGGCCGCATCACGCTGAGCGTCGACGATCTGGTCCCAGGTGCTGTGAACTTGCTCCTGCAGGGAGGGTGGCAGGCTGGCCCAGAAACGGGCATTGATCATCGGCACATATTGAGCGAAATATTCCATATCCTCGAAGCTGGCGCTGATGCCATTGCGCCATAGCTTGGCACTGCGAATTGTCTCATGCGTTGTCAGAACACCCGTCACCTGATCACGGGAAAGTGCATCCGGGAGGTCCGGCCAGGCCACCACGACCGGGTCAGCGCCAAAGGACTTCAACCGGCCCCGGTTGGCAATACCACCGGGAATGCGAATTTTAACGCCTGCCAAATCCTCATGAGACTGAACATCGGACCGGGTGAAATACAGATGGGCGTGGCCAAGATCCAGCCAACGGCCGGGCACAGCAACACCCAGATCCCTCGCGATACGCTGGCTGACCAGTGCACCGATTTCACCGTCTCGAACCTGGTAATTTTCTTCAGCTGTACGACCGTAAAACAGAGGCAACATATATAGCCCGACATCAGGCACGTACCGATCCAGCTGCCACATGCCCGGAACAGCCATTTCGACCTTGCCACTGGACAGAGCTGCAATGACATCCCGATCCCGAAACAGCTGGGCACTGTGATAAAACTCCACATCAATGCGCCCTTCCGTCACCCTTTCCAGTTCCTTGGCGAAACGCTCAATCGCCTGTGTCTGGACATGGGCTCGGGTATTTTCCGTGGATATACGCAACCGATACTCGGCTTGCCCCGCTGCACCAGCCGGTACCCCGACCAGAAGTGCCACACTCAATGCAGCCTTGATCAGCGTGGCACGAACTCCTGTTCCAACTTGCATTGTCCGGTTATCTCCTTGTGCAAGCCTGATTAAAAACCCTGGCTATGCGCAGCTGTTTAATGACGCATAGTGTCGCACCCAAGTTACAAGAATTCATTGACCTGAGTAGAGGCATGAACACTGCAAACAGAAGTGCCCCTTACAGACTAGGCCAGCACCACACAAATTGCGCCTGCAACAATCAATACCAGCCCCAGCAGGTCACGAATGGTAAGACGTTCCTTTAACCATCCGGCAGAAATCATGAGGGTGAACAACACTTCAACCTGGCCCAGCGTTTTGACCAGAGCGGCGGTTTCCAGGCTCATGGCGGTAAACCAGCCTAATGAGCCTAAACAGCTGAACACGGAAATGGTCAAAACCCGTCCCTTGCGCAACTGCAACGCCTGCCATGTATGCGGCTCTCGCAAGAGTACCCAGGCACCAAAAAGAACGCCCTGACACAGCAAGACCAGAAACAGCACCCAAGCGGCACTGTAGGGGAAGGGTAAGCCCAATTCCAGGCTGGCTTCACGCACCCAAAGTGTCGTCAGTGCAAATGCCAAACCACTGCCAAGCCCCACCATCAGGGTGTCCCAGGACATGCCGCGTAGCTTTTTCGGGTTTGTCATCAACCAGAATGCCAGTGCGCCCACCAACACGCCGAACCATGCCAGTCCTGTCAAAGGCGCACTGAAAAACAGCGCCCCCAGAATGGCCGCAAGCACGGCTTCACTTTTTACCATCCCGACACCGACGGCATAATTACGCTTGCGAAATAATACGACCATTAAAGCTGTCGCAATCACCTGAGCCAAAGCCGCTGAGAGGATATAAAGCGTAAACGAGCCCGAAAACACCGGCAGTGCAACCGGTTCATAGGCATAGAGAGCCAACAGGTAACAGCCCGCGACCGGTGCTGCATACAGAAACCGCGCCAGGGTGACGCCTGCGGTGCTGACCTCACGGCTCAGCTGGTTTTGAAAGGCATTGCGCCAGGCCTGCATAAAGGCAGCAAACAGGGTAAACGGAATCCAGAGCATGGAAACGTGAAGCTCCAAGAAGGGGTTGAAACGGTTATTCTATCAGCCTGAGCATTGGCCATCGCCTGAAGCGGTTAACAACAGAAGCAGGATGGAAACCTGAACAACAGTGGGATACTCTTGCCGATAGGGTAATTTAGCCCGTCAGATCAGAGCTTGCGTGCCCACAGCCAGCTGACGTCAAAACAGGGATGGCCCAGTGACCGATATATTACGCATCTTTTTTGCTTTTGCCTGTTGTCTTTTACTTGTCACAAGGACTGCTGCGGCAGACGTTGAGCTCACACCCGGCGAACAAGCGCTGACCGAGCAGGGCAAGGTAATCGAAGTTGCCGTGATGTATGACTTCGTTCCCTTTTCCTATGTTGAAGATGGCCAACTCACGGGATTCGTGGCTGATCTGTTGAAACTGATCGAAGCCAAGACCGGCGCCAGACTCCAGCCACGTATCAGCGAGTGGAGCGACAGCCTTCAGCGTCTGAAAAACAAACAGATCGACGCGATTGCCAATATATCCTTCAAGCCTGAACGCACCTCCTACACGCTATACACCACCCCTTACTACGAAATCCCGACCGTGGTGTTCACGGATAAGCAATTTGGCAACTACGAGAGCCTGGCCGACCTCTCCGGCAAGCATGTGGGCGTCTTGAAGGATATTTTTTACCTCAAGGAGCTGAGTACCCGGGAAGATATTCGCATCAGTACCTATGATGACTACGGCAAACTGACGCGTGCCCTCGCCTTTGGCGAGATAGACGCTGCCATCCAGAACCTCACTTCCGGCTACCACTACGCAACCAAAAATGCCTACACGAATATCAAGGTTGCCGGAGAGTTCACCCTGGATACCGTCGGACGAGAAGACCTGCGTTTCGGCGTTCGTTCTGACCGACCCGCTATACAGTCTCTGCTGCAAAAAGGTCTGGATAGCATCAGTGATCAGGAATGGAATCAGCTGATCAACCGCTGGGTTGGCGTCAGTTCAAGTGACTTTACCGAACGCCGCCAGACCATCGCGCTCACACCTGAAGAGCGTGAGTTTGTTAAAAACAATCCGGTTATCCGAGTTCACAACGAAAGCAACTTTGAGCCCTACAACTTTTTTGAAGATGGACTACCCCAGGGCCATTCCATCGACTTTATGCGCATGCTGGCAAAACGTGCCGGCCTTGAGGTCAAGTTCGTCAGCGGTCGCAGCTGGAACGATTATCTGAAAATGATGCGCCGAGGCGAGCTGGATGTGATGACCAACATCGTTTACAGCGATGAGCGCTCTCAATACATGCTGTTTACCAAGCCTTATCTCCGCCTGGCGCAGGGCATTTTTCGCCGCCAGGGCACTGAGGATCTGGATTCGATTGAAAAACTGAAGGCCAGCAGGCTGGCGTTGCCAGAAGGCTTTTTCACCTACCAGAAACTGAGCCAGGAAAGCGGCTACAACCTGATCCCCGCTCGTGACCCGCTGGATGCATTGATGCGCATCAGTACCAATGAAGCCGATGCAACTATCGAGATCATGAGTGTGGCCGAGCACCTTATGCGTAAATATGCAGTTCCCGGCATTGTGGGTTCGAACCCGCATCAGGTTATGGCGTCAGAACCCCTGTCACTCCGGCTGGCTGTCACTACAGACAAACCCATACTGCGCCACATTCTGCAGAAAGCCATGGATAGTCTGAGTGAGCAGGAGAAACGCCAACTGCAGTCAAAATGGACCGGCAGCGGTGCTTTGGACAGTAACTATTTGCACCTGAGCGGTACCGAACTGGCCTGGATGGAGTCGCATGCCGCGGCCCGAATCTGCACCAGCCGATCCCGCCTGCCCTTCGAAAAGACAACAGAAAAAGGCGACCATATCGGTGCATTTGCTGATCTACTGGATGTTATCCGCCACAATGCGGGCCTGAGTGTGCGCCTTGTGCCCGTTGATAATTTCAGCCAGGCACTTTCTTACCTGAAGGAAGGAGCCTGTGACCTGGTTTCACGTGCCCCTCCCTCACTTGAAAGCACCGGTATCAGTCTCAGCCACCCCCTGTTGCAGGAGTCTCTGGTCATTGCCACTGGTCTCGATGAGATCTACGTGCATGATATTTCCCAAGTCCAAAACCAGACACTTGCCGTCCTTGAAGGCAGCCATGTTCAGCACCACCTGGAGACAGTCCACCCTGATCTGAATCTGAGGCTTTACCCTGATTTAAGCCACGCCATGGATGCAATCGCCAGCGGGCAGGTGTTCGGGCTTATCGATACCCTGCCCAGCCTCAGCCGCGCCATCGTCACCGAGCACCGCTCCGACATCAAGATCTCAGGCGAACTGGCAGACATCTACCCGGCCACACTGGCCACTCGCAGCTCCGATAAAACGCTGCTGCAAATCGTCAACAAGGCCATCCAATCCATCCGGCCCGAGCAATACGAAACCATCAATAACCGCTGGCTACAGGCACCGGTCACGGCCGAACCGCCTGATTACCGCCTGATTATTCAGGCCGCCCTTGCGACAACACTACTGGTGTTACTGATGCTGGTCTGGAACCGCAAACTGGCGCGCCTCAATGCCAATATTCGCGATAGCCGTAACCAGCTGATGCAGGCCCACGAAGAGCTCAAGGTTAAAAACCGTATGCTGGAGCAGCTCTCAACCACCGACCGGCTGACCCGGCTCTACAACCGGCTCTATCTGGAGAAGGCATTCGAAGAGCAGCTGGCACGCGCTGAACAGGTCAACGGCTATAGCTTCAGCCTGTTACTGGTCGATATCGACCACTTCAAGCAGATCAATGATCGTTATGGCCATGACCGAGGGGACGCAGTCCTGACTGATTTCGCCGCAGTCCTTAAGGGAAGCTGCCGTGAGCAGGACATCATTGCACGCTGGGGCGGTGAAGAGTTCATGCTGGTCTGCCCTGACACCCGCTTGGGCGATGCCATGGCACAGGCCAAAAGTCTGCTGTACTCGATCCAGCAGCATCGCTTTGCCCATGTTGGCCACTGTACTGCCAGTATTGGTGTGGCCAGCTGGCAACCGGGCGATAGCTACCAAAGCCTGTGCCGTCGTGCCGACCAGGCGCTCTACCAGGCCAAAGGTCAGGGCCGAAACCGCGTATGCCGTGAAGATGAGACGCCAAGTGCCCGCTGACCAGCTGAGTCATGCCGCCAGATACCCCTACCAGCGGGGAAATGCACACGACAAGCCGAATATAATTTCAGTTGTATATAGGCTGTAGATACATTTTGTTTTACTCTGGCATCAGAAGTTTTGGCTGGAGACGGTTTAATGAGTAGCAAGAAGAAGGGCAAGGCTAAAAACAGCCAGCTCCTTATCCGCATCAACAAGGAGGAGCGCGACAGCTTTGTCGAGCTCTGTGATGAAATGGATACCAGTGCCGCTCGTGAGATCCGTCACTTTATCCGCCGCTTTCTGGCAGAACACCAGCCGGACACCAATGAGAAGGAATGAACATCTGGCTTTTGAAGGCTGAAACTGGCGACTAGTGTTTGCGCTGCTCAAGCAACATTGCGGTTAACTCCCCTGCCGTAACCGGCTTGCTGAACAGGTATCCCTGAACCACGTCACACCCGTAACCTGCCAGAATTCTCAACTGCTCCCGGGTTTCCACGCCCTCTGCCACGACTTTCAAGCCCAGTCCCTGAGCCATTGCAATGGCTGCACAGACCAGCTCACGATCTGCCGGGTCTTCGGCAATATCATTGACGAAGCTGCGGTCTATCTTGAGTACATGGAACGGATAACGGCGCAGGTAACTCAGGGAGGAATAGCCAGTACCAAAGTCATCCATGGCGATGGTGATCCCCATGGCCGTCAAGGTTGCCAGAGTGTCATCCACCAGGGCCTGGCCACTCATGAGCACACCTTCGGTAATTTCCAGCTCCAGGCTGTTGCCGCTCAGCCCGGCAATGGCTAACGCCTGTTCAACCTCTGCCGCCAGAGTCGCCGACCTGAACTGGACGGGCGACAGGTTGACCGCCATCGTAAAGTCGTTCAGCCCCATGGACTGCCACTGTTGTAGCTGCTGCAGGGATTGCTCCAGAACAAAATGACCCAGCGCCAGAATCAGGCCCGTTTGCTCCGCAACCGGAATAAACACCATCGGTGAAACCGAGCCCAGCACCGGATTCTGCCAACGCAACAGTGCTTCGACACCGGTGATGCACTCACTGGCCACATCAACCTTGGGCTGATAGAAGACTTCAAACTCGCCCCTGTCCAGCGCTCCGTGCATCTGCTCTTCCAGCTGTAAACGGCGTGCCGCTTCCTGGTTCATGGAGTCGGTAAAAAACGAATAGGTATTACGGCCTCGTTTTTTGGCATGGAAAAGTGCCGAGTCAGCGTTTTTCATCAGTTCAGCTGCGCTTTCACCATCCCCGGGTGAGAGGGCAATACCAAAACTGGCCGTAAGCCGAAACTCTCGACCGGAGCAGCGAAACAGCTCCCTGAAGCGCTCAAGCAACTGTTCGACCACGCTTTGTACATCATTGCTGGACGTAATACCGTCCATAAGCACAACAAACTCATCACCACCAAAGCGACCAACAGTGTCACCGCGTCGAATACCCCCTTGCAAGCGATAGGCAGCCAAACGCAGTAGCTCATCGCCCTCCTCGTGCCCCAGAGAGTCGTTGACCTTCTTGAAGTCATCCAGATCAATGAACAGCACCGCAACACGCTGCTGATTTCGCTTGGCGTCGACCAGGCATTGCTCCAGCCGGTTCAACACCAACGCCCGGTTGGGAAGCCCCGTCAGCAGGTCATAAAAAGCATGCTGCTGCAGCTGTTCTTCCTGCTCCTTCTGGTAGGAGATATCCATTTGAATCGCCAGATAGTGCTCAACCTCTCCCTGCTCACCCAGCACCGGTGCAATATGGAGGTACTGCCAGTACAACTGCCCATCCTTACGTCGATTCTGCATTTCCCCCTGCCAGGATTGCTTGCCGGTGAGCGACTGCCACATGTCACGATACCGCCCAGCAAGCGTATTGCCTGACTGCAAAATACTGGGATTCTGGCCCATCACTTCGTCGGCAGTGAAGCCGGTGATCTCCTCAAATGCCGGATTGACATACTCAATGCGTGCCCTGGCATCCGTAATGATCACTGAAACAGGGCTTTGCTGAACAGCTTGAGAAAGCAGCTGTATTTCGCGGCGCGCCTGGGCAGATTCCTGACTGCGGGCATATATATCGTTGAGGCTCAGCTGGATACTGTCCCGGAAACGGGCGATGAGTTTACGATAGGTTTCGTTGTAACTGTTTGCCTTGCTATCCAGAACACAGATAGTCCCAAACACATCACCACTGGGCCAGGTTAAGGGCAAGCCACAATAGGAGATCATGCCCAACTCAATATCGGGATTCTGATCCCAATCCGGATCTTCAAGCGCATTGGCAACCAGCAACTCACGCTGAGTATCCATTACGGTTTCGCAGTAAAGCCCGGTATTCAAAGGCGCTCGCTCACCCTCTTCGTAGACATTGTCATCATTGCTGCTTTTGACAAAGACTTCGATTTCCCCTGAATGCACACGCATGATCAAGGCAGCCGGTACCTGAATGATGTCTGCAATCAAATTGATGCTTTCCTGCCAGTTCGCCAGGATATTCGGGGAGATGGCCAGATTGTCGAGGATGGGATACTTGGAAACCACGCTAAACCAACCATGAAAAGGAGTTAGTGACTGTGTCAGTATAGGAATACAAAGTCTAAATGTGCACTCACTTCAATGTGCTATCCAAATTGACAGCTGTCAACAGAAAGTCTCTTTTTTACGACAACCTGTATTTTAGGCACGAATTTCCCCTGCGTCAGGCTACTGGCGCTTGACCACTACCGATACGCTCGCTAGGCTATGCTTTGTATATACAATAAAGACCATCAGGAAAAGGAGTGCCACCATGGCCAAGCTGAAGAACAAAGAAGTAAAAAAACTGATCAAAGCTCGCAAAGCGAAGATTGCCAAGCACGAGAGCAAAGTTAAGAAGCTGAAGAAGCTGCTGAAAAAATCCAAGTAAGCATTCCATGTAGAAGGGCCTGGCCCTGATACGTAAAAAGCCGGACACCCTGAGGGTATCCGGCTTTTTTGTATGCTCGCAAAACTGCAAGCATGCTTTACTCCAGCGAGAGAGTTACACGCGTATATCGATATTTTGACCCAGTGAACTGGTGGGGTCCGGGGCCGCGACAGGCGCAGCACTCTGAATCAGCTGCAACGCCATTTCGCCGTTTTGCTCAATCTGATCCTTCACCATACTGGTGACCTTCACGGCATGATCCGTTTGGGTCTGGTACTGGCTCATGCTGGTACCCAGTGCTGCTACATCCATCGTGGGCTCCTGTTATATCTTAGTTACTGTCAGCATACGCCGACAGCAACCGCATGTCATATCAAATTATTCACGTACAAGAATCACGCGAATCGCATCCAGCCTCAGCTCGGCACTGGACAGAGATTCCCGCATAAGCGCGGTTTCCGCCTGAAATGCTTCGAGCTCTTCCGGTTTCACCAGCGGGTTGCGTTCCGCTAACGCAGCGAGTCGCGTGTACTCCTGTTCACGTTGCGCATCCAGATTGGCAATTGCCTGCTCACGCAACTGTACAAGGGTTTTATCGGCCGCAGACTGGCTAACCTTAAGCTGATCAACAATCTGTTCACGTGCCAGACGCACCATCTTCTGCCCGGTTGCACGGCTGACGGTTTGCAGCAGCTTGTTCAAGGGCTCGTGTCCCAATGCCGCGCCCAGATCACGCCCTTCCGGATCCAACAGCTGACGCACGCTACCCGATGGCAGGTAGCGTTCAAGCTGCAGATAGCGCGGCGCTGCACAACTGAGCTCATAGATCAGTTCCAGCAGCAGAGTGCCCGCCTGCAGAGGCGGCAGTTTCAAGGTACAGACCGTACAGTTACCCAGTTCCCCACGACTGATGATATCCAGCGTATCGGTTAACAGCGGGTGCTCCCAGCTCATGAACTGTATATCTTCCCGTGACAGAGCCCGTTCGCGGTTGAAGGTCAGGGTCAGCCCCTCCTCCGGCAAGCCGGGCAGCTGGCACAGCATATGATCGCCAGGGTGCAGCACCAGCCCATCCGGACCATGCGGCTGAGTATCTACGCCAAAACGATCAAAGAGTTTCTCGGCAAATGCCTGCAGCTGCTCGCTGCTTTCTGTCGATGACACCTCTTCCAGCAATTGCTGGGCACGCTGAGGATCGCAGCTGCTGATCTCCAGCAGGCGGTCACGGCCTCGCGACAGATCCAGTTCCAGGTTCTCACGTGCCTGACGGGTTTCCGTGATCAAGGCATCCAGCGCTGCAGTATCTTCAGGTGCTTGCAGGCATTTCAGCAACTGCGGCGCAAAGCGACGATAAAGGGCATCACCGACAGCACAGACACGCCCGAAGGCATTGAGGCCTTCGTCATACCAGCGCAGCAGCGCTTCCGCCGTGCCGCCCTCATAGACAGGCACATGAATCTGGATATCCTCGCGCTGGCCAATACGATCCAGTCGGCCAATACGCTGCTCAAGCAGGTCGGGCGTCAACGGCAGGTCAAACAACACCAGATGGTGGGCAAACTGGAAGTTACGGCCCTCGCTACCGATTTCAGAGCAGACCAGAACCTGGGCGCCAAGCTCTTCTTCAGCGAAGTAGGCAGCCGCACGATCTCGATTCACCAGACTCATACCCTCATGGAAAACAGCTGAACGCATGCCTTCACGCAGGTTCAGGTGATCTTCAAGGGCAACCGCGGTATCGGCATGGGCACAGATGACCAGAACCTTTTCGTTACGGTTCTGCTTCAGCCAATCCACCAGCCATTCAACGCGGGTGTCAGCATCAACCCAATCTTCGCCAATGATTTTTTCCGGATGCAACCAGACTTCCGGTGACACTTCCTCATCAAAAAGCGCCAGCTCCGGCGGCATGTCCAGCATCTCGGCCTGCAGCTGGCGCTGCGGGAAACCGGCAACGGTATCACGGGTATTACGGAACAGGACACGACCGGTGCCCTGCAGGTCGATCAGCTGGCGAATGAGGGCTTCCAGGGCTGCAGGCTGGTCTTCCTGATCCAGCTTGAGCCAGTTGGCCAGGGCCTCACCTCCCAAACGCTCAGCCAGTGCAGACTGAAGGTTTTGATCACCCCGCAGCACCTCAGCACCCTGCTCGCCCAGTAAAGGCTCAATCAGACTGTTGAGCTGGAAGTAGGCATGTTCTTCATCAAGAAATTTTTGCAGATCCGGGTAGCGGGCCGGATCCAATAGGCGCAGACGAGCAAAGTGGCCCTCAGGACCCAACTGCTCCGGTGTAGCCGTCAACAGCAGCACACCTGGCGTTTTCTGCGCCAGCGCTTCAATGCACAGATAGGCGTGGCTGGGCGCTTCTTCACTCCAGCCCAGATGATGGGCTTCATCCACCACCAGGATATCCCAGCCGGCCGCTTCTGCCTGTGCCTGGCGGGCTTCGGAGCGGGTCAGCAGCGACAGCGGGCAGATCACCAGCTGACTGCTTTCAAAGGGGTTGTCCTGGCCACTGATTTCGATGTCGGTGCAGCGCGCTTCGTCCAGCAGAGTAAAACGCAAATTAAAGCGGCGCAGCATCTCTACCAGCCACTGGTGAACCAGTGTATCCGGCACGACGACCATCACGCGGCTGGCACGGCCGCTGATCAGGCGCTGGTGCAGCACAAGACCCGCCTCAATGGTTTTACCCAGGCCCACTTCATCAGCCAACAGTGCGCGCGGGGCCATGCGGCCACTCAACTCACCGGCAATGTAGAACTGGTGCGGCAAAAGCTGAACACGGGCACCCAGCAAACCATAGGCTTCAGAGGCATGCAGTCGGTGCTGATGTTCCAGCCCTGCCACACGCAGCTTGAACAGGCCGTTACGGTCCAGCTGGCCAGCGAACAAACGTTCCTGAGGCTTGCTGAAATGCACGGCACTGTCCAGTTCCAGCTCGGGCAGCACCTGCTCTTCACCTTCGTCATCGAGGCCGCGGTAGATGTAGCACTGGTTGTGCTCCATGCGCTCAACCACTTCGATCGCGTCGCCGAACAGGTTGCTGATTCGGTCACCGGGCTCATACGCCACCCGGCTCAACGGTGCATTATCAGCAGCATAGGTTCGGGTCTCTTCAGCCGCTGGAAAACGGATTTCGACTCGCCGATTGGCATACTCAACCACGATGCCAAGGCCAAGCTCGGCTTCACTGTTACTGATCCAACGTTGTCCGGGTACAAATGGCGCTTGTGACAAAATATGACTCCCCTTGATTCAGGGCGGCAATTTTAGGCGTTCAGCCACTAAGACTCAAAGGCTTAGGCCGTTTATGACGAATTTTCGGCACGAAACTGTGCCACACGCTGTTGCAGGCAGGGTACCAGCTCCTGCTCAAACCAGGGATTGCGTCTTAGCCAAAGGTTATTGCGAGGACTGGGGTGCGGGATGGGTACATACTCTGGCCAGACATCGCGCCAGTTTCTGACTCTTTCGGTCAGGTTGACCGCCTTGCCCAAATGCCACTCCTGCGCGTAACGCCCCGCCAACACTGTCAGTTCAATATTGGGCAGTTGCTCAAGCAACCGCTGACGCCAGGCTGGCGCACATTCTGGTCTTGGCGGGTTATCCCCTGAACGCCCTCGCCCCGGATAGCAAAATCCCATGGGTAATATAGCCACCTGCCTTGGATCGTAAAACTCTTCAGGGGTCATCCCCAGCCAGTCGCGCAGGCGCTCACCACTGGGATCATTAAAGGGGATGCCGGTTTCATGCACTCTAAGCCCTGGTGCCTGACCTACAATCAGGATGTGAGCGCCGCTATCAGCCTGTACCACCGGCCGTGCCCCCAAGGGTAGCTGGGCTTCACAGATCCGGCAGGCACGTACTTCGGCAAGCAGCTCCTGTAAAGCCATCAAAGCGCACCGGCATCCTGCAAGGCTTGATGAATCCCTTGTGCGAGGGCGCGATAGCCTTGCTCGTTAAGATGAACAGCATCCGATTTCATGCTCGACTCCCGCAATAGATCCGCCAGCAGGTCTTCAATAAAGACCAGATCATGACGTTCCGCCAGCTCTGAATACAAGGGTGCGGCATCCGAGAACAGTCGTTTTTCCGGCACCCCCACCAGCACAACGGGAATATCCTTTGCTTGCGCCAGGTTAATCATCGCCTCAAGGTTTTGCTCCAGCGTCTGGGCTGACCCATTACGTAAAATATCATTGCCACCATGCAGCAAAATCAGAAGATCAGGGCGCACCCGCTCCAATTCACCCGGCAGGCGTTGCAGGCCCTGTGAAGACACTTCACCGGACACACCTGAAGCGACTACCTGGCGGTCTGTCAGTTGCGATAGGACTGCAGGATAATTCTGCTGCTCGGACGTCCCCACGCCTACTGTCAGGCTGTCGCCAAACGCCAGGATGACTGCGTTGCGTCCCAGCGGATCCAGCTGGTCACTGCTGCAGCCTGTCAACAGGCTCAAACTCACCAGGGCCAATGCTACGAATCGTTTCATACTGTACTCCTTTACAGAAAATCAAATACAAAGGCGGCTATTGTCAGGGCAAAAATGATAAACGAAACCGTCTTGAAAATGGCAGGCAGCCACATCACCCATACCGGTGGCGTCCGACGGTTAAGCTTATAACTGTCCGGGTCGGTGCGGGTTTCAATCCCGGTTTTGTCCCTTAGCTGTTGCAGCAACTGCTCTGCTTCATGCTGTCCTTCTATTCCATCACCCAGACGAACACGCATGCCATCCTTCAGGTAGGCATCAATCGCGTACTCCAGTTCAGAATCTACTCCCTGCCCCACGCGCCCAATAATGCGTTCCGCCAGACCTTCTATGTCGTCAATCGCCAGGTGACGCTGTTTGCTGAAGCCCATGAAGCGACGAGTCGTAACCAGCTCACCAGGTCTGACCTCCAGCTGTAGTCGGTTGAGACGCATATAGATGCCGCCGAACAGGAGCGCCGGCCCAAAAAGCCCGAACCCCATCAGAATCATGCCCTGCACCATCAGAGCAAAGTAGCTGGTATTGGCTGAACTCAACTCCTGTGCAACCTTGTACCCCATAAAGCCGGCAACGGCGGTAAATACCAGTCCCACCAGTGTCAGAATGCCTGCGGCCTTGCCGCTGCGACCCGCCGGGAATTCAATATTCAAGCCATCACCCGGCAGCGCTTCCTGCTGCCAGGAACGCACTGGCTCTCGACTGGCTTCAGCTGCCTGTTGGCGTTCTCGTTCAGTGAAGCGGAATTCGGATGTGGTCGTCCGTGCACTTTCACTGACTGGCACAGGGAAGACCGCATCAAAGCCGCTAACCTCTTCTTCCACATGCACCGCCCACCAAACTTCCCGCTTACCCTCTTCAAATGAGGTTACCGGCTGCTGGCCAGAAAGCTCCGCAACAAACTCGATGCGTGTTCCCTTAATGGAGCGCATTTGCCGCGTGACGGCGGGCGTTCGCCAAAGCAGCCTGTCCTGCACACTGGAATTCTTGCCCTTGGTCACCACACGCCGCATACAGCTGAGTGTCACGCGCACTTTGTGCTGGTCAGTCAGATGCAGTGGAATCGTAATGCGGCCACCCAGTTCGCCATCCGGTGAGGCTGGAACAGGGTCGATATGCAGTACCAGGCCACGTTGCCGGCGCCAGCGAACGAATTCCTTGAGCACGCCGGGAATCCCGAAAAGCCCCATCAACAACAGGCCGGGTAACATCAGAATCGGATCAAGGCTTGCCAGGTTGAGCGCCTGCAACCCGTATAATGCCGGCTCAATCTCACGCCACTTGGCAATATTCAGAACCAGGAGGACGCCCAGAAAAGTCAGCGTAAAACCGGCCAGCATGTAAAAGCGAAGATTGACGTACTCCTGCCGACTCTGCCCTTTCTGCCAGTCTTTATTGGTTGGCCATTCTGGCTCTAGCATTGTTTTTCAGTCTCCTTGAATAACAGCTACCCTGCAGCAGCTATCTGGCTGGCTGGCATAAAAAAGCCGCTGACCCGCAGCGGCTTTAATATCGATCAACCCTTGGCCGAAGCCTCAAGCAACCCGTCCTTACGGAACATCCCCTTGATGCCCCTGACCGCCTGACGAATGCGATCCTTGTTCTCAATCAGCGCGAAACGCACATAGTCGTCGCCGTAGTCGCCAAAACCGATGCCTGGAGATACACACACCTTGGCGTCGGCCAACAACTTCTTGGAGAACTCCAGCGAGCCCATATCCGCGTATTCATCCGGTATTTTGGCCCAGACATACATGGAGGCCTTGGGATTATCGACCATCCAGCCCGCTTCATGCAGACCTTTTACCAGTACATTACGGCGCTGACGATACTGCTCGGCAATGTCACGTACACATTGCTGATCCCCTTCCAGTGCCGCTATGGCAGCCACCTGCAACGGGGTGAAAGTGCCGTAATCGTGGTAACTCTTGATCCGCGCCAGCGCATGCACCAACTCCTTATTACCGACCATAAAGCCGATACGCCAGCCCGCCATGTTGTAGCTTTTGGACAGGGTGAAAAATTCCACCGCTACATCCTTGGCACCCGGCACCTGCATGATCGAAGGCGCAGTCCAGCCGTCATAGACGATATCGGCATAGGCCAGATCATGCACGACGATGATGTCATGCTGCTTCGCCAACGCGACCACACGCTCGAAGAAATCCAGCTCCACGCACTGGGCCGTCGGGTTGGACGGGAACCCCAGAATGATCATCTTCGGCTTGGGAATGGATTCGCGGATCGCCCGTTCCAGCTCCACAAAGAAGTCAACGCCAGGTACCAGCGGCACCGAGCGGACCTGAGCACCGGCAATCACGGCACCGTAAATATGGATCGGGTAGCTGGGGTTGGGTACCAGCACGGTATCGCCGTGGTCCAGGGTTGCCAGCATCAAATGCGCCAGGCCTTCCTTGGAACCGATGGTAACGATCGCTTCATCTTCAGGGTCAATTTCGACCTCATAGCGTTTCTCGTACCAGCTGGAGATGGCGCGGCGCAAACGCGGAATACCTCGTGAAGTCGAGTAACCGTGGGTGTCATCACGCTGGGCAACGGCACAGAGTTTTTCCACGATATGCGGCGGTGTCGCCCCATCCGGGTTACCCATGCTGAAGTCGATGATGTCCTCGCCACGGCGGCGTGCAGCCATCTTCAGCTCAGCTGTGATGTTGAATACGTAGGGGGGAAGACGATCAATACGGGAGAAGTGGCGTACGGATTGCACACCGGTTTTGTCTGTCATGTTAGCCTCGATAGTACGTCAGCGCCCGGAACCGTCCGAGCGACGCCAGCCATGTGTTCATGGCTGTACAGATGAGACTAACGGCAATCGTCCGGAATCGCCAGATCCCCGCCCTGTTTTTTATGCCAATCTCTGTTTTATAAAACAGCCCAAAAACTGGACCAAAGCCGGGCCGACCAAATCCTGACCTCAGTCACCTCCCTGTGAACAGATCTTCATTTTGCAACCTTGCACAGCACTATACTGAGCAAATAGCGGGGTCTGACACACGCCAAAAGAGCGATTGACCTAGGTGCACCTTTATATAAATATATTCTAATATTAATGACCGCCAAGGAACGTTTCCATGAGCTTCATCCACGTACTGGCTCTGCTATGCCTGGCATTCACATCCACCTATCTCGCTGCGGCGCAGGACAGCCCGCAAACGTTCGTTGTGCAGCGGCAAATACTGGAAGATCATCTGCTGCTGGATGGCATCATCGAAGCCGTGCAGCAAAGCACCGTCTCGGCCCAGACCAGCGGCCGTGTCACCGCTCTGCCCTTCGATGTTGACGATTCTGTTCCCGCCGGTGCTCTCATCGTGCAGCTGGAGGACAGCGAACAGCAGGCACGCTTCAGTCAGGCCCAGGCGGGACTGGCGGAAGCCCGGGCAGGTCTGACGGATGCGCGTCAGCAATTCAGTCGTGTCCAGTCGCTACATGAACGTAAGCTGGTGGCCAACCAGGCGCTGGATCAGGCGCGTAACCAGCTCAACGCTTCTCAGGCACGCCTGGCCCGTGCTGAAGCAGCCATGGCCGAAGCGCAGCAGCAGCTCGATTACACTCGCATCACCGCACCCTATGGCGGCATTCTGATCGAACGTCATGTGGAGCTGGGTGAGAGTGTCAATCCCGGCCAGCCGCTGCTGACCGGCCTGTCACTGGAACACCTGCGCGTTGTAGTGGACCTTCCACAGCAGTATGCCGGCCTGGCCCGTGAACAGCGCCGCGCGCGTGTCACCCTGCCCGATGGCAGCGAGCTGGAAACCGGTGAGATGACGTTCTATCCCTACGCAGACCCGGCCACCCATACCTTTCGCCTGCGCATGCCACTGACCGAGCCGGATGGCCAGCTGTATCCCGGCATGCTGGTCAAGGTTAGCGTGCCGGTAGAGACACGCGAAGCCCTTTGGATTCCCGCTGATGCCATCCTCCACCGCAGTGAGCTGCGCGCCGTCTTCGTCCTCGATGCAAACGACCATCCCCGCCTGCGCCAGATTCGCACCGGTGTGCGAAACGGTGATCAGGTAGAGGTACTGGCCGGACTGAAGGCGGGAGAACGCATTGTGGCGAATCCGCTTGACTTCAGCGGTACCGCTGAGCTGCACCCGTCCAGGGAGACCGCCCAGTGAGCCACTCCTTGCCACCCGTCGGCCCATCCGGCGCGATCGCCCGGGTATTTCAGGATTCAAAACTCACCCCGCTGCTGACCCTGCTCGCCATCCTGCTGGGCGTGCTGGTACTGGTGTTCACGCCCAAGGAGGAGGAACCCCAGATCGATGTCACCCTGGCTGACATTGTCGTCGCCCTGCCCGGCGCCAGCGTCACCGAGGTAGAGAGCGTAATCGCCACCCCGGCTGAGCAGGTGATGAGCGAAATCGAAGGAATCAAGCACGTCTATTCAGTGTCTCGTCAAGGGATGGCGGTGATCACGGTGCAGTTCAAGGTGGGTGTTACCCGGCAGGAAGCGCTGGTGCGCCTGTACAACCAGGTCTACTCCAATCAGGACTGGTTACCCGCCGATATGGGCGCTACCCAGCCGTTGATCAAGCCGCGCAGCATTGATGATGTACCGATCATGACGCTGACCCTGTACGACCCTCAGCAGCGCTATGCCGGCACCGAACTGACCCGGATGGCTCACATGCTGGAAGTGGCACTGAAGCGTATTCCCGGCACCCGCGACATTTACACCGTTGGCGGCGTACCGGACCGTGTCGATATCCGCTTCGACCCTGCTCTTTTGGCGGGCTACAGCCTGACGCTTGACGATATCGCCCTGGCCCTGCAGGCCGCCAACGCCAGCTCTCAGGGCCTGCGCACGACACAGGATAACCTGTCCGTGCCGGTACAAGCGGGCCAACTGCTGGAACAGGTCGATGACGTGCGCAACCTGGTGGTGGGCATGCATAACGGCGCCGCTGTCTTCATGCGCGATATTGCCCAAATCAGTCGCGGAGAAACGGTACCGGACCTGAGCGTCATGCTCGGCTTCGGGCCCGGCATGGCCGATCATCGTTCAGGTGAGGTCGGTCAGATCTACCCTGCGGTCACCCTGGCCATCGCCAAGCAGCCGGGGGAGAACGCGATCAATATCACCACCGCGATAGAGGAGCGACTGGAACTGCTGCGCAATCGTGCCCTGCCGGAAGGTGTGGAGCTGGTAATCACCCGCAACTACGGCGAGACGGCCTCCGCCAAGGCGAAACAGCTGATCACCGACCTGATATCGGCCACCGTCTGCGTGGTACTGCTGGTGCTGGCCGCCATGGGCTGGCGCCAGGCGACGATCGTGGGCATCGCCGTGCTGGTGACCCTGCTGCTGACACTGGTGTTTTCCTGGGCCTGGGGCTTTACCCTGAACCGGGTGTCCCTGTTTGCGCTGATCTTCTCCATCGGCATTCTGGTCGATGACGGCATTGTCATTACCGAAAACATCAACCGCCGCATCCAGAACTCCACGCACAAGATTCGCGACATCATCCCGGTGGCCGTGGACGAGGTGGGCACCCCCACCATCATGGCCAGCCTGACCATCATGGCGGCGCTGCTGCCGATGGCCTTCGTCACCGGCCTGATGGGACCCTATATGAGCCCCATCCCGATCAACGCCTCCGCCGGCATGGTGCTGTCGCAGATCGTAGCCTTCGTGGTTGCCCCCTGGCTGGCGATGCGGCTGCTTCACCACCGAGCAGGAGAAGTGAAGGAAACCGGCAGCTCCGCCGATGGTGTCAGCCCGCTGTCACTCAGGATTTTCCGTTTTGTGCTGACACCCTTCCTCGGTGGCCACAGCTGGCGCCGCCGTTTGCTCAGTCTCGGTGTCATCAGCCTGATGCTGCTGTCGATGGCCCTCCCGGTGTACCAGTATGTCATCCTCAAGATGCTGCCGTTCGACAACAAGTCGGAGCTGCAGCTGGTGGTCGACATGCCGGAATCGACGCCGATGGAAGAGACTCAGCGCCTTCTGCTGGCGCTCGGCGCCTATCTGGAGAATGTGCCGGAAGTGGCCAACTGGCAGAGCTATGCCGGCACCGCTTCGCCAATCAATTTCAACGGTCTGGTGCGCCAATACTACCTGCGCAGCGATCCCTGGCACGGCGATCTGCAGGTCAACCTGGTAGCCGACACCGATCGTGAGCAGCAGTCCCACGACATCGCCTCATCACTGCGCACCCCGCTACAGTCTATCGCCGAACCCTTCGGCGCGTCGGTGAAAATCGTCGAGATCCCGCCTGGCCCGCCGGTGCTGTCGCCGCTGGTGGCCGAGATCTATGCCGCCGACGAGCCGCGCCGCACCGAGCTGGCTCAGCAGGTCGCTAGTCAGATGCAGCAGGTTGAAGGCCTGGTTGATATCGACACCACGCTGGAAGCACCGGTCAAACAGTGGCACCTGGTCGTCGACCGCGCCCGTGCCGCCCGTTACGGTGTAGCTCAAGGGCAGGTGGTACAGGCATTGCAGACCGCGTTGGGTGGCAGTACCCAGAGCTACCTGCATGACCAGCACGCCAAGTATCCGGTGCCGATTCGGGTGATCCTCAACGAGGGCGACAAGGCCCAGGTCTCGGCGTTGCTGTCATTGCAGGTTCGTAACCGCGAGGGGCAACTGATTCCGCTGGCCAGTATCGCTCGTATTGAACCAAGCGACTGGCCCGGCGCGCGCTACCACAAGGACCTGTTGCCGGTAACCTATGTCACCGCCGATATGGCTGGTGCCATCGACTCGCCGCTGTACGGCATGTTCGCCATGGTTGACAAGCTGGATCAGCTGGAAGGAGCACCTGAGCAGTTCTTCATCCAGCAGCCGCCACTGCCGGAGCTGGGCACGCTGAAATGGGATGGCGAATGGCAGATCACCTACGAAACGTTCAGAGATATGGGTCTGGCCTACAGCGTCGGCGTGTTCATGATCTTTCTGCTGTTGGTGGCCCAGTTCCGCTCCTACGTGTTGCCGCTGGTGATTATGGCACCCATTCCACTGACCCTGATCGGCATCCTGCCGGGCCACGCCCTGCTGGGACGGGAATTCACCGCCACCAGCATGATCGGCATGATCGCGCTGGCCGGCATTATCGTGCGCAACTCCATCCTGTTGGTAGTGTTCATCCGCCAGCTGCTGGATGAAGGGACATCCCTGGAAGAAGCTGTCGTACTCGCGGGCGCTGTAAGGGTGAAGCCGATCGCCCTGACGGCCATCTCGGCAATGGTCGGGGCCTACTTCATTCTCAACGACCCCATCTTTAACGGGCTGGCCATTTCACTGGTCTTTGGCCTCGCCATGTCGACGCTATTGACCATCATTGTGGTACCGCTGCTCTACTACGCTTTGGCACGCTGTCGCTGGCTGTAATGAAGCTCAAAAGCTTTCGGTTTAACCGCAGTGCAGCAATCGTTAAGATGTGAAGACTGGAACACCCCATAACCCAACACAATAAATAAGGGCACTTCATGGATACCCGCACCGAAGATAAGCTCTACCTGGATGACATTGAACCGGGCATGTCGTTTACGACTGGCAAGCTCAGCGTGACTGCTGAAGAGATCAAAACCTTTGCCGACCAGTTTGACCCTCAGCCCTTCCACCTGGACGAAGAAGCGGCTGAACAAAGTCTCTTTGGCGGGCTGGCAGCCAGCGGCTGGCACACTGCCTCCATGACCATGCGCCTGATGGTCACCAGCGGTATCCCTTTCGGCGGCGGCATGATTGGTGCCGGGGTAGAGGTCAACTGGCCCAACCCGACACGCCCCGGTGATGAAATCCATGTTGTCATGGAAGTGCAGGACGTGATCCCTTCCCGCTCCAAGCCGGACCGCGGTATCGTGGTTGTGCGTAATGAAACACGCAACCAGAATAACCAGGTACTGCAGGTGATGACGGCCAAAATGCTCGCCTTCCGCCGCCCTGCCTAACCCATTTCACCTTGCATTATGGACTTGAAATGAGAGCTGTATTTCTCGATACCCAAAGCCTTGATGACCTCGACCTGAGCCCTGTTTCCGACTGCGTCGAAGAACTGGTCTGTTATCCCACCACTGCGCCTGAGCAGGTGGCAGAGCGTATCGCCGGTTTTGATCTGGTGATCATCAACAAGGTCGTCCTGGATGCCAGTACGATCCAGGCCGCTGAAAGCCTGAAGCTGATCTGCGTAGTGGCCACCGGCGTCAATAATGTCGACCTGAATGCGGCTTCGGCCCGCGGCATACCCGTGTGCAATTCCCAGGGCTACGGTGTGAATGCGGTTGCTCAACATGTGCTGGGCCTGATGCTGGCATTGCATACCCGCCTGCTGGACTATGACCGTGCCGTCAAGAACGGCGACTGGAACCGCTCCAGCCAGTTCTGCCTGCTCGACTTCCCCATTCTGGAATTGAACGGACGCACCCTGGGGATTATCGGCTATGGTGCGCTGGGGCAGGAGGTAGCACGACTGGCCAGCTGTTTCGGCATGAAGGTGCTGGTTGCCGCTCGACCGGGCAGTGACCAGATTCCCGCCGGTCGGGTGTCATTGGAGGAGCTGCTGGAAACTGCCGATGTGATCAGCCTGCATTGTCCGCTGACTGAACAGACAAAGGATCTGATCGATGCGACAGCACTGGCAAAAATGAAGCCCGGCAGCTTTGTTATCAATGCAGCTCGTGGCGGTGTCGTGAATGAGGCGGCCCTCAAGGATGCACTATGCTCTGGCCACCTGGGCGGTGCTGCATCCGATGTGCTTACCGAAGAGCCGCCACGCAAGGGTAACCTGCTGCTGGACGCGACCATTCCCAACCTGATTATCACCCCGCACTCGGCCTGGGGCAGTATTCAGGCGAGGACTACAATCATTGAGCAAACCCGTGACAATATCCGTGGCTATCAAAACGGCCAGCCCGTACGTCAGGTAAACACCTGACGTACTCATCGAGTTGAAAGACAGTGCCTAGCCATCAGCCTGATGGCTACGCTGCCACTGTTCGTGCCAGGCTGGCATATCGTCAGCAGGCATGGGTCTGGCAATGGCATAGCCCTGTCCCAGATCACAGCCCAGCGCCAGCAGCTCACGGAAGTGAGCCTCCGTCTCCACACCTTCCGCAATCACCTCACGGCGGAAAGCCCCAGCAAGTTGAATAACACCCTTGAGGATGGCCAGGTCATCCGGGTCCACCAGCATGTCACGGACAAAGCTGCGATCAATTTTCAGCAACTGCGCAGGCAGGCGCTTGAGGTAGGTCAGTGATGAATAGCCGGTCCCGAAGTCGTCCAGCGCAAACCCTACCCCCAGCTGACTACACTCTTCGATAATGGCGGATACGTGTTCGACGTCTTCCAGCGCTGTGGTCTCCAGAATTTCCAGCTCAAGGTCACCGGCACGAATACTGGGATGCTCAGCCAGTAGAGTCCGCAAAGTGTCAACGAAGTCGGAACGCTGCAGGTGGATGGCGTCGATATTCACACTGACCGGTATTTCCAGGCCCTGCTCTCGCCACGCCAGGATCTGATTCAATGCGTTTTCCAATACCCACTGACCCACATCGACTGATAGTGGATGATTCTCGATGGCGGGCAGGAAACTCGCTGGCGGCAGTAATCCTTGTTCGGGGTGCTGCCAACGAATAAGCGCCTCACAACCGACCACCTGCCCGGTGCGCATATTTACCTTCGGTTGGTAATGCAACACCAGCTCAGACTGGTCCAGTGCCTGGCGGAATCGTGCCAGGTTGTCATTCTGTGAACGCAGGGCAAGGTCACGCTCAACATCAAACATTTGATAACGGTTTTTACCCGCCTGCTTGGCCTGATACATGGCCTGATCTGCCTGTCGCAGCAGCTGATCAGCATCCAGGTTTTCCTGTTGCGGGTAAAATGCCACACCTACACTGGCCGACACTTTAAGCTCCAGCTCTTTAATATGAATCGGGTCGGCTACGGAGTTCAGCAAACGGCGAATGACAGGCAAACTATCCTCTGTCTGCTCCAGGTTCATCAGCACAGCAACGAATTCATCGCCACCAATTCGCGCCAGGGTATCTTCGTCACGCATGACTTTTTTCATGCGATTGGAAACCTGAACCAGCAGCTCATCACCCACCGAGTGGCTATGCGTGTCATTCACCGCCTTGAAGCCATCAAGGTCGATAAACAGAATCGCAATCTGGGTGTGGTTTCGGTTCGCCAACGCGATCGCCTGCTGCATGCGATCTGCCAGCAAGGTGCGGTTGGGCAAGCCGGTCAGAGCATCGAAATGGGCAATACGTTCCAGCTGATGCTGCTGGTTTTTCAGTGTCGTGATATCCGACATTAGAGATACGTAGCCCTGAAGCTCGCCTTCCTCGTCATGGAAGGCATTGATCTTCTGCAACACCGCATAGCGCTCACCTTCCCGGTGCCGGTTCCACACTTCGCCCTTCCAGGCACCATAGGCGCGCAAGCGCTGCCATACCTGCTTCATGAACCCTGGCTCGGTGTGGTGCACATTCATGAAGATAGGATCCAGCCCCTTCACTTCCGCTTCACTGTAACCAGTGGTACGTGTGAAGGCGTCATTTACACGGATGATCCTGCACTCGGTATCCGTGATCATGATGCTCTCGTCAGCGTTATCAAACACGCTGGCTGACAGGCGTAGCTGCCCTTCGGCATGACGACGTTTACGAATATTGGTCAGCAGGCCGGCAAAGAGTTTAAGCAGCTGAACGGTTTCCTCGGAAAAGGCCTGCTTTTCATGGGAGGAAGAGACGCCCACAAACCCGATACACTCGCCACTGTTCATCAGGGGTTCGTCTATAAAGCTTTTTATGCCCCGTTCCCTGACGATATCGGCAACAAAGGTTTCCTCCATCTGGTCAACATCCGGAATGGAGATGGTTTCACCTCTGCTGTGACGCTCAGCCCAGGAGGGCATGCTGGAAATAGGCAGATCCTGTAATCGATCCCGCCAGCTCAGCATACTGCCGTTGCACCATTCATGCGTCATCGAGAAGGTGCCTGCCTGGAAGTCATAGGCAAACAGGTAACAATTATCAGACCCTATGAACTCACCAATTTCCTGCAGTGCCTGACTAATGGCCTGATCCACTTCGGGCAGGCTCAGATTGATAAACCTGTTGGAAAAGCGCAGCACAATTTCGCGGTAGGCATCAATCTTTTCAATCTGCTGTTCAGCCAGTGAACGCTGCATCTCGGCACATACACGGTCCACAAAAACTTTCAGCAACTCCTGCGCCAGTACCTCCTGCTTAAGCGGCTGACAGCCCAGCCCCACCAGAATCCCGATGGGTTGGCCCTGTTTGTCCAAAAGAGAGCTGCCGATATAGGACTCGATCGACATGTCCTGCAGCAGCGCATCCTCGGGGTAACTGGCCTGAATACCGCACGCATGCACTGAATGGGCGCTTTTCATGACATTACTGCAAGGTGTTCCATTCAGGCTGTATTTGAAGCCCCGCATGTCACCCTCGGGTGTACAGCCGGTAATCACTTCCACTGCCTGCTGGTTGGGCATAAGGCGGCCTACAAAAACATACTCAAGCCCCAACGTTTCCGACAGATGCTGACAAACCGCCCGATAAAAATCCTCACCGGAAAGAGGCGCATATTCAGTTGCCAGTGCGGTCAGTGCATGGGTAACCGCATGCTGGCGCGTGACATCCTGTACCGTCCCCATCAGCACCACACCCTCAGAGGTATCCAGGCACTCGCCTCGGACATGAATGTGCTTGACCAGTCCATTCTCCATCAACAAACGGTGTTCAAGCTCATATTCACCCTGTTCGTCTATCGCCTTGTCCACTTCTGCTCGGACCAGGTCAAGGTCTTCCGGGTGAACACGCAGCCAGGCCTCCGTATATACCCGGTGAGGATCATCCGTATCGAGCTCAAGAATCTCCAACATCTGCGTAGAACACGCCATGGTCTGGTTTTGCTGGTTTAACTGCCAACTGCCCACACGGGCAATACGCTGGGCCGCTTCCAGCTGGAGCCTGTTCTCTTCCAGCGCACGGTTGATCTTTTTGGTTTGACGCTCCAGCGCACGACGGCGACGGATATTGCGGAACAGGATCAAAATAACGGCTGCCTGAATCAATAAGCCAATTGCCAGATACATGAACTGTTGCTGGCGAGACTCCTCGATCTCCCGCACCTGGGCATCCACCATCTGCTCCAAACGTTCCTGATAATGCCAGAGTTCGGCTTGCTGATAGCGTCCGGGCGTAATGTCATTAATGATGGAATACAGCAGTGGCTTGCCATCGAAGCGATAGGGCCGAGAGTGGACTTCAACGGTTTTGATATCACCATTGGCCAGGCGATGACGGAATATAAAGAAGTTGCGCCCTTCCGATGCCGCGAGCGCACGCTCTTCCTTGACCTGTTGTGGAGTGAAGGTGTTGATCTGCTGAATGCTCATCGATTGCAGCTCACTACGGGTATAACCATAGAAGCGCTCTGCAGCCGCATTTGCCTCCGCAATTGAACCCGCCTCCGGGTCAATCAACAGCATGGGCAAGTCAGCATCATGAAAAACCTGAGAAAATTCAGGTCCTTGGCTGGAATAGTGATCTGCCAGCGCCAACGAAGGCATACTCAGCAGCAGCGTAAGCAGTGCCAGGCAACTGGTCAGCAGTTTCCTCGGGGCCAGTCGCCTGCCGAGTGCGGAGAAATACAAGTCCTGAGCTCCACAACCAATGTATTATGGGTCATCAAGCTACAGAATTAGATGCCAAGACTCAAGGAAACTCGACTGTCGCACTCAGGTAACATAGTTCGCCTTGACGATTATCAGTTCGCGCTCCGATGACAGGCCACTTCCGCAGCCGAAAAACCCCAGCGAATAAGAGCTTCGCCCTGATGTTCCCAGAACACTTCATTACGCCCTTCATAGCGGGCACCGCTGGCGGCTGGCGTTGCAAACATCAACGCATAGTTATTGCCATATTGCACAACGGCGGTTGACGGCTCGGTGTCGAAAAAACGAACTTCCGCAAGCTCTGAAGAATCTGGACCACAGCGATAGAGCACCGGCCCGGTGAATGACACCAGACGGTAACGTGCCTGCAGGGTTGAAATACGTCGTTGGTAGGCATCGGCGATACAGGTACGTGCATCAGACGCCTTCCAGCACTCATCCCGCCCCTTAAGCCAGCCACGCTGTTCGGCCTTCAAGCGCGCCTCAGCTGACTCGGACTTCACTCTACTCTGGGCTTCTTCATATACCTGAGCCAGTGTCAGATCCAACCGGGTCAACTCGGCATCACCACACACATGTTGCTCGGCAGATGATAATGCCTCTGCCGCGCTGCAGTTAAAAGACGGACTCACACCGTCGGTTTGTGGAACCGGTTCGAGCTGCTCCTCAATAAAATGACACCAGCGATCAGTACCGGCCTGAGGTACACCGCTCTGCCCCCTCAGGCCAAGACGGAACTCGACAACGGAAAACCATTCCTGACTGCCAATATCAGGCCCATGCCCCTGACCGTCACCTGTGCCCAGACGCGCCTCAACGGACTCAAACCAGTCGGTCGTACAGGCCGGATTGTTTGCGACAGGCGGTTCCGGCTGCTCTTGACGGGCACAGCCAGCGAGAATCGAAAAAGACACAACGATCAAAAATAATGAACGCATGGGGGCATCCTTGAAATAAAACGGGGTGCGGTCAGTCTGACAGCACCCCGGCAAAGTTGAAATATGCGCTTGAACAACACTGGGTTGCTCCGGCCTGTTTCAGAGACTACTCAACGGCCCAGTTGTTCCTCAACCCGTTCAAGGATGTGGGCACCAATGGGAATCGCCGAGGTAGCCGCCGGTGAAGGCGCATTGCATACCACCAATGCACGCCTGGAGTTAACGAACAGGAAGTCATCCACCAGTGATCCATCCCTGGCAACCGCCTGAGCTCGAACCCCCGCCGGATAGGCCTGCAGATCCTCCAGCGTCAGCTGAGGACAGTACTTGCGCACCTGCTCCAGATAGCCGCTGCGAAACAGGCTGTTCTTCATCTCCATAAGACCGGGTTTGAGATTACGCGCCAGCATCTTCAGCAGCCCCGGATAGGTCAGCATTTCAGACATATCCTTGAGGCTGAAGTCAGACTTGCGGTAACCCTCACGCTTGAAGGCCAGTACCGCATTGGGCCCAACGGTGACCGTGCCGTCGATCATCCGCGTCAGGTGTACTCCCAGGAACGGCAGATCCGGGTCCGGTATCGGATAAATCAGGTGATTCACGATCTGGTTATGCTCCGGCGGCAGCAGGAAGTACTCACCGCGAAACGGAATGATCTTGAACTCCGGCTCCTGCCCAAGCATCCGAACAATACGGTCGGACATCAGGCCAGCACAGGCCACCAGAAAACCACCCTGAAAACGGACCTTATTGGTGGTGACTTCAACCTGATCGGTACCTTCCTGAATCTCACGCACTTCCGAGTTGAAATGGACTTCGCCACCATCAGCCACCACAAGCTCCGCCATTTTCTCGCAAATGCGGGTATAGCTCACAATCCCCGTGGAAGGCACGAAAATGCCTCCAACACCGGTGATATTAGGTTCTCGCGCTTTCAGCTGATCAGCATTGAGTACTTCTATCGCCAATTCATTCTCAGCACAGCGCCCGATCAACCCCTGCATGCGCTCCAACTCAACCTCGTTGGTTGCAACCAGCAGCTTACCGCATTCGTCAAAGGGGATATCGTGCTCACGACAAAAGGCCTTGGTGGCCACATTGCCCTCTTTACAGAACTTGGCCTTCAGGCTGCCCGGCTTGTAGTAAACCCCGGCGTGAATCACGCCGGAATTGTGACCGGTCTGGTGCTGAGCCGGACGACCCTCCTTTTCCAGCACCAGTACCTTTTGACCCGGGAAGCGCTGCTGAAGCTGGCGGGCGGTGGACAGCCCCAGTATGCCACCACCGATCACGATAAAATCAAATTGCTTGTTCATGGGTTATGCAGTCGCCTCCACAGCAGGCGCCAGGCGACGGCTGTAAATGAACAGAGCAATGAACACCGCAGCAGCAATCAGATCGAATACCAGCTGACCATGCGGCCAGAGCAGACCCACGGCACAGGCACCACTGAGAATACGCAGTACGATATTCAACGGCCCTTCCAGGTAGCCTTCCATCAGGCCGACAAAGGCGTAGAGGCCCAGAATACCGAACACGAAAATGGTCAGGACTTCATCGATACTGCCACCAATAAACCCGGTGTAGGCAAACAGCAGCGGTACAATGTACAGGCCTTTGGCGATCTTCCAGGCGGTGAAACCGGTCATCATCGGCGGCGTACGCGCGATAGCTGCCGCAGCAAAGGCTGTCAGACAAACCGGTGGTGTCACGTTGGAGTCCTGTGACAGCCAGAAGATGATCATGTGAGCAGCCAGAAGAATCATCGCCAGCTTATCGGCATTAATGGCCTGATCCAGTAACTGGCCCTTGAAGTCGGGTGGCACCTGTTCCAGCAAGGCTACAGCCTGGGCTTCACTCATGGGCGCAGCCAGCGCAGTCAGGCTGTTCGGATCCACCAGCATGAAGATGGCTCTGGCAGTTTCCGGCAGGTTGCCGTTCACGATCAGCTCGATCAGCTCACGCTCGGCCATGAGGCTGTAGAGCGCCGGCGCTGACAGGGTCGCCAACACAATGTAAGCCGCCGTTACCGGCAAGCCCATACCCAGAACCAGAGACGCCAAAGCGACCAGCACCAGAGTAATCAGCAGGCTGCCACCGGCCCAATCGGTCACCATCAGCGAGAAGGTGTTACCGATACCGGTCATCGCCACCACATTGACCACCAGACCCACGGCCACCAGCAGCATGGCGGTTGTTGCCATGTTGCGAGAGCCCTGCGCCAGTGCGTCCAGAATGTCACGCAGGCCCATCTTCTTGGGTGAGATCCATGAGGCCAGTACAACGGAGATGATGGAGATACCCGCAGCATAGGTCGGCGTGAAACCGTAGATCAGCAACGCCACCAGTACTACCAGCGGCAGCAGACAATGCCAGCCCTCTTTCAATACTTCTTTAACCGGACGCACATCCATTTCAACAGCATGGGCGTGGCTGCGGCGCGCCTCTACACGCACATAGAAACCCACGGACAGGAAGTACTACAACGCCGGAAGCGCCGCGATCGCAATAATTTCCACGTAGGGAATCTGGGTGTAGGACGCCATGATAAAGGCGCCGGCCCCCATGACGGGCGGCATCAGCTGGCCACCGGTGGAAGCAGCCGCCTCTACACCGGCCGCAAAACGCGCCGGGAAGCCTGCCTTGCGCATCAATGGAATCGTAATTACACCGGTTGATACGGTATTGGCAACGGAAGAACCGGATACAGAGCCCATCAGGCCGGAACCGAGTACGGCAACAAAACCGGGGCCACCAATCATGCGGCCAGCGGCACAGCGAGACAGTTCAATAATGAAGTCGCCGGCACCGGATTTCACCAGGAAGGCGCCGAACAGGATAAACATGAACACATAGGTCCAGGAGATTCGGGCAATGGAGCCGAACATCCCCTCGGACGAGAAATAACTGCGGTAAAGCACGGTTTCCAGGCTCAGGCCCGGAAAATTGAACATGCCATCCACATACTGCCCCCACCAGAACACATAGGTCAGTGCAAATACAATCAAGCAGGGAATAAACCAGCCAGTGGTACGGCGCGTCATTTCAAGCGCCACCAGTATCGCCACCACAGCGACGACCCAGTCACTGGTTATGAAGTGTACGCCACGCTCATAAAGCGCATCTTCAAACAGAATCAGGTAGAACGTCGTTCCCACCGCAATGGCACCGATCAGCAGATCCAGACCGATCACCCATCCGGCGTTTGCCCGTTTCTTTGACAGCGGCACCATCAGTGCACAGATCAGGGCAAAACCGGAGAAATGGATAGCGGACACCCAGAGCTCGGACAGGGTCCCCAGAGTGTTGAAATAGATATGTGCCAACGCAAAGAGTACGCCAGCCCAGTAAACAAAGCGCCCGGTGGCACCCTGCTCATCACGCTGGGTCAGCTCCATGGATTTGAGCTTTTCGGCGGTTTGCGTGTCGGTGTGTGAGGAAGCAGACATCACTTCATTCCTGATTGCAGCATTCAAAAGGAGGATCGGCCAAAAATGGCCGATCCTTGTGAGCAGGCTTATTCAGCGACCAGGTGGTCCGGAATAGAGATGCCCATTTCGGTGTAGTAGCGTGCAGCACCCGGGTGCAGCGGAACCGGCAGACCGGCAATCGCTTTTTCCAGTGCCATCGCTTTGGTGGCCTTGTGAATGCTGTTCAGGAACGGCAGGTTTTCATAGATGGTTTTGGTCAGCATGTAGACATCTTCTTCGCTGATATCATCACGAACAGCCAGGAAGTTCGGCTGTGCCATGGTGTTGATGTCCTGAGTCTGACCCGGGTAGGTGTTGGCCGGGATCACGTAACGGGTCCACAGCTTGTAGTTGCCATTGGCTTCAGCCATCTGCTCATCGCTGAAATCCAGTACACGGATATCATCGCCCATGGCCGCGTAAGCGCGGGTAATTGCAGATGCCGGAACGCCCGCCGGGATGTTCATGCCGTCGATGGTGCCGTTCTGCAGCGCATCAGCAGAGGCGCCGTAACCCATGTGTGCCAGGTTGAAGCCGTCAACGTTTACACCCAGGTTACCCAGGATGGTGCGGCCTGAACCTTCAGTACCGGAGTTCTTTTTACCGATGGAGAACTTCTGACCTTCCAGGCCATTGAGGTCGGTGATGGTACCCGTCTGAGCATACTGGCTGCGCACTACGAAATGCTCAACGTTCTGCCACAGCATGCTGACAGAGCGCAGACCTTCCTGCTTGCCAGAGGTTTCCATTGCGCCTTCGCCGCTCCAGGCCCAGGCACCATACAGACCCTGCAGGATGGCGAACTGTGCTTCATTTTCACGCAGCAGCTTGATGTTTTCACCAGAACCCGCGGAGTTGATCGCAGACATGGAGATGCCCTGAGTCGGCTCCAGTTTCACCTTGGTCAGCGTTGCCAGTGCCACACCTACCGGATAGTAGGTACCGCCGGTAGAGGCCGTCGCCAGGATGTAGGAACGCGAGTCAGCCGCCTGTGCCAGCGTTGCAGTACCTGCCAGCGCGCCAACGGTGAGAGAAAGCCCCAGTGCCTTGATCAGGGTGCGTTTGCCTTGGTTCATAGTAATTTCCTTAACTGTCGTTTTCGTTGTTGTATTGACACCAACAGGTATAGCAGAAAACGGGCCAACTTCAGGAAACACACAAGACATTGATTTAAAAGAGTTTTATTTTCAGTAATTTAACAAATAAGCAATTTTTGGCCGATAGCCCCTCTAGGGCGTAAGCAAAAAATGGCCTATTCGTCGGTAAAATCACCGCGATTGAGACCATAGCGCAGCATTTTCTGATTCAGCGTCCGCCTTGGCAGGTCCAGTTCTTCCATCACAGCCTTGATATTTCCCTTGTGACGCTCCAGCGCATCTCGAATCAGGCGTGACTCATAATCGGCAACCTGAACCGCCAATGGCAAGGTTGTGCTGTTCATCACCGGTTTGAACATCTGCGGCTGCTGACGAGACAGCAGATCCACCAGACTTATGCGGGAGTCGATCGCATAACGAATCGCGATATTCTTCAACTCTCGCACATTGCCCGGCCAGGCATAGGCCTGGAGCGCCTGGATGTCATGGTCCGACAACTCCCGCGGTTCCCGGTTATGGTCCAGCGCCCCCCGGTGCACATAATGCGCGAACAGGAGCGGGACATCTTCCAGCCGCTCACGCAGTGGAGGAATATGCAGCTCCGACATGCTGAGACGGTAGAACAGATCTTCGCGAAACCCCGGGTCATCTCGCAGGTCGACCTTGGCCGCCGCGATCACCCGCAGGTCGACCGGAATTGGTGCATTGGCCCCAAGGCGTTCGATCTGGTGTTCCTGCAACGCACGCAGCACCTTCACCTGAAGATTCAGGGGCATGCTTTCAATTTCATCCAGAAACAGCGTACCGCCACTGGCATATTCAAACTTGCCGATGCGGCGCTTGGCGGCATGGGTAAAGGCACCCGCCTCATGGCCAAACAACTCGCTCTCAATCAGGTTTTCAGGAATGGCACCGCAGTTGATCGGCACAAAATGGCGCTTGTTGCGGCGGCTGTATTCATGCAGACACTGGGCTACCAGTTCCTTGCCGGTACCGGTCTCGCCATAGATGATCACGTTGGTATCCAGCTCGGCCAGTGCCAGGATTTCGCCCCGCAGGCGCTGAATGGCCGGTGAGATACCGATCAAACGGGCATCAATGTCGCTGCGGGTATTCAGGTTCTGCTGCAGACGCAGGTTTTCCAGCGTCAGTCTGCGCTTCTCGCAGGCCCGCTGCACCCTTTCCACCAGTCGATCCGGTACGTAGGGCTTTTCAATAAAGTCGTAGGCACCGCCCCGCATGGCTTCGGTCGCCATATCCACATCGCCATGGGCGGTGAGCAAAATCACCGGCAGGTCTGGCGCTCGCTTCAATGCCTCTTGCATCAATGCCAAACCATCCATGCCCGGCATGCGGACATCCGTGAGCAGAACAGCATCACACTGGCTGTCGATATGCGGCAGAACACTCTCCGCCGAACTGAAAGCGTCCACATTGAACCCGGACAGCTCCAGCCACTGGCCGGTGGCCTCACGCACCATCGCTTCGTCATCAACCAGCAATACGCGGCCTTGAATGTTCATGTGTCTGCCTCTTCATGTTTGCAATCGTTCGGGTCCCGAAACACGGGCATGGCGACCCTGAAACAGGCGCCCTGCTCAGTGTCCACCACTTGAATCTCACCACCCAGGTCACGCAGGATACTGCTGACAATGGCCAGCCCCAGGCCAAGCCCCTGCCCAACCTCCTTGGTTGTGAAGAAGGGCTCAAATAGCTGTGGGAGATTCTCCGGTGCGATACCCGGCCCATTATCACGCACCTCCAGAACCACCAGTTGCTCCCTGATGTCCTGAATGCCGATCCAAAGCCTGTGCTCACCCGACTGGCCGGCCATCGCATCGCAGGCATTTTTAATCAGGTTGATCATCACCTGTTCATAGCGGGCATTGTCACCTGCCACTCTCAGATCGGCATCGGGCGCCTGATACTCCAGTCGCAGCTCCAGCTCGTCAAAGCGGCCACGAAACATCTGCAGCACCTGAGTCATCACCTGGTGCAGGCTCACCGGCTCTATCCGTTCAGGCTTTTTATAGGCGAAGGTTTTGAGCTGGCCGGTAATCAGCGCCATACGGTCCAGCAACTGTTCCTGCTGCTTCAAATTTCGAGTAAGCGCCTCGGGCTGTTCGAGCAGACGTTCGGCAATGGCCAAATAGGTGCGCATCGCCGTCATGGGCTGGTTCAGCTCATGCACCACGGATGCTGACATCCGCCCCAGTGCAGCCAGCTTACCCGCCTGAACCAGCTCCGCCTGGGCTTCTTCCAGCGCTCGTGTACGCTCGACCACTTTCTGCTCCAGCGATTCATTGGCTTCACGCAGTGCCTGCTCCAGTCGCTTGCGGCGGCTGATATCGATGATGGTGACGAGGTAGCCCAATTCTGGATGCCTTGCCATCTGGCGAATGGAGATCATCATCGGGAAGGCACTGCCATCCGCACGCTGACCCACCACCTCAAGGCCGGTTAACGGCTGGAAACGGTCAGTCCCCAGCGCATCCAGTGCAGCTCTGAGTGGACGAGCATCAAACCCCTTTTCCAGAAACTCCACCACAGGACGATGACGGATCAACTCTACCGACACACCGAAAATCTGCATGCCCATGGGATTGATCAACTCAATGCGGCCACTGCGGTCGATGTGTATCAACCCTACCTGAGCCGTGTTGATGATATCGCGCTGCTGGGCTTCACTGCGGGCACGTTCGCGCATGCGCTCCTGCTGCAGCCGCTTCTTGTGACGAGTTTCACGCAGATACAGCAGCAATAGTGCCAACGCGACGCCCACTGCCAGAATCGCACCTACAAGTGTGCGCGACTGGGTTATGGCCGGTCGGATATCCGTCAGCACAGCCACCTGCCAGCCCAGATCATCCAGTTGCACCTGCTGCACGATCCACTGCTGCTGACCCAGTGAGACCAGTTGTAACTCTCGTCCTTCACCAAGCTGCAGCGGTGCTTGAGGCTCCAAGGGCCAATCGGGTACGGTGCCAAAAATCAATTCGCTTTGCTTGGATTGAACGACCAGCGGATAGTCAATCGACAGCTGTTTGCGCAGCTGGGGCATATCCAGACGCATCACGGCAACGCCGGCCAGACGGTCGGTGTAAATCGGCGCCGACATGTACAGGCTGGCGATACCTGTTTCGGCATTGAAACGAAGCTCCAGCCCCTGCTCACCGGCCAGCGCCTGGGCAAAATAGCGCGCATTGCGCTCGGGACTGCGGGGGTGAGCAAGGGGTTCGCGCCAGTTACTGTACGCCAGCGGCTGCCCCTCGCGGTCAAGTACAAATAGTGCCGTAGAGCCCGCCACCAGATTCACCTGCTCCAGCACACGGTTAACTGTCGCCTGGTTTTTGGCATCGGGCTGCAGAAGACGATGCACATCGGTGTTCTGTGCAACCAGGAAAGGCAGGTAATTGTATTGGCTCAGGACCAGCCGCATCTGACTGATACTGGAAAGGAGTCGGTCAGCCCCCTGGGCATGCAGCGAGGTCAGTGCCCAGTCACGGGAGAGCTTTCCGCCCCCCCAGGCCAACAGCAACACAAGCAGTGAATACAGGGTGACCGTCAACCAAAGCGGCAATTTGAGGGGGTGCGGAAAGAATGTTTTCACAATGATCGTCAGGCGCTTTCAAGCACAGGGGCAGTACCCGCCGTCACTTGGGCATTCCAGTCAGCCGGTGCCAGCATTTCGCCAGACTCACTGTATTCCGGATATGCCAGTCTGCGGCGACGACAGAACTCGGCAACCTTGGGATAGCGGGCTTCAAACATTTTGCGTGCAATCCATTCAATCGGCATACGCGACTGGTCATACAGCCCTGCTCGCAGGCGCTGATCGATCACTTCGGCCAGAATAATGCCGGCAGCGGTCGATACATTCAGGGAGCTGACCACGCCTTGCATGGGAATAATAATGTGAGCATCCGCCAGCTCTGCCGCCCGTGGACTGATACCCTCTTTCTCCGCACCCATAATGATGGCACAGGGCTGGGTGTAATCCACTTCACGGTAGGGAACCGCCTCATCCGAGAAGTGTGCAGCGTATATTTTCATACCCTGGGCACGCACTTTGTCCACGGCGTCGTCCAGCGTCTCATGCAGCGCCGTATCCACCCAACGATCAGACCCGAGTGCCGTACCCCGGTAATTGTGGTACCCCTCTTTGGGTTTAACCACCTGCACTTCAGGCACACCCGCCGCATCACAATTACGGATCAGAGCGGAAATGTTACGGGGTTTATGGACCTGTTCAGCAATCAGGGTCAAGTCAGGCTGACGACGCTGCAGCACTGAGAGAAGTTTCTGTTCACGTTCCGGGGTCATTAGGCGTTCCTCCAACGGCGAGCAACACTAGCAAAAATGGATATTTTTTTCAGCTTCTCGCTGGCTGTGACATAATGTCGGCTTCGTTTTTTCAGCCTATGTATGGACACCATGACCCAGAACACCATCATCGCCTATCAAGGCCATCAGGGCGCCTATTCTCATCTGGCCTGCCGTCGCGTTCACCCGGAACTGACACCCAAAGCCTGCGAGTCATTTGTAGAAGCGATGTTTATGGTCGAGCGCGGTGACGCTCACCTGGCCATGATTCCGCTGGAAAACTCCACCGCCGGCCGTGTAGAAGAGATCTATCGACTGATGCCGAAAACCCGCCTGCACGTGATTGGCGAGCACTTCGAGCCGGTCAATCACTGCCTGCTGGCCCTGCCGGGCACCAAACTGGAGGATATCAAAACCGTTTCCTCCCACCCCCAGGCACTGGCGCAATGTGCCGAAAACCTGCGGACACTGGGTATTGAACCCATTGCGGCCCTGGATACGGCCGGCTCAGCGGCAGAACTGGCTGAAACCAAACAGCCCGGTCACGCGGCTATCGCGTCCAGCCTGGCGGCCGAACTTTACGGACTGGAGATTCTGAAAGAGAACTTCCAGGACAAGACCGGCAATACCACCCGCTTCATTATCCTGTCCAAGGATCAGATGATCCCCCAACTGGATACCAATATCCGCTACATGACCTCTATCATGTTCCGCGTGCGCAACATGCCGGCAGCCCTGTATAAAGCGCTGGGCGGATTTGCCACCAACGGCGTCAACATGGTCAAGCTGGAGAGTTACATGGCCTCCGAGACCATGCAGGTATCCAGTTTCCACCTGGATATTGAGGGGCATCCGCATGAGCAGGCGATGAAATTTGCCATGCAGGAGCTGAACTTTTTTGCTGAGGAAGTGCGCATCATCGGCACCTATGAAGCTCATCCATTCCGCTTCAGCCGCATGAATCTTGAGCTGTAATAAGTACTCACCCTTATTCCGCATTGCACAAAAGTAGCAACATTTTAGGCAAAAACCGTCTAAAAGAAGCATTGTGCAATGCAACAAAATGAACGATATTTAGGGTGTCCTGTCCAGCAGGACGCGAGAGAGGTGGCTCTTGCTCTTCCTCGAACTCTCTCGCATCCCTTCCAACTCTGGCCGTTTTGAGTTGTTTGCACTTTGTTTGCCCCACTTCTTCGGAAGTGGGGCTTTTTTATGTGCAACGCAGCAAATTAGCCGCATCAAACAACAGGGATTTTACTGACCGCTGCGCTCACGCTGAGCTTCACGCTCGGCAAGTTTTTGCTGACGACGCTTTTCGATAGTGTCATTGGCATCGGCACCGATATGGGTCTCGCCACGTGCCTTGGCCAACTGGGCCTGCTTTTCACGCTGCTGGAAACGCTCACGCTGACGCTCGGTCAGTCGATCATGACAATGGGGGCAGCTGACTCCCTGCTCATACTGGTCGCTGGCCTTGTCCTCTTCCGTGATCGGCATGCGGCAGGCGTGGCACTGGTCGTACTGGCCCTTCTCCAACTGATGATTCACGGACACGCGGTTGTCGAACACGAAACACTCGCCTTCCCAGAGTGACTCTTCTTCGGGCACTTCTTCCAGGTATTTGAGGATGCCGCCTTCCAGGTGATACACCTCATCAAAGCCCTGCTCTTTCAGATACGCCGTGGACTTTTCACAACGGATACCGCCGGTACAGAACATGGCGACCTTCTTGTGCTGCTGAGGATCCAACTGCTCTTTCACATAGGCAGGAAACTCACGGAAGGTTTCGGTATCCGGGTTCAACGCGTTCTTGAAGGTACCGATCTGAACTTCATAATCGTTGCGGGTATCCACCAGCACCACATCCGGGTCGGAGATCAGGTCATTCCAGTCCTTGGGCTTCACGTAGGTGCCCACCACACGCTTGGGATCGATACCCTCAACGCCCATGGTGACAATCTCCTTCTTCAGCTTCACCTTGGTCCGGTAGAAGGGGTTGCTCTCATCGAAGGATTCCTTGTAATCCAGCTCCGCCAGGCGCGGATCGGATTTGAGCCAGTTCAGCACTGCATCAATTCCTGCACGGGATCCTGCGATGGTGCCATTAACACCCTCTTTTGCCAGCAGCAGGGTGCCACGCACCTCCTGCGCCAGCATCAAATCCAGCAACGGCTGGCGCAGCTGTTCAAAATCATCAAGGGTTACAAATTTGTACAGAGCACAAACTACGGTGCTGTTGGACATGGTCTTTTTCCTGTCTTGCGGTCCGGAGCGTAAATCCGGAGCATGGATCGACGGGGCTTTCGCCCCGAGGTGATAGGACCGGTCAGAAACCAACCGGTCAGAGCGACTGCTCGCGGGCAGCACGCTCCTGTATTTTTTTCAGTACCCGGGACACGGCCACGAAACCGAAGCTTGCGGTTACGGCCACCGCGGCACCAAAACCACCGGCACAATCGAGACGGGTACCATTTTCCATGGTGGTTTTTTGCTGGCAGACACTGCCATCAGGCTGCGGGTAGCGCAGCTGTTCTTCAGAGAAGACGCATTCGACCTGAAAACGACGACCACTACTGCTGAAGCGATAATGTCGGCGAAGGAAGGAACGCACCTTGGCCGCAAGGGGGTCGGTATGAGTACGGCTCAGATCCGCGACCTGAATACGGGTCGGATCAACCTGACCACCGGCACCACCAATGGTAATAACCGGGACCTTGCGGCGCTTGCACCAGGCAATAATGGCAGCCTTGTCTTTCACGCTATCGATGGCATCAACCACATAGTCCAGACTGTCATGCAGGATTTCATCCAGGTTCTCTCGGGATGCAAAGGCTTCCACCTCGTGAACCAGGCAGTCCGGGTTGATATCACGCAGCCTCTCGGCCATCACCGCCACCTTGGAATCGCCGACCGTGCTGCTGCAGGCATGAATCTGGCGGTTGGTATTGGTCACGCAGACATCATCCAGGTCAATCAGTGTGATTTCACCGATGCCTGAGCGGACCAGCCCTTCTGCCACCCAGGAGCCCACACCACCGATACCGATGACGGCGACCTGGGAACGCTGAAACAGCGCCAGGCCATCCTGACCATAGAGTCGCGCTACACCACCGAAGCGCTGATCAACAGCCTCACTCATCGTCAAAATCATCCTCGGTCAGTTCAGTCAGCACCGGCTCGCCACACTGGCAACAGCGGCCTTCAATAAAGACCATGCCGAACAGTTCATATTCCTCGGGCTCTCGCATGCCCAGTCCAAGCTGCTGGCAGTGGTCGCACCAGGTATCGGTCAGAAACAGCTGCTGTTCTTCTTCAGAACGTGCGGAAAAATCACGTGGCACACGCTGATTGTCTGTTTTTTGATCAGTAGTCATAGGGCGCGCATCATAATGCAGAAGTGAGACTTAAGCCAGCAGGCGAAACCAGTGCAGCCACAGGGCTTACCAGTTCATCACCTGCTTGACGAAGGGAACGGTTATACGGCGCTGGGCGCTCAATGAGGCGACATCAAGCTTATCGAGGGTAACCAGCAGATGTGCCATGTTGCGGCTGCCATGATGCATCAGGTAACGCACCACCTCATCGCTGAGTTTAAGACCACGGGCCTGAGCACGTGATTTAAGGGCGATTTCCTTGGTTTCATCATCCAGCGCCTGGAGCTGGAACACCATGCCCCAGTTAAGGCGTGATTCCAGGTCAGCCAGTTGAATGCCCAGCTTGGCAGGCGGCTTGTTGGCCGCAATGATCAGCACATGGCCGTTGGCACGCATTCGGTTATATAGATGGAACAGCGCCTCTTCCCAGGCGGCATCGCCCGCTACCTGTTCCAGGTTGTCGATGCAGACAAGGTCGAGCTGATCGAAGTCTTCCAGAATGCGAGGCCCATACTCCTTGAGTTCGGCCAGCGGCAGGTAGACGGCACGGCGACGCACCGGGTCGGACGCATGGCAGCAGGACTGCAACAGATGCGAACAGCCGGTGCCGGCATGTCCCCAGAGGTATAGATATTGTTCACCCGCACCACTGGTGGCCTTCTCGAGGGCATCACATACCAACCCATTGCGACCTCGCACGAAGTTCTCGAAACGAGCGTCATCTCTGAGGCCGATTCCCAACGGAAGCTGCATGGGGGCGGTTGAACTGCTTGTTTGTTTCTGAATCACTACTGCGTCTATTGGGCTCAACAATGGACCGAATGCTGTCAGACCGACAATTGAAGCGCGTAACTCTAACACAGAGCGCACGCAACCTGATAAACTAGCGCAATAATTTTTTCTCGACTATCTACCGCTTTACAAGGTTGACTCACCCATGTCTACAGGTTCTGAAAAAACTTCCCTGAGCTACAAGGATGCCGGCGTTGATATCGATGCAGGTAACGCCCTGGTCGAACGCATCAAAGGTGTCGCCAAACGCACTGCCCGTCCTGAGGTTATGGGTGGACTGGGTGGCTTTGGTGCACTGTGCGAACTGCCGAGCGGCTATAAAAAGCCTGTTCTGGTAACCGGTACCGACGGTGTCGGCACCAAGCTGCGCCTGGCCATGGAACTGAACAAACACGATACCATCGGTATCGACCTGGTCGCCATGTGTGTCAACGACCTGGTAGTAGCGGGCGCCGAGCCCCTGCTGTTCCTGGACTACTATGCTACCGGCAGCCTGAATGTTGATATGGCCGCTGACGTAGTAACCGGTATCGGTGCAGGCTGTGAACTGGCCGGTGCGGCTTTGGTCGGCGGTGAAACCGCTGAAATGCCGGGCATGTACGAAGGTGACGATTACGATCTGGCCGGCTTCTGTGTTGGCGTGGTCGAAAAAGACGAAATCATCGACGGCAGCCAGGTACAGGTGGGCGACACCCTGATCGGTCTGGCCGCCTCTGGCCCGCACTCTAACGGCTACTCCCTGATCCGCAAGATCATTGAAGTCTCCAATGCCGACCTGCAGCAGCCCATGGGTGACAAAACTCTGGCCGACGCCCTGCTGGAGCCGACCCGCATTTACGTGAAGCCGCTGCTGAAGCTGATCAAGGAATCCCGGGTTAACGCCCTGTCCCACATCACCGGTGGCGGCCTGCTGGAAAACATTCCGCGCGTACTGCCGGAATCTGCCAAGGCGGTTATCGATGTTAACTCCTGGCAGCTGCCGGACGTCTTCAAGTGGCTGCAGGCCGAAGGCAATGTAGACGCACGTGAAATGTACCGCACCTTCAACTGCGGCGTCGGCATGGTGATCGCCGTACCGGCTGACAAAGCAGAAGCGGCCATCGCCCTGCTGCAGCAGGAAGGTGAAAACGCCTGGGTTGTTGGCCAGATCGAAGCCGCCACAGCAGGCGAAGAACAGGTTGAGCTGCGCGGCCTGGAGGCCTGAGATGGCGCCAAAACGGATTGTAGTACTGATATCCGGTAGCGGCTCCAACCTGCAGGCGATCCTTGATCAAACTCTGGACGGCAGCATTAACGGCCAAATTGCGGCCGTAATCTGCAACCGTCCGGATGCCTTTGGCCTGACACGCGCCCAACGGGCGGGTGTCGAGGCTCGCCTGCTGGATCACAAGGCATTTGAATCCCGGGAAACCTTTGATCAGGCGATGATCGAGTTGATCGACAGCTACTCACCTGATCTGGTGGTGCTGGCGGGCTTCATGCGTATACTGACCCCGGAGTTTGTGCGTCACTATCAGGGGCGTCTGTTCAACATCCACCCTTCCCTGCTGCCCAAATACAAAGGGCTGCACACGCATCAGCGTGCGCTGGAGGCCGGTGACAACGAGCACGGCTGTACCGTGCATTTCGTCACTGAGGAACTGGACGGCGGTCCGCTGGTCGTACAGGCACGAACTGATATCAGTGCCGAGGATACCGCGAATAGTTTGCAGCAGCGGGTTCATGCACTGGAACACCTGATATACCCACTGGCGGTTGAGTGGTTCTGTGCCGACCGCCTGAAACTCACTGCGGAGGGTGTGCTACTGGATGGTGAGAGCGTTGGTGCTCAAGGCTATCCGTTCACCGCACCCTGAGGGGAAGCACCATGCGTTTGGGCGTCACGACTCTGCTGGCCGGCTGGCTGCTGGCACTCTCGCCAGCCCAGGCTGATACTGGTAACGCACAACCAGGCATACCACTGAACAGTTTCAAGGCGGTCTACACTACCGCCTTTGATATGGGCGTGTCCCTCAACGGCGAAGCCATTCGCGTGCTAAAGCCCCTCGACAACGGTGGCTGGAGCTTCTCATCCGAGGCTTCAGCCCTGATGGCCGGCATCAGCGAAAAAACCCGCTTCACCTACCAGCCTTCCGAACATATTAAACCTCTTAGCTACCGCTACCATCGCAAGGTTCTTGGCAAAAGCCGCAAGGCCAGCGTCGACTTTGACTGGGACAGCAACCGCGTCACCACCGTGGTGAAAGATACGCCCTGGAAGATGAGCGTACCCGAAGCTACTCAGGACAAGCTGAGTTATCAGCTGCAACTGCGACTGGACCTGATGGCCGGCAAGACCGAAATGACCTACTCGGTGGCTGATGGTGGCAAGCTGAAAGAATACCGCTTTAAAGTGACCGGGGAAGAATCCATAGAGACCCCCTTTGGCACCTATAACGCGGTACGCGTCATGCGGGATCGGGGTGAAAACGCCGACCGTGAAACGCTGATCTGGTTTGCCCCCGAACTGGACTACCTGATTGTCCGTCTGGAACAGACCGAATCCGACGGCAAAACCTATGCCCTGCTTTTGAAAAACCTGGAGACCCCATGAGCGAAAGCCTGATCGACCTGACTGAACGCCGTTTGCTGGAGCGCGAACAGGCTGCCCTTGATAACCCGGACGAGCTTTTCTACTGCAGTTATTTGATTAGTCATCTCAATCTGGTTGCGGCGGAAGCACCTGAAACTGACACCCTGTTCGCACAGGGCGTGGAAGACAGCCTGAACAGCGCCTTTGCGGTGGATCAGCTCAGCGACCAGGACAAATCGGGTATCCAGTCTCTGTGGCAGGCCATCTGCGCAGCCTGATACAAGGCCCTGCCTGCACTGTCACTGTCTCAAGCAGCGGTGCGGGAGGATCAAACGGGGCTGCTGCCTTCCAGCCCCGGATGTTGCGTTATAACTGAGAGTCGATCGGCAGCAAACGCATAATACCGACGCCCATTCGCTGCCAGACACAGGTGTAAGGATCCACATCGAAGCGAACAACACCTTCCTCTCCCTGGCTTTCCCACTGCATCTGCTCCACCCCGTCTTCGTCTTTTTCCAGACTCACACGGAATGCGATCTTGTTGACCTCGCGCTCGAACCACTTGGCCATGTTATGAGCTATTTCGGGGGACTCAATCACCACACCAACCTCGGAGTTTTCAATCAGCGAGCGCGGATCCAGGTTCAATGAGCCGACAAAGACGCGTTTGTCGTCCAGCACAAAGGACTTGGCATGCAGACTGGCCTTGGAAGAACCGGTGAAGTAATTCCAGCTGCGACGCTTGGCTTCATACTGCTCATCCATCTCGTAAAGCTCGATCCCTGCACGCAGCAGCTCTTTTCGATAACGTACGTAGCCCACATGGACAACGGGCACATCGGTCGATGCCAGGGAGTTGGTCAAAATGCGAACGCGCACGCCCCGCTCTGCCAGAGACGTTAAAAAGTCCGTCCCCTCGCGGCCGGGCACAAAATAGGGCGAGAAAATGATCAGGCTGTCTTCCAGCTCACGGAAATAAGGTGCCAGAGATTGACCCAGGCGCAGGTCTGCCTGAGTACGATCAGAAATCAGCTTGTCAGGATTATCGACCACCAGCTCAGCCTTGCCAGGAATCAGCGAGAGCTTCCCGGTACGCAACTTTTCCGCCAACGAGGAATTTCGCATGGCATCAAAGTACTGATCGCCTTCATCGCCCTGCTCGACAATAAATGTCTCCAGGCGCTCTTTCAGCTGCTCTACTGCGGCGGCATTGCCCTTTTCACCGGCCAGCGTGGGCGCCGGATATGCCAGTGAATGATTCCAGTAGGCATCAAACGCAGAAGAAGCATGGCGAGCAACAGGACCCAGCCCCATTACATCCAGATCACCAAAGGCGAGTGCAGGATTGGCTTCGAAGTACTCATCACCGATATTACGGCCACCCAGAATCACCGCCTGGCCATCCACAATAAACAGCTTGTTGTGCATACGGCGCGTAACACTGCCAAAGCGGGTTACGAATTGGGTCATGCGATTAGTATCACGACCGAAGGGGTTGAAGATGCGTACTTCAACATTGGGCATGGCGTGCAAGGCAACTGCGCTTTCATCCCGCCCAGCCAGATCCATATCGTCGACCAGCAGGCGGACGCGCACGCCACGCTCAGCTGCCTTCATCAACTCTTTAACAAAGAGATGGCCGGTGAGGTCATTGTGAAGCAGGTAATATTGGGCATCGATACTGCGCTCAGCGGTTCGCGCCAGCGCCACACGGGCGACAAAGGCATCAAGTCCCTGATCCAGCATCAGGAAGCCTGATTCACCCGTAGACGCATTAAAACGGGCACTGGCCGCACGACCCAGTGTGGTATCGGCCGTATCCTCGAAACTGTGTGACGCCATACGTCCTGTATTTTCCGGCAAGCCCCCACATCCTCCCAAGAGAACACCCACTGACAACAGCAATACTCGCAAAGTCCTTGTCAAAACGCACCCCGAACAATCTTTACTGATAAACATAGTCCACTCAGGAAACAGACTAAAGCAATCCCCCTGTTTATACATAGTGTTATCTGTAAACACCGGCATACAGAGGGAATTGGCCTGTATTTATGTGGTATTCGAGATACGTTTGGGACTAACAGGCCAGCATCATGACATATCGGGCATCAGATCACTGTGAAAGGATGTTTGCGGCGACACGCCGGCGTCGCCGCCAAGCTGATCAACCACATCGACAACAAGTACCCTGTCTTCATCCAGCGCCAGCGTGAGCGTAAAGCAGCGCTGGCCGCCGCTGATATCCATATAGGGAGGTGATCTGAGAATACGGCGTGAGTAGTCTTCGGCAGCAACCAGCTGGTAGAACCAGGGGCGCCAGCTCCAGTTATGACCAATGACACTGCTGTCGGCCAGCCACTGGCCATCACGATAGTTGTAGTTGGGCGAAACCTGGTGACCTTCACGGTCACAGACAAAGCAGCGCAGTATTGCCAGGTCCGGGCAGTATTGGCTGAGGGCACTTTCGCCTTCACCATCATGCGCCAGCAGCAGCTCACGCATGGCCAGCAACTGGCTATGCAAGCCTTCAAGGTGCCACTGGCGGCGGGCTGACTGTTCGACCATTCGTTCGAGATAGCCCTGCAGCAACTGGTTTACCTCAGCCCGCTTGGCATCGATCGGCAGAAAATCGGCCAGTGCCGGCTCAAACAGATAGCCCTGGATGTAGCTGGCATTGCACTGCAGGGCCAGACGAAACTCTTCCGGCGTCTCCACGCCTTCAAAAATCAGCTTACAGCCCAAACGGGAGGCCATGTCACCCAAGGTATGAAGCAGTGCACTTTCCTGGTGCCCCATCGCACCATTTTGGAACATTCTCATGTCCACTTTCAGCAGATCTGGGGTAAAGGCCAAAAGTCGGTCCAACTGCTGAAAACCGGTACCAAAATCATCCAGCGCGACACGGACACCCGCGCTGCGATAGCGCGCTGCCAGCGCTCGAATCTGCTCGATACAACCACCGTGCTCGGTGATCTCGATAATGACGCGGGACGGGTCAACGCCCAGCTCTTCCATCATCTGCAGTGTAACCAGCGGATCTTCTTCGGTCCGCTCGCTCAGCCACTGGGGGGAGATATTGAGGCTCAGACAGGTGCCTTCCGGTGCCTGAGCCAGCGCAGTGAGCGCCTGACGGCGAACGCTTCTGTCCAGTTCAAGACGGGTTTCCCTGTCGAGGTTCGGATCGGAAAAGACACCACCGGCCGACTGAATTTCACCCGATGCATCACGCTGCCGTGCCAGGGCTTCGTACCCCAACACCTGGCCTGTCGCAATTTCAATGATCGGCTGGAACCAGGGAAAGACTGACTGCTGCATTTCACACTCTCACGCAGATGGAACAAAATAGTGCGCTTTTAATGCAAAGCCCGGGCCAAAATGGGTCACGGGCTTTACCTTTCGGCCAAATGTCTCAGCCGTGAAAGCCATCTCGGGTCAGGTTTTCATGCCCATCGGCACGTACACAGAGGTTATCCTCAATGCGAATACCTCCGTAGGGCAGCAACTGCTCTACACGCGCCCAGTTAACCGATTGGGCACCGGGCCCCGCCTTGAGTTCCTCCAGCAGCTGCGGAATAAAGTATAGACCGGGCTCAACGGTAATCACGTAGCCAGCTTCAAGTGTACGCGTCAAGCGCAGGAAGGGATGATCCTCCGGCGGCTGTTTCAGCGTCCCCTGAGCATCCTGCTGCCAGCCGCCCACATCGTGAACCTGAAGACCCAGCAGATGGCCCAGACCGTGCGGCAGGAAGCTGCGCGTAATCCCCTGCTCCAACTGCTGTTCGGCACTGGCATTGACGATATCAAACCGCTGTAGCAGGTCGGCCAAAAGCAAGTGCATATGACGCTGCAGTGAAACGAAGTCAGCCCCAGCCCTCACCTGGGCACAGAGTTGCTGCTGCAGGCGGTCCATCGCTTCAAGCAACTCGGTGAAAAGACCGGTGCCATCACTGTGGGTACGGGTGATATCAGCCGCATAGCCATTGAAACGGGCACCGGCATCGATCAGCAACGTACGATGCTCTGCCGGGCGCTCACGCCGCTGGAACTGGTAGTGAAGCACGGCAGCATGTTCATTCAGGCCGACGATATTGTCATAGGGCAGATCGGATTCGTTATGTTCAATCGCCTGCAGGTAGGCCTGGTGAATTTCATATTCACTATGACCGGACTCAAAACCATGCTGGGCGGCACAATGCCCTTTTACAGCCAGGTAGTTGGCCTGACGCAAACAGTGTTGTTCCCACTCGGTTTTCACCGCTCGATCGAAGTTGATCGCCTGAATCAATGCATTCGGGTTTTGGCTCAGATTGTCGCCTTCAACACCCTGCTCACTGATAACGGCCGTTTTAGTGTTACCCAGCTGGGCGCGAACAGCGGCAAAGTCATCATAGGCTTGCCATTCAAACCCCTTGGCCCAGTCTTCAGCGGGCAAACCCGGAGTCAGGTGCCAGAAATCCTTGGGCGTATAGTAGAACAGCAGCGGCTTCTGGCTCGGGCGAACCAGCAGCCAACAATCCGGATGCTGGGTCAAGAAACACGCCCAGTGCACAAAGTGAGGATTGGGACGGAACGGATAACGGGTATCATCCAGAAAATGGGTGTGCAACGAACCGGAACCGATCAACAATTGATCATAGCCTTGAGCGGCCAGCAGCGCCTCGGTCTGTGCCTGAAGCTGTGACAAATGGGAAAAATACGCTGAAGTCATGACATAAGCCTTGTACTAATGCGGTGGAAAACCGCCATGAAATCGGATGGAGAAACAGCCATCACACTTTGAGTGTGGCTGCGTGCAGCGCCTGCTCCAGCAACGACCAGAACTCTTTCAGACTGGTCTGAACATTCTGTCGGTTGCGGTACAAGCGCACCTCTAGCGGGATCTGCCAATGGCGCCCACCCGCGAGGCTAAGGCTTCCGTGCTCCAGACTTTTACTGGCCAGTCGCCTTGGCAGCCAGCCCAGACCAAAGCCTTCTTTGATCATCGCCTTCACACTGACGGAATGGACGTTTTCATTCATGGTCACCAGCTGCGGTGACTGGGCATGCCGTTGAATAAAGTGATCCAGCACCGGGCGCATAAAGGCATTTTCGTAATAACCGATGTAGGGCAACGGCTGCCCTTTCTTGCCGGGCAAGGTATACAGTGGCTGGCCTGTATCATCATTGGCGGTGACGGGCACCAGCATTTCCTGAGCCACTACCAGGCTTTCAAAACGCTCGTCATCCAGCTCTTCAGCCACTCGCATGTGCGGATGCCAGAAGCAGAGCACCAGATCACATTCGCCCTGCGCCAACGCATTAACGAAATCAGCCCCCACCCAGGAGGTGGACTTGAGATTGAGATCGATCGGGATGTCATGCTCTTCCGAGAACGGCAACAGGGTAGCGCGATAGAGGCTCAGGTAGAGCGTCTGGGTCGTCGCCAGCGTCAGCCGGTTGCTTTGCTGCTCACGGATCTCATTGCAGTTCGCCTTGGTTTCCCGGGCAATACGACTCATCTGCTTGGCACCAGCCAGAAACACTTCTCCCGCCGGTGTCAGTGACAGCGGCAAGCTGTTGCGGTCGATCAGGGTCGTGCCCATCTCTTCCTCCAACAGCTTGATGCGCCGGCTCAGGGTTGGCTGGGTGACATTGCGCTCCTCCGCCGCCCGCGAGAAATGTCGGGTGCGCGCCAACGCGATGAAGTCATCGAGCCATCTAACTTCCATAACACTCCTTCACTGGCAAAGCCTGTCGGGACATTAAACCTGCTTGCCAAGCGCCCAGTGATAGAGCGGATGCAAAAGGGATTCACCCAGCTTGATCGACCGTTCAGGCGACCAGCCGCAGTCGGCATCGGGGCGCAGGTCATAATCCTTGAACGGCATTTCCAGCGTCATGGATGGGCAATTGAACTCTCGCCCCGCCCAGAATGCGGCAATGGTGAAGGTTTCCGGCCCGAACTTGCCGGGCGGATAGCCGCGCTCCAGCTGGAAATCCGGGTTTGCCATCAGCAGGTCTCGTTTAAACCGGTTTTCCTGCTCCAGTATAGAGTCGGAAAGCCCCGGGGCGCCTTCCTGCCCGGCAATAAAGTTACACGGCAGGGCTTCATCCCCGTGCAGATCAAGGAACAGATCCACACCGGTTTGCTGCATCAGGGTTCTCACTGCCAGCACTTCAGGACTGCGTTCCGCCGTCGGCGTTTGCCATTCACGGTTCAGGTTGGCGCCACAGGCATTGGTACGCAGGTGCCCCCGTATGGATCCATCCGGATTCATATTTGGGACCACGTAGAAATCCGCCTGTTCCAGCAACGCCTGGCTCAAGGCATCCTCCTGGTCCAGCAGACGACCGATCAAGCCTTCGGCACACCATTCGGCCATGGTTTCACCCGGGTGCTGGCGCGCCGTGACCCAGACCTGCAGTTTCTTGTCAGCGCCTGCAGCGGAACGGATCTGCAGCAGGTTGAGGTCATGCCCATCCAGAGTGGTGCCGATATCAAATACCTGACACAGGGGCGACTGCTGGGCCGCCGCCACCAGATCCAGATGCTGCTCCCAGCTGTAGGGAGCGAAATAGGCAAAGTAGATGCTGTTCTGGGCCGGGGTGTGCTGAATCACCAGCTCCCCCTGCTCATAGCTGGTATCAACACGGAACCAGGTTTCACGATCATAGGAAGCCACGGCCCGGTAGTCGGGCCAGCCATCCAGATACGCCGCCTGATCAGCGTTTACAATACGCAGGCTCAGGGGCTGGTTGTCGGCCCCCTGCACACGAAAGTGAAACCACTGAAAAAACTCTGACTGGTTATCCTTGCGTATGCTCAGCTGGATATCCTGAGGGTTGGCCATATCCAGCACTTCGATATTGCCGGAATCAAACTGGCTGCTGATTTTCAGTGCTGATTGAATCTGTACGCTCATGATTGACCTTAATTCGGTTAAGACGCTTACAGGCGACCTTCTTCGACCCCATGACAGGCAACCTGTCCACCCTCATCTGTGGTGATGAGTTTGGGGATCTCACTTTTGCAGCGTTCATTCGCGTAGGGACAACGACCATGGAACACGCAACCCGAAGGCAGGTTAACCGGCGTAGGGACTTCACCCTGCAGCTTGATGTGCGGCGGACGGTCATCTTCCAGACGCGGAATCGCTGACAGCAGTGCCTGAGTGTACGGATGACGCGGCTTGTCGAATAGGGTCTTGGTCGGCGCCAGCTCACACAGAGAGCCCAGATACATGACGGCCACGCGGGTACCGAAATGCTCGACCACCGACAGGTCGTGGGTGATGAACAGATAGGTCAGATTGCGCTTTTCCTGCGCATCCATCAGCAGGTTCAGCACCTGCGCCTGAATGGATACGTCCAGCGCCGAGATCGGCTCATCCGCTACGATAAACTCCGGATCGACCGCCAGTGCACGGGCAATACTAATACGCTGACGCTGACCACCGGAGAATTCGTGGGCAAAGCGCTCGCCCCAGCTGGGATCAATCCCCACCGAGAACATCACCTCGTGCACCTTGTCACGCACCTGCTGTTGGGTCCAGTCAGGGTTGTGCAAGCGCACCGGCTCTTCCAGCGTCTGCGCAATGGTCATACGCGGATTCAATGACGCATAGGGGTTCTGGAAGATCATCTGCATCTTCTTGCGATACGGCAGCAACGCCTTGTCATCCAGGTCGTCAATACGCTCGCCACGATAACTGATGGAACCCTGCGAAGGTGTCAGCAGGCCCATGACCGTACGCGCGACGGTGGATTTACCGCAGCCGGACTCCCCGACTACGCAGAGGGCTTCACACTTCTTGATATCCAGGTCGACACCATTGATGGCATGCACGAACTCCTGTTCGCGCACGATTTTGCCACCCTTGAACTTCAACTGATCAAGGAAGTCGCCGGAGATGTTGAACTTCTTGTACAGATCGCGGATCTGCACCAGTGATTCTGCCTGATTATTTGCTTGTGCAGTCATCGCTTAAACCTCTTCTGACGCCTGTGCGCTCTTCTTCATCTCCGCCACCATATGGCAGGCAACCTGACAGTTGCCGGATGCGGTGTAGCCCGGCAACTGGTGATGACAGATGTCCATCACGTAGTCGCAACGCGGATTAAAGGCACAGCCCGTCGGAATCTTCTGCAAACCGGGCATGGAACCACGAATCTGGTTCAAACGCTGTCCCGGAATGGCCATCTGCGGCAAGGCGTTCATCAACCCCTGAGTGTAGGGATGCTGAGCGTCGTTAATGATCTCGCGTGTGGGCCCCTGCTCGATAACGCGACCGGCGTACATGACGATCGCCTTCTGCGTTACCTGGGACACTACGCCCAGATCATGCGTAATCAGGATCAAGGCCACATTATTACGTTCACAGAGCTCAACCATCAGCTCCATGATTTCCGCCTGAATGGTCACGTCCAGTGCAGTAGTCGGCTCATCGGCTATGATGATATCCGGGTCCATCAGCAGGCCGATGGCGATAACAACACGCTGACGCATACCGCCCGAGAGTTCATGCGGATACTGATCGATGCGGGTTTCCGGTGACGGAATCTGCACCTGTTTCAATTTCTGTACCGCGATGGTCCGGGCATTGTCACGGCTGATCTTGCGGTGCGCCATCAAACACTCGACCATCTGCTGGCCGATGGTCAGTACCGGGTTCAGCGTCATCATCGGATCCTGGAAGATCATCGAGATGCGGTTGCCACGAATAGAGCGCAGATCACGATCTGACATGGACGCCAGGTTCTGGCCTTCAAACAGAATCTCGCCGCCGGTGATACGGCCCGGCTTGGCAATCAGGTTGAGGATGGAGAAACCCAGCACGGATTTACCGGCACCGGACTCCCCCACCAGCCCCAGACGCTCGCCGCGATCCAGCGTGAAGTTGATATTGCGCAGCGCCTTAACAGCGCCGCTGCGCAGACCGAAACTGACTTCGAGGTTTCTAACTTCTAGCAGTGCCATGATATTACCCCTTGTACAGTTTCGGGTTGAGAACGTCGCGCAGCCAGTCGCCCAGCAGGTTCATCACCAGAACCAGTACAACCAGCACCAGACCCGGAATGACGGTAATCCACCAGGTACCGGAGAAAATGTATTCAAAGCCGCTGGAGATCAGCGAGCCCAGAGACGGCTGAGACACCGGCATCCCCAGCCCCAGGAACGACAGTGAAGCCTCGGAAATAATGGCGTTTGCCACCTGCACGGTGGAGATAACCAGAATCGGTGACAGTGTATTGGGCAGAATGTGACGGAACATGATGCGGATCTGTCCAAGCCCCATCACGCGGGCAGCATCCACGTATTCCTTCTTCTTCTCGGCCAATACAGAGGCTCGGATGGTACGGGCGTACTGCGGCCACTCCGCTATACCGATGACAAGCACCAGCATCAACATCGCCAGATCCTGATACAGCTCGGTACCGAAACTGGCCTGGAAAACAGCCAGCACCACGATGGCCACCATCATGGTGGAGAATGACAGCTGCACATCGGCAAAGCGCATCAGAATGCTGTCGACACGGCCACCACGGTAGCCGGCGATCAGGCCGATGATGATGCCGATGGTCGCCTGCAGCAGTACCGCACAGATACCGATGGTCAGTGAGATGCGGGTGCCGTAGAGAATGGTGGACCAGAGGTCACGCCCCTGGGCATCCGTTCCCAGCCAGAACTGGTCATCGCCCATATCTTCATCCCAGCTCGGCGGCAGCTCGGAGTTCATGATGTCGATCTGGGTCGGATCGTAGGGATCAAAGGGAGCAATCACCGGCGCAAACAGCGCCATGATCACGTAACCCATGAAGATGGTCAGGCTCAGCTGGGCCACGCGGTCGCGGGTAAAGCTGTGCCACACATGGCTGTCCTTGAAACGCTCCCACAGGGAGGGGGCTTTATCCATATCCGTGGCCACCGGATTGGGTGTAGGTGTCTGATTCGTAGTGCTCATACTGATACCGCCTTATTTCTTGCCAGCCAGATTGACCGTCGGATTCACCAATCCGTACACCAGGTCAACAATGGTGTTGGTAATCACGAAAATCGCCCCTACCACAATCAGGTAAGCCACGATCAGCGGTGTGTCTACGCGGTTGATCGCTTCCAGGAACAGGAAGCCCATGCCCGGCCACTGGAACACGGTCTCGGTCAGAATGGTGTACGCCACCATGGTGCCGATCTGCACACCGCCCACAGTAATGACGGGCAGCATGGTGTTCTTGAGGGCATGCAAAAAGTAAATACGGCGCGGGTTCAAACCCTTGGCCCAGGCAAATTTCACATATTCGGACTGCAGCACTTCCATCATCTCGGCACGGATCAAACGGATGAACAACGGCAGCATGATGGACGCCAGGGATACGCAGGGCAGCACCAGGTGCGCCAGACCATCGGCGGTAAAGAAGCCGGATTCCCAGCCCCAGAACATGTCGACGGTCTCGCCACGGCCGTAGGATGGCATCCAGTTCAGCTCAATGGCGAAGAGGTAGATCAGACCAATCGCGGTCAGGAACACCGGCACGGAGATACCGACGATACTCAGCCCCATGACGGCTTTGGAAAACAGACTCTGCGGGTTGATGGCGGAATACACCCCCAACGGCACCGAGAGGAAAATAATGATCAAGGAAGCCCCGAACACCAGTTCCAGTGTGGCCGGCAACTTGGCCAGAATCACATCCAGCGCCGGTTCCTTGAAGAAGTAGGACGTACCCAGGTCACCCTGGAGCGCATTTTTTACAAAGCGGCCGTACTGTACCAGGAAGGGATCGTTCAGGCCCAGCTCATCACGCAGCTGCTGTCGCTCGGCTTCCGATACCGACTGACCAACCATCTCGCGAAGAGGGTCGCCCAGATTATCCTGAATTGAGAAGCTGATAATGCTGATGACGAACATCACCACTATCGCTTGAGCCAGTCGTTTTATAAAAAAAGCAATCATGGTCTCTCTGCCTTATATGAGGTCGCTATCCCTGCGCCTTGGTATTTCATGTTTCAATCTGCTTTTCACAGGCACAGCAGGCCCGCTGCCCCAACGGCATTCAGCATTTTGAAACGTGCTTGGATCAGAAAAAGCCGACCTGGACCGTTGAGGGAACAGTCACAAGCCGGCTCCTGTTTCACTGTCGGATGGGGTTATTCTTCAATAACCAGGTCACCCAGGTACGGGAAGTTCATCACGTTGACCACCGGCTCAACATTGACGCCCTTGCGAGCGGCCCATGCCAGGTTCTGCCAGTGCAGCGGGATGTAGGCAGCGTCGTCGTACAACATCTGTTCGATCTTCTGCATGATGGCTGCACGTTTGGCCGGATCAGTTTCACTGTTGGCTTCATGCATCATCTTGTCTGCTTCCGGATTACAGTAGTTACCGGAGTTGTACTGACCCAGGCCGCTGTCAGTATCCGGGCAAGCAGTGAGGAATTCGAAGAAGTTGTTGGAATCTTCTGTATCCGCATGCCAGCCGATCATCATCATGTCAGCCGCGCGCTCATCGAACTCACCCCAGTACTGCGCCTTGGGCATGGTTTTCAGATCAACGGTGATGTTGATCTTGGCCAGCATGGACGCCACCGCCTGAGCGATTTTTTCATCGTTCACGTAACGGTTGTTCGGCGCCATCATGGTGATGGTGAAACCGTCGGCGTAACCCGCTTCTTCCATCAGCTGCTTGGCTTTCTTTAGGTCATAACGCGGCTTCAGAGCCTCGTTATAACCAAGGTAGCCTTCCGGGCTCATCTGTGCGGCAGGGGTAGCGAAACCGCGCATGATTTTCTTGACGATACCTTCCTGGTTGATGGCGTAGGCAACAGCCTGACGTACACGGGCATCCTTGAAGGCTTCAACACGTTCCTGGTTCATCTGGAAGGTGATGATACGGGTACCACCCATGGTCACCAGATCAACCTTGTCGTTGCTGACGATACGCTTGTGATCGGTCGGCGGAACCGGCGCGATGAAATCAACATCGCCGGACAGCAGTGCGGCAACACGGGTCGGGGCTTCCTTGATCGGCGTCAGTACGATTTCGTCAACGTTACCCGGGGAGTTGGTGTCCCAGTAGTTGTCGAAACGGGTGAAATCAACACGTACACCCTGCTGGCGCTCACTGACCACGTAGGGGCCAGTACCGGACAGCTGACGGGACGCGAAGGAGTTGCCGTGCTTCACCAGCTTGTCTTTGGGTTCGCCATTGGCATCGTTACCGGTGTAGAAGGCGCTGTCCATCGGGAACAGATAGGTTACGTTGTTCAGGACCAGCGGGAAGGGCTTGTTGGTGACCAGGTCGATGGTGTAGTCATCGATCACTTTCAGCTCAGCGAACGGCGCGAAGATACCCTTGAAGTCCGGGGAGGTGCGCAGACGGTTGAAGGTGAACAGAACGTCCTTGGCGGTAAAGTCGTTACCGGAATGGAATTTAACGCCCTTACGCAGATGGAAGCGCATGGTCAGGTCGTCAATACGTTCCCACTTTTCGGCCAGACGCGGCTCAAAACCCAGATTGCGATCCCAGCGGACCAGCGGGTCGAAGGTCATGTGCGCCAGCTGCATGGTACCGCCGGACAACTGCTCATGGGGGTCAAGGGAGACAGGGTCAGCGTCGTAGGCCATTTTCAGGGTTGCGGCATTCGCGCCCGCCATGAGCCCAAGGCTCATCATGGCACCCGCCAGTAGGGATACAGTTTTGTTCATATTGGCTTCCTGTTGTTATTGCCCTGCAGCATCTCAAATTGGATGCAGCCTGTTGTCGTTGGAAAATGACTTTTAATTAATCCGTCATTAAAAAAAGTCTAATGGAAGCCAGCCCCCCTACCAATTTGAATAACGAAACAGGGGATACGTTATCTGTATAGCGCTATTTTTCCTTTCAAAACAAACAACTTAGAAAAGTCAGAAATAGATGACGCCGGTTAGGCCAGCTGTTTTACGGGTAGGTTTTGAGCCGTTTCAGGTAAGAGGAAAGCGAAAAACCCAGATGCTGACTCAGTTCACGCGCCCGTTTTTCCAATTGCCCGGAGCTCAGTCCATGGTCCTCTGCCGCTGCAAAAACGACCCAGTTGCCACTCTGGGTATGGCAGCCGTAAAGCACGCCAAAATGTTCCAGCAACAACTCCAGTGTTCGCCCTCCCACATGGTCGCGCCAGAGGTTCAACACCAGCCAGCCGCCAGGCTTCAGTTGCTCTTCACAGAGGGCCAGATAGTCTTCACCCAGCTGTTTTTCATTCAGCCCGTCAGCGCCATAGATATCACTGAAGATAATGTCCGCCTTGCGGGTTTTAACGGATTGCAGAAACTCCAGGGCATCCAAAGTGTGGATCTGCATGCGCTTGCCACGGGGCAGTTGAAAGAAACGATAGGCAACTTCGACAACTTCGGGGCGCAGCTCCACAATCTGCTGCTTACAGCCAGCAAAGCGCCCGTGCAGACAGGTATTGAGCGCCCCGGCACCCAGCCCGAGGCTGATCACCTGCTTGGGTTCAGCAAACAGCAGCACCAGTAGCATGGCGCGGACATATTCATGCTCGGGAATCATCGGCTCATGCTTCAGGCAGCAGCTCTGTTCGTCCACATCACCAAAAGCAAGATAGCGTTTTTCACCGTCATCAAGCACACGCACCGCCCCATAGCTGTCGTGGCCTCGGTAGATTTCTTTGCCCGGTAATGACATCTGGATTCCTTGAGCTGCCGCAAAAGGCCGCCATTATGCCTGTGCCTGCCACCAAAGTCGTGCCGCCGGCGCTGACGTTTCCCTTTTGTATGGTGCACACTAGACTCAAAGATGCGTACTGGAATCACGTCACGAGGGAAGCGCCATGCCGGAAGTACTGGTTGTCGACGACGAGCCCAACATCCTGTTGTCACTTGAGTTTCTGATGCAGCAAGCGGGATACAAGGTGGTAACCGCGCCGGATGCCGAGCAGGCTGCAGTGCTGATCGCCGGACACTGCCCGGACCTGGTCCTGCTCGATATCAGCCTGCCGGGCATGAGTGGCTTTGATCTGCTGGAGCAGCTGCGCCAACAGCCGGACACACAGAAATTGCCTGTTATCATGCTGACCGCACATGGCCGTGAGGTTGAAAAGGAGAAAGGACTGGCACTGGGCGCCAATGACTACATCACCAAACCCTTCTCCACTCGTGACCTGGTCAGCCGTGTCGATGCCTTGCTGAACACGCCAACATAATCCTGGCAGGAGACCGAGTCATGCCCAACCGCCAGAATCTGATTGGTATTTGGCTCCTGCTCACCGGAGTCGCATTCGTAATCGGTATAGGCCTCGCAATGACGCTGATCAGCCAGCTTCAGCCCCCTGTTCCCATGGCGCTGATCTGGACGTTGGGACTATTGCCTGGCGCACTTTTGCTGGCTTTGGGACTGGTATTGGAATGGCGTCTGTTTGCGCCGCTGCGCCAACTGCAGGTATTGCTGGCACGCCTGCTGGCAAGCCCGGATGCCAAATCCGACTTCCCTCTGGCCGGCTGGCTGAACGGATTGCAGTCTGATCTTGATCAGGTCCGCAATGGCTGGCGTCAGGACCGACAACGACTCAAGGATGCACGCACCGAAGGCGCACAGGAAGCGGCCAGCACCCAGCAGGAACTGGAGAGCCTGGTGCAATCGCTCAGCCTGCCGCTGCTGATCTGCGATAAACATCAGCGCCTGCTACTGTTTAATCAGGCCGCCGTAGAGTTATTGGGCGAACACAGCCCGCTTGGTCTTGGTCGACCACTGACACAGATTCTGCCCCACAGCAGCCTCAAGGACGCCCTTAATCATTTTGACGCCGACAGTGCCCCCCATCCTTTATTATTACCCGGTGAGCAGCACTGGCTCAGATGTGAGATTCGCGCGCTGGCCGGCGCCAGCCAGCACCGACTGATCACCCTGCAGGATTCCACTGCTGCCCTGCGTGCCGACCAGCAGTGGCAACACAGCCTCAGCCAACTGCTGCCCCGCCTGCGCGGCCATGCCGGCAGCCTCGGCAGTGCCACTGAAGCGCTGATCCAGAGCCGCGACAACCCTGATCTTTCCCGCCGCCTTGAACAGGCGATTGAACAGGACAGCGAAGGCCTGGCCCATACACTGGATAGCCTGACCCGCTTGATCGAGTCTCATCAGCTGGGGCATGCCCGTCTGGAGGACACCTGGTCCAACGACCTCTGCCATGCGCTGCAAGCCAAGCTCAAGCCAGCCAGTATCCAGATCACCCCCATCGGCATTCCCGCCTGGCTCAAGGTTGACGGGCCCAGCTTGCTGGCTCTGCTGGAGCATGTGTTGCGAAACCTGAAACAGGCCCAGAATATTGACCAGTTCGAGCTGGAGTTGCTGCTGGGCAACCGCCGGGTCTATCTCGACCTCTGCTGGCATGGAAAAGCGGTCACTGAAACCCGGCTGGCGAGCTGGCGGGAACAAAGCCTGTTTGATGAGCCCCTGTCGCCACGATTCAGCGATGTATTGAGCCAGCACGGTGCCGACCTCTGGTCACTCCCCAATGAACGCCCGGAGGATCCTGTACGGCTGCGCCTGCCTTTGCCCGCATCGTCACGTGGCCTGACTCCGGTTGCCAAAGTGCGCTCACGCCCTGAGTTTCATGACTTCAGCATCGCCCAGCTGGCTCCGCCCGATCAGGACCTGGCCAGCCGACCTCTGGATCAGCTGGAATTGGTAGTATTCGACACCGAGACCACCGGCCTGGATCTGCGCGGCGGTGATCGCATTATCAGTCTGGCCGGTTGCCGTATCCTGAATGGTCGCCTGCTGGCTGACGACAGCTTCGACCAACTGGTCAATCCGGGCCGGTCCATCCCGCAGGCAAGCACCGCCATCCATGGTCTGACCGATGAAGATGTCGCCCAGGCACCGCCGGTGGAGGTGGTATTACCGAATTTCCATCGTTATGCCGGTAACGCAGTGCTGGTGGCACATAACGCCGCCTTTGATGTGCTTGCTCTGCAGCTGGCGGGGCCATCAATCGAGTTTACCAACCCGGTACTGGATACCCTGTTCCTGTCACGCGCACTGGATCCGACTCTGGACGGACACGGGCTCGACGCCCTGGCGGAGCGCTTTGAACTCCAGTTCCCACCCGGCACCCGCCATACCGCACTGGGCGATGCCCGGGTAACCGCCGAGCTGCTGCTGTGCCTGCTGCCGCGCCTAAAGGCACGGGGCGTGCGCACACTGGGTGAAGCGCTGGCGCTGCAGGCCAAGGGAGAACACAGCCAATGAAAGCGCCCCTGCAAAGTCGACTGGTCGCCCTGAGCCTGCTGGCACTGGCACTCTTTTCACCGCCGCTGCTACTGCTGTTTGACCGCCCGGCCGCCTGGGGCTTCTCAAGCCTGCCGGTGAGTATTTACCTGATCTGGGCACTGGTGATTCTATTGGCGGCACTGACACTGGAGCGGCCGGATGCAGACTAACTGGGTCGTGCTCATCATCGCCTTCAGTTATCTGGCGCTGCTGTTCGTCATCGCAGCCTGGGGGGATCGTCGTGCGGAACAAGGCCGATCCCTGGTCAACTCACCGACCATATATGCCCTGTCGATTGCGGTTTACTGCACCGCCTGGACGTTCTATGGCAGTGTCGGTCGCGCCGCAACCACTGGCCTCAGTTTCCTGCTGATCTACCTTGGCCCTACCCTGGCCATGCTCTGTGGCTGGCTGGTGCTGCGCAAAATGGTGCGTATTGCCCGCTCTCAACGCATTACCTCCATTGCCGACTTTATCAGCGCCCGTTATGGCAAAAGCAGCGGCCTGGGGATGCTGGTGGCACTGATTGCCGTGGTAGCGATCATGCCCTACATCGCACTACAGCTGAAAGCGATCACCGTCAGCTATGGCGTACTCACGGAGTACCCCAACCTTTCACCCCCCGACCTGTCCCTGAGTGACTTCTGGAATGACAAGGCATTCTGGGTCGCACTGGTGCTGGCCGTTTTCATTATCCTGTTCGGTACCCGCCATCTGGATGCCAGCGAGCGCCACGAAGGCATGGTCACGGCCATCGCCTTCGAGTCACTGGTGAAACTTTTCGCCTTTATCGCAGTGGGCGTGTTTACTTGCTTTGTACTTTATCCTAGCCCTGCGACACTACTATCTCAGGCCGGTGCGTTATTGCCGGAGATGGAGCGCCACTTCGGCCTCGACCAGATTCCCGGTGGCCCACTGGGCTGGTTCGGCACCCTGGTACTGGCCGCACTGGCGTTTATTACACTGCCACGCCAGTTCCAGGTACTGGTGGTGGAGAACGTAAACGAACAGCACCTGCGCCGTGCCTGCTGGCTGTTTCCGCTCTACCTGCTATTGATCAACCTGTTCGTCATCCCCATCGCCCTGGCCGGCCTGTTGGGACTACCCGGCACCGGCGAGCCGGACAGTTTCGTCCTGACCCTGCCGCTGGCAGCGGGACTGGAGGCCTTGCCCCTGCTGGTGTTTATTGGTGGCCTTTCTGCCGCGACCAGCATGATGATCGTGGAGACCATCGCCCTGTCGACCATGGTCAGCAACCAGCTGGTAATGCCTCTTCTGCTGCGCTGGCGGCGTCTGCACCTGGAAGAATCACACGACCTGTCCGGCTGGCTGCTGGGCATCCGTCGCATTGCCATCATCGCCATCCTGATTCTGGGCTACCTCTACCATGCTCTGATTGGCGAAGCCTACAGTCTGGTTACCATTGGCCTGGTTTCCTTTGCTGCGGCAGCCCAGTTCGCACCTGCGCTTCTGCTGGGGCTCTACTGGCGCGGTGCCAGCCGCAATGGCGCTGCAGCCGGTCTGGTGGCTGGCATTCTGGTGTGGGCCTGGACGCTATTGATTCCCGGCTTTGCCCTGTCGGGCTGGATGCAGACCGACTTTATCGAGCGGGGGCCGATGGGCCTTGAGTGGCTCAAGCCCTATGCTCTGTTTGGTCTGGAAGGCTGGGATATCTATACCCATGCGCTGTTCTGGAGCATGCTGGCCAACCTGGGTTTGTTGATCGGTGTATCCCTGTTCAGTCGCCAGAGTCATATGGAACAAACTCAGGCTGCACTCTTTACCAACGCACTTAAGCCCGAAGCCGAGATGGCCGCCATCTGGCAGGGCCATGCCAGCCGCTATGAACTGTTCAGGCTGGTGCAGCGTTACCTGGGTAAAGCCGCTACCCAACGCCTGCTGGGTCCGGCGCCAACCGGCGATCAGATTGACTCTGCCGCGACGCCGGCCATGCTGGCGGCTGCCGAACAGGGGCTGACCGGCGCACTCGGCAGTGCGACAGCCCGTATTCTGATCAACTCGGTGGTCCGCGGCGAAGCACTGGATATGGCATCCATCCTGAGCATTCTCGATACCACCTCGCAAACCCTGGAATACAACCGACGGCTGGAACAGAAGTCCGACGAGCTGGCCCGCATCGGCACCGAACTGAAGGGCGCCAATGACCGTTTGCGTGAACTGGACCGGCTCAAGGACGAGTTTCTGGCCATGGTCAGCCATGAGCTGCGCACGCCACTGACATCCATCCGAGCCTTTGCCGAAATTCTGAACGACAGCGAAGACATGGCCCCGGAACAGCGCCAGCATTTTCTGACCATTATCGTGCGCGAGAGCGAGCGCCTGTCGCGCCTGATTGAAGAAATTCTGGATATGGCACGGCTGGAATCGGGGCGCATGACACTATCGCCGCAACGCTGCGACCTGTCACAACTGGGCCACCAGGCCGTTGAAGCGGTGACACAGCTGTTTGAGCAGCGCCAGGTTCAGCTGGATGTTGAACTGCCCGATACGCCCTGCCCGGTCATTGCCGACCCGGACCGCCTGCAGCAAGTGCTGATCAACCTGCTCGACAACGCTAGCAAGTTTGCCGACCCTGAAACGCCTCAGGTTCTACTGCGCTTACAGCAGCACAAGCATAAGTTCAGCGTCAGCGTAGAGGACAACGGCCCCGGCATTGATGAAGCCGAGCGCGAGAAGGTATTCGAGAAATTTCACCAGATTGAACATCAGCAGCAGGGCCAACAGGTTGCCGCTCAACGGCCCAAAGGTACCGGGCTTGGATTGCCCATCAGCCGAGGGATTATCAATCAGTTGGGTGGTCGGCTATGGGTGGCCGAGCCCGAAGTTTTAGGCGGTGCGTGCCTGCGACTGTCATTGCCACAGGCACTGGAGGAAGATCAGGAAGTCAGTTCGTAAGCCAGATTCGCCAGACCGGCCAGCGGCCCCTGGTCGGCGTTCAATTCACGCACCATACGGCGGGTTTCACAGGCACACTTGCCACACTGGGTACCCAACTCGGTTTCCCGGCGGATATCTGCTAATGAAGTCGCCCCTTCATCCACCAGGCGGCGAATTTCTCGGTCACTGACACGTTTGCAGATACAGATGATCATGGCTGTTCGTCCATCACTATCATGAGAATAGGTTTTATTTATGGTTCGAATATAAATGAAACATATTCTCATTACAACCCTAATGATAACTGATCGCATTCAATTTCGTATCTGTCGTACGCGCCGCTGAAAACGGCGGATCTGTTGCAGATCCCATTGCAACTCTCGCCTTTCACCATCACACAGGCTGCGCGGGTCCAGCCAGTTATCCGGCACTGCACCGGCATGCCATGCCTGCAGCTGCGCATCCAGAAGCTGCGCCTGCAGATGCTCAAACGCTCGACTCAGACACCAGTGTTCATCGTCACTCAGCTGACTCTGCGTATGTAGCCACTGAAGACGCTCACGCGTACCGACTTCAGGGCATCCCTTAATAAGTGCCATCAGACGCAATGCCGCCGTGAGTGACAAAAGCCCCTGGCGCTTAAGATTAATGGCTTCAGGGTGTGGCGCCTCACGGCCATCCCCCTGCAGACGATCAAAACGGTCCAGCGCCACCGGTGCTTCATCGAAGAGCTCTGCCATTTCATGCATGAACAGCCCGGCTTCGGCGCGCTGCTCCAGAATGGCATCACGTAGCGCCTCAGCCAAGGCTTCATCACCATAGACGGGAGCGAAGTCGAACAGGATATTGCACAACTGCACCAGCCGGACCCGCCGCGTACTCATCCAGAGCCGCATCTGCTCTCGCCACTCACTGATCGGTTTGCGCCAGAGCGGACGCGATGCCATGACATCGCCACGACAAAAAGGGATACCAGCCTGATCCAGCGTCGCAGTAAAGCGTTCAGCCAGATTGAGGAACCAGGTATCAATTTCGTTGTGGTGCTCGGGTGGGTAATCTTCGAGGATCAGACCGTTATCCTGATCCGGATGCAGCAGGCTTTCATGGCGGCCACCGGAGCCCATCACGATCACGCAGAAACTGACAGGTGGCGGCCCCCAGCCTTGAGCCTGCATCTGCTCCAGTGCCTGCTCGATGGCCTGACGGTAGCAGAGGTCATTGTGGTCACTGAGCAGAGCCGACACCAGCCAGGCCGGCAGCGAGAGGTCCAGCAACTGCTGCGCCAGCGCGGGCTGATGGTCCGGGCGGTGTTCGGGCCCCTGCTCCAGTGGAGCAAGATGGGACTGTAACGGCTCCATCACGCGGGCCACATTTGCAGCAGGTCTTGGCCCTTTAAACAGTTCACGCCAGTGGGTTTGCATCCTTCCCCCTCCCTGTCCGATACACTCTTCAGCATAGAGGGGTTGGCAGGCAAATCCAGCCTGAACGGCTTATTCGCAGCGGCGACAGCCCGGGCCGGTAATCTGGCTGCGACCGCCACTTAACGGCTGCACTTCGATACGAGTAGAAATACGCTCTTTCAGGGCCTGAACATGGGAGATCACACCGATCAGCTTGCCCTCCTGCTGCAAGCCAGAGAGCGTATCCAGTGCCGTTTCCAGTGCCTCTTCATCCAGAGTGCCAAACCCTTCATCGAGGAACAGTGAATCCACGCGCACATTGCGACTGGCCATGCCGGACAGACCCAGCGCCAGCGACAGGCTGATCAGGAAGCTCTCGCCCCCCGACAGGTTCTTGGTAGAACGCACCTCACCGGCCTGATAGTTGTCGATCACATTCAGCTCAAGCGGCTGCGCCTCATCCCGTGCCAGCAGGTAGCGGTCTGACATTTTCTGCAGCTGGCGGTTGGCATGGCTTACCATCAGCTCAAAGGTCAGGCCCTGGGCGAAGTTGCGGAATTTCTTGCCATCCGCCGAGCCAATGAGCGCATGCAACTGCTCCCAACGGTCCAGCTCTCGCTGCTGGGCTGCTATGGCCTGCTGCTGTTCACCAAACTGCTGTTTTTTCGCTTCGTTATCTTTCAGCGTCTGCTGCAAGCTGCCGCGTTGCTCCAGCTGCTGTGCCTGAGTGGCTTTCAACTGCTGAAGATTGGCCAATAACTGTTGTGCCGGCTCTTCTGTCAACGCCTGCTCCTGCAAAACGTCCAGAGCCTGCTCAGATCGGCTTTTAAGTGCATTCAGGTGTGAGGTGCGCTCCTGCAACGCCTGTGCCGTCTGCTGCAAAGCCGCCATCTGTTCACGGGGCAAAAGAGCCGCCTCGAGTGCAGCCTCATTGGCAAAGGAGCTCTGTGCCAGTGATTGAGTAAAGGCTGACTGCATCTGTTCCACTTCAGCCTCCAGTGCCTGAATACGGCTGTCGGCGTCCGTAATTTGCTGACGTCGCTGATTCAGGCTCTGCTCACTGCGGTTAAGGGCTTCACGGCATTGCTCGACCTGCTGACGCGCCTGCGCAACAGCTTTCTCAAGGCGCTTGACCCAGTCCTCGGTATCCGTTTCCGGCGACATCTCGGCCCGCTGCTGCTGCAATTTGATTAGGGCCGCTTCGGCCGCGTCCACATCCAGGCGTTGCTGCTGACGCTGCTGTGCCTGCTGTTGCTTTTTTTGCTCGGCCTCAAGACGGTCGATGCGATCCAGACGCGCCTTTAGCTGCTTCCACTGCTCGCCGGCTTCCTGATAGGCCTGCTCCAGCCTGTCCGTATCCGGACATTCAGCCCAATCCAGCTGTTGCAGACAGGCATTGACCGGAGCATCCAGCGCAGCCAGTTTCTGCTCAACGACCTGCCCTCGCTTTTGCCCTGTCTGTAACCGGGTATTCAATTCGGCCTGTTTAATGTCCCACTGGCGCAGTTGGGCCTGGAGTTTCTCCAGCTGCTGTTCCACCAGCTGCAGGCGTTTGCGCTCTTCGCTCAGAGCCGGTGGCTTCTCGATGCGCCAGGGGTGCTGCTCGGAGCCGCAGAGTGGACAGGGTTTGCCCGGTTCCAGTTCATGGCGTTGCTGTTCCAGATCGGCGATACGGTCCGCCAGACGCTGCATGGTGTGCAGATCCTGCTGTTCACGCTGCAACAGCTCCAACTGCTGGCGCCCCTGCTCCGCCTGTGCACTGACGTCAGCCTGCTGTGCCTGCAACGGCGCCTGATCGGCGATAAGGCCCTGCTGCTCCTGCTTCAGCTCGGCCTGTTGTCGCACCAGATTACGCAACTCGCGCAGACTCTCGCCACGAATACGCACCTGCTCCTGCTGATCCTTGAGCTGATCACGCCCGCCTTCACTGATCGCATCCTGCAAGTCTGCCTCGGTCTTCGCCATGGCGGCCTGCAGCGCAGCCGGATCGGGCGCAGGCCCCTGCAACAGCTCTGCCGGCAGTTGAGCCTTGAGCTGCTGCCAGGCGTCACGCTTGAGGCTGACTGCATAGTCCTGCTCGCGTAGCTGCTTAATCAGGGGCTGGTGTTGCGTCAGGTTAGCCTCTGCTGCTTGATGATGCTCTTGTGCCTGCTGCAGTGCGGTGTTGGCCGTCTGGTGCGCCTGCTCCAGCGTTGGCAGCTCCTGGCGCAGTTGCTCGCCGTTTTTACGCGCCTGGTTCAAATCGGTGCGACGCTGAACCAGGGGCACGTATTCAGGCCTGAGGCTCTCGGCTTTTTGCGCCTGTTCCAGACGCTGCTGCTGAGATGCAAAGGCCTGACGTTCCTGCTCCAGATGCTGCTGATCCTGCTGCAACTTTTTGAGCTGCTCGTTTTCCTGATCCAGCTGCTGACGCCAGTGCACCAGTTTTTGCTGCTGATCGACCTGTTTCTGCTGTGCCTCAACCGCTTCATTCAAACGCGCCAGCTCACGGTTCAAGGTTTCAGCCTCTTCCTCATCCAGCAGCTTCAGGCCGGCCTGGGCCGCGCGTAGATGCTCCAGCTGCTGGCGTTCCTGCCCGCGGCGCTCATGCACTGCCACGGAGATGTCGGAATAGATGGATGTACCGGTGATCTGCTCCAGAATAGGAGCGCGCGCATCCGGGTCCGCCTGCAGGAAAGCGGCAAAACTGCCCTGCGCCAGCAGCATGGAGCGGGTAAAACGCTCGAAATCCATCCCGCTCAGGCACTCAATCAGTTCAGCCACATCCTTGATCTTGGTCGCCAGCAACTTGCCATTTTCGGCATCGGACACTTCATGACGTGGCGGCTGCAAACTGCCATCAGCCTGCTTGCGGCTTCGGTGCTGACTCCAGTGACAGCGCCAGGCACCCTGCGGGGTTTCAAAGACCACCTCGGCAAAACACTCACCGGTCTGACGCGACATTACCTCATTCTGTGCCTGGCTGATACGAGACTGTCGCGGGGTGCGCCCGTATAGTGCCAGACAGACCGCATCCAGCAAGGTCGACTTGCCGGCACCGGTCGGCCCCGTAATCGCGAACAGGCCATCGCTGGTATATGCCGGCCCCGTGAGATCGATTTCCCATTCGCCGGTCAGTGAGTTGAGGTTCTTGAAACGGATCTGGAGTATGCGCATGAGGGCCCGGTTCGGTTAATTAAGGCTTCTTTGATATACTGTTCTGTTTGCCGATGAGTGCTGCGAGGGAAAATGCTGCAACGGTTGCTACATCATACCCATACCCTGTCCCCGACGGAAAAAAGTATGGGAATCATTACCTTGGCCATGTTTCTTATTCCCGGCCTGGATGCCATCGCCAAGTTGCTGACAGCGGACCTGTCACCGATCCAGATCGGCTGCGTGCGCTTTGGCCTGCAGGCCTTGTTACTGGGCACCTTGCTGATCCGTTCAGACAAGATTCTGCCTGCCAGACACGTACTGCTTCGCCTGATGATGGCAGGTTTCTGGATTGCCGGTTCCGCCGGTTTCCTGTTCTGGGGCCTCAGTTATCTCCCGCTGGCCAACAACACCGCCATCTTCTTTGTCGAGCCCCTGATACTGATGCTGATATCGGCAGCGCTGCTGGGCGAAAGCATTCAGCGATATCAGTATCTGGCCGTCATTGTGGGCCTGCTGGGCGCAATGGTGGTGATACGCCCCAACTGGGAAGCCTACGGCGCGGCGGCACTCTTGCCGTTGTTGGCCGCCACCTGCTTTGCCTCCCACGTAGCAACGCTGCGCCATCTGTCCAGCCACATCGGCAGCCTCGCCTCCCAGTTCTGGATTAGCCTGTTTGCCTGCATGTGGATGGCTCTGGCGGTATTGAGCGGTGAACTGTTCGAGATCGAGTTCCTGCAATGGCGTGCCATGAATATGGAACAGAGCTCACTGCTGTTGCTGATGGCCGTTGTGGCGACACTGGCCTTTGGCCTGGTCAGTATCGCTCTGAAACGTGCCCCGGCCAGTTTGCTGGCACCTTTCCAGTATCTGGAAATCATCAGTGCCACCGCGCTCGGATATCTGATTTTCGGTGATTATCCGGATGGGCTGACCTGGCTGGGCACCTTCATCATTCTCGGTTCGGGACTGTACCTGTTTTATCGCGAACGCAGGACCCAGCAGCTGTTGCGCTGATTATTCAGCGCGCTGGTCCTCTTCTGCCATGGATTGCATCAAGCCGTGGAACAACCGTGTCAGTTCGGACTGCTGTTCTGCGGGCACCTGATGCGCTTCCAGGGCACGGGCAAAAACGTCCGCCGGCTGCAATTCATCCAGCGTTTCCTGCTCGGTCTGGCGTGACAACACCCGCTCAACCACACGGTTGTTTCGCACCCTCAAAATACGCAAGGCAGTATCGGCCACCTGCTGGTCCAGCCAGTCGCGCAGATCCGCTGCAACCTGCTCACCCTCGTACTGGATTTCGAGCCAGATCGATTCCTTCTCCTGCGCCAGCCGTGTCAGCTCATCTTCCAGTTTATTCTGGTCACCACTGAGCCGTTCGAGACGCTGGAACCTTGGGATCTCCAATAGTTCAAGCTGATGTGCCCTGCCCTCAAACTGGAGCAGGCAAAGGCTCTTCTGCTGTTTGGCCTCGCCAAACCCCATCGGCAGGGGCGAGCCGCTATAGCGGATATGCTCACAACCGGCGACCGCCTGGGGAACATGCAGGTGACCCAGCGCCACGTAATCCAGACAGTCAGGAAAGGCATCCACCCCAACCTGCGCAAGCGACCCCACATAAAGATCACGCACGCCATCCCCATCCAGGGTCTTGCCACCCGCCGCAAACAGATGACCCATACCGATCATCGGGATCTCGGCCCCCAGCTCTGTACGCAGCTGTTCGGATGCTGCGCAGACCCGGGCATAATGCTCGCGGATGCCGGCAACCAGTTTACGGTCCTTGTCTTCCAGGCTTTCGCCCGCTTCAGCCTGTCGGATATCACGGTCGCGCAGGTAAGGTACTGCACAGATAATCGCTTCGGGCTCGCCCTGGCTATCGCGCAGCAGCACAACCTCATCGGCGGGCTGGTCGCAGGCGGCGCCGACAACATGGACATCCAGCGCCTTGAGCAGCTGCGCCGGTGCATCGAGAAAACTGGGCGAGTCATGGTTGCCGCCGATAATGACCACATGCCGGCAGGATGAGGCCGCAACGCCATTGAGGAAACGGTAATACAACGCCTGCGCCCGGTTACTAGGCGTGGTGGTATCAAACAGATCCCCGGCAATCAGCAGCACATCGATCTGCTGTTGCTTCACTTGCTCCAACATCCAGTCCAGAAACGCCGCAAACTCCTCATAGCGCTTTTGTCCATAGAGCAAACGCCCCAGGTGCCAGTCAGAGCTGTGCAGCACACGTAGAGGCCGGTCAGTGTTGTCAGCACCAGGCTTTTGCACCTCTTCGGTGGCTGGTACAGCGTTCTCCGTCACCGGGTCCGCTTCAGGCTCCGGCAGGTCGAACAGTGAAGGTTGTTCTGCCACGGTCATTCTCCCTGCAAAGTGGCCAGAATACGGCGACTACCGCCATGGTCGCGGTGCTCGCCCAGATAAATGCCCTGCCAGGTGCCCAGATTGAGCCGGCCATTGGTGATCGGCAGCATCAGGCTTACCCCCAGAATGCTGCTTTTGAAGTGTGCTGGCAGGTCGTCGGGCCCTTCATAGGTATGCTGGTAGTAAGGCTCGTTTTCGGGCACCGCACGATTGAAAAAGGCCTCAAAGTCCGAACGTACGGTGGGGTCAGCATTTTCATTCAGGGTAAGGCTGGCCGAGGTATGCTGCAGTAACAGGTGCAACAGGCCGGTTTTCACTTTCCTGAGTTCAGGCAATGCCTGCTCGATTTCATCGGTAACCAGATGAAAGCCGCGCTGACGGGCGCGCAGCTGAATGGTGTGCTGATGCCACATATCTCTCTCCTGCCAAGTGCGGGCAGTGTAACGTAAAACCTGCCGGGGCTGCAGATGGGCAAAAGTGACGAGACTAACGAGAGACCAGCGGGATATGAAAAAGCCCGCCGGTTTCAGCCGGCGGGCCTGGTACTTGTTTGAACCCCAGAAGTTGTTATTCCTGTTCGATCATGAACACATCAAAAAACTTCGCCAGCTCCTCATGTGCACTGACAGGCAAGATGGCAGCGATATGCTGGTCAGGCCTTACGATCACGACACAGCCCTGGGAGCGGTCAATGCCGCGCAGGTCGTAGATGTCGTTTCCTTCTTCAGCATGGAAGACTTTTTCATAGTCACGCAGGCCGTACTTGCCTTTCGCAGGCCAGAGGTAATCCGGCAGGTCCTGCATTGACAAGTCCTGCTGCTGGAAAACGGCATAGGTATCGATAACAGAATCAATATCAGCGCCCTTCGGCGTGTATTTCAGTACCGGTGAAGACGCATCACTGGCCAGGAAATCGATGAACTTGTAAGCCTCTGATGAGGTATCCGTCGGGGTTTGCTTGTCGCCAAACAGGAAGATGCGCCAGCGGCCATCCGCTTTTACCAGATGCCCAAGGTGCTGGACTCTTCCGTCGGCCACGCGTGTCGCTTCCGCCGAATGGAAACGCTGGCCGATATGGTAGCCCGTCGCCAGATGCTGGTTTTCCTGTCCCGTGCAGATATAGGACGGGAAATACTCGATGGATGTCCCGGCAACAAAACCACTTTGCCGCTTCATAAAGGCTTCGATTTTGGCCGTATCGACTTTAGCCTGGTCGGAATCATCACCGGCAGTCGGCCGTGTGGCCACCAGTCTGGACAGCTCGCGGTCAGCGTCGATCAACTGCTGCGCTACCTTACGTCGTTCCGGGCCATAGGTGCTCAGTAGTTTCGGATGGCATTTACCCTGAAGTACAGAGGCCAGCTTCCAGCCCAGATTGAAGGTATCAGGCAAGGAGGTGTTCAAGCCCCAGCCCCCTTTCGGGCTGTGCGTGTGACAGGCATCACCGGCGACAAACCCGCGAGGTATAACCTCTTCCGGGCTATCCACGGGGCGGTTATCAAAGCGTTCGGCGATGCGCTGCCCCACCTCATAAATGGACCACCAGGCTACTTCTTTTACATCCAGGGTATAGGGATGGAAAATCTTCTGCGCCTTGGCGATGAGGTCTTGCTCGGTCAGCTTCACATCCGATGCACGCTTGTCCTTGCCCAGCAGGTCCAGCTCCACATAGAACCGGCACAGGTAGCCGCCTTCACGGGGAATGGTCATGACCGCGCCGTGATTCTTTGACTGGATAAAGCTTTTGATACGGATATCCGGGAAGTCTGTGTTCAGCAGGATGTCCATGACGCCCCAGGCCTTGTTGGCGGAATCGCCCAGCAGCGGGATCTCCATGCTCTTGCGAACCTTGCTTCTGGCGCCATCGGTGCCAACGACAAAACGCGCTTTCACGGTTTCGGTCTTGCCGGCGCCTTCATCGTCACAGCACTTGAACGTCGCCGTGATAGGGTAAGCCTCAAGATCCTGCGTCAGGCTGTCATCAATGGTCATCTCCACCAGCTCACGGCTGTAATGGGGGCGCAGGTGAGTGACGGACCTTTCCATACCGTCCAGCAACAGTTCATGCAGGCGGGCCTGATTCACAATGCCATGGGTAAACTCGGACAACCCGGCACGGGCATCAGCAACTTTATGGGTGCGCTTGATGTTCTCGGGATTAGCCTCGTCAGGCTCCCAAAAGGTGTTTTGTTTCAGCTGGTAGGTCTCTTTCACCACCATTTCGCTGCTGTTAAAGGCTTCCATGATCTCCATGGTGCGACAGGAAATGCCATCTGCACGCCCGAACAGCAGAGGACCAGCTGCCATATCAACAATGCATGTCTTGATATCCGGGAACTCGGACAGCTGGCGCGCCATCGTTAAACCCGCAGGGCCAGTGCCGACGATCAGGACATCTACCTCATCAGGCAGGTCCTCTATCGGTGGGTTGGGATAAGGTTCTCGAACCTCATCAGGAACCTCGTAATTGCCGGGTTTGAAACCATTCAGATGATATTGCATTACTCAATTTCCTCGCTTATGGCCCTGCTGTTACTGTAATAATTATTAATTAATATCTTAATAGTTATTCCAGAGAAAGCGGTTCAATGCAACGGTGTATTCATGCAACCATTCTCTCCCTGACATCAGCTCTACCCTGCCATCGGGATTCAGCCAAGCCAGGCTAGACAGGAATCTACTGAAAAGAATAGACGATATGACCTGTCCCGACACCTGACCCTGCGGATATGGAATCGCTACGGGCAGTATCTTCAGACCGCCTTTCCTACGTAGCCAGCACCCGCATTGGTTCTAAACCAGCACGCTTGCCAAACGACGCACCGCTTCTCTCAGCGTACCCGGCGTCTCATGGCTGAAATTGAGCCGTATGGCTGAGACCGGTGACTCAGCCTGAGGAGATTCTGAAGCGGGAAAAAACGCATTACCCGGCACGATGGCAACACCCTTTGCCAGTGCCTCTTTGGCAACGGCAAGTGGGTCACGGCCTGGCAGTTGGAGCCAAGCAAACATGCCACCCTCGACCGGTTCAACGATGGCCTCCTGCCCAAGATAATCCGACAGGGCTGACACCAGCGCCTGATAGCGCTCGCGGTAGATTCCGCAAAGTTGCCGGAGGTACGCAGGAAATGCTGGATGTGCGAGAAGATCCAACAACAAGGCCTGCATCGGTATGCTGGTGTGCAGATCCGATGCCTGCTTCACCTTTAGCAACGGCGCGAGCCAGTCTTCGGGGGCGCTGAGCACACCCAAACGCATACCGGGTGTCGAGATTTTCGAGAACGACCGCAATACCATCGCACGTTCGGGGCAGAAGGATGCAACCAAAGGCAGCTGCTGACCGGCAAAACGCAATTCCCGATAAGGGGCATCTTCGATCAGGGCAACCTCATATTGACGGCACAGCGCTGCCACCTGCTTTCTGATATCCAATGTCCAGCTCACCCCGGTCGGGTTATGGAAGTCAGGTACGGCGTAGAACAGCTTCACCTTGCCGGATGCGAATAACAACTCCAGCTGGCTCAGGTTTGGCCCGGTGGGGTTTTGCTCAACCGGATGAATAGACGCACCCGCCAGTGCAAAAACCTGCAAAGCCCCCGGATAACAGGGCGCCTCCATTGCGACGCCATCTGCCGGATTCAGAAACGCACGAGCGATAAGGTCGAGCCCTTGCTGGGAACCGCTGCACACGAGCATCTGATGGCCGGATGCCACTCTGTAATGCTCATCCAGATAGTCCAGCAGCGGCTTGTACCCACGCGTCTCACCATATTGAAACAGTGCGGGCGTATCCGGCATCTTTGCGAAGCCCTCTGCCATTAAGGACAGGGGAAAATGATCTGACGCAGGCAGACCGCCGGCCAGTGAAATAACGCCTTCGGTAGTAGCTGCCGCCAATATTTCGCGAATGTAAGATGGCTGAATCTGTTGTAAATGTTTGGCTGTTTGCATGGTAAACCCTCCTTGTCCGGCCATACTACTCAGGCCCAGCCAGCCAGGCTTGTCCATATATAAGGCTTTATTTGCTTATTTATGCTTAACTATTTGTCTATTTATGCTTTTTAAATAACGACTCATGGCTACCAAGCAGCAAATTGCGCGCATCAATGATGTTCTTTACGAGATACACAGGGATACGTCCGCCGAGCTTTCCGGCCGCAGACTGGCAAGAGTTGCGGCCTATTCCGAACAGCATTTTCACCGTGTTTTTCAGGAAGTGGTCGGTGAGTCTGTGCATCAATATGTCAGACGCACCCGGCTGGAACAGGCAGCAAACCAACTGATGTTTGATCGTAAACGCCCTGTTCTGGAAGTGGCTGAGCAGTGCGGTTTTGCATCCCTGTCTTCATTTAACCGGGCGTTCAAAGCCACGTTCGGCGTCACCCCGGGGCAATGGAGAGCTGAGGAGCAGAGCAGCAAATCACGGCCCTATCTGACCGACGACGAGATCGCTACCGCTTATCAACGCTCACAGTCGGTCCAATTGCCTACACCGAACCTCGTGGAACTGCCCGCCCAACCGGTGGCCTACGTACGCCACCAGGGGTACGGCCGAAGTATCCGACAGGCATGGCAAACACTGCAGGTATGGGCTGCCGCAGAAGGCCGCACATTTGATTTGCAGCTGGGGCTGCATCACTCCAACCCTACATGGGTGCCGTTGGATCGATGCCGCTACGTCGCCTGTCTGGGAATCGACAAGCCCGTTCTAAGAAGGGGAATCGTTAACAGCATGACTATCCCGGGTGGACTTCATGCTGCATTTGATTTGACGGGTAAATACGGGGAGTTGCTGCCGTATCTCAGCAAGATACTTGATGATTGGCTGCCCTCTTCCGGCTTCAGAGCAAAAACAACACCCGCTTTTGTGCGCTACCGAAAGAATCATTTCCTGGCAGCCGATGAGCGCTTTGATTTGACGTTCTATCTGCCCATTTCACTTTGGTAGGTCATACAGCTTCACTCTGCTGCAGACAGAGATTAAGCCAGGCATTGATACCCGCGCTGCGGTATTTCTGCTTGTGAATGATGAGATACAGCTGGCGGCTGAAGTCCCGACCCGGCACCTGAAGGCGTTTGAGACTGCCACGGTTAAATGCATCGGTCAGGGTAATCATCGACAGGCAGCCGATACCCAACTGCGCTTCAACCGCACGTTTTATAGCTTCGGTGTGCTGCAATTCGATGGCGATGGTCAGATCCGGCAGCAGCCCTGACATGGCCCGGTCGAAAGCCTGGCGGGTACCGGAGCCGGCTTCACGCAGTATCCAGCGAGCCTGGCGCAGATCATCATCGGAGACTGTCGGTTGCTGAGCCAGGGGGTGATCCGGGTGGCAGAACACGGCCAGTTCATCCTTTCGCCAGTGTAGAATTTCCAGATCCGGGTGGTTCAGCTCCCCCTCAATCAGGCCAACATCCAACTCGAAGTTCAGCACCCGCTCAACGATGTTTCGGGTATTGGCAACATCCAGCTGCAAACTGGCTTTCGGATACCGCTCCATATACTGAGCCATCAAGCCTACGGCCAGATAGTTGCCGATGGACAGGGTGGCACCTACATTAAGCGGACCGGCTTCGGCGTGCTGTAGCAAACTTTGCTCGAAATCACGTGCCTGCGCCAGCAGAGCCTCTGCCTGCGGCCTCAGTAAACGGCCCTGCTCATTCAGCTGCAGGCGCTTGCCGATACGGTCAAACAGCTGAAGCCCGAACTGGCTCTCCAACTCTTTGAGCGAGCTGCTGGCCGCACTCTGGGACATGGCCAATTCATCAGCGGCACGGGTGAGGTTCTGCTGATGTGCGATGGCAACAAACACTTCAAGCTGTCGCAGTGAGTAACGCATGATGAGCCCTTTTCGAAAAAATCGAATACAGATATTGAAACAACCTGATTTATCGATATTTTGGAGGGCGTTAGTATTGTCTGCAAGGTCAATTTATACAGGAAAGCAGCAAGACGATGAGTAACCTGATCCGCGAAACCGTAACAAGTGTGCACCACTGGAATGACACCCTGTTCAGCTTCACTACCACACGGAACCAGGGTCTGCGTTTTAAGAATGGCCACTTCACCATGATTGGTCTCGAGGTGGACAACAAGCCATTACTGCGTGCCTACAGCATCGCCAGTGCCAACTACGAAGACGAGATGGAATTCTTTTCCATCAAGGTTCAGGACGGTCCACTGACCTCACACCTGCAGAACCTCACCGTTGGTGATGAGCTGCTGGTCAGCAAAAAACCGGTTGGCACCCTGGTAACCGACAGTCTGCTGCCGGGTAAAAACCTGTACCTGCTCAGCACCGGAACAGGATTGGCACCCTTTATGAGCATCATCAAGGATCTCGACGTATACGACGAGTACGACAACGTGATCCTCACGCATGGCGTACGTTACGTATCCGAACTGGCCTATCAGGACCGCATTGAGAACGAACTGCCGAATAACGAATACTTCGGCGATATCGTGCGCGAAAAGCTGATCTATTACCCGACCGTGACCCGTGAGCCCTTCCGTAATCAGGGCCGACTGACCGATGCCATCACGACCGGAAAGCTGACGCGGGATATTGGCCTGCCGGATCTGAACCCGGAAACAGACCGCTTCATGCTGTGCGGTAGCCCGGCGATGCTGAAGGATTTGACGGAAATTCTGGATGCCAAAGGCTTTAAGGAAGCGCGTGCGGGAGAAGCCGGCCACTATGTCATTGAGCGCGCATTTGTCGAAAAGTAAGCAGCCCTGCCTGATTTGATTGATCTATGGACTGCGGCGGTGACCCAGCCAATTTCCTGACAGACCCCGGCCGGCTTGGCCGGGGTTAGGTTTTGCTGAGACTGCAGCTTGCTGTTGAAGGGAGTTTACTTTTTGCCATCCATTTGCCTCCCGTGGGCTGAAACAACCGTTATTTAACCAGCGCTCAACTACGCCAGAGCTTTCTCAGGCTTCCCAGCATCTCCTGTACCACCTTGCGTCGAGCACGAATCCGATCCCGTCTCAGTTGCTCGTAGTTGATACCGTCTTTGCCATCCCGATATCTATGCGGAATGGATTCGGAGAATGAATCGCCAACAGCGCTTTTCTGTCTGTCACCGCTTTTTGCCTGGACTAATGCCTCACACGACTGAGGGTGATAGTCACCTCTTACGTACATCATGTCTTTGTCCTCCAATACGCTGTCCCTGAAAACAGGGGCATTTGCTATCTGATGATTTCGGGCACATGCTAGGCGTGTTCTTCATTGCAAGAAATTCCAAAAACATGAGAACTGACTTTGCAAAAACGAACAGCAAAAAAGGACGAGACCGGCACTCTTACCTCAGATAAAACGCGAGGGCATCTTGCGTGGAATGACTTTGAGACGATTCTTGCCATCGCGACCGAAGGCTCCTTGTCTGGCGCCTCTCGTGCATTGGGAGTGAGTCATGCCACCATCTTTCGACGCCTGGGTGAGATCGAAAAGTGTTTGGGCGTAACCCTTTTTAAAAGAAGCCGCACCGGGTACAGGCCGACGCCCGCTGGTGAGGAGCTTGCCGAAACGGCCAAACTAATGGACGAGGCGGCTCTGGATGCCCAGCGGAGAGTGGCCGGTCGTGACCTTGAGCCCAGTGGCGAAATCTGGGCGACCACCACAGACTCCTTGCTAATGGGCCTGCTTGCGCCGCTGTTCACACAATTCCGGCACGAATATCCCGGCATCCTGCTCGATATTGCCATCTCAAACCAACTGTTCAACCTGACACGCAGGGAAGCGGATGTTGCCATTCGCCCTTCCAACCAGCCCCCTGAAAACCTTATCGGTCGACCACTGACCAAGATTGGTCAAGCAATATACGGACACCGAAGCCTCGGCTTGATCCCGGGGGAGCCTATCCATGCCTACGCCAGCCACCCCTGGATTGGTGCCGGGCCCAGGCTTCAGGACGCAGAGCTGGAGCACTGGATGGAGAACAACGGGCTAAAATCTGCCTGTGTCCACCGTGTTGATACGCTTTTGGGCATACTCAGCGCGGCTCGCGCTTGCATGGGGCTTGCAGTACTGCCCTGCTACCTGGCTGATCAGGACCCGGACATTGTTCAACTCAGTGACCCCATTCCCGAGATGGAATATGGCCTCTGGTTTCTAACCCACCCTGACCTGCGCGGTGTGGTGAAGATTCATGCATTGATGGAATTTCTGACAGATGCAGTCAGGGCACAAACGCAACGCCTGGCCGGGCTGCCACTGAAATAACATTCATGACTACAGGAAGGGAATCAAATGACGGATCACAAGGGCTCTTGTTTGTGTGGCACAGTCAAATTTGAAGTAAATGGAGACTTCGATAGTTTTTACCTTTGCCACTGTCGGTATTGTCAAAAAGATACGGGATCTGCCCATGCAGCAAACCTGTTCTCGCAAACCGCTCAGCTGAACTGGTTGACGGGTGCAGAGGCCGTAACCTCGTTTACCCTGCCGGGCACCCGCCACAGCAAAAGCTTTTGTAAGTTGTGCGGCTCAGCGTTACCCAACATTCAAGCTGAAGGCGTGCTCGTCGTCCCCGCAGGATCTCTGGATACTGAATGCACGCTTGCGCCAACTGCACACATTTTCACATCGAGGAAAGCAGCCTGGGACCGGGCACTCGATGAAATTCCAGAGTTCGAAAACCTTCCGGAGTAGTCTCAGGACACCTGACCTTTAGCAAGATGACACTGCTTCGCACTTCTTGCGGTCACATATAGTAGGCTGACAATAGCTACAGCATGCCTGCCTAAATTCCCCGGGGATCATAATGACCGATGAACATGAATCTGACTTTTCTCCCAAGCCATTAACAAACCTTCGTTTTCATAATCTGGCTTGCCTTACGCTCTGGAGTATTTGCTTTAGCGCTGTAACCTGGGTATTCAAATCAGGCGCGTTTGTAGCATGGGACAGGCATGTAAACTTTGGCCCAAACCCAGGCGGACTGGGATGGCTGGCAAGTATTGCTCTGGGTGTAGTTGTCGGAACACTGGCCTTTGGGGCTCTGTATGCGCAGGCCATGTTGAGTTATGCACGCTGGCAGCTCAAACGTCATAAGGAAAAGGCCGATAAAGCTGGTTATCAAAAATGACAGCTTGGCGCACAGAGCGGACATTCGCAGGAATCGTTCGGTTGCCCCGTGAACCATAGGAAATGTGGATAAGCTGCTTTAAGTTTCTGCGGTTACATACAGTGTATTGAAAGCCACGAGCCTAGGGTGCTTGTTTTGTCACTTGACTGTGCTCATTTGTAACTGGTAACAGGCAGTAAAATCGTTCAGTATCAGGAGACTATGGACTGGCCGTTGCAGGATAACGCGCACGGCAAGGCTTCAAAACGCGCATGCTCGTTTTCACCGGAAGAGAATGACTGTGGTATCTCGATTTATCCTTTCTCTTCAGGTGCTTACAGCAGCTTTTCCAGTCTTCGACTGAGAGCAAATATGCGCATGCGCAGCATTAAAAATGTTAGTAATTAAGGGAAATCATGAAACTAGCTAAAACTCATCACGAAGGGTTTGCTCGTTTTTTCGAGCAACCAACAAGGGAAAGTCTCCGCGAGCTGGTCAGGCAAGGCGTTGGAGAAACTGACTATCTGGACTTCAAGGCACAGTGGCCAGATCTAAATAAAATCGCGAAACACATTCTTGCCTTAGCTAATAGCGGTGGCGGTGCGATAGTTGTTGGAATTAAACAAAATGAAGATGGTTCGCTGAAGGCATGCGGCTTAGATAAGTTAATCGATAAAGTTGAAATCGTAAAAGTCGTCAAAAAGTACCTACCTACAAGCTTGAGTTACGACGTAATCGATTTCTCCTTTGAGGATACTGAATATCCCGCGATCAAAGGAAAAAATTTCAGGTAGTAATCGTAGAGTACGCTGAAAAATATCTGCCGCTACTTTCTCTAAAAAGCGGAACTGATATTAAGGGTAATGTTGCATATGTTCGGGAGGGGACGGAGTCTATTGAGGCGAACCATGAGCAGTTGGAGCACCTAATTAACCTGAGAGTAGAAAGTGGGTACTCCTCAAGCCACACTCTCGATTTGCGCGAACACCTAGAGCAACTAAAAGTTCTTTACCAATCCAGGAAAAAGACAGGGATAGGCGTGCTTGATATTTCCGAAGTGATGAAAGAGAGCCTATTCGGCCCCTTTCTCAACGAATATTATGATTTCATTGAACAGCAAATTGAGCGTAAAAAAAACCGTATCGAGCGTGAGCTGGATACGTGATTGATACAAGGTGTCTAAGGTCGCCTACGTTGCTCACCGGGTCCTCTACAGCTACGCTGCTGCGGCCCCCATGACACGGAGCTAATGTCCGCTTTAGGCCAGCACCTGCTATTTAGGCTAAAAGATTTATCAAATAGCTATGACACATTGAGCCTTCATTATTGTTGCGAAGCACTTCAGGAACCAAGTATTAAATCAGGCTACTTGGGATCTATACGAGCCGATCTATGTTGCGCTTGGTGCATGGCCCTCTGACAATTGAGAGATAACGTGGAGTATTACGCGTCACTCCCTTTGACAGCGTGCCGCAGCACGTCCCTGGCCGCTTCCGTGGGACAAGCAGCCCGCAACAGCTTTTGGAACTTGAAACACTCTAGATGGGAAGGCGCGGGGCATTCTGCAACGTGCCGTAGCATGTTACTCAAGGTCTTCAGCCTGCGTGCCTGGCGATCGAGTTCATCAGCCCTCTCACTCAATGTTGGTCGAGGAAGGTTTGGCTTTCTATCCTTGTCGAACATGCTACCAATCTCTTCCAGAGAGAACCCCGCACTCTTGCCCAATGAAATCAAAGCTAGCTGCACGAGCGTATCCCTGTGGTATTGCCGGCGCAATCCGTTTCTGGCGATGGACTTGATCAGGCCAATTTCCTCGTAATAGCGGAGCGTCGAAGTGGCGACACCACTGGCTTTCGAGAGTACACCGATATCGATGAGATTCATGCTTGACCTCAAGTTGACTTGAAGTTGCATACTAGTTGGCAACCAAGCTTCTATCAAGGGTCAAACACATGAATGAACCTATTAACAAGCTCGCTTTGGCCGCAATGGCTGGGTGCATCCTTCTGGCTTCACTCGGCATCAGCGTCACGACGGTTGCGCTCCCAACGCTAGCTTCCTTTCTTTCGACATCAATACAGCAGGTACAATGGGTCGTGCTCGCCTATCTAGTATCTCTAACGGTTGCAATCGTATCCGCAGGGCGCATGGGGGATCTGTACGGAAGCCGCCGTATGCTGCTTTCTGCTTTGGTGCTCTTCACCTTGGCTTCGATTGTCTGTGCCGTAGCACCGAACATGGGCTGGCTGATCGTGGGCCGGGTGGGACAAGGCCTGGCTGCCGCGGTTCTAATGGCATTACCGATGTCGCTCGCCAAGAGCTTGGTTGCTAAGGAGCGCATGGGTGCGGTGATGGGGTTGCTGGGTACTATGTCGGCAATCGGCACTGCGCTGGGACCTTCTCTAGGTGGTGGCTTAATCGACCTGCTGGGGTGGCGCTCGATTTTTATTCTATTGCTCATGTGTGGACTTGGCATGCTCGCCATTGCTGTAATGGGCATACCTAAGGATAAAAAATTGGCAACCAGGACGGCTCGCATGGACTGGGCTGGAAGTCTTTGGCTGTGCCTGGCTCTGCTGTTTTTCTCGCTGGCTGCTACAGGCGGAAAAGTCGGAATGGTTATCCCTATCTGGATGTTACTTGCCTCGGCTGCAATCGCACTGGCGGCATTTGTTGGCTTCGAGATGCGAGCGACTCACCCGCTGATACCCTTGGCTCTACTGGGTAATCGAGCCCTTGCCTCATCACTGAGTATGAATCTCATTGTCAGCGCCACCATGATGTCGACGCTTGTAGTTGGGCCCTTCTACCTGGCGTTTGGTCTTGGCCTGAGCGAACTGGTGACGGGTGTTGTTATGGCTGTCGGCCCTGCTGCTGCCGCGCTGTCCGGTGTGCCCGCAGGCCAACTTACGGATCGGTTCGGCACCGGTCGAATCTTGCTTGCAGGTTTGGCGCTTGCTACAGCCGGGTTGATCTGCTTCGCACTGCTGCCTATTCGAATCGGAATTCCTGGCTACGTGGTGGCGCTGATACTAACAACGCCGGGCTTTCAGTTGTTCCTGGCCGCGAACAACACTGCCGCCATGACAAGTGCACCAGACGCACAGCGAGGCATGGTCTCCGGACTGGTTGGACTATCGCGTAATCTTGGTTTCATGACCGGCGCATCACTTATTCCGTTGCTATTCGCCACTTTACTCGGTGATCAGGCTGTAGCCTTGAGCTCCTCGTCAGCTGTCGGAGAAGCCTTCTCTCACACGTTTCTCTTGGCAGCAGCTTCTTTCGGACTTGCCATGGTTACCTTCTTCATAGGGAAAAAACTCCAGCCATCAATGCCTATTTTATCTACTCATCAAGGAATCAATCATGACTGATGTAAACTCACACCCTCTTGCCACGCAAACAGTTGGTGCACCTCTGCCGTCTTATCTCGGCGGCCAGTTCCATTTGGTCAGCACGGGTATTGGCGATGCAGGAAACATCACTGTGAACGCTCAGGAGGTTTTGAGACGTGCCGACGTCGTGTTCGGGACCTCCAGCTTGTTGGAGAAATTTGCGGATCTTCTCAGGGGCAAAGAGCTCCATGATGCCGGACACGGTCTCTTCATGGACCTAGTACGCAGGGACTATTCGGCTGAGAAAGCGGACATCATGGAGGCCAAAGCCAGACAAACCATTCGGCAAGCTGCCGAGCATGGCAAGCGAATCGCCGTAATTGATTATGGTGACTCCATGATTTTTGGGCCGCAGGCAGGCTTCATCCAAGAATTCAGAGACCTCAATCCGGTAGTTATTCCAGGTGTATCGAGCTTTAATGCCGCAAACGCTGCCTTGGCTTGCGATGTCATGAACGGAAGCACGAGCAGATCGGTAATCTTGGCAGCCGCTTATGATGCTCGTGGGGACTATGACGGCACCGATACCCTAGAGCGTTTAGCACAGACGGGGTCCACGCTAGTTTTTTTTGCGATGCGCTCAAAGTTCGAGCAACTGACCGAACGTTTGAAGCGTATTCTGCCCGGCTCAACCCCTCTCGCGGTAGTCTGTCACGCCGGTAGAAGTGAGCAGCATACAATTGTTCTCGCGACACTCGACACCGCTGTCGCAGCACTACAAGGGCATGAATTGCCATTCGAGCACCTCGTCTATGTAGGTGACTTTCTTTCTTATTAGTGGTTTGTTTGTATAAAGACGTCAACTAATGCCCAGCACGGCTGGGCTGGATCTCATATTGTTTGCGGCCTGTTAGGGATCGCTCCTTTGGTCCATCGGCTCTAACTCTGGTCACGGTACTGCCCAACGCATAATTAAACCTTGGTGGTGATCTGTCAGTCATATCGCGAAACTGCTGAAAATGCTGACGTTCATGACTGGCAACAGGATTGAAAATCGTTCAGTATCAGAGTTGATACTGATTGGCCGTTGCTGGGTGCTACGCATGGCAAGATAGTAACATAAGCATGCTCGCTTTCACTGGAACAGAAGCGGTAATAGCTTAAACCAAAATTCGTTTATTGGATTTATATCGGCTATACCAAGCGACTTCAGAGAGTAGATGTGAGGCGTGCACTGTTATATTTCATGGAAATTTAGGGAAGCAAGAATGATAAGGAAGGCTACAGAAAGTGATGCAGAAGCGTTCTGCAATATTATCCGCACATCAATTATTGAGCTTTGTGGACCTGATCACCAAGGAAATAAAGAGATCTTGGAGGATTGGTTGGAAAACAAAACGGTAGAAAATTGTAAAGCATGGATTATAAATGAAAATTCCAATTCATTTATAGCTGAAAAAAATGGCAATATAGTTGGTGTTTGTCATATCGGCCATAACGGGCACTTATTTCTGTGTTATGTGTTACCTAGTGTTAAAGGTCTTGGTATTGGTGGAGCGTTGCTTTCAGTAGCTGAGAGGAGTGTTGTCAACTTGGATTCAAAGCTTATTTTTCTCGAAAGCACCGTAACTGCCAGAGGTTTTTATAAGCACCATGGCTACATTGAAAAAAATAAAGATAATAATGATTTGAATTTTTCAAAATTAATCTTGCCATAGCAATATATGAATTTTATCTAAAAATCTATTAATATTTATTTCGGATTTCCTCTTCATCTATGGCTTTTACCATGAAGTTAATAAAGGAGTTTTCGATGCCAGGGAAGTACCCAGATAAAATTCGAACATTGCCCCTATTCGATGGTAGGTTTGATGCTTACAAGCTTGCAGCACAAGGTACAGATGTATTGTTTGCCTCTTACCAGCCAGGAACCAGTATTCCACCTCACACCCATGACACTGAAAATCACGGTGTGATCATTCGAGGCGAATTGATTCTTACAATGCAGGGGAAGGTTGAGCGATTTGGCGTAGGAGATTGGTATCATGTGCCGGCAGGGGTTGAGCACGCCGCCTATTTCGAGCAGGAAACCGACGAAATCGAGTTTTGGTTTGATGTATCAATGCAACAAGATGCGCCACGATGATGAGCTTTACCGTTCTACTAAACAAGCTCACCTGAACTTTCGGAGCTAATGTCTCCTTTGGGCCAATACCGGAAGTGATGGCTGATTGACTTGAGCCTCACTTCCAGCACCACAGCTCATCTGGCTGCAACCCAACCATTGACTTACTTCTGCTAAGAAAATCGGATAGCTTGCTCACCCATATCAGGATTAGATCCGCCCTTTCAGGGCCCTGAGAAGACTGCGTACTCCCTCCTCCAGCACCGGATGGTAATACGGCATGGCAAGCAGTTCATCGACGCCAAGCTTTTGCTGCATGGCCCAGGCCAGAAGGTGTGCCAGATGCTCTGCCTCAGGCCCCAGAATTTCAGCGCCAAGCAACTGACCACTGCCCTTCTCGGCCCAGATTTTCATAAGACCAAGGTCACGCCCCATAACCTTGGCGCGGGCCTGGTCGGCAAAATCGAACGAGGCAACGGCAAAGGCGTTGGCGAATGCCTGTTCAATCTGATCGGGTCGCATCCCCACCGTTGCAATCTGGGGGTCGGAAAACACTACCGCCAGCGGTACCGTTCTGTCTCCTGCTGCGACATCTGGCCATAGCGCGGCATTGCGGCCAGCAATGGCACCCTCGTCAGAGGCTTCGTGCAGCAGTGGCAGATAATTATTGGCATCCCCGGCTATAAACAGGTGCTCCGCAGAACACTGGAGTGTGTCGGGATCGAACACCGGTACACCCCGTGCGTCCAGTTCAAGGCTGGTGTGTTCAAGCCCCAGCTGGTCCACATTGGGACGACGCCCCGTCGCTGCCAGCAGGTATTCAAACTCTTCGGTTAGAGTTTGGCCGCTTTCTCCCTCGAAACTCACCAACACACCTGATGACGTCTCTTTCACGTCTATCACTTGTGAATCGGGGTCGAGTGGGAACTCACTGCCGAAACAGTTCTGTGCAGCCTGGCGTATGTCATCGTCACCTATGGGACCTATTGCACCGCCAACACCAAACATGCGCACTCGCACACCCAGGCGGTGTAGTGCCTGTCCCAGCTCAAGGCCAATAACACCCGGCCCAAATACGACGACAGACTCAGGCAGAGTATCCAGTTCAAACAGGTCGTCATTTACCAGCAGGCGCTTGCCAGCGGCATTTAAGAAGCCGGGTATTGCCGGTCGAGAGCCCGTCGCGATCACAATGCGTCCAGCTTCTATCAGCTCTCCGTCAGGAGTTTCCAGCAGGTGGTCTGTTTTGAAACGTACGGGCTGTTGCAAAATATCCTCTTCAGAGATGGACTCCATACCCTTGAGTACCTTGCCGACAAAACGATCTCGCATGCCTCGCACGCGCTGCATCACCTTTTCACCATCAATCTGTATACCACTGGCACTTACGCCAAAGGTATCGGCATGTTGGATGTGCCAGGCAGCATCGGCCGCAGCAATCAGCAGTTTACTGGGCATACACCCCACCCGTGCGCAGGTTGTTCCCAGTGGGCCCGGGTCAATCAGCAAGACTGATTGATTATGCCGACGTGCCGTACGATAGGCCGTGAGGCCCGCGCTGCCGGCACCTATTACCGCTATATCTACCTTGCGCATACAAACTCCTTGTCAGGTTGGCTGCCCGTAACCACAGGCTCAGAGCTTCAGGTTGATCCTTGGTTTTACCTGCACGTCGCCCCGCAAGGCGCAAAACTCCTGTTTACGGCCATCAGGATAGTTGACCTGCACGTTGAACCCCATACCGGGGGCATGGTTAAGCACCAGTGTCCGGGCCTTGCCCGGCGGGATTCGAAACGCTTGAATACTGGATTGAGTATCAGCACTGCCAAAGTCCAGACTGATCGACTCAATCATGAGATCACCGGCATTGTAGAAGGTCACTTCCAGCCCTGTAACCGGACTGGTAAAACGGCCCACTGCCCCGCCTACAAGTAGAGCCAGCAACACACCCAAGAACAGTACGCGCCGAACTGAGGCCATTGCCAGTGCATCTGTAATTTTCATTTAACGACATCTATCATTACATTAAACAAATCTAATATAATGATATTTAATATGAATTGATAGCCGGTTTTAAGCATCACCCATCGTCACATCACGTGCTGATGCCGTTCGTGCTGGCCAAGTCTACGACTGATCTGAGGGACTTATGTGGGATCAACGTTACAACTCTGACACTTACATGTACGGCGAAGCGCCGAATGATTTTTTGGCGCAACAGGCTCACTTGATACCGGAGGGGCCTGTTCTCTGCCTTGCAGAAGGTGAAGGACGCAACGCAGTGTATTTGGCCAGTCAGGGATACGAAGTGCATGCAGTAGACCAATCCGTGGTCGGGCGCGAAAAGGCACTGCAGCTGGCATCAAAATCCGGTACCCGTATTCACTACGACATCGGTGATTTGGCACACCTGGAACCCGGCCAGGACCAATGGAGTGGCATCGTTTCCATCTTCGCTCACACACCTTCAGCGTTAAGACGTGAACTCCATGCCAAGGTGGTTGCTGGCCTGAAACCCGGTGGCGTGCTGATTCTGGAAGCGTTCAGCCCAGATCAATTGAGCAGCCCCGGTTTAGGTGGCCCCCGCGACCTCGATATGCTGATGGCTTTGACAGACCTGAAGCAGGAATTTGAAGCACTGGACCTGCAGATAGCCAGAGAGGTTGTCAGGACGGTTGATGAAGGTGAGCTTCATCAAGGGGAGTGTAATGTGGTTCAGCTGGTTGGGGTTAAAAGGTCACCTTAGCGTCTTGCTTCCGGGGTTATTTCATTCAGCACTGTCAGCCAGCACGCCGTGATTTGATAAAAGACACGGCGAAGGCTGACACGGCCAGTAATTGGAACAACCAGAACAAGGGAATAAACCCGAATGGCTCGACCAGAAACCCGTTTTCATCGATGTACGAGCCGATTGCCTTATAGGCTATTAAACAAGCACATCCGCAGATGCTGAACAGAAATGCCACTAGGTATCGCTTGATTACGCTCATTGCTGCCTCGTGACTCAGTATTCAAATCAGAAAATTTCAAGCCTAGCCCTTCGCTCAAGTTAGCCTTCAGAAAGTGCTCGCTTCTCACGGTACATTTTATGATCAGCTATTTTGAGCAACTCTGCGGGCGTTTGGCCATCTTCAGGGAAAAGCGCGTACCCAAAGCTCGCACTGCTTTTCAGGCTCTGCTCTTCGATTGCAAAAGGCGGCTCAAGTTCAGTACTGATACGATCAATGAGTGTCTCGACACCTTCACGTCCTGTCACACTGGGCATTAAGATCACAAACTCGTCTCCGCCAATACGTGCCAGGGTGTCTGCGTCACGAACTTGCTGCTTAAGACGACCCGCTACTCCTTTGAGCAGCTCATCCCCCATGTGATGACCGTAGGTATCGTTGACCTGCTTGAACCCGTTCAAGTCAATAAACATGACGGCCAAACGCTGCCCGGAACGATATGCCTGAACGATTGAATACTCCAGCTTCTCCATAAACTGGTGCCGGTTGGGCAGTTTGGTCAGGGTATCGTGATGTGCCAAAAAGTGGACGGCCTCTTCCGCCGCTTTGCGATCACTGATATCAGATACCACGTTCAGCGTTGCCGGCATGCCGCCCCAGCTTATCAATACACCTGTTATTTCGATTGGGTAGCTTGTGCCATCCCGCCTCAAAAACAGGCTCTCGTAACGGCTTGGAGCACCCTGTCCAGCCACACGTCTCATGTAATTTCCCAACATCGTTTCCCGTGCCTCGGGCGCAATCAGCGGCAGAAATGTATCCAAAGCAAGCAGTGCCGGTTCATCATAGCCGGTCATCTCACACATGCGCTGGTTCACATAGACCAGCCGCTTGTTTTGCACGATGGCGATCCCGTCATGGGCATTATCGACCAGATAACGATAGGACTGTTCGCTTTCCTGCAGCTCTGCTCCCTGCTTACGCAGGCGCCGGCTCAACCTTCTATTGGCAAGTAAAAGCAAAGTAGACACGACAAGCAGTATCAGAATCAGGCTCAACAAAAGCCATGGCGGTAATAGCTGGCTGATCTCAAAGAAAAGATCAGGTGGTTCGGAAACATTCATGGTGACATCCAATGTGTAAGCCTAAATCGTCCTGATACCATTATTACTCAGTAGACGGGCTATTCAAAAATACTGACAGATAATGGCTCCCCTCATCAGGGCCCTGCCATAAGATGGATTGTTACTGCTGAACCCTGCGCTGCAGGTCTGACCAGAGGCCAATTTTTGACGAGCTGCCGGCGCGCTTACCTGTGCCGCGCTCCTTGGCCAGCCAGAGGCCATCACCGTTGAAGCTGTAAACCGGTATCAGGTCTTTACGCTGGTTGGCAGGCAGAATTCTGGGGTTGAGGTTGTCGAGTACGAGAGGGATTGTACGGGGCTTGGGAAAGTAGGTCAGCACCATGTGAGCTTCCCCCCAGTTGATCGCTTTTACGTACATGATGCGCAGACGATCATCGGGAACACCCAACTCACGCAGGGTGAAATACTTGGCGATGGAGTAGTCTTCACAGTCGCCACCATAGGTAGTCAGTTTTTCGAAAGGCGTGGCCCAGTAATCCTTCACCTTCCAATGCTGTAAATCGGTGTAATACGGCACGCGATTGAAAAAGTCATTCACGATTTTGATCTTGTCATTTTCAGACAGAGCCTGGTTGCTTTCGACCAGCTTTTTCAACGCCTGCAACCGGAGTACGGCTTCCTTGCCGAACTTGGATTCAACACGTCCCAACAGTGCAGGGCTGAACTCAACCAGCCCCTTGGCTGAGACGAATGGCGAAGGCAAGAGCATTAGTGCGCTTAGCAAGAGCGCACCGAGTATGCGTCTGTATGCGGACCGCTGGGGGCGATGGCAGGTATTCATCGGCTGGCCGCTGTCAGTCCAATCTCGCGCACGGCTTCAAGGTCATTGTCTGTTTCGACCGACTCCGCGAGGATATCGACATTGAGCAGTTCGCCCAGCTCCTTCATGGCCTCAACCAGACGCCGCTTCTCGGGATCGTTGCCAATGTTCTCCGTATAGATACGTGCCAGACGGATATAGTCGAGACGGAACTGCTTGAGGTTATCCATCGGGATAAAGCGGCTCTCGAAGCGTTTGAGCATTACCTTGGCGCCCAGACGATGCGCAAAGTCGATGAAGCTGCTGAACGCCTTCAGATCACGGGTAGCACCATAGGCAGTAATGCTGAACGTCAGGTGCTCGGTGGTACTTCGGTCCGCTTCCAGCAAGGGGTACAACTGACCACGGAATTCATTACTGGCCAAGGCTGTAAACGAGATATTCACGGCTACAGTATGGCTGACCTGCTCAGTGCAAATGTAGTCGAGTACCCGAGACACGATGTCCAGATCGAACTCGATGATCCGATCCAGCGTTTCCGCTACGGAAATGAAAGTACCAATAGGCAGCGCCTCGCCCTGCTCATCAAATACCCTGGACATGGCCTCTTCCAGAACCAGCTGATCATCGTCGAGGTTGTAGGCTCTCATGCCGTAATTAACCTCAACCCTCTGGTTATCAACCACATCGCCGACAAGCTGTTTCCACTCATCCATGCTGCGCGTATTGGCGCTGTATTCGGTGATGGCGAAGCTGTTCTGGCCAATCAGGCGTGCCTTTTCGTAAGCTTCTGTCGCCGCTGATATCAGCGCTGCGGTGGTACCCTGAGGGTCGAACGCCACGCCACCGATGTGCGCAACGCTGTCCTTATCGTATTCAGCTCCAAGCGCTTCAAGCCGCTTTAAAATGGCCTTACACAGTGACTCGGCACTGGCCTGGTTCTGGCAGTCGGCAATCAGAATGAATTCGGCACCCACGATGCGGTACAGGAAATCACCGGCCACCCCTTCATCCTTGAGCCCGGCACGGGTTTCGTTGACGAAAGATTTGATGAACGTATCAACCTTGTCAGCACTCAGGGTCGCCGCAAGCTTGCCCAGTTCATCAATGCGCAGGATAAACAGGTAGCCCTGCTGGCGAGACATGAACCGCTCTTTCATCTCGGTTTCAAATGTTGCCTTGGTTTCAAGACCCGTCAGTTCGTCTACATGCAGCCGTTTGCCGGTCTCCTCGAGGCGGTTATTCAGGTTGGTGATGACCTTTTCGATCTTGCCGGACATGAGGTTCATCGACTTGGCGACATTCCGGATTTCGGTGGTCCAGGGCAGTGAATCAATTCGGGCAAAGTCGCCTTCGCCTATGCTCAGGGCCAGCTGGTTGATTTTGTTCAGCGGCCTCAGCACCAGAAGCAGCATACAGAACAGCAGGATGACAAAGACAGCCAGTACGATGGCTGCAAACATTAGTGAATCCTGGGCCTGCTGCCAGAGTTTCAGGTAGCCAAGGCCCGGGTGCGTGGTGACGTAGACCGTTCCGCCGACCACCCAACCGGCATCAATTTCCGATTTGGCAGTGGATGTAGTCAGTGGGAACAGTTCGGTAAACCACTCGGGCACCTGTTCGAAACGTTTGGGGTTGGTGCGGCTCAGCAGTTCTTCACCATCGATATTTTCCAGCCGTATCTCAAGATAGTAGCCACGGTCAAAGATGGAGTTGACCATTGTTGAGAGGATGGTGTCGTCTTGATCAAGAATATAGGGGCTAAGCGAGAGCCCGAGAGACGTCGCAGTATCCTGAGCATGTACTTCGGACTCTTCCTGAAGGTAGTCGCGGATGTTATTCAGACTGGTGTAGAAGTTTATCGAGAAGATGGCCAGGAACATGGCCGATATCAACAACATCAACTGCTTTGAGAGCGTCATCGAAAGACTCCTTTTTCATGCAGCCCACGCACAGGAACTGACACTGACCAAACGCTCGCCAGCAGGATTGGTCTTCGTACATTTTGCAATGCGAAACGGATTCAGCTTAGTCCAGAGTTTCCGAATGTAAAAGCAAGCATTCTGCGATAACACAGCAGATAGGTTTTACCCCTGGGACAAAGCCAGCCGGGCACCAAAACCGATGAAAAGGCCACCGGTGATACGATCAAATCGCGAAATGACCCGCGGGCTCTGCATCCATCGGCTGATCCTGCTGGCAATCAGGATTAACAGAGTAAACCACAACAGCGTGAGTACCGCGTGAACGCTTGCTAGAAAGAACGAGTACAGCGACACACTCATCTCAGAAGGAATGAACTGGGGTAAGAACGAGACATAGAAAATGCCGATTTTGGGGTTGAGCAGGTTGGTTACCAGACCCTGTCTGAAGGCCACCCAAGGCTGCAAACCGGGGTGGCTGCCATCAGAATCAATCTTTTTACGAGGCTGCAGCAGCAGGCCGAGACCGAGCCAGATCAGGTAAGCCGCACCAGCCAACTTAACGGCTAGATATAGCCATTCCGAGGCCTGCAATACAATCCCCAAACCGAGGGATACGGCGCCTCCCCAGGCCAAACAGCCCAGAACAACACCGGATGCGGCACAGAATGCCACACGCCGATGACTGCCAAGCGACGCTCTCAGTACCATAGCCGTATCCACGCCTGGTGTCAGGGTCAGGAGTGTTGCTGCAATGATAAACGCGATAAACGAAGTCATGGACGTCTTTACTCCTGATTGCCTTGCACTGATATACCTGCAGCCTGTGCGGTAACGTAAGCCCTGCCGGATTCCAATAACTCAGTTGTGACACAGGACAGAAGCCTTTGTCGAGACCGGTTTAAACAGCCTGAAGTGAGGACCAGATGATCACTCCAGGCTGAACACCATTACAGGGGTTTCAACTTGACGTAAATTTCCATCTCAACGTACCCATCAACACGGGCATCATTCAGGTAATGCTCCATCATCGGGTAGTTATCCGGCTCAAATCCGCTATCCGGAAACCACTCGGCATAAAGGCCAAGCTGAGCCTGCAAGGTCTCTTCGGGTGTCCCTTTGAAATACAGCACCGCGTATTTGCCGGCGGGGATCTCCGACTTTACAAAGGGCTCCGCAACCGGCACCGACTCCGGAATGACGATTGCAGCGGTATAGCGGCACTTGTCGATTGGTGTAACCGTCGGGTTATCGTACGCCAGCGCAAAGCGAGTCTGTTTGGAGGCTGCTATTCCACTGTTTTCAGCCCAACCAATCAACCTGTCCCAGGTCGCATAGATGGATTCAGGGGTGTATCCCCCTTCGGATACCAGGGTGCTGACAGGCATCCCGGCCAATTCCTTGATTTCAACATTCATGATTACATCCTTTTGCGGTTTGCTTTTTATCACCTCAGCAGTGATGGCATCAGGATATAAATCGAAGGGGTTGAAGACTTTTCCATACTTGCTTTGCAGTTTTCCAATCTTGCTATTTTTAATCTTGGCGGGATTACGTATTTCACTGGGACTGAATCCGAAATGCAGACTGACAGCCTTGGAGAAATTCGCACTTGATGAGTATCCGTGATCCAGCGCGATTTGCGTGATGGGAATATCAGGTTTGAAAATCAACCTGTTAATAGCACGTTCCAGCCGGCGCCTGGCGATATAATCGTTAACAGTTTCGCCCAGGACGGCGGTAAAAATACGATGGAAGTGATACTCCGAAAAATGGCTCACGGCGGCCACTTCAGACAGTAACAGCTTTTCCGGCAGTCGTTCTTCGATATAGGCCAGCACCCGCTCAATTCGTGCTTTGTATTTTTTATCCATAACAACAACCGGTGTCCGTTTTATCGAGGCTGATCAAGCCAAGAGAATACGCACCGGCAGCAGCCTTGCATAGCTATACCAGCGGGAGTCAGAAAAGCATCACACGAGTGAAAGCGGGAGCAAGTTCACTGCGCCTCTGCCTGAAGCGCAGTGAAACCGCGATACAGCGACTTGGAGCTGAATCTTTAGAACGTACCCGGGTAGGCACCGCCATCCAGCAGCAGGTTCTGGCCGGTGATGAAGCCAGCCTGGGCACCACAGATAAAGGCACACATGGCACCAAATTCGGCAGGATCACCAAAACGCTTGGCCGGGCTGGCTTCGATCTGCTGCTGGCGTACCTGGTCAGCGGTAACACCCAGTTTTTTGGCATAGGACTCGACCGTTGAGGTCAAACGATCAGTTTCAAATGAGCCCGGCAACAGGTTGTTGATCGTCACGTTTTTAGCAACGGTTTCACGGGACAGGCCCGCGACAAAACCGGTCAGGCCCGTACGTGCACCATTGGACAGCCCCAGAATAGAGATAGGCGCTTTAACCGCTGAAGAAGTGATATTGACGATGCGGCCAAAGCCACGTTCCAGCATGCCATCAACCACCGCCTGCATCAGGAAAATCGGTGTCAGCATGTTGGCATCTACAGCGTCATGCCAGGATTTTTCATCCCAGTCGCGGAAGTCGCCGGGAGGTGGACCACCGGCGTTGGTCACCAGAATATCGGGATCTGGGCAGGCTGCCAGTACTTGGGCACGACCAACCTCCGTTGTGATGTCAGCCGCCACCGCTTGAACGCTGACACCGGTTTGCTCGCTGATTTCCTTAGCCGTAATTTCCAATGCTTCCGGGCTGCGGGCATTGATCACCAGGTCAACGCCCTCTTCAGCCAGCGCCAATGCGCAGGCACGCCCTAGCCCCTTGGATGCGCCACAGACTATCGCCTTACGGCCTTTAATATTGAGATTCATAACCAAACCTTATTGATGCTGCTTGAGCATGAGAAGACCGAGATGCGCGCAACACCCTGCCGACCTCCTCACTCACAGTGTTTTTGTCGTACTTAAAGCCCTTCCACCACAACAACACGGCCGTGACTGCACTCATCGCGAATCGATTTCAGGCTTTGATACAGGTCGCTGTAGTAAAATGCTTCAGCCTTTTCCATGGAGGGAAACTCAAACAACACAATGCGACGCGGTTCCCAGTCACCTTCCAGCACCTTGTGCTCACCACCACGGGCCAGGTATTTACCACCCGCCTCTTCAATCGCAGGCTTCGCCTTCATCATGAATTCCTGGTAGCGCTCAAGGTTGAAAATATCGATATCGAAAATAACGTACGCGGCCATCTTTGTTCCTCTTATTGTGCTGCGAATACCTGCAAGCTCCGGCAGGACTGTCACCACATACTAAGAGAGTCTGAAGGCAGCTATTTGACTTAATACGCAAGCAGGTTGATATCTTGCGATAGTAAGTGGGATCGATAGAGCGCGGCAATAACACTGCTTGCTCAAACCAGCAGCTAGTCCTCAAACCCCGTATCGACAAAACGTCCCTGATAAATATCCTGAGTTTGACCGCCTGTAATGGCTGGAATCAGCGTATTCAAAAACTGGGGAAACAGTTGCAGCTCACCTAGACGGGCAACCGGCATCCACACCACATCCACCTGGTGTTTATCGGGCGCAGGGCCATTTCTCGGCTGGTAGTCATCGGGGAGCGAGCAAAGAAACAGGAATTCAACCACATGACGCCAGGTGACCGGTTCGGTAGCACGCTGCTTGATGAAATCAGTCACGGCCACCAGGTTGCCAACCTCGGCACTGCTACCGATCTCCTCCTGACACTCGCGTTTGAGCGCATCAGCCAGGGATTCACCTGCATCCTGGCCACCACCGGGCAGGGCATAGCGCACACCACCGGTTTCATAGCCATCTTTTTTCAGCAGCAGAACCTGATCATTCTGAATTATCAGTCCCCGCACCGCGTTCCGTTTTTGAGGCTCGATTCCTGTCATGATCCGGCACCTGCTCAACACAACTGTCCGTTCAGATTAGCAGTTTTATTGAGCCCGAAGCCACCAGATATTGGGTAAACCCGTAGTGCCCGATACCTATTCGACGGTTTGGTAGCGGCGGTGCAGAATGGCCACACGCTTCACATAGGCTTGGGTTTCAGCATAAGGCGGTACGCCAGAGTACTCGCCAACAGCGCCGGGGCCGGCGTTATAGGCCGCAGTAGCAAGTCGGGTGTTGCCATCGTAGAGCTTCAGCAGTTTGGCCAGATAACGCACCCCGCCGGAGATATTCTGTTCGGCATCCAGCGGGTTGGTAACGCCCAACTCCCCTGCAGTGCCCGGCATCAGCTGCATCAGGCCCTGTGCCCCTACCCGTGACAAGGCGGCAGGGTTAAAGGCGGATTCGGCATGAATAATCGCCCGGACCAGCGCAGGATCTACCCCGTGGGCATCGGCAAAACGGTTCACGAGGTTGCGATAGGGTTCGAGAAACAGCGGCGTGGTTTCCCAGTTAACGGTTGAATTGACCTGACAGGCATAGCAGTCGAAGCGCACCACTTCGTACTCCACACCGCTGGGCTTCTCATCCGTAAACGATAGTACCCCGTTATCCTTGCGGTATTTGTAATAGGTGCTTACCACGCCCGCTTTTTGCTGGGGGGCAATGTTGGTGTACTCCACACGGCCATCAGGGTGCACGATACGGCGCACCTCAGCCTGAGCCAGTGGCGACGCAAGCAATACACCTGAAAGCAGAAATGTGAAACAGAATCGGGACATTGGAAACATGGCAGCAAATCAAACATAAACCGTTGAATGCTTCATTCTAGTGCTCTGTCACAAGAAATGCTGCCATCTGTAACAGCTTTGTCTATCTGGGTTGATCCTGTTCAACATCAGGGGGCCAATTGCCCCCTGTGAAACCAGCCTGTCAGTCAAACAGGTCGCGGTGCATCACACCGGACTGCTCCCAGCGCTGCAACTCCAGAGCGGCCTCTTCTGCATTCATGCCACGTGCCTGCAGCAATCCATGCAAGAGGTCATCAACGCCCCGCCCCAGGGTAGACGCGCGGCCGCAGATATACAGGGCTGCACCACGGTTTATCCAGTCCATCAGCTGGTCACTGCGCTGCTGCAGACGCTCGGTAATATAGCGTTGCGAACCGCCGTCTCGGGAAAACACCGTATCCAGGTCGGTAATGACATTCTGTTGTGCCAAAGCTTCAATCTGATCCCGGTAGAGGAAATCACCTTCCTGATACCGGTTGCCGAACAGCAACCAGACCGGCCCTTTCCGCCCCGCCGCTGCCCGTGCTTCAAGAAAGCCGATAAAGGGAGCGATACCACAGCCGGTGGCGACCAGGATCAAGGGCTGCTCACTATCCTCGGGCGGGTTGAAGCCGGGGTGTGAGACCAGTTCAAGCTCGCGCGACTCACCTACCGGCCAGTTCAGGCAAAGCTCGCTGCTGCCCAATCCCAGCACCTCTTCTCCCTGCTCATTTTCATAGCGCAGCAGGCCGACCGTTAAGCGAATACGCCCGGGGCTCACATCTGATGAAGAACCCACCGAGTAGGTTCGAGGCTCGGCACCGGGTACTGGCTGAACCTGGACCAGGTCCCCCGGTGCAAAGCGAGTCTGCTCCGGCACTTCCAGTATCAGGCCATAGCTGCTGGGGCTATCGGCATCCAGTGCCTCATCAAGGCGCACACGCTCAACCAGTTTCGCCTGACATGTCTGACGCTGGCGCTCCAGGGTTTGCGACTGAAGGGACCAGCCGTTGTGCTCGGCAAGCCGTTGCATCCAGGCAGACCAGTCATCAGAGGGGTCCCCATCCACTTCATGCAGCGGTATTTGTTCAACAGCACCCGCGTTCATCAGCGCTGTCTGCAGTTGATGGCCACCGGCGCAGAATTGTCTGTAACGACGATCACCCAATGCCAGCAGACTGAAGCTGACATCCTTGAGTTGATCACCTTTAAGTGCCTTAACCCAGCTTTTTGCCATGTCCGGCAACTGTCCCTCACCGGTCGTGGAGCACACCACCAGCACCTGGCGGTAACGCTGCCAGTCTTCCGGCTTGAACGCTGGCAGTGCGCCCTGGTCAACCTGGATCCCGGCCTGCTCAAGCGCACCTGCCGTCGCATTTGCCAGCCCCTGCCCGGTACCGGTCTGGCTGGCAAAGAGCACCAGCACTTCAGCATTTCCGCTGACTTGGCTGGAGCGGGCCAGACGCTGGCGGCGCAGCCAGTTAATCGCGCCGGTCAGGGTAAGCCCCAGCACCAGACTGCCGGCAAGCACGTTAAACAGACCGGAGAACCAGCCTGCCCAAAGACCCTCATGGAGCTGCTTGGGCAAGTTGGATTCAACATCGATGGGGGTGACCTGCCCACCACTGACAACCAATGTCTGGTCCGAGGTTTGAATCAGGACGGAGCCCGCCTTGAAACGGCTGGCACTCTGAATACTCGTAAGATCATAGCGCTCTGACGCCTGCTGAATACCCTGCGCCAAATGCGTCGCGCCAGCCCCGCGTTGCAACCCCAGGTCTGGCCGCCCTACATGCAAGGTCATCAATATTGCCGTCAGCGGCAGCAGCAGCGCCAGCGGGAGAAGCCAGACACCCAGCCACTGGTGCCAACCGATCAGGGACTGGCTGAACTTGGGCCAGCCCAGGAACACACCTGCCACCATAATCGCCAGCATGGCATAGGTGACCCACTCAACCAGCCAGCCGGCATCAACGAGCAGATCCTTGTGGAAGTCCTTCACCCAGGCAAAGAAAGCGCCCGTTGCATCCTCGGCATCCCCCACTCGCTCAAAATCGCTCAAACGGTATTCGCCAATGCCAGGGGCACGCCACTGGCCATCAACATCACTGCGCTCGATAGAGCGGATATTGCCGTCAGAGGATGCGGTTGATACCAGTCGTGTCAGCTGTGAAACATCCACCTCGCCTGGATAGGCAGAGGGTGCCAGATCCTCGACCACCGGCTTGAATGCCAGCACGATGCCGGTCAAGGTAATGAGGATAAACAGAGGGGTGAGGCACAACGCCAGCCAGCGATGCACCTGCAACAGGTAAGCTCTCATGGAACAACCATCCTTAGAATTGATTGGCTTAATTCAGCAGTTGTTCAATTTTAACTTTCCCATGCTTAAACAAGGGTTAATTTAGCGTAAAGATATGTAAATAACCTGGCCGGGAGTGGGCACCATTAAACATACAAACAGAGATGTATAGATGTTTTTCAGGCCCCGATACGGTAAACTTAACCCTATTTCCCGTACACGTATTTGGAGCTTTAACGCGATGGTAAGACGTACCAAAGCTGAAGCTGCGGCCACCCGTGAGGCGCTCATTGATGCCGCAGAAGAGATGTTTCTGGAGCACGGTGTTGCCCGTACTTCTCTGGAACAGGTCGCACGACACGCAGGCATGACTCGGGGTGCGCTTTACTGGCATTTCAAGAACAAGGCCGACCTGGTCAAGGCCATGCTACAGCGTGTCCACCTGCCCTTCCAGGATCTGTTTGACCAGGTTGATACGGTCTGCCCGCAAGCTTCGCCACTGGAAGCCATCCGTGCAGCCTGCATCCATGGCCTTGAACAGCTGGAAACGCCGCAAAAAATCCGCGTGCACACCATTCTCACCTACCGTTGCGAACTCTTCGGCGATATCGACCCGCAGGAAATGGAGCGGGAAATCACTGAAGAAATCTTCGGGGTACTGCAGCACTACTTCAAGATGGCAGAAGCCCAGGGGCAGCTGAAAAACATCTCGGCTGATGTCGCGACCGAAATGCTCTATGCGCTTTTATCCGGTCTTTTCCATACCTGGATTCGCCAGCCGGAAGACTACTCCATCTCGCAGCAGGGTCGCGTATTGCTGGACACCCTGCTGAACATGATGGGCGGCACGGAAAGTCCTGACTGATTCCACATTAAACTACATAAACGAACACAAGAAAGGGCGCCGAGGCGCCCTTTTCAGTATGTAGCTTGTCAGGATAGGTTAGCTGGTAACGTCTCCAACCTTCCCCTGCTCGTCAGACGATGAGCGTTTGCTCTGCAGCCACTCCGAAACCGAAGCGATCATTGCGTAGAACGTCGGTACAAAGCAGCTACCGATAATGGCAACAGACGCCATACCCACGGATACCGCCGTACCGATGTGGTGACTGCTGGTATCACTGGCACCGGTAGCCAAGGCCAGCGGGATGGTACCCAGGATAAACGCCAGCGATGTCATTACGATGGGACGGAATCGCAGTTCCGCCGCTGTAATCGCTGCTTCCTGAATACTTTTACCCAGCTCACGACGTTGCAGCTCGGCAAACTCGACGATCAAGATCGCATTCTTCGCCGCCAGGCCCACAACCACCAGCAAGCCGATCTCCACATACACACTGACATCCAGACTGCGCATCATGATGCCACCCACGGCACCAAAGAAGGCAAACGGCGTTGCTGTCAGTACCGCCAGCGGCAGCGACCAGCTTTCATACTGGGCCGCCAGGATCAGGAACATCATCAGGATACCGAAGCCCACGGCCAGTGCGGCTGTGTTGCCGACGGTGGTTTCCTGATAGGCAGTACCGGTCCAGCCCATACCCCAGTTGTCACCCAAAGTTTCCTGGACCACTTCTTCCATTGCCGCCACGGCCTGACCGGAGCTGTAACCGGTCGCCGGTCCACCCTGGAACTGCGCACCCAGGTAGACACCGAAGCGGGAAACCACTGCGGGTGCCAGCTGACGCTCCAGTGTAACCAGCTCAGACAGGGGCAGACGCTCACCACTAATGCCGCTGCGGACAAAGATGGTGTTGAGGTCGTCCGGCTGCTGACGGTAGGCATCTTCGTTCTGCAGGAATACCTGGAAGTTGCGGTTCTGGTAACTGAAGTAGTTAACGAAACCATTACCCAGAGTGTTGGACAGCGTCGCGTTCAGATCTTCCAGTGCCACGCCGTAGCTCAGCGCCTTCTGGCGATCAATTTCGGCCCGGTAGGACGGTACATTGACGTTGAAGGTAGTGAACACACGGTTCAGCGCCGGATGCTCGTTCGCTGCCTGCATCACTTTCACCGAAGCCTGATACAGCTCTTCAGGTGATGCACCGCCATAGGACTGCAGATAGCCGGTGAAGCCACCGGTGGTAGACAGCCCCATAATCGGCGGCATGTTGAAGGCGATAGCACTGCCGCCCGGCGTCATGGCACCGATCTGCATGATCTGGCCGATCAGCGGATCTACCTTCAGGTCTCGGTCTTCCCAGGGCACCAGGCTCACAAACATAACGCCACGCGCGCTGTTGACGGCACTGGTGAGGATGTCGTAACCGGCCACCGCTGCGACGTGATCAACGCCCGGAATTTCCTGAATCTGCTTGCTGACGTTATCCATGTAGTCGTTGGTACGATCCAGCGACGCCGCATCCGGCAGCTGCACACTGACCAGCACAATGCCCTGGTCGGTTTGCGGCACCAGCGTGGTGGGCGTATTGGCAAACATCCACCAGGAGGCGTAACTGAAACCGGCAGTCAGCACCAGCGCCACCACCCAGCGTCGTACCAGGAAGGTTACGATGCGGGTAAACAGAGCGGTCACCGCACTGAAGCCACGCTCGAACCAGCGCAGGGGGGCATGGAAGGCATGCATGAAGCCGCTTTCCTTCTCACCCGGCTTGTGGTGCTTGATAAACACGGCAGACAGAGCCGGCGTGAAGGTCAGCGCCATCAGGGCCGAGAAACCAACGGAAATGGCTACCGTCAATGCAAACTGCTGGTAGATCTGGCCGGTAAAACCGCCCAGGAAGGCGACCGGAATAAATACCGCCGCCATGATGAACGAGGTGGCAATAACCGGCCCACCCACTTCTTTCATCGCCAGTACCGTGGCCTCGCGCACGCTGATGTTTTCATCTTCCGCCAGCACACGCTCCACGTTCTCCACCACAAGGATGGCATCGTCCACCACTATGCCTATCGAGAGCACCAGTGCGAACAGCGTCAGCAGGTTCAGCGAGAAATCGAACAGGTAGAAACCCGCAAAAGTGGCCACCACCGATACCGGCACCACCGACATGGCGATGATGGTAAAACGCCAGTTCTGCAGGAAGACATACAGGATGACACCCACAATCAGAAAGGCTTCGATGAAGGTTTGGATCACCGTATCCACGGAAGCGGAGATAAACAGTGTGGTGTCGTAAGGCACCACATATTCCAGCCCCGGCGGGAAACGCTGAGACAGCTCTTCTACCTTCGCCTTCACCGCATCAGCCGTTTCCAGCGCGTTGGCACCCGGCTGCTGGTTGATGATAATCGGTGCCATGGTGGCGCTATCAAGGCGTGCTTCTACACCGTAGAAAGACGCACCCAGTTCTACTCGTGCTACATCTTTCAGCAGCAGTGCCGAGCCATCCGCGTTGGTACGCAGATAGATATTACGGAAGTCATCTGCACTGGACAGACGCCCGCCCGCATTGACGGTGTAAGTGTAGGCACGCGGCTCACTCTGCGGGGTGCCTGCCAGGTTACCTGCCGGTACTTCGGTGTTCTGGGCACGGATGGCCGCTGCCACTTCAGTCGGTGTCAGGTCGTACTGTGCCAGTTTCTGCGGGTCCATCCAGACACGCATGGCAAACTCGCCACCACCCAGCACCTCGGCAGCACCCACGCCCGGAATCTGGCGCAGTTCGTCGAGGATATTGAGGGTCGCATAGTTCTGCATGTAGACGTTGTCGTAGTCACCTTCCGGCGAGATCAATGCCAGCAGCAACAGGATGGAATTGGAGCGCTGCTCAACCTTTACGCCCTGTGCCCGCACCGAGTCCGGCAACTGGGACAAGGCCCCCTGCACACGGTTGTTGACGTTTACGGTGTTCATATCACCATCGGTGCCAACGTTGAAGGACACCTCCATCGACATCAAACCGTTATCGGCACTGGTGGAGGTCATGTAGATCATGTCCTCGACACCGTTGATGGCCTCGGCCAGAGGCGCAGCGACTGTTTGCGCCACCGTTTCGGCGTTAGCACCGGGGAAGGTAGCCTCCACCGACACACTGGGCGGTACCACACTCGGGTACTGCTCGATCGGCAACACGCGCAGGCTGACCACCCCGATCACTGTCAGGATGATCGCCAGTACGGTGGCGAAGATCGGCCGTTTTATAAAGAAATTGGCGAAGTTCATGCATCGTCACCCTGGGCAGACGCCGCTTTGATCGGTGTGCCCGGCTTGATACCGGACGGATCACCCACAACCACCTTGTCGCCGGATTCCAGGCCGCTCACAACAATCTGCATTTCACCGGCAATTTCACCCAGTTCAATGGTGCGGGCACGGGCCTTGTTCTCATCATCAACCACGAACACCTGAGGCCCCATCAGGCCCTGGGTAACCGCAATCTCCGGCACCGCCAGCACGTTGTAGCGCTTGAGACCTTCGATGCTGACACGCACGAACTGACCGGGCAGCACCTTGGCACCCGGGTTGGCAAAGCTTGCAGACGCCTGAACCGTACTGGTTTTCTGATCAACACGAACACCCAGGAAGTCCAGCGTGCCCTGCAGCTCGGTATCTGCCTGACCACTGCCACCGGCCACGCTCAGGCTGGCATGAATCTGGTTGAGATCATCCAGTTCCAGCTGGCTGCGCAGTTCCAACGCATCCTTGAGCGGCATCTGGAAACGGACTTCCAGAGGGTCCAGCGGGGTGATGGTGACCAGCTCAGTACCGGCGTTAACCAGGTTACCCAGATTGATCTGACTCAGACCGATACGACCGGAGACCGGCGCAGTCACACGGGTATAGCCCAGATCGATATTGGCGCTGGCCAAGGCGGCTTCAGCCTGAGCCACACGTGCTCGCGCAACCTGCTGTTCAGCCAGGGCCTGATCGTATTGCTGGCGGCTGACCGAGCTGCGCGCCAGCAGGGATTTGTAACGCTCGGCATCACGGCCCGCACGTGCCAGTTCAGCCTTGGCACTTTGCAGATCGGCTTCGTGCTGCTTCACCATCGCCTCGTACTGCTCGGGCTCGATGGTGTAGAGCAGCTGGCCTTCGCTGACCTGGTCACCCTGCTCAAACTGACGGGTCTGCAAGGTGCCATTTACACGTGCCACCAGTGTGACTTCATGTTCACTGGTCAGCAGTGATGAATAGGCTTTATTCAGCGCAATATCCTGGCGCTGGATGGTCGCTACTTCAGTCGTTACCGGCGGCATACTCTGTGCACCGGCCTCGGCCTGCTTCTGTTCTTCGCTACAGGCGCTCAGCAACAGCGTTGCGCCGGCCAGCAGGAGGACTCGCCACCTGGAAACGGATGTCATCATTACGTGGATCCCGAGAGTTGGTAGATAAAGTCAAATTTTACATTCATACATGTATGAATGTAAACAAAAGAGACTTGCTTCCTACCACTTTAGTCAACACCCAATGACAGCACCAAGACAGCGCCCGGAATGGCGCTCAGGATCTTACAGCAGCTCCGGGCCAAACATCGGGGACTAAAAAGCAACGCTCGCGTTCCTGCCACCCCAGCTCAGTCTGTTCCAGACGCGCCAAAAGACAGGGCCAGGCCTGCTCTGTGCACTCACGGACTCTGGCCTCTACGGCACTTGGCTCGGGACAGTCTGACTGCCAATAAGGTCCCAGCCAGTCGGGCTTGTGCAGCGGCACCCAGACCCCACCTGCCACCGAAAAAGTGCTTAACCGGCGCCAGTGGCCGGTATGAAGATCTGCATCGACCTGCTCAGGCAGCGGCAAGGCATTCCCCTCAGGCTGGAACAGGTAACCGGGCATGAACACTTTCGGTGTTACCGGCTCATCCAGCCCCAATTGCTGCAACAACTGCTGCCCTTCCGGACGCAGCGCCATGTTTGATTGATGGGTCAGCAGCCGATCTGTCTTGATGTCGAGCCGATCCCGGCTGTTCGGCCCATACCAGAGCGACGCCTCCCCTGACTGACCGGGATACCCAAGGTAGAACTTCACCGCGATTTCATGATGCTCAAGGCCTCCGGTGTGCTGGTTGCGCACAAGAAAATCCAGCTCACCCAATGTTTGACCACCCTTGATGATCTGTTGATTCTGAGCCTCGATAATCCACCCCAGCAGGTCTTCGATCAGAACCTGGTAGAGAATTTCAAAATAGGCCCCCAAGCGTCGCGGAGCCGGTGTTTGTAGGCGTTTGGGGGCCTGATCGGGCTGCTGCTCCCACGCCAGTAAAGTCTGGTGCCAACCACTGGGCAGCCAGTCTTGGGGCATGAAACTTTGTTCTCCCACATAAAGCTGGGGTGCCTGACAGAGCCAGGCCAAATGACGCAGGCGAGGCGTTCGCAGCTCAGTCAGTATGTTCTGATTGTCAGCTGACATTATGGCTGTCATTACCGCACTCCCTTAAAAAGATAATGTTTATCATTTACAATATTTCACTTTTAAGTGCTATCGCCCTTACCTGGAGTCTGGACGTGAACCCGGCTGCTACACCTGCTGATACATCTTTTACCGCCAGTGACTTTCATGCACTGGGCCGTAAATACGATATTCGATACTGCTTTCCAGAAGCGGGTCACAGTGCCTCGCGCCCGGTATTGCGAGGCCGTGTGCGCGAACAGTCCCTGGCCTCGGGTTTTCAGCTTACCCTCTCAGATGTTCAGGTGTTGAGCCCCTATGAATCACGTTCTGCCGGAGCCTCGGATCTGTTCATCTGCTCGGTACTCGAAGGGCAGCTCGATTTCAGTGTCGGTCACCAATCCTTTGCCCTGCAACCGGGCATGGCGCTGAGCCTGTGCTTAAAACAGGCTCAGCCGGTCACTGTATATCACCGCGCCGAACAACATCTGCGCACGCTCACGCTGGCCTGCCCCCAGCGGCTCCCGGATAACTCCCCCCTCAGCCAGCTGCTTGAACAGCTAACCGCATCCGATACGCCTCAACTCTGGCGGCTTTCACCTGCGCTACATCAGCAGTTGAATGAGCAACCCTCGCGCTCCTCGCTCGATACTGCCGACAGACTTGTTCTGGAAGGTTTGGCCTTACAACTCTTGGGGCAGCACGGGCAACAGCAGGCGCAACAACCGCTGACAGTGAACAAAAAGCTGTCACCGGCCGAGTCTTCCCGACTCCATGCACTACATGCGCAAATCATTGCGGCACCCGAAGCACCTTATGAACTGGCAACCCTGGCGCAACAGACCGCCATGAGTGGCAGTAGTATGCGCAGCAAGTTCCGCGACCTGTTCGGGGAGCCACTGTTCGACTTTATCCGCCGCCAGCGTTTAACCAAGGCACACGCCCTGCTCGCCAGTGGTCATGCCATTGAGCACACCGCCTATATTTGCGGCTATCGTCACGCCTCCAACTTTACAACTGCGTTCAAGCGGCAGTTCGGATACTCGCCCGGTAGCCTTCTGCGCCAAACCTGAACAGTTCTCATAACCATTTTGTCATATTGCATAACTGCGCATAACCATTAAATGGAATCATTCTCATTTTCAGTCAACGCAAATTGAGTAGAGACTAGAATGTTCAGATACAGCAAGCTGTCCGCAGCCATCACGCTGGCCACCGCAGGTGCAGCCTTCAGCGGCCTTTCATACGCCGCGGAGACAGATACCACCGAGCAGGACACCCTGGTCATCACCGCCACAGAGGGTGCCACCAAACTGGAAACCCCTTTGGTCGAAACGCCTCAGGCGGTGTCTGTTATCAGCCGAGATGAGTTTGAACGCCGTGGTGCACAGAGCGTGCAGCGTGCCGCCAACTATACGCCGGGCATTTTCACCAACCAGGTCGGCGCATCCAACCGCTATGACTACCTGGTGCTGCGCGGCTTCTCCGATGGCAGCATTGGCAACACTTACCTGGATGGCCTCAAGCTGATGGGGGATACCAACTCCTACACTGCCACGGTGATCGATCCCTGGTTCCTGGACAGCATTGAAGTCGTACGCGGTCCGGCTTCTGTTCTCTACGGCCGCGCCTCCCCCGGTGGCCTGGTTGCACTGAAGAGCCGCAAGCCGGAGTTCACCTCCGGTGGCGAAGTACGCCTCAGTGCCGGTAATAACGCCCATCGCAGCCTGGCATTCGATCTCACCGGCCCGGTCAGTGAAAACGATGAACTGGCGTTCCGTCTGGGCGGCATTGTCAGTGCACAGGACACCCAGTTTGGCCCCGTGGAAGAGGAGCGTCGAGCCCTCAACGCCGCACTGACATGGCGGATGTCGGATGCTACCACGCTGGATGTCATGGCCTACCTGCATGATGAGCCCGAGGGCGGTTACCATTCCGGCCTTCCCTATGAAGGTACGGTCGTGGATTACAACGGTCGCCGCATCAGCAACAATTTCTTTGAAGGCGAAGACGATTACGACAAGTTCGACCGTTCCCAGCAGCTGTTTGGCTATGCCCTTGAGCACCATTTCAATGACCGCTGGACCTTCCGCCAGAAAGCACGCCACCTGAGCTCTGAGGTAGAAAACCAGCAGGTATACGCCTACGGCTGGGCCAACGAAAATGAACTCACCCGCTACTACTCCGGCGGTGAAGAAGACCTGTCAGCCTGGACCATCGATAACCAGTTGGAAGGCTTCCTCGCCCACGGCAACACCGAGCACCGTCTGCTGGTGGGGCTGGACTACCAGTACCGTAATAATGAAGTGAGCTGGCCGTCCGGCGCCTTCTCCAACATTAACCCCTTCGATCCGGTCTATGGCACAGAGCCCACTTCGATGTGGCCCGCCACCGAGGAAGAGCACCGCCTGAAACAGACCGGCTTCTACCTGCAGGATCAGATCACTCAGGGCAAGTGGCGCTTTGCAGTGGGCGGTCGTTATGACCAGGTGGAAATTCGCAACAAGGGCCTGAGCACCGGCACCACCAGCGAGCTGGATGAAGGTCAGTTCAGTGGCCGCCTGGCAGCGCTTTACCTGATGGATAACGGACTGGCGCCCTATGCCAGCTACTCAACCGGTTTCACTCCGACCAGCTTTGTCGATGCCAACGGGGATCTGCTGCAACCGATGGAAGGTGAACAGTATGAGGTGGGTCTGAAATACGAACCGGTCGGCAGCAACAGCAGCTATAACGCAGCTCTGTTCCATATTACCCAGAGCAACATTGCCACCAAGGAGCAGCCCACCGACCCTTACCGCGCCATTGGCGAGATTGAGTCACAGGGCCTGGAGCTTGAAGCGCGTACACAGCTGACACCGGCGGTAGCACTGAATGCCAGCTACAGCTACACCGATGCCAAATACAGCAAGAGCGACGACGGCAATCAGGGCAATGACGTAATCTACTCGCCCAAACATCAGGCCAATCTCTGGCTGGATTATCGCCTCAACGCACTGACCTCATCTCTGGGCGTGCGTCATTACCGGAATATTCAGGCTGACCGTGCCAATACGCATACCCTGCCAAGCTACACGCTGGTGGATATGGCATTGCATTATGAACTGGGCCGCATGGGCTCGGGTGATGCCTATGTTCAGCTGAACGTAAACAACCTGCTGGACAAGGAATACGTGGCGTCCTGTAACTCACTGGAGTTCTGCTATTTCGGTGGCGAGCGCAGTATCAAGGCGAGCTTCGGCTACCGCTTCTGATCCCCCTTCACCCCTTCAACACCGCAGTGGCCGCACGGCCACTGCCTTTCTCAGCTCTGACGCTGACGTTCGTAAACGCTCAGGCTAACCGCCGTACCCAAGTTCAGTGATTCAATCAGACCGGCCCCCGGAATGGTGAACGCCTTGGCACCCAGGCGATCCAGCTGGTCACGAGGCACCCCACGCGCTTCATTTCCGAACAGATAACAATCACATGCTTTGAAAGCTTTGGAATGCAGCGGCTCGCCCTGCATATCCAGGCAGCCGATGTGCTCATATCGATCCGCCAGGCTATCCAGACTTACATCCAGCTCCATCGGGACATGAAAAATCGCCCCCATACTGGCACGGATCACCTTGGGGTTGAACGGATCAACACTGCCGGGGCTGAGTAAGCAACGATAGCCGCCAAACCAGGCCAGCGTTCGCAGGATAGTACCCAAGTTGCCCGGGTCCTGAATCTCATGGAAGTAGAGCGCGACTTCCTGTTGTGTCGACTTTGGCTGGATGGCAGACATGGGCACGACCGCAACAATGCCCTGAGGGCTTTTGGTCGCACTGATGGCTGACATCTGCTTGCTGTTAACCGGATGAACATTGAGACTGGTTTCCCAATCGGCATACTGCTCTGTCAGATACAACTCAGCCGCTGCAAGACTTGGCTGTTGCTCGGCAGCCTTTTGTAGCTCAAGTACCAGGTGCTCCCCTTCAACCAGGCAGTACCCGGTTTCAGTGCGAAATTTTTTCTGCTGCAGCTTTTTGATCAGATCCAGTTTCATCCAGCTCACCCGTTACAAGAAAAGGCACCGAAAGGTCCGGAGCCAGGCAAACGGCGCAGTATAGTGACTCATGCCACTAAAGTCAGTGTACGATGACCGTTGACATGTTTAAGGCCTGCCTCTAATTTAGGTAGCGACCATTTAGTAGTAAAGCAGCGACGCTGTTTTCGACTCGCCAGGTCTGCCCCCACCAGACCCAAGCGATCTGACCGCGTCAGACACCCGTTTTAACTCTGCCTGCTGTTTTGTGGCTCTTTCGCTGCTTGTTCTGGCCGCTGTGGCCCAACGCAAATACAGACGAAACTGTACCGATGATGAAAGCAGCTCCCGTGCTACATACAGGCACTCAACAGAAAGCCTCCGCGGACGGACCATGATCCATCGCAAGAGGGGGTTTGGTCTCACCGCCAAAACACTGGGCATCACTTTGATGATCCTGGCGTTGATTATTGGCGCCACCCTGACCATGAGCCGCTCCTTCGAGCAACTGCAGGATCAGACCCAAACGCTGGCGACCAGCGAAATGGAGAACCTGATGATCTCCGTTCGACTGGTACAACAGTCCGAATCCCTAGGCAGCCTGGGAGCACGCCTGGCATCTGCCGACACCCACAGCGTTCGCCGCCGCGCCCTGATTGAACTCACCGATCGCCTTAACTGGGTTTCCCGGCTGACTCAGCAGCTGGCCAACCTGAGCCTCAACACCGAACTCATCAACCAGATGAAGACCACTCAGGACCATCTCAATAGCAACATTGATGAGCTCAATGCGCTGGTCTCGGAGCATATTGATGGCAGCACAACAGTTGGCCTGCTGCGTCAGATCTCGGCCCTGTCGCACAACAACCAGGAACTGGCTGGACAGTTATCCATTCTGGCGGGATATTTTTCTGCCACCATGCGCCAACAGATAGCCAACCAAAGCGAGCGCCTGGCCGGCGATATTCAAAGCCAGCAGCAGAACCTGCTGGCCGTTTGCGTACTGGTACTGATTTTCACTCTGCTGGCCGGCCTGTATTTTGAGCTGAGGGTGGTGCGCCGCATTCTGAGTCTGCAGCGTCTGGTCAGCTCTCCTGTTGTGAACGTGGACAAATTCGATGCCCGTGGCGGGGATGAGATCGCCAGCCTTGCCAGTACAGTTCGTTCTTACGTGCAGCGCATTCAGTCACACGAAGCGCAGATGCAGCAGGCACACCAGGAAATGACCTATCTTGCCGAGCACGATGCCTTAACCGGACTGGCCAACCGTCGCCACTTCCAGGCCGCCGCCCGACGCCTGCTGCGCCAGTGCACCCAGTCGCTCTGTGTTGCCATTGGCGATATTGACCACTTCAAGCAGGTCAACGATCGCTACGGCCATGCTGAAGGCGACCAGGTGCTCGTTAATCTGTCAAAACACCTGTCCGAGGGGCTCAGGGAATCGGATGTTCTCGCCCGCTTCGGTGGCGAAGAATTCGCCATCATCCTGCCCATCAGCTCGTTGGAAGATGGTCAGGCCGTTCTCGACAAATTGCGCCTTCAGATCAGCTCGCAACACCTGACACCGGATACCCACACCGACCTGACCATGAGTTTCGGGATCGCCTTGATCGACAACAGCCAAATGACCTGTGACGCAAGCGATCAGCAGATTGAAACACTACTCGACGCTGCTCTGGTAGCGGCCGACCAGGCGCTTTACACCGCCAAACGCAAGGGGCGCAACCAAGTGGTTGCAGCAGCGGAGACCGTGTATGCAAAAGCCATATAAAAGCTTCAAATTATCACTGAGCAGATCGCTTAAACACCTTCTGGTGTGTGCTTTCCTCCTGTTTTCACTGCCTCTGCAGGCCAATGAACAGGTTCGACTCGGTATCCAACTGGAGCCCCCATCACTGGACCCGACCCGTACTGCAGCCGCATCGGCAGGCGAAATCACCTGGTGCAATATCTTTGAAGGGCTCACAGTCGTAAATGGTGAGGGGCTGCTCAAGCCACGGCTGGCGAAGGAGTGGAGCCTGTCGGAGGATGGGCTGACCTACACCTTCAAACTGCACAAAGGCGTCATGTTTCACGACGGCACCGATTTTAACGCTCAGGTTGCCGCGTTTTCGCTGCAGCGTATTCTCAATGCGGAAAATCAGAACCCGCAACGCAAATGGTTTGAGCAGGTTGCCAGTATTACCGCGGAAGATGATTACACGCTCATTATTCACCTGTACCGCCCGGATTCCATGCTGCCCTTTGCCCTGTCTCTGCCGGCAGCTGTGATGGTCCACCCCGAATCAGCAGCCAACAACGGCGAACGCCCGGTCGGCACCGGTCCCTACCTGCTGGACCACTGGGACAAGGGCAACGCGGTTACCCTGGAGCGCAACCCCGACTACTGGGGCAAACAGCCGGTCCTGGACAGCGCCAGCTTCATCTTCATGAAGACGTCAGTCGGCACCGAAAATGCGCTGGCCGAAGGGCTGGTGGACGGGCTGCTGAGTGTTACCCGGGTGGGCAATCGCTTCGTGATTCGCCCCGACTACCGCATGAATGCCCGTAAACTGCAGAGCAAGATGATTCTGGCCATCAACAATGCCAAGCCGCCCTTCAATGACCTGCAGGTGCGTCGTGCCCTCTCCCATGCAATCGACCGCAAACGCGTGAGTCAGCTTTATGGAGCCCAGTTTCAACCCGACTTGATCGGCAGCCACTTTCCACCCTCTCACCCTGCCTATGTCGATCTGGTTGACCGCTATCCCTACAACCCTGAAAAAGCACGGATCCTGTTGGCCGAAGGCGGTGTATCAGAGGGCAAACCGGTCAGGCTCACCATCCCGCCCACGGATTACGGGCGCTATGGCGGCCTTATAATTGCCGAGGACCTGGAGAGAGTCGGGTTCAAGGTAGAGCTTGAACAGGTCGACTGGCCGACCTGGCTGGACAAGGTTTTTACTCAAAAAGATTACGAGCTCACCCTGATCATGCATGTTGAGCCCATGGACCTGAATATCTACGCCCGCGACAACTACTACTTCAACTACGACAATCAGGACTTCAAACAGATCTGGGAGCAGGTGCTGAACGCACGCAACAACGATGATCTGAACCGCCTGCTTGGCGATGCCCAGCGCAAAATCACGGAAGATGCCGTAAACGTTTTCCTGTTCATGCGGCCTGAGCAAAACCTGATGGACAAACGCCTGGCCGGTATCTGGAACAAGACACCCATTCCCTCCTTCGTACTGGAAGATGTGCACTGGACGAAAGCCCGGTAAGCCGCGCACCCGGTGGCAGGCTGGCGCCCTGCCACGTACAATACGCGATTCAGTCACAATGATGGTTTGCGAAACACTATGGCCCGTTCCAAAAGCAGCGCCCGATGGCTCAAAGAGCATGTCAACGACCCCTTCGTTAAACAGGCCCAGAAGGATGGCTACCGCTCCCGCGCCAGCTACAAACTCCTGGCTCTGAACGAGAAGGACAAGCTGATCAAACCCGGCATGCTGGTGATCGACCTGGGTTCCGCACCTGGCGGCTGGTCACAAATTGCATCCGAGCTGGTGGGCGAGAAAGGCAAGGTCATTGCGTCGGATATCCTGCCCATGGATGCACTGCCCGATGTGGACTTCATCCAGGGTGACTTCACCGAAGAAAGCGTATTTGACGAGATCATGGGCGTGATCGCCGACCGGCCGGTGGACGTGGTGATTTCCGATATGGCCCCCAACCTGAGCGGCGTAGCCTCTGCCGACCAGGCCGGCTCCATCTACCTCATCGAACTGGCGCTGGATATGGCCCAGCAGGTGCTGAAACCCAAGGGCAGTTTCGTCGCCAAGGCGTTCCAGGGCGAGGGCTATGAAGAGTTCGTCAAGGAAGTGCGCAACCATTTTGACAGCGTCGTGATTCGCAAACCCGAAGCCTCACGGGCACGCTCGCGCGAAGTCTACGTGGTCGGTCGCGGCTTCAAAGGTTAATCAGCCTCCTCCCGCATCAAACCGGCGCCGCTTGCGCGGGGCCGGTAGCTGCAATTAACTCAATCAAAAGGCTGCGGCCTGGGTGTCGCATCCACTGAAGGCGGCAGAATCGGCATCAGGAACTGAGGCTGATCACCGGTGAGGGTTTTCAGGAAGGCCACAATCTTGGCATTTTCGTCATCCGAGAACTTGCGGCCCAGCTGCAGGCGGCCCATGATATCGGTCGCTTCGGTGAGTGTTTCTGCCTCGCCGTCATGGAAGTACGGATAGGTCATCTCAACGTTACGCAGTGTGGGCACTTTGAAGGTGAAACGGTCCGCATCCTTGCCGGTCACAGCCGCACGCCCTTCCACTTCGTTATTGGTCTGATACGGCTCCACCAGGCCCATTTTCTGGAAAGAGTTGCCCCCTACCGCCTCACCATTATGGCAGGCCACACAGCCACTGCTCTTGAACAGCTCATAGCCTTCCTGCTCGTACTGACTGATCGCATTGGCATCACCCAGCAGCCACTGGTCGAAGCGGGAATTCGGTGTCACCAGCGTTTTTTCAAACTCGGCAATGGCATCGGTGATACGGTCAATGCTGACCTCTTCGCCGCCAAACACCAGCGTAAATTCACGCACATACCCCGGAATAGAAGCGATCACATCCACGGCCAGTGTATGTGAAGACGCCATCTCACCAGGGTTGGCAATAGGCCCACCCGCCTGCTCTTTAAGGTCAGCCGCGCGACCATCCCAGAACTGCGCCACGTTCAGGCTTGAGTTCAACACCGTGGGCGAGTTGATAGGCCCCTGCTGCCATTTGTCACCTATGGAGGTTTTCAGGTTATCCGTACCGCCCATGCTCAGGTTGTGGCAGGAGTTGCAGGAAATAAAACCGGACTTGGACAGGCGCGGATCGAAATAGAGCTTTTTACCCAGTTCGGCCAGCGCCAGGTTGATCTCCTTGACCGGCTGAATCGGTTGAATAGGCTCTTCTGCTTGAACGTTGATGGAAAAGGTTGCGGCGGTTGCGCTCAAAAGCGCGACTGGCAGGTGATGCTTGATACGCATAACGGTGCTCTCCCCTTTGCACTGTATTGGCATCGAACGACTCCCGACTGGAGCCGAAAGAACGGGACGACATTCATGGATAAAACTCCCGAATCCGTCGTCCTTGAGCCAGTGTAGGCAACCCTGAGCCCGGGTCTGTAGACATGGATCAACGATTCATCCAGCTGCATAAACGGTGGCGCATACCCCACCGCAATTTCGCTGTCTGCCTTGTATGTATGATCTGTACCTATCTGTAGGGACAGACAGCTTCAGCCTCCGTTTTTAGTATGCATAGCCATAAACAAGAACAACAAACGGAGATCACAATGGCCCATCTGAGACCGCTGGAAAACCATGAAGTCGACCAGGAACTGCGTGAGATGTTTACGCACTACGAAAACACGCGAGGCTTCTGCCCCAACAGTGTAAAAACCATGGCACGTCGCCCCAATATCTCGAAGACGTTCGGCAAACTGAATCAGGTGATCCTGTATGAAGGCACGGTACCCGAAGAGCTGAAGATGCTGGTCGCACTGGCCTCCAGTCTGGCGTCCGGTTGCCACTATTGCCAATCTCACATGACCAACCTGTCGAGTATCTATAAGGCATCCGACGAAAAAATTGCTGCCATCTGGGAGTTCGAAACCAGCGACCTGTTCAGTGCTGCCGAACGTGCCGCCATCAAGGTTGGGCTGAAAGCCGGCACCTTGCCCAATGATGTTACCTCTGAAGATTTTGATGAGCTGAAACAGCATTTTGACGAGGGGCAAATCGTGGAAATTGTGGCCACCATCGCGCTGTTTGGTTACCTCAACCGCTGGAACGACACGATGGCAACACAGCTTGAAGCCGTGCCGGCACAGGTCACCGAACGTGCGGTTGGGCACACCAGCTGGGAAGTGGGCAAGCACGATTAAAGGAGTCCCTTGATGGCTACTTATCCGGTTACAGACACTGATTTTGAGACCACTTTGGCAACGGCTGAGCGCCCAGTTCTACTGGATGTATGGGCGCCCTGGTGCGGGCCCTGCAAAATGGTTGGCCCTGCTATCGAGCGCCTGGCAGACAGACAACCTGAGCGCTTTCAGGTGGCGATGGCCAATATGGAAACATTTGAACAGACGGCCTCCAATCTGGAGATCAGAAGCACACCGACACTGGTGTTATTCAAGGACGGTGAAGAGATAGCACGTCGCACGGGAGCATTGATGGAAAGCCAGATAGCCAATTGGCTGGATCAATATATTTAACGCGAGAGAGCCCGGTTGATCTGTGCAGCCGGGCGGCCTTATACAACCGTGAGGCAAAGCCCAAAAAGCTCATTCTGACTGGAGATATTCAAGCGGCTGTAAGCACGTTTGCGGTAAGTCAGTACACTCTGCAGCTTGACGCCAAGGTCCAACGCTATGCCATCAGAACTCATCCCCAGTAACACACGGGCACACATTTCTTTTTCACGCTGACTTAATGAAGCATCGACTTTATTCAGGCGCATGATCAGCATGTCGATCTGCGCATCTCGCGTCATAAAGCTGGATAAGGCCCCCGCCAGCCGCGCATGCTTCACCACCAGACTAGCCAGCAAGGGAGCCATCGCATCAAAGGTCTCAATGCTCTCATCAGGGAACGGCGTTTGATTGCGAAACAGGTTAAGGCAGTACAGCCCTTTGTCAGCACGAACCAAAATCGAAAACCGGTCCACAATGCCCATCTTGTCATACCAGAGGCGGCGGTAGCCCTGGTCGCTGATATCCTGCTGACGTAACCGGCGCGAGATGACCTGACCGTCATGGTCGAAAGCCTGCAGAAACTCTTTATTCGGATCCAATCGATAGTAGATCGTCAGATAGAGCTGCTGCATTTCAGGCGTGATGTTGAGGGTTTCGTCATTGGCAGACAGGATGTACGTCACCCTGTCCTGATCTTCCAGATGAACGACCGACAGGTGATTCACTTCGCAGAGATCACCCAGTACCTGCAGCAGACTATCCGAGAAATGAGGGCCGCCCAGGTCGAGGACCAACCGAGCAATCGCATCAGGATCAAGCAACGCAAACGCTCCTTGTTCTCTGCCCTTCGCGCATGAGTCGCCTGCACAAGGTGAAATTCGCCACCTTAATACATCCGGATCAGCACAACGCCCGCGATCAGAAAGAGTACGCCAAGAATGCGGCCCCAGTTGATGTCATGCTGCGGGAAAGTGGCCCAGCCGAAGTGATCGAGTACCACCGACATGATCAATTGCCCCGCCACCAGCAGTGCCATCATGGTGGTCGCGCCAATGCGTGGTGCCAGAATAGCGCCAGTGAAGACAAACAGTGCGCCCATAAAGCCACCGGTCCAGGCCCACCAGGGGGCCTGACGCAGGTCGGCCAGTACAGGCCAGTCCTGACGCATGGCGATGGCCAGGCACAATAAGGCGATGGACCCGACCACGAAGGACACCAGAGACGCCCACAGCGCGCCATTACTGTGAATAGCCAGCGTACTGTTTACTCCGGCCTGCATAGGCATGATCATGCCCACAACAAACGCCAGCGACAGCCAGAAATAGAGCATCCTGCTTCCCTTCATGGTCAGTGGTTTCAGCGACGGGTCAGATAAACCCCGCACTCCAGGTGATGGGTGTAGGGGAACTGGTCAAAGATCGCGAACCGTTCCAGTTTATGTGTTTTGCTGATCTGCTTAAGATTGTCCTGCAGCGTATCCGGATTACAGGAAATGTACAGGATATGCTCGTATTCGCAGATCTGCTCAACCGTGTGCTCATCCAGGCCACAGCGCGGCGGATCGACCAGTACCGTGGTGAAGTTGCACTCTTCCAGCGCCAGCCCTTTCACCTTGCGGCTGGTTTTCTCACCTTTCAGGATCAGTGACAGATCTTCCGACGGCATGCGCAGCACATCGATATTATCGATGCCGTTTTCCTGAATGTTCCATTCGGCTGAGCGCACCGATACCTTAGAGATCTCGGTCGCCACCGCACGGCGGAAGTTCTGCGCCAGCGGCAGCGTAAAGTTACCATTACCACAATAGAATTCGACCAGATCACCACCGGCATGCGATGAGGCATCGATAGCCCACTCGATCATCTTTTCGCACACATGGCCATTAGGCTGGGTAAAGCCGTTTTCGGTCTGCTGGTAGCGGTAGGTCTTTCCTTTGATGTTCAGTTCTTCCACGACAAAATCACGGTCCAGCAGGATTTTCTGCTTACGGGCGCGGCCGATGATGTCGATGTTGAACTGTTCGCGCAGCGGCTTCACGCGCTCCACCCACTCGTCATCCAGCTGACGGTGATACAGCAGGCTCACCAGCAGCTCGCCGGACAGGGTGCTGAGGAAGTCCACCTGGAACAGTTTGAAGCGCAGCACGGGATCAGGGCGGATCACATCCAGCAGCTTGAACATCACATCATGGATGCGCTCGGACACCATGGGGCAGCTGTCGAGGCGGACAGGCGTGCGCTTGTCGCCATCGAACATTACATAGTACAGGTCATCTCCATCATGCCAGGTGCGAAACTCCGCACGCAGGCGATAATGCTCGGGCTGCGAGGTAAACACCTCCACCTCGGGCAGATCGAATTCGGCAAACTGTGCCTCGATGCGAGCCTGTTTCTCGGCCAGCAGGGCGTCATACTGTTCAGGCTCCACACGGGGAAGGGGCATCGGCGACCTCTACACTTGATGTCATCTAACGGGAATGGGATTCAGGGCGGCGAATTCTAGCATAGCCACCGGCAGCCTTCATTCGGGGATCAATCACGCGTAGAATGATCCCCTTTATTTTTCGTTCTTAACCGACTCAGAGCCAACGATGTCCGACAGCAAGCGCAAGATTCTCGTTACCAGTGCCCTGCCCTATGCCAATGGCCCCATTCACCTGGGCCATCTGGTCGAGTATATCCAGACCGATATCTGGGTTCGTTTTCAGAAACAGCGTGGTCACCAGTGCACCTACGTCTGTGCCGATGACGCCCATGGTACGCCGATCATGCTCAAGGCCGATCAGATGGGCAAAAGCCCGCAAGAACTGATCGACCAGGTCAGCGCCGAGCACCAGCGTGATTTTGCCGGCTTCATGGTCAACTTCGACAACTACTACTCCACGCACTCCGAGGAGAACCGTCAGTTCTCGGCGTTGATCTACGAACGTCTGCGTGATGCCGGCCATATCAACCGTCGCACCATCACCCAGGCCTACGACCCGGTTAAGAACATGTTCCTGCCGGACCGCTTCATCAAGGGCGACTGCCCCAAATGTGGCGCCAAGGACCAGTACGGCGACTCCTGTGAAGCCTGTGGTGCGACTTACCAGCCCACCGAGCTGAAAAACGCCTATTCCGCCATCTCCGGTGCTACCCCGATCGAGAAAGAGTCCGAGCACTACTTCTTCAAGTTGGGTGACTTCGAAGAGTTCCTACGCAACTGGGTGAACGAGCACGTACAGAGCCAGATGATCCACAAACTTAACGAGTGGTTCGAATCCGGCCTGCAGGAGTGGGATATCTCCCGTGACGCACCTTATTGGGGCTTTGAGATCCCCGATGCGCCGGGCAAATACTTCTACGTCTGGATGGACGCCCCGATCGGCTACATGGCCAGCTTCAAGAACTGGTGTGACAAGAACGGCGTCGACTTCGACGAATACTGGAAAGAAGGCTCCGATGCCGAGCTGTACCACTTCATCGGCAAGGATATCGCCTACTTCCACACCCTGTTCTGGCCGGCCGAGCTGAAAGGCGCAGGCTTCCGCACACCCACCGGCGTGTTCTGCCACGGCTTCCTGACGGTCAATGGACAGAAAATGTCCAAGTCTCGCGGCACCTTCATCATGGCCGAGACCTACCTCAAGCACCTGCGTCCGGAATACCTGCGTTACTACTTCGCGGCCAAGCTGGGCTCCGGTATCGACGATATCGACCTGAGCCTGGAAGACTTCCGCTACCGTGTAAACGCCGACCTGGTGAACAAGGTCGTCAACATCGCCAGCCGTTGCGCCGGCTTCATCAAGAAGAAATTTGATGGCCAGCTGGACAGCACCCTCGCCAACCCGGCCCTGTACCAGGAAGCGATTGAACTGGCAGACGTCGTCGCCGACGCGTATGAAAAACGCGAATACGGCCGCGCCATGCGTGAAATCATGCACCTGGCAGACAAGGCCAACCAGTACATCGATGCGGCCGAGCCCTGGGTACTGGCAAAACAGGAAGGCAAGGAAGCAGAGGTTCAGGCCTGCTGCAGCCTGGGCATCAACCTGTTCCGCGTCATCATCAGCTACCTGGCACCGGTACTGCCGGAAGTGGCCGAGAAAGCCTGCGAATTCCTCAACATCGATACCCTCGCCTGGGAGGCGATCAAGGAACCGCTACTTGACCACCAGATCAACAAGTTCAAGCCGCTAATGCAGCGCGTGGACGAGAAAGTGATCGAAGAGCTGATCGAAGACTCCAAGCAGAGCCTGGCGGCCCAGCCTCAGGTTCAGGCCGTTAAACCGGCAGCTGAAGAAACCGAGCTAAGCAAGGAACCGGTGGCCGACACCATCGAATTCCCCGACTTTGCCAAAGTAGACCTGCGCGTGGCCAAGATCGCCAAGGCCGAACACGTAGAAGGCGCTGACAAACTGCTGCGCCTGACACTGGATCTGGGCGGCGAAACCCGCAACGTCTTCGCCGGCATCAAGTCTGCATACAAGCCCGAAGACCTGGAAGGAAAACTGACCGTCATGGTCGCCAACCTGGCACCGCGCAAGATGAAGTTCGGTGTATCCGAAGGCATGGTACTGGCTGCTGGCCCGGGCGGTGAGGACCTGTGGATTCTGGAACCGCACGCAGGCGCCCAGCCGGGTATGCGTATTAAGTAAGCTGGTAACAGCTTATAGGAGGGTGGAATAGAAAATCTGCCCTCTTCTCCCGATAGCCGGCTTTGTGCCGGCTATTTTGTTTTGGGGCGGAGCGGACCTTCATTTTTGGGTAATTACACCCTATAGGTGGGCTTCAAAGCATAAAGGGCTTCGCTGGGCTCATAAAATTTCCGATGTTGGCCCAAAGCGGACCTTAGGCCGCTCCGTCAATTGCTAGGAGCGTGATTGATTAGAAAGCTGGGGCAGGTCATGATAATTGAGAAAGAAGCGGAATAGAGCAGGTTTCATTCATTCGGTATTTTCAATGTTAAAGGCGCTTACTCTCTACTACAGCTTAGGAAAGCCATGTCTTTTTTCCCAATCTTCAATGTCAATTAATAGCCATCTATTGCAGCCCTTCCTAGATCTAGTTGCCTTTGGGAATGTACCTTTCTGAACCCAGCGCCAGAGGGTTGAACGATGTATACCGTAGCGTTCAGCTACTTGATCTTCTGAGAGGAGTATCTCTGTTACCATCTTGCAGCCATTAAACCACCAAAGGTAATTATCATACCGTTATATAAGTACATTATAATTCAAGTACGATCACTAAGATCAGGTATCAGCACGTACGTGTTTACTTTCTCAATCACCACTAATGACTGACCTGTTTCGACCCTCATGTTTTGCGCTATAAAGAGCTTCATCTGCTTCTTTTAATAGAGTTGCTGCTGAGTCACTTGAGACTGGGCGCTTGCTCACGCCACCCAAGCTAATTGTGATGTGATCAGAAATAGCCGAGTAGTCATGTTGTATTGCGAGATCTTCAATCGCACTTCGCATGTCTTCGGCTAATTTAGAGACACCTTCTTTGTCAGTTTCAGGCAGCAAAACCACAAACTCTTCGCCTCCATAGCGTGCGAAAAGATCACCGGGCCGGTTCACCAGCTGCTGTAACTTCTGTGCAACCAGTTTTAGACACTCATCTCCCTGACCGTGTCCGTAGTTGTCGTTGTAAGGTTTGAAAAAATCAATGTCGAGGATGATCAGTCCCAACCTGCCTTGTGTGCGTTGTGCCCGGCCAACTTCTTTTTGCAGTGTCGTATCAAGTTGCCGGCGGTTTGCTACGTGGGTTAGTGCGTCCAGGTAAGACATTTTTTCCAGCAACTCATTTTTTTGATGCGCTTCCAGTTGCTTCTTGATGCGGGCCTTAACGACTGACATTTCATAAGGCTTGGTTATGTAATCAACCGCCCCCAGGTTGAGCCCCTTGGTTTCTTCGTCAGACTGATTGAGACCTGAAACAAATATGATGGGTATATCACGGGTCTCTGGATCTCCCTTGAGAAAACGGCATACATCATAGCCATCCATTCCGGGCATCATGATATCAAGAAGAATCAGGTCAGGCTGCGGGTCGCTTTTTGCAAGCTGAATTGCTTTTTCACCGTTGTTAGCTAGTTGTAGTCGATATTCAGCGCTAAGACCTCCTGCAAGTGTTTTAAGGTTTATAGGCTCATCATCCACCAGCAATATTCGGGTCTCGTCACTGATCAGGGCACTGTCACCACCAGTTTGGACTGAATGTAAGGACGTTGATTCTGTCAGCGGTGTGAGCGTGACATAGTTCTCGAGGACTGCCTGGAACGCTTCACGGTTCAGTGGTTTGGTGAGAAAACCGACCATTCCTGCATCCTCAGCCTCTTTACGGTCTTTTTCTAAAGAAGCAGCGGTTAAGGCAACGACCGGTGTATTCGGGCGTATCTTTAAAAGCTGCTCAGTTGTTTCATAGCCATCCATTTCAGGCATCTGAATATCCATGAAAACCAGGTCGAATGCCTCCTCTCTGACAAGTTTCAGCGCTTCACGACCTGACTCAGCTAGCCGGTGAGGAACGCCAAAGCTATTCAAAAGTGCTTCTACAACCTCACGATTGGTCTTGTTATCGTCAACAACAAGCACAAGGCTATCACTCTTGGAAACATTGTTTTTTGGCGCTGCTCCAATTGCCCTGAAGTATGGAAGCTCATTCAAAGCATCAAACAGGTTTGAGCGAGTCACGGGCTTGTGTAGAAAAGCATATTGATCATCCGGCTTATAACCAAGACTGCTCAAGTCATGAGCCGAAACCATCAGCATGGCCGGTGCAACCTCAGGGTTGGAATGTTCTGTGTACAAGGAATCGATTATTCGCAGTGCAGATAAGCCATCCATACCTGGCATATCCCAATCCATCAGAATCGCGTCATACATCTTTCCCTGCTTAAGAGCATTTTTGACATGAGCAACTGCTTTCTCCCCTGAATTGGCTTGATCAGTATCGATTTTCCACTCGCTGAGAATCTCCTCAAGTAATTGCCGAGAAAGGTCTTGATCATCCACGATAAGAACGGTGCATTTATCATCAAAGGGTTTTGAGGTCTCTACCTTGGACTGTTCTTTATGAACAGGCTTCATGCTTAGGGAAAACTCAAATAAAGAGCCCTGCCCCGGCTCTGACGAAAGCTGAATTCGATCCCCCCCCATCAAGTAAACCAAGCGCTGACTGAGGGCCAGTCCCATACCTGCTCCACCTACAGCACGGGTGTGACTGTCATCAATTTGCCCAAAGGCTTCAAACAGCTGTTCGGAATCTTCGTGCGACATGCCAACACCAGTATCCTTTACACCAAACAACAACTGAACCTGGTCATCGTCTGCTTCTTCTTTGCTAACCCGAAGCAATACACTCCCTTCGCGGGTAAACTTAATGGCGTTATGAAGAATATGGCCCAACACCTGCCCCAAATGTCGTTTGTCGCCCACCACCCATGTGGGAACATCGGCATCAAGAGATATCAGGAGTTCTAACCCTTTTTCCGATGCCGCAGCGCCAAACTGGCGCCCAAGGTCTGCACATAATGCTTCAATCTCAAATGCATTCTGCACAGACTCTATGTCACCCTTTTCAAGCTCAATGTAACTGATGATTTGCTCAATAATTGTAAGGAGCTCCTCCCCTGAGCGCTGTATTTTTCGAAGTCGTACCCGCCCCTCAGCATCCTCAGTTTTTTCAAGCTCTATGCCTGCAAGGGTAATGACAGCGTTTAGGGGGGTACGTATTTCATGGCTCATGTTCGCAAGAAAGCGCGTCTTTGCCTCATTGGCATATTCAGCCTGCTCTCTGGCGCTCACCAATAACCCTTTCTGGCTGTCTAACTGACTCAAGACCTGATTAAACGCGCGAACAAGCTGGCCAACCTCATCGTTACTTTGAACTGTTAACGCTTTAGCACCGTCAAGTGCGGCGGTATCGATGCCTTTAAGCTCTCCAACTGCGTCACTCAGCGGCTTGAGCTGCTTTCGTATGAATACAAACGCAATCAGACCGACCGCTCCAAGGCTAAGGAATGAAACAATAGTAATTTGCCAAACGAGTGACTCCGATGTGTTGAGCCAACTGTCGACTGGGGTTGTGTTGAGTGCGATCCAACCCGTCGTTTGAAGGCGTGATGCACTGAAAAAGACATCTTTACCACCAAATGCGATGGCACGTCCTTCTTTCGTGCCTGTTACCACTTGCTGTACGACATCAATTTCCGCAACATTGCTTAACGGCTTCATGACTATTGATGGATTGGAGGACGCCACAATCAATCCATGTTCAGCATCAAAGATATGGATATTATCGTATTCAGATACATCAAGCTTTGACACTGCGGTAAGGACCGTATCTTCAAGCAGTAAAGTATTACCTGTGACAATCCCCAGGAAAGTGCCTTTTCTATCGTACATGGGTGCGCTGATCAGAAAAAAAGGAGCGCCAGTCACACGGCCGAAAAGTGGCTCAGAGATGTATGATTTGCCTGTATCACGCGTAATTTGGAAATAGGCCCGATCATCAAGCTGAAGACCCACCCTTCCCTTTAGGGTTGGAGAATCAAAAATAGCCCGGCCGTTACGATCCACCACCATCAGCCCGCTGTTAAAGGCGCCGTGAAGCCAAAGGCTTGAATCAAGAATAGACTGAATTTCAGGTCCGGTCTTCAGCCCATCTTCATCGACTAAAAGTTCTGCCAGTTGTTCTAAACGTGTGACCCGTTCATTGAGTGCATCATCAATTTGTCTGACTGCAATCTCATTCCATGTCGCCTGTTGTTGAATGGCCTTCTCAAGGCTGTCTTGAGACACAACGAAGTTCACCAATGCGCCTATGAGTACTGCTACCAGTGCAAGCATGAGCAGTGAAAACCACAGTAGTCGTCCAAGCAGAGAACGATGTTGAAATAGCTGCTTCATCATTGTTTGTCGCTCCTGCGTGCACGCACAATTTGCTGTATTACGGTCTGAGCACGATCGAAGTCCAAATCATTGAGTGCTGTTCTGACCTCTAGCCACCGAGCTTGCTCCATATCTGTAAAGCTCTTATCAAACTGTGCCAATTCCGATTCATCCAGAAACTCGTGACGTTGGACTGCCTCTATAAGTGGCTCCAGGGAGGGCTTCTCAACTGATACAGGTCTTCCTTTGGTTTCCTGGGAGTCAAGGTATTCTGACTGCGCAGTTTGAATGCTTTTGACGGTATCGAGAATGCATTGAACAAAAGCCTGACGGGGTTCGAGCGCAGGTAGCTTCTCCTGTTTAAGGCTATCATTGAGCAATGATGCAAGGTCAGAAAGAGCCAGAATACCCAGATTGCCAGCAGTACCTTTCAAACGATGGGTCTCTCGTTGCCATAGATCTATTATGTCATCAGGTGGGGTAAGGTTCTGAGATGCAATGGCTTTAGCTAAAGGTGTATATACGTTTTGCAACTCGATCAGAAAATCACCAAGTAAACGATAATAGAGTGCTTTGTTGTCCCCAAGCTGTTCAAGTGCCCAATCGACATCGAGCAGCGCTCTCTGATTGGATGGTGTAGAAGGCTCAATATTTGGGTCTTCGATGGATTGGCTGGTCCCTACCCAACGTGACACAACCTGCATGAGTTCATTTCGACTAAATGGTTTTGCCAGGACTTCGTTCATGCCTGCCTCGAGGGCTTTTAAGCGATCTTCAGGTAAAACAGCAGCGGTCAAAGCAACAACGGGAATTTGTCTATCCAGTAAACGGATCTGGCGGGTGGCTTCCAACCCATTCATAACGGGCATCTGAATATCCATCAATACAAGGTCAAAGTGCTGAGACTGAAATGCTTCAACAGCCTGTTGTCCGTCAGTCACAACCTGTACTTGCACTCCCAAACGCTCCAGTTGGGCACGAGCAACCAGTTGATTGACCTCATCGTCCTCAGCCAACAAGACTGTTCCAGATATTTGAGACGTATCTTCACCGGAAAGTTTGGGCTGCTGTTGCTCCCATACTTTTCTGTGAACAGGTTGAAGTGGGAGTGAAAAGGAAAAGCTACTACCTAGAGAGGGAACACTTTGAGCCTGAATTCGGTCTCCGCCCATGAGTTTGACCAGTTGATCGCTGATCGCTAAGCCTAAGCCGGTTCCTCCGTGACGTTGAGCAATCTCTTTACCACCCTGAACAAAGGGCTGGAAAAGTGTTTTGAGAATATCAGGTGATATTCCAGATCCTGTGTCAGATACAGAAAATACAATTGTTACTTCATCCGAACCTGGATTGATTTTTCTAACGCTTAAGGTCACTTTACCTTGGGTGGTAAATTTAATTGCGTTACTAACCAGGTTAGAAATGACTTGTCGTAAGCGCTGCTCATCACCCTCATAAAATGATTCCAAGCAATCATCCAGCTCAATTATAAAATCCAGGCCTTTACGTTCGGCTGTTTGGCAAAAGAGACTATGAACACTGTTTATCATGTTTCCGAGATCAAATGGCTGTTTTATGATCTCTACATGCCCACCAGAAAGCTTTTCAAAATCCAGGATATCATTCAGTACCGTCAGCAGATGATTAGCACTTTGATGAATACGTGTAAGCTGCTGTCGCATGACAGATAAATCAACTTCGCCAAGGGCGAGTTCACTCAGGCCGATAATGCCACTCATGGGCGTTCGAATTTCGTGACTCATGTTGGCCAAAAATGCTGACTTATCGTGGTTTGCTTGCTCTGCTTGTGCCCGTGCTGTCACAAGCTCTGATTCAGTCTCTTTGATCCTGGTAATATCAGTATGAGTCCCCATCATTACGGCCGGCTGGCCATTATCATCGTACTCGGTGGTCCGTCCACGCCCTTCAATCCAGACCCAGGCACCGTTAGCGTCCTTAAGCCTGAACTGTGATGCAAAACGTTGCTCTCGCTCCATTTGCTCATTTACGGTTGCCAGCACGCGTTCTTGGTCATCCTCATGTATAAGTTCAAGGAACTTGTCCAAGGACATAGGAAAGGCATTAGGTTTATATCCCAGTTGCGTGTATGCCTGGTCCGACCACTTAACCTCATTACTCACCAAATCCCAACGCCACATACCGATCCCGGTGGCTTCCATGGCAACACGATACCTGGCTTCAAATTCTTGCCGGGCTTCTTTCTCGTCCCTTGCCTCGGTTATATCCTCAATGAATCCATGCCAAACAATAGATCCATCATCTTCAGCTCGTGGCGTTGCCTGACCTTTGAGCCAACGCAGTCCTCTTTCTGGTAAGACAACACGGTATTCATCTTGCCAAACACTTAAGGTGCGCGCCGATTCACGAATTGTTTCTGAAACTCGTTGCAAGTCATCGGGGTGTAGGCGATCAAAGACCCTGGAGGCATCCTTGTCGATCTCTTCTGGTAGCAGCTCATAAATGTTACGGATGCCACCACTGGCATAGGGGAAAGATGACGAACCATCAGGGTTGAGTTTGAATTGATACAGAACGCCGGGGACGTTTTCAGCAAGTAACTTAAGGCGCCGGGTTGATTCATACTGCTCCGTAACGTCAGTATGTGTCCCAATTACACGGAGCGGGTCACCATTGGCATCGCGTTCATACACCTTGCCACGGTCAAGTATCCAACGCCAACGTCCATCTTTAGCCATCATGCGATGGGTATTTTCATATAAGTGAGTCTGCCCCTGAAGATGGGCGGTTAAGTCTTCAAATGTTTGTTTATAGTCATCGGGGTGAAGGCGTGATTCCCATTCATCAAGTGAGTCACTGATTTCATCTTCCTCGAATCCCAGCATGGATTTCCAGATGGGCGAAAACCAAACCTTGTTTGTTTTGGCATTCCAGTCCCAAACACCTTGCCCGGTTGCCTCAAGGACTGCTCTCCATCGTGCTTCCTGATCAGAGGCGTGTATGGCAAGCTGGGTTTGGTGTGTGATATCAACGCTTACCCCGCGAAAGAAGGGGCGCATTGTAGGTCCCTGATCGGTAATGAGAGTTGCACTGGTCGAAAACCGCCTTTCTTCACCAGCGGTAGTGAAAAATGAATGCTGGATACTTTCAACCGGCTTTAATGAGGTAAGTTCTGCTCTTATCTGTGCCTGCCACTCCCTATTGCGCTGGACACCATCGAGTGTTTCAAAACAGCGCTTACCAATGATCTCTAGTGGGTCTATTCCTAGCAGGCTCGACACGTTCCCCGAAATGTATGTGAGTTCACCTTCTGGTAAGCACTCCCAAACGATGCACCCGGCAAGTGTTGTAAGGGTTTGAAGACGATCCCGGCTCAGTTGCTCACCCTGTAGGGATGTCATCAGTTCTCTGTGGTCAAGTAGGTAACCGCGAATTGATTGAGGATCACCCTGATTGTCGTATGAAACATGTGTATGTTCGAAAACCCACCTGTACCCGTCAGCTCCATCGCTGATCCGATAACACATCCCCCATCGCTCTCGCTTCTCTGAAAGGTACAGCCTAACCTCTGACTCCAGTTTGGGAAGATCGTCAGGATGAAGCAATTCAGAAAAAAGAGGTTGTTTTGATAGTTGGTACGGGGGAATGGGGATAAGGCTGCTGTAGTTACCTGATACAGCAACGATCGGCCATCCATCTGTAGGATCTCGAACCACAGCCACGATTGGCCCTTGCTCAAAAAAAGAGAGTAGATATTCGCTGTGATCAGTCAATACAGCCTCCTAACAGGAAGTGTCATCCTCAACAGACAGTAAAGGATGCTACAGTGACTATAGCGTCAGAAAGCGCCACATGAAAGTACGGCACAGCCCATGCCCATAAGGTTAACTATGATAGTTTGTGAGAGAACTATTACCAATCGCTCTCCAAGTTGAACCTTGGATTATAATAGGTTACAAGATTGGTGGAATTCATTAAATCCAAACCCTTGAATTCAGAAAATTCAGAACCTTACATCTGCTTCACCTCAATTAAGAGTTAAAACAACAATAGACACAAAAAGTTGGTGGGTATATGGGTGATGACATCTCAAACGATAAGGCACCGTCAGTGTGGTCTAAAGTTTCTTTGCATTGGTATCACTGGGCCGTACTCGCACTCTCACTGATATTAACATTCGGCGCTTGGTATGTTACCGACCAGCAAGTGCAACAAAAAACACAAGCACGATTTGAGTTTCAATCTAACCAGATAATCAATCTTGTTCGTGAGCGGATGGAAAAATATGAAGAAGCGCTATGGGCTGGTGTAGCCGCACTTCATATGCAGAGTAAGCCTTCAGACCGGTCATCTTGGAAAGAGTTTGCAGAAAGCCTGAAGGTAGAAGAACGCTACCCTGGGATAAATGGTGTTGGTGTTATACATTATGTACCTACGGCCAAGCTTGAGAACTATCTCGCTTGGCAGAGAAAAGAACTTCCTGCTTACAAAATACACCCTCCACACGAGTATAAAGAATACTGGCCAATCAGTTATATTGAGCCCCAGTCAAATAATGCCAAAGCGGTTGGTTTAGATATGGCTCATGAAAAAAACAGATATACGGCTGCTCAAAGATCAAGAGATAGGAAAGAAGCTCAGATAACAGGGCCAATAACATTGGTGCAGGACTCGAAGCAAACACCTGGATTTCTTTTTTATGTGCCATGGTTCAGCAATAATAGAGTACCGTTAGAATATGGAGATGATAGCGGGTTTCTAGGTTTGGTTTATGCGCCATTCATTATGAGTAACTTAATGGATGGGGTATTGTATAATGAAAACAGGCTTATTCATTTCGATATATTTGACGGGGATACAAAGTTATATTCTGAACTAAACATTAAATCAGAAAGCTTTGATCAATCTCCCGTTTTTTCGAAAACAGTTGAAATGGATATATATGGTAGGAACTGGGAATTTCAAGTACAAACATCACTTTTATTCCGTGAGCAGTTTGGTAGCAGCCAGCCAACAATGATTCTAATTGGCGGTATTCTTATAGATGGCCTACTATTTCTCATTTTTCTTATATTGTCTCGATCAAATAAAAGAGCTATTGAATACGCAAATATAGTGACTCGCGAGCTTAAAAATAAGCATAAAGACCTGGAGGATGTACAACATAACCTTCAACGACGAAACCTGGAGCTTGAAGAAGCCAATAGTGAGCTTGATCAATTTGCATTTGTAGCATCGCATGACTTGAAAGCTCCACTAAGAGGCATATCACAGTTAGTTGGTTGGATCGAGGAGGATACGAAAGGCTATTTAACAAGTGATACCGAGAATTTTTTCTTCCTTTTAAAAAATCGTGTTCAGCGATTAGAATCGTTGCTGGATGACTTACTGGAATACTCAAGAATAGGAAGAAAAGAGGGATCTTTACAAAAGGTTGATATAAAATCAAAAGTAAACGAGATTTTTGATTTATTTAATCCAAGGGATGATGTTTCTTTTACACTAGATTGCAACATAAAAGAAATCACCACCATGATCACACCTCTTGAACAAATAATCAGGAACTTAATATCCAACTCGTTTAAGCATAACGATAAAAAAATTTGCAAAATTCATATCAAAATACAAAAACTGGATGATTATTATCTTTTCTCATTTACAGATAATGGACCAGGCATTCCAGTTGAGCACCGACGCCGTGTATTCGATTTATTTCATACCTTAAAGCCTAGAGACGAAGTTGAAGGCAGTGGTTTAGGGTTATCAATTATAAAAAAAATATTGGATCGGTATGGTTCTGATTATGAAATTTCATCAGAAGACGGCAGTGGGTGTTTGTTCACTTTTACATGGCCATTAGATGATGAAATCAAGAGGATCATATAGTGGGTAACAACAATTATAAAGAAATTACTATCTTTCTCATTGAGGATGATGATGTTGACGCCATAGGGATTGAACGTTCGATGAGAAAGATGAATCTTCTAAATCCTATTGAGCGTGCAAAGGACGGTGTTGAAGCCTTGGAAATGCTTCGATTGGGTGCTGTCAAAAAGCCGTTTGTCATTCTTCTTGACCTGAATATGCCTCGAATGGGAGGTTTAGAAATGCTAGAGCACCTTAGGGAAGATGACACAATCAGTGATGCTGTAGTCTTTGTTCTAACCACCTCAAGAAATGATGAAGAAATAACAAGGGCTTATAAAAAGAATATTGCTGGTTATATTGTAAAGTCCTCTCTAAGCCAGGACTTCAATAAATTGCTCTCTTTTTTGAATACCTACTGGGTTCTGGTTGAGCTTCCAAGATAATCTAAAGAGTAGTATCGAAATGAACGTTTTAATTATAGATGATGATGCAGTTGATAGGATTTCAACTACTAGAATTTTACAACAGTCAGAATTACCCATTGGGGCTATTCATCAAGCTGGAACTGGAGATGAAGGCATCCGTATGGCTGTTGAAAAAAGATACGATATGATTCTATTAGATTATAAGCTGCCACCAACGAATGGTATAGAAGTACTGCGTGAACTCAGAGGAAGCTCTGATTTTTCCACTGCTATCGTAATGTTAAGCCATAGCAATGATGACGAACTAGCCTTAAGGTGTATCGAGGCCGGTGCACAAGACTTTATTATGAAAAGTGAAGTTACAGCCCTTAGGTTAAAAAGGGCTCTCCTTATTTCTTCAGAACGACATTTTCTTGAAGAAAAGGTACTTGAAGGTCACAACGAATTAAGGAGGCTGGCTGAGCAAGACTCACTTACAGGCTTAAGTAATCGTTACTTTTTTGATGAATCATTAAAAGATGCGATTCCGCAAGCCGAGCGTTCAAATAAAACGTTAGCACTTATATTTATAGACCTGGATAATTTCAAAAGCATTAATGATACTATGGGTCACTTGGCTGGTGATAATTATTTGCTTGCTGTAGCTAAACGGTTAGAAAAATCCATCAGGAAAGGAGATAGATTATCACGCTTGGGAGGTGACGAATTTGCAATACTGGCCAATCAAATTGCCGAGCCTTATCAGATACGACTGCTTGTAGAAAAAATATTCTCCAATTTTTCTGAACCTACTTTTATTGAAGGGCAGCCCGTTGATATATCTGCAAGTATCGGTGTAGCTACGTATCCTGAGTGCGGCACGACAGCAGTTGAGCTAATGAAATCTGCTGATGTTGCCATGTACCGAGCAAAGGAGAATGGTCGAAATCAGGTACAGTACTACTCAAGAGACTTTCATGAAAAAATTGAAAGTAGAATTAATCTTGAGCGCGATTTGAAAAACGCAATTCAAAATAATGAACTTGTTTTATATTATCAACCTCAAATAAATACCAATGATCATTCGCTTGCAGGTGTTGAGGCTTTGATAAGATGGAATCATCCTCAATTAGGATTGGTCCCACCAGATCAATTTATTTCAATTGCAGAAGAGTGCGATCTTATAAATAGTATTGGGCGTTGGGTTTTGGACTCAGCCTGTGAGCAATTTAGCACATGGGTGCGCTCTTATCCTGATATGGATATTGTTTTTTCTATAGCAGTAAATATTTCCGCAAAGCAACTTCGAGATAAAGGTTTAGTTGAATACCTTCAGCAGTGCATTGATAATTATAATATACCAGCGTCTAGGCTTGAAATCGAGTTAACTGAAAGTAGTTTGGAAAGTAGCCTGGTTGCTTTAGATATGCTTAATGCACTTTCAGCGTCTGGTATAAAACTTGCTCTTGATGATTTTGGGACTGGATACTCCTCCCTATCACACCTTGATGACTTTCCTTTTGACATTCTTAAGATTGATAAAAAGTTTATAATGAGCATAGAGAGAGAAGAGCAGGCAAAATTGCTTAAAGCAGTTACTAACTTTGCCCATTCAATGGATTATGAAACAGTTGCTGAAGGTGTTGAAACAGAACTTCAGCTTGAAATATGTAAAAAGCTTGGTATTAATCGCCTTCAAGGGTTTTATTTTTCCAAGCCTATCCCTGCAAATGAAATTGAAAAGGCTTGGTTTTAGTGTCTCAATTGTTATATAAGAGAACTGTTTTTTAAGCTTTGATGAAGTATTGAAAAATTAGATCCGGTTAGAACGTCTGCTCTGTGAGCGAAGGAGCTACCTGCTGCTTCGGCACGTGTCAAAGCCACCAGAGCACCAGATTTTGCTCGGCGGTGTCCGAGCAAGTTTTCGATGTTAGCCCTTTCCACAATAGTCCCGCTGGCTACCAAACGACGTTACTCTAACGATTGAGTCTCATTGGAAATGTTTTGGACAAATGCAACTTTGTTTCCGTCCAGATCAGTCACCTCAATCATTTTGATAATGCCTGGGTACTCTATAACTTCGCCATGTGACACGTTAGCTGCCGTGCAGGCGTTGCACTGCGCATTGATGTCATCGACGCCAATGATGACTGTTGAGCTACCTGCGCGCCCTGGGTCAGCTGTTACTTGAAGCCATGCGTTTTCAGCAAGCTGCCACTCAGCTACACCTTCCACCGGAACGATATCTGCATCCCTTGCAAGCAGCGTTTTGTACCACCCGACGGCTGCTTCTTGATCCCTAACCGGTACAACCGCAATCACGCTGTTAATGTTTGAAATTGACATGGTTACTCCTGTGCTTTTTTTGTGGAGAGCTTGCGTTGTGAAACAAGGAAAGGCCAGCTAATGTCTGCAATGATCTTCTCCATAAGCGAAGCTGCTATGGGCTGAACTTCTCCGTCCATCACAGTCAGACTGCAGGAGGCCGGCCTAAGGAAGCAGTACTCTCGCCAATAACAGCCGAGCAAAGGCCGCAAACTCAATATGTGCTGTCACATATTTTTATCTCAAGCCCCCAGCAAAGGAAGATGTTTTAGACTATGGTACTGCAGTGCCATTTGGAGGCAATGGCCCAGTATCCCTTCTTTGAGGGGAGCGTCCAGAGGAATAATCATTGCCCGATTACCTTCATACTTGAATTCATCCCTATAGACCTCCTTGATGGTTTCAATCAATTTAGTCTGGCAATGGAAATATACTTTTATGGCATTTGGATCTTTTAGCTTCCAGTCCATTCGAATCGGAGTGCCGCCTTTCACAAGATAGCTGGCCTCACCCCACTTGAGCGTTTCTTCAACTGGTCCCAACTCCTTCTCTCTCGCAACTGCAAGAATGAGTTGACGCACAGCCTCAAGCTGCTCCTTCGCCTCATCAGGATATGTTGAAAATTTAGCCTTTACTTCAGGATTCAAGGAACCTCCCGTTTCGATATACATGGCACCTTATTTTACCGACAAGCCTGAGCCTCGCTGGATTGATTTACCAAGGGTTATCAATTTTTGACTTAAGCCAGGTATTTATATCAATAGTTATCTCTTTTCGCATGTTTGTTCCATCAGGACTATCAAAAACATGATCAAGATTTTCGTACCGGAGATAATCGATATTACCTTTTCCCGATTCTTTAAGGTCGAATATCATCTCATCAACTTTTTGGGGCGAAACAGATAAATCTCTACCTCCCTGAACAACCAGCAAAGGCGTATTCACATTGTTGAGTACCTCCAACTGATCAATGGATAGCATTTGATTCCACCATTTGTAGCCATGCCCACTTACCTCAATATCCTTTGAATTATGATTAATGATATGAGTTGAAAACGCTTTAAACCCCGCAATGCTCGCTTCGGCTTCAGCTACACTAGACGCGCTTTTTTTAATACTGTGTACGACATCGTCAATAAATTTTCGACCTCCCCCATTGAAAGAAACCGTTGCACTGATACCGTCAATTTGAGCAGAAGCCAAGTTGGCTGCGACAGCTCCTTCACTACCACCAAGTACTATAAGGTTAGAGTATTTATCATCTGCTCGTACATTATTCAGTACGCGCTTAATATCTTCCACACGCTGCTGTGGGCTGTCGTGCTGTATATATTTTTCAGGACAGTCTGCTCGCTCAGCATTGGCGCTATAGTTCAACTTCTTGTTGATACCATATTTTTCGATCAGCAGGATATCAGCTTGCGGCCACACATTTTTATAATCGGTAAGTATTGAATCTATATGTAAAACACTATTGCAGTCAGAACCTTGAAGAATGAGTAAAAGCGTATCGCTTTCCGATTCAATAACCTGATGTGCCAGGTAGTAATCTATATCTGATCCATCTGGTCTGCTGACAGCATACTCACTGATAATGGTTGCATTCGCAGCATGCATAAAAAAGAAAGAAACCAGGCAGATAAATCGAAGCTTCATTTTTAATCCTAAATTCATTTTGAGCATTCGCGCCTTTGCTCTCACCCCAATGCTGGACAGAGCCGTTCTAACTATTTGAAGAGCAGGTATAAATCGAGGAATCACAGCCATTCTCTTCCATTGAAAAAAAGCATGCGCGTTTTGCTGATTTGCCGTGTGCGTTATCCAGTAACGGCCGGTCCATAGACCTTCGATACTGAACGATTTTGCCGTGTGATACCAGTAACACATGAGCACAGCCATGAAACGGCTACCCGCCACTTGCCCCCCTCTCACCAGCCTCATCCATTCAAACAAGGCTCAATCCAGTTCATGGCACGAGCAACATACTCTTCTTTCTCACCCACCGGTGCGACGTAGTGCAGAGCCTGCGCAGCCGCCTCGATACCATCCAAACGTGCAATCACCCAGGCCGCCAGGTATTGAGAGGCCATACAGCCGCCTGCGCTGGCTACGTTCTTATCGGCATAGATGGGTTGATCCAACACGTCTATCCCTTTATCCAACAACCAGGGCCTGGTCGTCAGGTCGCTGCATACCGAAGAAGATTCAAGCAGCCCCAATTGCGCCAGCAGCAATGAGCCTGAGCACTGTGCTCCCAGTAACTGCCGATTGGGGTCAACGGTGAGCTGAGACATGATGGAGGCATCCTTAATGACCTCGCGGGTTCGAATCCCGCTGCCGATCAGGATCGCGTCTGTTTGGCAGGCTTCCGGCAACGAGAGGTGGGACTCAATAACCACGCCATTCATCGACGTAACCTGCTTTGTGGGCGAAGCGATTGAAATACGCCAATCTTTGTCTTTCATACGATTGAGAATACCCAAAGCGATAAACGAATCGAGTTCGTTAAAACCTTCGAAGGTCAGAATTGAAACATGCATGTTGCTCAGCCTCTGTATCGATTGTGAGGAGCTCAGCCTAAGGCCTAAAATCATGACAATAAAATTATTGTCATGGATACAATCCTCATGCCCCGTGCCCGTTACAAAAGCCTTGTTGATCGCTTTTCAGAGGAGATACGCTCCGGGGCCTTACCACCCGGCACCCGGTTACCGACCCATCGTAAACTCGCACAGCAATACGGTTTGGCGCTGGTCACCGCTTCAAGAGTCTATGCCGAGCTGGAGACCATGGGACTGGTCAGTGGCGAAAAAGGACGCGGCACCTTTGTTAGAGAAACCAGCGTTCCAAGGGGCCATGGTATAGATCAAGCCCCTAACCCGGCAGATACTCAGGATTTGAACTTCAACTCGCCTGCCCTGCCGGGCCAAGCCGACATGCTAAGGGAAGGATTGCGTAACCTGGCAGCATCCGGTGATTTTGAAGCCTTATTGCATTATCAACCACATGCAGGTCGCCATCATGAGCGTGCGCTGGTAGCACAGTATTTGGAATCGAGAGGGCTGAGCACAGAAGCCGAACAGGTTGTCATTACATGCGGGGCTCAACAAGGATTAGCCACCAGCATTCTGGCACTGCTGAACCCCGGTGATGCAGTTTTGGCCGACGCGCTGATATATCCGGGCTTCAGGGCTGTCGCCGAGATGCACAAACTGGAAATTCTCCCGGTTTCGCTGACGGAGTCGGGTCCCAATCTGGATGAAATGGAAGCTCTGTGTAAGCAGCGCAAGGTCCGAGCACTCCATGCCATGCCAACGCTGCATAACCCTCTGGGCTGGGTGCTGAGTCTTGAGCAACGTCGCCGGCTGATCGATATTGCACGGAAGCACGAACTCATCATCATTGAAGACGCGGCCTATGCCTTTCATGCAGCAGAGCCACCGCCGCCTTTGGCTGCACTCGCGCCAGAGCGCACCCTGTATGTTTCTGGATTTTCAAAGAATGTAGCGACAGGTTTGAGGGTTGGCTACATCGTGTCTCCAAAGCACTGGATTCCGAAGCTTGAACGTATTATCCGTGCAACAACCTGGAATACCCCTGCATTGATGACGGCACTTGTGTGCCGCTGGATTGAAGACGGAACCCTTGCCGAGCTGGAACAGGCCAAGCGAAAAGACGCACTCGCCAGGCAAACCCTTGCAAGCAACATCTTTCATGATTGGCACTGCATCAGCCATGAAGCTTCGTCCTTTCTTTGGCTTCAGTTGCCTGAAGACGTGCGAGCAGAACAAGTCGTTTCCGCCTTGCTGAGCCGTCAGGTCGCCGTTGCGACAGCAGAGCCCTTTGCCACGACTACGCATATTCCCAATGCCATTCGTATGGCGTTAGGCTCCATCGATTTTGAGCAACTCGAGCCAACCCTTAAAACCGTAAGACAGGTCATCGATGATCTGTCGGTGGGTGTTGTATAGGCTAACAAGCCCCGCTGAAGGACAGGGGAAGCCTTAAACGGAGGAGCTTTTCCTGTTCAGCAAACCGAACAACACCGGCAACGCAAAGCACATGATCAACACCCGTAATAGCTGATGTGTTGCGACAAACAGCGGGTCCACATCCGTACTGAACGCAATGGCGATCATGACTTCCAGCCCGCCCGGCATATAGGCCAAAACAGCCTGTAGCAGCGGCACATCAAAACCGAAATGAAGCAACGCGGAAAAGGCTCCGCAAATCAGCAGGGATAGTGCAAGGCCCCCGGTCGCCCCCTTAAGGGTTTTCTTCAATAGCGCCAGATCCAGCTTGGTCATACGCACCGCAATAGCGGTTCCCAATATGACCAGCACCACTCGGAACCAGTCCGGCGGGATGCTGATCTCGAACCCAAATCCCAGTTTCATCACCAGTGCAGCCAGCATACCGCCCACCAGCATACCGGCGGGTACTTTCAGCCGGCTTGCGCCCCAGCCGGCCATCGCGGCCAACAGGAACACGATGAGCAGGTCCAGGTAAGCGACACCTGCCGCCATATCCGTTTCGGGGCGATCCACAATGGGGAATAGCAACGGCAAGGCCGAGACCAGAAAAAACAGACGGACACTGTGTACCAACGCAATGCGCTTGGGGTCCAGCCCGGCTTCGGAAGCGAAAATCAGCACCACGGCCAGGTTGCCGGGCACCGAGCAGAGCAAGGCATCGCTGCGACTCCAGCCACAACGACGGTGATAAAACAGGTACAACAGCCCCAACAACAGCGTCAGCATTACACAAAGCAGCAATACCGCTGGGCGCCATTCAACCAAGTGATCAAAGAAATCGGGCTCGATACTGGAGGCGATGGAGACGCCCATAAACAGTGCTATCAGGGAGGTGGTTTTGCCCGGCATGTGCACGGGCAGGCGCAGCCCATGTGTGGCAAGCACACTCAGCATGGCGCCCAGCAACCAGGGTGAAGGCAAGCCGATCATGCTGGCCACTACCCCACCAACAGCACCAACGGCTAACGTCCAGAGGATGGTTTTCAGCATGGGATCAGTGCGCAGAGCCCGGTCGCAGCGTCAGCCAGCGCCCAACCTTGCGGCAATAGGCCGGATAAGTATCCGGGAACAGCTGTGCGAGGTGGCGCTCTTCTGAACGTATCTGTCGATGTAAAAACACTTGTCCAATACACAGACACAGCAATGAAAACAGCGATGGCAGGGCAAGAAAGAAACCCAGCTGCGCCAGCGACACACCCAGAAACATGGGGTTGCGGGAATACTTGTAGAAACCGCCGGTCATGAGCGTTGCAGGGCCGCCCGGGTCGATACCGGAGCGCCAGCTCATATGCATGCTGAAGTGAACAACGAGCACATAGGCAAAACTCAGACTGAGCAGCACCACACCCGTGCCGATAACCGCGGCAGACTGCAGGCCCGGCAACATCACCAGGGCCGTATCAAGGCCCGGAAACGGAACACGAAAGACGCAGACACCCCAAATCAGTACCCGGAACACGCGAAACGCCAGATGATTCCACCAGGTGCCGCTGCAGGCGTTGCCGGGGAACACAAAGTCCCGCTGTTCACGTTGCTTCAGGAACAGAATGCGGGCGGTATAAAACGCCGCCACGAAGGTGAAAAACAGTGCCAGATACACCCGCGTACACTCAAGGACCTGGCTATCTGCATCGATCAAAGACATAGGAGTCCCGGTTAAGGGCCAGGCAGCAGGTGCTGAATGGCTCGAAAAAAGACCTGTTTTCGTCAAGCGAACAACTGATTAACCTGTTAATTATGCAGGCTTTTAGCAGATTTCACCATGACCTAAGCCACAGACAGATGTTTAGTGAGCTGATGCCCTAGACCCCGTTGCGCATAATTGTGTAATCGGTATTATCGTTCGTTCGAATAACGATAGTGCAATTGTGTACAAGCCGATACCGCCTCACAGCGTTTAAGCTTCAGCATCACTCACCCATGGAGACCAGCATGGCCAGCCCCCGCCCAGAGCTGCATCACTTCGACCGCCAACTTGTCTGGGACGGTTTCAAGCAACTGGTGCCCATCTCCCTGTTTGTTGTCGCCTTTGGTATCGCCTTCGGACTGGCGGCCACCCAAACCGGACTGAGCGAACCCCTTACGGTAGCCATGAGCACGCTGGTGTTTGCCGGTGCATCCCAGTTTGCCGCCCTCGAACTCTGGGGCGCTCAGGTTCCGCTGTTAACGGTATTGCTGACGGTATTTGCCATCAATGCCCGCCACCTGCTGATGGGGGCCACCCTTTACCCCTGGCTGCAGCACCTTTCGACGGGTAAGCGATACGCCGTGATGATGGTCGCATCCGATGCCAACTGGGCCATGTCCATGCAGGCGTTCAGCCGTGGCAAACCGGGCCTGGGTTTGTTGTTTGGCGGCGGCCTGGCGCTCTGGTCGTTCTGGATATTGGGTACCTGGCTGGGTATTTATTTCGGCAGTGCCATTCAAGACCCGAAAAGCCTGGGTCTGGATATGGTGATGGGATGTTTTCTGCTGGCCATGGTGGTGGGCGGCGAGAAGAATCTGCGCATGCTGGTGATCTGGGTTGTTGCCGCAGGCTCATCCCTGTTTGCTTACTGGTACCTGCCAGAGAATAGCCACGTTATTGTGGGTGCGCTGGCCGGCGGCATTCTGGGCGCATTCTGGATGGAGTCTGGCGATGAGCATTGAAACAGCAGGACTGGGCTCCGTCGCCATCGTGATTGCGATGGCACTGGTGACACTGGCAACGCGCTGGGGCGGTGTGTTCGTAATGTCGTACGTACCGATCAGCTATCGGGTAAAACAGTTCATTAACGCCATGTCCGGCTCGGTGCTGGTCGCGTTGATCACCCCCATGGCTGTCGCGGGCGATAACGGTGCCCGCTTTGCGCTGCTGACCTCGGCTATCATGATGCTGGTCGTGAAGAAGCCCTTGCCGGCGATTGCCGCCGGCGTGCTGGCTGCCGCTTTATTCCGGCAGCTTTAGCAGGGTACGAAGGCTCAGGAATAATCATCATCCGGGTTGGCGAGCTTCACCTGCAGCGGCTCGGGCTTTTCACCTGATGGCATGCCGATCATCTCGTTGTAGGGGCTTTCGTGCACCAACACCGTGTTCTGAATACCCAGGCCCTTGAAGGGCAGCTTGGCATCCAGCTGGCTGTGAAAACGCAGGATATCGCCCTTGTCATCGCAGACATTGAGCAGTTCTGTGCCCTGTTTCATCTGTACCTGAACCAGATACATGCTGCTTTCGAAGGCCCGTAATAACAGTTTCTCGATCAGGCCGTACTGCTTTTTGACATCACTCAACAGGATTTTCATGTCGTATCCATCCATCGCTTCCCGATTGTATTAATGGATATACGCACGCCCACCCTGCCCGGTTTAATTTTCGCCGGATTTGGGTTAAAAACAGCTTCCTGCTGAATGGAGATACAGGATGAAGTTTCTCATTATCGGAGCCGGTGGTATCGGCTGTTACTACGGCGCCCGGCTGATCGAAGCCGGCCATCAGGTGACCTTTGTTGCACGCGGCGCTCATCTGGAAGCGATGCAATCCCAGGGGCTGAAGGTTGAGCACGAAGCCCTCGAATTTAACGCTGCTGTCGACGCTCGCGCCATGCAAGCGGTGATGTCCGAGCACACCTGTAGTGATTACGACCTGATCATGCTGGCGCTGAAATCCGGTGCTACCCGTGACTGGCTGGAAACGGCAGCGCCCTGGCTCAAGGAAGCCGATACGCCTGTACTCTCCTTGCAGAACGGTGTCGATAATGAACCTCTGATCGCTGACACCCTCGGCACCAGCCGCACTCTGGGTGGGCTGGCCGTTCGCATTGGTGGCCATATCATTGCACCTGGCCATATTGAAGCCAAAGGCCCCGCGCAGGTGGTTATGGGGCGCTGGCCCAATGAAAACGAGACGGACCCGGCTCTGGAACAACTGGCCAAGGTGCTGAATGACGCCCAGATACCGACCCGCCTGACGGACAATATCCGTTATGAATTATGGAAGAAGCTGCTGATCAACAATGGCGTGAACCCGCTCAGCGCCCTTACCGGCCTGGATACCCGCAGCCTCACCGCCGATCCGACACTGGGCCAAACCGTCTATGCAATGATGCAGGAAACAGCTGTCGCCGCCCGTGCCGATGAGGTTGAACTGACCCAGGCCGACGTGGACGAGATGTTTGCACTGATCAGTAACTTTGATGCCATCAAGACTTCCATGCTGGTTGACCGTGAAAAAGGCCGTCCGCTGGAGCTGGACGATATCAGCGGCGCGGTGATTCGTCGCTGCAAGGCATTGGGGGAAACAGCCCCAAACAGCGAACTGGTCCAGCGTCTGCTACAGCTGGATATCAAACCCGAGCAGTGGCGTCCGCTGGGCTCTGAATAGAGCCCAAAACACCTGATTACCCCTTCTGCATCGTACTACTTGGTAACCTGCCCTCCGCGCAGCTCTACAACCTCAATGGGCTGCGTGCAAGCTGATGCGGCATCCGGTTTTACCTGGCAACTGCCCTTCTTGTTACTGCAGGAGGAGCAGGCGCCTTTGTTGCGCCAGAGCTTGCGATACAGGTAGTAAACGGCCACGGCCACAACGACCAGTACGACGCCCACATCCACCATGGAAAAGGGCTGGTCTGCGCTCACGACCATGCCGCTATCAACGCTCAGCTGTTCTGTATTGGACTCATTCATCCTTTTAACTCCCTTGCCGCCAACGCTGGATCAAAGCCCGCCTGTTTCTCCCCGTCCCTGATGCCGATCAACAGCAACAATGCCAGTGCACCGATATACACGGCGCTCATTGCCTGGATGCCTGTGGCGCCCACTGCCGTGCCGATACTGAACACCAGACTGGATACGCCAAGACCGAGAATAGTCGGGAATACGATGGAGAACAGCATCCATTTGTAGGAACCTGTCTGCACTTTTACCATCACCGTGGTGGCCAGGCATGGCGGGTAGAGTGCAAAAAACAGAATCATGGACACCGCCAGCAGCGAGGTGGCACCTCCTGCCATGGTTTCTGCGCCCATGCGGTTTTCCAGAGTGGCATTCTGGTCATCATCCTGCTGGAACAGCACACCCAGTGTGGCCACACTGCTTTCACGTGCGGCGAAAGAGGACAACAGGGCCACATTGATCTTCCAGTCAAACCCGGCGAACTGGGTAATCGGCTCAAGGCTGCGCCCTATTCCACCCAGCAGCGAATTGGTGATGCGTTCCTCTTTCATTTCACGACGCAATGACTTGCTCGCCAATGCCAGCTTCTTCAACGCCCGGCCTGCATTGCGCGCGTCTCGGTCACCCTTGGGTGCACGCACAAAAGGATAAAAATCCGCATTGCGCTGCTGGAAGTCCACATTCACGGCACGTGAAGCCTCAGCACCGGTCGCGTTCAACTTCGCGCGCTTGAAGTCATTGAAATAGTTCAACAAGGGGACCAGGTTCTCGCTGCGGGCTACCGATGCGTAAGGGTTACCGGCAATGTCTTGCTGGAAGGCTGCCACCGCCGCCTGACCACCGGCCTCATAGTATGCCTTGCGCTCATCCGGCAGCCCCGGGAACTGCAACAGGGTAAACACCACCACGGCAACGGCCACAACAATGGACCCCACCTTCTTGATGTACACCCAGGTACGCTCGAACGAACGCTGGGCCACGCCGGTTGCTGTGGGCATATGGTAGGCCGGCAACTCCATGACAAAAGGAGCGGTCTCCTGTTTGCGCAGGATGGTTTTGGTCAGAAGCTTGGATACCAGCAGCGCAAAAATAATGGTCATGGTGGCGATGTAGAACATCATCAGGGATTTATGCTCAACAAAGAAAATACCCAGCAACAGGGTGTACAGCGGCACCTTGGCCAGGCAGTTCATGAACGGCACCGTCAGAATCGTGGCCATACGAGCGCGGTTATCCGGTATTCCCTTGGTGGCCATAACACCGGGAACGGCGCAACCACCGGCAAACACGCCGCCCAGTATCAGCGGCAGGGTACTCTGACCGTGCATGCCGAAACGGTGCAGGATTTTGTCGAGAATAAACGCAATCCTGGCCATGTAGCCGGAATCTTCAAGAATGGCGATCAGGGCAAACAGGATGATAAAGATCGGCACATAGTTGAGGAGCGTGTTGGCTGAATCCACCAGCCAGAGCCCGAGCGAGCGAGTGTAAGGGTCAACCAGAAACCCTGCCTCGGGCAGCAACCCGGCAACCACCTCGCGAAAGCCCGCCAAAAACGGCCAGGTATAGGCAGTGAGCTCGTACCCCCAGACAATGGCGATCTGGTAGATCAGAAATACGGTGGCAATGAGAAACAGCGGTGCGCCCCAGCGGTTCAATACGACCCTGTCGATACGATCCGTCAGTGTCGGGCGCTCGGAGTCATGGCCACTGATAACACCTTGCAGCAGCGAGCGCACCTTGCGTTCACGACAGGCCACCACATGGTCGGTTACATCCAGCTGCCGGGCTGATTGAAAGGCCTGGGCACGTTGTCGCGCCTGGGCAATCAGCGCCTCAGCCTGCTCGGCCCCAAGCTTTTGCTGCACCAACACCTCTGCAGCACTATCCTGTTCCAGCAATTTCAACGCCAGCCAACGAGCAGGTATCTGCTGGAGGGCTTCCAACGGCTTTAACACCGACGCAAGTGCATCCAGATCCGCTTCCAGCTCAGCATAATCCAGCAGCCTGTGCGGCAGTTTGCCACCCACAGAACCCCGTATTGCCCGGCGCAACTCAGCCTTGCCCTCTCCCTTGCGCCCCACGGTCGCCACGGCGGGAAAGCCAAGGCGCAGACCGAGCTGCTCAACATCAATGTTCAGGCCCCGCCCTCTGGCGATATCCATCATGTTGACCGCCAGCACCGTGGGCAGCTCCATCTCCATAAGCTGAAGCGTGAGATGCAATGATCGACGCAGATTGGAAGCATCCACCACGTTGACGACCACATCCGGTTTATCCGTCAGCAGGTAATCACGCGCTACACGCTCCTCCAATGAAAACGACGTGAGACTGTAGGTGCCCGGCAGGTCGATGGTCTCAACGCTGCCCTGTTCATCCCGGTAGGCGCCGTATTTTTTATCGACGGTTACTCCGGGGTAGTTGGCCACATGCTGACGTGCACCGGTCAGCATATTGAATAGCGTGGACTTGCCGGCATTCTGCTGTCCGGCCAGTGCAACCGAGATATTGGCTTTACTCATCATGATGGATCTCGATCGTACCGGCTTCTTTTCTACGCAATGAAATGCTGCTGGCTTCAACCTTGAGCTCAACCGGGTCATTGAGCGGTGCGCTGCGCACCAGTGTTACCTCGACGCCGGGCATCAGCCCCAGGTCAAGCAGGCGCTGCCTTACCCCTCCCTCAGAACGATGCCGGCGAATACAGGCACGCTGGCCCGGCTTGAGATCATTAAGCGTGCGAAAGAGCTGTTCCATAGGGCTGCCTTCTGAGAGGTGTTCCGTAGAGGTCTACTAGATGAGATTGATACGCAAATAATAGTGATGCTATATTGTTTAATCAAGGATATAACGATATTCATTCTCATAGATATCACATGGCTTTCAATACCCTGCGACAACCGATCATAAGGACTGGCAACATGCGGCGAATCAAATACGGCCTGACAGCACTAACCCTGACAGCAATCATGGGCAGCAGCCAAGCCCTGGCTCACACCCCACTCTGCGCCTGCTATGACAACGGCGACGGTACGGTTTTGTGCGAAGGTGGCTTTTCGGATGGTTCCTCAGCGTCAGGCATTGAAGTCAGTGTGCTGGACGCCAATGGCAACGCGTTAATGGAAGGCAGCATGAATGAATACAGCGAATTCGAGTTCGACAAGCCCAAGGGGGAATACAGCGTGATGTTTAATGCCGGCCCGGGGCATGAAGTGGAAATCAGCAGCGCCGATATCGTCGAGTAAGAGCTGGGGACTGGCTCTGTGCAAAGCGACCCGGTGACGGCATAATGCCCCGCTTTGCAGATTGCCACATCAGATCGTTCAGAGGATACAGCGATGACACCAGAAGAATTTGCCAGCCGCATCGGACAGGATGACAGCCTGGATTTTGAAGATACCCAGGCCGTAATCAGTGAATATTTCGATTACACCCCCTGCGCGTTCAGCAACGGTGAAGTCGCCAATGACGCCGGTCAGAACGAAGGCTCCTGCAAGATCTTCGCACTGGGTCAACTGCTGCAGCTGGATCAGGCACAGACGCTGGCCTGTTTCGGTCGCTTCTATCGCGATGTCCTGAACACCCCGGATGGCAGCGACCATGGCAACATCCGTAACTTCATGGTCACCGGTTGGGACGGTATCAAGTTCGAAGGTCAGCCGTTGCAGCGCAAGGCCTGATCAAAACAGCGGGAGCTGCTCGGCTTCCGCGTTTTCTTCCTTTGCCCCCAGGCGATAACCCACGCCGATCAAACGCACGGCGCTGCGCTTTCGCATCCAGGCCTCTTCCAGCAGGCTGGCAAAGATCACCAGATCCGGCCCATCCACTCGGCACTCTGCCGTGGTCTGCGTGAAATCGTTGAACTTCACCTTTACCACCGCGCCCAGAATCTGCCGTGATTCGCGATGGCGCTCATACCGCCCTTCAAGATCATCCATCAGCTTTTCCAGCTGATCCATGCAGTGTTCCAGATCCGGCAGGTCCTGGCTGAAGGTGTGCTCCACACTCACCGACTTGCGTTCACGGTGGGTTCTGACTTCGCGTTCATCTTCACCCCGCGCCAACTGCCATAGCCGTTCGCCAAATTTGCCAAAGTGGTTCTTCAGCTCAATCAGTGACAATGACTGCAACTCGGCACAGGTCCCTACGCCCAGCCCCATCAATTTTTCCTGCGTACGCGGCCCCACACCCGGTATCTTCTTCACCGGCAGTTGCGACACAAACTCGGCCTGCTGCGCAGGTGCAATCACACAGAGCCCATCCGGCTTGTTCCAGTCACTGGCCACCTTGGCCAAAAACTTGTTCTGCGCCACGCCGGCGGAAACGGTGATACCGGTTTCCTGCTTCACCTGGGTTCGAATCTCTTCAGCAATGTGCGTTGCACTGCCCCCAAGGGCGCCCGTATCGCTGACATCAAGGTAGGCTTCGTCAATCGACACCGGCTCGATAAGACCGGTGAAGCGCCGGTAGATGGCAAAGATCTGCTCAGCCACTTCGCGATAGCGTGCCATATTGCCGGATACCAGCTTGAGCTGCGGACACAGCTGCAGCGCACGGGCACTGGGCATGGCGGAATGAATGCCAAACTCGCGGGCGGGATAGTTGCAGGTGGAGATTACACCTCGGCGACTGGCGGAGCCGCCAACAGCCAGGGGGATATCACGCCACTCCGGATGCTCCAGCATTTCGACAGCGGCAAAAAAACAGTCGCAGTCCAGGTGAATGATTTTGCGCAGGGTCGGGGCTGTAAAAGCGGGGTCTTCTGATTTCATTGGTTTACACTGTACGTCTGAGCCCGCTATTCACGCATGAATCACGCGCAGGAGCAAGCCGATGTCAGAACAAGAACAATGGACAGGGCGCGAACGACGCAAAAATCCGGACCGCCGCCAGACACCCGACCGCCGCGAAGACATTCGCTTTGAGCCCGGCAAAAGCGACCGCAGGCAGAACCGTGGCCGGCGCAAGGATGAACAGGATCCCTGGATGAAAAACAGAGACAGTTAATCCCGCTGTCACAGAGCAGTCACCTGCCAGTCACCTCGGTGTCACCTGTTCGCCATAGTGTAGAGCGGCAAGTGAAAGAGGTGACTGAACATGCAGATCAATGTAGAACAGGTACTGGTCAACAAATACCCCGCCTTCGCACAAAAGCCTGCTCCCGTTAAACGCTCGACACTGTTTTGCCTTCGCCGTCTGGTTCGCGAAGACGAGATCAACCGTTTTCTGGATACCCATCAGGGCATTCAGGGCTTCGAGTTCATCGACGCCGTTCTCGACTACTTCAATTTCAGCTATTCCATCAGCCACAAGGAACAGATGAATATCCCCTCCAGCGGGCGTGTGGTGATTATCGCCAACCACCCACTGGGCGCGCTGGATGGCCTGGCCTTGCTGAAGCTGGTGGGTGAAGTGCGACGCGATGTACGCATTGTCGCCAATGACCTGCTGATGAACTTTGATGCCCTGCAGAACCTGTTTTTGCCGGTCGATAATCTGGGTAAAGGCACACGCAAGCAGAACATCGCTCGTATCGTAGATGCCCTGCAAAACGACGAAGCAGTGGTGGTATTCCCGGCCGGGGAAGTGTCTCGTGCGGGCCTCACAGGCATTCGTGACGGCAAGTGGAACAGTGGCTTCCTGCATTTCGCGCGCAAGGCCAATGCGCCAATCCTGCCGGTCTACCTGGGCGGGCGCAACTCATCCCTGTTCTATGGGCTTTCCTATCTGAACAAGTCTGCATCGACATTGATGCTGGCACACGAAATGTTTAACAAGCGCTCCGTCACCCTGCCCGTGCGTGTCGGAGAACCCATCGCTTTCAGCCAGCTGGATGCCCTGCCGGTATCCAACCGTGACAAGGCAAAATTGCTGAAAAAGCACCTGTATCGCATTGCCCGCAACAAGCAGCCGCTGTTTATCACCGAAAAGACCATTGCTCACCCGCAGGACCGCAAGGCTTTGAAAAAAGAGCTGAAACAGGCAGAACTGCTGGGCGAGACCAATGACGGCAAGAAGATCTACCTGTTCAACTACCGCTCCGACTCTGTAGTCATGCGTGAAATTGGCCGTCTGCGCGAAGAAGCCTTCCGCACCGTAGGCGAAGGCACCGGCGAGAAACGTGATCTGGATCGCTACGACCAGTATTACCGCCACCTGATTTTATGGGATGAAGAAGATCTGGAAATTGCCGGTGCCTACCGTATCGGTGAGGGTCATGTCCGTGTCAAAACACCGGATCAGCCGCTCTACAGTGAATCCCTGTTCAGCTATAACGACTCCATGCAGGAGGTCTTTGCGCAGGGTATAGAGCTGGGCCGCAGCTTTGTGCAGCCACGATACTGGGGCAAGCGTTCGCTGGATTACCTCTGGTACGGTATAGGTGCCTATCTGCGCCGCCACCCGGATGTGCGCTACATGTTCGGGCCGGTCAGCCTGAGTCACAGTTACCCGAAACGTGCCCGCGACCTGCTGGTATGGTTTTACCGCCACTACTTCCCTGACCATGAAGCACGTGCGCGTTCGTTCAGCCCCTACCAGCTCGATGCCGATGCTGAAGCCGTGGTAGAGTCCGTTTTTACCGGCAACGACTACCGTGAAGACTTCAGCCGCCTGCGCCAGCAGCTCGATTTTCTGGGGGTATCGGTCCCCACGCTGTACAAGCAGTACAGTGAACTCTGCGAGCCCGGCGGGGTCTCATTCCTCGACTTCGGTGTGGATGCCGACTTCAATTATTGTATCGACGGACTGGTTCTGGTGGACACCCACAAGGTGAAGCCCCGCAAGCGCGAGCGCTATATCGGCACGGATGGCTAAACTAAGGGTGTTCCTGAACCGCAGATGCCGCGGCAACGGGAGACATGATGCACCCTTTGGGATTGGTACTCTTCGCAGTCATTGCGCTGGGCAGTTGGTACTGGTGGCAGAAGCAGCCACCGGAACAGCGCCGCAGCGCCAGCTGGAAACTGGTGCTACTGTTTCTGGTGATTGGCCTGCTGGCACTGGCCATCACAGGTCGAATGCACTGGCTGGGCGCACTTATTGCCTTGACCCTGCCCTTCCTTAAGCAGCTGTTGCCGCTGTTGTTACGCTTTTTGCCGGGCCTGGCCCGCTGGTGGCAGTCACAACAGAGAAAAAGGCCACAGGGCCAACAGCGTTCTGGCAAGCACTCCGGCAAGAATACTTCTAACGCAAATCGCATGAGCCGCGAAGAGGCTCTGGACGTGCTTGGCTTGAAGCCCGGTGCCAACCGGGAAGAGATACTGGCCGCCCACCGGCGTTTGATGCAGAAGGTACACCCTGACCGAGAAGGCAGCGCTTACCTGGCCGCTCAGATTAATGCTGCTCGGGACAGTCTGCTGGATTGATGCCTATTGCCACCAGTCCAGCTCACCGGAATTAAATCTCAACAGGCCCGCACTGGATTCAAACTCCAGCTCCCGCCCGTAGGCCGGATGAAAGCCCTCAAGCTTGAGGGCTCCATCGTCTGCAACCCTGAATACCATGCCAGCGTCCGACGCGCCCTGACCGTCCAGCACCACCTGCACCAGGCTGGGTGACAACCGGCGCCAGCGCCCTTCATGCTCCAGTAACGGCTGGTCGTTCATGTAATCCTCACGCCAATGCAGCTGACCATCAGCCATCAGGCTCAAGTCGATGCGACGGGTCTGCACACTGTCGGGTGTCTGATAACGCTGGCGCAGGGGCCAGTGCACAAAATCACCCAAACGGGCACAGCCGCTGAAATAGCGGTTATTCAACTCGGCTTCCATACTCAGGCCATACCAGTCGCCACGTTTACCGGTGCAGGCTTCAGGGCGCACTTCAAGCAGTAAGGTATTCTGGCTTTCACCACTGCCCTGCATCGACTGCTCCCAACGGCGGACCTCGCCCTCGATTTCCACTTCAGGGCGCTCAAATGCAAGCATTAGCAGACGGTCAATAAACTGAACGCGAATGTGCCGCTCGGTGAGATCAAACACCACCTGTTCGTCGGCCGAGACTGCACGCAACTCCACATCCGGCAAGTCGAAACGGCAGGCACGCTGAGTCCCGCCTGCCAGAAAGCCCTGGGTCAACATGACGCCCTCTGCTTCCTGGCGCCCCAGGCTTTCAACATAGACCGGCCATTCATCCCCCAGGCTTTGACGCTCATGACTGGCCTTAAGCGCGTCCGTCATTGCCAGAACCGGCTGGCGCTCACCGCCCAGGCAGCTTTCAAACCAGTATTTTTCTCCAGTTGCAATCAACGTGCCGCGCAGCATTTGATCCTGTGCACCGGGTTTCAGCGTTGTCGTCTGACACCCGCTCAACATCATGAGTGGAGCCGCCAATGCCGCTACAACCCAATTTCGACCTACCATGCTCGCTACCCTGCAGTTCCATCAGTCTTATTATTATGTCTCCCCTTTTGCCTGGCAGCCAAACATTCAGACATAAAAACCTGTTCTACACTGAATGCAACCATTGAGAAGGAGCAAGCCATGTCTGACCACGTATACAAACTGATTGAGATCGCAGGCTCTTCCACCGAAAGTCATGACGACGCCATTCGCAAAGCCGTTGCAAAGGCTGCCGAGACCATTGAACATATCAACTGGTACGAGGTGAAGGAGATGCGCGGGCACATTGAAGATGGACATATTGCCCATTTCCAGGTGGTTTTGCGGATCGGCTTCAGGCTTGAGTAAAACAAGCTGACTCCCTGATATTCAAAGACTTGGCAGGGTTCAGTCTCGGTTCATCTGGTATTCATCCACCCAGATCTACAGTACTGTCCCTTGATGCTGACGCCTTCGCGCCAGCCGGTAACTGGAATACCACTCGCGGCACATGTCTTCCCTGCCTTGGCACACACATTCATTGAAGCAGCTGACCCTGTTTGCCTTTGTGCTGGCAGTTGTGCCCTTGGCCGTGCTCATGTACCAGTCGGGCAATGCCCTGGTTGACCAGTCCGAACGCGCCCGCACCCTCGCGCGCGAAATGCAGCAAAGCCGTCGCCAGACCGAGCAACTGCTGACACAGGCTGAAGATATTGTCCGTTCCGCCCGCCAGTACGACATTGTTAACCGTATTGAGCTGCGTGAGCGCCTGCTGAGCCAGATCGATACCTTCGAGACCCTGCTGAACGGCAGTGCCCTGCCGAGCTTGCCGCAGCAGCAGTCAGCCACACTGAGCGAACACCTGAAGACTCTGAGCCAGCGCTCTTTGGAAGAAGAACCACCACGGTTCGACCCCGAACTGCTGGAGCAGTTGATTACCGAAACCCAGCAGCTCAGCGTGCAGCTTGACCAGCACTTCGATGCCCGCCTCACTGTGCTGGAAGCCCAAACCCTGGAAGAACAGCGCAAAAGCGGCTGGCAGGCGATGGCACTGGTATTGGCAACCGCCATTCTGATTCTCTTTTTCAGCGGGCGTATCAACCGCCCTGTACAGCAATTGATCCGCCGTATTCGCAGCCTGGGTGAAGGTGAGCGCAATCCCAAGCCCCTGCTTAAAGGACCTGAAGAGCTGGTGGAAGTAAACCGTCAGCTCAACTGGCTGGCCGAGCGCCTTCAAGCTTTGGAAGAAGACAAGGTACGCTTTCTGCGTCATATCTCTCATGAGCTGAAAACACCTCTGACAACCTTGCGCGAAGGTGCTGACCTGTTGTCCGAAGAGCTGGCCGGCCCACTCAATGCAAAACAACATGAGATTGTCAGTCTTTTGCAACAAAACAGCATTAGCCTGCAATCACTGATTGAGCAGTTGCTGGATTACAACCGCCTGCAACAACCCAGCAGCCTGCAGCGCGACAAGATTTCCCTGCAGCCGATGCTGGAACGTCTGCTGGCACCGCACAGGCTGCAAATTGAACAAAAACAGTTACAGGTGAGCATTGGTCTTAATAATGTTGACCACTGGTTTACGGATTCTCAGATGTTGCAACGCATTCTCAGCAATCTGATATCCAACGCGGTACACTATGCGGACGAAGAAGGACGCATCGAGATTAAAGGCAGCCTGGATGAAGGTAAGCTGAAACTGGCTGTCGGCAACACCGGGCCTCTCATCCCGGAACAGGATTTATCGCGACTGTTCGAACCCTTTTATCAGGGCCAGAACAAACGCAAGGGACCGCTCAAGGGGTCAGGTATCGGACTGAGCATTGCTGCTCAAGCCTGCCAGACACTCAACGCCAACCTGGAAATCAGCCAGAATCATGATCGTTGGGTCGTCTTCACTATGGAACTGCCGAGCCTGGAGCCCTGAGCAATGCAACGCTTGCCCCTGTTATTCATTCCCTTAGTACTGTTGGCTGGTTGCCAGAGCCCTCTGTTGCCTATCAAAAGCACCAGCGAGCCTGTCAAAACACCAGCACTCAGCCATTGCCGTTTTGATACCGGTCAGTTGAGTGAATGGATAAAATATGAACATCGTTTTATTTCGTCTACAATTAGTGACAGGCAGGCGCTTTTGGGAGACGCTGAAAGACGACAGCTTAGCGCACTTCATGCGCTACTTCTGAGTAGTCCCGGACAGTCGCAGGCACAACTGGAGCGTGCCACCAAGCTGCTGGCCAGCATTTCACCTGATCCCAGTGATTTGTGCGCCGCCGAGCAGTACCTGGCTAACCGCCAGCATCAGCTCAATCTGCAGTTGGAGTCACTGCAACAGATCCGCGATCTGGAGCAGCAGAAAATGGAACTTGAACGTCAGGTCGATGCCCTGACAGATTTGGAACGACAGATAACGCAACAGCGTGAGGAGCACTGACAGATGACATCAACCCCCCACATCCTTCTGGTTGATGATGATACCGCTCTGCTGAAGTTGCTGGAGATGCGCCTTGAGGCCTCCGGCTACACGGTCGATTGCGCCGAAAGCGGTGAAGAGGCTATTGGCCAGGTACGCCAGCAGCATTACGACCTGGTGTTGACCGACCTGAAAATGGACGGCATGGATGGTCTCACTCTTTTCACTCGCATCCAGCAGGAACAGCCTGATTTGCCGGTGATCATCATTACCGCACACGGTTCTATCCCCGAGGCCGTCGAAGCGACCCAAAAGGGCGTGTTCGGCTTCCTGTCCAAGCCGATCGACAAGCAGCATTTGCTGGATACCGTCCGCGCAGCTCTGAACAGCTCTCAGCGCAGTCTGGATCACAGCTGGCGCGAAGGCATCATCAGCCACAGCGGCCCGATGGAGCAGGTTCTCGACCAGGCTCACCGTGTAGCAGCATCTGATGTCAGCGTACTGATTACCGGCCCCAGCGGCAGCGGTAAAGAACTGGTAGCTCGTGCCATTCATAAGGCAAGTGCGCGTGCCGACCAGCCGTTCGTAGCGATCAACTGCGGCGCCCTGCCCGAGCAACTGCTGGAGTCCGAACTCTTCGGTCATACCAAGGGTGCGTTCACCGGTGCCATCAACCAGCACTCCGGCCTGTTCCGTGCGGCCCAGGGCGGCACCCTGTTCCTGGACGAGATCGGCGACATGCCGCTGGCCCTCCAGGTGAAGCTGCTGCGTGCACTCCAGGAGCGTGTTATTCGTCCGGTTGGTTCTACCGAATCGGTTGCGATTGATGTGCGCGTCATCTCGGCAACACACCGTGATCTTGAAACCGCCATGCTGAGCCAGGAGTTCCGCGAGGATCTCTACTACCGCCTCAACGTGGTTAATCTGGAACTGCCGCCGTTGCGCGAACGTCCCGAAGACATTCCGCTGCTGGCACGCCACTTCCTGACGCTAGCTTCGCAGAAGCACAACCGCAAGGTCAAAGGCATTTCTCCGGGCGCACTGCACCTGCTGGCTCAGGCCGCCTGGCCGGGCAACGTACGCCAGCTGGAAAACGTGATGGAGCAGGTGGTCGCACTGAGCCCCTCACCTATCATTCCGGAAGGTCTGGTATCCAAGGCGTTGGCCAATCAGGAAAGGGTTATCCCCTCGTTCAATGAGGCCCGTGCCGACTTTGAACGTCGTTACCTGATCAAGGTGCTGCAGATCACTGAAGGGAACGTGACTCACGCCTCCCGCATCGCCCAGCGTAACCGCACCGACTTCTACAAGCTGCTGAACAAGCACCAGCTGGAAGCCGCTCAGTTCAAGGCCAATGCCAAAGCCGCTGTGGCAGCCCAGAAAGAAGCGCTGAAGAAAACCCGCAAGACGCGTAAAGCCAGCTAAGGCTGAGCCAGGCTTGCCAAACTGCCTGACCCGGAGTGACAGCACACCGGGATCAGGCAGTTTTTCGTTACCCGCTCAACCACCCCACTCCTGCGCCAACACCTGCGCTAATACCTGCCAAGCACCCAGCACCCAAATTCGCTTTCAGACTTGGACTTTTGCCACTGCTTTAATACCATGCGCCTGTTTTCCTGATTGAACGGATGGCTGCTCCATGTCTGCTCCCTCACTGAACGAAGCCCTGGCTTTAATGAACCAACAGGCTTTTCCGGCGGCTGCCGCCATCTGCCGTCAGCACCTCGCTGTGCGCGCTGACGATTTCAACGCCCGCCACCTGCTCGGCCTGATCGAATTCAAGGCCGGTCAGTTGCTGGCCGCCACCAAGGATTTGCAGAAGGCCAGCCGCCTGCCTGTTGCCGCCCGTTTCAAAGCCCAGGCATTGAGCAATCTGGCACTGGTCCTTCAGGCGCGGGGCCGACTGGAGAACGCCTGTGAGGCTCTGCAACAGGCAATCGAATACCAGCCCAAGGAACTCGCCTTTCATCTCAATCTGCTAGGTGCACTGGAAAAGCGTAGTGACTGGTCCGCTATCATTGCGCACCTGAAGGGTTTCACCAGCTTGCAGCAGCACCCCGAAGCCCGCCTGTCACTGGCCGTCGCGCTTCGGCACACCGACCAGAATCAACAAGCGCTGGCGTTGCTCGAGACGACTCTGAACAGTCTTGACGCCGAGGCTGAATGGGCATTAAACGCGGCCATCCTCAACCAGATCGAGCCCGTTATCAAATACGGTCAACAGACGAACCAGGCCGCACACTGGCTGACACAGGTCGCTGATTATATGGCTGAAGAGGGGTTCGCCACTTTGGCCACACCCGTTTACCAGGCCGCACTGGAACTGGACCCGAGCAATGTCAGCGTACGTCATATGCTCAGCGCTGCAGCGGGCGAGTGCACAGCCCAGGCCCCCGATGCTTACGTGGAAAGTCTCTATGATCAGCATGCTGATGCGTTCGAGGAGCGACTGACGGGCCGACTGGGTTATCAAGCCCCCACCCTGCTGGCCGAGCGTTTGCCAGAGTTCACCCAAGGAGCAATCAATACCCTGCTGGATCTTGGCTGCGGTACAGGACTATGCGGGCAGGCATTGCAGCCGGTTCTTCACCCTCGAAACCTGATTGGTTGCGACCTGTCCCAGCAAATGCTGTCACATGCAGCTGAAAAGTCGGTCTATACCGAGCTGCTGCATGCCGACTTGATGAGCACCCTTGCCAAGCCCTGGCAGGCGGACCTTATTACCGCGACAGATGTACTTATCTATACCGGCGAGCTGTCACCTGTACTGCAGGCAGCCTTCAATGCACTCACGCCCGGAGGGTTGTTTGCCTTCACATTGGAGACCTGTAGCCACTCGGAGGGTGTCATGCTGGATGCATCAGGCCGTTATCGTCATGATGCACAGAAGCTGCTTAAAAACGCACAAGAGCAGGGCTATGAAGTCTGTGTTGCTGAGGAGTTTCCGCTGCGTCGCGAGCAGGGCAATATGCTGGAAGGGGCGCTGATTATTCTGCGTCGCCCCTGTTAAGCAACACTTCACACAACTGACGCAGGCGCTCCAACTGAGGCTTTTTTCCGACCGGCTGAAGCTGTGCAGACGGCGCCTGCTGACGCAGAATTCGCTGACACAACAGCTCTTGGTCGGCAGCGGACAGTTCCAGCAGATGCCACAGAGGCAAGCTTGCGTGCACCAGCCGAGTTAATGGCACCAGGCTGGACTCCAGCGTTCTGTTCGCTCGGGCGAAACCAAGCAAACGCTCGCGTGTGGAAGCGTCCAGGGGCTCAGAATTCAGCCCTCGCATCAAGGCCGGCAGATAGACCGCTTCCAGATCAGCCAGCTGCCCCGACAAGCGCAACAACAGGCTTTGTCGATACCATTCACGCGCCTCGGCAAACCAGGCTGAGACGTCATCACTGAGCGGTTTTACCACCAGCAAGGCATGGCTGCCCGCCACCGGGTCGCGCTGCTCGCCCAGTCGCACAGGCCAATAATCCGATTGTTGCCAGAAGCTCAGTAATCCGGGCTCAGAGGCAAAGCTGGCCCCCATGTAATCAACCCCTTCCGCCTTTGCGCTTCGCTCAATCGCCTGTAACAGCCTTTGGCCAAGCCCCTTTTGCTGGGCGGAGGGATGTACAGCAATGCGCACCACGCGCCAGCCTTGCCATTGTGCCACTTCGCCCCACCCTTCTTGTGCCACCAGTGTCTGCGGCAGCAAATGTCCCCGGGGTCGACGACGCCCCTCCCAGATAGCTTCGGTAAGCTCCGGAGCCAAAGGCCCTTCCCGTGCCACCAGTGCGCATGCGACTGGCTGCCCTTCCAGGCTCAAGGCAAAAACATCAATATTGGGACTGTCCAGAAGGATACGCAGATCACCCGGCGTGGTGCGGTAGTGCGCCAGCACCAGCAAACCGAATATGGCACTCAAGCGCTCAGAATCAGCAGCCAATTCAGCTCGGTCCACCTGTTCAAAAACGGGAGTGCCTGAAAGGTTCGGAGCGGGCGCATCGGCATCGAGCAATAACAGTCGATTACACAGTGCCTCCAGCGGGTCAGGCGCTTGCCAGCGAACGGGGGCTTTGAGATGCAATTCGGTGAACGCCTGCCCAGTCTCACGCATCCTTTTCAGAAATCTGAGAGCAAACCCCTGGCCGTTACCTTCATATCCTTGCAGCGTGGTGGCAAATACCACGTGAGAGTACCGCTGCAGCAGTTCCGTCAGCACAGGGACAGGAATCGCAGCAGCTTCATCTATCAGCAGCACTTCAGCCTCAGGCACCTGGCGTAACACCTCATCCGGGCGCATAAACCTGAGCACCGGTGAGTGCTCTGGCGCCGCCAACTCGACCTGAGCCATCAGCGAAGCAATTGCGGCTTTATCCGGCGCCGTTACAAGAACACTTCGCCCCTGCTGCAACAATTCAGCCGCGGCAATGCCCAAAGCCGCACTCTTGCCGCGCCCACGATCAGCCGTCAGCACCAGCGGGTGGCGACGGCGCTGGCATGTGTGCAGAATCGCCTGGACTGCATCTGCCTGATCGCCGGTCAGGCAAGGGCCCTCAGGCAATACCTCAACCTCAGGTTCCGGCCAGTGCTCTGGCAACACCAGGGTTTCGGGTGTCAGTTGAACCAGGTGGGCAGAAGCCTGCAGGCAACCCACCAGGTATTTAAGGAAGTGCCCCCGAATCTGCTCTGGCCGATAAGGCTCAACACAGAGCGAACGGTATTCAGGGTCTGCGAATTCGCCCCACTCGCTTGGCTCTGGCGTCATCAACACCAGAACGCCACCGCCCCTCAGGGTGCCACAGAGCTGACCAAAGGCGTTCGGATTAAAACCGGCAAAGGTATCAAACAGCAGGTAATCAAGCGTCTGCCCCAGAAAGATCTGAGCCTGACGGGACTCAATGGGATGAAGGGAGGACAGTGGCTGGTCGGATACCAGCAGTCCCTCACCTTGAAGGAGTGGCAGCAGATCACGCTCAAGCCGATCACGCACCAGCTGGCGCGGCCCCTGAGCCCAGATCAAAACACGTTGTCGGGAGTGCTGCAGGCGCCGTAAAAAAGACGCCAGGCTCATCCCTCGGAATACATCATGTTATCGTCAGGGCTGGTGACATGCTCAGCTTCATAATAGACACCAGGCTCCTGCTCGTTCTGCATGCGATTGCCCAGGTACTCCAGAACACGTGCCAGGTTCAGACTGCCGCGCGGCTGAAAAGTCTGTGATACCAGCCAGAGGTCGGACGGTTGGATATCCGTATGTTCAAGAATCTGCTCATAGCAGCGTTGAGCAAGCGCACCGGCATGCTCATTGGTGGCCGGAAGAACAGCACCGATTTCATGCTCACCGTCCCAGCCGATCAGGTCACCCGGGCGGGACAGCTCTTCGCTGAGCACGCGGATAAGCTGCAACAGGTGTTCACGTTTAACCTTAGCGCCCAGGCTGATGCGCATGACGGTCAACGGGCTGAACTCGCGTACGGCACGCCGACACTCAAGCGCCAGCATGTGACGATACCAGTGCTCGGTGGCAATGCCGGTATTGGGATCAACAGCCAACAGAGGCTCGTTTGCTTGAGTAACAGCACGACTCATGCTTCTGTTGCGCAGCATCATGAACAGCACCAGGCTCACCACCAGCGCGAGACCGGCCAGTAGCTTGAGCCCCATTGACGTCTCGCCACCTGCTGTCAGCGCCAGCACTAACGCATTGAGCACCATCAACAGGGTGACCAGATAACGACTGCGCTTTAGCTGTTCCACAAAAACCGAGTCCATGCCGGCATCCTCACCTTTATCCCTGTTCAGTAAAGCGGCTTTTACCGCTGAATTCAATACGCGACACTAACCGCGCTTCTGGTGTTTTTCCCAGTTATGCTGACGTGCCTGGGCATTCTTGCGCAGCATCAAATAGACCGCTGCCAAGCCGCCCTGATGCGGTTGGGCCGAGTGAAAAGCCATCACCAGATCAAGCTGCTTGAGCCACTGGTCCAGATAGCTCTTGAGCTTGTTGGCCGGGTCTTCAACGCTGCGTGCACGCCCAATCTGGACTAGCACCGTTCTGATGCCCAACTCATGGCTTTGACGCACAAAGCTCACCAGTTCGTCACGGGCCTGAGCGGGTTCAAAATGCTGCAGGTTCAGGCTCGCATCACAACTGTAGCGGCCAAGGCGCAGATTTCTGAAGACACCTTCCTGCACACCGTCTCGTTTCCAGCTGATGGGATCAGCCGGGTGCAGCCATTCAACCTGGTCCAGCGACAACCCTTCAGGGGAGCCCTGAGCCAAACGACGTCGAATACTCTTGCCGGGGTCTGCTCTGAGTGAACGTGCAGCCGGTACCGCAGGGCCTGAGCCTGTGTCTTGCCGGATACGCTGCACACCTTCTGCCTGCATCAGTTCGGAAAAACTGTCATCGTGCCAAGATTGCATGGGCCTCTCCTCGTATCCGTATAGTACGTACTGTATTGTGACAGCAGTCTGTACGGAATTGAACGTTTTGCAGCGGTAGCATTCTCTATTAGAGTGTAAGCAAGCAACGGCAGAGGTAATCAACAGTCATGCAGCGCCTGATCATCGTCTTTACCCTCATTGTTTTCGTGGCCGCCGGCTACCTGTTCCTGCAACCCGCCTCTGAGCAAGCAGTTACCACCGACGACACTCCGCCTCCTGTCTCTGAACAGGCCAAACGTGATGCTCAGGAACATATTTCCAGTCTGACCCAGCAGGCTGCCGAACAAACCCTTGCCATGAATGAAGCCGACCACTTTGTGACGGGGGACCAGCTGCTGCAACTGCCCGCCAAAGCCCAGGGCTCTGGTGATGCCATTTCAATGAATGAGGCCGATACCAACAGCACGGCGGTGGCCTTTGCCGTTGATCGTGCCAAGATCGGCACCAACAACACTGCTGGCAGCAGTGCCGCCGCGTTGGCTTCCATGGATAAACTGCGCCTGCAGGAGCTGCTGAATAACCCCGACCAGGCACGTAGCGAAGTGTTCTATATTCACTCGGTGGATGGTGCCGATCGCCAGGGGCTTTGGGGCATTATTCATCAGGGACTGATCGAAACCTTTACCCGAGGCATTCGCATTGATGACCGCTCCCGCCTGCTCAGCGTGACGATTCCCGAGGATGCAGACGAACCGCTCTCCGACCAGCGCAGCTCCTGGCTGGGTACTTTGCTGAAAAACAAGGTGGAGACTACCTGGGTCTATAACTACGAGCACGGTTTATTGGGTCAGAACCCCGACGTCATCCATCCTGGTCAACAATTGATCATTGTTCGCTTTGATGAAGATGAGCTGATCAACATCTATAACCACTTCATCCAGCAGCACTAAATTGCCGGGCTTCAGAGCGAAGCCCGCGCCTCTCGCGCATTTCAGTGGACCTTACCCCGGGGTTAGAGTATAATTTGCGCCTTATTCAAGGCAGCACCGCGCTTTTATCAAATCAGACACGCGCATCTCTGTTGCCTCCTCTAAAAAAGACCCAGGTGTAACTCACAGCATGTCCGACACTGATACCAGCCCCGCCAACTTTGGCGATTTGGGACTGTCTACTCCTATTCTTAACGCACTGGCCGATGTTGGCTACGAAACGCCTTCACCGATTCAGGCGCGGAGTATTCCGCCTCTGCTCGAGGGCCAGGATCTACTTGGTATGGCGCAAACCGGTACCGGTAAAACCGCTGCCTTTGCCCTGCCCCTGCTACAACGTATTGATACTACCGCTACTCACCCGCAACTGCTGGTATTGGCGCCGACTCGTGAACTGGCGCTGCAGGTTGCGACTGCCTGTGAAAAGTACTCCAAGCACCTGCCGGGCCTCCGCACCCTCTCCATCTATGGTGGTCAGGGCTACGACAGCCAGATCCGCGGCCTGCGCCGTGGTGCCCAGGTTATCATTGGCACCCCGGGCCGTGTAATGGATCACATTCGCCGTGGCACCCTGCAGCTGGACCGTCTGCAGTCACTGGTTCTGGATGAAGCTGACGAAATGCTGCGCATGGGCTTCATCGACGATGTCGAGTGGATCCTCCAGCATACTCCGGCCCAGCGCCAGATCGCACTGTTCTCGGCCACCATGCCGCAGGCGATCCGTCACATTGCCGAAAACTACCTGCAGGAACCGGCGGTCATCAAGATCAAGGCACAGACCGCCACTGCCAGCACCATTCGTCAGCGTACCTGGACAGTTCGCGGCATGAGCAAGACTCAGGCCCTGACCCGTATCCTGGAGCTGCACGAGCATGAAGCCGCGCTGGTGTTCGTACGCACCAAGACGGCTACAGAATCTCTGGCTGAAGAATTGAATCAGGCAGGCTTCCCGGCAGCAGCCCTGCACGGTGATATCGCTCAGGCACAGCGTGAGCGCATCGTCAGCAAGCTGAAGAAAGGCGAGCTGGACGTGGTAATCGCCACCGACGTTGTGGCACGCGGCCTGGACGTTGAGCGTATCAGCCACGTAATCAACTATGACATCCCCTACGACACCGAGTCGTACATCCACCGTATCGGCCGTACCGGCCGTGCCGGACGTGAAGGTGATGCCATCCTGTTCGTGACCAACCGTGAGCAGCGACTGCTGAAGCAGATCGAGCGCGCCACTCGCCAGCCACTGGACAAACTGGAGCTGCCGACCGCCAAGCAGATCAACGCTCTGCGCGCCGAGCGCCTGCAGCAGAAGATTCTGGCTGCTGCCGAAAGCGCCAAGCTGGACGAATACATGCCGGTTATCTGCGCCCTGCAGGAGCAGTCCGAGCTGACCGCAGAGCAGCTTGTTGCGGCTACGCTGGCGTATATGCACAAGGATAAGCCCTTGTGGATGAACGAAAACGAACCTGATCCCAACCGTCCTGCGCCGCGTGAGCGTATGGACCGCGGTGATCGTGGTGATCGCGGCGACCGTCCGCGCCGCAACCAGCGCAACGAGCCGGTAGCTGACGGCATGGAGCGCTACTGGATTGGTGTTGGCCACCAGCACGGCGTGAAGCCGGGCAATATTGTCGGTGCCATTGCCAACGAAGCCGGTATCGAAAGCCGCCAGATCGGCCGCATCAACATCGCTGAAGAATTCAGCTGCGTTGACCTGCCGTCAGGACTGGACAACCAGCAGATGCAGACACTGAAACGTGCCCGCGTGTGCGGCCAGCGCCTGGAAATCCGCCCCTGGCAGGAAAAAGGCGGTGCTCCTCGCCGTCCGCGCAAAGGCGCTCCACGCCGCCCGGCACGCGACTAAGCCTGCCTGACGCTGCCGCATCTCCCAGGATCTGAATGATCCAGGATGCGGCAGCATCTTCTCTCCCTTCCCTTCCTCGTTTCAGTCTGGATGCGTCAACTGCGCATGCTGGTCAAATGAGTCCAACTGTTTTTCCGCTTCAAAGACCACTGCGTCGGTCAGTGCTCGAATCAATCGAGACCCCAGATTCCATACATGCCAATACAAGGGCACGGCCAGATAGCGCCCCGGCGTCATATCAACAGCCAGACCCTGCTCGATAAGCGGCTGCCCCTGCTGATCCGGTAACATGCCACAGGCCAGACCACGCTCGATAATGCCGCAGAACATCTGTGACGAGGGAATGCGGTGACGAGGGTATTCATGCGGCCCCAGGCCAAAGTACTGCTGCAGATACCGGTTCTGAAGTTGATCCTTATGACTGAACTCCGCTACAGGCGCACGACGGAACCCCTCCGCCACAACACCCTCCGGGAAGTAGCGCTGCAGATACTCCGGGCTTGCCAGCGAACGATAGGGCACCACTCCCAGGGGTACACACTGACAGCCCGGTATCGCCTTGCCAGACGCCGTGATGCAGCCGACCACCTCGCCATCCTTCAGCAGCTGCTGGGTCACATCCTGATCATCCACCTTGAGGTCCAGCAACAGACGCTGCTCGTGCACCAGCTGAGCCACGGCATCGGGAAACCAGGTTTCCAGGCTGTCGGCATTAAGCCCGATCGAGAGAGTGGTAAAACCCTGCGCATCCTGTTGGGACAAGTCCTGTAACAACTCATCTTCCAACAGACTGAGCTGGCGGTAGTATCTGAGGATTTTTTGCCCTGTTTCTGTGGCCTGGACCGGAACCGTTCGCTTCACCAATACTTGCCCCAGACGCTGCTCCAGCTGCTTTATGCGCTGGGAAACGGCCGACTGAGTGACAAAAAGCCGCTGAGCCGCGCGCTCGAAACTCTGTTCCTCTACCACCGCTGCAAGCGCAGCCAGTTGACGCATATCGAACATCATTAGCCATACTAATCATTAATTAAAAAGATTAGTTTTACTTACAATCGCTTCACACGCAACATGGCCCGCCTGAACCCGACCCCTAATGCCTTACTGGAGAGAGACACCGCCATGACCCCACTACTGACTGTTGAAATGCTTGCCTGGAGCAAGGGCCTGGCCACAACGGCCGGGTTGATCATGGCGATCGGTGCCCAGAATGCCTTTGTACTCACACAGAGCCTGCGCCGTGAGTTTCACTGGCCCATCGCCCTGACGTGCATGCTGTTTGATGTGATTCTGATTACCGCGGGCGTAGTTGGTCTGGGTGTCCTGTTCAACCAGTCGCCGCTGCTGCTGGAAGTTGCCCGCTGGGGCGGTGCCCTGTTCCTGTTCTGGTTTGGTCTGCAGGCAGCACGCCGTGCGCTCGACAGCAAGAGCCTCACCACCGGAGGCGGCAATGTCCGCAGCCTGCGCAGCGCCCTGCTGACCACAGCTGCTGTTACCCTGCTGAACCCGCACGCCTACATCGATACCATCGTGTTGATTGGCGGCATTGGTGGGCAATATGAACCTGACCTGCGCATCTGGTTTACCACCGGCGCCATCAGCTTTTCTGTCATCTGGTTCAGCAGCCTGTGCATTGGCGCACGCTGGCTGGCCCCCCTGTTCCGCAAACCGGCTGCCTGGCGCGTACTGGATGGCCTGATCTGTTTGATGATGTGGAGTATTGCGGTCAGCCTGCTGGTTGTACTCTAAGTCGGTAGCCCTATCTGCCGATATAAAGCGGGCTGCCCAATACGGGCAGCCCGACCAAGCCGCAAGTTTCCGGCCAAGGACCATACCTGGGGGTATGAGTCTTAAACCTGAGCACTAGCCTTGAACCTGAGCACTAGCCTTAAAACGACCTAAGTATAGTCGCCAGCATTGGCCTTACGGCTGGCACGCGCCCTATAATGCGTGAAACTTTTTCAACAGGGAGCAGCGCATTCATGACCACTTTGGGCACACCATTATCAAGCACGGCCACACGTGTCCTCATGTGCGGAGGCGGTGAACTGGGCAAGGAAGTCGTTATCGAGCTGCAGCGCCTGGGCGTTGAAGTCATTGTGGTCGACCGCTATGCCAACAGCCCTGCCATGCAGGTTGCTCACCGCGCTCATGTGATCTCAATGCTGGATGGCGAAGCTCTGCGCCAGGTCGTCGAGCAGGAACAGCCTCACTATATCGTGCCGGAAATCGAAGCCATTGCCACTGACACTCTGGCCGAGCTGGAACAGGAAGGCTTCACGGTTATTCCAACCGCGCGTGCCACCCAGCTCACCATGAACCGTGAAGGCATTCGCCGGCTGGCAGCAGAAGAACTGGGGCTGACCACATCGGCCTATCAATTTGCCGGTGACGAAGACGAGTTTCGCCAGGCCGTCGCCGCCATCGGCTACCCTTGCATCGTTAAACCGATCATGAGCTCATCAGGCAAGGGCCAGAGCACTCTGCGCAGCGATGACGACCTGGAGAAAGCCTGGCAGTACGCCCAGGAAGGCGGACGTGCCGGTGGCGGACGCGTCATCATCGAAGGCTTCGTTGATTTTGACTACGAAATCACACTGCTCACGGTTCGCCATATTGGCGGCACCAGCTTCTGTGATCCCATCGGTCACATTCAGGTTGATGGCGACTACCGCGAGTCCTGGCAGCCTCAGGCCATGACCGCCAAGGCGCTGGAGAATGCCCGTAACGTCGCGGAGAAAGTGACAACAGCTCTGGGCGGTCACGGCATCTTTGGCGTAGAACTGTTTATCAAAGGAGATGAGGTGCTGTTCAGCGAAGTATCACCCCGCCCACATGATACTGGCCTGGTGACACTGATTTCTCAGAACCTGTCAGAATTTGCCCTGCATGCCCGCGCTATCTTGAATCTGCCGATTCCGACGCTGCGTCAGTATGGCCCTTCTGCTTCTGCCGTGATTTTGCCGACCGGAGAATCAAGCCAGACCCGCTTTGGCAACCTGCAACAGGCACTGGCGACACCCGACACGGAATTGCGCCTGTTCGGCAAACCCGAAATACATGGTCGCCGCCGCATGGGCGTTGCCTTGGCTCTGGGTGAAGATATTGATGACGCGCGCCAGAAAGCACGCGCCTGCGCGCAGAATATAGACGTTAAGTTCTAATCAGCGGCGCGACTCGAACCAGGGAACCCGGCTGGTGCCGGCCGGGTGCCCATAGCCGGGATAGATCTTGTCTTCCCGTTTCACAAACCAGGGCGCACCCGTAACACTGCTTTGAGCATGGCCGTTCAGCGGAATCAACTTATCCTGCTGTACAACAAATTCGGCGTCGGATGACTTGCCCTCGGGATGGCCGTAGCTGCGGTATACCTTACGCCCGACACGTTCGTACCAGGGCTGAAATCCCTTACCGTCGGGGTGGGTATGAGTAGGAAAATATTGCTCTTTATCCTCTGCGAACATAACGCGACTTCACCGGATTCATGAATATGTCGCAATCATAACACACCGTCTTCATTAAGAGACACGTCAACCCTTAATGCAAAGCAAGCGTTTCTCATTTCGACTTAACTGTTTCAACTGATATTCTCGTTTGAGCGCACTGCTGCGATCATGACCGGCTTCATGCCACACCAGCTCGACGGGGCGTCGCGCGCGAGTATACCGCGCTCCCTTGCCCGCCCGGTCGCCATTATGCTCAGCCAGACGCCTGTCCAGGTCAGTGGTTACACCGGTATAGAAGGTGCTATCCGCACACTTCAGCATGTAGACCCACCATTGTTGCAATACTGGCTTGGTACTGTGTTCCATTTTACTCTGTTTAACCTACCCTGACCGGCGTAAAATCCTGCCTCCACATAATTTTGGGGGCTCGGTTCTACCGATGCAAATACTATTACTGACGATTGCAGGGCTCGCCTTCCTGATGATCGTTCTGGAAGATGTGTTCCACATCAACAAGGCGAAAACCACCCTATTCCTCGGCACCCTAGCCTGGTTATTACTTTTCCTCTTTCCTCAACACGGCCTCAACAGCCAGGACATTCAAGAACAACTCAACGAGAACATCCTCGAAATCGCCAGTCTATGGCTGTTCTTGATGGCCGCCATGACCTTCGTTGCCTTCCTCAACCATCAGGGCCTGATCGAAACCATGATCTACAAGGTGTTGCCGCAACGCCTGGGTGAGCGCAAGCTCATGTTTCTGGTGGCCGGCTTCGCCTTTTTCTTCTCCTCCCTGTCAGACAACATTACCGCCACCCTGATCTCGATCGCATTGGTATTGTCACTGAAGCTGGATGCCCGCAAAACACGCCGCTTCGCGGTTCTGGTGGTATTTGCGGTTAACTCCGGAGGGGTTGCACTGATCACAGGCGACGTAACCACCCTGATGATCTTCATGCAGGAAAAGGTCGCCATTGATGACCTGCTATGGCTCAGCTTGCCTTCACTGGTGAGCGTAATGCTGCTGGCCGGCATGCTGTCGATGCCCTTGAAGGGAGAGGTGGTGATTCACCCGACGCCGAGGCGGGATGACAAGGTCGGGATGGTGATCGGTCTTATCTTCCTGCTCACCATTTTGTCGACCATTGTGCTTAACGTGATTGCCGGCGTGCCGCCGCTGCTGACCTTCCTGTTTGGCCTTTCAATCATGTTCCTGGTGGGACGCTTGTGCTACAAGGATGACGAGCGCGAAAACCTGCTGGATTATATCCGCGTCATCGAGTTCGATACCCTGCTGTTCTTCCTGGGTATTCTGCTGCTGGTAGGCATGTTGAAAGAGATCGGCGTGCTGAATTCACTGGTACAGATTTACGATGTCCTGCCAACGACCGGTGCCAATTTCGTCATGGGCCTGCTCTCATCCCTGGTCGATAACGTACCGCTGACAGCAGCACTGCTGAAATCCAATATCGCCATGGATACGGCCAGCTGGCTGACACTGACTTACGCCGTTGGCGTGGGTGGCTCTCTGTTGGTGGTTGGCTCTGCAGCGGGCATAGTCGCCATGAGCAAGGTGAAGGAAATTACCTTCATCAGCTTCATGCGCTACTCACTGTATATTCTGATTGCGTATAGCGTTGGCTTTGCCGGCAGCTACCTGGTGGGCCACACCCTTCACTAAAAAGGACCGCCCCCCTGGTATCACACCAGAGGGGCCTTCTCACCAAACCAGGACAGATCCGACTGCAGGCTGACCACTTCCCCCACAATCACAAGTGCAGGCGCCGGTAACTGGGCCTCATCCTGCAAATCCGGCAGTGTTGCCAGTGTTCCCACCAGCACCTGCTGATCCTCAGCCGTTCCCTTGGACACAATCGCAGCAGGCGTATCAGCCGGCTTGCCATGAGCGATGAGACCCGCACAGTTTTGCCGCAGAGTATGCAGCCCCATGTAAAAGACGATGGTCTGGTTGGGGTGCACCAGTTCTGCGTAATTCAGTTCGGTGGTTCTGTGCTTGAGCTGACCGGTAATGAATTTGACTGACTGGGCATAGTCCCGGTGCGTAAGCGGAATGCCGGCGTAGGTCGAACAGGCACTGGCCGCCGTGATACCCGGCACGACCTGGAAAGGAACACCCGCCTTCTTAAGCTCGGCAATTTCCTCGCCACCACGGCCGAAAATAAAGGGATCACCACCCTTCAAACGCACGACCCGCTTGCCCTGCAGGGCATGGTCCACCAACAGTTTGTTTATTCCTTCCTGGGGCACGGCATGGTTGTCACGCTGCTTGCCCACAAACACCAGATCGGCATCGCGGCGGCACAGATCCAGAACCTCGGGCGAAACCAAGCGGTCGTACAACACCACGTCTGCCTGCTGCATCAAGCGCAGTGCCTTGAATGTCAGCAACTCGGGATCACCGGGGCCAGCACCCACCAGATAGACTTCACCCACCTGATGGCGGGCATTACCCTCTTCAATCTGGCGCTCCAACAAGGTTTCGGCAGACTCATCCTGGCCGGCAAATACGCGTTCGGCCACCTGCCCCTGCAGCACGGACTCCCAGAATACACGGCGTTCGTTCACACTGCCAAAGCGAGCCTTCACCTTGTCACGGAAGCGGCCCACCAGCTGCCCCAGACGGCTGTAGCCGGTAGGAATCCAGGTTTCCAGTTTGGCACGCAACAGGCGCGCCAGAACCGGCGACTGACCGCCCGAACTGATACCGATTACAATGGGGGAGCGATCTACAATCGCTGGAAATACGAAGGTACAGAGCGCCGGGCTATCCACCACATTGACCGGCACATTGCGTGCTACGGCATCATGATGGATACGCTCATTGAGGCCATCATCATCGGTTGCTGCCAGCACCAGCACTTTGCCGTCGATCAGCGCCGCATGGTATTCACCGATAATCACCTGCCCCTGATGCAGATCCAGCATCTCATGCAGTTCCGGTAATACAGCATGGGCAACACAGGTCACCTGTGCACCGGCACGGGTCAGTAGCCGCGCCTTGCGCAAGGCAACGTCACCGCCCCCGACCAGCAGCACGGGGCGTTGTTTCAGATCGAAAAAAAGCGGCAGATAATCCATGACTGAGGCTCCAGTACAGCATGTAGGATGCTCACACTATAGCCTCAAATAAGGTAATAAAAAATAATTTTTTTATAACTTATTTAGAATTTACCGCTCAGTGCGCGTCATCCAGCGGGAACCGCTTGTTCAGGAATGCCACGATATCGTCGGATTCATACATCCATTCCGTATGGCCATCCTGATGATCGATGCGCAAACAAGGCACTTTCATGCGGCCACCACCTTCGATCAGGTCCTGACGATGGCGGGCATCTCCTCGCACATCACGCAGTTCAAGCGGCAGGTTAAGGCGGCGCAGGGAGCGTCGCACCTTGACGCAGAAAGGACAGGTTGGCAGCTGGTACAGTGCGAAGCCTTGCAATGCTTCTTCCAGCTGCTGCAGCTGTTGCGGCGAGCGCTTGCCGCGACGAGGAAGGGTTAAACCATGCAGGGCCATGACAATCAGGCCCAATACCCAGCGAACGACTTTCATTATGCTTTCAGCTTCCGTTAAAACGCGATGGCGCAGTGTACTACAATGACCGGGGTCAAAAAACCGTATCGACAGGGCCCTGCGCTGTCAGCCAACCCGGTATCCATGCTAAGGTAGAGCGCTTCTCTTTTAGCGAAAACTCACGCATTCACAGGCGTTTAGCGAGAATAGAACACCATGGCCGATGCCAAACACCAGGTAGCCACCGATAACGAATTCCAGTTCAAGAGCACCCGTGCGTCATTGAATGAGTTGATCCTGACCTGTGACGATATCCAGCGTCTGGAACCCCAGCTTGAAGCGCACGCGGCCCGTGTACCCATGCTGTTCAGTCACATGCCGGTGATCCTGAACCTGCAGGCACTGGAAGAAACCCCTGCTTTGGAGCGGGTTAAAGCCTTGCTGGATTTGTGCCGACGCCTGTCACTGGTGCCCGTCGGCCTCAAGGCCGATCAGAATGACGCCCCGGAGCTCTGCCGCACCCTGCAACTGGCCGACTTCAGCCAACAGCGCAGCCGGCCTCAGGCGCCGGACGTTCCGGCAGCGGATGCTGAGCCCAAAGCCGAACCTGAGCCCAAACAAGAGCCTCAAACTGAACAAGAGCCCCAGCCGTCAGAACCTGTTGCCGCCCGTGTCGTCACCACCCCGGTGCGCTCCGGCCAGCAGATTTATGCCCGTGGCACCGACTTGATTGTTTTGTCTGCTGTCAGCGCCGGTGCAGAAATCATCGCTGATGGCCATATTCACGTTTATGGCCCCTTGCGGGGTCGCGCCATGGCGGGTGTAAACGGCAACACGGATGCCCGAATATTCTGCCAGAGCATGGAGGCCGAGCTGGTTTCCATTGCCGGCTATTTCAAAACCAGTGAAGACCTGCACAGCGAATGCTGGCAACAGCCCACACAGGCGTTGCTCAGAGGGTCTCGACTGGATACAGTTTCACTTTAATGAACCGCTTTTTCATCTTGATGGATATGCATGCATGGCTGAAATAATCGTAGTTACCTCAGGCAAGGGGGGCGTTGGCAAAACGACCAGTAGCGCCGCCATCGGCACCGGACTGGCCCTGCGCGGCTTCAAGACCGTTCTGATCGACTTTGACGTGGGCCTGCGTAACCTGGACCTGATCATGGGCTGTGAACGTCGGGTAGTGTACGACTTCGTCAACGTGATCAACCAGGAAGCCACGCTGAATCAGGCACTGATCAAGGACAAGCGTACCGACAACCTGTTCATCCTCCCGGCTTCACAGACCCGTGACAAGGATGCTCTCAGCGTTGAAGGCGTAGAAGCGGTCCTGAACGAACTCTCCGAGAGCTTTGACTATATTGTCTGCGACTCTCCGGCTGGCATTGAGAAAGGCGCCCACCTGGCCCTCTACTTTGCTGATACGGCAATTGTCGTTACCAACCCCGAGGTCAGCTCCGTACGTGATTCTGACCGTATTCTCGGTGTTTTGCAGAGCAAATCGCGCAAGGCTGAACAGGGTGAAACCGTCAAGGAGCATCTGCTGCTGACCCGCTACAACCCCAGCCGTGTTGAGGCCGGTGAAATGCTGGGTGTGGAAGATGTCAAAGATATCCTGGCCATCCCTCTGCTGGGCGTAATCCCTGAGTCCCAGGCGGTTCTCAAGGCCTCCAACCAGGGTATTCCGGTCATCATGGATGACGACAGTGATGCCGGCCAAGCCTATGACGATGCCATCGCTCGCTTCCTGGGTGAAGACCGCGACCATCGCTTCCTGAACGTGGAACGCAAAGGGTTCCTCAGCCGAGTATTTGGACGGAAGGGCTAATGGGTATTCTGAGTTATTTCCGACAAAAAAAGCCGACCTCGGCCAGTGTCGCCAAGGAACGCTTGCAGGTGCTGGTGGCCTACGAGCGCAACCAGCGCACTCAGCCTGAGTATCTGCCGCAGATGCAGAAGGAAATTCTGGCTGTTATCGCCAAATACGTGGATGTATCCACGGATGATGTGCAGATCAACCTGGATGAAGACTGCTCCATTCTGGAGCTGAATGTCACCCTTCCGGAAAAAAACTGACACATGCACAACGGGAGCTTACAGGCTCCCGTTTTCATTTCCACTTAGTCAATCTTAGTCTCCCTACGCCTTCTTACCGGTTGTTCCCCCTGGTTACACGGCTATTTGCCGCATCAACTCCCCGCTCACCCCCTCGAAATTCCAAACTAGTCCAAATGGACCATGCGCCTGTATCCATGCCGCTCTACTGTCTTGATCAAGAGCCCTGAGGCTCGACCCTAACCGATAAAAATAAAAGGGGCTGCACATGAACATCAACCGACACATTCCGGCGGTGGCTGCCATGGCCATAGCCCTTGGAGTACTCCTGCTGCCTGGCCTGAACAACCAGGCACAGATCTCTCACAACTGCTCAAACTGCTCCGCACCCATACAGGAACACAGCCAAAGGGACAGCCAGGCCGCGTTTGATATGGCGTATCAGTTGACCGAGCATGAAGCTCAGGCCCTGACCCGACTGGGCTGGATCAACGCCACCTACTAAGTGCCAACTACGGCGCTGATAACCGAAGCCCCTACGACCACTCCTGAATGGTCGTAGGGGTCTCTCTTTACCGAGAGACCTGGTCCATACACAGCGCTTGAGCTCACTTAATTTCCCTTCCTTAAGGCAGCTTCATTCCATTAACAGCCCTTTATCGTGCGACTGATTATCAACAACGCTTCATCTTCAGGATAAGTTGTAACTGTCCGCCAATAGCAGCATTACGGACTGCTCGACAAGAGGCCCATAATTCCCTATAACTTGTGCTGATAGCGGTTGAATATGGATTATTCGGCCCAACTAGCCCGAGTGCGACTCTAATTTCACGCTGGAATGCCTGATTTTCTTCGCTTCCCCGACCAGGAACGGACGATGAAAAACCTGTCCATCCGCTTCAAACTGTTACTTGGTTCCGCCGTTGCCATTTTGGTTTCACTGGGCATCGTCATTGCCCTCGCCTTAAGCTCCTACCAGTCATCAATCAACACCGCTGTTGATGATACGACCAATTTGATCAGTACCAGCGTGCAGGAAAAACTGGAACTGACCAGCGACCAAATTGCGGTCAGTATCCGTCAACGTCTGGAAAGTGGTTTTGACTCATCCTCAGCTATTGCCGGATTTCTGGGCTCAACCGCCAAAACCGATACACTGATATCACGCTCAGCCGTAAAAGAGCTTGTCAGAGCCAGCCTGGACGCCAATAAGAATGTGAGCTCGATGTATGCTCAATTCGAACCCAATGGCTACGACAGGTTTGACAGCATCTACAAAGGAGAACAAGCCCACAGTTCCAAAGAAGGTACCCTGGATATCTACTGGGTACGGGAAAACGGCGGTCTTACTTTCTACGCGACGGAATCCACGGAAAGTAAATATGATGAGACTATTAACGAGAGCGGCATTCGAGCATCAGAGTGGTACCTCTGCCCTCTTGAGACTGCGCAGAACTGTATGGTCGAACCCTACCTGTATGAAATCAGTGAAGGCAACTCTATCCTGATGACATCACTAACAGTTCCCATTATCAGCAATGGCAAGGTCGTCGGGGTTGCCGGTACAGATGTAAACCTGCCGGTACTGCAAGAAATGACTGAAGCCATGGCCCAGGAACTTTATCAGGGTCAGGCCAGCATCACGCTGCTCAGTGAAAAAAACCGCGTGATTGCGTCCAGCCGGTTCAAGAATGCTGCCGGCCAACCGGTTGAGTCTGTTTCGCGGGGCTTTATAAACCGAGTCAACAGCCAGTCAGCAGACTCCGAAAATTTTCTTCTCAACCAGGGCCTGTCCATCGCCAACGCTAACTGGCGTATCGTCATTGAAGTGCCCAAAACTGTAGCCCTCGCCGAGCTGCACCAGCTACAGACCAAAATGGAAGATAATCGCAGCAGTACTACCTGGGAACTGTTGACCATTGCCAGCGCGATTCTGCTGATCACGCTGATTGTAGTGAACCTGTTCATCTCCGGTATCACCAAGCCCCTGGCTAAACTGGGCGAGCGCATGCAGGCTCTGGGCGGTGCAGAAGGTGACCTGACACAGGAGCTGGAGTCGTTCAGTCATAAAGAGTTGAATGCGGTTGCCGATGGCTTCAACAGTTTTACCCGCAAGATTCGTGATGTGATTCATGAGCTGATCTCATTGTCCGCGCAAATGCAGCAAAGTGCCGCATCACTCTCGGCCAATGCCCAGCAGACCCGCTCTTCCACCGAAGAGCAGCAACAACAGCTACAGAGTGTGGCGACTGCCGCCAACGAAATGTCGGCTACCGCGACCGAGGTCGCCAACCTGGCAGGCCAAACGGCTCAGGATGCGGGTGACTCTGACAATGAGGTCAATGAAACGCGCTCAACGTTGCGAGAGACCGTCAATGAAATCGGCAATATGTCCCAGGCACTGGATGGCGCCTCTGACAGCATCGGCAATGTAGCCAAACGCAGCGATGACATCTACACCATCATCGAAACCATTCGCAATATTGCTGACCAGACCAATCTGCTGGCACTGAATGCGGCGATTGAAGCAGCACGTGCCGGCGATCAGGGGCGTGGTTTTGCTGTCGTCGCCGATGAGGTTCGCAGCCTGGCCAGCCGTACTCAGGAGGCCACCGGTGAGATCGATAACCTGATTTCAGCCCTGAAACGGGACGTGGATGACAGTGTTGATCGCATGCAGCACTGCCGGGACCGTGCCTCCATGACGGTTGAAGAAAGCCGCGCCAGCTATGACCGGCTGGAAAGCGTATCTACCCGCATCAGCTCGATCTCTGAAAACACCACACAGGTCGCCACCGCAGCCGAAGAACAGAGCATGGTGAACGAAGAGATCAACCGCAACATCACCATGATCGGTGATGCCGCCGACATGCTTGCGCAAACCGCCGGCCAGGTGTCGGTACTGGGTGAAGAGGTATCCGACAGCGCAGCACGGCTGGATCAGCAACTGGGGCGCTTCAAGGTCTAGCCGGATACAACACCGAGACTCCAGGGGCTGAATCAGCCCCTTTTTTTCGTCATGGCTGTACCGAGCTAGCAGGTTTTCACAAGAAAGATGGGAAAAAGACGGAAAAAGCTTTGACTCCGGCCCCAATTCGTATACTCTGGAGAGGCTTAAGAGTAACACAAGCATTTATGCACCATTTCGACGTCCTACCTTGTAGTAAGTACCTCGTTCTGAACCATAAGTACCAACATTACCTAAGCACGACCCAACCCTGACGGCATTTTGCCAAGGGTTAAAATTTTTACTCAGATCGAGAGATTTATTATGTCTACTACTACTGGCACAGTTAAATGGTTCAACGAAACTAAAGGTTTTGGTTTCATCGCTCAGGAAAATGGTCCTGACGTATTCGCTCACTTCAGCGCCATCCAGGGCAGCGGTTTCAAAACTCTGGAAGAAGGCCAGAAGGTTGAGTTCACAGTGACTCAGGGCCAGAAAGGTCCTCAGGCTGAGAACATCGTCGCTATCTGATTCTGATCAGAAGCTGACAAGAAGACGACCCCTCGGGGTCGTTTTTTTTTGCGTATAATCTGCCTTCTACAGTCACCGATCACCTCCCCCTCCTTCCTGATTGACAGGAATCATTGCTTTTTCAGGCATAACGGGATTTGAAACAGATCCGACTTTCGTCTATAAATGTCGCTTAATATATTCATTAATTTCCGGCACGTACTGCCCAATCATTTCTGCTAACCCAACACTACAGGTCCCCTGAATGAACTCGCTCTCAATCCGGTTCAAGCTGCTGCTTGGCTCAGCGGTTACCGTGATTCTGTCACTGGGTGTCATCATCTTTATGGCACTGCAATCCTATAAAACCTCCATCGATCACGTGATGGATGACACCCAGGCACTGATCGAGAAACAGGTGAAGCACCAGCTTGACCTGACAGTCGACAACATCGCCCTGGCAGTCGAGATGCGTCTTAATCGCGGCTTTGATTCGGCACGAGCAGTGGCAGGTTATCTGGGCAATACGGCACAGGACTCACTGAATATTCCCCGCGACTCCGCCAGCGAACTGGTCCGTTCAGCACTGTCCATGAACACACAGATCGACACGCTCTATGCCATGTTCGAGCCTAACGCCTATGATGCGCTCGACTACATGTTCAATGACAGCCAGGGTCACAGTACTCAAACCGGCAACATCGCTATTTACTGGTTCTGGAATGAGGGCAAGCTGGAGACGGCAGCAGTGCCCGACAGTGCCGTAATGTACTCAGAAACCCTCACCGATACCGGTATTCGTGAGTCCGAGTGGTATTTGTGCCCGCTGGAATCCGGCCAGGAGTGCCTTATCGAGCCTTACCTGTTTGAGGTCACCCCCGGCAATGAAGTGCTGATGACTTCACTGACCGTTCCGGTCGTGCACAACGACAAAACCATCGGGGTTGCCGGTGCAGACCTGAGCCTGCCCGCCATGCAAACACTGGTACGCTCACTATCTGCAGAGCTTTACGATGGCCAGTCATCGATCAGCATTTTAAGTAGCCAGAACCGTATCATCGCGTCCAGCGAGTTCACAGATGCACTGGGTAAAAGCGCCAGAAGTGCTGCGCCCTCACTGTTACAGCCGGTAGACCAGAACCATGCCATTCGCGTTGAACACAGGCTGAAAATTGCCAACTCCAGCTGGCGTATTCTGGTGGAAGTACCCTATTCGGCAGCACTGGCTGAACTGGAACAACTCGGCAGCAAGGTAGACAAGAATCGCCAGTCCACCACCTGGGAACTCATTATCACCAGCCTGATTATTCTGGCCGTTACGCTGGTCATCGTGAACCTGTTCATCCACGGGATTACCAAACCGATTCGTGTATTGGCCGAGCGCATGAAAGCGCTAGGTGGCACCGATGGCGATTTGACGCATGAACTGGAAGCCTCCAGCCATGCCGAGCTGAATGACGTGGCCGACGGGTTTAACAGCTTTACCCGCAAAATACGGGGCCTTATCAGCGAACTGATGCAGCTCTCCGCAGGCCTGCAGCACAGCGCAACCAGCCTGGCAGCCGCCGCCCAGCAGACCCGTTCATCCACTCACGACCAGCAACAACAACTACAGAGCGTAGCGACGGCAGCCAACGAAATGTCGGCCACTGCAACTGAAGTCGCCAATCTGGCAGGCCGCACTGCGCAGGACTCAGCCGACGCGGACTCGGAAGTAACCGGCACTCGCCAGACACTTGGCCAGACCGTGGACGAAGTTGGCAGCATGGCAGAGCAGCTGACCGAAACCTCACAAAGTATCGGCAGCGTCGCCAAACGCAGTGATGAGATCTATTCAATCATCGAAACCATCCGCGGCATCGCGGATCAGACCAACCTGCTGGCACTCAATGCTGCCATTGAAGCGGCGCGAGCCGGTGACCACGGACGTGGCTTCTCGGTCGTCGCTGATGAGGTTCGTACACTGGCAGGACGCACACAGGAAGCCACCGGCGATATCGACAACCTGATTTCCGCGCTCAAGCGTGATGTAGACAGCAGCGTCGAACAGATGCAAGCCTGTCGTGACCTGGCCTACCGCTCAGTCGACGATTGCCGCGGCAGCTTTGAACGACTCGAAGGCACATCACAACGTATTACCTCCATCTCGGAAAACACCACACAAGTCGCGACGGCGGCTGAAGAGCAAAGCATGGTGAATGAAGAGATCAACCGTAACATCACCCAGATCGGCGATGCCGCCGATGCATTGGCGCAAGCTGCCAGTCAGGTGACATCATTGGGTGACGAGGTCTCTGATAGCGCGGCCCGACTCGACCAGCAACTGGGTCGATTCAGAGTCTGAACAGACATATGAAAAAGCGGCCACCTGGGCCGCTTTTTTACGTTCGGCAATTAGACAATCTGGCAGCGGTTGCGGCTGGCGTCAGTAAATACGGCAACCAGCGAATAGTTCATAAACGCTGTCGAGGTAGAGAGGTAATCCTTGATCCAGAACTGCAGTTTGCCAATAAAATCCTGGTAGGCACTTTCGCCGTCTTCCTGCAGCTGCTCATTCAAAGCCGCCAGGCGACAGGTCACCAGGTCCGGCGCATCCTTGGCCTTGTCCGCATCGGTCACACTCAGAGTCAGCGCCCCTTCCCGTGGACTCCAGGTCACCATAAAAAACAGTGACGCGTTGGTGACGTTCCTGTCCAACAGTGTTTCAGCCTGCGCCAAAGCGGCTTCAACGACGTCCTTAACAGCTGATTCTTCTGTCGCGGATGACTCCGCCGCGTGATAGCGGTGCTCAGCCACTGTTTCGTTAATCGCAAATGGGTGTTGGTCTTCGTGTATCTGCCAGCTAAGCGTCATGAGGTCTTTACCTGCCCGTGAATAGAGGGGCCTGATTGTACCCAGAGCAGCCTCCGTACCCCAGCCCCTGTTCGTTGATTAAGACTCAGAGCATGCTCAATTGACTGTACGTAATATCAACCGCCACATACACCAGCAGCAACGCCATCAGAGTATTCAGCGCACGAAAGAAAACAGGTGATTTGATCAAGCGCCCCATTCGGGCCCCCATGAGCACGTAACTGCCAGGTGCACCAAAGGCCAACGCACCCAACAACAGTGACCAGAACAGTATGCCAAAGCCCTCAATACCGACTGCCGGGAACTGAACCGTTGTAATCGGCAGAACCGCCAGCGGCGCTTTGGGGTTGCACAGCTGCATGATAAGGCCTGATTTAAACGTCAACGTCGAACCGACATCTGTCTGTTTCGCCTGTGGTGTATCCATACTGGCCGACCGCCTTGCGGAACAGCCCACCTTCCATGCCAGCCAAAGAATATACAGCGCTCCCAGCAAACTGATCACCCGTTGATATTCCGGCACTACCAGCCAGGCACCGGTGTAGCCGAACAGAGCAAACAGGATCAACATAGCCAGTCCCACACCTGCGCAGAACCCTAGCGTGCGCGGAGCCGAGCCATTCAGCCCTGCCCCCAAACTCAACAGATTCACGGGGCCAGGCGTATACATGACCCCTATGGCATACAACAAAATTTCAAACATTGGAAAACTCCGGCAAGTAGTGAACAAACCTCAGCCGTTCAGTACCACCTGTTGATACTGGCGAGGTGTCATGCCGAAGACCGGCTTGAAACGCCGGTTAAGATGACTCAGATCGGAAAAACCCGTGTCGTAGACCACATCCTGAAGCGGCCTGCCCGCTGCCAGCGCCTCACGGGCCCGGTTCAGCCGGTTATTGAGCACGTACTGATGAGGCGTCATGCCAAAATGCTGGCGAAACAGACGCAGAAAATGGTATTTGGACATGGCCGCCTGTTCGCTGATCTGCTCAAGAGATAACTCCTGACGTACATTGTCGTGAATAAATTCACGTGCCCTCAACAGCAGCCTGTCCACATGCCGGTTCCGACGTGCAGGCTCAAAATTACCCTGTAACTGCGCCAGCCTCTCTGCCACTGAATACAAGCCCTGCTCATGCTCCAGGCTGCCACATACGCCCTGCTCAATCAGACCCGCCAGCTGCAGAATCGCACACCGGAGATGCGCATCGTTCAATAAAGTCTCGGGGCTGCGGAAAAGCCCCGCATTACGCATGCCAGCCGCTTGCAGCATGGGCACTATCTGCTCGGGGTGGATATACACCATACGGTAGTAGAGCGAATCGTCCGTTCCCGGATGACCATCGTGTACCGCCCCCGGGTTGAACAGGATGATATTACCCGGTGCGCTGCTGTAAAAGCCGCCTTCAGACCAGAAATCCTGCCGCCCCGCCAATGTCACACCAAGTGAGAACTCTTCGTGGGCATGTCGCCTGTAGGAGAAGTCATGCATGCGGGCATGAAGCAGGGTTACACCGTCCAGGTGCTGGCTTTTACAGTACTGAAAGAGATTGTCCTGCATAGTTACCTTCCCGCTCACAATTGGCTGTCACTACATGGGACCCAGAATACGGACCTTGGACTGAAACCACTTGGACATTATTGCGAACTTGCCGACACTGCTTCCATGGTAGTTGCTGTCCCACCACCGCACTGCGCATCCAAGGGTAGCCACACCAAAAGACATGGAACCAGGACAGGCTGCCTTTCAGTCAGAACACATTGCTCAAGACTCACAGGCAACACGAGAAGTCACTGATACCCGATTACGTCCCGACTGCTTGGCATAATAAAGGTGCTGATCGGCCTCTTCCAGAAGCGATTTGGCACTGCTGGCGCGAGAGCATTGCGCAATACCGGTACTGAAGGTGACCTGCACCTGATTCCCGGATACCTCGAACGGATCATCGGCCACTCGAGCTCTAAGGTTATCCAGTACATGATGAGCACTCGCTGCATCCGTTTCGGGCAGCAACAGCAGAAATTCTTCGCCACCCAGCCGACCCACCACATCCGCGCTCCGTGTCATTTTATCGATGCGCTTACTGAACTCAATCAACACCGCATCACCGGCAGCATGGCCATAGGTGTCATTGATACGCTTGAAGTGATCAATATCCAGCATGGCGATACTGAAACTGCCATTGGCACGATGGAGACGTTCAACTTCATGTTGCAGCAGCGACATCAACACAATGCGATTGGGAAGCCCCGTCAAAGGGTCATGACTGGCACGCGTCTGCCACTCCTGACGCAGGCCCGACTCATACCGCAGCATACGCTGCTGAACACTGAGGACAATAACGGCAAAAGACACTGATATGGAAAAGGTAAGAACCTCCAGCCATTCAGGGCTGACAATTTCAAGATGATTGAACCGGACTGCCAAGGCGTTATACATCAGCAGCGCCAGCCCCATCGTGCAATAGGTATAAAGAGACTTGGAGCCAAACACGATGAAGACCAATGCGGGTATAACCAGGAACAACAACCAATGAGCTAAAAGAAAGGACGCCAGAATCAGGCCAAACGTCAGCAATGTAGCAATGACCCAGCCGGGCTAGAGCCCACCTGCTTCTTCCTTACGGCGGGCAAATGCATGCCGTCAGTCTCCAAAGGCGGGGGCGGCCTGTCCGTTTCACTTCAATCCAGTATAGGTTGCCATACGGCAACAGGTGAATAGAGAAAACCGCCTTACTGCGCTCCAGAGTCAGGGCATGGCAATAAAGCCGGGCAACTGAGTGATACGACGCAACCAGGCTTGAATGGAAGGATAGGCACTCAGGTCAAAACCACCTTCATGAGCAACCTGCGTATAGGCAAACAGGGATATATCAGCCGTGGTGCATTGATTACCTGTCAGAAACAAGGTTTTGCTGAGCTGGTTCTCCATCACACGCAATGCCTTGTGCCCCCCTTCCTGCTTGGCAAGGTATTCTTCGCGGCGCTCATCCGGTAACCCCAGATACTTGTTGATGAAACGTGCTACCGCGATATAAGGCTCATGACTGTACTGCTCAAAAAACTGCCACTGCTGAATCCTTGCCTGCAGCAAGGCATCATTCGGATACAGCTCCGAACCACGCGCCAGATAGTTGATAATGGCATTGGATTCGGCCAACGGCTCACCCTGCTCAAATTCAAGCAGAGGAATCTTGCCATTGCGGTTCATGCCGAGAAAAGCTGGCGTCTGGGTGTCACCGGCAAGAATATCAACATCGACCCAAGTATGGTCGATGTTCAATAGTGCACAGACCAACTGAACCTTGTAGCAGTTGCCCGACTGCCTATCACCGTAGATTTTCATGCCACAACCCCGAAAGCAATTTATTCAAAGACAGATTAATCCCAACCACAAAGGAGGTCTAAATCTTCTTTGACCATTTCAGATATTTGTTGGCGATGTCATCAAACGTCTTCAAGTGCCTTGCAATCTTGTCTGCATCACAGCTCTGACACAGCGAAGGCTTGCCCTTCCCTGTCAGCAGCATCATCGTTTGCTGACCACACTTCTTGCAGCGTATGTACCCAAGCGGGCCATCAACCGGTGTAAACAGGTCACACTCGATATCTGGCCTGCTACCCACCAAGGCTGCCACATCTTCCATTTCGTATTTGTTGCTCAGAAACAGATATTTGAGTGCTCTTAACCGAGCCAAAGGCGCCAATCCACCCTGCTGAACTTTGACAACATTCAGTGACAACCAGTACAGACTTTGTAAGCTCAGCAGCGGTTCCAGCCTCTCCACATTGAGATACTTGGGGCTATGGCCATCACCGGCTACCCTGAGCCCCTTTAGGCCGGTCAACCCAGACACGAATGAAAGGTCAGCAGAGGCACGTATATTTTCCAGCTCCAGCCATTCAAGCAAAGGGAGTTCAGCCAGTGGTGCCAGTGGCGTGATTGAGGGAGAACTGCCAATCGACAGGTACTTCAGTGTCTTCGCGTGCGCGACAGCCTCTATGGACTTGATCCCGCTCCACTTGATGCTCAACCCCTTAATCGACTTCATCTGGCACACAGCATCAAACAGCTGCTGGTTGGCCCTGGATGAAAACCAGATATATTCAACCTTATCCAGGCCAGGCAGAGCTTCACACCAGGATTGCACCAATTTTTTCTGCTCGGAGGGTTTCAACTCTGTCTGGGTACAGACGATATTGATACGGTCACCGCCATCATATTCAGAGGGGTGGCGGATGGATTTGGGCGGAAAATCACGGGTTGGGCGGTGATACCAGAAGCTGTGCCAGGGCTGAATGTTTTCGCTTCGCTGCTCCATATCCTGGCGAAGCGTCTCCTTAAAGTTATCCATCACCTCCCGGGACGACTTTGCCAAAGCCTTGTCCCTGAAGCGCGTGAACTCATCCCGGTTATCTGACATTAACATTTTCTCCATGCATTTCAGGCGCTTGCCACAGTGATAGGCTTGTTCACCTTCAGGTTACGTCGTCCAAAAAACCAGTACACGCCCCGCATGCGCCACAGGGGCAAGCTGGTGACATATTCAACCTGATACAGCATGGATTTCTCTACCTCACCCATCAGGTCCTGCTTTGGCAAGGGTGAAATCCTTTCAGCCGCTTCAACACGGTAACAGGCTTCTTGGTGGCGGGCATAGAGTTCATCATTATCGAGCAGGGTAAAGGCTTGAGTGTAAGCAGTTGTCCGATTTGGCAACGTCATGGCATCTTTTGTGGATGCAGTCGTAACCCCCAGGGTATCGGAATAGCGAGTGACAAAATCGATGTTCACCAAACCGTTTGCGTAATACACCAGCGCCCAGGTGTTCTGGCTGTCCGACCACCAGGCAGCACATTGGATGGCCTTGCCATCATTCAGAGTATGGGACAGGAAAATACACTCGAATATAAACCCACGCGGCTCGGCCCAGGCAGCGAAAGCTTCGCGAGCAGCCTGAAAGCCCGGATCATCAATCTCATTGACGACTTCCAGCACATCACTGGGCCGACGCATGGTTTCAATGGAGCTGACAACTGCACGATTAATCACAAACACGATGGCCAGAACAGCCAACAGGGTGAAGGTCAAACTGATACCCATAAGACTCCCTTCTATTTTTTATCCCTGCTTCTTTAGTCAGGGGGTACTGCCAACTTTCCCGCTGGCAAGGTTAATCAATACCCGATCCGCTCTGGTGAGTGGCTGCCATGCTATGGTGACAGCCACCACAACACCCTAGTGTGCCAATGCGGCAGACTCGGCAGCACAGTCGCGGACCGGTGGCAGGCTTTGTGCCTTCACAAACGCCAGCTCGGCTTTGGCGGCTGCCATGTCCGACTGGAAATCGGCATCCGCATGCAACCGAGCCACTGTTGCCGTTGCCACAATGCGTCCCTGGACAACATCACTGTGCCAATGAACATTGCAGACATTACGGCTTTCACCAAAGGCCAGGCCTCTTGCCAGGATCTCATCCGCCCGCTCAGGGGCCAGTTCAGCCAACACCAGCGCCCAACTCCAGCCAATGGAGGTATGGCCTGAAGGGTAAGAGCCATCATGTCTCAACTCAGCCTCATCCTGAGGGCTACAGGTTGGCTCATTATTCATCATGAAGGGACGCGCACGATTATAGTGATTCTTCGCCGAATAGGTCGCCAGACCCGCGTCCGTCAATGTTCTTCTCAACAGTTGATACAGGTGAGGTGTCTGCTCTTGAGAGATCGGCGCACCCACTGCACAGGAAAAGGTGCCAGCGGCATTGGGGAAACTGAGGTCGGCATCCTGTGCTGCCAGCATCCATCGAGGGGTTCCTCTTACTGCCAGTTTTTCCTGGGCAATACTTTGATCGAGCTGAAAAGCCGCAGAGCCTTTGACCGGCGCACTGGGTAATAGCGCCAGGCTGTTGGGCAATTCAGTTTCAGACAGGTAGCCTTGAAGATACCCGGGCTGAATTTCAGCGACCGGCTCGGGCTGGCTTCCCCCCTGCAGGCTGGCACAGCCCGTGATTAGGACAGCGCCTGCTCCCAGCAAAAGCGCCCTGTTAAGCTGTACATGTTTAACAACGTTGTTCATACCTACCTACCCTGGTTGTAGCCCTGCTTGTGAAAGGCTTGAGAATAACGTGAAGTTTTCTGGACCGGCTAATGAGCCTTGGCAAAACAATCATAGCCGACATTCATAGTTTCCCTAGCATCGGCCGCCAGATACCGGACGTGAACGGCCTGTTAAAACGCCTGCCCAAAGCGCATATAAAATCCGTTATTTCCTTCCTTGCCGACAGCAAAGTCGAAGCTCATGGATATCTGTTCAGCTTCGTTGATCATGATCTGCCCACCGACACCTGCTGAGGGGTAGAGATTCTCAGAGCTGGTGCAGCTCTTGCCATCACCATACAGGCAGGCAACACCGACAAACAGATTGACACCAAACCGGCCACGCAATCGCCAACGCTTTTCCAGCTCGACCAGGCTGGCGTTAGGTGCAAGGTACTGGCCCTGAGTGTAACCACGCAGATCAACACTCGAATACGCACCGTTACTGGCATCATTGGTCCAGCGTCCATCAACCCGATAGGCCAGTACACTGTTGTTGGCCTGGGGAATGTATTGACGAAATTTAACCCGATAGACATCAAAGCTGTCCTCACCGCCCAATGACTCTCGATAGGCAAAATTATCCATCTGAAACTTGATGCCGGAGGTTGGCGTGTTCTTGTTATTGCGGGTGTCATACATGCCCACCAGCCCCACACCGACCGAGTCAAATCCGGTTAGCCCCAACAGTCCCAGCGCCTCATTCACCCCGCCATTTTCGGAGAAGATAAGGTAATTGGTGTAGGTAGCCTGGATACCCGCATACCACTGCTCTTTCACCTGCTGCAGGTACTTCAGCTGCAGCACATGGAAGTTGTCCGTGGTTTGTGCGGGATAACCGGAGCCCAGAAAATCTTCATAGTCATTATTGATGGTGCCGCCCCCGCCAAACAGCGTCAGCCGCTTGCGATCCTGATCCCAGAAGGTACGCAGGAACACGCCGGCGCCGTATGAGTCGGTGGTACTGAAGGTACCGCCGACGCCTACCATGGATGAAGTGGATTCGGGGTCCAGCTTAAACAAGTAACTTGCCATTCCCCCTGCCGATGTACCAATTTTCGGGTTGCTGCTGACCATCGGCACGGCCAGCCAGGGTGAGGCCGTTGGTGTGATAGCGGATTGCTTACTTTCGTCCTGCGCGCATGCCTGTGAACTCAGGGCAGCCAGCGCCGTGGCAGACACAAGTTGGGTAAAACGCCTTTTCATATCACTTCCTTATTCGACAGCTCAGGGAGCACTGCACCTACATCTGAGCCAGTCAGCAATTTTTTCGGTTCCAGTGCTTCAACAACTAAGGTTAGCTGGTGTGTGCCTACCTTCGATAGCACACACTTGATTCATCACCTAACTAAACACGTAGGACGCTTCAAACGAACCTCTCTTTCTGTGAACTGCTAAGCTTTTGACGAGAGACGAACCTTTAAACCAGGAGAAACCCAATGAGCTACCAACATGTCCTGGTCACCGTGGATTTATCTGATGTAAGCAAAGCCCTAGTCGATAAAGCCATCGAGCAAGCCAAACCAGACAACAGCAAACTTTCGATTTTATATGTGGATGAGAGCCACCTAAGGGATGACCCCAAGGAGACCGCTCACCTTGAAGCACAACTGCAACACCTGGCAGACACCTGTGGCTATCCCGTCACGGATACCGCAGTCGTTATCGGTGACCTGCATATGAAAGTGGCCGGGCTGGTCGAGACCAGCGATATAGATCTGGTTGTGTGTGGGCACCACCATAGCCTGGTCAGCCGCATGTTCAGCTCGGTACCCAAACTCGTCAACAACGTAAAAGCCGACCTGCTTGTAGTGTATATCGAGTCATAGCCTGTACCGGGTTTACATAACTTCCCTGAAGTACTGGGTAAGCCGGAAGAGGGCCGCATCAACATAAAGCCCGCGCACGCGGGCTGTATTAATAAGCAAGAGACTTAAAAAATATTGTAGACCCTAATGGAGGGTCTAAAGTCCTTCTATGTGCCGAGCCTGTCTGCAAGATCTAATCGCACTCACGTTATCGCTGCTTCATAAATGCAACAGCCAACCCTGAAGAAACGAATGTAACACCTGCTCCGACATTTAGCCCAGAGACCAGCCGAGGCTTGTTTCTAAACCACTCAGATAATTGTGAAGAAAATACGCCCATTAAGCTAAAGCCAACTGCGGTCAATAATGAAAACCAAACCCCATACCCAATCATTTGCGTTGTCACTGATCCCAGACTGGGGTTCACAAATTGAGGAATGAAAGCCAAAACAAACATACCTGGCTTTGGATTAAGTGAAGCAGAGAGAAAACCAGTAGAGAAAGTTACTTTAAGCGACTGTTTCTTAGCTGGTTCTAATGAAAATAGGTTTCTTGTGAGAAGTACTTTTACACCCAGACAAATCAGGTAAGCAGCACCAACCAGCTTTACAACATAAAAAGCCACTTCGGACGTTTGAATCAAAAGTGTCAGTCCAAAAGTTGCTGCGACGACATGAAAAAGAATACCCACTCCGGAAGACATCCCTGAGATGACTGCTGCCAATCGACCCTGACTCAAACCGCGTCCTATAGCGAGCAAATTATCCGGCCCCGGTGAGATCACTAACAGTAAACAAGCCAATGTATACGTAATGAGCACCTCTAATGGGAACATAATATCTCCTTGAGTTATAGTTCTGGTTCAGGGGAATCATCAACATTTATCCTGAAGAACAAGCAAGTTGGCTGAAGCTATTTTGCGTGCCGATCTCATTGACTTGCTAAATACCAACCGATTGCTGCTGAAGAAACACAGGCAGATCGGTAGTTGGTGGACAAACATTGAGATGGTAAAGAATGTCCGCAGCATGCCCCCTGTGATAAGTATTGTGGTTGACGACGTGTAAAAGTATATCCCGCCGACTCATGCATCCCGCGCCACCTCCGATGAACTCAAACTCCACAACTTCTGCCAGTTCATTATCCGTGATTGAGCCGGCGTAGCCCACGTACCATTCGTTCATGTCACGCTGCCTTCTCACAATCACCTCAATTTCAGGACAACTCTCAGGGTTACGTGTGGTTAGGCCGTGATGTTGGCCAAGCAGGTGACACTGCCAGACGTAGTCCATTGTGCAGGAGTGGTTAAGCGTGCGAATCAGACTGCCAAAGGCAATTGGCCGTGATGCAGTTAGCTCTGAGTCTGGAATAGACGCTATCACCGTCAGAAACAGGTCGTCAGCCCAGGCTTTGTAGCGCGTAAGTACTTGCGTGTATGTCATAAAACTCTCGATTGGCATCTAATATCAATGCTTGAGGCTGACACGGTCAGTCTGCAGAATGGTAGCCTTGCTAAAACTGGAAACACTACATTGTCATGCGTTTGTATCCCGCCGCACCAATTTGAACAAATATAAGAGTAGACTAATACATATGCAGCTTGGCGCACCAGCTACAATAAACCAACTCAACCAAATGAAAAACAAATAAATCCAATCGATAAAACCATCACAATGTGTTTCACATTGAGGGTTATGCAGCCAAGCGATGTAGCACATAATTAGACCAACCAACACTCCAAATGATGTGCTAATTTTAAGGCTTATTACTATAATACTCATTTAATATAAGACAAATAAAGGCTTTTTTTTTAAAAAATGGACATCATAATATTGATATATTCACTGGACCATTTTCTATTTTCAATGAATATTCAATCGCTAAAGTTTCTAAAGCATCTGGAGAACCTTTGACCTCCCATTCGAACCAGTTACACCATTCAAATGTAAGCTTAAGCCCGTCTTTTATTAGAGTATAGCTGTCAAAGTCGATACCTTTATCAAAAGCAAATGGAGAATATTGCTTAGTTTGTTTCCAACCTTTACTTTTTAAACCCTCAATAATTTTTATTCCAAGCTTCGTTTCTAAATCAAAAATTTTTACGATCATATTATAAAATCAGATAAATTAACTGTAATTGATATAACAGCATAATATTTTCTAAAACCTATAAATAAATTAAAAACAAATACCAGATTTGGTATGAGAATACTTATACTTAGAGCAACTTAGGTAAATACGAATGAATCACGCAATAAAGAAAAGGAGATAAGAAACCTATCAAAAAAGCTTTTAAAGCTGGCTTAGTTTTTTTAAACACCGCCAGTATTAAACTAGAAACTATCAAAAAAAAACTGATGCCAAATAGTAAAAATTGAATTAGTAATTCGATTACATCTCCAAGACCAGCAGGTTCGCCTGGCACTACAGGAATCAGCCAATAGAGAGTAGACCGAAAGGCTAGACCGATAACACTAAGGCCTAACGCAGTGTATTCTACGACTCTTATCACCCCCTCAAACATTCCAGATATCTCCTTCTTTGACAATCTGGACTCACCTCTGTCTGGTGGACACCTCTATCCTAATAATTAGAACAGGTGCCTACTTAGACAGTCGTAGGTTCATCTGACGATAGATGACGTCTATTTTTCGTAGGAAAATCGGAAAATTAACGTCAAATTCAAGCAGCTGAAGTGTCACATTCAAGACGATAAAGCCCACATTTTTGCCAAAGAAATGTGGGCCTTACACAGGATATTTCTACTCCTCTTTTCGTTTTGTTTTTCTTTGTGCGATGGCACCCACGCCAAGTAAAACAAAAATTAGGGAAATCGCATAAGACTCAACACCACTCCCTCGCTGAACTGCACCTAATGCGGCAAGAATACCCATCACAATAAGAATCACCCCAACAAATTTCATTTTCAAGTTCCTTTTGGTTAAGAAAATATTTAAGCGCACTATGTAACACGCAATGCATGTGGTCCTACCCACAAAAAGTAGACACGTTGATTATGCACATTTGCGCTCGTACTCTGCCGGGCTGACATATCCCAAAGCCGAGTGCAGCACCTTGTTAAGCCTACAATGCCGCATAGGTCTCTTCCGAAACCTTGGTTCCATCCGGGTTCACCCAAGAGAGCACTGCGTTGTAGGCAGTAAGGCTCCCTAGGTGGATCGCAGCTATTAAAGTTACTGAACTGCCTGGTTGGAGCTTTGGCACGGGGAATTTTGCTTCGTAGTCATTTTTCACTAGCGGGCTATCTTCCGGCTTTACCAATAAATTTAGATCAACATCTTTGGCATCTACATCACTGATATTGGTTATGCGGAAACGGTAAGTCTTGCCATCTTTGAAAAGATCGAATGACAGTCGAGCAGTATTTTTTCCTCGCTCTTCACGCAGCAAAATTTCCAGTTGCTTTTTGGCGAGCTCGGACGTAGCCCGCTGCAGATCGTTGGATTCTTTTTGAATTTTCCTTTGGCCAAACCAAACAATCAAACTAACGATCGTGGCGATACAGCCCAAGAGAACACTTAAAATCTCGTACTTTGACACCCTGACTCCCTTTGAGCTTAACGCCGTGGTTTGGGGCCGGAACGAAGCGCAGCGCAGTGGAGGTCCCAGCCGCAATAGCGGCGAACAACACCACTTTGTTAGGCATTGTCTTACTCCGATCCATCGTAAATATCAAGCGCGAGCATAATGCCGCGATTGCCAAGCTCTACCAATGTCTTGGGTGATATATCCATGCCTTCATTGCTTTTTTCCATGAATATCCCACAAAACAAATCAATGCTGTACTTACTTGATAGCTCATTCCAAATAGTTAAATCACTGGACAATTGGCTTAGTATTTCCGAAACTTGGCCATCAATATCTTCTGGCTCGCATTCCGCTGCTACCAAAGACCAGTGGCCACTTTTTCGTTCGTAATGGCTACCTGTTCTTTTGTTGATACGAACATCATCTTTCGAATACATAGTTGTACCCTCACACCCCAAAACATCTGATATCTCCTTGGGATTAAGAGAGTCACCTATTAATCGTAAAGACGCTTTCGATCTACTTACTTGTGCCATTTCTTTTTATGCCTAACGCCTAATTTAGGGGCCGGAACTGCGTAGCAGTGGAGGTCCCAGCCCGCTTGCGGGCGACTACAATTACTTGTATGGATAATTCTCTGTGTTTTTCGGGTAAATTGGGACCCACCCTCAACGGCCATTGAGGGCCTTCATGCAGCAGCTCGATTGAGCGACGG
>NZ_FTMN01000012.1 GCF_900155945.1 Marinobacterium stanieri
CTGGCTCTGGCTCTGGCTCTGGCTCTGGCTCTGGCTCTGGCTCTGGCTCTGGCTCTGGCTCTGGCTCTGGCTCTGGCTCTGGCTCTGGCTCTGGCTCTACAGTCAGTGTGGGCTCAGGGCTATCGACAGGGGAAGCCTCTTCTGCCGGATCAGCTTCAACCGGGCCTTCTGGAGCCTGCTCAACCGGTTCGTTTTCGGTTTTGGGCTCTGCCTCAGGGGCTTCCAGCTCCGGATCCTGCAACAGGGCTTCGAGGTATTCGAATACAACTTTTTTCTGATCAGCCATGGCTTACTCCTGTCGACGCCGTTCCAGCAGTGTACGCAACAGGCGCGCATAGGCATGCACACCGCGACTGCCCGCATCAAGCGACGACGGTACCAGCCCCTTGAGACTGGCATTTCTGAATTTGGTATCGACCGGCACGACCGCATTGGAAACATGATCCGCATAATGATGATGCAGCTCACGCAAGCTGTTAACGGAGGCCTGGGTGCGGCGGTCATAGAAGGTGGGGACGATGGTGTAGGCCAGTTTGTTGCGGCGTGCCCGATTGATCATTTCGATGGTGCGCACCATACGCTCCAGGCCTTTAAGCGCCAGGAATTCGGTCTGTACCGGCACCAGCAGATGGTTGCAGGCTGCAAGCGCATTCACCATCAGTACCCCCAGTACCGGCGGGCTGTCCATAATGACGTAATCATAATCGGCCTGCAGGTGGCGCAGTGCCTTGGCCACCTGCAGCCCCATGCCTTCCTGTGCCACGGCCTTACGTTCAAGCGTGGCCAGTGCGGTAGAGGCCGGAATCAGCTGGATGCTGTCATGGCTGGTATCGAGAATCAGCTGGCGTACCTGATCCTGCTCCACTTTTACCTGCTCAAACAGGTCATAGACGCTGTGTTCCAGCTCATCAGGGTCATAACGGAAATAGCTGGTCATCGACCCGTGGGGATCCAGGTCGACCAGGAGCACCCGGTAGCCTACCTCCGCCAGAAGACCGGCCAGGGTAACGGCCGTGGTCGTCTTGCCCACACCGCCCTTCTGATTTGCAACTGCCCATACCTGCATCATTGTTGTTCCTGTTCTTGCTCCGGGCTTGCCTGTCGAAACAGAATCCCGGAGTCCGTTTCCACCTGTTCCAGTGTCGGTACCGACGGCGGTTCATCCACACCATCGATCAACAACGTATTTAGTGCATCCTCGCTGATGCGGTCACTGCCATAAGCTTCCACCGCACGCCGTACCTTGTGATCACGTGCTATCACGATCACGATGCGACGGTTGCGCTGCCGCCCCTCCGCCGTGCGATTGCTGTAGGCCGGCTGATACTGGCCATACCCCACCGCCGCCAGACGCTCAGGGGCAATACCCCGTTGCTGCAACAAGCGAACCACCGCAGCGGCACGTGCCGCAGAGAGCTCCCAGTTGGACGGAAAACGCGCTGTGCTGATGGGCTGACTATCGGTAAACCCTTCAACGTGCACGGGATTTTCCGCATCCTGCACCAGTTCAATCACCGGCTGCAAGAGCGCATCCGCTTCAATAACCGGAATGGCATCCCCGCTGGCAAACAGCAGACTGGCATTCAGCTCTATCGCTACCCAGAGGCGGTTGCCACTGACCTGCACCTGCCCCCTGTCGATCTGCTCAGCGAATATCTGTTCGGCTTGCGTCCTGATTGCGTCCAGTTGTTGGCTGACCACAGGATCTGCCGGCTCAACTTGGGCTTCGGGCTCACTGATCGGCCGGGTTTGCCCTTCCAGAATACCCGGCCCCTGGGTTGGCGGTGTCAGTACCTGGCTGCCGCCTTCAGCGCGGAAAATCTGCGACAGTGATTCCGATAGCTGGCGGTACTTGTCTTCGTTCACCGAGGACAGTGCATACATCACCACAAAGAAGGCCAGCAGCAGCGTCACGAAGTCCGCCCAGGAGATCATCCAGCGGTCGGTTTTCAGATCGGTTTCAGGACGGCGTCGGCGCGGCATCACTCGTATCCAGATAGCCTTGCAGCTTGAGCTGAACGCTCTTGGGCCCCTGGCCGTCAGCAATCATCAGCAACCCTTCCATCATCATTTCATGGTAGAGGCTGCGGCTGTCAATCATTTGACGCAGCTTGGCCGCCAAGGGCAGCAGTAGCAGGTTGGCCACGCCAATACCGTAGATGGTCGCCACAAACGCCGTCGCGATGCCGCTGCCCAACTGGGACGGCTGATCCAAACGCACCATCACTTGTATCAAGCCCAGAACGGCGCCAATAATCCCCATGGTCGGCGCATAGCCGCCCATACTTTCCAGCACGCGCGCAGCCTGGTAATCACGCTGCTCACGGGTGATCAGTTCCACTTCAAGAGTGGCTCTGACAGCCTCCACCGGTTTACCGTCTGCCAATAATTGAAGTCCATTGCGCACGAAACGATCCTCCACGGAGGAGGCTTCCTGCTCCAGCGCCACCAGCCCCTTGCGATGAGCCGTTATACACCAGTGGATCAACTGCTGGATGCCCTGATCATGTGACAGCGGCGTGCGTTGTGACAGGCTTAGCAGTTGGCCGGTACGGCGCAGAATCGCAGGCGGGGTTTGCACCATGACGGCCCCCAGTGTACCGCCGAATACAATCAGAGCGGCCGGCAGGTTCACCAGCTGCAGCAAGCTTCCGCCCTCCAGCTGATTAGCGGCAACAATAGCTCCTACGCCCAGCAAAAGCCCGAGCAAGAGCCACATCAGCGCGGTCCCCGATTCGCCAACAGGGGGCCGATGTCCTCCAGTGCCAGTACCGCATCTGCCAGATTTGCATTGACCACCGCCTGTGGCATGCCGTAAATGGTGCAGGTATCCCGATTCTGCGCCCACATGGTGGAACCGGCCTGTTTCAGCAGACGGGCACCATCACAGCCATCCGCGCCCATGCCGGTCAAAATCACGCCCAGCACCTTGCCGGAGTAGGTTTTCGCGGCAGAGGCATAGGTAACATCCACACTGGGTTTGTAGGTCAAACGCTCATCACCGGGCAGAATGCGCACCCGGTCAGTCTGCTTGGGATCAATCATCATCTGCAGGCCACCGGGTGCCAGCAACGCCAGTCCCGGACGCATGCGGTCGCCGTCCTCGGCTTCCTTGACACTGATGTTGCACTGCTGATTCAAGCGCTCGGCAAATACCTGGGTAAAGGTTTTCGGCATGTGCTGCACCAGCAGGATCGGGTAGGGATAATTGGCCGGCAAGGCCGTCAATACCTTCTGCAATGCGGCCGGCCCGCCTGTGGAAGCGCCAATCACCACGAGTTTGCAATCAGGGAAGCGCACGCGGCTTGCCGGCGTTGTAGCCGGGTCATTTTTACCTGATGAAACAGCAGGTGAGGCGACAGGTGGCGCCGTCTCGCGTGAACGCAGCGCGCTCGGCGCAGTGCGTGGAGCCGGGGTGGTGCGCGCACGAGGACTGGAAGTCGTTGCCGAAGTGGTGCTGCGTGGCTTCTCGGGCTCAGGCCTGAACACCATGGTGGTGCCCTTCTCGGCATGCCCCGGGTAGGAACGTTCGAAGGCGGTGCTGCGACGATGTCGACGGCTACGCCCCAGGGCCACCAGACGATCAATCAACTGGCTGCGGACACTGCTGCCCTTGTCCATCCAGGCACGAATATCCTTGGGCAGATAGTCGGCCGCGCCGGCCTCCAGCGCCTGCAGGGTGACGCGCGCGCCTTCATGGGTCAGCGAAGACAGCATCAACACGTTGGTTGGCGCCTCACGCATGATGATGCGTACCGCTTCAATGCCATTCATTTGTGGCATTTCCACATCCATGGTAACGACATCAGGCTTGAGGCGCTTGGCCAACTCCACCGCTTCCTTGCCATTGACGGCGGTGCCTACCACGCTGAGACGGGGGTCATCCTTCAGCATCTCTTCGATGCGATGGCGGAAAAACCCCGAATCATCAACGATCAACACACTTACCGGCATAGTACTTCCTCTGTCACATCCGCCGTACTCAGGTCGATGCGTAGTATTTCAGCAAATTGGGAATATCAATAATCAGTGCAATGCGGCCATCACCTGTGATGGTGGCACCGGACAGACCCGGTGTACCGTGCAGAATGCTGCCCAGAGGCTTGATCACCACCTCTTCCTGACCCACGAGCTGGTCGACAATGAAGCCCACACGGGTGGTACCCACACTGACAATGACCACATGCCCCTGATCAGGCAACTCGGCACCTGACTGCCCTTTCACCAGCCAGCGCTTGAGGTGGAACAGCGGCAGCGCCTGATCGCGCACAATGATTACCTGCTGACCATCGACGATGTTGGTCTTGGTCAGATCCAGGTTGAAGATCTCGTTCACGTTCACCAGCGGCAGCGCAAAGGCCTGACCTTCCAGCACAACCATCAGCGTCGGCATGATTGCCAGCGTCAGCGGTACCTGAATGGCGATACGCGTACCCTGCCCCAGAATGGAGTCGATGCTCAGGGTACCGTTAAGCTGGGTGATCTTGGTTTTGACCACATCCATGCCCACGCCGCGGCCGGACACATCCGAAATCTCGGTTTTGGTGGAGAAACCGGCCTGGAAGATCAGGTTGAAACACTCCTGATCGGTAAGGCGACGGGCGGCTTCCGCATCCATCATGCCGCGCTTAACGGCCAAATTGCGCAGTTTTTCCGGATCCATACCGGCGCCATCATCCTGAATAATCAACAGGATATGGTCACCTTCCTGCTCGGCAGAGAGCAGAACATGACCTTCACGCGGCTTGCCACTGCTGGCACGCTGATCCGGATCTTCGATACCGTGGTCAACTGCGTTGCGCACCAGGTGGATCAAGGGGTCAGCCAGAGCCTCGACCAGGTTTTTATCCAGGTCGGTCTCTTCACCCCGCAACTCAAGACGAACTTCCTTCTTAAGGCTGCGAGAAAGGTCACGAATCAGACGCGGGAAGCGGCCGAATACCTTTTTCACCGGCTGCATGCGTGTTTTCATGACCGAGGTCTGCAGGTCGGCTGTCACCATATCCAGCGTGCCCAGCGCCTTGGCCATCTCTTCGTCTTCACGGGTATTGCCCAGACGTACCAGACGGTTACGCACCAGTACCAGTTCACCCACCATATTCATGATTTTGTCGAGCAGGCGTGTATCAACACGCACGTTGCTTTCGGCAGGTGGTTTATTGGCCTTGGCAGCCGCTTTGCTGGCTGTGTCTTTCGGTTTTTCCGGTTCAGCAACGACGGGTGCCGCGGCGGCGACCGGTTCAACCGGCGCCGGCTGAGGTTCAGGTGCTACCGGGGCCGGAGCAGGTGCGGCCGAGGGTGCTGCTTCATCATGCGGCAGGTGAGCAAAGGCTCCCTGGCCAGACGACTGCAGCTCATCCAGCAGCGCTTCAAACTCGTCATCGGTAATCAGGTCTTCGCCGGTACTGCCCGCCGCCGGTGCGTCACCAGACGCTTCGGGGGTGTGGACCGGCCCTTTACCCGGGCCATGCAGCTCGTCGAGCAGAGACTCGAATTCATCTTCGGTAATCAGGTCATCATCGCCGCCTGACGGGACATCGCCGCCTTCGGCATGACTGCCAGCCAGATCACCCAGCAGCATTTCAAACTCATCACTGGGCGTGTTGGGATTGCTGCTCGCGGCTTCAGCAGGTGCCTGAGGTGCCGGCGCTGGAGGCGGAGCTGCGGGAGCGGGTGCCGGCGCGGCAACCGGCGGCACTTCGCCACCCTTGCCTTCGGCATAGTCCTTCAGCGCCTGCAGCAGCTGGGGTGAGGCATGCTCAGGCTCGTCACCGGCACGCACACTCTCAAACATGGCATTGACAGAGTCCAGTGCCTGCAGCACTACATCCATCAAATTGGCGCTCACGGCCAGCTCGCCATTACGCAGCAGGTCGAACAGGTTCTCGGCCTTGTGGCAGCACTCAACCATTGCGTCCAGCTGCAGGAAACCGGCACCACCCTTAACCGTGTGGAAGCCCCTGAAAATCGCGTTTAGCAGATCCTTGTCATCGGGGCGCTGCTCCAGATCCACCAGCTGCTCCGAGAGCTGCTCAAGAATCTCGCCCGCCTCAACGAGAAAGTCTTCCAGAATTTCCTGATCGACATCCAAACTCATACGGAGCTCCTATCAAAATCCCAGGCTGGAAAGCAGGTCATCCACATCATCCTGGTCACACACACTGTCCCCTTTGCCCGTCGGAAGTTGAGGGCCTTCCGCCCGGATAGGATCATGCTTGTCTTGTTTTTTATTGCTGCTGTCGGGTGTCGCAGGCTCTGCGGTCGGCTCGGTCGTAGCAACATCCGCAGCGGCGGGGCCTTCCAGGTTACTGAGGCGCTCCACCTTGGCGGCCATATCCATCAAACTGACCAGCTGGCCTTCCACCTGGGTTACCAGTGTGATGACACGGCGAATCAACTGCCCGGTTATGTCCTGTACCCCCTGGGAGACGAGGATATCGGTCAAGGTTGTACGCAGTTCTTCAATGGTTTTCTCGGATTCGCTCTTGAGCTTACAGGTACGGTCATAAACTCCGTCCAGAGCCTTGAACTCGCCTTCAAGCTGACCTACCAGAAGCAACAGCTCCTTGAAGCGCCCGCTCTGCTGGTCCAGTTTGTCCACCAGGCTGAGTGAGCGGTCGACCCGGTCCATGGTTTCATGGGCGCTTTTCTCCGTCAGCTCGATGACATAGCTCAAGCGGTCGGATGCATCCCCCATGGCCGACTGTACGTCGACTTCTGCCGTGGGCATCTGCCCGCCGACATCACTGGAAAAGGTTTTGATTGCCTCGTGCAGGCCGCGTGTCAGATGTCCTACTTCGTTGTAGAACACCTGGTGCCGAGCGAACTGCAGCTCGTTGATCAGCCCCATGGCCTCCGGCAGATTACCGGCTTCCAACTCGGACACCAAGGCTTTGGCCCTATCGCGCAGGAACTCGTCAAAACCGTTGAAATCCACTTTGCTGGCCGTTTGCGCTGCCATCTGCGACTCCCCGCTAACGCCTGTTAGCCATCAATACGTTCAAAGATCTTGTCGATCTTTTCTTTCAGCACGGCGGCGGTGAAGGGTTTAACAACATAACCGTTCACACCTGCCTGTGCCGCAGCGATGATCTGTTCACGCTTGGCTTCAGCCGTGACCATCAGCACTGGAATCTGTGCCAGGGATGGATCGGCGCGCACGGTTTTCAACAGGTCGATACCGGTCATGCCGGGCATGTTCCAGTCGGTAATCAGGAATTCGATATGTCCCTGCTGCAGAATCGGCAACGCCGTCTTGCCATCGTCTGCTTCTTCCACATTGGTAAAGCCGAGATCGCGCAGCAGGTTCTTGATGATTCGTCGCATCGTCGAGAAATCATCTACGACAAGAATTTTGATGTCTTTTTTCAAGACACTTCTCCCAGTTCAAAAACATCTTTCAGAGTTGTCCGCCGATGGCTTGCGCCATCTGACGCTCAACGCCAATCCTTCAGCCGGCCTCTAAGCCGGAGGGCTGCCTGACTGTGAATCTGGCTGACGCGTGATTCACTGACACCCAACACCTGACCGATCTCTTTTAAATTCAGCTCTTCGTCATAATACAGCGACAGAACCAAACGTTCACGTTCCGGCAGACGACCAATGGCATCAGCCAGCGCCTGACGGAAACCGCCATCTTCATGTTGCAGCCCGGGTCCCGGGTCTGCCGCTTCAAACTGGTCGCCAGGCGACTCGTCCGAAGACTCGGTCAATTGATCATAGCTGAACAGACGACTATCGACCGAGTCCTGCAACAAGGCATGGTAGTCGGTCATGGTCACCTGGAGCTCTGCAGCCACTTCCGCATCGGTGGCATCGCGCCCGGTACGGTGTTCAATCTGGTTGATCGCATCACTGACACGACGCGCATTCCGGTGCACGGAGCGCGGTGTCCAGTCGCCCCGACGCACTTCGTCAATAATGGCGCCACGGATACGAATGCCGGCAAAGGTCTCAAAACTGGCCCCTTTACTGGCATCGTAGCGCCGAGCAGCTTCCAGCAGCCCGATCATGCCGGACTGGATCAGGTCATCCAGAACAACGCTTGCCGGCAGCCGCGCCATCAGGTGATGGGCGATACGCTTAACCAGCGGCGTATACTCCTGAATCAGTTCCTGGCCTGATTTAAACTCCAATTCGTTGTACATACACGCTGCTATCAGGGAGCTCTTGTACCCTGGACAAGACGCTCAACAAAAAACTCAAGGTGTCCGCGGGGGCTGTTGTTAACGGGCCAGCCATCAACCTTGTTGGCCAGCTGCCGATATGCCAGCGCAGCCTTGTCCCGGGGGTATGCCTTGAGAACCGCCTTCTGTTTCTGCACGGCCTTGCGTACCGTCTCATCATAAGGGATTGATCCCAGGTATTGAAGCGTCACATCAAGGAACCTGTCGGTAACTGTCAACAGTTTGTTAAACATGCTGCGTCCCTCGGACTCGGTTCGCACCATATTGGCCAGCACACGGAACCGCGTCATCTGGTAGTCGCGGTTGAGCAGTTTGATCAACGCATAGGCATCGGTGATCGAGGTAGGCTCATCGCATACCACCACCAGCACTTCCTGCGCCGCCCTGACAAAGCTGACGACCGAATCCGATATGCCCGCCGCAGTATCGATTACCAACACATCCAGCTCATCGGCAATATCGTTAAAGGCATGAATCAGCTCGGCGTGCTCGTGCGCGCTCAACGCCGTCATTTCCTGGGTACCCGATGCTGCCGGTACAATCCAGAAATTCTCACCGGCGCTGACCATCACATCCTTGAGAGTAGCCTGACCGGACAATACGTCCGCGATATTCTGCTTGGCTCTCAGCCCCAGCATCACATCCACATTGGCCAGCCCCAGGTCAGCATCCATCAATACGACACGCTGATTCATTTCGCTCAGGGCTGCAGCCAGGTTCACGGAAACGTTGGTCTTGCCAACACCGCCCTTGCCACCTGTGACTGCTATTACTTTTACCGGGTGGGTTTGCTTCATCCAACGACTCCTCAACCCGCCCTGAACAGGGACGCCGCCCCGTCATCCGAATGACCCGACGCTTTCTGCGCCGTGACAACTGCTCGACTGACCAGGTCGTTCCGGCTGGCGATACCAATATCGTCCGGAATTTTCTGCCCATCGGTGATATAGGTCACCGGCAGCTGTTTTTCCACCGCCAGTGTCAACGCCTCACCCAGACTACCCGATTCATCCGTTTTACTGAGCACACAGCCGTGCAAGCCTAACGTAGAGTAGTTGTCATAGGCGCTGCGCATCAACTGCTGCTGACTGGAACAGGACAGTACCAGCAGTTTTTTCAGCCTTAACGTGACGCCTGACAACATCTGCATCTGCAGTTGCCCCTGAGGGTCACTGGCATTCATACCCGCCGTATCGATCAATACCAGGCGCTTGTTTCGCAAGCTTTGCAGCACTTCTTCCAGACTGTGGCTTTCATCGACCACACGCACCGGTACATCGAGGATACGGCCAAAGGTCTTGAGCTGCTCATGTGCCGCGATACGGAAGCAGTCCGTGGTTACCAGTGCCAGGCTGGAACTGCCATGCTGGAGCACATGACGCGCTGCCAGCTTGCCGATGGTGGTGGTTTTGCCCACCCCGGTGGGACCGACAAAGGCGATCATGCCACCGCGCTCAATCATCTCTTCGCCCAATACCGGCAAGGCGTCCGACAACCTCGACAAGGCATTACGCCAGGCCTTGTCCGGTGACAGGTCCGGCTCGACGCCACTCATCAGCTGGCGCACCAGCGCCTGGCCCAAACCCAGCTGCTGCAGTCGGCGTACAACCAGATTATCCGCACCTGCCGTGTCTGGTTGAGAGGAGTACACAGGATTTTGCGCTGGCGCGGGGGTGGGTTGTGCATTTTGCTGGAGCAGAGAGCGCAGCTCCTGAATCTCGTGCTGCATGCTTTGCAACAGGCTGTCATCACCGATAGATGCCGTGTCCTGATGCGGCGGCTCATCCATCGGCAAGGATGCCGGCTCACGGGCCGGCGGCCTGGCGGGCGGGCGCTGTTCTTCCAGCTCGCGACGGCGATTTCGACTGCGCAGCGACTCCAGAATGGAGCGAAGATCTTCATCATCTTCGTCATCAATCTGGCGGTTGGCATTGCGGTCTGCGGCCGGAGTAGGCTCCGTCATGCGACGGCTGGCTTCAGCGATACGGGCGCGGGTCTTGTTCAGCTCGGCCTCAAGGGCCGCATTGCGGCTGGCCTGCTCCGACTGGTGTGAGTGCCCTCCGGTGAGGATACGTACCTGTTCCTCACGACTGGAGCCGCCCGGTTTGGCTGCGGCAGCGCGGTTACGCTTGAGTTCCGCCTGCGCTGCCTCGTACTCATCTTCACGCGCAGCCACGACCTCCACCCCACCGGCAACGCGATGGTTGGAAATGATGACCGCATCGGGTCCGATCTCTTCACGCACCCGGCGCATCGCTTGTCGCATGTCCGGTGCAAAGATGCGTTTGACTTTCATATGCTTCCCTTATCGGCAGCCAGTCGCCAAACCCTAGCCATTTTGTCCACCTACTGTGGCCACGATGGTGACTTTCTTGTTTTCAGGGATCTCCTGATAGGAGAGTACATGAATTTGGTGCTCACCATAACGCACAAATTTCGCCATCAGGGGACGCACCGGGGCCGCAACCAGCAGTACCGACGGCTTGCCTGCCATCTCCTGCCGTTGCGCTGTTTCAGCTAGGGATTTCTGCAGACGCTCAGCCATACCCGGCTCCAGCACCATGCCTTCATCCCCCTGGCCCTGCTGCATGGAGTTGAGCAGCATCTGTTCAAGTGCCGGTTCAAGGGTTATCACCGGCAGATCAGGATCGGAGCCATTGACGGTCTGAACGATCAGACGCGACAGGGCCACACGTACCGCCGCCGTCAATGCCAGCGGATCCTGGGTACGCTGCACCGCCTCGGCCAGCGCTTCGGCAATGGAACGGAAATCTTTCAGCGGCACCTGCTCCATCAACAGGTTCTGCAATACCTTTAACAGCGCACTGATCGACAGCTTCTTCGGAATAAGCTCTTCCACCAGTTTGGGACAGGACTTGGTCAGCAGATCCAGCAACTGCTGCACTTCCTCATGCCCCAACAGCTCATGCGCATGGTTCTGCATGATCTGGTTGATATGTGTGGCCACAACCGTGCTGGCATCGACCACCGTGTAACCCAGTGTCTGCGCCTGCTCTTTCTGGTTCTTCTCGATCCAGACCGCATCCAGACCAAACGCCGGATCCTTGACGGCAACACCCTTGAGATCGCCGAACACCTGCCCCGGGTTAATGGCCAATTCACGGTCAGGGTAGATCTCGGCTTCACCCGCAATCACGCCCATCAGGGTCACGCGGTAAGCCCCGGGCAGCAGATCCAGGTTGTCGCGGATATGCACCGAAGGCACCAGGAAGCCCAGATCCTGTGACAGTTTTTTGCGTACCCCTTTGATACGACCAAGCAGTTGACCACCCTGCATTTTGTCCACCATGGGAATCAGCCGGTAACCCACCTCCAGGCCAATCATGTCCACCGGCATGACATCATCCCAGCCCAGTTCGCGCTGCTCTTCAGCAGGCTGTTCGGTTTCAACCGTCTGTTCCTGTTCTGCCGCTTCCGCAGCTGCCGCCTGGCGCTGCATTTCACGGCGATGAATCCACCAGGCACCACCGGCTGCCAGCGCTGCCAGGCCGATAAAGGCGATGTGCGGCATGCCGGGCACAATGCCCATGATAAACAGTATGGCAGCCGCCACGCTGAGCGCACGCGGGGAGGCAAACATCTGGCGGAACACCTGGGCACCCATCGCTTCGGACGAGTTGGCTCGGGTCACCATCACCGCCGCCGCAGTAGACAGCAACAGAGACGGAATCTGTGCAACCAGGCCATCACCGATGGTCAGCAGCGAGTAGTACTGCAGTGCCATATCAAAGCTGAGGCCGTGCTGAACCATGCCGATACCCAGACCGCCCAGCAGGTTGATCACCAGGATCAAAATACCGGCCACGGCATCACCGCGCACGAACTTGGACGCACCGTCCATGGCACCGTAGAAGTCGGCTTCCTGAGTTACTTCCTGACGCCGGGAGCGTGCTTCATCCTGATTGATCAGGCCTGCATTCAAGTCTGCATCTATGGCCATCTGCTTGCCGGGCATGGCATCGAGGGTAAAGCGGGCACTTACTTCGGAGATACGGCCGGCACCCTTGGTCACAACCACGAAGTTGATGATGACCAGAATCAGGAACACCACGATACCGACCACATAGTTGCCGCCCACAACTACATCACCGAAGGCTTCGATCACCTTACCGGCTGCATCACCGCCCTCATGACCAAACAGCAGCACCACACGGGTCGAGGCCACGTTAAGCGCCAGTCGCAACAGCGTTGCCGCCAGCAGGATGGTGGGGAAAACGGCGAAGTCCAGCGGCCTCAGGGCATAGATGCTGACCAGCAGCACCACAATCGACAGCGCGATATTGAAGGTAAAGAACACGTCCAGCAGAAAGGGCGGCATGGGCAGGGTGACCATGCCCAGAATAACCAGCAGCAGCAGCGGAATACCCAGATTCCCCTGTGTCAGGCCACGGACATTGTTCAGGATAACCTCGCGCTCCACTTCCCCTCCCGAGCGTCAAAAAAACGACAGATGTAGCCTTGATGGCAGCTTAAACAAACTGCCAAGGATAATAATGGGTGATAATGATGTTTTTCTGACGATTAACCGACACCCAGCAGGGTATTATGCAAGATTCCAGCCAGATTTACTCGGATTCCGGGTCGGCACGCAGGTCTTCAGGAATTTCGAAGTCATCTTCATGCAGCGGCTTCGGCGCTTCTTCCAGGTGCTGGCGTGAACGTTTGAGCTGAAACACATAAGCCAATACCTGGGCCACGGACTTGTAGAGGCCCGCCGGAATCTCATCACCGATCTCGCTGTTATGATAGAGCGCCCGCGCCAGTGCTGGAGCCGAAAGCAGGGGCACATCGTGAGCTTCGGCAACTTCACGAATTTTAAGCGCCACAAAATCTGCGCCCTTGGCAATGACACGCGGGGCACCACCACCCTGCTGGTCATATTTCAGCGCTACAGCGTAGTGGGTGGGGTTGGTAATCACCACATCCGCTTCGGGCACTTCCGACATCATCTTGCGCTGGGCGATTTCACGCTGCAGCTGACGAATACGGCCTTTCACCTCGGGCTTACCCTCGGTGTTTTTCATCTCGTCCTTCACTTCCTGCATCGTCATCTTCAGCTTCTTGTTGTAGTCATACAGCTGAAAAGGCACGTCCACCAGGGAGATGATGATGAGAGATAGACTCATGACCAGAAAGGACCAGCCGAGGATCTGCAGCGAGTGCGCAACTGCCGGCTCCACGGCTTCACGGGCCAGCGCGATCAGGTCAGGCCGGTCCAGCCAGAGCACCATGATGGCAAAGGACCCGACCAGCAGAAACTTGGCAAGCCCCTTCCCCAGCTCCATCAGTGCCTTGAGAGAAAACATGCGCTTGAGACCACTGAGCGGATTGATGCGACTGCCTTTGGGCTGAAGCGCCTGCCCACTGAAATTCCAGCCGCCCAAGGCAATCGGGGTCAGGAGCGCCGCCAGCAAGGTGAGCAGGAAAAACCCCCAAAGACTGAAGAAGCCTTCGTAAAGGGCTTCTCCGAGATGGGTAAACATGCGCGAGGTATCAAACACATCCTGCCGGTCCAGGGTGAAGCTTTCTCGCATCACGCTCATCATGGTAAACGCCACATCTTCGCCAAACAGCAATCCTGCAGCCGCTGCAGACAGCAGCAAGGCGGTTGAGCCCAGTTCACGAGAGCGCGGAATATCGCCTTTTTCACGCGCCTCTCGCAGGCGCTTCTCCGTTGGCTCTTCTGACTTTTCCTGACCTGTCTCTTCTGCCATCTCAGCGCCCTGCCTTCAGCAATTGCGAGATATTTTCCAGCGCCTCAGCCGAGAACGTCTGGTAGTGGCTGAAGAAGCCGGACAGACTGGCCCAGACAATGAACAGGCCCATCAACATGGTGAAGGGAAAGCCGATGGCGAATATGTTCAGCTGGGGCGCCGCCTTGGTCATGATGCCAAAGGCAAAGTTCACCACCAGCAGCGCGGTGACTGCAGGCAAGGCCATCAGCAAAGCAGCCATGAACAGCCAGCCACCCGACAGGGCGACTTCCCAGAGGGTAATACGACTGACACCATCCAGCCCGACCGGCACCACATGGAAACTTTCCACCATGATCTCAATCAGCACCAGGTGGCCATCCATGCCCAGAAACAGCAACATCACCAGCATCAGATAGATCTGCGAAATAATCACTACATTGACGCCGTTGGCGGGGTCGGTCATGGAGGCAAAGCCCAGACCCATCTGCATCGCCATGATCTGGCCACCCGCAACAAAGCTCTGCAATAAAATAGTGGCAGCAAAGCCCAGCAAGCTGCCCAACACCACCTGCTGAGCAATAATGACCCAGCTTTGCAGTGAAATGGGATCAAATACCGGCATCGGCGGCAGGGAAGGCAGGATCAGGATAGTGACGATCAGCGCCAGCCCCAGACGAATACGGGCCGGCAACATCTGGGTGCCCACAATGGGCATGGCCATGAAAAAGGACATCACGCGGAACAGCGGCCACAAAAAACCACTGACCCACTGTTCAATCTGCATCAGGCCAATATCCATGTCAGGCCTAGGAGATCAAACGCGGGATATTGAGGAACATATAGTTGAACAGGTCCGATATCTTGGTCACGATCCATGGACCTGCCCACATAACGGCCAGCAGCGTCACGATAAGACGTGGCAAAAAGCTGAGGGTCTGCTCGTTGATCTGGGTCGCGGCCTGAAACACGGAAATCATCAGACCCACGGCCAGCGAAGGCCCGACAATCACGGCAACAATCACCACGATCAACCAGAGCGCCTGGCCAAACAAGTCCAGTATGATGCCCGGATCCATATGCCCTCCGCTACATTCCGAAACTGGCGGCCAGGGTACCGATCACCATCGCCCAGCCATCTACCAGTACAAACAACATGATTTTGAATGGCAGCGAGATGATGATGGGAGACAGCATCATCATACCCATCGCCATCAGGACACTGGCCACCACCAGGTCGATGACCAGGAACGGAATGAACAGCATAAAGCCGATCTGGAAGGCTGTTTTCAGCTCACTGGTGACAAACGCCGGTATCAGGATAGTAAAGGGCAGATCTTCGGCATTTTCCACTGGCGGCGTATCCGAAATGCGCATAAACAGATTCAGGTCACTTTCCCGCGTTTGCCGCAGCATGAACTCATGAAAGGGCACCCCGGCGGCCCGAAATGCATCCTCGGGCCCGATTTCCTCACTCATGTAGGGCTGGACAGCGTTGGCATTCACCTCTTCCAGCACCGGCGACATGATGAACAGGGTCAGAAACAGGGAAAGGCCAATGATGATCTGGTTGGACGGTGTTTGCTGCAAACCCAGCGCCTGCCGGAGGATCGCAAATACGATGATGATACGAGCGAACGAGGTCATCATCATCAACATTGCCGGCAGGAACGTCAGCAACGTCATCAGCGCCAGGATCTGGATCGTGACGCTGTAGTTGGTGGTACCGTCTTCGCCCGTGACCAGTGTCACGGCCGGTATGCCGGTTTCAGCCCAGGCAGCAGGTGCCAGCAGGCATAGCAGTGGAATAAGGCCAAGCCATCGCATCAACGCTCAGCTCCACGCGACAGAACCTGCTGCAGGCGCTCGGCAAAAGCTGCACCGCGTATTTCTGCGCTGTCCAACACCGGCTCATCAAACTCGACCAACAGACTGACACGCCCCGGCGCCACGCCCAGCAGCATCTGCTGCTCACCCACCTGTACCAATACAGCACGTTCACGCTGCCCCAGCGGCAAGGCGGCCAGAACTTTCATGCCTTGCCCGCCAGCCGGCACGCCATTGACGCGGCGGACCAGCCAGGCCAGCAACAGAATCAAGCCAACGACCAGCACCAGGCCCATGCCCAGCTGCCCAATGGCACCCCAGGACAGCGGATCCGGCATGGAGGGCCGCGCAGCGGCTGCATTCTTGGCCACACCCTCTTCAGCCGCCTGGCTCAGCACCGGCAGCAGACATAACAGGGCACAGCTGATACGGGCAAGAATCATTTCAGACGACGAATCCGTTCCTGAGGGCTGATAACATCGGTCAAGCGAATGCCGTAGCGGTCGTTCACCACAACGACTTCACCGTGGGCAATGAGCGTGCCGTTCACCTTCACATCCAGCGGTTCACCGGCCACACGATCCAGTTCGATCACCGAGCCCTGGCTGAGTTGCAGCAGGTTGCGAATGGCGATTTCGGTGCCGCCCACTTCCATTGTAAGAGTGACCGGAATATCCAGAATGACGTCCAGCTTGGGGTCATTAATGGGCCGGGAATCATCCTTCAGCTCATCCAGCTCAACCCCCTGCGCAGGTGGCGCACTGGGTGCCGCCTGTCCCTGAACATCATCCAGCAGCGCATCAGCATCGACACCGGCATCGCCGGTCTGCTGCTCAAGTGCCGCAGCCCACTCGTCTGCGAGCGCCTGTTGATCCTGATCGTTGTTTTCGTCACTCACGTTTTACTCTCCGCGCGCCGGTCAGCTATTGCCCGGCTGCTTGATGGTATCTTTGATTTTAACGGCCAGATTGCCACGTGAGGTCCCTAATTGACACTCAAACATGGGTACATTGTTGGCCTTGAGCTGCAGGCTGTCCGGCAACTCGATGGGGATAATATCGCCGGCTTCAAATTCCATGACATCACGCAACGTCATCTCACGCTCGGCCACACGCAGATCCAGCTCCAGCGTGGCCATCATGATGTCACGCCGCAGGGCTGACAACCAACGCTCGTCCATCTGCTCTTCGGTGGTTTGCACACCCGATACCAGCAGGTCTCGGATAGGTTCGAGCATGGAATAGGGCATGGTGATATGCAAATCCCCCGAGCCCCCTTCAAGATCCACCTGGAAAGAACAGACTACGACCACCTCGGTCGGGTTAACCGCATTGGCCATGGCCGGGTTCACTTCGTGCCCCACATGCTCAAACTGCAGGTGGGTAACCGGCTTCCAGGCTTCCTGCAAATCCTGGAACAACTGCTGCAGGGTACGGTGCACCACACGGGTCTCGGTGGGTGTAAACTCACGCCCTTCGATCTTGGCATGGCGGCCATCACCACCGAAGAACTGATCCACCAGTTTGAATACCAGACGGGCATCCATGATGAACAGCGCCGTTCCCCTGAGGGGATGTACCTTCACCAGACTCATACTGGTCGGTACATAGAGCGTATGAATGTAATCCCCGTACTTCATGACCTGAATGCCACCCACGGTGACATCAGCGGTACGGCGCAGCAGGTTGAACAGGCTGATACGGGTATGGCGGGCAAAACGCTCGTTGATCATTTCGAGCGTAGGCATACGCCCACGCACGATACGCTCGTGACTGGCTAGGTCATAGGTGCGAATACCATCGGCATCTTCGCCACCCGCATCATCCTCGGTTTCAACATCTCCGTCGTCGACACCGTGCAGAAGTGCATCGATCTCGTCCTGGGAGAGCAGATCCTTGACCGACATCCGGCCCCCTACTGCATCACGAGGTTAGTAAACAGAATCGTTTCGATCCCGGGCTGGCCCATCTTGTCCTGCATGATCGACTGCACCATGGCGGTCGCTTCAGCACGCAGGGCCTTTTTGCCTTCAATGCTCTGCAGTTCTTCAAAGTTTTGTGTGGAAAACAGGGCATTCAGGCGCGACACTATGAGCGGCATATGCTTTTTCAGGGCCTCATCGACCAGCGGATCACGACTCTTGGCCTCAACAAAGGCCTGCATGTAATGGCGTTTGTTGTCAGCGGACTGCAACGTCGCGACAAAGGAAGGCTTACCCTCGAGGGTACGAATCTTGGTATAAATGGCTTCACGCTGAACCGGCTCGGCACTGGCCTCGGCGGCCGCCTCTTCCTCACCGGGCATCAGGAAAAAGTATGCTGCCCCTGCACCACCGCCCAGCAGCAATACAGCCCCCAGAACGATCAGGATAATAAGCTTTTTCTTTGAACCCTTGCCTTCTTCAGGCGCTTCATTGTCTGCCATTCATGCCTCCGTAAAACTGTGCCTTATCCCTGATAACAGGGTAATATAACACACTGTTTTTGGGGCTGAAGACTTCAGGCGTAGTAGTCGACCAGACCCACCGCGACGGCACTGCCCGGCAGCGACTCAGAATCCAGCTCACCAGTGCCTCCGCCGGCATATCCACCGGTTCGCCCCTCGGAGCCACCGCGGCTGTCAGAGCCCTGTCCATTACTGGACGAATCATCCGAGATGGCGCCTTCACTCAGCTCCAGCCCCTGTTCGGCCAACATTTCGCGAAGCCTGGGCATCTGTTGTTCCAGAGCATCTCTCACTGCGGGGTTAGGGCTGGTAAAACTGACACTGATCTGGTCCTGTCCCTGAACATGTACCCTAATCTGCATGGAACCCAGCTCTGGCGGGTCCAGCTGGATTTGGGCGCTGCGCGGGCCATGCTGAGCCATCATGATCATGCGCTCGCCTACCGCCTGCCCCCAGCGGGGTGTCAGCAACTGCGGATGCGCATTGAACAGTTGTTGAGCCTGGGCCTGGGCAGCCTGAGGGTTACGCGGCTGAGCCGCCTGCGTATTCTGGGTGGTACCTGACTGGGTACCGGAGTCCTGTCGCTGACTGCCACTGTCACCGCTCTCTGACCCCATACCGCCGGCACCACCGCCCCCAGTGTTCAAAGCACTCACATCCACTCGACCGCCGGCTTCAGCGCCGCGTACCTGAGCAGGATCAAGCTGAGCCTGTCGCGCCGATGCGTTGTCAGCAGGGACGGAAGGTGCAACCAACTGCGTAGGGGCTCGATTCTCGCCACTGCCTTGCTGGGTCTGCTTTGCCTGAACCGCATCCTGACTGGCCAGGATAGTAACAGGGTCAGGCGCCGCCTCAGCACCCGCTTGGGCGGTTGCTGCCCCATTGGCTGCAGTTTGAGACGCCGGGGTAGCCGATGCCGAGGTTTGCCCGGCACTCACGGGCACCTTGGCATCTCCTTCAAGTGTTCCAGCCTGACCACCCTGTGCTGTTTCAGCATTGGCCGTTCCACTCAAGGGATGGGGCTGGGCAGATGCGTTATCCACCGCGCCATTGGCCGCAACCCTTGCTTGCGCCTCTACACGCGCCTGCTCGGCTGCGCTTGCAGGTAGCTGAGTGCGATTCTCACGCCCCTGATCTTCTGGAGATATTCCGGGTTGTTGAGTCTGAGTTTCAGCCATTAGCGACTGAGCCTTGGCAGCAGTTTGCTGCTGAGTCGCTTGACGTGCATCTTGCTGAGCCTGGTTGCGCAGCTGTGACTCTGTCAGTTCCTGCTGGCCTGCCTGCTTTTGTTGAGCGCTCTGCTGAGCCTGCTGTTTTGTACGCTGCTGAGCTTGTTGCTGAGTTTGCATCGCCTGCTGCTCAGCCGTTTGCTGAGCTTGAGCCTGCTGCTCAACCTGAGTCAGCGCCTGCTGTCCCGCTTGCGTTTGAGCAGCCAACTGCTGCTGATTCAAAGCAGACTGTTCAGGAGCATTCCCGTTAACACCCGCCGCTCCGGACGCTGCATTGGTGGCTTGAGTGCTTTGCTGAACCGGTCGAGACTCTTGAGGTGGCTGCTGGCCCGCCGGCAGCTGTGCAGATTGCACTTGGCCCGATACGGTAGATGTGGGCTTGGTGTCGGTTGTTTGCGCCTGACCAGCGGCACCCTGAACAGAAGCCTGTGCAGTCCCCGCTTGCGGAGGCATACCATTCAGGTTGCCGGCATCCTGTTGACCCGTTTGCACATCAGCAGCGGCTGCGCCATCTTCAGTATCCGCCTCCGCGCTATCCACCGGCAATCGGCCTGGCAAGTTTTCGCCCTCGGCAGGCAAAGTCTGGCCGTTTGCCGCCACTTTGCCCTGTGCTTGCAAGCTGCCCTGAAACAGCAGTTGGAAACTGCCGGGAGCCGCGCCCTGAGCGCCAGCAGCCATGCCATTGACCGGCGTCTGCATTGAACTGAGATCAAGCAAGGAGGGACTGGTTTGACTGGGTGCTTTAACAATGGCCATGCGGGACTCCTGGTATCCGATAGCCAAGTAAAAGCAATTAAGATGCCAACGTTAGATATATTGCGGCCTGCGATGCTGGGAACGTTCGTCGATTTCCTGCTGCAGCTGCTTGTCAGCCTGACGCACTTCGGTTTCACGCGCCTTGCGAATCAGCTCTTCAATGCCCTTCTCCTTGGCATAGGCCTGCTGCCAAAAGGCACGTACCTGCTGCAACTGGTCCCGCGCCTGCACCAGCGCCTGTTCTTGTACCTGGATCGTTGAGTTGATCTTTTGCAGGAAGGATTGCTGTGCGTGCAGGGTACCGATATTCATGCCCTGCTGACCCACCTGGGTATACTGCTGCTGGTATTCCCCCAGGTATTGCTGCAACTGATCAATACCGCGCTCGCCCTGCTCGACCCGCTGCTGGGCTTCGGCAAGATAGCGCTCGGCTTCACGGCGCTTTCGCTCCGCCACTGCCAATACCACTTCCAACCTTTGAGATCTTGGTTTCGCCATCCATTACTCCTGTATCAGGGTACCCGCCGAATGCCCGGCTGCCCTGCTTTTGGCTGCGCACCAGCCTGGGCATTGCCCTGCTGCGGCGGTGTACTCATCACCATGGCCAGCGCCTGCATGGACCGTTGCAGGGGCATGGGTTCATTCATGCTCTGCTGCAAATAAGCCTTGATGGTCGGCATCATATCAATGGCACGGTCGGTTTCAGGGTCGCTGCCACGGGCATAGGCCCCCACCGAGATCAAGTCGGCATTCTGACTGTATCGTGAGTACAGGCGTTTGAACTGCAGTGCCAGACTCAGCTGGGAATCATCCACAATCTGCGGCATGGCACGGCTGATCGAGGCTTCGATATCAATGGCCGGATAATGCCCCTGTTCTGCCAGGGAGCGAGCCAACACCACATGCCCATCCAGAATAGCACGCGCCGAGTCGGCCACTGGGTCCTGCTGGTCATCCCCTTCCGTGAGCACCGTATAAAAGGCGGTAATGGAGCCACCACCCGTCTCGCCGTTACCGGCACGTTCCACCAGCTTGGGCAGCTTGGCAAACACCGATGGCGGATAGCCCTTGGTGGCCGGCGGCTCTCCCACGGCAAGCGCGATTTCACGCTGCGCCTGGGCATAGCGTGTCAGCGAATCCATCAGCAGCAGTACATTTTTACCCTGGGCACGAAAGTATTCGGCAATTCGCGTGGTCAGCTGCGCCGCGCGAAGGCGCATCAAAGGGGAATCATCGGCCGGTGAGGCCACCACGACCGAGCGCGCCATGCCCTCAGCCCCCAGGCTGTGATCGATAAATTCACGCACCTCGCGGCCACGCTCGCCAATCAAGCCCACGACAGTGATCTCCGCTTCGGTAAAGCGCGTCATCATCCCCAGTAAGACCGACTTACCGACACCACTACCTGCAAACAGCCCCAAACGCTGCCCCCGGCCCACCGTCAGCAAGCCGTTAATGGCGCGCACACCCACGTCGAGAGTTTGTTCTATCGGGTGACGGTGCAGCGGGTTGATGGTTTCGCCGGACAGCGTCACCAGATCATCGGGCGCCAGCGGCCCTTTACCATCCAGCGGCCGCCCTATGCCATCGATGACACGCCCCAGCAGACCGAACCCGACCGGCACCAGGCTGGCACCGACTCGCGGGCGCACGGCCGCACCGGGGGCAAGGCCATCTACGCTGTCCAGAGGCATCAGATAGATGCGATCACCGGCAAAGCCGACCACTTCCGCTTCCACCTCACCCTCGTCCTGCAACGACACCAGGCAGTAATCTCCCAGCGCCACTTTGAGCCCTACGGCTTCCAGGGTAAGGCCGATCAAACGGGTAACCCGCCCTTCCACTTCCGGGCGCGGCGATTCGTAATCGATATGACGGTAGCGGTTGAGACGGTGAGCCAGATCCGGCATGAGACAGCCTCGTTATTGGGAAGAAGAATCGGGCGTTTTGATCAACCGGGCTCGCAGCTGTTCCGCTACCTGAGCGAAACGCTGCTCCACCTGATAGTCGACGCGGCAGTTGCCACTTTCCAGCACACAGCTACCCGGCTCCAGCTCGGGGTCAGGTTTGAGCTTAAGTGCCAAATCACCCAACAGCGGTTCCAGCGGTGCCACCTGGTCCGGCGCAATACGCAGGCTGAGACTGCCTTCACCCTCGGGCAGCTGTTCCAGAGCGTCATGGACACTGCGCGCAAGCACGTCAATATTTTGACTAAGCTCTGCCTTCACGGTGGCCTGGGCAAGCTCGATCACCAGATTCACCAGCGCCTCTTCCAGCGCCTCCCGCTCGTGTTCCAGCGGCTTCTGTAACAACTCGATGAGTCCATCCAGGCGCTGCAGGCGTTCATTTATCTGCGCCTGTCCCGCTTCCAGTCCCTGTTGCAGCCCCTCCTGGTAGCCTTGCTCACGCCCCTGGGCCATGCCCTCGGCATGCCCTTCTGCCTGACCTTCACGGCGGGCTTCTTCACAGATCTCTTCCCACTGCGTAAGCGTCAGCTTTTCGGCAAAAATCTCTTCTTCAACGACGGAGACATCGACATCTTCGAGGGGGGATGGCGGCTTGCGGGCCAGTGCCTGTACCACCGGGGCTTCACCGCCCACATCAGGGGGCAACCAGGGCTTTACGGCATCCGCGTCACTGGCACGGATACGTATGGGCTGATCCTTTTTCATCAGATCATCTCTTCACCGGAGCCACCCAGCATAATCTCGCCATCATCGGCCAGACGGCGTGCCACGGTAAGAATCTCTTTCTGTGCCTCTTCCACTTCAGACACGCGTACCGGCCCCTTGGCTTCAAGGTCGTCACGCAACAGTTCCGCGGCACGCTTGGACATGTTCTTGAACACCTTCTCCTGCAGCGCATTATCTGCACCCTTAAGTGCCAGCACCAGGTTGTCGGTGGAGATTTCGCGCAGGATCACCTGAATGCCACGGTCGTCCACATCAATCAGGTTGTCGAATACGAACATGAGATCGGAGATTTCGGTTGCCAGGCCTTCGTCGTTGTCGCGAATACCATCCATGAGTTCCGCCTCCAGGTTGGAGTCGAGGAAGTTCATGATATTGGCGGCAGAGCGCACGCCGCCGAGGGTACGCGACTGGCTGGCCTTGCTGCCGGTGAACTGGGATTCAAACATGTCATTGAGCTCCTGCAGCGCCTGCGGCTGGATACGATCCAGCGCGGCAATACGCATGAGGATATCAAGACGGGACTTTTCATCGAAGTAGGTCAGTACAACCGAGGCCTGATCCGGGTCAAGGTAGGCAATCACGACCGCCTGAATCTGCGGGTGCTCATATCGCAGCATCTCCGCCACCTGGCGCGGGTCCATCCAGCGCAACGTGTCCAGACCCGAGGTGTTGGTACTGAAGAGAATACGGTCGATCAGTGTTTTGGCTTTCTCTTCACCCAGCGCCTGATTGAGCATGGCGCGGATATAGCGGTCATTGTTGATACCAATGCCGGTCTGGTCACTGACCACGTTCATGAAGTCAGCCACTACCGCTTCAACACGGGACTGGGGCACATTGTCGAGCTGGGTCATGGCCTCGCCGATCTTCTGTACTTCCTTCGGCCCCAGGTGCTTGAGGATTTCAGCGGCATCAGACTCACCCAGGCTGATCAACAGAATCGCTGCTTTCTGGATGTCGTTCAGTTCAGCATCACTGCTCATTATCGATTACCCACTGACGAACGGCCTGGGCCACTTTTTCCGGATCTTCCGCAACCATACTGCGGATGGCATTAAGCTGATAATCAAAACTCTCATTGGGCGTTGGCAAAATGCCGCGATCGCCGCCGGTACCCAAAGTAACCTTGTCCTCGGATACATCAGCACCTTCCAGGCCTTCCAGGTCTGCCGAGATTTCACCCGCCGGCCCCAGTGAGACTACATCCTTGGTTTTACCGGCATCGGCCAGACTGCGCAGGATGGGGCGCAATACAAAGAATACCAGAATCAGGACAAACAGCGCGGCCATCACCTGTTTAAGCAGATCCCAGAACCAGTCCTGCTCCCAGATGGCAGGATCTTCCATGCTAATCGGCTCGTCCGGTACAAACGGCGAGTTGATCACGGTCACGCTGTCGCCCCGCACCGCCGAGTAACCCACGGCATTGCGTACAAGGGTTTGCAGCCGCTGCAGCTCGTTTTCCGACCAGGTCATGCGCTGAGCTTCGCCGCTTTCAGGGTTGGTCGTCGTCAAATCATCCACCACGACAGCGACGCTAAGACGTTTGATCACGCCAGTTTGGTGACGGGTATAACTGAGAGTGCGGTCCAGCTCGTAGTTGCGCACCGCCTGCTCACGGCTGGAGCCGGTACCTGTGGCGCCGGCAGCATTGGCAGCGCCAACCGTGCCGGGCTCGATCTGCTCGGGAACTTCATTCGGGCCTGGCGGCTGGTTGGTCAGCGCACCAGGCACACCTCGGGCCAGCTCACCCGCGGCACGCTTTTCTTCCAGCGTTTTCTCACTGCGCAGGGCCGGCAGGTCCGGGTTATAGATTTCATCGGCCTGCTCTACCTGGGTGAAATCAATATCGGTGGATACTTCTGCACGGAAGTTACCCAGCCCGACCACCGGCTGCAGAATGCTGTTGATGCGGTTAACCAGGGTCTGCTCGACCTGACGGGTGTACTCCAGCTGCTTGGCCGCCAGCACCACATCTTCATCCTGATCGCGAGTATTAAGCAGACGCCCCTTCTGATCCACAACGGTGACATCATCCACCGCCAATTCAGGAATGCTGGACGCGACCAGATTGGCAATGGCCGCAACCTGATCACGGGCCAGAGTACGGCCGGAAAACATTTCGATAAAGACAGAGGCGCGGGGTTTGCGCTGGTCGCGCACAAACACCGACTCCTTGGGCAAGGCCAGGTGCACGCGAGCGGACCGAACCGCCAAAAGACTGCTGATAGTACGTGCCAGCTCACCTTCCAGGCCACGCCGGAAGCGCGCATTCTCCATGAACTGACTGGTGCCCAGACCCTGTTCCTGCTCCAGCAGTTCAAAGCCAACGGTCTTGTCAGCGGTAAAACCCTCGGAGGCCAGTTTCAGGCGCGCCTGGTGCACATGCTCTTCCGGTACCAGAATGGCGCGGCCGTCGGTATCAAACTTGTAGGGAACGCTGTACAGCTTGAGTTGCTCGATGACTTCATTGGCATCGGCAAAGTTGAGATTGGAGAACAACACCCGATAGTCAGGCTTTTGCGACCAGAGCACCACGGCAAAACCGATGGCAATACTGGCAGCCAAACCGATCATAAGACCGAGCTGCCGCAGGATGCCCAGGCTATTGAAGCCGGTCATCAGACTGCCCTTGCCGCTTAATTGTGCTGCCGTGTTATCCATTCAATCCTGACCGCTGCCGAGTGTTAGATCGGCATCTTCATAACATCTTCATAAGCTGTGACCAGACGGTTGCGCACCTGGGTCATTGCCTGAAACGAAACTGAGGCTTTCTGCGCCTGAATCATCACCTGAGGCAGGTCTACCGAGGGGTCACCCTTCTCGTAGGCCGTGCGCAGACGGGATGCTTCAGACTGATGTTCGTTAACCTTGTCCACAGCGCTTTTGAGCAGATCGGCAAAGCCGCTGCTGTCGGCCTTGCTGATCCCGGACACCTGATTCAGCTCCGGTGCCTGCACGGGCGCCACGCCCTGCTGCATCTCCTGCCGAATCGTCCGCATCTGCGACAGCAGGCTGTTGATATCAGCACGTTCAATCATGCTATACCTCTCCTGTGCGGCAATATTTTGACATTATAGAGCCTGGCCTAACCTCATCAAGCCGGATAGTACACAAACCGACAATAGATTGACGATATGTCGGAAAAAGGCTCCTGCCCTGTGATGCAAGCAAAAAACGGGCCATACGGCCCGTTCTCTCAATTCAATATACAGGATTTGCCGCTCAGTAGATATTTTTCGGTGTTTCACCGTACTTCAGACGGACATACATCAAGGCAACCGTGATCGCATCACCCAACGCAGTATGTCGTTCGAGGATGGGGATATCCAATTTGCCGGCAATGGTATCGAAGCGCAGGTCCACGTCGCCACCGACATGCTTCCACTTGATGATGTCGTGGTAGACGTGGGACAGCTCAACCGCCTTGTTGGGCAAACCGAACCCCAACTGGGGACGCAGAAACTTGTCCAGCACACGTACATCAAAGTTGACGTAATAGCCCAGAATGGGTCGGTTGCCAACAAACTCCAGTACCTGTTTCAACGCATCTTCAAGCTCGATACCATCAACCAGATCCTGCGCCCTGAGCTTGTGAATCTTGATGGAATCGCCGCTTAGACTCGCCGGCGGCTTGAGTTTTATATCCAGGCGGTCACTGGTAATGACCTTGCGGCCCTTAATCCGTACTGCACCGATCGACAGGATCTCGGCCTTTTTCACATCCAGACTGGTGGTTTCACAATCCAGGGATACGACCTCGTCACCCTTGTAAGGTTCGAACAGCTCCGCCCAGGGCCCTTCCCGATGCTCCTTGCGTTCCTTATAGCGCCGTATCGAGCGCGGAATGATCATCTGTATCAGCCTCCGAGGTGGTAGCGTGTTGCCAGGTGCTTCTTGAATCCCTTCACCACATGAAGAGCGTCGCGCAGCAGGTCACGTTCGAGCTTGTTTAACTGCTGCAGGTCAATCTGGTTGGGCGTGGGGTCCAGGCCATCTTCCTGCTCCTCCGCCCGACGGATCTGCTGACGCAGGCGCAGCTGGATAAACAGGGCCAGCGCCTCGGACAGATCACTGCCATGTTCGGCCTGCATGACCTTCTGCTCCACCAGAGTTTCAATGCGCTGAAAAGTATTGGTCTTGAGAATACGGTGCTCCAGTGCCAGGGTGCGCACGCCATGCACAATCGGGAAGATGCCGCCCTTCTTGATATCCAGCTGTCCCTTGTCCTTGAGGTTGCCGAAAAAGGTCAGCGGCGTATCAAACTCCACGGCAGCACGGGCAAAGTGGGAGAAGAACACATCATTGTTGCGCAGGTGGCGCAGGAACCAGTTGCGCGCCACCTTGAACAGGGCTTCGTTGCCCGCTACAGGCTTTGCATCCACGGCAATGGCCAGGTTCATCTGGGCGTTACCTTCACAGGTGTCGGCCCAGTCACTCAGGTGCTGGGTCCAGTCCCCCACGGAGTTCACCCACTCCGGGTTGGATACCATGATATTGCCCGGGCAGGGTGGAAAACCGAACGAAATCAGGTTCTCGCTGAACCGGTTCAGGGTCTCCTGCATGCCGGGCCAGACCAGGTTTTCGCGGTAGATCAGGGCGTTATCCTGGTCGGTTTTCATGATCTGCTCACCACGCCCCTCCGACCCCATCACGATCAAACACACATGAGGCTGCATGTCTGCCGGAATAATCAGATCGAACAGCTTGGAAATAATACGGCCGTTCATGGCCGCCAGCAGATCCATGGTGAAGCGGATCTTCACTCCGGCGGAAATCAGCGCCTTGATCAGCTCGTTCAGGCCCTGAGCCGCTTCGCGCAACTGCTCGATGGTACCGGCGCGCTCGATACGCAAACCGATCACGTGGGAATGGCTGGAGAAATAACTCAGTACATCGGTCAGCTCAACAACCCCGACCATGGACTGGCCATCCATTACCACGACCCTTTCAATCTGCTGCTGGGTCATCATGACCAGTGCATTGAACAGGTAATCTTCGTGATCGATGGTGATCAAGCGGAAGCTGGCCACATCGATGATATCGGTATCCAGCGGTTTCTCATTGATCACCACCGCATCCAGCAGGTCGGTGCCGGTCACCATGCCGTAACGGCCGCCTCGGCGTGCCAGCAGACAGTCGGACTTGTGCTGACGCATCAGCTCGGTCGCCTGCTTGATGCTGGTTCCCTGCTCCACCACCAGCGGCTCACGCACAGTGGCATCCGTGATGCGAGCCAGCATGAACTCGGCCATGTCCTGGTTGCCGCCGTGTTGCGCGACAATCTCGCTTTTTACGGCCAGGTTCTGCTGGAAGTAATCGGCAAACTGGGCGTTGCTGGCGATCAGGTCCAGCAGAGTCCGCGTGGGCAGGATATGGCAGATGGTTTCTTCGTCCGCCACAAAGTTGTGAATGGCCGTGCCGCGCACCGCTGACCAGCCACCAAAGTAATCTTCATTCTCGTAGTGAACAAAAATGTGCTGGCCACCACCTTCTTCACCCTTATCAGCCGCCTCGCTTTCGCTAACCCGGCCCTTGAGGATGATAAACAGCCCTTCGGGCTTTTCACCTGCCGTAATGATCGCTTCGCCCTGCTGGAAGTATCCGATATCCAGATTCTTACCCAGCAGCGCCTGTTCGTCCTCATTCAGCAGGCTGAAGGGGATGTTGTCCATGTTAAATGCATCTGGCATCCGTCGTCTCCTCACCCGGTTATTGCATCAGAGAGTACCGGGGGCATCACGCCCCCGGCTGATCCGTATCAGGCTCAGTGTGCGTGCGCCTGGGCAGCACCCCGGGGAATACGAATGTCCTCGATGATGGACTGGATTTCCTCCGGCGGCTCCGGCGTCATGGACGCCACCAGCATCGCCACCACAAAGTTCAAAAGCATGCCGACAGTACCGAAGCCTTCCGGCGAAATACCAAACAGCCACTGATCAGGCGTGCCGCCCATGAACTTGAAGTAAATAATATAGGCCATGGTGGACCCCAGCCCCACCAGCATGCCGCTGACGGCACCCTGAGTGTTCATGCGGGTGCTGAAGATACCCAGCACGATGGCAGGAAATACCGAGGAAGCCGCCAAGCCAAAGGCCAGTGCGACCACCTGCGCCACAAACCCGGGCGGATTGATCCCGAAGTAGCCGGCAATGATGATGGCCACAATAGCCGCCAGGCGAGCGTACGTCAGCTCCTGCTTGTCGGTGATATTCGGGTTGATACTTTTCTTCATCAAGTCATGCGAGATCGAGGTCGAAATCACCAGCAACAGGCCCGCTGCAGTCGACAGGGCTGCGGCCACGGCACCCGCCGCCACCAGCGCAATCACCCAATCCGGCAGGTTGGCAATTTCCGGGTTCGCCAACACCATGATGTCACGATCAACATACACCTCATTGGCGCTGCTGGAGGCGTTTTCGGTCAAACGCTCGCCGTAATCACCACGCGAATCGATAAAGGCCGGTTTACCACCGTCAAACGCGGCGCCTGCCTGGTATTGCACCTTGCCATCGCCGTTCTTGTCGGCCCAGGCAATCAGGCCCGAGGACTCCCAGTTTTTGAACCAGCTGGGCATCTGGGTGTACTCAACACCGGCATTGTCAGGACCATTGATGGTTTCGATCAGGTTCACGCGACCAAAGCCCGCTACTGCCGGCACAGTGGTGTAAAGAATAGCGATGAAGATCAGCGCCCAGCCAGCGGAGATACGTGCATCCTTTACGCGCGGCACGGTGAAGAAGCGCACGATAACGTGAGGCAGGCCCGCCGTACCGCACATCAGTGCAGCGGTCATGAAGAACATATCGATGGTGGTCTTGTTGCCCTGGGTGTACTGGTCAAACCCAAGCTCTGACGAGAGTTCATTCAGGGTCACTAGAACCGAACGCCCATCTTCCAGTGTTGCACCCAGGCCGATCTGAGGCAGGAAGTGACCGGTCACTTGCATGGACAAGAAGAAAGCCGGCACCATAAAGGCCATGATCAGCACACAGTACTGCGCCACCTGAGTGTAGGTAATGCCTTTCATGCCGCCCAAAACAGCATAGAAAAATACGATCACCATCCCGACGATAACCCCGGTATTGATATCAACGTGCAGATAGCGCGAGAACACGATGCCGACACCGCGCATCTGCCCGGCGACATAGGTAAAGGAGATAACGATGGTGCAGATAACGGCGATATAGCGCGCCGTTTTGGAGTAGTAGCGGTCGCCCACGAAGTCGGGCACGGTAAACTTGCCGAACTTGCGCAGGTAAGGTGCCAGCAACATCGCCAGTAATACGTAGCCGCCGGTCCAGCCCATCAGATAGGCGGCCCCATCGCGACCAATGAAAGAGACAATCCCCGCCAGGGAGATAAAAGAGGCCGCAGACATCCAGTCCGCAGCAGTCGCCATGCCGTTGGCAACGGGCGGCACACCGCCCCCGGCAACATAGAATTCAGTTGTAGACCCGGCACGGGCCCAGATCGCAATGCCGATATAGAGGGCAAAAGAGCCACCTATAAACATGTAGGTCAGCAAATCGAGACTCATCACTCAGCTTCCTTGACTTGGTGATTGTTATTCGTGGACGTCGTATTTTTCGTCGAGGCGGTTCATGCTGAACACATAGGCCCAGATCAAACCGATAAAGACATAAATTGCGCCCTGCTGGGCGAACCAGAAGCCAAGCGGGAAGCCGAAGAATTGAATCTGGTCAAGCGCATCCACGAATAGAATGCCGCAGCCGTAGGAGACCGCAAACCAGATCACCATATAGGTGAAGATGATACGCAGGTTTTCGCGCCAGTAAGCGCGCGCGCTGTCCGGTTGGGAAGACATAACACCATCCTGTTGTTTTTATTTAAGGTGAGGTTCACCTTTGAATCTAACAAACAGGACAGGGTAAATATGCCCCGACTTTAGTCGGAGCATTACGTGTAAAAACAGGTGTTTACCAAGGATTGTAAATACTTAGCGACACACCATCTGATACAGCGGAGCTGCCTGCACGACTTCACGCAAACTGCCGGCCACCATAGCCTTTTGCTCATTCAGCTCGACCATCTCGCCCTTTTCACAGTTGAGCAGATGAACACTGTGTTCAACATGATCGGTATAGCTGCGCTCAAAGCGGTACAGCACCAGCTGCGCCAGAGTGCCATCGTCCGTGACCTGGTGCGCCACACTGTTGCGATCCAGCACAGTGAAGGTATCGGTCATCGGAAACAGGAAAGTCCAGGGACGCCAGATCATGCTGTTGGCTTCGTATGAGACAACCACTGAGCCTTCCGGCAGTTGGCTGGTCTTGAACTCGAACCAGGTATATTCGTTGTAGATCGAATACCCCAGCATTCCCAGACCGGCGGCGGCCGGCACGATCCATTTGGGCAGTTTTTTTCGGGTCAGAGAGCGCAGGATCAGAGCGATACCCGCCGCGCCCAGGCCGGCAAAAACAGTGGCAACCAGATTCCAGACCATACTTCTACTTCCTGAAAAAAGTCGGGCTTCCAGTTGGAAGCCCGAGGTGGTTCAACTTGTGACAGTCAGGCTGTCTGTTGAGTCATTATGACTTAGTGGTCAACGGCAGATCCAGCACCTTTCGGGTAACGCACGCTTTCCACCAGTTCCTGAATCTCAACCGGCGGCTCTTCAGTTGCATTGGAGACAACGAAGGCCACTGTGAAGTTGATGATCGCACCGATTGCACCGAAGGACAGCGGGGAGATACCCAGGATCCAGTTATCAACGGTGTCCGGCAGGTTGGCAGTACCCGGGATGAAGAACCAGCCCTTGTACATGAAGATGTACACCAGGGTAGTGATCAGACCGGCCAGCATGCCTGCGATAGCGCCCTTGTTGTTCACGCGCTTGGAGAAGATACCCATCATCAGTACCGGGAAGATGGAAGCAGCCGCGATACCGAAGGCCAGTGCCACCACCTGGGCCGCAAAGCCTGGCGGGTTCATACCCAGGTAGGTTGCCACTACGATCGCTACGGTCATGGATGCACGTGCCGCCATGAGCTCGCCCTTCTCGGAGATATCCGGATTGATGGAGTTCTTGATCAAGTCATGACTTACCGCAGAGGAGATTGCCAGCAACAGACCTGCCGCAGTGGACAGTGCCGCCGCCAGACCACCGGCTGCGATCAGACCGATAACCCAACCCGGCAGCTGTGCGATCTCGGGGTTCGCCAGTACCAGGATGTCGCGGTTGTAGGTCAGCTCGTTGCCTTCCCAGCCCTTGTCGGACATGTCGGCTTTATCGTTGTAGAACTGGATACGACCGTCATTGTTCTTGTCTTCGATGGTGATCAGCTTGGTTTCTTCCCAAGTTTTCATCCATTCCGGACGCTCATCGATCTGGATTGACGGAGCATCAGTACCGTTCGGGTAAACAGTGTCGATCAGGTTCATACGAGCCATGGACGCAACCGCCGGAGCAGTCAGGTACAGCAGCGCGATGAAGATCAGCGCCCAACCGGCAGACCAGCGCGCATCAGCTACCTTCGGTACAGTGAAGAAGCGGATGATAACGTGCGGCAGACCAGCAGTACCGATCATCAGCGTCAGGGTGAACAGCACCATGTTCAGCTTGTTCGGCACATCAGCGGTGTAAGCGGCAAAGCCCAGCTCCTGAACTACCTGGTCCAGTTTCGCCAGCAGCGGCATGCCGGATGCAGTGTGATCACCGAACAGGCCCAGCGCCGGAATCGGGTTACCGGTCAGCTCCATGGAAATGAAGATAGCCGGGATAGTGTAGGCCACGATCAGTACGCAGTACTGAGCCACCTGAGTGTAGGTGATGCCCTTCATACCGCCGAGTACGGCGTAGAAGAATACAACCACGGACGCGATAACCAGACCAGTATCCTTGTCCACTTCCAGGAAGCGGGAGAAGGCGATACCGGCACCCGCCATCTGGCCGATAACGTAGGTAGTGGACGCAACGATCAGACAGGCCACAGCGACCAGACGCGCCGGCTTGCTGTAGAAGCGATCGCCGATGAAGTCAGGTACGGTGAACTTGCCGAACTTACGCAGGTAAGGTGCCAGCAGCATCGCCAGCAGCACGTAACCACCTGTCCAGCCCATCAGGAAGGTAGAGTTGGCATAACCACCGGCGGCAATCAGGCCCGCCATGGAAATGAAGGACGCTGCAGACATCCAGTCAGCAGCCGTTGCCATACCGTTAGCAACCGGGTGTACACCCCCGCCTGCTACGTAGAACTCTTTGGTGGAACCCGCACGGGCCCAGATTGCGATGCCGAAGTAGAGAGCGAAGGACGCGCCTACGAACAGAAGGTTGATATAAAACTGATCCATCGATTACTCCTCCAGTCCCATCTCTGCATCAAGCTTGTTCATGCGCCAGGCGTAGAAGAAGATGATACCGATGAAGGTCAGAATTGAGCCCTGCTGAGCGAACCAGAAGCCCAGATCGGTGCCGCCGACAGTGATGCCGGACAACAGAGGACGGAACAGGATGCCGCAGCCGTAGGACACGAATGCCCAGACGACCAGGCTACCCAGGATCAGACGAAGGTTCGTCGACCAGTATAGAGCAGCTTTGGATTTATCATCTGCCATGGTGTTTCTCCGTTTTCTTGTTATTGGAGCCGGGAAGATACGAGATGATCTTGCATAAAGAACCGAAGCAAGAAAAGCCCCGACTTTAGTAGAACTCAAAGGTTCAACTTTCTTATAAAACCAAATAATCACTATTAATCAACAAGTTACATAATAGCGTCAAAAACATGACCCAGCTCATGTAATACAATAGTCAAGTACCGTTCATGATTTTAAACGGCCACTTTCGACTAAAGATGTATACTGTGATGCCGGACTTTTCAGCGGTACACTCTATATCTGTCCCAACACTGATATGAGAGCCTCCTTATGCTGTCTGGCTGGTCCATCATTCTGATCTCACTGGCTTACCTGGGCCTGCTGTTTGCCATCGCCTATTTCGGCGACAAAAGCAGTGCCGGGAAGCAATGGGCCAGCAACCCGGTGGTCTATTCACTGTCACTGGCCGTGTACTGTTCCAGCTGGACCTTCTACGGCGCCGTGGGCCGTGCGGCCTCTACCGGCTGGGAGTTTCTGGCTACCTATCTGGGGCCTGCCATCGTATTCATGCTGGCGATCCGGGTGATCGAAAAAGTCTTTCTGGTCAGCAAGCAGCAGAACATCACCACCATTGCCGACTTTATCTCCTCGCGTTACGGCAAGAGCCAGGGACTGGCGGTTCTGGTCACCATCATTGCCGTTATGGGCACCATTCCCTACATCGCGCTGCAGCTGAAAGCCGTCGCCATCAGCTATAACGCCCTGGCGCCCGGCGCCACCGAAGCCATGAGTAACGGCAGCGATACGGCGCTGTTTGTGGCACTGGTAATGGCAGTATTCGCCATCCTGTTCGGTACCCGCCATATCGATGCCACCGAGCATCATGAAGGGCTGGTATTGGCCGTGGCCTTTGAATCCCTGATCAAGCTTACCGCTTTTGTCGGCGTGGGTCTGTTTGTGGTCTTTGGCCTGTTTGACGGGGTCGAAGAAGTCACCAATCAGGTTATCGCCCAGCTGCGCCACAACGAGAACTTTGATACCGCTCTTAGCAGCGGCTTTCTGACCGAGATTGTACTGGCCTGCGCTGCCGCTATCTGTCTGCCGCGCCAGTTCCACGTCAGCATCGTGGAAAATACCCGTCAGCGTAACCTGCTGACCGCACGCTGGCTGTTTCCCACGTATCTGCTGCTGATGGCACTGTTTGTACTGCCCATCGCCACCGGCGGTATTACCTACTTCAGCAACACCGGTGTTGATGCCGACACCTATGTCCTGATGCTGCCTCTGGCCACAGGCTCCGAACACCTGGCGACGCTGGCCTTTATCGGCGGTTTGTCGGCGGCGACCAGTATGGTGATTGTGGCCAGTATCACTCTGGCCACCATGGTGTGTAACGACATCATCATGCCCCTGCTGTTCCGTATCTCCTGGCTGCACCTGTCGCAGTCGAAGGATCTGGGCGCCCTGCTGCTGCGGGTACGACGCATCACCATTATCTGCCTGCTGCTGATGGGCTATTTCTACTACCGCATTCTGGGTGAACAGGGGCCACTGGCCTCCTTTGGCTTGCTGGCATTCGTCGCAGCCATCCAGTTCCTGCCCGCCATTCTGGGCGGTATCTATTGGAAAGGCGGCACCCGTCACGGGGTGCTGGCGGGTCTGCTGGCCGGTTTCCTGCTTTGGCTCTACACTCTGGTGCTGCCCACACTGAACTCGGCCCGCCTGATCCCCTATGAATGGCTGCCACAGCTGACCGGCAACGAAGGCTGGCTCAGCCCCACCGGCCTGATGGGTATTGACGGTATGGACCCGCTTACCCACGGGGTGGTCTGGAGCCTGGGCGTAAACCTGCTGCTGTTTGTGATCGTCTCGCGGCTGGCAACACCGCGCCTGGTCGACCGCATTCAGGCCAGCGCCTTCGTCAACATCACCGCCAAGGGCATCACCGACCCCTCCCGTCACCTCGGGCAGGTTACCGTCGGTGACCTGCAGATGCTGAGCGAGCGCTTCCTTGGCATGAGCCGCACCCGACAGGCGTTCAGCACCTTTGGCCAGCAACGTGGCGAAGGCCCACCCATGGCGGCGGAAAAAGCCACACCCGAGCTGATTCAGTACACCGAGCGCCTGCTGGCCGGTGCCATCGGTGCATCCTCCGCCCGCATCGTGATGGACTCCACCCTGCGCGGCAAGGAGATGGAGATTGGTGACGTGGTCACCATTGTGGACGAGGCGTCTCAGGCACTGCGCTTCAACCGTTCACTGCTGCAATCCACCATCGAGAACATCAGCCTGGGCATCAGCGTAGTGGACCAGCAGATGCGGCTGGTGGCCTGGAACCAGCGCTATGTGGATATGTTCAACTACCCTGAAGGACTGATCTGCATCGGCCGCCCCATTGAGGAGGTGTTCCGCTATAACGCCATCAAGGGCGAGTACGGCCTGGGTGATGTGGAGCAACAGGTGCGCATGCGCCTGGACACCATCAGCTCCGGCGATCCTCACTCCTACGAACGCTTCCGACCCGATGGCACCGTGCTGGAAGTGCGTGGCAACCCCATGCCCAACGGCGGCTACGTCAACACCTACATGGATATCACCGAGCACAAGCGCATTGAAGAAGCCTTGCGTGAGAGTGAGCAGAACATCCGCATCTACACCGATAACGTGCCGGTGCTGATCGGCTACCTGGACCCGGACAAACGCTTCCTGTTTATCAACAAGGCCTATGCCGATGCCTTTGGCCTGGACCGGCACAACATTGCCGGCATGTCGGCGCTGGAAGCCCTGCCGGAAGAGGAATACCTGCACAGACGTCAATATATTGACAAGGTATTGCGTGGTGAGCGCCAGCGCTTTGAAACCCGGCTGCCGACTCATGATGGCAGCGTTCGTTTTGCCGAGGTGACCTATATCCCGCATATTGGCGAATACGGCGATGTGCTGGGCTACTTTACCCTGTATCAGGACATCACCGAGCGCCGTAAGGCCGAGCAGGCCCTGCAGGAGACCAACGAGAACCTGGAGCAACGTGTGCGCGAGCGCACCCATGCCCTGTCCGTTGTGAACAAGGAGCTGCGCAAGGAGAACACCATCCGCGCCCTGATGGAGGACGAGCTGCGTCAGGCCAAGTCGGATGCGGAGGCCGCCAACTTCGGCAAGACCCGCTTCCTCGCAGCAGCCAGTCACGACCTGCTGCAGCCCTTGAACGCGGCCCGTCTATTTACCTCGGCACTGGCTCAGCAGAGCCACAGCGACGAAACCAGCCAGCTGGTGGAGAACCTGGACGGCTCACTCAAGGCTGCCGAAGAGCTGATCACCGCGATTCTGGATATATCCAAACTGGATGCCGGCGCACTTGAGCCGACGCTGACCCACTTCTCGCTGGAAGGCCTGTTCCAGACTCTGAACACCGAGTTCAGCGCACTGGCACGGGAGAAAGGCCTCAAATTTGATACCGTCGACTGCAAACAGGTGGTGTACTCCGACCAGCCGCTGCTGCGCCGCATCATGCAAAACTTCCTATCCAACGCCATGCGCTATACCGCCCAGGGACGCGTCCTTATGGGTGCCCGCCGAGAGGGGCGCCAGCTGCGTCTGGAAGTCTGGGATACCGGTGTCGGCATTCCCGACAACAAGCTGCGCGAGGTATTCGAAGAATTCAAACGCATCGACAACCCCAAACACAGTCAGGTGAAAGGCCTCGGCCTGGGCCTGGCCATCACCGACCGTATCGCCCGCATGCTGGGACACCAGCTCCATGTGCGCTCCTGGCCCGGGCAGGGCACGGTGTTCAGCATCACCCTGCCGCTGGGTGACCCGGCGTTGGCACAGAAGTCGCGCCCCGAAAAGCGTGGCTGGATTCGCAGTAAAGGCCTCAACGGCGTACGTGTGCTGGTGATCGATAACGAGCCGAAGATTCTGGAAGGCATGGGTGCCCTGCTCAAGGGCTGGTCCTGTGAAGTGGCGGTTGCGCTGTCTGCCGATGATGCTCTGGAGGAGTTGGAAAGCCTTGGCTGGACGCCGGATATCATCCTGGCCGACTACCATCTGGGTGAGACCGATACCGGGATCATGGCGCTGCAACAGCTGGCCAGCCTGCCGGGGCAGACAGAGGGCGCCGAATACTTCAGCCCGGCCATAGTGATTACGGCTGACCGTACCGATGAAGTCAGGGACGAGATTAGTGCTGCCGGTGCACAGCTGCTAACGAAGCCGGTCAAGCCCGCTGCACTTAGAGCGATGATCAACAAGATCATGGCGAACCTGAAAGCGGGACGGGAGTAGTCAGGAAGGCTTTAGAGTCGCTCTGTTGCCGAGGTATTCGTGCGCAGAGCGCACTCCCACAGATTTACCTAGATTCAGGCAGGTTGAGCACTGCTGTAGTGCAATAATGCTGTGGGAAGTTTAGCTGTGGGAGGCTACTTTGTAGTCTGAAGTTCGCGCACAGAGTGTGCTCCCACAAGGCTGGCCAAAGCTTGCAGACATTTGATGGCTAACATGTGGAAGGCAGCTCTGTAGCCTAAGGTTCGCACACGGAGTGCGCTCCCACAAACCCAATCAAAGCCCGGGCAGGTGCTTGGATATTGGTGTGGGAGGCTGCCATGTGGGAGGCCGCTCCGCGGCCGAATGCTTCGCGCACAGGGTGCGTTCCCACAATTCCACAATTCCACAATTCCACAATTCCACAATTCCACAACACAGTCTGCAGCTAACTGACTGACAGAAGATCTACAGCACTGAAAATAAAGAGCTGTTTTGTTTCAGACTTCTGTCTTGGGCGGTTCTACACCCAGGCGCTGTGCAGCGATCACGGCCTGGGTACGGCTGTGAACACCCAATTTGCGCAGGATAGCAGTCACATGGGCTTTGATGGTCGCTTCAGACACGCTGAGTTCATAGGCGATCTGCTTGTTGAGCAGACCTTCGGTCAGCATGGTCAGTACGCGGAACTGCTGGGGAGTCAGGGATGCCAGAGCAGCGGCAAACTGCTGGTCTTCTTCGCTGACCTCATCCATGTTGTCGGTCAGTTCCTGCGGCAGCCACTCTTCGCCTTCCAGTACGGCAGTAATGGCCTCGGACAGGGTTTCCAGCGGCGCGGACTTGGGAATAAAGCCTGAGGCACCATAGTCGATGGCGCGCTTCATCACATGCGGCTCTTCACTCCCGGAGACAACCACCACCGGCACGCCGGGGTGCTGGCCACGCAGGAACACCAGGCCGGAGAAGCCGTGGGTGCCGGGCATGTGAATATCCAACAGCACCAGATCAGCATCGTTATGCTTCTCGACCGCTTCTTGCACCGCTGCCAGGCTGTCGGCTTCGACGATGTCGATACCAGGCACGGCCTGCGTCACGGCCTGACGGAGCGCCGCACGGAACAGAGGGTGGTCATCAGCGATTATGATCTTGTGTGCCAGTTGCATGCATCGTTCTCCCAGGAGCTGTTTTTAACTGGGCCATCGACCCTGAGGCCAAGGCAGACCGTTTTCCGGCACAGCATAATAGCACTTCTCGCTATACAAAACCGCAACCGGAGCAGGTGTTAGTGATTATAGGGGTTTTCAGCGGACAGACGTGAAAACGCCCGCGGCCAGAGGTCGCGGGCGTTCGTGAACCAGAGTGTAAGGCGTTGGAATTAGCCTTTGCGGTTCATGCGGTTTTCGATCAGGTCGTCAACCACGGTCGGGTCAGCCAGGGTAGAGGTATCTCCCAGGGCACCGAAATCGTCTTCAGCGATCTTGCGCAGGATACGGCGCATGATTTTGCCAGAACGAGTTTTCGGCATGCCCGGTGCGAACTGGATCAGGTCCGGAGACGCGATCGGGCCGATTTCGGAACGTACCCAGTTGCGCAGCTCTTTCATCAGCTCATCAGACTCCTCGTAACCGCTCTGCAGGGTGACGTACACGTAGATACCCTGACCTTTAAGATCATGCGGGTAGCCCACTACTGCTGCCTCAGCGACCGCCTTGTGTGCAACCAGTGCAGATTCAACCTCGGCAGTACCCATACGGTGACCGGATACGTTGATTACGTCATCCACACGACCGGTGATCCAGTAGTAGCCATCTTCGTCACGGCGGGCACCATCACCAGTGGTGTACACACCCTTGAAGCTGGAGAAGTAGGTCTGGGTGAAGCGCTCATGGTCGCCCCAGATGGAACGGCTCTGGCCCGGCCAGGAGTCCTTGATCACCAGGTTACCTTCGGTTGCGCCTTCCAGTTCGTTACCTTCGTTGTCCAGCAGTGCCGGCTGTACGCCGAAGAACGGACGGCTGGCAGAGCCCGGCTTGGCCGGTGTCGCGCCCGGCAGCGGCACGATCATGATGCCGCCGGTTTCGGTCTGCCACCAGGTATCGACGATCGGGCAGTTACCCTTACCGACAACGCGGTGGTACCACTCCCAGGCTTCCGGGTTGATCGGCTCGCCCACGGAGCCAAGCAGTTTCAGGCTGGACAGATCGGAATCACCCAGTACGTCTTCGCCCTGCTGCATCAGTGCACGGATTGCAGTCGGTGCGGTGTAGAACTGGTTAACCTTGTGCTTCTCGATCACACGGCCGAAACGGCTGTTGTCCGGGTAGCTCGGCACACCTTCAAACATGACGGTGGTAGCACCGTTGGCCAGCGGACCGTACACGATGTAGCTGTGACCAGTAACCCAACCCACGTCGGCAGTACACCAGTAGATGTCGCCTTCCTGATAGTCGAACACGTACTGGTGCGTCATGGCCGCGTAGACCATGTAACCACCGGTGGTGTGTTTCAGACCTTTCGGGGCACCGGTAGAACCGGATGTGTAGAGGATGAACAGCGGAGCTTCAGCGTTCATCGGCTCGGCCGGGCAATCGGTAGACGCAGCGGCAACCGCTTCTTCGTACCAGACGTCACGGCTGTCGTTCCAGGCCACATCCTTATCAACGCGTTTGACCACGAAGACATTATCGATCAGCTCAGCCGCGCCAGCGTGATCATCCAGCGCCTTGTCGACGTTGGCTTTCAGCGGCACAGCCTTGCCACCGCGCAGAGAGTAGTTGGAGGTCACCACGACCTTGGACTTGGCGCCTTCGATACGGGCGGCCAGTGCGTCCGGCGAGAAGCCACCGAATACGATAGAGTGAACGGCACCGACGCGAGCACAGGCCAGCATGGCTACAGCGGCTTCCGGGATCATCGGCATGTACAGGGTAACCACATCACCCTTCTCAACGCCCTTGGCCTTGAGTGCGTTGGCAAAACGGCAGACACGCTCATGCAGGTCGCGGTAGGTGATTTTTTCGTCTTCGTCCGGGCTGTCCCCTTCCCAGATGATGGCAATCTGGTCACCACGGGTTTCCAGGTGACGGTCCAGACAGTTGTAGGCAGCGTTCAGCTCACCATCTTCGTACCATTTGATGTCGACGTTGTGCGGATCGAAGCTGGTGTGTTTAACCTTGGTGTACGGCTTGAACCAGTCCAGGCGCTTGCCCTGTTCGCCCCAGAACGCATCGGGATCATTCACCGACTGCTCGTACATGGCCAGGTAAGTATCGTTGTCGATGTGCGCCTTGGCTGCGAAAGCCGGATCGACCGGGTAGACTTTTTGTTCACTCATGGTGATGCCCTTAACTTGCGATTTGTTTTTATACCTTGGTCACGCCGCTCTTGGTTATAGTCGCTATTGTCGGCGCATGCGAGTTACCTAGGGAGGTTATACCGAAGCGCCTCCGTCCCCCTGAATTAGACATTGGTCTACTCGGATCACTACAAAAGTCTCAAACTCCAAGGTAAGCAAGTATTCACTTACCTGCTAACATCGACTCCAGATCAATTCCCTCTTCACGCATTCGGGCGAGCTTATACCTTAGTGTCCTGGGGCTGATCCCCAGCTTCTCGGATGCATCCTTGCGACTGCCATTGGTTGCCCGCAAGGCTTCCACAATCAGCTGGTATTCATGCTGCTTGAGATCATTCCCCAGCAGACCATCCGGCTCGGTTTCTGCCGGCTCATCAATACTTGCGGATGTCTGTGTCTGCATCTCGCCCAGCGGGATCGCCTGGCCGCTCAGGTGCAGGTCTTCGGCACGGATCAGCGCGCCACCCTGCAGAATCAGCGCCCGCTGCATCACGTTATCCAGTTCACGCACGTTGCCGGGCCAGGCATAGTCACGCAACTGCGCCACGGCCGCAGGCTCAAGACGCGCCAGCGTGCGACCCATCTTACGGCAATGATGTTGCAGCAACTTCAGGGCCAGCGGCTCTATATCCTCCTGGCGCTCGCGCAGCGGCTGCCACTGCAGCGGGAATACATTGAGGCGGTAATAGAGGTCTTCACGGAATTTGCCTTCAGATACATAGGCTTCCAGCTTGCGGTTACTGGTGGCCAGCACACGCACATCCAGCGGAATCACCTTACGCCCGCCGATGCGCTCTACTTCCTGTTCCTGCAGCACACGAAGCAGTTTCGCCTGCAGGCCCAAGTCCATTTCGCTGATTTCGTCCAGCAACAGCGTGCCGCCGTTAGCCTGCTCAAACTTGCCGGGCTGACTGCCGATGGCACCGGTAAATGCGCCCTTTTCATGGCCGAACAGGGTCGCTTCCAGCATGCTCTCGGGAATGGCGGCGCAGTTGATGGCGATAAAAGGTTTGGATTTGCGCGGCGAGTGCTGGTGGATATACCGCGCCAGCACCTCCTTACCCGTACCTGACTCGCCGGTGATCAGTACGGTTGAATCGGTCGTCGCCACACGCTGGGCCAGTTGTAGCAGATGGCGACTGCCCGGTGCTTCCGCAATGGGCGCTTCACTGTCGGCTTCAACCCGCCCCTCCGCATGGGTGCGGATCAGCGTCACTAGCTGTTCAGGTTCAAAGGGCTTCATCAGATAATCGACGGCGCCGTTGCGGATCGCCTCCACCGCCTTACTGACCTGACCATAAGCCGTGATCAGCGCCATGGGCAAAGCCGGATACTGTTGCTTCACCTGAGCCAGCAGTGCATGACCGTCCATGCCCGGCATATTGACGTCGGAGACCACCATATCGACCCGATTGCTCTGCAGGCACTCCAGCGCCTCTTCACCACTGCCCGCCTGCAGATAGCCGATATTGGCCAGCTCCAGAGTGTCGGCAATGGCTTCTCGCAGATCCACATCATCTTCAACGATCAATACCGTAGCGGTCATGGGTGTCCTTCATCAGTTTTCAGCAGGGGTAAACGGAAACAGGCACGGGTGCCTTGCCCCGGTGTAGAGCTCAGTTCAAATTCGCCATGGTGCGCCTTGGCCATCACCTGGGCGATGGCAAGCCCGAGGCCGGTGCCATGGGAACGGGTGGTGTAAAAGGGTTCTTGCGCGCGCTTGAGTGTTTCGGCATCCATCCCCGGCCCCTGGTCGACTACCTCAATCTGCAGTCGATCTGCCGACTGACTCAAGCGTAGCTTCAGCTCGGCGCCCTCGCCACAGGCCTGGAGCGCATTGCTGACCAGGCTCAACACAGCGCCCAACAGGGCCTCCAGGTTACACTGGATTAGCGCCTCTGGGGCTTCGTTAATGCAATCACAGTCGGCGTCATACTGAGTCAAAGGCTGGTCCAGCAGGTCTTCAAGACGCGCCATCAGGGTACGGCCATCGACGCGGTCCTCCAGCTTGGTCTCGCCACGGGCGAAGATCAGCATATCGCGAACCTGCTGCTCCAGATGCGTCAGGCGTGACTTCACCTTGCCGGCAAAACGGATGCGCTTGTCATCGTCCAATTGCGGCGCCATCAAATGGCTGGCATAGAGCAACGCGGCCGATAGAGGCGTACGCACCTGATGCGCCAACGAGGCCATCATACGGCCCATCTCGGAGAGGCGCTGGTAATGGTGCAGCTGCTCCTGCAAGGTGCGCGTATGAGTCTGGTCGGTAAGGAACACCAATTGCCCCGGCTCGCCTTGCAGAGATTGGGTCGACAGGCTGACACGGCGGCCATTTTTCAGCGACACCTCATGGCCATCATCGGGCCGGGGCGCAAAGCAGGCGTTGATCACTTCGAGCCAGGTCTTACCCGCCAGCGTTATCCCCAGCAGCGCTTCTGCTGCCGGGTTATGCTCGGTCACCTGGCCATTTTGCCCAATAACCAACACCCCGCCGGGCATGCGATCAATCAGGCGTTGCAGGCGGTCTTTGCTGAACTCAATACCTTCATTATTGCGCTGAAGACTCTCATTGGTTCGCTGAAGGCTCTCATTCTCGTGCTCAAGCTCAGCGACACGGGCTTCCAACTCGGCAATACGTGCCTGTGTATCCGGTGAGCTCATTGACGTTCAATTCCGTATTTGCGCATCTTTTCGACCAGCGTGGTACGGCGAATCTGCAGTAAACTTGCCGCACGGGAGACCACCTGATTACTTGCTGCAAGCGCCTGCTGAATCAAGGTTTGTTCCTGGTTTTCCAGCCAGGCTTTCAAATCCAGCCCATCGGCCGGTAGCCCTGCCTGTTCTGATATGGCTACAGGCTGAGCGGGGTGAGTAGCGGTTTCGAGGGGCGCGGTTTCATCCACAGGTACGCTCGCTTCATCCAATTCCAGCGCCTGTTGATAATGCTCCGGGTTGGGCTCGGGCAGGTGACGGAATTTCGCCGGCAGCTCACTGACGCCGATTACGCCGCCGGGGTGGATGATGCTGAGCCGCTCAACCAGGTTGGCCAGTTCCCGCACATTGCCCGGCCAGGGATGGCGCTTGAGTGACTCCAGCGCGGCCGGATGAAACTGCAAACGACCTGCATCCTGATCATCCAGCTGCTCGCAGAGGTTATGGATAAGCAGCGGCAGGTCTTCCAGCCGTTCGCGCAGAGCCGGCATCTCAATGGGAAAGACATTCAGGCGGTAGTACAAGTCTTCTCGGAACTGACCATCCTGAATCATCAACTCCAGGTTCTTATGGGTGGCGGCGATGATACGCACATCCACATTCAGCGTTTTACTGCCACCTACACGCTCAAACTGCTTCTCCTGCAGAACACGCAGGATTTTTACCTGCATCGGCAGCGGCATATCGCCGATTTCATCGAGAAACAGCGTGCCGCCATTAGCCAGCTCGAAACGACCTGGCCGGCTGGAGATCGCGCCGGTAAAGGCCCCTTTCTCATGGCCGAAGAGTTCACTTTCCAGCAACTCGGAGGGTATAGCACCACAGTTTACGGGCACGAAGGGCCCATTGGCACGGCCGGAGTGCTCATGCAGGCAGCGCGCGACCACTTCCTTACCCGTGCCCGACTCCCCTGTCACCAATACACTGATATCGCGTGGCGCAACCTGGGAAATGAGATGACGAATGGTCCACACCGAACGGCTTTGGCCGACAAAGCCGGGCATATCGGGCAGGTCTTGCCAGTGCTCTGGCGCCTGTTCATTCAGAACGGTGCACTGATGCAGCCAATCCATCAGCTGTGGATAACGATAGGGAGCCTCCAGCACACCCAGAATCAGATGACGGGAAAAGTCGGCCCGTTCAAGCTCCGGCCATTCGCAGGTAAGTAACTTGGGGATACGTCGGGATTGATCCAGGTCCGAGATCAGCTTGCCAAGGGCGATTGGCAGCGTGCTTTCACCAATCAACACCAAGCCAACATCGGCAAGCGACAGCTCCTTGCCTTGCTGCAGCCAGGTTACAAAGTCAAAAACATGACACTCACGCTCCAGCAACTCGAAAACAGCCTGAAGACTGTCGCGCCGCTGGGGGTCGTCATCCAGAATCAGTATATCTAACGCAGCGGGGTTACCCTTTCCTTGCATGATCGGATCCGAGACTTGTCAGGATTCCGTCAAAGGTACCGGAAGCGGGTGGTATGTCAATAGATTGACGCCGGATGGATTCCCGCTTCACGGCTTTAGGCCAAACAGCAGCTCTTTCAGGCTGAAATCTTATGCGGAAAGGAGGTATGTGTCTGGTGAAGACTGTTAGCAAGTACAACAGCAAATGCTTACGGGCACTCAACAAATCCCCTTTACTTTTTTACAGCATGCTTCATCACACACCCTGACAAAACGTCGGTCCTTACTTTCAAAGTTGCCTACTCCACCCGCACGTATGATCCATGAAAAAAACTCTCCATTTATCTTCATAGTCCCAGTAGAGTTGCAGGGGAAAATATTATAATCATCATGGACCTCTCGCTCATTACTCAACCGAGATTCCAGGACATAGTCCGCGACCTGTTCTTTCGTTAAATGAAAGGTCTTACACATCTCAATTACTTCAACACTTTCTTCTATGCTATTACCTTGTGTCAAAATATTAATATCAGTAATTAAAACATCCGAAAAACAATGGACTGAATAGAGTGAGGCAAATAATAAAAAGAAAAACTTCTTCATTTATAGTTCTCCTTAAGCCAATCAAGAGCCGTAGAACCTTCATTTATTTTCTTTCTTGCAACTGCGCCATGGGCATATACATCATCTGATAGAGAAAGCTTGTAATACTCAAGCAGTTTAGTAACAAGCCACAGAAAGCTAGAAGCTTGATCAGCCGTTAACTCTTCGAATAGGCCTTTATCACTTGTACTACTCCCAAGATATAAACCGACTATCTCAATACCAATAGAGTCACTATTCATAGGGTATCGATCTGGATAGTCTTTTTTCCTTTCATGCTGCAATACTTCCTTGAACTTCTCGGACCAGCGACCGCTGCCATGCAGAATACCCTTTATAATTTTTCCATCTTCTTCTGTACAAGAAGCCTCAAGTCTGCACCTTGAAACAACATACCCCATATGCCAGCATTTTTTATCAAGCCTTGCTGTTTGATAAATCTTACCATTTTTATCAATTAAAAAATGGGCCCCTGACTTTTTCGTTTTCCATGCATTCAAGGTAGATTGCGCCGTGCTGGCAGCTGTTCTATGAACAACGATAGAGTTAACTTTGGATAGAGCGCCATGCTCAATATTACTTATAATTTTCAGTTCTACCTTATCTGGATGATTCTTTACTTCACCATTGAGAACGGAAAAAACATTTTCATCTTCTTTTAGATTCATACTACCACTTCCATGTAGGTAAAATAATACTTATAAATTTATTAGCTTTATAAAAAGCTTTTCTGTATCACTATGCACAAAATAACAAACAAGTTGGATATAGTTTCACGTTAAAAGCTTTACACTCAATTAAACCAGATATACCCTTTAGCACATTCCCGTATCCAGAAAACAACATCACCTCCCAAACTGACTGAAAGACAACCGTCCTCATAAAGATTTAGGACCTTAAATAAATTAGAAAAAATTCATAAATCATCCTTATTAATAACATAAAATGTAAATTTCATAACGAACGGATACTATCCAATTACAGAAAAAATCCGACCTTGGGTTAATAGATTTTATTTATTTTAAAAAACCAAATCAGCCTATTTTCAAAACATCCCCCAACGGCCTAAACAAAATAGCCTCTTTTCTTTGCTTACTCTCAGGAATAACTATCGAACAATCATCTTCTATAGCAAGAAAATCATCCCAATAGAGAATAAAGTCTTTCCATTTGACCTTGAATACAATTTTTCTCTTAGCAAAAAAATTAACAAAACCATCTTCTGGCCAATTAACCGAATCTCGAAGAATTTTTGAGACCGCATAGTTATCATCATCATTGTATGCCTCTAACCAATCCCCAATTCGAACTGAGTCACTTGATATAAGCCAGCAGTCATCGGGCAAGTCAAAGTATGATGATGTACCAATATTAATTGCATGATCCCAAGCACTTTCGGCTATCTTTACATCAAGTAAAAAAACCTTGTTTTTCAATGTTTTTTTAAAATAATCAGCATAGCCAGTTTCTTGAACGCAAATTAATTCCTTAGACATGGTAAGCTCTTAATTAGGTTTACTATAGTAAATATGGCCACCAGATCTACCATCTTTCCATTTCAAATGCTGTAAATCATTACCTGCATCAAGCTCTCTTGAGTTTTGGACATTGTGACTTTCATAACCTTTCTGATAGCCATTATTGGAATAGTTTCTATAGCGGTTCATATTACCTCTCGCCTCTATTAACAGCGCTTGAGCATCTGTAGCAGATTCAGTTCTCACATTTAGCTTCCCTTTACCTAATCCTCTTATTGCATCTACAGCCTCTTGCCACTGCTTGGTTCCAGCCTTAACTACGGGCAGGTCTGTTGCATTTTTAACCTTCCCACAACTACCCTGCAATCCCAACGGGTCAACCCAGTTAACCGGGTCAGACACATACTGGGATAGCTGCTCGCCACCTACTAAACCAACCGGGTCCTGACTGGTATATTGCCCGCTGCTAGGGTCATAGTAGCGGTATCGATTGTAGTGCAGGCCGACTTCACTGTCTTCGTACTGACCGAGGAAACGGATGGGGTTATCGATACTTGCGTTCACAACCTTGGCACGGCCAAACCCTCGGTACTGAGCTTGCCAGACGACACGCCCTTCAGCGTCGGTCAATTCCTGAGGCGTTCCCAGATGGTCCAGATGGTAATAGTACACCTGGTCAGCTGAGTTACTGTTTACGCCCGTATTACGCAGCTGTAACAGCGGGCGGTAGCTGTTGGGCTCATGCAGATAAATAACACGTTCATGAGGCGCCGATGCCGCTACTGATGTACGTTCACTTTTGTCAGCCAGAGCCTGCCGGTCTTCCTGTAAGAGTACATCACCGCTCCAGAGATAGTCGGTGCGCACATGGCTCTGCAGCCGACCGCCTTCAGTCGTGTATTGCCAGCTCTCCTTTTGGCTTCGGCGGCCCAGTGGGTCATATTCATAGCGTATACGTGTACTGCGGTGGGGCGTTTGCTCAATAACCTCTATCAGTTCGTTTTTGAGGTTGTATCGATATTGAGTGCTGATAGCACCGCCGCGCCCGCGCAGACGCTGGATGCGGTTGCCGCGGGCATCATAGAGGTATCGAGCATCACCCGAGTGCGTTAACCGACCCTGCTGAACCAGGCCCTGGGGCGTTGTCACACCGGGAGACTGCTGTAGACTGCTGTCCTGCGCTTCTTCCTTTACGCCGATCAGCTGGCCAGCCGGGTCGAACAGGTACTCACCCTGTTGATGACCCGTTTGAGGATGCTGACTATCCCAGGCAACCAGTTGCTGGCGAACATCATAGTGGTATCGCTGGCGACCACGGGCCAGGTCATCCTGCTCAATCAATTGATCGGACTGGTTGTATCGATACTGCCGAGCCACCACCGGGGCCTGTGTTGTACGGCCAGCCCGTTGACGTACCAGACGATCCAGTGGGTCATAGTCGTTCAGCAGAGTGAGGTGGCCGCACTGGCGTTGTCGCTCACGCCCCCACACATCGTATTGGTGACGGCTCAGAATCTGGCCGTCCAGACTCAGCTCACGTAGTTGATGCTGTTCGTTGTGCTCGAAGGCGAGTGTGCGTCCATCCGGCAATCGGGTGCTGTGCCTCAGCCCGGATGCGCTATAGGCGTGCTGAATGCAGGTATTGTCCTGCCATTCCTCCAGCAGATCCCCTGCCTTGTTATACCGGTAGGACAAACGTCGATTGCCGTTATCCGCTTCCAGCAAGCGACCGAGGGGGTCATACACAAAAGAGACGTGTTCGGCCGTTTGTTCCAGTGGAGTGCCATCGTTATCAACAAGCCGGTATAGCGCTTGAGTAACACGGTCCATCGGGTCGCGGGTCAACTCGACCAAGCGGTCTTGATCCTGCCATTCAACCAGCTGTCCCTTGTCATCATAACGATAACGTTGTTGCCGACCATCGAAACCAGTTTCACCGACTAGGCGTTCGTTCTCATCGTACTCCAGCCGATAAGTTTCACCTCGTTCATTAACTAACGCAACAAGGTTGTGGTCGGTGTCGTACTGGTAATTGAAGTGGCTACCGTCCGGGTTGATGCGTCGGTACACCAGGTCGCCAAGATATTGCCACTCCAGACGCGTGCCGTCGGCACGTTGGTGGCTCCTTAAATGGCCTTCCGCATTATAACTCCAGTGTTGTTCCTGACCGTCTGATCGCGAACTGCTTATGCAGCGCCCCATGCCATCGTAATTGAATCGGGTTTCTACACCGTCACGGTAGTGGCACGACAACAAACCCAGATGATTGTACTCAAAGCGCTCTTGCCCTCCTTGAGGGTGGATAATGGAGGCTAACTGCTGCGCTGCATTCCACTGATACCGAACCCATTCTCCATGTGCATCCTGAATGGCCTGTACTAAACCGGTTTCAGCATCTCTCAAGTAACGTGTATGCCGCCCCTCAGGATCAATGTATTGAACCAGATTACCTTTATCATCACGGCTGAAGAGATGGTCGGCTCCATCCGCTGTAGTGAGGGTATTGAATTGGTTATAGGGCTGGGGGATATGCTGGTGAATGGTTGCAACCAAGTAACGGTATTCGGTTTGAGCCTGATCCGGCGCAACGCTCAGGACAAGGCGCCCTAGCTCATCGTGACCATAGGTTGTTTCACCTGAGGGCGTGCGCAGGCTAACAAGCAGGCCATCGGCATCATAGCTGTAGGTATTTTTGTCACCGTTGGGTTGTATCTCTTTATGAACATACCCCAACTCGTTACCGATATAGGTCATCCAGGTACCGCGCCCGTCCAGGACATCAGTACGCCGTTCATCCGGGGTGTATGCCAGCTCACGGTAAAAATGGGGAACCTTGTTATCCCCCCCCCAGGTTTTGGTACACCGCGCTGTTAGAGGAGAGGATGTTTGATCCCACTGAAACCAGTAACAAAACGCATCTCTGCGCTTTTCTTCCGTAATCAGATGGTTGGTGTAGGCAAAGAATTCAGTTGCTTTTTCTGCGTCCGTTATCGAGACGAGATCAGACAGGCCGTCTGGAGTTTGTTGGTAGCCATAAGACACCAGCGGATGATCCGCTTCTCCCCCCGCTCCGCGCAGAACGACCGAGGTGATGTGCCTGCCGCACGAACTGCGCAGGATATCCAGACAACGCCCTGTGCCATCCTTCATGTGCAGTAATTGCCCGAATTCATTGCGTCTCAACGCAATACGATTTCCTTGCAGATCGGTAATGGCATCCAGCATGAAATCAGGCGCTGAATGTTCCGACAGACGGCGTAAAAAATGATAGCTTCGCCCCTCGAAATCATCCATTCGATAGCCGTCTTGCACACGGTGCAGAACAAGCTGCTCGGCCCTGTTGAATGCAGGTTTGGATTCCCAAGGCTCAGGGAAGGCTACGATGCGACCATCTTGCAGCCGCACACCAACCACTGCTTCCGGCGCACCTTTCAACTCAGAAAGAGCCATGTCATACGGGTGGTGCCAGCCACTGCCAAGCTCACCCTGGTGTGTTGAGGAGGATAACCATACTCGATGCCATTCAATCGGAATTGGACCTGGCAGAACAAAATCCGTGCGCTCGGTTAGCAAAGCGCCTGTTACAACATCAACCGGATGCCCGGAAAAGGTCCGGTTACCCAATTTTCCGCCGCTAAGCCCACCCAGCAGACTCCCCGCTAACTTACCGACTTCTCGCCCTGTTTCCCCAAAAATGCGGTAGCCGATTTCGCCTCCAACTTCTGACCCTGCGGCCGCTCCCACCTCTCCCAGTGCGACGGTACCGGCAAATCTGGTGAGCCCACACACCCCTTTGGCAATGAATGCAGCGCCACCAAAGCCAAGCAAAGCAACCGACCCTCCCACCGTCATCATCCAGTCAGCTGTAGATGACATCCATTGCGGGATTTCAGAATCAATTTCAAGATATGTTTCAGCTTCAGCACCGAAGAAAACATCCGGACTGCCTTCAGATATGACAGCTCCGCACTGTATTTTGTCGCCTTTGCGTGCGGCGGGATAACTCTCAATGAAAACTGTGCCACTACCCTGAGCAATATTCTTTATTTTATTGACATGCTTGCTGCATATGACTTTGTCAATGACGGCACGGTTTGATTGGATACCATTTACAAACACCGTACTGGCGCCGGTAATGGTTTTGCCCGTCACATCGCCCTGAATGGTTGCGCCTATAGCCCCCCCCCTAGAAGCACCTGCGCCAGTTGTCGCCACCCCTGCACCGACGGCAGAAATAACCAATAAAGCTCCACCGCCAGTCGCAACGGTTGCAGCAACAACAGCAACCCCAACAGCTAAACCAGTAACTGCACCAACGATAAACCCGGAAAGGGCATTTGAATGTTTTATGGGGTCGCCGATCCGTGCGGCAGCCATTGCAGCAGAACTCATTACATATCCCTATGCACTGTCTATCTAGACTATTAATTAATCCAGGAAAAACTGTTTTCAATATTACTAAAAACAGGCAGATGCTTTTCAAAATCTTCCGCTGCAGCTGTAAAAACCATGCTTACGATTTGATCATTGTCTTGAAGTATGAAAAGCTGCTTTTGCTTCAGCCTTTGATTACTGGCTTTCCATGTAAACAAAATTTCTTTTGCAGGCACATTTTTAAATGTAACTTCTTTTTGATATTCTATTTCAAGATCTTCTCCTTTATTCAGGAGCTCTTTCATTTGCATACTTACAAAAGAGGATAAATCTTTCCCTTCGGGCATTTCCTCTCGCATAACGACTATATTTGGCGCCACCTGGGAGTCTGCAGAAGGCGGCGCACTCCAAATTTGCATACTTTTATCGACCCATTCAACAGGTACGTCAATGCTGAAACTTCTGGTAAATATTCCCGTTTGCATCATAGTTTAAATACCCTCATAAAATATTTATGATCTTAGCACTAATTCAAATCGATTTTCTTAGAAGTTACTTGAACATGATCATCACCGGAAATATCAATATTGACGCCTTTAATCACTATATTTCCGTTGCTTTCCATTTTAATTAGAGATTTCCCGCAACAGATCTCTATAGTTTCACCAACATTTATCTGCAATGTTTTTCCAACCGTCAGTTGATCACTTTCACCAACAGCTGTCAGTCTCGACACCCCGATTAAATTTTCCTGAGCAGCACCAACAGAATTGGTTTCGTTAATGCCAACGCTGTGCACTCGGACCGTCCCAACAGTTTTGATTTCTGTAAGATTAGTGGTATGAACCCGGTGACTTTTGACTGTTACTGTTTCGTTGTTATCCACAGTCTCCGTGCGATCATGTTTAACGTGCACGGTTTCATCGTTGTCGATGGTTTTGGTACGGTCGCGGCCAACCCAATGGGTTTCGTCGTTCTCGACTTCAATGTCCTGGTTTTTCTCGGCATGGATAAAGAGTTGTTCTTCACCTTTCTTGTCTTCAAACCGTATCCAGTTGGCATTGGCAGCGCTGCCGCCCTTACTGGAACGGGTTAGAATGCCGCTCTGTGTCTTATTGGCCGGCAGGCTCCAGGGTGGCATCTGGTCGGCGTTGTATACGCGGCCGGTAATCAATGGTCGGTCAGGATCGCCGTCCATGAAATCGACGATCACTTCCTGTCCTATACGCGGCAGAAAAATACCGCCCCAGTTTTTACCGGCCCAGTTGTGGCTTACACGGACCCAGCAGGAGCTGTTTTCGTTGTACTTGCCATAACGGTCCCAGGGGAACTGGATTTTGACGCGGCCATATTCGTCGGTGTAGATCTCTTCACCCGGTGGGCCTACCACCATGGCATTTTGCGGCCCCTGCATTTGCGGCCAGCCTGTCAGCAATGGCGGTCGGTACACCGTGCTGGCGGGAATACAATGGAAGCTGTTGCTGTAGGACTTTTCATCTTCATCATTGATGGTGTGCGAGTAATCCTGCGCATCGTGCTCGACACCCAGCAAGACATACTCGGCCATCTCTTCAGGCGCGTCGTCATGGCGCTTCAGGGTAAAGCGGTGGCCACTGGTGAAGGTGCGACAGCCGCTGTGACCATAAACAACATCATGCGCCGCTTCGTCGGCCTCCACTCGCAGGCGGGTAAGGGTGTCACCCAATCCTTTTTCTTCATACCGGCCGGGGTATTCAAAGTGCTCGTACTTGGTTGTTCCCGGCACTTTCATGCTGGCGGTTTCACCCGTTTGCAGTCGATCACGCGGCTTTTTGAAGTCATAGTCCCGACGTGCCTGCTTGCCGGTACGGTATAGATAGTTGTGGTGCCAGGCATGGATACTGTGAGCACTTATAGTACCGGCGCGGTACTCGACCGCCGCTTCGCCACACTGACCGTAGCCACCCACATGATCGCTCAGCACCAGCACATGCTGACCGGCCTGATGTTCGAAGTAGTAGAAAATACCTTCCTCTTCAAACAGGCGGGACAGAAACTGGAAGTCTGTTTCTTTATACTGGACACAATATTCACGGACAGGATGTGATCCCACCAGACGAAACTGAAAGTCGGTAAAACCGTTTTCGCTGAAAATGCTGGAGGCGATTTCCTTGACGGTCTTGAACTGGAACACCTTGCAATCACTGGTCTGCGTCAGAAACCAGAACCAGGGGACGATGACTGCGGTGTACGCACGCAAGTCCTGCAGATGCCGCCCTTCCTGACGGAAGCTTTTGACGTAACCGTTGATATAGCGATAACTACCCGGCGTCATAAAACCCAGGTCATCAGCCCGCGTGATACGCACTGTGACGTTTTTGCCCACGATTTCGGCTGGGGCGATGCTCTTACGCAGAGAATAGGCCTCAACTTCAAACTCGAACAGGCTTGAAACGGCCTCTTCCCCTTTCAGCCGAGTCATCAACAGCGTATCGGCCCCCAGCGGGGTGTCTATCGCCAGCAGGCGGTTTTGTTGCGAAAAATTAGCCATAGACTTCCATGTTCCTTGGTTCAAGAGGCGCCGATACAGCGCAATGTCTCGGGTACAGCTTGCCAGGCCTGTGTCTCTTCATCGAGCTTCAGGTTGAATTCAAAACCGTATTGCCAGGGCGATTCCGGGTCGGATACCTCAAACTGGACACGCACTTGAATCGGTGCCGGATGCTCCTGCAGCCAGGTTTGCTCAGTGCGAATGCGGCCCGATTCTTCCTCTGCAATTACGCCCAGGTAGTGGCTGAACACGTCGGCCACCGTTGCATCATCCATGCTTCCCGCATATCGGCAGGATTCAATTGCACGTGTATCCACGGCCTGAAGTGTCAATAAATGCTTGAACAGCTTTCCTGCTGACTGCTCAACACCATCAGCCCATGTATGCATGGGTGTTAACAGCACGCACGCCGACACGAGCCAGGCCGGTATGTTAAGTCGTAACAAATTTTCCATAAAAGACTGCATATCCTGTACCTGAATAATGTCTGGAGAATTGATCCGGCGTCTGTTTAACCACTTTGTCCCGGGAATTGGAGTAGTGATATATGTGCCCATCGCAGAATATTCCGATATGTTTCCGCGGCACATTACTCATTACTCTTCGTTTCAGGTCCACATTGGTTTTTTTAGTAATAAACGCCAGGCATTTTTTCAGTGCGGCAGGCTTATCAGCCCAGAGCCCTACCTCAGGGCAGCGTGCAAATACTTCCTGAACGCGAATAGTAGACCCTTCACCCGCAGAATCGGTTTGATTGCCACATTGATAGCCAAATTCATAACCAAGTTCATGAGAAACGTAGTGCGCACAATGATTAAGATTGTCTGCTGTCATACCCTGTTCACAATGATCAGAAATATGCGTATCCAATGAATCTTCCAGTGTTTCTTTTGTAATCATAGCGCGCTCCTTTATCCCTTAAAAATACATTAAAAAGCATATGATATATAATTTACTGGTTACTTTAGACCTAACGAATTTGAACAAAAACCAATCTGGTTTCTTATAAAACTATCGATCTCACTTTTTTGATCAAAATTGTCTTGTCTCAACTCATATGCTAGTGAATACCCACTCCCATCCAATGAAAATAGACATTCATGAACATACTCATACCCCAGGCTACAGCTTCCGTTAATGAGAAAGCCCTGACTAATTTTCTCTGCAAGATTCCAACTCATTTCGCTTCCATCGACAGAAATTTTGTAAAGCTCTGGCAGTTCAGAATATTTTTCAAAATCACCTTTCACCACTTCCCTATCAAATGGCTTATAAAAATGGAGTGAAAGGTTTTCCTTGATAGTCGATGATCCAAACGTCGTCTCATTTATATAATCAGGAATATAAAAGCTAACAACTTCAGCAGGAACTGTAATGGTAAAATCAATCAAATCATCACTACTATCAAAGTTGATATCAGTTGAAGATAGATTAGATAGTTCTTCAATTACATATTGATCAATGAAGCAATGTCCATTATTTTCAAGATCATTCGCTTCTTTACCAACAGCCGTGCTGGACATTATTATTAATGATAAAGCCGCTAGCTCTAAAGCTTTCATCTAACATTCCCTTCAAAACCATCATTTGAATCACCGTCATGACAATAAAGAGCCCCATAGATCTTAAACTCTATCTTATCGAGTGTTTTTTGAATCCGGTTTCCCTTGAGCTAACGACAGCCTCTCGCCATATAAAATTGCATATAATGAAGCCATAGCACACCTCCTTGTTATGAAACATCCATATAAAATACCCATGCAGGAGTAACTCCCGCATGGGTGTGTCTTTTACAGACGGATACCGGTAGCGATATCGTAACCAGCAGGCACACTGCCTTCCGGCTGGTGCTCTTCGTTCCAGCTGGTGTACTTCATCTCTATCTTCGTGAAGTTCAGAGAAATTGCTTCAACCGGACGGTCACCATTGCTCATCATGTTATAACCGCTGATCAGGGTATTGGTCAGGGTGTATTCCATGTACGTTTCGATACCATTAGGCGTGGTCTGAACCAGGTGAATCTGGGCTGTTTTACCCTGACCAACACAGGACTCCGCGAAAAACAGCGGGGAGGTTTTGTCCATTTTGGTTGTCAGTGTCACTTCGCCCACAACAGCAGTCGACGATTCACGGTCTTTGCCCTGGCCCGGCTTGGTTGTCAGACTACGGTTGACGCTCCACTCCATGGAGTCACATTCAACCCAGTTTTCATGTCCGGCAGCTGTAACGTCACCGTCAATACCGTCAATTTTCAGATAGATTGCCATACGTTTTACACATCCTTATTAAAACAAATTAATATGGGAAACTTCCCACGCTTAATCACTATTCAGCCACACTGCAAGAAGCTGCATAGTAGATTCCCTTTAGATGTCGCTTGATATTCGAACCAAAACGACTCCGTATAGCAACAGCGTGCTAGTACGTTCTATAACTCGAACTTAATATCGATAAATACATGGGAGGTTGATATAAAGCCCTCCTTTAAACGGATTTTTACCGCTTTAAAAGAGGGCTTAAAATAGGAATGTCTCCAAATAGACACTTATTTCAAATAAAGAAATATGACGCTAATTTGGAACATGAACGAACACATCCAGTTCAAGACATCCTTATCCAGTCTCGCATGTGTATTTTGATCTATTGGGATGGAATTCTATCAAAAGAAAACCATTATTTGTCCCTATTTTTCTTATTTTTCAGTGAACAATTCGTTAACCAAAGCGCCTTCCTCTCCACAGTCAATTCCTTTGGTGCAGAGCCCACTATTAAACAAATATTTGTCAAACCAATGAATTTCCGGACGCTTGAATGTATGGTCTTTATTCTGAGACATATTCAAGTGACTAATAAAATAGCCTCCACTTTCCGACAAAAACATTCGCCCTCGTTCAAACCGATACTGAGCTGAATCTGACTTCAGCTGGCAACTGGTCCACCAGTTAATGCGAATGCCTCCGTTGCGCTTTCGGATCTTGCCTGAGTCCAGCGTGTACTCAGTACAATTTTTCTGTAACTCGGTATCGAGCACCAGATTCAAGAATTCACGCGGTTTGCTCGGGGCCAGCGCTGCCAGTGCCTCTGGATAGTAGTCCGCCAAGTAGGTTTGCAGATGGAGGATACGTTCACCTGGGTCTGCTACATCCTCAGGTGCAAAGGTAACACTGCCCCCTTGCAAGGATGGGATAACACTATGCTCAACCAGAACATAGTGCTGAGGTACGGCAAAACGGAAACTTTCCTGGCTCGGAGCAGCAGGCTCTTCAGCCCAGGCAGGCAACTGAACGCTGCTCAGAACCATCAGACAGGTGCTGGTCATGGCACAGCGTGTAAAGACATTACTGCTCATCCTGAACTCCTCTAATCAGGGTATATGTGAATTGGCTATTCTCATCCACATCGACTTCTACTGCAGTCAGCTCCACTTGCTCTCCCATACTCTCCAGAATACGCAGGGAAATTTCGGGAAGCAGACTGCGGTTAATAATGTGAATTGCATTTCGGGCCCCGGTGTCGACTTCCTGGCAGCGCGCGGCAATCGTCGTGACAACCATATCCGAGAAGGTGAACTGAGCCTGATACTGTTCACTCAGACGCTCCCCTACACGTGCCAGTTGCAACCGGATAATGCCGGCCATGACGTCATCATGAAGCGGAAGGAAAGGAATCAAGCGACTACGTCCCAGAAATGCGGGGCGGAAATGGGTCAGAAGTTCATCCTTGACCAGTGTTTCCAGTTTTTCAGCAGCCGGCTTGGTATCCGGGTCTGCGCACACACGTGAAATAGTCTCGGTTCCCGCATTGGTCGTCATGATGATAAGAGTATTGCGGAAATCGATATCCCGCCCTTCACCATCTTTCATGGAGCCTTTGTCGAATACCTGATAGAAAATGTCTTGTACGCCGGGGTGCGCTTTTTCCATTTCATCCAGCAGAATCACACTGTAAGGCTTGCGGCGAACGGCCTCCGTCAATACGCCACCTTCACCGTAGCCGACATATCCCGGAGGAGATCCCATCAGAAGTGAAACCTTGTGTTCTTCCTTGAACTCGGACATGTTGATGACCGTGAGGTTTTGCTCTCCTCCATACAACAACTCGGCCAATGCCAGCGCGGTTTCGGTTTTACCTACCCCGCTGCTGCCACAGAACATGAAGACACCAATCGGCTGTCTTGGATCACGCAGTTTTGCGCTGGAAATACGAACACTTTGACTCACAGCTTCGAGTGCATGATCTTGCCCGATGATGCGCTCCTTCAGTGCGTCCTGCACACCCAGCACTTTCTGTATTTCACTGGACACCATGCGACCGGCCGGAATACCGGTCCAGCCGGCAATAACTTCAGCCACAACCTGGCTATCCACGTGGGGGCGCACCAGAGGCTGCTCGCCTTGAACCTGTGCCAACTGCCCGCGCAGATCATCCAGCTTGCCGCGCATGACTTCATCCTGGCTTTCAGCCTGCTCACTAAGGGTCAGGCGCAGCTCAAGAATCTGTTCAACCAGTTGTTTTTCCTGCTGACACCGCGCCTCCAATGCGTGCTGCTGTTCCTGCAAGGCAGCAATTCGCTCCACAAAGTTATCAATATCCTGATCATCTCCCCCGTAAGCCCTGTGCTCACGACGCGCACTATCCAGTTCTTTCTGATACTGGTCCAGACGGGCTTTAATATCTTCAAGGGCGGCAGGTGCGTTGCGCTGTTCCAGGTTCACTCGGGAGCAAGCTGTGTCCAGGACAGATACGCATACATCCGGTAGCTGCCGACCGGATATGTATCGTTTTGATAGCAGCACTGCATCACGCACTGCCTCATCCAGTACCATCACTTGATGGTGCTCTTCAAATGCCGGCTGCAATGTTCTCAGCATGCGCATTGCCTGTTCCGGCTCTGGTTCATCGACCCTGATGACCTGAAAGCGCCGGGTCAGCGCTGCATCTTTTTCGAAGTATTTTTTGTACTCCGCCCAGGTTGTCGCTGCGATAGTGCGAAGCTCACCCCGTGCCAGTGCTGGCTTGAGAATATTGGCTGCGTCACCCTGCCCTCCGGAATTACCGGCCCCAATCAGTGTATGGGCTTCATCGATAAACAAAATGATGGGGCGACTCGACTGCTTGACCTCTTCAATCACGCTTTTGAGTCTGTTCTCAAACTCCCCGCGAACACCTGCGCCCGCTTGCAGAAGCGTCAAATCAAGAATATGAATCTCGACGTCTTTCAAGCTATCCGGAACCTCCGCATCGACAATGCGAGACGCCAGACCTTCGACAACCGCCGTTTTGCCCACCCCGGCTTCGCCGGTCAAGATCGGGTTATTCTGGCGACGACGGCAAAGAATATCGATCATCTGCCGAATCTCAGGCTCCCGCCCGACGACAGGGTCAAGCTTTCCTTCGCGCGCCTGGGCCGTCAGGCACTGTGTATATGCACTCAGAGCTGAAGGGCGACCGGTAGAGGCTGGAGCCGCTTCGGTCGCAGCCTGCTCGGTTGCTTGAGTTCCCGGTTCGCCGGCCGATTCCTGCTCCAATCGAATTAAACGCGCGCCATTACGGACAAAGGCATCACTGTCTATCATTGCAAGGCTCGGCAGATGACTAAACAGCGGCAGACTAAACGCTTCTTCCTTGAAGACAGCAACGAGTAAGGCGATGCCTGTCACTTCGCCTTCACCGTATTCCAGACTGGAAAGAAGCCACGCCTTACGAATCATTTCTATTACATTCGGCGAAAATGCCGGGGCACTGCTGTGGCCACGGTCAAATACCTCAAAGCATGCCACCAGTTCATTTTCCAGGCGTTCGGTATCAACACCATGACGGTTCAATGCCCTCCGTACGCCTGTTGCTTCATGCTGAGTCAGCGCCAGCAACAGATGTTCAGGCTCAATAGCGTAATGACGTTGGCTGACCGCCAGCGCGGCTGCCTTTTCAAAAGCGACGCGGCTGGTATCCGAGAGTTTGCCTATCAGGGCACGCATATTCATGTAACATCCTCTGTTTTCTTGATAACAACTGTCCTGTCTTCGGTTTCTTGAATATCCGATTCGGGCAGTGCCTCTTTTTCAATATCGGGATCGGACTCCCGGATGAAGGATTCCATCTGTTCGGCCAATTCATTGAACTGACGTCTGGCATGACCAATCTCGTCAATGCGCGTCACATCCAGCCGGGTATAGTAGTTGCCGACGTACAGGCTTTGCAGAGCTCGCGCCAACTGTTTGAATTGCCCGGCAAAAAAACGGCACAGGTAATACACCACAACCGTGATCAATACACAGGCCAAAATCACAAAGGCTCCGAGTGACCATGCGGTGCTATCCCACACATCATCGATCGAACCTGCAGACAGCCCCATAACAACAGCACCGATCTGCTTTTCATTGAATATGATGGGAGAAGTCATATGGTAGAGACGTTCCCCGTCCATCTGACGTTCGAAAATGCTGACGTTCTGGCTTTCTTCGAGTTTTTCCAGTTCAAGCGGTGGACGATACAATTCGCCAACACGCTCGCTATGACTTGCGGCTACGATTTGATGCTGATGATCGGTAATAATCAAATACGCAATCTCAGTGTTCGTAGACATGCGCTCTACCGTAATGCCCAGATTGAGCTCGTCACCAAGCAACAGGGCTTCATCAACCTGCTCTCGGGTTTGTTGCACCAGCATGCGTCCATAACTACTGAGCACGCCTGACAAGTTGCCGGAAAGGTCATTAAGAGTCAGCACCAGCACACCCATCAACAACACACTGAGCGTGGTGGCAACAATAGCGGTATAGCGCCAGCTGGCATTGATTTTTTCGCTCCAGCTCGGGTCCTGCGCCGACAATTCGATTTCCAGCGCATCCAGCTGCTTGATCAGCTCAGCAGCGCTTGGATAACGAAAGGAGGTTTTTTTATGCAGGAGACGCTGTATGACCTTTTTGATGGCATGTGGACAGCGTGAGGTGGACAGGTCAACATCCGACTGCTGAATCAACGCCATCAGGTCTCGAATACTGGAGGCTTCAAACGGCAACTGTCCAAAGACCATCTGGTAGAACACCACGCCTAACGAGTACAGATCACTGCGACGGTCGGGCGAGTGTCCAGCCAGTTGTTCTGGCGACATGTAAAACGGTGTACCCACGATGGCTTCTCCACAGCCGACTTCGGTGTGTTCATGCAGATATGCCACGCCAAAATCTGTCAGCCGTACCCGGCCACTGGGCTCTATCAGGATGTTACTGGGCTTGATATCGCGGTGAATAATGCCCTTTTCATGTGCATATTCCAGCGCCGAAGCTATCTGTGAAACGATATCAATCGTTGTATCCAGCTCGAGCTCCGACTGCTCCCGAATCCAGTCGTCCAGGCTCTGGCATTCGACATACTCCATAACGATAAACGGCATGTTGTCGACCTCACCCACATCGAAAATGTGGACGATATTCTGGTGATTCAATTTGCCGGATACTTGTACCTCATTGAGAAAGAACCTCAGGCGTTCTTTATCTTCAGCAAACTCCGGCCGCAATACTTTGATCGCCAGTGTGCGCTGCAAAACCGGATCATAAGCCTTGTACACCTGCGACATTGCGCCTTCGCCAATAATCCCTTGCAGCTTGTAACGTCCAAGTTGGTCCATAGTATTGCCCCGTTAACGACTCACTTCGTGCACTGTGTCTTCCAAATCCACCAACGATGGCCCTGTCGCCAGCCAAAGTCCCTCACCCAAACCAAACGCCTTAGATGTATCCGTCGCCCCAGACATGACTAAATCGGGTCTCTCACGACCTTTAAGCACCACTTGAAGGTCTATGTAGTAATCCTGCCCCAAATACAGCTGAACCAATTCCTGTAGCTGCACAAAGCGGGGCTTGCCCGGTTGCAATGCTGCAAACAGACTCAAGTTGACCGGCTCAGTACGAATACGAATACTGCAGGCACCTTCGTACACTGCGCTGCCAATGACAAAATCACGCCCCAGGGTGCTGTTGCACTGCCCGGTGATGTGTACCTGATCATCATCAAGGTCAAACCAGCGAGCGTGAAATTGCTGAATGCTGACAGCACATCCAAGTGCATTGGCGATAATCCGCTTTAGTCCCAAAGCATGTCGTGGCCGCTTACTGAAGAAGCCTGAGAAATAGAGTGCCTTGGCTTCACTCTCGGTACTCACCGCGCTTACACCCGATTCATTTCTCAGGCCTGAATAACCCAGAAGCACACGGTGCCCAGTACCTTTTTCGTGCCCTTGCCCCGGTTGCAACTGCTGCTCTTCCCCCAAAGGAAGGCGATTCTTGCGCCAGGCCCGATACATAAAACTGATCGCGCGTGAATTAAAGCCATCCAGCAAACGAATAAAGGCAGCATCTTTAAGCCGATGACGCTCTTTCAACAGTTCGGTGTAGTGGACCGGGAGCACACCGGCCGGACCGGTAAGCCCGAAACAGGCCACATGTAAAAGGTTCTTGGTGTACCCCTGCGACTGCAAGGGTTCCAACCTGACACAGGCCGCATGAGGGAAATCCAGGCTTTGTAAGACCCTGAATTCTGCGAACTCACTGTGCAGTGGATAGTCACGCCCTATGGGTGCAGCATTCCGGCCAACCCTCAGAGCATCGACTTCCAGCCGCCGGAGCAGTTGAAAGAAATGCGTATTCGGCAGTCGTGCTTTCGCAGTCATATCAGCGCCTGCTCTCCTGCCCGGGCGGGCCAGACCTTGAGCGGTGTTTCCTCACCATCCAGTTCGACACTAAGCTGGATGAACGCATTTACATGGGTGTACAACCCCAGGAAACGCTCCAGGACAGAGGCAAACAGGAAAGGGCTATTCCCGGAAAAACGGGTAGAATCAATGCCAAGACTGACGCGACTGCCGCGACAGAAAAAGGGTATCCCGCGCTCATCAACCATGCGCATGGTAGACGGAGCGACACGACTGACTCTAACTGCATCAGCTGCATTGGCATTTTCCCGACTGCGACTGCTGTTGTAGAGGCTCAGCATTTTGCGCAACACCAAAGTACCAGCTTCATCTGCGGAGAGAGACACGTAGTTCAGATTGAGATGTGAAAGCAGGTTCCAATAAGTGTCGTCACCCAACTGGGGGCGGACCACATCACTGAACGAGGTTTCCATCAAAATTTTACCAACAGCTGAAGAACCGCTGCTGAGTACTAAAGGTGGCTGGCTCCACGTCTGGCTCAACCGCTTGGGCAGGTTTCCGTTGAAGCATTTCAAGCGTGTGAGTACGACCGCTTCCTCCTGCTGCGCCATGAGTTCGTCGCTATTGATTAACGACAGGAATACCTGGCTACGCGTATTGCCGGTATCCCTCTCTTCGCGACGCGAGTGCCAACTGGCACAAGATTGTTGACTTACATCCCAGCCATGGATGCCGAAAAAAGGCCGTACCGTTTCGATTTGACTTTGGTCAGCACTCACCGAAACACTATCAATGCTGTACACCTCCACGCTGTCCGGGTGGCGTGCATCCGCAATTACCGGATACTCATATTCCTGGTGTGTCAGGCGGGTTGGCTCTGCAAACTGTTCATACAGGTTAAGCAGGGGCGTCGCATTCAGTACAAAGTTACCGGCATCAACAGTTGCTTCAATATCCGGGAGGCTTTTGTTGAAATAGAGAAATACATCAAATGCCTGGCCGTTCAACTTGGCTTGAGCCGCGTCATCAAGTTCAATATCAAAAAACAGAAACTTATCCGTGTAATTGAAGTACTCCGTCAACAGCCGGTACCCCAGAAACGACTGCTCCGGATAGTCAAAAATGCCCTCGTGCTCGCTGAATCCCACTTGTTGAATGGCATTGCTCGCATCCATGAACACGGCATTGGCATCGTATTGATTATCTGCAACCCCAACCGTCAGTGCATGATTGTGAATAAGTTCATAAAGCGCAAAGCTGTAGTGCCGGTTCCCCTTGATAAAGAATCTCAGCCTGCTAATACCAGTTGTTTCAAGCTCCACATCCGGGTTAATGGCTACCAGCCGGAGCTTAAGAGCCGACTCCAGTTCGGATGTCTGGCCTGGAGTTGGCGCATCCACCGGATAGCTCTGCAAACGTGCACTTTCAAGCTTTAACGGCAAAACCTGTGCGTCATAGACTGTTTTAAATCGACAGGTATATTGCTCGTCAACATCGGCATGAACGTCCTCACCCGCAGGAATAGAAGCCAGCGTCGACAAATCCTTGTCCGGCTCAAAACTGATGATGGAATAACTGGGCAGCGGCCGCAGAAAGTGTGGATAAATCACATCCATCAGGGTTTGGCATAACTGGGGAAACTCATCATCCAGTTTTTTTCGGACTCTTGCGTTCAAAAATGCAATGCCCTGAATAATGCGCTCAACATGGGGGTCACGTGCTTGGTCATCCGTCAGCTGCAGGCGTGCAGCAACCTTAGGAAACTCTTCCGCAAACGCCTCTCCCCTGCGCTTCAGGTAGTTCAGTTCACGCTGATAGTAATCAATCAGAACGTTGCTCATCGTTGCACCGGCTGAAAGCTGAAGATATTGCGAGAAGGTTCAAATGCCGCTTGAATAACAACCGGTTCAGCATCTGTAAAAATGCGCAAGCGTGCATCGATTCGAAAGCCCAGACGGTCCTGCTCAGCAGAACGCTCCAGGAGTTCCACCTGCACTTCACTCAAGCGAGGCTCATTGGTTCGAATGGTGTCCAGTATTTTCTGACGCAGAGCTTCCCGCCCGCTCAACGCAGAAATGTTGATATGCGCAAAATCAGTCACACCATAGGTCAGCAACATTTCTCCAGAGCCTGTTACTGCCTCGTCACCATGCCGACAACGATTGTTCAAGAGGTTCTCCAGGTCCCGCATAACACTCTGCTTGTAGGCGCGATAGCGGATGGCCGGCGAGGAGAAATCATCTGCGGCACGGTCCGGATTATCATCCAGCAGCATCTGCAGAAACGGTGCCTGAAAAGCGTCTTCAGACATCATCCCCGAGCTTCCTCCCGCTCCAGATTACGAATCTGCAGCAAAGGCACCAGTTCATCCCCCACTAACAGGCATTTCTGACCAACGCCGTGTACTAACCCAGCAGCCTCTGACGCTACCCAGTCCGTCAGACGTCCCATACGGGCATTGGCATCGGTAACCGGCGTTTTGGCATAAATTGCCGGGATGTAGACCGGAAGCGGTGCAGCGGAAGCCTCATCATTCACACGCTTGACCAACGCGCGACGAAACATCAAATCAATCGGCTTTTCATAAGGGAAAAATTCGATACTGCTGATATTTTTCCAGGCCAGCCAGGCATAGCCACTCTTGGGAGTGAACACTTCCAGGAGTGGCGCTGTTAGATCATCAGGTTCAGCCAAGCTGCCATACTCCGGCTCGTCTTGAGTTTCACATTTAAAAGTCAGCTCCTGCCGAGCTCGCTCCAGCAATTGCTCAGTTTCACCAGGGACCAGGGCTCCCTGCTGGTACGCCTGAATCAGCTCATAGGCGGACTCGACCCAAACCCTGTCTTCCTCAAACATGATGGGCAGCCCGCCGGCCTGGCTGAAGAATGCCTGGCGGGATATTGCCGCATTGACCAGCTCTGCAATCAATTTCAGATTGATATAGGAGGCAGGATCAGCCTGATGGTTGAGCTCCAGTACCGAGAGCTGCTTACTTGCCTTTTCGTATTCACCTACGAAAAGGTACAGTTGCAACAACAGACTGCGCCCTTCCTCGCAATCGGGATTATCACGCACATATTCCTTTGCCTGCATGAGTGCAGTTTCGAGATCACCATTCCGAAACTGATCTCCTATCTCCATGAGATTCATCATGATCCTGTCATCCGATTAGTCACGACCTCGGCACTGAACTGTATCGAGGTTTCAATTGATTCGAGCTGAAAGTGCGGCTTCAAATGCACCGTGCATTGGTAGGCCCCCTGGCCACCTGCCGGCTCACTCACCTGAACCCGGGCTTCTCTCAACGGGTACTTTGCCAGCAGCACTTCACTGGCTTCATCCGTCGACATGACGTACTGCATGATCCAACGCTGCAAGAAATGCTGGCATTCATCGGTTGTCGAAAAAGAACCGACCTTGTCTCTTACCAATACTTTTAGAAAGTGGGCAAAACGGGAGGTACATAGCACGTATTGCAACATTGCCGAGTAGCGAGCATTGATTTGTGCCTGGGGCGTGTCATACCGCGTAGGGCGCTGCAACGAAGACGTGCTGTAAAACACGCCGGGTCCGGCGTGGGCCGAGTAACACAATGGAATAAAGCCCAAATCAGACAAAGAACGCTCAAGAGCATCCGGTATCATGACCTGGGACGAAATCACTGGCTGGGTATCGACATCAGACGTGTGAATATTCAGGCTGGGCACTACACCTCCACCAAAATAACGTTTCCCGGTGATTTCAGCGAGCCAGCCGGTATGCATGAAGCAACGTGCGATAACAGCCCCCAGAGGGAAAATAGCGCCCACTTTGAGGTAGTCTCTTTCCCCTGTGACCTGTTCCCTGTAAACGAAACGATCGGTTCTCAGGCGGCTGAATGTATAGGGTTTGCGGATAAACACCCCGGGCAGAGCCAACCCAATAAAACGGACGTCCTCCTGTTCACGCAAGGCATTCCACTTGATGAAGCGCGCCTGCCGGTAGGTCGTATCCAGGTCCAGACCTGTGTGCAGGCCGCTGAAATCATCAAGATCCAGTAATGATGGAGATGCATTAAATATAAATGGGGTGAAGCTTGCCGCGCCGACTGCTGCCAGCCCCTGCAGCACACGCAGGTCATCCACACCATGGGTCGCTGGCGTCAAGCTGACGTCATGATTACACAGCATAACGCCAAAAGGCTCACCACCTGGCGTGCCGAACTCGGTGCTGTATACCTTGGCAAAAAGGTCACTTTCCTCAACATCAATCGCGCGTGTCAGGTCACGGTGCAAGTCCCGCCAGGAAACATCCAGCAGTTTCACTTTAACCTGAGGATCGAATGCCAATTGCTCCAGCAGGTAACGACAACCGCTCCACGCAGACTCCAGTGCCTGAAAATCCGGATGATGCAGTACCTCATCCACCTGACGCTGAAGCAGTTGGTCAATGTGTGCGATCTGCTGGTTCAAGCTGTGCAAGATCTGTATTTTGGTAGGCTTTTGACGCAAGACGTCATGCCCCACAGCGTCAATCAGCTCCTGCAGCCACGCATTATCCACAAGCGCTCTCCATCCCTGCTCATCAAGGCCGGGCAACTCAGGCCCGACCTATTCATTCCATTGAAGCTTACTTGCCGCCCAATTGAGGAATACGTGCGACCATACGCATGGAAGCGGTCAACTCCTCCAACTGCAACCAGGGGCGCATCCAGGCGACAACGTTGTAAGCCCCCGGTTGACCCGGTACTTCCGTTACCTGAACCTTTGCGGCACGCAGCGGATACTTGGCTTTCATATCCTGACCTGAGTCCGGGTTATCATTCACGTAATTGAGCAACCAGCGGTTAAGCCAGGCTTCAACATCATCCGCTTCCATGAAAGAACCAATCTTGTCGCGCCCCATAACCTTGAGGTAATGAGTGAAACGTGACGTAGCCATCAGGTAAGGCAGGCGTGCTGAAATAGCCGCGTTGGCAGTCGCTTCAGGGCGGTCATAGCGCGCCGGTTTCTGTGTTGACTGGCCACCAAAGAACACTGCGTAATCGGTATTCTTATAATGACATAGAGGCAAGAACCCCATTTTGGACAACTCCGCCTCGCGACGGTCTGTAATGCCAATTTCCGTGGGGCACTTCAGATCCAGGTCACCATCGTCACTGGTGAAGATATGCGTCGGCAGGTTGTCCACCCGACCGCCAGCCTCCGCACCACGAATCGCTGTGCACCAGCCTGTTTTGGAGAAAGCCTCGGTCAGGCGCGCGCCCATGACATAGGCTGCATTCATCCAGCAGTAGTCATCATGGCTTGCTTCACGGGCAATACCGTCTGAATCGATAGGTGCTTCTTCGTAGCCGAATGCATCAACCGGGTTGGTTTGCGACCCATAGGGAAGACGGGCCAGCACACGTGGCATGGTAAGGGAAACGAAACGCGAATCTTCTGACTCTCGGAAGCTGCGCCACTTGATGTATTCCTTGGAGTCAAAAATCTTCTCAAGATCTTTGGGTCGAGACAGCTCAGTCCAGTTCTCAAGCCCGAATAGCTCAGCGCCTGCAGCAGAAATGAATGGACAAAATGCCGCTGCCGAAACGTTGGACATTTTGGAAAGCAGTTCAATATCGTTCGGTTTGCTGGTGAATTCATAATCACCGATGACAGCCCCAAAGGGTTCACCACCTGGTGTACCGAACTCTTCTTCATACAGCTTCTTGAACATCTCACTCTGGTCAAATTCGACTGCACGGTCCAAATCCCGGAACAGTTCTTTTTTGCTCAGGTTGAGCACTTTCAGCTTGAGCGAAGAGTTGGTCTCACTATTATCGGTCAGGTATTTGAGCCCGCGCCAGGATCCTTCCAGTTTGAGAAACTCTTCGGAATGCATCACCGCAGCCAATTGCTCTGACAGCTTTGTATCCAACATGGAGATGGCATGATTGATCGTTTTGGCAATATTGCGATCCCACACCACGGTCCCTTCAAGCGCTTCATCAATCAGGGTTTTAAGCAGATCTTTGGCTTCATCGCTTTCCGTTTGCTTTGTCGCACCAATTACCTGATCCAAAAGACTGGCAGAATCTTCAACCAGTACTGCCGATTCAGACTTCAGAGCTGTAGTTGTTTCACTCATCCTTGGTCACCTGTCCTCAATCGTTCGGTCTGCTGTTGAGCTCTTTGGCAAGCTGTTCCATGTCGTCGGTGTTTTGCAGAACCTTTTCAAGCAGAGATTCCAACTCTTCAGAGCGATCTGCCTTGGTCAGCAAGTCACGCAGTTTATTGCGTGTATCAAGCAGCTTTTTCAGTGGTTCAATCTGCTCGACCACTTTCCCGGGTTCAAAGTCATCCATTGAGCGGAAATCCAGCTCTACCAACATGGAGCTATCATCATTTTTGAGCTTGTTATCGACCTTGAAGCTCAAACCTGGCTGCATGCGCGCCATGACATCATTGAGATTATCGTTATCCACCTGAATAAATTTCCTTTCTTTCAGGCTTTTGGCCGACACACCTGGAGCATTACCGGTGTAATCCCCCATAATGCCCATGACAAAGGGCAGTTCTTTCTGAATCACGGCCCCTTCAGTCTCGACATCATAGGTGATGTGTACACGTGGCTTTCGAACCCGGGCAAGTTTCTTGTGAATACTCTCAATCGCCATTGTTTTCCCTCGCTTGAATTTCCATTTTTGTGCGTGAGCCCATGCCTCAAGATTGAGACCCGGACAGACCAATCAATCTGAAGAACTGCCCACGAACCGCTTCGTCATCCAGTAACTCCTCCATCAGCTCCGCGAGCTCCATACGTCCCCAGCGCTCGACTCTTTCCATTTGATAAGAAAGCGGTGAATGAGGCTCAGATTCCTTGAAGTACAAACTCAACCTGGACACCATCACAAGCGCTTCATCTCTGGAGGCCGGCACATAGTGCTCAGGCTCAAATTGAGCTGCCGTTTTTTGTTGAAGCACTGGTGTCGTTTGTGTATCCGGCGGTTCAACTTCTGCTTGAAGCTCAGTTACAGGCTCCGAATCAGACTCAGTCGATGATTGCAGAATAGATTCATCTACCTTGGCAAAGCTGCTGAGGGCTTCCCAGGCAAGTGACAGAATATTCTTGATCGCAGAGGTCGGTGGCGCATCATGCCCGCAACGCTCGTACAAGAATTGATCAATCGCCGAGAAGCGCTTTCTGCAGGCGTCAATAGCATGAGCTGAAGCACGCAAGCTGTCTCGATCCCGCCCCAAAATCAACTGTTGCCACTGCTCAACGGTCTTGGTGCCGTCTTCTATCTTGCGCTTACGGCGCGTTTCATCTTGAATTTGTGCCAACTCACAGGACTTGATGTAGTCCCAGGTAGAAACAGCTTCGCCCTCGTGGGTGGTCAACACCGGTGCCATTCGAACAGGCATGATCAACGTACCTTCGCCGTTGTCACCGTTCAGACCCGTCAGTGGAAACAGCGTTGCACTGATGCCTTCGTCATCAGGCAAAGGGTGCAATCCTCCCCAAAAACGCTCCAACATGGTTTCAGCCAGTTCCAGCGACTCCGCCAAACCTGCAAACCCATCTATGCGCACACTGGCTTCAATAAGCCAAGCCAATATTTCCACGTCTTTTGTACGCGTTTGTAGCAGTTCCAGACACTGTTGCTTAATAGGCTGCCAATCTGCAGCAAGTGCATAGAGGTCCCCCAAGTCAAGAACCTTACGCTCCTGAGCCCTTATCGCGTTACGCTGATCTCTTAGCGCATGAAAATCGACCGACCACTCTGGATGCTCACGCAGGTCTTCACCATGTATACACTCGTCGCTGATAGGTTCGAGTAGAGCTGATTCCATGTGCTTCCCCTCTAATCAATTGTCCGCAAACGGTCCAGCAGTTCCTCACAGCGGGCCTTGTACAGTAAGGCCTGCCCATGTTCAGGTTCCACTGAAAGCACCTTGTCAAACTCAGCGATCGCCTGATCAAGTCTTTGCGCCTGATACAGCTGCAATCCGCGCGCATATGGCACTTCAACAAGTGATCTTTTCAGTGTGCGATAGAGCGCATCCACCTGGCCTTCACGCTGTCCTGGCTGCCCCTTGAGCAGTTCATAGGCAGTCTGAAGATCCCCCCGGCCATATGCCTGAAACGCTAGTGTTTCCTGATCCGAATACTCAACTTCAGCGATGCCCTGCTCCACTGGTGCTTCATCTTGCTCTGTCTCCTGAGCATCAGCCGTGTCGTCCGCCGCTTCCTCATCTGGTGCGACTACTTCGGTATCCGGTTCTTCAACTTCAGAATTTTGCTCGACCGCTTCATCGTCGGCAGCAGGCTCTGATACATTTGCTTCAATCAGCGCTTCGCCTGTCGGTTCAGACTCGATATTTTCAACCGGAGGTAACTGGGTCTCTTCAGGGTCAGTAGTAACGACAGGGCGAGATACCACAGGCTGACGACGGGCTGGCCTAACCTCTTTGGCAGGCAGCAACAACGTTTGCCCCGCTACAATGTTCGCCGATTTGAGCGCGTTCATTCGCATCAACAACGGGTAATAATCCGCTTTACCCAAAAACCGTCGGGACAAAGAAGGCAAACTCTCCCTGGCCTTGACTCTGTATGGCTCAAGCATTTCCGGATCGACATTCAAAGCTTTCAGCTTCTGATCCAGATCGGCATCCAGTGTGTACATCAGCGTCCTGGCACGCTGATGGTTGGGTACCAGAAACAGTACACGCCCCAGCAGTTTTCTGGCCTGTATATAATCAGCAGACTCTAACAAGGATTGCTCAGCTTGCTTAAAGGCAGTACGTGAGTCTTCCCCTTCTTCTTTAAGAGCAAGAATCCCAACCTGGTCCAACCCCAGATAGCTGGTCTGTGGCAGAACTGCAAATTCAGGCTCATGAATCACACCAATAAGGGCCAGCCCTCCATAGGGGGCTTCCTCCTTCTTGGCGTTCATAACACAGCCCTGCAGTAACAACAAAGACGCTATAAGACTGACTCTCAAACCGACTTTCATCACTTATTCCCTGTCTACAATCAGCGCGGTGACATTGTCATTGGCCTGACGTGCCAAAGCCATGTTGACGAGATTGGCAACCGCCCGTTGCTTGTCCTCGCTGTAATAAAGCGTTTTGCCAAGCTCTAACTGTTCAATCATGTTGGACAGCCCGTCACTGCAAAGCAAAAAACGGTCACCAATTTCGAGATCAAGATATTTCAACTCCACACTGGTATGAGTGTTCACACCCAGAGCCCTGGTCAAAACATGGCTGGCAGGATGAGTTCCCTCAGGTGTGTCTGTGGAAATAACACCTTGATTGACCAAGGCTTCGTACTGGGTATGGTCTCGGGTAATCAGTTCAAAGCTATTGCCTCGCATGCGATAAAGTCGCGAGTCTCCGGCCCAAAGCACGGCTGCCTGCTCTTCATGGATAAGTAAGGCTATAACTGTTGTTCCGATAACATCGTCGACATAAAAACTTTTGGACATATCGCAAAGCGCAGTGTTTGCCTCATCCAAGACCAGCTGCGCCTTATTGAGCAATTCAGAAAAACTTCTGAACTCAAGTGCCTCCAGGCTCTCCAGGCTTTGCGTGATCAAGTGACTGGCAATGCTGCCTTCCTTGTGGCCACCCATACCATCAGCGACACACCAAATTCCGCAGGTGTTAAGACATGCGAAGCTATCCTGATTTTCGCTCCTAACCATGCCTACATCCGTTTGTCCGTGGCCATTCCATCCTGGTGTGGTCATACTGCTCAGAATCCATTCCCGGTTATCAATGCCTCATATTCACTGGCCTGAGGCAGCTCGGCAAAACTGCAAAAAGGCTTGTCCTTGCTGTTCAGCGACATGGATGACCACCAGAGGCTCCCACCTACATCACCGACCATGAGATCCAGCACCAGCGGAAGGCGGCGCTGAACCAGTTCGGTACTGTTAGGCAACGTCATCGCATCACCCAACGCCAGACTGGAGGTTTTCTGCTGAATCAGTAGCTGAAGATCTTTTACATCCAGCTGGCGTTGCAGGGCTTCAATTCCTGACTGTTCAAGAGCAGTCAACAAGGGTTCAGCTTCCTTGAACAACCATGCCGTAGGCACTCTTTCGGCATCCAGCTGGAACAACAGAAAGAGAGGAAAATAGCGACCGGCCGCATCTACACTAGGCAGCATCACCCCTGCAGTCGCTTGTGCTGGCTGATCAGGCACAAGCATACAAAAGCGCCATGCAGGTGATACCAAATACGCTTTCAGCCAAGGCACCTCCCCCATCTTCGTCCGACTTGCGTAGATCACATCATTGCACCAGTCGTACAAACCTGCCGTCAGTTCGGCATTTGTATGCAGGCTGACAAAATCCCCATGAGCGGGGAGCTTGCCGTAAATTCCAATTTCTACCCCGGACATCAGTTACACCTCAGCTGTCGCAATTCAGCTAATTGGAACGGGTTGTATACGCTCCCCGCCTTCACCTCCATTGAAACGCGATAGCGTCCTTTCAGCTGGAAGGTCAATTCATAACGCTCGGCATCCAAACGTTTCACATCAGCACGATCAAAGAGTCTGAACAACGCCCACTCGCCTTGCTCGGTAATGGATTCCTGACCCTCAAGAGTGACGACCACCAATCGAGCGATACCACGCTTACCAGAAGCCCTGTTGGCTCCCGGCCAAACAAAACGACGCCCAGTGACCGGACCGTGCGCATATCCCATTTGTTCACCATCGATAGAAAGGCTCATCCGCAAAATCGATTTATCCATCCGCACAGGCTTGATTTCAAAGGAAACGGCTGGGCTGTTAGCACCTGTTCTGTAGAAGGTATCGCGAATAGATCGACCCAATTCCAAATGGCGAAGTACATCATCGGAGAAGCCCAGGCTGATACCCTGGCTATAGTTCCACCGCCAGGGACGACGGGAAGTATCGATATGGTCTATCACAACATCGTTAAAGTACTGATCAAGTGTTCCGCCTGGTGCGAAATAGGCGGTCATGTCATCCAGCGTAATTTCTCGCTGACTGCGCTTGTTGAATGGGTAGCGCCCTTCAATCATTTTCTTACAGTGTCGCACCACATCGTTTTCCCAGCGCCGGCTCATATATTGCCTTGCATCCGAGGTTGTATGACGCTTCGCGCTCTGGGAAATTTTTCCCATAAGGCCGGCAAGAAACACGGGCTGTCGTGATGCTTCCGCATCCATATCCTGCAGAACTGAAGAAGATCCCATGGGTTCAGATGAAGCCTGGAATGCAGTACGTCCTCTGTTCAGAGCGCCATCCATTGCTTTCATCTCAACATAGAGTTCATCCAGCATTCTGATTGTCCCTTCAATCGGTGCCGGCCGATCTTCCTCTGCACTGACCAAGACGTTCAAGTCCGCAAAGTACTCAACGACCGGGTTTGGCAAGCGATCTCTAAGTGCAAGTGCCTCACCGGTATTAATCAGATTGGCTGAAGTATCACCATCTGTTGTGCTGTTATCTACATCAGCAACCTCAGGCAAGCTGGCAAAAGCCTCATCAGATGTGTGATAGGCAATTGCCTTGAGCAGATCAACCAAAGGGGAATCCTTACTGGCCAGCTCTCGCAGAACTCCAAGAGTCTCCCGCGGACTGTTCATCGGGGTAAAGTCCACCTGATCCAGATAGTTTCTCCAGACCTGAAGGTACTCATCCAAATACATTCCTTCCAGCTGCCGCTCCATCTTGTTTGCACTGACGCCAATAGACTCAAGGCCGTACTCCTGACCCATCACCCATTCATCACTCAGATAGCGCCCTAATAAGTCAGCACGCTTCTCCAGGAAATATTTCCTGTAACCCTCACGCGTGAAAAACCCGTTCACATCGGCTGTGATCGGCTGGCCATTCCGGAACCTGAACATGTACACAGCCTGGCTGCCGATGGCATCCACTAAACGAAAGGGTGTTAGCTCAGGATCAGCAAGGCCATTTTGTCGAAGCCGGAAATACAGGCGCCGAGCGGGAGGCAGCGTACTCAGGATTTGACGAACGCCAGCTACAAGCTCGGTATCCGGCTCGACATCTGACTCCTGAGGCAGGTACTCAAGCAACGCATGTAAATGTGCCTCTAACTGTTCTCGATCATTCCCTCTTGTTCCCTGTGGTAGACGGTGTTCCCATTCACGTTTAAACCACCCCTGCACCGCGGTCGATTCAAGATGCTGAGGCGACGTCAGCATCAGATACACCCTCAGTGTTTCATACAAGTAATCGGCGTTGTTTTGACGGTCATGCAGGCGCTGCTCGACTTGCAACAGCAGGCGTGGGAAAAAGCCCTTATAGAGCAACTGCTGATAAGCCGAAACTGCTCCCTGGCCAATTTTGTCCCCCTGGTTCAGACCCAGATAGTGCCACCAGGGGATGGAACTGGCTTGCTGGTCGGCATACCCGCCCGGCAATTGCCTTACCTGTTCCAGCGCGGTGGCGGGCGCCAGCACGCTCTGGTCATAGCGACTTATTTCAGCAATGCTTTCATTCGAAGCCTGGACAGCTGCATTAGCACGCTGAACCAGCCCCTGGTTTTCCACAAAACCATAGCCCCAGTAACCAGCCACCCCAAGCGACAGCAGCAAGACAGATGCATATCCCAGCATATGGAAAATAAACATCCGCTTCTCATGCTTGATGTTGGTACCGGCTAGACCGGCTTCGGCAAAAATAACCTTCTGGAACAGGTGCCGCAGGAAGTACCCCTTGCCTTTGCCTGGCCTGAGACCTTGCGCTTCAGCCCGAAGGCCAAACCGTGCACCCAGAGCATTCACTACACGGTCCAAAGTCGTGCCGTCCTGAGTGCCACTGGTGAAATACACCCCTCTCAACATTGGCTGCGTTTCAAAGCGCGTGGATTTGAATACCTCTTGTAAAAAAGTAACGATAGAGCCCTGCAGCAGACCAAATGAACGGGGAAACAGATAAATCTGATTGCGGCGCCCAAGATCATTCTCCACCTGCAGGCGCTCAAGCTCTCGTGACTGAATTCGATCCTGTAGGGTGCGAAACTCCGTCAAAAAAGTTGGGACAACATCCTGCTCTTCATCACCTTCGTATGGGTAGGTGATACCCCACACCTGCTCCCTTTCTTCTCTGTCCAGATCATCAAAATATTCACTGAACCCAGGCAAAAGGTCACACTTGGTAAAGCAGATATAAACAGGAAACCGTATCCCGAAACGTTCCTGAAACTCCTGAATACGCTGTTTGATTTGCCTGGCATGCGCAATCAGTTCAGATTCCTGGAGCTTGAGCAAACTCTCGACAGGAAAGCTGATAATGATGCCATTGATAGGCTTTTGCTTGCGGTAACGCCCAAGCAACTCAAGGAAGCCCTGCCACTCCGCTTCATCCTGCTCTGATTGTGAGTCTCGGCTGGTATAACGCCCAGCCGTATCAAGCAACACAGCCTCATCAGTGAACCACCAATCACAGTTACGTGTTCCTCCGACACCCTTGATTGATGCGCCGACAGAATCTTGCAGTGGGAAGTGCAAATCAGAGTTGACCAAGGCTGTTGTTTTGCCTGCACCGGGTGGGCCTATCATCACGTACCAGGGTAAGACATACAGATAGCTGCCGCGCCCACCTTCCCGCGTTTTGACTTTTTTCAACATGGAAAGCGCTGTGTCGAACTTTTCCTTCAGTTCATCAATTTCACCTTGGGCAGGCTGTGCCTTCTCGGCTTCCGGTTTCGAGGCAATCTCAGACGAAAGCTGTTCATTCTTGCGCTTATTCTGAAAATAGGTTTTAGCTTTGTACAACAAGGCCATACCAAACATGCCGGCAATCATTCCACCGCGGGTTAACGCCGAACCGAAGGGGTCATTTCCCCCAATCATTACTGCTGGCAGAACAAACCATATCAGCAGTGCAATAACCACCAGCGCCAAAAGGCCAAACAGTGTTTTGAGCCGCGAAGCCAAAGCAGTCAAAAAGCGCATGATTATTCTCCCTCACCCGTTCGCCAGACAACGTTGGACAGCAGCACTATCTCTACTCGGCGGTTCTTGGCTCTTCCTTCTGCACTACCGTTGTCGGCAACCGGAACGGTGTCGGCCTTTGCTTCCACTTCGAAACGTTCAGATTCACGTGTGTAAGCGGCCAAATGATCGGCCACTTCTTCCGCTCGAGCCAAAGAGAGATGCCAATTGGATGGATATTTGAAAGTACTGATTGGCTGACTATCTGAGTGCCCTTCCACCAGAACTTTGCCTTCAACCTCATACAGGGCCTGGGCGATTCGCTTCAGCAAGGGCTCATAACTGGCAATAATTCCCGCTTGTGCAGAACGGAAAAACAGATCCCCCCGCAAGATTATTCGCACACGGTTATCACGTTCCTCTACAGCCACCAGGTTTTCATCGATTTCCGGCTTTAGAAAAATACGCAACTTTTGCAGGGCCGAGAGATCAACAACACGTTGGCGTTCGAAAGAAGTACTTACACTTTCAGCAAGATTCGCTGCATCACGAAACACGGGGGTCGATATTTGGTTTAGCAGGTATAGCAAGGTGAAAAACAATAATGCCAGCACACCTGCCATCACCGCTGTAAAAGCCCACAGAGGGACAAACCTGCGAAGGTTTCGATTTGCACTGGCGACACCTTGCCAATGAGGTGAAAGCTGTCGAATGGTCTCACCACGCTGGGTCCGAATCACTCGATACAAGCGAGAACGGATCTCTGCAAGCTTTCCCATCCGGTCTGCCTCCAGGGCGTATCGACCTTCAAAGCCAAGTGTCAGGCAGATATACATTAACTCGAGAAGATCCACATTGGCTCCCGGGTCTTTTTCAAGCCGGGTCAACATGATAAAAAAGTTCTCCCCTCCCCAAGTTTCATTATGAAAAATGCTTAGAAGACTGCGTGTTTGCCAATCACTCTGCCCTCCCCAAGGGGTATTCAGAACAACTTCGTCCAGAACTGTGCATAATATATAACGCCCCATCATCACAGTTCTGATGTCAACACCTGACTGACGAGCATTATTTTCATACTGCTCAATTTCTTCGCTCATCTGCTGGCGTAACAAACCCGCACTGGGATTGGAATGTGAGCGCCTGATAGTAGGAATCAGGCTCAACAACTTGAAGGCAGCATTTTCCAGACGATTGAAGCCGGAACTCACCTTGCCATCACAGTCATCAAAAAGCGTCGACCACTGCCCAGTCGCTCGATCATGAGGGTCCGTTGCAGGTTCAGAAAAGCCTGACTGCCCGCCGGGTGTTGGAATAACGACCGTACGATCACCGCTGAAATCCATTTCCACCTATTCCATTTACAGCGTGGTTATTTGATTGCCCACAATTCCAGTTGAATACCAGGAAACTGGCTGCCAATATGCAATGCCAAACCTCTGGACTCACATATCTGTTGCCACAAGACTCCCTGAGTGGCCAACTCGAAGTACACAGCGCCGTTGTAGTAGGGGATTTGACGTGGAGCGACAGGAAGGGGCTCCAAACGGACACCTGGCAATTGCCGGTTAACCAGACTGGTAATCTGCTCCAACGGACCAATCTTGGCCTGGGCCGGCAACAGGCTCCTTAGATCCTCCCGCGGCATATCCGCTCTGACACAGAGTACAAACAGAGATTCAGATTCTGTTTCCGGTATATAACCGACGCGGATTCCATACCCTTTTTCTTCGAGCTCAATCTTGATTGCATTTTGATCAAGCATCGTACCAAGTGGCTGCTGCAATACCGCCTCAAATGCTTCGAATGTCTGTTGAAGATCCTCATGCTGATAAACCGGTCGGCCTCTCAGCTTCTTGCCTTCCGCAGTAAATGTGGCTAATTCACCGGCATACTGCACAAGCACACGGTACAGCTCAGCCGGATGCAGATGATCTGTTTTGGTATAATGCTCAAGTAAAGGTTCTTGCCGGTTCAGCAACTGCAAAAGTAAAAAATCCGCCACCTCGACGGATCCGCCACCTGCTGCAGAATTAAGTCTATCTGCAAGCGCCATAATTCGCATTTGTGTTAACCCATGCACCTCATTCAAAACTTTTGATATCAAGGTTGAATGCATTGCATTCAGGGTTGGCGCCACATAGTTTTCATCCAGCTCAACCGACTGGTTTTTTACTGACCGAATACGTGCAACAGGTATCCCCGTAAACTGGTGATGATATTCTCGAGCGGGCAGAAGATGCGTTTTCTTTCCTGCAACTTCAATATCTGCCAATGTACTTGATCCTGCGACTACATCGGGAACTTCCAGACTGGATATCCGGTAGCGGGCATTCGTATCCGCTTGCACCTGACGATCTATATCTTTAGTTCCTGCCCGCCAGATAGGCGTAGCCAAATATACCAGGCTGCCTTCATCCTCAACCGTCAGCTCAAGCGGTTCGGGAACATCGTCTTCTGCCGGGATAACAATCAGGCTGCCATCAGGCATGATGGCACGGCACTTCCTGATCACAACCTTACCCAGGCGCAACGCGGAGTCATCAAACTCCAGCGCACTGACCCCCCATCCATATGGGTGAAGTTGAGCACGTGTCTCACTGAACATTTGCTCTAAATAGCGGTCCTGCTGTTGAAAATGCTGCGGCCGGATAAACATCCCTTCAAGCCACGCAACCTTGCGATGCCAACTCATAATCCTTTATTCGCCCTCTACCATTTCAATTGCGGACCGTTCCGCCACCACATCGATCCGCATGGCTCTTTGCGAGGAAATAATACGACTCAAAAAACCTCGCGAATCTCGCACCTGCAAAGAGTCACGCCAGCTAGACTCATCGATATCACGGTACGCCGCGACGACACCTATGTAGCGGGTTCGCGGGTTCAAATCGGTGCTGATACTTTCATTACCTCCGGGAAGCAATATCAAATACTGCTCATCCAAAAGCCCTTCGGGCTTACTGGCTCCTTGATACAATGAGAAAAAGTCTTTCCGTTGAAAATCATTGATATTTTCAAATTGGTAAACTCGAACTTCAAGAGGTGATGCCTGCCCACTGTCATCAGGGTTTATATCTGTATTTGCATCAATATACATTTCGAGCTTAATGGGCTTTCCCTTATCCACCAAAACTTCCTCAATACCATCAAGTGGATTAAGAATGGCTTCTATAGGGTTCTTGCTGGCACACCCGGCGAGATGCAACACAGCAAAAATTAAAACTACCCATTTACAATACAGTTTCATTTCAACTGCCTTAGTCGATCTTCATAAGCTTTACCAAACTCATTGGCAAATAGGCTTTGAAAGTCGTCTTTCATGAGAGAGCAAATTTCCTCATAAAAGTCTTTATACTCTTTCCAGTAGTCAATCTGCTCACGCCCCATAATATTTCTGCTTTTGTACCTGGGCCTGCGTGTAAAACCATCCTCCAGTTGGCCAGGGTCAAACCTTGAAAGCAACTTTTCAAATGCAGATTGGATACCAGACATCATAGCCAATTGATGTGCCTGAACATCACGAAACCCCTCCGTAGCCGCAGCAGAAGAGCTCATATATGCAGAAGAACCTGACATAAGCATAATTTTGAGCGCCTCCACACCTGTTGGAGAAAACTTGAGCGGATTGTTTTCGGAGGGTCTGATCATGGTTTGTTGCAATCTGAACTCACCTTTCACCAGGCTCCGCGTTGCCAAGGCTTCAACAATTCCTTGTAACAGGATTCTCAACAATTCACCCAGTTCCTTTGCGACCTCACTTGTATCTTTATCGCTTCGGTTGAGCTCAGCTGAAACACCAGCAGACTCAAGAAACAACTCAAAGTCACTTTTTGAGTTATTACACGGATTAGTGTTTGCCGCTCGCGCCTCAGAAAGCTCAACCTGTGGAGTGCTTGTAAAAGCCTCGGAGGAGCCCTCAGTCTCTACAACAGGCGTCCGATTCAAATCCTGCTGCACAAACGCTTCAGTATCATGCTGGGTTTGAAAATCTGGCTCGTCGGCCATACCTGTAACGGCTGTTGACCCGCCTGAAGCGATTACAGGGGGAACTGTTGTTCCTTCCAACTGGTCAAGCCAGTTCTCGGGAATTGCCCCGCTAACTGGCGTATCAACTCGCTCATCGGGTGGCCCGCTGAATGCTGGTGAAACCTCGGAGGCAGACGGCACCCTGAAAGTTTCCTTTTCAGGAGGAACCACTTTCTGTGCTATACGGTTAATCTGGGGACTATCTAAATGAGCGCCGTGAGAACCCAGATCAGGAACTGGCGCAATGATTTTGGCAAAGTCAGGTGTTTCTCCGATAGGGGAATCCATTGACAACAACTCATCAAAAGATTCACCGACGCTCTCAGGCGCACCAACATCTGAGAGCTCTGCTTTGATTTCGAAGCCCCCTACAGTAAATAAGTCACCCTGCTTCAAGACGATACTTGAACCACGACCAACAGGCTCATCTGCTCCATTCAGGAACACACCGTTGGTACTAATATCAGTTAAATGGAACTCGTTGTTTTTGCGATGAATGACACAATGCTTACTAGAGATATGCAGGTCGGGGTCAGGCAATACCCAAGAATTATCCGTGCCTCGACCGATAGAAAAAACATCCACATCGACCAAAACACTCTCGGCGCCCGAGCCAAAATGTTGCCCATTGACGACTATTAAATTCAGTTCCATTGAATTAATTCCTGGTAGCCCAGTTTAAAATCGTGCTACATGTTAATTCAGCAGAATACTGTTTTAAAGAGTATTTTTTAAAATTAAAAATCAGAACATGTTGCCAAATGGTGTCGAAAATCAAAAATGTCGCACCACTGCAACGATAAGCACTATTATGGTATATAAATATGCGCAGGAGGGAATGATATTTGAAATATTAAAGAAAAACCTTAATAACAATTTAACTAAAGGTTAATTATATTTAAGTTTAGTCCTAGATAAAAATTATAAAAAAACCGGGCTATGCCCGGCTTCGAGTAAATACAGCACAACCTATCAACTCAGCCTTCCTTGTAGGAAGTAGTCTGGTGTTCTTCAGCCGGAATCTGTGACCAGCCTTCAGAGATGGTAACGATCAGCTCGCTGATTTCCTTGGCCTTGGCAGCATCGTTTTCACGGTTGGCTTGCATCAAGGTACGCAGCATGTAGTCGTAAAGGCCATCCAGGTTTTCAGCAACTTCACCCCCCTCTTCAAGGTTCAAACTGCCTTTCAGAGTAACGATGATCTCGCTGGCCTTGTTAATCTGCTGCGTACGCAGCTGAATATCCTTACGCTCAATAGCACCAGCCGCTTTGGCAAGAGCTTCCAGTGCACCACGGAACAACATGCTGATCAACTGGTGCGGGCTTGCTGCCTCGACAGCGGTATTCAGATCGACGCTTTTGTACTGGTTAAGGGCTTTGTTGATCATGCGCTAAAAATCTCGTGATTGGGAAAACGGTTCTAGAACTAGTTGTTTTGTGCAGTAAATGGCAACCTGTCAAGAATACCATCCAGGGAGTCTCCTGTAGCATTCAGGCTGCTTATAATCCGTTCCATGGCGAGGAATTGGGCGCTAATACGCGTCTCATACTGCTCCATACGGCGGTCAAGATCCTCACGATCAGATGCGATACCATCCAATTGATTATCCATATTATCTTCACGTGTCGATATGGCCCCATCGCTGGCAAGAAAGCGATCAATCAGAGAGCTGAGCTCCCCGCCCATACCTCGAGAGAAGCCGACCGTAAAGCTGCCTAAAGCAGCAGACCCTGGCTTGGCAGTGAAGTTAAGACCGTAACCAGAGGAACCAAGAGCAGGCAGTAAGACCTCACCTGCACCAAAGCCCTCTTCACCATTAATGGTGCCAGCAACATCCTGACCTGCCGTACTGACAACACCAGACGCTGCCCCCAAACCAAGCGCGTCCATAGACGCAGACTGGTTACTGATATTGACCGTAGAGGTATCGCCGTATTCCCTCGACGTAAAACTGAATTGACCTGTGACCGCATCAAAGCCAACATCTACCGCAGCATTGGAAGACTTAAGATTGCTGTCGCCATTGATTAATGACTGCAGATCAGCCCTGAGCTCTTCGGCTGAATTATAAATCCCATCAAGGGTAATTGTACTTGAGGCAACTCCGTTGACCTCCAAGCTGAAAGTATAGCCACCACCGGTTGTATCCAGAGGCGTATCAAACAGGTTCTGGATATCTGCACCAACCAGTTCACCTTTAGCCGGGTCCTGAGTAATGACGACCTCATAGCTACCAGGCTGAGCTCCATTACCCCGGGTGCCGACACCCACCTCCAGAAAACTGCTACTGGAGGATGTTTTCTGAGCAAATAGGTCCGCAACCAGGTCGAAGTTGTCATTCATGGCCGAGCTGAACTCGGCTTCATTGATCGACAAGGTACCATCAAGCTCAGTACGAATCCCCAGGTTCGTCAACGCGGTGAAACCCGATTCGACCCCCTCAACCTCAGAGCCTATTACCGAACGTAGTTGGCTCAACAAGGATTTGGCCGTACCGTCAGTGGCAAGATCACCCCGAATTGTCTGGTTGTTTTCGTCCTTGCTGTACCCGGTAAGGTTTTTCGCCGTCTCATAGAAGCTGTTGTAAGCTTCAACAAAATCACGAATCGCCTGATCAGCGACACTGGAATCCGACTCGACCGAGAAATTGATACTTTCCCCGACACTTGCTTTGTTGACCGTGAAATTGAATCCATCAATAACATCATCAATTTCATTGGTTTCTCGGCGAACTTCCAGGCCATTGATCTTTAGAACTGCATCACTGCCCTGCTGAGTCTCAGTAACGCCAGCGGACAGGCCGGCCTCGTTAAAGTTAAGTCCCTGCAAGAAAGTTGCGTCCGTACCGGTGCCATCATCAGTACCCGTTACAGACATTGCATTGTCTTCGCCTGATGGCGCGGTCAACATCAGCTGATATTGGTCGTCCACTTTCATGACACTGGCCTGGACACCAGAGTCACTGCCATTGATCTTCTCAGCCAGAGTTGCAAGTGTATCGTCTGCTTCAACCTCAATGTTCAACGCTGGCTTATCAGCATTAACACCGAAAGTGTCCGGGTTTCCGGATGCATATGTCCAGGTACCAAACTGAATGCTCAGCTCACCGCTTGCCCCCAGAGCAGCATCTTTATCACTATTGGCTGCCATAACGAGGGTCTGCGCCTGAGCAACGTCCAGCACTTCGATCTGATAACTACCTGCTTGAGCCCCTGGATCCAGAGAATTTGGTGTGATCAGGTCAGTATCAGGAAAGGCAACCGAGCGCGCGGCAAAGGTATCCGGGTTTGCCAGAGGCGATAGCATGCTCTGAAACTCAGACATGGCACTCTTCAAAGTGCCATACGCTGATATTTGTGCTTCGAGTTTTTCCTGACGGCTATTGAGGCGGTTTTCCTGAGGTGCGCGCTCAAGCTCGGTTAGCTGAGTGACCAGGTTCGACGTATCTATCCCTGACCCGCCACCAAGGGAAGAAATAATATTATTTGCCACAATTAACCTCCTGGACTCTCAAACGCCAAATTCCGCTTTGGCAAGCCTATGCACGTTCATCAAAGATGAGACCGACCATTCCTTCAAGAAACTCAGAAAACTTCAAAGTTTCTTCCGAAGGAATCTGTCGTACAACCTCATCTGTATCTCGATCCACAACCTTAATCACCACATCCTCCGTAGAATCATCTACCGAGAACTGAAGCGAGCGGTTGTAGCTATCCATGAGCTGGTTCATTTTCTCAACAGCTTCCTGCAAGTCTTCAATCGAAGCCGCAGTTTTCTCAGTAGCGTTCGTCTGCTGCACTGATTCAGACGAAGCATTAACCGTTTGAACCGGTACTGCCGATGCATTCGTCGACCCGGCATCTGCCATCTGACGAGAAGATGTACCCTGCTGTATTGCCTGGGCGCTACCTACGCCCGAAGAGTCGATATTCATATGACCCCCAGTGATCTACTGTTATTCATACAAGCAAGAATCCCATTATGACACACCCGGCTCCGCTTGCCCCAGTTACAGGCAGATGAAACGCACTGCCCCGTAGCCTCTATGTCGGCCACCAAGAGACTATCTTTAGCTTATTTTTTATACAAAAAAGCCACCCGAAGGTGGCCTTTTCTTTTTAGCTCTGTCGAAGGCTTACTGGAGCAGAGACAGTACCTGCTGGGGAGCGGCATTGGCCTGCGCCAGCATGGAAGTACCAGCCTGCTGCAATACCTGAGCACGGGACAGGTTTGCTGATTCCTGTGCAAAGTCAGCGTCTTCGATACGTGAACGAGCTGCAGACACGTTCTCGGAGATGTTGGACAGGTTATTCATAGTGAAGTCCAGACGGTTCTGAACCGCACCCAAATCACCGCGAGTCTCGTTGATCTTTTCCAGCGCGTTATCGATTGCGCCAATTGCTTTCTGAGCACCTGCAGCAGTACTGATGTCGATGTTGGCAATAGATGAGCCATCTTCACCGCCGCCGTAAGTACCCACCTTCAAGCCCGAATTGGCAATATTACCTGTAGACCCGTTGGAAACAGTAATCTCGCTATCAGACTTGAGAGTAAACTCACCAATAAAGGTAGAGTTTGCTGCCACACCAACTTCGGAGCCGTTGGTAACATTCAGTTCAATATTACGGCCATCTTCGGCAATCAGCTGCACACCGCCGCCTGCGGTAGTGCCGTCTTCACCTGTATCGACAGCAGTCACGCCTGTTTGATCAGAAATAGCATTCACTGCATCAACGAAAGTCTGACGGTTAATGCTGTTGTCTGTGGTACTTGTGAATGCTTGAATTGAAACACCGTTGATGGTGCCGGACACCGCTGCACTACCTGCATTGGTCTGAGCTGTATCGTTATTAACGATATTTTCATTTACGACAGCTGTAACACCTGTCTTGTCAGAGACCTCGTTAATGGCAGCAGCTTTGGAAATCGCACTCGCATCCTTATTGACACTAGAGGCTGTATCATCAACAGCTGACGAGGCACCAATAGACACGCCATTGATCACAACATCTCCGGCAACCAGCGCTGTTGTACTGTCATTCAAATTTGAAGAAACCTGAGAAGCGGCGCCACTGTAGGAGCCTTCCTGGAAACCAGCATCAGCAGCACTACCTGTTGCGCCAGATTCAATAGTGATATCACTTCCACTGTCAGAAACAAGCGTTACAGTGCCAGTAGCAATTCGAGCCGCGCCATCATTACCACCCAGACCAGTCTGAGCGGATGTGACACCAGCAAGCTCCAAGGCAATATTACGGCCGTCATCAGCAACCAAAGTGATACCGCCATCGTCACTGTCGGTGTTGACGGCACGGACACCAGTACGATCACTTTCAGCGTTAATTGCGTCAGTAATCGCAGCACGGGTAGTTGCGGCATCTGCGGTAGTTTCAACGCTGATTGCAACGCCGTTTACAGTAACGGTACCAGCCGCGTCACCCGCGGTCATTGATGCACCGCCAAGAGTAGTTTCACCTACGACTGCAGTAACGCCTGTCTGGTCCGATTTTTCATTGATTGCCGCAGCAGTAGAAAGAGCACTGCCAGTTTTACCCGCTGAAGATGCATTGTCTGCTGAAGAGTCAGCTGCATCAATGGAAACACCATTAATAACCAGGTCACCGGTGCCCAGCTGAGTCATATTTGTAACCGCAGTGGCAACATCTGCTCCATCTGCAGTCCGGCTAATTGAACCAACACCCGCAGAATCGGAAACACCCAAGTTTTCAGAGTCAAGTGCACCGATGCTGAAATCAATAGTCTGATTCGCTTCTGAGCCAACCTGCAGAGAGATATCTCCCAACGTACCGTCAAGAATTTTTTGACCGTTGAAGCTGGTAGTTTCAGCAATTCGAGTCAGTTCTTCTTTCAGCTGTTCAACTTCGGCATTCAAGGTTGAGCGGTTACCAGTATCATAGGTTCCGTTCGCGGACTGGATTGACAGCTCACGCATACGCTGAAGAATGTTGGTAGACTCGTCCAGTGCACCTTCCGCGGTCTGGATCAGAGAAACACCATCATTAGCGTTACGAACCGCCTGATCCAAGCCTCGGACCTGAGAGGTCATACGGTTTGCGATGGACAGACCTGCCGCGTCGTCAGCAGCGGAGTTGATCCGCTTACCACTGGTCAGGCGCTCCATCGAGGTGTTCAGGTCATTCTGGCTCTTGTTCAGCTGATTCTGAGCATTGAGCGACATGATGTTTGAGTTGATTACCATTGCCATGAGTCGTTCTCCTCAATAGGGCAGCCTGTTCGGCCATTGTGCAATGAAGTATAAATTGAGCAGCATTGTCTGCTTGTGATCCTGTTATCGGCACCCTGCAGCAGGGCTTTAGAAAAAATTCAGATTGATTTCACACCTCTGCTTGGATCGAGAGAAGTTCCACAGGATCCACGCCAGTAGTTACTCCAGAACAGCGCATCTAGCGTTCATTTAAATGGAATTTTTAAGTAACCTTTGAGCAAAGATAAGGGCAGGATCTAATTCATGGCTAAGAAAGCGCGTAACAGGAAACAACAAGCAACAAGAACTGCTCAGACGAATCAGGGGCAGAGTCTGTTAAAGCAGCTAGAACAGCAGTGCAAACGCCTCCCTAACAATCCCGCCGTTTGGAAAGGGCTTGCAGCCTGGCACTTACAAGAGGGTGACATCGCACGTGCCTTATCACCAGCGAAACGTGCATTTGAACTAGCCCCTGAAGATGCATCTATTGCGGTGCAATACGCTGCAGCACTTCGCAGAGCCGACCAAATAAACAAAGCAATTGAAGTCTTATCACTGGCATATAACACCAACCAAAAAGATGCAAAGCTCTGTAATGACCTTGCACTTATGCATTACAACATAGGCCAATACCAAGCAGCCCTGAACGTCTGCGACTCTTGCTTGGGAACGAACCTCGAGCAACCAGGGTTACTTCAGCTAAAAGCCTCAGCCCTAAAGGCCCTTCACCGGCTGGAAAAAGCCAAAGGCTTATTTGAACACCTTGCCAAACTCCAGCCAGCCGACTTCAGGCACTGGATGGACATTGGTAATATTGAACGAGATCTGGGCAATCTGGATCGCGCTCTAGAGTGCTATCAGCAGGCGATGACACTCAGCGGCGATGATGCTTCAGCGTACTCAAATTACCTGACAACCTTGCACTATCATCCAGACAAATCCAGAGACGAAATTTTTAAAGCCTGCAAGTTATGGCAAGAACAATACGCTCCTGCATGGCAGGAAACAGAGCATAAGCATCTCAGCATGGAGCCGGAAAAGAAGCTCCGTATTGGTTTGATATCGGATGGTTTCAAACGCAGCCCAGTAGGACAGATGATAACCTCGGTTCTGGAAGCCTTCCCAAAAGAACAAGCAGACTTTATTGCATTCAGTAGCAATGATGCGAGAGACGACATCACTACTCGTATAGCAAATTGCTGTAGTGAATGGCACCGTATAACACAGCTGTTTGGTCCTGAGCTATTTGAGCATATAAAAAGCCAAAAAATCGACATCCTTATAGACCTTGCAGGACACAATAACGGCTCCAGAATGTCAGCTATTGCAATGAAGCCTGCCCCCATTATCATAAAATGGGTCGGTGGCCTCATTAACACCACGGCAGTGGATGCCATCGACTACTTGCTCAGTGACCACATTGAGACGCCGACAGGGCACGATCAATATTATACAGAAAAACTGATCAAAATGCCTCATGACTATATTTGTTATGATCCCCCAGAATACACACCTGCTGTCAATACGCTACCAGCACTAAATAACGAATACATAACTTTCGGTTGTTTTAACAATCCAACTAAAATAAATAAAGTCATACTTTCGTGCTGGGCTGACATCATGCACTTGACGCCCAATTCACGTTTGTTGTTAAAAAGCTTCCAATTTAATAGTCCTGAGTTAGTAAAACGCATAACCCAAGAAATGGAAGCTATGGGAATAGACAAGGACCGACTTATTCTGGAAGGACCGTCCCCACACCAAGAGCTTCTGCGCTCATATAACCGTGTTGATATAGCATTAGATACTTGGCCATATTCGGGTGGACTTACAACTTGTGAAGCCATGTTAATGGGCGTCCCTGTTGTGACTTGTACAGGGCCAACTTTTGCAGGTCGACATTCTGCATCACATATCAAGAACGCAGGTATGTACGAGCTAGTTACTGACAGTTTTTCCCAATATAAGACCAGGGTTTTAGAACTGACATCAGACTTATCCAGCCTATCTATAATAAGAGAAAACTTGCGTACAATATTTTTACAATCTAATGTTTGTGCAGATAAGGAGTACGCAAATACACTTTCTATTGTGTTAAGAACAATTTGGAGAAGACATGCTAAAGGACTTGCCACGGAAAGCATTTCTTGCACAGAGACACGTGATAAAGTCCAGCAAGATTTATCACCCCCCCTTCAAAGTGAAGAGAAAAAAAGTAGAGAAATCTCATCAATCAACCCTAACAAGAAAACTTTTGTCCATTTATGCTTTAATAATATGCACAGTGAACCACTTCTAGACACTCTGAGTAATGGAAAATATATAGAAGATTATAATAGTATTATCTTTATTGAAAAGACACGAGCAGTGGTCAACTATGATGTAGATATAACGAAAAACAATTCAGCATATTTTTTTAATGCCTCAGATGATCTACACGATGTCATAAAAACGTGTCTACATTCAAACGTTACAGCCGTTTTTATTCATGGAATATTCTTTGAATGGCAACTTAAAGCAATTGAAAAGATAAATGGGGAAAAACCATGTATATGGACATTATGGGGAGGTGATCTATATGGCAATTTGAATAACAATGATTTTATTGGATTTGTGAATAATAATATTAGTTACGTAGCAACTAGCCTCGATGATGAGATTAGAATTTTCAATGATACGTTTTCACCCAAGCCATCTTTAGAAATAAAATATGACTTTGGGTACGAAGACATATCTGTTCCAGAAATAAAAGAAAAATTAATCTTTGTTGGTAATAGCGGAGACCCATCAAATAACCATATTGATATTCTGAGGTCACTCGCTTTAAAACAAGACATAAAAAACTACACTGTTATAATTCCGTATACATACAATGGAAATGATGAGTCACTCATTAGCATTAAAGAAGAAATTAAAAACCTAGGTATAAAAAATGTTCACATTTTAACAAAACATATAAAAAAATCTGATTACTACAAGGTTTTAGGGTCTGCAGAAATCTATATATCGGCTCATAACAGACAACAAGGATTTGGGCATGTTGCTGCATGTTTTTATTTTGGTGTCAGCGTGGTAATGAGAAAAGAAATAACGGTTTCAGGGCTTAAGTCATTAAACCCAGTATGGTCTCGAGTAATTCTGAAGCAAGGTTTTTTTGCGCATGACTATGAGGAATTTAAAAAAGCCCATACAATTGAAAGCATGAATAATTCTGAGCTTACCCAAAGAAACAAATCACTATCACGTAGAATATATGGAAGACAATCCTCTGCCGATACTTTTGCTCAAGCATATAAGCAATTATCTGATGCAGTGTGATACCTCCCATTTCAATCAGGTAAGCTGTAAGCCTGCCCATGGCAGCCTATAAAGAATTCAATGTGACCGCACACGCCATATCAGATGACCTTGCAAGCGGCCACACTATTCGAGAATAAAGCGATTCAATGCGGGCTTCCAATTTCAGATCTACAACGTAGATTTACTGGAAGCCTGCTGTGCAGTGAGGGGGACTACTTTCAGTTCACTGTCATCCTTTAAGAAGAGCTTCCGCCGCATGTTATCAATGCAGGGGGTCACTCAATAATCGTAGGAGTTACACAATCAGATTTACAGGCCCGATGTAAGGGTACTTACCGGTAAAAAAGTTCTACCTGCTCAATCACGCGATCAACCTCTTCGAATGTAATGCCATACCATAGAGGCAATCTCAGCAAGCATTCGCTGCCAGAGGTTGTGTATAGGTCATAGCCAGAAAAGTAGCCATACCTTTGCCCGGCCAATGAGCTGTGTAAGGGGGTATAATGAAACGTCGCCTGTATCCCTTGTGTAGCTAAATATTGTCGCAATGTTTCGCGCTCAGAAAGACTATGAGCCTTCAGGTAGAATATGTGGCCATTGTGCCGACAGGATGGCGGCACCCTTGGCAGCCTAAGTTTTCCACTATTGGCCAGAGCAAGCAGGCCATCATAATAACGCTGCCAAACCGCTAGGCGGTATTGGGTGATCTCTTCAGCCCCTTCCAGCTGCGCCCACAAATATGCGGCCTGCAGGTCTGAAGCCAGATGACTGCCGCCAACATCAACCCAGCTGTACTTATCCACCTCCCCCCGAATGAACTGACTGCGGTTGGTGCCTTTTTCCCGAATGATTTCAGCACGCTCAATGAAACGACTGTCATTGACGATCAACAGCCCACCTTCTCCTCCACTGCTGATGTTTTTGGTCTCGTGGAAACTCAAGGTACCCAGATGACCAATACTTCCAAGGCTCTGCCCCTTGTAGCTAGACAGTATCCCCTGAGCCGCATCCTCGATCACAACCAGCCCGTAGCGCTCGGCAACCGACAGGATAGCCTCCATGTTGCAACCCACTCCGGCATAGTGAACCGGTACTATCGCTCGGGTCTTATCCGTTACCGCCGCTTCGATCTTGCTCGCATCAATGTTCATGGTGTCCGGGCACACATCGACGAAAACAATTCTAGCCCCACGCAAGACAAAGGCATTGGCCGTACTGACAAATGTGAAGCTTGGCATGATGACCTCGTCCCCGGCCTGGATATCCGCCAGAATTGCCGCCATTTCCAGTGCTGACGTGCACGAGGGAGTCATCAGCACCCTCTGGGCGGGTAGCTGCCGTTCAAACCAGCCATGACAGCGCTGGGTATAGTTACCATCGCCAGCCAAGCGATGGTCATGGATGGCCGAAAGGACATATTGCTCTTCCTTGCCGGTGTGAGGGGGGTTGTTAAAAGGAATGTTCATTCACTGAAGCTCTTCATGTACCTTCTTGCGTCCGGGCCGGTATTGAACAACAGGTCAAGAATTGTTACGCCATGTTCAAATGGAGGGTAAAGCTGGGGGTATTCAGGGTAGCCGCCATAGTCCATCCATTCAACCGTTACTCCCATGCTTTGGGCAAGGCCTTCATCGAAATAGGCCTGCGCGGTCGGGCCACTCAGATAGGCTGTACCGCCGACTTGCTTGCAAATATCCAATAGCCGCTCAGTACGCCCCTGTTCCATAACAAAGTCCGAGGAGTTCAGTATCGTTGTACCAATGCCAAGAATACGATTTATCAGGGAAATAGCTTCTTTGTTGATATCACTGAGGTATTTATGGCCGCAGCTCAGATAAAACATCTCAAACTGTTCGGCATAGAGCGAAAAATAAGGCGTTTTCCCGTATAGACGCTTTATTTCCTCCCAGTGCCGAATATTCCAAAGCGGATCTGACACTTGGGTTTCATTAATTTTCTGAAGATATTTCCCTTTGACATCAACGGGAATTGTCAACCACTTCACGCCCGTGGATGTTTTGACCTTGTTTCGATTTCTCCAGTCACGCCTTGTATATTGGACATCATCGTACAGCACAAAAACGTCAACCGAATTGATCAAGTCAAAGTACCCTTTCCAGGGTATGTAGTTCGATTGAGAGATAGCAACCCTTTTCATTTTTCGGCTGCTATATAGCCATTTCGATACAAATCATATAACTCAGGATGAACGCCCCAATCCTTCGCTCCTAAGCTGTCATGGAATGACTCGACCTCAGTTCGTATGCTTTCTGTCAGCTCAGCCAGCATGGCGCTCTTGGGCGGCACAAAGTCATGCTGATACATGGCACTCAGTTTATGCTTTACAATTTCGGTAACCGCTTTCTCACGGGTATATGTCCTGATCAGTGCTCTTTCAGGCTTCCACTCCGAGAAAAGCTCATCAAGCTCAGAGTTTCCATTCAACAGCAGGTCGGAAATATAGTCGGAGAGAATGGGTGACATGTGAAACCCGTCGCGCTTGGTCCCACTGGCAACGACCAGGTTTTCAATGCTTAACTTCCCCAGTACAGGGTAAGTATCCTCACTGGTTGGTCTCCAGCCCACACGCGGGTTGACCAATTCTGCATTGTAGAAATCTCTGTTCAACTGCTCCATGGTCCCTTTCATCAGGCTTTCAAGGCTGCCGATTCTGGGATAATCCAATGCATAGTCCGCCACATAATTACTGGCACCGATGACAACAGTATCCTGGGTCCGAGGGGCACTATAAATACCGCAGGCCAACCCCCTGTTCGGGGTTCGAACGCAGTTTGAGAGCTTCGATTCCCGGGGCCGTATTTCGATGGAAACACCGCTGCCATAGAATATTTTTGGCATTTCAACATCAATGCCTGAGTCAGACATCAGCTTGGTAAGATTGGCTCCGAGGGCAAGCAAGTAGCTATCGGCCTTAACACACTCACCAGACCTCAGTTGTACCGAGGATATTATCCCTGATGTCATCTCCAGCGATGCCGCGCAGTCATCGATAAAACTGACCCCCATATTTTCCAGAGCACATTCGACATACTGAATGACTTGTTCACTGTTGACGAAGTTCTCACGCTCAATATAAATCGCGCGCAGTGCCCGCCCTGATGCTGCAGGCGAATAACCCGGTATCTCCGTAGGCCTGACCCACTGGTAAGCCTCATTAAACTCTTCAAGGTAATCGACAATGGCATCAAAGCTTTCGTCTTCTGAAACGTCCGTGCTGCCGTTATTCAGCACAAAGGTGCCTTTGCCAATGCCAGGTCTGGAGACCTCATACTCGGGCATTTCAGCAAGGAAATCGCTCCAGGCACGGGCAGCTAACTGGCTTACACTAAATTTCTTGCGGTCGATAGGATGGTCAAGAGATCCCATAACCAGTTCAGCAAAGCTATTGAGCATCGCTGGAGCAGCAAGAGACGCAGACCCTGTACGTGCCTTGGGCCCGATGATGGTCACCCTGGCAGCAGGGTTTTTCTGAAGGACTCTCCAGGCAGAAGCAAGCGACAGAATCCCATTACCAACAATTGCAATCCGGTCCATCACGACTCCTTAACAAAGTAAACAAGAGAAGGATAGGTCTTGCACATTTTAAGGGTACCCTTGATTTTTTCAGCTATAAGCTCAAGGTATACTCGACTTTCAGCTTGAATTTCTTCACGACCAAATTGCCATAACGCAATAACACCACCGTTGTTTAACCGAGGCAGTATTGATCGCATCACTTTTTCCGTAGGTTCATAACAGTTCAAATCGAAAAAAACATGAGAAAGCGTTAGACCGGGGTTTTGGGACAGGACTTCATCGATTTTTTCATCAGCTAACCCCCTAATTACTTTATGTTTCCCATTTATGCTACCCAAGACATTATTTCGCTCATGGATATTTAGAAGTTTACCAAGTAAAACTTCATAATTTTCCTCAACGGAATATTTCCCATCCGATATATTATCGACTTGGACCTCCTCTTGGGTGAACCCAGAGTAGCCTTCGAACGTATCAAAGGCATAGATACGCCTTTGCGTATTCATAGGCTCATAAACAGCTCTCAGGTTTTCGCATAGTACGGGAATCATGCCCCGCCAAGTGCCAAAATCCATGATGCACCCAGGGGTTTTCATACCAGCCAGAAACACTTCCTGAACTGCCAGAACCCTGGCTAGCAGCGACGCTCTCATGAACAGAGGAAGACTTCTTTCCAACTCATTTTGGGGAGCCTGGTAGCTTTGATACAGCTCGAATAACTCGTCTCGTGCCTGTAACTGGCCAATGTCGGACGATGTAAAAACACTGGGATCATAGCTCATGTGATCAAGTCCTCACTATGATCGTAAATTCATATAGATCATAGTCATGTATAAGTGATACGTTTCTTGAATACTTGGTTTTACACAAGTGGAAAAGATCAAGAGCGTTAGCATAGTAAAGATCGGGTCTTTTCTTGTCTTCGTCTGAATAACTTGTCAAGCAGTTAAATGCGAACCCCTTCTTACTGCTTTCAAACAGGTTATCCAGTACACTCTCGACATATTCACTCCATGCCTCGTCATCCATACCCAGCCGTACGTTAAAGATTCCACTGGCAACAGAATAGTCTGCCCCCTGCTGTATGCTGGCAGACTTGGTCAGCTGCATATCGGTATCGGGGTAAGCCTTAATGCACTCCACCAGCATTTTTTCGGATATGTCATAGCCGCTATAGGCCACCTCATAACCTCTGTCCACCAAGTAGCCATAGAGAGCACCGTAACCGCAGCCCAAGTCATTCAGCGAGAACACAGTATCCGTCTTGAACAGGGGCAGAAACTGCTCAAACCTTAATGCATGCCCCTGCTCATCCTTCCAGTCCACCCCTTTTGAGCTAGCACCATGCTGCGTAATTTTTCCGGTGTAGTACTGATTTATAGGTGACAAATCTATCGTCATAGCGTTACAACTCGCTCCAGATATTGTCCATAAATGCTGCTGGACAGTCTTTCAGCGGCCATGAGCACATCCTGATCTGAAATCCAGCCCTGGCGCCAAGCAATTTCTTCGAGGCAGGCGATCTTGAAACCTTGCCGCTTCTCAATAGTTTCCACAAACTGGGCGGCCTCCAGCAAACTTTCATGGGTGCCCGTATCCAGCCATGCAAAACCACGCCCTAGCAGCTCAACATTCAGGGAGCCTCGCTGGAGGTAAGCTTGGTTGATACTGGTGATCTCCAGCTCTCCCCGGTTCGACGGAACAACAGACCTGGCGATTTCGATAACCTCATTGTCATAGAAATAGAGGCCGGTGACAGCATAGTTCGATTTGGGCTGCAGCGGCTTTTCCTCAATAGAAATCGCCCGATAGCCCGTATCAAATTCCACGACACCAAACCTTTCAGGATCCTTTACCTGATAACCAAAAACCGTCGCGCCTTGCGTACGGGCGACCGCTTCACGTAACTTGGGTGTAAATCCCTGGCCATAAAAAATATTGTCGCCCAGCACAAGACATACCCTGTCACCGCCGATAAAGTCTTCACCTATGGTAAAAGCCTGGGCCAAGCCATCCGGGTTTGGCTGGACCGCATAGCTCAGCTCTATGCCAAACTCTCTGCCATCGCCCAGCAGTCGTTCAAAGCTGTGGATATCTTCGGGAGTGGTAATAAGAAGAATTTCCCGGATTCCAGCCAGCATCAGGACAGACAAGGGGTAGTAGACCATAGGCTTGTCGTAAATGGGCAAGAGTTGCTTGGACACTCCTTTGGTAATCGGGTAGAGGCGTGTACCGCTGCCTCCTGCGAGAATGATACCTTTCATCACTGCCCTCCTGTTTACGCAGGCGTGTTATTTTCAACGACACGTTGGCACCATTCGAGATTATTCAGATACCAGCGAACCGTCTTTTCTATCCCGCTTTCGAATGTTTCCTGCGGTACCCAGCCCAGAGTGCGCTGAATTTTTCCGGTATCAATGGCATAGCGACGATCATGGCCGGCCCTATCTTCAACATGTTGGATCAGGTCCCGATATTTGATGGCACCTTCGTGCATATGGGTGGCAGAGATTACCGGGGGTAACAGCTTCTGCAGTATGTCGCAGATCACCCCGACAACTTCTATATTTCGTTTCTCACTGTGGCCACCAATGTTATAGGTTTCGCCAACATTACCCCGGGTAATCACCGCATATAGCGCCCTGACATGATCGTCCACGTATAGCCAGTCACGAATCTGATTTCCTGTACCATAAACAGGTATTGGCTTGCCACTGAGAGCATTCAAGATCACCAACGGGATCAGCTTTTCCGGGTACTGACAGGGACCATAGTTGTTGGAACAGTTTGACACCAGAACCGGCAAACCATAGGTTCTTCCCCAAGCCCTAATCAAGTGATCTGAACTGGCCTTGCTGGCAGAGTAAGGTGAACTGGGCGCATAGGCAGTCTCTTCCCGGAAGAGATGCTCGCGAGCCTGCGGATCATCATCCGGGTGTGGCAGGTCACCATATACTTCATCTGTAGACACATGGTGAAAACGGAAAGTAATCTGCCTATCAGGGGACAACTGCTGCCAATACTCCCTGCTCACGTCCAGCATTGTATAGGTACCGACCACATTGGTTTCTATAAAAGCTGCAGGACCGTCAATCGAACGGTCAACGTGACTTTCAGCTGCAAGGTGCATGACCATGTCGGGCTGGTAATGATTAAAAATTTCTTTTACTGCTCTACGGTCACAGACATCTGCCTGTTCAAAGGCATAACGATTTGAGTCAGCAACTGAAACCAGATTGAGATCATTGCCAGCATAGGTGAGTTTATCGAGGTTGACTACACAGTGCTGTGTCGATTGAATGAGATAGCGGATCAAGGCAGATCCAATAAAGCCTGCGCCGCCGGTAACCAAAATTTGCACTGCCGTAGACCTCTCTTTTTTGAATTCAATCTATTGAATAAAAAGACAAAAATTCAACGACGCTCTTTCACCATGATATTAAGAAGGCCTAAAAGCTGATGAAACCAATTCAGGAATGTGCTCTTAGACTACTACAATCCACCCTGGCTCTTGTTGACGCGGCCAAGGCAGGAGAACTCAGTAGTATCGATAGTATTCAACAGCAACGTCAGCATCTCATTGCCGAACTTGATCTCCTCAGCCACCAACCGGACGATGAAGAAACTCTGCTTCAGATCCGGCGAATCATTGAGCAGTCTCGTGAGCTGGAAAACCAAGCTTCATCTCTTCTTCAGCAGCAACGAGATGAAGCTAACCGGACACTTAGTAAACTCAAGGTCAGCAAAAAGGCCCGTAAAGCATATGGTGAGTTTTGAATTCCCTAAATGTAGTTAAAAAGACTCATTTCTTTAATTTTTGAGAAGCTTTGATATGCAGCTCCCAGCACATTTTGCTGAAGCGCAAAACGGCTTATAGCCTCTGCATAGTCAAGGTCTTCGAACGATGACAATGTTTCCTTAGTAAACAGCTGGTAGTCAGTATTAACGGTTTCCTGCTGTTCCAATGCGTTGATACGGGCGCCCAGCGAGGTCCTCGCCTGAATATTGCTTTCTTCTGCCTGGGTTAGCGTATCCAGCGTATCAGCTACTAAGGTTCGAAATGCTTCTTTTTGTTCAGGGTCGCTCAAGTCCAGGCCTTCTAGACCTTCTTGCAATTTCAGCGCTATGTTCAACGGATTAGTCTTCTCTGCGCGCAAGTCTACTTCGGCACTGAAGGGGCCCGTCGGCGCTGGGGGCACACTTGGATTTATCCCCAGGCTGATGCCTAATTCATTGCCTAGCTGGTTTTGCGGGTCGGTAGGATCAGCACTGTTATCAAACAAAACAGTGCCTGCAGCATCTTCGATAAGAAGCGTAGGCGGTACAGTACTTGTATCCTGCACGGTGATATCAAGCGGCAGCTCCTTATCAGCCATGACCTCTTCCAACTTATCCCGATTAACCAGGGATACACCGTTGAGAACACCTTCAGGGTTATTGCTGACATAGGGCAGCTCTGGGGCCTGAATTTGCTCAAACAGCTTCTGGCCGGAATCGGTAGACGCGATTCGATTGTCCGGGCCTACTTGAATCAATCGTTGCCCACTATCGCCCTGAAAAACATATTGTTCTGATGCTTCATCATAGGCATAGGCAGCCGTATCGCCCTTGTAGCCTGAAAAGAGATACTCTCCCTGAACATCCTTGGTGTTCATCAGACCAAGCATTTGCTGAGTCATCTCGTCAACTTCTGCCGCGAGCGACTTCCTGTCAGCTGCGGTTAAGACTTCACTACCAGCCTTAATGGTAATCTCTCGCAAACGAATATTGATATTGTTCAACTGATCCAGCGCAATTTCTTCCTGCTCAAGGCGGCGCTGGGAAACATCGATATTGCCCTGGAATTGGTCATTACGGGCAATCTCTTTCTTCAACTTTATGATCTGCGCTGCAGCCAAAGGATCATCGGACGGCTGTAAAACGTTTTTACCCGTGGATAATTGCTGTTGTGTCTTGAACAGGTCAGCGTTGTTCCGACTGATATTATCCAGGTTGGACATGAAGACTTGAGAAGTTGAAATACGCATAAGGCCTCCGTTTACACAGCGCCAATCAGGGCATCGAATATGGTTTGAGAGGCTCTGATCAGCTGGGCTGAAGCCGAATAGGCCTGCTGAAACTGGATCAGTTTGGTCGCCTCTTCGTCCAAGTTGACACCACTAATGCTTGAGCGAGCTTGTATATTACTATCCAGCACAGACTTGCTTGCCTGAGCATTAATTTGTGCCACAGCGGTCTGGGTCCCAACTCGCTCAATCAATTGACCATATCGGTCCTGATAAGAGGCATTATCCACCGTTGTTTTGTCAAACTGGAGATCCGACATGATCAGTGCATTTCGGTTATCTGAAACGCCACCTTCGTTATATGTAACATCAAAGGTATCGCCCGCAGCCGGCTGATTGTTAATCACGACCTCATAACCGTAATCAGCTGGTAATTGCAGTGGTTCCCCGGCTGCAAATACCTGAGGCTGGATAGGCGTCAACGGGTCAGCATCGTCGTCAATTTCGACGGGGTTACTGAGGTCTGTCACATCAAATACGCGATATACCGTCTCTACATTTCCAGACCCAGCCGGAACCTCCGCCTCACTGAATTCAATACGAATGGGTGGAGTGAGTACCTGGCTGTCTTGATCAACACTCGCTTCCAAGACAGCACGATCAATGACAGCAATACTGGCTACACCAGTTCCTGCATTGCTGCCATTAGCTTCTACTTTTACCGGTGCCGCCAATGCAAGATCACGGGCGTCCTGTATCACAGTATCAATATCTGAAGCAGCCGTTCGCATCGGTTGGATCAGGTACTGATCGCCAGATGCGAAACCTCCACTCTGGGGCTCCATCGATAAGGTGAAGCCATCAACACGCAATGTCAGCTCGCCCGTCGTAGCATCAACATGAAACTCTCGATCAGCATCCACATCGGAAGAGGCTCCCATCTCCTGATTGAAATCGGACGAGTCCCAACGTTTTCCGTCACTCTCGCGAATGAGTGTAAAGTCATCCTCAGAGTTCATCACCAGGCGATATTCACTGGCCTTCAGCTCACCAGTATCTTCAATACGAACCAGCGCACTACTGATGTTGGCTGTATTTCGACCATCACTCAGAACACGGTTACTCATGGCAGAGGCGGAATTGATATCAGTGAACAATCGTCCACCCAACTCACCATCCAAATCCATACCCTGCATATGCTGCTGGTTCATGGTGTCAGCAAACGCAAGCGTGATAACGCCAACTTGATCTCGAGCTGTATCCAAAATGGTGTCACGGTAGTCCAACAAACCACCAATTTCGCCACCACCGATCTGGCCAGTAATATCACTGATATTATTGCCGATTCTGAGCGAAATATTACGTTTACTGGCATCAGCAGGGTCTTGGGTAGCCACCAGTTCGTTGGCATCTTTTCCAATGACCAAGGGTTCGCCATTACCGACAAATACGCTCATCGCACCCGTGCCGGTATCTTCGATAGTCGTAAAATTTACCAGCTCCGCCAACTGATCAAGCGCGGCATCACGTTTATCCAGTAACTCATTTACCTCTGTGCCAGCAGCTGATGCAATGCGAAGCTTATCGTTAATCTGTGCAAGGTTACGTGCCACTGCGTTTACTTCGGACGCCCCACTTTCCAGACGACCATTCAGGCTTTCATTCTGACGGGACAGGTTCGCATCCATATCGTTCAGCCGCTGTACCAATGCCTGAGCTTCAGCGACAAAAAGTTCACGATTGGGAATACTGGTAGGGTCATCCACAGCGGTCTGTAGCGCACCGAAATAGTTATCCATGGCTGTGGATATACTGGTGGCTTCCGAAGCAAGAAGGTTATCCAGTTCTTCCGCGTAGGTTTTGTAGATATCAGAGCTGTTATAGGAGGAAGAGTCTGCCCAGATCTGCTTGTTGAGGAACTGGTCGGCGATGCGCGCAATGTCGTAGACCTCCACGCCACCTATGTTTTCACGCGAAGCAAACTCCGGGCGTTGGCGACTATAGCCATCCGTATTGACGTTGGCGATGTTCTGACCGACGACGTTCAGGGCTGTTTGATTGGATGTCAGTGCCTGGCTACCCAGGTTCAGCAAACCGTAACTCATAGTTCCTCCGGTGACCGGCTCCACTGCCGATCAGACATGTATCTTATCGGCCAGACATCAGCCTTCTTGAGCGTTCTGACCCAGCGCTGCCAGCAGATCACCGTTAAAAATGCGCTCGATTTTATTGGCGTATTCCGGGTCAGTCGCATAGCCGGCAGCATGCAGTTCACGTACAAAACTACTCGGATCTTCAGCCTGCTCCAGGGCTTGCTGGTAGCGTGGGTTGCTCTGCAGGAAATCCACGTAATCATTGAAGCTGCCTGCATAGTCTTGATAGGCACGGAAGCGAGCCTGTTCCCTCTCCGGCACACCACCACGGTATTCCAGTGTCTGCACTTGAACGGCATCACCTTGCCAGCGACTGTCGGCCTTGATGTTGAACAGGTTAAAACTGCTCTTGCCGCTTCCAGTGTCACGGGTAACGAACTTGCCCCAGCCTGTTTCCAGTGCCGCTTGCGCCAACAGGACTGTAGGTGCGACCCCCAATGCATTGGCAGCCTTTTCGGCCAGCGGCATTAATGCCTGTACAAACTCAGCAGGGGTTTCAAAACGCTGATGCTGTGTTTGCTGTTCACTCTCTGATTGAGCTGAGGCGACTTCCGGCTTTGACTCATCATCAACCGGATCACCAGTTTCATTCTCATTGGCGCTGGTTTCAGCAACCGGCGCAGTATAGGCAAAACCGGCTGGCTGGCTGACCGGCCCCGTATTAAGGGCACGGTTTAACATCTGCTCTGTCAGGTTCTGCTTGGATGCATCTTCGTCTTCGTGGTCTGAAGAGGGGCTGACTACTCCATCAGCTCTCTGACTCAGCTGCTTAACGATGATATCGGCCAAGCCAATGCTATCTTTGCGCGCCAGGTCCAGCGTCATCTGCTGGTCGAACATTTCCTGATAAAACTTCACATCACCCGAGTTGAACGGGCTATCTGAGGCCAAGACATCACTGGCCTGACGCATGCTCTTGAGCATCATGTTCATGAAAAGCTGCTCAAACTCTTTCGCTACGCCTTTAAGCGCAGCCTGCTCATCACTACCCGCCTGGTTCTTAAGCTGACTCAGCTGGTTCAGATCGGTATAGAGCCCTGCTGTGGATGGGTCAAAGCCACTTTTAATCGCCATCAGATCACCACCAGTTCAGCCTTGAGCGCGCCGGCCTGTTTAAGCGCTTCCAGAATCGCCATCAAATCGCCCGGTGCAGCACCAACCTGATTCACCGCTTCTACGATGTCACTCAGGGTTGCACCCGGTGCAAACTCGAACATGCGCCCAGAGCCTTCGTCGATTTCAATTTCACTGCGCGGAGTCACTACAGTCTGACCACCGCCCAGTACATTGGGCTGGTTCACATCCAGGTTTTCGCTGATCGCCACTGTCAGACCACCATGGGTAATGGCGACGGGTGACACACGCACATTCGAGCCAATAATGATGGTACCGGTGCGGGAATTGATGATGACCTTGGCAGTCTCCTGGCCTGGGTCTACTTCCAGGTTTTCCAATACAGAAAGAAAGGATACGCGCTGTGAGGGGTCGCGGGGTGCTCGGACACGAATAGACGCCGCATCCAGCGCCTGCGCCATATCCGGGCCCAGCAAGCCATTAATCTGTTCGGCAACGCGTCGTGCGGTGGTGAAATCTGGATGATTAAGGTTGAACATCAGGCTGTCACCACGGGCAAAGGCATTGGGTACGGTGCGTTCGACCGTGGCGCCATTTGGGATTCGGCCGACACTGGGAACATTCACCGACAGGCGCGAACCGTCATTGCCTTCAGCACCAAAGCCCGACACTACCAGGTTCCCTTGTGCCATCGCGTAAATGTTGCCGTCAGCACCTTTCAAGGGCGCCATCAGCAGACTGCCACCCCTGAGGCTATCTGCATCTCCGATGGTTGATACCGTGATATCAATGGTCTGGCCCGGTTTGGCAAATGGCGGAAGCTGAGCATGAATCGCCACGGCGGCGATATTATCGGAGTCCGGATCTACCCCATCCGGAATCGCAACACCAAAGTTGTTAAGCATGTTGCGGAAGGTCTGTGACGTGAAGTTGGTACCATCACCTGTGCCATCCAGACCTACAACCAGACCATAGCCCACCAGCTGGTTGCTGCGCACCCCCGCCACGCTGGTAATGTCTTTTAAACGCTCTGCTTGTACTGAAAATGCAGTGAGCGTGAGAACCAAGACAGCTGTAAGTGACTTCAATAGAGTACGCATGTCAGACTCCTCAGAACGGCCAAAGCGGGCTGATAAAAAAACGTGACATCCAGCCCATCACATTGGCGTCATGTGCAGCACCCGTGCCGCTGTAGGAAATGCGCGCATCAGCCAGACGGGTAGACTCTACGCTGTTGTTCGGCCCGATATCCTGGCGTCTGACCAACCCGCTGATGCGAATGTACTCATCGCCCTGGTTCAACGTCAGCCACTTTTCACCGCGTACAAGCATGGTGCCATTGGGTAACACCTGGTGGACCGTAACGGTAATATTACCACTCAGGCTGTTACTCATATCAGAGCTGCCATCGCCATCGAAGCTGCTGCTGGACTCGGCTGAAGCACTGAGCGGATTACCAAACACACTCAGATCTCGGCCCAGCACATTAGGTGCGCCAATAGAGAGACTGTTGTCTTTGCCCACTGAAGTCGATGCACTCTTTGACGACTGGGTGTTTTCGGTCAGCTCAACCGTCAGAATATCGCCCACACGATAGGCCCGGCCGTCACTGTACAGATCCATGCCCGCACCGGCCTGGTAAATGGCCCCATCAATTGCCTTGGGTTGCTGCATTTGTGCAGGCTGGATTGGCGCATAATAGGGATTATCCGGCTCAGGCGGCTTATTCACACACCCAGCCAGCCCTGTTACAGCCAACAAAACACCTACCCGCATCAACGATTTCATTCTCACACCCCAGGACTTAATACGTTAGAGCTGCTGGCTTACGTAGCCAAGCATTTCATCCGCTGTAGAAATGACTTTGGAGTTCATTTCATAGGCACGCTGAGTGGTAATCATATCCACCAGTTCTTCCACTGCATTAACATTGGAGCCTTCCAGCATGCCCTGTTTCATAATGCCCCGACCGTCTTCACCCGGCACACCAATAATGGGCGCGCCACTGGCGCCGGTTTCTGTAAACAGGTTTTGGCCTATTGCCAGCAGCCCCTGCGGATTCACAAAGTCAGCTGTTTCCAGCTGCCCCAGAACGGTAGGCTCAGGGTCTCCGGCCACTGATACGCTGACAGTGCCATCACCACCCACCGAGAAGTTGGTCACTTCTCCTGGAAGGGTAATCTCTGGCTCAATCGGATACCCCTCTGCCGTCACCAAGCGGTTTTCGCTGTCCAAGTGCAGCTCACCGTTGCGGGTATAACCAATTTCGCCGTTAGGCATCTGCACCTGCAGAAAACCACGGCCATTTATCGCCAGATCAAAAGGCTGGTCGGTGATCTGCATATCGCCGGTAAAGAAGAGCTTCTGAGTACCTACCGTGCGAACCCCGCTGCCGACCTGTAAACCTGACGGCAGTTGAGAGTCGGCGCCGGTCTCGGCACCTGGCTGACGGCGCACCTGATACAGCAGATCTTCAAATTCCAGGCGATCTTTTTTAAAACCAACGGTACTGACATTTGCCAGGTTATTGGAGATGACCTTGAGCTGGGTATCCTGAGCGCTCAGGCCTGTTTTTGCGACGTGCAGTGCACCATGCATGTTGTTAACTCCTTATCAGCTCAGGCTCAGCACTTCGGCGGCCTTGGATGAATTCTCTTCGGCGGTTTTCATCATTTTCACCTGCATTTCGAACTGGCGAGACAGGCTGATCATCGATGTCAGATCATCCACCGCATTTACGTTACTGGCTTCCAGGTAACCGGAACGTACTTGCACATTCAGTCCGGGCGGCAAAGGCACATCGTTATCAGTATGCATAAAGCCATCCTGCCCCTTGTACAAGGCGCCTTGCTCAGGCTGAACCAGCTTAAGCTGGTCAATCAACGCAATATCCACCGCATTCTCGCCCAGGGGACGAATGGAAATGCTGCCGTCCGTTGCGATTTCAACTTTTTCCGCAGGGGGTATCACGATGGGCGCACCGCCGGCACCCATAACCGGCAAGCCACTGCCCGTTACCAACTGATTGGCGGCATTGATCTGCAGAGCACCGTTACGGGTATAAACTTCATTACCATCAGGACCAATCACCGCCAACCAGCCATCACCATCTACAGCAATATCCAGATCACGCCCCGTTTGCATCAAGGTGCCGGATTCCATATTGCTGCCTGGGCGCTCGCTCATGGAATACACGCGCGACTCATAGCCATCGCCTAATACACGCATGGAACGGGCCTGTTCAAGATCACTCTTGAAGGCAGTGGTAGTGGCATTAGCCAGATTGTTGGCATGTGCCTGCTGGGCCCGCATGTTTTCGCGTGCGCCCGTCATGGCAACGTAAAGTACCTTGTCCATCAACTGCTCCGGTAAAGGATTGCCGTTTTGGTGGCTTTAGCAGATATAAAGCAAAGTACATGCCATAAACGAAAAAACCGGGCCAAAGCCCGGTTTAGTAGAATTCGATACTGCCGAATTGTTAGATCTGCAGAATCGCCTGTGTAATCGTGTTCATGGTTTCCAGCGTCTTGGAGTTGGCCTGGTAGTTACGCTGACCTTCAATCAGCTTCACCAACTCTTCAGACAGGTCCACGTTCGACGCTTCAAGGGCAGCAGAGCGGAGCGTGCCATTCAGGCCGGTACCTGGAGGGTTAACAATTGCAGCACCGGAGTCCAATGTCGCTATCCACTCGGTATCACCGCTCGGCTGCAGGCCATCCTGGTTTTCGAAAGTAGCCAATGCCACAACACCCAGGGACTGGTTTTCACCATTGCTGTATGAAGCAATCATTTCACCAGTACCGGCAAATGTCACCCCAATCAGGTCACCTTTGGTATAGCCATCCTGCTGTGATGCTTTCACAATAGAAGCTGATGCGAACTGAGTAGTACCCGCCAGATCCAGGGAAATTTCTGTCAGCTCATTGGCCGGATCAGCACCGCTGATCGTAATTGATGGCACCTGGCCACCAGCCGGGAAATCTTCGCCATTAATAGATTGCAGCAAACCATTCGAGGGGTTAAAGCTGATCAAAATAGGTCCAGGCTCACTCTCCAGCCCTTCACCCGGATCCTGCAGCTTACCGATATCCAACAGCTCTTCATTGTTAAGGTAAGCATACATGCGATAGTTACCCTGATAGCTGTTATCGCCCTGCACCACTGAATCAAAGCCAATTGCCTGGTCGGTCACCTGTCCACTGGCATTATTAATGGTTTGATCACCGATAACCAAATCGCCAGAAGCCGCAGGAATTGCCGCATCGGTGGAAATTTTGGGAATAAAATTGTTCGCACTGTCATCCACATTACCTTCATCAGCCTTGAAGCGGATGGTGAAAGTCGGAACTGTGCCACTGGTATCGATCGCAATGGATTCAACTTCCGGGTTGCGGTCCAGAATCTGGGCTTCCCGGTTTTTAATGGCCGTTACAATTTCTTCGGCATTATCTGTAGAGGAGATAGGGATGCTGACACCAGCAATTTCTATACTGCCATCCACACCGAGCTCGGTACTTTTGTCACCATTGATAGAAATGTTGTAAGTACGCGTTTCATTGGCGTCACGGTACATGTCATCAACATCGGTATTAATTTGGGTCGCTTCTGCCAGAGCGCCATCCCGCACTACAAGGTCACCCAGGTCACTCGCCCAGGATTTAAGCTCGAAACTCAAACGCCCTGTTGCAGCATCATAATTCAAGGTCGACAAATCAATTCGATCATCAGCCAAAGCCAGATCATCATAACCGGTCGTCGTTGGGGAATTATCAATCAAAGCACCTGTTGCAGCATCGAAATCACCTGCTACAAGGGTTACACCTGAAATGGTTGGGTATCCTGCTGCCGGATCCAGCGCATAGTCATATACCTGACGCACCGGGCGCTGCTCGGCAAAGTTATACTTGATGGTGTGCTCGTTACCCAGACTATCAAAGGTTCGATCAGTCGTAGTGTAGGTAAAAGAACCTGGCTCATCCTTGTTGTATACAGGTAGAAGGCCCCCTGCATCTTCTCGTGAGTCAATGTTAAACGACAAATCAATATTTTCTGTTGCCTTGGGCGGACTTTCCTTTTCCGTCACCTTCATGTTCTCTACCGGCAACCGGTTACCGTCGGCATCCAACCCATAACCCTGCAAGAACTTACCGGTTTTGGAGACAATATTACCTTCTTTATCCAGCTCAAATGCGCCAGAGCGTGTATATGTCACGCCACCCTGACCATCATCCAGTTTAAAAAAACCTGAACCATTGATCGCCAGATCAAGGTTATTGTTGGTGAATTCGATGGTACCGGCACTGAAATCCTGCGCGATATCGGTAACCGTCACACCTGACCCCGGGGTATTCGAGGAGCCAGCGCCAACAACAGCGGTTGAATAGATGTCTCCGAACTCGGTGCGGGAGGCTTTAAAACCAACAGTGCTTGAGTTGGCGATGTTGTTACCGGCCACATCCAGCATGGTAGTAGATGCCTTCAGACCTGTAACTGCTGTACTGAAACCTGCCATAATTCTGTCCTCGCTTAACCGAGCTGTTTCACATCACTCATATCGATAGAACCGATATTGGTGTTCACTTTCATACCAATTCCGTTCTGCCCCAGAGTGACGCTATTAATGTTGAAACCCATGTACGTGGCCACTTCTTCGTAGCTGCCATCAGCTCCTGTAGCCGCTTCGGCAACAATCTTGTAATTGCCTGCCGGCAAGTCCTCATGAGCCTGCCATACAAAGTTATGATCACCAGCAGGCATTGCCCCCATGCTGACCTGATCGACCAGGTTGTTACTGCCGTCCATGATGGAGATGCGAATATCACCAGCGCTGATATCGGTGGAAACCAGGCCATCGACTGTACCGCCCTGCTGCGGTAACTGGGCAATATTGGTATTTACATAGGCTCGCTGCCCCACCATGGAAGAAGCCTGCAGCGCAGCCTGACTACTGAGCATGGTGCTACTCATGTTTTCCATAGTGCTGGCAAGATTCTGGATACTTTCCACGTTGCTGAGGGTTGAAATCTGCTGCATGAAATCAGCCGGATCAGCAGGGCTGGTCGGATCCTGGTTCTGAAGCTGTGCAATAAGCAGCTTCATGAACATCTGGCTGTCTTCAGACTGACTATCCAAGGCCTTTGACTGGCTCTGGTTTGTCTGGTTGATCTGGTCGTAAATATTGTTATTGCCGACGCCGTTTACGTTACTCATGGCGCAATCCTCTTACTGCCTTACTGGCCCAGCGTCAGCGTACGCTGCAGCATCTGTTTGGCCGTATTCATAATATCGGCGTTGATCTGGAAAGAGCGGGACGCCGATATCATGTCCGCCATCTCTTCAACCACATTCACATTGGGGTAGTACACGTAGCCGCGCTCGTCCGCCATCGGGTGGTTGGGTTCGTATGCCATGCGCAGCGGCGCTTCACTTTCCACGATTTCGTCAATCTGAACACCCTGCCCCGGCACCAGCGACTGATAATCTTCCGGCATCTGCTCCTGGGTGATTTCCTTGAGCGAGAACACCGGCTTGCGAGCACGGTAGGTCTCTTCTTCGCTGGAGCTGACACTTTCGGCATTGGCCATGTTGCTGGCCGTGGTGTTAAGACGCACAGTCTGGGCAGTCATGGCGGAGCCGGCGATGTCGAATACATTACTCAGTGACATGCTTATTCACCCTTGATCGCAGATGTCAGTCCCTTGAACTTGCTGTTCAGGAACTGGAAAGAAGCCTGGTAGCGGATGGCGTTATCGGTGTAACGCGCCATTTCTTCCTGCAGCTCGACCGTATTGCCGTCCACCGATGGCTGAACCGCTGTACGGAACATCAAGTCCGCTGCGGTGTCAGGTGACAGAAATGCATCCTGGTGCCCGGTTGAGGTCTGCTCCAGAGACAGTTCATAGCTATCGCTTTGCTCACCGGCCAAAACGGCAGCAAAGTCGATATCACGTGCCTTGAAGTTGGGGGTATCTGCGTTGGCAATGTTGTTGGCCAGCACTTCTGCACGGCGGCCACGTAATGCCAGCGCATCATCATGTACACCCAGTGCTGAATCGAAGTTGATCGCCATTCACATGCCTCCAGAAGATTGCCGCTACCCGTTTTGCCATTAAATAAAGCAATCAGCATGCCAACAGAGAAGAATCACGTTATTACTGGGCTATAGCGAAACCGGAGGAGTAAATGACGGCAAATGGAGGTAAAAAGCGGCAAGAGCGGGCCGGCAAGGCGGCAAGAGCGGCACTTGCCGCTCTGAATGAGATCAGATCGCCTGGTAGATAATACCCGGACGGCAGTGGATCATTTTGTAGAGGTCGTTCAGTCCGGACAGGGATTCTGAAGCTCCCAGCAGAAGGTAGCCGCCAGGACGCAGCTGTTTGTGCATCTTGCGCAGAATCTCCAACTTCACATCGGAGGAAAAATAGATCAGCACATTTCGACAAAAGATCAGGTCGAACTGACCCAGAGTACTGTACTGCCCCAGCAGGTTCAGGCTCTGGAAACGTACACGGCTCTTGATGTTCGGCTTCACCGTCCAACTACCCTGAGGCGAGGACTGGAAGAACTTGTGCAGGCGATCCTGAGACAGCCCGCGTCCCAGAGCCAGCATTTCATATTCACCACGTCGTGCCTGTTCAAGCACCGTGGAAGAGATATCGGTCGCCAGAATTTCTTCGCCAGACGAAAATGAACCTGGATTGCCCTGCTTGAACTCGTCAATCACCATGCTGATTGAATAGGGCTCTTGCCCCGTCGAGCAGGCCGCTGACCAGATACGCAGTTTCTGGAATCGATTTTCAGCTTTCAGCTCTGGCAGCAGCTTGTTACGCAGAATTTCATAGGGATGAATATCGCGGAACCACAGGGTCTCGTTGGTGGTCATCGCATCGATGACCTGCTCCTTCAGCGTGTTGCCGCCGGGCCGGTTGAGGCGCATCACCAGGTCGCTGAGACCACCGCAGCCCTGCTGTTGCATGATCTTGCTCAAGCGGCTCTGCACCAGGTACTGCTTGTGTTCCGCCAACAGAATACCGCAGCTTTTCTCCAGAAAAGCGCTGAACTCCTTAAACTCTGTCGGCGTAATGCTGAAGCCACTGCTCACAGGCCGGGTCCCTTTGTGTATAACTTACTGTGCAGATTCGACCTGACGGATACGGTTTACCACCACACCTGCCAGATCATTGGGGTTGAACTTGGCCAGGAAGCCATCGGCACCGACCTTCTTCACCATGGAAACGTTGAAACCACCGCTTAGAGACGTATGCAAAACGACATGCAACTTGGCCATACGCGTGTCTTCCCGAATCATCGAAGTCAGCGTGTAGCCATCCATCTCCGGCATTTCGATATCGGAAATCACCATCAGGAACAGTTTTTCCACATCGACCTGACGGTCCAGCAGCTCATGCAGCATTTCCAGCGCCTGGCGGCCATTATTGGCCACGGATACCTTCACACCCAAGTCTTCAAGACTGCGCTGCATCTGGTTTCGCGCAACAGCCGAGTCATCGACAATGAGTACATGATGCTCGCGAGCACGCTCACGCACATCATGAGTTGCCACTTCATCACTCACGTCGGTGGACATGGGATAAAGATCGGCCAGGATCTGCTCTACGTCCAGAATTTCAACCAGTTTCTTCTCGTACTCAAACACGGCCGTCAGATAGTTTTCGTTGCCGATCTCCTTCGGCGGCGCCATGATCTGATCCCATTGGGTATTCAGAATACGGTCTACCTTGCGCACCATGAACGCGAGGGTGCGGCGGTTATATTCAGCAACGATGAGAAAGCACTTGGCTTGGTCTTCATGGGGGATAGGCGCCCGGCCGATCGCCTCCGAAAGGTCCAGCACCGGAATGGTCTCGCCACGAATATGCGCCATACCCTTGATAGAAGAGGTCTGTCGCGGCACTTCGGTTAGATCGGGGCATTGCAGCACTTCACGCACTTTGAACACGTTAATGCCATATCTCTGACTGGTTTCCAGGCCAAAGAGCAACAGCTCCAGGCGGTTTTGGCCCACCATCTGCGTGCGCAGGTTTACAGTATCCAGGATCCCTGACATGATCTAACCAACCCCGAGGTCGTTGATAAAAAGTTTAGCCCGGCTTCGCTCAGCCAGGACACCCGCGTGAGTACTTCCAATTTAACACCAGTTACCGCTGCATTGGCCATAGTCTTATCGTGGCTATTCGCCGTTTCAGCTTCAGCTAATACTATCTCAGAACAGATCAACGTTCAGGTGTCTGAAGCCATTAAACAACACTTTCTCACCAAAGTACCAGACAGCCGACTACAGATTCAGCTCAACCCCATCCCCTCACAGCTGCGCTTGTCACCCTGCAGAAACCCTTTACAGGTCAAACTGCCTTTTCACAGCGGCCAGCGCATCACGGCAAAGGTCAGTTGTAATCAACCGCGGTGGAGCCTGTTTGTTACCGGTACAGTCAAGCACTACAAAACGATTGTGGTCGCCACCAGCCCGATCGTCAAAGGCAGCCGTCTGTCCGCCGGCAAGCTGACACTGCGTGAACGCGAGATCAGCAATCTCAGAGGTGACTATTTTCAGCGCCAGCAGGATGTCGTTGGGCGTGTCGCCCGCATCAGCATCGGTACTGATACCGCCATCACGCCTCGCATGCTGACGCAGGCACAGGCGGTCCAGCGAGGCGACCCGGTAGTCATAGAAACAAGGCGTGGCAGTGTCGTGATCCGCACCGAAGGGATTGCTCAAGAAAATGGCAAGGAAGGTGAAGTGATATCGGTGCTCAACCGTCGCTCCAATATCGAAATTCGGGCACGCATCACCGGCCCGGGCAGGGTCCAGGTTCCCTGATCAACTCGCTAGGCTGCTATCATTTCGCTATACTCAACGGAGTGTTCAAGTGCTCTCGGATGCACTTATTGACCAGCAACAAAAAATATTAAAGTTTTCTTCAAGGCGACCGATACCCTTGCACAGAACAGATTGCGAGGAAATTTAAAATGGCTATCGATTTTCCCGGCCTGTCCCCGGCTTCGTCGGCTGGCAACCGTGGCAAAGTCAGCGACCAGCAGAGCAGCACCCCGTCAGGCGCCGCCGGCCAGCCAGCGACAACACCAGAGCGAGGCGAGCGTGCGGATACCGTGCGAATCAGTGATACCGCACAGGCTCTGCAGCGTTCGTCTGTAGACAGCTCCGATAACGGTGGTGTCGACAGTGACCGTGTTGCTCGTATTCGTGCAGCGATTGAAGACGGCTCTTACCAGATCAATAACGAGCGTATTGCCGATAGTATGCTTGAGCTCGACAGCCTTTTAGGTGAATAACGCTGATGTCAGCCAACGTGCCCGATGCCAATTTCAGTGCCCAGCTGGGAAGCCTGCTGGACCAGAGCACCAAGCTGCTTGAACAGCTTGAACCGCTGCTGGAAACAGAGCTGCAGGCTCTGCAGGACCGTGACACCGGTGCGCTGACTCAGAATAACGAGCAAAAGGTAACCTGCCTGTCCGAACTCGACCGTGTCATCAAGGCACGTGATGAGATGCTGCGTCAGTATCAGGTCGCGTCTACGTCCGAGTCCGTCCTTACCTTCTTCGCCAGCTTGCCGGCACCAGCCGATAAGCTGTTGACTCAGGCCTGGGAGAAACTGGAGCAGCAATTCGACACGATCAAAAAACTCAACCTGCGCAACGAGCAGGTTTTGTTACGCAGTAAACAAAATACCGACCAACTGTTGGCGCTACTTCAGGGCCATGCCCGCAGCAACACAGTCTACAACAACCAGGGTGACGAGGGCCGCTACGAAGGCCAGCGAAGCCTGGGTAAAGCCTAGTAAAAACACCTGCTTAGCGTTAGAATCCTGTGCGTGCCTCAGTAGCTCAGTTGTATAGAGCAGCCCCCTCCTAAGGGGCAGGTCGCAGGTTAGAGTCCTGCCTGGGGCGCCATTTCATACCCCTTATATGTCCCTTTTCGAATACATAATGTCTTAATTTTGAGCCACATCAAGGCTCAAAAATTGGCAGACGAGGTTTTTTGCTGCTACTATCACCCTAGGTTTGGCTGTGTCAGCGATCCGACTTATTACTCCAGCGAAAGAATCTCTCCCGAAAAGGCAACTGCCCCAAGAGCGGCAGACGCAAAGCCAAGGGCCAATTGGATTGGCTGCCTGGCTACCGAAAGAGAGATTCACCCTAATCGCTCCTTTTGGTCGCAACTGGCCATCTTTTTGTACGTGTACCATTTACCTGTCATCTGTAAACAGTCTGCTTAGGCTGCAGCTACAGTGCAGGATCTGCTTGTCTGCTTGTCTGCTTGGCCCGTGATACCTGTTTCAAGCACACCCTCTTCTATTATCCGTTTCTTGATTGCTCAGCTTACTGTCGCCCCCAGGCGCTTCCCTTGTAAATGCCCGCTTCGCATCAAGCTTGGTTCGGCTTCGTCATAAGAATACCTGCGGCTATGTCATTTCAATCTTGATCAATGTCTCCAATTAGATACACTATAACAATCCTTACAGCGAACATCCGGACTGATGAAGAGCTGTCTGGAACTCTCCAGCCGTGGGTGACCTGTGCCGGCACCCACACCCTCACTTTCATCCCTCATTCAGCCATCGCTGGATAGACTCGCGCCAGAACCAACGCCTAAACAGCCTTGCAGACCAGCATCCGCGCTGTGTCCTGGAGAGAATTTCCATGCATACATCCAAAGGTACGCTTCGCCGCGCCTTCTCTTTAGTATTGTTTGCCGCTCTGCTCAGTGCCTGCAGCCACGACCGTTATCTGTTTATCGAGCGGGCCGACCTGAACCAGCTGAATCAGCAACTGCATCAACAGCAGAGCCGCCTGGAGACTCTGGCCGCCGTAAACCAGCAACAGCTGGATACGCTGAACCAGACCCAGCGCTATCAACACCAGGAAATGAGTGCTGCGCTGAAAGAGCAAAGCCGTTCTCTGGCTCAACTCCAGTACACGCGCCCGCCGGCTCGCCCGGCGAATCCTTCACCCACTACCAATCAGACCAGTGGCCGTTACCAGGGCAAGCTGGTGGTCGGGGAAGTAGAGAAATTTTTCCTGGCAACACCTGGGTTAATCTTTGATGCACGTATCGATAGCGGTGCAACAACCTCATCCCTGCACGCCACCAACATTCAGCCCTTTGAGCGTGACGGCGAAGACTGGGTCAGATTTGAGATCGCCCACCCCGAAGCAGAGGAGCCCATCGTGCTGGAGCGCCCCCTGTCCCGACGCGCCCGCATTATTCAGGCCAACAGTGAAGAAGCTGAACGCCGTCCGGTTGTCGAATTGCCGTTTGTCATTGGCGACCATCGCCAGAGTGCCGAATTTACCCTCAATGATCGTGGCCACCTGACCTATCCGGTATTGATTGGCCGCAACGTCCTGCGCGATGTCATGTTGATCGATGTCGGGCGGGAACACGTCACTCAGTTGCCCGAAGGGCTCAAGACACCTGATAGCCAGGAAGACTCACAATGATTCGTCGTTCACGTGCCCCCTTTTACCTGGCCGTCATGTTGCTGATTCTGGCGGGCCTGACATTGGCCGTCATTCGTCATGTCCAGATGGGTGTGCCCTGGCTGCCCGGCAAGCAGCAACCCGTCTGGCTGGTCGAAGCGCGAATCGACTTTGAAGCCTGGGGTGAACCCGTCAAAGTTAATTTGAACATCCCCGAGCAGCCGCCCGGTTTTTATACATTGACCGAGCAAGCCGCTTCACCCGGCTATGGCTTTGCCATCACCGAACAGCAGAAAGACCGCCGCGCCGAATGGACTATTCGTAATGCCAGCGGCCCACAGACACTCTATTTCAAGACGCGTCTGATTCCTGATGCCTATGCTCAGGAAGCACCATTGGAGCCCGGCCCGGTAGATGCCACCGAAGTGTTTCTGGAAGAGCCCGCTGCCACAGCCGCCAGCGCACTGCTGCAACAGGCTGAAGCGCGTTCAAGTGGCCCTGCCAGCCTGACACGTGAGCTGATCACCCTGTTGACCAGCCAAACACCAGACCAGAACACCCGCCTGCTGCTCGGCCAGGAATCGTTATCCAGCACGCTGGTGCAACTGCTCAACTCGGCCGGAATTCCGGCGCGCATTGCCGATGGCCTGAAACTGGAAGACGCACGCCGCCAGCAGACGCTTGAACCCTGGCTGCAGGTGCATGATGGCGACCGCTGGCTCACCTTTGACCCCCGTACCGGTGCCCAGGGTGTTCCCGAAGACGTCCTGCTGTGGCGCCAGACCCAGGGCCCTCTGCTGGATGTGATGGGCGGTTCAGGCTCGCGGGTACACTTTTCCATGCTGCGACAGACCCTGCCGGCACTGCAGATTCTGCGCTCGGAAGCCAGCAGCGACCGCAGCTTTGGCGCCCTGAGCCTGTACCAGCTTCCGGTTGAGCAGCAGAGCATGTTCCGAATGCTGTTATTGCTGCCGCTGGGAGCTCTCGTGGTCTGCCTGATGCGCATTCTGGTGGGCATCAAAACCTCCGGCACCTTCATGCCGGTCCTGATTGCGGTGGCCTTTGTGCAAACATCGCTGGTACCGGGGCTTGCTGCATTTATCAGCGTGGTAACACTGGGGCTTGTGATGCGGGGCTACCTGTCCAGCCTCAACCTGCTGCTGGTCTCGCGTATCTCGGCGCTGATTATTCTGGTGCTGTTCATTACGGCCGGCATCAGCATCATCGGCTACCAGATGGGCTTCAGCACCGGCATGACGGTCACCTTCTTCCCCATGGTCATCCTCGCCTGGACCATCGAGCGCATGTCGATCCTGTGGGAAGAGGAAGGCGCTCATGAGGTTCTGATCCAGGGTGCAGGCAGCCTGCTGGTGGCCATACTGGCCTACCTTGTCATGCGTTCGCCGCTGGCCGAGCACCTCAGTTTCAACTTCCCGGAACTGCATTTGGTCGTACTGGGCATCATCCTGCTGCTGGGGCAGTACACCGGCTACAAACTGACAGAGCTGCGCCGTTTCGCGCCCATGAAGGGGTATCACTGATGTTTGACTGGATTAGACCAAGGGAACTGAAGCAGCTGGGCATGCTCAGCATGAACAAGCGCAACATCGACTATATCGCTCGCTACAACGACCGCAGTGCCTTCCCGCTGGTGGATAACAAACTGCTTACCAAACAGATTGTCGATGAGTATGAGGTGGCAAGCCCCAGCCTGCTGCAGGTCGTGCGTGAGCAACATGAGATCGCCCACTTTCGCGAGCAGGTCGCCAACCTGGACGGTTTTGCCATCAAGCCCGCCAAAGGCTCGGGCGGCAAGGGGATACTGGTGATCACGGGGCGCGAAGGCGAAGATTTCCTGAAGCCTTCCGGCAGCCGCATCAGCCTGGCCGATATTGAGCGCCACCTGTCGAACATTCTGGCCGGGCTCTATTCGCTGGGCGGCTCACCGGATGTTGCCGTCATTGAAGCTCTGGTACGCAGCGAGCCAAGGCTTTCCGCCTACTCCCATCAGGGCGTGCCCGATATCCGCATCGTCGTCTTCAAAGGCTACCCGGTGATGGCCATGTTACGCTTGGCAACCCAGGCATCCGATGGCAAGGCGAACCTGCACCAGGGCGCGGTCGGCGTTGGCCTCAATCTGGCCAATGGCCATGCGCTCAATGCCGTACAGTTTGACCGTCCCATCAGCGAGCACCCGGATAATGGCCTGCGACTGAGCGATATCCGCATCGATAACTGGCGCTACCTGCTGGGGATGGCCAGCCGCTGCTACGAGGCGACAGGGCTGGGCTACATGGGCGTCGACCTGGTGGTGGATGAAACTCGCGGGCCGCTGCTGCTGGAACTGAACGCACGCCCCGGGCTGGCGATTCAGATCGCTAACGGCCAGGGACTGTTGCCCCGCCTGCATGCGGTGGAAGCGTTGAAGCGCCCACATCTAACGCCGGAGGAGCGCGTGCATTGGGCGATGGGAGAGGCCGGTGCTGAGGAAATTATGCAGCCGCGACCGCTGGAAACCTCATTTGCGCCGGCACTGCATGCCTAAGGACGGACTCAGAGCAAACGTCCAACCCGCGTTACCAAGACAACACCCAGCGCAGAAAGACAACCGGTGGCGACCCAGGTCAGTTGCCAGCCACCGGCCCAGCCTGCCAAAGCGCCAATCAATGGCGGCGTGACAAACTGGCCCAATGCAGACAGCTGCAACATCCAGCCTACCGCCGTGGACACCACACTGGTATCCGGTGCCAGCCGCACAGCCAGGGAGAACAGCACCCCTGGAATCACGCCACTTACGGAAGAAAACACCAAAACGGCCGCATAACGTAGCCAGGGCAAGTCAGCCGTGACATCCGAAAACGCGGTCCAGGTCGTGAGCGTCATCACGGCAAAACCGAAATACAGCAGTTGACGCGGCCCCACACCGGCCTGCAACAATCGCCCGGAGGCAGCGTTGCCGACCACATTGGCAACCGCGGCAAAGGCGGTCAGCACGCCCACCAGACTGCCTTCCAAGCCTGCTTGTGTGTAAATAGATGGCAGAAAGCCGATCACCGACAACCACTGCCCTGAGTAAGCCGCGAAGATCATTGCCACCAGCCAGGGGCCGGGACTGCCGAGGATAATTTTAAGCCGTGCCAGAATGGCGCGCAGCCCCGCCATCGGCGAGCCCGAACGCGGATTATTATTGCGCTGGTCGGCCGGTACCCTCAGCAACACCAGGCTCAGCATCACCAGCGTCACTGCAGCAATCAGCCACCACCAGCCCTGCCAGCCCAGCTGCTGCATAAGCCAGGGGCCGATCAGCAAACCCGTGCCCGTGCCAAAGCCCATATAACAGCCCCACCAGCCCAGGCTCACACTCAGTTTTTCCGCTGTCACCAATTGGCGCAGCAGACCGGGGCCTGACAGGGTCACCAGCAGGAAGCCAAAACCTTCAAAGCCGCGCAAGACCAGCAACTCGGTGGCTGAACTGGCAAAGCCACCCAACACACTGGTCAGGGTCAAAATTCCCAGGCCCGTGAGAATACTGCGCCTCAAGCCGGCGCTATCAGCCAATACACCGATCAACGCCCCTGCCAGCATGCCTGCCAGTTGAACCAGCGACAGCATGAACCCGGCCTGCACCAGGCTGACTCCCAGCTCATCCTGCAACACCGGAATCGCCGGAGGCAATTTACCGATATGCAAGGCAGCGGTAATTCCGGCCAACATCACCAGAATTTCGGGGGGGAGCCTGCGGGGGCGGGCGGCTATCTTATTCAATGTAAAAGACCTGTCACTAAAAACAGCGCATTGTACGCCCCGTCGCACTGAACCAAAATGGCTTGCGGGCGTACAAAGCCTATATAAATAAACGGAGACAGCCATGAAACGCCTGATGTCATCCATCCTCGGGCTATGCCTCAGCCACACGGCAACTGCTGCCGAGCCGAACACTGACGCCCTTTTCGATCATCAACTGAAACGACTACATGCCGATGAAAGGGTTGATATGCGGGCAGCCTTTTCCGGGCATCCGATGCTGGTGATTAATACCGCCAGCCACTGCGGCTTTACACCTCAGTTTGAAGGCCTTGAAAGCCTGCACCAGCGCTACAAGGACAAAGGATTGAAAGTGGTCGGCTTCCCGTCCAACGACTTCATGCAGGAAGCCAAGGATGAAGCCAAAATCGCCAAGGTATGCCGCTATAACTTCGGCGTAACCTTCGACATGTTCAGCCCCATTGCCGTTCGCGGTAGTGATGCACACCCCATATTCCAGGAAATCGCACGACAAACTGACAAGCCGCCGCGCTGGAATTTCTACAAGTATGTTATCGACGCTGAAGGGAATGTGACTGCAGCCTTCTCCAGCATGACAGCACCGGATGATGAAGACCTGCGCAAGGCGATAGAAGCGGTCCTCTGATCATGGCTCCAGGCGCTGAACCCGGCCATCGCGACCAATGCAGAAGGTATCAAAGTCTTCAGCCAAAAACAGGTCGCCCTGATACTGGCTCAGCGCTTCACTGCGTAGGTCTTCCAGTGAAGCATCGCCTGAGCGCCGCGGCACCTTGCGGTAGCGCGGGCTGAAATGGGTCAGAATCAGTGCCGGTATACTCTGCGACTGAGCAAACTGGGCCACACGAAGCGCACTGCTATGCTGCGGCTCAGGGCCCACTTTCTGCAATACCGGTTCGGTGTAGGTAGCTTCATGCACCAACGCATGCACGCCCTCACAGGCACCAGCCAAAAGGTCAGGACGGTCATTATCACCACCGACCACAAGCGAGCGTGCGGCATAGGCCGGCACAGCGTAATCTTCACCATTCAGCTCGCGCCCATCGTCCAGCGTTACCCGTTCGCCCTTCTGCAGACGCCCATACACCGGCGATGGCGGCACGCCTTCACGCTGAAGGCGTTCGGTATCCAGCCCTGTGGGAACCTGACGCTCATCCAGCCGATAGGCCCAGCATTCGACACGATGACTCAGCCGCGTTGCCGTAACACCACATTCATCCAGTTCCAGCGCCAGCTGCGATGACACCTCCACAAACTCAAGCGGATACTCAATGCGCAACTCCGTGTGCTTGATAACCGCCTGCAAATACGCCCACACGGATGCCGGGCCAACCAGCACCAGGGGTTCAGTACGCCCGTTCAACTGACAGGACGCCAACAGCCCCGGCAAGCCATAACAGTGGTCACCGTGGATATGTGTGATCAGGATCGCTTTCAACTTGAGCGGCGATAACCGAGTACGCTGTAACTGATGCTGAGTCGCTTCACCACAATCCACCAACACCCAGCCCCTTCCCGTTTCAGGATGAATGGCTGTCGCACTGACGTTCCGCTGGCGTGTAGGCGCACCGGATGAGGTGCCCAGGAAGGTGATATTCATGAGGGGAGTTTAACCCAGCTGCACACGCCTGTTGATGGCGATAAGGAATCAATTTTGGCCGAAGCTCAACCCCGTCTCTGCTTCCCCACCCAGGCGATATGCTTCTGCACGGCAGGGTCAGCCAGTAATTTTTCCAGCGTGTAGTAGTCCCGCGCAAGTGTCATTTCATCAAACAGCTTGTGGATACCACGGTGGCAGGCCTGGCACACCCAGATACCTTGGTTAAGCTCATCACGTGTATACGCCTTTTTAAAGCGAGGGCGGCGGTGCATCTTGCGCGGGATCAGATGATGAAAGGTCAGCGGGATGGCCCGGTTACAAAGTTCACAGTGTTCAAAGGAAGCGCGCTGGCGCATGTGATGGGTTTCCTTACTGGTATCGACTAGTATTACGCCTGCCTGCGGCTATCTGATCAAGAGGTGTCGATGGGTTTTAACTATTCAAGTTTTTCCAGGGCGAGTCGATAACCTTGCCAGTGCAACCCCAAGTGTCGAGGCCATCATGAAAGTGCTCGTTTCCACCCCACAGTTATACAATTCACGCCCCCAGTCTGGAGTCGAGGGTTCTCAACAGCAGCAAGGTGCATCCAAGGATGCCAACCAGGTACTGCTGGGCAAACTCGCAGAAAAGATTCCGGGCATGAGTGCGGAAAAACTGTCCGGTCTGGAAGCCGAGGATTTCACCCCCGATAAGGTCGCCGGCCGTATCAGCGACTTTGTTGCCCAGGGACTGGAAGCGGCCCGTTCACGCGGTGCCTCCGAAGAACGTCTTACCGAGATGTACAACGCGGCGGTCAAGGGCGTTGAGAAGGGGTTTGCCGAAGCACGCGAAATTCTGGATGAGCTGAGCATGCTGAGCGAGCCCATCGCCGCTCAGATAGATGAAACCGAGCAGCTCACCTTTGATGCTCTGGCCGGTATAGCCCCGGGCAGCGCCGCACAAACTTCACCGGTCTCTCAGGTTGCACTGGGCGGGGCCGAGCGTTTCCGTAATGCCGAAGACATGTCGCTGAGCGTGCGCACCCGTGACGGCGATGAAGTCACCATCAACTTCAGCCGCAACCAGAGCTACGATGCCACCTACGGCGCAGGCGCCGACAGTGAGGGCAACTCGGTAGCCTGGATGAATGTCAGCCGAAGTGAAAGCAGCCAGTACGAGTTCAGCGTTAAAGGCGAGCTGGATGAAGGTGAGCTGGACGCACTGCAGCAGATGATCCGCGATGTCTCCAGTGTGGCGGACGAGTTCTTCAACGGCGACGTACAGAAGGCGTTTGAAGACAGCGCTGATATCAGCTTTGATGCCAGCGAACTCCAGTCCATGCAGCTGGACATGAGCTATACCCGCAGCCTGGCACAGGCCTCTACCTATGAACAGGTAGGCGGTCTTGATCAGCCGGTGGATAAACCCGGCAAGCGTCTGGGTCAGCTGATGAAGGATCTGGCAGACAGCGTGGGCGCGCCCTCACTGGGCTTCCTGCAGTCACCGGCTCAGGCTGGCCGAGACCTGATGACCGGTCTGGTCGAGCAGGACAGCCGCTTTAATGAAGCGCTGGAATCCGTGCAGGATGTGTTCAGCAAGCACCTGCAGGATCTGCTGGATAAGGTGCTGCCGGTTGAAGATCAGGTGGTAAACCCTGCCAATGAAGAGCAGGATTCCGACCTGCCTGCCGCTGAATAAACCGCCAATACACAGAACACACCAAGGCCCGGCAGTTATCGGGCCTTTTGCGTTTTAAAGCGGAATGATTTTTCAGCCTTGAGCAGCGTAATACTGATCCAGCGCCTCGCGGATATGGCGCACGGCATTCACCGACTGCTCATTGTCACCGTGAACACAGAGCGTATCGGCCTGCAGTGCCACTTCAGTGCCATCCAGGGTGGTCACTACTCCTTCCCGCGCCAGTCGCAGAGACTGATCAATGATACGCGCCTCATCGTGATAGACAGAACCTTCAACGCGACGCGGCACGAGAAAGCCCTGAGCATCATAGGCACGATCCGCAAAGGCCTCGAACAGTAAGGTAGCGCCAAACTCTTCGGCGATACGCTCCACCTCGGTATTATCCGCCGTGGCCATCAACATTAACGGCAGACTGGCGTCATAGCGGGTCACCCCTTCCAGCACGGCACGCAGAATGCTGTGGTCTTTCATCATGTCGTTGTAGAGCGCACCATGAGGCTTTACGTAACTCAGCACCATGCCCTGAGCCTGAGCAATTCCGGCCAATGCGCCTGTCTGATACTGGACCATGGCCACCACTTCCTGTGGATGGCAGTGCATGCTGCGACGGCCAAAGCCCACCAGGTCCGGGTAGCTTGGATGTGCGCCGATGCGGGCGCCGGCATGTTTTGCCAGCAGCACCGTGCGGGTCATGGTGACGGGGTCTGAGGCATGAAAGCCACAGGCCACGTTGGCCATATCCACCAGCGGCATCACCTGGTCATCCAGCCCCATGTTCCAGGAACCGAAGCTTTCGCCCATATCACAGTTCAACAGCAATCGTTTTGGCATCACGCCCTCTCAACACACTCGCTTAATCCGCTCAGGCTTTCTGCAGCTCAAAGGCATCTGCATCCTGCCAGGCCGGAAACTTGTCACGGAACTGGTGCAAGGCCTCGGCATTCAGCAGCCCGGTCTTGATATAGGGCTCGCCCGCCGGACCATCCAACAGGGCTTCGCCTTTGAAATCCACCAGCAGGCTATCGCCAGCGTAGCTAAGCCCCTTGGAATCTTCCCCGACGCGGTTCACACCAATAACATAGCTCTGATTTTCAATGGCACGCGCCTGCAGCAAGGTGCGCCAGGCATGACGCCGGGGCGCCGGCCAGTTGGCCACACAGAGCATCAGGTCGTAGTCATCCCGATTACGACACCAGACCGGGAAACGCAGGTCGTAACAGACCTGAGGCAAAATGCGCCAGCCTTTGTACTCGAACAGGTCGCGTTGCTCACCTGCAGCATAGTGATGGTGTTCATCACCCATGCGGAACAGGTGACGTTTGTCATAGAACTGCACTTCGCCATCCGGTGATACAAACAGGAAGCGGTTGCGATAGCCTTCATCTTCAACCGCCAGGCTGCCACAAATGGCGGCGCCCAGGTCAGCGGCCTGTGTCTGCAGCCATGCCAGCGTCGGCCCCCGCATGGGTTCGGCGACTTCCTCCGGTGACATGGTAAAACCTGTGGTAAACATTTCCGGCAATACAATCAGGTCTGTTTGCCCTTCCAGCGGCGCCATCAGGCCTGCCAGTCGTTGACGGTTGGCATCGGGTGCGTGCCAGTCCAGGTGAGTCTGCACCAGACTGGTTCTCAGGTTCTGTCGGCTTGTCATATCGTGCATAACCTCTCGGCGGCCTGTTCCAGTGTGGATTCATTTTTGGCGAAGCAGAAGCGTACCAGCTTCATCTCGGGTGGCTGCTGGCAGAACACCGACAGCGGGATCGCCACAACGCCTGCCTGCTCTACCAGGCAAAGCACAAACTCGGTATCCGGCAGGTCACTGATAGCAGAGTAGTCCATCACCTGGAAATACGTGCCCCCGGCAGGCGTAAAGCGAAAGCGGCTGTCCGCCATCAGGGCGTTAAAGTGATCCCGCTTGGCCTGATAAAACGCGGGCAGTGCCTGATCGTGGGAGGAGTCGGCATTGAGATAATCCGCCAGCGCCAGCTGGAAGGGAGTGCTGGTACTGAAGGTGAGGTACTGGTGTACCTTGCGCAGCTCGGCACTCAGCGGAGCCGGCGCCACACAGTAACCCACTTTCCAGCCGGTGGTGTGATAGGTCTTGCCGAACGAGGACACCACAAAACTGCGTTTGGCCAGATCAGGATAGCGATTCATGCTCTGATGGGCGGCACCATCAAAGACGATGTGCTCATATACTTCGTCTGCCAATAGCAGAATATCCGTGCCTTCAACCAGACGGCTCAGCGCCTGCATATCCGCTTCACTCAGTACCTGCCCGATCGGGTTGTGAGGCGTATTGAGGATAATCATGCGCGTGCTCGGGTTAATGGCACGCGCCACTTCATCCCAATCGATACCGAACGCAGGTGGCTGCAGCTGCAAATGCACTGCCTTGCCTCCATTGAGTCTGACCGCCGGATCGTAGCTGTCATAGGCGGGATCAAACACGATCACTTCATCGCCGGGCCGCACAACAGCCGCAATGGCAGCAAACAAGGCTTCCGTCGCGCCGGAGGTGACCGTCACTTCTGAAGCGGCATCCACCTGGCGACCATAGCAACGCTGAACCTTGGCCGCGATCGCTGCGGTCAGGGCAGGCACCCCATTCATCGGCGCATACTGGTTGGCACCGGCACGAATATGGTGATCTACCCGGGCCAGCAATGCCTCGGGACCGTCAAAGTCGGGAAAACCCTGCGACAGGTTAATGGCCTGATGGGCTTGCGCCAGTGCAGACATCTGCGCAAAGATCGTGGTGCCGACACCCGGCAGTTTGGTTTCGGGATAACGCATGACCCACTCACAACTGATGAAACCGACGATAGTACCGGAGAGACGCAAGCCGGCTCAACAAAGGTACGTTTTGCAATCTGAGCAAGGGTAGAATGGGAATGTTGGACTGGATTCTGACGCATAACGGTTTCATTATTGAAGCAATCATACTGGGCCTTGTTGTTGTGTATGTAGGCCTGAAAATCAAATAACCTGTTGTTTTATATTATCCGGAGTCGCCATGAATGTGCCGCTTGCCTCTAACCGCTTGATCCCCCTGCTGCTGGTTAGCGCACCTGTTTTTGCCAGTGAAGAGCTGTACCTGAGTGAACAGGATTTCTTCACGGATATCCCGGAAATCACCTCTGCTACCCGCCTTACGCAGAAACTGACCGACTCCCCCGCCTCCATCAGCATCATTGATCGTGACATGATCACCGGTTCAGGTGCGCGCAACATCCCCGATCTGCTGCGCCTGGTACCCGGTTTCCAGTCGGCACACGTCAGCGTGAACAAGTTTGCCACCACCTACCACGGCGTCAGCGACAACTTTCCTCGCCGCATGGAAGTGATGGTGGATGGCCGCTCCGTGTATGTCCCCATGCTGGGAACGGTGGACTGGACCTCTCTGGGCCTGAATATGGATGATATTGCTCGCATCGAAGTGGTTCGAGGCTCCAACGTCCCCACTCAGGGAGCCAATGCTTTCATGGGTTCCATCAACATTATTACCCGTGAACCGGCTGCACAAAGCGGCGGCTACGTCACCGCAGGCGCCGGCAGTCTCGACAGCCAGGCCGTCACCGCCAGTCACAGTGACAGCCTGGCCAACTGGAACTACCGTATCTCGGGCGGCCACGAACAAAACGATCACGAAGACATTTATCATGACCGTCTGCGCCGCAACTACCTGAGCGTCAGCGGCAGCTACACGCCCTCACTGACCGAAACCCTGCGTTTTCAGGCCGGTATCGACCGCGGCATGACCAACGTGGGCCAGGCTGATGATCTGGATTACGAGTATGTGCGCCGCAAGCATGAGTCCAACTACCAGTATTTGCGCTACCAGAACCTGTACTCCGACACCGGAACCCTGCAGATATCCGCCTTCCATAATTACCTGAATCTGGAAACGCCGCTGACCAGCCTGTCAGACCTGACGGCCCTGCTGGCCGATGAACTGGGTTATACGCCGGAAGACGCCTTCGTGCGCCATTTTCAGGCGTTGAACAGAACCCGGGACGACGTAGAGCACGGCAAAACACATACCTACGATGCCGAAATCCAGCTCACCGAGCAGCTGGATCAGGTCAGCCTGGTCGCCGGGCTTGGCTACCGCATGGAAGAAGCCGTCAGTGATGTGCTGTTTCAGGCGGGCGAGGAGCAGGAAGAGCGCTGGCGCGGCTTTGCCAACGTCAACTGGGCCTGGCACCCCGAATGGCAGCTCAACTCGGGGGTCATGTATGAGCACAGTTCGGAAAACGCGGATGCCTTCTCCTACCGTCATGCTTTGATCCATCACCCGAGTCAGCAGAGCAGCATTCGCCTGGGCTACTCGCTCAGTGAGCGCCTGCCGTCACTGCAGGAGCGCTTCGGCAACAATGCCATTTATGCACCACCGATTCCCGGCCTCACCGATCAGGTGACCCTGTTTGACCAGATCACCGGAAGCAATCCTGACCTGCAACCGGAACGCAACCGCACCTACGAGATCGGCTACTACCGCAACCTGGCCCAGCAGTCAGCCTCCCTCGATGTGCGTATATTCCGGGAAGAAATGGAATCCATGGTCGACAGTTACTTTACCCTGGCCGAAGAAGATTCCCTGTTGGGGCCGGACCGCATCATCATTAAGGAAAATCAGTACAGCTGGACCAATGAAGGTGCAGAGGTCAGTTTCAAACAGCAGCTGACGCCCGAGTTCTGGTACCTGATCAACTACGCCTACATCAATACGCGCAATGACCCCTGGGTCAACAACAAGAAATTGAATGGCTCCAAGGTATCCTTTGGCGACAGCCTGACCGCCGAGCACACCGCCTCGCTCATGCTGAACTGGCGCCCCAAGCCTGACTTGAATCTGAGCGCCATGTACTACTATATGGATACAATGAACTGGCTGGAAGGTGGCATTCGCGATAGCTATGAGCGTACCGATCTGCGTGCGGCCCATAGCTGGCAGCTGGATAGCCAGCGCGACCTGGAGGTTGCCTTGACCGTTCAGAACGCCTTCGGGCCCAGCTATGCCGAGTTCTACGAATACAACCTGTTTGATCGCCGCTACTGGCTACAGCTTTCGCTCAGGCACCATTAACTCGATGACTGGATAATTGCAGGGATGGCAAATTATTTACACAGGACCAGCAGGACAACGCGCTTAGGGCGCCGCATGCTATGCGGTGCCCTGATGTTACTTTGTTCAGCACTGGCACAGGCTCAGGATGAGGTATTGCTGGTGCTCAGTGATATCAGCCCCAGTTACGATCAGGTCAAGCTGGCGGTAGAAGACAGTACCCACTCGCCGCTGCGTGTGGTGACGCTTGATCGCCTGCAGGCACTGGACAGTCGCTCCTCGCTTATTGTCGCGATCGGCAGCCGCGCCTGCGAGCAGATGTTGCGTACCTACCACCCGGGAACACGCATGATCTGCAGCTTCCTACCCTCGTCGACCTTCAAGAAACTGCGCAGCACCCTGCTGCCAGGGGATACCGACGCGCATATCAGCGGTCTCTTTATAGACCAGCCGCTGGAGCGACAGGTGCGCCTGGCCCGCATGATCCGGCCTGCGGCCCAAACGCTGGGTACGGCGTTGGGGCAAAACAGTCAGGCACTCAAATCAGCACTGGAGCAGTATGCCCAAAGCGAGGTGTTTCAACTGGAGCTGGCGGAACTCAAGTCTTCTGACAACCCGATCCAGATTCTGGCACCCATCGTCGAGCACAGTGATGTTTTTCTGGTCATTCCAGACAGCTCCATCTTCAACCGTGCCATTTCCAAATGGCTCCTGTACCTGTCGCTCAAACATCAGGTCCCCGTAATCGGCTTTTCCAAGAGTTATACCGACGCCGGGGCAACGGCATCCGTCCACTCCTCTCCACATCAAATTGGTCAACAAACCGGCGAATGGATCAATCGGCTGATGTCCGGCGAGTCCATCCCGGGCTCCGCCTTTCCGGCGTATTTCGAGGTCAGCATCAACCCGGTTGCCGCGCGAACGCTGGGGCTGGAACTGCCAACTCCAGCCGCTCTGCAACGACGGCTGAGCCAAATTGAGGCGGCCAACTGATGCTGCGCCCGGGTACCCTCAGCATCCGTGCCCGTGTGTTACTACTGGCGCTGATTCCGATGCTGGTACTGGCCAGTATTCTGGGTACCTATTTCACCTACACCCGCCTGGATGATAACAACGCCCGCCTGGAAGAACGGGGTCGACTGATTTCCGGCCTGCTGGCCTCAGCTGCGGAATTCGGCGTCATCAGTGGCAACCGCTATCAGCTCCAACTGCTGAGTCAGCAGGCCTTGCGCCACCATGATGAAGTGCGCGACATCCTGTTTTATGACGACAGCTTCAATTTGCTGTACCGCTCGGATCGTTTCCCGGTGACCTTTTCGCCGGATAGCCCACCTCAGGTGCTGGGGGGCGAAGACTGGTACTTCCTGACGCCCATTTACAGCCGCGCTCTCTTGCTGGAGAGCAATCCCGAACTGGTACCCCATTCACTGGAGCCGGTGCAGGTCGGCTGGGTCGGCGTTGTCCTTTCGACCCGCACCCACAGTGCTACCCGGCAGGAGATGCTGCTCAGCAGCCTGCTGCTGATTCTGGCCGGTCTGCTGGCCACCGCTGTGGTTGCCAGCCGTTTTGGCCTGGGCATTACCCGCCCCATCAGCGCGCTCAGTCAAGTAGTTGAGCGCCTTGAATCCGGTCAACTGGATACCCGTGCCGCCACTACCGGGGCCTCTGGTGAGCTGGGCCTGCTGGCGCGTGGCATTAACCGTATGGCCGCCCGTATTCAGCGCTCCAGCCAGCAACAGGAAGAACAGGTGCGCAAGGCCACGCGCCAGCTCACCACCACTCTGAGGCACCTGGAGCGGCAGAACGAAGAGCTCAGCGACGCCCGCTACCAGGCCGAAACCGCCAACCGCACCAAGGACGAATTTCTCGCGCGCATGAGCCACGAACTGCGTACGCCGCTGACTTCGGTACTGGGATTTGCCCAGCTGCTGCAGAATACCGAACAAACGCCGGAGCAGCGCCAGTACTGCCAGATCATCAACCAGACCTCCAGTCTGCTGCTGACCATTATTGATGACATTCTCGATTTCTCCCGCCTGCAATCGGATGCCATTCAGCTGGAACAGATCGCATTTCCGGTGCGCGAGTGTCTGCAGAATGTGGTCGCCATGCAGTCCCCCATGGCTCGGGACAAGGGGCTCAAGCTGGAAGTCAGCCTGGACGATAATTTGCCACCGGCCCTGCGGGGTGACCCGACCCGCCTGGCACAGATTCTGACCAATCTGATTGGCAATGCCATCAAATTTACCGACAGCGGTGAAGTACGGTTAAATGCCAGCAGTCACTGTGAAAGCAACCGCTGTCACCTGGATATTGAAGTCAGTGATACCGGTATCGGCATCTCTGAAGCCCAGCAGCAGAACCTGTTCAAGGCCTTTGCGCAAGCCGACAATAGCATCAGCCGCCGTTATGGCGGCTCCGGGCTGGGCCTTGTCATAGCCCACCACCTGGCCAACCTGATGCATGGCAGCCTCAACCTGACCAGCACCCAGGGCGAAGGCACGCAAGTGCATCTGCGCCTGACGTTGCCGATTGCCCAGGTGACACCGCAGATGCCACCTCAACCCAGTCGTACGGCTACCCCGGTTCCCAGCCGGCTACAGCTGAACAGACGCCTCAATATCCTGCTGGCAGAAGACAATGACTTTAACCGGCTCCTGCTGAACCGCGTTTTGAGCCAGGCGGGTGCTCGGGTCATTCAGGCCCAGACCGGAGTAGAAGCCGTGCAACAGTTCCGCCAGCACCGCCCGGACCTGATCCTGATGGATGTCCACATGCCGGAGATGGATGGCATCCAGGCTACCCGTGAGATTCGCGCTCTGGATTCGGAGGTGCCTCTGTTTGCGGTCACGGCCAATGTGATGGCCCATGAACACGAAGCACTGCGAGCAGCAGGGGCCAACGAGATTCTGCTCAAGCCACTGAACCTGTCCGATCTGTTCGAACGCCTGGCCCGGCTCGAGCACAAGCCACAGCCAACATCACCTGCGCCCGTTTCAGATCTGCTCGATGCAGTAGATCCCGATGCACTGCATAGCGAGCTGGAACGCCAGATTGAAGCGCTTGAACAAGCTGTCGAGGCGAAGCGGTTTGATGTGATTCGCAGCCATGCCCATCAACTCATGGGCGTGGCCGGTTTGTATGAACTGCCGGAACTGGAAACCGTGGTTGCAGAGCTGCATCAGGCCGCTATCGCCGGTGACCAGCGACTCTGTTGGCAGGCCAGCCACCGCTTAAGCCGGCTGGTTGAGCATGAGCAGTATTAAAAGGCGGGATCAGAAGTCACGGAAATAGGGCTCATTTGCAATCAGCTGCTCCAGCTCCTTTTGTACTTCCGCCACACGCTGCCGCCCGGCTCGGTCATAGACATACTGCCCCAGTCCATCCGATGCCGGCGGGTGCCGGTCGTCCCCTTCATGGATGCCCACACACAGACGCCGAATCGCTTCCAGTTCAGGATCATGCAGGATGGGGAAACCGATAAACATCTCCCACTCATCCTGGCGCACGTCGCCGGTTTGCAGTTTCTGCATCAGATCCAGCACCTTGCGCCGATCCGGACGCCAGGTGGGCGCGCGCCCGTAGGTCAGCGCCAGCACCAGACCACCAATCAACAACAATGAAACCAGAAAGGCGATCAGGAACTCCGCCATTATGACCCTCCGCGGATATCTGGCTGCTTAGTGTAGAGGAGAGCCACTGCTCAACTCTCGAGCAATGCTGTTAACCGCGTCCTGGTGTATCTCTTCCAGCTCGCGCATCTCCTGCTCGTAGCTGCGTTTGAGTTTTTTCGGCAGGGCCTGCCACTCATCCTTGATCGGAATATGGCTGGTTTTGTCGTGCACCTCGGTGATCACCGCATAGGCTTCCTGCTCCAGCAACTGAGGACGGTAATTCTCCAGCAGTACTTTCAAACGAATGCAGCCCTCGGTCAGGGTCATTTTCTCATCATGCAAGATGGCACCGGCCACCAGCTGGATACTGTCTTTCAAGTACTGATGACGTTCTTCCAGTGCAGCCATGGCGGCAGCTTCACGCTCGTTCTGCTCCGCCTTAAGCGCCTTGGCTCTACTGAGCTGGCGGTAGATAACGGCTGATAGCGTGGCAATCACCAATAAACACAGGGCGATCAGGATGTATGTCAGAGTTGTGCTCATGTTGTCCTCTTGCGCGGTTGGCTGCACCGGCATTATGCCAGAGGTAGCCCCTGTCTCTCACTACGCAATGAGTACAGCATCAGTTTGGCGGGGACTTTCACGGCGAACGGGAAAACCCGCCACCGTGAAAGCATGCTGAAGACCCGATGTTTTATTCGAAGGTGCGGGGCTTCAGGCTATCCGGCTTCAGGAAGGGCTTGTCGCCGGTATTGTCGTGCTGACCCAGTACCTGCCCGTTCACCTCGGTGCCGTAGCGGGTATGCTTGTGAAAGTTGAGGAACTGCTCGCGCGTGGCTTTGGCATCACCGGTGTAACGCGGATCCTGAGGGCGCTCCTGGCTGTTGATGTACCAGGCGACGTTCCAGGCTTCATCGTCTGTCAGGGAACCCGGCTTGCTCAACGGCATGTTGTTCTTGATAAACGAGGCCGCCGTGAAGATACGGGTCATGCCCGCACCCCAGTTATACGCACCATCACCCCAAAGCGGCGGGAACACCACCTCGCCATCCTTCTTCTGGCCTGCGCCGTCGCTGCCGTGACAAATGGCACAGTTGGTCTCAAACACCGCCTGACCTTTTTCATAGCTCACGTCTTCGGGGATTTTCTTGCCCAGATGGCTGAAGCCCCGTCCGGCGATATTGCGTTCGTACACCGGTGCACTCTTGGCCAGCCATTGGTGATAAGCCACCATCGCCAGCATGTCATCGCTGCCATAGGCCGGCGGTGTGCCGTTCATGGAGTACGCAAAGCAGCCGGCAATACGCTCTTCCAGTGAGTTCACATGCTGGTTCTTGCCACGGAAATCCGGCAAGGTCGTTGCCGCCGGCCATACCGGACCGGACCAGTTCATCCTCCCCTCGCCCATGTGACAGGTTTTACAGTTCATATCATTGAACACATACTCGCCACGGAACTGCTGAGTGTTCATGAACATGTCGTAGCCCTTGAGAATCACCTTGCGCAATTCGGGGTTAACTGACTCATCTGCCATCAGGTCATCGATCGTCGGTGCCTCATGCACATATTGACCGTCCTTGGGCGCAGGCAGGTTAACCGGCACCTTGGCGTCATTGGCCAACGCAGAGGTACTCAGGCCCAGAGCTGATACCAGCATCAGTAAATTCGCTTTCATATTATTGCCCTCCCTCGGCGGCCACGGCTTGCTGGGCACCCAGATAGGTGGATACGGCTTCGATCTGCTGTTCGCTGAGACGTTCGGCGACACCGGTCATCAGCTGGTTGGGATCGTTCTGGCGACTGCCGTCACGCCAGGCGTTCAGCTGCTGTTTGATATAGTTGGGATGTTGCCCTGCCAGGCCCGGGAAGGCACTGCCCATACCCTGGCTGTCAGGACCATGACAGCTTTCACAGGCGGGAATGTACTGATTCCAGTCCCCCCGGGTGGCGATTTTTTCGCCCAGCGTCAGCAGCTCCGCATCATCCGGCGCGGCAGCCGCTGCCGGCACCGGTTGCTGTGCATAATAAGCGGCCACATCCAGAATCTGCTGCTCGCTCAGGTTATCCACATTCGGCTGCATGATCGGGCTGACGCGGGTGCCACTATTGTAATCACGCATCTGCTTGGCGATATAAGCCGCATCAAGCCCGGCCAGGCGGGGAAAGCCGGCTGCGTTATTGCCGGCACCATCCAGACCATGACACGCCAGGCAAGGCGCACCACTGCCATCTCCCTGCATGACGATTTTCTGACCGTCAGCTGCCACGCCCTGAGCCTGAACCGCTCCGCTGATCAGCAGGGCACCTGCCAGCGTCAGGCGCCAGTGTGTTTTCAACATGCCACTCTCCAGTACATAGACAAAATCTAATTAAGATTATTCTTATCGGAAATAATCATATTCCATATAAAACAATCTCAACAGACCTGCTGGAGAATATTCTGTCCGCTTAGGGCATTGTCAGACGGCTTCTCAAGCCACTGGCACGCCGTACCCGGGCACGCACGGCATCATCCAGCCGTCCCCGGTGCGCCAATAACAAACTGAACCAGCGACTGGCGCGGGTAATACCGGTATACACCAGCTCCCGTGTCAGTACCGGGTTAACGGCAGGTGGCAACAGCAACGCCGTATGAGCAAACTCCGAGCCCTGCGATTTGTGCACGGTCATGGCGTACACGGTTTCAATTGCCTGCAGGCGGCTGGGCAGTACCCATTTCAGGGTTCCATCCGCCAGCGGGAAGACAACCCGCAACGCCTGCCCGTCCTGCTCGGCAGGGACAGCGAGGGTGATACCGATATCACCGTTCATCAGCCCCAGGCCATAATCGTTCCGTGTCACCAGTACAGGGCACCCTTCGTACCAGCCCTGATCCCGCTCGATCAAACCCGCTTTGCAGAGAGCGGCTGCGATACGCTCATTCAGCCCTTCCACACCCCAGGGGCCACGGCGCAGTGCGCACAATAACTGGAACTGGCCAAAAGCACTGAGAATATCCCGCGCCCAGAGATCCAGTGCATCTTGCGTCGGCTCGGCCGGTCGCCGGGTCGTTAGAAGGTGCAGATAGTGTCGATACCCCTGAGGCAAGGAGCCATCAGCGCCCATAGCCTGGTCGCCGCCCTCCAGCACCAGCCGTTCCAGCGCGCGGTCTTCCTGCCCCCTGAGCACTGTAAGCCCCAGGTCAGCATAGCCATCACTTAAAACCTTATTCACAGCCTCGGGATGGCCCGAGTTCACCGCCCGTGCCAGTGCGCCTATACCACTGTCCGCACCAAAGCGGTGACTGAACCTGAGCATGGCGATCGCCTGTGCCAATGGCTGGGTCGAGGCTTCGCCCTCTGCCGCCTGCCAGGTCGCCACCTTTTGCCCCGTCTGGCGTTCCAGCTGTGCCAGCGTATCGGCGGTATAGCCCCCCAGATCCGCGCCTTCACAGAGGTCGCCCAGCACCGAGCCGGCTTCTACCGAGGCCAGCTGGTCCTTGTCGCCGAGCAGAACCAGACGCGCCCGTGACGGCAGGGCGGCCAATAGCTGCTGCATCATTTCCAGATCAATCATCGACGCCTCATCCACCACCACCAGATCCGCATGCAGCGGGTTATCGGCATTGTGGACAAAACGGCGAGTCCCCGGACGCGCGCCCAGCAGCCGGTGCAGAGTCGTTACGTCCTGTGGAATATTCTGCTGCAGATGCTCAGGCAAGCGCCCGACTGCACCGCTGATGGATTCGGTCAATCGCGCAGCAGCCTTACCAGTGGGCGCGGCCAGTCGAATTCTCAATGTCCGGCCGTCATCACGGGCGAGACTTTGCAGCAGTGCCAACAGTTTCACCACGGTGGTCGTCTTGCCGGTTCCGGGGCCACCGGTAATGATGCCGAAACGACGTCCCGCCACCAGTGCGCAGGCCAGTTGCTGCCAGTCGAGGTGTTCATCTACCCGGTCAAACAGTTCACCCAGACGTTGCTGCAAGCGTGCATCGTCGACTGGCAGACCCTCCAGTCGTTCACCAACCTGCTGTGCAACATCAACTTCGTACCGCCACTGGCGATAGAGGTAAAGCCGGGTTGAGTCAGGCTCCAGCACCAGCGGTGCCGGTGGATCACCTGCATTGACCAGGGCGGAGGTCTGCAGGGCTGCCAGCCATTCGCTGCGCCCAAGCCCCTGTAACAGCTCCACCGGCCGATCCGGCAGGGCTTCACCGAACTCGCCATCCGGCGGCAGCGACAGCGCCGTATCCGGAGCCGAGAGCAGGTTGTCGATATCGGCGCAGATGTGGCCTCGCCCGAGCTGGTGGCTGGTCAGCACGGCTGCCAGCAGCACCAGCGGCGAACTGGCCGGGTCAAGTGAGTGCAGGAAGCGCCCCAGCGCCAGATCCAGCGACCGAATCCAGCCGCGCTCCTGCCAGCGCTGCAACAAGGCCTCCAGCGCCCACCAGTCTTGCAGGGCGGGGTGCAGGTTGCTGCCTGCGGCAAAGAGATCATTTTGCTCAGCCATGAGCCACCTCCTCACCCGCCAGCAGACGATCCAGTGTTTCGATCAATTCGGCCTCCGGTCGGTCGATACAACAGCCATGGTGGCCGGGTTCGTTGATACCACGCAGGAACAGATAGAGCGCACCTCCAACATGCTGTTCATAGCCGTTGATCGGATCATCGGCATAGCCAGGCAGGCGGGCCTTGAGCAGCCGATGCAGCGCCAGCAGGTAAAGCACATACTGCACGTCATAGCGTTTATCCAAGACGGCCTTCTGCATGGCGGCCAGGGTGTAGTGGCTGTCGCCAGGCCCCAACCAATTGGATTTATAATCGGCCACCCAATAACGCCCGTCATGTTCAAACACCAGGTCGATAAAGCCCTTGAGCATGCCGCCCAGTTGTTGGGGTGCCAGTGCCGGACGCGCTTGTCCCGACAATACCTGGCGGCTGATCAAGCGATCCAATCGAGCCACCGGCACCTCTGCGACTTCAAACCAGAACTCCATTTCGGCCTGATATTCGGTCAAACCAGCCAGAGGGACGGCATCTTCATGTAACGGCAAGGGTGTGGCCAGCAGCTGCTCCAGCCAGGTATCCAGCACCGGTAACCAGGGCTGCCACTCACGGCGCTGGCAGCGCGGCGCCAGATAGTCCTGACGCAGACTCTGATCCCTGGCTACCAGGTCAAAGCCTTGCTCGGCCGCCCACTCCAGGATGCCATGCAGGAAAGTACCGGCCTGAGGGCCTTTCCAGAAGTGGTGAGGGTCGTAGTCAAATTCGACCACTGTTGATCCGGCGCTGGCTTCATCCCGGCTCTCGCGCGCGGTTTCTTCACCCGGTGTTTCGGAAGGCTCATGCTCTGCCGGCGTATCCAGTTCAGCCTGCCCTTGCAGTTGAGCGATGGCACTGTAGCTGGCAATCCACCAGCGCTCACCTGCTACCGCGCGCTCACAGCTGCGCGCCGGCGCCAGCGCTGTTGCGGATGAGGCTGCCGGCAGCAACGCCGTATCGATCACGGGTGGTGCACTGACTTCAATGACGCCATCGCTGGCCAATGGCTGCAGCAGGTTACTCAACGCCGCGGTATCGGTTTTGTCGGCACAGCCCAGTAACTGGCCAAAGGCACTTTTGTGCACACTGAGCGAGCGGTTACGCTTGATCGCGGCCACGCCCAGCCAACAGGCATGCACAGGCCGGGTGAGCGCTACATACAACAGACGCAGATCTTCCTGCAGACGTTCGGCGTCGGCCGCCGCTTTGGCTTTCTTGTCACTGCTGTCCAGTTCCAGCACCGTGCCGGCGTCGGTCTGATAGCGGTAACTGCCATTATCGGCCGTAACTTCACGGTAGTTGCAGATGAAGGGCAGAAAGACCAGTGGGTATTCCAACCCCTTGGATTTGTGAATCGTCACTACCTGGACCAGATCGGCATCGCTTTCCAGGCGCATGATATGTTCATCACCGCCATTGCTGCTGTCGAGAATCTGTTCCTGCAGGTATCGGATCAGCGCCAGCTCACCTTCCAATTGGGTACTGGCCGTTTGCAGCAGCTCTGCCAGGTGCAAAATATTGGTAAGCACTCGCTCACCGTTTGTTTCCTGTAACAGCTGCGCCGGCAGGCCAAAACCATCAATCAGATGACGCACCATGGGCAACACGCCCTGGCGCTGCCAGATCTCGCGCAGCTGGCGGAAACGTTCCACCTCATGCTCCCATTGCTGCTCATCACGGGTCAGCTGTTCCAGTCGGGCATAGCCCAGATCCAGCGTGGCCGTTGCCAGAGCGCTGTGCAAGCGCCCCGCCTGCTCCGGTTCAGCACAGGCACGCAACCAGCGCCAGAGATCTTCGGCCTCGGCACTGGCATAGACCGAGGCCTGATCTGACAAGTAAACACTGCGCACAGCGCGAAGCTCCAGCGCTTCTCGTACCACTTTCGCTTCACTGCCACTGCGCACCAGAATTGCTATATCACTCGGCTTTAACGGCTCCAGCTGACCATCCGGTTGACGGAAACCCGCGCACTGTTGCTGTGACAGGGTAAGTAAACGGCAGATTTCACTGGCCGTGTGTTCTGCCATGCGCTGACGATAGTCCCCCACAGCCACGCCATCGGCGTCATCGTCGGTCAGCAACCAATGATTCAGGGCACCCGGCCGGGCTCCCTCGACCTCGAACACCTCCTTGCGGCCATTGGCCTCCACGGGGATGAACGGCAAGGGGTTATCGCCGTCGCGGGCAAAACGAAAGGCGCCGGTGGGCTGATGCGCTTCGGCCTGTTCGAACAGGCGGTTGACCCCTGCAACCAGGGCTGAAGAAGACCGGAAATTGCGCCCCAGCGTATAGTGCCGCCCGGCGGTATCCTCCCGTGCCTGCAGGTAGGTGTGGATATCGGCGCCACGGAAGGCATAGATCGCCTGCTTGGGATCACCGATCATCAACAGCGCTGAGGTTTCACATTCAGAGAGTCCCGCGTCAGGCTGTCGGCCCTGATAAACCCGGCTGAAGATACGGTACTGCAGTGGGTCGGTATCCTGGAATTCGTCAATCAACGCGACCGGATACTGTCGCCGGATGGTGCTGGCCAGATGCTCACCGCCCTCGTCCTGCAAGGCATCATCGAGGCGCACCAACATATCGTTGAAGCCAAGCGTCGCTGCACGCTCGCGAGAGCGATCAAAACGCTGCTGAATCCAGCGTGCGGCATGCAGTTGCACCGGCTGGACCGGCGGCTGCCCGGCCAGATAATCCACCAACTGCTGCAGTTGTTCGAACACCGGATGGCTCGGGGTCTGTCCCTGTTTCGCCTTGGCGGTTTTGGCGGTCAACCTGGCCAGAGCGAAGTGCTCCAGCTTATCCACAGCCAGCGCAGCGCCCTCGGCCCAGGCAGCCATTTCGGCCAGCTTACCGGGCAGGGATGCCGGTTTGTAGCTCTGGTTGTTGAGAATCTTTGCTTGCGCGGCTTCAACCAGTAGTGCTTCGATGCCTTCGCGTTCGGCTGACCAGAGCACACGCGCCTGCTGCTCCAGTTGCTCTTTCTGCGGCAACCAGCTTTCCAATTGCGCGGCGTAATCGGCCGGCGACAGCATTTGCCCGACCACTTCGCCCTGATAACGCACCTCCTGCTCGCTGGGCTGCAGCAAAGGCTTAAGCGTTTTCAACAGGCTATCCGGGTCTGACGCCAGGTCACTAAGGGCATCGGCGGCGGCCGCTGGCAGGGCATAACACCAGCTACGCCAGTAATCCCGCGCCATCTCGGCCAGCAACTCACTGTCATCCTGCTCCAGTTGCTGCTGAAACAGACTGCCGGTATCAAAGGCATGCTGGGTCAGCATCCGCTGACTCCAGCTGTGAATGGTGAAAACCGCGGCTTCATCCATCCACTCTGCGGCCTGTTCCAGCTTACGCGCCGCCAACGCCCGCGCGTCTGCATCGGCATAGCAGGGTTCGGCCAACAGCTGTTGCAGGAAGGGGTCCGGCTCTGTTTTGCCACGAAAGACCTGAGAGGCTTCGGCCAGTCGGCTGCGGATACGGTCACGCAGCTCTCGGGTAGCAGCATTGGTGAAGGTTACGACCAGAATATCCGGCGGTAGCAAGGGGCGGCCAAAGCCGGACTCTGCATCGCCGTGTCCCAACACCAGGCGCACATAGAGGGCGGCAATGGTAAAGGTCTTGCCGGTGCCGGCACTGGCCTCAATCAGACGCTGGCCGTGCAGAGGAAAGGTGAGCGGGTTCAGCGCTTCAGGCTTCCCGTTTGAGTTTGGCTGACTCATGTGTCCTCCCGTGACAGCAGTTCACCCTGTTCGATCAGAGGGCCATACAGGGCGCGAGCCCAGTCCTCCAAACCGGCACGTAACAATGGCTCAAACTCGGGCCAGGCGCGCTGCAGATAACGATCAGTCGCGCCTTCACCGGGAAAACGGCTGTTCCCCTCATAGACATTGGCCGCTGCTTCGACAGGATCCTTGTCTTCTGGAGCACTAAGCAGAGCCAGCGCAGAGCGACAGGCCAACGGCGCTGGTTCCGCCAGTGCCTGAAGGTAGTACGCCAATACCTCGTCGAGCAGTTGCCGAGCGCGATCTGCCGCCAAAGGTCGAATCCGGGCACTGGTATCCGGCCCCACCAGGAAGGTGGTCAGTGAGTACCCGCTCGCGCTGACCGCCAGGTGGTCCAGCCATGCCCGCACCAGCCGGTGCCAGCGGGGTTGGCCCTTGTCGCTGATCGCCTGGGGCGATGACAGAATCAGCGCCAGTTCTTTGCCGGTATTTTGGCGATAAAGCCCACCAATCCAGTCTTCCAGTAACACCTGCGCGTTTCCGGCATTCAGCGTCAATTGTATTTCCAGTGGCTCTGCCAATGGCTGCCAGTCGGCCTGAAGCTGCTGCAGGTGCCTCAGCGTCGAGGCAGCCGGGCTGACAATTTCCCGCAAGGCCCGCTCACCATAGGGGCCCAGCGGCAACTCACCGGCCCTCTGCCAACGTGCAAGTTGCGACTGGATTCCCGCCTCATGAGTCTCGGCCTTGAGACCCGCGTCGATCAATTCAGAGCCGAGGCGGAACTGGTCCAGCCGGTCAAAGCGAAAGGGTTCGTGCTCCACCTGCACTTCGTCCAACGTCTCGAACCAGACACCCAGGCGCTGGGTGAAGAAGGTCTGTACCGGGTATCGCAGGAAACGCTGCAGCGCTTTCAGGTTGAGTGTTTCCGGAAACTCCAACGGTGGTAAATCTGTCTGTACCTGCTGCTCAACGCCATTGTGCACCTCACGCCATTCACCGGCGTAGGTGAACAGGCGCGGATTCTGATCAAAGTAGCGCGGGCTGAACGGCTGTAGTGGATGCTCGGTGGTCAGCTGTTCCAGCAGCTCCGTACCCTCTTCTGTTTGCCAGCCCTGCTCAACATGATCACGCAGTTGGGCCACCAGCACCGAGGGTGGCTGTTCCGCATTATCACGTACACTGCGTCCCACCCAGCTGATATAAAGCGCATCCCGTGCTGACAGCATGGCTTCAAGGAACAGGTAGCGATCATCCTCACGACGGGAACGGTCACCGGGCCGGTAGCGCCCGACCATCAAGTCAAAATCCATCGGCGGCTGGATGCGCGGATAATCACCATCGTTCATGCCCAGCAGGCAGACGCGGCGGAAGGGTATTGCACGCATCGGCATCAAGGTGGCGATATTGACGGCACCCGCCAGGAAACGCTGCGACAGGCTCATTTCATCGATGCCATCGAGCCAGCTGTCACGCACAACCTCCAGCGGTAAAGGGCGCTCCAGCATCGCTTCGGAACAGGCTTCCTGCCATTCCTGCAGTTTCTGGGTCAGACGTTCCATCAGCATCAGGTCCTGGTCACTGACCGGCAACAGGAAACGCTCCAGCAACTCGGTCAGCACCAGACTCCACTCGCTAAAGGGCTTCGGGGTCAGCAAGTGCTCACGCAACTGCAGCAGTGCCGCCACCAGTTCTGCCAGCGGCCCCACCTGTGCGGCTTCCAGACCACCGACCTCACCGTAGGCTTCGATCTCGGCAAAGGTCTGCTCGTCACCCATGATGTAGCCCAGCAGCATGCGTTTGAGGCCGAACAGCCAGGTGTTCTGCTCCAGCCCTTCCGGCAATTCCAGACCGGCGCGTTGGGCACTGTCGAGGCCCCAGCGAATGCCCGAATCACGGATCCAGTGCTGCAACTGGGGCAAGTCGCTTTCCGCCATGCCGAAACGCTCACGCAGGGCAGGCACTTCCAGCAGATCGAACAGCTGACTGATGCCGAAGCGCTCCTGCGGCAGTTGCAGCAGCAGTTCCAGCGCAATCAACAGCGGTGCCTGACCGCGATTCTGCTGATCGTTCAGGGTAAAGGGAATAAAACGAGGGTCCCGTCGTGACAACCGACCAAATACGGAGCGGATATGCGGCGAATACTGGTTAACATCCGGCACCATGACGATGATATCGCGGGGTTTGAGACTGGGGTCATCCTGGAACCACTGCAACATCTGGTCGTGCAAGATCTCCACCTCGCGCTGCCGACTATGTGCGACCTGGAAGGTCAGTGAGTCATCACCTTCGTACCAATGTCGAGCCTCTTTGGGTAAGGGTTCCAGCTCCAGGATATCCTGTTGAATCTGGTTCAACAGCGACAGCTGTTCAACCTCCGGCTCGGCATCATCAAACAGGTCGATACGCTGGAACCAGTCACGGTACTGGCTGGTATCGTCAAACTCATCCAGCAGACGAATGTAGTCACGCCCCTGCTTTCCCCAGGCCGCCAACAATGGCTGGGCGTGCAGATGCAGGTCGGCATCACTGACCTCTTCAGGCATACCCTCCTTGAGGGCCTGGCGACGGCGGGTACTGCGCAGCAGCTCCTTGCCATCTATGATGTCGGCCCAGTAATGGCGGCAGGGGTTATGAACACAGAGCAATACCTGGGTATGCTCGGCCAGCGCTGAAAGTGCCTCGATAAATTGCTGTGGCAGCGCCGAGATGCCAAAAATGATCACCCGGCGCGGCATGGTTTGAGGTCGCTTATGCAGCTGACTGCATGCGCTCAAAAACTGTTGGTGCAGGTCGGCACGGCTCAGGTTGCGTTGGGTTTCGTCCATATCAGCACGGATGGCACGCCAGAGCAGAGGTTGCCAGCGCTGCTCCTCAGGCAGCGGCTGCTCCTGACCCTTGGCATCAATCAGCAGGTCCCTCCCTTCAGCCCAGGCACTGAGCCAGTCGGCACGGTATACCTGATACTGGTCATAGAGGTCAGCCAACCGCTCGGCCAGCTGATATTCCTTGCGCGCGGTCAGGTCATCCGCCAGAAAGCGGCGTAACTGCTCACACTCAGGCTGCTCGACCAAATCGGGCAACAGCCGCAGCAGGCGCCAAGCCAGTCGAGACTTGTCATAGGGCGAGGTTTTGGGCACTCGGTCAGCCCCCAGCACAGCGCGGTAGGCTTGCCAGAGAAACGCCGAAGGCAACTGAATATCCAGCGACGCCGCTATACCGCAACCTGGCTGCTCACTATGCTCTGGCGAACGAGCCAGTGCCAACTGCAGCCACTGGGCAATGCCGTTGCTCTGCACCAGAATGGTTTCGTTTTCCAATACCCGCAGCGGATTGCTGCGCATCCAATACACCAGCAACTCACGCAAAGCTTCCAGCCGGTTGCCGTGAATAATGGCCAGGCCTGCCTGGGGTTGATTCAAAGCCAACACTCCTGTGTTCAAGACACCTGCCGCCAATACCTCTTTGCCACCTTGGTAGGCATTGATGGAGGTCAATATCAAACAAACTGTTTACAGATTCCAACAGTTTATCACCGTACAATCCCTATCTTATGTCCAAGACCCGGTAAGGATACGCATGTCTGCCAGCACTCCCACTATCAGGCGTTACCTGCTTAATCGCACCTTCCTGTTTTCCGCGATTGGCTTTCTGGTCCTGCTGCTGGTGTGCCGTCAGGCATATCAGGCCAGTGTACGTGACAGCGCTGAAGAGATTGCCCGCTCGGTTGCAGAGAATACCTTTAATTCCATGTACCTGGTGATGAGCCAGGGCTGGACGCGGCAGCAGCTGGAGCAGTTCCTGCAGCAGCTGTCACACACGGATGACAGCGGCTCTGATATGGACGTACGCGTGTTCCGTGGGCAGACCGTAACCGATCTGTATGGCACCATCGACCAGGCCCCGCTGACACCTGAAATGCGACAGGCAATGCACGCGGGCACTCCCAAGGCGCTGCATGATGGCAATATCCATACCTACCTCTATCCACTGCAGGCACAGGAAAGGTGCCTGAAATGCCACACCAATGCCAGTGCCGGTGACAACCTGGGCCTGATCGAAGTCGCCCAGGACCTGACGCCACAAATCGCCATCGCCAACCGTAATCTGCTCTACTATCTGCTGTTGCTCTCCCCTTTGCCCGCCCTGTTCGGGTTTTGGGCGGTCCGCTCGGTCACTCAGAAGGTCAACCATTCTGTCGATGAACTGAGCCGTCGCATTGCCCGCGTAGAGTCGCTGGAAGATCTGGATGAACTCTCACGGGACCGCGGCGATCTGGGTTTTACCGAGCTCAACCACATCTTCAACCAGGTCGAAACGCTGGCCACGCGTCTGAACGCCATTGCCGTTGACAAGGACCTGCTGGAGTTTGAAATCCGCCTGCTGGAGAAGTTCGTTATCACCTCCGAGGTGGTACGCGACTGGCGTGAGTACATCAACATGCTGATGATGGACATCAACCAGGTGATCCCGATCTACACCATGTTTTCCATCTTCAAAGTGGATGACGAGCTGTTCGACCTGGAAATCTTTTGGCTGCGTCCACCCAGTGACGACACCCGTGCCATGATGGAAACCGCCGTCCTCAAAAGGCTGCGCAGCAATTCGACCTTCCAGCTGCCCGGTGAGGTTGTGATTCACCACAACCACGTGCGCTCAGACGGTGAGATGACCCTCAACGCTACCGAGATCGAGCTGCAAACCAAGTCTCTGTTGGTAGAAACACCCAAGATCGGCGGTATTGTCGGCATCGGCGTTCACTCCGATATCGTCAAGAATAACACCAAGGTTCTGGTGCTGGAGAGCGTACTGTCGACGCTGCTGAACGTGGTCGGTTCCGTGAAAGCCATCTACAAGTACACCCGCGACCTGGAGTATTACGCCACCCGCGACCCGCTGACCAACCTGTACAACCAGCGCATGTTCTGGGAGCTGCTCGACTATGAGCTGGACCGCTGCCAGCGCCATGACTATCCCGTCGCCCTGCTGTTGATCGATCTGGATAACTTCAAGGCCGTGAATGACGGCTACGGTCATGCCGTCGGCGATAAGCTGCTGCAACAACTTGCACTGACCATGCAGGAACAGCTGCGCACCGGCGATGTGCTGGCCCGCTATGGTGGCGATGAGTTTGTTGTCGTCTTGCCGGAAACATCCACCCAGGAAACCGAACAGATCGCCGAACGCCTGCTCGACTGCCTGCAGGGCTTTGCACTGGATGTAAATCAGGGCAGCAGTGTGCGCGTCACCGGCTCTATCGGCGTTGGCATGTTCCCGGAGCATGCCGATAACCGCAAGGACCTGTTCATGTTTGTGGATAACCTGATGTACCGGGCCAAAAGCCAGGGTAAAAACCGCATCAGTCTGCCGCACAAGGAAGATGTGGCGGATATCTTCCACGACATGAACCAGAAAATGCTGCTGGTGAATGAGGCCATCGAGAACCGCAGTGTGATACCGGTCTTCCAGCCCATTCAGCCGCTGGAGGACAATATCCCCGCGGTGGAGGTACTCAGTCGCATCGAACTGCCAGACCGTCTGATGTCTGCTGGTGAGTTCATCGAGATTGCCGAGTCCATGGGCAAGGTACACCTGCTGGATTACATCGTCATGGAGAAAGCCTTCATCGCCGTTAACGAGAGCGACTATGAAGGACTGGTGTTTATTAACCTGTCACCTAGAGCCATTCTGGTTCGCGATTTCCTGCAAACCTTGCATGAACTGACTCAGCGCCATGATATCCGCCCGGACCGTATTGTCTTTGAAATTACCGAGCGCGATACCGTCAAAAATATGGGGTTACTGGAGCGCTTTGTACGCAGTCTCAAGGACTCCGGCTACCGTCTGGCCATTGACGACTTCGGCTCAGGCTTCTCATCATTCCATTATCTGAAATACCTGCCCATCGATTACGTCAAAATCGAAGGCGAGTTCATTGCCAATATGGGCAATGATCCCAAGGATATGGCCTTTGTGACCAGTATTACCAACCTGGCCAAACAGCTGAACCTGAAAACGGTTGCAGAGTTTGTGGAGACCGAAGAGGTACTGGACTTAGTCAGAGAGGTAGGCATCGACTACGCCCAGGGCTTCCATATTGGGCGCCCAGACCGGAACCTGCCCTCAAGCCATAGCAACCCTGAGCTTTAATGCGGAGCTCAGGACGCATGTGACAAGCCAGTAAGCATTACCTCATGCCTTTCCTGCATGGCCTCCGTCAGGGAGGCCAGACAAAAGCAGTGATTCTCCCCTGCAGTAACAGGATTCAAACCTTCATCATTATTGCCCTCAATGGCTTCATGCTTTTGTCATGACGCCATTTTAGGGTGAAAGCATTTTCATATCCGAGAGACTCATCATGATTGATCTGAGCGGCAAGAAAGGCATTGTCTTTGGCGTAGCCAACGACAAGAGCATCGCCTATGGCTGTGCTGATGTACTACGTCAACTGGGTGCAGATATTTGCCTCACATACCTGAATGAGAAGGCAAAACCCTATGTGGCACCTTTGGCAGACCAGCTGGATGCACGACTTTTTCTGCCTTGTAATGTGGCGGAGCCAGGCGAAATGGAGGCGGTATTTGATACGGTGAAGGAAGAGTGGGGCGAAATTGATTTCCTGATTCACTCTATTGCCTGGTCACCGCTGGATGAACTGCACGGCCAGCTATTGGACTCCACCGCGGAAGGCTTCTGCAAGGCTGTGGATATCTCCTGCCACTCATTTATCCGTATGGCCAAACTGGCAAAACCACTGATGCCAAATGGCGGCACACTGCTGACCATGAGCTATCATGGCGCCGAACGCGTGGTTGAGAACTACAACATGATGGGGCCGATCAAGGCAGCGCTGGATAGCTCTGTGCGCTACCTGGCATCTGAACTGGGGCCGCACCAGGTTCGCGTACATTCACTGTCACCGGGGCCTATGCCGACCCGTGCTGCCAGTGGCATCCAGGCATTCGACAAACTGATGGATGATGCTATCGAGCGCTCCCCACTGCACAGGCTGGGCACCCCAGAAGATGTGGGCAATATGGCTGCATTTCTGGTGAGCGACCAGGCGGCATCACTGACCGGCAACCTGATCCATATCGATGCAGGCCATCATCTGATGGCATAAGGACCTGCCCTTGCATTGCCTTATAGGGGTCAATGCGAGGGCCTTTTCATAGTCTGATAAGTATCGGTAAGCAACCGGGATCTGGAGAGACTTCCTCAGCCTCTGAAACGCAAAAACCCCGATCTCAACGAGACCGGGGTTTTCGCTTAATTAAATGCTTGGCGATGACCTACTCTCACATGGGGAAGCCCCACACTACCATCGGCGATGACGCGTTTCACTGCTGAGTTCGGTATGGGATCAGGTGGTT
>NZ_FTMN01000014.1 GCF_900155945.1 Marinobacterium stanieri
CTTCTACCTTTGGCGAGATGAAGCGTACCACTGTCAGCAGTTGGCTACCTCTCGCCGTTCAACCATGAGTGTCGCACTTATTATCTGAATTCCCGTGTAGTTAAATTCAATTCCGACTCAGGTGTTACCACGATTAATGAAGATCTCGGCCTTTCGACTGGGGGAGGCTTTGGAGGTGGTAATGATGTATTGAAGTTTACTGATAAAACATTTTCAGAAATTGGCTACTTCCAGGATGGGAACGATATCGTTTTCTATGATGTAGCTGATGCACAAGATGGATTTGTTGATGACTTGGTTTATATTGAGAATTTCTATCTTGGAGGTGATTACTTCGTTGAGTTTTTGGTTGACTCGACTGGTACATCCTTTGATGCAATAAATCTTCTTTGATGCAATGCATAGATAAATCATAACGAATTCCCCCCCCTGCTCTACTGCAAATTCTTGCCGCGCACTAAGTTAGGACGGCAAGAATTTGCCATTTTTGTCTGTAACATTATGATTCTATTGAAATTAAAGCTGGCTCAATACTTGCATTCTCGATTTATAAATGCAAAGCGAGGGAATGTAAATGTCATTAAATATTGGATCAGCTAATCCTTACAATTCATATGTCTCCAGGCCAGCACCTGAGAATTTCTCTGCAATTAATTCTGTAAGGAATGAAGCAAACAAGCTTATTTCTGATGGACTAATTGGTGAAAATACCACGGTAACAACTAGGCTTGATTTTAATAGCGTATCTATAGATTATTGGAGCGAAAAAGCTCAATCGCAATGGAGCGCCTATTCCGCTTTAGATGACTCAATTGGAAACAGTGCTGCTCAATATCACGAGCAATTCATTAATGAACGCCAAGCAACTGCTGATGACTATCTGAAGTCATATTTGAATTTGGCACGCAAGTTTAGTGAAGAATACTCAGGGTCTGCTTCTTTTTCTGATGTTTTTAATTGTTTTCCGGATGCCAGTAAGGATTCTGAGATTCAGACCTTCATTGAAGATCATCGTGGTGCTATTTATGAAGCAAAACGATTAAAAGACGAACTCGTTGATTTTCCAAAAGACCTTTTAGCTTGGGGGCAAAAGAAAAATATTGAATTTTCACAAGAGCTTAAGTCTCTTGTCAAAGAGATGGAGTTTGACTGGGCTAACCACCCCATCGACCCAAGTCAATCAAGTGGATTTACCTCTACTTCGTCAACCTTTAACATGAATGACAATGTTTTAATTTATGAAAGCACTTCAACATATAACAATCCAACTGATAAACTTTACAATATCCAGATAAACTCATCTCAAAGCTGGGCCGGGAAGGGCGATACGACTCAACTGGAAAAGTGGTTTGGTGCTGATGGAGCATATTCAGAGTTCAAAAAGGAACTTTATCATCAGTACACGGTTTTAAAAAATAGTGCGCATAATGCTTTTGAAAGTAACTCGTTGCTTTCTAGTTCAGGATTTTCACTAGAAATGATGATCAATAATTTCAAAAATGGCAATGATATTGCCGAACTAGATAATGGAAATCTTCATAAAGAATCAGATAGCATACATGAATTCTGGGATACAAATAGCTTATTGATAAAACAATACATTTATAAAATGGATGAGCTTAACTCTATCCCTAAGACAGCATCAGATTTTTATCAATTGAACAGTGCATATGTTAGAAAATACACATCGGATAATTTTGACTACCTTATGAGTCTACGTGAAATGGTGTAGGGTGTATTTGATCCGTAGATTTTTCTACGGATCATCTTTTTGATGTTTGTTAATTTGCATGCTCAGCTTAGCAGCAACACGCTTTCTTTTCTCATTGCCACGCCTGTCATATCGGGCGGTTGTATCGAATGAGTTGTGCCTCGCCATGTCCATTGCAGTTTTAGGGTCTATACCAGGCACGTCGAGCACGTTCGAGCAGTAGGTGCGTCTGGAATCATGTGGTGTCAGATTGTTGATGCCCAGCCTCTGGCAATAAGCTTTGAACAGGTAGCCAATGCCAGATGGTGAGATCCGACGACTCAGTATTGGTTTGTCAGATTTGCTTACCGCCGTAAACAGTGCACCAGGTTCAAACCCTCTGTACTGAAGCCACGCCAATATGGCCTCAGTTGTTTCCGGCGCCAGCTCCAGGGTAGCAATTTTGCCCCCTTTTCCCAGTACGGTGATTTGTTCTGTTTGCGGTTTGAAGCTGTCCAGGTTGAGCAGCGAGAATTCATGGCGACGAATCCCGGACAGGAACGCCAAACGGAATATAGCCCGGTCGCGAGCGGCTTTGGCGGGGTGTGTTTCGGCTACAGTATCGAAACCGGCCTCCAGTGCTGCGGTTTCGTTAGAATCGGCCATACGGCCTGCAAGCTCCAACCTCACTTTGAAGGCTTTAATGTCGCTGATGCCTTCGTGTGTATCCCGATTGATCCATCCCATCTTAAATGCCTGGCTCATCACGCCTTTCAATGTAACCAGTAGCCCATTCATAGTGTTGGGTGATCGGCGTTTATAATCGCCGTCCTCAACATAGGGCTCGTATAGTGCCTGCAGCATTGCCTGAATTCGATGGGCATTGAACTCCGCCCAGTTGAGCCATTCATAATCCCCATTGGGCGCACCTAGCCGGGCCGCACACTGATTTAACCGATTCCGGTAAGTCACGGCCGTGGTACCGCCATACCGCATGAGGTATACGTTGGCCGGGTTACGCTCACCTCTCAATGGAGCGTCCAATAGAGGCTTGGCGCCCTCGCCCTCTGCGGTCAGTCCATTTTGGGTTCCGAGTTGTTGCAACTGGCGATGCGCTTGTGTGATGAGCCCACTCATATCAGAACCATTCAGGATGCTTGGCTTTGTCGGCAGACATAATTGCTTCTAGGTTGGCCATTAGCTCAGGCACTGGAATTATGGCGCCCGGGTATAGGATCGGCTGGGGTCGCAGTACGCCACCAGGATAGATCATCAGAATGAAGTGCATCTGATCCTTTTCGCCAGCATGCGCCAGCCATACCTGATAGGCTTGGGTCTGCGGGATATACGCAGTGATAGCCGCGGCCAACAGGCGCTGGCCCTCCTTAGTTTGGGATTCAACGCCAAGTACCCGTGAAACGATCTCGCTTGCGCATTCCTCCGGAGCGATCCGGGCACCTGAGTTCAGTTGGCCAAGCTTGTCGAAGCTGGCGCGATTGACGCCCATCGCCTGTATGCTGCCCCCCAGCGTATCGACCAGGTAAAACCAGTGTTGATCGACCGGTGATCCGGCGTCATCCATCCCCAGCTGCCATTCATTAGCCGACATCTGCGCCAGGCTGATTTCATGGTCCATCCATTCGCGGCAGTGTTTCTCGATCATCGCCCTTTCCTTTCTGTTTTGGCAGCCAGCATCTACCAGCTTCAACTTCGGTTCCGATTGAGATTAGCACATTACTATTAAGATTTTTGAATCTTTACAGTTATCTATTCTTTATATGTATTGGTGTAATACACCAATACATACTATTATTTGTTAAAGCTGTAGCGCCAGAATCTGCAGAGAACAGGGCAGGGGGCGCAATGAATGAGGTGAGTGCCATGAGCGAAGAAACTCGGCCAAAAGGCCGTACTAGCCAGTACTGGGATAAAACCGTTGTTTTCAAAGCCTGCCGTGAGCTTAAGACCCAAGGGATTCATGCAACGATTAGAACGGTTCGTACCCACACTGGTATTTCCGCTGGCAGTGATGCCACCGTGCAGAAATACATCAACGAATGGAGGGATGAGGAAGAGTACAGCGTTTACCCGGCATCAATGCCGCCAGCCCTGAAAACGTCACTTGAATTGTTGTGGGAGAATGCGCTGCTTGCCGCTCAGGAAACCGTTGTTGACCAACAACGTGCCGTGGAAGAAGATCGAAGAAGCCTACGCGCCGAGCGACTCGAAATGCACGCTACACTCGAGCGAAATGAGTCTGAAGTAGAAGATAAGGCTCACCAGGTTCTCGAATTACAGAAGTCTCTTCAGGAGAGTGAATCGACGATTGCTCAACAGATCGATGCAATGAGCAGCCTTGCCGGCGACAAACAAAGGCTAGAAATTCAGCTGGCCCAGCTGCGTGGTGAGCTGCTGGAGGCAGAAGCAACGATCAATGGTCTTAAGGATGAGCTGCAGCGTTCTTCAGCTGAGGCTCAGGAAAACCGGATCATGCTCAAATCATTTAAAAACGAAATGAAAGATGAGATGTCAGATCTTCTGCGCCAGCAACGGGAAGACTTAATTGCTGAGTATAAGTCGCAACAAAAGGGTGATTCTAAAGATAGTGATGAAGCAGACTCATAACCTGGGAGAAGTGATCAAAGATGCACGATGAGCGTTCTGTTGATTTTTTGATGTCGTTACAGCCTGAGCAATTGGATACGATAGTTTCTCAGTTAGAAATCATGGCTACTGCCAAGAAAGCTGAGAAAGCGAACAGCTTCGCTCCTCCTGCGCCTCCGAGTGATGTTGGACGATTGGCTGACAGCCTCGGGCTGGATCTATCTGGGATCATGAGGGAGATAAATCGAAAGTAATATGCGCTCATTCAACTACCGATAAATACGTGAGGCTTTATGGAAAATGTCTTGATCGTTATAGCCGTCTTATTGGGTTTGATCTCCCTTCAGCTGTTCTATTTGATTTGGGTGACAATGATTCGTCTTGATCGAATTGATATTGAAACAACACGTATACGAGAGAAGGTGACTCGCTTCATGAAATCCCATGGACTTGAGTAGCCCTCATGCCGTATGCCAAGGCCGCTTGGTGTTAGTCCAAGAGAAATCATGTTCGCAAAGCTAGCCTTTAGCTTTATCTGATCAGGCCTGAAGGTCTTCGCTTTGACTAGGCTCTTCAATGAGCAATGAGGGGCAATAGACACAAAAAAACCGCACTATGGCGGTCAATTGCGATCATAACTAGTTGGTGGCTAGCTCTGATCAGAGCATGTAAAAGAGTGGTATCAATTACGCGCCGGTTTTCTTACGTGGTGAAACAAGTATAAGCATTCACTTCTCTAATTGTAAAGCCCTATCCCACAGTCACTTTGAGCTTGCAGGAACAGCAAGCAGGCATTTAAGCATATAACCAATTGACATTTCACACGATTATTTTCATCATATCGGTTATCACGGGGTAAGAAACCGCTACCGCTTTTTGGCGAGCAAAGATTTGACCTGCTGACTGTAACGGGTGGTGCCGACGGCTCAGCACGCCTTGGTTAAGAAGTGGTAGCGTCGGTTTTCTTACGTGGTGTACGAAGGCCCAGTGGATGAGTATAAAGGCGGCTTGTCTGCAAGCTTAAAGCTTCCGTGATGCGGTGCGTAACCGCTGAGGAAGTCGCAATGATCAAATTCAAAGAGATCACTGCTACCCTTACGCAGCTCAGTGTTCTGGCGTTGACGTGGGTTAAGTTGGCCAATGAAGCCGTTGCTCTGCTGAGTACGTTGGTTTAACGATTCGTAGGCGAAAAGGGGTGGGCAAGCACACCCCTTTCTTGCTGATCCAGTTTGCCGTTGCAGCTCCATCCTTCACTCTATTATTTCTTTCCAGTGACCTCTTTATAGCTTGAGCGAAATGGACTTTTCGGGATGATCCCTAAAAGGGACATTCATATCAGCATCAGCTCTTTTTCGATCCCATGGAGCTGGTACCACCACTGTTCCAACATTTTTTCCCTCAACTGTTCCGACCCACCAACTACGTAGTGTTTTGGCCATGGATCGTCCCAAGGCAACATCGGCATAGGGATCGTTCTGGAGTAGTCCAGCCGTTCTGTGATTCGTGCATTGATCATTTCTTCAATGCCTTCCAAGTTGAAACTCTGTTGCTCTTGAGCGAAGTCTGGAGCCAGAAGTGCGCCTTCAAAGGGTGTATCCACTTGATAAACTGGGTACCCGACTGTGGTATGCCCGTTCCATAAGGTTGCCATGATGCGTGGCGGGGGAATGTTTAGCTCCGGGCAGATCGACTTGATCAGCACCTTCTCATGTTCATTGAGTACGATACCTTGCTGTCTAACATCTAAAATTGCAGCGCGGTAAGTATGGTAGTTACGCTGTCGAGCAATAGAGTCACTGCGGCCAGACTGATTTAACAGATTATGAAACGGGCCAAGCCACCTGCGATTGCAACCTTTAGCCATTTCATTCGTTATCCATGGCCATGACTGTGCATCCCATTCAGGCTTGTCCTGATTGGCACTTCTCAGTGCCTTAAGCACAAATGGAGGAATCTGGGTTTGCGACAGCTCTATTCCTCTGCAGCGAAGCCAAATCCCCGGAACCGATAACGATTGACCGTAAGCTGGATATCCATTATCCAGTTCCCGAATCAGGTAGGGCCAAATCATGTCAGGCAGCAGGCACGAAATGCGCCAGGCTACGTTTTGCCATTTCTTCATAAAGCTATCGGGTGCCGGCTGAGGTTTTGGCAATGACGGCTCTGGCCTGGCAATATTTGACACTTCTTTCGCCACTGCAGCTTTACGTGCCTGTTCCTTTTTACGTGCACGTTCCTTGTTGAGCTCAATTTCTTCCAGGATCAACTGTTCTTCAGCCTTTAAATCATCGACAACGGCACGTCCTTCCTGAAACGAGATCTCATCCAGCCCAACCAATCGGCTCTCCCAGGTATACTTCAGAACATTACCGTCCCTATAGGGACGATGAAGCCAACATTCCAGGATCAGTCTCCCTTGTCGCCGGGACTCATCAGCACAGGTATCAGTCAGAGCAAACATGTGGTCTTCGTTTTGGGTTTGTATGTCCTTCTGCGACTGATTCATGTGAGCCGGCGAAAACTCGTGCAGAATCCAAAGGATCCCCAAGCTGGGCTGGAGCTTGTAGAAGTACTGGCGTGCCGCGATAGCGTATGGCAACTCCGGAGAAACCTGAATTTCAAACGCTACTTGGGTGCTGGCTGATGCTAACCAGGCCTGCACATCTGGCTTTCTCCAAAGTCCCGCAAACCCTTTCAGCCTTCTTTCAATCTGGATACTTTGACGATCAATATTGGGGTCATTGGTGAGTAGCTGCGCCAGCAAATGCTTAAGTCTGAAATGCTTTTCACCTTCTTGTATGCCTTGGTGTTGGATTGCGCGGTAGAGCCAGGCAGGCAGCGTGGTACCCGATCGTTGAGGGCAGTCGGATGAAACTCCTTCACGGAGCCGGTCGTGGATAGGGTACTGGTCTGTAGAGTTGGTTGCAGTGCGAATCAGCAATGGCTCTAAGCAGAATGAACATCTAAGTGGAGGGCTTTTTACAGGACCAGGTAACTTACCCTGTTCCACCAGCTTGTTATGGTGATTAACCGTGGTGATGTCATTACGAAGGCGCTGGAGTTCTTTTTGGGACTGGCTACCAATGTCTTCCAGGTAGACGCTGAGATACTGCCCCTCTTCTCCTGTCAGCCAGTCAACGCACTGAACCTGAAAACGCGAATAGTCGCTTTGCCTTTCCATCAGCCGCCTTCTCCATTAAATAAGCCCAGTTTCATGCCCTTGCCATTGACGTTATATAATGCCCTTATACAAACAGACCTCCAAGCCGGTGTGTGCCATGGGTACTCTGCAGAAACCTGACTGCGATCAGAGATACAACAAGCAATCCCCCCGATCCGCTCATGCAGCGCAACGGGACAGGCGTGCTTGTGCTGCAGGTCCCCAGGTCGTTGTTCCAGCTACGCCTGCAGGACAGTACATCAGTGGCATAGCCGCGCTTAATATACCAAGGCCTGAAGGTACTGGAGACTGGCATTTTGCCCGCGCCTTCACACCACGTTCGCGCCAGCCGCGTACTTTTCTCATGGGTGACGGTTGCCAGGAGGACACCCGGCCGTGGTTGGGTGAAGCCGGCATTGAAGACGTAACAGCAATTGTAGAAAGCATGTTGGTTCCTCATGAGAGCCCCAGGATCTACGCGGCATCTCATGCACGGGCCATCGCTGATTTAGTATTAGTGGCGACCAAGCGCAACCAGCCCTTGGACCATATACATCTCGATGACTGGATGCACACCCAGGATCAGAAAGAGCAGGTGTATTCACTCTTGTCCTATGCAAAGGACAAGCTGGAACCTGACCAATGGAGGCGTTTACAGGAATGGAAATTGAGCAGCTAAACTCCAGATTGCATCTATCCCCGGAAGAACACGCTCATTTTGATGTAATGAAAAAGGTGCTGAGTAACCTGGCACAGCATGATAAGCCCGTCATACTCAAAGGCGGCACGTCCTTGTTTCTCTGTTACGGGCTGGATAGATTCAGCGAAGACCTAGACTTCGATTGCTCCACCAAGCTGAAGCTCGAAAATACGCTTAAGCATTCCATTCCTGCAGGCTTCAAACTGAATGAGGTCACTACTCAAAAGGACACCGACACAACATCTCGGTACCGAATCAAATACACGTCGCCAGTTGGTCCCCGAAGCCTGAAAGTCGAAGTATCTCACCGCGAATTAGCCCAAGACACCGAAGCCCGTACCATCCATGGTATCTCTGTGGCTTCAATCGGCAGCATCATCAATATGAAGCTGCTGGCTGCGCATGATGGCCCGAAGCCACGAGCCAAGTTTCGTGATCTATTTGATCTCGATTACGTGGCCCGACATTTCCCAGCTGCATTCAGCCCTACCAATGCACAGCGTCTCGCTGATTTCTCAAACGATGTTGAAGCACTAAGCTCAACGTATGAGGCTGATTTCGCTGAAGACGTTCTGGTACCAGAGGGATTGGAGCTGGATGACCTCGTCCTGAGTCTCAACAGTCTTGCATCAGACATCCTGGAGAACCAGGAAGCCTTTGAAGATCGAATTAAAGCAGTCCCCGCGTTAAAGCAAAAACTACCAGCCCAGAATACTTTCTATGAACTGGCTACCCTCGCTATTGAAGACATGGCAGCTGCTGGCGGGAATGCTCGTGAGGTGAACTGGCTGAAAGTTCAGGATGATACCGTGAATGCCTGTATCAGAGAGCATGGGCAAGATCCGGGGCTTGTCTTGGAGCAATTAGAAAACGTCTCACCAGCGTGCCTGACAGCCCACGGCCGTGAGTCCCTGCAGCAGCAAATTGAGGCTGCACAGTTACCCTTAGACAGTGACCTGCACAGTAAAACTCGAATCAGCGCTACACTGACTCCATGACAAGAACGCTCAGTAACGAGAAAGGGCGCCACGAGGGCGCCCTTCTGTTTTCTACTGCTTTCTGTTGATCACCTGATACAGCGAAACTGCAAGCTGCGCTACGGTGGCCACCAGGGTCAGTATGGCGATAACGTCCATACAAAGCCTCCAATGTGAAGGCCACCCCTTTCCGATTACTGGCCTAACTCGGTCAAGGCATCAGCTAAGAGGTTCATGAGAACATGGCCGTTGATAATCCCTCGCTGCGCCAGCCGGCGACCAAACCGAGGCGAGGGCTGAATTCGGAATAACGGCCTTATTAGCAGACACGATCATAATATTCCATAAGTATTTGAATGTAAAAGAATATTTACCACTCGTATTATGCACGAGGCGCATAATTCCACTTTACTGCGGAGTATGTTGTGGGGCTGTATCTATCAGGGAGCGTTAGAGCACCGTTAGAAAGCGTTAGAGACTTCAAGTTAGCGTTAGAACTGGTTATACTGATCTCAGCTAAGAGGTTCATGGGAACATGAACTACAGACAGTGCTATGACCAAGTGCTTGCTGGGAGAAACCGCCGCGACCACGGCGGTTTTTTTTTGCTTACGTTTTAGATGCTCTGGGTAGTGAATTGTAATCAGCGCCCTTTTGCCAGCAGCAGCTTAGTAAGCATCCAATGCGCTAGCTTGGTTACGCGGCGTGGGGGCTGGGTATTTGAGCTGGTCAGTCGATACGCTTTGGATTGCGCGGGTGTATTGGGAGCAGAACGCGACATGGATGGTTGTTGACGATCGGAACAGCGTACGATCGTTAAGTGTCTAGCTAAGGGTGCCTTGTTCCCACGTTGATGGGAGTGAAACATGACCTGATCGCCTTCAAGTGGAAGTTCAAAGCCATTAACGTGAGCGGCATGAAAATAGTGCTTGGTGCCTTCCTCGCAGAGTAGGAAGCCAAATCCCTTGTCCTCGCTGAACCACTGAACCCTACCCGTCATGGGCGTACCAGGAGAAGCCTGCTTAACTCCTGAGCAAGGTCTACGATTCATCGATTCAACATGCTGCAGATCCTTGTCCATATTGCGACCTGTACTTGGATGGATTGAAAACAACACCGGGCGCCATGATGCCCCCTTTACGGCTTGATGGTGCTATTCGCCGCTACGCTTCAGGGCTGGCATCTGTGGCGAAGCAGGAGCCGCCAAAAGGTCTTCGTCCGCCTTCACAGCTTTCGCTTGCATCTGCCGGCTGGCTTCATAGCCCTCTTTCAGGAACTGCATAAACTGCAGCGCTTGCTCACGAGTCTTGGGCCCAGATGAGTAATGGATCGTCCCATCATGGTTAACTACCAGGAAGAACTGGTCCGGGTCGTGACTCGGGAACCGACTGACTTGGCCCAACTCGCGTAATGATCGAATTTCCACTATGTTCTCCAGGTATTTATTTGGGAGCCATGCCAGCGCTTTGAAACATCGTCATGAGCGCGACTGCGTGCTCATCGATCGGACTATCATTCGCCACATCAAACAATTCTGTTCGTCCATCGCGCACCACCAGATGTGGGCACATGACGGTTGCCCCTTCCCCTTGGGCGGGAAAAGGCCCCGCAACCGGGATACCGTCTTTACAGATCATTACCGAGCGGCCGGTATTGCCGTGGCAATCCTCAACCGGGACAAGACTGTATCGATTAGAAGACAATTCATCAAGGGGAAGGCGGTTGGGGGCGTTCATAGGCAGCTTTACTCCGTCATCAGGTGATCGGCATCGTCTTCATACAGGTAAGCCCGGATCGACGGCAAGTAGGGTTTTCGGGCTACCCGACGATCGGACCGCTCTGCTTTGGCACGCGAGCCACCTTTATGAATTTTGGGGAAAGGCTGCCCTTCTTCGGGCAACGGGCACAGAATGGGGATGGAAGCATGAATGCACTTATGGAATTCACCGGTGAATTCGGCCGGCATGAAAATATTCGCTTTAATCACCGGCTGGGTATAGTGCTTAAGCACCAGCAGAGGTGTTCCTGGGGTCAACTTGGCCAGTGCTTCCCGGTCACGCTGCGCTTGTGTGGACTGGTAGGGCTTGATCAACTCTTCCGCTTGCTGATGATCGATCAGCGTCATACTGGGTGATAGCTTCCCCAGGTAGGAGATCCGCATGGCTGCAGCAGGCAAGATAGGAATCGCACGAGTCGCCATTTTATTGTTTAGGCGACCAACGCCGGCACGGCTGAGTACGGCGCGAACGTCTGAGTGTTGCGATAGCTTGGTAATAAAGGATTTCGTTTTCCCGGATTCATTCGAGAGAGTTTCCAGTTGCCCCCGCAACTGGATTCGGGTGCGATTAACGGTCTCGGCCAGTTCAATACAAACCGGTTCGCACAACAGCACCCCTCTAAGCTTTAACGTAGCACGGCCATCATGGCCGGTCGTGTTTTCCAACGCTGTCAGGGCATCAATCGCATGCTGTAGCGTCTGCTCGTCTGCCGGCTGGAATGTACCTCTATCACCTTCTTCCGGATCAAGGCCATCGAACCACACATAACGCGTGTTCTGGCGCAGGCAATCTTTGAGGACTTCCGTATGGTGGAACAGCTCATTGAGCGTATCCACAATGTCGCTAATCTGAACCATATCTACACCCGGTAATAGTTCGTATTAGATTATTATACGAAAAGCCTTTACCCTTGCAAAGGCAAGTAATACCTCTATTTATACCGGTATCTCCCTAAGACCTGTTGCCAGCAACGATGCCCCATCATCTCGCACTGTTCAACCCCTGGACTAACTACCTCTCCCGGGAAGCGCGCACATCATTTGAGCCCAATACAATTAAGGCCCCATTACATGTAGGGATCATTATGAAATGACACCAACATGAACGTGGACAGTACAGACAGGGCTCACACATAAAGGGACAAGCAAAAGCGGTTATACAGGTGTGGCAGAGGTTCGGAGGTTTCGCCAGGTTTACAGGCAAGAATGGGAGATACCGGTATAAATAGAGGATTGGTCTGTCGAATATTATTGTTAGGCTATATAATTATCCCAACACCATCGATCTCAACCAGGCGTTGCCCATGCTCTCAAAAGGCAAAGAAGATCCCGAGTACATCGATATTTTGATCAAAATGGCCAAGCAGGATACACGCAGCAAACCGGTATTCGATGCTGCAAAAGAGTACCTGACCATCGGTACTCGCCAGCGCGAGCTGGAAATCAAATACAACGTTCAGCAGTGTGCAATCAGCAGCAAAGTTACCCGGTTGCGCGAACTCGATGTCCTTGTGAAAGCCGCCGTCTCCGTACTAAACACACCGGAAGAAACATAATTTTATATATCGAATTATGTCTCTATACTGACTTATGCCATGCAATCACGATTCATCGTCTCCCCGTGCCAGGGGACCCCTCTTCAGCGGCCACACGGCCGCTTTTTTCATGTCCCGTAATTTCCGCCTTAAACTGCGATCGTTCCTGCAACTGGGGATACTCTTGGTTGGCCTGCTGAACAGCATAGAGACCCATGCGGATCCTGACGCAGTACCTCTCACCAAAGAGCAACAAGGTGCCAAATGGCTGATGGAAAACCGGCCTGATCTGCTGGCGCTGTATCGTCGGTACCCTCATCTGATCAAACCGCTTGAGAGGTATGCAATTAATCAAGGGTTCACAAGACCAATCGAACTGAAAGCTACGATCCTACACGAGTTGATTCATATCGATTCGTTGGTACACGGGGGATATTACGTAGATGGGATTACATATCGACGCCCCTACATCGGGGATCCGAGTTGGCCTGAGACAAAAGTTTCAGACTTGATACCTACGCTGACTATTGATGACAAAACAGAACTGGGAAGCGTTTACACACTATATATGCGAAACGCATCCCAAAATGGCATGGCAAATATCGAAGATGAGCTCAACGCATATCAGCAGGTTCTACCGTTTGTTACTGCTCTTGAGCCATCTTCAGCAAAGCACCAGCAAAGAAAACTAGATCAATTTAAATATTTACGCCGTTTATTTTACGAGCGCCTACCACCAACCCGTTGATTCAGCGCATTGGCAAGACAGCCTCTGCGTCTAACACTAGATCTTCACCTATGAACATAAAGGTCGTATAACTGGAGCCAGAATTAGCTGACATAAACAAAGTCGGCTTACTACCTAAGGATGAATTGTAGCCGCACATTTTCTTATCTGGTCTTTTACACGCATATATCCTTAGGTATGCGTCAGCATCTTTATTTACTTTGGTATACGGTGCTCCTGTTTTAAATTGCATCATTGCCCTTATATCACCGTAGTATCCTGTAAACTTTCCATCCGATATAGTTCCACAGCCAACAGCATCGTTTTTATAGTTTGTCGTGTCGTTTGCTGGTGAGTGGTAGAAAATTCTCGCGTTTGCGAATAAATAGCACCCACCCCATATGTCACTCGTTGAGCTAGTTGATTGGACCACAATAACGGGAGCATTTCTTGCGGTACTGCCAAGCGCACCTTCTGTTGAACCCTGCAATACCTCTAAAGCAGACAAGTCTCCCGTACTGCCTAGATCAGCCTGACCAACATAGTCATCTCCCTGAACTTCCCAGTTGTACTGCCCTTCGGCCTGAGCAGTACCCAGACTCAAAGTACCTGCCATTGCCAGCGCAAGAGCAGTCCGTTTCAGTGTCATTACCATTGCTTACTCTCCAGTTTATGCCAGCGTGCTACCACTTCCCGTGCGTAGCGTTCTCCAGCTTCTCGTTTTGCTTTTGAACGACAGGGCCAGCAGCCAGTGTTGTAGCTGACAATGCCATTCGGGATACCATGACGAGCAATTTCACTCGCCAAAATCCAGGACCCTACATGTAGGTTCGTGCAGGGGTCCTGAAGCTGTTCGCGGCTCACGCCAAATTCATCCAAGCGCGGCCACCACCATTTGTTGATCTGCATGAGCCCCACACTTTCACCGTTGTCACCCAGGATGCTTCCGTTGAGTGACTGACCTGATTCCTGCATTTTCACTGAGGCAATCAACATGGGGCGCAATCCGTATCGATCGCTGGCGCTGTTTATGCAGTCGGCGACCTTGGCGACGTCACCGGCCATGGCGGTACCGCTTATAAGCAAGAGGGGCGCAATCAGGCGCGTGCCAACAGACATACTTCCTCCAGCTTGATGATCGGCTGGACACCCTTGTCTTTGGTTCCGATCTCAAACGCGCCCAGTCGAATTTCCGGGCGCTGGGCCAGTGCCTGCAGGCCAGACAACAATCGGTCCATGGTTCCGGCAGTCGCGGTCACGTAACCAGGACGGCCACTGACGCAAATTTTCTGAAGACCCAAAGGAATACCGTTTCGGCTGACTTGCTGAACACGCTTGGTGATCAGTTCATCCAGGTTTACATGCAGCCCATCCCGGCCCAGGTCCAAGAGCTGGTACAGAGCCAAACCATCGGGAAGATCTTCAAGTGCCGGGTACGTATTGGTGTATTGTTCTTCAACCGGACGGAGAGCAAGCCAAGATGCCTGCCAACGTTCAAGAACGGTATAGAGCTTTTCTTGCTGCTCTACCTTGTCGGTTAGCGTATTGAAGTTCTGCCACCCGCCTTTCAGCATAATGACCATCGCAATCAGCGTGGCCAGCAGATAGATACGTGATTTACTTAGATTTGCTGTCATCGATATTCCCCTCAATCACGTACTGGCGCATACCCCGGCCGTTAATTTCCAACTCACGCCATCCTTTTGAAGATAGGTGCAATGCGACACCCGAACGACTTGCCATTTCCGCAACTATCGGTTTGCCCTGCAGGGTCGCAGGCGTGGCCTCTTTCACCAGCGCAAAGGTCATTTCCATCTCGCCCTTATCATCCAAACGAACCTGGCGCATCAGAACGGCAGGCATAGCGGCGCTATGCTGCAATACGTCCATCAGCTTCTGAGTCCGTTTCACCTGGGGCGGGACTTCCTGCATAAAGAAGCGGCGTTGCTGAAGAAGGTCCAAACGAGCCTGAGAGACTTCAGCTGCACCCAACTGATTGTTCAAAACCGTATATCCCGCTTGAAGGGTGCTGAGTTTGATCCAGGGCAGCACGGTCCCCATCAGCCAGCCCGTTGCCCCCACAGCCAGAATCGCTGCGAGTGAAAGCATCGGCATCAGTCGCTTTTTTGTAGGATCCACCAATGGGCGTCGAACAATTGTCCTAACCTCCTGCAGGAGGGAGCCCAAATGCTTCGCTGACTCCACTTGTGGCAAGGGGTCTGCAATGTAAATTTCGTCAATTGCACGGTTATTCGACTTCACTTCACCCAGTAGGCCTACCATGCTCTGCATGAACCGTGTTGATTCAAGGAACGGAAGGAATTTCTCAGAGATGGAAACCAGCTTCCCTTCACGAAACACCAGTACCTGCACCATCGTTTTCTCGGTACCGTCTGTGACTGGTGTACCCGTGACTAGCGCAATCGGATGTCGCTTGGAGTTGTTTCGCCCCCAACGCAACCAGGTATCGATGGACAAGTGAGCTTTGTAACCTGCACGTTGCCACTCGATCGCATCCTCATGCACCCATACACGCACAGCTTCACCGCGTGCCATGACACGATCAGGCTGGCGCACAAAGCTGTCGTCACTGACCGTATCGTTAAGGGTCAGGTGAACCAGCTCCCCGGAGAGTAGATGGGTCGCCTTACGCTCGCATGATTCCAGCTGATACAGATTGCCTAAAACTGGGCAGCCGGCAACCTTAGGGGTTCGCTCGGCACTGCTATCTGACTTAGCTTTTTTTCGTTTCAACATTACCGTCTTCCAGTCAGTCAATCTGATTTATCAAGCGATGCCAGTAGTAGGTGGCAAAGACTCTGTCGGCGATCCGTGTAGGCGGAGCCGGATCCGGGGATCCTGCACCTGCTTTGATCACCTCGATGTTCCAGGGCTGGCGATCAATCCAGACGATGACCTGCTCGCCGTCTGGATGCTTGAAAATGTCGAACAATGCATCACGCTGGCGCACATGCTGAACACTGGCTTGCAGGGGCTGTGCTTTGGGTACCACGTTGGCTAATGTCAGTGTGTGTGGAACGTACTGATTGCCTTCCACTAGCATGGCCAGGAGCTTTACCTTCCCAGTCGGAGTTACAACAATCCGATCGATATACCCCCAGACTTGCTGATATGGCTGGGTTTCTGGCTGCTCCGGAAATGCTCGCCATGACCAATAAATGGCATCCCGTGCCAGGTAGGTTTTTTCAACCAGAGTGTCGAAACCAAGTAAGCGGCTGACCTCCGGGGTCACGAGCGTCTTCGCTACAGCACCGATCATCAGCAGGGAAGCCAGCGAGAGAGTGCCAACCCAGATGCGGGGGTGCTCATACCTCACTTGATCAAGCCACGCCCTCATCCGCAGTATCCTTTCACGACAGCTTCAGACTCAGGGCCAGCGACGACCACGGAACAGCGCTGAACAGCTTTCAGTGTTGTTTTGACTGGACCTTCCACTGTGTTAATGAAGACACCTGGCAGTGCCTGCCCTACCTGCACATAGATACCGTTCAGAATCGCGGCATTCGGCATGATTGATTGGATCCGAATACTGGCGGCGACAGCCAGCAGAGGATCCGGTTGGATTACAGGTTCAGGTGCCGGCACAGGCTCAGGCGCCGGTGTACTGACCACGGGCTTAGGGGCTGGCATTGGCCTAAAAGCTTTATCAATGCTGATCTGTCTTGGCTGGATACCCGGCCCATCCGGATTGACTGCAATCGGGTGCAACGTAGCAACGTCCGCGTTAAACCGGTTGGCTGAATAGTTCGAGTTTTCGCCCAGAATTGGGACTGTCTGCAGGTGCTCAGTCACCCTGTTTCCCATGCCCCAAAGAGCAAAATAGGCAACCAGCAAAGCCCCCAGTAACAGCCACTTCCTGTTTTGCGGGGATAATGAATTTACCGCTTCTTTGTACGTCACAATTCTTTCCTGATTACAGCTGTTTTTGGACTTCGTGCAGGGTTTGTCCCATCTGGTAGAAGTACGCAAGCAATGGAATCATTAGCAGTGCTGCCGATATCGCCATCGCAGCGGTGTTAGCCCAGGTCAGCACCCGCTTCATCGAACGCATGCCACCGCGGATCATGCTGTCAGATGCGCGCCGCATCTGAGCATCAACCTCACCTGTTTCCTCAGCGACGGCAAAAGCGACAGGCAGGTAAAATGGCCAGTCTCTGCGGGGGTCATTAGGTTCAGTTCGCTTTGGATCTGAAGCTGCAGCCATACCGCTTTCGATCCCTGCTTCCATGAGTTCAACACCGGTATGGAGTGCTTGAGGGAGGGCATAAAGCGAGTGCATCAAGGCCGTTCCGGTACCGATACCAGCTCCGGTCATCATGGATAGATAGCGTGCAAATAGTCCGAAATAGAGCTGGCGAAGTGCAGGACCGATTAAAGGCAAGCTGCAAGCGGTACCCAGTGCGGCATCGCGGTTTTGCGGAGATTTGAACCACATTAAAACCAGTGCAATCGCGCCCCCCGTTACCGTGATTACAACAGTGTGATATTCCGAAAGAGCCATTTGCATCCACTTAGCAACCTCCAATACCGGGTTAGTCGAGGTGCTTGGGAGATTCTCAGCCAAGGTCGGAATAACAACAGCCATAAAGTACACAAAGGCACCAATACCACCGCAAACGATTAGCAGCGGATAGAGAAGTTTTGATGCCATTTCCCGGAGTTGCTTTTGTAGCTGACATGTCTCTTCGATCTGCTCAAAAACATTGGGTAGCGTTCCCGCAATTTCCCCTGCTTCAATGAGCTTAATCATCTGAGCAGGCCAAAGATCCTGCATGGCAAATGACAGTGGATGGCCCTGACTGATGCTATGAGCAGCTTCCCGCCAGGCTTCAGCATGACGCGGCTGTAACCACTCCATACGAGTAACAACATCTGACAAGGGGATACCGGCTCGAAGCTGGTCCCCCAAGAATCCAGCGGCATCTTCCAGTTGGTGAAGTGACATCGTCATATCATTACGTCCCCCACTTCAATCTTGCCTTCACGAACCAGTTTCACGGCTTCAGACAAAAGGGTTGTGTTACGAAACTTCGCCACATCAGTGAACGTCATGTTGGGTGACAACAAGGTGTCTTTTACCCTTCGAGTCACGAGTAGGGGCTCAATTACGGGGATGCGGCCGGAGAAGCCTCGCTCACAATTTTCACAACCATGTTTGTTGTGCTCACGGACTTTCTCTGGGATTTGAATTTCTTCGCCCATCATGCCCGCGTAGTAATCCAAGGAGGCTTTTTCTGCCTCTGTTGGTTCTCGCACAGTGCTACATTCGTGGCACAACTGGCGAACCAGGCGCTGGCTAAGAATGAGAGAAAGAGATTCAACAAGCGTGAACCAGCGATCATGATCAGCAAGGGTCATCAGCTCCTTGACCGCAAGCACTGTGTCATTGGCGTGTAGGGTGGATAGAACCAAATGACCTGAGGAAGCTGCGCGTACCACTGTATGCGCGGTCTCACGATCACGAATCTCACCTACACCAATAACATCTGGATCATGACGCAGCATGGCTCGCAAAGTTTTAGCAAAACCACCCTCTTTAACGGAGGTTTGCTCTACACCTTCAAGCCAGCGTTCAACAGGTTGTTCAACCATCAATCGCTTACGACTATCGCCAAAGATGCGGCGATGAAGCTCCATGATACCGCCCAGCGTGGTCGATTTACCGGTGCCTGTAGGACCGGTTATAAGGATCAAACCCCTTGAAAGCTGGGTCGCACGTTTGAGTTCGTGAATGACCTCTTGTGGAACCGAGATTTTTTCAAGATCTACAGCACCTAAAACACGGGGAAGCAAACGTAACGAGATAGAAATCTTTTCACGTTCGCCAGTAGAAGAGTCCTGCTCCAGGGGGATAAAGCTGGCACGAATAAAGAACTCTCGGTCACTGGCCCGGAACACCATCTGGCCATCTTCCGGGTCACGCATTTTGGATCGATGCGGGTTGGCGCCGGTTAGCATGGTCAGCTTGTTCAAAACCTGACTATCCATACCGGCTTCAATTCGTTTTCGACCAGCTAGCTCTACCAGTTCACCGTCTTTACGAAACAGGATTTGGTATTCACCACGGACAGGGACAAAGGCAATATCGGTAATATCATTGTCTGCTCCCATAGTGAGAATGCGAGCAAGCTCTTTTTCGTGCGCTTCTCGCGCCTGATTGACACTCCAAACCTGTAGCGTGTCATCCAATTCTGAATCGTCATCACGCTCATGCCGTTCGAGGCGATCACTGATAGAGATTTTGTCGGAAGTCAGTGCTGCTGTTAGGTTGACGCCCTCGTCCTGGGCTAGCTTGTAAAATGGGCACCGGTTACGTTCATGCCGTCCAAGTTGCTCCCACTTATCGAGTTCATTCAGGTCAGCAAATACCAGGAACGGCTGCTCTGCCGTGGCATCTTCAAGCACAATCGCATGCAGATCAGTTCCTCGCTTGTAAACGGCATGGTTTCCCAGCGAAGCATGGTCAGTCAGTCCTTCTAGTGTCTGGAAGAATGGCCTGGCCTGCTGGACTGCAAGTACCTGTTCCTTGATGCGGCGTACCTTTGGGTAACGCTGAGACAACCGCTCAAGGATTGGGGTATTCGAGGATTCATCAAGCACTGTCAACGCATTGCTGGGCAGGTTTGCCATCTCCACAGCGATTTCACCCGACAGCTTTCCAGCATACTTAATGCAGTCTTGCGCATGCTTATGAGCAGTTGGTGGCGCGACTTCCTCGCTCCATCCCCACTGCATTAGTAATGTTGCCTCAGACACTCGTAAATCCTCAGTTCGGCAAGTCGTAGAACACGGTTGTATAGAATGGGTTGCCGTCTGCTTTAAGCAGCGGAAGCCTGGCTTGCAGTGCTATACGCGAGTCACTTAACTGTCGATATCGCACTGGGTACCCACCTGCTACCGAAAAGATTTCATCGCAGTTCAGGGGTATTCCTTCATAGCTTTTTTCGCCACGGCAATTGTTAGACGCAGACACGCCAACAGCGCTGGCTAAGCTCAGGGTGCCGCCGCCATCGTCTGGCCACTCGCCATTGGCTGAGTAATAACGCCCCCATTTATCCAACAAGTTCTCAAGCTGGTGAGTCTGTTGAACCATCCAGGGAGTCATTTGGAGACGAGGATCGGTTATATGCCATCGCGCACCAGGTGCAGCACACCAATCCACGGCATCGGAAAAGGCGGTATCACCGCACTGGTTATCCGCCAGAAAACTATCGGTATCAAAACCATTGCTGGCACCAGACCAGAAGGTCGGGCTAAGACTAAAAATGATTCCGCGCTGGAACTGCCAAACACCGTCATTTATCAGGTTTGTGACGGCATAGCCGCTCCAGTCGCGATTGCCCGAAGTTCGCAAATGTTCGAAGCCTTCAGTTGCCACTAAGGTGTCAAAGTCTGCAGGTAGTACCGTTGACGTTTGACTCCACTGTTCTATCCCCCGGCCAAGACGCTGCGTAACCAATGCCTGGCGCTTCTGATTCCAGGTATTGGTAAGCTCGGCCAGGTCTGCCGCTCTGTTTTCCAGAGCGACGGCTAACCACGTAAACAGCGCAATCAACAACAGGGACCACACGTCTGTTTATCCTTGGAAAATCAGAGTGATGTCAGTTGCACCTGAAGACGGCGCGGTAAATCGCAGGTTCGGATCAGTGGTGTCTTCAGCAGTCGGGAAGCTTGTCGCATTAGCTGCACCGGTAGCAGAAGACATCTTGTTATAAAGCGGCAGGGCCACTTCAACCGGAACGCCTGCATAGGTCACTGTCAACGGATCAGTACCACCACCGGCCAGTGTTACCGCGTAGCCAGCCACGTCATAAGCACCAGATCCGCCGGTTGCAACTTTGCTCATCGGAATGACACCTGAGTTTTGGTAGCAGCGTTCATTATCAGTGGCCACACCATCGTCACCGACTTCGCCACGGAAAATGACATTCAGTGCATTACCGCTGTTTGCCGTAGTCAGGAGGGTCGTGCTGGTAATAGTTGAAGAAGTGCCACAGCTTCGGTTTATCTGATACCAGGCGCTAGATGTTTTCTGTGCCGTTTCAGACAGAACCAAGCCTCTCGCGGTGTGAGTACCAGCACCACCAAGGAATTCAGCACTAAGGGTGGCCAGGACACCAATCATGATGATGACAATTACCAGCTCAACAAGCGTAAAACCGCTTTGCCGGGATTTTTGCATCATGCTCAGGTTCATGGATGTACGTTTCATTAGGGTCAACTCCAAGGTCGATTACAGTGTGATTACGATGTTGAAGGGGTCGGAGCCGGCTGGATCGAGTCCAAGGCTTACGGCACGGTGCAACCGCAAGGCTGCATAGAAAACGGGCTCAGTTGATGAGGTGGCCGGTACGTAGTCGCGGCAATACTCGACAATGGCACCCCAGGCTGTGACGCCGTACTCAGCTCGGCTAAGGCCTAGCCAGGGAAGCACATTGTTTGTGGTCTCAGACAAGTCATACCAACCGTCTCTGCACCCTTGGTTGGTGGCTTCATTTGCACCCGCCAGGTTATTCGCCCCTGTAGGGAAGGGGTCGGGATAAAAATTGTCAGTAGAGTTAGCAGCTGCTTGAAGGCGGCTGGCATTGTTCCAGTTGGCTAAGGCCGAGCGTATTTTCTGGATACGTCGATAGGTCTCGGCCATTCGGGCTTTTTGAATGGGTAATGTCGAAATGAATACTGCGCCAAAATCATCACCTGCAGGTTCCCAAGTGTTGTAGTTGGCAGTCGTCAGAACGGGAGTACTTGCGTCTCCATACCGGGCATTGGTGTTGCAGCCGGTATCAGCCAATGGGCAGGTAGTCTGATAGATCACGCCAAAGTCGTATCTCAGCTCTACCAGGTCGCCGGTTTGCATGGCAAAAGGCACTTCCTGAATCATGCTGCTCAACATCTGGTATTTACGGATACGCTGAGAGGCGTACCCATCCGTGTTGATTTCGTTAGCTGCGAGCCCTGCCTGACGAAACAACATCATCAGCTGCTCAGATTCACTTCCCACGTCTGGAGTGGGATCAATCAAGGTGTTGAAGAAGTCATCACCGGTATACGGTGCCGGCAGGCGCCCTTGTGCTGAATTCAGGCGGACATGTTCCATCATTGCACCTGCCGCGCGCTCCAAGGAAAGCATGGTACGGCTGCGGTACTCCTGACTTTGTGCAGTATTCAGCAGAGATAGACTGGGTGCGATCACTACTGTCAGAACCCCCAACAGGAAGATCGACAAAACCAGTTCTAAAAGGGTAAAGCCCTGTTGACGGTTCATGCCCTACCCCAATCAGTGACGGTTTACTTTGACCTGAAGGGCAAAGTAATACGTTGTCGTTGTTTGGTTATTGGACTTAACCCCGAAGATGCCCCCCATCGGACCTGACTTGCCGGGGATACCAGACTCGTTCAGACGGTCGGTAGTCTCCTGATGACCGCCCAATACGATCAAGTCACCATCGCGCAGCAGCACTTCTGAAACCTGTCGGTATTGGGTCTCAATCGGTACTTCTGTTTCCTGAACGTAGACACCACCGGTAGTGGTATTGAGCGCCTGTTTGAAGTTTTGGGTACCTGTTTCCAGAGTCTGATCCAGCGCGATCTGAGCACGGATCAAGCCTGTTTCGACGTCATAACGGGGGTTAATGCGAAGATTGGTACCGAACTCAATGGGTACCAGGCTGTTTTGTGTACCTACAGTGCTACCACCTTCCGATGCAGCTGTAGTCTGGCTGGAAGTCTGATAACGACGAGTCGTTACACGCGAAAATTCACCAGGTACACCGGACGTTGTTGTTAGCATGGGACGCTGCACAACAGACACTTTACCCACTGACTGAAGGTAAGCGTTGAACAGCTGAAGGCTATCGTTGAGACCGGTAACACCAAACACTGTGTCAGCGATAGCACCAGGTGCAGCGATATTCGGTAAACCATTACCGGATGTAGGCAGACTGACAGTCAAACCACCCAAAGCGTTGTTTGCCAGAGAGAAGCCCCACTTATCCGCGACCGTTGCGAACGCCTGCAGATCAATGCCTTCGCTGTGAGCATCATCGGATGACACCATCACAATTTGCCCTTCAAAGGAGATGTCGGTGTTATACATGTCCTTTACACGCTCGAAATACTGGTCAAGCGACGCCAAAATCCAATGTGGTGCTTGAACGGTAACGGCGCCCGTCTCCGGGTTAATAGCGAAGTGACCGATTTGCTTCTTGGTGTACCGGCCATTCTCACCCATACCTTGTGCTTGAACTGCCTGAGCCAGCGGCGGGAGCCCTGGAGCCGGATAAGCTTCACTACCCGCTGCCATAGCTGTTTTCTGGTCACTTGGCATAACAACCGTCAAACGCGCGCGCATTTCTTTCCGCAAGCTTGCCCAGAAGTCATCTTGTGATTGCACACCGTTATCACCGGAGAATTCTGAACTTGAGCCGTCATCAGAATCACTATCGGTACTGCTATCTGAACTGCTGGATTCGGTGTCAAAGTCATCATCACTGATAGAAGATGATGAACTGCCTGAGTCACTCGTATTGAATGCCGTGGTGCGATTACCCAGATTCAGATACCAAGTGCGAGACGGAAGGGACTTGATAATGACAGTACGCGTGACCGGATCTGCTTCGAAGTCAAGATCCAGAGGAGCCAGCATCATTCGCAGCGCTGCATCAGCGGTAGTCGCATTGATGCTAAAGCCGGTATACATGTACTGATCCAAGGGCAGCGTACTGGTGATATTTATCCCCTGCTCTGCCATCGATCGAACCATTGAAGACAATGGTGTGGGCTCCAGCACTCGTGCACCTTTGTAGCGAATTTTTCTCAACCAGGCGCTATCAGCTTCACCTGTTGCTACACGCTTCACTGGAAGATAGTTAGAACGAACCACTTCAACGCGGGAGCGTTTGGTGTAAGGCTCCATCAAGCGCTGAGAAGCATTCATCTGATCGCGTTCAATACTCTGGCTTTGGGTTTTAATACCACTTTGCATGCAGCCGGCCAGGGACAGCGCAATTACGGCAGTTGCTGCTGTACGCATCATCGGCCCTCTTTTGAAACGATGAGATAAGGAGGCTGCTGATCGGGCAGCAACTGAACGAAGTAAGGGACATCAGGCGGAAGGGCATCAAACAGCTGTGAAACTGCGTCTACAAACGTCCCTGCACGCACGGTCATAGGACCTTCCGTTACCAGGTCTTCGTTTTCGCCGGCTTTCCAGTGCATGTGCCAGCCTTCTTGTTGGCTCCACTGGCCCAAACGAGCGCGCAAGCTATCACCCGGCATCATGTGCCATTCACGACCAAGCTTGGCTTCGGTCTTCGTGCGTGGCATCTCTGCGCTGGGAGCAATATACGGGCGGTCATGGCGTACAAACTGTCCGGACGCACCTGAGCCGCTTTCCCCGGTAGAGAAAAACGGCATGCTTTCGATCGATGTGTTACCGGCGCATCCGGCAAGACCAATGGCCATTGAAGCAGCCAGGGCGAGTTTTATCGGAGATGAATTCATGCTATCGAACCACTACTGTCCGGTTTGAATAAAATTGAGGTTCCAGGTCACTACCGGCAGCACGCAGAGACAGGAACAGCTGTTCAGCTGCCATATCAAACTTACCGATGAACTGAGCGGATACTTGAGGGGTCAGGTCGTCTTCGCTATCCCAAACGACCGTCCAATTGCTCTGGCTGGCCCAGCTTTGCAGCTGGCCCTTTAAGGACATTCCAGGTTGGATTGACCATTTTTGTGAAACCACGATGGTTTTACCGTCACGCTCTGATGTAACTGGTAAACCTTGGGTCATTGCTTTGACGATCGCTTCTGGAGAACCCTTAAGGGCGCCTCCTTGGTAATCCCATTCACGCTCTGCGTTGTAGGAAAGTGTGAGACCCATTTCGCGGGTAACATGGCTTAATGCAATTTTCAAAGTGCCTGCCGGTGCTTCTACCCAATAGGCATCAACCTCGACCACGCGATCTGGTAATGCAGACCTGCTGCTAAATGAGACAACGTCAGTCGGAACACACCCGGTCGCCAATACAACTAACACACCAAAGCCAAGCATTCGTTTCATGTTCAATTTGCCCTCTTAGCTCGGCTCGGCGCCTACGACACCATTACGATAAATCGCAATGCGTCCGGATTGACCTGAAATGTTCAACACTTGAGCCAGCGCTTCTTCCCGCGAGTTCGCGTAAATGATTTTGGGCTTATCCAAAACGAATGGGCTCAACTGCCACACCCCTTTTCGGTACCCCAAGCGGCGCGCCAAGTTGTCGAACTGCTGTTCGATGTCGCCTGATTCCAGTGACACCTCAACGGCATAGCCCTCCAATACAGACGACTTCGAAATGCTGGCTGCTTTAGCCTTTTTAGGCTGATCTGAACCGGTATTCGCGAATTCGCCCCACTGACGCTCTGTCATGTGCTGATGTCGCAATTCCATCTCTGACAGAGATCGTTCCAAGCCTCCAATGGGTGAGATCGGCTCGGCCTGGACAATGACGGGCAAAGTCAGGAGTGCAATGCATGAAAATAGTGAATAGTTCATATTGGTATACTATACAGAATGAAAGTGCATTTCGTAAACAACTATGGATTTGAGCTAGATCACTGAACCGGAATGGTTTCAACGCGGGTCACGAGGTCGCTTAATTCACTCAGCCAAATAAGCCCCTCTGCTTCTTTGGCAGCCGCTACATCATCGTGCTTTTCACGCTCTTCTTTGAGTTGATCCTTGCAGACAGGCTTCAAATCGATTTGCGAAAGAACTAATGCGGAGGAAACTTGAAAGCTGACGCCAGACTCTTTCACTCTCAGTTTCACTTTCTGAACAGACTTGCCGCCATGCAGGTGCTCTCTAACCTCGGCGGTCTCGACAGGCTGCTTTCTCAAGGTGGCACTTGACGCTTCCTGCCCTTTCAGTTGCATGTCTTCGCCCACCTCGAACCCAAACTCATCAGCAGCTGATGGCGTAGCGACCCACTGGGTCAGAGTCATTTCTAAGGTTGGTGGAAGTTCAGGACTAAACGGGATGGATACCCCCTGTGTGCTAAGGGCTTGATTCAGCTTACTTACTGCAAAGTCAGCATCTGCAGGAACACTAGACATCACGTACAAGCGGCTTTTTGATAGCTCCAGCGCCAGCTTGATGTACTGTTCGTGTGGATCGATGTCTTTCAGCATCTCAGCCCGAACTTTCTCTCGCAGCTCATCTCGTGCCACTTTGTCCAGGCGAATCCCATCCGCCTTCTCCTTTTTGGCTATCTCTGCCTTCCAAGCACGGGACAACTTAGTCTTTTTGATCTTTTTGTAGTCGCGACGAATATTCATAAGCGCAAAGTCCTTCAGGATCATCAGCTGATCGCTGCGCTCATCAAATTCATCGACCCCGGTAAAACCCCATGACTCTTCAGCAGCAGCACTGCATTCTTTGAACGTGAGCTTTGATAAAACCTCTCGCAACCCCGATACATCAATCGTTCCATCATAGTCAGCAAATATGACTCGTTTTGGGATAATCAACGAATATTTCCTCTTGGCTAGCCAGAACGGGCGCCTTGATAGGTTAATTTTTCGTATCAGTATATAATATGAATTATCACAATCAATCGGAGTCGGAGTCAGGCATGAGCGATTCATCCTCACTGATCCCCCAAGACTTTCTGGATGACCTGCAACAACGGATGCCAATTGATCAGTTGGTCTCGCGGAAATACGGTGTCTCATTCAAGACAGTCGGCAAGAATAAAGTTGCTAAATGCCCCTCCCCGGTACACGAGGACAAAACACCAAGCTTTAACGTCACTCAAGACGGGTCTACTTGCCGTTGCTGGGGGTGTGAGCTCAAGGGAAACGTCTTCCAGGTTGTAATGGATTTGGAAAAGGTCCCATTCCCAAAAGCTGTAGAGATTGTTGCGAATGAAGCAGGTGTTGAAATGCCTCAGCGCCGGCAAGGTAAAGCTTCACAGCACAAAGACACTCTGGCAGAGATCATGTCCCGCGCCAGCATGCACTTTCAGCAAAACCGCAACTCTCAAGCCAATCCAACCATTCAAGAAATGATCAAGGCACGAGGCCTGCAACCTTCGACTTTGAGTACATTTGGCATTGGAGTGGCCAAGGATGAGTGGCGAGATCTGGCCGATCGCTTCGGAGGATATGCGCGAGCAAGGCTCATGAGTGATGCTGGCTTGGTGGTCTACAGTCCCAAAACGGATACTGAAAAAGCCAAACTATACGATTTCTTCCGCAATGGTTTGGTGTTCCCGGTACGTGATGAGCGGGGGCAAACTGTTACCTTCGCACGAAGGGCTCCGGATGGAATGAAGCCCAAATACTTGAACGGACCTGACACAGCCCTGTTTCACAAGAGTCATACATTGTACGGGTTGTATGAAACACTGCAGGTTAACCGCTCCCCTGATCGCATCGCCATCGTTGAAGGCTACATGGATGTGATCGCCATGCACCAGGCAGAACTACCCTATTCGGTAGCACCTATGGGTACCGCTATCACGGATACGCAACTGGCGAAGGTGCTTAGGCATACCGATGAAGTCGTTTTTTGTTTTGATGGCGATAAGGCTGGCATTACAGCAGCTAAACGTGCTCTGGAAGTCGCCCTACCCTTCATCAACGACCAACGCCGGTTCCGATTTTGCCTACTCGATAACGATCAAGATCCCGATACACTCATTCGCAGCCAAGGAACGGAGGCTTTCGCGAATCGTTTGGAAACTTCCATGCCTCTGAGTCAATTCGTGTTCCGAACACTCATGGATGGTGTTAAGACAAACGACCGTGAAGGACTGGTGTCTGTAGCAGCTGAGTTTTCGGAGCTGGTTAACCAGGTACCGCCCTGTTTATTCAAAGATGACTTGATTGCCCGATTCCAGCAACTGACTGGTATCAACCTCATCCCGTCACCCAATATTGAAGTCACCGTAAGTGAATCGCTTGGAACAGAAAAGCTTGCTCAACTCTCAGACCAGGTGCGTACTCATTTCGCCAATGCAGCTGGTATCGAGCGATCATCTGTTGCTGTGAACATCTCATCAGTCCGCTTCACGCCCGACCTGCAGGATCGATTTAGTAATGCAAAGAGTCTGGCTGGTCACTCATTGCCGGCAGGCGCCAGTAACGAAGAGAAGCTTCAAGCCATGAAGCAATTCATGGAACATGTGCTGGCGAACACAAGCTTGTCCGCTAAGCACTCATCAGGCTTGCCCATGGTTCAGTTGCTCAAAGATGCGCTCGTGGCCTCAGATCCTGGCAGCGTCGAGGATCGACTGGCGAAGCTTGCGAGAAACCAGTTGCAGGATTATATGCGCCAGCCGCAAACGGCTGAACAGCTTCATCAAATGGCTTCAGAGGTGAACCGTATTGGCAGCCTGGCGCGCCATATCGTGAAGAATGCGCCCATTTCAGGACAGGCTGTGTCCCATACGATGACCCGTTTCGAGCATAATTTGGGGCAAAACTTAAAAGGTTTGGCGAACCTGCTGTCATTTGCTCCGACTTCCATATCCAGCCAGCAGTTTCAGTCAGGTCTGCAGAAGGTGATGGAAGCTCGCTTGGAGATGAAAAAAGAAATAGAAGGTTTATATCAACCGATGAATTCAGCTTCTATATCGCCACGATAGATAATGAGGTGTCCCAGGAACCGAGTCACGGGACACCTACGCCCCTATCCTTTTTCAATATGTAGAAAATATTTTCAAATTTCAGTTTTTACAAAAAAGCCCCGGTAAGTGAAGAAAAGCTTTCCTACAGCAATGTCCCTTACCACATAGTCATTTATTTGCAACCATAACATACCAACTTCAACACAAGGGGTTTTGCAGATCCCCAATTCATTGAGTACACTTCAAACTGTATATTTATCGCAGTACAGCTGTTTTTGAATCAACTCAATCCACTGTTTCGGCATCTGCCTCGGTGAGGCATGGGGACGGCTGGATGCTGACTCAAGACCAGCCTCACCAGCCTCTCGATAACGAGCAAGCCACTTGTATACGGTGTGCGTGTGATACCAAAAGTGCTGGCAATGTCTCGCACCGGCTGCTGCTTACGGAGGGCTCGATCAACGGTCAGGGCTCGAATACGAGGCGTAGTCCGGGTATTCTTGTGAGGGTTGTTCATATCGATTGTTCTATGCTGTTTGTTTGGCTATAACCAGCATCTCGAACTTAACCGGCGTGAACAACCTCTTTAGCACCTACAACTAGTCATGATCTGTGTTGTGACGGTATTCACCTGACAGTCAACCGCTAATACAACAAGTGGTCTCAGTGCCTACTGTTTGCTATGCGATGCTATCGCTTCACATTTTTCGCTTAATGGCGCGGCCAGGACGATAGGTGTTTCTACCAGACTCGCTATACGTGCATATTTCATCAGTGCGGGAGTATGTATCCACGTTTCTTGTATGTTCCCATTGGTTCCCGTGAAGATACTTGCTGCTATGAACGTTGAACCGGTAATGAACGACAACCTCGCTGCAATCATAAAGTTCTCCAGTATAGGGATCTCTGATCTCGTCATTAAAGTCAATTAGTCGCCCTTCTAACCTAAACTTGTCCAGCTGATTACCACTAGTAACTCGGTCTTTGATACGGCTCTCATGAATCGTCTTTACCATCGACCTAATATCTCTTTCGAGGTCATCGAGTACCGACTGATCAATGGTAGACGAGGAGGAGGTATTGGCTTGGGAAGCCGCTGGAATTGAGGTAACTTCTACACAGCCAACGCTGATCAAACACATCGAAACAATTATTCCGAACCTGGTCATCCTGACATCCTTCCATATGAATCAATTAGCTGTTCGTTCACAATCTCGGCTTAGCCGATCGTGCGTGTTTAGCTTGCTCAAGCTCACGGCGAATGACTTTGCTGGCATAAGACTTTTGCTTCTCCCATACATGGGCTGCCAGAGATTGATGATCAAATGTCTGTACTGTCATTCGTCTGATCGTGCCGTCATCGTTAGATGATATTGAGTACGAAATTGACTGGTAACACATAATTGAGGGAAAGAGGTTTTGAGTGATCTTCTGATCAGAGAGCAGGCCTTGTGCTGATCGATTATCAAACCAATTATAATGTGCCTCAATGCTTGCCCCGAAGGGCTCAATACCCGGAAGCGTTTTCGGCTTACAGCGATTCAGCATAGTATCTGGCATGAGCAAGCCATCTGAATCGAAATGCCATGTCAATGTTTGAGAGCGCCCTTTAAGTTGCTCGGAGGATGGCTCACCCAGACTGTCAAGAATGGCTCGGGTATAGGTATCCACCAACGGAGCTTTACCTGGTGCAGGTCTAAATGACCGTTGCATGGCGATGATTGAATCGCGATCAGAGGTACCTGTGTAAGCAGCCAATACATCTTCATGAGCCTCAGGATAATTTTCTGCCGGCCAAGCGACGACTTGCACTGTACCTTCTAATGGCATGACCGGAAGAGCAAATCTGGGTGCAGTACTTTGTGACTCATTTGAAGCTGAATACAGCTTCAGGGGAGCATCTGAAAGTTGCAGAAGATTATTTATAGAATCACCTAACCCGACACCGAGTACTTTGATTGGGCTCGTATTGGCAGGAGTGACTTTCTCAGCCCCAATAGACCTGTTAAAGCTAATTGTATTAGGTAAATTCTCAATATCACCTTTGAGCAAAAGTCTTCCTTCTGAAAGACCTAATTTAACACTTCCGTCACGACACTTGCCTCTGTAAGCGAACGCATCAAATGACTGAGCGCCTTTAGGTGTGGTGGGGGAAATCACCCACGCACAGGTATTCATTGCGCCATGAGTTTCCAGCTTGCCACCCATTTCCGTGAGAGTTAGCTCAAGTGGTACCTTTCGTTGAAAGGGACCATCTGTTGAAGGCACTGACGCAAGCCACACCCCTTCAGCCTCATTGGTAGCGGTGAGCAAAACGGCTTTATTGCTCGAAGCTGATGAAAAAACTGAATGCTTCTGATTGGGCTGGGCAGTGGAACTGCCTGAAAATGTGTTGCCACTGGCAACACTGGAAAGATTGATCTCTGTGCATTGTGGTGTATCAACTGTGCCGGATAACTCGGTTCCGGGACCATTCATTTGAACCCTAAAGCCAACCATTGAATAGCCATTAGGGCGCTCAAGCCAAGCTATAGGGGTAAGTTGATAGGACAATTCAGATGTCTTTGAAATCTTAAGTGTATAGCTACCTTGAGCAGCATTGTGCTTACCGGGAAGGTTGCCAAAGCTAAACTCAGCATTGCCAGACAAGCCATTAAAGCCAACAACCTTTAGAGTGGCAGCTGTAAGGCCCTGCCCACATTTATATGAACCCGCCCAGGTACCCGCAAGTGAGTCTGAGCTGGCGTGTAGAGAAGAGGAGCACAGCACAGCAAGTGATCCGGTAAGCCCGGTAAGGATACAAAGCGTAGTCATGGCAGGTTTGTGGGAAAAATTTCCACTCATAGGTTGTAGTTCCTTTTATGGGGGCTGAACCAACACACAAAAAAAGGTGTAGTGTTGATAAAGGGGAACACGACTCATTATTAGTAATAATGCGTGTCAGTCAACCCGAGTACTCAATGGGAATTCATTCTGCGTATTTGAATGGAAGGTGAAACAGATAGGAGGAGAAGACGTCAACCTGGCAACCGTAGACGGCCGCCCATGCACGATCGTCCAGCTACAAGGATATACCAATACCAACTGACGATACTCGGGACTTAGTCGAAGCGGCTATACGGTTGTTGAAAGCGTCTTGGCGTGATGGATACCGATACATGAAGGGGGGCATCATGCTATCCGACTTCTATGAGCCTAACGTTTACCAGCCAGGCCTGTTCGATCAATCCAGCTCCAGGCCCAATTCGAAGGCTCTGATGTCAGTGATCGACCAGATTAACTGTAGTGGTAAAGGCAAAGTATTCCTTGCTGGTCAGGGTACTCGGAAGGAGTGGTCAATGAAGCGGGATTATCTATCACCTGCCTATACAACCCGGTGGAGCGATATTCCTGTTGTCAGGTAAGTCTACCTTTGGCGTATCGTTAACCTGTAACGTAAGCGTCTGGCGAACCCATCTTGAGCCACCGGTCGTCCACTGGCGATAGTGTCCACCTATTTTTAAGTGGACACCTGTTATGACACTGCCAAGCGTATCGGAAGCCCCCAATAAGCGTCGCCGCTACACCGCCGAGTTCAAAGCCCGGATCGTTGCTGACTGCCAGCAACCCAATGCTTCGGTTGCCCGGATCGCTCTGAAGCATAACCTCAACGCCAACCTGGTCCATAAATGGATCCACGCCGCTCGGCAGCAGCACTCGGAACTGGCACCGCCTGCCTTTTTACCGATTCCCTTACCAGCTCCTTCAGCACTGCCGCCATCAACGGGTACCGGCGACAGTATCCGTATCGAGATCCCACGAGCCAATGGCAGTGTCGTCGTAAACTGGCCTCTGGCTGACGGTGATCGCTGTCTGCGCTGGTTGCAGGATCTGCTGCGATGATCCGTATTGATGAGATCTGGTTAGCCACCGAACCCATGGATATGCGGGCGGGACCGGATACAGCCCTGGCTCGGGTCATTAACGTGTTCGGTGAGGCTCGCCCACACTGCGCTTACCTTTACCGCCAGGGCTGCCTCGTACCGAGATCCATCATGAGCCGGACAATACGGCTTGTGCCTGCGGCTGCCAGCTCAAGCGCATCGGCGAAGACGTCAGTGAGAAGCTCGACTACACGCCCGGCGTGTTCACCGTTGAACAACACATCCGGGGCAAGTGGGTCTGTGATCAGTGCGAGACGCTGATCCAGGCGCCGATGCCGGCACAGATCATCGACAAGGGTATCCCGACCTCAGGTTTGCTCGCCCAGGTGCTGATCGCCAAGTACGCTGATCACTTGCCGCTGTATCGACAGGAACAGATCTTTACCCGTGCCGGCGTCGCACTGCCGCGCTCTACCCTGGCCGAATGGATCGGTGTCTGCGGCGTACAGCTACAGCCCCTGGTCGATGCGTTGCGCGATACGCTCCTCACGGAAGCGGTGTTGCATGCGGATGAGACACCGGTACCCATGCTGTCGCCCGGCAAGAAGAAAACTCATAAAGCCTATATCTGGGCCTACGCCAGCACCGCGTTCTCTGACCTGAACGCGGTGATCTACCACTTCACGCCTGGACGGGGCGGACAGCACGCCCGCGATATGCTCGGTGAGTGGAGCGGCAAGCTGGTCTGTGATGACTACAGCGGATATAAGGCCAGCTTCGCCAAAGGGGTTACCGAGATCGGCTGTATGGCCCATGCCCGGCGCAAGTTCGTGGAACTGGAAGTCAGCGGTAAAAGTCAGATCGCCGGCCAGGCCGTCGAACAGATCCGGCAACTCTATGAGATCGAACGTGAAGCCGCGTCGCTCTCAAGCGAGATGCGGCACAGGGTCCGGCAAAGCCGATCCAAACCGATACTGGACGGGCTCCATCAGTGGATGCAGGCGCAGCGCACGAAAGTGCCCAGCGGAACAGCGACCGCCAAGGCGCTGGACTACAGTCTGAAGCGCTGGGCTGCCCTGACGCGTTACCTTGATGATGGGGCGGTGCCGATCGATAACAACCGGGTGGAGAACCTGATCCGGCCCTGGGCGCTGGGTCGGAAGAACTGGCTGTTCGCAGGTTCCTTGCGCAGTGGCCGGCGGGCTGCCGCGATAATGAGTCTGATCCAGTCAGCCAAGCTCAATGGCCATGAGCCCTATGCTTATCTAAAGGACATCTTGGAACGACTGCCAACCCAGAAAGCCAGTGCGATCCACGAGCTGCTGCCGCAGCACTGGTCACCTGGTGCATGAAAAGACGGGGAGTTCCGCTGCGTCCTTGCAGCCTCCGACACATCCTTGAAAGGTGACAGAGGCTCTCATCCTGAGAGCACTGGCACTCCATGGCCCTCTGTCAGGTACTGACCATACGGATAATCGTGAACATCTGCACACCTGTTGAGCATCAACTTGCGCTGGATCAAGTACTGATGGCTCAGGGTAGTCAAGGTGTGGTTACCGGACGGTTACCCTGTAACGACTTAGGCCTTCGGTATCTTGCCTCTCTAAGGCGTCTCAAAGTCTTCACTTCTGCATGTTGGTTAGAAAAGTTATGTGGTTGTCTGGTTTAATGGTTGCTTAGGGTAAGATCCCTGTATTCATAGATGCTGGAGGGTGTTTGCCTTTAGTGCACCACTCTTCATCTACAGCGGACCACCACCAGCTCCTTGCGCACCAGCTGTTGCTTTCAGCGCACCACCAGGCACCTTCAGCGCACCATTTTTTACACGACTCGACTCGTTCATGCCTTCAGCGCACCACGTCATGATGAATAAGCCTGCTGGATGGCATGCTAGCCAGTGCCTTTAGTGCACCACTCTTTCAATGCTACCGCTTGCCTTATGTGCACCACTCTTTCAATGCTACCGCTTGCCTTATGTGCACCACACCCTTTCCCCCCTGTAGTGCACCACTTTTAGATAGTGCCTGTAGCGCACCACTTTTGTTTACGGGAGTGAGGTCGGGTTTCGCGCTCGTACCATTCCGGGTGATCAACAGTGTGATGCTCCAGGGTCTAGTCTGGAGGTCTGAAGAAATCCAACCTAAAGAATAAATCAACATTCAGCGCCTCTTGGGTGTCAGCACTAAGCGATGAGCTATGGTGTTGGTTATATCTGTTAAGTGGTTTCATGGTTAGTTGGTTATATGGTTGATAGTAGTAGAAACCTTGTAGATACGGGCCCTCTGGACTATTTGCCTTTAGTGCACCACCTGCCACTTATAGCGCACCACTCCGTACTCGTTGCACACCGCCAAACAGCTGTAGCGCACCAGGGTCTGTGTGTAGCGCACCAACTACCACCTACAGCGCACCACCTCGCATGCACCTTAAGCGCACCACATTGCCTGCTTTCTTATGTTGATGTGTCTGTAGCGCACCACTTTCTTCCGCCTGTAGCGCACCATCTTTTTAAACATGGTGCACAAGGAAGACATGAGGCATATCAAAACGGGTGATCAAGCTGAAAGCCTTATAGATAGGGGCCTTTCGCATTGTGGAGGCGTTTGTGTGAAGGGTATTTCAGTGCTGGTACCTGTCTGTACCTGAGGGCTGATGATCTACTCAAGGTTGGTTTGTATAGGTAAAGCTGGTGCGCTTCTCAGCCGGGATGTATAGGCGCGAGCGGTGCGCTGTTTGGTCACTCTGTATAGGCATCGTTGGTGCAGGGTTCTGCCAATATGTATAGGCAGTACTGGTGCACTCCATTGTCTAACTGTGCAGGCAGATCTGGTGCACATAAAAGCCAATTCGTACAGGTAGTTATGGTGCACAGTTAAGCCGATCTGTATAGGCAATGCTGGTGCACTGCTTGGTAGACGTGTATAGGCGGTTTCGGTGCGCGTAACTGCCGAAATGTGTAGGCGGCTGTGGTGCACAGCAGGGCCGGTATGTGTAGGTAAAACTGGTGCACTATATGGCCGTGTTGTATAGGTAAGTACGGTGCGCAATACGGCCAAGGTGTATAGGTAGAGTTGGTGTGCTTAAGTGTCAATTTGTACAGGCAATCTGGTGCACATAACTAAAATGGTGCTAAAGTTCAGGGTTAACAAGACAAAACCCTCTCAGAACAGCCTCTTGCGGCGGTCAGTGAGGGTGATCCTGATTTAGCCAATAACGGAAGTGCGAGAATGAGTGACTTATTGGGCGATGACTTTTACGAACTGGTTTCCAGGTCGATCGATTCCCAGGGCACCGAACAAGTCTCTCTATCAGCAAGAGCAAATCTCTATGTGCCAGTGAAGCAAGGCACTATTTTCGTGTACTCGAATACACTGGTTGATGCGCTAAAGAACCCGGACTTTTCAGCAGAGGTCCGCACGATTGCCAACATGATCGATAGTTTCGATAAGCGGTTTGCCCGCGGAGTAGAGCCCGTTGGTAAGGTCTTTCAGGCGCTGTGTGACCCGGAAGAGAACGAGCAAGAGATCAAAGACTATCGTTTTGTCACCCGGCAAGAGGTGATCCGCAGAGGCACAGTACACAACACGGCCGTGTTTTCCAGGGTCGTTCAGGAGTTAGAGGGGTATGGCCTTATGCGCACCCTTGTACCTCGCCGTGGAGCAAAGCCGAAGATCAATGTTATTGATTACCCCTTCACGCCAGATAAGCCTGTTACTGAGCCCGTTCGCGTTAATGCTGTTATCGATATGTCAGGGCACCGCCCTATGGCGAAGGCAGCTGAAGCTGATCGTGAGTTGCGATTGGTGGATATGAGGCGCCAGGCACTGCACCGAAGTCGCCCACACGCGTCACACCATGCCGACGGCCGCCCTATAACCGTGTACTCGCGCACGACCGAAGTACGCACACCGAGCGGTGAAGTTACGACTGTTGAAATGACGGCACGTACATTCGAGGGCACTGATACCCCCGTTATGTCCAAGCAGGACGATCTCAAGTTTTCCATACTGCTGGGTTGGTGCCTGATCGAAATCCGTGCTCGTAAGCGTATAGGCGCACCACTTGATGACTGGTTTGTACTGACGCCCGAAGCACTCGCAGAGCATCTTGGCTTTACCGATCTCTCCTCGCAGGTCTATGACATGTCCCGCATGATTGAGCGCTGGCGCGATACCCAAGTGACAGCAGAAGCCTTGATCATGGAAACCGAGGAAGCACCAGGTGAATTTGCTCGGTACCTGGCGCAAGACACCATGACTCAGTTCTCTCAACACCAGGCAACCTACAAGGAAACCAGGAAAGGGCGAAGGATTACGGCAATACGCTTCAAGCTCACTCCTGACGTACAAAAAGACTTGGAGCGCAGGGCGAATAGTGACGCTGACGAAAAGCGCATCGAGAATCTGGCCGCATTTCTGATCCAAAACTCGAGCCGAACACTCATGAGTGATTCTTTTGCGATCGCACTGAATCACTTCTTCTGGACGTGGGCTCGTAATTTCAGAAGGGTGGGCGGTTGGTCATTTGAGCTTTGGGAAGGACTCAGCCAGGTGTTCGATTTTGAGTTTCCGCTTAGAAAGCCAGGCATGTCTGCAGCTGAATGGAACCGGGTGTATGCCAGATCCCGGACACAGTTCAATCGCATGCTGCAGAAGTTTCTGGGGCTGTTCAGCAAGGATAGCAATAAGGACTGGGAGACGTGGACATCGTTTGAAGGTGGGGACATTGTGGTCGATATGCTGGATTGTCGGCTGGAGATACATTTAGAACCTCGTTCAAAGAATGAGCGAAACAAAGGCACTGTATGTATTAAGGCCCTGCCGAAGAAGCTTCAAAATTCACCTGCAGCAGTGAAAGACCTTCCTTCAGAAGAAGAGATTGCCAAATCTACCGACATGTTGCTCCAGTATGGCGTCAGCAAGAAGGCGATACCGGCACTGGCTAAAGGCTACAGCTTTGAGCACATTGAAAAATGCGTGCACCTGGTTCAATGCAGCATGGATGCCAAGCCCGATACGATCGGTAATCCGACAGGCCTGCTGATCACATTTATTAAAGAGAAGCACCCGGACGTGCTGGATATAGAGCTTGCTGAAATGCGCCTGCTGGCGGAGAAAAGGAGAAATCGAAGGGCTGTGTCCGAGAAGCTTCACGACTTTGACGATCTCGATTTCTAAGTAAAAAGAGGTAGCTGGTTGGGCAACTACCTCTTTCACAATAACTGCCTGAATACTGATGTAGACGGGTTACTTGGGCGCTCCAGGTCCTCTAGCCGCACCCGGCACTTGCTCTGATTCCAGGTGCTTTGCCACAGCATCCAAATCCAATCGCTCGGCTATCTCCGCGTCAGTCATTGGGCGCAAATCCATAGGCTTCGGACTCAGTCAGCCCATATTCGAAAGTGAAATTTTGACTTCCTTCCCTCCCTTCGAGCTTCGCGACTCAGAAATAGGATTCCCTTTACAGGGTGCCAACCGATCACTCGGTTAGCTGGTTCCTGCTGCTGACCGCTAGCTGTGGGCGCTAAGGAGGTTGTTCACGCCGGTTAAGTTCGAGATGCTATATCGCCAAACAAACAGCACAGACCAACCGACATGAACAACCCTCACAAAAATGCCTTATATTCGAGCCCTGATCGTTTATCGAGCCCTCCGTCAGCTGCAGCCGGTGCGAGACATTGCCAGCACTTTTGGTATCAGCACGCACACCGTGTACAAATGGCTTGCTCGTTATCGAGAGTCGGAAGTAGCAGGGTTGGAGTCAGCATCCAGCCGGCCACGCTCTTCACCCGCACAAATTCCTGAGCCGTGGATTGAACTGATTCGGAAAATGCGCCTGACACTCAAGTGGACCGCCAAGCAGATCGCACAGGCACTGAATCTGGCGTACTCCACCGTGACAGCGGTCTTGCGTCGGCTGAAGCTAAATCGCGCGTCACACCTGGAGCCGGTGCAACCTGTGCAGCGCTACGAGCACCCCAAGCCGGGTGACATGTTGCATATGGATATCAAGAAGCTACCTCGCTTCGACAAGCCCGGGCACCGCGTGACGAACAACCGTCGCCAAAACACGCGAGGCGCCGGTTATGAGTGCGTCCATATTTGTATCGACGGTCATAGTCGCTGGGCCTTTGCACGGGTTTTACCCGATGAACAGCAAGGTACCACAGCCCGTTTTCTTGAAAACGCTCTCGCGGCCTATCGTGATATCGGTGTTGAGGTAAAACGCTTGATGGCCGACAACGGCCCGGCCTATCGATCTCGTCGCTTCAATGCGGTGTTGCAGCGAGAAGGCATCAAGCATGTATATACGCGTCCTTATACACCTAGAACGAACGGCAAGGCGGAGCGCTTTATACAAACCATGATCCGAGAGTGGGCGTATGCAGTGCCCTACGCAAACGACATCTCAAGAGCCTGGGCGCTGACGGATTGGATTAATTGTAGTAATCCAGACTCGATCTGACAGTTACCGACTTTTCAGGCAGTGACTGTCAGGTCAAAATCAGTTCAGTTTCTTCTCCAACCAAACCGATTTTCCATCCAGCAGGGTTTCCATTGGGGTGCGTCCACAGCACATCTTGCCCTGGTGGGTACGCTCAGTGTTGTAGTACTTGATCCATTCGTCCAGGTCAGTCTGGAGCGCTTCGATACTGTCATACAGCTTACGCCTGAATGTGACCTGGTAGAACTCCTGCAAGATCGTCTTGTGAAAGCGTTCACAGATGCCGTTGGTCTGCGGTGATTTGGCCTTTGTCCGCGTGTGTTCAATGTCGTTGATCGCCAGATAGAGCTGGAAATCATGCTGCTCCGCTTTGCCGCAGTACTCGGTTCCCCTGTCGGTCAGGATACGCAGCAGAGGCAACTCGTGTGACTCGAACAATGGCAGCACACGATCATTCAGCAAGTCTGCGGCGGTGATCGGCGTCTTGGTGGTATAGAGCTTCGCACACGCTACTTTTGAGTAGGTATCCACGAAGGTCTGTTGATAGACACGTCCGACACCCTTCAGCGTGCCGACGTAGAAAGTGTCCTGTGAGCCAAAATAGCCAAGGTGAGCGGTCCCGGTCTCACCAGAAGCTTCATCGTCGTGTTTCTTGCGTTCCAGAGCAGCAACCTGGGGTTCCGTCAGTACGAGTCCTTTCTCAGCGGCTTCGGCCTCCAGAGCCGCCAGGCGCTGTTTGAAGTTGGCCAAGCCGTGTCGAATCCAGATACTGCGCACACCGCTGGCTGAGACGAATACGCCATGCTTACGCAGTTCATTGCTGACTCGTACCTGTCCGTGTGCAGGTTGTTCGACTGCATAGGCGACAACCGCCGCTTCGACTTGCTCATCAACACGGTTCTTCAGATTGGGCTTACGCCGTGTTTTATCGAACAAGGAATCGACACCACCTTCCTCGACCGCAGCCTTGTAGCGATAGAAGGTGTCACGGGACAGCCCCATGACCTTGCAGGCTCTCGACACATTGCCCAGCTCCTCAGCGAGATTGAGCAATCCGAGCTTGTGTTTGATGATACGTTCGTTACTCTGAATCATGAGGGTTACCTCTTCGACTTCGATGCTTGTTTGGTCACTTTCATCAAAGTCGGTAACCCTCCCTTCTTCAAGGGCAGGTGTCAGATCAAGTCTGAACTAATACAGATTAATCGCTACAACAAACAGCGCCCTCATTGCAGTATCGGAAATCTACCGCCGATGTCTCGAATACCGAAACTGCGTGAACAACGTGTTTAGCATTCACACCTAGAGCTGGTCCAACTCCGATAGCGGTAACAGTCGCTCTCTTTCCGTCTACCCAATCTGAAGTCATTTGATAGCGTGTCGCTGTAGCTCCTACTCCACCAACTACACCAACACTTGTCGCTGTTCCTCTCCAACGTAGAAGCCCGAACGGATCACTATAAATCAACGGATTATTTTCTACATAACCATACGTGTTCAATCCACCGTCGAGCCCAATCGGATCACTCTGAATATACCGCCCCGTACTGGGGTCGTAATCCCGATAGTAGTTGTAATGTAGCCCCGTTTCACTGTCAAAATATTGGCCAGGAAAGCGGAGGTTGAATGTCAGGATACTCCCAGGGGCAACAGCGGCTTGCCCAAATGCATCATAGTCCGCCCGCCAGACCACCGTTCCCTGATTATCACTCACGACCTGCGGTGTATTGAGGTGGTCGGTGTGTATGTAGTACACAACGGCTGAAGCGGGGCCTGAATGAATTACCGCCAGTGGCTGTGTGCCCAACCAGACATATTCCACTTTTGTTTGCCCGCTATGATCAAGCTCGGCCAGCAGCTGCCCAGATTGATTGTACAGATAGTAGGTGGTCTGGCCATTAACAGTCTTGCTTGTACGCTGACGATGAGCATTGTACGTGTAGGTTGCGCTTACCGTGCCGCTCACACTGGTGAGACTGTTGTAGCGGTCGTAGCTGAAGCTCAGGCCACCTTTACTCAGTACATTGCCATTCGCATCGTACCACCCCACAGTTTCCTGCGTAGATTTATCACGTTTTTGCGCCAAAAGGTCTCCACATCAGCCTATGAGGCTGGCTGGTACAGAGTTTTGCCCCCCCTCTAACACTTGGATGAGCTGCTGGACAGAGTAGCCCAGCTAATTCACTTCGAGAATTGACAGGGAGGTAAATAGTTGAAGAATCAACTGGTGGGGCAATCTCCCCCGGCCGCACCGCAATTTGGCACAGCCGTTAACGCCAGATCAGGAGAGGCTGTCACTTTCATCGGCTCCCACACCTTCTGAGCTGGCCAAGCATGTACACCGAAACCGGAAAGGTGTGCAGGCTCCGATGGCCAGAATGAAAAAATTATTCTGGCCCCATTTATCTTATTGGCCCCGTTTATTATTCAAAAAGAAATAGCGCTTTATCAGCAATATATCCTCCTCTTTCCACCCAAGATCGGAATCAGTTTCAGCTCGATGTAGTCGCTTTTCAAAGTTTTCACGCACTTTATCTGGCCGCAACAGTGCTGGCTCAATTTCCGTGCAATATAGTGCTGCAGAACGGACGGTTGAGGTAACTGCATCACAAAGCACAGTCACGAGCACCGCGTCAATCTCGCCATCAAGCCCTTCAGCTATTGAATCCCCCATAGCTCCCAAACCATTCACTACATACAAATCCGGGCGACTTTCATCTACGTGCAACTGCTTCACATCAATAGATTCCGGCCAACAATGAAGGACTCTCTCAAGCAGCACGCTAAAGAAAAGTTCAGAATCGGCTTTACTCATTTTCTAATTCTCCCATCAGGCCAGATACTGTTTGGCTTTTCACCTTTTTCCCACGATCTTTTATTTGGCCATCGCTTCCACTGAGACCCGTCACCTTGACGGCTACCATGCTGTGACTTATCGCGCTCCCAAACGGAACCATCCTCCGGGTTCAGCTTTGCGCCCTTCCCACCATTGATTCGGTCAAAATCAGAGTTATCAGGATTATTGGGGTACGGGGCTTCAGAAGTTGGCACTCGATCATCATGAGCCCCAGATCCACCTTCCGAGAATACTAAGTTTCCATTTCTATTAACCCTTGGTGAATATGTCCGACCTGTCCTTGGCGAACTCCTGTCCGTATAGGGGCTCGAAGAGCAGTTGTAGAAGTCATAATCGTCATATGACGAGCCATTTGGAGAAGGTAAGGCACCAGCAGCCCCACCGCCGAAAATTGGGGATGCCCCACCTCCTACTCTCCCAGCACTATTCGGTAGCCCTCGAAGCCCCTCAGGATCAACATAAGATAGTGGATTGCCCCCAACATAGGCATAAGTATTCAGCCCGCCTTCAAGCCCAATCGGATCACTCTGAATATACCGCCCCGTACTGGGGTCGTAATCCCGATAGTAGTTGTAATGTAGCCCCGTTTCACTGTCAAAATATTGGCCAGGAAAGCGGAGGTTGAATGTCAGGATACTCCCAGGGGCAACAGATGCTTGCCCAAATGCATCATAGTCCGCCCGCCAGACCACCGTTCCCTGATTATCACTCACGACCTGTGGTGTATTGAGATGATCAGTGTGTATGTAGTATACGACGGCTGAAGCGGGGCCTGAATGAATCACCGCCAGTGGTTGTGTGCCCAACCAGACATATTCCACTTTTGTTTGCCCGCTATGATCAAGCTCGGCCAGCAGCTGCCCAGATTGATTGTACAGATAGTAGGTGGTCTGGCCATTAACAGTCTTGCTTGTACGCTGACGATTAGCATTGTACGTGTAGGTTGCACTTACCGTGCCGCTCACACTGGTGAGACTGTTGTAGCGGTCGTAGCTGAAGCTCAGGCCACCTTTACTCAGTACATTGCCATTCGCGTCGTACGTGTAAATACTTTGCGTTGAACCACTGATCTCGAGCAGACGGTTGCTCCAGCTGTCGACGTAGTACGTATCCACCGACTGGCCAGCTGTTTCACTCAAGCGGTTTCCGTTGCTGTCGTAAGTCCAGCTTAGGATAGTGGAGGGTGTTTGCGCATATTCCAGCCGACGCAGAGGGTCATAATCAAAGACTAACTGACCACTGACCTCCCGATTGACACCCGTAATATCATCGTTGCCATTAAAGCTGTAATTCCGGTCGAGTAACTGGCCGACCTGAGTATCGGTGAGCCGGTATTGGATGTCGTATGTGTTGGTTAGCGTCAGCCCGTTGCCGTAGGTCAACCCACTGACGGGCCCGAAGGGGGCATGGGTAATGCTGTTGGCCAGCGTTGTCGTCACACCGCCCTGGACTGTGGAGATAGACTCAATATTCCCCACAGCGTCTCGCTGAAACAGTACGACCCGTCCACTCGGGTAGGTGATTGAAGACAAGACGTCGGCGTCGTTGTATCCATACCCAATGGTCTGGGCAATACCACCCAGTACGTGGGTAACGCTGGCTTTCAATCCTCGCGCTGTATAATCGTAACTGATATTTGTGTTCGGCCCTGTGATATTGGTGAGTTGACCAATACCATAACTTGCGTTGGGGTCATCGTAAGTCAGGGTTATCGTCTGACTCGGATCATAAGGGTCTTCGATCTCGGTCAGACGATTGAGTGCATCGTACGCGTAATGGGTTTGCTGTCCGTTAGCATCAGTCTCTCCTGTCAGGTTGCCGGCGGAATCATAGGTGTAGCTCGTTGTCCCCGTATCAGGGCTGATTTGCTGCACCCTGTCACCGTAGCCATTGTAAACATACTGGGTGGTGTGGCCATTTGGATCAGACACGGATGTCAGCTGGTTCAGACTGTCATATGAATACAATGTCTGCCCTTGCAAGGCGTCTGTTGTCTGTGTAAGCCGGTTAAGGGCATCAAAAGCATGCGCAGTCGTGTTGGCTTCCCCGTCGATGGCTTGGACCAGATTGCCATTTAAGTCATATTGCCGTTGCTGACTGCCATTGAGCCCCACCACCTCAAGGAGACGCGAGAGTTCGTCATATACTTGAGCACGGGTATAACGCAGACTTTCATTTGCATCCAGAATACGCTCTTCGACTCGATTACCTGCGGCGTCTAAAACATACTCGATACGGTTGCCAAGCGAGTCAGCAATGGCACTCACACGACCGGTATCATCGTAGAGGTAGGTAAGTGTCGTTTGGTCGGGCAAGGTGATACCGGTCAGATTACCGATAGCATCATATGTAAAACCGGTGGTGGCGCCGGCGGTGGTGCGAGTAATCAGTCGGCCAAGGCCATCATAGGCCAGCGTCGTTAATACCCCGTTGGGGTCAACCAATGTCAGAGGGCGTCCATCGGCATCATGCGCAGTGATCTCACTCACCTGGCCAAGAGCATTGGTCACCTGGATCAAGTTGCCTTGCCCATCGTAGTCGTAACTGGTGACATCTTGCACATCAGTACGGGGGCCATCAGCTGTTGCCATCTGGCCGGGAATCGGGCCATTTGTCCCGGCAGTATCGGGATGATAGGTGTAAGTCCAGCTGCGATTTGCGTGCGCCGTGTTGACACCTAGCGCCAGTAATAAAACGCCGCCCAGCAGGCGCGTGCCCAAATGCTTCATCATAGTGTCATTCCTCACGTATTGTCCTTGTATGCCATATCCACCCTGGATGGCAGCTCCGATAGTGTTCAGGTTTGAAAACTATCAGGGCTGCGGCGTCACCACCTGACTCAATAGTCGCCCGGTAGCGTCATACGTCATCTCAGTGACTCGCTGCGGCTCGGTAATCATGACCGGTAGCTGCAAAGTCGGGTGCCACTGGGTTGTGATTGTCCGTGCCTCAGGGGTACCGCTTGCTTCCGTTTTACTCGTTTCCAGTCCGCGACTGTTGTATTGATAAACGGTTACAATCCCGCGTTCATCTGTTTTGCTTGTCAGTAAACCCCTGGTGTCATAGCTGTAGCTGGAGTTACTGGCAGGGCAATTAGGCGTTGGCTCGCCATCTATCGATGCTATACGCTTCACACCGTCAATGACGACGTAGTGGTAGGTCACTTCACGACCAAGCGCATTCGTGACAGTCACCGAACCATCGGTGTTATAAACGATGCTGGTCTCATCAGCGCCGTCTGCATGAACACTTTTAGTAGCACGTCCCGATGAATCGTATTCCCAGGTGACATAACGTACCCCCCGCTCATCGGTAATACCCGTCAGGAATTGCGGGTAAGTAGCGTTCTCGTAGTGAAATATGCGCTCGAGCGTCTGACCACCCGCCAGGGTAGTAACCTGAGTCAGGCGTGACGAATTGTAGGTGTAAGTGGTCGATAAAGAGCTAGTGGCCAACGAAAGCGGTTGGAAGTGTTCATCCTGAGTGAACGTCAACTGGTGACCAAATGTATCTTCTACCAGTACATCAGTTGCACCATAGGTCAGCACATGAAATTGTCCGTTGATATTGGCCATCCGAGTGAGACGCCCCTGACTATCGAAGTCGAAAACGTCCTGCCTGGAAGAGGTATATCGCCACCCAGTTCCGGTTTGTTCCAAGGTTCCCAACTCTGCCGGGCTGGGAGTGATCGTGCTGCCAGTAACAGTAAATGCCGACTCACGACCATCAGCGAGGACTAATGTGATGAGTCCACTCGTGATGTTCAGGCGTGTGGAATAGTTGTGTCTCCAGTAACCATCCACACTGTTGTAATGCCGAGCAAAGAACAGCGGATACGGCCCATTCGCACGATAGTCTTCTTCCCTCTGGAATTTGTTACCGATTGCAGTGTTGATGGGATTCCCCCGTGAGCTACTGGGGGCATCACAGGCCAGGGTCTCGGGCTCACCTTTATTCTTCCCTAGAGTGACCTCAGGGTCGTAGAACAGGAGCATGCTATCCGTTGCACTGCATCCGCCGGCACTTCCTGATACTGAAAAGAAATTGTTACCTTCTTTCAGGTTAACGGACACTCCACGCGTTTCCAGGAAACTGACGGCAGCTGTAAAAGATCCTGAGTAATTGAAAAATGGGGTGCCGTTTAGGGTGGCGGTAACGGTACCATAGTCACCATGCTGAGCATCTGCACCACCTTGACCATAAACGGTGATAGTAGATGACCTGACGGTTGTACCATCACTGGGTGATGTAAACTGTAGCGTACATGCCGCATTGGCGATCGACGAAAAGCCTTGCCCTGCAAGCAGGAGCCCTGTGACCGATGCAATTCGAAGCATTTTGCTCATCATTAAATCCTTTTAAAGTATTAACGCGTTATATAAATCACGCTCCACCCAATGCACCTATAGAAAGTGGTTAGGTTCCTTCAATCCAGTATTGTGTGATTTATGAGTCGATATGCCCATTTTTATCTAAATGAGTTCATGACCTTATATTTATACTACCGGTCAGCCAAGATTAGCTGACCAGAAGACTTAACACCCGCCATGTAAGAGGCATTAAATATCAGTAGGCAAGGCTCTTTGCTTGCTTCCCGGAATCTGGATTTTGTTGTTGAAAGCTTTGATCGATAGAGCGCAACACTAAACCGGCATGGAGTAAGTATATTGAAGAATGCGATCTGAGCCAGGTATTCGGTTGAGATGATATATTCGAAATGGGGCTAGGGCTGCCACTAACGTATGATATTTCCAGCTTCATCTGAACATCCTTATTCGTCGCCGAACAATAAGAATAGAGAGTCTAATATAAAAACTAGACACTCCAACAAAATTCACAATCCTTTGCGAGGTTTGAAAGCCTTCAAGCGATACTACCATTACAAAATAAATTGGCAACACCAATAGTGAGTACAGGGATCGAGGACTGAATTCCTTTCAGCCCTAACGGCCAAAGGTGAGCTGAGCCTTCACCCGACCAGGCATATCTGTCGCACGTACATTGGCCTGTTTCAAGATAACCCCATCTACGTGTAATCTGTCGATCATAGTCAAAACCATATTAAAGTTGGCTTTATCAAATGATAGCTGAACCTCGCTTTCACCTTTGCTTTGCATCCGGGCCGGTTTCAGGTTTAGTTCGTTGGTTTTGTGTGTAATTAGTCGCTGTAACGGTACATTTGAATGCTGAACATAAGTACCATTTACTTGCAGATGTAGAACCTCTTCTGCTGCCCTTTCCATCCATGCGGCAAGGGCGCGTTTTTCAGCGACTTGTTGCAGCAAATGCTCATTACTCTCAGACAAAGGCCGCCATATTAGGTAAGCGAGCAATACCAAGGCACACACGCCCCCTAGCCACAACACCAGCTTCTCCCTTTCCTCTAGGCTCTGGTAATAAGCGCTAAACATTAACGAACCTCCGTGACCGTAATACGCCCTTTAGTTGTCTTTGCAGAACTTGAAAACTGCCCTAACTGACTATTCACACCCTCTACATTGAGGCGCTCGTTAAGCTGCTGGATACTTCCCGCATTATCACTTTTCACTTCAAGTGCTATGCGCCTACCCTCGGCATCGTAGTGGAGCATGTCCATCCGTACATCCTGATATTGCTGAAACGCGGGTACACTTGTATCCAAAACTTGCAGAAGGGGTGACCCCATTTGCTTACGCCTTAACTGCTCTAACCGTCTTTCCATCTGGACACGAGGATTCACTATCCGTTGAGCATCAGGGAAGGTCTCGCGATAAAGGGCTTCAACTTGTTGATCGAAAGATTCCTTCTCACGGGATAGCCTATAGTTATCCACTGCTAACTGCGCAAAGCTGATCAAGACAAGCAGCATCATTAGTAGTGCGGGTATACGCCAATGGCTAATCAGCTCACGCACAGGATCTCGTAACTTGTAATCTCCCTGCATCAGATTTATGGCCTGTTCCAGGTTCAGGTAGCGTGCCATAGATGCCAGAGGTGACTCATCCTGATTCACGTCTAACGTCTGTATAGGAGCAGCCCGTTCCAGCATTGGGACCAACTGATGCAGTCCATCTCGCGTCAGTGCAACTCCCTGGCATTGATCGAACTTCAATAACACTCGGTCTTCTAATTCTAGCTTAGACCACTGCTTGGCCTTGCCTTCAAGCGATTGTGCATCGGCAAAAACACCCTTAATAGGCATGTTCGTGGACGAAATCAGTTCGTGCCAACCCTGGATCAGGGAACGCGATACCACCTGTACCGCGTAATGCCCCTCTCTTGGACTGGAGTCCTGGGCAAAGTGCAGTTGATCCGGGTCTTCACAAAGCTGCTCTTCTAATTGAAAGGGGATGGCTCGACGTGCAGCGCGACTATTTACAGGCAGAGAAACCGAAGTAGAGAGTATCTGTTCCTGCGGCAGCAGCAGATAGCAGGGGTACAAAAGCGCTAAATTCCGCAGACTGGTTAGCTCACTCCCACTCTGCAGCCGTCCGCTGTCTAGTTGGCGAGCGCCAGCCCTACTCCAAATCAACCAATCAATCGGTTGATTTGGATAGCCCTTGCCCCACATCAGCATTATCTCATTCCTGGCCACCAACCAGCTCCTTTAGCTCGCTTGCTGCCAGAATTGCCATCTGGCCACCTCTCCAACTCGCCATACTGACGTTGATAGACATAGGTCTTTCCATCACGAACGTGGATATTGGAATACATTAACAACCGGGTGTTGCGGTAATTCACCTCTACTCTGGCAAAAAAGAAGTCCGAACTTACGCTGAGGTGCTCTTTGACAGCCACATCAAGATCCTTAACATCGTTCTTTCCCTCAGTTAGCATGCTCCAGAACTCCTCTACGTTTCCAACCCCTCCGCTCGGACGGTGCGCCAGCCATTCATCTATATCTTCTAACAAAACTTTATCCTTAAATAGAGCAGCCAACACAGCGGCATTTTCAGGCTGGAGCGTATTTAAATTAATAGTAACTCGGTCACTCGGTACTGCACAAAGCATTTGCCCCAATATTGAGAGCCGCTCCAGTTCGTCGTCGTTTAAACTTTTTCCCGCACTGGAAAAACCCTTGATATAGTTAAGTTCGCTCATCGAGACTAGCGGGCTATTTGCCGGTAGATAGGGAGGCTTTCGACTCGTATAGTAAAGATCCTCTGCGCCATGAAAGCCCGTCGGCAGTGTATCGCTGTCTAGCCAATCACGTAACGGCTCCACCATAGCTTCAACCTCTCTCGGCTCGAACTCCATTAGACTCAGTAGAGCCGACAAATGGCGGCTTGCTCCACCTTCGTTCGCTTCAGAATCCGCACTGTGTGGGGTATTGAGTGACGCCAACCCATTGAGGTTGAAACAGGTCCGTCGATCCTTAATGCTGAGCCGAATCAGCCCTCCCTCTACGGGGTATCTGAGCATCGAACTCGCCCAAGCTTGACCCAAATGTATACGTCCATCATTCGTCAGAGCAGACTCTATCAGCTCCCGTGCCAGCCGCTCCCCTCCTTGAGCATACCAGTAGGCTTGCTGGTACTCCTGCTGGTTTTCGGCCCGTCGGATACTAAGTTGCAAACTGGAGCCGAGATTAGCCGCGATAACAGTAATCAACGCCAGTATAAGGAGAACAACTATCAGGGCCGCACCTTCCTGATGATGCCGTGTCACCGCCATCAAAGTCCCTCGGGTAGCAGCAGCGTCTGTGACACCGCGCCATAGCGCTCGGTATCAATCAAGATTTCGACGGCTTTCGGTAGCTCAGAAGCGAAGATTCCATTGCTCATCCCGCCCGCCCAGCCGTCATGCCAGTTCTGACCATAATAAAATCTCAGTTTCAGATCCTTCACATTCTCCATAAGTACCGCTTCATTCCAACGCTCGTGAGCTGGGGCTTCCAGATAGGGAGAACTGTCACGATACAACCGCCCTTCCGAAAACCTGTAACGAACTCTCTCCAATTGGGAGACTGGAACCTGGTAACTTAAAATGCGTCGTCCCGTCCTATAGAAATCGAGTAACACGCCTTCAGATTCACCTTCGTCGTCCAAGTTTGCGATAAGAGGCTGTCGGCGATGTTCCCCAAGATCGGTACGCCCTGCACGAAACACTATCTGCTCAAGGTCGCGTCTCAGCCACTGCTGAGTACTTTGAAGCCGCTGAAGGGAGTCAATACTATCCCCAACAGCCTGTTCACTTTTCACTCCAGCACCGAGAGTAAGCATCGCAGCCAGTCCCAGAAGTGCCAGCAACGCTACTGACACCAGCATTTCCAATAGAGTGAACCCATGTTGGTACCTCATGACTGTCTATTCATGGGGTGGCTCCCATAAAAGCCTGTATCTCAGCCAGCGGGGGCGACTCATTGGAGAGATCTGCATCAGCGGAATAGACACGGGTAGCCACCCGACGCAAAGCTGGATCGTCAGTTTCCGTTACATCCTCTACCAACCTGAGATCCAACCCAGCCAAACTCCGTTTTTGATTACGCTGGCCCAAAGCGGGCCATGTTTGCTGCAGGCGTAATTCAGCGAGGTGATTGTGAGCCACTAGTTGCGCAAAGTAGCGCTGTTCCAACGTCTCCACGATACGTGCTTGTTCCCCCAACACTTTCAGTAAGGCGCCAACTGCAACGGCAAATATGAAAAGCGCGACCAGGAGTTCTAACAAAGTGACACCACGCTGCCTTATTCGAGTCATTCGGCGGGCACTTCAAACCGTCGCACATCACCGCCGAAGCTGGCTGAAATACGATAGCCATGATCAAGGCCGACATGCCATAGCATCAACTCAAAAGGGGTCAATTGGCCATCGCTCAGAATCAAAATCTGGGGTTCATTTGCCCTATTGACGTGTACACCACCGACAATCAGCTCCAGTTCGGTCTCGCTATCCAGAGCCCCTCCTTGCAACCGGGAATCTGGCTCAACCTCACTCCAACTGTTCTGGCGTCTGTGCAGAAAGCGGTAATTACGTTCACCAAATAACAACCCGTAGTCGCTATTCCGATAGATCGCTTCTTCGGTGGCTAAAGCGATTTGGGCTTCTAACCGGCGGGCATCCTGCTGCAACCTTTTCGCGGCTGTATCTGGAAGTGCCAACGATACGCTTACGGCTACTAGACCGATGATCAGTACCACTAGCATCAGCTCCAGCAACGTAAATCCCTGTTGATCACCAGTTACCAATATCGGCGGCAATGCCCTTTCCACCTAGCTCTCCATCAGCGCCCAGAGAATAGATATCTACCTTAGAGTGCTGCCCCGGCTGTAAATACTGGTATGGATTACCCCAAGGATCTTTAGGCAGCCGCTTTATATAACCGTCTGCGTTATAACGTTTGGGTATCGGATCACTTTCCGGTTTAGCAACCAGCGAGTCCAATCCCTGGTCAGTGGTGGGATAAACAAAGTTGTCCATTTTATACATATCTAGAGCCTGTTCCATAAGCATCACATCCGTACGCACCTTCTCCACCATCGCCTTGTCCTGATTCTGCAGTACATTGGGTGCGACAACAGCGACCAGCAATCCCATGATGACAATTACGACCATAATCTCCAGCAGGGTAAAGCCTTGCTGGCCACTATGTTTGAATTTCCTTTTCAAAATAATCCCACCTATAAAGCCGTCAGATTGTTAAGTTCAAGGATCGGCAGCAGGATAGCCAGTACGATACCCAGAACAATCACCCCCATTACCAAGATCAATACAGGCTCGAATAATCCAAGCAACCAGGATATTCTCGTCTCAAACTCGGTTTCTTGCGCTTCCGCCGCCTTCTCTAGCATTCTCTCCAACTCGCCACTCTGCTCGCCGTTGGCAATCATGTAGACCAGTAGAGGAGGAAATGGCCCCGATTGCTCGAGCGCTCTGGATAAAGAACACCCCTCACGTACCAGTCGGGAGGCTTTTTTAACCGCCTGTTTCAGATACAGATTGGTCATAGGCCCAGCTGCCACTTTGAGACCCTGCAGCAAATCCAGGCCACTACCAACCAGTATCGCCAGAGTGCGGGCGAACTGAAGTGACTGTTGTCCGTTCACGAACGTACGAATAACGGGGAGTTTCATCTGCAGACGGTGCCATGCCGATCGCCGTTTCGTATTGCTCAGCCACCAGTAACAGAACAGTGCCATGCCAACCAACGCGGCCAAGATAACTGCCCCCCATTGTTGCAGTCCGTCACTGATCACAATCAAAATTCGCGTCAGCAAAGGCAGGGTTTGCTCGGCATAGGTGAATTGCTCTACAACCTTAGGAACCACATATGTCATCAGCAATGCGATAACACCGATAGCTACCAGTGTCAGTATCACCGGGTATATCAGAGCGACCTGCATCTTGCCTCGGATCACCTGTAAGCGTTCCCCATACTCAGCCAGCCGCAACAAGACCTCGTTAAGGTGTCCCGATTCCTCACCTGCGGTCACCATCGCGCGATACAGTTCGCTAAAGCTCCGGGGATACTCTGACAATGCCGAGGCTAAGTTATGCCCTTCGAGTATCCGCCCACGTACGGACAATACTATGCTTTTCAGCCGGGCGTTATCGGTCTGACGGGTAATGGCGTACAGTGCTTCCTCCAATGGTAAACCAGAGTCGAGCAACGTCGCTAGTTGCCGAGTAAAGAGGGCCACATCCCGTCCTGCTAACTGCCGCTCTAGGCGGAAAGTAAGCCCGCTACCGGTCTGGCCTCGCCCCACCTCCTCCACCAAAGTAGGCATTAATCCCCTGTCGCGTAACAGTGTCCGTGCCTGGCGGGGCGAGTCGGCCTCGACCAGCCCCTTACTGGTTTTCCCTTCACGAGTTAGTGCACGATAGTTGAAAGCTGTCATAACGACTCGGTGTGTATGGTGCGCAGTACCTCTGCGACTGATGTGATTCCCTGCTGTATCATGGGATGGGCTTCATCCATAAGAGAACGCATACGACCGGAAAGATACTGACGAACTTGCACTTCGCCGGCCTGTTGGTTAATCAACTCAGCTAGGCGACCGTCCATCATCACTAGCTCATAAACACCTACCCGACCACGGTAACCGGTTCCGTTACACTGTTTGCAGCCCCGGCTATGAAAGCAACTCTCACCTTCGAGACTGGGGGCATTCAACAATGCAGCTTCGTCATTGCTGATCACCCCAAGCTCACGGCAGTGATGACACAACCGCCGAACAAGACGCTGCGCCATTACTCCCTTAAGACTGGATGCAACCAAGTAAGCGTCAAGGCCGATATCGCGAAGCCTGGTGATTGCCCCAGCTGCACTATTGGTATGCAGGGTGGACAGCACCAGATGGCCAGTGAGACTGGCTTGTATGGCAACCTCGGCCGTCTCTAAATCACGAATCTCACCTATCATCAACACATCAGGATCTTGGCGCAGCATCGCTCGCAATCCTTTCGCAAAGGTCATTCCTGCGCGCTGATTGACCTGAGTCTGGCCCACACCATCGATAGCATATTCGATGGGATCCTCAACGGTCAGAATATTACGCGAGCGCTCATTGAGCAGGCCGATACCAGCGTATAAGGAGGTGGTTTTTCCCGACCCGGTCGGTCCCGTAACCAGAATGATGCCATTGGGCTGCAGTAGTAACTGCTTGAAGTGTCTATAGATATCGATAGGCATTCCGAGATCACCCAGGCTAAGTCGAGCCGTTCTCTTGTCCAGCAGACGCATCACCACCCGTTCCCCGTAGCTGGACGGTAGAGTGGAGACACGTACATCGAGAGCTCGTCCGGCAATCCTCAGTGCGGTACGGCCATCCTGAGGCACACGTTTCTCTGCGATATCCAGTTTTGCCATCACCTTGATACGCGAAATCAGCAACGGCGCCAGTTTGTAGTTTGGCGATAGAATTTCTCGCAATACGCCGTCGACCCGCAGCCGCACGGAGAGGCATTTATCGTACGGTTCGATATGGATATCCGACGCTTCCTCCTTGATCGCCTCACTGAGCAGGGCATTAATCAGGCGGATTATCGGGGCATCGCCTTCAGCGGCAAGAAGATCTTCACTTTCCGGCAGCTCTTCAATCAGTTTAAACAGATCGGCCTCCTCTCCGAGCTGCTCCATCAACTGTATATTGGCTTGAGAGCTCTGCTGGTAGTGCTGCCCCAGCCTTTGCTCCAAATGTTCGCTACTCACCTGCTCAAGCGGCAGCTCAATATTCAGATAACGGCGCACCTCTAAAATAGCAGCCAGCGGGGTCTGATCGGTAATAAGGCACAAAGGCTGCCCATCATGCTTATCCTCCACCAACACCCGATATTTATTGGCAAATGAGAAAGGCAGTTGCCGTTTCAGCGGCAACTCTGCACTCCCATCTACGTCATTGAAATCAATCGCTTCCGACATTGTCGCTACCGCTTAGGAGGGGGAAGTATATCGATTGAACTGGGACCCATACCTGCCCATTCTGGCAGTACCGTCGGCGATTCACCGGGGAATAGCTGAATGGAACGATCATTGTCCAGTAGCTGACGTGCACGAAGATAACTATATTTGCTGCTCGTGACCTCCGTCATATTTCGCCGGTCACGGATAATAGTAGGGCGGATAAAAACCATCAGGTTACGGCGGCTGATCTGGCTGGAATCGGAGCGGAATAGACGGCCGACAACGGGAACGTTTCCCAGCCCAGGAACCTTGTCACTGACTTCCTGAACATCGTCATCGATGAGCCCGCCCAGGACAATAGTGGCGCCATCGTCCACCATTACTGCCGTCTTGATCTCACGCTTATCAGTGATGATGTCGGACGCAGTAATACCGGTCAGCGAGGAGACCTCTTGCTCGATTTTGAGCTGCACCGCACTACCATCGTTTACCTGGGGCGTCACCTTTAGTTTGATCCCTACATCTTCTCGACTAATGGTCTGGAAAGGATTGCTGTTATTATCACCAATAGTCTGCCCCGTTACGATCGGAACCTCGCGTCCTACCAGGATCGACGCTTCCTCATTGTCCATGGTCACCAAACTGGGTGTGGACAGGATATTAGAGTCGCTATCGTTCTGCAGCGCTTTCAACAGCACTGCGAAGCTGAGCCCTGATGAATCTACTCGTCCCACTCCGAATGAGACCCCCTCAACCCCGGACAAAGCAGAAGCCAAACCACTGGTATCATCTAACGCTTCTGCTGTCAGCGCGTTCAAACTGTTGCCCAAGTTGCTGAAGTTGGTGCCGGCGGCGCCAAAGCGTCCGTTATCCTCCCCACCCAGCAGCCACTGAATCCCCAATTCCTTGGCTCGCGTTTCCGACATCTCGACGATTATCGCTTCGACCATTACTTGAGCACGCCGGATATCCAGCTGTTCAATAACCTGATTCAAACTGATGATTACCCGGGGGCTACCGGACATTACAATACTGTTGGTCGCTTCGTGCGCCTTGATATGGATGTTTTCGCGATTCGCTGAGCTTCTTTGATCTTGCGGATTATCTCCCTCGATAATGGAGTTACCAATGCTTTCCAATACTGTGACCAGATCGGTAGCCTTGGCATATTTCAGGTAGTAAACACGGGTGTTGCTATCGGTTTTCACCTCGTTGTCAAGTTGTCTGATAATACGCTGCAAATAATTCCGGCCCGCTTCGTCGGCCCGTATCAGCAAACTGTTGGTTCTAGTATCAGCCGCAATCATCGGCGCCGCACGGGAACCTTCCCCACTTTTCATCTGTTCACGTATTAGCGTGGTCAGTGTTTGGCTGACTTCCCTGGCCGAGGCATTCTTAAGCTGGATAATCTCAGTATCCTCAGTTTCGGTCTTATCGACTCTCGCGATAATCTCAAGCAGACGGCGCACATTGGATTCCCGGTCGGTAATCAAAATCACGTTTGAGGCCGGATAGGGCGCAATAATACCGGTCTGGTTATCCACTAGCGGACGCAGCACGGGGACCAGCGCTCCCACATCTACGTTATTGACCTGCACAACCCGCGTCACGATGTTCTCGCTGGCCTTCGGTGCTTCGCTGCTGTCGCCCTGTACCTCTATACCCTCTAGTTTAACGGCCGGTTGAGGTACCACTTTCAGTAGATTGTCGCCGACACTAACCACTGCATAACCGTTGACGCCGAGCTGCACCAGAAAGATTTCATACAGCTCTTCGGCACTGATTGAATTAGGACTGCGGATCGTAACCTTACCCTTGACTCTTGGGTCGGTAATGATGGTTTTGCCCGTAAGCTTACTGACGGTGGCAATAAATTCCACAATATCGGTATCACGCATATCAAGACTGTACTCTTGCGCCTGCACAGAGATACTCAGGAATAGAAAAAGCGAGATAGGAAGGTAACGGAGGAGGCGGAACCAAAAGAGTACAAACACAATCACATCCATGTAATAGTTTTAAGTTCTTAACCCATGTTAACCAGCGTGCAGTTTAAAATCTATTGCTGGTCGCTGACGAAAGGGCCTTACGTTGCTGGAGAATAGCGTCCGTGCTACTAGCCAAATCATCCAGACCTAACTGGCGATAAGCATCCACCATCAGTGCCAACGCCTTTACTACCTCGTCGCTCTGCGGGTAATGCTCGATCAAATAGCGACAGCGATTTAAGACAGATACCGGCTCTTGGCGCCGAAATGACTGTTTCGCAGCCATAAATTCACGGGCGGCAGACGCGTGATAGAGTTTGTTCCTTAATTCCTTTGCAGCCGAACGATAAATATTTTCTCCGAGCCGATCGGTTACCTGAGTCAGATCTAATGTTGCCTTCTCGACTTGTTGGGCTGAAGGTGCTGGGCTCACTGCCAAACGCGCATTCGCACGCAGGTAGTAGGCATAGGCCAGCTGTTGTGAATCATTGCTGTTCTTTATCACCTCACGGGCCAGCTCGAATGCTTCTCTCGACTGCCCTAGTTGCAGTTGGCTAAAGGCGAGAGCAAGCTGTGTATCCTGACGTAAGGGACTCAGCGGATACTGACGCAGAAGTGCCAATAGGCGCACCGCCGCCTGCGGATAATCTTCTGCCTCCATCAATTCACGCCCCTGCTGGTACAATTGCTGATCATCAGAGGAGGAATGTAATCCTGCCTGTTTTATACCGCCCGGTGTACAGCCCATCAGCATGAACAGAAACACCAGAATACCCCATCTTTTCCAAGCCATCCTTGCTACCTATTGCTAAGCGATCAACCAGTATTAAAGTGCACCGAGATCGACCTCGATATCCTTGACCAAACTTCCCCGGCTGATGCCAACCTTTATCCAGCGTTCCGTCTGCACCAGAGCAACTAATCGAGGCATATTCTGCGGATCGGATATATCAATACCGGCTACATGTGTAATCAGATCACCTGACTTCAGGCCCAATTGCTTGAACAGTCGCGTATCACTCCCTGGAAGCAGCCGATAGCCGTTAAGCCTACCATTCACAACGTTGGGTTGTAACTGAGCGAACCGTTCGAAGGTAGATGAGTCGCTAACGAAACTAACTAGGTCCTTTCCTATCAGGGAAGTAATATTCGGCCTGTCCAGGCTGATTCTTTGCGGTAATTCAGCGATGGAGGATACTTCTGGCGCTGCGGGCGCTAACCACACTGTAGCGTTAATCGGTTCCAACTCTACATACTGCCGTTGACCATCCTGATCCAATACAACGCGGTCAGCCTGAATGGCGACCACCTTGACACGTGAGTTGCTCTCCAGCTTGTCGCCAATAGAGTATGCACGCTGACGATTACCTTCTTGTAGTATCGCCACTGCAGCATCCGGCTCAGAGCCTTTCACAATACCCAAAACCTTCACGGACAAACGGCTCTTTACTAGGGAAGGGATAGGGTCCTTTTTTGCCTGTTTTTGCTTTGGGGGTACAATAACTATGCGGCCAAATAAGTTGGCTTCCTGCAAACGTACCAAATCTAAACGCTGAACTGGACTGGCCAGAGACCTAAGAGTCGTTGTGGACATGTTTTCTTCGGGTGCGGCAGAGATCGTCCACACCAACCCCAGCACACTGATCAGAACTACCAGAACTAGAAGTCCAAGAATTGATTTCCTTATCGTTTCCATACTGACGTAGCGCCACTTCATACCTGATGTGAAACTTATATAGCCACAGCAACCATACAGCATGTACTGAACTTATGCTCTTATTACCGGCCCTGGGCGTACTCTCACGGTCTCATATTTGGCGATTGGGCCTCAAATGTTATCTGACCGAGACCTGTCCGACATTTAATACGATTGATTTCAGTAGGTAACATCGATTCTCTACTTTTTCATACAGACTCGCCTTGATATCCTGACGCCCAGCATTTCCTGAACGTAGCGGATATCGGCACAGTGCTTGAGCATGTGGGTTGTGCTGGCATGCCTCACGAGATGACAAGCTCCGTCCTTACCGACGCCGGACCGGCGCACATATTCACCTACCAGATCGGTCAGGGCGATGCTCTGGATACGTCGATCTGTATGTCCTAAGAATGCGGCCGTACCTCACTCCAGCGTCCTCGGTGCAATCTGAACCTTGCGATCCAATGAGCCTTTGCCTTTTCGGATTGTGATCACCTGTTCCGCGAAATCGATATCCGCCAGGTCGAGCTGGGCCAATTCACTGAAGCGTATGCCGGTAGTGTAGTAGACCTCCAAGATTGCCCTGTCTCTCAGTCCCATGCGACCCTTGGCAAGCGTCTAGTTAAAGATCAGCTTGATCTCCTGATAGGCCAGTATCACAGGCGGCTGCTTCCGGAGCACAAGGGGAAGCGGAAGTTTGCTGAAAAAATCGGACTGAGTGATGTCGCAGAAACGCATACGCTTGAGGACGCCGGTCACCGCCATCAGACGCATACGCTGGGTCGATAGATCAAGCGGCGTGATATCACAAGGCTTTCGATAGCAATAAAGGTAACACCGATAGGCTTCCAGCAGCTCCAGATTGATATCATTAATGGTCGTGACACCTTGGCCGGCCCCCACAGGTACAGAAAATAGAGTCATGCATAGCATCCTTTCGATGAGGGCACAAGGCTCTGTCCTCGCTCGTTAGAGTAATTTCTAACAAATCTGTTACAGTACCGGTAGCTGTTAAATCGCCTTCAGCAGCCACCCAGCTGTCTAATATGGATTAGAAGCAGCACTAATGGTTTCCAGCAGACTGCATCACCTCATCAGTGCATCATTTACTTCCTGTCAACGCTCAGGGATTCGGCGCGTTCGCGAGTACCTTCTACATCCACTGCAAAGTTGTTATCAATAACCCATTTATCCGAATTAATAAGAGTGTGCCCCCATACAAGGAGCCAGACGGGGTAAAGGGAATTTAGTCACAAGAGTAGTAGCAATACAGAAACACTTCTTACGTAACGAAATAGACCCGCTCAGGCGGGTCTCAGACTGCTGACAAAGTCCTCGCCACTGTGCGGGGACTTCTTATAATGGGACCATGCTAAAAAATAGAGCCCCAACCCAGTCCGAACTGGAGTTTGTCTGCATTGATGAACTCGTTCCGCCGACCACTTGCTATGCAAGATCGATAAGGCCATCGATTTCAGCTTCATCCACGATCTGGTCAAAGACCTCTACTGTAATGACAATGGCCGACCGGCTCTTGATCCGACCCTGCTGTTCAAGCTGTTGTTCCTCGGCTACCTCTACGGTGTGCGCAGTGAGCGTCAGTTAATCCGCGATGTGCAGATCAACGTCGCCTATCGCTGGTTCCTGGGTCTGAATCTCACCGACAAGGTGCCGGATGCCTCAACACTGAGCCAGAACCGGCGCCGCCGTTTCAACGCGTCAGAGGTATACCAGCAGATCTTCGATGAGATTGTGCTGCAGGCCATGTGCAAGAAGCTGGTCTCAGGCAAGACGCTGTACACCGACTCCACCCACCTAAAGGCCAATGCCAACAAGAACAAGAACAAGTGGATCAAGGTGCGTGCGGCTAGCTCGAGTCGAGACTATTTGGACGCACTGGATCAGGCGGTCGAGGAGGATCGCCTGGCTCATGGAAAAAATCCCTTGTCGCCGCGCTCGAGCGAGCCCGAGACGCGGGAAATTAAGCAAAGCACAACCGACCCCGACAGCGGTTACATGGTGCGTGACGGCAAGCCCAAAGGCTTTTTCTACCTGGATCGTCAGGCCGAGCGGTTCGGCTTTGCGATCCGGTCGGTGGGGCTGGACGCCGGCTATTTCACGGCAGGCATTTGCAAGGGCCTGGAGGAGCGTCAGATCTACGGTGTCATTGGCTACCGGCGACCGACCCACCGCAAAGGCTACTTTTACAAGCGGGAATACCATTACGACGCCGAGCAGGATCGCTATACCTGTCCCGAGGGTGCCGTCCTGATCTACAAGACCACCGATCGCAAGGGCTACCGACACTACCGCTCAGACCCTGATCGCTGTTTGAGCTGTCCACAGCGCGAGCGCTGTACCCGCAATGCTAAAAGGGAAAAGACGCTGACGCGCCATGTCTGGGAGGACAGTAAGGAACGGATCGGCCAGCACTGCTTGAGTTCGGGAGGGCAGCTTATCTATCAGCGTCGCAAGGAAACCGTGGAGCGAAGCTTTGCCGACGCCAAGGAGCTGCACGGATACCGCTATGCTCGGTTCCGCGTGCTGGAACGGATGAAAGGCCAGTGTTTACTGGCGGCTGCCGCTCAGAACATCAAAAAGATCGCATTACTGACGGTCTAATACATCGATGACCATCATTGATCTGTGCTACGCACATCCATCGAGCAAAAGCGGCCGTTTGGTTAATCGACATCACGCATGAAAAAACTGACCATGCCAGAGTTACGGCCGAGCAGAAAAACAAACCCCGACCAAAATGACCGGGGTTTGTCAGTAACCTGAGAAGACCCGCTCAGGCGGGTCTATTTGTTTGGCATCAATATGGGGAGTGGAATCAGCTGCGTTCGCACATCGTGGTGTCGTACCAGGTATCAGGTCGATAGTTGCGATTGAGGTCCAGGTCGATCGGTAAAGTGAAGCCTGCAGCCTGTTGAACCTCATCAATGGTCACTTCCCAGCTGGGGAGACTTTCTCGTGAAGCAGCCTTTGAGTTCGGAATGATCCAGGCAATTTGGTACTCGCCTTGAACCATGACTTTCCAGTAACTCGACGGGACATTGATGTTGTGGTCTTTAGCTGTACGTCCGTTCTTATGTGGTCCGCCCCAAATGGGACCTGCAAAGATCTGAACAAACGGACCAGTTTCACGGATACACTCGGTCATCAGCTCAGTTTCATACCAGGCGCCTGTGTTTAGCTCTTTGCGCATCGGGAGTATGTTGACCATGCTGAATGATGAACGGAACGCAGCAAGCGAGTTGTCCAGCATGTTTGCGCCTAACAGGTGCCCACGGTGATAGCCGGTGGGGTAATAAGCGTCAGATGTCTGCTGGCAGTTAGGTGGGACACCTGCATCCAGAAAGAAATCGGCCTGGCTGCGGTCAAGGTTGCCTACGTCTTTACCGATAACCGTCATAACGATATCCGGCGCGTTGGTTACGCAGTTCTGGATGACATCAAATCCATCATACTGCAGGTACAGTCGATCGCCATTTTTCTCAACCAGCACGGCATTAGCCGCGGTTGATACCAGTGCTAATGAAAGACATTGGGCAATACGTTTTACGTGGTTATCCATTAGCTTTTCCTTCCAGGTGCTCTTGAACGCAATACTTAATCCAGGTCAGCCCCGGTTCGGTCAGAATGCTGGCGCGGCTATCTTCTGGTCGTCGATTAATCTTGCGTAATGTGTGCGGACTAATGCCGGTAATCTTGGCCAAAGTTGTGTAGCCATGGTCATTCAGCTCCAGGCCCAACTTATAAAAAATCCGGTGTAACTCTTCACGATTGCTGGAGTAGTAGTTTGTCAGGTGGCTAGCTTGCGTCCACTCAATCCGCTTCAGCACTTCATCATCATTGAGATAGAACAAGGCATACTCGCCGCCAGGGTTATCTCGCATCGTTTGACTCAGTTCAGCAGCAGCATTGGGGTAGGTGGATGCAATCACCGTGCTTGATGGTACCCACTTATCATCCTTGCGCTTGCGTATCTGATAACAGCCCAGATTGAATTGAAATCGTTCTTTACTCATGTGCCTTATCGGTAATTGGGGATCGCGGCGTACTGCTCACATACCGGCGCCGGATGGATAACCCGTCCTTACTGCGTTTGACAGAAAACGAATATTCATCCGCCTTTGGCTGCACAGTATTTATCAGGAACGGCATTTTCGTTTCGGCCATTGCCGTTGCTGAGTTGGTGCAATGAACCTGAATCTCCACGCATTCGCTGGGTTCGTCGTCCGATTCATAGCTGGTGAAAGCCGACTGTGTAGCGACTCGCAAAGCTGTTCTTACATTACTCGGCAGCGTCGCGATGCTGATTCTGTTTTCGTTTAGTGCATCAATGTCAAACAAGACAAACATCTGAGAACCTTGTTTTTCAGTGAAGCCCTGGTCAATGCAGTATGTGATGTCGTCGTGATCAATGTTTGAGCGCATTTTATAACCTTTCCGTATAGTTACACAATCCAATATATATCACAGGAAATGACAATATCATACAGCATGATTTATTGCAGTATGATTTTGCATGTGCTTCAATTCTCGAAAATGCGGTCTATCAGAGAGGATAGGAATGTCTAAGGTTTTGGTGGTAGCAAACAATAAGGGAGGCGTAGCAAAGACAACCACGTCGGTGGGTCTTGCTGCATACTTTGGCCAAGTTCAGTCAAAACGGGTGCTAATCGTAGATTGTGACCCACAATGTAACCTGACGGCCGCGCTGATCGATGTTAACTACAGAGATCTCGAAACCATCGATTATCTGCCCGAGCACCCAGAGACGGGTGATCGATACAGTATTTCTCATATCTATGATAGCGAACCCCTGGCCCCCTACCCTACTCGTCTGCCGAATTGTGAACTGATTCCGAACCTACCCAGCAATTTGGTGCTGGACCGTGGTACTGAAGATGACATCAATACCTTCGTAGAGTTCTTCCACCAGGATGCGATCGCCGAGCAGTATGACGTCGTTATCATGGATACCCCGCCTGCCAAAGGTACACTCACGACATCAGCGATTCGTGCTTCAACGCACATCCTGATTCCCTGCGTTATGGAAGAGCGAGGAGTTGAAGGTCTCCTTGGCATGGTGGCGAAAGTGATGGAAGAGAAAGACTTCCAGGCCTATGACCGAGAAACGGAAGTCTTGGGCGTGCTGCCAACCAAATTTGATTCGCGTATGCGTATCCACAAAGCGTACTTGAGTGCACTTAATGACCCTGAGCGCATGGGGGATCTCAGCAATTTAATGATTCCCTCTCAACTTGATCAGGGCAAAAGTATCGACTCTTTTGTCATTAAAGAACGTGCCCTGCTGAAAGAAATGGAGTTGAAAGGTGCGAACCCGATCACGCCGTTTGGTATGGCTCGCAGCACTGACGTCTACAAAGAATGGCTGGCGTTGGGACGATATGTTGAAGGGAGGATGTTCTAATGCTTTTGGCTACACCTGCTAAGAAGCCTAAGACGAAAGAAAGCCGCACTGTTCAGCGCGGCCGTGATATTGATTCTGGTTTGGGGTCTGCTTTGAACACTGCGACTGGTTCATTAATGAAGCAGGCAAAAGTTGCTCTGATCCCCCTGGAGCAGATTAAGCCCAACCCCCGAAATAGCCGTAAGCTCAAGATACCTCTTGAGGTGATGATCGATAGCCTCAAGCTTGGTACTGAAGAATCGTTGGTCAGGATCGATGCTGAAGGGGATCTCAACTTTCCAGAGATCTCTGAGTTAGAAGGGCTTGGCCTGAATGAACTGATTGAAAATAAAGCGTGTACTAAGTTCTATGCCGGCATTCGTGACCTGGCGTTATCTATTCATAAAAACGTGGGCCTTCTCCAGCCAGCCGAGGTCTCTAAGATTGAAGGCGGTGTGCTGCTGAATATTGGGCATCGCCGTTGGTATGCCTACCAGATACTGTCTCGGGTGTGCGATTTACACAGCATGCCGTGCTTGCTGAAAGATGGCGCCGCTAACTTGGAAGGTGCCCTTCGTCGGTGGGATGAAAATGAGCAACGCGACGATCTCAATTTGTCCGAAAAGCTCCGTGATTATGAAACGATCATGGAGCAGTTCGAAGATGAGCAAGGGACTAAGCCTTCCCAGGCTGATATGGTCCGCATGCTTTCGATCAGCCGTCCGGAAGCCAGTCACTATGCACGAATCATTAATGCCAACCTGGAACCTGATGAGATTGAGCTGATAGAAGATTATGGCCTCAATGATTTGAGGACGGTGGCTGAAGTATGCCGGCTTCAGTCTAAAGCTGATCGTAGCCAGGCATTTGAAGTCTATGTTGATAAAGGAAATACGGCTGCTCGCAACTTTGTTAAAGCGAAGCAGACGGAACCAAAGAAAGGGCAGGATTCGTCATCTAATGTCCCACCCTCAGAGCTGCGTCCTCGTTTGAGAAAGGTAGCTCCATCTCCCGTGGCAGTCTCAGGCTTGGTCAATGTACTTAAAAGCAGTGCTCCTCACCTTTTGGCTGATCTTAACGATGACGTGACAGATCCTGCTGCAATATTGGAGCATATCCTGTCAGTAATAGAGTCAGAGGCAAGTGCGTGAAGCTGTTAGGCCCCAAAACGCCCGTAGCGCAAGCAGAAGAAAACCCTCCTGCCCGTATAGCTGTTCGCCTCCCGAAACCTCTGATTGCGAAGATGGAGGCGTACCATAAGCCCAAAGAGAAAAGTGCTTGGGTAGCAGAGGCCCTGGAGGATCTGCTGGCGCGAGAAACCTACAAGACTGCAAACTGGAGTGAGCCCAATGAGGCGACAGAAGTGTTTCTCGCGATGCTCTCACTTAACGAGCGAATGAAGGACTCCCAGCCGGATGTCATCATCCTGCCAGCACGTGTTAATAAAGCTTTAGCTACAGCGGTTTCTAATATCTCCAGACTGGGTCTCGAAAATTCGAAATCTTTACGCCCTGCCCTAATCCGAGCAGCTATTCGCCAGCGCCTGGTCTTGGGTGGTCGTCGTTGGAGTAATGTTACGATCCCTGAATTGGATATCGACTGATCCTGAGTGTTGCCAGTGGCAACACTTTCTTTCCCCTGCCCTCCCTGCAATTTTATGTGAGAATACGGCTATAGGTGTTGCCACTGGCAACACCAGAACAGCCGAGTGATGCCGATGACACTTTTCACACGCGACGATGTAAATGCGGTAGTAGCTAATTGCCCGAATGCTAAGTCAGCTCTCTATGTGCAGCTGGCGTCGTATCTATGGTATCAACAGCAAGAATTACTCAAGCTGCGATTTGCTGATGTATTGGAAACGCCGTTGCAGGGCCCTGCCGGCATTCTTGTTGAGCTTCCTGCGAGCGTTATGGAAGATGTTAGGTATGAGATGAAGCGCTGTCAGCTGGAGCCCACTGACCTAATATTCAGGTCTGATCGCGCAGGTGATGTTTGTGGTGAAAGGACGATAAGCCCGAAGTACTTTGCAAGAGTGGTACGGCAAGCATCTATTGATGCCGGCTTAGCCACCGTGATTCATCATCGTCATCTAAGGCAGGTTTGGGCTAAGGAATATGTTGAGTCAGTCGTCGACAAGGAACGGATTGAGCGCCTGGCGCAGGTTCAGCTTGTTTTAAAGCTCAACTCCATGAGTACTGTTGCTGAACACTTGAGTATCGACTACAAAGGCAAGCGCGGTCAGTATGCCTTAGCGTCCAGATAGCAATTTCAATAACTTGATAAAGTGTTGCCAGTGGCAACACCTCCCCTTGTACCCCCGACTTTTCTTTCCTGCCCACTGTTGCCAGTGGCAACATAATCGAAAGTAACAAGTTATTGGGCTAGCGTGCTGGTCATTGCTTTAAGAAGCCTATCACTTCGAGGAAGTAGTCCAGGCTTTAACCCTAGAGGCTTAAATACAGCAGCGTAGACACTCATAGTGAGCTGGCCTTGATCACGTTCTATATCAGACAAAGTACGACGACTCACGCCCACAAGCTTGGCATAGCTCTCTTGATTAAGGCCCAGGACTTCTTTACGTAGTCTCCTAAGCAAAGCCCCTTCGCTTAATTGACCTCTGTATAGTTCTAACAGGAGCTTGATTAACAATTTCTCTCGATCGATGTTGGTCAGTTGAGTCATAACAGCCCCCATGCCTGTAGACGTTTTTCTATGGTACCCATACCCAATGCCGGTATCGAAAGTAGTGACTCCGAAACGCCTCTATCAATAAGCCGACCTTTCAAACCCACAAGTTTGGCCGCTAAAGCCTGCAAGGCATGCCTCATAAATTCAGGATCAGCCAGATCGGCAAGCTCTTGTGTTATCCCGGCCCAATCGATTTGACCGCTTTGTTCATAGGGTATGCCCCACTTCATAGTGCGCAGTACGTCTTCGGGATCTGCCTTCATTGGGGCAAAATCGAAGACTGGGGCAAGCCAAAGTCCTTCAGGTTTCTTGATGATTGCTGTGTTCCGGCCATGGTTGTCTGAATTTGCAAAAATCAAATTCAAAAGATCGCGCTCTAGCCATTGAGTCACGAAAAGCTGTTGATCAAACTGTTCTTTAAGCTCGGCTACCCTGTGTTGCTTGTTGAGCTTCGCACACATATCACGCAACACATTAAAATGGTTGAGGTGGCTGCCGGGTGCTTTGTCGAGAATGGAATATATTGACTCAAGCCCGAAGTGTTCGACTGTGCCGCCATCGTATCGAACATCGAAGCGAGGAAGCCACAGAGATGGGTGCCGCTCCCCCTCCAGTAACTTCATATTTGTTATATCGATCGTATCCACTCCAAGAGCTGTTAGCTCATGGTAGAAATGAAACTCCGCTCGCAGAATGTCTGCATCACGTTCAGTTCCCTTCCCCCTGGGGAATTTGACCAAATAGTGTTGATCCAGGTTATCTGAATCATCCTGCCATGTATCGATCCATATCTCATTTTGGTCTGTGCAGCGGATCAACAACTTTGGCGCTTCACCTGCCGCACCTGTTGCACCTCCACTTACAGCACCCATCTCCTGAGCATACTCAAGAAAGTCTATGTGACGGTCGATAACGTCCTCAATTGAAAAACGCTGTTTAAGTAGTCCCTCTGGCTTTCGAGGTATCGACTCTCGAATTCTTAAGTTGCCTACCGGCGCAATGGTGCCCTTCTCTAGCAGGATGGAGTCCTGCTCGCCAACGGATAGGTTTCCAATGCCAAGGTGTTCAATCCAGTAACGCCGGCTGGCGCCCGAAGGGGTTATGTCATCAAGAAAGCCAAACCAATGATTTGATTCATGAGATAGAAACAATTCCACCGGTAGATTGAGGCTGCACGCATGGGCGTCATCATTAAACATCCAGTCCACGGCATAGCTCTGGTTGTAATCTAGGCGTGCGGGACTGAGGCGTCCCTTTTTAGGGTCTTCTATTAGCAGGCTGGCCGCTTGGGTCCACTGACCGCCATCGAAAATTTCTATTGATAGATTCATAACTATTATGAGCAGTGTTTTGCTCATAATATAGCTGGCTTATTTATATTGAGCAATTATATGCTCATTTGTGCTTCGAGATATTCAAGATGTGCAAATTTTTTCTCAGAGATGAAATGTGGTTAAGTGATAGATTGTGCGATTTTCTTGGGGTTAAGAAAGGATGTTTCTATTGGAATTTGCTTACTTTAAAGCAGAATCTAATGTGTAGAGGTGTTCTGCTATTTGGCAATGTTGCCAGTGGCAACACTTTTAACGCTAAGCAACGTAATTACCAACACCAAGAATGTACGCGATTCATAGAGCTGGTTTGTATTCGGCCCAGCTCTTAGCAAATCCCGAGGTCCAGTATTTGTATTCGATACCGTCAAAGGAAATGGTAACGAAATGTTTGGACTCATCGCTTAACATACGGACCATATACTCTAGGCCCTCTTGAGTTTCGGGCTGCAGCACGTAGTAAACATCCTGGGAGCCCCAAAATGCTCTGCAGTACCATTTCCCTTTTATCGGTTGGTCATTAAGCTTAAAAATCTTTCTGACACTTCCGTATCGGCTGGCTCCTTCAAGGCATGTGGATGAATTACTTTGTGGGAAGAAAGAAAAATTCAGAGTTACGTTACCGCTCGTATCACGCAAAATCCGGGCTGGTAGGAATTCTTTGAACAAATGATTATGGCTGGGTAGGCTCTTTGTGATCCCTTTATGCCAAGCATCACGAAGTTCGAGTTGGCCCCCTTCTTCCAAAAACTGGCTTAGTGGTATGAATCGATCAACTGGTTCAGCCCATAGCGAGGTGGAATAAAGTAGCGCAGCAACTAAAGCAATTAGTTTGATCATTGCAGAGGGGGGGTAGAGGTCATTGAAGTGGCGGAGTGTTGCCAGTGGCAACACATCCAGTGCGACACTCGCTTGTACCTTTACCAAGCGATCACAAGTGTGGCAGTAACCAAAGCAACTACACCAAAGGTAAACAGTATGGGTAATAGGTTAGTACTAACGAATTAGCTTACAGGCACGGAGTATTAATAGAAATATAATGGTTAGTTTAATCAAGTGTTGCCAGTGGCAACACTCCATCAAGGTGCGTTTGAGTACCTGAAAGCTGATCTCTGTTCATTACCAGCCAGAAGCGCCACTTGGTCCAAATCTACGCCTTGATCATGCCACTGCTCATTGCCAGTGAACATCCTCAATAATGTGGATTTGATAGACGGAGATAGATCGGTCTCATTGACATTGCGATCACTGTATACCGATCGTAGCCAGTGACTTAGCCGTGTGTCGCTGCCGGGCACGACAGCTTGAGTGCATTGTTCATCAGTAAAGAATTCAACCAGGGTGTCTGCAAAGCGTTCGTGTTGCTCCACTGATATAGGATTACCTGGCATAACATGCAGGTACTCGCAAATCGCCTGATAATCCTGTTTGATGCTTTCCGGGCAGTCAGGATCTAATGCATAACGTTGTAAGAGGTCTAGCATGAGATGTCCTGATTCATGAATAAAGGTTGAAGCATCTTGGTGAGCAGACAGCAGTATTCGGAACATATCCTGCTCTGGTGAACGAAGTAGCGCCCCCTTTGGAACGGCCTCAGAAACAGCTTTAGCTGCAGGATCAGCATCAGGTAGTACGAGTTTCAGTTTCTCCGTAGGCGTTCCTTCATGGGAATACGGCGGCAAGGCTATGCGGTCCTCTGCAGAAAGCTTCAGGCGATGTTCAACGTCACGGGCTTCATATTCCCCAGCAAGAAGCGTGTAGCGCTCCATCGGAGTTTTAAGGTGATACTCAAGCTCTTTGATGTTCTCGATAAGAGCTGTCATGTCACAGGCTACAGCACGATCGTATCCCAACTCTGTGAGGTTTGCTTTCAGCGGTTTTGCAGCATCGGGAACACTACAATGATTAGACCGTGAGTAGTCGGCAATGAGCTTAAAGTCCCTGATGAGGTCGTTGTATAGCTTAGCCTCTGCAGGTGTCTTCGCCCTGAATTCATCTGGTGAGCCGCCATACGCAAGGCACTCAATCATTTGAATGGCATGCTGCACTTCGTGGTGTATTGTGTTTTGTAGTCCTTCAACGGTGCAGTCGCTTGCCTGAATCATGGGGATCTTACCGTATGAGTAACAGCCGCCCTGTCCTACATTTTTTGATGTGAGGTCTGCATGCACAAATAGTCCTCGAAGCTGGGGATAGTGCTCATAGAGAGTAGGGTGGTCCAAAATGCCCGATAGGGAACCCGTGTAGCTGAGTACTGGAGTCTCGCCTTTAAGATCTGGCAGCTCACCTCTACGCAGTTTTAGGGCATCCTTTACACCTTTATTTTTCATCTCGGTTTCAGGTGTGTATAGCATCATGGCGCCCTTCTTGAGGCTGGCCCGGCTATCATCAATTTCAAAGCGCCAGCGTCCGTCGATCCATTGATGCCAACCAGTCATCTGCCTGATGCTTTCGGGGTCAGCGCCAGCTTGTTTCAGTGATTTGGCTATTGAGAGCTGTTCGGTATTGGCAGCTTCTGCATGGGTCGAACCATATTGATACAAAATGCTGTCATAGGAAGGAGGGTGGGAATAAAGAGCGTTGTCTTTGTTGATAGCGAGATCATTGCTCACTCTGCTATCAAGCAATGCGCTTTCGATCGCGGATGGCTGCAATACACTAATGCGACCATCTGAATACTTGATACCGTCAAAGCCTTGCCTTTTTGCCAGTGACTCCAGGACATGTGAAGTGCTCGTATCGCGCTCAAACGTTCTGGTCATGTCTTCCAGGTCAGGACAGCTTGGTGCTGCTTTTACTATCCGTTGTAGGCGCTTGGCATCTGCTATATCGAGATTTAAATCAAGTAGGGCGGTGCTGCTGACCGCTCCCCAGGAGAAGTTTGGAGCTTCAGAAAGTGTTGCCAGTGGCAACAGATTCATATTCTCTGCCAAGTAGACGGGGTAGATTGTTTCGCCGCTGGAACTTTGTTGGCGCTTTGCTGGCGCTTCAGATTCTATTGGCGCTTTTGTGGCGCTTGGCTCAAGAGATAGGAAGCCTCGTTGATCGAACTCAGTACCAATATCTCCAGTACTCGTGAAATAGATTTCTCTACCAGTTGCTGCAATGATCGGGGTGAACTCGTTCATTTGGTAGTGCGACTGGATAAAGTGGATTTTCTCTTGTGCTGTCGCAAGGGATAGCCAATCTTGTCCTCTCAGGCAATCAGGCACATCGATCTGTTTACCAATCTTGTCGGCCAAGTGGTCAACATCATCAATTTGTATATCTAGCTCATTCCATAGTGACTCTGGAGATACACCGCGCCTCATGGCCTGGGTATCAAACCAGCGACCCCACAGACCAGATACCACCTGGGCATAGTCAGTTGATATGGCTGGAATGCCTTCTAACTGTTCCTTGATACTGGCAGCTACACCGTTCATATAGTGGTTCCCATACCTTATTCCAACTACCTTGGGGTAGCTGATATTCTGAATAGTATACCAATATCATATATTTTGCTGGCGTCTTTAAGCTGACGGTGCAGGGAAGGGCGTAAGTGTTGCCAGTGGCAACATCGACCGGATTCTTAAGATGGGAGCCGGGCACGATAGTCCCGGCATATAAAGTTGATTGAAGGATAGAAGGCTAAGAAGTGTTGCCACTGGCAACATTTGCACTAAGTCTCGGCCGTTTGCTCATCCTTGTTGAGCAGGCCAACCACACCAGCCTTCTTAACAATCGGACCCCAGTCAAGAACAGCCAGGCGGCTTTGGCCTTCTTGCTCGTGACCTATGACTACTCCAAGCTCATCTTTAAGCTTCTCAATGTAAATGGGAATAGAGCGCTTATTGTATCCTGTCAGGTTGTGTAAATCCTGGAGCTTCATGGAACCCACTGAGGCGAGAATCGCTGGTAGCAGCAAGGGGCGTCGAATATCTCCTTTTGAGAATGATTGTGCAATTTCAGCAATATCCAAGACTTTCTGGCTGTTAATCAAATCCGATCCTGCTTCTGTTAGTGTCATTAGAAAAGCCCGATCTGGTGGTGAAATGTTGAAGTTAATGACCTATCAATAGGGCACTTCATCTCGCTAAGCTCTGCAAGGTCATCAAAGAGAAAGCATGTGAGACGTTTCTCATCATCCAGATAGAACAGCTGCATTTTCTCACTTTCAAAAGAATCACGGAAGAGTCGCACTTGAGGGCCATTATGCGTAATCCAGTTAATCGTTGTTGTGCCGTGCATATTTAGATTGGCATCTGTTTCAATGAGTTGCTTGCATTCATCTAATGATACATACCATGCAGTGTCTGGTATGAAATGCCCCACATATATCCGTTCTGCTGAGTTTGAATATGGGCTGCCATTAATCATATAGAGCTGTTTGTTGCCACTGGCAACATCATCTCCTGTTGCTGGTGCTATTGGCTGAATAGAAACCCACGAATTAGATAGATCTCCATGTAGGCGAGATGTAACCAACACAGTTGCACCTCTGTAAGTTTTGACCCATCTATCGGCTTTGAATGGCTGTCCATAGCATTCCGCTAGCGGCAAACAGCATATCTTCTTGGCATAGGCCATGTAGCTAGAGTAGGGGACGCGCTCGATGACCATGCTCATGTGTTCTGCTCCTCATCGTCCTTGTAGCAAGGATATGGAAACCTGCTGGTATCGGTGTAGTGCTTTTCCTTATCGTGAATTGCCATTAGCTCTATCGCATCTTCTTCTGTAGTGAATGGCTTGGAGTGCTTCTCAGATAGTGCCGTGAGAAGTTCATTCAAAATTCTGTCACTTCCATAGAACCCCCTGAGTGCCCGGATAACAGTAAAGGGGTGGCAGCCAAACCTATGACCTTCTTGTTTGGCTAATTCAATCACAGCCTATTAGTGGCTGGGGAAAGGTGTGGAAACCGCTCACGTTCTTCAAGAATCAATGGATGGACTGGCTTGAACACATTAAGCGCGAGCATAAGGTCATAAGGCGAAATGTGGATGTATCCATCTCGGGTCAGGCTTTCCAGGTGCAGGGCGATGATGTCGTGTTCTGTAGCGCTTCCTTTAGCACTGGTCACTTTTAGCACTGCCCCTGTTGATTCCAGCTTGCTAACCAGGACGGAAATGGTGTGTCCGTCCCGGAGTTTTGCCACCAAGTGTTGACCAACTGGATACCTGCGGTGAAACCATTCAGGCAGGCGCAGGTTATAGTGAAGTTCCAGGCTCATTATCTTCTCCTTGCGTATACTTAAAGTATCTTTTGAGTGGATGTTAATGTATACTTAAAGTATACTCAAGAGGAGAAATAAATATGAGCCACACATTTGATGACCGCGTTGTAGTTCCTGGTCTGGGCAAGCAGATTGCTTTGGATATGGGGTGCTTGCCTGTAGAAGATGAAATGGGGACTTACTTCGACGCGCCCGAGATTGATATAGATGCCTACGATCGTATCGTCATCGGGATGTCTGGTGGAAAAGACTCCCTCGCATCTCTACTGCGCTTGGTAGACATGGGGGTAGACCTATCCAAGGTAGAACTCTGGCACCATGATGTTGATGGCCGTGAAGGGTCTAGCTTGATGGACTGGAAGTTTATGGCGGACTACAACCGTCAGATCGCAGAGGCGTTCGTTGTACCGATCTATTTTTCCTGGCTGGAAGGTGGTTTTGAGGGAGAAATGCTTAAGGAGAATGCCTATAGCAAGCCTCATAAGTTCGAGGGGCCAGAAGGCTTGGTTACTTTGGAGCGCGACACTACACGTTCAGCACCCAACACGCGCCTCAAGTTCCCCCAGGTATCTGCCAGCCTGCAAACGCGCTGGTGCAGCTCGGCTCTGAAGATCGATGTTGCCCGGCGCCAGCTGAACAACCAGGCACGGTTCAATGGTAAGAAGTGCTTATTCATCACTGGAGAGCGCCGCCAAGAAAGCTCAAACCGAGCAAAGTACAACCAGTTCGAGCCGCACTCGTGTGACCGTAGAGCGGGGCGTTTGGCACGCCATGTTGATGCCTGGCGCCCGGTGCTTCATTGGGATGAAGAACAGGTGTGGGACGCCTTAAAGCGTCATGGCATCATTGCCCCAGTACCGTATCGTTTAGGCTGGGGCCGCTCAAGCTGCATGACTTGTATTTACAATAGCCCACGCATTTGGGCGACGATTTCTCATTACTTCCCTGAACGTGCGCGCATTATTGCAGGCTATGAAGACCAGTTTGGAGTCACTATTAGCCGCGACCGCATCAACGTTTTGGACGTTTCACGTCATGTTGAGCCGTTTGAGATCGATGATCTGGAAGCGTTGGAGCAGGCATTGAAATCTGAATATACGTTGCCTGTTGTCCAGTCACCGCGCCAGCCGTGGCAGCTTCCTGCAGGGGCATTTGGAAATGAGGGGTGTGGCTCAGATTGAGCCGCGCTTCTACCGATATGCATTTATTTAACCATTCGGTTAAATAATATCTAATAGCTTTACGCTTCCGGCACTATTTAACCGATTGGTTAAATACTTCATCAAAGTCTATACTTCATCGTGACAATATAACCGGACGGTTAAACAGGTGTGATAATGAACATTCCGATTGAGTCAGTCCAAGACATCGGTGATCTGGTCAGACTGCTTCGCAGGTCACAAGGGTTGCGTCATGATGATTTGGGAGCTATTGCAGGATGTAGCCACAAGTATGTGGTTGATCTCGAAAAGGGAAAGGAAACCATACAGACAGGCCTCATGTTGCAGCTTCTGGACGAAATGGGCCTAAAAGTGATGATAGATCTGCCTGACTCACTGGTGAACACACTGAAGACGGAGCTTAAATCTGGATCATCAAAAATTCCAGACGACAGGAGAGGCGCGTGGCTGTTGAAAATAGAACCCTAGCTGTTTGGACCAACAACACCAAAGTCGGCACCTTGATTGAGCATAACAACCTCTGGTCATTTGAATATGAGCCAGACTGGAGCGGATTCAGCTTGTCGCCTGCGTTGCCTGTTGAAGCCAAGCGTATTGTTGATGGCAGCAGCAAAAGGCCCGTTCAGTGGTTTTTCGATAATCTGTTACCAGAAGAGGGTGCCCGCGCTCTTTTAGCTGAGGATACAGGAATTACTGTTGCTGATGCCTTTGGCCTACTGGGGCACTTCGGTGCTGAATCAGCTGGCGCTCTGACACTATTGGGTCCAGAGGAACTGCCAGGGAGAGGTGGCAAGGCTAAGCTATCAAGTGAAGCGCTTTCTGCTCGAATCCAAAAACTGCCTGATATTCCATTGTCCCAGGGAAGTAGCAAACGTATGTCTCTTGCTGGGGCTCAACACAAGCTCCCAATCATTTATGAGGGAGGTGTGCTCTATGAGCCTCATGTGAGTAAGCCGTCTACACATATTCTTAAGCCCGATCACAGTAAGCCTGATCTATACCCGCATAGCGCAATCAATGAGTTCGCTATGATGCAGCTTGCAGGTGCTTTAGGTCTTAAGGTGCCTGCGACTTCTATTATCCGTGTGCCTGATCCAGTGTACTTGGTGGAGAGGTTTGATCGGTTTCGAATGGATTCGTACACAAAGCGGCTTCATACCGTTGATACTTGTCAGTTGTTATCAATAGATCGGATTTTTAAGTACCAAGAATGCAAGCTCGAACGACTCACTGAAGTGGTTGAATTAACCAGAATCAAGTTGGAAACACGCACACGCCTATTTCAATGGCACGTTTTTAACCTGCTCATCGGCAACACTGACGATCATCTTAAGAATCTGTCCTTCTTCACATCGGGCGGGAACATTATTCTGGCCCCGCACTATGACCTGCTATCGACGGCGGTCTATGAAACAGATAATCAGTGGCTAAATGCTAACCTTGTCTGGAAGATAGGCGATGTCACAAAGCTAGGGCAGGTGAGTCCAAAGTATTTACTAGAGCTTGGTCGGGCATTAGGGCTTCCAGTAAAGCTACAGCGCCGGTTACAGAAACAGTTGATGGATAACATATCGCCAGCTTTGGATACGGTTTTAGAACAGGTCCTGAAAACCCATTACCCCGATGGGGTTACTAAGGATGCAGAGATGCGTTTACTTCGTTTGATTCGATATGGCGTTATTGAAGATATGAAGAGCCTTTTATCTTAGAGCCCGGACTCGCCGGGCTGTGTATCCCCTTCTTCAAATGGCTCCTGACATCAGACTGTTTATCTCAGACCCGAAACATTGCAGTTCAACGTTACGTCGAGCCTTGATATGAGTGTTGAAGTGTTCAGGTAGCCGGTCTACGGATATGATGAGAGCAAGGTATCCATTATCAATCTGATATCCAACAACAATACCAGGTCCCAATCCGTTCACACGAACACAAACCCTCTCATGTATCCGAGGTACCGGATCTCGACCTGTCCAAGAGTATTCAGACGGTGCTTGCTCCAGGTTCTTGAAGATCCCCAGTTGTTCGGATACGGACTTCTCGATGCTTTCCAGGTTGAAATCACCCAGCTTCTGGCAGCAATGCTGGGTGTGCAACCACAGTGTGGCGCCACCTGCGGGTACTTGCAAAGCTTTGGCTTTGTCGTTGGCAGCCCAGACAGCAAAGTCACTGTCAGCTGCTGAAAGGGTAAAGGAGAAATCGTGTTGAGTTGTGATGGTGTAGGTATTCATAGCAAGTGTCCTCAGTTGTTAATCAGCAGGGCGTTGATTTGGTCGCTGATGGCGTCTTTTTGATCCATAAGCGTGCCTGCAATTGATCAACCCGGTCAGAGGCTTCTGAGAGATGAGCGAGGTATGATTTGGAGCCTTTACGGGCGCCAGACAGCTTTTTGGTAATGATCTTTTTTAGTGGCTGCAGCTGCCCGGGCGTGTATGTCTCACCGCATAAGGCGATGTGGCACATAGACATTTCAAACCCAAAACGGGTAAGCATTCCTACGATCGGATGTTCAAGCATTTCAGCATGGAGTGTCTGGCATAAGGCTTCACGCTGTTCTTCCAGTTGTTGAATCAATTCTGCGTTGGTTAGTCCACCATTTGTCCGACGTTGGCGTTCATCTCGCTCAGCTTGGGTTTGAGCTAACTTGGCCTCTCGTTGGAGCTGAGCGTGTTCACGCTTCAAACGAAGTACACCAGCTTCCAAGCCTGCATCTCCAATCTTCTTGAGGCAGTCGATTCCAACAACAGAAACGCGCCCGTAGGAGCTTTTAACAAAATAGCGGTTCTTAAGTGCGGTACCGCAGTGCTCGCACCAGAAAATCTCGCCGCGATCAGCATCGAACGGATTCTTTTTCGGAGCGACGATTTCAAACGGGGCTTTGCCCAGTCCAGAAAGCTCGAAAGTGTGTATGTTGTTTAAGTGAATCATTCTTACCCTAATTCGTATACTTAAAATACACATAATATATTATTTTAAGTATACTTAAAGTATTCATTCAAAGGAGAAAAGCATGTTTTACCGTCTTGTAAATGATGAAAAGGCTCTCGGGTTGGTACTGGGCAAAAACAAATCTGAATCACCGCAAGCAAGGCCGCAGCTAAAGAAGCGCGTACACAACACTACAAGGAGGTGTTGGTGCTTTGGTCTGATAGCTTGCTAATAGAAGGTGAGCATTACCCTGAATTGGTGCACCAGGAGGAGGCAGACAAGTACGAGCGGCAAGCTATCTCCCTGTTGATCGACGTACTGGATGCGGAGAAGTCAGGCGACGATAAAGCTATCAAGCAGTCTGCACAGCTGGTTTCAATTTATTGTTGGACATCTGAAAACTTAAAAGCTGAGTTCATGCCGCAGGCTCAGGCCGAGATAAAAGCGCGAGAAGATTACCGGATGGAGCAAGCGGAGAAGCTGGCGCGACTGACATCTACTCAAGAGAGCATGACTCAGTCGTCAGCAGAGTTCACGTTTAGCTTTCCTGCAGCTGCAGGCGTGCAGGCGTGCAGGCAGGGCGCCAGTACTTTACCGCTCAAGTGCCATACAAGGCGCTTGTGAGGCTTTTTCGATTCGATGAAGAAGATGTCCCAACTCAGCTACGTGCGCAACGAAAGCTGAATGAGAAACGAAGTAAGGCCATTGGTGAGTATGTCATCAAAAACCGCGCGGACTATGTATTGCCAGCCCTGACTGCCTCGTGTGATACCGCCATGCGTTTCGATCCAATCGGCGTACCAGGTAGTGGTACCAGACTGGGCATGCTTCATATCCCTTTGACATCCTCCCCTCCCTTCGCGCTTCGCGACTCAGGAAGAGGATTCCCTCTACAGGGTGCCAACTGATTGCTCGGTTGGCAGGTTCCTGCTGCTGACCGCCAGCGCGGTTCACTTCACAGGCGATCCGGGCGTCGTCCCGCCCTTTCTCGGATTTCAATTCCCCGAGCCAGAATATTCAGGCCACCAACTACATCGGCGTTGTTTTCGTACCCACAGTCGATACAGACAAACGCGGATTGCGTGAGCCGGTTCAACGGTGACACCTTGCCGCACTCCGGGCAGGTTTGGCTGGTGTGGTGCGCCGGAACCGCCAACACCTCACCGCCCATCCAGAGTGATTTATATTCCAGCTGGCGCCGGAACTCGCCCCAGCCCTGATCTAGGATCGAGGTGTTTAATCCCGACTTCGCCCGGACATGTTTACCCGGTGATTCGACGCTGCCTTTGGCCGATGCCGACATGTTTTTCACCTGAAGGTCTTCAATCACCAACATCGCGTGGTTTTGGCAGAGCGTGGTTGAAGTCTTGTGCAGGTAGTCCTGTCGGACATTGGCAATACGGCCCTGCAAGCGTTGGACCCGTGCTTTGGCTTTGTGCCAGTTGGATGAGAATCGCACCTTGCGGCTGAGCTGGCGCTGGGCCCTGGCCAGTGCCTGCTCATGTTGACGGAAGCTATTGATCGCCGCGATTGAGCTACCATCGCTTAAGGTGGCCAATTGGGCAATCCCGACATCGATCCCTACCCAGTGATCAGGGGCCGGATGAGCAGGCGGGGTAATGTCCTGTTCGGCCTGGTAGCTGATCCACCAATGGCCCTGCGAGAAGCTGAGGGTGCAGTTCTTTATCAAGCCGGTGATGTCCCGGCTTTTACGAAACTTGCACCAACCGATACCGGCAGGGAGCTTGACCCGGCGTCCGTTGAGCTGGCAGTACTTGTTGAAGTTGACGAATCGAACACTGTCACGGCTGCGGCCCTTCTTTTTAAAACAGGGCCGATCAGCCTTCAGTTTCGGGTCAAAATAGCGCCGCCAAGCAGAATCCAGGTCTTTCAATTTTTGTTGCAGATTGTCCGTATAGGCTTCGGTGAGGAAGGCCTTGTCCTCTTCACGCTTCCAGGCGGTGATCCACTTGGACATGGATTCGTAGCGGGGAACGTATTCCCCCTCAGTGGCATAGGCTTCATTGCACCGCGCCAACGCCTGATTCCAGACAAAACGCGCATGCCCACACAGCACGCGCAGTCGCGCCTGTTGTTCAGCATTAACATCGAGTCGGAATTTGAAGGCTTTACGGAGTTTCATACCGGAACGGTATCATGGATGCTGTATAAATCAACAGTTCCCGTAACCCTTCGGGTTACCCCGCTTCACCCCACACCTTCATCGGTGCGGGTACCCTGCTGGAGCCTGGATGGACGCAGTGCTGTTGATTAACGATGGCCAGCACCGTCGGCGTGGTATTGAGCACGCGATCGCTGAAGACCGTACGCTGGCGGAGCAAACGGTTGCTGTAACCATATTCTTTGATGCTGGATTGAGAAAGGCACAGCAGATGTTTGCAGACATCAACACCAACCAAGTGAAGCCTTCGTCAGCTCTAAATATGGTATATGACCACCGTAATGATTTTGGTCGTTGGGTATTGGAGGTACTGGATGCCATGCCCGGCATCAAGCGTCGCGTCGAGATGGAAACATCGAGCGTAGGGGCCAAGAGAGGCAAGCTATGGTCAGTTGTTGCTATTCGAAAGACCATACTATCCCTTTGCCAGTTGACCGAAAAGTCATTCGCGGATCTGGATCAGGAACAGCGAGACCATCATAAGGTTCATGTCGTCGAATTCTTCAATTCTTTGGCCGCGTATGTGCCATGTTGGCGTGCCATGGTGGATCATGAAATTCCGGCCGCTGAGGTGAAGGCTGAGATGTTGATCGGCCAGACAGTGTTCCTTGAGGCTTTAGCAGTGGCTGGAGCGACGATCAGTAATACAGGCAGTGGCTGGGATAAGTGTGAAGCTTGGAAAGCAATGAGCGTTTACAAGAGCGATGCGCGCTGGGAAGGGTTGTGCATAGTGTCGGGCCGTATGGTTAAAACAGTCGCTGCTGTGAAGAGTACAGCTGTTGAATTGCTCCGAATCGCAAGTGTTTTGATTCCACCTGAGATGCGCGAGTTTGGCCGGGTTTCATAACCCGGCAGTGTTCTCAAAGCCTGATTATATTTGATTTACGTATACTTTAAGTATACAATTTATTTAATGTTAATCATAAATATCAGGCGGTTACGATGAAATCAGTTCATATCTTCACAACTCTGATGGAACGAAATGGCAAGCCTCGCGTGTGGGTGCAGGGCGCACAGCTGGAAGAAGCTGGCTATGAAGTAGGCGCTCTGTACCACCGTACTAAATCTGCAGGTCAACTTACCCTTGAACTGGCTGAGTCTGAAGACAAGTCTACCCGCACCGTTTCCCGCAAGAAGTCTGGCGGCCTGATAGTTCCCCTGATTGACATCAACAATGCAGAGCTGGCCGAAGCCCTGCCATACGAAATCGGCACTCAGCTTGTAGTCACTTGCCGCAATGGCCGTATCGTCATCCGCGTTCATCCGGACGTGGCTGCAAAGAAAGCACGGGAAGACCGTATCAAGGATCGTATGGCGCGCCAGCACGCACTGCGAAGTGCTGCTTTCATTGAAGATGGCATGGCCACTGGAGCTTTGAATGCAGGCCTGCTTGGATTTGGTCATACCTCATTCCTGCAGCTCGGCGTTGTGCTGGCGCAGGACACCATGACTGAAGTCGAGGTACCGGCATCCCTCAAGGCGTGCGACTTCACCAAGGTGGTTGGAGACACTAGCAGCCTGCTTTCAATTCTGAGCCAGAAACCTGCCCCTGCTGATACCCTCTACATTGGCGACCCTGCCCGTAATGCCGAGTCAGATCAGGCCGCTGACTTCTTCTTTAAGATCCGTGCCGTAGAAGCCTTGAACCCTGCCGTTGTCATCATGGAATCAGCCGGGAACGCTGACAGCCCTCTAAACATCGCTGCAATCCAGCTGTTGGAAGCATTGGGCTACGTCATCCAGAACAAAACCATTAACGAACGTACTGTTCAGTTGGCCGTCAGCGAAGGGCTGTCTGACTCAGACTGGACCAGCCTGCTTACTCAGGGTGCTTCGGGCCAGACCCACACAGTCTCTGTTTCATCTGCAGGACGCTTCATGACCAGCAAGCATTCTCAGCGCATGTCTAACCTGATGGTGGCACTGAATAGTTCAAAACCGATGGACTCCCTGAGCCTGTTTCACGGTGGTGGCATTCTTTCTGATGCCATGCACGAAGGCCTCAGCCGCGAAGGAATCACAACTGCAGTGCGCGTAGGTGTGGAGATTGAGGATGCTTGCCTGTCATCTTCACTGACCAATAACAGCCGGATCTGGAGTGAGCGTGCAACCATCATGCAGGGATCAATTTCGCTGGCGCGAATGGTTTCAACCCTGCCATCGTGCGTGATAGGTGAAGCCGGTATCCCGTGTGTTGGCGCCAGCAAAAGTGGTCGTAGCCGCAACAAGATCAATAGCGCTGAAGCACACAAGAAAGCAGGTGGTTTGTTCTACTGGACTCTGCGTTTCTTTGAAGAAGCCAACTTGAGTGTCGGTGTCGTCGAAAACGTGACCGAGTACATGAATACTCACAGCATGAAGGTCATCCGCGATACTCTGGCCGCTCTGGGATACACCCTGAGTGAACGCATCCTGAAAGGTGCTCAGATGGGAGCGCTGGAAGACCGTGCGCGTATGTGCTGCCTGTTTGTTGATGAGCGCCTGAGCCGCTTCTTCAATCTTGAGGGTGTGCAGCCGCTGCGCCGCAAGGAAGAGACTCTTGGCATGGTACTGGAGCAGATCCCGGCGACGAGCGATATGTGGAAGACCTACTCATATCTAGCCGATAAAGAGGTTCGAGACATCGCTGCAGGCAAGGGTTTCCGCCGCCAGCTTCTGACCCCGGAAGCGACAGAGGTTGGAGCGATCGGAGCTGGCTACCACAAAGGTCGCTCAACAGAGCCTTTCATCATCTCACCGTTTCAAGCAGGGTACAGCCGCCTTCTAACCAAGTACGAGCATGCTGCGGTAAAGACAATACCGGCATGTTTAATTAGTGGACTGTCCTCTACGCTGGCGCACCAGATCCTTGGTAACAGCGTGATTCATACAGCGTTTGAAAGTGTTAGCCGAATGATTGGCCGGGGCTTGGCACGGATCAAGGAAGAGATGAGCAAGGAATGGATAATGCTGGCTGCTTAATGCAGCCCATAGCTGGCGCATAGGGCATGACGACCAAGACTGGGTTTACATCACTTGAAGCCCCAAGGGGTTCGAGTTAGCAGTCTTCGCATAACTCCGCTCTTGTGTACAAAGACTGGTAAGCGCACGAAGCAGACATTAGCGTAGGGTAGTCAATCACTTCAAATCGTTGAGGATGAAAGACTCTACGGGCGGTCTGGCCGTTACATGATAGTGGGCACGACAAAGCTGAAAAAAGAACATCCTCCTAAGAGACAATGACTAATCGAATCCCATGAGCTTGATTGATTCATTGCACCATTTAAGACTTTCGTGGTAGCAACTGTTGAAAAAAGACAGCTCTACTTCGGAGTTTTTATGCCAACTCCCTTGCATAAAACTTTCTGCATCATTCAATATGAAGCCAAGAGGTCCACTTCTTTTTAAGAGTGCGTCTTTAATTTCATCATGTATTTCAATTTCATGAATAATATCGTCTAAACTCTGGTTTGTGAGACCATCTAGGTTTAAAATTAAACCCGTGAAAAATGCTTGAGATGGATCTGAATATTTTCTTAACTTTGATAGATTCTCACAGAATCTGGCCGTAATTAATACCTTTCGAATCAACTCATGTGGCTTTCCATGATCTTCTGCCATAAGTATTAATGTAGCCCACTTCTTAAGCTCTGAAATGCCAATGAGAATCATAGCCTCTTTAAGACTGCTGATTTTCCTCTTTAATCCAAAGGCTGACGAGTTTGTCAGGCGTAGAAGTTTGTAACTAAAAGATGGATCATGGCTCAGCATTTCATGTAAATCATCAAAGCTAGATTCGGGATTGTACAGAGCTGCTAAAAATTGAGAAACGACAATTTTACTTCCGTTTGATTTATGGCCTTTTAGTAAAAGAGGTTTGCTAAAGAAAAATCCTTGGAATAATTTAAATCCTAATTTCTTGCACTCTTCAAATTCAACATTTGTTTCAACTTTCTCAGCTAAGAGAGTCACGTTGTATGCACTAAGGAGCTCGATTTGTCTTTTTGCACCGTCGAGGCCTAGAGCCATTATGTCAATTTTGATTATATCAACTAGTTCTATAAGCGGTATGTGGTTATCGCTAAAAACAAAGTCGTCAAGTGCAAGCTTGTAGCCTGATTTTTTTAGCCTGCGGACAGATTTAACTAAAGCAGGTGTTATCTCACAGTCTTCTAATATTTCGATAACAATTTCATTAGGAGACAAAGCAGGCAGAACATCTCCTTCTAGCATTCGTTGAGTGAAGTTAATAAATGCGGGCAGTGCTCTAACACTACCTTTTTCTACAACACTGGTATACGAGTGCAATATAACCCTGCTGCTTGCAGTGTCTCCATTGAGTAAAGGCATGGGGTTAGAACCATCGCAGCTACGATAAAGCAACTCATAGGCAATAACTTTAAGGTTGAAATCAAATATTGGTTGGCGTGCCATCAAAACTGTTTCAATCATCTGAGTTATACCTGTAATTAGAGTGAAAATTATTGTTCATCATTTAGTTGATGTTCGTTGCTTAGCGAAACTCGGTTTCGCCCTGTTCGCTTGGCGTAGTATAGGTTTTTATCCGCTTCTTCTAAAAGACTTTTAACACTACAGCCATAAGAAGCTTCAGCAATACCAGCGCTGAAAGTTATATATTGATCACTTTCTGACAGGAAAAAAGGGTTTGAACCTATACTTTTATTTAGATTTAAAAGAACCCTTTTTGCAGTCTCGGAATTGGCGCCTGGCAACAACAAGAGAAACTCCTCTCCTCCCAACCTTCCTAATACGTCAGTTTTTCGGGTCATGCTATTTATTCGGTGGCTTAGCTGTTGAAGTACTAAGTCTCCGGCTGCATGACCAAAATTATCATTAACATCTTTGAAATGATCGATATCTATCATTGATATACTAAGTGGGATGTTGGTTTCCTCGAAATTTTCTATGTGTCCTTGTAGACAATCAACAATCGCTGACCGGTTCATTAGTCCTGTTAAGGCATCATGATTAGCACGATTTTGCCATTCCTTTCTTAAGGTCGACTCATTCTTAAGTATTCGCTTTTGTAGTGTCAGCGCAATTACGCTGAATGAAGATGATATTGAAAATGACAAAATGAAAAACCATTCCTTGTTAAGACTTTCTACGGAATGGAGATCAATAGCTATCGCGATGTAAAGTGATATGGAGCAGAAAACTGAAGCATAGCTAAAGAAAGACTTTGAACCATATACAAGGAAAATTGAAGCAGGAATAGTTAGAAATATAATCCAATTCACTACGCAAAAAGAAGTAAGAATGATGGTAAGAATTACTATTGTCGATACGAGCCAGGAGAGGGTGATGCCTTCACTTTCACTTTCCCAGCGAGTTATTGATACTAATAGCGGAATTATTAATAGAACGCCAAGTATAGATGAAAGACCATAAGAGATAGCGGTAGGAATAAAGTCTAGGGTTTCTGGATGATTGCTATTTAAAAGATGTACGCCTAGTGACATCAGAACAGCATAGATGCTAGCTGGAAGAAAGCAGCCTATAATAAATGCCATAAAAAGTTGTTTAGGTTTTTCTATTCCTTTAGATAAGAAGTAGCATGCAGCTGTGCCAGATAGAAATACTAAAAAAGTTTCAGCTATTGAATTTAATAGAATATTTAGCAGTTGCAGGTTTTTTTCATAATTAAACGTTGTTTCATAATGTATAAATAGGCATGAAAAAAATATTGATATTAAAACACGTGAACCATAACGATAGTAAAGGTACGGGCCTAAGCCAGTAGGTAACCAAAGAAGCCATAAAGTATTAGAGCTTGAAGTGAAAAAAAACAGCGAAATTTTGGCTAGAAAATAATATAGCCCCCCAAAAATCAGTAATGTTGTGGTTTTTTTATGCCAATGCATGAATATGTCTCCAAACATGTAGGGGCTACTTGCAAGTATAGGTCTCCAATTGGCAACACGAAAATATCATTTGTGCTTAACGAAAGTCAATTTAAGCATAAATGTCACTTCAATTACTGAGGGCTTTATTCAATCTAAATGCTAATGGTTATTATTTATTTTCTGCTTCCTGGTACTCAATTTTGTTGTAGGTGGCAGGTGGGGGCTCAATACATTGAGAAAATGCAAATGTGACGATTGATAAATGATTTTTATTTTTACTACCATGCCTTTTGTTCCAAAGCTGCGGAGACATAGTCTTTCGACTGTCTAAATCCGCAGCGTTCAGCATTGCTATGGGTTGACTGATAACCTGCTCAGAATGGATACAGCCAATCATCACATTTCGCAAACATGCCAACCGTAAGCGCGAAGGGAGGGGGCTCATAGTTTTATGTCAGTCAACATTTACACATTTAGGTACGCGTCGATCCGACCTTCTAAGTGGATGCTCAGCTGTGACTGTGAGATCTTCAAAATTCCAGCGTTAAGCAGTTTCAGAAAGGCGTTCTCACTGGTGAAGCGGGCTTTGGTCAGCTTACTGAACTGCCGGTGTGTTCTGGTCGGACTTTATCATAGTGTAGTGGTCAACCATTCCCGGACAGTAAATTAAGTCTTTCCTCTGCCACAGCTGGTGGCTGTCCCTGATTGCATTGGTGTGGCCGTTGCCAGTTGTATCGTTCCATCAAGTAGAAGCTGATATCCCGCTGGGCTTCACTGGCTGAAATATATCCTGTCGCTGGCATCCATTCGGACTTGTAACTGCGGAACAAGCGCTCCATTGGCGAGTTGTCCCAGCAGTTACCCCTTCGGCTCATAATCTGCTGAATTCGGTAGCGCCACAGGCGTTGCCGGAAGGTTCGGCTGGCATATTGGTTTCCCTTGTCCGAATGAAACATCAGTCCAGCAGGTTTGCCACGCTGCTCGTATGCTATTTCCAAGGCTTTAACGACCAATGCACTATCCGGGCGGCCCGAGAGCGTCCAGCCAACGACTCAACGTTTGAACAGATAAAGCTCAACAGCCAGGTAATACCAGCGGTTCTGCACCCATATATAGGTGATATCGCCACACCACACTTGATTGGAAGCTTAAACATCAAATTCCCGGTTAAGGCAGTTGGGAATATCTGGTCGCTCTACCGTAGCCTGTTTGTACGTGTGCGGCACCGGCTGCTTGCAGGTCAGGTTCACCTCACTCATCAGACGCCGCACACGGAAACGGCCAATCTCATAGTCCTCATCCTGCATCTGAGTCATGATCGTACGGCTTCCAGCTGAGCTGCGGCTTTGGGTGAACAGTGCATTCACCTTGGCCCGTTGTTCAAGCCGCTCTACGTCAATTCGGAATCGGCTGCGGCGGTGCTCGTAGTAACTGGAACGGGCAATGCCGAACGCGCTACAGACCATATCTACCGGTTCCTGCTCACTCAACTGGTCTATCAGCGCGAACGTTCGAGCTCATCCGACATCAAGAGAGCAGTGGTGAGCTCCCCGTGGCCTTTTTTAGTATCGCTTTCTACCGCTCCAACCGATTAACTCTGGCTTCCAGTTCCTGGATCCTCTGTTGTTCCGGAGTGAGTGCCTTTGTAGTGGGCATGACGCCGTCTCGTTCAGCGCGCAGCTGGTTGACCCAACGCCTCAACGCAGACTCTCCTACATCCACTGCACGGTTGGCTTCAGCCATGCTGTAACCCTGATCAACCACCAGACTGGCGGCTTCTACTTTGAACTAGGTTGAAAACGAACGACGCTGTCTTGCCATTGAACACCTCTTCTTCGGCGTTGACTTTACCACCTTAAATTGGTGTCCGGGATCATTAGACCACCGGGAATTCAGATAATAAGTGCGACACTCATGGTTGAACGGCGAGAGGTAGCCAACTGCTGACAGTGGTACGCTTCATCTCGCCAAAGGTAGAAG
>NZ_FTMN01000016.1 GCF_900155945.1 Marinobacterium stanieri
AGAGCCAGAGCCAGAGCCAGAGCCAGAGCCAGAGCCAGAGCCAGAGCCAGAGCCAGAGCCAGAGCCAGAGCCAGAGCCAGAGCCAGAGCCAGAGCCAGCACCCGAACCGGCGCCGGCGCCACAGGCAGCCGCACCCAAGGCTCCGCCGCCTGAAGCCAAGGCGCTGGGCGCCGAGGTGAACTGTATCCTGCTGGATATGCATGGCCTCAAACTGGCAGTGCCTTTCGAACAGGTGGAAGGCGCGCTACAGCTGGAAGATCTTTCTATGTCTCTGGAAGGGCCGGAGTGGATGATTGGCCGCTTCGGCGCCGATCCTGCCTGGACGCGTATTGTGGATACGGCGCGCTGGTTGATTCCCGAGCGCTACAAGCCCGAGTACTCGAAGTACTCAGAGGTCATTATTCTGCGCGGACGCCGTTGGGCGCTGGCCTGTGACGAGCTGATCAAGTCGGTTCGCATCCCGACATCGGCCATTAACTGGAACCATGACCGCGAGCATCGCTCCTGGTTACTGGGCACCTATATGCCTGAACGTTGTGCGGTTCTGGACATTGAGCAGCTGCTGCTGGAATTCGAAGCCTGCAGCGCCTGAATACGATGAACACCCGGACGGGATCGGGTACACTGTTCCGTTCGGATTAACCCTGTCTGAACGGAGCACGGATTCGGCGTGGCGGAATACACACAGCTAATCATGTTGGGCATGGCAGTGCTGACACTGCTGGCGGCCGCGATCTGCATTCATGTGCTGATCCGGGTCAAACGCCAGGAACGTCAGCATCAGGCGCTGATCAATGTGTTGCGTAACGAGATTCGTGCCATGACCAACGGTTCCATCGGTATGGGCAAGCGGTTGATGGCGATCGAGCGCACGCTCAATATCACCGTGGAAAAACAGCAGGAACTGGAGAACCGCGATCCCGGCGTGCTGGCCTACAATCAAGCTGCCAAGCTGATGGAAATGGGCGCTTCAGTGGACGACCTGGTGCGCAACTGCGGTATTGGCCGGCCTGAAGCCGAGTTGATGGCCCTGCTGCATCAGGAGCTGCACAGCAGCGAGATGCTGCCGGAGCAGCACCAGCGTCATTGAGCCCCGGCTCTCCCTGCACCTGATTTACCTTCTTCCTTTTTCAACCCGTAGGCAAAGGCGATCACCTCGGCGATAGCCCGGTACAGAGCCTCGGGAATCTCTTCCCCCAGCTCCAGTCGAATCAGTACTTCAATCAGTTCCGGACTCTGGTGGATGTGGATATCGTGCTGTTCGGCCAGCGCCAGTATCTGTTCGGCAATAAGTCCGTGTCCCTTGGCGACGACTCTGGGCGCGGTGCCGGCATCTGAGTCATAGCGCAGGGCAACGGCACTTTTATCTTCCGGGCGATCGCTCATGTGTGCACATCCACCAGGCGGCGCTGGATATCATTCAGTTCGGGCTGCGTGGGGCGGCCGGCATGGACCTGAACGTTTTCGACCAAAAAGCCTTGCTGGTGCAGGTTATCCGTAAACGGGTCCAGGCGCTGGTTGATTAGCCGCTGGGTTTGCGGTTCCTCGGCCCAGAATTGCAGCTGCAGGCGCCAGCCTTCCTGCAGGCTGAGACGGGCGTCTACACTGCCATGTTCATCCAGGTCAAAGTGCAGGGCTGCACTCCAGAGTGACAGCATGTCCCCATCAGGCTGGCGTTCACGCCGCTCGGTTATAGTCAGTTCCGCATTCTCGAAACGCTCGGCCTGACGGATCGGCAGATCCAGCCGGTAGGCACGTTCCATGGAGCCATCCGGCTGTTCTTTCCAGGCTTGCAGGCTGCTGACCTGCTGGCTGGTAGAGCGTGCCTGCAGAGCATCAATCAGTCGGGTCATCTGCTGGCGCGCGCCCTCGGGCAGCTGCTCGGCGGCCTTCAGCAACTGGCCCAGCTGCTGTTTGAGATCGGCCTGAGGAGCGGTCTTATCGGCACTGGCCTGGCCCAACCGTGCTTCGGTCAGCAATCCGCCCTGTTGCAGGTTGCGCTTTACCGCCTCTCCCGCGTCCTCACTGCCAGGGCTGACGCCGAACAGGCTCAGCATGGACTGCACCAGCTGGGTGACGGCACTTTGATTGCGTGCCGCCGGGCTCTGGCTGAGTTGCATCATCTGGTTGAGGGCATCGCCAAAGGGGATCTGCTGCGGCAATGCATCGCGCAGCGCCTGCTGAACGGCCGGCTGCTGCACGCTTTGTTGCAGTGGCGGCTGAGCTTGAGGGGCAGGAGACAGGCTCACCTGTTGGGCATCGGTCCGGGTCAGTACAACCTGTTGCCCCACCGTCAAAGGGCGAGGGCTGATCAGGCTGATACGCTCGCCTGCCAGGTTCAGCTGTACCTGGTGCTGTGTCTGTGCTGGCGGCGGCTGTTGCATGCCCAAAGAGCGCGCCAGTTGCTGGCCTTTTTGCGTAACAGCGGCAGGCTGGGGTTGGGCCGGAGTGGATTCAGCTCGAGCGGTAGTTGTCCCTGAAGTGGTTTGTGCATGGCTCCCCTGGGCGTTGGTGCTCGGTGGTGTTTGTGGCTTAGCCGCAGGTGGAGGCTGGTTGTTTTGAACTGTTGTACCCGGTGGTGGCGGTGTTTGAGCTGCCTGCCCTTGTGCCTGAGTGCCAGTAGGCGCAGGCGTTTGAGTGTTGCTATTGGCTCCACCCGTCGGCATGGCATTGATCTGTGTGATCTGGGCTCTGTATACCTGAACTTTTGCCGCCAGCTGGGGAGCTGAGGCGGTCGGTGGTTGAGTTTGAGCCGTCTGGTTGCCATTCGAGGCGGAGGTGTTGGCAGCGGCATTGCCGGAACCGCCGGTGGCTACGCTGGCGCGCCCCTGTGCTGGCGTTTGAGCGTTTGCAGCCCGAGGGCTACTTGAGCCTGTTTGGGCAGCGGCAGAGGTGCCGGAAGTCTGCGCGGCCCCTGCCTGGGGAGTACCGCTGCCCGCAGTTGATGGTGCGGGACGAGCCTGGCTGCCGGTAGCTGCCGGATTATTGCTTGAAGCGGCACCGGTTGTAGCTGAATTCGTCTGGGCGCCGCCGGCCTGGCCTGGCGTTGGTGTATTGGCCGATGGCTGCTGAGCTGTGCCAGCAGGATTGGCTCCTGAGTTGCTCCCCTGCGCAGGCGGGTTGCTGATGGTTAGCGGCACTGACTGCGTCACCTGTGCCTGTTTGGGGGTGTTGAGCGGCAGCGACTGCATGATCTGGGCACTATTCTGCTGCGCCACATTGAGCAGGATCCGATTGATATTGGCGCCCGAATTGGCCGCTGGCTGGCCCTGGTTGCCCTGTGTCGGCAGCTGGATCTGCAGTTCTCCACCAGGCGTTCGGGAAAGGTTGATGCGATCGCCATTAGCCAGCGGAGCCCGGGTGACCAGTTCAAGCAGGCGGTTGTTGGCTTCCACCTGGATGCGAAACACCTGGCCGGAGGTATCACCACTGGCAACACTGCGCACGACCGCCTGCACCTGGTTGCCCGGTGCGGGCAGGGCCGAGTTGGAGGGCCGGTTCTGGCTACCAGAGGTTGTATTGTTCGGGACTGTAGTCGGGGGTAACAAGAGCCCTGTCCTTCCTGCAAAAGTTGAGCCTGACGCTAAGGGGGCATTCTGTATATAATGGCCCATTTGTTCATTATCGACCAAGAGTCCGTTTTTTAAAGGGTCCAGGCGTGGCAGATCAGCTGTTAACCGTACAAAACCTCTTCTGTGAACGCGACGACCGGATACTGTTCAGCCGCCTTGGCTTTGCCATCGCGCCGGGTGAAATCGTCCAGATTGAAGGCCAGAACGGCAGTGGTAAAACCACACTGCTGCGTATTCTCAGTGGCCTGTCGCGCAACTATGAAGGGGATATTTTCTGGCGCGGTGAACCGGTCGGTGAGGTACGCGAAGAGTTCTGTCGCAATCTGCTGTATTTCGGTCATCAGGCGGGTGTGAAAGCGGTGCTGTCGCCGCAGGAAAACCTGCGCTGGTATGCGGCTCTGAGTCCGGCCATTGATGCTGAAGCCATTGACCATGCGCTGGAGCAGGTTGGTCTGCGTGGTTATGAAGATGTGCCCTGTCATTCATTGTCGGCGGGGCAAAACCGTCGTGTCAGCCTGGCGCGCCTTTACCTGAGCCGAGCCCCGCTGTGGATTCTGGATGAACCCTTTACCGCCATCGACAAAAAGGGTGTGGCGGCGAAGGAGAACCTGCTTCTCAAACATGCGCAACAGGGCGGCAGTGTCATCCTGACCACCCATCATGAGCTGGGTATCCGCGGGCCGGTACGTAAAATCAATCTGGACCAGTGTGCGGGAACTTCAGTATGACAATGCAGACTAATTCCGTTGAATCGCAGCGGCAGAGCCTGTCCGGACTGTTCTGGGCAACTTGTCGACGGGAGTATCTGCTGTCGTTTCGACGCAAGAGTGATCTGGTCAATCCGTTGATCTTTTTCCTCATGGTCGCCACCCTGTTTCCGCTGGGTGTGAGCCCTGAACCGGGTTTCCTGTCTCAGCTGGCGCCCGGGGTGGTGTGGGTTGCGGCCCTGCTGGCCACACTGCTGTCGATGGATGCGCTGTTTCGCTCCGATTACGAGGATGGCTCGCTGGAACAGCTGTTGCTGAGTCCACAGCCTCTGTTTGTGGTGGTGCTGGCCAAGGTGCTGGCCCACTGGAGTGTCACCGGTCTGGCATTGACGCTGATGGCGCCACTGCTGGGCGTGATGCTGTTTCTTCCGGCAGATGGCATGCCGGGACTGATGCTGAGCCTGTTGCTGGGGACGCCTACCCTGAGTCTGGTGGGAGCAATAGGTGCGGCTTTGACCGTAGGGCTGCGCAAGGGCGGGGTACTGATCTCGCTGCTGGTGCTGCCGTTATATATTCCGGTACTGATCTTTGGCTCCAGTGCGGTCCAGGCCGCAGTGACGGGCCTGCCGCTGGGCGGCTACCTGGCTCTGCTGGGTGCGTTGCTGGCGCTGGCATTGGGGCTGGCGCCATTGGCGATAAGTGCCGCACTGCGAATATCGATGAGTAGCTAAGACTAATAAAGAGACGTTATGGCGGAAAAAAAATGGATGCCGCGCTGGTTCTACCAGCTCGCCTCACCGCGCTGGTGTTACCAGATAACCGGTAAGCTCCTGCCCTGGTTTGCCCTTGTTGCGGGCCTGTCATTGATTGGTGGCACCCTCTGGGCGCTGATGTTTGCCCCGGCTGATTATCAGCAGGGCAACAGTTTCCGCATCATTTATCTGCATGTGCCGGCGGCCATTCTGGCCCAGTCGGCCTACATGCTGATGGCCGTTGCCGGAGCCATTGCCCTGATCTGGAAGATGAAAGTCGCTGATATGGTGCTCAAAAGCGCAGCACCCATCGGTGCTTCCATGGCGGTACTGGCGTTGGCAACCGGCGCCATCTGGGGCAAGCCGACCTGGGGCTCCTGGTGGGTCTGGGACGCACGTCTGACCTCCATGCTTATTCTGTTTTTCCTGTACCTCGGGGTGATGGCATTGAACTCTGCCATCGAAAACGAGTCCACTGCAGCGCAGGCATCAGCGGTTCTGTCGCTGGTGGGGGTCGTCAATATCCCGATCATCAAGTATTCGGTGGAGTGGTGGAACACTCTGCATCAGCCGGCCACGTTCAAATTGACCGAGAAACCGGCCATGCCCGCCGAGATGTGGGTGCCGCTGCTGGTCATGGTGGTGGGCTTCTACTGTCTCTTTGCGGTCAGTTTGATGATGCGGCTGCGCAACGAAATCGTATGGCGTGAGCGACGTACCGGTTGGGTGCGTGAACTCCTGAGCAAGCAGTGAGGTTGTGGTGAGTTTTAGCAGTTTTTCCGAGTTTCTGGCCATGGGTGGCCACGGACTCTACGTCTGGCTCAGCTACGGGCTGGGCGTTGCCGTCATATTGATCAACCTGGTTCTGCCCTGGTTGCAACGTAACCGCCTGCTGGCGGAGCAGAAACGCCGTCTGCGTCGTGAGGAGGGGGTACAATGACACCGAAACGCAAACAACGCCTGTTGATCGTCATGTTCATTGTGGTGGGTGTCAGCGTCGCAGTTGGCCTGACCCTGTTCGCACTGAACCAGAACATCAACCTGTTCTACTCACCGACCCAGATTGCGGCCGGTGAGGCGCCTCAGGATACCCGTATCCGTGCCGGTGGCATGGTGGTGGATGGCAGCGTGAAACGCGACCCAGACTCCCTGTTCGTCCAGTTCGACATTACCGACTACGACAAGACCGTGACTGTTGAGTACACCGGTATTCTTCCGGACCTGTTCCGTGAAGGTCAGGGCATTGTCGCCCAGGGCTCCATCAATGAGAAAGGCGTGCTGAATGCGGTAGAAGTCCTCGCCAAGCACGATGAAAACTACATGCCGCCGGAAGTGGCTGAAGCGCTCGCCAAGGCTGGCAAAATGCCCCAGCCGGAAGGTCAGGAGTTCAATAAATGATCGATATGGTCGTTCCCGAACTGGGTGAGTTTTCCCTCATTCTGGCCCTGTGTCTCTCTGTACTTCTGGCGATCGTGCCCCTGGTGGGTGCCAGTCGCGGCAATGTTCTCTGGATGAACTTTGCCCGTCCGCTCAGCAAGGGCATGTTCCTGTTTACCCTGTTCAGCTTTATCTGCTTGAGCTGGTCCTTCCTGTACAACGATTTCTCCGTGGCCTATGTGGCCAGCAACTCCAATTCGGCATTGCCCTGGTACTACCGCATGAGTGCGGTTTGGGGTGGTCATGAAGGGTCGCTGTTGTTGTGGGCGCTGATCCTGGCTGCCTGGACGCTGGCGGTCGCGGTGAAAAGCCGTAACCTGCCGCAGGATATTATTTCCCGTGTGCTGGCCGTAATGGGCTGGATTTCGGTCGGTTTCTATCTGTTTATCCTGTTTACCTCCAGCCCCTTTGAGCGTCATCTGCCGGCCTTCCCGCAGGAAGGTGCCGACCTGAACCCGCTGCTGCAGGACTTCGGCCTGATTGTGCATCCGCCAATGCTGTACATGGGCTATGTGGGCTTTGCCGTATCCTTCGCCTTCGCCATTGCTGCGTTGTTGAGTGGCCGCCTGGATGCTGCATGGGCACGCTGGTCGCGCCCCTGGACATCGGTCGCCTGGGCGTTTCTGACGCTGGGCATTGCGCTGGGCAGCTGGTGGGCCTATTACGAGCTGGGCTGGGGTGGCTGGTGGTTCTGGGATCCGGTGGAAAACGCCTCCCTGATGCCCTGGCTGGTGGGTACCGCACTGATTCACAGCCTCGCCGTGACCGAAAAACGTGGTGTGTTCAAAAGCTGGACCGTACTGCTGGCGATCTTCGCCTTCTCGCTCAGTCTGCTGGGCACCTTCCTGGTGCGCTCAGGCGTTCTGACCTCGGTACACGCCTTCGCCTCCGATCCTGAGCGTGGCCTGTTTATTTTGGTGATGCTGGCGATTGTGATCGGTGGCTCTCTGCTGTTGTACGCCCTGCGTGCCGGTCAAATGCGCAGCGAATCCAGCTTTGGTCTGCTGTCACGCGAAAGCCTGTTGCTGGTCAACAACGTGCTGCTGGTGGTGTCCTGCGCCATGGTGCTGCTCGGTACCATCTACCCTCTGATTGTGGATGCACTGGGTATGGGCAAACTGTCGGTAGGCCCACCGTACTTTAACGCACTCTTTGTGCCGCTGGGCGCGATACTGGTGGTGTTCATGGGCATCGGCGTGATCAGTCGCTGGAAGCAGATGCAGCTGAGTATGCTGGTACAGCAGCTCTGGTTGCCGGGTGTCGTTGCTCTGGTGCTGGGTGTCGGCTCTACCTGGCTGTTTGCCGCTGAACTCAAGCCCTGGGTTACCCTGGGACTGGTACTGGCATGGTGGGTCGTACTCAGTGGTCTTCGTGACCTATATAACCGCCTGCGCCACCGCCGTGAAAAGCTGGCCGGCCTGCTGAAACAGACCCGCAGCTACTACGGCATGGTGCTGGCGCACCTGGGTGTTGCCGTACTGGTGGTTGGTGTGGCGCTGGTATCGATCTACAGCGAGCAGCGTGACCTGCGCATGCAACCGGGTGACTCCATCAGTTTCCGTGACTACACCTTCATATACGATGGCAACCGCCATGTGGAAGGGCCGAACTACACCTCCGACCAGGGCCAGATCCGTGTCCTGCTCAATGGTGAGCCGTACACCGAAATGCATCCGGAGAAGCGTCTCTACACCGCACGTGGCAACGTGATGACCGAAGCCGCTATCGACCCTGGCTTTACCCGTGACCTGTACGTAGCGCTGGGTGAACCCCTGGAAAATGGTGCCTGGGCGGTACGTGTGCAGTACAAACCCTATGTGCGCTGGCTCTGGCTGGGCGGCCTGTTGATGACCTTTGGTGGTCTCCTGGCTGCGTCTGATCCACGTTACCGCAAACGCCGTGCGATGGCGGCTGCCTGAAGCTGAGAGGTGACAATGAACAACCGTAAGCTGTTTGCCTTTATTCCGCTGGTACTGTTTCTGGTATTGGGTATTTTCCTGTGGCGGGGTTTGTCACTGGACCCGACCGAGTTGCCTTCGGAACTGGCTGAAAAGAAAAAGCCGCTGCCGGCTTTCGAGCTGCCTTCGCTCACCGAGCCTGAGACCTTGCTGACCCCGGCCGATCTGGCTGGCGAAGTAGCTCTGCTGAACGTCTGGGCGACCTGGTGTCCGACCTGTAAGGAGGAACACGGCTTCCTGAACCGTCTGGCGCGGGATGAAGGCGTTACCATCTACGGCATCAACTACAAGGATGAGCCGGGCAAGGCGCGCGAATGGCTGCGCCGTTACCTGAACCCGTATCAGAAAGTTGTGCTGGATCAGGAAGGAACCCTGGGGCTGGATATGGGCGTCTATGGTGCGCCTGAAACCTATGTGCTGGATGCAGAAGGCCGCGTGCGCTATCGCCATGTCGGTGCGGTCGATGCCCAGGTGTGGGAGACCCTGCAGCAGGTGATGCAGCAGGTCCGCACGGAGGCCAAGGGATGATCAAGCGTCTGTGCCTCTGGCTGTTTCTGCTGGCGCCGTTGTCGGCAACGGCGGCCATCGATGCCTACGAGTTCTCGAACGAAAGTAATGAAGAGCGCTTTCATGAGCTGACCGGTGAGCTGCGCTGCCCCAAGTGCCAGAACCAGAACATCGCTGATTCCGATGCGCCTCTGGCGGCAGATTTGCGCCGTGAAGTACACCGCATGGTGGAAGAGGGCGAACCGGATGCCAGCATCATCGACTTCATGGTGACCCGCTACGGTGAATTTGTACTCTACCGCCCGCGTGTGACGGCAACCACCTGGCTGCTCTGGTATGGCCCCTTTGTACTGCTGGGCATCGGCCTTCTGGTGGTCTTTATGATCAGCCGTAATCGACGCAATCGCCAGACGCTGAGTGAAAACAGCACTGCTACTGAGGCACAGCCGGGTCAGACCGAAGGCTACAGCCCCAGTGACAATCTGACGCCTGAAGAGGCTGAACGCCTGAACAAGCTACTGCAACAGGAAAAAGATCAATGAGTACACTCTGGATCGGTATCGCGGTTCTGACACTGATCGCCATCGCGTTCATGTTTGCCCCAGTGGTGCGTCATCAACGTCTGGCCCGCAGTGAAGCCACAGAGCGTCGCCAGCAAAACATCGATATTTTCCGTGAACGCCTAGCGGAACTGGAAAATGAGCGTCGTCAGGGCACCCTGGCTGAAGCCGAGTTCGCCACGCTGAAGCTGGAGCTGGAACGCAACCTGCTGATTGATGCGGAAGAGGATGAAGCCCCGGAAACGCCCAAGCGTACCCGTGTTGGCCAGGCGCAGCTGGTCACCGTGACTCTGCTGGCGCTGATGATTCCGGCCGCAGCTTTGGGCCTTTACAACCACCTGGGGCGTGCGGATGACCTGGCGGTTGCCTTGAACAACCCGCCAGGCCCCAATGGCCAGATGACCATGGAGCAGGCCGTTGCCTCCCTGAAGCAGGAATTGGCGGCAGACCCCGAGAACCCTGAGGGCTGGTACCTGCTGGCCAATACCTACATGAACATGGGGGATTATGCGGGCGGCCGTGATGCCTTTGCCAAGGTGCTCGATTACCTGCCCCAGGAAGCTCCACAATACGCCAGTGTGATGGGTCAGCTGGCCCAGGCCATGTATTTTGCCAACAACGGCGTCATGGATGAGCCGGTGCGTGCGCAGATCAATGCGACACTGGCACTGGAACCTTATGAGATCGCGGCTCTGGGCCTGCTGGGGATCGATTCCTTTGAGCAGGAAAATTACACCGCGGCTATCGAGCACTGGAGCAAGGCGCTGATCAATGCCGATGGCACCGCTGCAGATTCACTGCGCAGCGGCATCGCCCGTGCTCAGGAGCAACTGGCGGCGGCCGGCCAGCCGGTGCCCGACGTGCCGGAACTGAATATGGCCAGAATTCGGGTACAGGTCACCCTGGATCCGGCGCTGCTGGATCAGGTTGACCCGGAACAGACGCTGTTTATTTTTGCCCGTCCGCTGGAAGGGCGTATGCCGCTGGCGGCTGTTAAGCGTCAGGTAAAGGACCTGCCGTTAGAGTTGGAACTGACGGATGCCATGGCGATGGCACCCCAGGCACGCCTGTCGATGCATGACGAAGTGGAAATCAGCGCGCGAATAAGCCTTTCGGGACAGCCTCAGCCTCAGGCAGGCGACCTGCAGGGGACATTTGGTCCGGTTGCAACCCAGGGCCGCGAGGCGCCTGTTTCACTGGTGATCGACCAGGTGTTAAAGTAACACAGGGCGTTCATTAACAGGGTAAGGCGAAAATATGGATATCAGTCTGCGCGAGTGGCTAATCATCGGCGGTGTACTGATTGTGATTCTGATTCTGGTGGATGGCTGGCGACGTGTCAGTGCCAACCGGAGCCGGCTGAAGCTGGAGATTGACCGTACCCTGTCCGAGCTGGGTGACAGCGATGGCCATAACCCTGAACTGCCCAACGGCGGTGCGCGACGATGTCAGGGACAGTCACCTGAAGAGGTGTCTGAACGTGAAACCGCGCCTGCGCGCCCCGCTGTAAAAGAACGCCGAGAGCCCAGCCTGGATCAGCGCATGGAGCCGTCTCTGGATGCGGCACCAGAGCTGACCGAAATGGACCCTCTGTTTGACGATATTCCCACGCGTGAGGAAGCAGCCCGAGGCCGAGCCAAGCCCCGTGCCAAACCCAAACAGGAGACGCGCAAGCCAGTGCCGGCTCAGCCGGTTGTGCATGCGCCTGAACCCGCGCCCGAGCCCCTGTTTGACAATCTGGGGCCGGCTGATACCTCTGCCGGAGATGACCGCGAGTTGATGGAAGCCGTTGACCGTGGCGATCTTCAGGGCTCTTCGCTGGAAATGGACTATCCGCTGAAGGAAGAACCCCTGCCCGTGAAATCAGAACAGGCACAGGCCCCTGACGACGATCAGCATGAACTGGATCTGGACCAGCCGATCCCCACGCTGTTTGACCAGATTGGTGCCGATCTTCCCAACGACACTCTGGCTGCCTACCGTGACTCGGTGGAACGTGAAACCGAGCGGGTGGAAGCGGCCGAAGCTGAGCAGGAACACCTGTATCAATCGGTTGAACCGGCTGCGGCGGCTGAACCTGATATCGATTTCACACCTGAGGCTCCCGAGCCGCAGCGCTCTGCAGCCGCGAGCACGGAAAGTCAGCCACGCCAGCCTGTACAGTCTGTTGAGCAGCCTTCTGAGCCTGAGCCGGCAGAACCTGTCGAAGAAACGCCTGCTCCTGCAAAGCCCAAAGGCCCGACTCGCTCCTCCATGCCAGATCCCGAACATGTGCTGGTGATTACCGTGGTGGGCCGCAACGGCGAACGCCTGCCGGGGCCTGTACTGGGTAAAATTGTTGATGCCTGCGGTATGGATTGGGGCGACATGTCGATCTACCACCGTGCCGAGGACAGCTCACCGAACTCACCTATCCAGTTCAGCATGGCCAACGCCGTGCCGCCAGGTACTTTCGACCCGGACAACATGGATGCGTTGGAGACGCCCGCAGTCTCTTTCTTCATGTCCATGAGCGAGCCCAAGGACCCGATGACGGCCTACGAGTGCATGCTGGCCACGGCAGAAACGCTGGCCAAGCATCTCAATGGCGAGCTGCTGGATGAAGACCGCTCAGTGATGCGGCCCCAAACCAAGGAACACTATCGCGAACGCATCCGTGAATTTCAGATGCATCAGCGGCAACGACGGGTCAACTAAGACCCGTTTTTGTTTTTAACCGACCTGAGATATCCACAGGCATGACCCTTCCCGATTCCGTTACCGAACGTGCCGAGTCGCTGCGCAGCGAGCTTGAAGCGCATAACTACAGTTATTACGTACTTGATGAGCCCAGTGTCACCGACAGTGAGTATGACCGCCTGTTTCAGGAGTTGAAGGCACTGGAGGCCGAGCATCCTGAGCTGGTGACGGCTGACTCACCCACCCAACGTGTAGGTAAAAAACCGGACACCGGTTTTGCCGAAGTGCGCCATGAACAGCCGATGCTGTCATTGGATAATGCCTTCGATGCCGAAGATATGGCCGCCTTTATCAAACGCATCGGTGAACGCCTGCAGCTGGACGATACCGCTGATCTGGAGATCGCCTGCGAGCCCAAGCTGGATGGCATCGCAGTCAGCCTGATGTATGAGCAGGGGCGTCTGGTGCGTGCGGCCACCCGTGGCGATGGTTCTACCGGTGAAGATATTACGCTGAATGTGCGCACCCTCAATTCGGTTCCGCTGCGCCTGATGGGCAGCGGCTGGCCCGAGCGACTGGAAGTGCGTGGCGAGATTTACATGCCCCGTGCCGGCTTTGAACGCCTCAATGCGCTGGCCCGTGACGCCGATGAAAAGACATTCGTAAACCCGCGTAATGCAGCGGCTGGCAGCCTGCGTCAGCTGGACCCGGCGATAACGGCCAAGCGGCCGCTGGAGTTCTGCTGCTACAGCACAGGAGTGGTCAGCGGTGGCGAGCTGCCGGACCGTCACGCCCAGCGGCTGGAACAGCTGCATGCCTGGGGTCTGAAGATCAACGCTGAAATGCGCGTCGTCAGCGGCCTGGACGGCTGTCGTGACTACTACGAGCAGCTTGCCGCTCGTCGTGACCAGCTGGCGTACGATATCGACGGCATCGTGTTCAAGGTCAACCGTCTCGATCAGCAGGAGCAGCTGGGCTACATCGCCCGGGCGCCACGCTGGGCCATTGCGCACAAGTTCCCGGCTCAGGAAGAAGCGACCCGCTTGAAAGCGGTTGAATTCCAGGTGGGACGCACCGGTGCCATTACCCCGGTTGCCCGCCTTGAGCCGGTGTTTGTCGGCGGCGTCACGGTGAGCAACGCCACCCTGCACAACATGGATGAGATTGCCCGCCTGGGCGTGCGCGCCGGTGACTGGGTGATCGTGCGTCGTGCTGGTGATGTTATCCCGCAGATAGCGGCGGTACAGACGGACAAGCGTACCGGGGAGGAAACCGAGGTTCACATTCCCGAGCAATGCCCGGTCTGTGGCTCGGCGGTGGAACGCGTGCGTCTGGTCAAGCGTGGCAAGGGGCGTGAACAACATACGGAAGGTGCGGTATACCGCTGTGTCGGCCGCCTGTCCTGTCAGGCGCAGCTGATCCAGGCGTTGATCCATTTTGTCTCGCGCAAGGCGATGGATATTGATGGCCTGGGTGAGAAAAACATCGAACTGCTGGTGCAAAAGGAACTGGTTAGCTCGCCAGCAGACCTGTACCGACTGACAGTGGAACAGGTACTGGAACTGGAAGGCTTTGCTCAGCTGTCGTCAGAAAACCTGATCAATGCCATCGCGGCCAGCCGTCAGGTGGAACTGGCCCGCTTTGTTTATGCACTGGGCATTCCTGAGGTGGGTGAAGGCACTGCGCGTACCCTGGCAGCCCAGCTGGGTTCATTGCAACGCCTGCGAGAAGCGGAGCCGCTGCTGCTGACCTGGCTGCCGGATATCGGCCTGGAAGTAGGTCATGAGATCCATAACTTCATGCAGGACGACCATAACCGCCAGGTACTGGACGACCTGCTGGCGCAAGGCATCGATCTGCAGGGCGAAACCGACATCGCTATGGGCCTTCAGGGCGCTATCGGGCTGGATATGTTGCTGTTGCGCATGGATATTCCGGGTGTGGCCAAGACGGGTGCCGAGGCGTTGGCGCGTTATTTCAAGGCGCTGGAGCCTGTGCTGGCGGCGGATGAGTCGGTGTTGGCCGAGGTGCCCAAACTCAGCCGCAAGGCCCGTGACGGCATGATGCAGTGCCTGCGTAATGATGACTGGGTCGCTCGCATTCGTGCACTGGAACAGCAACTGCGTGATTTCGGCATGCACTGGGAGTCCGAAGTCAAAGTCGCGGCAGGTGCAAACGCCCAGCCGTTGCAGGGACAAACCTGGGTACTGACCGGTACGCTGGAGCAGATGACCCGCGATGAAGCCAAGGAGCGCCTGCTGGCGTTGGGGGCCAAGGTCAGCGGCAGTGTGTCCGGCAAAACCCACACGCTTGTCGCTGGCCCCGGTGCCGGCTCCAAACTGGCCAAGGCGGAGAAGGCCGGCGTGCCCGTGATGGATGAAGCAAGCTTCCTGCAGCAGCTGGCTGAGTGGGAGTCGGCATGATTATCCCCTGGCAGGAAGTGTCGGCTGAGACACTGGATAACCTGATTCAGGAGTTTGTCAGCCGTGACGGCACTGACTATGGTGAACAGGAGTACAGTCTTGCCGATAAGGTGAGCCAGGTGCGACAAGCCCTGGAACGTGGCGAGGCTGTATTGATCTTCAGTGAGCACACAGGCCTGTGCAATATTGTGCCGGCCGATCAGGTGCGCGACTGGCAAAACTGAATAGCGAGGCCTGCCTGTGGAACAGCTTGATCAGATTACTTCGCTGATAGCACTCACCATGGGCGTTGCCTGGGCCAGTGGCATTAATCTCTATGCCACTGTGTTGATGCTGGGTGTGCTATCCAATATGGGCCATCTGACGCTGCCGCCGGGGCTGGAGATCGTCAGCGATCCGCTGGTGCTGATGGCGGCAGGCTTCATGTACTTCGTCGAGTTCTTTGCCGATAAGTTGCCAGGGGTGGATACCGGCTGGGACAGCCTGCATACCTTCATACGCATTCCGGCCGGTGCGGCGCTGGCAGCTGGTGCCGTGGGCGATATGAGTCCGGTGGTAGAGCTGGCCGCTGCCCTGGTGGGTGGCTCCATGGCAGCAGGAAGCCATGCGCTCAAGGCCGGTACCCGTGTAGTCATCAATACCTCGCCCGAGCCCTTGACCAACTGGACAGCCTCCTTCAGTGAAGACCTGATCGTGATCGGTGGCCTTTGGACCGCACTGAATCATCCGCTCTGGTTCCTGGGTGCTTTGATTCTGTTTATCGGGCTGTTGATCTGGATTTTGCCAAAACTCTGGCGTGCGGTTAAAAAGGTTTTCAGCACCCTGGCCAACTGGCTGAGTGGCAACCGCTCTCCATCGGACATACCGGAAGAGCCATTGGAGCGAACCGCAGCTAAAGCCTCAGGCCGTCAACTGCCGCCGCAGTGATACCTCAGGCCCAGCTTTCGACACGGGCATTATTGATCAGCATGCGCAGCAGGTCGGTGCGACATACGATACCTTGCAGCCGGTCATGATCATCAATGACCGGAATGGCGCCGATATCGTAGCGTACGAAGCTGGCAGCAATGCTCGAGACAGGGGTAGCAGGCGAAGCCACAACCATCTGTTTGTGGTAGGCCTGAGTGACACTCACAGGTGAGTCGGTGCCTTTTGCCAGAATATCGTCTCGTGATAGCAGACCAAGTGCCCGTTCATCGTCGTCGATCAGGATCAGGTGGTACACCTCTTGTGCCTGCATCAGTTCCCAGGCTTTACGCAGACTGGTATCGGTTGTGACGGTCAGTACCGGGCTGCTCATGACCTGCGCCGCTTTTAGCTCCTGAGGCTTGCTCGAAACTGACGCCTGTTCTCGGCCTGCCTGGTCATAGCCCTTGGGTGACTGGCGCCGGTCCTTGGGCGGTAGCTGAAAACGCTCCCGAGACAGCTCAATCCGTTCTTCAGTCCCTTGCTGCCGTTGTGCCTTGTCTTCGGATGCCGGCAAGCCGGATGCCTGGCTGCTTTGTTGCATCGACTCGACACCGCGTTGCCGAAACAACGAGTCAACGGGGGTCTGAATCCGATACCCCTGATCATAGATGACAAGTGCCATAGGCTACCTCCGCACTGACCGGAAAATACCGGCTACTCCTATTATAGCGACCCGCGAATCAGATTCTTGATTATAAATCGTCCTGGATGGAGGATTGGCAGTAGGTCAGCAGACAGGGGAGAGGGGGTTCCCGCGATCTGAGCCGCCAATAACTCTCCTGTTATTGGACCGCTAATAAGGCCTTTTGATCCGTGTCCGAGGTTGATAAACAGGCCGTTTTGATAGGCTGGTGGCTGGTCCAGTGGCCAGCGGGCGTCATCCCTGAGTTTGGCGTAGCGTTCGATATAGCCGTTCAGATCAGGCGCGGGCCCGGTCAAGGGTAAATAGTCCGGTGTACTGCAACGCAGTGCGACACGCCCATCCAGAGACTTGTCACTAAGGGCATGGCCCAATTCGGGCAACGCACGGGTCAGAATGTCCCGGTTGTGCGTATGCTCGTCTTCACGTACATCCAGTTCAGTCTCACCCACTTTGAATGATGCCCCAAAGCAGTAGCGTTCCTTCATAGGCGGCGAGATATAGCCCTCACCACAGACCACGGTTTTCAACGCAGCCAGGTTGGCGGGCGCATCGGCCTGACTGGTTTGGCCTCGAATCGGTTTGAGTGGAAGCCATGACAGGGGGCTGAACTGACGGCTACTGCTGGCACAGCAGACCACGACCTGACGGGCACTGAAGGTGGTGCCTTCCAGCTGCCAGATGCCCTCGTGGCAGCTCAAGTCGCTCACTGGCGTGTTGTACTGGCACTGAATCAGCGGATGGTTCAGCAGCGCCTGGCACAGTGCCGGGGGCGAAACCCAGCCTGCACGGGGGAAGAACAGGCCTGATGTATCTATCTGCAATCCTGCGAGTTCAGTGGCTTCAGCCGGAGCAACTGCATGAACCAGACTGTCAGGGTAGGCATCGGCCGCAACAATATCACCCTGGCGACTTTGTTCCCTGGCATTCAATGCAAGCTGTAACACACCACAAAGGTCGCCCAGAGCAGGGTCCTGCTGCATCAGCGGCTGCAGCAACGCACAGCTGTATTCCAGACCACAGAGGTGGAAGCGGCTGTGTGCCGTGGGTTTGGCCGGCAGTTTGGCATAGAGCGCACCCTGCGCATTGCCTGAGCCTTCCTGCGCAGGGGATGCGTGGCGTTCAACCACCTGAACAGGAATGCCTTTCTCGGCCAATGCCCGTGCAGCAGAAGCGCCGGCGATGCCCGCGCCGATGACAATGACAGGTTCTGTGCTGACGGGCTTGCGAGGTTCCGGAGGCAGACTCCAGATCGGCAGCCGGGTTTTTGACTCCCCGTTTGTTTGCGTGGGCGCGGTCATGACTCCGGCAAGCATCTCGCGTTTGCGGCCAAACCCCGGGCGTTTTTCCACCTCAAAGCCGACTGCCTGGAGTCCGCGACGGACGATACCGGCAGCGGTGAAGGTGGCAAAGCGCGTGCCCGGCTGACTCAGGCGGGCGATCTGCTGAAACAGAGCCTCAGTCCAGAGATCCGGGTTCTTGGCGGGGGCAAAACCGTCCAGAAACCAGCTGTCGATGCGGGCTTCCAGGCGCGGCAGTTGCTCAAGGGCATCCCCCAAGAGGAGCGTAAGGAGCACACGGCCGCCGTCAAATCTCAGGGTGTAAAAGCCTTCAACCGGTGTCGGATAGCCGTCAATTAATTGACGCGAGCCTTCTGCGAACTGGGGGAAGGCTTCCAGCGCTCGGGCCAGGTCATCCACCTTGAGCGGGTACTTCTCACAGGAGATATAGTGCAGCTGCTGCGGTGCTTTGGATTGTTTCAGCCAGAGATCACGGGCGCATAGAAAGTTGAGGCCGGTGCCAAAGCCGGTTTCGGCAATGACGAACGACGTGCTTTCCAGGCCGGCAAAACGTTCCTCCAGGTGGTTGGCCTGGAGGAAAACGTGTTCGGTTTCAGCAATACCGCCATCGCGGTTGAAGTAGATATCGCCAAAGCGGTCTGATTCCGGTGAGCCCGCCTGCCAGCTGAGCTCGGCGTTCTGCAGTCGCTCAGTCATGATTGGGGCTGTCGGGAGCCGCCGGTGGTTGCTGCTCGCGGGCACTGGCGATCAGGTGCTGTGAACGCGTGCGTCTCAGGGCGCGGTTCTCATGATGCAGTGCCGTTTTGGCCAGCATGTGTGCGGTGATGGGGGCTGTGATCAGCAGGAACAGCGTAATCAACAGTTCGTGTACGCTGAAGTACCCCTGCTCGTAGGTCATCAGTACCATGGAGGCGATCAGGATGCCGCCCATGCCTACGGTGGTGGCCTTGGTCGGGGCGTGCAGGCGGGTGTAGACATCCGGCAGGCGGCACAGGCCCAGAGAGCCGACCAGAACAAAGAAGCCGCCAATCAACAGCAGTACGCAGACCAGAATTTCAACCAGTATGTTCATACAGATCCTTACTCAATAATATCGCCGCGCAAGAGGTACTTGCACAGGGCCACGGTGCTGACAAAGCCGAGCATGGCAATCAGCAGGGCTGCTTCGAAGTAGAGGTTGGTGCCCATGTGCATGCCGTACAGCAGAATCAGGGCGATGCTGTTGATGTACATGGTATCCAGCGCAAGGATACGGTCAGAAAGGTCAGGGCCACGCAACAGACGCCAGAGATTCAGTACCAGTGCGATACACACAGCGCCACTGACAATGAAAATGGTGGTGTTCAGCATCCGAAAATCTCCTTCAGCGGGGCTTCGTAGCGCGCCTTGATTTCGGCAATCAGCGCCTGCTCATCGGTAATATGCAGAGCGTGAATGTAGAGCCATTTCTGGTCTTCGGAGACCTCGGCACTGACAGTACCGGGGGTCAGCGAGATGGTGCTGGCCAGCACGGTAATCGGCAGGTCTTCTTTCAGATCCAGCGGAATGGCGATGAAGCCCGGCTGCAGTTTGCGCATGGGGCTCAGCACCAGAATGGCCACGTCGATGTTGGCGGTGACAATATCACCCAGCACACGCAGCACATAGCGGGCTGCCAGCAGCGGCTTGAGGACGCGAGGCTGGTCTGTTTTCAGTGGTGCACAGAGCAGCGGAATGGTCCAGGCCAGGAAGGCTGCCAGCACCAGGTGGCCGGGTTCGACGGAGTTGTTAAGCAGCAGCCAGGCGACAAAGAGCAGCAGGCTGTGCAGCGGCATTGGCAGCCAAAAGGATCGACTCATGAGGGGCCTCCAGGCAGCAGAACATCCAGAGATGCGGGCAGCTGATGCAGCTGCCGGGCAGCGGCATCGGTGTATTCAGTCATGGGACCGCCAAAGATCACCATCAACGGCGCTGCTAACAGTAGCAAGGTAACGGCTGCAACCTGCCAGGGAGAAGCCGGGTCTGACTGGCTCTTGTCGGTGCTGCGACGCCAGAACAGAGTCGTGCCGCCGCGTGACAGCGCGATGATGGTAATCAGGCTGCTGATCAGGATGGTGGGCCATACCCAGAGCATCTCCGATCCCTGCTCGGCCGACTGCAGCATCAGCAGCTTGCCGACAAAGCCGGAGAAGGGCGGAATACCGGCAATGGTCATGGCTGCGACGAAGAAACAGACACCCAGCAGTGCAGGCTGGCGCACCTTGCGAGACATCACGAAACGGTCTCCTGCCTTGCCGCGCTGTTCACTGATCAGGCCAGCCACCAGGAACAAGGCTGCACTTATAAAGGTGCTGTGAACCAGGTAGTAAAGGCCTGCGGCCGTGGCTTTTTCATTCTGCAGTGCGACCGAGATCAACAGGGTACCCACTGACACGATCACCAGGTTGGCAGTCAGTTCACGCAGGTTAGGACTGGCCAGAGCACCGATGCTGCCGGCGACCACGGTCATGATCGCCAGCGGCCAGATCCAGGGTTCAATCATGTTGGCCAGTGGCCCCGCGTTTTCACCGAACACCACGGTATGGACACGGTACAGGCTGTAGATGCCGACTTTGGTCATGATGGCGAACAACGCTGCCACAGGAGCTGCAGCGGATGAATAGGCGCGGGTGAGCCAGAAATGCAACGGCAGCATGGCCGCCTTCAGGCCGAAGACCACCAGCAGCAGCATGCCTCCGGCACGGGCCAGCACGGCCTCTGCCTCAGACAGCTTGGCGACCTTGGTCGACATGTCAGCAATGTTCAGCGTGCCCAGGGTGCCGTACAGCATGCCCAGTGCGAACAGGAACAGGCTGGAGCCAACCAGGTTGAGCGCCACATAGTGGAAGCTGGCCTGGGTCTTCTGCTTGCCACCGCCGTGAATCAGCAGGGCATAGGAGGCAATCAGCAGCACCTCGAAGAATACGAACAGGTTGAAGATGTCCCCGGTCAGGAAGGCACCGTTGATGCCCATCAGCTGGAACAGAATCAATGGGTGGAAGTAGGCACCGGTTCGATCTTCGCCGGCACAGGCATAGAGCAGCGCGGCCAGACCCAACACCGAGGTCAGCAGAACCAGCAGCGATGACAGCAGGTCGGAGACCAGCACGATGCCAAATGGCGGCTGCCAGTCACCCAGTACATAGAGCTGAATGCCTTCGGCACGGGTATGCAGCATCAGGGTCAGCGCGGCCAGCAGGGTCAGGGCCGACACCACCAGTGATGCGATGCGCTGGCGTTCCAGGCTGGCGCTGAGAGGCGGCAGCAGAAGCAGCAGAGCCCCCAGCAGAGGCAGTAGAACCGGCAGTATGGGAAGGTGTTCGATCATGCCTGGTCCTTCTTGCGGCGTGTTTTGGTTTCAGGTTGCGGAGGCAGTCGACCGTCCACGTGGTCGTTGCCCAAATCGGCGCGGGCACGCATGGCCAGAATCACCACAAAGGCGGTCATGGCGAAGCCGATTACAATCGCGGTCAACACCAGTGCCTGGGGCAGCGGATCCGCATAGGTATAGGAGGTGCCCAGAATAGCGGCACCATCCAGTTTCAGGCGGCCACTGGAGAACAGGAACAGGTTGACGGCATAGGACAGCATGGTGAGACCCATGACGACAGGAAAGGTTCGCCCGCGCAGGCAGAGGAAAATGCCTGAAAACGTAAGCAGGCCAACACACACGGCATATACGGCTTCCATTTATTCAGACTCCGGCTGAGTTGGACGGTGGTTGGTGGTGAGCTTGCCCAGGTTGGCCAGGATCAGCAGAGTCGCGCCTATCACGGTCAGGTAGACGCCGAGGTCAAACACCATGGCGCTGGCCAGTTCGAACTTGCCGATCCAGGGCAGCTTGAAGTAATCGAACCAGGAGGTCAGGAAGGGGCGATCGAACGCCCAGCTGCCCAGACCTGTCAGTGTGGCGATAAGCACACCGCTGCCGATCAGCCACTGGTAGTCCAGCTTCAGGCGAGCCTTCATCCAGTCGACCCCGTGGGCAACATACTGCTGTACCAGCGCTACCGATGTCACCAGGCCGGCGATAAAGCCACCGCCCGGCAGGTTGTGGCCACGCAGGAAGATATAGACGGATACCAGCAGCGCCAGCGGCAGCAGACTCTGGGAGATCACGGCCAGCATCATCGGATGGCGATCACGCGCCCAGGGGCGGCCATGCTCATCACCGGCCGGCATGAACAGGCGCATGCGTGCGATCAGCTTGAAGATACCCAGCGCTGCGATGCCCAGTACGGTGATCTCGCCCAGAGTATCGAAGCCACGGAAGTCCACCAGTATCACGTTGACCACGTTGGTACCGCCGCCACCGATCTTGCTGTTGGCAAGGAAGTAGTCGGAGATGCTGTCCAGTGGTCGCGTCATCATGGCGTAGTTGATGGTGCCGACAACACCACCGATCATGGCGGCAATGGCCAGGTCACGGACTACACGACGGGGTGAGGATTCCTTCGGCGTTTTCTGTGGCAGGAAGAACAGTGCCAGCATCAGCAGGATCACGGTTACGACTTCCACCGACAGCTGGGTCAGCGCCAGGTCGGGGGCCGAGAAGCGGGCAAAGGCGATGGACACGATCAGGCCCACCACGGACAGGGTCAGAAGGGCAATCATACGCTTGCGGTGCCAGATCACGGTTGCCAGTGCACTCAGGCACAGCAGCACTGCAGCGGTGATTTCAACACCATCAATGGGCAGGTGCGGACGCAGACCGGCGGTGGTATTCAGGTCCATCAACGGGCCTGCGGTCAGTACCAGCGCGAACAGCAACAGCAGCCACATATAACGTTGCAACGAGCCGTTCTCGTAGAACTTGTGCACGCGAGTCGCCGCCGCGACCAGCCATTGAATGGCACTCTCAAATGCCATTTTTGCGTCTGTTTCCGGGAATTGCGCCTGGAACTGGTACAGATGACGGCGGTTGTAGTAGATCATCAGGCCGCCCATCATGGCGATCACGCTCATCAGCAACGGCAGGTTGAAACCATGCCAGATCGACAGGCTGTAATCGGGCAGGTTACCCGCCAGTACGGCCGATGAGGCCGAGTCCAGCAGACCGCCAATGATATAGCCCGGGAAAATACCCAGCAGCAGACAGAGTGCTACCAGAATCTCCACCGGAATCCGCATGTAGCGCGGCGGCTCGTGAGGTGTCTTGGGCAGGTCGATCGGTTCGCCGTTAAAGAACACATCATGGATAAAGCGGGTGGAGTAGGCCACCGAGAATACACCGCCCAGTGTTGCCAGTACCGGTACCATCCAGGACAGGGAGCCCAGCGACACCTGATGCAGGGTCTCGGCGAAGAACATCTCCTTGGACAGGAAGCCGTTCAGCAATGGCACACCGGCCATGGAAGCGGCTGCGACCATGGCCAGCGTGGCGGTATAGGGCATGTATTTCCAAAGGCCATTGAGCTTGCGCATATCACGTGAGCCGGACTCATGGTCGATGATGCCCGCAGCCATGAACAGCGATGCCTTGAAGGTGGCGTGGTTGATGATATGGAAGATCGCGGCCACGGCAGCCAGTTGGGTGTCCATGCCCAGCAGCAGGGTAATCAGGCCCAGATGACTGACGGTGGAATAGGCCAGCAGCCCCTTGAGGTCGTGCTTGAACAGGGCGATATAGGCGCCCAGCAGCAGGGTGGCAAGGCCGGTCAGGCTGACAATCAGGAACCAGAGCTCGGTGCCGGACAGGACCGGGTAAAAGCGGGCCAGCAGGAAAATACCGGCTTTTACCATCGTGGCCGAGTGCAAGTAGGCACTGACCGGGGTGGGTGCCGCCATGGCGTGCGGCAGCCAGAAATGGAACGGGAACTGGGCGGACTTGGTGAAGGCACCCAGCAGGACCAGCACCAGTGCCACCGGGTAGGCGCTGTGCTCACGCAGGGTATCACCACTGGCCAGCACCACACTGAGGTCGTAACTGCCGACAATATGCGCGATCAGCAGTAAACCGGCCAGCAGGGCAAGACCGCCGGCACCGGTGACGGTCAGCGCCATACGTGCACCCTTGCGGGCTTCACTCTTGTGGTTCCAGAAGCTGATCAACAGGAAGGAGCTGATACTGGTCAGCTCCCAGAACAGCCACAGCTGGATCAGGTTGTTGGCGGTGACAATGCCCACCATCGCGGTCATGAACAGGATCAGGTAAGCGTAAAAACGGGACATGGAGTCCTGTTCGGACAAGTAATAGCGAGCATAGAGGATGATCAACAGACCTATGCCCAGAATCAGCAGGCAGAACAGCAATGCCAGACCATCGAGGCGGAAGGACAGCTCCAGCCCCAGGGATGGAATCCAGCTAAAGCTCTCCTGCAACGTCGTGCCCGCGAACACCTGAGGTGCCGCATACAGGACCATGAACAGCGCAACGGCTGGCAGAATGGCGGTCATCAGCGCGCAGGCGCTGCGTCCGAACCTTTCGGTCAGGAGTGGCATCAGGGTACCGAGTAACGGCAATAAAGGTATCCAGAACAGGTTCATCAGCGGGACGAACTCCAGTCAGTTAAGTGTGTGGTGAATGCTACCGGCGGACGCCGATACAGCCGATATACTATAACAAAAGTAGTAGTTTATACCGTTTGAACGCGCCGGAGTCCACCGCTGCCGCCGTCCATCCAGAGAGGATGGAACGGCGGCAAGGCGACTAGAACAGCAGGGTCTGAACCTGGTCCAGCACCTGGGTTTCGGTCCAGGGTTTGGTCAGGTAGGCAGAGACACCGGCGGCTTCTGCTTCGCCACGGTGTTTGTGGGTGGAACGGGAGGTGATCATCACCACAGGGATGTTGTTGTACTGCTTGCTGTTACGCAGGATGGCCGCCAGTTCCATGCCGCTCATGCGTGGCATTTCCAGGTCGGTCAGGACAATGGCAGGCGGTTCCTGACGGATCTTGTCCAATGCATCCAGGCCATCGATGGCGGTGCGTACTTCGTAGCCGCTGTCGCTGAGCAGGGTCGCCAGTGTCTTACGGGCGCTGAGGGAGTCATCCACCACCAGCACTTCCGGCAGGTGCAGGTTGAACTCGGGCTCTGCTAGTTCGGATACCGGACTCAGGGCCGAATGACGCTGGCGGATACGTCCCTGCAGATCGACGATGGGTGCCACGCTGCCGTCGGCAAGAATGGTAACGCCGGGTACACCGGGGATATCGGGCAGGTGCTCGCCCATGGACTTGAACACCTGCTCGCGGTGGGCCAATACTTCGGGCACAAATACCGCCGCTTTTTCGCCCTGGTCCAGTTTGACCAGCAGCACCGGGAACAGGCGCTTGCCGCTGTAATCCCCAGGCTTTTCACCCAGCAGGGTTTCCAGCGTGTAGGCCGGGTAAACACCTTCTGCAGTGGTAAAGGTCATGCCGTCATCGGAGCTGTTGATCTCGCCATCGGCCGACAGTAGGCTCTGTTCGATAGTGTGGCTGGACAGGGCATGGATACGCTTGTTGGCGCTGCGCACCAGCAGGGTATGGATCAGCAGCGACGAGGCCGGTAGTGCCAAGTCGAAACGGGTGCCTTCATTCTGTACCGAATGGATACTGATGGTGCCTTGCAGGCGGGTAACTTGCTGATACACCACGTCCATGCCGATGCCACGCCCGGACAATTGGCTGACTTCATCTCGGGTCGAGAACCCGGGAATCAGAATCAGGCGCTGGGCTTCGTTATCCGACAATTCTCTCTTGTCAGTAAGAAGTCCCTTGCGTTCGGCAATTTCTTTAACGCGATTGACGTTGATGCCGCTGCCATCGTCAGAGCAACTAACCTGAATCTGGTTTTCGGCTTGACGGAAGCTGATCGTCAGTGTGCCTACCGTATCCTTTCCGGTATCTGCTCGTACATCGGAAGCTTCCAGCCCATGGTCCACTGCATTGCGAATAATGTGCATTAGCGGGTCAGCCAGCTTGCTCAGAATTTGGCTATCGACAAGTACATTCTCTCCCTCAATTATAAGGCGTGCTTCTTTGCCGGCTGCGCGGCATGCCTGACGCATGATACGCTGCATTCGTGAAGTGAGTGTTTTGACTGCAACTAGACGGGTGCTGAGTACGTTATCCAGTGATTCCTTTTGCAGGTTGGTCTGAGAAGCATGCATTTCGTCCAGCTGACGCAAGTGGTGCGCCATTTCATGACCTACTTCTCTTACATCTGCTACAGCCTCTTGAAGCTGGGACAACGTCGTATGAATGCTGTGGTAGCGATCCATTTCAAGAGGGTCGAAATCGCTGTCATCGCTTGCCTCAGAGGGGTGCAGGGTGAAATAGTCCAAAAGCTGTTGCTCGATGTCGAACATGACCTTTTGCAGCGCTCGTTGACGGTCGCGGTTTGCTCGTGCGAGGCGGTGCATTTGGCTCAAGCGTTCATCAAGCTGAGCATTCAGAGTGCTTGACTCACCGGCGATACGAAACAGATTGTCGAGTAAGCTTACGGGCACACGTAATTGGCCTGCTTGTTCACTTTCGCCAGGTTTAGTAATTTCCTTTTTCGACGGAGAGAGGGGAGTAGAAGGCACCTTTTTAATGGCTTGCTTCTCGGGGTCAAGCTTCTCAGCTGATTGTCGTGTTTGACCTGCCGCCTCAACGCCCTCGGTTTTAAGCCGATAATGCCAGTCCATCAGGCACTGAAGCACTTCTAATGCGCCGTCAGGGTTAGGCTCAGATTCGCTGATGGCTTCACTCATTTGAGCAAGGCAATCAACTGATTCTGTAAGGTCTTCTGATAACTGTTTGCCTGGAAGAATGTCTGAATTTGTGAGTGTTTCCAGAATTTCTTCCATACAGTGGGTCAATTGAGCCAAGCCGCGAATACCCGCCATGTTGGCTAGGCCTTTAATCGTATGTGCAGCTCTTTGAGCACTGAGCAGGTATTCAGCTTCTTGATCGGTTATAACTGTTTGCAGGCATTGTTGTAGCTCATCAACGAGTGTTGGCAACTCCCCGTACAGCATTTCCAATAACTGAGGATCGATATCGTCTGCAATTGAAAGATCAATATCTTCATGTGTGGCGTGCTGTTGTTCAATATCTTCAGATGACTGTATGCCGGCCAGTGCAAGCAGGCCGGTTAGAAATGCCGACTGCTGGTTCGTTGCATAAATAGGCAGAGCAGGGTCGCTTATTGCATCCACCACTGAGTCACGGTCACTTTTATTACCCAGGTCGCCTAGGTGAGCTTGGAGCGCTTCGAGGCAGTAAGTAAAATGCTCATGCTCGTACTCTTCCAGAGGCTTGCGACGTAATGCCATGTAACTCAGGTTTCGTCCCAAGCCTTCAAGTAGTATGCGTACACCGCTGAGGTGAACTGTCTCACAGGCACGCTCAAGCGGAAGCAAAGCTTCCATGCTTGCTTCAAGTAAGTTCGGGTTACTGTTTGCTGCTGTCTGTTCCCATAGTTGGGTCAGTTGCATCAAAGAGCCCGACAACATAGTCAGAATCTGAGGGTCAATTTTGGGGCCTGCTTGCTCTAGCAGGCTCATGTTCACGTTACAAAAGTCAGGCTTCTCTAATATCTCTTTGGGCGCTTCTGAGTTGATAAAGCCTGAATGCTTGGGCTCTTGCTGATGTGCTTCCCCAGCAGGGAGGGGAACTGGTAGTTCATTCGGTGCAAATGCAATATCAGCTAAAGCGCACAGTTCGAATTGTTCTTCTGCACTCAGAGGAGTAGGCCATTGCTCGTCAGCTAAAAAGTCGATTGTTTTCTTACAGGTTGCTTTGTCTGGGGCTTGAAGTAATAGGTCCAGCAACTGGCAAAGGCTTACAGCAGCAGGCGTGTGAGTCTCATCCAGTGTCCCGCAGCTTTCACTGGACAAGGCAAACAAGTCGGAAATTAAGGTTGGATCAATTTCACTTAGAGATTCGCTCAATTCAATGAGCAGCTCTGATAATTCTTCTGGTGAACTTGCAGAGTTCAAAGCCGATGTTGCGGGCCCGGCCGCAGAGGAAAGCTCACAAACGTCTTCTTCCAAATAAATTGTGTCAGGCTCATTTGGGTTTTGTTGTTCAGTCGGCCGAAAGGCCTCGTCTATGAGCGCTTGCAGCTCTTGCTGTTCCTCAGGCGTCACAGGATTTGACCAGTGACTGTCAGAAAGAGCTATAAGTACAGCCGTTGCGTGTTCATGGTTTGGCTGTGCCAGCAAATGGTCAATTCTGAAAAATAGGCTTGGTAAATAAGGGTGCCCAAGGCTTTCTAGAGTACTACATAACTCTGCGCTCAGTGCGCAGAGGTCTGAAATAAGAGGGGGATATTCATCAGGTAAAGACTCGCTGAGCTCAACAAGGTGCTCGCTTAAGTCTTCACAACTGGATGCTTGTTCCAAGAGTTGTGTTGCTTTGCCTGGCGAGGAAACAATCTCTATCTCAGTCAGAGGCCCCCACTCTTCAGCAAGAAGCTCTGGTAGCAGGGTTAGATCTTCTGCTCCCAGTGGCGAGCGCCAGCTGGGAGATGTCAGAGTAGTAGTTGTTGCCGAGAGCAAAGCGTCCAATGACTCTTGTTTGGAAAGAGCCGCAAGGATGAAACAAATGTCAGCTTGATGCTCAGGTGTCAACGCAGTTTCCTCAGATGACACCAGTTCAGACATGAGGGCCAGCAACTCGCCCATGCCAGTGAAGTTAGCCTCCTGAAAAGCCTCAGACAGCTCGGCGAGATCCTCAGCCAACTGATCGGTTGGTTGACCGACCTGATTAATCAGGGTCTCTAGCTGGTCTATCAGCATCGGCTTAAGACTGCGTTCCTTCATCTGCCGACGTTCCTCAGTTTTTGCTCTGATGCTGCAATTTAAAGACGCTAATAGAGCGTTCCAGCTCACCTGCGGCGTCTACCAGGCGTGAAGACAATTGCTTCTGTTGCAGCATTTCGTTGTTTGTTGCCTGTGTAAACGCATTGATACTATCGGCACGTTCGCGAAGTGACTGTGTGAGCTTCGCTTGCCCGGTAGCGTTTTGAGCTATGCGCAGAACTGACTCTACAAGAGACTGAGTCGTATCTCGGGTTTGCTCCATACGCTCACCAGCCTGCTCTGCCAATCGAGTGCCAGTGACAACGTCTTCGATGGCGGTATTGATTACATGGATGGTATCAGCTGTTTCAAGCTGGATATTGTTCACAAGGTTTTCGATTTCAGCAGTGGCTTCCCGTGAGTTTTCAGAAAGTCGCTGTACCTCGTCTACAACCACCATTAGCCCTCGGCCCGCCTCGCCTGCTGAAGCAGCGTGCATACTCGCGTTGAGGGACAAAATATGTGTGCGTTCAGAAATGTTATTGATCAGGCTGATGATGCCACCAATTTCCTGAGAACGCTCACCCAGCCTTTTAATTCGTTTCTCTGCTTCGTGAATGGTCTCACGAATTTTATTAATACTTGCTACTGTAGCTGTTACGGATTCTTTGGCATTCTCAGAGGTGACAATGGCCTTTTGTGATGTGTTGTTACTTACAGAAGCAAGTTTTGCGATTAACCCCATTGCTTTGATTGCAGAATCCAAGCCTTTAAGAGTTTCATTGATTTGCTCTTGCTCTTTACCTGCCTGAAATAGAACTGTTTCAGACTGCTCCTGCAGCTGCATTGACGTGCTGTTTACTTCGGATGTTACGCCACTTACTTCGTGCAAGACGTTTTCGATGGAATCAGTAAGCTGGTTGATTGAATCCGCTATTGCACCGGTAATATCTTCCGCAACAGGTACTCTTACTGTCAGGTCCTTCTGGCTTATTTTAAAGACACTTTGTATTAGCTGAATAATGGAGTCATTGAGTTTTTTGTTTTCGTTTGCCTGAATGGCCAAAGCTTCTTCTTTTTCGTCCAGCAAGTTATTAAGAACGCTGGCCATTTGTCCTAGCTCGTCACGGCTATCCAGAGGTGCACGTGCGTCTTTGTCACCGTTTCGAACGGCGCTAACGGTGTTATGTAATTGAGTGAGTGGGTCGAGCACCCCATATTTTACAATCGCTAGTGCGATAGCCAGTGCTATACCTAAAAGGACCAATGATGCAAAAAACAGTTTCAACATCTGTGCCTTAGCTTCATTGCGTCGGTTAGTCGCTTCTGCACTAAAAGCATTGGGCAATAGTTGACGCAAAACCCTTTCATGTTGCAATCGAGCAAAAATGGGCCCGAAAGCTTTTTGGAGTCTTAGAACGCGCTCTTCGTCAGGAGCGGTTGACTGTTTAATTATTGCAAGTTCATTGAGTGCGCCTTCAAGATCCAGATTATCCAACTGGTTTCTCAGAATTGCTGCACTAGGAAGTTGCCCTAGCAAAGCAGGAAGGCGTTCAAGGTGGCCTGATAGAGCCAAAGTATGCTGTTCAAGAGCATTTATGGCTGCTGGAGAGAGTGAAAGCCTGGCTCGGGTAAAAGCAATACGTGCCTCTTGTAGATCTTCAGTGAGCGTTGAAACTGCGTCTTGAATTGCCCGCGTTTCTGCGCCTATGCGCAAGGATTCCTCATCTATTACGATGGTCCGATAATAAGAAGTTGCAAGCGCAATAATACCCAATACAAGGAGAAGGCCTGCTATCGCGAACCGAGCACTGATACGAATGTTTTGCAGATTCCATGAAAACATGTTGATTACCTTGAAAAGGATGATCCAGTTTTATTGTTGTTTGTTAAACAGAGTGTGAGCTTTGAAATGTTCCAAAAGTGCTTTATGGTTTATCTCAAGCCAAATTCGATTATTATGATTCCATGTTGAAATAATAAAATCTTTTAAAGCTGTTGGAGTAACTTCTGGGTTTTCTTCGCTAGACATTGACGGGTCAACCAGTATTGAGGGAAGTTGGTCAATAATAAAGCCCGCAGTATCTGGGTGGCTGCCCAGTAACAAAAACCAGGTATTGCCCTTCGACCTTGCTTTCACAGCTTCAGGCTCTAAAAAAACACCCAAGTCATATATAGGGACTACATTACCCCGGTGGTTAATAAAACCGGAAAACCAGCTTGAACACCCTGGTATCGGGCAGATACTTTGTTGGGTAGCAACTTCGCAATGGGTGTCCGCCTGAAGAAGAAAATTCCAAGCGTTAATACTGAAGCCATGACGAATGGCTTCAGCTGTGTTGGCTTGTTCGTCCGTATCAGCCATTAACACTCTGTTAAGTGTACTGTTGAGATCATCCATAGTGCTGACTGTTAGCTAAATTCTTTGACTTGATCAAGAATATCTTGATCTGAAAAAGGTTTGGCTACCAAAGAACTTGCACCTTGTAGCTGCGCCCATACACGGTCGGCTTCTTGGTGTTTACTGGAAACAATAACCACAGGAATGTCACGCGTAGATTCGCCACCGGTGATGTGGCGACAGGCGGAAAAGCCATCGACACCAGGCATCACGATATCCATGAAGATGAGATCAGGCTTTTCCTGTTCAGCCATAGTGATGCCTTGCTGACCATTGGTAGCAATGAAAACCTGCGCACCAGTTTGTTTCAGAATGCCGTGCAGTTTCTGTTGCTGAATGGGGTCGTCTTCAACGATTAGGATCTTGTTCATGGCCATTTTGTCCACTTACTCCGGTATGATGCGCATTACTTTTTGAACTCTGTAATCCAGCGAGAGACCCGCTTGATCACTTTTAGGAACTCGTCTGAGTCAATAGGTTTTGTCAAATATGTTGACGAGCCAGCCATTATACCCTTGACTTCGTCAAGTGGCGAAGTTTTGGATGATAGCATTATGATCGGTGTTTTTTTCAAATTTGGTAATGCTCTCATTTGAGTACATGTTTCGAAACCATCGATGCCGGGCATCATGATATCGAGGAAGATAAAATCATAAGTTGCTTCGGCAACTTTCGCCAAAGCTGACTCTCCATCATCGGCGAAATCCACATTTATTGTTTGCTCCAGCTTTGCTAATTCCTTGGCAAGTACTTGCTGCATAGCATGGCTGTCGTCTACGACTAGAACCGAGTATTCCATTGAAGATGCTGCAGCATCCTGTTGCGCCTTCTGGCGCTGGGCTTCCTCGATCTGAGAATCGTATTTCTTGAACAGATTATCCTTGTCATCACCACCGGCATCGGCCTGAGGGGCAGGCTTGGCCGCAGGTGTTACAGGCGCGGCGGGTGCCGGTGACGGCTGTACATCAGCAGCGGGCGGCTGTTTGGTGACCGGTTCTGCCTGAGGCGCTGCAGCCGGTGTTGAAGACGGAGCTTTGGGCGCAGGCGCAGTTGGTTGTGCTTGCGGAGCAGCTGCCGGAGCCGTTGCCGATGGTTGTGCAGGTGTTGCTGGCGCTGGCGTTACAGGGCGAGCGGCAGGCTGCACTGGCTGAGTCGGGGCCACGGTAGGGGCCGGTGCTTCAGGCTGCTGAGGTTTAGCCACAGGTGCTGGCTGGGGCGTTGCCGCCGGGCGAGCCTCTGGAGTAGTGGGCTGAGGGCTTACAGCTGGCTTGGGTTCAGGCGTTGCCGCCGGTTTGGCCAACGGTGTTGTGCCATCAATGATGCGCAGTACGCGTGATGAAATAAAGGGCAATTTCAGGTGCGGGTGACCATTCGGTGGTGCAACACGACTGGCCACCAGAATATGGCTGCTGGGCAGGTCAAAATCGTTACTGAGGCTCAAGCCTTCTTCACCAAATACGACCAGAAGGTCTACGCTACCTTTCTCTGGAGTTTCAACCAGCTCGTAGGCACGAGTCTTGGACAGGCTGAGTATACGTTGCAGCTTGGTTTGCTGATCAGCCGGGAATGCCAGGATCCCAATCTTCATACTGTTCCCTGCGGGCACTGTGCGCGACTCTAGAAGGCCGTGCTGTTATCAGAATGGCATCGTATTCAAGCACGAAAACAATGCAGTTCCGTTACGGTTTTAGAAGATTTACAAGATGATGACAACAACAACCCTGTAATTTATGTGATCTTTTTATTATGTGTTATCGATCAGGGACAGTCGGGTTTTGGGGATTCAAATGGCCGTTTTTTGTTGCCCTGCTAACACACCCTTCCTACCGAGATTAAAACGCTTGATGGATTAATAATATGCGCCTTTAGTTGCCTGTACAGACCCGATTTCGACCCGTTGTTTTGGCCTGATAGAGGGCATCATCCACATCCTTGAGCCAGGAGCGATAGTCAGTGCCCGGCTGTTTTTGTGCCACGCCCAGAGAGATGGTAATGGGCAGATGCCGCTCACGGATGAGTGCGCTTTGCTCAACCTGCTGACGCAGGTGTTCAGCCAGCTGAGTTGCATCGTCCAATGCTGTAGGGGTGAGGATAAGAAACTCTTCCCCACCGTAACGGTAGAGTTTGACGTCGGGGGGGACCTGCTCCTGAATCAGTTCAGCCAGTCGGGCCAGCACCAGGTCGCCGGTGGTATGACCATAGGTGTCGTTGATCAGCTTGAAGTGGTCGATATCAAACATGATCAGGCTGTACGCCACCGAGGGTGGGTCGTCCGTATTGGCGACCTTATTGATGTGATCATCCAGTGAGCGGCGATTGCCAAGGCCGGTCAGTGCGTCCTGCAGGGCTTCCTGGCTCAGCCGGGTATGGTCTGCCAGCAGGCGCGACGAGAAATTGAAACAGAAAAAGGTTACCAGCATGAAGCAGGCGCTGTAGGTGAACAGCAGCTGCGGATCTGCCAGGGACCAGACCGCCTGAGTGCAGGCAAGGTAGATAATGAAGGCGACCAGCACCGCCTCCCAGCGGCGGGCGGCAAAGAACACGGCAACCGTGGCCGCGTAAGACCAGAACAAACCAATAATGCCGGTGTACTGAATCGCGATGACCACGCCGATGGTATAGGTCACGGCAAAGATGCGTGACACAAGATGGAAGTAATGGTCCTTACTGCCGATGTACGCAATCAGAACAAAGACCGAGGACAACACCAGGTCAAAGATGCCCTGTGGATATTCCCCAATTGTAAAGCGCCAGATGCCCATTGGGATGATGCAAGCAGACGCCAGCAGGGCCTGAAAGATCATGAAGCCTTTTTTAGGGTGGCTGTCGCGGTATGCCTCCAGGGCTGACTGAACCAGGCCTATCTTCACTGGGATTCCCCTTGCTGCACCAGTACCTGTTTCTGTGCAGGTATCTGCCATACATCTTGGATGACGCTGTTGTTACGCATTCTAAGCCGAGCAACCCCACTTTGTAACGTTTGTTTGACTCAGTGTAGGAAAAATACGGCTGTTTTGTATGGGTATTCTGCGCTGGGGTGGGTGATGGGCGTGAGCTGAAGGGGAGCCGAAGGGGTAGAGAACCCACGTCCTCCGGCATACGTTCGCCAGTCACTTTATGATGAATGGCGGTAATCTTCTAACGCTTCAAAAGGTGCTTGGGCATGCGTCTATTCAAATGACAATGCGGTATGCGCATTTGGCGCCAGAGCACCTAAAAGACATTGTATGGATAATTCCGTGTGTTTTCCGGGTAAATTGGGACCCACCCTCAACGGCCATTGAGGGCCTTCATGCAGCAGCTCGGTGATTGGCCGGCTCCTCTTGCGAGAGACCGATAACAAGTGGGTAGCGCTGCATGACTCGTTAGCGATAACTCGAACAGTCATCGGGGCCCCGAGCCCGCATAGCAAGGCAGAGTTAGCTTATGACCATACACACAGAAAGCCAAATTGAAATCAACGTCGGCGTTGACGTCGGTAAATCCACACTCGATATCGTCCTGCATCCGCTGGACCTCCATTTCCAAATCCCGAACGAAGAAACGTCTATCCGTAAGATCGTTCAGATCCTTAAATCCCAAAATGTCACACGCATTGTCACGGAAGCCACGGGCCGCCATGAACATGCATTCGTGTTTGCTTGTGACCAGGCAAACCTGCCCATTGTCGTGGTCAATCCTGTCAGCATCAGGCGCTACGCCCAGGCCATCGGCGTACTGGCTAAAACGGATAAGATTGATGCCAGTGTCATCGCACG
>NZ_FTMN01000018.1 GCF_900155945.1 Marinobacterium stanieri
ACGGCAGCGCGGGCACCCGTCGCGAGGAACCTATGGGAGGAGCAGAGGGTGCCCGCGCGGCCCCCGTCCCGACGATCCTGTAGCACGTCTCAAATAAATACACGCAAGACGTAATAAGCCATCAATAGCAGTCATTAGAGATCAGGTGCAGCTGATGAACAAAGAAAGCCTTACCCGTTATAACCCCCTGTTTGAGCCTTCCACTGATGGACGTCACTTTGTCACCCCTCATGGTGAAATGATCGACCTGTCTGGGGTTCGTATCCTGGACACATCCATAGACACCGTGCGTCAGCTCTACAACGGCATGTTAGACCATGACCTGTTGGATCAACTGGACGAACGATTAGAGTCTGAGTTTAAGCCTGTGATTGAGTATCAAGGTCACCTCTGGCGGTTGCGTCGTGGTGGTAAAGCAGGTTTCAGGTTCCTGCTGCAGAATGCCGAATTCGGCGTGGTTATCCTGATCAAGAACTCCCACACCACGGCAGATCGGGCGGGTAGTCATTGCAAGGTCGAGGTATCCCCCAAGCTGATCCGTGACCAATCCCCTGATGTACTGCAACACCAGATGGATGAACTGGCAGCAGGCTGGTTCGTAACGCCTCCCTCCCCCTGTGGTGTGGCCATTCACCTGGCAACCGATTGGCAAGGGTGGGTGCCCCCGTCTGACTTCGTGGACCGTCTTACCTGCCGATCCCAGCGAGTCAACGACCGTAACGGCTTCCAGTCGCTTGAAGTCACCACCGGCGAAGTCGCCAGTATCTATGGCCGTGGTCAGTCCTACACCTTCGGCACCGTCTCCAGCCTGCAGGCAGCCTTATACAACAAGTCACGGGAGATCGTTGCCCATGACAAGATCGACTATTTCCATGGCATTTGGAGCCGTCAGGTAGACCACGACCTGACCACCCCTGCATGGAACCCCGATCAGGACGTATGGCGTTTGGAGTTCCGGTTTTCACAAACAGTGCTTCGCCAGTTTGCAGACTACAACCAGGTCTCACTGAGCACATATGAATCGGTAACCGACTACCTGTCACACCTGTGGGCCTATGGCCTCGACCGCTTCCGCCTGGACGCTGACAGGCGCTTCGTTGATCCGTTCTGGACCGTACTGCATGAAGATACCCAGTGGGGCAAACCGGCCTCCAACTTCGTTGCCAAGCGTAAATACAAAACCGCAGGGATCGGTAACGAACGGAACGTTGCACTTGCGCTTGGTAACCTGATTTCCATCTATGCCAGGAACAACATCAGTGCTCGCAAGGCGTGGAGCTGTCTCAAGAAGTCCGGCTTATGGCGTGATTTGATGGGGTACATCAAGGCCCGAGACCTGACCAAATCGGATCTATTCGACCTGATTGAACGGGGCCTACTGGAGCGGCGATTAACCAGCAAAATAGCCGCCTAGGTCCAGTTGTACATCAATTATGGTGGGCACCAATTTGCATTGAGCTTCAACTGTCCCCATATTACCTACAGTTAGGATTATTTGGAGCATCGGGACATGCACGCGATCTTAGAAGAAATCACACATGAACTTGAGCTACTCGTTGAAGACATCAACAGTAAAATAACGAGCGAACAGCTATTTGCTCAAGCTCATGGCAACAATTGGTCTATTCCGTCAATTAACAAGTACGACCTAATTGACGACGTAAAATCGCTTATCAACGATATTGAATCGCAAGGAATGGATAATATTGATGAAGGGTATGTTCCTGTATTTAGCGGGTACCCTTCTCGTGTACAACATATCCGTCAATACATAATCCCTCAGCTTTGGCAAAACCCAGCTCAAGGCGTTACGTCCTTCTACCATACTATCCGAGGCCTGAGAACGGCGCTCCAGCCTGCTTTGTCTACAGGCGCTTTGCGCGATAGTATCAAAAATGTGACTAGGCGAATTCGTGCTATAGAAGCAAGAACTAATGATATTGAGCCTCGTACTACATCTATTTCCGATATGGTTGATCGGATTGAACAGGCACATGATGCTGCAGATCAGCTTCCAACAGACTTAGAAAGTCTTAAAGAAGCAAAATCAACAATGGAAAAGCTCTGTAGACAAGCAACAATTGATCAGTCAGACATTGCTGCAATTCTAGAACAGGCTGAAGCTATAGAAGATTCATTAAAAAGACATTGTGCCGAAGCTGAATCAACATTGGAAAGATGTGAATCGGCATACTCAGCAGCAACAAGTGTTGGCCTTGCAGCCGCTTTCTCTGAGAGATCACATTCGCTTTCTAGGTCAATGTGGATTTGGGTTGTAGGTCTTATAACCGCGCTAACTGCAGGTAGTTTCCTTGGGTCAATGCAGCTACATGCCTTATCTGAGAGTCTGAAAAACCCAGAAACACAGACGCCAATGCTAGTTCTAAATGTTGCTTTATCTCTTCTATCAATTGGTGCTCCTGTGTGGTTTGCATGGCTTGCTACCAAGCAGATTGGTCATAGATTCAAGCTAGCTGAAGACTATGCTTTCAAAGCTTCGGTTTCACGTGCGTATGAAGGATATCGGAAAGAAGCAGCTCGAGTAGATAAAGATATGGAAGCCCAGCTACTCAGCTCAGCCCTTAGCCGCTTGGATGAATTACCTCTTCGACTGGTTGAAAGTGAAACTCATGGAAGTCCATGGCAAGAAGCCGCCTCGTCTGACCTGGTTAAGCAAGCTTTTAAAACTATTCCAGGCTTTGCTGATCAAGTACGCCATCTGGCAACACAGAGTCTTGATGAGTTCGGCATCACAAAACGTAAAAACAAAAGCAGCGGTACTACTTCTCAAATAACGGAAGAAAGTGACGAGGTGATATAGAGTTAACGTACTAATCATAGAGGGCTTAGAGAAAGTCCCGATCTCTTAGCCCTCTAGTGTCCACAAAGTGTCCACATTGCTGACTAATACTGGACTATACAGAACCAAAAATAATTCTAAGTTATTGTTTTGACTACTACTGAACTCTGAAGTCCTTTTTTTAAATGGGCTCATAATCCATTGGTCGCAGGTTCAAGTCCTGCTGGGCCCACCAACACACCCCGCAAAACCCTAATAAATTCAGCAAGTTATGCTGATATGCCCAAAGGGATTTTGTTCCGCGTCACCTCTGGATTCTCATTCGGTACAATTTCGGTACACTGGCAAAGCGCAAGCAGTACAGCCAGGTACAGGGAAAGTGTGAGGAAACAGTATGGCAACGATTGTCAGAACAGAGTCCAAAACCTGGAAAGCCATGATTCGGAAGAAAGGCTTTCCCACCACTGTCAAAACTTTCAGAACCAAACGTGACGCCGAAGACTGGGCACGCCGTACAGAAGATGAAATGGTGCGCGGCATCTATATCCAGCGGGCACCTGCTGAGAAGATGACCTTCAGCGCAGCATTGGATCGATACCTGAGCGAAGTCACACCCACCAAACGCCCCAAAACCCAACAAGCCGAGCGCACTCGTGCCACGCCGCTAAAAGCATTTTTCGGCAAATACTCGCTTGCCACAATTAGTGCAGAATTGGTCGCTGAGTACCGCGATAAGCGTTTGGCCGGTGAAGACCGCCTGGACAAAGACGGCAACCCTCGCCCCCGCTCTGCGAGCACTGTACGTTTGGAAATGGCGTTACTGGGTCACCTCTTCACCACTGCTATCAAGGAATGGGGTATTGGCCTCACCTACAACCCGGTGACGAATGTACGCCGCCCTGCTCCAGGCGCGGGTCGTAACCGTCGCATTTCCTCAGAGGAAGAGCAGCGCCTTCTCAGCGCCGTTGACGCTCACTCCAACCCGATGCTTGGCTGGATCGTCCTAATCGCCATAGAGACCGGTATGCGGTCCTCAGAGATCACATCCCTTACACTGGGTCAGGTTAATCTGAAAAAGCGCATCGTTACGCTGCTGGAAACAAAGAACACCATGCCTCGAACGGTCCCTCTTACATTGGCTGCCGTGGAGCAGTTTCAGCAGGCCATCGACAACCCCGTTCGCCCACCAGACACCAATCTTGTCTTTTTTGGCGAGCCTGGCCGGGACGGCATACGCAAACCCTATAGCTTCAACAAGGTCTGGATGCACATCAAGAAAAGCGTCGGACTCGCTGACCTACGCTTTCATGACCTGCGCCATGAAGCTGTCAGCCGTTTTGTTGAAGGCGGGCTAAGTGATCAACAGGTTGCCGCCATTAGTGGCCACAAGTCTATGCAAATGCTGCGGCGCTATACACATTTGCGAGCTGAAGACTTAGTAGACCAGCTGGATGCCATTGAACAGAAGCGTTCACAAGCCCCTCGAAAAACATCACTGTGAACAGTATGAAATTTCTCCTGAAACAGAACAGGATACGTTGAGGCCGCCAGGCCGAATAAGTTGCAGTATTTGCTAGATCGCCACTTGTGGCGGTATAGCAAATACCTATCCTGCCCTGCTATCAAAACGACATTTTAGCGACCGACTGAAATTTATAGGCCAACTCCCACCGTAACAACGGGATAATTTTGAATTATTTATAATATTTTTTCATATAAATACCGATTTTAATCGTCTCAGCCAATAGATTGTCTTTAATGTGTCCTTGCTGGTCGCTAATGTGTCCTTAATGTGTCCCTACCCTGTCGCTAATGCGTCTTTAATCTTTATTTATCAATAACTTACGATATATCGTAAGTATACAAAACATCGCGATATTCATAACCTTCGTAAGGCAAGCATCAATTACGGAGGATTACATAATGACTATCGAGGACTCTCTTCTCGACCGTTTTGGCCCCCTGCTGAGCCTTCCCCAGTTGGCCACTGTTCTTGACCGTTCACCAGAAGGCCTGCGCATCAGCCTGCGCTCAAACAACTATTGGGCAACCGAGATTAACCAGGCAAGGTTGAGGATCGGTCGGCGTGTCTATTTCCGCACGTCCCAAATTGCCGAGCTACTGGACAGTGACCAACTCAGTGGTGATCGGGGGTAATACATGGCGATTGATCTGATGTGTGCTTTTGAAAATGAACCGCCGCCCTTGGACTTCATCTGGTCTGGTTTTCTATCAGGCACCGTGGGGGCTCTGGTTGCGCCTGGTGCGACAGGAAAAAGCTACTGGGCGCTTGAGGCGGCAATGTGTATCGCATGCAATGTTCCTGGTGGCGACGTTCTGCAACTAAACCCAGCCAAAACAGGGCGGGTGATCTATCTCGCAGGCGAAGATCCAGAGCCTGTATTGCTGCGGCGTATCCATGCTATTGGTAAGCACCTGAGTCCTGATGCCAGAGCGTCCATAGCAAAGAATCTGGTGTTGGAATCGATAATGGGTAAGGGACTCAACATCATGGATCAGAGCCACATGGAAAGGATTCTGGATTTTTGCCATGGCGCACGCATGATCGTCATTGACACACTGAGCCGGATTCATCACCTCGATGAAAACAGCAATGGTGACATGGCCCAGCTGGTGTCACGTCTGGAACAAGTTGCCTATCTAACTGGAGCTTCAGTGCTCTACTTGCACCACGTGAACAAGAACAGCGCCCGAGACGGCCAAACCGGCCAGCAGCAGGCCGCCCGAGGTGCCTCGGCATTGATTGACAATGCTCGTTGGTGCGGTTTTATCGAGAGGATGACGGAGGAGAAAGCAAAGCTTCTCAGTGATCGTCATTTTGACCGCAGCCCAATTGGCGATGATCGTCGTAAGTATTTCTTGCGGTTCGGTACCAGCAAAATCAACTACGGCGAAGAGCTGGATGACTGTTGGTATGAGCGCCGGGAAGAAGGCGTATTGATTTCTATCGAGCTAGTCCCTGCCAAACAAAAAAACGCCCAAAAGGAGCGGGCTGCAAATGTCTACACTGGCTGAAAACCTGACTCGTGTTGAATATGCCCGCTGTGACCCGGCTTTATGGCTTGCTTCATTGTTCCGTACCATATATCGCGGCCAACGCCCTGGTGGCCTTACAATCGAGCATGAGCATAACGGGCTCAATCTGAAATTCAATGTCTGGCAGGCACTGGATACCCGCGATCAATCTGTCCTGCTGGCAGCGATCGCTTTGGCAGGCGTACTAGGCAGGCAGGAGTTGCATGCAGATATTCCTCATTGTAGAGCACAAAAGCTTTGGCAACAGCTGCAACCCGAAGATATGGCGGTAATGGATCAGGCCACCGTGGTCAAAACGACTCGCTACGCGCTGTTGCAGGCGGCAGGTATGGCAGACGGTACGGCTGAATACAACAGGCTGGAGGACTGCCTGGAGCGCCTTAGCATGGTGGGATGCCGTGGCCGCAAGGACGGCTACGACTGGTCAATGCGTTTGCTGTCTTATGCCGAAACGCCCGAGGGTAAGCTACATATCGCCTTGAATTCCCGCTTTGCCGAAGCACTGTCGGGGCATCATGTCTATGTGTCATTGTCTGAACGCCGGGCACTAGTTGGTGATACCGCTCAGCTCACCCATGTGTGGTTGTCGACATGGTTACGGCAGGGGTGCTGTAACTGCATTCGCCTTGACCGGCTAGCAGAGAAGGTCTCGGGCCCACCCAGCAAGTCAGCCTCAACGAACCGCAGCAGGCGGGAGCGAGTCCGTAAGGCACTACAAGAAATTGGTAAGCTGCGTGGCTGGGAAGTGAAGATAGAGGGCCGGGGAGCTGCAGCCAAAGCGACTATCAAGCGCCCGAGCGCTGATCGACCAAAATGGACCCCAGCCTAACGCTTACGACCTACCGTATTAACAGAGACGCACTACCATATTAACGGAGACGTATACCCGTACTAACGGGGACGTTGATACTTCCAAAAAATCGCTGAAAGTCCTGCCAATACTGGCTTTCAGCGCCCCCACCTAAATCCGTACTAGTAGTTACTATAAACTACTACGCTGCGCGGCACAGCCCGCGCCTAGAAGGCGCGAACTGGCCTTGCTGATTGAACGCCAAAAAGAAAGATTGTCAGCCCCGTGCCAAGTTCATTTATAAACTTGCATTGATTCATGGGAGAAAATACCAAGGGCGCACGAAAGCAGCCACAGCAGTCCCAACAAACAAACAAACAAACAAACTGCCGTAGGGGTTGGGCACAACAAGAGGTATCGACAGCAGAGCAGAAATTGCTGCTCCTTTTTGGCGTTAAAAGCCGGGCAAAGCCCGGCACAGTCTATATTGGCAATGGATAGGCCAAGTGACCAAGGGAGGAAGGGGGGGGGGGGGTAATTATGCGTACCTATCTCCTTGAAATCAGAAGACTTCGTTCGCAGTTATCACGCGTTTAGGTTGTGGTTTCCATTGACAGGCTCAGGTCGCCAAGAGACGGCTTTCATAATGAATGGATAGCATACCAGCAGCATAAACCAGGCTACCCATGAACTCATGATGGCCATCCCTACCCACAACAGTGCAATCCCCAACCAGACCAACAGGTACCATGCGGGTGCTTGCGGGCGTTCAATCTTCATCATTGACCCTCCCTGCTGGTGATCTATAGGACTGCTCAGTACTGTCCTGTGGGCTACTTTCAGTCTTAGAGGGGGGGCGATTATGCGTGGCCTGTGAGGCCTCGTTTGGCGTACCACCTTCGTTAGTAGATGGTGCTGCTCCGATAGAACCACTCATACCACCGGTATGGTCGCTGCTCTGCTGGCCAACCTCACCGGTAGAAGTGCTACCACCCTCCGACATACTAAGCCGTTCAGCACGGAGCTTCTGGGCCATCGAGCCGCCGAAAGTACCATGGCTGGCGTTATAGTCCCCCATTATCTTGCCGCCCAGGGTTTCACCTGCTGCCTTAGTCAAGTTCTTTACAGTCTGGCCAGCGTGGGCCATCCGCCCACCACCCGATACCCTACCGGCTGCAGACAAGGCACTGCTAGGCGTTGGAAGCGGTCCTGCTCCTGTCTTTTCAGTTCTACCGCCGCCTGGAGCCTTTCCAGACTGAACACCAAGAAAGGAGCTACCACCTGACACTGATGCCTGCGCCCCACCCCCGACCTGCTCACCAGCCAGTTTCGAGGCTTCACGCACTGCCATAGCACTGCCCGCAGCCCCTACAGTAGCGCCCAGCGCTGCCGATCCAGCAGCGCGTGCCATGCCGCCCACTGTTGGCGTTGCAGCGCCGAGGGAAGCTCCGTTGATAATTCCCTGCACTGCGTCGGGAATCATCTTGACCAAAATAACCATCATCAACAACACACCAATGATCGCCAGGATAGCCCTAAACGAGTCGTGCTCCTGATCCATAGCCCATTGATGGATGAACTGCTCGCCCGCCCCTATAACCAAAAACATTACATAGAGTTTGACTCCAATACTGATAGTATAAGTGATGTACTTTTTCGCGTAATCGACCGTCCATTGCGAACCACCAAACCCTAGCAACACAACGCCTGCCGCCGTGACCACGTACATTTCAGCCATTACGAAGAAAGCATATGCCGCTATCAGCGTGTATAAGATCACAACGGGTAATGCCAGAATGGTATAGGCGATCCGGCTAAGACCACTGCCAGCCGAAATAATATCCCCACCAAGCGTAAATCCGCGCTCCAGGATCTCCGGCACACTCATGCTCAAGCTAGTACTGGTGGCCTGTCCCCCGATCCAGATCCAACCTTTGATCATGGTTTCCGCCAACTGCTGCCCACCTTGGATCAGAAACAGGAAGAATCCAGTAAAAATAACCAGCCTGACGAACTCTGCCACGAACTCTGCCAGATCAGCGTTCCGCAGCACCATCTGGCTGGCTGACCAGGTATAGGAAATCACAGCCAGCGACAGTAGCAACCAGGTAGCTATCTGCTGCAACGGGGCGTACCACAAGGCTACGGAGTCTCGAAATCCCTCCTGCAGGTCACGGACTATATCGCCATCGGCGGCGGCAACTGGCCCGCTGAGTAGCACGAGGCCAGCATAAAGTAACGGATATAACCGAAGGCTCATCGTTCATCCTCCCCGTTTCCTGAACCGAACAAGTCATCACTGGTGATCGGCTTCTTTGAAGATGGCTCGCTGTCACGTGGGACTGTGGCACGCTCCCAGGCCGCATCTTCTTTCGTCTTGCCGGACTGCCACAGGGCCCTGCAGCTGCGATGGTCGCTACCAAGCCAGCAATGACAAAAAGCATTTTGGTATTGGTATTCATATCTCACCTCAAAACAGATCATTGGCTTGGATAGGCTGCTGGGTATCAGGGTTGTTATCACGCGGAGCAACGGCACGATGCCAGGCGGAATCGTCCTCTGCTTGCCGGTCCACCTGACCACCTACATGGCTGGCCTGTAGCTGGATTTGAGCCATTTGGAGTTGTCTGAGTTTCTGGAGCTGTTTCACCTGTATAGCAGCGATGGAGCCCCCGGCTTGGAGCAATTGTTTGGTCCCTACCGCATTTTCCATTTGTAACTCGATGCTGCGCAGCGCAGAGGCCTCACGGTCGAATTGCTGAGCTTGTAGACCAGCAGCACGTAACGCCCCACGAACGCTATCGTGGTTCGACTGTGACCAGTTTCGGTATCGCTCTGCTAATGCATCATGGCTTTCTTGCTGGCGTTGAGCATAATGCTCAAAATCACGGTATTCCCGCCGATAGTCTTCGTCGATCTGCCCGGAGCTGTAAGCTACAGCTCTACCGGTAGAGACGATTTGAGCCAAATTCTGAAGATCGGCCAACGCTTGTTGCTTGATATGATTGGGCAGGTTGCGGAAGTTTTCGTACATGATTTCATACTGCCGAATTGTATATGCAAGGTTTTCCGCTTCCTTTATAGCCACATCAATCAATTCCGCATTGTTCAGAATTTGAGTAGCTTCCGTCGCTCCACCAGTCAACCCACCACCTCCTGAAAAAGAGGGAGGTGAAAAAATAAAAGTTGAAATTAATAAAAAAAAAGCCGCCATCTTACTCATATTTTTTCTCCTTGATGTACTTCCTTACATAAACAGAAAACTGGTTGTATTTAATTTTTAGCTCACCCTTTTTGTTTAGTAGAGACCAAATATCCATAGCTGTATATCCTTGGTTTAAAGCCTCCTCGATATCCTCCAGATATTTAAAGAAAACAACTTTCCCACTGCCCATTGAACTTTTCTTCTTGGCAGCATGGAGCTCTTTCAACAATCCCATAGGCATAATCCTCGTGGTACACAGTTGAAATGATAAATGCTGGATGCGAACAGAACACTCACGATATATCGTAAGTTTATTAAAGCGCGGCGATTAATTTACGTTAACGACACAATAGAGACACATTAAGGACATAATAAGGACACTTTAGCGACACTAATTAAGCCATGGTTATTAAACTGTGTTTCAATATTTAAAAATATTATATATTCCACAGATTTATTGGATTGGATTTCAGTTTTTGGTGAGTGTGTCGTTATGAGGTCGCTAAATTGTCGCTTTGGATACGGGCAGGATAGGCATTCGTCAGACCGCCAGCAGGCTGGGCCGTTCCGAATGCTGCAACTTATTCGACCTGACGGTCTCAACGCATTCTTCTCTACGAGGGAGACATCAGCTACCACTGCCTGGTGGGATTTACAAAATTAGAAGCAAAACTGATAGGCATTAAAGCAATAGCATTAAGATGGGCACTTTGGTCTACATCTATCGGCAGGACTGGAGCATAATATAAGCAGTAAAAATCAACTCTTCAATTGATATTAATTATAATAATATTTTATTCATACCAGCCTAACAAAAGGTCAATATTTAAAAATGCCATTTAGTATATGAATAATAAAAATTATGATTTATATAATACATATTTAATAGAATCAATCCCTAAAATAAATTAAAAATCAATTACCAAATCTTAAAGATAATTATAACCATTAAACATATAATTTATCAAAACACCTTCAAACTCCCCCCCTTTAATTTGATTAATCAAATCATCCCTTAAAGAATTCCAATCATCTAACGAAATATTTTCTTTTTCAACCTCATCAAATAAACCATAAAGCACTTTAACTTCTTCAAGTATCAGACGGATAGCATTTCTACGCCTACCAACAATTTCAGCATCATGGTCTAAATTAAAAACCCTTATTGTTTCTTCAGCTTTTTTAGTATTCAATATTGATAGATCTTTGCGTGGAGAAATCCTACCATTTGAGTTAAATATAAAATAATTATGTGGGTCATCAATATCAGGCTTTAATATATTTTCTATTTCATAAGCTTTTGCCTTACTTCCATCTTTATAATGACCACACCTACTAGTGCGTCCACATGAACCAAATAAATTATCCCACTCGAAAGTTAAACGCCTATTATTTTTCCTAGGCTCAAAATGCTCGATATGCCTAGCTTTGTCGAGCTTACACTCACAATATGCGCAAAAATCACCTTGCATTTCATAAATAGATTTCCATATCTCTTCTCGCTCATCTGGCTTCAAATCACACCAATTTTTTTTCTTATAACTTAATCCATTTAGACATTTTGGTTTATTACCCCTATTAAGGAATTTCATATCTTTAATCCCTTCTTACCTTACTCCCAAGAGACTGCTTCATTTTTTTAATTCTAATTTCAGTCTCGCAACGCTTAAATTCAGGGTGATTTTCACCAAAGTGCAACCGTATTTTTTCAAGGAGTTTATCACCCTCAGAGGTTTCATAATTATTTTCTGCGATTAAAAAAAGCATTTCATCAAGCCATCTAGCTTCTTCTACATCAGGGATTGAACTCGTCTCCATTATTTGCTCTAGTACATCGGAGCTCATAACACCTTTCGTCTGAAAGTCAGGTTCTTTTACAAGGATATCGTTTTTATTATCGTCATAAACCAATCGCCTTATACAACTTTTATCAACAGTTGATAGTATTTGTGGACTGTGTGTTGTAATAATAAATTGGATGTTCGGAAATGATTTTACTAGTGATGATATTACGCCTTGCTGCCAACGAGGGTGTAGGTGTAATTCTATTTCGTCAATTAAAACTATACCTTGCCCATGAAGTGGATTATTTAATTTAGGATTGAGCATCACCACACGACGAGCCAAGTCAGAAACCAGAGATATTAAAGCTCGCTGCCCATCTGATAACTGGTTTATTAGTAGGTTTTCACCTCTAGACTTAATGTATACAATATCATAGCCCGACTCACTATCTACCCATATATCAGAAACACCCGGAACCGCCCTAGATATAGTCTCTCTAATTGCGCGGAACATTCTGTCATATAAGACATCATCATGGCCAACTTCCGCACTTTCTAGCTTCTTATACTCGAGCTCTTTTTCTACAAGAACATCCCATAATGGGTTACTATTATCATCACCAAGCGCTCTAAGCTTATCAAGCTGCTTTTTAAGCTTTTCTTTCTCTAAAGGTTTTGTATTTTTTGTTTTTTTGCTAAGAAAAACAAACCATTCTATAAAATGATCAAACCGTCCTGGTCCATCTAATGCTCCTTGATAAGCATCAAATCTAGATATTCTCCGGTCCGATTTACCTACACTAGATGAGACGTTACTAGGAGATGAATAGTGTGACCTTTCGACCGAGTAAAAAGCGAAAACAGGTAGATTTATTTCTCTAATACCATTTAACTTTCGCCAAAAATCAGCCAGTGATTTCAACTCTGAAACGTGACTATCTTTCTTTTCGGAAGATCCTTTTATAGCTCTAGATAGACTTGCAGATATATTATTTTTATCACCAAACTTTAAATTTGCGTAAACCTCGCCATAGAATGTACTGTTATTATTAATATCTGGATATGTAACTCTTTTTCCGTTGTCTCCCTCTTTTACAATACATGCAGCAATCCAAGAAAGGATTTTTGAAACACCCTCTAATATAGAGGTTTTCCCTGCTGCATTATCACCTATAATTACGGTTAACTTTCTGTCAATTTTTAGCTCTAGGTTTTTAAAAGCTCGGAAATCAACAAACCCTACTTCGGATAAGAGCAATAAATTATTAGGCTTTTCATTTTCATCAATAGATTCTACGAATTCAAAGCACCTTAAAAGATATTTTTTCGATAGATTTTCGTCAATTTCAACATCAATTCCATTTTTATATCTTTCAAATAAGCTATAACTTGCAAGAACATCACCCTTGTCAGAATTTCTTTCAATATGAGAAAAAGCTCTTATTTTCCTACTCATAATCTCCGTCCATCACTTTTTTAACAAGACGAGCTGAATATTTATTTTCGAGCCTATCGATAAAACAAGGCTCAATATATCTAGCAAAGGCTATCAGCCCTCTCAAATGATTGAATTTTTCTGCATCAAGGTTATTTTTCTGATATTCAAAGATAAGATGCTTAATATATCTTTTCCGATCACGTCCTAAGGAGACCTTCCCCTCATTTGTCAAAGTAACTCCTGTAACGTGACGATTATGAGCCTTGGAAGAATATACTGTCTTTGACCTGTTTATTGAGACTCGATTTCCAAAAACACCCCTGATCACATTAGAAACAGTTTCAGGTAATGAAAAAAGAGTATTTTTATTTTTAGTCGAAAAGGTCATATCATCAGCATATCTTGTGTATGACACCCCTTTTTTCTCACACTCAGAAGTCAAAATTTTATCGAAACTATGCATTACAAAATTTGAAATCAAAGGTGATGATGGTGCCCCAATACTGAGAACCATTTTACCATTGGATTTTTTACTAGGACTCCAAAAAAGAATACGCTCTATCCATTTAATTTCATTTTTATTAGGTGTATCACCTATACTTCGTTCCCACTCTTCCCAAAACATGTTAGGAACAATTGAATTGAAGAAGTTCTCTAGGTCCATTTTCAACAAATATGGGTTATTTTTATGAACCTCAGCATTTTGTTTTATTCCAATACCTTTCTTGTATGAGAAGGCATTTTTATGTACAGGAAAATAGACTTCGTATAAATCTATAAATGCTCTCTGATATTTTTTAAGCTCTCGTGAAGGCTGAGCTATAATCCGATTTCCGTGAGTTCTTTTTGGTATCGAATAAACTTTATATTTATTCGGCGCATTCAATAAAAAACTCTCTACCTCTGCTTGCTCTTTACCCAAAGTAATAGCTAGCTTTTCAAGAACACTCATCTGACCTCTTCAAAGCTCGGTATCAGAAATAAAAAAAGCCCAAGAGGTAAAGCTCTTGGGCTTTTCGCTCTTTACTAAGAGGCCGCGAAATGAACGCAGCGCAGCCTAAACCGAACAGGTTTAGGCTGCGCTGCGTTCATTTCGCAACCCTAAACCCGTTCAATAAGTTAGAGTCTGGCTAATCACCCGACTAGACTTGTACAGTCCAACACTAAAGAGCACATAAATTGTAGCTTAGTCAATACTCAGCAGCAATCCACCACCAGCAGTAGGTCTTGTCTGTTCAAGACAGTACACTCCCGGTACATTCATCAGCTTGGCCCCCTTACCACAAATTACGCTAAGTTACTGGTACTAAACTACTTTCCCATACGCTCAATTACGCTTACATCCCTTTGATTTTAAAGGATTTATGGTTTAGTATCAGAACTCATAATCCATTGGTCGCAGGTTCAAGTCCTGCTGGGCCCACCACTAACATCAAGGGGTTACAAACTTTCGGATCAAGGATTAGTACCGAAAGTGTCCACAAAGCGTCCACGTTTGCGGACCGGACAAAACACGGAGGTACTATGTGTCCAGCACCTCATGAGCGAATCGTCTTCGAACGCGCTCCCCTCTGGATTCACGTTGCACTTGGCGTTGTCGCCGGCGGCATCATACTGTTTGCCCTTTGGTTTGGTTACCAGAAGTATCAGGAATACCGTGTCATGCGCGCTATTGAAGCAGCTGCAAACGCATTTCAGGGCAGCATGGAACAAATGTCTGAACAATCCCGTCAGGCGGCCATAGAGCGCCGTAGAGCCCTGGAAGCACAAAACCAGGCCCGTCAGCAGCGTTTGGAAGAATCTCGCCTTAAACTGGAGCAGGAGCGCATTGCGCGGGAAGCCCAACTCGATACCAGGCAGGATCGTGCCGAATACATGAAAAAGCTTTCAGACCCACAGTGCCAGTTCTGGTTGGAAAACCTCCGATCGACTGGAAGTGATAAGGCCAAAGTTATGGTTGAGTATCATTGCCCTTAAGTTCGTAAGTAGGTTTGAGTATGCGATTACTAGAAGATATTTCAGCAAATGGATATTTCTGGCTACCGAATGCACCTGATGAGAAAATATATGGAACTATCAAGGTAAGTAACGGTGGGGAAGTATTACTAGAACTAGCAGGTTGCTTTAAAGGGTTTGAAAACGTTCATTTCCCAGACCTGATTGGTCGCATACATGGTCGAACCGAGAATCATGGTAATGTTTTACTTATTGATGCCTTCAATTACCCCACGGCTCCTTTCTCAAACCCTTTTATGAGCTCTAAAATCGGATCGAGCTGCTGTTTCCTTAATGTTAAATTTCCTTTATTTGAATCATTGGAATTTGATAACTTTAGCTTTTCTGTTGATAACTTATCTGAATGGGTTGGAGTTAACAATATCACTCCTAGCCATGATAAAAAATCTCAAATCATAAATTACAGTGTAAATTTTAAAAACAATTTTGTTTTGTATAACTGCAATGATTTTAAGATAGAATTATGTCAGCGCGAACCAGCAAAAAAAGAGAAAGATGGTATATTTTTAAGTAATGATTACCACATATCTATAAAAACAAAAGACAAGAAAAATTATAAATACTTTAGAGACCTTATTTTCAAATTTACAAACTTTCTATCTTTTGCAATGGATACCCCCATATCCATTACAAAAGTTTATACCAGTTATAAAACTGACGATTTGCCTTGGGAGTCTAACGTTCTCTATGAGAGCCTTCCATACACACACAAGCATCATAGAAAAATTAATAGCCAATTTTTATTCAAGTACTCTGATATCGATAAAGACTCACAGTACATTATTCAAAACTGGTTTGAACTTTACAGTAAAGCAAGCTCATCGATCAGCCTCTACTTTGCCTACAGAAACGATGCTTTCAAGTTCCTCGAGAGTAAATATTTATCATTAGCGCAATCTTTAGAAACGTATCATCGTTCATTGTTTAAATCCGATGAAGATATCGAATCAAATATAAAACGTATAAATGAGGTTATTGAAAACTGTCCAGAAGAGCATAAGGAGTGGCTAGAGTCTGTCCTAGAGTATAGCCATAGAATGACTTTCAGACAGCGCCTTAAGAAAATGATAAGGCCTTTAAAGAATATTATATCTCCTCAATGTAACTCAAAGAATAAAGAAAGACGTGTAGATGAAGTAGTCCGAGCGATTATTAAGAATAGAGATCATTTCACTCACAACGGAACAATAAGCGCAGAGTCCAATAGCCATGATATTGCAGGGATCTGTTTTTTTATGGAAGGCATAATACAGATATTAATACTATCAAATATTGGATTCACTCATGAAAAAATAGAATCATTAAGATCGTTTGATAGAATTCAAGAAAAGTTAGATCGCTTTCCATTTAAGATAAGGGATTAATCATAACAAGTGACTGTGGTGTCCAGCATAAATAATCAGGCTGTTCTATGACGCCAAAGCTCTTCGTTTTTGAGCATGGTATTCAGCACCACAATGAGCTTGCGCATGCAGGCAATGATGGCCACTTTGGGCAGTTTACCTTGGGCTTTCAGGTGCTCGTAGAAGCGTTTGAAGATAGGGTTACATTGGATGGATGACAGCATCGCCATGAACATGACCGTACGGATACGGTGACGGCCTCCGCGGATACGCCGTTTACCATTCCAGGTGCCGCTTTCTCGGTTCATGGGTGCGACACCGACAAGCGCGGCGATCTCTTTACGGTTGAGATTGCCAAGTTCTGGCAGCTCGCTGAGTAAGGTGTACGCGAGGACTTTACCGACACCTGGCACGCTGGTCAGGATCTCGGTTTTGGTACGCCAATGCTTGACCTGTATAACGGCTTCATCGATCTGTTTGGTGATAGTCTTTATCTGAGTTTC
>NZ_FTMN01000019.1:1943-5196 GCF_900155945.1 Marinobacterium stanieri
ATGCTTTAAACGCTCTTTAACAAATTGGATCTGAAAGATTGTCTTGTATTGTTTGATACAAGCGCCAACCGGCGATAATCGTTACGAACCATTCATTTGCCAGACGCCTTCGGGTTATATGGTCAAGTGAATAAGCGTGCACGGTGGATGCCTTGGCAGTCAGAGGCGATGAAGGACGTTGTAACCTGCGATAAGGTTCGGGGAGCTGGTAAACGAGCTTTGATCCGAACATTTCCGAATGGGGAAACCCACCCGCTTGCGGGTATCTCTTGTCTGAATACATAGGACTTGAGAGGCGAACCCGGGGAACTGAAACATCTAAGTACCCGGAGGAAAAGAAATCAATTGAGATTCCCTTAGTAGCGGCGAGCGAACGGGGACCAGCCCTTAAGCTGTGTTGTGGTTAGTGGAACACTCTGGAAAGTGTGGCCATAGTGGGTGATAGCCCCGTACACGAAAACCTATACGCAGTGAAATCGAGTAGGACGGAACACGTGATATTCTGTCTGAATATGGGGGGACCATCCTCCAAGGCTAAATACTCCTGACTGACCGATAGTGAACCAGTACCGTGAGGGAAAGGCGAAAAGAACCCCTGTGAGGGGAGTGAAATAGACCCTGAAACCGTGTACGTACAAGCAGTGGGAGCCGTTTTCGGACGGTGACTGCGTACCTTTTGTATAATGGGTCAGCGACTTACTTTCAGTGGCAAGCTTAACCGTTTAGGGGAGGCGTAGGGAAACCGAGTCTTAATAGGGCGTTTAGTCGCTGGGAGTAGACCCGAAACCGGGCGATCTATCCATGGGCAGGTTGAAGATTGAGTAACATCAATTGGAGGACCGAACCGACTGTCGTTGAAAAGCCAGCGGATGACCTGTGGATCGGAGTGAAAGGCTAATCAAGCCCGGAGATAGCTGGTTCTCCTCGAAAGCTATTTAGGTAGCGCCTCATGTCTCACCTTGGGGGGTAGAGCACTGTTTCGGCTAGGGGGTCATCCCGACTTACCAACCCGATGCAAACTCCGAATACCCAAGAGTGCAATCATGGGAGACACACGGCGGGTGCTAACGTCCGTCGTGGAAAGGGAAACAACCCAGACCGCCAGCTAAGGTCCCAAAGTTCTAGTTAAGTGGGAAACGATGTGGGAAGGCTCAGACAGCTAGGAGGTTGGCTTAGAAGCAGCCATCCTTTAAAGAAAGCGTAATAGCTCACTAGTCGAGTCGGCCTGCGCGGAAGATATAACGGGGCTCAAACTAGACACCGAAGCTGCGGATGCCTTAGGGCATGGTAGAGGAGCGTTCTGTAAGCCGTTGAAGCGGAAGCCGGGAGGCACCGTGGAGGTATCAGAAGTGCGAATGCTGACATGAGTAACGATAAAGGGGGTGAAAAACCCCCTCGCCGGAAGACCAAGGGTTCCTATCCAATGCTAATCAGGGTAGGGTGAGTCGGCCCCTAAGGCGAGGCTGAAAAGCGTAGTCGATGGGAGACAGGTTAATATTCCTGTACCGCGCATAACTGCGACGGGGGGACGGAGAAGGCTAGGCCAGCACGGCGTTGGTTGTCCGTGTTTAAGGGTGTAGGTTGAGAAGTTAGGCAAATCCGGCTTCTTAAGACTGAGACCTGATGACGAGCTCCTTTATGGAGTGAAGTGGTTGATGCCATGCTTCCAGGAAAATCCTCTAAGCTTCAGGTTATGTGTGACCGTACCCCAAACCGACACAGGTGGTCAGGTTGAGAATACCAAGGCGCTTGAGAGAACTCGGGTGAAGGAACTAGGCAAAATGGTGCCGTAACTTCGGGAGAAGGCACGCCGGTGTTGGTGATGGGATTTACTCCCTAAGCTGATGTCGGTCGAAGATACCAGGTGGCTGCGACTGTTTATTAAAAACACAGCACTCTGCAAACACGAAAGTGGACGTATAGGGTGTGACGCCTGCCCGGTGCCGGAAGGTTAATTGATGGGGTTAGCTTCGGCGAAGCTCTTGATCGAAGCCCCGGTAAACGGCGGCCGTAACTATAACGGTCCTAAGGTAGCGAAATTCCTTGTCGGGTAAGTTCCGACCTGCACGAATGGCGTAACGATGGCCACACTGTCTCCACCCGAGACTCAGTGAAATTGAACTCGCTGTGAAGATGCAGCGTCCCCGCGGCTAGACGGAAAGACCCCGTGAACCTTTACTATAGCTTCACAGTGGACTTTGACATTATTTGTGTAGGATAGCTGGGAGGCTTTGAAGCATTGGCGCTAGCCAGTGTGGAGCCGTCCTTGAAATACCAGCCTGGTACTGTTGAGGTTCTAACTCAGGTCCCTTATCGGGATCGAGGACATTGTGTGGTGGGTAGTTTGACTGGGGCGGTCTCCTCCCAAAGTGTAACGGAGGAGCACGAAGGTACCCTCAGGCTGGTCGGAAATCAGCCAATGAGCGCAAGAGTAGAAGGGTGCTTGACTGCGAGACAGACACGTCGAGCAGGTACGAAAGTAGGTTCTAGTGATCCGGTGGTTCTGTATGGAAGGGCCATCGCTCAACGGATAAAAGGTACTCCGGGGATAACAGGCTGATACCGCCCAAGAGTTCACATCGACGGCGGTGTTTGGCACCTCGATGTCGGCTCATCACATCCTGGGGCTGAAGCCGGTCCCAAGGGTATGGCTGTTCGCCATTTAAAGTGGTACGCGAGCTGGGTTTAGAACGTCGTGAGACAGTTCGGTCCCTATCTGCCGTGGGCGTTTGAGATTTGAGAAGAGTTGCTCCTAGTACGAGAGGACCGGAGTGAACGAACCTCTGGTGTTCCGGTTGTCACGCCAGTGGCATTGCCGGGTAGCTACGTTCGGACGGGATAACCGCTGAAAGCATCTAAGCGGGAAGCCCCCTTCAAGATGAGATCTCACTGGACCCTTGAGGTCCCTGTAGAGCCGTCCGAGACCAGGACGTTGATAGGCAGGGTGTGTAAGTGCTGTAAGGCATTGAGCTAACCTGTACTAATGGCTCGTGAGGCTTGACCATATAACGCCCAAGGCGTTTGGATGAATGGTTACGTATAACAGATTATCGGCTCGCAAGAGCACCGGTTGAGCGCTTGTAGCGACAACACAGACAATCGTAAAGACTTTCAGATCCAGTTTGTTCCAGTTTTGCTTGGCGACCATAGAGCCGTGGAACCACCTGATCCCATACCGAACTCAGCAGTGAAACGCGTCATCGCCGATGGTAGTGTGGGGCTTCCCCATGTGAGAGTAGGTCATCGCCAAGCA
>NZ_FTMN01000017.1 GCF_900155945.1 Marinobacterium stanieri
TTGGAGCCCAGGAAGCGGTCCAACAGATCAACCACGATATGACCGCCGCGCCAGGTAATCACCGGCATGGCCGCAAATACCATCACCGCCAGACCGATCTCGGTCAGCTCGGTGCCACCATGCAGCGGACTGTTGAAGAGATAACGCCCGACCACGTCGACACAGGTCAACGCCATCAGGGTAAACAGCACTAATGAAGATACAGCCTCGAGGAAAAAGGCCAGCCACTTGGCCGGCCCCTTCTCGTCATAATGTTCATTAAGCCAGGCGGCAAATGACATGCTCACTCCTGAATATTGGCAATGACATCTTGGTTGGATTCATAACCACGTGCAATTTCACGCAGCTCTTTCAGGGCCTCACGGGCGTCCACATCAAGATCCGACACGCTTTCAATCCAGGCTTCATCGATCCCTTCAGCCAGCGCCTTATACTCCTGCGCCAAAGGATCGTTTACGCCAACTGTATTGATACGCACGCCGCTCTCTCGTGCCAGTTTCAAACCGGCCACATCGGATTGGTCCTGCGCCCAACCGCCCAGAGCAGACAGTCGCTCACCGGATACCGCCCTGATTGCTTCAGCATCTTTCGGGTCCAGATCAGCCATGAAGTCCGGATTGATAAAGAATGAGAAACTGCCCAGGTACATGCCGCCCGGCAGCTGGGTACTGTCGGTAATCACTTCATTCAAGCGCAAATTCTTGACATCACAAACCGGTAGAAAAACTCCGTCAATTACGCCCTGCTGCAGCATTTCGTAAACCTTGGGGGCCGGTGCGGATACCGGTACCAGACCGGCACGCTCACCAATAACAGACTGAACGCCACCACCGACTCGAATCTTTTTGCCCTCAAGCTCGGACAGCGTGTTTACTGGAAACGTGCTGTGAATCTGACCCGGGCCATGAGTTACCAGCGCCACCAACTCCAGACCCTCAAACTCATAAGTGTCCTTGAAATACTTGTTGTGCACACGCCAGTGGGCCACGGAAGCGGCTTCACCGGATACACCGAGCAAGGGCTGCTCCACAATCTGGGTCAGGCGGAAACGGCCCGGCACATAACCGTGATAGCCCCAGCTGGCATCGGCCACACCATCTTCGACCAGGTTAAACATGGTTTTGGGGTGTCCCATGTTGTACTCAACGGCGAGAGTTACGCGGTTATCGGTGGCTTCCTCGATCCATTTTTTCCAGGTCGGAAGTACCACTTCATTGACCGGGTGTGTCGGCGGCATCCAGCTGGCAAAGCGCATCACTGTCTGGCTCCATGCGGAAGCAGAAAACACAGTACCGGCAGCAGCCAGCGCAAGAGCAGCGACATTCATCTTTTTCATGGGGGATAGTCCTGTATTGTTATGTTTATGTATTTGTTTTGTCTGTTGTTTGTTCTAAGTAACGGGGTATATACAAAGGGCCGGCGCTAGCCGACCCTTTGGGATTTATTGACGCTTGAGAAGATCCAGTGCCACATCGACAATCATGTCTTCCTGGCCGCCTACCATGCGGCGCTTGCCCAGCTCGACCAGAATATCGACGGTCTTGAGACCGTATTTTTCGGCCGCCACTTCGGAGTGACGCAGGAAGCTGGAGTAGACGCCTGCATACCCCAGCGCCAGGGTTTCACGGTCTACACGCACTGGGCGGTCCTGCAGCGGACGCACGATGTCGTCGGCAGCATCCATCAGGGCGTACAGATCGGTACCGTGCTCCCAACCCACCTTGTCGAAGGCGGCGATGCACACTTCCAGCGGTGCGTTACCGGCACCGGCACCCTGACCGGCCAGCGAGGCATCAACACGGTCACAACCTTCTTCCACCGCGACGATGGAATTGGCCACACCCAGTGCCAGGTTGTGGTGGGCATGGATGCCGGTCTGGGTGGACGGATCAAGTACATCCTTCACCGCACGGAAACGGTCACGGATATCCTGCATGCCCATGGCGCCGCCGGAATCCACCACGTAGATGCAGGTGGCACCGTAGCTCTCCATCAGCTTGGCCTGCTCTGCCAGCCCTTGCGGCGTCTGCATGTGGCTCATCATCAGGAAGCCAACGGTATCCATGCCCAGCTTGCGGGCGTGTTCGATATGTTGACGGGACACGTCTGCCTCGGTGCAATGCGTGGCGACACGCACTATGCGGGCACCAGCGCTGTAGGCGCTTTCCAGGTCATGCACGGTGCCGATACCGGGCAGCAGCAGCGTGGCGATCTGCGCATGCTCGACCACTTCCGCCACCGCTTCGATCCACTCCAGGTCGGTATGGGCACCGAAGCCGTAGTTGAAGCTGGAGCCCTGCAGGCCGTCACCATGGGACACTTCAATGGAGTCCACCCTGGCTTTATCCAGAGCACGGGCGATGTCCTGTACGTTCTTGATCGAGTACTGGTGGCGCACTGCATGGCTGCCGTCACGCAGCGTCACGTCAGAGATGTAGAGTTTCTTGCCGGGATTAAATGTCATTTTTATCGTCCTCAGTTAACCAGTGACTTGGCGATGCGCTCGGCGGTACCCAGCGCGGCAGAGGTCATGATGTCGAGGTTGCCGGCGTAGGCCGGGAGGTAATGAGCCGCACCTTCCACTTCGAGGAAAACAGAGGTTTTCAGGCCGCTGAAATGGCCATGCCCCGGAATATTGATAGGCTGATCGTCAGGAATTTCGTCGAACTGGACCTTCTGTTTCAGGCGGTAGCCCGGCACGTAGCTTTGTACCGCCGCGGCCATCTCCTCGATGGAGGCTTCCACCTGCGCCTGATCAGCTTTCTCGGAAAGTACGTAGACGGTGTCGCGCATCAGCAGCGGCGGCTCGGCCGGGTTGAGGATGATCACCGCCTTGCCCTTGCTGGCACCGCCGACCACTTCGATCGCCTTGGTGGTGGTTTCGGTGAATTCGTCAATATTGGCACGGGTGCCCGGGCCGGCCGACTTGCTGGAGATCGACGCCACAATCTCGGCATAGTGCACCTTGGCCACGCGTGATACTGCCGCCACCATTGGAATGGTTGCCTGACCACCACAGGTCACCATGTTCACGTTGCCCTCGTGGAGGTGCTGTTCCAGATTAACGACTGGTACACAGTAGGGACCGATCGCCGCCGGCGTCAGGTCGATAAATTTGAGCCCCTCTTTTTTACCGCGCAGGAACACTTCGTTATGCATGTGTGCCTTGGCCGAAGTCGCATCAAAAATGATGTCGATCTCCTCAAAAACGGGCATTTGCGCCAGGCCTTCAACACCTTCATGCGTGGTTGCAACGCCCATCCTGGCCGCGCGGGCCAGACCGTCCGAATTGGCATCGATCCCAACCATGGCGCCCATTTCCAGGCCGTCACTGTTGCGCATGATTTTGATCATCAGGTCGGTACCGATGTTGCCGGAACCGATGATGGCTACTTTAGTCTTTTTCATTCTGACTCCTACAGAGAGAGGTTCAGGCGCTTGCCTGCGCAAACTCGACGGCCACCTGGCCAATACCGCTGATTTCAGCGTCGAAACGGTCTCCCGGCGCACATTCCACCATCGGACCCAGAGCACCGCTGAGCACCAGGTCACCGGCTTTCAAAGGCGTGCCCAAACGGCTCAGGGTCCGCGCCAGCCAAAGAGCGGCATTAAGCGGGTTGCCCAGACACTCGGCGCCGCTGCCAGTGGAAACGATCTCGCTATTACGCGTCATCCGCATCTCGGCACCACGCAGGTCAACGCCATCAAGACGGCGGGCCGGGGTTCCCAGTACGAAGCAGCCGCTGGACGCGTTATCCGCCACCGTGTCGACAAAACGGATATCCCAGTTGCTGATCCGGCTTCCGACGATCTCCAGCGCCGGTACGACCCAGCCGATCGCCTGCATCAACTCGGCATGGGTGCAGTCCTGCTGTGGCAGGTCATGGTCCATGATGAAAGCAATCTCGGCCTCAACCTTTGGCTGCATCACCAGGTCAGCGGGAATAATGTCGTTGTCACCGAAGCTCATATCCGCAAACAGAGTGCCGAAGTCCGGCTGGTCTACACCCAGCTGGGCCTGTACACGGGGGTTTGTCAGGCCAATTTTTCGGCCCACGATACGTCGGCCCTGGACAACCGCATGTTCGGTATTGATCTGCTGAATTCGGTAGGCAGCTTCAATATCTTGAGGGGCGAGTTGATCTCGAACGGGCGAGGTTGCTTCTCTGCACTGTTCGGCCTGGCGCAAACGCTCGGCCATTTCATGTAACTGTTGTTCGTTCACCATGTAACTCCATACCCTGAGTGCGCCTTAGCAATATGGCTGGGCAGCTTGAGGTTGCTAAAACAGGCGGTGCGGAAAACTATTTGAGGGCGATATTCTGATGAATTGCATTATCATATTGTGCAGATATAAAAACGTTCACATCCGAAATATTGGCAGCTGAATAAACAAGCCAACAATCAAAAGTATTTTCTCTGCAATTACTCATGTTCAATAGAATGCTTTTAATTCGCTTTAAAAGGCGAAAGCGGTACAACCCATTGAATATCATTTGTGGACTCCGTGACGGCATGTTTTTATTATGGTCCGGAGTATAGAAATAGCGCCTGAGCAGCAGCAACAGAAATCGACAGCAAGGTGCACTATGTGCACAGCCAATAAAAGGACAAGAGTCATGTCAGAGCAGGACAAGTCGACGGGACAGGGGGAGTACAAACTGGTCCAGGGTTTGATGCGAGGCCTGGCTTTGCTGCATTGTCTTAACCGCTGTGATGGCGGCGCACGTATAACCGAACTGTCTCAACAAACCGGCCTGCACCGCACCACTGTTCGCCGCCTTTTGGAAACCCTTCAGCATGAAGGATACGTGCGACGCAGTGAGTCGGATGACAGCTACCTGCTCACCCTTAAGGTACGTGAACTTAGCGAGGGCTTTCGTGATGAGCAGTGGGTATCCCAGTGTGCGGCCCCGCTGCTGGGTCAGTTGTTGCAGGAAGTTGTCTGGCCTACAGACATCTCCACTCTGGATGTGGATGCCATGGTGATACGCGAAACCACACACCGTTTCAGCCGACTCTCCTTCCACCGCTCCATGGTTGGCCGTCGCTTGCCCATGCTACTCACAGCAGCCGGGCGGGCCTATATTGCCAACTGTCCCGACCAGGAGCGCGACCAGATTATCCAGCTCCTGGCCAGCCGGGACGACAGCCAGGCCAAACTGGCGCAAGACTCCGAATATGTCGAAAAACTCATCCGCAAAACCCGCCAGGATGGCTATGGCTCCAATTACCGCGACTGGGGCGAAGAAGGCCGCATTGCCGCTATTGCCCTGCCCATTCGTGAAGGCGAAAGGGTCTTGGGCTGCTTGAACCTGGTCTATATCGCTGATGCGATGACGATTGAGGAAGCCGCGCGTCGTTACTTGGGTGCCATGCAGTCAGTTGTGAGCCTGATACAGCAACGCCTCTCTCCTCAAATCCGCTAGCGACAGATTCACTGGCCACAGAAGATACCCACAAAGCCTGTGCACTATGTGCACCCGCTATCTGTTTTTGCTTGAAGATCTTTTCTCCCCTGTACAAAATCCAATCCAAATTAATCACCTGCTCGCAAGATAAAGAAATCTAAATTTTTAGAATCATGTGAATTCTTTATTTAGCTAACAGGATCGAAACTCTATTTACCGCATTCATTTTAATTTGCGCGATAAATAGCCCTTTCCTCTATTACATATAAAAAGAAGGTAGAGAGATGAGCATACAGCTTAAATGCCTGTCACATACCCCTTTGCGCGGTCGTAATGACCCCAGTGCCGATGTTGTGGCCGAAGTTGATGCAGTATTGGCTCAGTCACGTGCTGAAGTTGAAGCCTTCGATCCTGAACTGATCCTCGTGTTCGCCCCGGACCATTACAACGGCCTTTTCTACGACCTGATGCCTCCGTTTGTGGTTGCCACCGCCGCCGAGTCGGTGGGTGACTACGGCACCTTGACAGGTAACCTGTCTGTTGACGCCGAGCTTGCATTGGAGCTGACCAAACACCTGACGGACAGTGACCTGGATGTATCTCTGTCACACCGCCTCCAAGTTGACCATGGCTGCACACAAACACTGGAAGAGATGACCGGCAGCCTGACCCGTTATCCGGTGATCCCGATCATTATCAACTCGGTGGCGCCGCCTTTCGTACCCTACCGCCGTATCCGCAAACTGGGAGAGGCCGTTGGCAACTTCCTGGCCGGACTGAACAAGCGCGTATTGATCCTTGGTACCGGAGGCCTGTCTCACGAACCTCCGGTTCCCCTGCTGGCCGATTCACCGCAAGAAGTACAGGAGTTCCTGATCTGCGGCCGCAACCCGACACCGGAAGGTCGTGCGGCGCGCGAAGCCCGTACCATTGCCGCTGGCAGGATCTACGGCTCCGAGCTCTGCCAGCAGACGCCGCTCAACGCTGTTTGGGACGAAGCCTTTATCGAACTGCTGCAGAGCGGCGAGCTTGAACAGGTGGATGACTTCGACATCCAGCAGATATCAACCGAAGCCGGACGCTCTACTCACGAAGTACGTACCTGGGTGGCCGCCTTCGCCGCACTGGCGGCCAGTGGCCCCTACCAGGCACGCAAGGATTATTACCGCCCCATCAACGAATGGATTGCGGGCTACGGCGTGGTCAGCGCCACTCCCGCCTGAGCTGACCACAGCTAACAATAAAACGAATCATCTGGAGAGACCGATATGAACGCTATCGTTACCCCAATCCCGACCGAAGAAGAGATCGTACAGCGCGCCCGCGACATGATCCCGATGCTACGCGAACGTGCCGATGCCTGTGAAAAGGCTCGCATGGTCCCCAAAGAGACCATCAAAGCCTTCCAGGAAGCCGGCTTCTTCAAAATCCTGCAGCCCAAACGCTGGGGCGGCTACGAGATGCATCCCAATGTACTCAACCGTGTGCTGATCGAACTGGCTCGTGGCTGTCCGTCCAGCTCCTGGAATGTAATGGTGCTGGGCGTACATCCCTTCGAAGTAGGCCTGCTGCCGGAGCAGGTGGGTGATGAGCTTTGGGGCGAAGACAACACCCGTCTGGTGTCCTCCTCCTACGCGCCTTTCGGTACCGTGGACGTTGTTGAAGGCGGCTACCGCCTAAACGGTGAATGGCTTACTTCCAGCGGCTGCGACCATGCCGAAGGCGGCACCTTCCTCGGTGGTCGCGTGCAGGAAAACGGCGAAATGGTATTCCGCTCCTTCTGGGTTCAGCGTGACCAGATTGAAGAAATCATCGATGACTGGCACGTGGTCGGCCTGGCCGGTACCGGCAGCAAGAAGCTGGTGATCAAAGACGTCTTCGTGCCGGCTTACCGCAGCCATGTGATCGGCGCCTACGACCAAGAGTCCCACGGCCACGTCGAAAATCTGTACAAGGTCCCCTTCTTCTTCGTGTTCTATGCAGCCGTTTCCTCAGTGCTGATCGGTATGGCCCGTGGCATGTCGGATCTCTACGTGGAGCATATGGTACCGCGCCAGAACCTGAACCAGGCCGTAGGTGCTGCGGTGAATGACCCGTTCATCAAATACCGCCTGGGCGAAGCAGAAGCCAAAATCACGGCTGCCGAAGCACGCGTACTGAGCAATACCAACGAAGCCTGGAGCTACGCCTCACGTGGCGAGTTGGTACCGACGGATGTGCGTGTACGCCACTTTGCGACCAACCAGTTCACCGGCGGTGACTGCTTCGATGCGGCCCACATGATCTTCAAGAAGACCTCGACCCGTGGCGTATGGCTGAACAACCCGATGCAGCGCCAGATGCGCGACATTCTGGTGGGCGCTAACCATATCACCCAGAACCAGGACAACATCGGTGACCTGTTGGGCGGCCAGCTGCTGGGTAACCCGCTGCCCCAGCCGAATCCTTTCGGCGTTAAGGCATAAGCCAAACCCGTTTGGCGTTAAGGGATAAGCCGCCCCCTTTGGCGCAAACACCAGAGCTAAGAGCCTTCTGTATAGCTGCAGAGGGCCCCGCCTGAATTATTAGAGAGACGATCATGAATCAGCACATCAACCAGCTGCTTGACTGGACACCCAACGCCGAGCTGAGCGAAAAATCGATGGTCAGTGCCGACGAACACCGTAACGGCATGCGACATTTCGCCATGGGCGTCAGCACCATTACCAGTGGTGACGACAAGGCACGGGCCGGTCTGACCGCCACCGCAGTTTGCTCCGTGACAGCCGACCCGCCTCGCCTGGTCGTATTCGTCAACAAAGGTGTTTACGCCAGCGAGCTTATCCTTAAAAGTGGCGCACTGTGTGTCAACGTCCTGGCGGGTGACCAGGAAGATGTTGCCAAGGCATTCGCAGGCATGATCAAGGATGTACAGGGCGAGTCACGTTTTGAATTTGGTACCTGGGATAACCTGACTACCGGTGCTCCAGCACTTCAGGGTGCGCTGGCAAACTTTGATTGCCGCGTCGTTAAAGTATTTGACGAAAGCACCCATCACGCCTTCCTCTGCGAAGTACTGGCAACCCGCGAGCGCCAGGATGGCGAAGCGCTGATCTACCTGAACGGCGGCTTCAGGCAAATTCCCCAGTAAGTGACACTACCGAATTTCTCACCCCGGCACGTGTCGGGGTTATGTGTTTTAGCAGGAGTACAACATGAGCATGAACCTGACTGAAGCGGGTAGCAGCCGCTTTATCGACATCGAACTGGATGGCCAGCCGGTCAAATTGCATTACAACGACTGCGGCGAAGGCCGCGAAACCATCGTCATGTTGCACGGCTCTGGCCCCGGCGCAAGCGGCTGGGCCAACTTCAACCGCAATATCGACCCCCTGGTCGCCGCCGGTTATCGTGTCATCCTGCTCGACTGCCCTGGCTGGAGCAAAAGCGATTCTATCGTCTGTACCGGTTCACGTTCCGACCTGAACGCTCGCGCTCTGAAATCCTTAGTCGATGCGCTGGACCTTGAACAGATCCATATCCTGGGCAACTCCATGGGTGGCCACAGTGCTGTCGCCTTTACACTGGAAAACCCGGAACGTGTCGGCAAGCTGGTACTGATGGGTGGCGGCACAGGTGGTGCCAGCCTGTTTACACCGATGCCGGCGGAAGGAATCAAGCTGCTGCAGAAGCTCTACCGTGAGCCGACCATTGAGAACCTGAAGCAGATGATGTCGGTCTTCGTGTTCGATACCAGCGACCTGACCGAAGAACTGTTTCAGACCCGGTTGGACAACATGCTCAAACGCCGTGACCACCTGGAGAACTTCGTCAAAAGCCTGCAGGCAAACCCGAAGCAGTTCCCGGACTTCAGTCCACGCCTGCCCGAGATCAAACAGGATACTCTGGTGATTTGGGGCCGTCAGGACCGCTTCGTACCCATGGATACCGGCCTGCGCCTGGTAGCGGGGATTCCCAACTCCCAACTGCATATCTTCAACCAGTGCGGCCACTGGGCGCAGTGGGAACATGCAGACCGCTTCAACCGTATGGTGCTGGACTTCCTGCAGCACTAAGAGACAGTTCGTTTTGTGTCGGCCACTGCCTAATGACGGTGGCCATTTTTCACACGCCGCTGGGCGGCGGACAATCCCCAAAAATCCGTTTCGTGCAGGTTGCACAGCGGTCCTGATCCAGCTGCGGGATCAGTGTTTCGATTGCCGAACGCGGCGTGTCGTGAAAGCGCTGCTCACCCAGAAGCTCAATGGCACCCGTGCTTTTGAGTTCATCCATGACGGTGCCCTTGAGCGAGCTGATCAGCAGGTCACCACTCATCATGTACAGGCGGTTGATCTCCTGATGCAACATCTCCACACCGGCCACATCGATAAAGTTGATGCCCTTGCCGATCACCAGAATATGATTAACGCCGCTGCCGGGTGCCGTCAGGCGGCGGATCTCCTGCTGCACATGATCAACCGCGCCGAAGAACAGGGAGCCATCGATACGGATGATTTTCAGCTGTGGACACTCCTCCAGCTGGTAGCGGTTGATATTACGGATATGACGGCGCTCGGTTTGCTGCAGCGGTGCTACCTGAGTAACTCGCGGCTGTGAAGTACGACGCAGGTAAAGTGCCAGCGACAGCATCACACCAATGTAGATGGCAAACTCAAGCTCCACCAGCAGGGTCGAGAACAGGGTCACCAGCAGGATTGCCGCTTCTGAGCGACTCGTGGACAGGATATGACGAATATTGCGGAAATCGATCAGGTTCCAGGCAATCAGCAGAATGGATCCGCCCATTACCGCCAACGGCAAACGGGCCGTCAGCTGAGGCAAGGTCACCACCACCAGGGCCAACAATACCGCCGCGAAAACGGCTGCCAGCGGGGTGCGGGCACCGGCATCATAATTGGCCCCGGAGCGGGTAAATGACCCGGTACTGGCGTAACAGGCAAAGAAACTGCCGATCACGTTGGACAGCCCCTGCCCTATAAACTCCTGGTTGCCATCAATCTGCTGGTGGGAGCGAACCGCGATGGCACGGGCGATGGACACGGCCTCGATCAGGCCCAGCAGTGCAACCGCCAGGGCCCCCGATGCCAGTGACTGCAAAGTAGCGAAGTTGAATTCAGGCAGTACCGGCGTGGGCAGCTGCCCCGACAGAGCGCCAACATAGGCAACGGCATCACCGGCAGGGTCCAGCAGGTAGCAAACCAGGCTGCCGCTGGCCATGCCGATCAGCAGGTGTGGCAGTTTACGACTGATTTTACGCACCAGTACGGCCACCACCAGTGTTGCCAGCCCGGCCTGCAGCGCGATCCAGTTCAGCCCCTCAATGTGTGCCCCCAGATGTTCCAGCGTCGCCATCATCGACAGCCCGCCGGGTACTTCGACACCCAATACATGCTTGAGCTGGCTTACCGCAATCAGAATCGCCGCCCCGGCCGTAAAGCCAATCACCACCGTGTGCGAAATAAAGTTGACCAGGCTGCCCATACGAAACAGGCCCAGTGCCAGCTGTATCAGGCCCGTCAGCAACGTCAGGCTGATCACCAGCCCGACATATTGCTCCGTCGAGAAGTCGCCCAGGCCGCTGATCACACTCATGACGACAATGGAAAGTGCCGCAGTCGGCCCCGAGATCAGGTGCCAGGAAGAGCCAAACAGGGAGGCGATCACCGCTGATACCATGGCGGTATAGAGGCCATACACAGGAGGCAAACCGGCAATGAAGGCGTATGCAACCGCCTGTGGCAGTACCAGTACCATACCGGTCAGGCCTGCCATGAAATCGGCTTTCAGGTTGTCCGACGTGACCCGGTCACGCCAGCGCAAAAAAGGTAATAATTTGTTGGTCCAGACTGACATCGATAAAGATCCGATCAGGTGATCACAAACGCGCGCTATAGTGGCAGTTTAGAGCGCCAGATACAAAAAAGGGGGCTCAGCGCCCCCTCATTACAACCGCCGTGTCTTACTTGACCTCAGGGACTTCCAGTCCGATTTCGCGGAAGTAACGGGCAGCACCAGGGTGCATTGGCATGTTCATGTCAGCAAACACGCTTTCCAGGCTCAGGTTGCGCAACCAGGGGGTGCTTTCCTTCTGCGCTTCCAGACCATCCCAGTATGCCTTGGTCATCTTGTAGATGGTTTCTTCATCCAGATCCTTGTTGGTAGCAATGCCCACGTTGATACCAATGGTATAGACCGGCTCTTCATTCACCTGATTTTCACCGTAGACACCCGGCTCCAGCGGTTTGATGCTGTAGCCCGGGATGCTGACCAGTTTCTGCAGTTCAGGGTTGGAGTTGAAGGTATCCATGTCCACGCCAATGAAGCGTACCTTATTGGTCAGAGCAATCTGGCTGATCACCGGGCTCGGTGCCACCGTCGCGTTGAAGTAGACATCGATGTTGTGATCCTGAAACGCCTGGGACGCAGATTCATGGCCCAGTTTTACAGACGTGTAGTCTTCACCCGCTTCATAGCCGGTTGCTGCGCGAATCATGGTTTCAACGGTACGACGCGCCACACCACCCGGAGGGCCGGCAAAAACACGCTTGCCCTTGATGTCCTTCAGGCTTTGGATGTCATCTTCGGCATAGGTTACGGCCTGATACAGACCCATCGGGAACATGAACACCGCTCTCAGGTTTTGGGACAGGTCCTGGGCGCTTTTGATCTTGCCGAACATGCCACCACCGCTTTTCATATAGTTATGAATAGACGGCGACATCATGAAAAACTCCCCGCGCCCTTTGGCCGTATCCAGCGCATGTTTGGGCGCCACGCCGGTCGCATTCACAACGATGGAGTACTCGGGCAGCTCCTTGTTCACTGTATTGGCAAAGTGGGTCATAACCATGTAGGGGCTGCTGCCCGGCCCCAGGGTGGACATGCGGAAGCTTTCCTTGGCCTGCGCCTGGGTCGCACCGGCGCTCAGCAGCACACCAGCACAAAGAGAAGCAGTCAGCGTTTTCAGTGAACGAGTCTTGAAGTTAAACATAAGAGGTACCTTTGGTTATTTCTTATAGTTGTTTACAGAAGAAGTGACGTCCCGGCAGCGTGCCACGACGGCTCTGTTCGAACAGCAGCACCGGCACCAGCGCCAATGCCAGCAACTGCACCCACCAGAGCGGGGAGATCACGGCAAAGCCCGCAGCCAGGTAAAGCGCACGTTTGAAGCCCTTCGCCGAGAAGGCACCGGCGACCAGCATAATGGCGGCCGTTGTGGTCACCACAGCGGTGATCAGTCCAAACCAGCTGAAGCTGTCATTAATCAGCAGCATGGACGGCTGATAGACGAAGGCGAACGGGATCAGGAAGCCGATTACGGCCAGGCGCAGTGAGGTCACACTCACACGCAGCGGGTTGGCCTGGGCGATAGGCGCAGCGGCAAAAGCAGCCAGCGCGACCGGCGGCGTCACTGCGGACAGTACGGCGTAGTAAACCACGAACAGGTGTGCGGCGATCAGTTCCACACCCAGGGATTGCACCGCAGGGCCCATCACCAGAATGATCACCAGATACGCGGGTACTGTCGGCATACCCATGCCCAATACCAGACAGCCACCGGCCATCAGCAGCAGCGACACAAAGAGGCTGTCACCGGCAACCAGCTGAATCACTTCAGAGAAACGCAGCCCCAGGCCGGTGGCATTCATGACCGCAATGATGATACCCACGGCAGCCACGGCCACCATGATGGTAGAAGCCGACTTGGCACCGCTGGACACCATATGCCACAGCTGGCTGGGCTTTTTCAGCAGGCCGGGGTCAACGGCAACACCAAGCACAGCGGCAGTGATCAGCGCCCAGAAACCGGCCTGTGCCGGGCTGCTGCCCTGGATCATCAGCACAATGATCAAGCCCAGCGGCACGACAAATGCCAGCCCCTTGAGTTTTTCCAGTCGAGTCAGCGGCTCTACGGCCTCCTTGCCCTGAGCTTTCATGCCCAGGCGTTTGGCCTCGGTGGAGATAAACGTAAACAGACTGGCATAGTAGAAGATGGCCGGAATCAGCGCCGCTAGGGTGATATTGAGGTAGGTAATACCGGTTACGTCCGCCATGATAAACGCCACGGCGCCCATGATCGGCGGCATCAGCTGACCACCACTGGAGGCAGCCGCCTCGACAGCACCGGCGAAGCGACCCGGAAAACCACTCTTCTTGATCATCGGGATGGTAATAACGCCGGTGCCCACTACATTGGCCACCGAGCTGCCTGAAATGGTGCCAAACAGGCCACTGGCAAGCACCGCTGCGTGCGCATCACCGCCCGGCAGGCGTCGCGTCAGGCGAAACGACAGTTTCAGCAACACAACACCCACACCCAGGGCATCCAGCAATGCACCGAACAGGATGAAGATCAGGATGGTGGATGTCACCACACCCAGGGTACTGCCAAAGACACCGTCGAAGCTGTACCAGACAGTCGTCAGCATCTGCTCCAGATCCATGCCCGCATGTGACAGAGCGCCCGGCAGTTCACGCCCGAACAGGGCATAGCCCAGGGCCAGTGAGCAGACAATCAGCAGGGTCAAGCCGATCATGCGACGCATCAGTTCTGCCAGCACGGCAAGGCCGGCCAACGCCATCAGCACATCGGTCTGCTCAAGTTCATAGAGTCCGGTTTCCAGCTCTTCAGCAACCCAGAAGTAGCGATAGGCAGCTGCCAGCACCGCGACAATCAACCCCAGGTCGATTAAGCGGTGCCACCAGGCGCGCCCCTGCCGGGTCATGCTGGCATAGAGAAGCACCACGCAAGACAGAGTGAATGTACCCACCCTGAGAATGGTGTCATCGAAGATCCCCCAACCGGCGGTATAGAAGATCGATGCGACCATTACCAGGAACAGGGGTGCTCCCAATAATTGGGCCGGGTGGGCCTTGGCCCAGGCAATCGAGTTACTCAGCATAGTCGTCTACCTTATTGTTATAGTAGCCCGTCAGGCCTCACCAGAGGCCGAACAGGTAACCGCGCGCGTGTGCCTTCCCGGTCATATTGGCCACGGTTGCATTACTGATGGTGGTGCGCGTCTTGCGCATCCGGTACCAGTCGTAGAGCGCCTGCTCCAGGCGTTCACGTTGCTCTTTACAGGCAGAGTCCTGCCCCAGATCGTTTTGCTCCTGGGGATCTGACTGCAGATCAAACAGCTGGGGGCGGAAGTGTTCGTAGTGAACGTACTTCCAACGTCCGTCGGTAATCATGATGGCGCGGGTCTGGTCCGGCTCCAGCTCCAGGGCAAAACGCGCCTTGCGCCAGGCGTAATCGGCTTCACTGACAGCATACTCACGCCAGGACTCCACCCTGTCCCCCTGAATGAGGGACAGCAGTGAGCGGCCTTCCAGAATATGGTCAGGCACCTGACCACCTGCCCACTCAACAAAGGTCGGCACCAGGTCGATCGCTTCAACCAGACGTTCATCAAGCTGACCACGGGTTGCATCAGCCTGAGGACGCGGGTCATGCACAATCATCGGAATACGTGCGCTGGCTTCATGGAAGAGTTCTTTCTCACCCAGCCAGTGATCGCCCAGGTAATCACCATGGTCGGCGGTCATCACAATCACGGTGTTGTCGTACTGGCCGATCTCTTTAAGGTAGGCGATCAGGCGTGCCAGATGGTCATCCAGCTGGGTAATCAGACCCATGTAGGCCGGAATTACACGTTCACGCACTTCTTCACGTGAGAAGTTCACCGACTCATCATGCCCCATAAAGGCTTCGATAACCGGGTGCAGGTTTTCCTTTTCCTGTTCGGTCGCATTTGCAGGGATAACATCCGCAGCCGTGTACATGTCGTGATAGGGTGCCGGCGCAATATAGGGCCAGTGCGGCTTGATGTAGCTCAGGTGCAGACACCAGGGCTGATCGGCTGACTCACGGATAAAATCCATGGCACGATTGGTGGTGTAAGCGGTTTCGGAGTGTTCTTCCGGCACTCGGGCAGCGCGGTCGCAATTGCGCATATACCAGCCGGACAGGGTTTCGCCATCCTCGCCTTCTGCCGAGTTGGCCCATTCATGCCAGGGGTTGTCACCGGCAAAGCCCTGCTCACGCAGGTATTCGTTGTAGGCCAGGTCCGGCGATACGGTCTGATCCGGGTGCAGGCCATCATCACGCTCGTAGGGTTCGAAACCGCATTCGCTCAACAGCACGCCACGCGAAGATTCGGGATCAACACCCAAACGCTGCATGCCCTCGACGTCCTTCTTCATGTGGGTTTTACCCACCAGCCCGACACGGTATCCGAGCGGACGCAGATAATCGCCCATGCTCTGCTCGGAGACTTTCAGCGGTACGTTGTTGTAGGTCGCGCCATGGGAAAAGGCGTAGCGGCCGGTATAAAAGGACATGCGAGAAGGCCCGCACACCGGCGCCTGAGTATATGCCTTGGTAAAATTGACGCCGGATGCTGCAAGCGCATCAATGGTCGGGGTTTTGATAGACGGGTGGCCCGTGCAGCCCAGATAATCGGCGCGCAGCTGATCCGCCATGATAAAAAGAATGTTGGGTTGTTTTGCCATCTGACTGCCTTGAGTTCGGGTTTTCTAGTTATATGAAGGCAGCTTAATCAAGAAAATGGCATTTCCTACGAGGCATTTCACTAAGTGAAACGGGCGGACAATTACTTATCCAGTAATTTTGATAAACGCTCGGCCGCACCGCGCAATAAAGGGTAATAGTGCTGGTCAATCTGGTCTTTGCTGAGGGTCCCCTGTGGCCACGACAGGGCCAGTGTCGCCCTGACGCCCTGCTTATCCATCACCGGCACCGCAATGGCGGCGATCTGCTCACCCTCGGTGGTCCCGACCCCGAAATAGGACGATTCCCGTTCGCCATAACCCTGACGACGGGTTTGCTCCAGCAGTTGCTGCAGCCAGACGGTGTCACAGGCTAGCCGCCCCTCTTTTGTTTTACTGGCCTTGAGCGCATTAATAATGCTGCGGCGCTCCTCTTCGGGGCAAAACGCCAAATACGCTCGCCCGTTACCGGACATAAGAAATGGCGGCCGATACCCCATCACCTGCCGGTTGAGGATAAAAACCGAATGCAGACGCGTAGACTCAACTATTTTCATGGCCAGGCCGTCGCGCATGGCGATATCCACAGGCCAGCGCAATTCACTTTGCAGTTCCTGAATAATGGGGGCCGCCAGCTCGGCAAGCTGTTCACCCGGGTCGTTATCTGCCAGGTTACGATTGAGGGTAAACGAGAGCCGATAACAGGAGTCACCCAAGGCACGGTAAACCCAACCGGCTTCCTGCAGGGTTTTCAGAACACGCAAAAGCGTCGCTTTGCTGATTCCGGTCTGGTGGTGAAGTTCGGCGAGAGAAACAGGCGAGTGCTGGCGTATAACTTCAACGACATGAAGTCCACGGGCCAGAGAGTCAATCGATTTAACCATTGGCAGGCTCGCTCAGGCAGATCAGGCGCAGCACATCCATGGCTGAAGGAAGACCGCCCGGCAGCTGGCCACCGGGCAGAGATTTGGCAGTTTGATTATCCCAGCGGGACAACCAGAACAGGACGCTTGGAATGTGTAAGCGTTTTGGTCGCAGTAGAACCGACCAGCAGCTGACCAAGGGTACTGTGCTTGCGCGTACCCATCACAATGACGTCGGCATCGATTTCGTCGGCCACTTCCAGAATTCTGGACCAGGGCGTTCCTTCTTCGACACGTGCATCAATGTTCTTCAGGCTCAGCACTTCGTGCTCTTCCAGCTCATCCTCGCAGAATTTCTCGATCCGCTTGCGAATTTTTTCGCTCAGGGCATCTACGCCCTTCTTCAGCATCTCATCGATCTCTTCCTGCTCCATCATGTTACTGAGAACGCTGCGGGTGGTACCGCTGAGTGACTCAATCACATGCAGATAGGTGATCTGCGACTCGGAGTAATGCCCACAGAGGCTGACCGCAGCGCGGAACGCCGGACGTGAACCCTTCTCGAGGTCGGAAACGTACAGAATCTTTTTCACATCATGGAACATACTTCTACTCCTCTATCCCTTCAGGACAGGACGTGCTGCACCGCTTAGCGGTACAGCATTTCCGGCAGGAACAGCGCAATCTGTGCGATGAATACGATCATCGCCAGACGCACGATATCTGCGCACCAGAACGGGGTCACGCCCTTGAAGATCGTGCCCGTTTTCACATCCCTTAATACTGCACTGAGTACGAATA